>CAWHWG010000001.1:0-300395 GCA_963832985.1 Rubricoccaceae bacterium
CGTGGCGCACGACGCGCCGAGAATGGCTAACACGGCGATTGACAGAAGACGGATACTCATCGTACGACGGTAAATGGGTGGGACTCGACGGACGCCCCAGCCTGCAAATGGACGAGGTACGTCCCCGGCGCGAGCCGCGTGGTGTCGACCTCGAGGTCGTGGACGCCCGCAGGGAACGCGCCCTTGGAAACCGTCCGTACGACTCGCCCGAGCACATCCAGGACGACGAGGCGCACATCAGATGGTGCCGCGAGTTCAAACGAAAACGCGCGTCCTCGAGGTCGCCGGATTGGGCGCCGGCGCACGCAGCCCGACCTTGAGGTCGCCGGACTCGTTGGCGACCGGCCGGTAGCCGTCGGCGAGTTGTCGGAGGTACAACGAGCGAGGCTCCAGGCCTTCCTGGTTGGTCCCCTCGATGTAGGAGTCGCTGCGGAACAGGAAGGGACCGCGGTTCGAGACCTGCCCCTGCACGCCGATCGCGTAGTTCTGCGCCGTCGGCGGCTTCTCGACAATGACCAGCGCGCCGTTCATCTCGGCGTTCCACACGACGCAGTTGGCGCACGCCCAGCCGTGGCTCGTTCCGAAGTCGCCACGGTTGCCGAGATGGATGCGGCGGTCGCTCGTGCCCGTCCCGTTCGACCCGATCTCGGTGTGGTTGTCATACAGGAATCCCGTCCCCCACTGCCGGTGCGACTCGCTCGATGTGAACGCGTTCTCGGAGGTGTTGTCAAGGAAGATGATGCCCGAGTCGAGAGTCGTCCCGTTACCGACATAGGCGTGGCGAGCGTCCGTCGCGTAGTTGCCCTCGAAGAGGATGAGTTGCGACTTTTCGACCTCGAAATTGTAGCGTCGGCTGCCTGTCACGATCGAGTGCGGCTCGAGCGCCTGGCAGTCGCGAACGGTCACGTAGCGCGAGTTCTTGACCGAGATGCCGGCGTGCCAGAAGTGGCGTGCCGTCACGTTCGTGACCCACCCGTTCTCGACGAGCACGACCTCGAGGGCGTTCTGAGCCTGCGTCTCGTCGGTCGGGCCGCGCGTCTCGATCTCGATGCGCATGTCCTCGATACCAACCTCCTCGATTACGCCCGACACATCGCGGGGGTAGACGTACGACTGCGAAATGGACCTGTCGAGCCGGTAGAAGAGCGGCGCGTCGAGCGTAATCCGGTCGCCATCGACCTCGAGGACGGTCCGGGCGTACCCGATAGGGTACTCGTTCACCTGCCAGTCGGGGTCGCTGAACGTCGCGCCTCCGTCGACGGCCTCGATCCATTGGGCCGTCGCCGGGTGGTACACCACGACCTCGAGGCCGGGCCGCATCCGCTCGGGGTTCAAGACGCGTACCGAACGTGCTCCGACGGGCACGATGTCGTCGGCGACGAACGAGAACGCCCGACCCTGGACGCGCCTGATGATGGCGTCACCGCCCGCCGAGTTGATGCGACCAACGAAGATGATGGGCTCCTGCCCGGGGTCCTCGCGAACCAGAACGGTGCTCGTCGCCGGGTCCTCGCCGTCGCCAGCACCTCGCAGCACGACGCCGCTCTGGTCGATGGTCAGCGTCCCGTTGACCTGGTACGTGCCCGGCCGTCGAGAGCGACGGCGCCACGGAAGCCATCGACGTCAGGCGCCAGGGCCTCGACTTCGTCGATGGCAGCCTGGATCGAGGCCGTGTCGTCGCCCTCGACAGGGCCGATCGTCCTCGAGGTCGGAACGACCGGGAGCGGGACGCCTCCGCCTTGGTAGCCGGCAACGGAGAAGTCGGGGATGCGGTTGTCCTCGGCATCCGAGACGTACTGGAGCCGGCCGTCGTCGCCGGTAAAGACGATGTCGGACTCATACGTCTGCGCCGTGCAGGCGACTGTCGCAGCCAGGGCCAGAATGATCGTGCGGAGCACCATCGGAGACGTCGGAATAGGTTGTAGTAGGGATCCCACCGGGAGCGCAGGTCCGACCTCGAGGACGCTCAGGTCGTCGAGGCCGGACGGACGCCCGTCGCAGGCTAGTGCCGGTGTCGGTCACGAGAAAGGCCCCGGCGATCACCGCGATCACCGAGGCCACTGTCAACGTCGCGGCTAGCGAGCGACCGTGAAGCGAGTCGTTAGGACGCGGACGCCATCGCCGGACTCGGCCGAGACGCGGGCGAGGTCAGATGCCCGACGGGAGCTGCGCGTCCAGGCGGACCGAGTGGCCCTGACCGGTCGGCACGGCCTCAGCCGGTACCTCGAGGACGCGGCGGCCCAGCATGTCGAACACGTCGACGGTGACCGTTGCTGCCACGTCGAGGTCGAGGCGGAGCGACGTCGCGCCGGCCGTCGGGTTCGGGGCCGCGCCGTAGAGCACAAAGCCGTCGGCCTCGAGAGCGCCCTCGTTCGCGACCGAGCGTCCGCCCTCATTCTCCCACATCTCCCGAACGGCCGGGAAGTAGTTGAGGTCACCGAGCGGGTAGCCAGCCTGCGCGGCGGTGTACGCCGGGCTCGAGGTCGAGTACGCCAGGTTCTCCGGCGGCGGCTGCGTGGCAGGGAACAGGTTGCCATCCGGCTGGCCGAAGACCCAAGTCCCTGGATCCGCCGCGCCGTCGCGGAAGGCGTTGAGGTACGCGATGTAGCTCGTCAGGTCCGGCGGGCTCACGAAGTCGAGGTCGTACGTCTCGTTGTTGCCGATTTGCACGCTGGGGTTGGCCTCGACGTACTCGATCGAGTCCGTTGTCCAAGAGAATGCGGGCCTGGACCGAGTCGCCAGACGCCGTCCTTGAGTCGTAAAACGCCTGGAGATCGTCGGTGATCATGTAGCCGTTGTTCTCGATCCGAATCGTTCGGTCCGACTCCGTGAAGCCGTTGTCGATGCCGATGTCGAGCGAGTCGAGGGCGACCACACCCTGAGCGAGCGACCCTTCAGCGACCGGTGCCTGACCGAACCCGTATGGGTTGACGATCAGGTTGTTCGTGAACTGATAGTTGATGACCTGCGTGCCGAACGCGTTCGTCGTCAGCTCGCGGCCCGTGCCGTAGATCGTGTTGTGGTTGAAGATCACGTTCTCGATGACGGGGCCGTCGTATCGAACGAGGTAACCAGAGACGTTCAGGAACGACGTGTTCTCGATCACGAGGGAGTCGGCGCGGACCGTCCGGTAATCGATCGGGCGGCCGTTGGAGCTTCCGTCGTTGCGGATCAAGTTGCGGAACTGGCTATCGGTGAAGTACAGCTTCGTGTCGTCCACGTTGATCTCGATCAGCCGCGAGCGGCCACCCTGGAACACACAGTCCTCCACGACGAAGCGCATGCCTGGATTGTTGAGAGCGAAGGCGGTCGCGACCTCACCCTGGCTCGGATCGACGGCCAGGAAGTAGATGCCTGTAAACTCGGTGTCACCAGCGAGGTTGAAGTACCGGCTGCCGGGCGTGTTGCCGTCCGAGTCGGGCGCAGGGTAGATCACTGGCCGATTGGTCGTGCCTTCAGCTGCTGCGATGCGGAGGGTAAAGCCCTGGTTGTTGATCTCGCGGGTGACGCCGTAGTAGGCCTCACGCTGCAAGACGTAGACACGATCGGCAGGACGGTTTGTGTCATTCTCGATGGCATCGTTGAGCGTATTTGGCCCAGGTGCGACCATAAGCGGCGACTGTGCGCTCGCGTCTGGCGTGAACGCCATCGCGAATGCCGCAGCGGCGAGCAGGCCTAGCCTGCGGAAGGAAGTAGCGGTGTACATGAAAGCGGTGGGGAGAGAGAGAGCGACACGAGGCCAAGACAGAGTCTCGGCCCGGCCCAGTCGCAGGGCCGAACGGGGGTTAGGGGCGGAAGCGAAGGCCGAGGTTGAACGACCGGCCATAGGACTCCTCCTCTGCCAGGAACCGACCCGTGCTCTGAAGCGCGAGGTCAGGGCGATTCGTGAGGTTGTTGAGCTGGGCGAAGAGCTGGAGCGCTGGGATGATGCGATAGCTCGCCTGCGCGTCCCAGCGGACGTAGGTATCGAAGAACGACAGCGTCCGGTCGTTGCTGCCGTACCCCGTCAGGTTGCCCTCCTGGTACAGAACAGAGGCTCGGCCAGAGAACGGCCCGCGGTCATAGCCCAGCGAGACGTTGGCCACCCAGTCGGGCTGGTCCAGAAGGCGAACCTCCTGGCGGACCGTCGAGAACGTCACGGTCGGCAGGAAGAATGGTGGCGGGCCCGTCTCCGTGGTCGAGCGGACGCGCTCGACCTCGGTGTCCGAGAAGATGCGCGAGACGTTCGCGTTAAAGGTGATTCCGCTCAGCGGGCCGGGCAGCCACAACAGGTTGGCCTGCCAGTCGACCTCGATGCCGCGCACCATGGTCGGGGTGTCGAGGTTGCGCGGCTCGAGGATGCGGTAGCCCACCAAGTCGGAGAATCCGTTCGCATCAGCGACTTCCTGGTTCTGGAGCCGAATGTCAGCGTTGTAGATCACGCCCTCGATCCGCTTGTAGAAGCCGCCGACACTGAACGAGTCCAATGCGGTTAGAGTAGAAGGACACGTAGGCGTCGACGTTCTGAGCCTGAGCCGGGCGCAAACCGGGAGAGCCTTTGCTGATGAGTCTGGCTGGTGTCGCTGATTCGCACCTGTGGCGACGTGTCTTGGAAATCCGGGCGCGACTGCGTTTCGGGTATAGGCAAGCCTCACGTCGAACCAGTTCGTCGGGCGGACGCGCAGTTGCACCATCGGGAACCAGTCGCCGTAGCTCTGCTCCGAGGTCGTGTCGCGCAGGACCACCTGGTCTGCGTCGATGTCTGTGTCGAGCTGGGGGACACGCCCGAAGAAGGCGTTGTAGAATGTGTTCGTCTGCTCGTAGCGGACACCGGGCAGAATCATCACGCGAGGCCGAAGTTGAGCTCGGTCATGACGTAGCCGGCCGTGACGTCCTCGTTGGCCGTGAAGTCCCGGAAGTCGCCCCAGACGGCCTGACGCATGCTGTCACGAAACGCCTCCTGTGTCAGGCGTGCGAGATCGAGGACGGGCGTGCTCGAGACCGTGAAGTCGCCACCCAGGATGTCGGTGCTGGAGTTGTCGCTGTCCAGGAACGACCGCAGCCCGACCTGACCACCAGTCGAGGACTCCGCATCGGGGAACAGTTCGCGGAGCTCATCGAGGCCACCGTTGTCACCGCCGAAGAAGAGGAACTGGTAGCGCTGGGTGTTGTCGTTCGACGCGCGTCCTTGGCGCGGTACTTGGCGCCCGTCTTGACGTATCCCGAGAGCCACGACCCGGCCATGAACGGAACCCGAAGGTTGCCTTGAAGGCCAAGGTCTTGCTCGTCTCCCGACCTGCTGGGAAAAGTCGAGTCGCTCGAAGAACGTGTTGTCGATGTTGCCGACCGCAAAGGACGGGACGATCTGTGGTCCCTCATCGCGAATCAGCTCTGAGAGTTGAACGCCGAGTTCTCGCGGAACCGAGCGCGGCTGTCATAGGGCGTGCTCGATCTCGGAGGTCGAGCGGTTGGCCGTGACGTCGAGCGTGGCCAGATCGGCCAGATTGAACTCGGCCGAGAGTGCCGAGCTGAACACGTCGGTCTGAAGCTGTGCGTCGCGGATGTCGTAGGTGACGCCGGACTCGCTCGGGTTGTAGGTGTTGTCGCGGGAGACGTACGAGCGGTCTAGGCGATTGACAAAGTTGGTCCACTGGATCGTGCCCATCGGCAGCCGGTAATCCAGCATCAGGCTCAGGCCATAGCGGTCGCGGTTTTCCGACCGGTTTCGGATGTCCACCTCGTCGACCAGGAGAGCCGTGTTGGTTTCGTCGCTGCTGCGGCGCTGGTTGAGGTAGTCGGCCGAGATCCGCTCCGAGCTGCGGTCGACGCGCTCGAGGTTGCCTTGGAAGAACACGCCGACCCGATTGTCGAGGAAGCGATTGCTCGACGGACGCGTTGCCCTTGTACTGGTTGAACGAGCCGGTCAGACCGTTGTACCCATTCTGGACGAGCGCCTGGGTGCGAAGACCATCGGGCGCCCCTGGAGCGTGAAGTTGACCGACCCGCCGATGGCATCGGCGTCCTGGTCAGGCGTGAGCGACTTGTAGACCTCGACGCCGGCCAGCATCTCGGAGGAGACCATGCTCAAGTCCGTGGCCCGCGTATCGAAGTTGGTCGATGGCAGGGCGACGCCGTTGACGGTCACGTTGTTGTACTTCGGCGACAGACCGCGAATTACGACGTTCTGCCCCTCTCCCGCATCGCGCTGGATCGAGATGCCTGGCAGACGGCCCACCGACTCGGCGGCGTTGGCGTCCGGCAGTTCTTGCAGGCGGGCAGCCGACACAACGCTGACGATCTGGTTGGCGCGCAGCTGCTGGTTGATGGCGGCCACCTGCCCCTCAGCCTGGGCGGACACCACAACCTCCTCGCCGCGAACCACGTCGAGCTCGAGGGCGACATCGAGGTCGAGCGAGCCGCTCTCGGGGACCACGACCTCGAGGCGCTCGGCGCGGTAGCCGAGGTAGGTTACGAGGATCACCTGCGGACCGCTCGGGACGCGAGCCAGTCTGGTACTGGCCGCTGGCGTTTGTCGCAGCACCGAGAGACGTACCCTCGACACGGACCGCTGCACCGATCAGGGCATCGCCGGATCCGGCGTCGGTGACGGTCCCGGTCACGACCGCATCGTAGACGGGCGCGACCTCGAGGACGGTGGCCTCTAGGGTGGGCGCTGCTGAGACTGGCGCCATGAGGGCGACGGCCAGAACAGATAGAGAAAGGAGTCGAATCATGGTGGTGGGAGGCCGTGGCCTCGGGTTAGCGCTGGGCGCGATTGGCCGGCGCGGGGATCGGCAGGTAGCTCCCCTTGAAGTCCTGGTTGAGTGCGCTCACAGTGGCCGGTCCGTCGCCGGGGACCATCTCGATGGCGGCGCGTCCGTTCGCAAAGGCGACGCGCTGGCTCCGCGTCGGCGTGCCCCAGCCGACCATCAGCTCGCCGGCGCCGTCGAGGCTGAAGTAGACGTCGTCCTCGTAGTCGAGGACGCGGCGGCCGTCGCTGTCGCGCATCGTCGCGACAACCAAGAGGTGCCCGTTCGACATGGGCTCAGTCGTGAGGATGATCTCGCTTGCGGTGCCTGGCGGCGTGTCGTGGTAGGTGACCACGAGGGTGTCAGAAGTGACCGCGTCGCCGTCTTCGAGGCCGATGGCGACGAGGGTGTTTTGTCCGACGGCGAACGGGACGTCCCAGCTCAGGCCTGCGGCGGGGAAGACGGCGGGATCGCGCTGGAGCGTGCCCAGGGCGCGGCCGTCGAGGGCGAGGCTCGCGGCGTCGGTGTTGCAGTAGACCGTGACTGGCAAGGTCTCGCCAGGAGGCCCAGCCCGCTCGGTCCAGGTGTGCGATTCGATCCAGCACATCGGCGCGTCGCCGTCGTCGGGGTCGGTCCACATGCTGCGGAAGACGTAATAGGCGTCCTTCGGCGTCCCGTCGCGCGTGACGAGTCCCTTCTGGTTGACGTACGGCAAGTCGTTCTCTGGGCGGAGCGGCGTGCCGAAGTCTTTGAAGGCCCACTGCGCGTTGCCGGTAAAGTCAGGCAGGGTCTCGGAGACGCGGAGCGACCAGTCGAACAGGTCCACGATGTAGCTCTCGGACCAGTCGCCGTTGTTCGCGATGCTGGTCACCTCGACTTGGCTGACGGCCTCGGCCCACTGGTCGGGGTCCACGAAGCCCTCACCGTCGATGGGCGTTTCGGTGTGGCGCCCGACATGGCTCGACCCACCGAACTCCATGTGGAGCAGACGCGGGTACGTCTGCTGCGCGTCGATGAGCGCGTCCTCATACTTGGTGTAGACGCCCGAGTACCAGCCGGCCCAGATCGAGGGCGAGAACACGTCGACGATGTCGGAGCCGTCGTAGTACTTGCGGATGGCCGTCAGCCGCGACGGGTCGAGCTCGTGGGCGACGTCGTGCAAGTGCTGGAGCGTCGCGTTAAGGCGATCCGTGTCGTCGCCGCCCTCGAAGTCGGGAAGCCAGTAGATCTCGTTGCCCAGCGACCACAAGATGATCGAGGGGTGGTTCATGTTCTGGTCGATCTGCTCGCGGAGCAACCGCTCGGTGTTCTCCATCCAGGCCGGACCGCCTATGCCGCCGCGGTTCCACGGGAGCTCGTCCCAGATCAGGAGGCCCAGGCTGTCGGCAGCGCGGTAGACCTCGGGGTCCTGGGGGTAATGACCCAGGCGGACGAAGTTGGCGCCGACCTCCTTCATCATCTCCATGTCGCGGCGATGGAGTCCGTTCGGCATTGCCGAGGCGTAGCCGGCGTGCTCCTCGTGGCGGTGTGTGCCGCGCAGCAGAAGGCGCTCGCCGTTCAGCATAAACGGCCCGCCCTCGACGAACTCGAACCAGCGGAAGCCAAGAGGCTCGGTGACCGAGTCCGTCACGCGGCCATCGTGCATCAGGTCGACCTCGACGCGGTACATCGAGGGCGAGGCCGGCGACCACAGCATGGGATCGCGGACGGCGTCGAACGCGACCTCGAGGTCGCCGGTGACGGCCGTGGCACGGGATGTCTGGACCGTTTGCCCGTTTGGGTCCACGATGCGCGCCTGGACGGCGTGCCCAGCGGACGCGCCCTCGAGGGCGACTCGCAACGCGACCTCTCCTCTCTCAGCGGTGACCGACGGCGTCATGACGTGGACGCGGTCGAGGTAGGTGGCCGGGACGTCCTTGAGCCAGACGTCGCGCGTGAGGCCGCCGAAGATGAAGTAGTCGGCCTTCTGGGACGGGATGAGGTCGCGGTCGTAGGCGTTCGAGACCCAGACCATGACGTCGTTGGCGCCATCCTCGACGTGGTCCGTGATGTCGACGTCGAACCCGACGTAGCCGCCGACGTGGCCGACGGCCCGCTCGCCGTTGACATACACCTCGGCCTTCATGGCTGCGCCCTCGAAGTAGAGCAGGTAGCGGCGGCCGTCCTCGACCTCGAGGTCGAGCGACTTGCGGTACCAGCTCGCGTCGCGGCGGTAGCCGGGCTCGAGGTCGGCGGTGTCCCAGACGTTCCAGCTGTGGGGCAGCGAGACCATCTCCCAGCCCTCGGCCTCGAGGGCGGCGCTCGGTGTGTTATGGGCCTGCTCGAGGTAGGACCAGTCGGCATTGAGGTTAGTGACCGTCCGGCCGTCTTGGGCGACGGCGGGGGCGGCAGCGCAGAGCGCCAGAATCAAAAAGCGGGTCAGCGTCATCGGGATCCGAGGGCGGGGGCGTCGTCGAGGGCGATGCGTCGGAGCAGGGCCTCGACGTAGTAGTAGTCGGCGTAGACGAGTGGGACGTCGACCTCGAAGGCGCCCGGCACGCTGCCGACGCTGCGGTCGAGGACGAACGGCTCGTCGAGGTCGGCGGGCGCGAGGTAGTCCTGGGAGAGCGCGGCCAGCATCCGGTCGGCGGCCTCGACGTAGCGCTCGCGGTGCTCAGGGGCGAACCCGGCCAACTCGTACAGACCGGACGCGATCACGGCGGCGGCCGAGGCGTCGCGTGGCTCATCGAGGCCGGCAGGTGCGTCGAAGTCCCACGTCGGGACGCCGTCGCCGGGCAGACGCGGGTGGTCAAGAATGAAGTCTGCGACGCGTTGCGCGTGGGCTAAGAACTCGGGCTCGCCCGACTCGCGGTAGGCCATCGTGAACCCGTAGAGCGCCCAGCCCTGGCCGCGTGTCCACGCGGAGGCGTCGCTGTAGCCCTGCCATGTGCCGCGCTCCAAGACCTCGCCGGTCGCGTCATCGAACTGGACGACGTGGAACGAGCTCGCGTCGTCTCGGAAAAGGCTGGCGAGCGTCGTGCGGGCGTGCTGCGTCGCGATGTCCGAAAACCGGGAATCGCCACTCAGCCTCGAGGCCGCGTAGAGCAGCTCGAGGTTCATCATGTTGTCGATGATGACCGGGAACTGCCACGAACCCCAGTCCCACGACCGGATCGCGCCGACGTCGGGGTCGAACCGCGTCGCCAACGTCTCGGCGGCCTCGAGGACGACGTCGCGGTAGTGGTCCTCGTCGGTCAAGCGAAGGCCCTGGCCGGCGCTGTTATAGACCTTAAAGCCCATGTCGTGCGTGCCGCCGTTCGTCTTCTCGCCCTCGACGAGTGCGGTCCACTGGCGAGCCGCGTCTCGGAAGGCACCGTCGCCGGTCGCCTCGCTGAGCAGCCACAGCGTGCCGGGGTAGAACCCGCTCGTCCACTCGCGCGCGGGGGAGGCGTCGAGTTCGCCATCGGGCTCGAGGGAGCGCGGGATCTCGCCCTCGAGGGCGGGCCGGCCAAGGAACGGGCGCAGGCGGTCGGCGGCGGCCTCGAGGGCGGCGCGGGCGTCGAGCGGTTCGGCGACGACGAAGGCGCGGAGCGGGTGCGCCAGCCGGTGTGCCTCGTCCTTGATGAGCGTCCACCAGTCGCCGGTGGTCTCGACCTCGCCGGCGGCGGACCACGCCGAGACGACGTGCGTCACGACCGACGCGTTCTTCGGCGGGCGGACCACGAAGAGGTGGTGCCCGTTGGCTTGGTCGACCTCGAGGAGGCGGTCGGCGGTCGACAGGACCGCGGCGCCCAGGTCACCGTGGCCGCCCTTCGAGGGGTCGACGGGCCCCCAGGTGCTGAGCCACGCCCAGCCCTCGGTCTCGCCAAACGAGGCGACAATGTCAGCGCGGTCCACGTTGCCGGTTGCAATTCGAAGCGCTTCCGAGCCGGGACTAACGAAGGTGCTCTCGAGTCGGAACGACGGCCGTCCCGCATCGACGGTGATGCGGCGCGTCTCCTCGACCTCGAGGTCGCCGGCCAGCCACGGACCGTGCGTGGTCTCGACGACAGCGCGGAGCGGCCCGTCCGCCACGATGCGGTGGCTGGAGAAGTTGGGCGCGGGCCACAGCGACGCGCCGTCCCAGACCGCCGTCGCGCCGGCCCCGAGAGAGCGACCGACGCTAAAAAAGTCGGCACCTTCGCCATGGTCGATGTGATAATCGCCGTCGGCGTACCAGTCCTCGAGGACGAGGCTGTCGGTCCTCTTGGCCCAGACGTCGAAGCCGCTGCTGACCAAGTCCTCGAGGGCGACGAGCCCAGCGCCGTAGGTGCGGAACACGATCTGACCGTTCTCCCACCCGATGTCGTCGCGTCGGGCGTCGTGGTGCGCGTTCGCTCGGCGCGCGACCATAGCCGCAGGCTGGGCCTCGACCTCGAGGTCGCGCGACTGACCGGGCCACAAGCTCACCAACATCAGCAGTTCGTCGGGCGTCCCGTCTAGGTCGGCGTCGATCACCTGGACGGGCACCTCAGCGCCGTCGGCATCCATGACGCGTACGCGGTCGGCCTCGAGGCCAGAGACGCGGCGCTCGAGAGCGTCCCAACGAACGGAGACGACCTCGTCGGTGCGAACGCGGTCCGTCGGGTTCTCGACGCGAACCGTCGCCTGTGCGAAAACAGCCGGCGCCATAAGCGTCGCCATCGAGGCCGAGAGCAGGAGCGCAATCATTCTCATGCGTCCTGAGGGCGGCCGATGGTCGCCAGAATTCCGCCGTCCACGTACAGGACGTGGCCGTTGACGAAGTCGCTCGCTCGCGAGGCCAGGAAGACCGCCGCGCCCTCGAGGTCGGACGGGTCGCCCCACCGACCGGCGGGCGTGCGGCTGATGATCCATTCGTTGAACGGATGCCCGTCCTGGCGGATCGGCGCGGTCTGCTCAGTCGCGAAGTAGCCCGGCCCGATGCCGTTGACCTGGACGCCGTGGCGACCCCATTCGGTCGCCATCGACTGGGTCAGCATCTTGAGCCCGCCCTTGGCCGCAGCGTAGGCGCCGACGGAGTCACGACCCAACTCGCTCATCATTGAGCAGATGTTGATGACCTTGCCGCCGCCCCGCTCGATCATGCCGCGCGCGACCGGCTGCGTCATCACGAATACGCCCGTCAGGTCTGTCTCGACGACCCGCTTCCAGTCCTCGAGGGCCATGTCCAGCAGCGGCGTCCGCTCGATCACGGCCGCGTTGTTGACCAGGATGTCGATCGGCCCGACCTCGTCCTCGATGCGGGAGACGGCCTCGAGGACGGCGTCTTGATCCGTGACGTCGAACAGGTAGCCGTGGGCCGTGGCGCCATCGGCGCGGTAGACCTCAAGGGCGTTGTCGATCCGCTCTTGGGACGAGTGGCCGTTGACGACCAGCGTCGCACCGGCGCGGCCCAGCCCTCGGGCCATCGCCATGCCAAGGCCGTGTGTGGCGCCCGTCACGAGCGCCACCTTGCCGTCGAGCCGGAAGAGGTCCATGCTCATCAGCGCAGGTCGAGGGCGTCGGCGGTGTCCATGTCGCCGTAATCGAGATTCTCGCCGGCCATGCCCCAGATAAAGGCGTAGTTGCCCGTGCCGGCGCCCGAGTGGACCGACCACGGCGGCGAGATCACGGCCTGCTCATCGTGCATCCAGATGTGACGCGTCTCGTCGGTGGGTCCCATGAAGTGGCAGACAGCCTGGCCGGGCGCCACGTCGAAGTAGAAGTAGACCTCCATGCGGCGGTCGTGGGTATGCGACGGCATCGTGTTCCAGACGCTGCCCGATGCGAGCTCGGTCATGCCCATCTGGAGTTGGCAGACATCCACAACGCCTTGGACCAACAACTTGCGGATCGTCCGCTTGTTGCTCGTTTCCGCCGCGCCGGCCTCCACGATCTCGGCGTCTTCTCGCGCCACCTTCTTGGTGGGGTGCGAGGCGTGGGCCGGGGCCGAGTTGAGGTAAAAACGGGCCGGTTCGCCCGCGTCGTCGCTGGCGAACGAGACCTCGCGGCTGCCGCGCCCGACGTAGATCGCCTCGCGGTTGCCAATGGCGTAGTCCGTCCCGTCGACCGTGACCGTTCCCGATCCGCCGACGTTGATGACGCCGAGTTCGCGACGCTCGAGGAAGAACTCCGCCTTCAGCGGATCGATGGCCTCGAGGACGAGGGCCGCGTCCACGGGGACGGCCCCTCCGGCGATGTAACGGTCGTAGTGTGTGTAGGTCAGCCGGATCTCACCCCGGACCATGACCTCAGGAATCAGGAATGTGTCCCGCAGCGCGGCGGTGTTCATCCCGGCCGTCTCGCCAGGACTCGTGGCGTAGCGGACGTCGAAAGTGGGCGTCATCTAAATCGTTCGGGACGTGGCGCGGACCTTCAGCTCCGCATCGAGGACGACGCGCTCAGGCGTCTCAGATTGGTTACCGTCGAGTTGCTGGAGCAATAGCTCAGCGGCTCGGCGACCCATCTCGCGCGAAGGCACGCAGATGGTGGTCAGGGGAGTCGGGAGGTAGGCCGCCATCTCGATGTCGTCGTAGCCGACCACCGACACGTCGTCGGGGACGGACAGGCCAAGCTCATTGAGTGCCCGGAGCGCTCCGATGGCGACAAGGTCGTTGAAGCAAGCGATGGCGGTTGGGAGTTCACCGCCCCGACCAAACACGTCGCGGACCACGCGGTATCCGTCCTCGAGGCCGGCGCCGCCCTCGACGACCATGCCCTCGTGAAAGCGCAGCGACGACTCGCTGAAGGCCTCCTTGACGCCCGCGACGCGGTCCTGACTGTGCTGCGAGTAGGCCGGGCCGGAGATATGCAGGATCCGTTCATGCCCGCCCTCGATGAGGTAGGCCACCGCTGCTTTCTCCGCACGAACGTTGTCCACGGTCACACTTGGGACCTGAAGTCCCTTGATCTCGCCCAACAACACCAGCGGGTAGCCTCGGCGCTGAACGAGGAACAGGTGCGACAGATCAGACGCGTCCTCGACGACGGGAGCCACGATGGCGCCGGCCACGCCGTGGTCGCGGAAGGCCTCGAGGACGCGACCCTCCTCTCGGTACGTGCCTTCAGAGGTCGCCTCGAACAGCATGGAGCCGTTCTCGCCTAGCCCTTCGCGGACGCCCAGTAGGATTTCGGCATAGAAGGGGTTGCCTGCCTCCTTCACCATCAAGCCGATGCTCTTCGACCTTCGCCCGTTGCTACCACTTCCGACGGCGCGAGGGAGCTCATAGTTCAAATCACCGATGACGCCCATGACCCGCCGACGCGTGACGTCACGGACCGACCCACGAGCGTTGATGACCGCCGACACTGTCCCCACGGAGACACCCGCAGCCTCAGCTACGTCGCGGACCGTGGCCCGCTTGGAATCTATTTTGAACTGTTCAATCATCTAAGCCCGGTAACGCTTCCGCTGTCGGTGTTCGATGTCGAGAATACGGGGACTTGACCTCCCCGTCAAGAGTGAGTTAAGCTCTGTCCATGCCATTTGCCCTAAATGGAACCGTTTTTCTGACCTTAGCTCGCTATCGCGGCGACTTCCAGCGGGAGCCCACATTGCCAAATTGAACGTTCAATCTTGAATCCTCCTACTCTCCAGCTCCACCCAGACCGGTTTTTCCCCCCCGATCCCGCCGAGCGCACCGCCGCTCGTGCGGTCTACGAGGAAACGGCAGCGCTTCCGATCGTGAGCCCGCACGGCCACGTCGACCCGGCTCTGCTCGCGGAGAATCGGCCGTTCCCAGAGCCAACCGGCCTTCTGATCACGCCGGATCATTATGTACTCCGGATGATGTGTAGCCAGGGCATCGACCTCGATGCACTGGGTGTTGCGCGTGCGGACGGGACGCGCGAGCAGGTCTCCCCTCGTGAAACCTGGAAAACGTTCTGTGCCCACTGGCACCTATTCGCAGGCACCCCCACGCGAGCGTGGCTGGAATACGAGCTACATGAGCTGTTCGATGTTCGAACAACCCCCAGTGCCAGTACCGCGGATCGGCTCTACGACCACATTTCCGAGCGCCTCGCGTCGCCGGAGTACCGGCCTCGTTCGCTGTTCAATCGGTTCAGGATCGATACGCTGGCCACGACCGATGCCGCGACCGACACCCTCGAGCACCATGCCGCCCTCGAGGCCGACGACTGGGAGGGTCACGTCATCCCAACGTTCCGACCCGACGCCCTCGGGCACATCAGCCGGCCCGAGTGGGCAGGCCACATCGACCGGCTAGCCACGCTCTCCGGGATCGCCATCGAAGATACCGACTCGTTCCTCCAGGCCCTCCGCACACGCCGAGCCGTCTTTGCCGACCTCGGTACCGTCGCCACCGACCACGGCTCAGAGACCGCCCGCACCGGCCGGCTCGCGGCGTCCGACTTCGAGGACGTGTTCACTCGCGCCCTCGAGGGCACCGCCGACCTCGAGGACGAGGCAGCGTTCATCGCTCACATGCTCATGGAGTATGCCGCAATGAGCGCCCAGGACGGCCTGGTGATGCAACTGCACGCGGGCGCCCTGCGGAATCACAGCGATGGTCTCTTGGAACGCTTCGGTCCCGACAAGGGAGCCGACATTCCGCTGGCGACCGAGTTCACCAAGTCGCTGCAGCCTCTTCTGTCCGAGTTTGGGAGCGCTCCCGGCTTCCGGATGATCGCGTTCACATTGGACGAGAGCACATACGCCCGCGAGCTCGCACCGCTCGCAGGGCACTACCCAGGGTTGCTGCTCGGCCCAGCGTGGTGGTTCCATGACTCCCTCGAGGGCATGCTGCGCTACCGCGAGCGGACCACCGAGACGGCAGGCTTCTACAACACGGCCGGCTTCAACGACGACACGCGCGCCTTCTGCTCTATCCCGGCTCGCCACGACCTGGCCCGCCGGGTAGACGCGCACTACCTAGGGCGCCTCGTCGCCCGTCACCAGTTGGGTCTCGCCGAGGCCCGCGAGATCGGACGCGCCCTCGCCTACGACCTTCCGCGCAGGGCATACAACCTCGACCGCGAGACCGCGACCGCGAGGTCGGCTTTGGCATCACAAAACGGAGTGTCCTCATGAGAACCATCGCCGTTCTGCTCGCGCTGTGGATCTCAGGCTGCGCCTCCGGGTCTGCCGGGGGGAACGAGACGCGAGTGCTCCGCCTGGGTCATGGCCTGAGCACAGATCATCCGGTCCACCTCGCGATGATCTCGATGGCCGCGCACGTCGACTCTGTGAGCGATGGACGGTTGCAGCTTGCTGTGTACCCGAGTGGCCAGCTCGGCAGCGAGCGCGAATGCCTGGAGCTGTTGCAGATCGGCAGCCTGGCGATGACGAAGGTGTCGGCCTCCGTCCTCGAGGGCTTCGCTCCTGAGTTCGCCGTCTTCTCCCTCCCCTACCTCTTCCGAGACGAGGCCCACCGCCTGGCCTTCTTCGACAGCGAAATCGGCCGCGACGTGCTCGACTCGACGCAGCCGTTCCGCTTCCGAGGCCTCACGTACTACGACGCCGGCGCCCGCAGCTACTACACCGTCGACAATCCCGTCCGCACCCCCGCCGACCTCGAGGGACTGAAGATCCGCGTGCAGGAGAGCCCGACCTCGATGGCGATGGTCCGCTCGATGGGCGGCAGCCCGACGCCGATCTCGTGGGGCGAGCTCTACACCGCGCTCCAGCAGGGCGTCGTAGACGGCGCCGAGAACAACCCGCCGAGCTATTTCCTTTCGCGCCACTACGAGGTCGCACCCTACTTCGTGCTCAACGAGCACACGGCCGTGCCAGACGTGCTGGTGATCGGGACGCCCATCTGGGACACGCTCTCCGATCAGGAGAAGGCGTGGGTCGAGGAGGCCGCACGCGCCAGCGCTCACCTCGAAGAGCGGCTGTGGCGTCAGTCCACGACAGACGCCCTCGAGGCCGTCACCGCCGCCGGCGCGACGGTGATCCGCATGACGGCTGAAGACCGAATCCCTTTCTCCGACCGTGTCGCGACCATGCTGACAGACGTCGACGCGGCGACGCGATCGTTGATCGAACAGATTCAGGCCATCGGGAGCGACCTCGAGGACGACGACCCGCCCTCGAGGATGACAGACGCCGACGCACCAGCCCTTGAGGTCTCGCCATGAGCGCCCCCCTCCTCCGCGCCACCGCTGACACCGGCCTGAAGGCTTTCGTGGACCGAGTGCTCGCGTGGGCCTGCGTTGTGCTGATGGGCGCGAGCGTGCTCAACGTGGTCTGGCAGGTCGTGACCCGCTTCATCATCGGAAACCCCAGCGGGTTCACTGATGAGCTGGCCCGCTTCCTCTTGATCTGGCTCGGGATGCTGGGTGCCGCGTACGCCGTCGGCCAGCGGATGCACCTTGCCATCGACCTGTTGCCTCGCGCACTCGAGGACAAGCCCAAGGCGAGAGCCGCGCTCGGCATCGTGCTTCAAGGCTGCGTGCTCCTCTTCGCGGCCGGCGTGATGGTCTACGGCGGCGGCAACCTCGTTCGCCTCACGACGCTGCTCGGGCAGCGCTCCGCTGCGCTCGGCGTCTCGCTCAGCGCCGTCTACACCGTGCTACCGCTCGCCGGCGCGGTCATCTCGTTCTACTCGCTCTTGGCGATGAACACCTACGTCCGCGTGTTGAGAGGCAAGGGCATGAATGCGCCCGACCCCGACGGGACGAGCGCCGAGTCCTTTGCGGCCGCCCAGCCAGGCGTCCCCCTCGATACGGACACGACCTCGAGGACGAACGGATGACGATTGCTCTCCTGCAGACCGCCCTCGATGCGGATGTCACGGCCATCGCTGTACTGGTCGGCGTGTTCGTCTTCTTGCTTGCACTCGGGGTCCGCGTGGCGTTTGCCATCGGCCTGGCGACGGTCGCAACGATGATGTTGTCCATCGGACCGACGGCGGCGCTGACGACGGTCGCACAACGCATGGCGACCGGCCTGGACAGCTTCACGCTTCTCGCGATCCCGTTCTTCATTCTGGCAGGCCAGTTGATGAATCGCGGCGGCATCGCGGATCGACTGATTGATCTTGCAAAGTCGCTGTTGGGGCCACTTCCCGGAGGTCTTGCGTTCGTCAACGTCCTGGCCTCGATGCTCTTCGGCGCGATCTCAGGATCGGCTGTGGCCGCTGCGAGCGCGATTGGCGCGACGGTGGGGCCGCGCATGGTAGAAGAGGGCTACGACCGAGATTTTGCGGCCGCCGTCAACATCACGTCCGCAACGACCGGGCTGATCATCCCGCCCTCGAACGTGCTCATCGTCTACTCGCTGGCGAGCGGCGGCGCCAGCATTGCAGCCCTGTTCCTTGCGGGCTACATCCCCGGCCTGCTGGTCGGCGGCTTGCTCATGACCGTGGCTGGAATCACGGCATGGCGGCGCGGCTACCCAACCGGTGAATGGTCGACGGTCGGAGAGATCCTCAAGCGGTTCGTAGCGGCGTTGCCAAGCCTGTTCTTGCTGGTCGTCGTGATTGGCGGAATCGTGGCCGGCATCTTCACGGCAACCGAGGCGGCGGCGGTGGCCGTCTTGTACGCTGGCGGTCTCGCGTTCGCCTACCGAGGCATCACCATCCGCGACCTCCCCCAGATCCTCCTCGACGCCACGGCGACGACAGCCATCGTTCTGCTTCTGATCGCGGTGTCGATCGCGATGTCGTGGATCATGGCCTACGTCAACCTCCCGCAGGCGATCGCTAGCGCCGTAACCGCATTCGAGAACCCGATCGCGGTCTTCCTGATTATCAACGTGGTGTTGCTGTTCGTGGGCGTGTTTATGGACATGACGCCGGCGATCCTGATCTTCACGCCCATCTTTTTGCCCATCGCGGTGGAGCTAGGGATGGACCCCGTCCACTTCGGAATTGTGATGGTTCTGAACCTGTGCATCGGGCTCTGCACCCCGCCCGTGGGCAGCGTGCTGTTCGTCGGCGTCGGCGTGGCCGAGACGACGATCTCGAAGGTGGTCCGACCTCTGATGCCTCTTTTTATCGCCATGCTGGTGGCGCTGGGACTCGTGACGGCGTTCCCAGGCCTCTCCCTTTGGCTTCCCTCCCTCCTCGGTTACTAGTCCTCGATGTCTGACCCCTCTTCTTTTCGCCTGGACGGCCGCGTGGTCGTTGTCACCGGCGGCTACGGCACGCTGGGCAGTGGCATGTCGCGCGGCCTGCTGGCCGCCGGCGCCTCCGTCGTCCTTCTCGGCCTCGAGGCCGACGAAGCCCAAGCCGCCGCCGCTGAGTTGGACCCGAGCGGCAAGCGCGCCATGGGCGTCGAGGCCAACGTCCTCGAGGTCGGCGCCCTCGAGGACGCGCGCGGCGCTGTCCTGGAGCGGTACGGCCGGATCGACGCCCTCGTGAACACGGCCGGCGGGAATGTGGCCGGCGCGACGCTCTCCCCCGGTGACAGCCCGTTCGGCCTCGAGGCCGAGGCGTGGCGCAAGGTGGTGGACCTCAACCTGCTGGGCACCGTCCTGCCGACCCAGGTTTTCGGGGAGACCATTGCCGACCACGCCGACGGTCCCGGTAGCGGGTGTGTCGTGAATGTGTCCTCGATGACGGCCACGCGCGTGATCTCGCGCGTCGTGGGATACTCGACGGCCAAGGCCGCAGTCGACCAGTACACACGTTGGATGGCCGTCGAGCTGGCCAAAAAGACCGAGGGACGCGTCCGCGTGAACGCTATTGCGCCTGGCTTCTTTGTGGCCGAGCAGAACCGCTCGCTCCTGCTCAACGACGACGGCTCGCTCACCGAGCGTGGAGCTGACATCGTGGCCCACACGCCTGCTGGGCGATTCGGCGAACCCGACGAGGTGGCTGGCGCGGTCGTCTTCCTGTGCTCGCCCGCGGCCCGCTTCATCACCGGTGCCGTCCTTCCCATTGACGGCGGATTTGCAGCTTACGGGGGCTTTTAATCATGGTGCTTTCCTTCCGCTGGTACGGCGAGTCCGACCCGGTCACGCTTGATGACATTCGCCAGATCCCGGGCGTCACTGGTATCGTGAGTGCGCTCCACGACGTAGCGCCGGGCATTGCGTGGACCGCCGACGCCGTCACGTCGCTTCGCCAACGCGTCGAGGACGCCGGGCTCACGCTGTCGTGTATCGAGTCTATCCCGGTGCCCGAGGGCATCAAGCTGGGCACCGACGACCGTGAGCGACTGGCTGACAACTGGTGCGCTTCTGTAGAGGCTGTGGGCGCAGCCGATGTGCCGGTCGTCTGTTACAACTTCATGCCAGTCTTCGACTGGACGCGCACCGACCTGCACCGCAGCCTCGAGGACGGATCGGAGGCGCTGGCCTACCTCGAGGGCGACCTCGAGGCCGTCGAAACGGCGCTTGCCTCGGGCGGGCTGCCGGGCTGGATGGATGCGCACTCCCCGGACGACCTGCGACGTCTGTTTGCGGCGTATGCCGAGATCGACACGGAGCGGATGTGGGACCACCTGGGGTGGTTCTTGGAACGCGCCGTTCCTGTCGCGGAGGCGGCAGGTGTCAAGCTCGCCATCCATCCGGACGATCCGCCGTGGCCGCTGTTCGGATTGCCCAGAGTCGTCACGAGCACCTCCGCCTTTGACCGCGTGTGCGACCTGGTCGACTCACCGTCGAATGGAGTCACGTTCTGCACCGGCTCGTTCGGCGCCGATCCTGCACAAGCGGCAGACCTCCCTGCCGCGGCAGCGCGGCTCGCGGGTCGAGGACGGCTTCACTTCGCGCACCTCCGCAACGTCCGTCAACTCGGCACAGGGAGGGACTTTACCGAGACGGCTCACCCCGATGGCGACGTCGACCTGGGCGCGGTCATTGAGGCGTTGGCGACGGTCGGTTTTGACGGCCCTCTCCGCCCAGACCACGGCCGTCAGATCTGGTCCGAGCGCCAGGGCCACCCGCGTGGCGCGGACGTTCGCCCGGGCTACGGTCTCTTCGACCGCGCTCTTGGAGCGACTTATCTCCTCGGCCTCTGGCAGGCCCACACCCGCTGACCTCATGGCCCTCCACCCCCTCCTCGACAAACCCGCCGCCGACACCCGAGAGGACGTCGTACGATGGATCGAGCGCGACCGAGCCGTCGCCGTCGTCCGCACCGACGAGCCCGACAAGCTCGTCGAGATCGCTCAGGCCCTCCAGGTCGGCGGCGTCGTCTGCTTCGAGGTCACCATGACCGTCCCCAACGCCATCGAGGGCATCCGCGCCGTGGTCGACGCCATGCGCGGCAGCGTGCTCGTCGGCGCCGGCTCCGTGACCGACGCCGGGACGGCGCAGCGAGCCATCGAGGCCGGCGCCCGCTACATCGTCTCGCCGGTGTTCAAGGACGAGGTCCTCGAGGCCGCCCACGCCCTCGACGCGGCCGTGATGCCGGGCTGCTTCACGCCCACCGAGATCCTGCACGCCTACGAGGCCGGCGCCGATGTCGTGAAGGTGTTTCCGGCAGGCTCGCTCGGGCCGGGCTTCATCAAGGGTGTGCTGGCGCCGCTGCCGTACCTCAAGCTGATGCCGACCGGCGGCGTGTCGCTCGACAACGCGACCGAGTGGCTGCGCGCCGGTGCGGTGGCCGTCGGGGCGGGCTCCTCACTCGTCGAGGCCGACGCCGTGGCGGCCGGCGACTGGTCGCGCCTGACCGACAACGCCCGTCGCCTCCGCGCCTCCGTCGACGCGGCCTAACTCTCGTCCTCGAGGTCGCGGCCTCGAGGCTGACTTTGCTGAGCCGTCCTCGAGGGCGGCTGTCATTCGCACTCCTCTGCTTCCATGTCCACTGTCGTCACCTTCGGCGAGATCATGCTCCGGCTTTCCACGCCGGGCTTCATGCGCTTCACTCAGGCCCAGAGCTTCGACGCCACCTACGGAGGCGGAGAGGCCAACGTCGCCGTTAGCCTAGCGGAGTTCGGGCACGATGCGCGCTTCATCTGCAAGTTGCCGACACACGAGATCGGTCAGGCGGCGGTCAACCAGCTTCGCCGCTACGGCGTCGACACCCGCTTCGTCGTGCGCGGCGGTGAGCGCGTGGGCATCTACTTCCTGGAGACCGGCGCCAGCCAACGGCCATCCAAGGTCATCTACGACCGCGCGAGCTCAGCGGTGAGCGAGATGGACCCCGGCGAGGTCGACTGGGATGCCGCCCTCGAGGGCGCCGACTGGTTCCACTGGACTGGCATCACACCCGCGCTCGGCGTCAAACCCAAGGCCGCTGTCGAGGCCGCCTGCCGCGCCGCCAAGGCCGCCGGGGCGACGGTGTCGTGCGACCTCAATTTCCGCTCCAAGCTGTGGACCACCGAGGAGGCGCAGGCCACGATGCGACCACTGATGGAGCACGTCGACGTGTGCATTGCCAACGAGGAAGATGCCGACCGCTCGCTGGGAATGAAAACCAAGGGCTCAGGCGCGGATGCAGCGGCGGACGCCGAACTCGACGAAAGCGGCTACGCACGCCTGGCACACGCCCTCGAGGCCGAGTACGGCTTCTCGGCGGTCGCGATCACGCTCCGTGAAAGCCACAGCGCCAGCGACAACGGCTGGAGCGCGATGCTGCTCGGCGGCGCCGGGAAGTCGGTCGCCCTCGAGGATGCGACACGGTCCCGGCAGTACGACGTGCGCCTGGTGGACCGCGTCGGTGGGGGCGACAGCTTCGCGGCGGGTCTGATCCACGGCCTCCTCACGAAGACCGATGCGGAGGAGGCGCTCAACTTCGCCGTCGCCGCGTCCGCGCTGAAGCAGACCATCCCCGGAGACCTCAACCTGACGAGCGCCCTCGAGGTCGAGAAGCTGGCGCAGGGCTCAGGCTCCGGACGCGTCGAGCGCTAACTCATCACCGCCATGCGCACCATTTTTCTCCTGCTCGCCTTCGTCGCGGCTCCGGCCGTCCACGCCCAGCTCCGTCTTCCCGTGCTGCTAAGCGATGGCGCGGTCCTGCAACGCGGCGAGCCGGTCCCGGTGTGGGGATGGAGTACGCCCGGCGAAGACGTTGTCGTCCGCCTCGGCGGCGCACGCGTCGCGGGACAGGCCGACAGTGACGGGTCGTGGCGCGTACTCGTGCCCGCCCTCGAGGTCGGCGGGCCCTATATCCTCGAAGTGCGAGCGGGCAGAGAAACTGTCCGGGCACGCAACCTGCTCGTAGGCGATGTGTGGGTGCTCTCGGGGCAGTCCAACATGCAGTGGCCCGTCGAGGACGCGATGGGTGCCGCAGAGGAGATCGCAGGCGCCAATGACGACCACATCCGGCACATCCGCGTCCCCCGATCGGACGCCGAGACGCCACAAGCGGACCTCACAGGGGGCGTATGGGAGGCCGCGACGCCGGAGAAGGTAGGCTCGTTCTCAGCGGTCGGGTACCAGTTTGCTCGCGCGATCCGCGAACACGTCGATGTCCCGATTGGACTTATCCACGCCTCGTGGGGCGGAAGCCGCATCGAGCCCTTCATGAGCGCCGAGATGCTTGGCCTCGAGGATGGTGGCATCGCCGCACTCCGCACCGAGATTCGCGACGCGCACCAGGCCACAGAATCGGCCCTCCTCTCGGCGCTCGGTGGCGCATTCCCGAACAGCGCCGTGGACCCTGTCGAGGGTGAGACACCTGCGCTCGCCGCTCCCGACCTCGAGGACGACTCGTGGACCACGATCCGTGTGCCGGTCCGCTGGGAATCGGCGGGCTACGACGGCCTCGATGGGGTCGCGTGGTACCGGACACGGTTCGAAGCCTCGGCGCAGGAGGCGGCGGAGGGAGTTCAGCTGTCCCTCGGGTTGGTGGACGATGGGGACCACACCTACGTCAACGGCGTGCTGGTCGGGCAGGGACGAGGCGGGAGCCAGGCACGCGACCAATACACGATCCCGCCGGAGGCACTCCGTCAGGGCACCAACGTCCTCGCCGTTCGCGTGACAGATCGAGGCGGCAGCGGCGGCCTCAAGGGGGGCGAAGGCCTGCTCTTCCTCGAGGACGCCTCGGGGGAGCGACGACCCCTCGCAGGCGAGTGGCGCTTTCGCGTGACGGAGGCCCGGATGAGCCCCGTGGAAACCAATAAGGTCCCGATGGGACTCTGGAATCAGATGATCCACCCTCTCACTGAGGCTCCCGTCGCGGGCGTGCTGTGGTATCAGGGCGAGTCGAATGCCAATGAGGCGGAAGCATACCGAGCCCAGTTCCAGTCCCTCATCTCCGGCTGGCGATCGGCATGGGGACGACCTGCGCTCCCCTTCTTCTGGGTTCAGCTCGCTGGCTATCAGCAGCCACCAGATGGCCCTGAGGACATCGGCAGGTGGCCGGCGCTCCGGGCGTCACAAAGCGCAGCCCTCAGTCTCCCCCGCACGGCCGAGGCCCTCGCCCTCGATGTCGGCGACGCCAACGACATCCACCCGCGCGACAAGCACACCGTCGGGCGCCGACTGGCTCTCGCCGCTCGCACGCTCGTCTACGGCGAGGCCGACCTCGAGTACTCCGGCCCCCGCTTCCGATCCGCCGTCCTCGAGGACGGAACGGTCGCCCTCGAGTTCGACCATGCCAGTCACGGGCTCGCCACTCGCGAGGGTCTCCCACTCGGCGGTTTCGCCCTCGAGGACGCCGACGGGCGCTGGTACTGGGCCGACGCCCGCATCGAGGGCGACCGCGTCTTGCTGTTGAGTGACGCGGTCGCGTCCCCCTCTTCCGTTCGCTACGCCTGGGCCAACAACCCTGTTCAGGCGACGCTCACCAACCGCGAGGGTCTGCCTGCGGCGCCGTTCGCAGTCGACCTCGATGTGACACAGGCTCCGTGAGCCAGTTCGAGCGCACCGGCACGACCCTCTTTCTCGCCACCTCAATTCTGTTCTTTCCTACCACCGCGTCATGACTCGTTACCTCTCGCTCCTCGGAGCGCTCCTTTGCCTCGCGTTGCCCAGCAGCGTCGCGGCTCAATCCCAGATCTACCTCGAGACGTTCGAGACGGACGGCAACCCCGCCAGGTACGAGACCTCTGTCCCAGAAGCGATTACGGACGACGACCCAAACAACAGCACCGCCCGGCGCAACTACTTCACACGGACGGACGGCTCGACGATCTCGACGCAAGTCTCCTTCTCGGGCGCTGATGGGTTCTACTTCGCAGCCCAGGATGTGGATGATGCGACGGGGGGGACCAACCCAGTCACCCTCACGATTCCCGACATTGACATCTCGTCGGTAACGAGCGGCCTCGAGTTCAGAGCGCGCTTCGCAGAGGACGACGCCACCGCAAGTGGACAGCCGAGCAACGACTGGGACTCCTCAGACGAGGTCAACGTCTACGCGACTGTCTCCGGTGGAACGCGGACGCTCATCTTGTCCATCCAGGCCTCCGGCGACCAAGCGAACACGGCACCGAGCATCGACACAGACTTCGATGGTGTTGGCGACGGAACCGAGATCACCGACACGTTCCAGGAGCTCGCCGCCGCCATCGCCGGGACAGGCTCGACGCTCACCATCGAGGTTGAGTTCAACCTCAATGGCAACAACGAGGACATCGCCATCGACGACATCCAGATCTTCGGAACCGTCGCCACTCCCCCACCGCCGCCACCCGTCGGCTCCCAGATCTACCAGGAGACGTTCGAGACCGACGGCAACCCGGCCCGCTACACGACCACCCCCTCCGAGTACGTAAGCACTGACAACAACCGCGATTACTTCTTACGCACCGACGGCACGGAGATCAGCGGAGGCGTCGAAGTAACGGGTCCTGAGGGGTCGTTCTGGCTCGCCGCTCAGGACGTCGACGGTGAGGGCGAGTTCGCCGACCGGGTCTCGATCACGATTCCCAACATCGATATTTCCAATGTCACCGGCGACCTCGAGGTCCGCGCGCTGTACGCCGAGGACGACGCCACAGACGGAAGCGAGGACTGGGACACGAGTGACGAGGTCGAGCTCTACGCCTCCATTGACGGCGGCCCGGACGTGCTTGTCTTCTCGATTCAGAGTGGCTCGTCGAGCAACACGTTCCCCCGAGTCGATAGTGACCTCGACGGGACCGGTGCGGACACCGACGCGGAGATCACAAGCACGTTCACCGAGTATGCCGCCGCGATTATGGGCACGGGCTTGACCTTGACGCTGCGCTACGAGATCCAACTCAACGGCGGTGACGAGGACATCAACATCGACGATATCCGCGTCTTTGGGACGGTCCGTGTAGATCCGCCGCCGCCGCCGCCGAACACACAGTTCTACCGCGAGACGTTCGAGACGGACGGCAACCCCGACCGATACACGACATCTGATCCCGAGGCGGTCAGCCCAAACTCGGACCGCGACTATTTCCTGCGCACCGACGGGTCGGGTATCACGGACCGGACGACTCTCTCCGGCACCCAGGGCTCGTTTTTCTTCGGCGCCCAAGACATAGACTTCGACGGCCGGCCTCGCCGACAGACGATCACCATCTCCGATATCGACATATCGGACGCGACCAGCAGTCTTGAAGTCCGCGCCCTCTACGCGACAGCCTACGAGGACGGCAACTCGACAACGTGGGATGGGAGCGACGAGGTGCTCTTGTTCGCCTCCATCGATGGAGGCGACGAGCAGCGCATCCTATCCATCCAGAGCACAGAGTCATCGAACGGAACGACCCGCGTGACGGCCCCAGCCGCTTCTACGGCTGAAGACACTGACCCAGAGCTCACGCCGACATTCACCGAGTACATCGCGACGATCTCGGGAACGGGCTCGTTGCTCACGCTCCGCTACGAGATCGAGCTCAACGGAGGCGATGAAGACATCGCCATCGACGACATCCGTGTCTTGGGCAATGCACCCCAGAAAGCGACCGTGGCGTTCTCATCCGCCAGCGGCGGCAGCCTCGAGGAAATGGGCGGAGAGACGATGGTGGATGTCGTCGTGACCACGTCTGACGGCGAGCCGCTTGAGGCTCCTGTTTCGGGCGCCATCACAGTGACGATGGGCGACAACGACGACGATTTCGCGCTCACCGGCGACGAGTTTTCCTTCACAGCCGGAACGACTACAGGTGCCACAAGCACCGTGACCGTCACCGCCCAGGACGACAACGAGATCGAGGACACGGAGACCTTCGAACTCAGCCTGAGTGATGTCACCGGCGCCGTCGAGGGCGAGCCCGATACGTTCACGTTTAGCATTATCGATGACGAGTCGGAGGGGTCAGTCGCGTTCTCGTCCGTTCAGCGGGCGGTGAGCGAGGGAGACGGATCGATCACACTCACCATCAAGCTGTCTGGAGACCCTTCGGAGGATGTCACGGTGATCGTGGAGTTGGCGTCTGGCGACCCCACGGACCTGGGCGGCTTTGAGTCGGCCTCGCTACTCGTTGGCAGCGAAGGAGACACGTACACCGTCGAGGTCCCGATCACGGATGACGGCGCACGCGAGCCAACGGAGACATTCATCTTTGCGCTCCGCATCGAGGACGAAAGCGGTGACGCCGCCGGCGTCCTCTCCGTCGGGAGTCCGTCGCAAACGGCGATCCTGATTGTGGACAACGATCAGGACGCGGTCTCGGTCAAAGTCCCTCCGCGCGACGCAGACGGCGACGGCGTCGAGGACGGCGGGCCGCGCCTCCTGTCGCTCCCCCTCGGCGGCTTGACGGCTGGCGAGCTCGCGGAGGCCGCTGGCGTGGACGAGGTGTTCGGGTTCCGCGACGGGACGATGCCGGTCCTCCTGGATCTGGGAACGCTTCTCATGGCGGGCGAGCTCGTCTTGCTCGACGTTGCACCGGGCGCTGATCTCACCATCACAGGGCGACCCTCGACGGACGACTCCGTGGTCTCAACCGGCCTCGAGGCCGGCCCGGGCCGGATGCTGGTTCCGGTCGGCAACCCGACCGACGGTCCCATCGCCCTCAGCGAGATCGCCCTCGAGGGCGGCACGCTAGCCGACGTGGCGCTGGTGTTTGACGCCGACGCCGGTTCCTTCCGCCCAGTCTCCCTCTCTACGCTGGCCGACGACCTCGTCCTCGAGGCTTTCTCCGGCGTCGTGCTTCAGGTGATCCCAGACGATGGAGCCACGTCCGTTACGGCGGCCATCGCCCTCGATGGGTCGGCCGCCGGAACCGGCAGCTCGATCCGCGAGGCTGTGTTCGCGCCCCTCGAGGACGAGACGGCGATTGTGGTGACGCTCGCGGCGCGGTCCACATCGGGCGCAACCGCCGCCCCGAGCGCGATTGCGTCGGCTCCTGGCGACCAGTTCGTCTTGCGCCTCCTCGAGGACGCGGACGCCGGCCTCGATCTCTTCGACGGGGTCGATCTGGTCAGTCCCATCGGGGCGACGTTGGCCGCCGGAGCGCCTCGTGGAGACGGGCCGCCGCCTGCTCCGCTCGCCGCTCTCGCTCTTGATCCGCTCACACCGGGCACGCCGCTCTCTGTGCCGCTCGTGGTGGTCGTGCCTGAGGCCGGGACGTACGAGCTCTCGTTCGAGACATTGTCTGCGGCGGCGTCTACCGTATACGCGGTTCAGGTGCTCGACCGCGGCGCTCCGACCACCGTCCTCGAGGGCGGCACGTTCTCGTTCATCGCGACAGAGGCCGAGGCCGCTGACCCGGCAGGTCTCGCAGGCCGGTTGGTCTTGCGCGTTACGACGCGGTCGACCGTCGCCACGGAAGACGTTTTGGAAGGTCTCGCGATCGAGGTCTACCCGAATCCCTCGGCCGGCCGTGCGACCGTCGTCCTCGAGGGCGCTCCGCTCGGGGATGTCCGCGTCTCGGTGTACGACGCGCTGGGCCGCGAGGTCGCCGTGCTGCATGACGGCGCTTCTCCCGCTGGTGGCTTCGAGGTCTCCGTGCCGAGCCTTGCGCCGGGCACGTACCTCGTCCGCATTGATGGCGAAGGCGCCGTCGTAACTCGAACGCTGACAGTTGCTCGCTGATACCGAATCCGCTCTTTGGATCTGGCTCACACCATCGGCTCGTCCCTTCGGGGGCGGGCCGTTGTGGTTTTTGACGGTGACGGGATAGCGGCCTGAGCCGTCCCCGCTCTCATCAGTCGGAGCATAGGGATCGGGCTCCATCCGTGCAGCCCGCCTTATCGATGTCAAACCATCTTCGAGGCTGCAAAGGGCGTCGCAGCCCCCATAGTTGGGGCTACACCAAGAGCTACGCCGGCCTCGAGGCCAGCGACATCGCCTGCTCCGCCAGCCCGAACCACTGACCCGAGGCCGACTGGAAGTCGCGGTAGCTCTCCAGGATCTCCCTCGTTTGCCTGTCCGCCGCAATCTCTTCCATCAGATCCTTCGAGGCCAACGCCGAGGCCTCGAGGACGTCTGCGGGGAATGGGACGGTCTCCACGCCTCGGTCGAGCAGTTCAATAAGCGCGGCCGGATTGCGGGCGTCGTAGGCGCTCAGCATCCACGCGTTGGCGGCATCTGACGCGACCTCGAGGGCGGACTGGTACGACGGCGGCAGCGCGTCCCAGGCCGCGCGGTTGACGTAGAAGGACAAGGCCGCAGAGGGCTCCCACCATCCGGGATAGTGATACGTGTTGACGACGCGGTAGAAGCCCATTCGGGCGTCGTCGTAGGGACCGACCCACTCGGTGGCGTCGATGGCTCCACGCTCGAGAGCGCCGTAAATCTCGCCGCCGGGCAAGGTCTGCGGAATGACGCCGAGCCGCTCGAAGGCGCGACCACCGAGGCCGGGGATGCGCATCGTGAGGCCGTTGAGGTCCTCGAGGCTGCGAACGGGACGCCGAAACCAGCCGCCCATCTGAGTGCCCGTGTTGCCACCGAGCAAGCCCACGACGCCGAAGTCAGACAGGACACCGTTGGTGAGCTCGCGTCCGCCACCGTGGCGCATCCACGCGTCGTGCTGGCGGGCTTGCATCCCAAACGGGACGGCGGTGTCGAAGGTCAGAGCGGGCGTCTTGCCGAGGTAGTAGTAGCCGGCGGTGTGTCCGATGGGGACTGAGCCAGCCTGGACGGCGTCGAGGACTTGGAGCGGCGGGACCAGCGCGCCCCCCTCGGAGACCTCGATCTCGAAGCGATTGTCGGTCAAGGCGGCGACTCGCGCGGACAGCTCTTCGGCGGCAGAGTAGAGGATCTCCGTGGATCGCGGAAAGCTCGAGGCCAGCCGCCACCGCACTCGAGGCCGCGTGACGACAGCAGGTCCGCCCTCGAGGGCGACGCCCGTGTTGCGGCGCCCGTTGCCGGGGCCGGGGCCGCATCCTGCGACGGCAGAGACGGTTCCGAGGGCGGCGGCGGAGACGAAGTGGCGACGGTCCATGCTGCAAACCTACGTCCCCAGGATCACCAGGCAAGAGGTCTGGTTGCAGGTTTAGTTCTCACCGATTCAGGATGCTCCGTTCTCGTCACTACGCCCTGATGTCATTGGCGTTGTTCGCCTTCGGCTGTGACAGTTTCGGAGGGGGCACGGCCTCACTCTGTCCGCATTCTCCCGACCTAGACTCAGCCGACTTTTTCCCACTGCAAGAGCGGTCAGTATGGACGTTTGACCATACCTATGAGGTCAGTAGACGAGGGAGCGGCACGCCCTATGAAGGCACACTGCTCTGGACATTCGATTCGGTGAGATGTGTCGACAACCAGAGGATTGCAACGATCTCCACGTCCTTCTTTGGCACCCAACGAGGCTTGCCATATAGCACGACGGGCTCGCTTACAGTCATCGAGAGTGAGGCTAACGAGGTATCGTTTATGACGAGCGACTTGACTGAATTTGAGGAATCGACATTCGTCGTACCGCGCTACAGCGCCGAGCCTTCCGACACCCTCGAGATTCGCTCATTCCCAGGAACGGTGTGTTTAGTTCGTGGCGTTGGGCCTGTGGACGTTCGAGAGTTAAGGCGCTACCCGCTAGGCGGGCGTTTCGAGTCGACCCTGTTTCGAAGATGAGCGCCCTCGAGGTCAATCTTCACATAGGGATGCTGCAACTCAATCATCATCAGGTAGACCCAGCCTCGAGGTCGGCCACACACCGAAGGCATTGCAGGCTCGCCGATGGAGCAGGGCCGGCACTTGAGATCGTTCACTTCGTGAGGTGAGGGAATCCATATCGTATCCCCTTGACGGACCCGTTCCGCAGCCCCGATCCTTGAATCTACATAACGAAATTATTGATGCGATTTCAGTTCACACTCGCTCTTTTGGCAGTGCTCCTGGCAGGGTGCGACGCGTCGGATTCAGCCCCCGAAGTCCCAACCGACGATACAGACTCTGAGGTACCAACCGACCTCGAGGTCACGACCAAGCTGCCAGATACGATTCAACTCTCGCCGTATGGACCGGTTGAGATCAACTTGCTTGACAGCTTCGAGACATCGGATCCGGCACGGCTGTCTTTCGCGGTCGTTCGCCAACGGGGTGCCGTTAGTGGATCGGTCCGCGATGAGCGAGTTCTAGGCTCTGTCTGGTGAATCGAGGATGCGGAGGTAGCGCTCCATCACGGCCAGCTGCACCATCGCACGGTAGCTCTCAGCCAGTTTCTCCTGCCGCGTCGCGATCCGACGGTGTTCCTTGAGATGGCCCAGCGCCCGCTCGACCACGTTCCGATCCCGGTACGCCACCCGGTCCAGCCGACGCCGACGCTTGCGGCTGCGTGTCGACGGGATCACGGCTCCGATGCCTCGGCAGCGCAGCCACGACCGGATCCAGTCGGCGTCGTAGCCGCGGTCAGCTACCACACGGCCCGGCCGTCGCCGCGTCTGCCCCGACCGCTGCCGCACGGCGACGACGTCGAGCACGGCCGCGAACTGGGTCGAGTCGTGGCGCTGCCCCGGCGTCAGAACGATGCCGAGCGGGAGTCCGCGGCGGTCGGTGACCAGGTGCAGCTTGGTCGTAAAGCCGCCACGGCTCCGCCCCAGCGCATGATCCGTCGGCTCGCGAGTGAGGCCGTGGCCCCCTTCTTTCGGGCACCCGCCGCTGCGCGAGATGCCCGGACGGTGGTCGAGTCGACGCAGAAGGCGGACCAGTCGATGCAGCCCGTCCCGGTCGAGGTCACGCTGAAGGTGCGCCACCACCCGGTCGAGCGTGCCGTCGGTGCGCCAGCGGCGGAAACGGTCGTAGACCGTCTTCCAGGAGCCGAAGCGCTCTGGGAGGTCTCGCCACTGGGCGCCGGTCTTCATGATCCAGAGCACGCCGTCGAGCATGAGGCGATGGTCTTTCCACTGGCCGCCAGGCCGACGCGGCCGGTCGAAGAGCGTGGCCACGCGTGCCCACTGGGCATCGGAGAGCGCGTGTCGGCGAGACTGCATAGTCGCGGTGGCGAGGACGCCGCCGAGACTACGAAATCACCAGACAGAGCCTAGTCATCGAGCCTCGCAGCGTGGGTTCAGGATCCCTCGAGGTCGCTCTCTACGTTGACCGACAGTTCAGAGAGAACGCCGTGTTCACTGCCGAGGTGGCGGAGCTCGACACGACTCCTGATCCACCCACTGTCACACTCCGCACGGAGCGCCGGCAAGCCTATAGCCTTCGCGATCAGTTTGTCATGTCCGAGAGCTACCCCGCAACGCTGGATGTGAACCAAACCACAGGGCCTATCTCGGCCTCGATTCAGAACGACACGCTGACCGTCGCGCCCACCGGAGTTGGGGAGGCAAGTGTCGAAGTCGTGGCCACCGGATTTGTGACTCAGTCGAAGACGTTCAGGTTTGTATTCCTTGACGCATGCCCTACCAATCAGCCAGCCGGAACCGCAGACTACTTCCCCCTCGAGGCCGGTACAGAGTGGGGCTTCTTCTACCTGTACCACTACAGTCGGCGCGGGTCGGGAAACCCATACTCCGGCGGCCTCGACTGGGAGTTCACCTCCGTTCTGTGTGACGAGGGAAAGCGGATCGCGACAGTTCTGACGACCTTCCGGGGCGGACCAACCGTGCCGCGCCCCATCTCCGTCCTCGAAGTCGTTGAGCAGGAAAACAACGACGTGTGGTTTACAACGAGCGACCTGACGGACTACGAGGAATCGACTTTTGTCGTCCCTCGCTACGCCCCGCCGTCGGACACGCTCAAGGTCTCCCTCTTTGAGGGCACTGTGTCCCTCGTGCCCGGGGTGGGTCCCGTGGATGTGGTGGAGGACCGACGGTTTCCGCTTGGGGGCCGATTCGAGTCCACGATGGTTCGACGGTAGCGCGACCTCGAGGGCGCTTACCGCATCACGGCGCCTCCCCCACCACGGTCCCGCGCCCCGCCGTCGCCTCCACGAACGCGGCCTCGAGGTCGGCCACCTGCGAGCGGCGGACGGCCAGCCGAAGGGTCGTGCCCTGCGCCGAGTAGGACTGGTCCTTGAGGACGGCGTCGAACACGTCCAGCAGGCGCATCGCCGGCGACGTGTCCTCGAACGCGAACGCGATCGTGACGGGCGCGCGCATCACCACCCGCTTCAGCGGTGCGGCCTCGAGGGCGAGTCCGGCCGCCTCGCCGTAGGCACGGGCCAGCCCGCCGACGCCCAGCTTGGTGCCGCCGTAGTACCGCGTCACCACCACGACCGTGTTGAAGAGGTCCCGCCCCTCGATCTCTCTCAGGATCGGCACGCCGGTCGACCCGCTCGGCTCGCCGTCGTCGGACGACCGAGGAGCGGGGGCATCGAGGCCGAGACGGTAGGCCCAGCCGTGATGACGGGCGGAGTGCTCCCTCCGCCGCACCTCGGCCACGACCTCGAGGGCGGCGTCCGCCGAGGACACGGGCGCGGCGACGCCGATGAAGCGAGATCCCTTCGTCTTGGGCGGCTCCGCTGATGCCTCAGCGCGCAGCGTACGGAACACATCGTCGGACACGTCTCCTTTGGAATTCGCCTCGAACGTACCGACGGTTTGCGCCATGACCCCGACACTTCGGCTGCTGCTCTCATGATCTATGCTCGCCCTCGCACTCGCGCTGTCGCTCGCCATCGTCCCCCGCCCAACGATTACAGCGGGCCCAGCTGGCTCTGTCGCGATTGACGGCGTCCTCGATGAGGCGGCTTGGAGCGCAGCCCGGCCTGCGACCGGGTTCATTCAGTTCGAGCCGTCGGAGGGGGAGCCGGCCTCCGATGCAACCGAGGTTCGGATCCTCCGTGGGGCCAATGGGCTGGTCATTGGAGCCCGGATGACCTCGAGCGAGCCGGTGCGCACCACCCTCAGCCGACGCGACGACACCGGCGATGCCGACCAATTCGCCGTGTTCATCGACAGCTACGACGACGACCGGACCGCCTACGCATTCGGCGTTACGGCAGCCGGCGTCCAATTCGACGCCACGATTGATGGCGGACGAGACGACGACTCGTGGGATGCCGTGTGGACCTCTGCCGTTCGCGTCGACGCCAACGGATGGACCGCCGAGATGCGCATCCCCTATTCGCAGCTCCGCTTCGCCGAGGGATCGGCGTCGTGGGGCGTCCAGTTCCAGCGCGTCATGCCGTCGCGTGGCGAGGAGTCGTTCTGGGCACCCGTGACGCGGGCGGAAGCGTCGGCTGGACTCGTTCGCTTGTTCGGTACTCTCGACGGCATCCAAGGCATCACCCCGCGGCCGATCCTGCAAACCACCCCGTATACCCTGGCGGGCGGATCGAGGACGGAGAGCACCGCTACCCCCGGCACAGGCGTGGGAGAGTTCGAGGGCAACGTAGGCGCCGACATCAAGGTCGGCCTGGCCTCCAACGTCACTCTCGACGCGACCATCAACCCCGACTTCGGTCAGGTCGAGGTGGACCCCGCGGAGCTCAACCTGGGCACCTTCGAGACCATTTTCTCGGAGCGACGGCCGTTCTTCGTCGAGGGCACCCAGATCTTCGACCTGCGTGTCGGCGGAGGCGACGGCGCGCTGCTCTACACACGCCGTGTCGGAGGCTCCTCCCCCATCATCGCGGCCTCGAAGCTGACCGGGCGCACAGCAGGCGGGTTGTCATTTGGAGGCCTGGGCGCGGCGACGGGCGGCCGCTTCAACCCGGGACGCTACTACGTCGCGGCGCGTGCCAAACAGGAGCTGCCGGGCCAGAGCTACATCGGAGGCGGCATCACAGGCTTTGCCTCCAGGCGCGACCTCGAGGCTGACGAGACCTCGACGCGGGCGCTCGCCAGCGCCATGGATTGGGCCGCTCGGTTCGCGGACGGGTCGTGGGTCTTCGAGGGCACACTTGCAGGCAGCGCTCGTCAGCAAGCTGATGAGGATGAGTTCGGTGCGGCGCTCTACCTGGGTCTGGACAAGATCTCCGGTTACTTCGTCCCCGGCTTCGGGCTCCGGTTCTACTCCGCCGGGTTCAACCCGAATGACGTTGGACGCTTTCGCCAGACCGACGTGATGCAAGCGCGAGGCGGCTTCCGACAGCTCTGGAACCAGGGGCAGCCCGTGGGCCCGTTCCGCCGTCTCAACTCCGGCGCGTTCTTTACCCAGACATGGACGCTCTCGGACGCCGAGAGCCAGGGACTTCGTGCTTCCGCGTCACAGTCTGCTGAGTTCAAAGGCTTCCAAGAGCTCAGCCTCCGAGTCGAGTCCGAGGGCCTCGGCGGCGTCGACGTTCGCGAGACACGCGGGCTTGGTCCGGTCCAAAGACTTGCGGACGTGAGCGGCTCTCTGTCCTTCGAGAGCGACTCGCGCAAGCGATTTCGCTGGGAGCTCGGTGTGAGCGGCGGATTCGACGAAGGCGGTGGGTCGAAAGCGGGGATCGGCGCCGGCCTCGAGTGGACGGCGAGTGACCGCGTGGCGTTGAGCGTGGACGGGGGTGTGTCCGGGGGCGACCGTCAGCGCGCGTGGGCGGCCAACGAGTCGCTCTTCAGCACTCCCACAGGCCTGGCTGTTGGCGCCTTCACGGACACGCCCGAGGCGTTCGGAGACAGCGACCTCATCGGCCTCGAGGTCGACTCCGGGCTCCTGGATGGTCTCCAGGCCTTCGACGGTCCCATCGCGGTGGATGCGGAGGCGTTCTACGCGCCCGTCTTTGGATCGCGCGACACTCGAGAGTTCGACCTCACGACTCGCGCGCAGGTCATCTTCGGACCCGGACTCTCGCTCCAGCTCTTCGGACAGCTCTTCGCCGCTCGAGGACGATACACGGACTTCTCCCTCCTAGCAGGACCGGCCGACCTGCGCCCGCTCCCCAACTTTCCAAAGCGCCGGGACTTCTCGTTCTCGTCGTTCACCGCCAACGCCGTCGTCCGCTGGGAATACCGGCCGGGCTCGACGCTGTTCGTCGTCTGGAGCCAGGGCCGCAACGACTCCCTCTTCGAGGAAGCGTTGATCGCTGACGCCGGCCGCTCCCCGTTCGAGACCGGAACCACGGGTCAACTGAGCGACACCTTCGACGCCTTCCCCGACGATGTCGTCCTGGTCAAGCTCAACTACCTCCTGATGCGGTAGTCGCCGGGCCAACGCAATCGGGAAGACCAAGGTCTGCGACCTCGAGGGGTACCCCTCACCACGCAGGGACGCCACGTACGGCTTTGCCAGATGCGACCTCGAGGACGAGATGCTTCGTCGGTGTATCAGTCTCCGCCGTCGACCTCGAGGACGGAACCGAGAGCCCCTACCCTTCGATTTCGGTGACGAGCCCGATTTCCTTCAGGACCCCCTGGACACGGAAGCACTCGAAGAAGTCGCCCTGATACACGACGTCCTTGCCCTTCGTGTGCACGGTCCACGCATGGCGCTCGGCGCGCTGGGCGGAGCACCCCGTCGCCTTCACGACCTGTAGGATCACGTCCTCGAACGTGTGGATGTCGTCGTCGTAGAGAACCACCAGCCAAGGGGTGTCTATGACCTCCGCAACCTCGTCCTCGAGGGCGGGAGCGACGTCTGTCTCTGGCGCCGCAGGGCCGCTTGCAATCCTCCAGTTCATCCTAAACCGGCGTTGTCTCTGACGGGACGACGGCGAGGATGGCAAAGTCCTCGGTCACCGGGTTGGCCAGGAGCTTCTCGCAGGCCTGCCGCACCGTAGCCTCAGCAGCCGGTGCGCTGGGCGCGTCGACCTTGACCTCGAAGAAGGTCCCGGTCCGGACGCTCGAGACGGACGGCATTCCGAGGTCGTGGAGCGCGTTCGTCACCGCCTTTCCTTGGGGATCCAGGATGGACGGACGAAGGGTGACGCGGACGTGTGCGATGTACATGGTATCGGTGCGAACGCTTCGAAACTACGAGTACGACGGAGGATCGGACGAGTCGAGCAAGTCCTCGAGGTCGAAGTCCTCGCGCGTTGCTACACGGAACGCCCAGACCAAGGCGCGACCAAGACCCCAGCCGAGGTACACGATGGCGGAGATCAGCAGGCCTTCTTCCTGGAACACAACTCCCAGGAGCAGCGCCAAGCCGAAGAGGAGGAAGCGTCCTCGATACTTGCGGAGGTTCTTCGCGTTCGGCTGCGGAAGTGCGGGAAACGACACCGGCGCCACCATCAACGTCGACAGCACGACGACGAGCGTGATGAGCGCCGACAGCTGAGGCCGGGCCAGCACATCGAACCACGGCCGATCTACGAATGTAAGAATGAGCACCACGACGGTACCCGCCTGCGCAGGGATCGGGAGTCCTGTGAACTCTGTTGACTTGACTCCGGTCTCGACGAGCGTATTGAACTTGGCCAGACGGACCGCGCCGAACAGAGCCGGGAGGCTGGCCAGGAGCGCGCCCCAAAGCGGACCCAGTTGGTCAAGGCCAAACTGGTACAGCAGGAAGCTGGGCGCGACGCCAAACGAGACGATGTCGCTGAGCGAGTCGAGCTCGGTTCCGAAGTCTCCTGTGGCACCGACCAAACGGGCCATCATGCCGTCGAGCAGATCGAAGAAGGCAGCCAAGACGACCAGCCACGCCGCGGATTCGAGGTTGCCAGCGGCGGTCTGGATCAGCGAGAAGAACCCGGCCAGCAGGTTCATCAAGGTGAAGAAGTTCGGCACTGCTGCCCGAGCTCGAGAGTTGGACCGGGGGCTCGCGCGCCGAGCGCGCAGGACCGGCCCTCGGCGTCTGCGTTTCTGCTGCGCCATCAGGCTACCTCGAGGATCGACAGATCAATACGCGACGCACAAGCCAGCCCTCCACCGCACGGCGTCTGATCACCGGCTCGAGGGAGACCGATCCGTTCGGCCTCGACGCGAGGAGAGTCGGAAGGAATCAATCGGGATGTGCGCACAGGACGAATCGATAGGGACCTGCTAACGCTCTATCGGCACGTCCGCGTTCCGCCAACCTCGAGGACGGGAGGAATGCTGAGGATCGCCGGATCGCCTGTGACCTCGAGGACGCGGCCCGACCGCGAGCCTTTCTCACCAGAGCGGGTACCTTCGGTCCTCTTCCCCCACTCCCATGCGTTTCCTCCTTCTCTTGGCCTTCGCCCTCTCCGCGTGTGGAGGCCCGACGAGCCCCCGTCTGGACAATGCTGCCGACTCGCTGGCCTTTTCCGTCACCGAGGGTGTCGGTGGCCTCGATGTCTGGGACCAACTGCCGGGCATCGAGTGGGAGTGGGCCGTGATCCGCGACTCGATCGAGGTTGTCCGCACCCGGCACGTGTGGGACAAGAAGGGCGACCGCGTCCGCGTCGAGTGGCCCGGGGGGCAGGACTCGATGTGGGTCGCCGTGTACTCGCCCTCGACGTTCGACAAGGAGGCGCCCGTGGGCACCGTCGCGCTCAACGGCACGGCTGTCGAAGGGACCGAGGCCAACGAGCGACTCCTCGAGGCCGACGGACGGTTCGTCAACGACGGCTACTGGCTCCTGGCCCCCATCAAGGTCCTCGACCCGGGCGTCCGCCGCGACCTGGCGGACGGCCCGCTGGGCGACCGGCTAGCCCTGTCGTTCGACAACGTGGGCCTGACCCCAGGCGACCGCTACTGGATCGACGTCGAGCCGGAGACGAGGTCCATGACCGGCTGGTCGTACATCCTAGAGGGCTCCGACGAGCCCGAAAAGCGATGGACGTGGACCGAGCCCATTCAGCTAACCACCGACGCCGGCACGATGACGCTGTCGCGCATGAAGGTGGCCGAGGACGAGCAGACCATCATCCTCACGGAGCCGACCGCGCTCAACGAGATCGACGAAACGGAGTTCACGGACCTGACACCTCGCCTCCGGCGCTGACCTCGAGGACGGGGTGTTACGCCGGCAGAGCGAAGAACTGGAGATCTGCCACCTCGTCCGGCAGCGTCCCCGACGTCCAGGATTCCGGAAGGTCGGCCGCGAGAGCGTGCGCGTCCTCGAGGGCGGCCTCGAACAGAGCGCCGCGCGCGTCGCCGGTGACGACCTCGAGGGCGGGAGCCGCGGCCTCGAGGCCGTAGTGAGGGGTCGGCGTGCGGCCGTCGCGGTGGACCCAGGCGCCCGTCTCCACGTCGAAGGTGTAGAGCGACAGGAAGCGGGCCCCGTGATCGGCCACGAACGCCACGGCGTCCAGGAGATACTCGACCTCGAGGTCGTCGTGGGTGTAGTGGAACCCGACGCGCGCCCAGCCAGGCTTTAGGCCGCCGTAGCCGCTGGAGACACAGGTGCGGTAGCGAGCACTCTTGTCCGGGCCGATGCCCAGCAGCTTGTGACCGTACGGCCCCGCGCACGAGCAGCCAGCACGGCTCTGAATGCCGAACAGATCGTCTAGCAGCACCGTCACGAACCGTGGGTGGAGCACGCCCCCCTGGCCGTCGAGGACGTTGAACGACACGATGGAAAGCCGGTCCAAACCTTCTGGCCCCAGGATGTCGATCCGGTCGTGCGGCCCCCAGCGCTCGAGGACGCGCTCGAGGTGGGCGTGCTCCCGCTCGCGGATCACGTCGACGCCCAGGGCGCGCTTGACATCGAGGGCGAGGGCGGCGCGTAACAGCTGGTAGAGCCCCGGCGTGCCAGCGGTCTCTCGGGCTTCGACATCCCCCAGGTAGTCGTGATCGGTCTCGTTGACGTAGCTCACGGTACCGCCGCCGCCCACGCTCGGGGCGAGGTCGTGCGGATACAACGACTCGTGAAAGACGAGCAGGCCTGCCGATCCCGGGCCGCCCAGGAATTTGTGGGGCGACAGGAAGACGGCATCGAGACGCGCCTCGGGGTCGTCCGGCGTCATGTCGATGTCGATGTACGGCCCGGCCGCCGCGTAATCGAACAGCGCGAGGGCGCCGGCGGCGTGGAGCACGCGCGCGATCTCGTGCACCGGCGCGATGACGCCGGTCACGTTCGAGGCCGCGGAGAATGAGCCGATCAAGCGACGGCCCGCCCAGGCCGGGTCCGCAAGGTGTGCCTCGAGGTCGTCGAGGCACACCTGGCCGTCCGCGTTGAGGCAGACCTCGACGACGGTGCACAGGCCCTCCCGCCACGTGACCTCGTTGGAGTGGTGCTCGTAGGGGCCAACGAACACGACTGGGCCCTGCCCGCGCAGGTCGCTCGCCAGCCTCGAGGCCGCGTCCTCGCCGATCGTTGAGGCCAGGCGCTCGGAGATGTCACGCAGCGTGGCCGGCGGGATCGCGATGCCCAGGATCTCCTGGAGCTTGTGGATGGCGCCCGTGGAGCCGTTGCCGCAGCACACGACCTTGCCGCCGGGTCCCGCGTGAACCGCGTCCTTGATGGCAATCTCGGCGTCGTGGAGGAGCGTCGTGGCCGTTCGTCCGGTCAAGCTGTCCTCGGTGTGCGCGTTCGCGTAGTACGGCGCAAGCGCGAGCAGCCGATCCTCGATGCGGCCGAGCTGACGGCCGGACGCGGTGTAGTCCGCGTAGACGAGAGGGCGTCGGCCGAACGGGGTCTCGACGACGGAGTCAGCGCCGAGCGTGTCGGCGCGGAGGGAGGCGGGCGTGATGTCCATGCTCAAAGATAGAGGGCACGACCTCGAGGGCGAAACGGATCTACGCCGCTCCGTCCGAGCGCGGGTCGGGCTCGAGGGCGGACCGCAGCACACGTTCCGAGGCGCCGTCGAAGGCGACCAGAACGACTCGCTGAGGACAGCCCGACGCGGAGCGGCACGCGCGAACGGTCTCGACGGCGACGCGCGCGGCCTGGTCGGTGGGGTAGCCGTACACGCCGGTCGAGATGGCCGGGAAGGCGACGGACCTCAGACCGTGGCCGGACGCAACCTCGAGGGCGCTCCGGTAGGCGGAGGCCAGCAACGCGGGCTCGCCAGACTCTCCCCCACTCCACATCGGCCCAACCGTGTGGATGACGAACGCTGCCTTCAGGTCAAAACCCGGTGTGATCCGAGCCGTCCCGACGGGGCACCGCACGCCCGAGCGGACCTCTGGAATTGCTCGACAGGCCTCGACCAGCCGCGTCCCCGCCGCGGCGTGGATGGCTCCGTCGACGCCGCTCCCGCCCAGCATCCGCTCGTTCGCCGCATTCACAATCGCATCGACCTCGAGGGCGGTGATGTCACCGCGCCAGACCTCGAGGGCGGGCCGCTGCAATCGCTCCGTGATCTCGCGGACAAGCTGCCGCATCTGGGGACGAAACGGGCTGTCCGAGTATCCTCCGTTGTGGTAGTCCCCCCGGAACTTGATGAACAGAACGCGGCGGAGTTCGGTGAGAGACATTGACGCACCGCCGACCTCGTCCCATCGACCGCCAAGGGCATGGATCTCCTGGTGACCGGTGATCCCGACGTAGCCGTTAAAGGACGACGCGAAGCTCAGAATCTCCTGGAACGGCGCGTCCGGCGACGGCACGTCACCGAGCGTCAGATCCGCCGTCGCGATCTGCTTCACGCCTCGGCCTCGACGAGCATTCCGTTGTTGACGACGGCCCACGCCCGCCCCACCATGGGCGCGCCGACGAACGGCGTGTTGTGCGACTTCGACTGGATGTGGCGCTCCTCGAAGGTCCACTCCGTCTCGGCATCGAAGACCGTCAGGTTGGCCGCGGCGCCGACCTCGAGGGCGGGGACCTCGAGGCCGAGGATCTCGCGCGGCGCGACGGCCAGCATCCGGAGCGCGTCCTCGAGGGCGATCACTCCCGGCTTGACCAGGTCGCGGACGGTGAGCGGCCAGCAGGTCTCGAGTCCCAGGATCCCGAACGGGGCCTCGATGAACTCGACCTCTTTCTCATAGCCCGCGTGCGGGGCGTGGTCCGTCGCGATGACCTCGATGGTGCCGTCGGCCAAGCCGTCCTTGATGGCTTGGACATCCGCGGCGGTGCGCAGCGGCGGGTGCATCTTGGTGTGCGTGTCGTACTGGCTGTCCTCGACGGCCGCGTCGGTGAGCGCCCAGTGGTGCGGGCACGCCTCGGCGGTGATGGGGACGCCGCGAGCTTTGGCCTGTCGGACGATGTCGACGGCGCGGGCCGTCGAGATGTGGCAGACGTGGAACCGGCCGCCGGTGAACTCGGCCAGGAGGGCGTCCCTGGCGATCATGGCCTCCTCCGCGAGTCCTGGGATGCCGGGCAGGCCCAGCCGGGTCGCGACGGCCCCCTCGTTCATGTGGCCATGCGGGTTGAGCGTCAGATCCTCCTCGTGTCCCAGGATGGGCTTGTCGAGCGTGCGTGCGTACTCGAGGGCGCGGCGCATGAGTCCGCCGTGCTGGACCGGCGACCCGTCGTCGCTGAACGCAACCGCGCCGCCCTCGGCCATGTCGGCCATCTCGGCGAGTTCCTCCCCTTCTCGCTTCTTCGTCACCGTCCCGATCGGGTGGACGTCCACGACCAGACCCTCGGCCCGCTTGCGGACGAACTCGACCACGTCGCGCGTCGCGATGGGCGGGTCTGTGTTGGGCATGCAGGCGACGGCCGTGAACCCTCCGAAGGCGGCGGCGCGGGCGCCGGTCGCGATGGTCTCTTTGTGCTCCTGGCCAGGCTCGCGGAAGTGGACGTGCATGTCCATCCATCCTTGCGAGATCGTCTTGCCGGTGGCGTCGTACACCTCGACATCGTCGACCTCGAGGTCGGTGCCGATTTCGGCGATCTGGCCGTCGCGGATGAGGACGTCGGCGCGGCGGGACTCGCCGGTCGTGGCGTCGAGGACGGTGCCGCCGGAGAGGAGAAGGTCGAGGGCCATTCGAGTGCGGAGGAGGATCTCCTGAAACTACCGGCGGCGGGGACCTCAGCGTGCCCGGTCGGGTCCGAAGCGTCCTCCTCGCCTTTGACATGTCTCGTCTCGCCATCCTCGCTCTCGTCGTCTTGTCCGGCTGCCTGCCGGGGCAGCCTCGACTCGCCCTCGAGGCCGAGCCGCCGTTCGACGTCGTCGAGTTCTTCGAGGGCCGGACGGCGGGCCTTGGGGTTCTCCACATTCGAGGCCGCGCCCCGGTCGTCGTGGAGGTCGAGAGCACGGGGACCTTGCGGCCGGACGGCGTCCTCGAGTTGGTCCAGACCATCACGCGCGGTGACAACGAGCCGACCTCGAGGACGTGGACGTTCGAGCCTCTCGGTGGCGGGCGCTTCACCGGGGATCTGACGGAGGCGACCGGTCCCGTCGAGGCCGAGGTCGTGGGCAACCGGCTCGAGATCCACTACAAGACGGGCCGGGTCACGTCGGTCTCGCAGACGCTGGAGTTGCAGTCCGGCGGCCGGCTGGCGTTGAACTTGCTGACGGTCAAGGTGCTGGGGGTGCCGGTCGCGCGTCTCACGGAGCAGATCCGCGTCCTCGAGGACGGGTAGCACCCTCGAGGTCGGCGCGACGTACGAGATCGACTTCTTCCGCGGATAACAGTCGCGTATCGTGATGGATCTTAAACCCTTACGGAGAACTCGAGGTCGGTATGGTCATTTGCTAGCTGGCGTACCCCAACGGTCCCGCTCCTCCAGTCCGGCTGGCACTAGCCGAGGAGCAAGATGAAAACCGAGACGAGGAACTACCCTTCAAACCTCGTGTTTGGAGAGCGACGTGAATTAGAATAGTAGTTATGTCAACAAACTCATTGTTGCCTTGGTCCGATGACCGGCCATATGTACCTGTCGTGGAGTTCGACCGCATCACGGCCATGGCGTCGAGGGCTCTGAAGGCGCCCATCGCACTTCTCTCGGAGGTGAACGACCGGGAGCAGCGCCTGTGGAGCCGGATTGGCCTGGCAGCCCCGTGGCCCGCCAAGGCGATCCCTCTTTCGCACTCGATCTGCCGCCGGGTCGCAGAGAAGCAGGAGCCGGTCGCGGTCGACAACGCGCTGAAGGACACGGACCTGGATCACCACCCCGCCGTGCAGGAGTATGGGGTCGGCGCCTACCTCGGAGTGCCGGTCCAGCGTCCCGGCGCCGAGGCCCCGGCCGTGCTGAGCGTGATCGACACGAGCCCTCGGGTCTGGACGGACGAGGACTGCCGCCTGCTTGTCGACTTCGGCACGTTGATCGAGCGGGAGTTGGTCTCGAGAGACAGGGGCACCGACGGGCGGTTCGGGTACCGCACCCTCTTCGAAGCGTCGACGGTCGCACTGATGGTGATCGATCCCGACTCGAGCACCATCCTCGACGCGAACCCGGCCGCGTGCGACCTCTACTGCATGGCGCACGAGGACATCATCGGCGCCCAGCTCGACACGATCATCCGGTTCGCGCGCGGGGACGAATCAGTCCTTGAGCGCGTCCGCGCCGGGGAGGACTCGTTCCATATGGCGACCGTGCGCGAGTGCTCGAACGGGCAGCAGGTCGAGCTCGAAATGCGCCTACTGAGCGTCGAGGGGGAGGGCCGACGGGTCACCCTGTTGACCGCCTTGGACCAGACCGGACGCAACCGGGCGAAGAGCGTGCTTCGGGCCAGTGAGGCTCGCTTCCGACAGATCGCGGAGGCCATGCCCCAGATGGTGTGGACCACAGACGCTCGAGGGCAGACGGTATTTCTGAACCAGCGGTGGCACACCTACACCGGCATCCATCCTGACAACGCCGAGGGCACATGGGATCAGGTCGTTCATCCGGACGACTTGGAGCCCAGCGTCGAGCGCTGGAACGACTCCCTCACGACGGGGGCGCCGTTCGAGGTCGAGTACCGTATCAAGCGAGCGAAAGACGGCGCCTACCGCTGGTTCATCGGGCGCGCAGAGCCAGTCCGCGACTCTCAAGGCCGCATCGTCCAGTGGTTCGGGACTTTCACCGACATCCACGACCTGCGCGAAGCTCGGCAGCAGCTCCAGGCGAGCACGGAGCGGCTGAGGCTGGTGCACCGCGCGACGACAGACGTGGTGTGGGACTGGGACGCCGAGTCCGGGATGACCGAGTGGAGCCCCGCCATTCGCGACGTGCTCGGCTGGAACGTCCTGAAGACCCGATTGGCGTGGGGCCAGACTCGCATCCACCCCGACGACCGCGACCGGGTCGTCGAGTCGTTCAGCGCGGCGATCGAGAGGGGTGGGCCGACCTGGCAGGATGAGTACCGCTTCCCACGCGCCGACGGATCGTACGTGTTCGTCCTCGACCGCGGCCACATCAAGCGGAACGCCGACGGCGTCGCGACCCGGATCGTCGGCGCGTTGGTAGACCTCAGTGAGCGCAAGGCGATCGAGTCTCAGTTAATCGCAGCGCGCCAGGCGGCCGAGGAATCCCAGCAGTCCCTCCGAGAGCACTGGCACGAGCTGGCGAAGGTCCAAGAAGAGGAACGGCGGAGTCTCGCGCTCGAGTTGCACGACGGGATCGGCCAGGTGCTGACATCTCTCGTGCTGTCCCTGGACGCCGCCGCACAGTTGCCCGACAGGGCGGGGCCCATTTTGACGGAGGCCAGAGGGATTGCACAGCAGTTGCAGAGTGACGTCAGAAAGCTGTCCTTCGACCTCCGGCCCCCGATGCTCAATGACCTGGGGTTGCTCCCCACCCTCGCGTGGCTCGCGGAGTGGGTCGAAGACCACCTCGGGGTCGCCGTTGTGCTGTCTACGCCGAAGGTCTTCCCTCCTCTCTCATATACAGTTTCCACCACTGCGTACAGAATCGTCCAGGAGGCCTTAACCAACGTCGCCAAGCATGCCGACACTGATGAGGCCACGGTCGAGGTCGGCGTGGCGTCGGGGTGGCTCTCGCTCACGGTGTCCGACGCGGGCCGTGGATTCGAAACCCATCCCGACGCACGGAAACACCGCGGTATGGGGCTGGCGGGAATGGCGGAGCGGGCCAACCATCTCGGCGGCAGTGTCGACGTGGAGTCCGTGCCAGGCGACGGCACTCGGCTCTGCGTCCGACTTCCCATCGACCGATGACTCCGGCAACCATCCCCATCGGGCTCGCCGAAGACCACGACCTCGTGCGGGCGTCGCTCCGGCTCCTCCCCGAGGCTGAGCCTGACTTCGAGGTCGTAGACGAAGCCGCGGCTGGCCTGTCGGCGCTTGAGCTTGTTCGAAACCATCGCTCGCACGTCCTCACCCTGGACCTGATGCTCCCGGGGACGCTGCGGCCGGATGGCGTCCTCGAGTTGGCGTAGATCGTCACGATCGGCGACGACGAGCCGACCTCGAGCTCGGGGTAATCACTGATTTCAAGGCGCTTATAGCTTCGAAGCATGGCCCTATTTCGTTTCGCATCTGAGGAGAAGAAGGGCCTCGGTCTTCCCGCGACCTGCGGGTTCTGTCACGACGGATCGAAGCCAGCAGCGTATTGGGGTACCTCGGTGGATGGCCATCGGCTTCGAGTGCTCGTCACGAGTCTTACCCGACCTCATCGCTGCCGCTGCGAACGAAGACTTGCCATAGCAAGCAGCGGAAGCATTGCGGCATGACGCCACGAAACGCTTCTGGCGCGTGTACGCCGAAAGCGGAATCAACTTGAGGGTCGCGGTGGCACCGTGAACCTCGTTGCTTTTGGCTGGCAACGGGCTACAGCGCTCTTGCTTCGACCGGTCACCGGCGTCTACGTTGCTCGTCCAACCGCTCGGTCAGTTGCCCGTCGCGGCGAATCCGCGTCAGTACACCGAATGCCAAATGGTCAGTTTGAAACAGGTACAGAGGTTCGCCTTGATCCATCCTGACCGAAGCTTTGTGGTCCACAACGGGTACTCAGGATGGAGCTACGGCACTCCGCTCGACCCCGTCGTCGTCGCTCTCTCGGACGTCGCCTACCTGATCCGCTTCGCTAGCCTCGACGCCAAAGGCACGGCCGGCCTACAGGAGACCCTGGTTGGTCCGATCCAATACGCATCCAAAGGAGATCACCTGTTCAAACGGACTCACGGGAACCGGTTTGTTCAACTGGTGAAGCTGTCGGAGTGCATGTTCAGCCCGGGTCGCTCGGTTGGGACGCCCGTGAGTTTCGGCCTGTATCCCGATGTCCCCGGCGAGGAGTGACTCTCGAACCACGCCTTTGTCAAAAGGCAGTTCTCAAAGGCTCTGTGCCCACTTTTTCCAAGTCAGAAGTACCCTGTTTCCCCTCCGGCATGCGTGAGTACGACCGGATCGACGAGGGGTACGTCACGACCAGCGACCTCGAGGTGGGCGACCTCGAGGTCGACGTTCTCATCCGAACGATGCCTGCCCGGCGGGCGAGTTCTGGACTTCGGTTGCCGGCACGGCCTCCCTCTCTCTCGCCTTCTGAACCCAGCATGGCCTCGAGGTCGATGCGCTCGACAGTTCGCCCGAGATGGTCACGCGTTCCCGAGCCAACGTGCCGAGCGTCCCTGTCCGATGCGAGCAACTCCAGGACGCACGCTTCCCCGCTGAGTCGTTCGACGGTATCGTGGCGTGGGGCGGTCCTGTTCCACCTGTCGGCCGACGACCAGCGATCGGGCCTCGAGGACGTGGCGGAGTGGCTGACACCCGGAGGCCGGTTCCTCTTCACGTCCGGCGACCTCGAGGGCAAGCGCGACGGCTTGATGGACGGCGTCCCGTTCCACCATGTCACGCTCGGAGTGGCCCGGTACAGTCAAGCAATCGAAGGCGCCGGGATGCAACTGCTAACCCACCACTGCGACGCGTGGGACAACCACGTGTACCTCGCCGAGAGACCGACCGTACTTGAGACCACCCACGCGACCTCGAGGACGACCGCGGAGCCTAGCGAGGAAAGGTCGAGACCATCACTGCGTAACACAGGAGTATCGGCGGCGACTTCGAGTGCGGCGAAGTAGCGGGCTTGCTCTGGCCGAAGCGTGTCACGAGGCCCCTTCACTTCGCAGAACACAAAGTCGGACCCATCAGGATTATAGAGCAGCAGATCAGGAGCCTGGCGTCGACCAAACACCGCTTGTTGCTCATTGAAAAAGGCAATCAGGTGCTGCGCTCCGAGCCGTTCAAGGACCGCCCGTTTGCGCTCGTGAGCAAACTGGTATTTCTCGACCAGGCTTAGCCACCCTGTGGACTCGAACAGCGAGACTGCGGCGAGCCACTCGTAGAAGTGATAGTCGGGCTGGTTGCGAGCGCCCTCGAGGTCGCGAGCATCGAACAGGTTGGGATAGCGCTCGGCCCACCGCTCGCGCAGCGGGCCGGCCGCAAACGAAGCACGCTGGCTTGGCCGGTAGCAAAGTTGAGCCAGACTGGTAAGTCCACCTACCGCGATGGATCGAGGACGGCCTCGACGCGCGCCACCACGTCCTCGAGGTGATCCCGCGTCGCTGCGTCCGTGGCCCGGTTGAGCGCCGTCCGGGCCTCGGCCTCGACGCGCCGGAGCGAGCCGCGCGCCGCCGCGCGGATGTCGGACTGGCTCACGTCCACACCGAGGTACCGAATCGAAGACGGCAGCGTCCGCTCGTCCTCAGTCATCAAGGACGACAGTTGCTCGATGTAGCCGCGCTGCAAGTTGCGGCGGTACACGTCCACGACCGGACGGGCGCCCTCGAGGTCGGACCAGACGCGGCCGCGCACGTCGTCCATGTAGTCAGAGAGCGAGTAGCCGACGCCGTCCACCACGTCGCCCTCGACCAGGCGGCCGAGACGCATCGGGTCGAGCATCTGCCCTAGAATCCCGACCTGCAGGCTGCGCACTTGATCGACGGCCCCCACCGGACGGATCCGGCGCAACAGATCAGCGTCGAGGAGCCACGTCGGCGTCTGGAGCACGTTCTCGTCCAGGAACTCGAGGGCGCGCTTCTGCTCGGCCTGCGAGACCGTCACGAACACGGGGCCGGACTGGTTGCTCGCCTTTGGCGTCTCTCGGACGCCGCCGATCACCGTCACGACGTGGCCCATGTATCGACGCCACATGCCCAGCGTCTCGCCGTAGATCTCCTCGAGGTCGGCGTAGCTCTCCCCCGGCGTCGAGGTCCACGCGCGCAGGTTTGGGACGACGCGCTTGAGGTTGGCCACGGCATAGCCACTGGACAGGACCGGGTCGTTGCCCATGTCCTCGGTCTGCGCGTCGGGGTTGTAGCCGCCGAAGCCGGTCGAGAAGCGGTACATCGGGTCGCCCTCCTTCTCCTCGATCAACGCGTCGAGGACGGCACTCTCGTCGTCGGGGGTGGTCACGTCCGGGTACCAGCGGTAGCCCCAGTTGATCACGAAATCGTCGTACGGACCGACCATCCGGACGAAGCGTGTCACGCCGTCGCCGGGCTGAGCGATGTAGTTCTGTCGCGTGTAGTCCATGATCGTTGGCGCGACACCGTACTCGCTCGTAAACGTCGGCGAGCGAAGGCTGTCGACGGGGAAGCTCGAGGACGCGATCATGTTGTGGGGCAGCCCCAGCGCGTGCCCGATCTCGTGGGCGATGACCTGCCTCATGGTTTCCCCGATCAATTCCTCGTCGATCTCGAGCGACCGGGCCTGCGGGTTCGCCGCGCCGGTTTCGATCATCAGCCGGTTGCGGTAGCTGCGGATGTGGTTGTGGTACCAGATGATGTCGGACTCGATGATCTCGCCCGAGCGCGGGTCACTCACGCTCGGCCCTGTCGCGTTGCGCGTCGTCGAGGCCACGTAGCGGACGGTCGAGAACCGGACATCCTCGGGGTCGAACGCCGTGGAGTCGCCCGGCGCGGGCGGGAGTTCGCAGCGGACGGCATCGCGAAATCCGGCGACCTCGAAGGCGCGGTTCCAGTCCTCGACGCCCTGGCAGAAGTAGGGACGCCAGCGCTCCGGAGTCGCCGGGTCGAGCGTGTACACGATGGGATCGTTGGGCACCACGAGTTCGCCACGGAGGTACGCCGCGGTGTCACTCGGGACCAGGTCCCAGCGCCGGATGTACGTCCGCTCCGCCGCCTTCTGCTCCTCACGGCCGTAATCGATCTGGCGGACGGAGAAGAACCCGACGCGATCGTCTGCCAGCCGCGCCATCATGGGGGTCTCGGACAGCAGCACGAACGACTGGTACATCTGCATCGAGATCGTTCCCGAGCCGTCGTTCGTGGGCGGCTCCGCAGCGTCGTACGTCAGCGTGTGTCGGACGTTGACGTTCTCGGGGAACGCCTTGGCATCGTCGATGAACGACCGATCCGCGTCGAGGCGGCGGACCTTGAACTGCGTCCGCTGACCCGTCGAGAGGCCGGAGAACGCCGCGATGTCGGTCAGGTACAGCGACGTCACATCGACCACGACGCCGTTGCTGTCCGGCGAGAGCGCCGCGACGTCGAACGACGCCAACACTGGCTGGAAGTTGTTGACCTGGACCGACTGAGCGATGGGCAGCGACGGGTCTGCGACGGCTGTGTACGACTGGGTCCGGAGGCGCACGGTGTTGCCGTCCCTCTCCCAGCGGAGCACCTGCTCGGCGGTCTTGGACCCCGCATTCACGAATGGGCTCAGCCCGGCCGGTGTCGCAGCAATCCGGCTGACGGAGAGCATGTCCCGACCAAACAGAGAGTCTGGAATCTCGAACATGAGCTTGTCGCCGACCCGGTGGACGGTAAAGAGGCCTGCGTCCGATGTGGCCTCAGACGTCACGACCTCCGCGTAGGGCTTGGGGTCCCCGTCCTTCGGCTTTGGCTTGCTCGGGGTGGGTGTGGTGACGGTGGCAGAGCCGGAGCAACCAGCGGCTACGAGGAGGCAGGCGAGAGCGAGAAGTCGGATCACGGAATCGAGGTCGGGAGCTCGCATGGTAACCGCGGAGCGCCCCCCCTTTCCAGCGACTCGGGAAGCTCCTGAGCGTGGCAGACCGCAGAACTACGGATCTGTGCTCCCCGTCCTCGAGGTCCACTCTCACATCCCACTCCAACCATGTCCACACTCTCAAACGTCAACGTCGCCATCCTCGCCACCAACGGCTTCGAGCAGTCCGAGCTCGTGAGTCCCAAGAAGGCACTCACCGATGCGGGGGCGACCGTCCACGTCATCTCGCCGGAGTCCGGCTCCATCAAGGGCTGGGACCAGGACGACTGGGGCGACACCGTCACCGTCGACGTCGACCTCGAGGACGCGTCGGCCGGCGACTACGCCGCGCTCGTGCTCCCAGGCGGCCAGATGAACCCGGACATCCTCCGCATCAACGACGCGGCGCTCGACTTCGTCAAGGCGTTCGCAGCGGACGGCAAGCCCATCGCCGCGATCTGCCACGCACCGTGGCTCGTCATCGAGGCCGGGCTCGCGAAGGACCGCCACATGACGTCGTACACCTCGATCCGCACCGATCTCGAGAACGCCGGGGCGAAGGTCCAGGACGAGGAGATGGTGCGCTGCCCGCACGGCGACTTCGTGCTCATCACGAGCCGCAACCCGGACGATCTCCCGGCCTTCAACGCCGCGATCATCGACGAGCTCTCGAACTGAGCCGTCGTCCTCGAGGTCGGACGGTCCGGCCTCGAGGACATGTACCGTCCTCGAGGTCAGATGCTCGCGCGTCGTCCTCGAGGACGGCTACCCGCCGACGGGGAAGTCGATGGAGATCACACCGGGGTAGCGGATCGGGCCCAGCGCGGTGTTGATGGACGGCTGCGCCTCGAGGCGGATGGTCTGACGACGGCTCTCGGCGCCGGACAGGTTGCCGACCAGCGTCGCGAGGTCGCTGACGTTGCGGCCGAAGAACTGGACGAGGTCGAGCGACATCGTGATGGGCAGGTCGGCGCGCTGGCCAGGCTGGATCTGGCGGTCGTCGTTGTAGATGCCCGAGATGGTCTCGGTGCCGTCGAGGAACAGGGTCCAGTCGAGCGAGACGAGTTGCGCGGCGGCCCCGTTGTCGGCCGGGTTCTCCGCGCCGACATGGAGCGTGAACTCGAGCGGGACAGACCCGCGCGCGGCCGCGACACCCAACCGGGCGAGGTCCGTCGCTCCGAGCTGTCCACCGCGGGCTCGATCAATGTCGACTCCCGCGACGAGTCCGTTGGAGACCCGGTCGAGGTCGAAGTCGACCTGCTGGAGCGCGGCGAGCTGCTGAAGCGTGGTGCAGCCCGGGATGAGCAGCAACATGCCGAGAAGGGAGACGAAGAGAGCGGAGCGGGACATGGTGGGATCGGGGACGGGAGCCGTAGGGTACGCACAGCCGTCCTCGAGGTCGTGCGGTGCCACGCCCAAGGTGTGGGAGTTCGTCCTCGAGGCCGTGGACGGGAGACCGAGAAACCAGATGCTTTTTGCTTGAGCGACCTCGAGGCCGGAATGGGAGTAGCAACCTCGAGGACGCACGACGGCGCTGCGCTGTCGTTAGCGGCCCTGCTGGACCCAGCCCTCGGGGCCGCGGCGGAACGCGTAGACGGCTCCCTTGCCGTTCCTATCCGTGTTGGCCCCGACTAGGAGTTGATCACCATCCAGCGCCACGCTTTCTCCAAAGGAAGCGCGACTCGAGCCCTCAGGCCACAGCTCGGCCTCGAGGTCCCACTCCCCAGACGGCAGTCGAACCCACACAAAGACGGAGCCTCGGAACTGCGCCCGGCTCCGTGCCCCGACCACTACACGGTCGCCGCTCGCGTCGATTGACGATCCGTAGAAGTCCTGAGACGTGATGTCGGCCGGGCGGAGCTCGGCTTCGAAGGCCCACTCTGACCCGCTCTCGCGGAACACGAACGCCGAGCCGGTGAGCGCCCCCTCGATGTCTCTCCCCGGTGCCACGGTGGCGGCGATCGGGCCGTCGAGGGCGACCGCTGTGCCCATTGCGTCGTTTTCGCGCAGCGAGGGCGGGGACAGGAGTGCCGCGAGTGACCATCCGGCTCCCGCTCTCTCATACAGCCGGACGGCGCCCGCACCGCGGACGCCCCCGACATCCTGGCCCGGCGACCCGATCGCGACGCGGCCGCCGTCGAGTGCCAGTCCCAGACCGAACAGGGATGCCCCACCCGCCCCCGTAGGACGTTCGTACGACTCCTCCTCGATCAGGGACGCCTCGGACCACCCCATCGCGGACCGCTCGTAGAACACGACCGCAGCGGGCTCGATCAGGTTGGCCGTAATCCGCTCGACCGCGGCGCCCTCGAGGACGGCGACGCGACTGCCAGATGCTGCGACCGACCGACCGAACGGGCGGTTCTGCGACGGGTCGGCCGCGCGGAGATCGGCAGTCCGCGCCCATCGCCCTCCCGCGTGCTCGAACACGAACGCCCGTCCCGGATCGTCCGGGGTGATGACGCCGAGCACCGGAGCGCCAACCACAACGATGGGGCCGTCAACATCGACATCGAGGCCGAAGTATGCGTCCGTGCTCCTCTCATCATCGGGAAGCCCGTCCGGTGGTTGGAGGTGCACCTCAGTGTCCCACTCGCTGGCTCGGCGGAGAACGAAGGCATCGTCGGATCCCGGGGCGCCCACGATGGCGCGGTCTCCGTCGAGGGCGACCGCGTTCCCGAACGAATTGCCGCCCGAGTAAATGCGGCCGCCGCCACCGAAGAGACCCAGAGCGTCGCATCCTGCCGCGAATAGGAGGAAAGCGATGAGCCAGAAAGGACGAAAACGAGAAGAGACAAGCACAGAAACTGAAGACATGTGTTCTATAGGTACGCTCATCCAGTCTGCCTCATTGTCTTGGGTCGTAGCGCTGGGGAAGCCTCGCTCCTGGTTGCGCCCCGAAGACGCATGCTATCCGAGGGATCGAGGGTGAGAACTGCGTGGTACAGCACACCGTCCTCGAGGTCGCAATGCTCCCCCATCCCATCACCGTCATCGCGCACGACCTCCGTTCGGCTCACAACGTGGGTTCCGTCTTCCGCACCGCCGACTCCGCGGGCCTCGAGGGCGTGGTGCTGACCGGCTTCACCCCGACGCCGGACCACGCGGGCGTCGGCAAGACGGCGCTGGGCGCGCAGGACGTCGTCCCGTGGACGCAGACCGAGTCCGTCCTCGAGGCCATCGAGACGCTGCGAGCGAAGGGCTACACCATCGCCGCCCTCGAGCGCGTGCCGGGCGCCCTCGAGGTCGAGGAGGTCGAGGCGAACGCGTTTCCCTTGGCGCTCGTGCTGGGCAACGAGGTCTGGGGCGTGCCAGACGACGTCCTCGAGGCCGTGGATCTGGTGATCGGGCTTCCGCAGTACGGCGTCAAGGCGTCGCTCAACGTGTCGGTGGCGTTCGGGATCGCGGCGTACGGGCTCGTGAGGGTAGCGCGAGGGGACTGAGCGGATCCCCCGAGGGCGGGCTGCGTTTGGCCTTTATCCCTCTCTCCCCATCGATATGCTTATCCGCCCTGGCCGCTCGTCTGGAAACTTGATTGACCGCCGTGGAGGTGGAGGCGGCCGAGGCAAAGGCGTCGGAATCGGCCTCGGTGGCATCGTGATCGTGCTGATCGGGATGTTCTTCGGGGTCGACTTGCGCGGCCTCGTGGGCGGCGGCGGCCCATCCTCGGCGGACGTCAGCAACGAGGTCGTCACAGACCCGGCCGACGAGAACGCGGCGGTCATCGATGCGCTGCTGGTCGAGAACGAGGACGTCTGGGGTGAGCTCTACCAACAGGCCGGCGAGACCTACCGCGAGCCCAACCTGGTTCTCTTCACCGGCTCGACGCCGACGGGCTGCGGCTATGGACAGACCGCGACGGGGCCGTTTTACTGCCCCTCCGACCAGACGGTCTACATCGACCTCGCCTTCTTCAACCAGCTCCAGCGCATGGGCGCGCGTGGTGACTTCTCTCTCGCCTACGTGATCGCTCACGAGATGGCGCACCACGTCCAGAACCTCGAGGGCTTGCTGACCCGCTCGAGGTCGAATGCGATGTCGGTACAGACCGAGCTTCAAGCGGATTGCCTGGCGGGCATCTGGACGCACCACGCGCGCGGCGAGGATGGTCGCGTGGTGCTCGATGACGCCGACATTCAGGAAGGCATCAGCGCCGCCTCGGCCGTCGGCGACGACTCGATTCAGCGCGGCGCCGGCCAAGCTGTTCGCCCCGAGTCGTTCACGCACGGCTCCAGCCAGCAGCGCGTCGACGCGTTCATGGGTGGCTACCGGAGCGGCGACTACGCCGTCTGCTTCTCGTGAGGCACTCGCCCTCGAGGACGAGGACGTGACCGAGCGGCCCACCGTCGGCCGCGACGTGGCTTCCCGCGTTGCGGATCGCCTCGACAATGGAGAGGTCCTCGGGTACGCACACCGCGACTTCTGCGGAATGGGCTTGGAGTTTCAGCGCGGCGTGTACGTCCATGGTCCAGTCCAAGACTGGTGGGTGAACCCAGACAAGCCGAACGACTCCGCCTGGTACTGCGGCGGAGCGTCGTTTGAGACGAAGGAGGCGTTCGTGGACTGGCTCGCCGCGCAGTCTGACCATTCCCTCTCCGGCCACGACCTCGAGCACGAGTTCTACCGCGACAACCAGCGCCTGACGCTCGCTCGACTCCAGGCCTTTGCCAACGGAGGCGACGGCCGCGCCCCCGACGTCCCTCGCTAGCCGACCTCGAGGTCGCGCCACGCCACCGCGACCCAGAGGTCGCCCTCGAGGCCGACGGCCACGTGCCATAGACCCGACGCGTCGGACTGCACGATGGCACGGCCTCGAGGACGAGGGTCGACCTCGAGGATGCGCAGCGACTGAGCGCCGGCGCGGAAGCCGGTCCGCTGCCCTTTGAGGACGGCCTCCTTGATGGACCATAAGCGCGTTTGCGTCTCGTCGGTCGGGCCCCCTAGCGACTCGAGGACGGAGTGCTCGTCGGGGCGGAGGAGCCTCTGCCACAGGTCCGGACGGCGCGTGCTGACGCGCTCGAGGTCGACGCCTACTCGTTGATTTGCAATAACAGCAACTCCTGCCGAGGCTCCTCCCCGGCTCGTGTGCGAGATCGAAACTTCGAGGCCGGCGCCATGACCTCCAATGCGAGGCGCCCCGTCAGCACCGACCTCGAGGGCGACGGCCAGCGGCGCGACCCCAAGCGCATCTGCGGCAAGCGTCCGGGCGGCGGTCCGACCTAACGCTGATTGTCTCCTGCGGCGTTCGCTCTTGTAGGGTGACAGTCGCTCGGCCTCGAGGTCGGTCAGCACCACCGGGTCGCCCTCGAGGGCGAGGCGAGCACGCAGTCCGGGCGGAAACGGCCACCCCGGGGCCTCGAGGTCGATCACGACAGAGAGCGTGCAGTCACGTGTAAGGGATTGGACTAGTGCAACCGCTCTAGGCCCATGGGTGGTGTGAGGCCTAGATTACGGGCATTGTCCCGCCACCTGTATGAGCGCTCTTCCCTTGCCTTCCCTTCCCCTCGCCGCGCCGGCTCCCATCCGTCGTGCCAAGGCGTCGTTCGATGAGTTCCGTGCCGAGTACCGCGACCGCCTGACCCACCTCTTCGGCTCTCGTCACGACCTGGCGGACGCCGGGAAGGAGCGTGGCACCCCACCGTACGTGATCCACCGGTTCCGCGACGTCGACCCTCTCTCGGTATACATCCCTGAGAAATACGGCGGCCGAGGTGGCTCCATCGGGCACAGCCTGTCGATGCTGGAGGACACGAGCTACCACTCCCTCCCCCTCAGCCTGATCGTCGGCATCAACGGCGGCTTGTTTTTGCAGCCCGTCGTGAAGTACGGCAGCGAGGAGGCCAAGGAGCGCGTCCTGACGTCATACCTGCGCGACAAGAAGCTGGCCGGGCTGATGATCACAGAGCCCAAATTCGGGTCGGAGGCGTTCGCGATGGAGACGGCCTGGACCGCGACCGACCGCGGCACCGTCAAGATCGACGGCACCAAGCACTGGGGCGGCCTGACGGGCTGGGCCGACTACTGGCTCCTAACGGCGCGTCCCCGCACCGCCGATGGTGGGCTCCGACGCGACGTCGACTTCTTCATCTCCGACTCCAACGCGCCCGGTCAGAACGTCGAGGTCGAAGAGCTCTATCCGAACATCGGGCTCAAGATGATCCCCTACGGCCTCAACCGCGTCGACGTGGAGGTGCCGTCGTCCTCGAGGCTGGAGCCGCAGTCGACCGGCGTCAAAATGATGCTGGACCTGCTGCACCGGAGCCGCTTGCAGATCCCGGGGATGGCCATGGGCTACCTGCGCCGCGTCTTCGATGACGCCCTCGATCACTGCCGCGGGCGCATCGTGGGTGGCAAGCCTCTCGTGGACTACGACCAAGTGAAGGGCCGCCTGGCGCGCCTACAATCGTTCGTGACGGGAACGGCCGCGATGTGCATGGAGACGGCTGGCACCGCGGGCGTCGACCGAGACCTGTTCGGCGAAGGCCTCAAGGCGAACGCGTTCAAGACCGTCGTCACCGACTGGATGCAGGAAGCAGCCGACTCGTTCGTGCAGCTCGCCGGCGGTAACGGCTACCGCGAAGATCACCGCGCTGGACAGGCCTACGTCGACTCGAGGCCGTACCAGATTTTCGAGGGCTCCAACGACATCCTGTACCAGCAGGTCACGGAGTCGGTCGTGAAGGCGATGCGCCGGATCAAGTCCGTCGACCTGGGTGCGTATCTCCGCAGCGAGCCGCTGACGGCACGCGCGGCGGAGACGTTCGGCGACACGCTGTCGTTCGACATCGACTGGAAGATGCCGCAGCGCAAGCTCGTGGACCTGGGCCGCGCCATCAGCCGGATCGTCACGATGGAGATGACCATCGAGATGGGCGAGCGCGGGTTCTCGTCAGAGCTCGTGACCAACATGCTCGACGAGACACGCGCCGAGGTGCGCGGCATCCTCGAGACGTACCGGCGCTCCGGCCTGACAGGGCTCGTCGAGGACGCGGCGCCTCCGGCGTGGCTCGCTCGCGTCCAGACCTCATGATCGTCCGCCCCAGCGCGTCGGAGTCGGCCCCCTTCTACGAGCGGTACATCAATCAAGTCGAGGGCGACGACCTCGAGGCCGCGCTTCTCCGTCCGGGGCTGTCCGTGCTCGTCCGGGACATCGCCCCGGTTCTCACAGACCACGCCTATGAGCCGGGCAAGTGGACGCTCGGACAGTCGATCCAGCACGTCATCGACACGGAGCGCATCTTTGCCGGGCGGGCGTTGCGAATCGCTCGTGGCGACGTGACGCCCCTGCCGGGCTTCGACCAAGACGCCTTCGCCGCCGCGACCTCGAGCCGACCGCTCGCAGACTTGGCCGACGAGTTTGACCGTGTCCGGGCCACGACCCTCGACCTGTTTCTGTCGTTCGACCTCGACGCGCTGGACCGCATCGGCACCTCGAGTGGGGGTCCGCTGAGCACCCGGGCGGCGGGATGGATCATCGCAGGACATGAGCGGCACCACATCGAAGTGACGGATCGCTACCTCGAGCGCGTCGCGTAGCAGCCGGCGGGGCGAAGAGTAGTCCGGGCGTCGCCCTCGAGGTCGTGGTGCGTCCTCGAGGGTGGTCGCGAAGTCCCCTCTCCCCAGGAGAGAGGGACAGGGTGAGGGGGTTGGACGCTGGGCCGACCTCGAGGCCGTGGGCCACATCGTATGGGTCCCCGCATTCGCGGGGATGACTCTTGTGAGTGTGTACTCGGTTCGCTCTCGAGGACTCAGGAAAGGGCAACCGCTTTGCTTGCGGACAGCTTATCGCACTCGCCCAAGAGGAACCGGACTCGAGGGCGGCGGGGTTGTCTCGCATGCAATACACGTCCAGAGTCTCTGTCCCTGTTTCTCCCGCCGAGCTGTTCCGATGGCACGAGCGCCCGGGCGCGTTTCAGCGGCTCACGCCGCCGTGGCAACCCGTCTCGCTGAAGCAACACGGAGGCATTCACGACGGTGACCGGGCCATCATCCGTCTGGGAATGGATCCCATCGGCCTCGACTGGATCGCGGAGCATCGTAACTACAACGACGGCTGCCTAGAAGGGGACGGAGCGTGCGGCTTCGAGGACGTTCAGATCACGGGCCCGTTCGGGTCGTGGCACCACCGCCATCGGATGCTGCCAGCACCGGTGGGCTCCGTCCTCGAGGACGACATCACGTACACGCTACCGCTGGACCCGGTGTCGCGCGTCGGCGCCCCCATCGCGCGAGGCCAGCTCGACCGGCTGTTTGCGTATCGGCACCGCATCACGAGTGAGGACTTGCGCCGTCACCACGACGCGGACGCAGAGCCGATGACGGTGGCGATCACGGGTGCCTCCGGGACGATTGGGAGCGCGCTCGCGGCGTTCTTGACCGGCGGTGGCCACACGGTTGTTCGGCTGGTGCGACGCCGTGAGGACGCGACCTCGAGGTCGGCGCAGGAGCGCGCGGTGTACTGGAACGTCGAGGACGGCGAGGTCGACATGGTCGCCCTCGAGGCCGCTGCGCCTGACGTGGTGATCCACCTCGCGGGCGAGCCGGTGACGTCGCTAGACGGCTCGGCGGAGGCGAGACGACGGATCTGGGAAAGCCGCACCAAGGGGACACAACTTCTGAGCCGTGCCCTGGCCTCGATGTCGCGTCCTCCGCGAGCGCTCGTGTGTGCGTCTGCGAGCGGGTACTACGGGGACCGAGGAAGCCAGAAACTCCTCGAGGACGCTGCACCCGGTGACGACTTTCTGGCTCAGGTGACGATCGCGTGGGAGGCCTCCACCGCTGAGGCCGAGGCAGCTGGAATCCGCGTGGCCCACGCTCGCATCGGACTCGTCTCGACACCCGCGGGCGGTCTCCTCAAGACCCTCGCCCCCATCACCGCTCTCGGCCTCGGCGGGTGGACGGGCGACGGCGGCGCGTGGTGGCCCTGGATCGCCCTCGACGATGTCATCTACGCGCTCCACTTCCTCGCCCTCGAGGACGACGCCATTGGCCCCTTCAACGTGTGCGCACCGGAGCAGGCGACCATGAAGACGTTCGTCCAAACGCTGGCGTCGGTGCAGAACCGGCCGGCGGTGCTGCGCGTCCCCGAGAAACTGGTCCGCACCTTTGGAGGCGAGCTCGCTCAGTCGCTCGCGCTCAAGAGCACCCGGATGCTCCCGAGCCGCCTCGAGGACGCGGGCTTTCGCTTTTCGCTGCCCACCCTCCGCACCGCGCTCGCCCACGTAACCGGCCATCTCGACGCCCACACGCTCTCATGATGCGACTTCTCCTGCTGGCCGCTCTGGCCCCCACTCTCGCGTTCGCGCAGACCGCCGCCCTCGAGGACAGCTCCGACCCGGCGCTCGCCTCGACCTCGGCGCAGTTCCAGTCCGACCTCGAGGGCGTGACGTCGGTCTTGGCCACCGTCGCGCTGCTTCACGGTGAGACTGGCGCCTATCCGAGAACCACGTTCGGACTCCTGGGCAGCCAGCCGGCCTCGAGGACGGGCCTTCGGATGCGGTCACTCTCCGAGATGTCCGTCACCCCGACGTCGGACGGCGTCACGATCCGCTACGTCCCGTTGCCAGTTGCGCCCTATGTCCGCCGGGACCGAGTAGTCGAGATGAGCGTCGTCCTGGAGGACGGCCTGTACTCAGCCGACTACGAGATTTTGCAGCGGGAGGACCCGGACGATGGCGGCGACCAGATCGCATACGACCGCGCTGGCCGGTACCTCGTGACGCGCGGCTTCGGAACGGCGTGCGTCGACCTCGAGGTCGTTCGGGAGCGGCTGGCCGAGGGGACGTTTCAGCCGGAGCCAGGGACCTTAGGGCGCGAGTCGCTGACAGTCCGCGTTCACCCCGTCGGATCGCCGTCGCCTGTGTTCTACCAGGAAGTCCGATGAGCCGCGTGGTCGTTGTTGGAGCGGGGCTTTCGGGCCTCGCCTGCGCCCGAACGCTGGCTGCACGAGGCGTCGAGCCCATCGTCCTCGAGGCCGACCTCGAGGTCGGAGGCCGCGTCCGCACACATCGCCAAGACGGCTTTCAGATCGACCGGGGCTTTCAGGTGTTGCTCACCGCCTACCCCGAGGCACAGGCCGTCCTCGACTACGACGCCCTCGAGTTGGGTCACTTCGCACCCGGAGCGTGGGTGCGCTACGACGGCGCATTCCAAAAAATCGGGGATCCGTTCCGACGTCCGCTTCAGGCCTTCCCGACCCTTCTGGCCAACGTCGGCACAGTAGCGGACAAGCTGCGCGTCCTGAGGCTCCGCAATTCCGTGCTCTCGGCCTCGACCGCCCAGTTGTGGGCGCGCCCCGAGATGACGACCGAGGCCGCGCTCCGCATCCGGTACCGGTTCTCGGACCGAATGATCGAGCGCTTCTTCCGCCCCTTCTTGGGCGGCGTGCTGCTGGATCCGACCCTGAGTGCCTCGAGCCGAGCCTTCGAGGTCTACTTCCAACGATTCTCGCAAGGCTCTGCGGCCCTTCCAGCCGGCGGCATCCAGGCGATGCCGGATCAGATGGCGGCTCGTCTCCCCGACGGCACCGTCCGCCTGGGCGCCCGCGTCGAGGCCGTTTCTCCAAACGAAGTCGCCCTCGAGGGCGGAGACCCCATCGCCTGCGACGCCGTGGTCATCGCGGCCGACGCTCGGGCAGCCGGATCGCTTCTCGACGTGGAGGTGCCCGACTGGAAAGGCACGGTCCAACTCGCATGGTCGGCCCCCACCGCACCGATGACCGAGCCGGTCCTCGTCCTCGATGGCGAGCACTCCGGCCCGGTAAACAATGTGCAGGTCGTCAGCAACGTCCAGCCGTCGTACGCTCCCAGTGGAGCCTCGCTTGTCACGGCAAGCGTGCTCGGCCAGCCGTCCCAGACCGACGACGCCCTCGAGGCCGGATCTCGAGCGCAACTCAGAGGATGGTTTGGCGAGTCCGTCGACGGCTGGAGTCTCTTGCGCATCGACCGAGTGCGGGACGCGCTCCCAAACCTGCCGTCCCTCGAGCCGCCGGAGCGCTCTCCTCGCCTCGAGGACGGGCTCTACGTCACCGGGGACTGGCGGCGCAACGGATCGATCAACGGAGCGCTCGTCGCGGGCCGCCACGCCGCAGAGGCTGTGCTGGTCGACCTGGGCGCATGAGCGGTGTCCTGCTCACCAACCTGGCGGCAACGCTGCTGATGACGGGCGTGATCTGGATCGTGCAGGTCGTGCATTACCCGCTGTTCGCCGGTGTCGGCCTCGAGGGCTGGTCCGCGTATGAGGCGTCGCATCAGAGCCGTATCACCCTGATCGTCGGGCCGCTGATGCTGATCGAGCTTGCGACGGCGGTCTGGCTGATCGCAGCGCGCCCTGAAGCCGTGCCCCCGTGGGCCGTCCTGCTCGGCGCTGCACTGGTTGGTGTCATCTGGGCCTCGACGGCATTCCTTCAGGTGCCGCTCCACAACGCCCTGGGCGGAGAGTTCGACCTCGAGGCCCACTCGCGGCTGGTCTCGACCAACTGGATCCGCACGCTCGCGTGGTCGGCACGGAGCGCGCTGGTGCTTTGGATGGTGACGCTCGTCTCCCGCTGAGACCCGTCCTCGAGGGCGACATCCGGCTGTCTTGAAGCCCGACTCGCCCTCGAGGGCGACCGCATCGACGCAAAAACGCCCCGCCTGCCGAAGCGGACGGGGCGCGATCTGAGTGTCCGACCTCGAGGACGAGGCCGAGTCAGACTAGGCCGCTGGGATGCGGATCTGCTGGCCCGGGTAGATCTTGTCGGGGTCGCCGATCACCTCGCGGTTGGCCTCGAAGATCTTGTCGTACTGGCTCGCATCGCCGTACTTCGCCTTCGCAATCTTGCTAAGGGTATCGCCGCTCTGGATCGTGTAGTACGTCGAGGCCTTGGTCGCCGTGGTGGTGGTCGCACCGGCTGTCTGCGCGCCCGAGACCGTAAGACCGTCGTCGTGCACGGACGAGACTCCCTTGACGTTGCCTGCGATCAGGGCTGCCTTCTCCTTCGCAGCCTGGCTCTTGGCCTGGCCCTGGAGCGTGACCTTGCCCTTGTCGAAGCGGACGCCGAGGTTGGAGACGTTGCTGCCGAGCGCGCCCTCAATCTCTTCTTTAATGGTTTCAGCCGCGTTCTCTTCTTTGCCGCCGAAGAGGTCTTTGCCAGTGTCTTTCAGAAAGTCGAGGAGTCCCATTGGGTTTGGAGGGTGGGGATGTGTAGAGGGCTCGTATCACGCATTGCAGGCGATCTCAGTTCCACTATGGCGGATCGAGACGATCGGGAGCACCTCGCAATCACCTTGCGAACGCGACACGCTGATGACACATCTTCGAGCATCATACTTGCACGGCTCGTATCCGGCCCGGCTCGAGTATGGGACCTGTCAATCCCACATCTATCTCATCTCCTGATGCGCACGCTCCTCTTCGCCGGCCTGTTTGCCTTCCTCATCCCTCTCTCTGGGTGCGACTCGACAGGCATCGACTCTGGCGAGACGTGCTACACCTGTGGTGCCAACGGCGGGAATGGTAGACACGGGGACCACCCCGGTGGTGGCGACGGTGACAAGAATGGCGGCAACGACGGCGGCGGCAACGACGGCGGCGGCAACGACGGCGGCGGCAACGACGGCGGCGGCAACGACGGCGGCGGCAACGACGGCGGCGGCAACGACGGCGGCGGCAACGACGGCGGCGGCAACGACGGCGGCGGCAACGACGGCGGCGGCAACGACGGCGGCGGCAACGACGGCGGCGGCAACGACGGCGGCGGCAACGACGGCGGCGGCAACGACGGCGGCGGCAACGACGGCGGCGGCAACGACGGCGGCGGCAACGACGGCGGCGGCAACGACGGCGGCGGCAACGACGGCGGCGGCAACGACGGCGGCGGCAACGACGGCGGCGGCAACGACGGCGGCGGCAACGACGGCGGCGGCAACGACGGCGGCGGCAACGACGGAAGCAAGAGCCGGTTCGTCCAGATCAACCCCGCCACGACATACCTCCGCGTATCCATGCACCCCGCAGAGGATGCGGTGGGCAACGCTCGCGCCGTCCCGCTCTCCGAGATTGGCATCAGCCCGGGTGAAGCCGTCTGCTTCCGGGCCCTCGGTGACTTCTTCTACGTTGACAACCTTCGCGCCAGCGACCTCGGGAAGGGTCTCGTGACAGCCGTCTTCAGCCGCACCAACGAACTCGGCGGCCGCAACGAACTCAACCGCGTCGTCGGCGCCCTCGAGGCTGGCTCCGATGTGTTCACCGCCAACACCTTCCTAGGCGACCAGCACACCGACATCAGCGAGGACTTCGACGCCAGTGACGCGTGCGTGACGGTCCCGTCTGGCGCGCAGTTCATCTTCTTCTCCGCCCGCGACGACGTCTTCAACGACAACGTCGATGTCGGCGAGAACGGCCAGCCCTTCGGCGTCCTGGTCCAAAAGTAGGCTCCCGGTTGTGGGGAACCCTCCGCCCGTCCTGGCTCCGCGCTAGGGCGGGCGGTTTTCGTTGAGGCGATCTTGCGACATGACGCTCTCCCCCATTCACGTCACGCTCCCCGAGGACCGCGGCTACGACGTGTGCTTTGACGCCCTCGAGTCCGCACCTCGCCACCTCAACGACGTCGGCCTCGAGGCCGGACGCGCGCTGGTGGTCACCGACGACACCGTCGGGCCTCTTCACCTCGACCGACTGGCCCGCGCCCTCGAGGGCGATGGGTGGCACCTTGAGGTCGCGACCGTGCCAGCGGGCGAAGGCACGAAGTCTGTCGGCGAGTGGTCGGGGCTCCTGGACTGGGCGCTTGGACTGGGCATCGACCGGAGCACTCCGGTGCTGGCGCTGGGCGGCGGCGTCGTTGGCGACCTCGCGGGCTTCGTCGCGGCCTCGCTGCTTCGAGGGCTTCCACTGGTGCACCTCCCCACCACGACGATCTCGCAGGTGGACAGCGCCATCGGTGGCAAGACGGGCATCAACCACATGGAGGGTAAGAACCTGATCGGGGCGTTTCACCAGCCGCGTCTGGTCCTGGCCGATCCGTCCGTTCTCGACACGCTGCCCGACCGCGACTACCGGAGCGGGTTGGCGGAGGCGGTCGAGCACGCGCTCATCTCCGACGCCGCCCTGGCGCGCCGCCTCGAGGAGGAGTGGGACGGCCTGCTCGGTCGCGACCTCGAGGTCGCCGCTCCGCTGATCCGGGACTCGGCCGCCGTCAAGGCCCGCGTGGTGTCGGACGACGAACTCGAGGCCGGACGCCGGGCGCTTCTCAACTTTGGACACACCTTCGGGCATGCCCTCGAGCGCGAGGCCGGCTACGGGGCGCTGACGCACGGGGAAGCCGTCGCCATCGGGATGCGGGCGGCGCTCCACCTGTCCGAGTCGCTTCGCCTCGGCCACGTTGCAGACTCCCTCGGCGCCTTCGAGGACGCCGACTCTCTCGTCCGTCGTCTCACGCCTGCGGCTCCCGACCTCGAGGTCAATGCTCTCATCGAGGCCATGCGGTCCGACAAGAAGCGGACGGCGGCGGGCCTTCGCTTCGTCGTCCTCGAGGACGTGGGCTCGGCGCGGCTGGCAAGCGACGTGCCGGAACTGTGGATCCGTGCGGCCTGGACGTTTGCATTGGCTGGGTAGCACCATGACGTCCCGACCGACCTCGAGGACAACTGCAACCTTGCCGCCATGGCCGACGAACCCTGACACATCTCTGACCTCGAGGCCGGAGAGGCCATTCCCCATTCCGCATCCCTACGCCTGGAATTGACGGAACGTGTCGGCCCCCGTGCGTTGATTCCTACTCCCGCCCCCGTTCCCATGAGGCCGAGCTCCGCGTCTGTAGTGTCCGTCGCCGTCGAGGCGCCTTTCGCGTCTGTCGTCGCGGACTACAAAGAGCTCCTCAAGCCTGGGATCACAGCGTTCGTGGTGGTGATGGCTGCCGCCGGCTACCTGGTAGCGCTGCAAGGACCAATTGACTGGATCGCATTGTTGGGCCTGATGGCAGGTACGGGGCTTACTGGAGGTGCGGCGGGTGCGCTGAATCACGTCATCGAGCGCCGGCACGATGCACAGATGGCACGCACGCAGGCCCGGCCGGTCGCTCGAGGGCGAATCAGTGTGATTCAGGCGGTTGTCTACGCTACCGTGCTCGTGATCGCGGGCGGCATCGTGCTGGCTGCGACGACCAACTGGATCACGACGGGGCTGGCGCTTCTGACGGTGGCCCTGTACGTCGGAGTGTATACGCCGCTGAAGCGAGTCACCATCCACAACACGCTAGTCGGTGCCATCCCCGGCGCCCTACCCGCCCTGGGAGGAGCCGCCGCTGCGACCGGCGCCCTCGATGCCATCGGCTGGTCGCTGTTCGCGATCCTCTACCTGTGGCAGCTCCCCCACTTCTACGCCCTGGCGTGGATGTACCGAAAAGACTACCTCGAGGGCGGATTCAAGATGCTGCCGTCGGCGCCCAACGGGGAGCGGACCGCGGCGACTCTTGTGCTCGGAGCCACGCTCGCGCTCCTGATCGCCGGCGTCCTGCCGGCCGCGCTCGGCCAGGCGGGCTGGCTGTTCATGGGCGGAATGGGACTGCTCGGGTTGGCGTTCACGATCCCCGCCTTCTCGTTCTACAGCGAGCCCACCGACGACCGGGCTCGGCGGCTTCTGCTTGCCTCTATCGCGTACGTCCCCGCTTTCTTCGTCTTGGCCGTCCTCGACTTCCTGATCCGAGCCGGTGGCTGATCCCGTCCTCGACGTCGAGGGCGTCCGCTACCGATACGACGAGGAGTGGGCGGTCGACGGCGTCACGATTCGAGTCGGCGATGGGGAGAGAGTTGGGCTTTTAGGCCGCAACGGGAGTGGCAAGACGACGCTGCTGAAGATGGTGTCTACGCGGCTGGTGCCTGGCGAGGGCACGATCCGCATCGAGGGCGTGGACGTGGCACAGTCGCCCTCGAGGGCGAGGCACAGCCTGGGCGTCGTGTTTCAGAGCCCCGCGCTCGACGGTGCGCTCACCGTCCTCGAGTCGCTGCGACTTCAGTCGGCGCTGGTAGGAATTGGACGCCACGACCGCGCGGGTCGCATCGAGGCGGCCCTCGAGGACGCGGACCTCGGCGACCGAGCCGGGCAACGCGTGTCGGCGCTCTCCGGAGGACTGGCCCGCCGACTCGATCTCGCTCGTGCCCTGCTCCACCGCCCGACGCTGGCGCTGTTGGACGAGCCCACGACCGGCCTCGACCCGATTGCCCGCTCCGCGTTCTGGGATGTCCTCGATGCCCGACGAGGAGACGGGGCGCAGATCGTCGCTACGCACGACATGGACGAGGCCGCCCGCTGCGACCGCGTCGTCATCCTGCACGACGGCCGCGTCCTCGAGGACGGAGCCCCGCGAGACCTGACCTCGAGGATGGGCGACGACGCCATCTGGCTCGAGAGCAACGACCCAGCCGCTTTAGCCTCCGCACTCGGCCCAGAGGCGCGGATCGTCGGTGACTTGGTGATGGTGCCCGGCGCCGGCCTCGAGGTCGCGTCGCTCTACGCTCGCCCCGACGTGCGCTCGGCGTCCGTCCGGCCTCCGACCCTCGAGGACGTGTTCACCGCCGCCGTCGGCACACGCCCCGAGGTCCGATGACGGGTGCCGTGCTGGCGCTGTGGCGCCGCGAGATTCTCGTGTTCGTGCGCGACCGCGCTCGAGTGATTGGCGTGCTGGCGCAGCCGCTGCTGTTCTGGGTCGTGTTCGGGTTCGGCTTTGCCGACAGCGTCCGTGTCGACGGCTCGGACGCGGGCTACCTCCAGTACTTGCTGGCCGGCATGGTGGCGCTGACGGTGCTGTTCACGGCCATCTACGCGACACTGTCCGTCGTCGAGGATCGGCAGTCTGGATTCTTGCAGGCCGTGTTGGTCTCGCCCCAACCGAGAGCCGTGATCGTCCTGGGCGTCGTGCTGGGCGGCGCCACGCTCGCCGTCGGGCAGGCAGCGCTCATCGGACTCCTCGCGCCGACGGTCGGGCTCGCTCCCGGCCTCGAGGGCGCGGCTGTGGCCGTGCTGGCGGCCTTCTTGATGGCAGTCACGTTCACGTCGTTCGGCTTCGTGATGGCATGGCGGCTGCGTTCGACGCGGGCCTATCACGCGATCATGAACGTGGTTCTGATCCCTGTCTGGCTGCTGTCCGGCGCCTTCTTCCCCGAGTCCGGCGCATCCGCCGCCGTGGTGCTGGCGATGCGGCTCAACCCGATGACGTACTCCGTCGGGCTCCTGCGCTACGGAATGCACGGCATGCCGGCCTCAATTCCCGGGACCGACCTCGAGTTCGGCACGTGCCTGTTGGTGAGCGTGGTCGCGATGGGACTGGCACTGACTGCCGCCGTGGTGACCGCACGACGCTCGTGAGCCTCGAGGTCGCGGAGTGGGTGCAGGCCTACGGAGAATGGGGGTTGGCCGCCGCAGCGTTTGTCGGCGCGACGCTGGTGCCGATCTCGTCAGAGGTCGCGTTCGTGGCGGCGCTGCGCCTCGGCCTCGAGCCTGTGACGGCATTAATCTGGGCGAGCGTCGGCAACACGCTGGGGTGCATCGTCAACTACGGCCTTGGGCGGTGGGGACGCGAGGCCTTCTCTGAGCGACTCTCGGCCTCGAGGTCGGGCCGCGCGGCAACGCGGTGGCTCGAGCGCTGGGGCGTGGCGGCGCTGCTGCTGTCATGGGCGCCCGTGATCGGGGACCCGCTAACCGTGGCGGCGGGCGTGGCCCGTGTCCGGTTTGGGATGTTCTTGGTGATCGTGGCGGCGTTGCGTGTCGGCCGGTACGCACTGCTGCTGTGGGCAGTGTGAGCGTCTTCGAGGTCGGGCACGTCGAGGACGACCTCGCCTGACGCAGGACAAGACTGGCTACACGCCCCGCCGGCCTCGAGGTCGGACCGAAACTCGCGCCCCCGAGGAAGAGACTTCTCCTCTTCTCTCCCAAACCTCTTCTCGCATTCCGCGGCCTCGAGGACGGGACGCCGCCGCCCCGTCGTTACTTGCGGCATGAGCACGCTCCCCGACCTACGCTCCCTCGACGCCGATGCCCTCGAGGCCTACGCCCTCGACCTGGGCGAGCCGCGCTTCCGCGGCCGGCAGCTCTTCAAGTGGATCCACGAGAAGGGCGCCACCTCCTTCGAGGACATGACCGACCTCCCGGCCGGCTTGCGCGCCAAGCTGGCCGAGACCGCGACGCTCGGCGACCTCGAGGAAGTGCGCCGCCAGCAGGCCACCGATGGGACCGTCAAGAGCCTCTTCAAGCTGCCCTCCGGTCGTCACATCGAGACGGTGCTGATCCCCGACCTCGAGGACGACGGCTCGGCAAAGCGGCTCACGGTGTGCGTCTCGTCACAGGTCGGCTGCGCGATGGGCTGCACGTTCTGCGCGACCGGACTGATGGGGTTCCAGGAGAACCTGACTCCGGGCCAGATCGCGGAGCAGGTCTGGGCGATGGACCGCGTCGCCCGCGAGCGGTTCGGCAAAGGCGTCACGAACGTGGTCTACATGGGCATGGGCGAGCCGCTGCAGAACTACCGCGCCGTGACCGAGAGCCTGGGCCTCTTGACTGACGGACTGGGCCTGGGCCCCAAGCGGATCACCGTCTCGACGGTCGGCCTAGCCCGCCGCATCCGCCAACTGGCCGACGACCAGGCGAGCGGCGATGTCCCGAAAGTTGGCTTGGCGATCAGCCTGCACGCGCCGACGGACCCGCAGCGGAGCGCGATCATGCCAGTCAACCGCTCCGAGAAGACGGACCTCAAGGCGCTGGGCGCCGCCGTCCGCCACTACTACGCGACCACGGGACGGAAGGTGACCTACGAGTACTGCGTCTTCCAAGGCGTGAACGACGGCCTCGAGGACGCCCGCAACCTGTCGCGGATCGCGAGCTGGGCGCCGTGTAAGGTCAACCTCATCATGTACAACCCGGTCCCTGGCTCGTCCTTCCAGCCGCCGACCGAGAGCGGCCTCGACGCGTTCATCGCGGAGTTGGTGCGTCGGCGCGTGCGCGTGACGGTGCGGCGGAGCCGAGGCCAGGACATCGACGCGGCATGCGGCCAGCTTGCGGTGGCGGAGGCAGGGTAAGGGGCACTCGGCAACGAGGAGAGTCGAACCTCGAGGCCGAGTCATCAGCGCCGCGTCACGCGTCCTCGAGGCCGTCGCATCCTGACTTCTCGAATCGCTAGGTTCGCACAGTCTCCCACGACCCGCATGGACCGCCCCCGCCCGTTCCCCGTCTCCCCGCCCGACTCGGCCTGGCTAAGGATGGAGGTCCCGACCAACCCGATGACCATCACCGGCGTCGTCGGGTTCGGTACCGACCTCGCCCTCGAGGACCTGCGCTCCTTCGTCGCCGACCGGCTGGTCCAGTTCGACCGCTTCCGGATGCGCATCGAGGGCATGAAGTCCACCAAGCCGCGCTGGGTACCCGACGACGCCTTCGACCTCGACCACCACGTCCTCGAGGCCGACCTCCCTGCTCCTGGTGGACAAGAAGGGTTGGAAGCCCTGGTGAGCACGCTGATGAGCGAGTCGCTCTCGTTCGACCACTCGCCCTGGACGTTCCACCTCGTCCACGGCGTCAAGGACGACGACGGCATCGAGGGCGCGGCCATCATCGTCCGGCTCCACCACGTAATCGGCGACGGAATCGCGCTGATGCACGTGTTCATCAACGCCGTCGATGAGTACTTCGACGCAGACAATGACACGAGCCGCCCGCCGAAGCGGCCCAAGCCGAAGCCCTCGACGCGGATCGCGAGTACGCTCAAGGGCGCCGGCGCAGAAGCCGCAGACCTCCTCACCAATCCGTCTCATCTGGGTGGACGACTCAAGTCGGTTGGTTCTGGTGTCTCGGCACTCGGCCATCTGTTCGCGATGCGCCCGGACTCGAGGACGATCCTCAAGGGCGAGACGTCGCCCGTCAAGCGAGCCGCTTGGACCAAACCCCTCGTCCTCGAGGACATCAAAACGGTCGGCGCCGTCCTCGACGCCAAGGTCAATGACGTGCTGATGACGGCGGCCGGGGGCGCACTCCGCCGCTTCCTCCAGAGCCGAGGCGAGCCCGTGGACGACGTCACCGTCCGAGTGGCGGCGCCCTTCAACGTGCGGCCCCTCGAGCGCGCCCACGAGCTCGGCAACTCGTTCGGACTGGTGTTCGTCGAACTCCCCGTTTCGCAGCCGACGGTTCGAGGACGCCTCGAGGCTATGAAGGCGCGCATGGACGCGGCGAAGTCGTCGTCGGAGCCGGCTATCGTGTACGGCATCTTGCAGACCATCGGACGCACGCCGATGTGGATCCACAGCATGGTCGTCAAGATGTTCTCCGAGAAGGCCACCGGCGTGCTCACCAACGTCCCTGGCCCCGACGAGACGCTCCACATCAAAGCCGCACCCATCACGACCATCATGTTCTGGGTGCCGCAGGCCGGCGACATCGGCCTCGGCATCAGCATCATCAGCCTCGATGGCGCGGTGCGCGTCGGCGTCACGACGGACGCGGCCTACGTTGACGACCCGTCCTTGATCGCGCGCGCCTTCGAGGACGAGTTCGACGCGCTGGTTGAGGAGTTTGCCACGCAGACGGCCGTGTAACCAGGAAACGTCACGCTGCCCCTTGAGTATGAGGAGACCTCTCTTTTCTGCTCGCATGTCCCGTCCAGTCTCCTCTTCCACCCGTTCGCTCCTCGAGGTCACCCTCGGCTTTCTCGGAGCGCTCCTAATTGTCCCGCTCCTCTTCAAGACCGTTTCGGGACTCTTCAAGGGCCTGTTTCGGCTGGGCGTTACGAAGAAGCTGATCGGCGAAGCCGTATTTGCGGGCGTCACGGCTCTCCTCACGCGTCAGGACGTCCTCGACAAGGTATTCGGACGTAAGGGTCAGACCGGCGACGGGCTCCTCAAGCCACCGGTTGAGAAGTAGCCTCGGCCTCGAGGGCGCAGGTCGGAGGCGTCGAGGCGATAGCTTCCGCCGCACCGTCCTCGATCTATGTCTACTCGCACACGCGTCGGAGTCCTCACTCACGGCTCGCTTGGCAAGGGCGTCGAGATGAAGCTCGATCCCTCGAGGTCGGTCGAGACCGTCAAGGCCGGCACGTTTGTGGTCGTCGAGGGCGAGTCGTACGACTTCTTCTCGCTCATCACAGACCTGCGCATCGACGCAGCCAACGAAGGGATTCTGCTTCGGCCTCCCGGTGAAGGCGAGGACTTACTGCGGCGCGTCCTTCAGGGATCAGGTACATACGCGACGGTGTCGCTTCGTCCTCAGCTCGATGGTGCCACAGGGTCTGGATGAAGATCCCCTGCCGGTCAAGACGATCCCAGCCCACTTCTCGGCGGTTGGCGAGGCCACCGACGACGATGTCGCGAGTGTCTTCGGAGCGGAATCCCTCGAGGGCGGAGATCGCTACTTCGAGGTCGGGACGCCGATTGGGATGAGTTCGCCGGTGTGCCTTGATCTGTCGCGGTTTGTGGAGCGCTCGAACGCCGTATTCGGCAAGACGGGCACGGGCAAGAGCTTTCTCACACGCCTGCTGCTCGCGGGCACCATCGCGACTGGGCGCGCGGCGTCCCTCGTGTTCGACATGCACGGTGAGTACGGATACGCTGTCCGCCAGGAGTCGGGCGAAGGGTCGGGCGCGTTCGTCCAGGGCCTCAAGGACCTCTTCCCTGCCAAGGTCCAGCTTTTCACTCTCGACCCGTCCTCGATGCGGGCGCGCAACCAGTCGGCCGACGTCGAGATGCACATCTATGCCGACCAGGTCGAGCCGGAGGATGTGCTGCCGCTGCGCGAGACGCTGAACCTGAACGCGACGGCGACGGAGAGCACGTACGGACTCAAGAAGGCCTACGGTCGAAACTGGCTCGCCCGACTGATGAAGGCGGAGCCGAGCGAGATCGAGACGATGGCGGAAGAGACTGGCGCGCATCCCGGCTCGCTCTCGGCGCTCAAGCGGAAGCTGGACCGTCTGGACGGCTACGACTTCTTCCACACCGAGCCTTCGACCGGACAGCGCGACGCCATCGAGGAGTTGTTCGAGTCGCTGGATCGAGGACACTCTGTCGTGCTCCAGTTCGGACGCTACAAGTCGCTGCTGGTCTACTTGCTCGTTGCCAACGTGATCACGCGACGGCTTCGCGATCGATACGAGCGCAAGATGGAGGCCTACGAGGCGTCTCAAAGCGAGGCCGACAAGCCGCAGCAGTTGCTCATCACCATCGAGGAGGCACACAACTTTCTAGGGCCGGAGACGGCTCGGGAGACGCCGTTTGGGAAAATCGCGCGCGAGATGCGGAAGTTCTTTGTGTCGCTCCTGATCGTGGACCAGCGACCGAGCGGGATCGACGAGGAGGTGCTGAGCCAGATCGGGACGAAGCTGGTGGCGCAGCTCAACGACGAGAAGGACATCGCGGCAGCGCTCGTCGGGACGCCTGGCGCGGGGGGCCTACGCGCCGATCTTGGCGTCGCTCGACAGCAAGCAGCAGGCGCTCCTCTTCGGCCACGCCGTCCCGATGCCGATTACGATTCGCACCCGCGACTACGGTCCAGACTTTTTCGAGGCGATGAAGGAGAAGGTCGGCGGACTGGTCTCCGAGACGGCGTCCGAGATGCAGGAGGAGATCGGCGAGCTGTTCTGAGCGACCTCGAGGACGAGGGCGGGTTTGGGGTTCGCCGTTCTGGGTTCTCCATCTGCGACCTCGAGGACGGACCGGGCGCGCCGCCGGTGAGCCTACGCGGAGACCGGATCGGGCTCGCGCCGGTAGACATCCAACGGTGCCGTCTGCGCCTCCGCCCTCGAGGACGAGGCCCGACCTCGAGGTCAAGTCGACACCAGCGTTCCCTGCATCGTCTGCCAGTGGCCGGGGTAGGTGCAGACGAACGGGTACTCGCCCGCCGCCGGCATCGTGAACACGACCGCCGTCTTCTGACCCGGCCCCGCGAGCGGCGTGTATGCCGGCGACCGCTGGCCCGTCCGGGATGTTGTCCCGCTCACGTGCTGCTGCCTCCGCGACCTGGCGAACCTCCGTCCCGGCCTCGAGGATGACCACGTTGTGGATCATCGCCGGACTCGAGGTCGCCGAGTTGTCCATCACCAAGCCGGACGGTCGCACCCGCCGGGGCCTCGATGCGGCCGACCTCGTAGCGCATGGCATTGCGGACGGCGGGCACGACGAGCTCGACGTCCACGTCTTGCTCGAAGAGCGCGATTTGCTCAGGCGACGGGCCAGGCGGCTCACCGCACGCGGCGACCGTCATGGCGAGAGCAAGCAGGGCGAGGCGGGTCATGCGGAGCAAAGCAGCGAGCATCAGTCTCTTCGTCGGCCTCGAGGTCGGAATCCCCACCCGAGGCATCGTTCACGAGCGTCTAGAACGACCACGCCGCGTCGTCCTCCTCGGTCCGACGGCGGGCGCGGCGCATGAGCGTGTCGTGGAAGGCTTGGACTGGGCCGTCGACTGGCGGCCAGCGGAGCGTGTAGCGGCCATCCGAGCCGAGGTCCCAGGCTTGCCGGTTGTCGTCGAGGCAGAACTTGAGCGTTCGCTTGAGGCGCTCGCGAGCCGCCTCGTCCTCGACGGGAGCCATGACCTCGACGCGATCATCGAGGTTGCGACGCATCCAGTCGGCCGAGCCAATGAAGACCTCGTCGTCGCCCCCATTGTGAAAGTAGTAAATCCGGCTGTGCTCCAGAAAGCGGCCGATGATCGACACGATGCGGACGTTCTCGGAGAAGCCGGGAAGGCCGGGGCGCATCCTCGTGTGGCCTCTCACGATCAGGTCGATCTCGACGCCCGCTTGGCTCGCCTTGTACAGCTCGCGGATGATCCCGTTGTCGTCGAGGGCGTTCATCTTGGCGATGATCCGCGCCTTCCGGCCCGCCTTCGCGTGCTCGATCTCGCGACGGATGAGGGACACGAACTTGGGGCGCAGGTCGCGAGGCGCCACCACCAATGTCTGGTAGTCTTGCTCCGGCGCGTAGCCGGTCAGGAAGTGGAAGAGGCCGACGAGGTCCTCCCCGACATCCTCGCGGCAGGTGAACAGCCCGAAGTCGGTGTAGAAGCGGGCCGTCGAGGGATTGTAGTTGCCCGTGCCGAGGTGACAATAGGTCCGAAGCCCGTCGGCCTCCTCGCGGACGACGAGGGTGGTCTTGGCGTGCGTCTTGAGCCCGACGAGACCGTACGCCACGTGCGCTCCCGCCTCCTCCAGGCGCTGCGCCCACTCGATGTTGTTCTCCTCATCGAAGCGCGCTTTCAACTCGACCAGAGCCGCCACCTGCTTACCGCGCTCGGCTGCCTTGATCAGCGACCGTACGATGGGGCTGTCGTGGCTCGTGCGATAGAGCGTCAGCTTGATGGCCAAGACCGACGGGTCGTTGGCTGCCTCCTCGATGAAGCGCTGCGTCGAGGCCGCGAAGCTCTCATACGGGTGGTGCACCAACAGATCGCCGCGGCGGATCACCGAGAACATGTCGTCGTCGTCCTCGAGGGCCATGTGCCGAAGGCGGATCGGGACGACCGACTCCCACGGCAGGTCCTTGAGGTCGGAACGGTCTACGTCGGCAAGCTCCGTCAGTCCGGCCAAGTCGAGCAGGCCGTCGACCTCGACGATGTCGCGCTCGTCGTCGATGCCCATCTCTCGTGCGAGAAGGTCACGGACACGGTCCGGCATGTCGTGCTCGACCTCGAGGCGGACCACATCTGAGAACCGACGCTCGCGGAGCTCCTCCGAGATCATCGACAGCAGGTCATCGGCCTCGTCCTCGTTGCGATCCAGGCTGGCGTTGCGCGTGACGCGGAAGGCGTACACGCCCTCGACTTCCATCCCGCGGAACAGCTCGTCGGCGTTGTTCTTGACCACGTCCTCGACAGCGACAACGTGACTGGGGTTGTTAGAGAGCGGGAGGAAGCGACCTCGACCCGTCGGGACCTTGAGCCGTGCAAAGTGCTCTGTTTTGCGGCCAGGGTGGCGCAGCGTGACCGCCAACGACAGCGACCAGGTTCGATATGAACGGAACGGGTGCCCGAGTCGACGGCGAGCGGAGTCAGGATCGGGAAGATTTTTTCCCGGAACACGCGGTCGAGCTCGGCCTGCTCGTCGTCCTCGAGGGCGTCATACTCACGAACCACGACACCCGCCTCGGCGAGATCTGGGCGAAGCTCGTCCTCCCGAACGCGAGAGATCTCGGCCTGAAGGTCGAGGGCGGCTCCGAGTGACAGCTCAAGCTGCTCCTTCGGCGTCCGACCGTCAGGCGACAGCGCACGCACGTCGGCGCCGATCTGTCGCTTCAGACCGCCGATGCGCTTGCGGTAGAACTCGTCCATGTTGTTGGCCGTGATGGCAACAAACCGGACGCGCTCGAGAAGCGGGATCCGCGGGTCGAGGGCCTGAAAAAAGACGCGCCAGTTGAAGTCGATCCAGCTCAACTCACGGTTGAAGTACAGCGACGGATCGTCAAGCGCCACACCGTCTGGAACCTCAACGGGCTCGACTGCGACAGGGAGATCCTGGTCGATGCGATCGGGAGACTCTGCAAGGGGTATCGGCTCGACCTCGAGGACGGCGGCCTCCTCAGAGGTCTCTGCGGGGTCGGTCGAGTCGGTCTTCTTCTTAGCCATCTGGAACGTCTGGGGGAACTGTAACGCAGGCGAGCGCGAGTCGCTCCCTCCTTAGGACGACCACTCCATGAACTCGCCCCGGTCGATCTGCTGGCGGAGCACGTTGAGCGCGTTCACCTCTTCCTGAAGGTCAGCGATGTCCTCGCCTGACCGCTCCCGGGTCTGCATCTCTCCCATCGCGCCCTCGATGGCTTCCTGCACCCGGTCGAGTTTGAGCAGCCGCATCGCGCTCGCCGCCGACTTAAATGGCTCGTCGTCGCGCTGCTTCACCGGAGTGCCCACCTTTGCTGCCCAATTGTCGGCACTCAGCGAATGCTCTTCCAAGAGCGCCTCCTGCACGAAGACACGTACGGCTTCGCCAAAGTCGCCCCGTGTAAATGGAGTCGGGTCCACGATTCCGGCCTCGAACTGAGCGATCAAGGCCGTGACGACCGTTCGAGGGGCGCCCTCGGTGAACTCCTCGATGCCCATGCGAGTCAGGACATGCTCCACCATGGGAGTTCCCTGCTGGATCATCAGCCGGACCAGCGCGCTCTCCTCGGGCTTAACGTCCGCCGAGGTCTCAGCGATGGGCTCGAGGTCGGTGGGCTCGGCGCGCGGGCGAGGTTGCCGACGAGGTGCCGCCTGCCCTTCGAACTGGCGCCGAAGGTCGGACTCGTACACGTCGAGGGCGGTCGAGGCGACGCGCAAGTATTCGCCGGCTCGGATCGGGTCGTTGAGTCGCTTGATGGTCTGGAGCACCTCGCGCACCACCTCGGACTTGCCCTCTGGCGTGTCGAGACGGCCGGCTTGTTTGGCTCTCGCCACGAGAAACTGAACAAAGTCGAGACGCTCGTCGCGCAAGACCGCTCGGAACGCCTCGGTGCCGAACTCGAGGACGTAGGAGTCGGGATCTGCGCCATCGGGCAAGCTGACCGCGTACGGCGCCAGCCCGGCCTCGAGGGCGACGGTGATGCCCTTCGAGGCCGCGCTCTGGCCAGCGCTATCGGCGTCGAACAGCAGAATCAGGCGCTGGACGTCGAGGCGCTTGAGCAGGTCCACCTGCTGCGTCGTCAAGGCCGTGCCGGAGGCTGCGACGACGTTGCGAACGCCCGCGTCCCACAGCGACACGACATCCGCGTAGCCCTCGACGACGATGGCCTCGCGCTCCGTCCGGATGGCCCGCTTGGCGTGCTTCATGCCGTAGAGCACGCGAGACTTCTGGTAGACCTCCGTTTCCGGCGAGTTGACGTACTTGGCCGGCGAATAGTCGTCGCTGCCGGTCTCGGTGTCCGGTAGGATGCGACCTCCAAACCCCAGCACCTTGCCAATGGGCGACAGGATGGGAAACATCAGGCGGTCTCGGAAGAGATCGTAGTGCCCACCGCCGTTCCGCTCCTTCGCCAAGCCCACGGCCTCGAGGACGTCCGGCTTGTACCCGGCCTCGAGGGCGGCAGTCACCAGTCCGTCCCATCCGGCCGGCGCGACCCCGATGCCGAACTCGCGGACTGCGTCTTTTGTGAAGCCGCGCGCCTGGAGGTAGGCCACCCCTCGCTCGCCCTCTGGCGTTCCTAACGTTTTGTAGTAGTAGCCGGCCGCAAACCGAAGGGCCGCATGAAGCGTGGCCTTGCGATCCCCCTCCGGCCCAGACGTCTCACGAATCTCGATGCCGGCGCGGTCGGCCAGGAGTCGGACGGAGTCTAGGAAGCCTGCGCCCTCGACTTCCTGGACGAACTTGAACACGTCGCCTCCGCGACGGCAGCCGAAGCAGTAGTAGAGGTTCTGCGCCGGGTCGACGGAGAACGAGGGCGACTTCTCGTTGTGGAACGGGCACAGCCCGATGTACCGCTGCCCTTGCTTCTTCAGGCGAACGCGGTCGCTCACGACGTCGACCAAGTCGGACGCCGCACGGACCTCTGCAATCGTGTCGTCGGGGATTCCAGCCATGCGGGATGTTACCCAGGGAGGTGGGTCCGCCGAGCCTCGTCCGCGGGGTCCCACTCGACGGCGTCGCCGACCTCGAGGACGCCGGCCTCAACGATCGTCGCACGGAGCCCTCCCCGCCGCACCAAGGCATCAAACATCTGGTCCTGCCCTGTCACCCGGACGAGGTACTTGCACGGCGCGCATCGTCGTACACCCTCGAAGGCGACCCCGCCGATCCGAAACGGGACGCCGCGCAAGGCCTCGAGGTCGACGCCCTCGACGACCAGGTTGCGACGGTGCTCGCCCTCGAGGACGCGGACGCCGAACTCCTCCTGCGCCGCCTCGAGCGCCTCGAGGGCGATCAGCGATACGTCACGCCCTCGACCAGGCCAGCGATTGAACGAGCCGATGCCGGCGCCGTAGCGGTCGCCCTCGAGGCCGCGACCGGCGAGGGCGGTGGCGCTCGCGACGGACTGCATGGGTGCCCCGGCCGTCGGGGCGACGAAGATGGACACGAGGCGGCCTGGTGAGTCAGCCATCGTAGTGAGTCGGATGGGATGTTTCCGGAGCGCAGATCGAGCGCGGCCGGAGCACTGTTCTGTGCTCCCACCCACTTCACCCATGCACCGTTTCCGACTCGGGCGGCAACTGCCTCGAGGTCGAACCCGGCGTTTCGTTTCGACGGGCTACACGTCACAGCGTCACGAACGCCCGCCCTCGAGGTCGGAACGGAGCGCCCGCCGCTGCTTTCAACGCAGACCTTCCCTCCATTCCGATGCCCGACGTTCCTCGCCCCCAAGACGCCTCCGCCGACGAACCCGTAGTCGACGCCGACGAAGTCACTCCCCCGACGACACACGGCCGAGCCGACGACGACTCGGACGTCCGGGACGACGACGGCGATACCGACATCGAGTAAGGACCGCAGACTCGACGCGCCAACCCATCAGTTTCCTCTGCGCCGATGCCTCGCTCTGAACGTTTTTCCATCCCGACGGCCCAGGGACACGACCTCGCCGCCCGGCTGGATGTCCCGGACTCCGGTGAGCCGGTCGCGTACGCGCTGTTCGCGCACTGCTTCACGTGCTCCAAGGACCTCCACGCGGTCAGGCGGATTGCGTCGTCCTTGACAGAGCGCGGCATCGCCGTGCTGGCGTGCGACTTCACCGGGCTCGGCCAGTCCGAGGGCGACTTCGAGGACACCTCGTTCTCTACCTCCGTCGCGGATCTGGTGTCGGCCGCGAACTACCTCGGAGAGCACTACCAAGCGCCGCAGCTCCTCATCGGACACTCCCTCGGCGGAGCCGCGGTGTTGGTCGCGGCGGATCAGCATCCCGTCCTCGAGGGCGGTCGCCACAATTGGGGCGCCGTGCGATCCGGGCCACGTTCGTCACGTGCTAATGGAGTCCGAGGATGAGATCGAGACACTGGGACAGGCGCGGGTCAACATCGGGGGACGGCCTTTCACCATCCGACGCGAGTTCTTGGACGACCTCGACTCGCACGACGCGATGCGACAGCGGATCGCAGGACTCGACAAGGCGCTCGTGGTTTTTCACTCTCCCCAAGACAGAACTGTCGAGATCGAGCAGGCGAGGCACATCTTCGAGTCGGCTCGGCATCCCAAGAGCTTCGTCTCCCTGGACGGCGCCGACCACTTGCTTACCGACCGCGCCGATGCCGAGTACGTCGCCGACGTGCTCGCGTCTTGGGCCGACCGCTACCTCTGTCCCACGGCCTCCGAGGACGACGCGCCCGACCTCGAGGACGCCACCGGATACGACGATCCCACCGTCACGGCCTCGATTGGAGCCTCCGGCTTCCGCACCGACCTCGAGGCCCGCGGCTTCCGACTCGTCGCCGACGAGCCCCGAACGATCGGCGGAACGGAGACCGGGCCAACGCCCTACGATCTGCTGGGGATGGCCCTCGGCGCGTGCACGGCCATGACGCTGCGGATGTACGCCGACCGCAAGAACCTCGACCTCGAGGCCGTCTCTGTCGACGTCACACACGCCAAGGTCCACGCCAATGACTGTGCGGAGTGCCTCACCGCCGACGGCCACCTCGACCGGCTGACCCGCACCATCCGGCTCACGGGCGACCTCGAGGACGATCAGCGGGCGCGGTTGCTTGAGATCGCGGACCGCTGCCCAGTGCATCGGACCCTCGAGGGCGAGATCAATGTGGTGACAGTCGAGGCCGGCTCCTGACGCAAGAGCACCGGCGCCCTCGAGGGCGTTTCCCCATTCCATTGACAGTTCGGAACCGCCACAAAGGCGACCGGTCAGTCCGTTCTCATCTCTGCGCGCATGTCCACCACACTCGCACCGTCCTCGACGCAGCTCGCCACACGCTATGCTGATGTCCGGGCCTTCACCGAGTCGCTGTGCGACGACCTCGTCACCGAGGACTTCGTCGTCCAGTCGTCGCCGGATGTGTCCCCTACCAAGTGGCATCTGGCCCACACGACGTGGTTCTGGGAGACCTTCGTCCTGACGCCCTACGCGGAGGGCTACGAGCTCCACGACGAGCGCTATCCGTTCCTGTTCAACAGCTACTACGTACAAGCTGGCGAGCGCCACTGCCGCGCCCAGCGAGGCTACCTCTCGAGGCCGACGGTCAAGGAGGTGTTCGCCTACCGCACCCACGTCGACCAGGCAATGGCAGCCTTCCTCGAGGACTTCGACGAGAGCGAGCATCCCGACGTGGCCGACGTCCTCGAGGTCGGGCTGCACCACGAGCAGCAGCACCAGGAGTTGATGCTGACCGACCTGAAGCACGTGTTCTCCGTCAACCCGCTGCGCCCCGCCTACCGCGAGCGGCTCCACGTCGAGGGTGAGGCACCGGGCCCGCTGACATGGACCGCCTTCGAAGCGGGACTGCACGAGATCGGGTTCGACCTCGAGGACGGCTCGACCAGTCGAGGACGCTTCCACTTCGACAACGAGGGCGCCGCGCCACCGAGTGTTCGCGGAAGCCTTCGAGATGGCGGATCGGTTGGTGACGTGCGGCGAGTACCTCGCGTTCATGGAGGACGGCGGGTACGAAAAGACTCCTCTGTGGCTCTCCCTGGGTTGGGCTACCCGCGAGGCCGAAAGCTGGACCGAGCCATTCTACTGGGAGATGCGCGATGGGGAGTGGTGGCACTACACGCATGTCCGGGATGCGCCGCATCGACCCCAGCGAGCCCGTGACGCACATCAGCTACTTCGAGGCCGATGCCTTCGCGCGATGGGCAGGCGCCAGGCTCCCAAGTGAGAACGAATGGGAGGTCGCGGCCGGCTCCGTCTGGTCCGGCCTCGAGGACGTGCCCGGCTCCTTCGCCGATGCGGGACGGCTTCATCCCGCGCCTGCGTCCTCCAGTGGGGACGGTGCTCCGGCGCAGGGACTCCGACAGATGTTCGGCGAGGTCTGGCAGTGGACCTACAGCCAGTACTCGCCGTACCCCGGCTACAAGCCCCTTGAGGGCGCCCTGGGCGAGTACAACGGCAAGTTCATGGCCAACCAGTTCGTGCTTCGGGGCGGCAGCGTCGCTACGAGCCGAAGCCACATCCGGCCCACCTACCGCAACTTCTTTCCGCCGGATGCCACATGGCAGTTCACCGGCATCCGACTCGCGCGCTCGTGACCGACGACACCACCGCTCCGTCCTCAAGGACGGCACCTTCCGACTCTAGCTTCGCACGCGACGTCCTCGATGGGCTCGCGACGCGTCCTCGCTCGATCCCCGCGAAGTACTTCTACGATGAGAATGGCTCGCACCTGTTCGACCAGATCACGCGCCTCGAGGCCTACTACCCGACGCGTACCGAGCGCCAAATCCTGACCGACCACGCCGACGAGATGGTCGACGCGATCGGCAAGCACGCTGCGCTCATCGAGTACGGGAGCGGGTCGAGCGACAAGACGCGCATCTTGCTCGACGCCCTGCACGCGCGCCGGACGCTGGCGGCCTACGTCCCCATCGACATCTCGGAGGCGTTCCTGCATGAGACCGCGGAGCGGCTTCGGGGCCAATACCCCGGCCTACCCATCTTGCCCATCGCGGCCGATTACACCAAGCCCTACCAAGTGCCGGAGCTCCCCGCCGAGACCTCTCGTCGGGTCGTGTTCTTCCCCGGCTCCACGATCGGCAACTTCACGCGCGACGAAGCGCGCGACTTCCTAGCTCACGTGCGTGACGTCGTCGGTCCTCGAGGCGCGCTGCTGGTCGGCGTCGACCAGTGGAAGGACGAGGACGTCCTGCATCGCGCCTACGACGACCCCGACGGCGTGACGGCAGCGTTCAACCTGGGTGTGCTCCGGCGCATCAACCGCGAGCTCGGCGGCGACTTCGACCTCGAGGCCTGGTCGCACCGAGCCATCGTGAACGCCGACGAAAGACGGGTCGAGATGCATCTGGTGAGCGACAGTGACCAGACGGTCGCCCTCGAGGGCGAGACGTTCGCGTTCGAGGCCGGGGAGACGATTCATACCGAGGACTCGCACAAGTACGATCCCGACGGACTCGCGGCTCTCGCGCTCCAAGCGGGATTCGTGCGGCGCGCGCGGTGGACCGATCCGCGGGGCTGGTTTGCCGTCGAGCTCTACGAGACCGGAGACTGACTCCATGGGAGCGGGAGAAGGATGCCCGGCACGGCCGGCATTCGATTCCCGCCCTCCTTGCACCCCAGTGCCCGGGTCATCCTAGCGGCGCTAGCTTGCGGACATGGCGAAAAAGAAAAAGAAGGTCTCTCGTACCATCCTTGGCATCGACATCGGCGGATCGGGCGTCAAGGGAGCGCCGGTGCACACCAAGAAGGGCATCCTGGTGGGCGACCGCCACCGCATCCCCACGCCCCAGCCCGCCACGCCAGAGGCCGTCCTCGAGGTCGTGGCCGAGGTCGTGGAGTGGCACAATTGGAAGGGACCCATCGGGTGCACCGTGCCCGGCCGAGTGGTCAAGGGCATCGTCGAGACCGCCGCTAACATCGACGACTCGTGGCCGGGAACCAACGCCCGGAAGTTGTTCAAGAAGAGGCTCGGCGTCCCCGTCGCGGTTCTCAACGACGCCGACGCCGCGGGCATCGCTGAGATTCGATTCGGCGCCGGCAGGAAGAAGGGCACGACGCTCGTGCTCACGTTCGGCACAGGAATCGGCAGCGCGCTCTTTACCGAAGGTGTGCTGGTGCCCAACACAGAGCTCGGTCACCTCCGATACGATCACCGCATCGCAGAGCACGTCGCGGCCGACTCGATCCGCACCCGGGATCACTTGTCGTGGGAGAAGTGGGCCAAGCGCCGCGTGCAGCCCATCCTCGAGATGTACGAGTTCCTGTTTTCGCCCGACACCATCGTGATCGGCGGCGGCGTGAGCAAGCCGGAGCGCTGGGAGATGTTCGGGCCGCTTCTCAAGACGAAGGCCAAGCTCTACCCGGCCGCGCTGGGCAACCAGGCGGGCATCGTCGGCGCCGCGCTCGTTGCCCGCGAGATGGTCAAAAACTCGCGCTAGCCGACCTCGAGGACGACGATGATCGAACTCGACCGCGAGGCTCCCCTCCCCCTCGCCGAGCAGCTCGTCGAGGCCATGCGATACGAGGTCGCGTCGGGCAAGTACGCGCAGGGCTCTCGTCTGCCCTCGACGCGCGTGCTGGGGAAGCAGCTCGACATCTCGTTCCACACGGTTCGCAAGGCCTACCAGCGGCTGGCTGACGAGGGCTTGCTGGACGTCCGGCGCGGTGGCGGCTACATCGTCGTCGAACGGCAACTGCTGTCCAAGGCGGAGCGGCTCGAGCGCGGCGCGGGTGTCGTTGAGGAGGCCCTGCACAAGCTGGTAGGCCTCGGCCTCGATGAGGCAGAGGTCGTGTACGTGGTGCAGGAAGGCGTCCAGTTTTTTGAGCGCCCCGGTGGTGGTCGGGCTCTGGCCTTCGCCGCCCGATGCCGGGAGCTGGCCGAGAGCGGGGCGGAACAGGCGGGCGCGGCTCTGCAAGACCGCGTGGTCCCGATGACCCTGTCAGAGCTGGCCGCCACCGACGACCTCGATGGCGTCATCGTCGCGCTCCCCGACCTCTCGGATGCGCGGCGTGCCGGCCCCCGAGGCCGAGGCCGTCGGCACGGCCATTCAGTATCCCCTCGACGTCCTCGAGCGCATCGCACGGCTCGGCTCCGACGAGTCCTTAGGGCTGATCACCCGCTATGCGGATGCGGTGGCTCCGCTCTCTGACGAGTTGCGGCGTCTGACAGGATTCTCCGGCCCTCTGCTCGGCTCTTCCCGTCGAGACCGACCGCGTCCAGGTCGAGACGGTGATCCGGCAGTCCGCTCTCGTCGCGTTCACACCTCAGGCCCGCCGCCGCGTCCGCCCAGTGATCCAGCGCATGGGAGCGACGTCGGTCGAGTTCTCCCCGTCTCTGGCACCCGCGTCCTTGGCGCGCGTCCGCGATGTCTTCGGCTCCTGAGTCGTCTCGTCCTCGAGGTCGCCAGCCTTGAGAATTCAAAAGCGTCGTCCTCGAGGCCGTGTCCAACCACATGGGCAGGTTGCGGCAGCGACGAGCGTCCTCACAGACGAGCGACCTCGAGGACAAAGACTCCTACCCCAGCGTCGAGCGCTCTTCGGGGGTCGGCCGCGTCGGTGTCCGGGTCGTCCGTCGGGGACGTCCGGCTCGACCTCGAGGTCGGACGGATGCGCCGTCGTCGTCCTCGTCTCTGGTCGGGGTACTTGACGCGGAAGTGGTAGATGCCGCACAGCAGCGTGTGAAAGGCCTCCTTGATGCGCGACGACGTCTGAGAACGTCAACGTGGACTCGTCGAGCTGACCGTCGGCCAGTCGGGCGGCGACGATCCCATTGATGAGAGAATCGAGTCGCTTCGGGGTCGGCTTGTCGAGGCTCCGGCTGGCGGCCTCGACCGAATCTGCGAGCATCACGATGGCCTGCTCGTTGCTGTGCGGACGAGGTCCTGGGTACCGATAGTCGGTCTCGTCGACCGTGCTCGGGTCTTCTGCTTCCTCTTGTGCCTTTCGGTAGAAGTACTCGATGAGGCCCGTGCCGTGATGGCTCGCGATGAAGTCCACGACCATCGAGGGCAGGTTCTGCTCCCTGCCGAGTTGCACGCCCTCCTTGACGTGCGCCGCGATCACGAGCGAGCTCATCGAGGGCTTGATCTTCTCGTGGGGGTTCTCACCCGGCTGCTGGTTCTCGATGAAGTACTCCGGCTTGAGCATCTTCCCGATGTCGTGATACAACGCCCCGACACGAGCGCGCAGGGCGTTGGCCCCGATTGCGTCCGCCGCCGCCTCGGCCAGGTTGGCGACTTGTAGCGAATGGTTGAATGTGCCCGGTGCCTGCATCGACAGCTTCTTGAGCAGCGGCCGGTTGGTATCCGAGAGCTCGAGCAAGGTCATGTCCGTCGTCACGCCAAAGACTCGCTCCATCCCCCAGAGCAGCGGCGCCGCGAGAAGGATCAGCGCCGCGTTCGCAGCGGCCGCCACCAGTACGGCGATGAACTTGTCGTCGAACGGATTCGCCCGGAGCAACTCGAAGCCGAGCATAACGATGCCGTACGCGAGTCCAACCAAGCCCGCCGAGGCCAAGATCTGACTCCGGTTCTTGACGTCTCTCACAGAGAACACGGCGAGCACTCCCACGATCAGGGTCGTGAACGCGTACGGAAAGTCGTACCCGCTCACCAGCCCGCCGATGGTTGCCAGCGTCAGCGTCGCGAAGCTCCCCACACGGCTGTCGAACACGATCGTCAGCAGGATCGAGGCCAGCGCGACAGGCACGACGTAGTCCGCGGCGCCACCGAACACGGCTGCGATGATGAGCCCTAAGCAGCACCAACCCGACGATCAGGCAGGCGAGCGTGAATCGACGCGTGTCCGCAAAGATGCCTGGCCGCAGCAGGTACATGTAGAGGAAGAACAGCGCCAGCGCCGACAGCACGAGCACCAGCCGTGCCCAAGACCGCGCGGACCGACGTCCACGACGAGGTCCCGCTCCGCACCCGCTGACGCTCGTACAGCGACTGAAGCGTGCGGTCGACCTGCTCCGTGACTTCGTCGCCTCGGCGGATGACGACCTGTCCCTGTCGCACCTGTCCCTGCGTCGGGCAGGACGGACTCGAGGGCTTGGCGCCGCGTGCGCTCGGTCGCATCCGCATCGTACACGAGCGACGGCTCGAGGACGGTCTGGAACAGCGTCGACCCCGATCTCGACGGTCGTCTCGGCTCGCTCGGAAACGCCGCGAACAGGCTGCCTCGCGCTCGGTCGACGACCTCGTCTCGGCCAAGGACGGAGTCTCGAGGACGCTCGGTCTCTGTCCGAGTGCTGATGTCTTGGGCCTAGCAGGACGGACGAGCGCACGGAGTCCTTCGACACGCTCAAGACTCCTCTGCTCCAAGCGCCTCGCGGCGATCCGCGCCGCTTCGCCGAGCAGGCGATCGTGCAAGCGGCGCCGACCTCGACGCGCCCGACTCGACGTCGTACGACGAGCGAGCCAGGAGCGACCACTGCTCGGCTGTCAGCGACAACGACATCGCGTCACGAGCCGCGGCATACTCGGCCGAGTCGCGACGAATCGAGGCCTGCAGGGCGCTCACGTCGAGGCCGACGGGGTCTCGCCTCGAGAGCGGTCGCGCAGGAGTCGGCGGTCGTTCTGCCACTCCGCGTACGCCGCGAACGCCGAGTCGAGACGGGCATCGACGGAGTCGAGACGAGCGAGCGTCTGGGCCAGGGCCTCCGACCGCACCCGAAAGACGGGAGGCTCCATCTGGTACACGGAGTCCCGCCGAGACTCGATCTCCTCCTCAGGCAGGCGGATCGAGAAATCGAACGGCGCGACGATGTCGTCCTCGAGCCAGAAGTCGCCGACATCGACCGGGACGTCGTAGCTCTCTGTCGAGGGAAAGGCGATGATCGCGAGCGCGGCGAGAGCCGCAAACAACGCGACCGTCGCGAATCACGTCGTTGCCGATCATCTTCAGCCCGGCTCGCGAGCTTCGTTTCTCGCCCGCGCGCAAGCCCGGCCCTCCGGGAGTAGCGGCCTGACTTGGGGCTGAGGCCGAGTCTATCGAGTACGCTCATATGGGCTCGGACGCTCGTGGTCTACGCGTTGCTCCCTACCGCGCGTTTGTGACGCAGCGAGAGCAGCATTCCGACGGCAACGGTGATGCTGGCGCCGATGATCGGGTACAGGGGCCACGCGACCGGCGCGAAGCCCCATCGCCGGCCGCGACCGTCGGGGCTCGGACGCCAGTCCACGACCCACCCGAGGTCGGGGCTCCACCAGAGGCCGAAGATGATGAGCGTCATGGCGACCACTCCGACGGCGAATGCCACCGATGGCATCGAGCTTGACGAGGCCGTGGCGACGCCAGGCCGAGCGCAAACGCGCCGAGCAGCCCTCCGTACGTGAACCCTGCGATCCCGAGGCCGAGTTCTACGACGGGGTTGTCCATTCCCGTGAACAGCATCGCGAACCCGACGAAGACCGCGGCCCACACGAGCGTCAGGACTGCGACTCAGCTGCAACGCCTTGCTCCGGCGACTCGGGCCGGCGCCCCATCCGCTCCAGCAGGTCCATCAAGGTCGACCCAGCGAGGGCGTTGAGCGACGACGACAGCGTGCTCATCGCTGCGGCGATGATGCCTGCGAACAACAGACCTCGAAGCCCGACCGGCATCTCGTCCAGGATGTACATCGGGAAGACCTCGTCGCCACGCGTCAAGCCCGAGGTCGGCGAGCGGAGCTCCGCCATAGTGGACCCACAGCGCCACGCCCACGCCCAAGAAGCAGTGCAAACTGGATGCGCGACGAACACACCACTCCAGACCATCGCTCGCTGCGAGTCCTCGAGGGTGCGGCAGGCCAGCACGCGTTGGACGATGAGTTGGTCGGTCCCGTGCGACGCCATCGCGAACACGGCTCCGCCGATGACCGAGACCGGCAAGGCGTACGGCGACGTGAGGAGCGACCCGAGCGGTCCTTCGCCAAGGTCGAGGACGGCCAGCTTGCCGGCTTCCGCCGCAGCAGCCCACGAACCCGCCGACGGACCGGTCAGCAGCAGCAACAGCGCGATCAGTGCCCCGCCGACATAGACGCCCATCTGGACGACGTCCATCCAGACGACCGCCTTGAGGCCGCCGACATACGTGTAGGCCGCCGTCACGACACCGATCGCGATGATCACGGTCGGATAGCCGACATCGTATCCGGCCGCACGAGCGATGACCTGAATGGGAATCGCGGTCGCGAACAGGCGAACGCCATCGGCCAGCAGGCGCGTCAGGAGGAACGTCACCGAGGCGACGGCGCGCATCGGGTCTCCAAACCGCTCGCCCAAGAACGCGTAGGCCGTTTGCATGTCGCCCCGCACGTACCGGGGCAGCAACACCTTGGCGACGACGACCCGGCCGATGATGTAGCCGATGGTCAGCTGGAGGAACGTCAGCGATCCACCGTAGGCGACGGCGGGCACGCCGATCACCGTCAGCGTGCTCGTCTCGGTTGCGACGATCGAGAAGCAGACGGCCCACCACGGGAGGTCCCGCCCGCCCAGGAAGTAGTCCGTGGTCGTGGTCTGCTGACCGCCCGCTCGCAGCCCGAAGATCACGACGCCGACCGCATAGGCGACGAGAACGACGAGGTCGATAGGTGTCAGCACAGGCTAGCGGAGCGGGAGAATGGGCGGGTCGACCTGCCGGAGCAAACGGCACGAGAGCAGAGGCTGCAGAGGCCGCCGTCGGCTCTCCTTGGATCATGAGATCGTAGCACGACTCGCGCGCTCGGATCATGACGACCGACGCGGACGGCGGCAGGCGACGCCGCCGACCAAGATCGCTGCTGCCAGCACGTCCGGGTCTGCAAGGTTGATCGCGACGTCCGGCGCGGCGCCCCAGAGCTCTGACCGGACCGCCGGCTTGGGCAGCCGCCGCCAGTCGAGGTCGTCGTCTTCGATGATGTGGACGTGGCCTGCGAAGGCGTCGGGCACGGCCGTGCCCGTCGGAGCCAAGCCCGACCGGCCTGAATCCGGGCGGCCTCGAGGTCGAGGTCCGAATCAGCGTCCAGGTGGCTCGCTGACCGCCTCCTCGTCGTCCGGCAAGACGAGCAGCACGGACCGCGCGCGAGGATCGGCCTCGAGGGCGCGAGGCGAGCGGCGCTGGACGGCGTCGCGGAGCGCGCGGCGGGCAAACAGCCTGACGGACGACGTCGATCACGACGCCGAAGAGATCGGCCTGGCTCGCGCTCGGGTCTGCGTCCGGCGAGGCCTGTCGCGAACGCCTCGTCCTCGAGGTCGGCCGCGTCCTCGAGCGCCGGGAAGCGGACCGCCCTCGAGGACGGCGCGCAGCGCCGGCTTCGTCGAGGACGGGGAGGCCGAGCTCGCGGGCCTTCTCCAGCTTGGACCCCGCGGCCTCGCCGGCGACGACGAAGCCGGTCTTCTTGGAGACGCTGCCGCTCACCTTGCCGCCGGCGTGCCTCGATGAGCGCCTTGGCCTGGGGCCGCGTCAGGGACGGCAGCGTGCCGGTCACGACGACGGTGACGCCAGCCAGCAGCGCGTCGCTATGGTCGACGGCGACTCGCTCGCCCGCGAGGCGGACCGTGTTGACACCGGCCGCGCGAAGCTCGTCGACGACGGTCTCGGTTGGACGTCGTCGGCGAACCAGTCGACCACGCTTTCGGCCACGATGGGACCGATGCCGTCGATGGCCTCGAGAGACTCCTGGTCCGCCTGCGGCCAGCGCCTCGAGCGAGTCGTGGTGCGCGATCAGGTCGCGGGCGACCGTCTCCCCGACGTGTCGGATGCCGAGCCCGAACAGCAGCCGTCCGAGCGGTCGCGACCGCGCGGCCTCGAGGCCGGCGAGCAGGTTGTCGACTTTCTTGTCTTTGAAGCCCTCGAGGGCGAGGATCTCGTCGCGCCGAGCGGTCAGCCGGAACAGGTCGGGGAGGTCCTGGACGAGTCCGACCTCGACGAGTTGGGCGGCGATCTTGGTGCCCATGCCCTCGATGTCGAGCGCGTTGCGCGCGGCGACGTGCTCGATGGCGCGCTTGAGCTGGCCGGGCACCCGCCCTCGACGTGGCGAAGGTCGGCCTGGCCCTCTGGCCGCTCGACGGGACGAGCGCACACGGGGCAGACCGTCGGCGACGACGTAGCACAGGCGCGCAGGCGGTCGGGGTCAGGCTGGACCGGGCCGACCACGGCCGGGATCACGTCGCCGGCGCGCTTGATCGACCACGTCGTCGCCGATGCGGATGTCGCGCGACGTGATGTAGTCCGCGTTGTGCAGCGTCGCCCTCGAGACGGTCACGCCGCCGACCTCGACGGGCTCGAGGACGGCGAGCGGCTTGATGACGCCCGTGCGGCCGACGTTGTGCTCGATGTCGAGCAGGCGCGTCGTGGCCTCGCGGGCTGGAAACTTGAACGCGATGGCCCACCGCGGCGCGGTCGCCACCTGGCCCAACACCGTCTGGTAGTCGAGGCGGTCGACCTTGACGACGACGCCGTCGATCTCGTAGTCGAGGCGTGTCGCGGGTGCCGGCCCAGCGCTCGCAAAACGCGACGAGGGCGTCGATGTCCTCGAAGGTGTCGCGCTCGGGACTGGTCGCGAAGCCCAGGCCGTCGAGCCAATCGAGGACGGCGGACTGGCGGTCCGGCGTCTCGCCCTCGACGGGTCCGAGGCCGTAGGCGAAGAACGCCAGCCCTCGGCGCGCGGTGATGGTCGCGTCGAGCTGGCGCAAGCTCCCGACGGCGCCGTTCCGGGGATTGGCGAGCGTCTTGTCGCCCGACGCGGCGAGCCTCTCGTTGAGGGCCTCGAACTGCGACCTCGTGAGATACGCCTCGCCGCGAACCTCCATCGAGGACGGCGCGTCCTCGAGGTGCAGAGGGATGGAGCGGATCGTCCTCACGTTTTGCGTCACGTCCTCGCCCAACGCGGCCGTTGCCACGCGTCGCGGCGCGGACCAGGACGCCCTCTCGTAGGTCAGCGCCGAGCGCGAGTCCGTCGATCTTGAGCTCGGCGATGAACCGCGGGCGCTCTCCGTCCTCGAGGACGGCTTCGAGACCTTTCATGACGCGCTCGGCCCACGCCCGCAGGTCGTCGCCGTCGAAGGCGTTGCCGAGAGACAGGAGCGGGACCGGGTGCTGCGCCTTTTCGAACCCCTCGAGTGGCGCGCCCCCTACTCGATGCGTCGGCGAGTCCGGGCGTGACGAGATCTGGGATGTGCCGCCTCGATCTCGCGCAGTGCGTGAAAGAGACGGTCGTACTGACTGTCTCCCACCAGAGCTCTCGCCACCTCGGTAGTACGCGTCCTGAAGCCGCCGGACGACTCGGCGCAGGTCTGCGGCCAGCGCTCGCCGCCGACGTCGCATCGAGGGCGGACAGCTCGACCTCGAGGTCGTCGAGACGGTGTGACGAGGGTGAGAGCGTCTCCGACGACGTCCATCTACTCCGCCGGTGCACTAGCCGCAGGGCCGGGGCACCGCGGTCGTCGTCGCAAGCGAGTCGAGGAGGGCCTGGCCTGTCGCTCGGCTGATCGCAAGGCGCTGCCCGACTGCGGCTTGAAACGCTGACCTTGCAGTTCAACGGTCGTTTCCTCAAACGCGTAGGCCGTGTCGCCTTGGTTTCCTTCGCCCCACAGCACAAGCGCAGAGTCGGCCTCGAAGGTCTGCGGAGGTCCCGCCGTCGATCCAGTACGGGGTCCGCTCTCCGCCGTCCTCGGATACGCGGAACCACTGGAGACCATCGTCCCCAGCGGTCACGGTCGACGCGGATCGGGAGTTGGAGGCGCGGCCCAGCAACCGCTCCAGCGCCGATCCCGGACGAGTCGATGGCGACGTCAGGGCCTTCGCCGACGGCGACCACAGTCGTGTCGTCGTCGGCATCGTCCTCGACGTCGTCGCCGGAGAACACGAGGAAGTACATCGCGACGGCCAGGCCCACCACGAGGATGCCGAACAGTCCCAGGATGGCGCCCCAGTTCTTCTCGAACGAGTGCTTCGCCGTCGGCACGGCGGGGCGGTTCACGCGAGCCTGCGCCAACGTCTTGGGCGGCTCGGACGGATGACGCGGACGCGACTGCCGGGTCCGGAGTTCTCGAGAGAGCGTCGACCGCGGGCGCGGCAGACGGAGTGCCCTGCTGCAGCCGCCGCGATCGGCCTCGCGGACGCATCGGGACGGGCGCCGGGACGCGACGGCTCGGGCGGCGGCGGAGCCTTCGCGGGATCGAAGTCGGGATGCAGCGACCCGTTGTAGCGCCCTCCCTTCTGCTCTGCGAACGCGGCGACCGTCTTGCTCGGGGAAATCCCTACCGCCTTCGAGTACGACTGGAGAAAGGCCTTGAGGTAGACCTCGTTGTAGGTCGGGTCCCGAACGAGTTCGCCGGACTCGAATCGTCGCAGCACGTCCACAGGGATCCTCGTCTGATCCTGAATCTCAGGGAGCGAGAGGCCGCGGGCTTCGCGGGCGGCTCGGAGGTCGTCTTCAAACGAGGGCGTCGTGGACACAGGCGCGAGGTGGGGTCGATCGAAGGTAGTCCACGCCTGAGACGGCGTAGAGGTCCGCCCTAACCAACAAGGGCGAGCGCATTCTTGCAACTCACGACTTCAGCGGGGCGCAACGCGCTCGTACACAGCGCGACCGTCTCCGTCCTCGAGGACGGACGACTCGGCCTCGAGAGCGCCACAGCTCCGACCTCGACGAGGAAAGCGATCGACGCTCGAGGACGGCCCATGCGTGGCGCTACTCGGCCTCGAGGGCGACCGTCTCCGGCCGGAGAAGCGGAAACAGCAGCACGTCGCGGATCGACTCCTGGCCCGTCATCATCATCGTCAGCCGGTCGATGCCGACACCCAGCCCTGCCGCCGGCGGCATGCCGTACTCGAGGGCGCGGAGGTAGTCCTCGTCGATGTCGCGCGTCGCCTCGTCGTCGCCGGCCGTGGCGAGGCGGGCCTGGTCCTCGAAACGCGCGCGCTGGTCGAGCGGGTCGTTGAGCTCGGAGAACGCGTTGCATAGCTCCTTGCCGCCCGCGATGAGCTCAAACCGCTCCACCAGTCCCGGCTTCGAGCGGTGGCGCTTGGCCGAGGGGCGAGAGCTCGACCGGGTAGTCCGTCACGAACGTCGGCTGGATCAGCGTCGGCTCGACGGCCTCGCCGAAGATCTCGTCGATCAGCTTGCCCGCGCCCATCGAGTCGTCGACCTCGAGGCCGAGGCCGCGCGCGACGTCCGCGATCTCGTCACGCGACGCGACCGCGCCGTCGCGGTAGAGCTGCGTGCCCGTCGCGTCCTCGATGGCATCGAAGATGGGAACGCGGCTGGAAGGGCGCGGCGAAGCTCAGCGTGTGCTCGCCGCGAGGCACGTCGGTCGAGCCCGTCGCCGCCAGGGCCACGGCCTCGAACATGCGCTCCACCAAGCTCCATCATCCAGTCGTAGTCCGGAACGCGACGTAGAGCTCGAGCATGGTGAACTCCGGGTTGTGGAACCGCGAGAGGCCCCTCGTTGCGGAAGTCCTTCGCGATCTCGTACACGCCCTCGAAGCCGCCCACCAGCAGCCGCTTGAGGTAGAGCTCGTCCGCGATGCGCAGGAAGAGCGGCATGTCGAGCGCATTGTGGTGCGTCGTGAACGGACGCGCGGCCGCACCACCGTACAACGGCTGAAGCGCCGGCGTCTCGACCTCGACGTAGCCCAGGTCATCGAGGAAGCCCTGGATCGTGCGGACGATCCGGTGCCGCGTCTTGAACACATCGCGCACCTCAGGGTGGAGCGCGAGGTCCGCGTAGCGCTGGCGGTAGCGGAATTCAGGGTCCGACACCTCGTTGAACGTCTTCGTCTCCCCTGTCTCCTCGTCCGTCACCGTCTTCTCGACCGGCAGCGGCTTGAGCGACTTGCTCAGCAGCGTCAGCCGGTCGGCCTCGATGGAGACCTCGCCCATGCGCGTGCGGAAGACCACGCCCTCGATGCCGACCCAGTCGCCGGTGTCGAGCAGCTTCTTAAAGACGGTGTTGTAGAACCCCTCGGGCAGGTTGTCGCGCTTGACGTAGATCTGGACCTGCCCCGACTCGTCGGCGAGGTGAAAGAAGGCGGCCTTGCCCATGACCCGCTTGGTCATCATGCGGCCAGCCACGGTCACCGCGAATCGCCTCCGTCCCCTCCTCCTCTGGGTTGTTCGCCGTCGTCGTCGTAGCCCTCGAGGACGTCCTTCGGCGCTGTGCGTCGTCGTCCACGAGTCGGCGGGATACGGCTCGACGTCCGCGTCGCGGAGGGCGGCGAGGTGGTCGCGTCGGACGACCTCCTGTTCAGTGAGGGCGTGTTCGGTCAGGGCCATGCGAGCGTGCGGGGAGCGAACTGCAAGATGCCCCGTCCTCGAGGACGATGCACGCCCGCGAGCAGTCGGTCTTCGCCCGATCTAGCCCGTCGGACAGCGTCCACCGCGGTCGGACGCCCTCGGACGGGCGCCCTGCCGACCTCGAGGACGGAATCGTACTCTTCGGCATGGAAACACCTCCCCTGTCCGAGCCTCTCGTCATCGGCGGCACCGAGATCCCGCGCGGCACGCGGACGACCGTCCGCCTGCCCATCGCGCCTCTCTACACACTGGCCGCGATGGCGATGCCGGTCCATGTCGTCCGCGGGAAGCGAGATGGACCGCGCCTGTTCGTCTCGGCGGCCATCCACGGCGACGAGATCATCGGCGTCGAGATCATCCGCCGCCTGCTCGGACTCCAGCTGCTCCGCCAGATGCGTGGGACGCTCATCGCGGTTCCCGTCGTCAACGTGTACGGCTACACGGCGCGGTCGCGCTACCTGCCGGACCGGCGCGACCTCAACCGGTCGTTTCCCGGCTCCGCCTCAGGCTCGATGGCGTCCCGGCTGGCGTACACGTTCATGGAGGAGATCGTGGCGAACAGCACGCACGGCATCGACCTCCACACCGGCGCCATCGACCGCACGAACCTGCCTCAGGTCCGCGTGTCGCTGGACATTCCCAGTCGCCGTCAAGATGGCTCGTCGGTTCCGAGTGCCGCTCATCCTGCACGCCAACCTGCGCGACGGCTCGATGCGGCAGACCGTCCTCGAGCGTGGCGTACCTGTCTTGCTGTACGAGGCCGGCGAGGCGCTTCGCCTGGACGAGAAAGCCGTCCGGATCGGGCTGCGCGGCATCGTGTCCGTGATGCGCGGCTTGGGGATGCTTCCGAACACCGCGCCGACGCGTAGTCGACAGAGCCCTCTGGTGGCGCGGAGCAGCGGCTGGACGCGTGCCGAGGAAAGCGGAACGCTCCAGATGACTCGCGACATCGGCGACATGGTTGAGAGGGGGGAGCAACGGTCGGGACGCTAACCGCGCCCCTCGGCGAGACCTCCACGCCTGTGATCTCTCGCGACTCGGGGATCATCATCGGGAAGACGCAACTTCCGCTGGTCTACGAGGGCGAAGCCATCTTCCACGTCGCCCGCCTCGACGAGCCTACGACCGCCGAAGCACGCATGTCGATCTTCGACGACCACCTTGCGGGATGGAGAGAACCCGTCGAGGCCGATCACTAGATGTCTCCCCGCTCATCGTCACGTCACCCTCGAGGGCGGCACATCCGAGCATCCGTCCTCGAGGCCGATCTCTTCCAACGCCGGCTTGCACCACGCCGACCGGCTACTCCAGTGACCCGTCACGGCCTGTAGGCCTCCACCCGTGAACCGCGCGTCCTCGATCCGCCGGCGGCTCGTCCACGTCCTCGATCTCTTGGGGATGGGCCAGGACCCGTATGCGCCTCGCGAGATCGTCGTCGCCATCGCACTTCGGGACGACGTCTCAGTCGAGACCGTCCTCGAGCGTCTCGGCGTCGACCTGTCGCATCTCGACCCGGCCGACCTCGATGGCTCGGCGATCCGTTCGCCGCATCGAGGCCGGGACGCGGTTCGAGCGCGGTGGCAGCGTCTGGACCAAGGCCAATCTCGACATGGCCGTCTCGTCGACGCAGCCGACCGGACGCAGCAGCGCATGCTCGTGCACGCCTACGCGACAGCCGTCCGCGCGCACGGCGTCCCGAACGCCTTTCGCTTGGAGCCCGGCAGTGACGAGTTCTCCTGATTACGTCGTGATCCCGGTTCTCGGGATCCACGACGGTGCTCCAGTCGACCGTAGAGCGCTCGGTCCTGAGGGCACGCCCTCTTACAACACCGCCCGACCTTCGCGTGAAGGCCGGGCGGCTGAGTCGGGTAGGCGGGATTTGAACCCACGACCCCCAAGCCCCCAGCTTGGTGCGCTACCTGGCTGCGCCACTACCCGATGGGGAGGCCGAAACTAGAGGGCCAGCTCAGAGCCGGCGCAACACGTCCGACAAAAACGCACGGAGGTCGCGGAGGTCTTCGACAGGCAGTGGCTCGCCAGCGCCGAGTCGACTCGGAGTCGGCGAGGACGTCCTCATCTCGCTCGATGGCGAGACGCGCGCCCTCGATGGTGTACTTCTGGTCTCGCAGGAGAGACTGGATCCGCCGGACGACCTCGACGTCGTGCTCGGTGTAGGCGCGGTTGCCGGCTCGATTCTTCTTCGGCTTGAGGATCTCGAACTCCGTCTCCCAATACCGGAGCACGTGGGCCTTGAGGCCGGTCATCTCACCGACCTCGCGGATCGAGTAGTACAGCTTACGGATCCCAGGCGACGGCATGGAGAACGCGTGTGGTTGGGCGATGCAACGGACTCGGGCTGGAGTGGAGGCTACGTTCTCCCGCCCCCCAAACACCTTGTGACCCGTAACGCATCCGAGCTCGCACTGCTCGCCGTCATTCTGGTCTGGGGTGTCAACTTTGCCGTCATTAAGGTACCACTTGAAGTGGCACCACCCTTCACGGTCAACCTGCTACGGTTTACCGTGTCGCTTGCCGTTCTCGCGGCGCTTCATGCGCGAGACACGCGCCGTCGAGGACGGAGGTTTGCGGCCACCTTCGAGGTCGGCTGGAGGTCGGTCGTCGGGGTCGGGTTGCTGGGCGTCTTGGTCTATCAGCTGACGTTCATCCTCGGGATCGACCGCGTATCGGCCGGAACGGCCGCATTGCTGATGGCGACCAGTCCGGCATGGACGTCCGTGGGGTCACACCTGCTCAAGCAAGAACGGCTGCTGCCGGCGGGCTGGACCGGAATCGGGCTGAGCCTGGCTGGCGTCGGGCTCGTGGTGGCAGGAAACCCTGGGGCTGCCTTCGACGGCGGCGGTTTCGGTGTCGTACTGATGCTGGTGGCCGCGCTCGCATGGGGACTCTACACAACGCTCAGCCGACCGCTTCTCGACCGGGGTGCCTCGGCGTTGGGGCTGTCCTTCTGGGGTGTGCTGTTGTCGTACCCCGGCCTCGTGCTGCTCGCTCTTCCCGAGCAATCGGGGATGAAATGGAGCGCTCTCGGACCGCTCGAGATCGGTGCGCTTCTGTTCTCGGGCGGGTTGTCCACAGGGCTGGCGTACGCAATCTGGAATCAGTCCATCTCGGCGGTCGGGGCCTCGAGGACGGCGGCGTTCTCCAACCTCGTCCCCGTGACCGGAGTGGTCGCGGGCATCGTCTTGCGCGGCGAGAGCGTTACGCTGCCTCAGATCCTGGGCGGAGCGCTGGTGATCGCAGGTGTGGTGCTGGTCCGCCGCCGCGGCATTGGGCCGGTGGTCCCTTCGACGCCACGGGCGTAGACCTCGAGGACGAGACGCTCGAAGACGTGCGGTCCGACCTCGAGGCCGTGCCATCGACTACACCTCGAGGCCGACCGACAGGTCTACCCGCTTGCCAGTGTCCCGTCCTCGAGGACGGTCAGGCGCCGATGACGTCGAACGTGGAGCCGGTGACGGGCTCCTTGCGGACCTCGATGCGGATTGGGAACGCGTCCTTGAGTTCGTCCAGGTGCGTGATCACCAGAATGGTCTCGAAGTCGTCCTGGATGGCACGGATGGCGCCGATCAAACTCTGAAGGCCCTCCGCGTCCTGCGTGCCGAAGCCTTCGTCGATCACCAAGGTGCGAATCTGGGCACCCGACCTCTCGGCCAGCATCTGACTCAGGGCGATCCGGAGCGCGAAGTTGACGCGGAAGGCCTCGCCGCCAGAAAAGGTCTCGTACGAGCGCGCCACGCCCTGCTCGTCGGTGATGCGAATGTCGAGCGTCTCGCGCGTCCCGCCGCCGGTCTTCTTGTCCTTCAGCGTCTCGAGGGCGACCCGCGTCCGTCCTCGACTGAGACGGTCCAGCAGTCCGTTGGCGCGTTCTTCGATCTCGGGCAACGTCTCCTCGATGATCAGCGACGGGATCCCATTCTTGCCGAAGGCACGCCGCAGGTGGCCATAGAGCGCCCGCTCCTTTTTGACGCCCCGAAGCTCTTTCCGAGCCTCCGCCAGCCGAGCGCGGTCCCGCGCTGCACGAGCCAGACGCTCCTCGAGGGCGCCCAGTTGCCCCTGCGCCTTCGACAGCCTTTCGCTCGAGGCCGCACGTCGATCGGATGCGTGTTTGTGGACCGCCTCCGCCTCCGCACGCGCCGCGAGTGACTCCTGAAGCGCGGCTAGACGGGCACGCTGCGCCTTCGATTCGGCCTCGAGGGCGGACCGGTCCTCGGCCAGCCGCGTCCCCCGTTCGGCCAGCTCGGCTCTGCGACGGCGGGCATCCAGCAACTCGCTCAACCGCTGAGGCGCGTGGCTCAACGCATCGACCTGACGGCTCACCGCTTCGTGTGCTTGCGCGTCATATCCCAACGATTCGACCTGCTTCGCAACGACCTCGAGGCGCGACGCCACGTCCTTGACGGGGATGCCTTGGTCGAACTGATCGCGACGCTCCGCCAGCACCTTGACTCGTCTTCCCCGGTCAGCGCGCGCCTCGATCAGCCGCTCGGATGCGACATCGAGGGCGCGGACCTGCTTCTGCCAATGCTCCCGCAGTGACGCATCTCGCCGTGCCACCTCATGCGCCTTGCCGTCGTAGGTCTCGCCCTCGAGGGCGTCAGATAGCTCCGTCCGTTCGGCACGGAGTTCGGGCTCGAAGTCCTCATTGGCGAGTCGCTGACCGAGAGTTCGTGCGTCGGCACGCAAGACCTCGAGGCGGGCGGTCCGCTCGGCGCGCTGCGTGGCCCGGTCCTCTGCTTGCGAGAGCGAACGAGCCGCCGTGACCCCGCCCTCGATGACGCCGCCCAGGCTGGCGAACTCCGCGCGCAGGGCGTCCCGACGTGTTACCGCCTTATCCCGACTCGTGACCGCGTTCAGGCGGGCAGCCTCGAGGGCGTCGAGGGCGGCGAGATACCCCGCGGCGACCTCGGAGCGGTGGGCCTCGGTGAGCTCCGTGCCGCACGTTGGGCACGCCTCGCCGTCAGACGAGAGCAGCTTCTGGCGCCGCGCCTCGAGCCGAGCCTTGTCCGCGTCGATCCGTTCGATCTCGGCCTCGAGGGTGTTCACGAGCGCGCCCACCTCCGTGCCCTCGACTTGAATGGCCTCCCGCCTCGCCGTCGCCGTCTCCCCGGCTGTCACCGCCACGTTCAAGGCCTCGAGGTCGACTGCGGACGCCTCCGCCACCTCTGCCGCGAGCCGCTTGCCCTCCTCGATCACCTGCGCGCGCTGCCCCTCGAGAGCGCCCTTCTGCGCCGCAAGCCGCTTGTCGATGACGTCGATGCGCTCTTTCCAGGCGTCCCGCTTAGTGCGAACTGCGTCCATACGCTCGAGGTCAGCGGCCGCTTTGTCGGCCTGGGCCAGCGATGCACGTGCGGTGGCTCCGTCCTCGAGGGTCGCCTCGTCGGCTGAGATCTGGCGGTCCAGGCGCTCCAGCGCGCCCTCGAGGCCGTCGATCTCGCGTTGCGCCTCAGCCTTTCGTTTCTCGAGTTCGAGCGTGATCTGGTGACGCTGGGCCTCGATGCCGCGAAACAGCGTGGCCTTGTCGTCAAAGGACGACCGCTCGGCGCGCAACGCCTCATAGCGCGCGTGGTCGGCCTCGATCTGATCGCCCTGCGCCACGAGCGTTTCCGCGGCCTCGATGCGTTCCTTGACTCTCGCCTGCTCGCTCTCGATCCGTGTCGCTCGCGCCTCGAGGTCGGAGAGCGAAGCTCGGGCCGCGTCAGCTTCCCGCTTGGCAGCATCGAGGTCGGCTAGGGTCCGAGCCGCGTCGGCCACCTCTTTCGCGGCGGACTCGGCCTCGAGGGCGGTGTCTTTGACGATGGCGGCAACGGCGTCTCGCTCGGTCTCCCATTCCTCGACCGGTCCGAGCGCTTCGGCCAGGCGCTCGGTCTCGCCCTCGAGGGCGCCGGCTTGCTCGCGGAGACGGCTCCAGCGCTTGCCGGCCTGAACGGCCAGCCGCTCGTAGCGACCCAGCGCCAGGATCTTGCCCAGAATCTCCTTCCGCTCCCCCGGCTTCTTCTTGGTGAACTCGTCGCTGCGGCCCTGGAGCAGAAACGTCGAGTTGATAAACGTCTCGTAGTCGATGCCGACGCGCGCGTCGATGGCGGCCTGCGTCTCGCGGACCGAGCCCGTGGTGAGCGGTCGCCAGTCGTCTCCGTCGCGGACGGTAAACTCCAAGCCGGGCTTTGAGGTCTTGCCACTGGCCGACTGCTGGTAGCTCCGCACAACGCGATACACGGCATCGCTCGCTGAGAACTCGAAGGAGACCTCCATCGACCTCGAGCCGATGCGCAGCAGTTCCTCGTCCGGCTTGCGAGCCTCGCTCGACTTGCGGGCCTCGCCCCACACGGCCCACGTGATCGCGTCGAGCAGCGCGCTCTTCCCTTGCCCGTTACCACCGGACAAGCACGCGACATGGATGCCCTCGAGGTCGAGGACGGGCGCCTCCTCGCCGTACGACAGGAAGTTGCGGAGGTGGAGGCGGAGCGGGGTCATGGGATCTCTCGAGCGACGCGGAAGCTAGTCAGGGCCAGCGTCGCCCTCGTGTCAGTCGGTAGGGGTTCAGCGTTCAGAGTTCGTCAGCCCCGACCTCGAGGTCGAAGACAGGCCGAGTGTATTGGTCGCCCTCACACGTGCTGCCCGCCGACCTCGAGGCCGAAACGGCTGCACATCTTCGAGGACGCAACCCTCTTCTCGCATTTGCCCACCCTCGAGGCCCCAGACGGCGAACCCTGAACGGCGAACCCCTGAACCACTACTCCAGCGGCTCCTCCCCCGTCACCGCTTCCGGCTCGCCCTCTTGCCAAGTGTGAAACTTGTCCACCAGCGCCTGCTGCATTCCAGGCGTCACGGAGCGGACGATGCCCCAAATCTCGGGCGCGATGGCCTCGATGGGGTCGTAGAAAATGGAGGACTCCCGAGTCTCCTCCGTGATCGCGAACGGCGTGCTGCCCGGAATCGGAGCGAACGAGGTGGTCAGCATAAAGACGCTGAGGCCGAACGCGGCCCGCAGGGCCCCGATGCCACCGCCGGCTGCCGTGTCGAGACTGCCAAGCTTGATCGCCTCGAGCGTCTTCCGAAGGACATGACTGACGGCCGTTAGCGCCGCGAGCACCGCTCCGAACACCACGATGAACCCGAGAACGGGCGCCGTTCGAGGGCTCACGCCAAGGCTCGCCACCACGATCTCACCGACTGGCGTCATCAGCGCAGTCGCCGCTACGAAGCCCACGACCCAGCCGACCGTCGAGACGATCTGGCTGAGGGCCCCTGTGCGCAAACCACGCCACAGCCCGAAGGCCAAGACGGCGCCCATGAACAGATCAAGCTTCCCCATCTAGGCCGAGAGCAGCTCTCGGACGACAGTCTGGACACGCGAGCCTTCCGCGACGCCCTTCAATGCAGACATCGCCTCGCCCATCACGCGCCCCATGTCCTTCATCGAGGTCGCGCCAGTCCGTTGGACGATCTCCTGCACGGTGCGGTGGATGTCCTCGTCGGTGGCCTGCGCGGGCAGATAGGCCTCGATGTAGCCGAGCTCAGCGATCTCACGATCGGCCAGATCCTGGCGGTCGGCCTCGATGTACTGCGCGGCGGCATCGCGGCGCTGCTTGGCCTGCTTCGCGACGACGGCTGTCGCCTCGTCGTCTGAGAGCGGCCCATCGCCGGATTTCTCCTGCTGAGTAATGGCCGACTGGACCATGCGGATCGCACTCAGGCGAACCTTGTCCTTCTGGCGCATCGCGTCCTTGAGGTCGCGAGCGAGCGTTTCCTTGAGCATATCGTCTCTGGTCGTGTCCGCCAAGCTACCGATCCCGACCGACCGTTACCGGAGTACGAACCGGATCGCGAGCACGCCGACTCCAACCTGCATTCCGGCCAGCGCCACCGCCGACAGACGATCCAGCCGCAACGCCTCTTGACGGAAGGAGTCGTCGCCCCGATCCGGAGAGAGCTGGTCTCGGTACCGGTCGTCCGCGTTATCGGCTTCGAACTTGTAGTAGATCGCTAAAGCCCCCGCACCCACGGCAGCGGCCCCGATTCCAATATCCAGCCACGTCCGTCGCGCCGTAGATCGCTCCGTCGGCAACAGCGCCACGTCTAGCGGCGCATCGGGTAGCGGAGACAACATGATGGTATTCACGCCCGTGCCAGCACCGACCTCGAGGCGTCCCGGTCCGGTAGCGGTCCAGCGTGGCGATCAGCGACGCCGTCTCTCCGTCCTCGAGGTCGACCTCGAGTGGAGCGACACCGAGCGTATCGAGCCGCCCATCGGCATAGCTCCGCACCACCAGCGCGCGGATCGGCAACGTCTCGACGCGCACGCGAGTCGGCAGCCTGAGGGCGACGGACACCGAGTCGCCGGCTTCGAGGGCGAGAGTGGCGGCGGCGCGACGCGGATTCCACGCCTGCGGGTCGTCCACGAGCACGACCTCGAGGTCGCCGGGCTCGACCTCGAGCCAGACGTTCGGAGCGCTGGCGACCCGGCCGTCGAGGACGACACGGCCGGCGTCCGACTCGACCCGTAGATGAGCCGTCTGGGCGAGCGCTACCGTCGAGGACGCGATGAGCAGGATCGAACAATCGCATCATGGGACTGAGTGGAACGCGATGACGTGGCGCGGCTCGACGAGCGCGATCAGCATTCCGCCCCCGACGCCCAGGGCGCTCTTGACGCGACCTCGAAGCTCGGTCGACCATGTCTCCTCACCCGTGGCTCGGTCGAGGAGTACGAGCCGCCGGTCCATCGTCCCGATGGCGATCCGGTCACCTACGATCAGCGGCGTCGCGGTCACGTTGCCGTCCGTCTGGTAGCGCCACTGCTCGGCACCGTCCTCGAGGTCGAGGGCACGCACGGTCCCGTCCGTGAACCCGACGATCACCCTATCGCCGGCCAATGTGGGCGGGGACACTCGCAATACGGTGTCCGTCTGGACGCGCCACCGCTCCCGTCCCGTCTCGGCCTCGAGGGCGATCACCCCGCCGCGCGTGGTGGTTACGATCAAGATGCCGTCCTCGAGGGCGGGCGTGGCATAAACGGGGGCGCCAACCTCGACGCTCCATCGAGGACGACCAGTGACAGCGTCGAGCGCCTGGACGGTGCCATGGTCGTCGGCGATCACAATCCCAGAGTCGACGGACCGGCCGGAGGAGGCGGGCACCTCGACGGCTGCGGCGTGGATCTGGACGCCCTCGAGGCCGGGACGGGACCACAGGGTGTCGCCACTGGCGGCGTCGAGGGCGACGATGTCAGAGTTCAAGAGCGGCACGACGAGAAGGCCGCCAATGCGAGTCACTCCCCCCACGATGGCGCCGCTCCGCCATCGCCACAGACGACGCCCTCGGCGCACGTCGTAGGCCTCTACTACGCCCTTCGCTTCTGCGGTAGGAACGTAGATGACCGCCCCATCCTCCGATATCGCGACAGCGCCTTCGACGCTGCTTCCAAACTCCCCAGTCCCTTCCGTCGAGCCAGTCTCCCGGTCAAGGATGACCACCTCGCCTCGGCGAGTCCCGACCACCACATATCGCCGCGTGATCGTCGGTGCCGACGGGCCGAATGCTCCTTGCACGTCGCGCTCCCACGCCTCCACGATCGGCAGCGAGGGCGCACTCGAATCAGGCGCCCCGAGTGGGTTGCCAAGCTGGATCGAAGAACAGCCGGCAAGGCCGATGGCGAGCAGGAGTGCGACGGCTCGCATTAGAAGTCGTAGCCGAAGAAGAACTGCCCGAACGGCTTGCGCTCGCTCCATTCGAACCCGTCCCCGAATCGGTATCCGACATCGTACCGAAGCACCACGGCGCCCAGTAGGTTCGCGCGGACGCCGACACCGAACGAACCCTTCGTCGTCCCCACCAGCAGTTCCTCTCCCGCGTCGATCAACGAGTAGTCAGGATCGACGAACGTTTCGTTGTAGCCGCCGGTCCAGTTGTGGGCCGCGTCCGCGAACAGTGCCCCACGCAGACCTGCGATGATGGGAAACAGAGGCGGGCGGCGGACGAGCGGGAACCGAAGCTCGTGAGAGGTAAACCACAGCTTGGAGCCCCGAACGCGCAGGAACGGGAAGCCTCGGAGCGACCACGACCCGCCGACCAGGTTGAGGCGTGCCCGCCTTCCGACGTTGGCGCTCACGAATCCCCACGACGCGAGCGTGACGCCGTCGGTGATGCGGAGGTAGTTGCGGACGTCTGCGCGGACAGAGTAGTAGCTCTCGTTGGAGAGCCAGACATCCGTCGCGTATCCCAAGCTGAGGTTTGCGCGGAAGCCCTGCGCCGGTCCCCATGCGCTGTACAGGGTGTGGTCCTCGACAAACGTGATCGAGTTCGCGAGGACGGCCGTGCGCAACGTGTCGAACGTCGAGGCCAGCCCTTCGGTGGAGCGCAACAGACCCGTCTTCGACCCGACACCGAAGGACGTCTCGACGTCGATCCGGCGGAACAGCGACAGCGGGTAGCTCACGATCCCAAGTACGCCGACCGTCTGCTCGTACGACGGAATCCGCGACGGCTGCTGCGGATCGGTCCGGTCGTAGCGAGGGCCAGCGAGACGGAAGGCGCCGTAGCCGTAGTTCGCGCGGCGCCCAAGGTGCAGCCGGGTGACGGACACATTCAGATCCGTCGAGGAACGTGCGGCCGGTCTGGAATGAGTTCGAGGAGTAGGCCGTGACAAAGAACCGGTCGTTGCCCAGCATGTCCGAGAACGCAACGGTCGCGCCGCCAGCCTGAGCGCTCGCGGTCGTCGTGGTGGCGAACCCACCCTGAGCGATGTCGAGCTGATACCGACGCCGGTACGGCTCCGCTCGGACGCCCTCCGCTTCGTAACGCGCGTACGCCCACGGCTCGGAGACTGGAGGCGCCCCGGCCTCGAGGACGGCCTCAGGCGCGGCCTCGAGGGAGTCGAGGTCGAGGGCGCGGACGGTAAACCGGAAGTCTTCGAACGACGCGAACACCAGCGAGCTGTCGCTCGCCCACACCGGGTCGAAGGCCGCGCTCGTCAGCCGCGTGAGCTGCCGCAGCATGACCGGAGCATCGTCCTCGAGGCTGGACGCGACCTCGAGGACGGGGCTCGAGGCATCGGCCAGAAGATCGGCAGGCGCGCCCATCGAGGTCGGCGACCCACAGGTTCTGGGCGCTGAAGTGGCCGTCGTCCTGTCGGTGGGAGCTGGCGAAGGCCAGGCGCTGGCCGTCGGGGCTCCACCGGGGCGACAGGTCCACCGTCGGGCCGGCGGTGACGTGGCGGATGTCGCCGGACTCGAGGTCGAGGGTGAACAGGTTGCGCGCGCCCTCGACGCCCCACGCGGTGCGGTCGGACGAGAACACAAGCGTGCGGCCGTCGGGGCTGAGGTCCGGGTCGCGGTCGTTGTAGGTGTCGTGCGTGAGCTGACGGAGGGAGCTCGCTTCGCGGTCGTAGAGGTAGAGATCGCCCTGCCCACCTCGGTCGATGCCCACGAACGCGACGCGCTGGCCGCCGGTGTCGACGGTCGGCGAGTAGAGCGCGACGAGTTCGTCGAAGCCGATCATCGCGATCCGCTCGTCGGCCTCGAGGTCGTAGAGGTGGACCACGTCGGTAGCGCCGCGCTTGGTGACGAACGCGAGCACGCCGTCGTCGGAGACGTCGATGCGGCTGTCGAACAGGTGCAGCGCCTCGAAGTCCAGGCTGCGTTCGCCCTCGATGATCGTCCGAGGCGGGCCAGAAGGTCGCAGGTCGTCGTCTACCGGCTGTGACAGGATCGAGGAGTAGCTGCCGCGGTTGGTGTAGAACACCACCTCGCGCTGCCCATCGGGGCGCTGCCAGACGGCAGGCTTGGCGTTGAAGCCGCGGGCGGCAATAGGCGCCGTCGTGAGCGACGCAACGTCGGCGCCGACCATCATGGGCTCGTACTGATCGCGGATCCACTGCTCGAAACGATCCGACACCACGTCGTCGGGCTCGCCGAGCACGACCTCGAGGACCTCTCCGAAGTCGATGTCGCGCCACGACTCTTCGATCAAGTCCAGCAGCCGCTCCTCGCCGTAGGTCTCGGACACGAAGTGGCAGAACGCCTCCCCTCCTTTGTACATCACGTAGGAGCCGCGGATGCGGTCCATGTCGTGCAGCGGGACCAGGAAGTTCGAGGCGACCGCGTCGCGCAGGATCATCTCGTGGTTGTAGTCCCGGTCGCCGCTCCAGTACTCCGCCAAGCCCTCCGTGAACCACAGCGGCAAGAACTGATCGGTCGGGCGGCGGTGGTCGCGCAGCACGCGAGCCAGTTTGTTGAACGTGAACACGTGGACCAGCTCGTGTCGGATCACGCGCGTGAACCGTCCCAGGTCTCCATCCGCCGGGATCACGACCCGGCCTTTCAAGAACTCGAAGAAGCCGCCGACGCCATCGGGGATGAACCCCGGCGTGATGTTGGTCTGCTTGAAGTGGAGGTTGGTCGCGTAGAAAACGAGCGGGACGCGGTGGTTGAGCGAGATATCAAACCGCGTTTCTAGCACCGTGTAGTGATCCTCCGCCGCCTGAGCGCCAATCTCGGCGAGTCCCTCCGCGCCTTCGTAGTAGTAGACGTCGAAGTGCTCCGTGCGGAGGACGCTCCACTCGAAGCCGTCGTACTGGATCTTATTCCGCCCAAACCCCTGTGCGCTGACACTGGCCGCGACTCCGAGGAGGAGCGCGAGTGTGGCGAGCCGCTGCACGTGTAACGTCGAAGTCATAGGCGTTTCCCGCCCTGGCGGGACCGGCACGCTAGGCACGGTCGCGAGCGGATGCAAGGGCAGAACCCTGGCCCGGCCCCGTTGGTGCCCACCCACCGGCAGAATCGGCCTCGAGGACGAGGGTCCGGCCTCGAGGTCGGTTAGCGCCTTGCGACGGCTTCGTTGTACGTCCAGACGGCGCGTGCCTGCTCCCGCTGGCCTTTGATCAGAAGCGCGCTGCTCACGACGCCGGCGACTAGGGCACCAACAAAATAGGTCGTTGTCCTACCCAGGTCGTCTGAGCCGTACTGCGACGCCGAGTACACACCGAGAGCTAGGCCCGCGCCGGCTGCGAGGGCGAACCCACCCATTTGGTACCGCCGTGAGGATGCGGCGTGCCCTGCCGCCTCCGGAACAGGTTCGAGGTAGTCCACCAAACCGCCACCCAGGTATCCGACCCGCCCGACCACTTCTTCCTCCCCAGGCACGCCACGAATGATCTCAAGCCCACGGAAGAAGGCAGGCTCGAGGCGGACGGCGCAGTCGGTGTAGGTGCACGCCACATCCGGCGCTACCGGCTGAGCAGATGCGGTCCCGACCGAAAGAAACAGGAGAAAGAAGGCGAAGCGGGTCATAAGTCAGAACGTGGTAGACACAAAGCTCGGCGGAGCCCAGCGGGACGCGAAAGGCAGAACCCGGGCATCAGATCCAACCTCGAGGACGACCACATGCGTGGTACAGCCCAAGCAAAGCGAGCCCGTCGAGTGAACGACGGGCTCGCGATTGACGGAGAGGAACCGACCTCGAGGTCGCCTACTGCTCGTCCATCTGGATCACGCGCACGTCATAGGCGCCGACCTCGTTGGCGGTAGACGTCGTCACCTCTACAGTCCATGTTCCGCGCTCGCCAACGAACGGGCCGATCCGTGTTGAGCGGTTGTCGCCATAGTAGCCGTACGGGTCTGTCGACTGGCGCAGGCCTGACGGAGACGTGACGCGCATGAACCCGTTGAAGCCGAGCGGCATCAGTTCGACGTAGAACTCCCCACTCGAGGGCGCGGTGACCGTGAACGAGTCGTAGTACTCGCCTTTGATGAGCTGCTCGTCCTCGTAGTCGAGGCGACCCGACTCTGTGAAGAGAATGGTGGCCGCCGTCTCGGTCGTCCGAACCTGGTAGCTGCCGCGACCGGACTCGCTGAAGGCGGTCGCCCAGATCGTGTAGGTCCCAGACGTGGGAGCGTTGAACTGGACCTGAGACACGCGGGTGCTGCCAAAGTCGTCGTTCGTCCACTCTCGGCCCGTGGGCGACTTGACGATGAGGTAGGTATCGAACCCATCGCCGTTCATTGTGACTGTGATCTCATTGCCTTCGGACGCGGTGATGGTGTACGCGTCGTAGGGCTTGCCCTGCTGCATCCGGTCCGAGTCATAGAGGACGCCCTCGAAGTCTGGCGGCGTGGACAGGTCGACGCCCTCGTACTCGTACGAGTCGTAGGCAGCCGGGGATGGAGGAGCAACATCGACGATCTCCTGAGCGATTCCAACGCCTGCCATCGAGAGGGCGATGGCGGCGGTTGCGAGTGAGCGAACCATGGGATTGGGCGGGGGGGGGGGTGTTTAGAACCTACTGGCTTTCAGAGGGATCGAACATGATCTGTCTGCACTACCGAAAACGGTGAGTCTGCACTCTTGTGCAACCTGCGCCTCCTTCATCACTTCAGTCGCGCGTCATGCCGGTTGCGCAGACGACGAGCGTCGGCGACCTTCCGGCCTCGACACGCTGCCATGCTGAACTACATCTGGGCTGGACTCATCATCGTGAGCCTGGTCTTCGCCCTCGCCTCGGACACGGCCGATCTCACAAGAGATACCTACCGGAACGGCACTCCGCTCCCGGTCCAGGTCGAACTGGACCGACCCTTCGATCCGGATGCGCCTCGCCAGCCGGGGCGACTCGTGATCGACTCGACCGCGTTCCGGTCGTTCTACAGCGCCGAGGGCGCGCCCGCTGCGGAATACCCGGTCACGCTCCGCCGGTCGACCGGCGAGTTCGAGGTCGTCCTCGAAGCGGACGCAGAGTTGCCTGCGCCACTCGACGTGATCCGGGACGCGACAAACCCTCGAGACAACATTTTGCAGGGGACGCTCTCCGGACTCACGATCCGTCAGGGAACGGACGCGGCGTCCATCGAGGCCGGTCTGTCGTTCGAGCCGGTCCGATTCGTCAAGATCGGAGCGATCACGACGGCCGCCATCGACTTCGCCGAGGTTGCGGTCACCATCGCGCTCGGGCTGATCGGAGTGATGGTGTTATTTCTCGGCCTGGTGAAGATCGCCGAGGACGCGGGCATCATCTACTCGCTCGTCAAGCTAGTCCGCCCCATCCTGGGACCGCTCTTTCCTGACATCCCGAAGGACCACCCCGCGATGGGCATGATCGCGCTCAACCTGGCTGCAAACGTGTTTGGACTCGGCAACGCGGCGACACCGTTCGGCATCAAAGCCATGGAGGAGCTTCAGACCCTCAACCCCGAGCCGGACACGGCGACCGACTCGATGGCGATGCTCCTCGCCCTCAACACGGCCAGCGTGCAGCTCATCCCGCCCATCACGCTGATCGCGATCCTGGGCGTGGAGACCAACAACGTCTACTTCCCTATCGTCTTCACGACACTGGGCTCGCTGATCGTGGCGGTGACGGCGGCGAAGCTGCTGAGCAAGCTGCGTCGGTACCGCGACACGAATCCGTTGCGCAACGGCGTCCTCGAGGCCGCGCCGGTCACTCCCGACTCCGAGGTCTAAATGGAAACCTTCCGCGAGATCATTGGAGTCGCCTCCATCTTTGTTCTGCCGCTGATGCTGGTAGGGATTCCGCTGTACGGGCTCATCAAGCGCGTGCCCGTCTATGAGTCGTTCGTCGAGGGCGGCAAAGAAGGGTTCGGGCTGGCGGTTCGGATCATCCCGTACCTGGTCGCGATCCTGTTTGCCATCGGCATGTTCCGAGCGTCGGGTGCGATGGAGTGGCTGGCAGGGGCCCTCTCTCCCATCCTGGCGCTCATTGGGATGCCGCCGGAGGTGCTGCCCATGGCGATTGTCCGTCCGCTGACCGGCTCCGGCTCGGTTGCCATCGTGGCGGACCTAGCGGCCCAGCACGGCGAGACCTCGATCATCACCCGCATGGCGGCCACCATGTTTGGCTCCACGGAGACCACGTTCTACGTGATCGCGGTCTACTTCGGCGCCGTCGGCGTGAGCAAGACGCGGCACGCGCTGCCGGCCGGGCTCATCGCGGACGTGGCGGCGATGCTCTTCGCCGTCTGGATGTGTCTGCTGTTCTTCGGGTAGGGGGCAAGGGGCAAAATCACCGCTTGCCGACCTCGAGGACGATCAGACTGCGCCGGCTCCGAAAGCGGCCAGAGGATGGGCTATGCGAGAGGCGTTTCCTCGGACGCGTCCCTATCTCTCTTCCCCGTTCACAGCCTCGAGGGCGAGATCCAGCACGCGAAGATGCACGCGCACCTGCGTCTCGAGGTCGGGACACGTGATCCCGAACTCATCCACCGCAGGTTGAAGCGACTCCCCTTCGGCTGCGGCCTCGAGGATAGCCGGTGTCGCTGCCTGGAAAGACTGTAGCGTCTCTGCAACGCCTGGCTCGCCCGCGAGAGACGACCGCAGACAAAAGAGCGGCAGTTCGGTCACCACCGATAGCGTTTCCCCTGCCGACGTGGTCGCGGCCTGCTCCATCAAGGACGACAAGAACTTGCCGGCCGTCTCAGAATCCCCGACCTCGAGGAAGTGCGCCCGCATCGCGGCCCCGCGGGGCGTCGACCAGAAGCCGGGGCCGGCGTAGACGAAGCCCTTGTCACCGTGACGGTCGTGGTCGTGGAGCGGAAGCCCAGCGACCGCAGCGGCATCGACAAATCCAGCCCGGAGCGTCGTCGATGAGTCAGACTCGAGCCAGCCCTTCTCGATGAGCAACAGCGCGCCTTCCGAGAACCCCATCCCGTGCAGGCTGGCGTGGAGCGCAACGGGACCGGTCTCAAACAGAAACGCCGTCGCCGCTCGGTTCTCGACGCGCAGGTCCGGGTAGCCGAACTCGAGGTCGCGGCCAGGCGGCTCGCGGCGCCGGCCCCGCAGGTAATGGCCCAGCGACTCGGCTGGCCTCGACGCGTACCATTGCTCAATCCACGCCCAGTTGCGAGCCTCCCCATCCGGGTTGAGGTGCGGGATAACCCGGAAGGTGAACTGCTCGAACACGTCCTCGAGTCCCCGTCCTCCGTGCCCCACCCGCGAGCGGCCAGACCCTCAAGGACGAACGTGCGCAGCGTCTCCGGCCCAACCGGCTCGTCGGCGTGTGCGCCGGCCACCAGCGTGACCAGTCGAGGCCCAAACCCCATCGTGACACTCGCGAGGGGTCTCCCCTCCTCGCTCTCTCCGATGCACTCGAAGGTGGCCAGGTCCGGGTTTGCAGCGCACGCGGACTCGAGGTCGCCGTAGACCTCGGCGGACGACCGGAAGCGCAGGCCCTCGACCTCGAGGTCGGACAGCGTCATGACGTGGCGAAGGCGTTGGCGCAGGCGACGGCCCACTCGACCGCGCCCTCGATGTCAGACGGTGTCGGGCCCCCATCGATGTCGTGCAGCGGCCCGGCCTCGACGGCTCCGCACGCTGACAATAGCTCGCCGAGCCGAATCGCGGCCGTCTGGTAGTACGGATCGTAGTCGTGATCGCCCAGGCCGCACACGCCGAAGCGAGCGCCCTCGAGGTCGGGGGACACGTCCTCGAGGGCGTCGATGAACTCGACGGCGTTGTCGGGGAACGTGCCCTCGGACCACGTGCACGTCACGGCCAGGATCTGGTCGTGCTCCTCCAAGACCTCGGGGTAGGCCTCGGCCATGTCTAACAAGTGGACAGCGAAGCCGAGCTCGCCGAGGCGGTCTCCGATGGCGTCGGCGACGATCTCGGAATTCCCCGTCTGCGTGCCAACGAGCAGAAGTACGTCGGGGCGGGCAGCGCTGAGATCGAGCACGGGTTGCGGTTCAGGGTTCAACGTTCAGAGTTCGCGTTCTGCCCGCTCGAGGTCATGTCGCCCTCGAGGTCGTGGGAGCGGATGGTCGTCCTGCCATTCGCCCTCGAGGCAGAATCGTCCTCGAGGACGGTTGGGGGCGAGCACTCATGGCACTCGCCCCCAACACCTACTCCCCTACACCAACCTCTAGTCCTCCGGGTCGAGGATGTGGTCGATACGAGCGCGCAAGTCGAGGACATGGTAGCGCTCGGCCTGCTGGCTATCGCCGCGGTAGCGCCGCAGGGCGGCCTCGAGGTCGGCGTCGAGCGACAGGAGCGCTCCGCGTGCGAGCGGACGCGCATCGGAGCGGTCGATGTCCTGCGGGCGGTAGCCGTACGCGGCTGACGCGAACTGCGCGGGGACCGACGACGGCGACTCATTGATGATGGCGCCCAAGCGGTCCACGTATGCCCGCTGCAACGAGCGACGGGCGGGGTCGATGGAGCGACCGCCAGCGGTTTCCTCGAAGAGACCGGTCTGCAAATCGTCCATCATCTCGGCCGCCGGGTAGGCGTCAGACGTGAGCCACTCTGCCTCGGCCAGCCGCCCCAAGCGGACGGGATCGAGGACGCGGGTGAGCGCCGTCTCCTGAAGCCGCTGGATGCGGTCGGCGGTGCCGGCAGGCTCGATGAGCGACAGCAGGCTCGCGTCCAACAGCCAGTCCGGCGTCCGGAAGCCCTCCTCGATCAGGAACCGGACGGCGTCGCGCTGGCGATCGGCCTCGACGGGCACGTACACAGCACCCTCTTCACCGACCATCTTCGGATCGATGGTGACACCGCCGATCTGACGACCGACGTGTCCCAAGTAGCGCGCCCACTGGCCCACGACCTGTCCGTACAGCTCGTCGAGGTCGTCGTAGCCCTCGCCGTCGTTGGTCGTCCACTCGCGGAGGCGCGGCACGATGCGCTTGAGGTTGGCGAGTCCCAGCTCGGAGGCGTACACGGCGTCATCGCCCAGGTCCTCGCTCTGCGAACGCGGATCGACCGGGTCGAACGTCTGAGCGCCGTAGCGAAGCGCCGCATCGCCGCGGGTCTCCATCACCATGGCCTGGAGGCGGCTGCGCTCCTCCTCCTCGGTCTCAGCGTCGGGGAAGTAGGTGTAGCCCCACTTGATCGCCCAGAGGTCGTACTCGCCGACACGCGGCATGAGCTGAACGACGCCGTCGCCGGGCTGAGCCACGTAGTTAAACCGGGCGTAGTCCATGATCGAAGGCGCTGTCCCGTGCTCGGCCGTAAACGTCGGGCTCCGCAAGCTGTCGACCGAGTAGGCGGCAGACGAGATCCAGTTGTGGGGCAGGCCGAGCGTGTGGCCGACCTCGTGGGCGGAGACGAACCGGACCAGCTCTCCCATGACGTCCTCACGGAACTCCGTGGCGCGGGCGTCGGGGTTGACAGCTGCCGTCTGGATGAAGTACCAGTTGCGTAGCAGGTTCATCACGTTGTGGAACCAGCCGATGTCGGACTCTAGGATCTGGCCGGAGCGCGGATCGTGAACGTGCGGTCCGAACGCGTTCTGAACGTCAGACGGGAAGTAGCGGATGACGCTGTAGCGAGCGTCCTCTGGGCTCCATTCCGGATCGTCGGTGGGCGCGTCGGCTGCGCGGATGGCGTTGCGGAAGCCCGCGGCCTCGAAGGCGACGTTCCAGTCCTCGACGCCCTGCTTGAGATATGGACGCCACTCGACCGGCGTCGCGGGGTCGATGTAATACACGATGGGGTCGACGGGCTCGACCAACTCACCGCGTGCGTAGGCCTCGAGGTCGGACGGCACAAGCTCCCAGCGGGTGATGTAGCGACGGCTCTCGGCGCGCTGGGCCGGGAGGCCGTAGTCGGTCTGCTGGATCGAGAAGTACCCAACGCGCGGGTCGTAGCGACGAGGACGCATGGGCTCCTCGGGGAGCAGCACCATCAAGTGCGCCATCTCGACGGACAGCGTGCCCGTGGAGGCGTTGGCCGGCGGATCGGAGGACACGTAGGTCAGCACGGAGCGGACCTCGACGTTCTCTGGGAACGCCATGGCACGCGCCAGGAAGGAGCGGTCCTTGTCGAGACTGCGAATCTTGAACTGCTCACGGGCACCTGACGGCAGTCCGAAGACCGGCGTATCTCCCGTGAACGCGCTCGTCATGTCGACCACAATCGAGGTCGAGTCCGGGCCGATGGCCAGGACAGGGACGCGAGCGATGATGGGCTCGAACTGCGCGTCCCGAACGGCCTGGTAGATGGGCAGGCTGTCGGCGGCGACGCTCGAGTACTGGATGGTGCGGAGCAGTACGTAGTCGCCCTGACGCTCCCACCGGACAGCCTGCGTGTTCACCTTGATGCCACCGTACTGGTAGCCCTCGGTGGTGCGCGAGACGCGGCTCACGATCAGCATCTCGCGGTCGAGGAGCGCGTCTGGGATCTCGAACAGCAGCTTGGCGCCATCGTCCTCGAGGTGGACATCAAACATGCCCTCGTCCGTGACGGCATCGTCGGTGACAATCTCGCTGTACGGCTTCATGTCGCCGCTGGAGGCCTTCGGCGTCGAGGACGAGCTTTCGTCGGGCTCGACAATGGAGGTCGAGGATGAACAGCCGGCGACGACGACGAGCGCGGCCAGAAGAACCAATCGGATCATGTGAGTTGGGGGGTGCTAACGGGCAACGCCGCTTCGGACGGCGATGAGACGGTCGGTAAATCTACGGGGGTCGTTGAGGTACACGTAGGCCGTAAACAGGGACGGCGCGCCCAAGCCTTGCGCAGTGCCTGGGCCTCCGGTGTAGCCGTACACGTAGCGGCCTTGCTTGATGCGGAGGGTCCCGGTGTACAACCCCGCCACATCGTCCCAGGCGAGTTCGCTCTCGGGCGCGCGGCGCCATCCGTTGAACGACCCGGTGACGTAGACACGACGAGCGAGCTGCCGGTTGTTAGGCGGTACAAACTGAAACACAGTGTCGACATACTGGCCATCTGTGTCTACCTGGCCGATGTCTCGGTAGACCGTCTCCAAGAGGGGCACCGCGGCCACCACCGCCTGCCTCACCTCCCCGCCGAACTCCGCGTAGTCGGCCTCGAGGACGGCGCGCGGCGGGACCGTAGCACGGTCGACCTCGATGACTTCCTCGTTGACGGAGAGAAACCCCGTGTCGAACTCGAAGAGGGCCTCCTGCTCTGGAAAGGCCTCATTCCGTGGGAGGTAGAACTGGTACAGCGCGAGGTCAATGAGCGACGGCTCAGGGGCGCAGCGAAACTGGTCGGTGCGGCCGTTGCGGGCGAAGCAGACCGTGTACCGAGACCCGTCGAACTCGCTGAGCTGGGAGTTGGGGCGGAGCCGCGCCGCCGGCTGCACGGCATACCCTACAGACCCGCCCTGGATCGTGGAGCCGAACACGAGATCGACCTCGGCAAGCTGCTCGGACACGAAGAACGGGAGCTCGAAGAGCAAGGCCCCTTCCCTCGTGCGGACGATCGCGCGGTAGTTGCCGCTGACCTCGAAGCCGATCGTGTTGTTCGGGAAGTCGTAGGTGTAGTGGACGTAGGGAATCGTCGAGGTCGCGCTCGAGCGGCGGTAGTCCAGGATGTCGTCACGCTCGAAGCTCGACATGTACTCCGTGGGCAGCAGGTCTTCCTGGCCGCGCAGGTTGGTGTGCATGAACGTGATCTCGAGGGACTCGCCGGTCTCCTGGCCGACCAAGTCGAACTCGAGCCGGAGCTGCTCGTCGCCGCGAAGCGACAGAATGGGGAGCGTCGCCTCGTCGCCGCGGGAGTGGAGTTGGAGCGCCCCCACGCGCTCGTCCTGTATCACGGTTTGGCCCAGCTGACGTGGCGCCTCGGGCGTCGGCGGGTCGATCTCGAATCCCTCTTCAGGGAGCGCGCAGCCGGCCGCCAACAGGACGAGAGCGATCAGGAGCGCACGTGGCAAGAGCATCCGAGGCGGGCGGTGGGAGATCGAAGATAGGCGGGCGCACAGGGCGAGTCTGGCGCCATTCGACGCGCCCAATGTCGTCCTCGACGAGAGAAGCCAGGCTAGTAGGTCTGTTGCGGCGGAACGTCTCAGGCAACCCCTGAAACAGCCGGCCCGCGGCCTCGAGGGCGCCCGCCCGATAGGCGATCCGCGCCTGGAGCCACCGTGCCACGCGGGAGGCCTCCGTCGAGTCGTCCTCGAGGCACCACACACGAGCGAGTGCCCACGCCTCGAGAGGACGGTCGAGGCCCGACAAGCGGAGGGCGGCGAGCACCGGATCGTCCTCGACAAGGCCCCGAGGCACCTCCTCTGGCCCAGCCGCCAAGAGACCCCGCAGCGTTCCGACCTCGAGATCGCGGCGTCGGCCGATCACGAAGCGGCTCACGGCGTCGACGGCCGAGAGCGAGTCGAGCGCGCGCTGATAGGTTCTCGAGGAGGAGCGGCCGGACAGCGCCTCGAGGTCGGCGAGGTGCAGCAGCGTTGAGGGCGTGGCGAGCGTGTCCACGAGCGCGGCAGCCCGTGAGAGATCCGCGACCTCGAGGTCGGCGCCGGAGGCGAGGCGAGCGCTCACGCTCCCGACCAGCGCGTCTAGTCGAAGCGGGTCGGCCTCGAGGGCGCGGCCGTAGAAGGCTGTGGCGGCTTCGAGGTCGCCAGCGTCACGGGCCTCGAGGCCGGACCGCGACAGTCGGACGGCGGGCGGCACCCAGTGCGGGCAACGGACCTCGAACAGCGACGGCCGGGAGAACAGCCACTCCGCGACGGCCACAGCCTCCGGGTCGACCTCGAGGTCGGCCAGCGTGGCGGACCATTGCTGAGTCAGTGCGTCGAGGTCGCGGCCGAAGGCGTCCTGGAAGCGACCGGTGCGGTACGCCGCCTTCACGGGGGCCGCGCCATAGGTGTCCAACAGCCAGCGCACAAACGCGCCATTCGCGGTGTAGGCGACGCCCGCCCTCGAGGTCCAGAACCGGAGCGACATCGTGGCGCGGACCGCCTGCGCGGGATCGCCGATGGCGGCGGGGTCAACGACTCGGCCCGCGGCGACGAGCGCGGTGGGGGACGGCCAGCCATCCGGCGGCTCGAGGGCGACGGCCAAGCCCTCGACAAGTCCGATGGCGGGCGAGGCGCCGATGATTGACATCCCGAACTCGCGCGCGAGCACGTGCACCATCTCGTGGCCCAGCGACCGCCCGACCTCGTCGGCCAGCATGTGGATCTGGGGCGTGCGAAGCCACACCGGCACCACGCTCGTCGTCCTCGACCCGATCAGCGCCGCCTTCGTGTCAGCGTCGGGGTATAGATAGACGTTCACCGTCTGGTCGAGGTCGACCTCGAGGGCGGAGGACAGCGTCTCGAAGCGGAACAGAACCTCGTCCGCGAGCCGCGCCTGTTCGGCAAGCGGGATTTCTGGGTCGAGGTGGAGTACGACAGCGCCCAGGTCGACACGCAGCGACAGCACGTCCTCGAGGCCGGAGCGAGTCTGGACGATGCCGAGGGGCTGTGCCACGAGGTAGCTCGCCCCGACCACCACCAGCGTGACCAGTCCCACGCGCAATGGGTGACGGCGTCCTCCCTTTCTCCACGCGGCCAGACTCAGCAGCGCGACCGCCCACAGCAGGGTCTGCGCCTTGGCCGCGAACAGACCAGGCCTAATCGCGAGCTCCTCGTCATAGATCGGCCCCAGGACCCCACCGAAGACGTGGCTGTAGGTAAACAGCTGCGGGTGAAACCTCAAGTCGAGGACGACGCCCCCGAGGGCGAGGATCAACACCGTGACGGCGGCAATCGTGCGAGGCCACCGCATCCTCGAGGTCGACACCAGCGTGCCGATGCTCAGCCCGAACAACACGCTCGGGGGCACCAACACAGCAAAAAGTCCCAGTCCTTGCGCGTAGCCGCAGTTGGGTCGCCACAGCAGCGTCGCTGTAAGCAGGACCAGAGGGATCGCCAACGCGCCGAACTCGATCCGGACCACCCTCGAGGTTGACACGTCCTCGAGGCCGCGGGCCGTGGTGACGGCAGCGGTGAGGCAGCCAATGCCTGCCACGACGGCGCTCGACTCGGCGTGCAAGAGCCCGAAGACGGGGATCGGCCACAGGGCCAGGCTCAGTGCTCCGTAGACCCACGCGAGCTGCCGCCATAGATGGCGTGTTGCGCGGTGGCCCGCCGTCATTTACAACAGCCCGAAGGCCACGCCGACGCTGAGCGATTCGCGGAGCTGGATATCCTCACTGACGTCGGCGTCGTACATGACGGCCCCATCAAGCGTCACCTTGATGATGTCGTTCACCTTCAGAAGGAGGACGTTCTCGAAGAGCACGTCGGGTGCATCGCTCGCCACCTGGGTGAAGGCTTGAAACGCCGACAGGCGCGACTTGAGACTGACGTTGTCCATGAGCTGGCGAGTCAATGCGAGCTCCACATCGAGGCCGGCCTCGACGCGCAACGACTGATCCGGGGCGTTCCCGTACACCGGCCGCAGCCGGTCGATCGCGACGATGGTCTCCTTGATGCCAAGTCCGGCGCGACCCACGAACCCTCCTCCGGGTCGGTAGGCCATACCTACGGTTTGGTTCAGGACGAGGGGAGCAAACGCATCGGAGACCTTCAGCTCCTCACCGGGGATGATCGTGAGATTCGGGTAGTCCGCGGCGGTAGGCGAGAAGTCGTATCCCGCCGTGAACTGCGTCCGCATTGAGGCCGAGACCGCAGGCCGCAAGGGACCGTTGATACGCTCAGCAGTGACCTCATAGCGGATGACGTCGATGGACTTCCGGAGGTCAAGCGTGTCTTGGCGGAGCGCCCCGAGAGCGAGCCGCAGCGTCTGTGTCGTCAGCACCTGACCGATAGCGCGGTCGAACGACCCGTCGATAGACGACGTGACGGCGAGGGCGTTGACGCCTCCCTCCTGCCAGTTCGAGAACGAGGTCTGGTTTCCCGAGAGCCCGATGATCAGATCCGTCCGCCACCCATCTTCGGCCGAGAGAGTGTCTGCCTCCTGAGCGGACGCTGCAACCGTAAACGCTAGGACGACAAGGAGTAAACGCATAGTCAGAAAAGCAAAAGAGGCCGCGCCACAGATGTGACGCGGCCCTGCAAACGGGTCAGAGCGCGTGACTTACGACTCGTTCTTCTTGTCCTGGACGTCCGTGCGGATGTCCTGAGCGAGCTGCTTGAGCTCCTGCATGCCCTTGCGGACACGGGTGCCGGCGGCCTTGTTGCTCTTGTCGTAGAACTTGGAGAAGTCGTCCTCGAGGGATGCGACGTGCTCCTGAAGCTTGCTGTACATGTCAGCCATAGTAGGGGGAGGGTTGGGGGAAAGTGGGAGGACGAGCGTAGCAAAAACGGCTCATAGAGCTCGCCAGAGCCATCAACATAGCGTCAGGAGACACAACCTGCCAAGTACAATCCGCCTCTATGGCTCGTATAGGCCATCTTTTTGCTGGGTCTCCCCCATCAACAAAGGGTTGTAAACGGTCCGCTTGACGAGGAGCGGAGCAACGAGCGAGGTCCTCCGCCTACTTGCACGGCCCTGTCGATGAGCCGCGTTACGGCCTCGAGGTCGGGAAAGGCGGAGGCCTCCTCCTGGACGACGCCGCTCTCGAGCGACCGCGTTGAAAGCGCCACGACCTCGAGGTCGAGTGCATTCGCGAGCACAGCCGCCGTGGTGGCGGCGTCCACCTCAAGGACGACCCCGTCCACCTCGACGAGCGAGGCGAGCACGATGGTGACGCCCTGCTTCAGCGAGGTCCCGACCCACGCCGTCTTTCCGACCTCGAGGTCGCCTTCGACGCGCTTTATGAGTCCTCGATCACTGCCCGTGACACGGATGCTGGCGACGCCTGCCTCGTTCATCTCGTGGTGCAGTTCGCGGTTGAGATCGCGAGTGGCGCGCTCGACAGCAGATTGCCCCTCGAGGTCGTCTGTGTCCCATACCCCCGCCCTCGAGGTCGGCATGTGGCCGAGGGACTCGAGGGCGCGCTCTCCCCTCTCGCCGCTGCCGTGGACCAGGACGACACCCTCCCCGCGTGCCGCGACATCGCGAGCGAGGCCTGGGATGAACAGCGGGTCGCCGAGGAAATAGGGGTCGAGGTAGACAACGATGGGCATTGGGCAGCGCGAAGGGGGACGGCGGGTACTCGTCCTCGAGGACGGGGGTTGCGAAGCATGGGCGGCCGGCATCGCTTCGAACACCTGGGGGTCGACCTCGAGGACGAGTCACGACAGGTAAAACCCTATCCCTCTCCCGCGGGGAGAGGGGACCTCGTAGGCAGGATCGAGGCCTCGGAACCATTTCGCGACCTCGAGGCCGCGACCATCCCCCATCCCTCTTCTTCTCACCAGCCCCCTTGCCGATCCGCCCTCGAGGCCGCGACCTTGCGAGCCGTTCCCCCGACGCCTGCTGATGTCCGAGTTCTGCCACCTCCATTGCCACACGCAATACTCGCTGCTGGACGGCGCAGCGCGGATCGACAAGCTGATCGGGCGGGCGGCGGAGCTGGAACATCCCGCCGTTGCCATAACGGATCACGGGAATCTGTATGGTGTCCCTGAGTTTTACACCAAGGCCCGCCGCGCCGGCGTCCAGCCCATCATCGGCTGCGAGTTCTACGTCACGGCCTCGGGCATGGCCGACAAGAGCGACCGGGTCCGCTACCACCAGGTCCTGCTCGCCAAGAGCCTCGAGGGCTACAAAAACCTCATCCGGCTCTCGTCGCTGAGCTACACCGACGGCTACTACTACAAGCCGCGCATCGACCGCGACACGCTGCGGAAGTACAGCGCCGGGCTGGTCGCCACGACGTGCTGCTTGCAGGGCGAGGTCTTGCAGACCATCCTCAAGAAGGGCGAGGCCGAGGCGAGAGTCGTCTTCGAGGACTACCTCGACATCTTCGGCGACGACTACTACATCGAGGTCCAGGACCACGCCATCCCCGACCAGCGGACCTGCAACGCGGTCCTGATGCGCTGGGCGGACGAGTACGGTGTCAAGGCCATCGCGAGCAACGACGTCCACTACGTCCACCAGCAGGACGCGGAGGCCCAGGACGTGCTGCTGTGCTTGCAGACCGGCAAAGACTTGTCGGACCCGAACCGGATGCGGTTTGAGAACGACCAGTTCTATCTCAAGTCGGCCGACGAAATGCGGATGGCGTTCGGCTCGAGCGTTCGCGAGGGCGTCTTCAAGAACGAGGCCGCCGTCGACGCCGCGCTCGCGGCTAGCCTCGAGGTCGCGGACAAGTGCAACCTGGAGCTCCCGATGGGCAAGCTCCTGATGCCCCACTTCCCCATCCCGCCGGAGTTCAGCGGGGCCGGCGACTACCTCCGGCACCTGAGCTACGAGGGCGCCCGCAAGCGGTGGCCCGAAATCACCGAAGTGATCCGCGAGCGCCTCGACCTCGAGCTCGGCGTCATCGGCTCGATGGGGTTTGACGGCTACTTCCTCATCACGCAGGACTTCACGACGGCCGCCCGCAACCTGGGCGTGAGCGTCGGACCGGGCCGAGGGTCTGCGGCGGGCTCAGCGGTCGCGTACTGCCTGGGCATCACCAACATCGACCCCCTCGAGTACGACCTGCTCTTCGAGCGATTCCTCAACCCCGAGCGCGTGTCGATGCCGGATATCGATATCGACTTCGACGATCGAGGACGTGGCAAGGTGATCGACTACGTGGTCGAGAAGTACGGGCGCGAGTCGGTCTGCCAGATCGTGACGTTCGGGACGATGGGCTCCAAGTCGGTCATCCGCGACGTGTCACGCGTGCTAGGCGTGCCGCTCGACGAGGCCGACCGAATCGCGAAGATGATCCCGGACGGCGTCAAGGTCTCCCTCGAGGCTGCGAAGGATCAGGTCAAGGAGTTCTCGGACCTGTACAGCCACCAGGACGGGACCATCCGCAAGCTGATGCACTACGCGACCGTCCTCGAGGGCTCGGCGCGGCACACAGGCGTCCACGCGGCCGGCGTCATCATCGCGCCCGGCGACGTAAGCCAGTACGTCCCGGTCTCGGTCCAGCGCGGCAAGGGCGGCGCCTCGGATGCGGTCGTGACGCAGTACGACGGCAAGTACATCGAGGACTTCGGGCTTCTCAAGATGGACTTCCTGGGGCTCAAGACGCTGACCATCCTGGACGACGCGCTCGCGCTCATCAAGCAGACGCAGGGCATCGAGATCGACCTCGATTCGCTGCCACTTGACGACGAGGCGACGTACAAGCTGTTCCAAAAGGGCGACACGATCTCCGTCTTCCAGTTCGAGTCGTCGGGCATGCGCGAGTGGATGCGCAAGCTCAAGCCGACCTCGATCGACGACCTGATCGCGATGAACGCGCTCTACCGTCCCGGCCCGATGGACCTCATCCCGAGCTACATCGACCGGAAGCACGGCAAGGAGGTCGTGGAGTACCCGCACGAGATGCTGCGCGGCATCCTGGAGCCCACCTACGGCATCCCGGTGTACCAGGAGCAGGTCATGCAGATGGCCCAGGTGATGGGCGGCTACACCTTGGGTGGCGCCGACCTGTTGCGCCGCGCGATGGGCAAGAAGAAGCAGTCCGAGATGGACAAGCAGCGCGTGACGTTTGTCGAGGGCGCGGCGGAGAACGGCGTGCCGGAGGCCAAGGCGAACGAGGTGTTCGACATGATGGCCAAGTTCGCGGGCTACGGGTTCAACAAGTCGCACTCAGCCGCCTACTCGGTCGTGGCGTACCACACGGCGTACCTCAAGGCGCACTATCCGGCCGAGTTCATGGCGGCCGTGCTGACGACGGAAATGGCGTCCAGTGACAAGCTCGCCATCGCCCTCGAGTCGACCCGCGCGACGGGCATCGAGATCCTGGCGCCGTGCGTGAACCGGAGCAACGCGCACTTCACCGTCGAGCACAACCGCATCCGGTTTGGACTCGGCGCCATCAAGGGCGTGGGGCTCGGCGCCATCGAGGAGATCGTCCGCGCCCGCGAGGACGCCGGCGGGGCGTTCGACGACCTGTTCGCACTCGCCCGCGACCTCGATCTGCGGACGGTCGGCAAGAAGACGTTGGAGGCGATGGCGGAGGCCGGCGCCCTCGACGTGTTTGACGGGCACCGGCGGCAACTCTCGGATGGCGTGCCCCTCGCGTGGAGCTACGCCCAGAAGCACCAAGCCGACAAGGCGGCGGGACAGTCATCGCTGTTCGGCGCGGCCGACACGGTGGGATCCAGCTTCGTGCCGTCGCTCCCCCACTGCGAGCCGTGGACGAAGGGCGAGACGCTGCGCAAGGAGCGCGACCTAATGGGCTTCTACGTCTCGGGCCACCCGCTCGACGACTTCGCGGCGGAGGTACGGACCTTTGGATCGGTTCAACTCGGCAACACGGAGCACGTCCCGCACGAGAGCGACCAGACGGCCATCGGCATCGTGACGGAGGTGACGCGCCGCACGACGAAGTCCGGCCGGCCGATTGCGTTTGTGACCATCGAGGACACGACGGGCGCGGCTGAAGTGGTGTTGTTTGCCCAAGTCCTGGAGCGCTGCGGCCACCTCATCGAGGTCGACTCTGTGATGATGGTCAAGGGCAAGGCGGAGACCTCGAGGGGTGACCTCAAGCTGGTCGCGAAGGACATCCTGCCGATGTGGCGCGTGCGCGAGCAACTCGTCAAGGCGTTAACGATCCAGGTCAATGCCGACGAGGCCACGGAGGACGATGTCGCGGCGGTGGCGGCGCTCTGCAAGGAGCACCCTGGCGCGTGCAAGATCTACTTCGAGGTCACGAGTCACCGCTTCCCTCGCCCGGTCCGTCTCCATGCGCGGACGGCGGTCGTGGACCTGACGCCGGAGCTGATGAAGGGTCTGGACCGATTGCTGGGCCAGGGCCGCGTCGTCCTCGAGTCAGAAGCGTAGCGGCCGGCGGCCTCGAAGGAGGGCCGCAACCGAGATGCTACACCGTAGGGGCGTATTGCAATACGCCTCTACCTTGATGCGTCGACCTCAAGGACGACCCTTTCCATGTGACCTCCAAGCCCGACCGAGCGCGAAGCTTTGTACGGGAAAGACGGTGGTGTGCACACGTTCGCCCTCGAGGTCGGGACTCTGCTGAGGTTTGTCCGCGAGCGAACTCGTCCTCGAGGACGGCGTGGGACCGGTCCCACCGTCCGACCTCGATGCGCCTCGCCGTCTTCCTCACCGTCCTCCTGCTCGCCGGCTGCGGCGAGTCCGCGAAGCTCGCCGTCGAGGACGGGACCGGCCGCTCGCCCGTTATCCCCGAGCCGACCTCGACGCTGATCCCCACCGTCAACATTGCCGAGGCCCAGGGCTGGCCTCGAGGACGGCAACCCGTCGCGGCGCCCGGCCACACCGTCAACCCATTCGCCGCCGGACTCGACCACCCGCGCTGGCTCCACGTCCTGCCCAACGGCGACGTCCTGGTCGCCGAGTCCAACGCGCCGCCCGAGGCCGGGACCAAGGGGCTCATCGGCCGCATCCGCGCCTACTTCTTCGCCAAGGCCGGGGCCGGCGTCCCCAGCGCCGACCGGATCACCTTGCTTCGTGACGCCGACCGCGACGGCCGCGCCGAGATTCAGACACCGTTTCTCACCGACCTCGCCTCCCCATTCGGGATGGCACTCATCGAGGACGATCTCTACGTCGCCAACAGCGGCTCCGTCGTCCGGTTCGACTACCTCCCCGGCGCGACCTCGATCACGACCCTGCCGGACACCATCGCCATCCTGCCGACCGGGACGTACAACCAACACTGGACGCGCAACCTCATCGCGAGCGAGGACGGCCGGACGCTCTACGTCTCCGTCGGCTCCGCGAGCAACGTCGGCGAGCACGGCCTCGACCAGGAAGTCGGCCGCGCGGCGATCTGGGCCATCGACCTCGAGGACGGCTCGACCTCGATGTACGCGACCGGCCTCCGCAACCCGGTCGGTATGGCGTGGGAGCCGACGACCGGCGCGCTGTGGACAGCGGTCAACGAGCGCGACGAGCTAGGCAGCGATCTGGTCCCAGACTACATGACGTCCGTCCTCGAGGGCGGCTTCTACGGGTGGCCGTACAGCTACTTCGGCGACACCGTCGACACGCGCGTCGAGCCGCGGCCGGATCTGGTGGCCCAAGCCATCGTGCCGGACTACGCGCTCGGCCCGCACACCGCGTCGCTCGGCCTCGAGTGGGTCGAGGCCGGCCGGTTCGGGACCGGGGCCGGCATGGTGGTCGGCCAGCACGGGTCGTGGAATCGCAAGCCCAAGAGCGGCTACAAGGTCGTGTTCGTCTCCTTCGAGGACGGGAATGCCGACGGGTCTCCCCCGCGACATCCTGACCGGCTTCTTGTCAGACGACGAGGAGGACGCCTACGGCCGCCCCGTCGGCGTCGCAACTGCGAGCGATGGCACCCTGCTGGTCGCCGACGACGTCGGGAATGTGATCTGGCGCGTCGCGCCCGTCGCAAAGCAGTAGCAGGGACGCCCCGACCTCGAGGCCGACCGGACACGCGTTCCTCCGCCCTGACCGAGTTTCGTCCGTAGCAGATCACGCTGTACCATAGTCTGATACTGCAGCCAGACAGGCTCAGGCTGCAACGCAGTCCAGGAGCCTACTTGCTAGTCCTGGCTATACAGCTATACATGGGTACCGATACCCATACCAAGATCACAGAGGAGAATCTAGTTTTCGTTCTCTATATGAAACTGACCACGCTCTTTCTTTCTGGAACGACGCCTATGCTGACTCCGGCCTTTTAGCCGTAGTCTTTTCAATAGTTTGTGGGCCAAAAATCCTTATGCAGGTCCTCCCGGACACCTTGCTCGTCGTCCATCCCGATGGAGCCCTCGCCTACGCGTCCTCGCACGCTAGCATGTACGTCGGCCGGTCGGTCGAGAAACTCGTTGAGCAGACGTCAGATTCCCTCTTAGGAGGATGATCTCTTCGCGCCTCAGGGTAGGACTCGCCGACGACCACCACCTCGTACGGGAAGCGTTCCGCCTTCTCGTTGAAGCCGAAAAAGACATCGAGGTCGTAGGCGAGGCTGGGGACGGCCATTCGGCCCTACATCTCGTCAACGAGAAGCGGCCAGACGTCCTCGTCCTCGACCTCATGCTCCCTGGGATGGGTGGTCTCTGGGTGGTCCGTCAGGTGTCGCGAGAGTTTCCGAAAACGCGGGTCCTCATGCTGTCCATGCACGCGAACAAGGCATACGTCGCGGAAGCTCTCCGAAATGGCGCCTTGGGGTACGTCCTGAAGGATGCAAAGCGGGGAGAGCTCATGGAGGCCATTCGCTACGCGGCTGCGGACCGTCGGTACCTGTGCTCGAAGCTTGCCGAGCTCGCCGTCGAGTCGCTCACGGAGCAGTCCGCAGAGGACCCGATCATGACCCTGACGGAACGAGAGCTCGAGGTCATCCACCTCGTCGCGTCGGGTTTGACGACGTCCCAGGTGGCAGACCAGCTTTTCATAAGCCCTCGAACGGCTGAGAAGCACAGAGCCCGAGCCATGAAGAAGCTGGGGCTCGAATCGGCCTACGATCTCGCGGCTTTTGCGATCGCTCGGGGCCTCCTTGTGAACCCCTCCAGTGACGAAGAGCAGTAAGCCAAAGCTCGACCGGCCAGGCTAGTTCGCGCCGATCTGAGCAACGTCTTAAGTAGGGGAAATTCTGACAGTGGGTAGGGGATGCTCCCAGGAGTGGGTGGCGACACCCATATATCCGAGCTCATATCCTGCGATTCAGAGGGAGTCCAATCCTTCCTCTCTCGATGAGTCAGTCAATCCTTTCCCTCGCAGCTCTTGTCTGCATCAGCCTACTGACACTCAGCTTCAAGAGGGGGGAGACGCAGAGAGCGTTGTGGGAATCGAGGTCTGAGATCGAGGCCCAGGCAGCCACCCTCGGGGCGGCCCTTCTCGACGCTGCGGAGTTCGCTCCTCCGGGGGGCGCCCCACCGGGACATGTCAGGCTAGGAAGGAGCCTTCCCCTTGACCACTGGAGCGGCCGGAGGGACACCATCGGCGTTCCTTTTGACGGGGACACTCTCCGGTTCCTGGTCCGCCCGACGGTCGATGTGGTCCGCAAGGAGGGCGGAGAGTTCGTCGCGACTCATGAGCCGAGCCCATTCCGGCGGCTTCGTCTTGATATCCGAGGACCATTGGGCACCCGAGCCAAAATGGTGAGGATCTACGCACAACCGTCTCTCTAGCCACCTACAACATGTGGAGCGTCCTAGACAACCTCAGTGCTCTCGTCGTGCTTCCCACGGTCGCCCTCATAGCAATGGGGCTGTACGCCGCGAACAGCCAAAGCCAAGTAGAGTCGACTTCCCGAGACGTCTCGGTTAGCACTCTTCACGAGGCGGCGGACTGGATCGAACGGGATCTCGCCAACATCGGCTCAGGGATCCCCGCGGGGTCCGCTGCCATCCTCGAGTACGAATGGGAAGACGCTGGGCCAGGGTCGATCACGTTCGTGAGCGGTGTCGACAGTTCGGTTGTTGCCCCTCCTGACACCGTCCGATACGCGCGACATGCCGTCGGTGAAGGCTACTACGAACTGCACCGCTACGTCGTCGAGTCGGGGCGAGAGCGACTTGACGGGCAGAGCCCCACCAGGCTCCAAACCCTTGACCTGAGGCTCGTCCGGTCAGACGGAAGCTGGGTTTCTACCGATGAGAGCCCTGCGGAGGCCATTGCCGTCGCCGTCCGTCTCTCAGTACCCCCCGCGTTCGCCAACGGCCGCCCCTCCGAGTGGGCCCAAACGTTCCCCTTCCGCCGTCACGCCGCCCCCTGATTCAATGGGAAAAATTGCTCTTATCGTTGCCGTACTTACAGCGGTCACCTTGGCCTCAGGCCAGGCCGTCCTGTTGAGCGCTCAACAAAGCAAAGCTGAAGCGCGAGGTGCGCATGGGGCAGAGATCCTCGCTCGGCAAGCAGCCCAGACCGGACACGCAGAGGCTGTTCACATCCTTCAGACCGGGGCAGACCCACGCGTGCATGACCCGATCGAGGGCCGAGTGGGTGGGGCCTACTATCGAACCTCTTTCGATGTCGTTGGCGAAGACCCGCTCAGCGTCAGGGTCCGAACGGAAGGGCGGCACGGGGACAAACGTCACGTAGTTGACGCCCTGCTCCGCGATCAGAGCGCCGAGCCCCCTGGGACGCCCGCCGAAGCGCTGGCGAATGTCCCCCCGTACCTCCGCTACGCAGTGTTTAGCGGCGGCGACCTCAACCTTGCCGTTCTCCCCCGGGTCGAGACAAGGGATCCGGACCTGAACGCGGACATCCACGCGAATGGGGACTTGAACCTCTCCCTCTCTCTAAACGCTCTCCTGAACATTCGTCCGATTCCGGGATTCGGGACGTACAGCGACAGGCTGCGCGCGCTCACGCTCCTTGGAGAGCCAGAGGATCTCTTTCGGCCTCGCTCAAATCCTGAAGGCGCCCCTTCTCTCAGACGGACAGACCCCGTACCAATCCAACCCTTTGACCTTCGCGAGGTAGCCGGAGATGAAGCAGAGAGGACACGGAGCCAACTCCGCCTTCTCGGAGCCATCGAGTTGGGGACGAGAGAAGACCCCCGCATCATTCACGTCGATGGAGACCTGATCCTCATCGACGTTCGTGTCGAGGGATACGGGGCTTTCGTTGTCGACGGTTCGGTGGTTATCGAGTCATCAGTCACGGGGCTGCTTCAGTCCCTCAATGAGCACCCCGAAAGCCGGGTCGCCATCTACGCCGATGGCTCCATCGTCTTCAACGGTCTTGGGGACGTCGAGGGCCAGTTTGTGAGCAACGAGTCCGTCACATTCACCGGCGCAGCGACGCTCTACGGGAGCGTGGCCGCCGTGGGGCCGGTGAGATTCCTCCTCGCTCCGACGGTCCGGTTTGTTGCCCCCTCCCCCGCTCTCACCATTGGGCTCCCAGGAAACCCTCCTCCCGAGCCGATGGCCCTCGTTGCTACCAGAGAGTGGGAGGTTATCGAGTGACCCGCTAGCCACTCCGACGTCCCGCTGCAGTTCGCATCGAGGACGCCAAACGACGAAGCCCAACCGTGTCAGCCCCCTACAGATTGCTCTTACCAACAATGTCTCTTTTCCCCCCTGCCGTACGCCCCTCCCTATCAATCTCGGCGGCCGACCTCCCTCTTCGAGTCCGAGCGGAGAAGATATCGAGCTTCCTCGACCAGTTCGCCTCGATGCAGAAAGCCTCTGAAGCGCTCGGGATTCCTTACTACCTACTCAGATACCACGTCTTCGCTCTCGTCCGGCTCGACGAAGACTTGCGGCTGACCGAAGACGCGATGGAGAGATGGTTCCAGGCTCGTCTGTCCCATTCGAAAGTCCCGGGCGCCACTCCCCACGACCCCGATGGCCTCCCGCCGGTCCGACATAGAGTCGTTACGACAGACGGTGAGATCGATGGAAAGGAGCCAACTAACGGGCCCCACGAGGCATCCGTTCAGGAGCGAGCGAACGACAAATGAATCACTCACCGACCACTCGACAAATCCGCGATTCGGAGTCCCCAAATGGAGAGCTTCGAGCCCTCGAGGTCGACGCTCTGAACGAGCCGCCGAGCGAGTTCGTTGCGTATCGCTGGGTGACTGCCCTGGGAAGTCTGCTCGTCATCGCCTTGGGCATCGCAGGCGACGTATGGAGCCGTGGGGCTTACGCGAACCCACTACCGCTGCAGATCGTCCTCAGTCTCGTGCTGATGAGCATGTTTGCTCTTTCGTTCCGCAGAAACCCCGTGCGAGAGCGCCTAAGGATAGCAGCGGTTGCCCTAGGATGCGCCCTCGTTGTGTACTTCACTTGGCTGAGCGTCAGCAACGGACTCGACGAGTTCTGGATCGGGGGTACCCTGACGGTTGGCACGGCGATGGCCCTCTCACTCGGCCCCCTCGCTCTCGGGTCGAGGCAGGTCTGGACAGGCCAAGCCTGCTTGTTTGCGACGCTCCTCGTGACCCTCGTCGCTCTCGAGGCGCCGACGCGCCAAGCGACCCTCATGGGGACCTACTACGGAGTGGTCTTGCTCATGATCGGACTCGCAAGCACCGCGTCTTCTCGTACTCGACAGTCGCTGAATGCGAGACAAGAGCTGTTGCGCGAGCACGGGTATCTACTCCAGACCGTCATCGACGCGATCCCAGAGCATGTCTACGTCAAGGACCTCGATGGGCGCTGCCTGATCCGGAACCGGTTCTCGAGCGACTGGATGAGGATGAGCAACCCGAAAGACGCTGCCGGTCTCACCGCTTTTGACACCTCGCCGTCTCACCTCGCCCGCGCCTATTGGGAAGCCGAGATGCGGGTCATGCGGTCCGGCGAGCCTGAAATCGAACGGGAAGAGCCGTGCATCTCGAACGGAGAACCGGGGCGGATGATGAGCTCGCGCATCCCGCTGAGGAACGCGGAGGGGGCGGTGTGCGGCGTGGTGGGCATCACCCGAGACGTCACTCCTGAACGGAAAGCTGCCGCAGAGCTCCAAGAGGCGAAGGAGCGGGCGGAGGCCGCGGCTCAGGCCAAATCGGAGTTCCTGGCCAATATGTCCCACGAGATTCGCACGCCCATGAACGGTGTCATCGGCATGGCCTCACTGCTGGCCGAGACGCCACTCGATTGCGATCAGCGCGAGTTGGTCGAGACCATCCGGGCCAGCGGGGACTCCCTGCTCACCATCGTGAACGACATTCTGGACTTTTCAAAGATCGAGGCCGGGATGCTCGACCTCGAGGAGCGTCCTTTCGACCTTCGCCGGGCTGTGCAGACCTCGATCGGACTCATGGCTCAGCCGGCACAGGACAAGGGACTAGACCTGACCTTCGCCATCGAGGACGACGTCCCCCAGTTCGTCATGGGTGACGTGACGCGGTTGCGTCAGGTGCTTACCAATTTGCTCTCGAACGCAGTCAAGTTCACGTCGGACGGATCGGTGAACGTGAGCGTTTGCCTCGCGTCCGGGACACCGGAGCTCACGCTGATGTTCGCTGTCGAGGACACCGGCATCGGGATCTCGGCAGACAAGCTGTCGTCGGTGTTCGAGTCGTTTACCCAAGCGGACGCGTCCACGACCCGGATGTACGGGGGCACCGGGCTCGGGCTCACCATCTGTTCGCGCCTTGTAGAGATGATGGGGGGCGAGATCTCCCTGTCGAGCGAGGTCGGCGTCGGATCGACGTTCCGGTTCTCCATCCTAGCGCGCCCCGCGACGGAACCGGCGGGCTCACCTGCCGACATCCGGACGCCTCAGGCCCACTTCGAGCGCCCGCTCCGGATTCTTGTGGCCGAAGACAACCTCGTCAACCAAAAGGTGGTCACCCGCGTCCTCGACCGGATCGGCCTCGAAGCGGACCTCGCCTGCGACGGCGTCGAAGCTTTCGATGCGGCCCAGCGCCGGGCGTACGATGTCGTCCTCATGGACGTGCAGATGCCCCGCATGGACGGCCTCGAGGCCACGCGCGCGATTCGCTCCCGAGGTGGACACCAACCGCACATCATCGCCCTCACGGCGAACGCGATGGAGGGCGACCGCGAGCGGTGCCTCGAGGCCGGCGCTGACGACTACCTCACGAAACCGATCACCGTTGACGCCCTCCGCCAGGTTTTGGAAGCTGCCGAGGCGAGCTTGGTGACGAGTGAATTCGAGATAACGCACGCAGAGTCTCGATTTAGCGAGGTACTGATGACAGTGTGAGAGAACTGGCCTCGAGGGCGCGTCCACCATCAGGATTGCGCTGACCCTATCACCATCTCGCCGATTGGGACAACCAACCAACGGTGCAAGCGTGGGCTACTTGCTAGCCCAGAGGGAACGGTCACAGTACGTGTCCATGGACTCCGCTAGCACCGTCGGTGAGCACGGCCTCGACCAGGAGGTCAGCCGCGCGGCGATCTGGGGCATCGACCTCGAGGCCGGCACGACCTCGATGGTTGCGACCCGCCTGCGCAACCCGGTCAGCATAGCGTGGGAGGCGGAGGCAGGACGCTTTGGCCCAGAGCCTGGCATGGTGGTCGGGCGGCCCGGGTCATGGAATCAAAAGTCCAAGAGCAGCTACAAAGTTGTGTTCGTTCCCTTCGAGGGCGGGCAGCCGGAGGAATTGCCTCGTGACGTGCTGATCGGCTGCTGGTGGCCGACGATGTCGGGAACGTGATCTGGCGCGTAGCGCCGGTGGCCCAGCAGCCGCCCTCGAGGCCGCGTCTCACCGAACGGCGGCGGCGCTAGCTTCACCTCGCTCCCTCACGATGCCATGCGCGCCCTCGCCCTGACTCTCGTCGCTCTCGCCACACCGGCGCTGGCCCAAACCCAGCTCACGACTCCGCGAGCGAGTCCGCACGCGACGGCGGCACAGACCGTAGGCCTCACCGACCTCGAGGTCGACTACCACCGGCCCGCCGTCAACGGCCGCCGCGTGTGGGGCGACCTGGTGCCTTACGGTGAGGTCTGGCGGGCGGGCGCCAACGAGAACACGGTGTTCACGACCTCGACGGACATCCTGGTCGAGGGCCAGCCGCTGCCCGCTGGCCGCTACGGCTTCCACACGATTCCAGGCGAGGACGAGTGGACGATCATGTTTTCGAGCACATCGGAGGCGTGGGGATCGTACTCCTACGACGCTTCCGAAGACGCCCTCCGCGTCATGGTGACGCCGCGACCAGCCGCATTGACGGAGCGTCTGAGCTACCACTTCGACGACCCGAGCGAGGAATCCGCCATGCTCGTGCTGTCGTGGTCCGACCTCGAGGTGCCGATCTCGATCACCGTCGACACGCCGATGATCGTGCTGTCCAACATGGAGGTCGAGCTTCGCGGGATGGCCGGTTTCTTCTGGGAGGGCTGGGACCAGGCGGCCCGCTACGCCCTCGACCACGACGTCCGCCTCGAGGACGCGCTGGGATGGGCTGAGCGGTCGCGCGACATCCGCCCCACGTTTGGCAACACGATGACGCTCGCCAACCTCCTCGACGCCGCAGGCCGCGCCGACGACGCCAGCACCACTCGCGACGACGCCTTCGAGCTCGCGTCCGAGGAAGACGTCCGCGCCTACGCCCGCCAGCGCCGCCGCGCCGGACAGGCCGACGAGGCCGACGCCGCGCTCGCCCGCCTGGGCGATATCCCGTAGGGCACGCTCGAGTCACGGAGGCGACGCCCGTACTTCGCGCGTCGACTCGCGGCCGACCGACCTCGAGGACGAGGATCCGCGACCTCGAGGACGAGCAGAGACCGATGGGCCCGTCTAGCGGACCCAATCCGTCCAACACGTGCCTGTGACACGCGGCTGACACCCCTACCCGATATCATGCCCCTGCACCTCCGCAGCCGGCATGACCGACTCGTACGCGCCTCTCCTCCGCCGTAGCCTCGCCGCCTTCGAGGCAGACCCGACCTCGAGGTCGCGCGAACACCTCGCGGGCTACTCGTTCCGGTTCGACCCGGACGTTCCCACCCCCGCGGTGCCCCGCCCCGTCGAGGGCGAGACGTGGTCGTTGTCGCAGACGTTGCAAGAGCTTCGTCTTCGCGACCTCGAGGTCGTCCAGACGACGCGAGGGCTTCGCGTGCGCCACGGCTGGCGGATGGCGGACCTCGTCGAGGCCGTCGCCCAGCACGAGCGAGCCGTTACGGTGTGGCTTCGCATCGGCTCGCCGGCACCCCTCGAGGGCTGGGACGATGCCACAGCGCTGCACCTCGCATGGCTAGAGACCGCTGGGCTGTCTGAGTCTCTCGAGCTCCGCCCCGGCGTCACCATCACGGACTGGGACCTGTTCGTGTCTTCGACTCGAGGTCGGTATCACGCCGGTGCTCACCTGACTGGCGCCGACTCGCTGCGGCGCGACCTCGAGGCCTTGTTCGAGCGCTACGCACTGGCACCGCGGCTCGTCGTTTCGCCACGGCGACGCGCTCGGGCGGCGTGACCTTGAGGCCGTGTGGCGGTAGCTTGGGGGCATTACCCTTCTGCATACCGCTATGTCTGCCACGTCTACGCTCGACCTTTCAACTCTCACCGAGGAGCTCCAGCTTTCCTTCTTCGGCGCTCTCTTCGCCATGTCCGCGGCCGACCGCGACATGGATGAGAGCGAGGACGACCGCATCTTCGAATCCATGGACCTGGGCGGGCTCTCCGCCGGGGCCAGGAAGAAGATTTTCCAACTCGCCATCCAGCCGCCGCCGCTCGAGCGCTCCGTGCTCGCGTTCAAGGGACAGGACCTCGAGTTCAAGCGAGCGCTGATGCTCAACCTCATCGACATCGTCCTCGCGGATGGCATCGTCGAGCCCGGCGAGCACGTCATGCTCCATGAGGCACGCGAGATCCTCGGCCTCGACCGCGACGACGTCACGACGCTCCACGACATCGCCGACGCGGCCCAGAATCAGGACGTCCAGCGGCCCATCTGCCCCGCGCCCATCGAGGCCGGCGCGTAGCTCAGACTCGCCGTCTGTCGCGATGAGCGGCGTACGAGAGACACCCGACTCGTCCTCGAGGCCGACCTCCTTGAGGGCGTGCTAGGCGCCGCCGACGCTGCCCTGTTCACGGAGCCCGTTCGCCCACATCCAAACCGCAGCCTGGGTGCGCGTCTCCACGCCGAGCTTCTCGTAGATCCGTGTCAGCCGCTTTTTGATCGTGCTCTCCGTGACGAATAGCCCGGATGCAATGTCCGGATTGGAGCACCCGTCCGCGAGCAAGTCCAAGACCTCACGTTCGCGCTCAGAGAGCGTCGCTAGTTGGGATTGAACGACAGCGTTCTGGCGCTGCCCGTCCGCAAGAATCGCGGCGACGCGGCGGCTGAGCCAGCCCGTCTCGCCACGCGCGATCCCTCGAATCGCCTCTCCAATCGTCGAGAGGGATTCCCTCTTCGTGAGGTATCCGGCCGCTCCGTGCTGGATGACTCCGAATACGTAGGCGTCGTCGTCGAACGCGCTCAGAATCAAGACCTCCACGTCCGGTGCACGCTCACGCACGCGCGCCGCGGCGTCTATTCCAGAGAGCTGAGGCATATCGAGGTCGAGGACGAGGACATCCGGCCGCAGCTTAACAGCGAGCCGAACGGCTTCCTCGCCGTCGGCCGCTTCGCCTACCACGTCGAGGCCGGCGTCGTCCTGCAGATAATCCCGAAGGCCTGTTCGGAACGTTGGATGATCATCGGCGATGACCACGCGAATAAGATCCTCGCTCATAGCGTCAGGGCTAGTCCAATGGAAAGGTCGGTTGCCAAGAGGTGTCCTATTGGAGAACTCATAGAGACCCACTGATTACTGCCGGCTGTCCATGCCGCCAAGCGAGGCCACCTCGTACCGCATGGCGTGTCCACGTCGCCGCGCGTCTCAATGTGATATCGGCTTTGAATGTCTTGCTTTCAGAAGTCATACTGAGCTTTCTCTTGTGCATGGCTGTAGCGACCTCGAGGTCGGCAGCGGCACACCCTGATTGGTGTACTGGTGGGACTCTGCATTCAGAAACTCTCTGGTACATCTTCGAGGTCGATCGAGCGGCCATCTCCCTCAAGCGAGATTGCAGGAATCCAAGCCGAGATTCGAGTGCCGTCGCCGACTTCGCTCTCGATGGTAATTCGCCCTCGGTGAGCCTCCACTCGCTCAACCAGACCCACCAGACCGAAGTGGTCTTCTTGAGCCAGATCCACGAGGGAAAGAGGCTTGACGAAGCCTACCCCATCATCCTCCACTACTAGCCGGACGCCGCTCTCGTCCTCCGTCATCTGGACCGTCACTACGGTGGGACTCGCGTGGCGCTCCGCGTTCGACAGCGCCTCCTGGGCCACGCGGTAGAGCGCGTGTTGGACCTCGAAGGGCCATCCCCGTCCGTCGATCTCGACACGGTCCGCCACTGTCGTTTCTGGATGGGCGCGGCGAAAGGCTCGAGCGAGCGATGACAGCGCCGGGCCGACCCCAAGCTGCTCGATGATGGGCGGGCGCAAGGCCTGAAGCACATGTCGAAGCTCGTCTGCAACGGCGTTGACCTGCTCGCGGGCCGCAAGCACATCCTTGCCATCCCCTCGCATCGACGCCCGATCGAGCTGGTGGCCCAACCGATAGAGCCCCTGGACAGGACCATCGTGGAGGTCACGAGCGATCCGATATCGCTCGCGCTCCCGACTTTCGGCAAGGCGCCGCTGAAGGTGAACGTGTTTGTCGCGCGCGGCTTTGGCCCGCCCTTCCCGTCTCCTGATCCCGGTCACAACGACACTTGCGACTCCGAATACGAGAGCCGCAAGGGTCAACAGACGCACGTCTCCCCTCTGCCACCACGCCGGGCGGATCTCGATGCGAAGCCTGGCAGGGCCCTTAGAAAACACGCCCTCATGGTTCGAACCGATGACCTCAAAGGCGTACGTTCCTGGAGAGACGCGCGAATACGTCGCCGTGGGCCGGCGCCCGTCCGTATCACGCCACCCGGAGTCGTGCCCAATCAGGCGGTAGCGGTAGCGGTTGTCGCTGGGTGCCGTATAGGCCAGCGCCGCGAAATCAATGGAGAATACAGCCTCGTCGTGACGGAGGCGAAGCGTGTCACCAGACGCCGGAAGCCCAGGACGCTTGCGCCCCAAGACCGCTACACCCGTAAACCGGATGAGAGGCGGCGGGCTTGTGCGAGACAAGCGGGCTGGGTGAAAGCGGTTGAGTCCCTGCTTCCCACCGACCACAATCCAGCCTCCCGGCCCCCGGTCAAATGCCATCAGGTCAAACTCATTGCTTTGCAGCCCATCCGCCTCGGTGTAGCGCTGGACGGCACGGGTCAACGGATCGAACCGTACGAGCCCTGACGTGGTCGTGAGCCACATGGCACCATCGTCGTCGGGGATGATGCCGTAGATGACATCACTCGGCAACCCGTTTGCAAGCGAGATGCATTCGGTTGAGAAGCCCTCGAGGTCGACCGAGCACAGGCCCCCGCCGATGGTTCCGACCCACAGCACATCCGGTGTGACGCTGGACTCGGCAAGTGTCCATATGACCTCAGCGCCAAGTCCATCCGTCACCGTGACGCATTCGAAGACATCGTCCTCGAGGTCGAGACGGCAGACCCCCGCATCGGTGCCTACCCAGATATCGTCGCGCCGGTCCTCATAGACGACGTTCACTCTGTGGGACGGTAGCCGATCGGTTCGGCTTCTGTACGTCGCAATCTGGCCGGTCTCAGGGTCGTATCCAGTGACTCCTTCGGGCGCCCCGACCCAGGTGCGTCCTCGACGGTCGAAACCGATATACCGAACCGCAGCCACATGAGCCCGCTTAGCAAGCGAGCCCGCAAGGGCATCGTAGAACGGGTCTCGTTGGAACTCACCGGTCTCCCTGTCGAGGACAAAGATTCCTTCGCGGCGGCTCGAGACCACGAGTTGACCGTCCCTGTCCTCGAGGACGCGCCAGAACGCGTTTGGGTGAACACTCTGGCCAGATGTCGCCCGCCGGTACACCTCAGCCTCCCGAGTGTCCACATCGAGGAAGTTGAGCCCGTCATTCGTGGCCACCCATGCATTGCCGTCCCGGCTCACGTAGACGCCATTCACGCGGCTGTTGCTCAGCCCGCCGGGTCCCGCTCGAAAGAGTTCGAAGCGGCTCCGCCGGCCTTCCCAGCGCCCGATTCCTCCGGTCGTGCCCAGCCAGACCGAACCTGACGGGTCACGGTAGATTGCTTGGACGGTGGGGTCTCGAAACCCGCTCCCGACCGTGGGACGCGATTCAATTCGAGTCGAGACACCTGATCTAGGATCGAGGATCAGAACTCCGTCGGACTCCGTCGCGATCCAGAGCTCGCCTCCCACGCGCTCGACGGCCTGCGGGCTCATGGACATGCGCGTCCGCTCGAACGATGCGAGTAGAGACCAAGTCCCTCCTGCTTTTCGGACGAATTGAGAGGACAGGGCCGACCCGGCATCGGCGACTCCAATCAGATCGTTTTGCTCGTCCGCATAGATGGGAAGGACATCGTCCTGTAGGGCCTCACAGACGGAGCCCCCATGTCGGACCACGCAGGACGTTGGCGACCCACTCACCCACACCGAGCCGTCTGGCGCCACCACCAGATTCTGCACGCTGGACGAGGCCGGAACGTCATCTCGGAGGATGGGCTTGAACGCCCGCTCACCGTCTCCACGCCGACAGATTTGACCGGTCAACGAGCCCGACCACAATGCGTTATCAGGGGTCTCAGCGATCACACTGACAATAGTCCCGCAGGCGGTGCCCCCCGTTCCCGGCCCGTCACGGGGCGTTCGGAACTCACCCGAGCGGCGGTCGAACCACTGCAAGCCGCCCTGCGTCGCCACCCAGAGGATTCCGCTTTTGTCCTCGAGGACATCGAGGACACGGTTAGACAGCAGTGAAAACTCGTCGCCTACGATCCGCCGGTAGACCTCGAACGACACCCCGTCGTATCGATTGAGACCGTCGTTGGTACCAAACCACATAAAGCCGTCCCGGTCCTGCAAAATGGCCGTGACCGAGCTTTGCGACAGGCCGGCCTCGAGGCCTAGATGCGTGAAGTCATCGGCCGTCGGCTGAGACAGGGCGACAGACGATAGGAGCAGGAGGACGACGACAGGACGGACGAGCCTCATTAAGGCGAGAGAGTCGCTATAGCAGCAGAAGGGTACGGCGCAGCCAATGAGAGCACGAGAACTGGGCCGATCCGCGCGACGGTTTTCCCCATTCGGCCCATAAATCGGCTCGCGATGCTTCGGTCCTTATGGCCGCGCTTCCAACCACGCGTTCCCATGACCCGACCGACTCTCGCCATACTTGCCCTCCTGGCTCTATCGTCAGCCGCGTTCTCGCAGACAGAGGAAGAAATGCAGGCGCGCCTTGCCGAGAACGAAGCCCGCATTGCAGAGGCGCAAGCCGCGATGGAGGCCCAACTCAGCGGCATCGCTGCCCGGTTCGCCACCTTCGACCCGGATGTCGGCCCCGGGTACCCCGCCCTCGACTACAGTTCGGTGCCGCTTCCCCCGGCCGTCGTCTACACGTCCGCCCTCGAGGAAATCCGCATCGATGAGACGAACGGCCGGTTTGACATCACGGACTTCGTCGTCGTGTTCGCGCCGAAGCGAGACGTCGAGGGCAACCCCGTGGATCATACACAGCAGCTTCGAGGACGCGTCAAGGTCAAGGACGCGAGCGGTGAGGTGGTCATGGACCGCTACTACACCGGCGGCAACGACGCCAACCCGACGGCTAACCGCTTCGAGACGGCGGCCCACCAAGTCAACCAGCGCGAGATCGCGCGGCCAGGTACCAACCTGCTGTATCTCACAGAGGCCGGAGACTACACCGCCGAGTTCTACCTCGACGACAGGATGATCTCGCACGTCCCATTCCGCGTCCTGGTCATCGGGTCCAGCGACCCGTACTCCAACGCGCCGCCGCGCTACGCCCTCGAAGGCGACTGGCAGACGATGGGCTGGGCCGACTTCCACCGGATCACGACGACCGCCGAGCCACAGTTTCAGTGGAACTGGTACGACCAGCTCCTCTCCGACGAGTATGTCCGCCAAGACTATGACGCCGTGTTCGAACTCCGCAAGGACGGACAACTGCTGGGCCGCCGGGTCGTCGAGAGCTCCGGTCGGACCCCGAGCCGGGAGGTGATGGGGCAGACCTTCGAGCACGTCCAGCGCTCCCGCCAGGGTGGGACGGTGTCTGCGATGGTTCTAGAGTCCGACATCACCGACGGCGACTACCAAGTGACCATGCGCGTCACAGCCGACGCACAGAACGGCGGCAACTGGACGCGCACCGCTCGCTTCTCGGTCCAGGGCGGCGAGTTCGTCCTCGAGGGCGACCAGGTCCGCGGCGGCACCTCCCCAGAGGACTACATCGAGGGCATGAACCGCTCTTTCGTCTACCCCTTCCCTGTCTCACGCTAACCCGCTACTGTGGACGCTTACATGAAAAAGAAACTTCTCGCCCTCGGTCTCGCTCTCGTAACCACGGGTTGCTCCCAGGTCGCCGGGTTCGCCGGCGCCAAGGCCCTCGGCTTCGACAATCAGGAGCAGCCGGACCACCGGTTCGGGTTCGCCACGTTCGGCCCTGAGATGCGGTCTCAGACTCGAGGCCCAGTTTTCCGCTGGGGATTCTACGACTACGACGGGACCGAAATCCGGTACGATCAGATCGTGGACACGACCTGGGAGCTCCGCCACGGGGGGCGCCTCTTGGGTCGCTGGATCAAGGAGGAGACCATCAGCCAGACGGTCTCGGCGGGCCCCGGCCTCGACTACGAGCAGCAGGGGTTCAAGCACGTTCAGCGCGAGCGGACCAACCCGCCCTCGAGCGAGCTCCCGGTCTACCGCGACGACCTCGAGGACGGCACCTACACCGTCAACCGGATCATCCGGGCCGACTCCGAGAACGGGGGCAACCGCACGTTCAGCGCCACCTTCGAGATCCAAAACGGCGAGTTCGTCCCCTTCGAGGGCGACAAGCCGACGGGCCGCGTGGACGGACAGCACTTCTACCCCTTCCCCAAGGTCAGCGGCTAACCCATCCCATCAGCCTCTAGAGCCGGAGACGACCCGGTGCCCTCCCTCCCTGACATACTTATGACTCTCTCCGACTCCCCCCGAAAGCCGAAGTCATTCGCGGCCCTGTTCATCCCCCTCGTGCTCCTGGCGATGGTTTCCAGCGGATGCTCGTACGTCACCGAACTGATCGGCGTCAAACAGCAGCGGACCGACACCGACTTCGGCTTTGTCGAGTTCGAGGGCGACGCGTTCGAGTGGAACTGGTATGATCAGGAGCACAACGTCCAGCCGTGGCGCTTCACCTCGGAATACGAGCTCAAGCGCGGCGGACGCGTCATCGGCACGGCGACGGACAGCGGAGAGATGGACCGCACGGTCCGCCAGCGCGTGATCACCTTCCAGAAACCCTCGGGCGGAATGGTCACGTCCGGTGATCTCGCGGACGGCGACTACGAGGTAGTCATGGACCGCGAGAACCGCGACCGGCCGGCGACCAGCGACGAGAAGGTGGCCTACTTCACGGTCCGAGGCGGCGAGCTCCAGCCCTACGACGGCCCCGACTACATGCCCAAGGCGCCGGCGAATCCCGCCGGTGTTTGGCACTACCGCTTCGCGGCGGCCCATGACCACGACTAGTCCGGCCTCCGCCCTCGAGGGCGGACCGCACACCACGTTCCCGAGAGTTGCTACTGGCGACCTCGAGGACGCCTGACCTTCGATATCAAACGTAAAACAGATGACCTACGCTCTTTCCACCCTCGCTGGCCTCTCCCTGTTGGCAGTTACGACGGCCTGCCTACCAGACGCAGATACCAATGTGGATTCTCCCACCCAAGCCCCCATCGCCGAGTCTGACCAGGGCCCCTACGAAGGCATGCACGCGTGCAACCGCGAGTGGAGCAAGGAGGTCTTCTGGCTCGGAAAGCAGAACGGCATGGACTGGATCCAGCGCATCGACATCATGTCCCCCGACGATCACCCCACAGGGTCGGAGCTCCGCAACGCCGAGGGCCAACGGTACACGACGCGCGGCGGGTTCGACACCATGCTCTCGGAGGTCGACTTCGATGGGCAGACCCTTGTCTACCGTGACGTGCGGTGCGTGAAGGTCTCCACGCTGCGCGAGATGCTCGATGCCCTCGACCTCGATGCGGACGCGCTGGTGCAGGAGACCGTCGACGTCCACGGGCTCTTGTTGGAGGAGGTCGCATCACGGATGGACGACCCTGCCTTTGCCCGGACCGCGCTCGGCTTCGACGACGACGCGGACGGCATGAACATGGACCATCTGCTCTCGGACGTCCTCAACGGCCGGACGCAGTAGTCCCCGTCCTCGAGGTCGGCGCCGTGCGTGGTGGCGCGAGCGCCGGCCTCAAGGACGTTCTCTAGCTCTCGACTTTCATGGGTGTTCTCGGGCTCGTCACGTTTCTCGGTCTGGGATTCCTGGTGCTCGCCGTGGCGGCCTGGGACCTGTAGGCCTGTCCGATTCGTCCTCGAGGTCGCGCACGGGCTCGAGGACGGTCGACGGCGCTGGGCCGGTTTCTCCGTGGAGGGGGGGACCGGCCCGTTTTGTGAGATGTCTCGCCCTCCAGGTAGATGACTTAGGGGCGTTCGTTGCGACCTCGAGGACGGAGAACGGTCCGGGTCCGTCTTCGAGGACGCGAGGTGAGGGGCGATCTAGGCCGGAATGGGCGAGTCCGACCGTCCTAACGGGCCAATTGGCCCGCCCTCGAGGACGCCCTGGCTGGGAGGTTGCCTGTTCCGCGCGCCGCCGACGGCTGCTCGTGGCTCACTGACTCTGATCTCTCCCCCCGCCATGACCATCCCCTTGGCTCTCCGACGCTTTCTTTCTCCTCTCTGGCTCGTGCCTGCTCTCCTGCTGATGGCCTCAGCGAGTGCGCAAACTGGACCAGTTGTCAACACCACCCTCGTGTTGAGCAATCCATCAGACAACCTCTGCACCCTCCGCGAAGCGGTTGAGCAAGTAAACGGTAGTGGCAACGGAAGCTGTGCATCTGGAACAACGATTTCGTTCAACATCCCGTCGCCGGGTCCCGATGTCGATCCTGTCACCGGCGTCGCAACCATCCGACTCGATGACTCACTGCCCATCAGTGCCAGCGGGATCACGATCGATGGCTACACTCAGCCTGGCGCGCAGGCAAATACGGATCAGACTGGCTTCAACGGCACGGTCCTAGTCCGGATCACACGGAGTTCGAGTTTCGGAGGCAGCCCCGCCTTTAGACTCGCTGGAGGCTCGGCGACCCTCCGTGGTTTCTCGATAGTAAACCTTCCAGTAGGAGTAGAAGTCTTCTCGTCCGGAAACGTCATACAGGGAAACCTAATCGGTGTAAACCCAGACGGGTCGTCATTCGGCAATACAACTGGGGTCCAGATGGCGTTTGCCTCTTTTACAACAGGTAACACGGTCGGTGGACCCGCTCCAGAGCACAGGAACGTGATTGGTGGCAGCACAGGCTTCGGGGCTGGCGTCTTTGTCACCAATGCGAGAGCTATTGTCCAGAATAACATTATTGGCTTATCAAATCCAAACAACGGGGCTGGAATCCTCGTCTCAAACTCGTTCTTTTCTAGCGGAACTCCAGCTGTCGTTTTTGCTCTTGACAACTCGATCGACGACAATGGGGGAAAGGGAATTCTATATGGCGACAACGATGCTCCTCTAGCAATTACCCTGTCCAACATTCGTCCTGGCGCAGTGGACTACAGCATCACGGGAGTCGCGGCAGGCAGCTATCGAATTCAACTCTTCCTGAACGGAGCTGATAGTGATGTCTCTGAAGGGGAGACGCGGATCGTATCCACCAGCCAGACGAGCACAACAGGAACCCTCAACTTCCCAAATACACTTTCGCCCGGGGATGCGCTGACAGCAACAGCAGCTCCTTCGGGGCCGAACACTGACCAAACGACGTCAGAGTTCTCGGCACCACTCATAGCCCCGCTGGGTCCAGTGGTAAACACGACTGCGGACAACACGACACAGGACGCTTTCTGTTCGTTGCGCGAAGCCATCCTTGAGGCCAACGGATCTGGCAATGGAGACTGTTTCTCCGGAACCAACATCACATTCGCGATCCCTACGACGGATCCGAACTATGACTCAGGAACGGGCGTGCGCACGATTACGTCAGCATCACCATTACCTGTGATCACGGCCAGCAATATTTCGATCGACGGCTACACGCAGGAAGATCCAAGCGGCGGCGCCTCTCCGAACACTCTCCAGCAAGGATCCAACGCACGAATCTTGATCCAGATTGAGAATAGTGCGATTCGCTCTCAAGGTGACGCGAATACCTTTCTGGGCCTCTCCATCGTAGGGAATTCCAGCGGCGGCGGATTCCAACTTGAATCCGTAGCCGGCAACGTTGTATCAGGGAATTTTATTGGTGTCAGGCCGGACGGCGTTACTAGAAGCAGAAATAGATTTGGTGTAGTTATAGTCTCAGCCATATCGACAAATAATCTGATCGGCGGCACGTCGACAGAAGATCGTAATGTGATATCAGGAAACCAGTCGAACGGAATTTTCGTGTCCGGATCCACCTCGTTCAACCTGGTTCAGAACAACATTATTGGCCGCGACGCAGATCTAAACAGTCTGCCAAACGGCGGCAGTGGAGTGTCGGGCACGAACATTGGAGTCACGTTCAACGTGATCGATGACAATGACGGTGATGGGATTACGGGTGGACCATCATTCTTATCGGTCACTGATGCGACGACGAACAGCGTGGAATACAGACTGAGTGGAGCCACGAATGGTAATTCGGACTACCTGATTCAGATCTTCGAGAACGATCCAGATGCGGACTTCTCTGAGGGGCAGACGCTGGTGGCATCGACGACCATCACGACCAGTGCCTCGGGCTTCACGACCGGCACCATCGCCGCTACCCTGACTCCAGGCTCCTACGCAACGGGGACGGCAACTGAGATCGTGGCATCCAGCCCGCTCCCAGGCTCGGTGGGAGCCACGACCGTGTTCTCACCGCCGGTGCTTGTCGCTCCAGTTGTCTCGTTCGCTATCACAGGCTACAACGCTGACGAAGGTGACACTGTCGACCTCGAGGTCGCGCTTTCGAGAGCAGCCACGGGCGGCGAGACCGTCGATGTCGTCCTCGACTCCGGCGACCCGGCCGACCTCGACGCGTACACGACGCAGACGATCACGTTCACGGCCGGACAGACGACCGCGACCGTCTCGGTCGGCGTCACCGACGACGGCCTGGCCGAGCCCATTGAGACGTTCACGTTCAAGCTCGACAACGCGAGCGGCCTGAGCCTGGGAACGCCGGACACAGCCACCCTCGAGGTCGCGGAGTCGTTCAGCACGCCCATCGCCTCGTTCTCGGCCGCCCAGCGAAGCGTCTCCGAAGGTGTAAGCGCGGTCATACTCACTGTCGAGCTCGACCGGCGGCCAGACGAGCCGACCGACCTCGAGGTCGTCCTGACCTCTGGAGACCCTGCTGACGTGGGCGGCTTTACCTCCGAGACCCTGATGCTCTCGCAAGCAGGAGGCGAGACCTACACGGTCACGGTCCGCATCACCGACGACGCGATCCAGGAGCCCACCGAGTCGTTTGTGTTCACGCTCGAGGCCGACCCGGACCTCATCCGCTTCGGGCTGGCCTCGACGGCGATCGTAATCGTCGACAACGACGGGCGGCAGGTCACCGTCACCGTGCCCATGCGTGACGCGAACAACGACGGCCTCGAGGACGGCGGCCCCCGCTTCGTATCACTGCCGGGGGGCAACGTATTCGCCTCCGATCTGGCCGACGCGGCAGGCGCGGACTCGGTCTACGTCCTCGATGCCACCTCCGGCACGCTGGAGACGCTGGCCGACGACGACGTCATCCAGGCGGGCCAGCCGTTCTTGGTCGACGTGGCCGAGGGTGCCGACGTGACGCTGACCGCATCGGCGCCGAGCGGCGAAGTCCTCTACACACAGGCCCGCCTCGAGGCCGGGGACGGCGAGCGCGCGTTGGTTGCCATCGGCAACCCGACCAAGCGCACCGTCGCCCTCGAGGGCGTGAACGTGGGCGGCGGCTCCCTGGCCGACATCGTGCTCGTGTTCGACGAGGCATCGGGTGCCTTCCGTCCAATCTCACTGCCCGTCATCAGCGGTACGCCGGTTCTGGCACCCTACGACGCCGTAGTGGTGCAGGTCATCCCAGACACCGACTCGACGGCCATCGAAGTCAACACGTTGTCGTCTCTGCCAGAGGCAAACGGGGACCGGATCGTCGAGGCGAGCTATTCGGTGGCCTCGCCCGACGAGACCGCCTTGGTCCTCACGCTCGGTGTCGGGGGCCCCTTCCGCCTCCCGGCCAGCGCTCCCGGAGACACGTTCGTGCTGCGCCTGCGCGACGACGCTGACACCGGCCTCGACGACCTTGACGGCCTCGACCTCGTGAGCCCCTTCGGCGGCACGCTGGCCGGCGTCCTCGAGGGCGATACCGATGCGATCCTCGCGGCGTTCGCCCGAGACGGCCTGGCGCTGGGTCAAACCGTCGAGGTGCCGCTTTCCGTCAGCGCTACGATGCCGGGGAGATACGAGATCGCGGTGGCCGAGACCCTATTCGGGTCGATCAGCAACCGGCCTCTCGTGGTCGAGATTCTAGACGGCTCGCTCTCAACGACCATTGAGCCAGGCTCGCCGTTCACCTTCGACGTCTCGGATGGAGAGGCCAACGACCTCGAGGCCTTCGCGGATCGATTCGCGGTCCGCGTGTCTCTCGGCACCGCCGTCGCAGAGGAGGACGCCGACCTCGAGGCCGCGTCGCTCTCCGTCTTTCCAAACCCGTCGGCGGGCGCCGTGTCCATCGAGGTCTCTGCCCTCCAAGCGGGTCCGCTACGCGTCTCGATCTATGATGTCCTGGGCCGCGAGGTCGCCGTCTTACAGGACGGCTCCGTCGCAGCGGGCACGCACCGCTTCGAGGTCGATGCCCTTGCTCCAGGGAGCTACATCGTCCGCGCCCGAGGGTCCGACTTGGCTGAGACGAACCAGCTGACGATCACTCGGTAATCAGCAGCCGATACCAAGCGCCCCGGTAGCCCTCACCCCGCTAGCGGGGCGCCTTCGTACGTCCTCATGGTCGAGCGACTCGTGCCGATGTCTGCGTCCTCGAGGACGTGGGTCAATAGGGGGCCGGCTTGCGAGGCGTCGCGACAGGATGAACGGCATCCCCATGCTCGTCGTCCTCGAGGTCTTCGGCCTTGATGCCTTGTCCCAACTCCTGGGCCCAGGCCTGGGTAAACTCGGCGCCGACCAGCACAATCAGGGCGGAGTAGTAGACCCAGATCAGAATCAGGGCGAGTGACCCAGCGGCTCCGAAGGCCGAGCCCGGGTTGGAGTTGGCGAGGTACAACCCGATCGCGCTCTTGCCGATCGTGAAGAGAAGCGCCGTCACGAACGACCCCACGGCGACATCGCGCCAGCTGATAACAGCATCTGGGAGGTACTTGAAGAGCACAGCGAAGAGCGCGGCTACCACCCCGAGGCTGACGGCGAAGTTCACGACCTGCATTCCCGCGCCTACGATTCCGTCGCCAGCGACGGAGCTGGCAGCAGAGCCGAGAACGCCCAACACGGCCGTCACCGCAAGAGAAACGAGCAGCAGGAACGCGATGGTCAGCACCATCCCGAACGACAGGACGCGCTTGAATATCAGCGTCTTAATGGCACCCCCTTCGTTCGCTCCCTCGACCTCCCACGCCCGGTTGAGGGCCTTCTGAAGTTGACCAAATGCTCCGGTGGCGCCAAACAGCAGAGCGAGAACGCCGAACACCTTGCTCCAGAGGCTCTGACCTTGGGCACCCGCACTCTCGATCATCGTCCCGACCTGTGTGGCGGCGTCGGGCCCAATCGCCGACCCGACTTGCTCGGTTAGTAGCTCCGTCACCTGCTCTGCCCCGAGAATGGCCCCTGCGAGAGCCACGATGATTGCGAGGAGGGGCGGAAGCGAGAAGACCGTGTAGTAGGCGATTGCCGCCGCCATCGAGGGCACGTCGTCATCGCCGATCTCGCTGACAGTGGTTGAAAGGACGGTTTTGAGCTGTGAGAACGAGACAGGCACGATGGTATCGATAGAGGGTTTAAAGGAACGCGAGCGGGCACATTCCGTTGCACACTATCCATCCCACTCGCTGACGTGCGGCGGCCCACTCTCAACGACGACGGCACGACAGTGACCCTCGACCTCCACGGTGCAACGGTCTCGGAGGCGCTTCGACTCACGGACTCCTTGATCACCGAGGCTGCTCGTCTCGGGCGCTCGTCGGTCCGTCTCGTGCACGGCACCTCGACCACGGATGCGGGCGCACATCGAACGATCAAAACGGCGCTCCTCGACGCCCTCGAGGACGGTGACTACGACCACGACACGGTCAGCGACGTGCGCATGGAAGGTGTCCTGATCCTGGGACTCGCCCCGACCTCATCCCCTACCCGCAGTCGCCTCCGTCTGTCCGATCTTTAATGCGCCGTCCTCGAATCGGGATCACAACCTCCCTTAACCGCACTGTTCGCGGCGACCTCGAGCAGCGCCTCGACCACCGCTACGTCTCTGCCGTCGAACGAGCCGGAGGTCTCCCCCTCGTTGCTCCCATGGTCGAGGACGAGGGTGCGGCGCAGGAACTGGTCGAGCTCTTCGACGGCCTCGTTGTGACTGGTGGCCCCGCCGTCGTCGACGGCTTGATCGGGGACCTCCCTGACGACATCGACGAGACGGAGCCGCTGCGCCAACGTTCAGACGCTCGACTCCTGCGCGCCTTCCTCGACGCACGGCGCCCCACCTTGGGCATCTGCTATGGGATGCAGCTCGCGAACGCGATCAAAGGCGGCACACTCTACGCCGACGTCGAGCGAGACCTCGAGGTCGACGTCCACAGTAGAGGGCGAGGAGGTACGACGCATCCGGCTCTCGTCCTCGAGGGCTCTCGCTTCGCCGCCCTCGTTGGACGATCAGACCTCGAGGTCAACACGCGCCACGTGCAGGCCATCGCGGAGGCGGGCGACGGCCTCGAGGTCAGCGCTCGCGCGCCGGACGGCGTCATCGAGGCCATCGAGTCTGCCGACGGGTCGTTTCTGGGACTCCAGTTCCACCCCGAGGCGATGTCGCCTCCACTGGACGTTGTCTTCGAAGACTTGGTCGCTCGCGCACGTCGCGCGACGTAGCAGACACCATAGAAGCACCGACCGGCAAACGGTACGGTTTTCGCAATCCTGACGGCCTACGCCCGTTAGCTCCTCTCCCAGTTTTCGGCTCCTCATTTTTTAGCGTTCATGTCCAGCAACTCCGATCTCCCCCCCTTCCGCCCGCTCCCGGACTACGTCGATGCGGAGTCGGATGCCCTCGGAGCGCCACTCGATCCGGACGACGACGCCTCACCTCAGGCCGCTGAAGGACGACAGTCCCTGAAGGACGCGGCGCGCGTCCCGCTCGCAATCCTAGGCGGGTTGGTCGCGGCCGGCCTGTTCGTGTTCGCCCTCCTTGGCGACGAGATCCAAGCCGCATCCCCGCGGACCCCGACACCTGCCAATGCAGAGGCTGCACCCGTCGTGCCGATGAGCCCGGACGACCCGTACACATTCGCAGGCTTGGACATCCATCCGGACCGTCTCTACGGGCAGTATTTCGCCGGCGCCTTCTCCGGCTCCGCACCCGCAGCCGACGCCCAGGGACACCTGAGCGACTTCCTGTGGCGGCTCGAGATGTACAAGAACGCGTACGGCGTCGATGACAACTTTACGATTCGCGTCCTCGATGACCGGACAGGCAAGACCCTCGAGGTCCAGCAGATTCGCAGCGCACGCGACCGCTTCAGCGGATCCGGACAAGCGGACTGGGATGCGGTGAACCGCGAGCGCCGCACCGTCACGACCGGGCTTCGCCAGAAGTGGCAGGACTATGGCATCCCCCGCGACAACATCGTGATCCGCTGGGGCTACAAAGACCAGACGCTGGAGGCGCGCGGGCGGGACGACCGGTACATCACCTACGAGGTCAACCTGGCGCGGCGTCTCGGCCTGAGCGTTTTGGCGACTGAGATCGGGACCGTGGAGACGTTCAACCAGGACAAGCTGGTGTCGTCCGCTGGCGCCCGGAGCCGGTACCAGATGATGCCGGACATCTTGCGCATGTTCGACGTCGAGCAGTACTCCATCCCTGTTGCGAGTGGAGGCAGCGTTGAGGTCAAGGAGGAGCATCACCCGCTCTTGTCAATGGAGCCGTACATGATGCTCGTCCGCGCCTACGCAAACTCGGTCGGGCACGAACTCCCTGGCATCTCGGCATACCACACCGGCCCCGGCAACATCTTCAAGCTGTACCGCGAGTACCTCCGTGCCAATCCCGGTCTGGCGCGTGACGGCAAGCACGTCTCGGATGCCTACATGTGGGGCGTGACCGATGGATTTGAGCAGGTGGACGCGGTGTCGTCCTTCGGCCCGCACTCGAGGGCGTACGTCCTCAAGGCCTACGGATCGCTTCGTGCCACGGAGGACAACCGCGTCGATCCGAGCGAAACGATCCATGCCGAGCGCGTCCGGATTCGTCCCGGCGCGTCCGCCACACTCTCTCAGATCCTGACCGCTCTCGAACCCCATGCCCGTCGCCTGGACTGGGGTCCCATCGAGGGCGCGACGCTATACGAGAAGTTCCGAGATCTGAACCCCCAGATCGCGCTCCCTGCCTCGAACGGGGACGTGCCGGCGTCCGGCAACCTGCGGCTCACCGCGTCGTCGGGCGACATCCCGGTCCGCTTCTTCCTCCCCGCCGGCGCGACTGGCGTGTTGCGCCGCGTCGGCCTCGACGTGATCGGCGAGTCGGCTCCGTTTAACGAGCGGACCTTCCTATTGGACGCCTCAGAGCGGACACAAACGGACCGTGACTACGAGCGACTCGTCGCAGACACAGGCAACTTTGGCTTTACACGCTCGGCACAGCGCAGGATGGAGCGGATTCATGACCAGCTACAGGTCGAGGCGTCAGAGAACCCGGACTCACGCTACCGCCAGACGCAGGCCAAGGTGGCACGCATCCACCGCTCGATCTGGCGCACCGAGTCGTTCCGCTCACTCGTCGCAACCACCGAGACGCTTTTATCAGTCGACCCACGCGTCAACATTGGTCGCCAGCCGATCACGGACGCTAGTTCAGCAGCTCCAGCCTTGCCCGCCCGCCGGCGCGACACGGTAGAGGCACTCGTTCCGAAGCCGCCGACCATCGAGGACTCGATCCAGTACTAATTGGTCCAATCCGACCTCGAGGACGGCCCTCTCCGCACGGCGGAGGGGGCCGTTCTTCGTTTAAACCCGTCCTCGAGGTCGCGGCCTCGAGGCCGCGACCCAACACGGCGTGGGTATCATTGGGAGTAAGCGCTTACACCCCTGCCTCCCTGACGATGAGCACGTACGCCGGCCGCTCCGACGCCCCCGCCCCCCGACCGTTCGCACAGGTCCCCGACGACCGATTCACGCTGCTGGGAGACGCGGTCTCCGCTCGGGTAGTGGGCTCCACAGTGGTGGTCGATGCCGGTGGTCCTCAGCTCGCGATTTCGTTCCTGGCCGACGACGTCGCCCGGGTTCGCCTGGCGCCGACGGGCGACTTCGAGGACGCCGGCTACGGCGCTGGCCCCGACGACACGCCGTTCTCGTACGCCCTGACTCCAGAGCAGACGCTCAACGGCATCGAGATCGCCCTCGAGGACGAAGGCATCGCGTGGTCCGTGGCGACACCGGTGATGACAATGCGCGTCCAGAAGTCGCCCTGCCGAGTTGCGTTCGAGCGGCCGGATGGGACAGCGATCCTTCAGGACACCGCCGGTGCCGGTTTCGCCGAGACCGACGGCAAAATGGTGACGCGGTGCTGGAAGGCGTGCACGCCCTCGACGCGCTTCTTTGGCCTGGGCGACAAGACGTTCGAACTCGACCGGGCTGGCCAGAAGCTGACATTCTGGAACTCGGACACCTATGCCTATCAGCCGGAGCAGGACCCCATCTACAAGTCGATCCCGTTCACGCTGACGCTCGCTCCGAGCGACGACGGGTGGACGGGCGCTGGCCTGTTCCTGGACAACACGCACCGGTCCGAGATGGACCTCGACGCGGGCGACGACTGGTGGTTCGGGAGCTCTGACGGCGAGCTCCGCTACTACGTGTTCGCACCTGCCGGACCCGCCGACCTCAAGACCCCTCTGCGGCGGTACTGCGACCTCACCGGCCACAAGCCGATGCCGGCAAAATGGTCGATCGGGTACCACCAGAGCCGCTGGAACTACCATGACGAAGGCTACGCGCGCTGGATCGCCCACGAGTTTCGCCGCCGCGACCTGCCCCTCGAGTGCGTCCATCTCGACATCGCCCACATGGACGGCTTTCGAGTGTTCACGTTCGACCCGGCGTCGTTCCCCGACCCGCAGGCGATGACCCGCGACCTCGAGGACTTAGGCGTCCGCACGGTCGTGATCGTGGATCCCGGCGTCAAGATCGACGCCGACTACTTCGCCTATCAGGAAGGCAAGCGGTGGCGGCTGTTCTGCGAGAACCCTGACGGCTCGGACTTCACCGACACAGTGTGGCCGGGCGATGTCCACTGGCCGGACTTCACGAAGTCGCGTGCCCGCGACTGGTGGGGCAAGCTGCACGAGCGCTACCTCGAGGCGGGCGTAGCGGGCTTCTGGAACGACATGAACGAGCCTGCCATCCTGGGCGGCCGCGACTTTCCGGACGATGTGCAGTTCGCGTATGACGACCGCCGATCAGGGCCCACCAATCACCTCGAGGCGCACAACGTGTACGGCCTCCTGATGGCACGGTCCACGTTCGAGGGACTTCGGGAGGTGCGGGAGAATGAGCGACCCTTCTTGCTCACCCGTGCGTGCTTCGCCGGGTCGCAGCGCTACGCTGCCGCCTGGACTGGCGATAACGTGTCGACGTGGGAGCACCTGCTGCTCTCGCTCCGCATCTGCCAGAGCCTGTCGCTCAGTGGCATGGCGTTCTGTGGCCCCGACATCGGTGGGTTTGCCGGTCAGCCCTCGCCCGAGCTCTATGCCCGGTGGATGCAAGCAGGCCTCCTCTACCCGTTCATGCGGACGCACTACTCGCACGAGGAGATGGAGAAGCAGGAGCCGTGGAGCTTCGGCACGGAGGTCGAGGACATCTGCCGCCGCTACCTCAAGCTCCGCTACCAATTGATGCCGACGCTCTACTCGGCGTTCGAGGCGTGCAGCCGAACGGCCGAGCCGCCCATGAAGGCTCTCGCACTCGAGCACCCGGAGGACGAGCGGACGCACCGCGGCTGCGACGACCAGGTGTACCTCGGCCCGACCTTGATGGCGTGCCCGGTCACGACGGATGGTGCACGGACGCGTGACGTGTACTTCCCCAACGTCCCCGGCGGCTGGACCGACGTCTGGAGCGGCGCCCACATCGAGGGCGGCACCGAACAGACCGTTGACGCACCGCTCGACACGATGCCGATGTACGGCCGCTCTGGCGGCGTCGTCGCCCTCGACCCGCCACGTCTGCACACTGAGGACGGCGAGCCCGGCACGTTGACGCTGTGGAGCTTCCCTGGTCAGGGCACCTCGTCGTTCTACTTCGACGACGGCATCAGCTACGACTTCGAGGACGGAGACTTCTTCCGCCTGCACGTCGACCTCGAGGGCGCGTCGGCATCGATCCGTCGTGAGGGCGAGCGTGGGCTGATCGGCTACAGCGCATTTGAGTGGCGCTTCCCGCTCTCCGGCCTCGAGGACGCCCGGACGGTGCTCGTCGATGGCCAAGAGGTTGACGTGTCCGACCTCGAGGGCGAGACGTCGGCCGCCGAAGACGGTCCGTGGCTGGTCGTCAGCACGAGGACCGACGTCGAGCGCGTCGAGGTCCGATAGCCGCTCCCCGTCCTCGAGGCCGCATGTCCCGCGGTCTGGTCTCTCCTGTTTTGATTTCGAGCGGCCCCGGCCGCGCTCTGTCCCCCCGATTTGATGTCCCCCGTCTCCACCACCGACGCCCCCGAGGTCGCCGCCGGCCAGATCAATCTCGACCTCGAGGTCGGGAAGCTGCGCCTGGATGTTCTATCGGACGAGGTCATGCGCCTCCGCTTCGCCCCGCTCGGGGAAGAGATCCCGACCTTCGCCTCTTACGCCCTCGATCCAGACGCCGTCTGGAAGGGCCCCTCGACGTGGCGCGTCAACGACGATCAGGACGCGGTCGTCTTCGAGACCGCCTCGATGCGCGTCCGCCTCGAGGTCGCAAACGGCGCGCTCACGGTGTCGGATCGCTCGACGGCCGCGGTCCTCCTCGAGGCCGACGGCATGTGGACCACCGGCACCGGCCACACCGTGCGCCTCCACCCCAGCGACAGGCTCCTGGGACTCGGCGACAAGGCGCTCTCGCTCGACCGCAGGGGGCACCGGCTGGCGATGTGGAACACCGACGCCTTCAAGTACAAGCGCGGTACGGACCCGCTGTACAAGTCCGTGCCGTTCGTGCTCAAGCAGCGAGACGGCTCGCAAGTGGGCCTGTTCTACGACAACACCTGGCGGACATCGTTTGACCTGGGTGTCACGGACTCCTCGCGGATGTTCTACCACGCCGAGGGCGGTGCTCTCGATCTGTACATCGTGACGGCACCGACACCCATCGAGGTCGTTGAGACGTTCTCGACGCTCACGGGCCGCACGCCGATGATGCCAAAGTGGGCGCTCGGCTACCACCAGTGCCGCTACTCGTACATGAACGAGGGTGAGATCCGTGAGGTGGCGCAGGGCTTCCGCAGCCGCAATATCCCGTGCGACGCGCTCTACTTCGACATCCACTACATGGATGGTTATCGCGTGTTCACGTGGGACCGCGAGCGGTTCCCCGACCCCGCCGGCCTGCTCTCCGACCTCGAGGACGACGGCTTCAAGTCCATCGTCATCATCGACCCAGGCGTCAAGGCCGACGATCCGAACTACGACGTCTACCAAGCCGGCCTCGAAGCGGACGCGTACGTCACGTACCCGGACGGTGCGGAGGTTCGCGGTGAGGTGTGGCCGGGCGAGTGCGCGTTCCCGGACTACACCTCGCCAGCCGTGCGCGACTGGTGGGGCAGCCTGCACCGTCAACTCATCGAGGACGGTGTGGATGGCGTCTGGAACGACATGAACGAGCCGGCGCTGTTCTCCGTCGCCCACGTCGAGGGATCGATGGGCGCGGAGGAAGAGGTCGGTACGATCCCGCACGAGGCGCGGCACGACCTCGAGGGGCGGGGCGGCACGCACGCGGAGGCACACAACGTGTATGGGATGCAGATGCAGCGGGCCACCTTCGAGGGGCTGGCTCAGATCGCTCCAGACCGGCGTCCGTTCACAATTACGCGCGCCGCCTACGCTGGGGCGCAGCGGTTCGGGACCGGCTGGACGGGCGACAACTCGGCCACATGGGACCACCTGCGGCTGGCCGTCGAGACCTGTTTGTCGCTCGGCACGTCCGGGATGCCGTTCGTCGGTGCGGACGTGGGTGGGTTCGTGGGAGAGCCCACCGGGGAGCTTTTGGCCCGGTGGACACAGGTCGGCGCGCTGACGCCGCTGTTCCGCAACCACTCAGCAGTCGATACGCCCCGTCAGGAGCCATGGCTGTTTGGCGACGAGATCGAAGAGGTCTGTCGCAAGGCCATCGAGCTCCGCTACCGTTTATTACCGGTGTTTTACACGGCGCTCTGGCAGGCGGCCACCGAGGGCACACCGATGCTCCGCGCACTGCCTCTCCTCCATCCTGACGACCCGACCGTCCGCCATACCGATCCACTCGCGTTCTACCTCGGCGCCGATCTGTTGGCGCACCCCGTCGTGACCGAGGGGCAGACCCAGCGTGAGATCTACCTCCCCGAGAGCGACGGCGGCTGGTACGATTTTGTGAGTGGCAAGCACCTCGAGGGCCGACTGACGATCTGGACCGAGACGCCCCTCCACCGCATCCCGCTCTACGCCCGCGCCGGCTCCGTCATCCCGCTTGCGCCCGTCCGCCAGCACACCGGCGAGCCCGTTGACCGCCTTGAGCTCCACGTCTATCCTTCCACGACTGGAACGTCCTGGCTGTACGAAGACGCTGGCGACGGCCACGGCGACACTTGGGCGGCGCGGTTCGACCTCGAGGACGACGAATCCACACTTCGCGTCGAGGTCTCCGTTGAAGGCCGCTTCGTGCCCGAGTGGACGGGCTGGGACATCGTCGTCCACGGCCTCGAGGGCGCACCTTCATCGGTCACGGCAGACGGCCTCGAGATCGTATCGACGTGGGATGGCCGGGTCGCTCGCCTCGAGGTCGGAGTCGGGTCGAGCCTTGTTGTGACGCGGTAGCGCACGCTTCGCGGAACCGGATCGTTCGATTTGAGGTCACGAGCGTGTCCCCACCACTGGTATGTCGCGTCTAGCTGCTCTTCTCGTTCTCGTCGCTCTCTCCGGCTGTAGCGGCTCGTACGGAGCGCCCGTCGGCCAGCGTGTGCCGCCCTACGCCCTCGAGGACGGAGAGATCACCGACATCCCGGCGCCGCTCGACTCGTCGGCGTTCAACTATCTCATCGTGGGGGATTGGGGCCGGAATGGGTTTTTCAACCAGTCAGACGTGGCCATCGGGATGGGCGAGGTCGGCGAGGAGATCCAGAGTCGCTTTACGATCTCGACGGGTGACAACTTTTACACGCAGGGCGTGAGCAGCACAGAGGATTCCAAGTGGGTCCGCTCGTATGAGGCCATCTACACCGCTCCGGTGCTTCAGAGCCGCTGGTATGTCACGCTGGGCAACCACGACTGGCAAGGCGACGTGCCGGCTCAGATCGCGTACACCAACCAGAGCGACCGTTGGTACCTGCCGGCGCAGTACTACGCGGAGACGCTCGTCCTCGATGACGGAACGGAGGTCTTGTTCGCGTTCATCGACACGACCCCCTTGGCGTCGACTCCGGAAAAGCGCAGCCAGTTCAGCGACACGGGACGCTGGGATGTCGAGCCTCAGCTCGAGTGGCTCGACGAGACGTTGGCGGCTTCTGACGCGCCGTGGAAGATCGTCGTGGGCCACCATCCGATCTACGTCGGGTCGGTTCGCTACACCGACAACCCGCTGATGATCGAGCGGCTGGTCCCGATGCTCGAGGAGCACGGCGTCCAGGCCTACTTCGCGGGCCACGATCACAATCTCCAGCACCACCGCCCGGAGGGGTCTGTGGTGGACTACTTCGTGTCCGGTGCAGGCTCCCTGACACGCGAAGTGCTAGAGACACCGAACACGCTCTTCGCGCTTCGCACGCCTGGCTTCATGGCCATCTCCATGACGTCGACCTCGATGGAGGTCCAGGGCTTTACCCAGGACGCTCAGCTGGTGTACCGGACGGTAGTCCCGCTGAAGCGCGGGTCACGTCTCGACCTGCCGTTCGGACTTGGAGACTAGCCAGGATCGACCTCGAGGTCGGCTGCCTGCAAGAGATCTCGACCTCCAGACCTCAGCGCGGACGTTCCCCGGATCGCCGAGATGCGCGCCGCTGCCGCACGCGCCGGATCATCTGATCGTAGGCCTGCTGGCTGAGCCAGCGTTCGCCGTCGGTGTAGGCGGGGCGGACGTAATACGTGCCCGTCCGATGGATCGGAGTCTCAAACGCGACGCACATCGCACCCTCAGGAGGCGCATCTGGCGTACGCGACGTTCTCCACCGAACGCGGCGCCACTCGGCCTCTGCAAGGGACTCCCAGAAGGCGTCGTCGTGATCGGGCCGGACCGACGGCATTAGCTCCGAGCGCGTCGCCGGACGGCCGCCGGCTCATCGAAGTCGTCCTCAAGGCCGACCAGAGCATCCGCCAGCACGGCCGAGTCCAGGCGGGACTGCTCAGCCTCCGTGTCTGTGGCGATGGCCTCGAGCGTCTCGATGCGACGACGCAGCGGGTGCGTGGCGTCCTCGACAGCGTCCGCCACCATCGCCTCGAGGTCGCTTCGGCGAAGCTCCGTGCTGCTGCCTTCCGCGTTCGCCTGCTTGACTTTTAGGATGCCCTGGAACGTGATCCACGGCATTCCGACGAACACAGCCATGACGGCGGTGATGGCGAAGACGGCTTCGAAGAACCCCATGAGTCTCGAGAGTCAGTGTGCGATGGAGTACGTCCTCGAGGGCGCGGAGTTACGGGCGGAGCACGAATAGGCTCTCGTACAGACCCACGCTGCCACGGTCGACGATAAGCTTCTGGTGCTCGGGCCGGGTGTCGCGAGTCTCCAACATATCGATGGCCCCCTCTCTATCATTCTGGACGTCGTCCGTGAAGCGGAGCTCGAGGTAGTGACTGAGCTCGAGGGCGGTGACGGCGCCATTCGAGTCCTCGTCCGCCGCGCGCTCGGTGACGGCGTCGGCGAAGAAGCGGGACAGGTAGCCGCCGGCCTCGAACTTGACCGCGACGGCCGACACGATGTCTTCCTCGGACGAGAACAGCCCCATCCGGCCAGGGCGACTGATTACGTCCTTCGCGAAGCCGCCCGCGTAGCACGCGTCGAGGACGATGAGTTGCCTCGAGGTCGGGAGCGAGGTCAAGAGGTCGTCGAGCTCGTTGTCCAGCAGTTCCACGTCGTACAGCTCGAGCGACTCGTCCAGGCCGTCCGGGTCGGCACGCTCGAAGGCGTCGCGCTGGTACTGCCCCCCGTGACCGGAGAAGAAGAACACGAACAGCGTCCGGTCGTCGGCCTCGAGGGCGAGGTCGTTGAAGGCATCTCTTACGTTCGCGGACGTGGCCTCGCTGTCTGTGAGCAGGATCCCATCGCCGGGCGCCATGCCGGCGTCGATCATCGCGTCGCGGGCGATCACGGCATCCTCTGCGGTCCACCGCAAGCCGCTCATCCGGTCATACTCCGAGATCCCAACAAAGAGGCCGACGATCCGGTCGTAGGCCGGCGGCTCAGGCCGGAGGGCCTCAGCCGATGTGAGCCGGATCTCGTAGTCGCCCACCTCGCCCTCTCGGTACGAGGTGGCCGTCACCCGGTAGCGCCCGTCCTCGAGGGCGACAAACTCGATCACCGACGTGTCCTGGCTGCCCTCGAAGTCGTCGTTGTCGATGGACTGTCCGTTCGGCCCCCGCACGATCAGGTAGGTGTCGAAGTCCGTTGAGGTCATCTCCACCCGCACAGGCTGGCCCGCGGTGGCATCGAAGGTGTGCACCTCCGTGAACTCGCCGGACGAGAGCCGCTGATCGTCCTCGTCGAGGGCGCCGGCGGAGGTCTGCTCGAAGCCGAGACGGAGCGCGCCGGCGGCGGAGCGCGGGTTGTTCTCTGTCGTGTTCGAGGACGCGCCAAACCGCTCCGTCAAGTCGAGCGAGAGTTGGTACGGTCCTGTCTCCGCGGCGGCATAGGACGTGACGTAGACCGTGTACGTGCCCGCTTCAGTCAGGTCGAGGTCGAGGAGCGAGTGTCCAGCGCGGCCTCCACCGTCATCGTCGTTGAAGGCCTGCCCGGACGGCGTCTGAAGAGCGACGTAGGTGTCGAACACATCGCTGGTCAGGTCCGCTCGCAAGCGCTGCCCCGGGACAGCCTCGAAGGTGTAGCGGTCCACGTACTCGCCCGCATCCAGCTGCTCGTCCCCGACCTCGAGGACGCCGGACTCGGTGCGGACTCCCGCAGTGACCGAGGCCACTTCGTCGCGCAGCTCCAAGCGGTAGCGGCCCGTCTCGCCTGCCGCATACGATGTGACGAGAACCCTATATGGCTCGCCATCCCGCGTGTCGGCGACGAGGAGGGATCGGTTGATTTCGCCTTGGTAATCGTCGTTCTCAAGCGCCTGCCCATCCGGGCCGATCACGATCACGTAGGTATCGAACGCATCCGAGCGGAGGTCGACCACCAGCGATCCTCCCGTCCCGTTCACGGTGTACTCGTCGACGAACTCGCCCAGATCAAGCGTCGCGTCCCCGTCCTCGAGGACGCCGGTCTCGACCCGTCCCGCGATGCGCGCCACGCCCACGCCGCCCTCCCCCACCTCGAGGGCGAGTTGGTAGCGCCCCGTCTCGCCCGGCTCGTAGCTAGTCGCCATCACGATGTAGTCGCCGCCCCGGTCGGCCACGACCTCGAGGCACGACCTCGAGAAGTCGCCCTCCGTACAGTCGTCGTTCTCCTGGGCCTCCCCATCAGGACCGATCACGGCGAGATAGGTGTCGAAGTCCGACGAGGTCATCGAGGCCGAGAGCTGCTGGCCGGCCTCGAGGGCGATGGTCCGGCTGTCGGCATACTCTCCGGTCTCCAGCGTGTCGTCACCGGGACCAAGCCGACCGGGCTCGGCTCCTGAAGCGGGCGCCCGCGACGCTCCGTCCTCGAGAGTGATCTCGACCTCGTAGGCTCCCGTCTCGCCCACGGCGAACGACGTGACGAGCACGCGCACGCGTCCGCCTTCTGTGACCTCGAAGTCGGCACAGGAGCGCGTGGTCTCGTTGGCCGTGCAGTCGTCGTCCTCGGCCTGATCACCCGACGCCGACTTGATGATCACGTACGTGTCAAACGCCTGCGAGGTCACCACGGCGCGGACGGTCTGACCGGCGCGGGCGGTGACGGCGTACTCATCGAGGTACTCGCCCGAATCAAGCTGCGCGTCTCCGGCCTCGAGGGCGCCGGAATAGACTTGGGACTGCGCGGACGCCGCCGTCAGGACGAGGGCGGCGAGGAGGATCAATCGGGACATGTGAGCAGGGAAACGTGTGAGAGCCGCAACGCGCGACCTCGAGTCTGAATACACGGATGGCCGCTCTGGTAGGGAAATGACCAGAATGGCAGGACCTAGCCTAGCTCACGCGGGCTGTTCGCGCACGGTATGGCGCTCGCCCTCCGAACTCGAGGTCGGGTTACGAGAACGCGGGGATGCCGGTGGCCTCGAGGCCGAGCACCAGAGTGTGGACCTCGTCGGTGCCCTCGTAGGTCACGACGGACTCGAGATTGGCCATGTGGCGCATGACGGGGTACGTACCCAGGATGCCGTTGCCACCGAGCAACTGACGGCTCTGACGCGCCACCGCGAGGGCCGTCCGGACGTTGTCGCGCTTGGCGAGGGAGACGTGGGCGGGGCGCATGGTGCCCTCGTCCTTCATCCGACCGAGACGCCATGCGACGAGCTGCGACTTGGTGATCTCCGCTAGCATGTCGGCGATGTGGTTCTGGACGAGTTGGAAGCCTCCAATGGGCCGTCCGAACTGCTCCCTCGTGGTCGCGTGCTGGAGCGCGGCGTCGTAGCACGACATTGCGGCGCCGATCACGCCCCAGGCGATCCCGTAGCGCGCCTGGCTGAGGCAGGACAGGGGTCCCTTGAGCCCTTTGACGTTGGGCAGCATGGCGCTCGCCGGCACGCGCACGTCCTCGAGGACGACCTCGGAGGTGACGGCGGCTCGCAGCGACCACTTGTCCATGATTCGGGGCGTGGAGACGCCGGGCAGGTCGGTCTCGACGAGGAAGCCGCGGACGTCCCCTTCATCGTCCTTCGCCCACACGACCGCGACGTCGGCGATGGAGGCGTTGGTGCTCCAGCGCTTGTGGCCGGTGATCACGTACTCGTCGCCATCACGGACGGCGCGCGTGGTCATGGCTCCCGGGTTCGACCCGACGTTGGGCTCGGTCAGCGCGAAGCAGCCGATGGCCTCGGCCTTGGCGAGCTTCGGCAGCCAGCGCCGCTTCTGCTCCTCCGATCCGTAGGTGTAGATCGGGTACATGACGAGCGAACCCATCACGGAGCAGAACGAGCGGAGGCCACTGTCAGCGCGCTCGACCTCCTGCATCATCAGGCCGTAGGTGATGCTTGAGGCACCTCGCCCGCCGTACTCGGTCGGGATCGTCGGGCCGATGACGCCGAGCTCTGCCAGGCCGCGAGCGACATCGACGGGGAATGTAAGGGCCTGCGCATGCTGCTCGATGACAGGCAGAACGGCCTCGCTGATGTAGCTGCGAACACGATCCCGAGCCTCCTTCTCCTCATCGGTCAACAGGTCGTCGATCCGGTAGAAGTCGAGGCCCTGAAAGGCGGCGGGGTCGTAGGTGCCGTTCGTGACGCCGTCGGGTGTGAACCCGAGGCCCTCGAACGCCTCCGGATCGCCGGACTGTCGCGCGTCCTGGACGTCGTGAGCGGGTGCGCCGTCTCCGGCGTGGGGTGCGAGATCAGGGGCCAATGACATGGATCGGGACGCTACTTTTCGGGGACGGGGCGCGGCTTCTTTCGCCCGAACAACCTACGACTCGGCCCTGTTGCTCTATGCGCTCTCTCTCGCTCGGTCTTCTTCTCACGCTCCTTGTCCCGGTGGCCTCTGCGCAACGGAGCGATTCGGTTCCACCGCGGATCGGCGTCGGCTTCGAGACGGTGACACCGCTGCTCAGCCAGGACGTGCTTCCGACCTATCCGTCCCTTGGCTTGAGGGGTCGCGTCGCGCTGCCGGTCAATGCAGATATCTCACTCGCGGCCAGCATGGGCGTCGGCGCGCACCTGTTCGAAGGGCGGCGCGACACACGCTACGTCGTCAACCCACAGGTCGAGGTGATCGTGACGCTTCCGGACAGCCGGAGAGGCTCGGTGCGCTACGCGTTCGGTGGCTTCGGCGGCTTTCTTCCGCTCACAGACGGCGGCGGCGGCCCCTCTCTCCACGGCGGCTATGGCTGGGCGATTCCGCTCCAGGAGTCGTCGGCGTTCGCGGAGATCAACCCGTCGCTGGTGATCGGAGAGGACGAGGTGACACCGGTGATCGCGCTCCGTGCGGGAGTCATCTTTTAGCGATACGCAACCTGGCACCCCGGCCTCGAGTCTGGACCCCGTGTTGGTGCTCGCGACCTCGAGGTCGGACCCGGACAACCATCCGCCCTCGAGGACGAGACCGAAGCGACGGAACCCGAGGCGCATCCGACCTCGAGGACGGCTACACCGCCCGGCGCAGGATGGACTGCAACCGCTCGTGGTCGTCGTCCAGGAGCCGTGCGAGCGCTCGGCCGGCCGCGACCATCACCGCGTCGCCATCAGCGCCACCGCCGTGGGAGTCGTTGAGGGAGCGGAGCACGGCGGCAAGCAGATCGTCGGCGGGGACGGAAGGGTCCGGGGAGCGTGCGATGGTCCGTAGCACGTCGAACGGCTCTCCGAGTCGGGACACGGCCTCGAGGCCGCAGACGCGCACGCGGTCGTGGAGCGCGGCGGGCCGAGGCGGAATCGTCTGGCGGATGTGCGGGGCACCATCTCGCCGGGTGCGCCCGTCCCAGAACGCGAGCACCTGCGCTCGGACGGTCGTCCGCACCAGCTCGAGGATTTGCGGCATCTCGCGCCGGATCCGGTCGCGGTCGTAGTTCGGCCCCAAGGCCACGGCTTGGCGCCCAGGCTCGACGCTGCCCGTCTCGGCATGGCTCACCAGCGCGTAGTGAACACCCCCGCCCTCGACCTCGATTTCGACCCACGATCCGAACTCCGGCACCTCGACGTCAGGGTACACCTCCGCCAGAATCTCGCGTGTGCTCGAGGCGATGACTTCGGCAACAGGTGCGGACAACGGGGTTGGGGGTCAGGGGTTTGGCAAGATCCGTCCTCGAGGACGCGACCGGCTGGAGAACTAAAGAAACGATTCGACGCCCTCGAGGGAGCCTCACCCATCCTCACACCCTCGGCGCCCGCTTCGAGGCCGATTTGCCGGAATAGGTTGGAGCCGCTGCTCCCGCACTGCGAATCTGTCGCGCCAGGATCCGATGGAAGACATCCTTCTCCTGCATCCGGACCACGGCACGCTCATGGGCCTCTTGCAAGATGATCGGGTAGCCTCCCCCCTTTTCGCACTGATCGAGGACGACGGCGTGGATGAGAGACAGCCACTCGGGCTGCTCCGCGACCCATTCCGGCATTTCGACGCGTCCGACCTCGCCGCATCCATGGACGTAGAACGCCACGATCCGGTGATCGCCGTAGACCTTGAGCACCTCGCTCCGCGACAGAAACACCGCCGAGCGTTCACCGACCTCGAGGCGCTTCTCGAACAAATGGCGGTCATGCAAGCCGCGGAGCGACTCCGGCGAGGTGTCCCAATCCTCCTCGTCGAGGTGGAGACGCAGCAGGTTGACCACCTCTGCGTTGGCCGGCCTGGACACGTACGAGCACACCGGGATGCCGTGCTCGCGGAAGCGGTCAAGCTCGGCGACGTAGCGGCCGAGCAGTCGATCCTCGAGGCGCCGGTTTTTCATGCCCCGGAGCATCCAACGGATCAGCGTGCCGTCGGCCATCGCCACGACGTCCCGGCCACTGCGACGCTCGTCGCGGGCTGTCTCAAAGAGCCACCGCAGCTCAAGCTCATCGCGAAGTGCAGAGACCACCTCGCTGGTCATGTCGAGCGGAGACGACTGCGCATCGTCGTCGTCCGACAGCATCTCGAGGTCCTGCTTCCGAAATCGGAGCGACGGCTCGGCCTGGATCAGCGGCGGATCCAGCGTACCGTAGTGGAACGCGATCCGACCGATGTTCAGCAGATAGCAGGAAGGCTCGATGTGCCGATCCGGGAAGATCTGCGAGCCGTCGGTCGCGACCACCGTGACGGTCGCAGGACGCGGGTCGCAGCCGTGGCTCTCGTCCGGCCTCGAGGTCGGAAGCGCACGAAGGGGGCCTCGTCCCTGCGCCTGCGCTCGGTCCCGAAGCGCCTCCCACGTGGGGGCGCAGTCGTCGAGGGCCGCGTGGGCACGCTCGAGACGGTCTTGATGCGCACGGTCCTCCTCGACGCGAGAGGCCGCGAACTCAGCGATCTGGCCAGCGAGCCGGGCGAAGTCGAGCATGGAGCCAAGCTAGCGACCTCGAGGACACGCCTCGGCCTCGAGGTCACACCTCGATGGTCACCAGCGAGCACGCGAGGTCCTGCCCCAGCCCGCGCTTGAGGATCGGAAACACCTGGCACGTCGCCACACCCAGAGCGAGTTCCATCTGGATCTCGGCACCGAACCAGTCCCGAACTTCGGCTACCGCGTCGCGAGCGTTCAGTCCCGAGGCCACCGCATGACCGAAGCGGAGCGCCAGTTTCTGCCCGTCCTCGAGGCCGCTTCCGTCGGCCAGCGCGGCGCGGAGAAGTGGGGCCGGGACGCCATCGCCCAAGGCTTGGTTGACGATGACCTGCACGCACGTCCCGCAGTCCTGCACGCGAGTCGCGGCGAGGCGTGCGAGATGCCACACATCGGGAGGCGTCGCCGACCGATGGCTCGCGAGGGGCTGGAACGCCGCCATCTTGAGCACCGCCGCGTTTGAGGACTCCCCGATCGTGCGGAGGTAGTCCAGCGGCGCGCCGAGAGCAGCCTCTTGTCGGGCAATGGCGCGGTCGAGAAGCGGGTTCATGGGCGACGGGAGGATTCCAGAAAGGTGCAACGGCCTCGAGGTCGGTGCCGCGAAATACGCGACGAGGCTTTTATCGGATGCCGTCGTTATTGAAGTAGGCTGACGGTCGCTGGTCTCGTCCTCGAGGCCGGAGAACATCGCACGACGCAGAGGTAGCCTCTTCTCTGCTTTTCTTTCGCACCTCGTCCCGCATTTCGGGCGACCTCGAGGACGGAGACTCATCTTCCTGCTTCCCAGTCCCCTCCTGCCCTGGCCGGCCTTTACGTCCACGTTCCGTTCTGCTCGCAGCGCTGCATCTACTGCGACTTCTACGTCACGACCACCAACCGTGCCGAGGAGCCGTATCTCCGCGCCCTCGAGGCCGAGGCCGCGATGCTGGGCGCGGAGTTCCGAGACAAGGCGCCGCTCAAGACACTCTATGTCGGAGGAGGGACGCCGTCGCTGCTGTCGCCCGCCGGGCTGACGCGCGTCCTCGAGGCCGCGCACGAGCATTTCGACACATCAGGCCTTGAGGAGATCACCTTCGAGGCCAACCCGGAAGACCTGTCCGGCCCCGACGGCAGGACGTGGCTACGAACAGCTCGCGAGCTCGGCGCCACGCGCGTGTCGCTGGGCGTCCAGTCGTTCTTCGACGAGGACCTCGCGTTCATGAACCGGGCCCACGACTCCGCCCAGGCTGTTGCCGGCCTCGAGGCCGCGGTGCAGGAGATCGGGGACGTGTCGGTGGATCTCATCTTCGGCATCCCCGACCAGCCGTTCGAGCACTGGGGCGCCAACCTCGAGCGCGCCGTCCGGCTTGGCGCCACGCACCTCTCGACCTACAGCCTGACCGTCGAGGACAAGACACCGCTTCGCAAGATGGTCGACGTGGGCAGCGTCGTGCCCGCCGGCGACGAGACGATGCGGGACCGCTTCATCTTCACGCATGACTACCTCGAGGACAAAGGCTTCGAGCACTACGAGGTGTCGTCGTTCTCCCACCCCGGACGTCCGCAGCCAGCACAACGAGGGCTACTGGACGCACGAGACAGCCATCGGGCTGGGGCCGAGCGCGCACTCGTTCTGGCGCGAGACGCGCAGCCGAGGCTGGCGCTGGGCCGACGTCGCCAACCTCCCGCGCTGGAGAGACCTGGTCTTCGCCGGCGAGCGCCCTCTCGACTGGCGTGAGCAGATCGGACCCGACGAGCTCGCGGACGAGGCCATCCTGCTTGGCCTTCGCCGCCTAATCGACGGCCTTGACCTCGACGTCCTCGAGGCCGACTACGGCGTGGACCTGCTGACCGACAAGCGCGCCGAGCTCGCCGCCCTCGAGGGCGCGGGGTTGCTCACGGTGACGCCTTCGACCGTGCGGCTTACCATCGAAGGCGCCGCCGTCGCCGACGCCGTGGCGCTGAAACTGGTGGGCTAGATTTGCGCACCGCCCCGATTCCCATGCGCTTTCTGGCCTTCTCGCTCGTCCTCGTCCTCACCGGATGCTCCGACCCCGAGCCGTCCTCGAGGACGAATACTGCCGACGCGAGCATCCCATTCGACATCGAAGGCGAGCTCTCGTTTGTGAGAGGCAGCGACACACTCCGCACCATCGCCATCGAGATCGCGGACGACGACTCGAACTCGAGGGCGGGGCCTCATGCAGCGCTCTGAGATCCCCAGCGACACCGGGATGCTGTTCATCTTTGACCAGCCGGAGACGCCGCGCGCCGCCTTCTACATGATGAACACGCCTCGGTCGCTCGACATCCAGTTCTACGCCGCCGACTCTACGCTCATCAACATCGGCGAGAACACGACTCCGTTCTCACTCGACAACGTGGAGTCCGAAGGTCCAGCCCAGTTCGTCGTTGAAGTCCCAGCCGGCTATTCGCGCTCAATCGGGCTCGTTCCTGGCGATCGGATCACGTGGACAACCACTCAATAAGAAGTGTCCTACGGCCTTGTCAGGCGTTCTCTGACACGCGGGTGAAGCATGCGCAAAGTGCGCGGTCACCGGCACATGTTCAGACCTAACGCCGTTCATTAGCTCAGGTGACTGACGTGCCGTCCCACGTCCACCGACCGAGCCCGCTGGCCCCGTAAGGCCAGCGGGCTTCTTTTTGGCCTTTTTGAGGTCGGGATCCAGCTGCGTCGACGGCGGCCTCGAGGACGGAATGGAGTCCAAAACAAAGCGCCTCTCGACTCGTCCTCGAGGACGATCGCACTCTACTCGACGTGGTGAGCGTCGCGCTGTGCAGATGCCAACGCTGCTCCCACGGCTCCACGCCCTCGGCGTCATTGGCCCGGCGGAGCACGTACTCGCCCTCGATGCGGTGAATCCCTCCGACCCTTGTAACGATGACGTTGACGGGTACCCTGAACGCGTGTTGAGTTCGCCGGACCATCGAGTTCGACCGGCGCGTCGACGAAGGCATTGATGTCCATCATCCCCGAATACGCGTCCTCGAGGTCGCCGGGGCTGTACCCCGATGGGGCAGCGGGTCCCCACAGTGCGGAGGCACGCGCATAGTCCTTCGCTGCGATGGCGCCGTAGTACTCAAGGACGACACCGGGAGGCCCTTCCGATCCCATCGAGGGCTGGCCCTCGTCGTGTCTGTCGCCGACTCAGGAGCCTCGAGAAACGGGGATGGATTCGACACCGATGGCTCGACCGGTGCCGCATCGTCCGAGACGCACGCACCTAGAGAAGCCGCCAGCACCGCAACGGTAGCGCCCGCCTCACAGGCTGAATGATTCGCCGCAGGCGCACGTCCTCGAGGCCTGCGGGTTGTCGAAGTGGAAGCCCTTGCCCTCGAGGCCGTCCGTGAAGTCAAGCGTTGTGCCCTCGACCGTGATCAGGCTCCTCGGGTCGAGGACGATCCGCAGGCCGTCAACCTCGAGGGATTCGTCGGTCGGGTTGACGACCGTGTCCCAGCCCAGGTCGTAGGTGAGTCCCGAGCACCCACCGGGCACGACGGCGACGCGCAAGAAGGCGGCCTCGAGGTCGACGCCCTCGCCGACGGCGACGGAGGCCAGTCGCTGGCGGGCGCGCTCGGTGATGGCGAACGGAGCGGAGGTGTCGGTCATGGCAGTCATTGAGGGAGTCTTCACCGCATATGGCGGTCGGCAAGGCAGCGATCTCCGAACTTTCGAAGACGCCGTGGGGGTCCACCTCTGGACGCGGTTCACGTGTCCCATCGTACGCACGTCCTCGAGGTCGCCATAACCCAGCGCGGTTCGCCTCGTCTTGGTGGAACAGCCCCCCACCCACTCGGTTCGTCTCGACAACCAATACTGATCTCCATGGCCACGTACACAGAGCACGATTTCTTCGAGGACGTTGCCGAGGAAGGCTACAAATACGGCTTCGTCACCGACGTCTCCAGCGACAAGGCGCCGAAGGGACTGAGCGAGGACACCGTCCGCTTTATCTCCGCCAAGAAAGAGGAGCCCGAGTGGCTGCTCGAGTATCGCCTCAAGGCGCTCCGGCACTTCTTCAAGCTGCTCGACGAGGGCAAGGAGCCGAACTGGGCGCACCTCAACGTCGTCCGCCATCGACTACCAGGACGCGTACTACTACGCCGCGCCGGGCTCGAAGGCCAAGTACGACTCCATCGACGACGTCCCGGAGGAGATCCTGGCCGACTTCGAGAAGCTGGGCATCCCGCTCCGCGAGCAGGCCGCCCTCGCCGGCGTCGCCGTCGACGCGGTGATGGACTCTGTCTCCGTCGCGACGACGTTTCAAGGCCGAGTTCGAGAAGGAGGGCGTCATCTTCTGCTCGTTCAGCGAGGCCGTCCGGAGCACCCGGAGCTGGTCCGCGCCAACATGGGCAAGGTGGTCCCGTACACGGACAACCTGTTCGCCGCACTCAACGCGGCCGTCTTCTCCGACGGCTCGTTCTGCTACATCCCGAAGGGCGTCCGCTGCCCGATGGAGCTCTCGACATACTTCCGCATCAACGAGGCCAACACCGGCCAGTTTGAGCGGACGCTGATCATCTGCGAGGAAGGCGGCTACGTCAGCTACATGGAGGGCTGCACGGCACCGATGCGCGAGGAGTACCAGCTCCACGCCGCCACGGTCGAGATCATCGCGCATGACAACGCTGAGGTCAAGTACTCGACGGTCCAGAACTGGTACCCCGGCTCGGCCGAGGGCAAGGGCGGCGTCTACAACTTTGTGACCAAGCGGGCCATGTGCTCCGGTCGCAACTCGAAGGTGACCTGGACGCAGCTCGAGACGGGCAGCGCGATCACCTGGAAGTACCCGTCCTGCATCCTGAAAGGCGACGGCTCCGTGGGCGAGTTCTACTCGGTGGCCTTTACCAAGGACTACCAGCAGGCGGACACCGGGACCAAGATGATCCACTTGGGCAAGAACACCAAGTCGACCATCATCTCGAAGGGCATCTCGGCAGGACAGTCCAACAACTCCTACCGCGGCCTGGTCAAGGTCAACAAGAAGGCGACTAACGCTCGCAACTTCTCGCAGTGCGACTCGCTGCTGATCGGCGATCAGTGCGGCGCTCACACGTTCCCGTACATCGAGATCAACAACGACACGGCGCACGTCGAGCACGAGGCGACGACCTCGAAGGTCGGCGAGGACCAAATGTTCTACTGCCAGGCCCGCGGCATCTCGGAGCAGGACGCGCTCAACCTGATCGTCAACGGCTTCGCCAAGGACATCCTGGCCAAGCTGCCGATGGAGTTCGCCGTCGAGGCCCAGAAGCTCCTGAGCGTCCAACTCGAAGGATCGGTCGGCTAGGCAGACGGTTCGAGGGTTCGGCGGCTTCAGGGTTCGCGAGGACCGCACCTTGCGAACCTGAGCCTCATGGGCACTGTACACCAGAACACAGACTCACACGAATGTCACTCCTCAGCATTAACAACCTGCACGCGTCCGTCGAGGACCACGAGATCCTGAAGGGTCTCTCCCTCGAGGTCAAGGCCGGCGAAGTCCACGCGATCATGGGGCCGAACGGCTCCGGCAAGTCCACTCTCGCGTCGGTCCTGGCCGGTCGCGACGACTACGAGATCTCTGAGGGTGACGTGTCTTTCAAGGGCGAGGATCTTTTGGAGATGGCTCCGGAGGAGCGGACGCGTGAGGGTCTGTTCCTCGCGTTCCAGTACCCCGTCGAGCTGCCGGGCGTGAGCACGCACCAGTTCCTGCGCACGGCCGTCAACGCGGTTCGCGAGCACCGGGGACAGGACGAGCTCTCCGTGGGCGACTTCCTCAAGCTGATGCGTGAGAAGGCGGCCTTCGTCAACCTCGACACGAAGCTGACCAAGCGCTCGGTGAACGAGGGCTTCTCCGGCGGTGAGAAGAAGCGCGCCGAGATCTTCCAGATGGCGATGCTCGATCCCCAGCTCGCCATCCTCGACGAGACCGACTCCGGCCTCGACATCGATGCCCTGCGGATTGTGTCGGAGGGCATCAACAAGCTGCGGGCCGACAACCGGTCGTTCGTGCTCATCACGCACTACCAGCGCTTGCTCAACTACATCACGCCCGATCACGTCCACGTGCTCGTGGATGGCCGCATTGTTCGCTCGGGCGGCCCGGAGTTGGCCGAGGAGCTCGAGGAGAAGGGCTACGACTGGCTGATCGAAGAAGCCACCGCCGCGTAGGCCCGACTCGGTTCAGGGTTCGCCGGTCCGTCCTCGAGGCTGAAGCACTGCCGCCCGCTGGCTGAGGTGAGTCCGTGCGAGACCCTGAACCTTGAACCCTGAACCGAACACCGATCACAATGATCGATCTCGAAAAGGCTCCTGCCCTCCTCCGCCACGCCGTCGGCGCCCTCGAGGGCGCGTTCGCGGGCGATGGAGCGCCGGACCCGTTTGCCGACCTCCGCCAGCGCGCCCGCACGTCGCTCGAGGCCAAGGGTCTCCCGACGACGCGCGACGAGGCCTGGAAGTACACCGACCTCCGCCCAGCCCTCAAGCCGGACTACCGCACCGCCGCCGGCCTCGAGGCCGACGCGAGCGTCGTGGATGCCGCCCTCGAGGGTGCGCAGATCGACGGACTCGAGGCGATCACGGTCGTCGTCGTAAACGGGCGCCTGGATTCCGGGCGCTCCGACCTCGAGGGCGTGCCGTCGAAGGTGACGTTGGGAAGCCTGGCGGATGCGCTCGTCAACGGCGGCCTCGAGGACACCTTCGGCCGGCACGTCGACCTCGACCGGGACGCGTTTGCAGCGCTCAACAGCGCGTCGAGCCTTGACGGGTTCTACCTCGAGGTCCCGCGCGGCGTGGCCGTCGAGACGCCGATCCACGTCGTGCATGTCGTGACGGCGGACGCAGGCGACCTACGTACAGGAGCGCAACCTGATCGTCGTGGGTGAGGCGGCGCAGGCGACCATCGTCGAGAGCTTCGTCGTGACTGGCGGCGCGGAGACCTTCCGCAATGACCTCACGGAGATCATCGCTGACGCAAGCGCTGTGGTCCGCCACGTGCGGATCCAGGACGAGGGGCCGAATGCCCACGGCGTCTCTCTCGTGCAGAGCTATCAGAGCCGCGACAGCGACGTCTCGACCTTGACGTTCACGTTCGCGAGCGGCACGGTCCGCAACAACACCGTGATGGTGCCCGACGGCGAAGGCTGCCAGTCGACGTTGGCGGGTCTTTACATCTGCCACGACAGCCAGCACGTCGACACGAACACGCTCGTGGATCACGTCGCGCCGGGATGCCAGTCGAACGAGCTCTTCAAGGGCATCGTCTACGACCAGTCGACGGGCGTCTTCAACGGTAAGGTGTTCGTGCAGCGCGAAGGACAGCAGACCAACGCGTACCAGCAAAGCCAGGGCGTGGTGCTGAGCCCCGACGCGCGGCACTACTCCAAGCCCGAGCTCGAGATCTACGCCGACGACGTCAAGTGCTCGCACGGGTCCACGACGGGCGCCGTCGAGCCGGAGCACATCTTCTACCTCCGCAGCCGCGGCATCTCGGAGGGCGACGCCCGCGCGATGTTGCTGTATGCGTTCGCTCACGACGTCGTGGAGATGGTTTCTTTCGAGCCCGTCCGCGACGCACTCGACGCCCGAATCGCAGAACGGCTCAAGTAGTGGTTCAGGGTTCGCAAGGCCTCACCCCTTTGCGACCCCCGAATCTCGAACCCCAACTCCATGGAACGCGACTTCCTCCGCGACGGCAAAGACCCCGACGACCTCTCCGACCTCGAGGACGGAATCGTCCAGGTCGTGAAGACGATCTACGACCCTGAGATCCCGGTTCCGATCTGGGACCTGGGCCTGATTTACGGGTGGACAATCGAGGACGGGGACGGCGGCAAGGACGTGGTCGTGAAGATGACGCTCACCGCGCCCAACTGCCCGGCTGCGGAGACGCTGCCGGCTGAGGTCGAGCAAGGGGTCAACGCCCTCGAGGGCGTGGCTCGCGCGTCCATCGACTTGGTGTTCGTGCCGTCGTATTCGATGGAGATGCTGAGCGAGGAAGCGCGGCTCACGTTGGGCCTGATGTAGTCAGGATCGTTCTCGAGGGCGAGACGATCTGAGACGGACGCCAGGGAGATTTTGAATAGGTCCCCGAGGTCGCGACGGAGCATTCCCGCGAGAGCATCTATTCAGGAAGCACCTGAGGTGGCACAGCGACTGGAAGGGGTCGGCTATCCCTCTTGGCTCCACCACGGTTCATGTCTCTCTCTACCGCCGCCGCTCTCAACTCCGCATACCGACAGGCCGAGCGCGCACTCCGCAAGCCGAGCTCTGCGGTCTGGCTCCGCAGCGTCTGCGTCCGCACGGCACGGTTTGATGAGGCGCTGGACTTCTACGTCAACGCGCTGGGCCTGACCCTGGGAGGCTTCGGCGTTCACCCCTTGACGGCACAGCCGCGCGCACAATTGCTGGATGCGGAGGGCCATCAGGTCTTCGAGTTGGTCGAGGCCACGGAGGACACGGGGCGCGGCGTCCACGAGCTTGCGTTCGGAATGCCACGTCGGACGGTGACGCTGCTTCGCTCGCGCCTGGACCTTCAGGGCGTCGAGTACAAGGAGGCCGGTAGGCGCACTCTTCTTGCGCGACGTCGACGAGACGTTGCTCCGCATCGAGGTCCTGTAGCCGACCTCGAGGGTGCGGAACGTAAGTCGTCCTCGAGGACGCTACCAGCTCCCTGACGCGCCACCGCCGCCGGACGATCCTCCGCCACCACTGTAGCTGCTGCTGCTGCTCGACAGGTGCGGGCACGTGTACGACGTCCCGTCTACAACCACAGAGCGTCGTCCTGATTTTCGGGCGTCGGCGAAGGCCTCGCTCTTCGCTCGCTGATGCTTGCGAGTCCCGCCGATACCGGCGGAGCGCTCCGCGAGTCGGTTGATGATCACGAAGGCGATCGCGATCAGCAGTCCCATCAGTGCCGCCGTGTCGACGTTCCAGCCGGCGAACCCGCTCCACCACGCAGCGGAGAGCGAGAGGGAGACGAACGTGCCGTAGAGTCGCAGACAAGATGTCGCCCACGATGCCAGACGTGCCGGAGTAGATGGTCAGCACCAGAAGCAGCGGAGGCACGAGTAGGCCGAACACCAGCGAGAACCCGATCCGCTTCAGCAACGACACTGGCCTCGAGGACGGCGCGTAGGTGCCCTCGAGTGCGCCGACGATCGCTGCCGCGCCCTCGAGGACGCCCGCATCGAAGTCGCCGTCCTTGAAGCGCGGCGTGATCTCGGAACGGATGATCGTGCCCGCTGTCGCATCCGTCAGGTCGCCCTCGAGGCCGTACCCGACCTCGATGCGGACTTTTCGATCTCCGACGACCACCAGCAGCAGCACGCCGTTGTCGCAGGTCCGCCTGCCCGAGCTCCCACTCTCGAAACACGCGCGTGGCATAGGGCTCGAGGATCTCGCCCCTCGAGCGACGGAATCGTGAGCACGACGATCTGGTTCGAGGTCGAGTCTTCGTGGGCGGAGAGCACGGCCTCGAGGTCGGCCTCGGTCGTTGGTGACAGGACGTTGGCGAGGTCAACGACCTGCCCGGTGAGCCGTGGTACGGACGGCTGTGCCTGAACGAGACACGCCATGAATGCGAGACACAGGGCGAGAGCAAGGCGACAACTCATTCGAGATCGAGGCGGTTGGCTACCCACCCTTCGCCAGACAGCGTTCCAGGGGCTCACATGCTGGTTTGACTCGCAAGCTTCCCGACACGCTGCCGCCGGACCTCGAGGGCGGAGACCGACGTGGTCGCGAACAGAAGCCCCAGGATGGTGAGGGCCCTGCGCACTACGCGTCGCGGACCCGGACGTCGTCCGGTAGTTCGTCGGTGTCGTCCGGGCGGACCGTGACGCCGCGACGATGGAGCAGGTCTCCACACCGCTCGATGGCTTCGACCATACCGGCGGCCAGCGTCTTCGAGCGCACGCCGTCACGCACGAGGTCGACGACCTCGACCCACTCGTCGTGATCCACCTTCGCGTTGATCCCGGTGTCGCCCACGACCTCGATGCGATGCTCGAAGAGAGACACGAAGAGCAGGATGCCTGTCCGGTCGCGCGTGTCAAACACCTCTTCTTCGACGAAGGCGACGGCGGCGCGGCGGTGGACATTCTCCTCCATCTCGGCAGCTCCCGCCACAAGACGGCGGATGGGCTCCAGAAGGGTCAGCAATGCTCCAACCAGGCCGCCCACTGTCATGGCTGTCGCGAGTGCGGCCGGTGTGTACAGCCACGACCAGGTCCACCCGGTGTAGAGATTCTCGGCGACGAGCATGAGCAACCCCGTCAGCAGCGCGACAATCGAGGCGAGACGCCACACGGCTGCCGTGTAAGTGCCGCTCCGGAGAACGACGTACGGCACGATCTCGCCGGCCGTCCGGGTCTCGGCCTCGGCGACCGCTTGGCGGATCGAGTCTCGCTCGGCGTCGGTAAACAGCGTGGGCTGACTACTCATCTTCGGAGGGGGCGAAGCGGCTCAGGATTTCGGTCACCCGCGACGGCGGCGTTCGGTCGATCCGCTCTCCGACCTCGAGGGCTTGGATGGGGTCTCGAACCGGGCGAAAGCGACCCGACAGCCCGTACAGCGTCATCAGCGCGTCTACCGCTCCTGTAGGCGATCCCCAACGACGCGCAACCTCAGAGCGGGCCCGGCGCACATCGTCCTCACTCGCAGGCCCGAACGCCGAGGCCACCGTCGACGAGTCGAGACCGACGCCGACCTCGAGGACCGCTCGCTCGGCTAACGCGTCGTAGCCGATGACCGCCGACGGCACGCGCGACCGAAGGATGACCGGGCGACCAGAAACGCTGGCCACTCGTCCCAATCGACGCTGGCACTCCACGCCGGAGCCGCCGAAGCCTCGAGGACGAGGCGGGCTCCGATCCCGTTATCGCAGATAGTCGGACAGCGATGTCGCGCTCAACCCACTCCCGCCCGACAGGTCCAGTCATGACCAACGTGTACTGGCTCGGCCGACCCGACAAAAGATCATCGAGAGCGGCGGCACCACCTGGACTCCCTCCTGCGAAGAGTCGCTCCACGTCCTCGAGGACGGCCGACAAGCGATCAGAGACGAGCCTCGCCTGGCTCACGGACGCGTCGAGGCGGACGCCGTCCTCGAGGTCGCCGTCGGTGTAAATCAGCAACGCCTGCGCGGAGCGAGAAAGGCTTGGTAGCCCTCGAGGTCGGGGTCTCGAGGTAGACGACCGTCAACCCGTTCACCAGCGTCCACTCTGTCACCTTCGAGGACGGAAACTCGGAGCGCGAGCGGATCACGCCACTAGGAGCGGGCACGGGCGTGCGCTCTTTCCAACTCCTCGATCGACAGGCGGAGGCGTCACGGACACGATCTCTCGCTCGACCGTCACGGCCTCGACGGGGACGGGCGGAGACATCACGATCTCGGGCGCCGACGCTGCGCATCCAGTTATGAGAACGAGCAGGAAAAAGGATGAGACGCGCATCGAAATCGGGTGGTGGAGCAAGCTACGGCGTGCCCACGGCTCGACCTCTGAGCAGAAGTCGGGCTACGCCCAGGCTGATCGCCGCCAGCACGACCGCGATGACCGCGAGCCGGACCGACGCGCCCTCTCCCCCGATCTGTTGAATTCGGCTGTAGAGGGCGAGCGGGAGGGTTTGGGTGAGGCCGGGCAAGTTGCCGGCCACGACCAGCGTGGCCCCGAACTCACCCAGCGCTCGCGTGAAATGCAGCACCGCGCCGGCCGAGACCCACGGCACGGCGAGCGGCGCGACCACGTCCGCAAAGAGCCTCCACCCCGTCGCGCCGTCTACGCGAGCGGCCTCGAGGACGTCGGGCGAGATGGACTGGAAGCCAGAGCGGGCGAGTTGGACGAAGAGGGGCAGGCCGACAATCGCTGATGCAATAACGGCCGACCACCACGTGAACAGGACCCCCCGAGGCAGTACCAGCAACAACGCGTAGCCCGTCACGACAGGTGGGAGCACAAGAGGAACCAGCGTCGCGAACTGGAGCGGACCGATCCACCATCGCTGCTTTCGAGCCAGGACCCATCCCAGGGCGATGCTCGGGATTGCCGCCAACAGCGTCGCCAGAAACGCCACACGCAGGCTCAGCAGCGTCGCTGCCCACTCCGCGGCGGTCATCGCGGCGGACCGAACCCGGCCTCGACCCACGCCGGAGACTCCACCAGCCGACGCGCGGCATCCCTCCCCCGTTCGCCCTCGAGAACGGCGACCACGAACTCAGGCTCGACGAGCGCCGGGTCGAATCGGTACACGACCTCGACGCGGTGGGATGCCAGGGCGTCGGACGCATACACGATGGCGCGATCCACAGCGCCCGTCTCGACGGCTGCCAGCGCGGCGCGGACGTCGCCCATTCGCACCACGCGCCGCTGGACGCTCGCAGCGACCCCTATGGCACGCAGGGCTCGCAAGGCGTAGCGGCCGGCAGGAACGTGGCTCGGGTCAGCGAGAGCGATCCGTAGTGACGCGTCCTCGAGGCCGCCGACGGGCAAGGCCGCCGCCCCCACCGGACCGACGACCACGAGACGGCCCGTCGCGACAGGCACGACCTCGAGGACGTCGTGACCGCGCCCCCGCAGCCAGTCCACCCAGTTGGGGTCCGCCGCCACGAACACATCTGCGGGCGCCCCTTGATCAATTTGCCGAGCCAGCGTTGAGGTTGCACCCACGCTGACGATGGCCGTCGAGTCGAGGACGGTCTGTACGACGTCCGCTGTCGAGGCCGCGGCGAACACGACGACACGCTCTGGTGGCGCACCACACGCTGCGAGCACGACGAGACCCGCCAGCGCGAGCCGTGCGATCACGACGAGCTGTCGAGGGCGGCGAGCGCTTCCTGAGCTCGAGCGCGGATCGGAGCGTCTGCCGGTGCCAGCGACAGTACGCGCTCGAACGCCGCGCGGGCGCTGTCCACTCGTCCGATCATCAACCGACGCTCGCCGAGCAAAAACGTCGCATCGACGTTCTGCGGGTCGGCCTCGAGGACGGCTTGGAGCTCCTGGACGGGCCGCATGGGATTCGAGGGGTCAAACGTCGCGGCCTCGGCAAGCGCCACACGGACTCGAGGGACCTCCTCGATCTCAAGGCTGCGCTCGAAGTCGGTGATCGCACGGCGTGCCCAGCGCACACTCGAGGTCGGGTCGCTCTGGACGGTGCTGAACGCGGCCGTGAGGTAGTACCGACCCGACTCATACCAGCCCTCGGCCGTATCGAGGGCGGCGAAACGGTCGGCGGCGGCCTGGAGGGTGTCGGGCAGGACCGGCGCCCCATCAGGGATGGCTGCAGCCTCTCCCACGTCTGGCGTCGAGGGCGGGGCCGGCTCGCTAGACGACCCGAGGAGGGTCATCGCGTACAGTGCGACCACCACCGCGATTCCGATGCCCGTGACGATGAACGCCTGCTTTCCCACAGCGGACGACGGGCGCTCAGCGGCCGCCCTCGAGGGCGGCGGAGTGGCAGGTGTTTCTGTACTCGTGACGGGCTCACCGCACTGGCTGCAGAAACGCGCTCCAGGAGGGATGGGCTGTCCACACTGGGTGCAGAAGCCGCCCGCCGAAGCGACAGGTGCAGGCTCCGTGGCGCTCGACGCTGCGGGAGTCCCGCACAAATCACACGCCTCGTCGGAGGCAGACATCGCCGCTCCGCAAGACGCACACGAGGTAGCCATTATGAGTCTCCTCCAGTGATGCGGTCGGCGCCTTCGTCCTCGACGCGACGCCGAAATTCCTGGGCGGGTTTAAAGACGGGCGCCATCCGACGCGGGACCCGAACCGGCTGGTCGGTGCGCGGATTGCGAGCGGTACGAGGCGCACGCTCGACGGCCTTGAAGGTCCCGAATCCACGAAGTTCAACGCGGTCGCCCTCCGAGACGGCGTCGAGGACGGTGTGCATGAAGCCATCCACGACCGCCTCCGTCTCCAGTTTAGTAAGGCCTGTCGCCTCTGCGATACGGTCGACGATTTGGGCTTTTGTCACAGCTGAGAGGCCAAAGGAACGCGCATGATACGCGCCCCCTTCTCTTCACGGTGGCGCTCGCACCGGGACTGGCGTTAGTTTTCACGCGCTGATCGTCGTCACTCTCCCCCCTCTTGATGCGCGTCTTGTTCGTGGCCGGCGAGGTCGCCCCGTTTACTGAAACCACTGAGACGGCACGTCTTATTCGTGCCCTTCCGGAGGCGCTTCAAGAAACGTATGAGGTCGAGCCTCGCATTTTGATGCCCCGCTACGGCATCGTCTCTGAACGCCGGAACCGGCTTCACGAGGTCATCCGGCTGTCCGGCGCCGACATCGAGGCTGGCGATGCACGAGACACGCTCAAGGTCAAGGTGGCCTCGATTCCGGGGATCCGACTCCAGGTCTACTTCATGGACTCGGTGCACTTCTTCAAGCGGAAGGGCATCTACCGCGACCGCAAATCGGAGGCCGTCTTCGAGGACAACCCGGCTCGTGCGCTCTACTTCGCGCGCGCTGCCCTGTCCACGGTCGAGAAGCTGGGTTGGGGCCCTGACGTGATTCACGCAGCGGGCTGGATCAGCGCCTTCGTCCCCCACGTGGTCGAAAGCGAGTACGCAGACAACGAACTCTTCGCTGACGTGCGGACGGTCTACACGCCGGACGGCGACGGTGGCTACACCCACAAGCTCTCGAGCGCCGAAGCCGAGACGCTTGGACTCCCGGCGGATTGGGCGGACCGCTCGCTCCGCGACGTGGGCCTCTCGACGGCGGGCGCGGTAGCCTATGCCCACGGCGACGCGGCACAGTCTGGAGAGCCCGACGGCCCGACGCTCTCAGAGGAGCCGGACACCTCGGCGGAGCAGACCCTCGAGCTGTACAAGTCGCTCGGAGCCTCCCTGGCGGCCTGATCTTGATACGCCTCGAGGTCGTGAACGCGACCTCGAGGACGGTCAAAGTGACCCGCAGCAGGCGGGATGGGGAGCGGCATGCTTCCTACCCGACCTCGAGGTCGGCGAGCGATCTCTGAGGGGACAACCGAGGCACCCTCGCAGTGACGGATCCTTGTGTCGGTCCGACCTCGAGGCCGGAATGCGTCTTTGCAGGATCCGCCCGGTCTGTCTGGCACGTCCATCGGTAGGCTGAAGCGTCCCAATTGCGTGCCCCTCACGCGAAATGCCGGAGGGCTCCGTTGGGGGGACTCCATCCTGCTTGATCCGATACGCTCGCCCGTGAGACTTTTTGCTGTTGCCGCCCTCGCGGCCCTCGTCCTCTCCGCCTGCCAAGAGCCCGCTGGTGTCGGCCTCGGCCTCATCGACGAGGAGCAGTCGGACCCGCGCGTGAGGACGATCTCGCTGTCCGACCTCGACACGGTTCAGACGGCCACCGTCACGTTTGGTCTCGCGACCACGAACAACCAATCGATACCGGTGCAGTCTCGCGTGCTCGCGGGGTCCGTGGTCGACCCCGAGTTCGGCGATGTGACGACGGTTGCCTACATCGACTTCTCGCGCGTGCCAGAATTGACCGATGGCGTCGCAGGAAGCGACATCCTCGAGGCATGGGTCGAACTCGACCCGAACTACGTCTACGGGGACACCACGACGGCTCTCCCACTCGAGCTTCGCCCCATCCTGGGATCCTGGGATGTTGAATCCGAGATTCCGCCCGACTCGCTCTTCACTGTGGGCGAGGTGCTGAGCACCACCGAGATCGCCTCGAGCGACTCGCTGCGCCGGTTCGATATCCCTCAGTCATTCGTGCGTGCAAACGCCGATCTCTTCGTCAGTGACGGCTTTGGTGACAACTTCGACGGGTTTGCCCTCCAAGTGCCGGCCGGCTTTATGCCCTCGCCGGGTGCTGTGATCGGGTTCGGAACTCTGGAATCCCAAGGCGCAGGGCTACGGCTCGCCACGGCGTCAGACACGTTGGTCTTCCCGCTGTTCGACGTCTTCACGTCCATCGACGCTCGGCCACCGCTCACGCCGCCGTCCATGTATGTCCCTGTTCGCGCAGGGTCGCGAGCCGCTCTCCAGTTCAAAGCAGATTTCTCTGGCCTCGGGATTACGCCCCTCGCAAACGCTCGCTTGCTGCTTCCCACCGAGCAATCCCTCTACGAGGTCGGTCCCTTCGTTCGCCCCGTGACCTCGAGTGCGCTTCTCTTCGGCATACGGACTAACGATGCTGGCGAGGACGTGCGAATCTCGCTCGGGACGGTCGTCCTGAACTCGGAAGGGGTCGGGGTTCTGTCTGATCCGCGAGCCTTTACTTCCAGCATCCAACAGTTGCTGTTCGACCCTGATGCAAGGCGGTATGACAGGTTCGAGGTCTTGCCCAACCCGAACCCGACTTCCCTCGATGTGCTCCCGTTCCTGTTGCCAAACGATGCGGCCTCGAGGACGCCGCGGATCACGCTGACGCTGGTCGGCGAATCTCTGTAGCGACGTTTTCGCTGCTCGTGAGTCTTTCTTTTGTCTAGGAGTTGTTTATGCGTCATCTCATCGTCCTGCTCGCCCTCGTCACCGCCGGTGCTCACGCGCAGGGGCAGAACAACTACGGGTCGATCTACTCGCTGTATGGCCTCGGAGAGCGCGTCGAGTTCGGCTCGTCGCAGTCGGTGATGCTGGGCCACGCCAGTTCAGGGCTTCGTTCCTCGAGTTACGTCAACCTCTCCAACCCTGCCCTCTGGGCCGACCAGGCCGTCACCACCTTTTCGGCTGGCGCGAGCGTGGCCACTGTCCGCGGCACTGATGCCCTAGCCGACGGGGAGAGCATCGGCACCTCAGGTGACGTATCAGTCGTGCATCTTGGCATCCCGATTCTTGCGGGTCGACTGGGCGCGGTAGTCGCGTACCGGCCCTACACGCGCGTCAACTACCGGGCCGCCATCGAGGACTCGCTGCTGATCGAGGGCGCGATGGCTCCGTTCACGCTCAACCAGGAAGGCTCCGGCGGCCTTCAGCAGTTCACGGCCGGCCTCGGTGTTCGCGTCGGTGAGGCCATCCAGTTTGGGGCCAGCGCCGATGTGCTGATCGGGACGCAGGAACAGCTTCAGCGTACCAGCTTCAGCGATGCCGCATTCCTCGAGACGCGGCAGTCTCGCGTCACCAAGCTTCGAGGCATCACCGCCACCTTCGGAGGCACCGCTACCGCACGCGCGATCGCTACAGAAGACGATGCGTTGACCTTTGGCGCGTCCGTGATGCTGCCGGTCTCCCTGGACGGCTCCCGATCTGTGACGTTGGGCGAGAGCCTCGACCGCGACACGTTGCGCGCTCCTGACGGAAGCCTCTCCATCGAGGGCGACCTAGACATTCCAGTGTCCGTCCGAGCGGGGCTGTCGTACCGGTCAGGCCTTCGCTGGATGGCCACCCTCGATGGCCTGTACGAGCCGTGGTCGTCGTTCGAGAGCACACTGCCCGTCGGTGGCTTCAACAACGACGTCGGCCTCGACCAACTCGCCGACCGGTTTCGCATTGGTGGCGGCCTCGAGGTCGTGCCGGCCGGGCGAGAGCGCCGAGCAGGGATCCTCAAGCGTTCCTCGTACCGGATTGGCGGTTACGCGGAGCGTGGCCTCTATGCCCCTGACGGCAGTGATGTCACGACGCTAGCCCTTACCGGCGGCGTGTCCCTTCCTAGCCGAATCACCGGCGCCCGCTTCGATCTCGGCCTCGAGGTTGGGACCCGAGGCTCCGCCTCGGGCGTATTGGTTCGCGACTCGTTCCTCAAGGGAACGCTCACCATCAACTTCGGAGAGCGCTGGTTTGTCCGGCGCCGGTTCAACTAGATCACACTTATGCGCCCGTCTCGTCTCGCCCTGTTTGTCCTCGTCCTCGGCGCGCTCTCCGCGTGCTCGGCTCCTGCTACCGGTGTCGGCAACACCGGCTCTGCTGGCATGGACGAGCCGTTTGTCCCGGATACGCCCACCGCATACGGCCCAGGCGACTACTGCTCCGACACATACGTCCTGCTCCAACCGACCATTCGGTCAAACTTCAGCTTAGGAAGCGAGTACTACCGCAACGGCGACTACTGCGCCGCGTACCCGTACATCAAGAACATCCTCGAGACCGAGCCGCTGTTCACGGGCGAGGACCCCGATGACCGCAACTACCTCCGGATGGCCTCGATTTACGAGGACTTTGCGACGCAGGTCGACTCGACCAACCGTGAGGAGCGGGTCGCGTACCTGGACTCAGCGCTCGCAGCGCGCAAGATGGGCGTCGACGCCCTCGAGGCCGCAGGAATCGAGTACGACACGTACCTCCGCGACTTGCGTGAGGGATTCTTCTACTTCCAGAACAGCGCCTACTACGACGACTCCGAAGAGCGCCAGTTCGAGTCGTTCTCCCGCGCCCTCGATGCCCAGCCTGACAGCCTCGAAGACTGGTACATCACGCGCCTGTTCACCGGCTCAGCGGCCGAGTTCGGCGACGAGCAGTACAACCCGGATCGCGCGGCGTACGTGACGCGCTTGGCAAACGTGGTGGATGACGCAGCGCTCAAGGAGAACTACGTGGCCTTCGCGACCTACCTCAACACCGAGCCCTCTGTTCAGGACCAGGTCGCCGGCTCAGACGACGCCGTTCAGGATCTTCTTGACCGGCTCGCGGGTGGCACCCTGACGGGCAACGACGTGTTTACGCTCTTGGCCACCGCCCAGCAGCAGCCAGACCGTCTTGAAGCCTTGGGCGCTGACCCCGGACAGGTGATTTCTGACCTCGTTGTTCTCCCTGAGATCGAGAGTCAGGTGAACAACCCCCGTACGCTGTACGCCCTCTCCGTTCGCGCTCGCCGCAATGGAGACACGGCTCGTGCCAATGAGCTATTTGGCCGTGCGATTGCGAACGCGGAGTCCAACTCGCAGCGTGCCGACTTCTACTACTCGTCAGGTCAGTACGACCGCGCGCTTCAGGTCTTCCCGTCCCACGGACCGAGCCTGTACCGCCGTGCTGGCTTGATCGGCGAGGCCGTTGGCCGTCCATCCTCACTTCGAGGCCGGTTCGCCTACTGGTGCTTGGCTGACATCTACCGCAACGTGGCTGCCCAGACGTCCGGCACCATCGCTGCCGGTGCCCGTCGCGCAGCGGCTGGTTATGAGCGTGCCGGCCCGAGCCGCGAGCAGTACTTCCTGGAGGGCTTCCAGCCTGGCCAGTCGGTCTCGGCAAGCCTCGGCGCCTACGGCTCCTGCACGACGCGCGTCCGATAGCCATTCGCTGACGACGTTTTCGCCGGCCGTCTCCTTCTGGGGGCGGCCGGCTTTTTTGTTCACTGTCCTCGAGGACGAGCCAGCCATCGAGGTTGGACGGCTCCTCGCCTGACCTCAAGGCCGAATCGAACTGAACACCTCACGAGCACGCCGACCTCGAGGCCGAATGCGGGGTTGGGTTTGACCGTCTGTTACCCTACTATCTAGTACACCTCATCCTCGAGGACTACCTCTGACACGACCTCGAGGGCGAAACACAATTTCTTCTGACACTATGATGATGCGACTCGTTGCCCTATGCCTCGTAGCGGGCGCAGCACATGGCCAAACTGGAGACGTGGCGCCACCGCCTCCAGCCGACACCACGGACGCTTGGATGGACGAGTTGAGTCTGGGTGATATAGGATCTATTGGCGACGCAGTCGGACGTCCTTCCACACTTGAAGGCCGGTTTGCCTACTGGTGCCTCGCAGACCTTTATCGCAAGGTGGCGGCTGAGACGTCAGGGAATGTGGCCACTGGAGCGGCGCGGGCTGCTGATGGATACGAGCGTGCTGGTCCGTCACGCGAACAGTATTTCCCGAAGGGCTACAGCGTGACGGGGAAGCTCTGATCCGGTAGCTTCGCCGCTCCGTGCTGCCCATGGCGATCTCGACCGACCTCCGCCGCCGCGCCGTCGATGCCTACGAGCGCGGAGATGGCTCTCTGCCCACCGTGGCCGCTCGATTCGCCGTCGGCGAGGCGTCGCTCGGACGCTGGCTCCGGCGCAAGCGCGAGACCGGATCCGTCGAGCGTGCGCCCCGCACCGGCGGCAATCCGCGCCGCGTCACGCCCGGCGGCGAGGCACTCCTGCGTGCGTGGCTCGACGAGGATCCGTCGGTGGCACAGCACGTGCTCGCCGCCCGGCTGGCGGACGCCGGCGAGCCTGCGGTCTGCCAGCAGACCGTGAGCCAGACGCTGGCCCGGATGGCGTTGACGCTCAAAAAAAGTCCTTCCGAGCCGTCCAGCGACTCCGACCCGACATCGTAGACGAGCGCGCGGCGTTTGCCGCTTGGCAGCCGACCATCGACGGCACCCGCGTGGTGTGCGTCGACGAGAGCGGCATCGTTGCTGGAGGCCGGGTGGCCTACGGCTACGCACCCAGGGGCGAGCGCTGTGAAGAGCACGCGCCGTATCGCAAAGGGCGTCGGACAAGTCTGCTCGGCTGGGTGGGCCTCGGACGCGGCGGCGTGGTCGCTATCGAAGGCTCGGTCAACGGCGACGTGTTTGAGCGCTTCGTGCGCGACCATCTCGCGCCGAAGCTGGGGCCGGGCGACATCGTGGTCTGGGACAACCACTCGGTCCACAAGCGGCCGGAGCTACGAGCGCTGATCGAGGCGCGCGGGGCGGCGTTGGTGTGGCAACCGCGCTACTCGCCGGAGTTCAACGCGGTCGAGGAGATGTGGTCGAAGGTGAAGCACCACGTCAGGCGTGCGCGGGCCGACACCGCGGCAGCGTTGACGGAGGCACTCGCGGCGGCTGTCGCCGCGCTGACGTGGGAGGACTCGCTGGGCTGGCTATGCCACGCGGGCTACCGGATCAGTCCTACCGAGTAGGGCTGTATAGACCTGGGCAGAGGGTCGTAGCGAGCCTCGGCGCCTTCGGGACGTGCCAGACGACTGTTCGGTGATGGAGGACCCATTGCGGGTGAAACGGGTAGCTTAGAGACACCCTCCCTCCTGCCCGACTATGTCCGTCATCGCCTCCGTCCACGCCCGCCAGATCCTCGATAGCCGAGGGAATCCCACCGTCGAGGTCGATGTCATCACGGACGATGGGGCCGTCGGCCGTGCCGCTGTCCCCTCGGGCGCCTCGACCGGCGAGTACGAAGCCGTCGAGCTCCGCGACGAAGACGATTCGGTCTACATGGGCAAGGGCGTGCTCAAGGCCGTGGAGAACGTCAACGACGTGCTCGCGATGGAAGTCATCGGCCACGACGTGCTCGACCAGCCCGCCCTCGACGCGCTGCTCATCGACCTCGATGGGACCGACAACAAGTCGAAGTATGGCGCAAACGCTCTGCTGGGCGTATCCCTTGCAGCCGCTCGTGCCGGCGCTGTCGTCGCGGGGCTCCCTCTGTACGCATACCTCGGAGGTTCGAACGCACGTCGCCTGCCCGTCCCGATGATGAACATCATCAACGGTGGCCGCCACGCCGATAACTCGGTCGACTTCCAGGAGTTTATGGTCATGCCCGTCGGCGCCGAGACGTTCTCAGAGGGCCTGCGGATGGGCGTCGAGACGTTCCACCATCTCAAGGCGGTTCTCAAGAGCAAGGGCTACTCGACCGCCGTCGGCGACGAAGGCGGGTTCGCCCCGAACCTGAAGAGCAACGAGGAGGCCATCGAGGTCATCTTGGAGGCCATCGACCGTGCCGGCTACGAGGCTGGCGAGGACCTTTACATCGCCCTCGATCCCGCCGCATCGGAGATGTACGAGGACGGCAAGTACGTCTTCTACAAGTCCGACCCGGACCGGAAGCTGTCGTCCGAGGAGATGGTGGACTACTGGGCGGGGTGGATCGATGAGTACCCGATCATCTCCATCGAGGACGCGATGGACGAGAACGACTGGGACGGCTGGGCATCCCTCACGGAGCGCTGCGGCGAAACGGTCCAGATCGTTGGCGACGACCTGTTTGTCACCAACACGGAGCGGCTCCAGCGCGGCATTGACGAGGACGCGGCCAACGCGATCCTGATCAAGTGCAACCAGATCGGTACGCTCACGGAGACCGTGGAGGCCGTCGAGCTTGCGCACCACTATGCGTTTGCGTCCGTGATGAGCCACCGCTCGGGCGAGACCGAGGACACGACCATCGCGGACCTGGCGGTCGCCTGCGGCTGCGGCCAGATCAAGACGGGCTCGGCCTCGAGGTCGGACCGGTTGGCGAAGTACAACCAGCTCCTGCGCATCGAGGAGATGCTGGGCGACTCGGCCATCTACCCCGGCATGGAGGCGTTCCGCTTCTAGACAGGCCAGGCATTATCCATGGAGGCTCCGTCCTCGAGGTCGACGCATCGGCCTCGAGGACGATGACCCTGCGGCGTTTGGGCCGGCCTCGAGGACGAGCGTGACCAGCCCGGCACGACCTCGAGGGATCCGCTAGATTCGGTTGTTCCCCCTCGACACCATGACCAAGAGCATTCGCCGTCGAGTTGTCCTGCTCGGACTTGCCGGTCTCGCCCTGTGGGTCGCTTTTTTCGATAGTCACAGCATCTTCCGTCGCATCAGCTACGCGAGGGAGTTGGACCGCCTGACCGTCGAGAACGCTGAGCTCGTGGCCAGAAACGAGGCGCTCGCAGTTCAAGTGGAGCGAGGTCTCGACAACTCGACGCTCGAGCGCGTCGCGAGAGAGGAGTATGGGATGCGCCGGCCCGGCGAGCGCGTGTACCGGATCGAAGGAGACAGCGAGAGCGAGTGAGCGGAGATACCAACGAGTACGCGGTCGGTGTCGACCTCGGCGGAACGAACCTGAAAGTGGCGCTCGTCGAGCGTCGGACAGGAATTGTGCGTCAGACGAGCATCGAGACGGATGCCGTTCGAGGTCCCGAGTACGTCCTCGACAAGATTGCGCAGGGCGTTGACCGAGTCGTCCGGGGCGAGTCCATAATGGGCGTCGGACTGGGGGCGCCTGGGATCGTGTCGTTAGACCGAACAACCGTTTCGCACCCGCCGAACATCCCAGGATGGAAAACGGTCTACTTGCCTGACCAGCTCGGGCGACGCCTTCGTGACAACGGCCTCGCCCTCGAGGCCCCGATCATTGCGGAGAACGACGCGAACGTCGCCGGACTCGGCTCGGCGTTTTACGGGGCAGGACGCCCGTTCGACTCGTTCGTGATGGTGACGCTCGGGACCGGCGTGGGAGGCGCGATCATCATTGGCAAGCGCTTGTTTCGAGGCACCACTGGTGCCGCGGGAGAGCTCGGACACGTTTCCATTGACTACGAAGGGCCGTACAGCCGCGCCGGGGTGGCGGGAGCCATCGAGGCCTACCTCGGCCAGAAGCATCTCTCGCACCATGCGCGCCACCAGCTTTTGTCACGGGACACGTCGCTGCACGAAACAGCCGGACACGACTTGTGCGACGTGACGCCTCGCCGGCTCCACTCGTCGGCCGTCGCAGGCGACGTAGCCTCTCAGGAAGTGCTCGCATGGGCGGGCCACAAGCTGGGCGTGCTGTTGGGCTCGGTGGTCAACCTGCTTGACATCCGCAAGTTTGTGGTCGGTGGCGGCGTCTCGAACGCGGGTGACTACATCCTCAGCCCGGCGCGAGAAGCACTCCTCCGGTCGGTCATGCCGTCGATGGCAGAGGGTGTCGAGATCGTCCGCGAGGAGCAGGGCAATGACGTAGCGCTCCTGGGTGCGGCCCGCTTGGTCTTCGAAGCCCTCGAGGACGGAGAGTAGCCCCGATGGGCGAGCTCGACGGACACCAACGGCCGCACAAACGTGAGGCACGATCCGGCCAGCGCCGTCGTTGCCGAGGTATGGTTCGTTGCCTCGGCCTCCTCTCTCTTGTCGCGCTGTATGCGACCTCGAGCACGGCCCAGAACGTGCCGGCGGATACGACCTCGGCTCAAGAGACGCTGGCGGACACGACAGAGACTCCCAGCTCCCTTCGGCTGCCGGTCCCTCAAGCGCCCGCGGCAGAGGGTGGTCTGGAGAGGCCCGTTCGGTACGTCGCCCGCGACTCGATACGGGTGGTCCTCGGCCGACGCGATTCCCTCGAGGGCGATGTCGTGTCTCTATTTGGGGAGGTTCAAACGGAGTACGAGGGTGCCACCGTGACCGCCGGACGAGTCGACTACGAGTCGGCGAGCGAGACGCTGCGAGCGAGCGGGGACTCTGCCGGAGTGGGCGTGCCGTCGTATACGGGGGAGGAAGGCGAGTTCTCGGGCAGAAACGTCGTCTACAACTTGAGGACGCAGCGGGGTCGCGTGACCGGGGCACGGACGCAACTCGAGGACGGGTACCTCCTGGGTGGCATCTTGAAGCAACAGGATGAGCGCGTGGTATTTGCTCAGAACGCGGCCTACACCACATGCGAGCTTGATCATCCCCACTACGCCCTCGAGGCCGGACGCATCAAGGTCGTGGACGGTGAGCGGGTCTACACCGGACCTGTCCAGCTCAAGCTGCTCGGCGTGGCGCTGCCCATCGTTCTCCCCTTCGGGTACTTCCCTGCGGCCGAGGGGCGACGGAGCGGTCCACTCGCCATCGACTACGGGCAGGAATCGGGATATGGGCTGTACCTGGGGAATCTGGGGTGGTACTTCGCGATCAGCGACTACCTCGACGCTCAGTTTGCGACCAAGGTGGGGACGGAGGGCTCCTTTCAGGTGTCGGGCCTCGCGCGGTACAATCGGCGATACGCGTACAGTGGGCAAGTATCACTGAGCTACTCGCGCCTTCGCTCAGGAGAGTCGACCGACCCGACGTTCAGCATTCGTACACCCGTCGGGGTTCGATGGAACCACAACCAGACGTTTCCCGCGGGACAGAGGCTGACTGCGAGCGTCAACCTTCAGTCCGCGAGCCAGCGGCTGGTGGCGAATGACGTGGACGAGCAGATCGCGTCCTCGACGTCGTCGGCGGTGACGTACGCGCAGCAGTGGCCCACGGCGGGGCGGTCGCTGAATGTGTCTGCACAGGTCTTTCAGGACTTCGCCAACAACCGAACGTCGGCGACGCTTCCGCAGCTGTCCTTCAGCCAGCGACGCCTGTTCCCATTCCGTCGAGGACGGAGCGACCGCTGGTTCGAAACGATCTCGGTCGAGTACTCGGCCAATGCCCAGAACGCGTTCGCGTATGCGCCCCTCGATAGCGAGACAGGGATCTCCGCCCTCGATGCGCTCTTCAGCCCCTCGGCCTTCCGCGACGCGACGTGTGCGGCCGACGATCCACTCTGCGACGCCACACGCTTCGACTACCAGTTGGTCCAGCGCGTCCCCGTTAGCGCTCAGTTCACGGTCCCGCGTTTCAACCTGTCGCTCTCCCCGAGCCTGACGTACACCGAGACATGGACTGACGAGCAGACGGTACAAACCTTCGAGGATGGGGCCGTCACTCAGCGAACGGAGTCCGGATTCACCGCTGTTCGCCGATTCGTGGCGTCCACCTCCGCCTCGACAGAGCTCTACGGTACCTTCCCGATCCGCTTCGGCGCCCTCGAGGGGATCCGTCATACGGTGAGCCCTCGTGTATCCATGTCGTTCGAGCCGGACTACCTCGACCTGGGCTTCGTGCGCGAGGTGCAGGTGGATTCGCTCGGCACAACGCGACGCTATGCCATCAGCCCAACCATCCCGACGGATCCGACAGCGGAGCTTGGCTTCTCGATCAACAATGCCTTCGTTGCCCGCACGGTCCGCACCGACTCGACGGGCGAGGAGTCGAGGTCGACGCGCCAGGTTCTCTCACTGACGGTGAGCGGTGGCTACAACTTTGCCGCAGAGCGCGCGCCCATCCGGCCCATCAGTTCCAACTTCACCACGTCGCTGTTTGGAGTCGATGCGAGCGGAAACGCGAGCTTCGCGGCCTACGCGCCCGACACACTCGTGACGCAGACTCCTCTGACGTACTTCGAGGCGACAGGTCGTCCACTGCGTCTGACACAGTTTGGGCTGCGGCTGGGACGCACCTTCCGCTCCAGCCGTCAGACCAACGCTCGAGACGAGCGCCCTGTCTTCGAGGCCCCTCAAATCGGAGAGGTATACGACCCTTCCGCCCTCGAGGCCGCGCGAGTGCCGGTGGGGTATCTAGACTACTCGGCGCCGTGGTCCGTGGCGGTCGGCGTCACGCTCAACCGCTTCGCGAACGGCAGCGGCGATCCGACGACCGCCGCGACGCTTAGCCTGAGTCAGTTCAACGCTCGTCTCACCCCGAACTGGTCGATTGGAGGAAGCTCGGGCATCGACCTGACCAACTGGGAGATCACCCAGACGCGACTCAGCTTGCGTCGCGATTTGCACTGCTGGGAGATGGCGATCAACTGGCAGCCCATCGGGCAGACCAAGCAGTTCTCCGTCTCACTCTACGTCAAGAGCGGGTTGCTCCGAGACGTGCTGCGCCTGGACGTGCCGCGCTCGACGGTCCGCCCGTCCGTGTTTGGATCTCAGTTCTAGGAACAGCCACCGACCTCGAGGCCGAGGGATTGCTCTCACGGCAACGGACAGCTTTATGCAGGTCTGGATCTGTCGCTCCAGTTGTCATTGCGAGCGAAGCGAAGCAATCTCGTGACTCAGCGCTTGGAGGTTGGAATCGCTCCGTCCTCGAGGGCGCCTCCGTCCTCGAGGTCGGCACTCTGGATTCCCGCGTTTGCGGAAACGACGACTGGGAGTGGGTGCCGGAGAAAGAGCCCGACAGCTGAGCTCGGAAGGACAACGTGAGCGGCAGATGACTGACTCCCTACCTCGCTTTTGAAGTCTCCGGCAGGCTCCCCGTCCTCGAGGACGACGGCACGACCTCGAGGGCGCGGGTCAGAGTGGAACACTGACGTGTCGAAATGGGCGCTGACCTCGAGTCTGGCGACCTCGAGGACGCTCGCAGTGCCCCGCCCTCGAGGTGGCACGTCGCTTGCGGTCGTGGTCGCGTCTTCCAACGATCCCGTGTCTGCTACCTCCCAGATCCTCGGCTCCGGCCTCCCCCAGTCTGTTCGTTCGTTCATCGAGCAACGCCTGTCGCTCCGGTCGAGGACGACGGCCGATCGCTCGCTCGCAAAGCGGCTCAGCGCCGGAGTCAAGAACGCGGGAGTAGGCTCCGTCGGCGTCGCCTTCTACGTACATGACGGAGCGGTCTCGATGTATGGCACCGTCGCGACGGATGTGGTCCGGGAAGACCTCATCGCTGTTGCCTCCGCGCAGCCAGGCGTCCGCCGGATCGTGGATCACCTGCGCCTGACCGACGCATAGTCGTCCTCGAGGCCGACGTTCAGCCGAGCAGCCCGTCGAGGTCGGCAAGCGTGTTGCGGAGCGACTTGGTCGCAGGCGTCGAGGTCGGCGTGAGCGCTGGCTTCTTGACGCTCTCCCAGACGTCGAACTCGGGGCGGGCGAGCACGTCCGTGCGAAGGCGAAGGCCGTGGCGCTCGAGGATGGGACCGACCTCCTCGGCGCGGTCTCGAAGCTGAATCAGGGTCGACCGATATGCGTGCTCGACGACGTCCTTGCGCGCTGAGAACGAGAACACGTTCGTAAAGAACATCTGGTAGTCGTCCTTCCGAGGCTCGAACAAGACCAAGTCTGCGTTCTCGTACCGCTCGCGGTAGGACGCCATGCCGGTGCCCATGCGACTGTGGATCAGCGTGCGAAACGTCTGACTCAAGACGCCCGGCATTCCTCGGTCGGTCAACCGTCCTCGACGCATCGCTCCATCGGCGACGGCACGCGCCGTATCGACCGGCACGATGGGGTTGACGCACAACACGAGTCCGGCGCCGTGGTCGAAGGCGACAGAGGCGTGAACAGTCTTGTTGAGCACGCCATCTACGTAGTGCCGACCGTCAATATCGACCGGTGGGTACAAGCCCGGAAGGGCCGTGGAGGCCTGTACGGCAATCGAAATCGGGACCGCGTCAAAGCCTGGGCCGCCGAACACGACGGTCTCGCTCGAGTCAAGGTCGGTGGCCACGACGTAGAGTTCGTTCTTGAGCTTTCGAAAATCGTCCGTCCGGTTCTTGATCGAGAACACGGCCTCGAGGTACTCCTGCAACGGCGCGTTGTCGAAGACGCCAACGGGTAGGGCCCGCCCCAACTGGCTGACCAGTTCCGACATGAACCCATTCGACTCCTTGGGCTCGCGCAAAAACGAACGCACGGCCTCGAGGACGAGGGATGGCACTTTCAAGCCCCGACGCAGATACTCGCCAAAGGCTGGCGACAAAAACATTTCGGGCTTGAACGGATGCTCTACAGGCTCCTCCCCAACCACCGAGCGGACGAGTTGGGAGGTGGTGATCCCGTTCGCGAGCGATGCGCCGACAAACGCTCCAGCGGAGACGCCGACGGTGACGGGCACATCGTTGAGGTCCAGACCGTCAAGGGCGTCATCGAGGGCGCGCAAGACCCCGATCTCGTAGATGGCGCCCTCCGGTCCGCCGCCCGCGAGGGCGAGTCCTACGTATCCCGTACGGTTGTGATCGGCGAGTTGCATGGTGGAGTCTGGACATGGGTCGGGCGGGCACGGAGACCGCGCCCGCCCGACGGCGGAGGAAGACGGAAGCTACTTGGCGCGCTGCTCCTGGACTCGGAGCAGGGCCGCTTCAGCGTCGTCCTTGCCCTGGACCTTCTCGACGAGGACGTCACCGAGGCGGATCTCGTACCAGCCACCACCGACGGCCTCGAGGGTCGGAGTCGTTGACACGACGCGCTCCTCCTTGAGGCGCTCGACGTGCTTGGTGAGGCGGTCGACGCTGGCCGTCAAAGCCGAGATCTCCTCGCGGGTCGGGACACCAAGACGCTTCATCACCGTGGCGACGGCGTCCTGAACGCGGTCCTCGGCCTTGACGACGGAGTCAACCGCAGAGTCGCGAGCACCATTGACGCGCTCCTCGACGGCGTCCTGCGCCTTGTCGGCCTGAGCGGCGAGTTGCTTGCGGGCCTCGCGGATCCGCTCTCCACCGAGGCCGGGAAGCTCGACGCCTTCGCCCTTGGAAACGAGCGTCTTGAACATTTTGGAGCCTTCCTCCTCAGCGACGGCGAGAGCACCGAGGCCTGCGAGGAAGACGCGCTGGACGGCGTCACGGGCGTCTCCCGCTGTGTCGAGGAGGTCGCGCTGCACGGAATCGACGGTCGACTTTGCGGAGTCGATGGCGTCGGTGGCTGTCTTCTTGATCTCCTTCTGGAGGTTCTTGGTCGTGGTGGCCATAGTATCGTGGGGGTTGAATGAGCGGCGGAGCCGCGGGACTAATCAGTTGGGGGAGAATCATCGAGGCTGGTGAGCGCCGTTTCGAGCGCTTCGAGACGGGCTCGCAGTCGATCCATCTCGGTACGCATCTCGACGATCCCGCCGTTCGGGCGAATCTTGTCAACGGCCAAACGAGCGAGGTCGTCCACGTTGCGTCGGGCCTGGGTAATGCCAGCGCCGACCACGTCCTCACCTGCCTTCACAGCGCGCTCGCCAACACGGACGAGGTCATGCAGGAAGCCGGGCGAGAGAACTCCGGTACCGCTTCTCCCCTCCTCAGAAATGATCTGAGTGAGGATGGCAGCCGTGACGTCGAGGCCGGTCTTGTTCTCAATGACCTGCACCTCGTCGCCGGCACGGACAAACGTGGCCACTTCGTCGAGGCTGACGTAGCGGCTCTCGGAGGTGTCGTAGAGCTTGCGGCTCCCGTAGCGTTTGATAAGTCGTGGCATGAGGACGGGGTGGGTCTTGCCCTATGACGCGATGCGGCAAAGACTGTTTCCGCACTGCGGCATAGTTCCTCATTCCTTCAATCGTGCGCGTTCGCCCTCGAGGTCGCGAGCCGTTCCAGCGCCTTCGCACAACGGTACCATATCGATCATCCGTCCTCGAGGGCGCGCCGTCGCGCCTGCAGGAGATCGTCCTCGAGGTCGATTAGCGCGCCACGGGGGACAGCCAAGCCGCCTTATTTCCTCTGCTCCTCCAGCAAAGCTGGTTAGCCCGTCCTCGAGGACGAAGATTCAATCCGTGGGCTACAGCAAGCCCTTCGTGACCTCGAGGTAGACCGCCACCAACGGGACCGCGATCACCATCGCGTCAATGCGGTCCAGAAGACCCCCATGCCCAGGAAGCCACGTCGCGGAGTCCTTGACCTTGACGGAGCGCTTGAAGTGACTCTCCGCAAGGTCACCAAGCTGACTGACAGCGCCAACCGTTATGCCAATCACGAGTACGTCGAGCCACGTTAGGACGGAGCTCAACACCGTCCACTTGAAGAGGGCAACGAACAGGATCCCGCCGACCACACCTCCAGCAGATCCCTCCCATGTCTTCTTAGGCGACACGCGCTCGAACAGCGGCGTCTTTCCGACCAGCCGGCCAGCGGTGTAGGCCAACGTGTCGGCGGCCCACACGCCGAACAGCACCGTCAAGGTGAGCCAAAACGCTTCGGTCTCACCGACCCACCACGCCTCTGTGGAGCGGAGCACAATCACGCTACTCGCAAGAGCGGCGGGGTAAATCACTCCAAAGGCAGTCCCGGCCGCGTCCATCAATGGGGTCGTCCGGCGGAGGAACAGAACTGTGAGCGGGACCAGAATCATCCCGACCACTAACATCGGGGCCGCGACGGGCAGCACCGGCCACAACGTCGCAAGCAGTCCTAGTAGCAGGCCGAGCGCGACCAACGGGCGCGTTCCTCCCGCGTTCAGAAGCCCGTACAGTTCGAACTGAGCGGCCGCCGCCACGGCCGCCATCAACAACCAAAACACCCATCCACCGAACCACATGGCACCGACGACAATCGTGGCGCCGACAATGCCGGTCAGGATCCGCTGGACGAGGTTCGACACCTACTCGTCCTCGTCGTCCGGCACGTCGAGGCTGATCTCTTCAATTCCTGAGTCTAGGCGGGCCTCGTCATCGGGGGAATAGGCGTCGGGGGCAGCGACGTCAGCGCTCATGGCAGCGGCCTCGAGTTCTTCGTCCGACAGTGGAGCCTCGGCTAGGATCTCACGGGCCTCCGCCTCTTGGCTGGGCTTTACCATCACGTGGACGGGAGCGAGGTCCCCCACGTTGAGGTTGAAGGAGTGGTCGCGCTGCGTCAGAACGACGGCGTCTAGGTCGGCTTCGCCGAGGCGGTCGCGGACCAGATCGGCCTCGAAGTCGGTGGAGGACTCAAAGACGGAGATCCACCCCTCGTAGGTACGAGCGGCGCGTTTGTCGGGGGAATTAGAAGCGGGCGTGCTACCAGGCTCAGTCATGACAGAATCGGAAGTGGTGGAGAGAGAGGGGACGGTTGGACGGGCTGCGAGTCGGGTGTGTCTCCAACGCGACCTCGACGCCGGGCGGCAAGGATGCGTGAGACGGCAACGCACAGCACGAGACCAGCCACACCAAGGTACCACGGCACCCCCATGGACTCGAGTTGCTCGAGGTCGAGGTCCGGGTCGTTTCGCGCCACACTGGTCGCGGCTACGGCTAGCCCGTTGTTCAGGAAATGGACCAGGAAGCCTGCCCAGAGGCTCCCTGTCGCCCAGACGACGAATCCGAGATAGACGCCGAGGAGGGAAAGGGGGATGGCCTGGCTCAACCGTAGGTGGTACAGACCAAAGAAGATGCCGACGAGCACGATACTGGTCACCGTCCCCCAGCGACGTTCGACCTGCCGCTGGAGATAGCCTCGGAACAACAGCTCCTCGCAAACGGCGGGAGTGAGTGCGAGCGCGACGAATAGAAACCCGGTGCTCAACGTGTCGCCCATCAGCAGGCCCTCGATGAGGTCGACCTGGCTTTGCTCGAGCGCCTGGAGCCAATCCGGTTGCGGGATCATGCCGTTGAGTTGGCCGCTCCAGATCACAGCCGGGTAGAGACAGGCCCACCCGAGCGCGGCGAGACCCAAAGCAGGGATCTCTGCGCGGCGGATGCGTAGATACTCGCGAACATCGGGCGTGTGAAGGCGCGCGACGACGAGCGCGAGGACACCAAAGCCAAGAATCTGACCGACAGTATTTGCTGTCATCAGAAGCGCTCCGTTCTCCATCACGAGCTCCATCATCTCGCTCATGTCAGGCGCGGCCCCTCCCCCATTGCGAGCGATGTCGAGCGCAATTCCGATTCCAATTACGATCGGGGCGATCACGACCTGGAAGAGAACGAACGCGACGATAAAGACCAGTAGGGCCGTAAGGATGGGTGTAAAGCCGTTGCGCTCGAACCATCCGGTCAGCCTCGAGGGCGTCGCCCACGACCACGCGTCGACGATGGCAGGAGCAGGGTCCTCGGCGGGGGGCAGCGGCGACTCGGCTGGAGTCGGCCTCGAGGGCGGGGAGAGAGTCGGGTCGAGCACGGAGTCAGGGCGAACTGCGGGCTCAACGTACCCGACACGTGTTGGGATTCACTTTCGCGGCGCGCCCACCTTCCATCCTCTCCAACGGTGGCCTTGAACCGTCCTCGAGGACCGACTCAATGCGAGGAGTTGAGGCTCTGGCAACACGCTCTGGGGCGTTTTTCGACCTCGAGGGCGATGTCACGGAAGCGGGGGTCGACTCGACCTCGAGGTCGCTCCAATCGAATCCACCACGACGACCTGAGAACCCGGCTCCGACCTCGAGGACGATCAGGCCGCGACGGGGTCTGCCAGCCGGTCCACGAGTCCCGCCCAGTCGCCGTCGAACACGATGACCTCGATGCCGCCGAGCGCGCGGCTCAGGTCCTCCGGGGTGCTATGGCCGGGGCGGTTGTCGAGGAATAGACCCTCGAAGTTGACACAGTCCGGCGGCAGGACCACGAGATCACCAAGGGCGCCCGCGTCTGCCAGGGGCTTGAGACCGGCAACGAAGCTCTTGTAGTTGAGCAGGCCACTCACCGTCACCACCTCGCCAAACAATAGGTTGGTGCACGCCACGACCTCGGCCTCGAGGCCGGCGACAGCCTCGAGGGTCGGGACGACGCGCTCGCGCAGGAGCGGAGTGGTGAGCTCGCCGCTGACCAGCGTCACTTTGCGCGGCTCGGGCAGCGCATCTGGGAAGTCTTCGGCCTGGAAGGAGAGCTCGTCGAGGAAGTCGCGACTCATCCCGACGCCGTTTTCCATCAGTGGGTAGCCGTCGTAGGAGTCCTCGTCCGGGAACGGCAGCCCAGCCATGAGATAGACCTCGTCGGAGAGGTACACGAAGCCGCGGCCGATGCGCTCGCGGAATACCTTCTGCCAGCGCTCCACCTGCCGAGCAAGCTGTCGCGTCTCGGAGGGTGTGACCGAGCGGAGGCCCGCAAGCTCCTTGCGGTGCGCAGTGAGCCCGACCGGCACAATGCTGACCGAGTACAACTGCTCGTGCAGATCGTACAGATCGAGGATGGTCTTGGCGAGTTGACCGCCGTCGTTGAAGCCAGGGACCAGCACGATCTGGGCGTGCATCTCGATGCCGTTGTCTGCGAAGTAGCGCAGCTTCTCGGCCTGGCGGTCACGGAGCGTCCGGTGCCCCATCATCTCGGCGCGGACATCGTCGTCGGTGCAGTGGACCGAGATGTACATCGGGCTCAGGCGCTGCTCCACGATGCGCTCGAGGTCGCGGTCGCGCAGGTTCGTGACCGTGATGTAGTTGCCGTAAAGGAACGACATCCGGAAGTCACCGTCGCGGAAGTAGAGCGTGTCCCGCAGCCCGACTGGGTTCTGGTCGACGAAGCAGAAGATGCAGTCGTCTCCGCAGGTCTTGATCCGGAACTCCTCGAAGTCGGCGCCGAGTGAGGCGTCGGGTTCCTTCTCGATGGTGTGCTCCACCAGGCTGCCCCCCTGCCGCACCTTTACGGACAGGACGTCCTCGGTCGCCTTGAACCGAAAATCGAGCTCGTCCTCGACGGGCTCGCCGTTGATGGCGAGGATCTGGTCGCCGGGCGCCCAGCCAAGCGACTGGGCGATGGATTCGTCGGCGACGGCGGAAATGCGAACAGGCACGCGTTGCGGGAGGCTGAACACCTCAAGAACGGGTATCGGCCGCGAAGGATCGTGTACGGGCCGATGAAGGGTTAGGGCGTTCCGACCTACTATTGGCGCTCGAGGACGCCAGACGTGCTGCCGCTTACCCATCGCATCCGCCTCTCCGAGGTTGGTGTAAACGTGCTCGGGCTGGGGTCATTGACGGTCGACACGACGCCTCCTGACTGACTCCATTGAAACGGGCGCCCCCCATCGGCGGCGTCCATGCTGACCCCGCCGATGTTCTTGACGTCTTGTACGTACGAGCCCGTGCCATCAGCATGGAAGGTCCAGGTGATGGTGGCAACGTTGAGGATCTGAGAGCCACTTCCGGACATCTCGACCAACTGCCACGTGCCGACCGGCGATTCCCCAGAAGATCCCGAAGAAGGCGAGGCAGGATCTCCCGAGTCGGTGTCGCCCGATGTCTCATCCTCGAGGGCACCCTCCCCAGACGGTGCCTCCGTCGCTTCAGCAGGTGGGGCGGGGTCGGTCGATGGGGAACCAGCAGCGAGATCGTCGTCGGATGAGCCGCACATACCGGCGGCGAGCAAAACGGAGAGGAGCGAAAGTCGGATCATGGCGAGACAGGGTGTTCGCTGTCCTACACGCGAGAACCCGTGGCCGTCCGTCACCGACCGATCTGGCGGGAGGAGCTAGGAACGAGAAACAGCGTAGCCTTCGGCCTCGAGGACGAAGACTACATCGGCCCCCCCTGGATAGACACGGTGAGCCGTACCCAGGGCGGCCTCGAGGACAGACCTGACCTCGCGACTCCGGTCGATATCAAGCACGCCCTGAGCAACAGGGCCTCTTGCCGGGGAGTACAGGCTCGGAACGATAGATAGAACATGCGAGCGACCATCTTTTCGACGTACCCGCCCCGACCCTGCGGCCTTGCCACCTTCGCCCGCGACCTCCATCGCGGGCTTCTCAAAGCCGACGTCGAGGTCGACGTCATCGCGAGTGTCCGCGAGCCCGATGCGCCCGGCCGACGCCCGGAGGTCGGCCTCGAGGTCGTGCAAGACTCGCGCGTGGCCTACGCGCTTGCCGGCCGCCAGGTCACAGCCGACGTGCTGTCCGTGCAGCACGAGTTCGGCATCTTCGGTGGCTCCGAGGGCCTCTTCGTCCTCGAGGCCATGCGCGCGGCGCCGTGCCCCGTGGTGACGACACTACACACCGTGCTGCCCGATCCGCCGGAGCACTATCACCGCGCACTCGTCAAGGTCGCCGACGCCTCCGAGCGGCTGGTGGTGATGACGGAGACGGCACGTGAGCTCCTCGAGGACGTGTACGATGTGCCACCCTCGAAGGTGGATGTGATTCCTCACGGGACGCCGGTGCTCACGCCTCCTCCGGCCGATCTGCGTGGGCGACTCGGCCTCGAGGGCCGGACGGTGCTGCTCACGTTCGGGCTGCTCGGTCCCTCCAAGGGCATCGAGTTCGCCCTCGAGTCGCTCGAGCCCGTGGTGAAGGCCTGCCCAGACGTGCTGTACGTGGTGCTGGGCGCGACCCACCCCGAGATTGTGGCGCGCGAGGGCGAGGTGTACCGTGAGCACCTCGAGGACGAGGTGCGGCGTCGAGGACTGGCCGACCACGTCCGGTTCGTGGACCGGTACGTTGACGGGCCGGAGCTCGGAGAGTGGCTTCAGGCCAGCGATGTGTACGTATCGCCCTACCCGAGCATGGACCAGATCTGCTCGGGGACGCTCGCGAACGCGCTCGCCGCGGGTCTCCCCGTGGTTTCGACCCCCTATCTCCATGCCGCAGAGGTATTGGCAGGCGACGCCGGACTGCTGGCCCCGTATGGAAACACAGACGCATTTGGCCAGGCTCTCCTCTCGCTCTCGTCCTCTCCCGAGGCCCGTGCTCGAGCCGGTGCCGCCGCCGCTGCGTTCGGCGCTCGCACCTCGTGGCCTCAGACCGGCCGCGCGTACCGAGCCACCTTCGAGGCTGCCATCGAAGACTTCATCCCGGCGCCCCCACCCCCGGCCTCGAGGTCGTTTCGGATCCATCCAGGCGCGCTTCCGGCCTCGATGGACGCCCTCGTTGCCATCACGAATGACGTGGGTCCCATCCAGCACACGGCCTACGGCATCCCCGACCGTCGCCACGGCTACTCGGCTGACGATGCTGGCCGAGCGCTGGTTGCGGCCTACGGTGCAGCACAGCGGCTCGACGACGCGGACAGCCAGCTCACCCGAGTCACACGAACCTGCCTGTCGTTTCTCCACCATGCCCAACGCCCCGACGGCACGTTCCACAACTTCATGGACTACGGCCGGCGCTTCATCGACAGTGTCGGCAGTGAGGACACGACTGGCCGAGCGCTCTGGGGGCTCGGTGCGACAGCCGCGTGGGCAGAAGACCCATCGGCGCGAGCCCTCGCCCTCGAGGTCGCAGGCCGGTCGGCAGGGCAGCGGCTGATGCATGCACGCGCCGCAGCCTATGCGACCGTCGGGTTCGACCTCGTCCTCGATGCCGAACCCGGCCACCAAGCCATCCGCGACGCTTGTCTCGCTCACGCACGTCATCTCGTCACCCAGTTTGACGCTGCCTCGTCCGAGAACTGGCGTTGGGTGTCGGACTCGATGACGTATTCGAACGCCGTCGTCCCTCATGCTCTCCTGCGCGCCTCCGTTCGATTCGAGGGCGATGCCCCCGACTGGGAGCGATTCAGAGACGTCGGCCTCGAGGTCGCGGGCTTCCTCCTGGACGAGACGGTGGTGGACGACGCCTTCGACGCCATCGGCAACGACGGATGGCTGTCGAGAGACGGGATGCGGGCATCGTTTGATCAACAGCCCGTCGAGGCTGGATACGCAGCGTGGTTCTGGACGCACGACGCGGCGCTGGTTGCTTCCCACGATCCTGAGATGGCCTCGAGGTTCGAAGACTCTGCTCGCCTTGCCGTCGAATGGTTTTATGGGCGCAACCGAATCGGGCAGGCGCTCTTTGACGAGAGCACGGGGGCGTGCTTCGACGGCTTCTCGCCGGACGGGGTCAATCGAAACCAGGGCGCGGAGTCCGTGGTGGCGAGCCTGTTGGCCCATCTCGCAGCCGTCGACCTGGGACTCACGCTGGACCGTGACCCTGAAGCAGACCTGGAACGGCTCTTGTAGCGACTGGTATCGCCCTCCCCCCCCTCTACGCTCGGATGCACGCTGTTCCCCCGCCCACCGTCGGCCTCCCACGCTCGATTGCGACGCCTCCCCCTGTCGAGCCGCAGCGCCTTCACGACGGCCAACCTATTCTTGCGCCTATTCAGAAGCATGACTGGGAATCCAAGGTGGTGCTCAACCCAGCTGGACAGCTCGTCGAGGCCGACCGGCTCGAGGCTCTGATCCCGTCGTGGGGTCTGAGTGATGCGGAGGCTCAGCAGCTTCGTGACGCCGGCGGCGCCTGCGTGTTGTTTTACCGTGCGCAGGGACGAGTCCACCCCGACATCCGAATGGCACCTTCCTACCTCGGCTGGGCTGTTCTGACCCCCGACCTCGAGTTGGTGTACCGGAACGACGAGCCGGTCCTATCGCCCGACGAGACGTTCCACAATCTTGGCCTCGAGGACCCGCGCTGCACCCGCATCGGCGACACCTACTACCTCTACTACACAGGCTATACCGACCCGACGCCGAGTGACGACGTGGACCGCCGGGTGCACATCTGCCTCGCGACCTCGACGGATCTCGTGGATTGGACGCTCCACGGCGCCCTCGAGGGCGAGATCAACGCGGTCAACAACAAGAACTCCGCGCTCCTGCCAGCACCCGTCGATGACCAGTATATCCTGCTGCACCGCCCTATGGAGGGCGACGACGCCATGGCGATTCACTGGGCGACGGCTCCGGCCCCTTCAGGACCATGGACGAGCCAGGGGCTTCTGATGCAGTCGTACCAGTACGAGGAGTTTGCCCAGTCGTGGATCGGCGCCGCCGGCCCGCCGGAGGTCCTCGAGGACGGACGCTTCTTGACCATCTATCACCAGGGACACTTCACGCCGGAAGGCGCGCGTGAGTACGACCTGGCCGCAGCCCTGCTCGACTTCCGGCTCGAGGACCCGGTCGTGTCTCGCATCGAACCGCTGATGAGGCCTACCGGGGGCATGGAAACCGAAGGCGACGACGACCTGGGGGTCGACAACGTGCTCTTCTCGTGCGCCAACTACCGCTGGGAGGATGACTTGATCATCCCCTATGCGGGTGCCGACAGCCGCATCTTCGGCGCCAGGATCAGCTTTGACGGCTTGCTCAGCGCCCTCGAGGACGGGGCGTAGTTCGCCCTCGAGGACAGAACGACCGGGGGTTTCCTGACCAGGCACAGAGCAACAAAGTGGCGGCCACCGGGTCGAAGGGAGACTTTTTTGTTCTACCTCTACAATCCCATGACGTCCGTAACCCCAGAGCATCTCCAGCTCCTCTCCGACAAGAAACTTCAGCAGGCTGTGGAGGATGAATCCATCTCTACGGAGGACGTGGCGCTGGCTCGAGCAGCTCGCTACGAGCTCAAGCGTCGTCAGTGTGAGGTCCCGGTCTCGGATCGCTACACGTCGAAGTCGGCGCCTGCGGCTTCGTAGGCCTCTCGTTCACGCTCTCTTTGGCCGGACCGCGTTGCCGCGCCGGGGCGAGTCCGTATCTTCTGATCACGTCGCGCCCGTAGCTCAGTTGGATAGAGCGTTGGTTTCCGGTACCAAAGGCCAGAGGTTCGAATCCTCTCGGGCGTACGAAACCCCGACCTCGAGCCGAGGCCGGGGTTTTCTGTTTGGTGGCTTCGGCATCGAGGACGGAAGGCCCCACCGCACCACCGTCAGCGGCACGCTCACCGGCTCTGACGCGCTCCTCAGCCGCACGAAGTAGACACCCGGAGCCAGCGCACCAGCGTCGACCTCGATGTCGAGAGAGCGACCCACCACAAGAGGCGCCACTCCGTAGGGACGAGCCCGAGCGGGAACGTGCGCGCGTCCTCGAGGGCGACCGGCAGGCGCTCGGCGAGGGGGAGCCACTCCGGCGGCGGTCCGTGGGGGCCTCGAGGTCGCTCGGCGGCGAGCTGGCCGAGGCCGATGTCCTCAAGGGCGCAGGCGAGGGTCTCGAGGGGTTGCCAGGCGGCGAGAAAACCGGGGACCGGAGGGCTGGGCATGCCAGAACACTACGGCCTGGGTACGTCTCCCTGCCGATGGGTGAGTCTCTCTGGGCAGCCGAACGGGCACGATCTCAGTCCTCGGCTTGTTTGATGGTATCGGGCCACTGGCACTGAGCCTTGAGGTCGAAGAGATGGTTCCTAGAGTCGGCAATCAGGTAGCCGGTGACCTAATCGTAGCAATATTCCGGTTTTAAGCATAAGAGCCCAACCGTCCCCTCCCATGCCCGACCTGCAGCGAGCCAAGTTCACCGCCGAGACCAAGACCGAGGCTCATCCGATGGGGACCGACGTGTACAACACGACAGCGGACTGGTACAAAAACGACGGGACCATCCACTACGTCGCCTACGCGATCACGGAGAGAGGGGGCGCAGTACGAATCAGGCCTGCTGAGGCGGGGGCGGCAGGTAGCGGCAGCGCCCTAAACCATCCCGACCAGATGTACTGGAAGGCGGTCAGCAGCGACCGCATCAAGACCATCGTAACCCAGCATGGGAAGATTTTGAGGGTCGAGATCGATTGCACCCTCATGCCATGTGCGGCCGGCCCTGTCTGTTGCCTGATCCAGGTGCCACGCAGGATCACTGCGATAGGACTGCCGGGGACCCCTCTCCGAATCTTTTCGCACAGGGACGAAAACCTCGGCCGGAGGACTCAGCCAGGCCTCGGAGTTGTCGGATCTGGTAACTCCAAGCGGTACTTCGATTGCAACTCGAGCGACGCCGAGAAAACACTCTCCGATAAGATGGCGGGCCACACAGGTTGGAGTTGGAACAGCAAGGCCTGACGACGGCCCCAGGAGATCGCGAGTAGCGTGGACAAAGCAAGGGCTATCAAAACAGCAGCCTCGCCTCGCTGGCCCCCTCCTCGAGCGTGTCGATCACGAGCGGCAGGGCGTCCTCGAGGTTGAGGGCCTCGCCGTCGTGGACCTCCCTCCCGTCTCGACGCCATCAGTGCATCGGATAGATCGCTACTCATGTTTGAGGTAGGGCACAAGGATCGGGCGGACCTGGACGAGCCTCGATGCGACGCGATCAGAGGCGAGGTCCCCGGCTGAAGCAGTCCGGGAGCGGTCCTCTCGGGTGTACTCAATTTGAAGGCCGGTCTCCGAAAAGAGATCGGCCATTCTGTTTTCGGCCCTCCTGCCTCCTAGAAGCCACAGTAGAGGGCTCGGGATGGTGGTTCGGGATGCCCCTTCCGAATGAATCGCTCCAGCGGGGTCAGATTAGACCGGATGTTGACTCGCCACCTGTTTCGTGAGAGTATGTGTGGTGTGCCCCCCGACACATTCGGAGCCGACCTCGCCCTAGAGCCGCCTTTCCACCCGCTCACACCGCCCCCGAGGACGAGACCCCATATTGCCCCCGACCTCGTTGCGCCCCTTGTCCCACCTGAGTGAGCGCTACGGCACCGGGCGCGACAGAGGCAACGCCGGGGCACATGAGAACATCAAAGTGGTGGAACTCGGTCCGCGTGTGCTATCGAGATTTTTGCGAGGGCCAGCAGGATCCAGAAGATATTTGGGCGAGCCAATCTCCGGCCGACCACAACACCTACTACACACGTCCCTGAACCACTTGGGGCGGGCCCGTTTCGGACAAGGGGGAATGTCTCAGAGGTCTGGCGACTCGCGACGCTGTGCGCGAGCGGTCTTGGCGAACGCGAGGAGGTGTCCTCGTTCGTCGCGACCGCCCCGCTCTTCGGTTTCGTCCGCCTTGGCGGACAATGGAGGGAAGCAGGTGAGAGCTACTCGCTGAATGCCCTTGCGACAGCTTCCGCCGCCATTGCGCGCAGGACATCCCGAGAGATCGCGGGCCGCTTGGTCACGGGGCGTAATCCGTCACCGTCTTGACGGTCGCCGTTCGTCCGATCCGCTCGGCGCCCACGCGGCCCGGTGGGCGGCGCTTGGCATCTCCTTCTACCACTCACCCTGAGGTCGAATGGGCCCCTGACGGCCTCGAAGAATGACCCACGGACCAGGATTCCGCTTGCGCGCGCGCGCCGCGGTCCCGACCATATTGCAGACACACCCTAAACACATGCGCGTCGCCCTCCTCGCCATCACGCTCGTCGCCATCGCCGGCGCCGCGAGCGCCCAGTCGGTCGCCGACCAGTTCCAGCGCCTCGAACGGACCTCCAACGGGGTCACGATCAAGTACGGCCTGTTCGTCCCCGACGGCTACGACCCCACCGAGTCCTACCCCATCGTGGTCGCTCTCCACGGCAACGGCGAGCGAGCCAACGCCGACGGCGCCGACAACCTCCGCAACATCGCCGCCCACGGCCTCGCCACGACCTGGGCCGAGCCGGTCCTCCAGGCTGAGCACCCGGCGTTCGTCTTCGCCCCACAGGTCCCCAACGACCCGCAGTACCGCTGGAGCGCCGAGCGCGACCCCGACAATTCGAGCCTCATCGACATCCAGCTCACGACGCTCGAGATCCTCGACGCCATCGAGGCCGAGTACAGCATCGACCCCGACCGCGTCTACGTCGTCGGGCTGTCGATGGGCGGGCACGGCACGTGGGACCTGATCTCGCGGCTGGAGGGCCGGTTTGCGGCGGCAGCGCCCATGAGCGGCGAAAGCTTCGCGTCCCAGGCCGACGACATCGCCCACATCCCCGTGTGGGCCTTCTCGGGCGAGCAAGACCCCTCCAGCCTCGTCCCGCCGTGGGAAACCCGCCGGATCGTGCAGGCGATGGAGGACCTCGGCCGCGACGTGATCTACACGCACTGCCAGCGGTCACCGCTCGAGCCCGCCCGCGCCTTCGACTGCCCCGGCTCAATCGGCCGCGACTCGCTGGCCGCCGCCATCGACGCCCACGCCGACCTGATCTACACCAGCGAGGCCAACCTCGGCCACGGCCCATGGCGTCCGTGGTTCGAGAACCCGCTGCTCGCCGAGTGGCTGTACTCGAAGGTCCGCCAGGACATCGACGCGGTGACGATCGGCTCCCCGTCGTCTGGCGACTCGTGGGACGGCGCGCAGACCGTGACCTGGAGCACCACCCGGAGCACCGAGGACACCGTCGAGGTATGGCTCAACCCGACCGAGGACCCGACCGACTGGCGGAAGCTCGGCGAGGCGCCCATCGCCGACGGCGCCTTCGCCATCGACCTCGGCGGGCTGCCCGAGGCGGCCCGGGCCCGCGTCCGCCTGTGGGTCCGCAACACCGACGGCCGGATCGCCGGGCGGGCCACCAGCGCGCGGTTCGCCATCGACCGCGCGGCCACGAACGCTGCCCCTGAGCTCCGCCTCGAGGACGAGGCGCTCCGTTTCGCCCCCCGCCTCACGACCGAGAGCTTCGACCTCTCGTTCGTCGCCGCCGACGCCGAGGGCGGCTCGCTCACCGCCGACGTGTTCTACAGCGTCAACGGCGGCGAGACCTACACGGCTCTCCTCACGACCGTGTTGTCGTCCAGCGCCGAGCCCCAGTCGTTCGCGCTCGACGTGGCAGCCCTGCCCAACACGCAGACCGCCCGCTTCCGCGTCGACCTCTCGGACGGGACCTCGACGGTCTCGGCGGAGACGGTGACGTTCCTCAAGCAGACCCCGCGCGCGGTCAACACGTTCGTGCAGCGGGTCCAGGGCGAGGGCGAGGGCTCGGTCGAGCTCCACTTCGTGGACCCGAGCGCGCTGACGGGCCACCGCTACCGGATCGCAATCGACGCCTCTGACCCGGACGCGAAGACGTACGCCGTGGTCGACCTCGATGAGTCAGAAACCGTTCTCTCAGACGTCCCGCTCTCCGACGGCCTCGCCGAGAGCCCCGTCTTCGACGGATTGGCGCTTGTGGTGGAGGACCTCGACGAAGGCCGTGCCGACCTCGACGCGACGGGCTGGGTTGAGGGCGACACCGACCTCGGGGTGGCCATCAGCGGGGGTATGGTGCGGGTCGCGATCCTCACCATCGACCTACTCGCGACCGAGACCGACTACGACCTCACCATCACGGCCGACGTGGCCGGCGAGTCGACCTCGATCTACAACCTCTCGGCTCAGCCCCGCCGCTTTACCGTCACCGGCGACGACGGCCAGCCGCGCGCGGTAGCCTTCAAGGACGCCAACGCGGACGGCCTCCCGGGCTCGGGCGACCTCCTCTACATCCTCGAGCCCGCCGCCGAGGGCGAGTTGGAGTTGGCCTGGGAGTTCCGGTTCAGCGACGGCGACGTCGCGCCCGAGGCCGGCGACACGTTCCGTCTCGTCCCGGTCCGCTCGCTCGCCACCGGCGACGCGTTTGAGTTCGAGGCCCGCCTCAACACGGCCGCCGAGGCCGAGCCGGGCGTGGCGCTCGACCTTCGCGCCTTCCCGAACCCGTTCGCAGGCGAGCTCACGGTCGCCTACGACCTCAGCGCCCCGATGACCGTCCGGGTGGAGGTGTTCGACGCGCTGGGCCGCCTCGTCGCCCGCCTCGCCGATGGCCCGGCGCCCGCCGCCGGCCGCTTGTCGTGGGACGCCCGCAGCGCCGCGCCCGGCGTCTACGTGGTCCGCCTGACGACCGAGGGCGACGGCGCCGCGCTTGCGTCCGCGCGCCGGACCGTGGTCCTGACCCGGTAGCCGACCCCGCCCGCCTCGACGTCGAGGCGGGAGACTCCGGTCGGCCGTCCGCAGTCCGTCGGCCGCGGTCTCGGCCGAAGGCCGGTCAGCCCACGTCCAGGGTCGTCGTGTACGTCTCCAGGATCTCGGCCTAGTCCTGCACGTGGCCTTTGAGCACGTTGTGGCCGCGAAAAAGGGGGCCGCTCAGGCGCAAGGAGCTTATGGCGGGACGTGGCGGGCGAGCAACGTACGCGGCAGCCCCTCCGAAAAGCAACGCAACTCGTGCTCCTTGTCGGCCTACTGCGTTCTCGACTCGTTCGGGCACTGGCGTATCCTGCGCTTCGTCCCACCCGCCAGCCTTCAGCTTCGTGCGGCTGAGCGGTCAACTGTGCTGCCGCCAGACCAGCATCATGCCTGAAGTCGACCCCACGAGAACGCAGGCTTTCGCTTCGTCGCGAGATCTGAGTGAATGGCTGAAGGCGAACCATGCCACCGAGAGCGAGCTCTGGGTGAAGGTGTTTAAGAAGAAGTCCGGGGTCCCGAGCGTGACCTGGGACGACATCGTGACGGAGACCCTGTGCTGGGGTTGGATCGACGGCCTCAAGAAGTCGTTAGACGACCAGGCCTACCTCCAACGGATCACCCCAAGAACGGCCCGGAGCCGTTGGTCGAAGAGGAACACGGAGCATGTAGCGCGCCTGACCGACGAGGGGCGGATGGAGGAGCCGGGGCTCATATGCGTCCGAGACGCGAAGGCGGACGGCCGTTGGCAGGCCGCCTACCCGCCACCGAGCGAGACGGAGGTCCCCACAGACTTCCTGGCGGCGCTTGAGGACTGGCCGGAGGCGAAGCGGTTCTTCGAGACGCTGAACAAGTCGAGTCGGTACACTATCGCGATCGGGCTGACGACGGCGAAAAGGCTCGAGACCCGACGGAGGAGGTTCGAGGGGTTCATGAGTATGCTGGACCGTGGAGAGACACCGGGCTAGGCTAGGGTGCCAAGTTGAACGTGGTCGTAGCGGTGCGCATGGCCAGGCTAGCAGCGTGATGGAGTGGCCGGCAGTGGGGCGGCTGGTCAGCTGTGTCCGCCATTGCAGGCCGACGTGGGGTCCGAGCGTTTTGAGTTCGTCCGATGGTCGGCACTTCCATAGCTTTGTCCACATATCCAGCTGCTTGTCCCATGCGGCTGTGCGACAATCTGTTCTACCTCAGTCGTGCTCGGAATGAAGCCTCGCGTATCCGTGATCACGCTCGGTGTCGACGACCTCGACCGAGCGGTTCGTTTCTACCGCGACGGCCTCGGACTTGCGACGGAGGGGATCGTTGGGGAGGAGTTCGAGCACGGGGCCGTCGCGTTCTTCGAACTCCAGTCGGGCCTCCGGTTAGCGGTCTGGCCGCGCGCAAGCATTGCACATGACTCAGGACTCCCTCCGTCGGCCCCGTGTCCGACCGGGCTCACGCTCGGGCACAACGTGTCATCCGAGACCGAGGTAGACCAAATGATGGCCCATGCGGAGTCGGCGGGTGCAACCATCGTCAAGGACGTGCACTCGACGTTCTGGGGCGGGTACTCCGGGTACTTCCAGGACCCCGATGGGCACCTCTGGGAAGTGGTCTGGAACCCGGAATTCGTCCCAACGGACTGAGATAGAATCCGCCGCTGTAGGCCGACGGAGATGGCTCCATCGCTGCAGGAGCTACTCCTCCCCTGCCTCGCTACCACTCAGCGTATCGAAAAGATCGTTCGTTATCCGCGTCCGAGGTAGGGCACAAGGATCGGGCGGACCTGGACGAGCCTCGATGCGACGCGATCAGAGGCGAGGTCCCCGGCTGAAGCGGTTCGGGAGCGGTCCTCTCGGGCGTACAAAACCCTACCTCTGAGGCCGGGGCTTTTCGTTTGGTGGCTTCACCCTCGAGGACGGAAGGCCTACCGCACCACCGTCAGCGGCACGCTCACCGGCTCTGACGCGCCCCTGAGACGCACGAAGTAGACCCCCGACGCCAGCGAACGCGCATCGACCTCGAGGTCGAGAGAACGGCCCACTCCGAGCACCACCGTTCCGTAGTCCTCGAGGACGCGGCCACGGACGTCCATCAGTAAGGCACTGAGGGTGATCGGCGCGGAGGACGAGACGCGGAGGCCTGTACGCGAGCGAAACGGGTTCGGGCCAGTTGGAGCGACGGACAAGGTCGGAAGTTGGTCGTCTAGACGGCCGACCAAGAGATCGCACTCGCCAGCGAGTTGCCAGCCAATGTCACCGAGCATCGCGCACGTCGCACGTCCGGGAGCGGATACCGTCTCCTGGCGAGCGATAAAGGGCGTCATGAGCCCATCCGGTGTGCCGGCAGGAAACGTGTCCTCGTCGAGATGGGACAGCGAGGCTCCCGAGACCCAGCGCGGCGGCGCGTACAGCGGCACCGTGGTCCCGAGCGCCTGGTCGACAGCGTTGCCCGCAAACCGCAACTCGTCCTCGAGGGCGTCGGCCAAGACTCGCGACTCGAGCGGGTACGTCCTCGAGTCGAGCAGCGACCGACCGGCGCCGTCCTGGATGTGGAGGTCGTAGCTAAATGGCCTCGAGCGGTCCGAGGTAAAGCTGCCGACCCCGTCCTCGACGGCAAGAGCGCCGATAAGGCCCAGTCCATGGCCAAGCTCGTGGAGCACGACCGTCGTCAGGTCGAACTGGCCCTCCGGCGGATCTTCCGCGCCGAAGTGCCACGCCCGGAAGTCGCTGTTGAACATGGCCTCGATATCGGGATCGCCGTCGCCGAGGTCCCGCCCTGCCAGCGCATCGGCGAGCGCCGCCGGGTACCAGATGCCACGAGCCGGAGCGCCCTCGAAGTCGCGAAACAGAACCGGTCCCGCCGAGCCCAGCGTCGTGGCATCGAGAGGTGCCCACACAGCCCGGACACGGACCGTCTGGGTCGACCGAATCAGGCATCCCCACACGTCGGCCGCTCGCTGGAACGCCTCCTCCGCCCCCTGCGGGAAGCCAGTGTACTCGACCTCGATGCGTGCGCCCTCGAGGGCGGGATCGCAGTCGGGCGCCGCTCGACGGGCCTGCGACCTCGAGGCCGAAACGACAACGTCGGTCACGGGAAGCCGGCAGATTGTGGTCGCGTCCATCGACTCCTGGGCCAGCGCTTCTGACGCCAGCAGGACAGACAGAAGCACGACCCACCGCCTCACCGGACGACGGTCAACGCAACAGATTCGACACTCGAGGACGAACGCGTGATCAGCCGATACACTCCAGGAGCGAGCCTTGCCATGTCGACCTCGAGGACGGTGTCCGCAGCAAGTGGTCCATTGTGGATGACAGCGACCCGGCGTCCCAGCGCATCAACAAGCGTGGCGGTGACCGACTGCGGTGTCGCTTGGCGAACCCGCACTCTGGTAGAGGTTTGAACTGGGTTCGAGCCAACGACCTCGAGGCCGACGGCGGCGGGAGCGAGTGCCTCTTCCCCATCGACCGTAAGCGTAGCGCATCCCGTGCCGAGACTCCAGCCCATGTCGCCGAAGAACGCGCATGTGATGTCACCCGGGTCTTGGTAGGCCTCGCCACGCGCCACCTGCGGTGTCATGAGTGCCGCCGAGGTCTCGCGAAAGACAATCTCGTCCCAGTGCGAGAACGAAGATCCCTCGTCGAATGTGACGGGTGCCCAGACCGGCGCTTCGTCGCCGTAGAGCCTCGTGACATTAGGCGACTCGACAAATAGGTTCTGGCTCTGGAGCAGCGCGCCCAACGCCCGTGATGGGTTCGGATAGATATCGGTGTCGACGAACGGAACGCCTCGATTGTCCTCTATGAACTGGTCGAATACGAAGGGGAAGCCCGCGAAACTGCCGTTGAAGTATCCCCAGCAGCCGTTACCACGGACGCCGTTGCACTCTGCATCGCCTGCGCCATTGTCCACCACCCCTGACCCAATAAATCCTAGGCCGTGGCCCAGTTCGTGGAGCACGATGGTGACAAAGTCAAACTGGTTGCTCGGCGGGTTTCCATCGAGGCCGAAGTAGAACGACGACTGGGAGCTGTTGAACTGCGCGTTGATGTCATAAAAGAACTCGTTCGGATCGTCAAACTGAAGGCTCAGATCCTCACCCGTGATCGCGTCTGCTAGAGCAAATGGGTACCACGTGCCGCGCATGGGGGCCCCAGGGAAGTCGCGCAGGAGAAAAGGGCCTGCTGATCCGAGGACCGTGGATGCCAGCGGCGTGAACTCGGCCTGGATGCGAATAGGGACGGGCGACGCGATGTGCTCTGACCAGATCTCAACGGCGCGTTGAAAAGCAACTCGGGCCTCAGTTGTGAACCCAGAGTAGTTCACCTCGAATGTGGCGCTCCCTGACGTCACCATCGTCTGGGAGTTCAGGACTCGAGGGCGACGCCGGGCTAGATCAAGCGACGCCCCTGCCTCCGCGATGGGACCATGATCGTAGAGCGCGCATCCGTCTGCAAAGCGGACCTCCGGTTGCGCCGAGACTCCCGCCGCGAACACCAACAACAGAGCAGAGACAAGACGCGGCATAGAAGGGAAAGTCAAGAGGTCGCTAGCGGCCGATCCGCTCGAGGGCGGCGCGAGCTCGTTGCTCCAGCGCCTTGTGGTAATCGAACTCGGTTTCGTCATCGAGGACCTTACGGTAGAGCGACTCGGCCTCGTTTATCGCTCCCATCTCCTCCTCCACCTCGCCCATGTGGTACAGGGACCACGGTCCCCACTTGGCAAGCGGGTCGCCGGGGCGGTCGACCGCAAGCTGGAAGTGGCGCTTGGCGTCGTCCCAGCGCTCGAGGGACTGGAGGGCCCGACCCGTTCGGTACGCCGCTTCAGCGCGCTCTACAGTAGTCAGGCGGGCGTCGGTCACGATGGGCTGCAGCAAACTCACGGCCTCGAGGTCGCGGCCACCGTCGTACGACGCCTCCGCGAGCAGGAGTGTGCGTTCCGCCTCCGTCATCGGCGCCTCGAGTCGGCGCTCGGCCTCGCGTGCGGCGGAGAGGTCCGTGTCGTAGTCCCTCGAGGCACGGACGCGGCGGTAGAAACCTTCGGCGCGGCGGCGGTCGCCCAGCATCTCATGGGCGAGTCCGGCACGGAGCGTCGTCTGGGCGAGGAGCGCGCGGCCTCGGAACGTTCGCGCGTAGCCCTCGAGGTAGGGCAACGCCTCCTGGAACCGATGCTGCCGATACAGCGCCAACCCGAGGTGGGCGTCCAAGAACGGCACGGCCTCGACGTCCGGGTCAGCGACGGCCTCGACGCCTCGGAGCAACGCTTGCTCGGCCTCGAGGGCGCGGCGGTCGATCAACAGGTGGTAGCCCGCGAGATAGGCCAGCAGCGGGGACGACGGCCTCGACTCCGAGAGCGCAGCCAGTCGATCCACGGACCCTCCGCGGCGCTCGTTGAGCGTCGCATCCGCGATGGCAAACGCGATCAGGGCGTCGTCGGCCATGACGCCGTCCTCGAGGGACGCGGCCTCGAGGGCGGTCAGACCTCCGGAGACGCTGCCGCGGAATCCGAGCAGACGGGCCAGCCAGCGGTACGAACGCGGGACGGAGCCGGCGGCGACCTCGCAAACGCCCTGTCCGTAGAGCGCTCCGGTGTCGGAGATATCGCGGAACCGCCCGCACGCCTCGCGAAACGAGTTGCCGGCGCGAGCATATCGCTCCTGACGCCCAAAGGCGAGGGCGCGGTGCAGCTTGGCCGTGGCGCCGAGGAGATCGGCCTCGAGGTCGTCGGCGACAATCTGGAGCGAGTCGTTGAGAGCGTAGAATCGGTCGAACACGTCGTCATCCTCCGTGAGGAAGGCGCGCCAGAGCGTGACCGTCTCAAGGCCGAATGCACTCGCGGGCGACGTCGGCTCTAGTCGCCCCACCTCGCGATAGCCCTCGAGGGCATCGTCCAGCCGAAAGTCAAGCGCGTCAGCGTAGGCCTGGGCATACCGTGCAGCCGCCGCGTCGCCCTCGAGGCCGAGGGACGCGCGGGTCGCTGCCGACAGCCCGGCGGGGTCAGCGGTGTCGAGTTCGGCCTGCGCCCAGACAGGCCCAGCCAGAATGCAGAACAGGAGCGCGAATCGTCTCACGCAGATGTAACGAGCCGGTCCGATGCATTCGTGAGGTCGGGCACACCAAGTTGCCCTTCCGTCGCCGCGACGATGGTCGCCACGGTCGCGTCACCGGTCACGTTTGTCACAGTGCGAACCATGTCCAGGATGCGGTCCACGCCCAGAATCAGCGCGATGCCTTCGGCGGGCACGTCGATGGACTGGAGGATGATGACCAGCATGATGATGCCAGCGCCGGGGACAGCAGCGGTGCCGATCGAGGCGAGCACGGCCGTGAGCACGATCGTGATCTGGGCGGCCAGGTTCAGGTCCATGCCAAGCGCCTGGGCGATGAACACAGCGGCGACGGCCTGATACAGCGCCGTGCCGTCCATGTTGATCGTCGCTCCGAGTGGGAGCACAAACGAGGAGACTTCCTCACTCACACCTAGCTTCTCCTCGCATCGCTCCATCGTGACGGGGAGCGTCGCGCCACTCGAGGACGTGGAGAAGGCCACGAGCAAGGCCGGGCCGATGCCCGCGAAGAACGTTCCCATCTTCATCGGAGTGAACGCGCGGAGCATGAGTGGGTATGTCACCAAGGTGTGGATCGCAAGGCCTAGCAACACCGCGATGCAGTAGTAGCCGAGGGCGCCGAGCAAGGCCACGATTCGCCCGACATCGTCGCCGGCAAGCGATGTGATGGTTGCGGCGATCAGCGCAAACACACCGATGGGTGCCATGAGCATGATGATGTCGACCAGTTTGATGACAACATCGTTGAGGCTCTCGAAGAAGCTCAGCAACGGCTTCGCCTTCTCAGGCGTCACTTGTATCAGCCCGATTCCCAGCAGCAGCGCGAGGAAGACGACTTGCAACGTGCTCGCTCCGTTCGAGAAGCCGTTACCGCCGAACAAACGAGTGCCGGCCGTCAAGGCAGCGAAGAAGTTGTCAGGCACGAGATCCACCATCACCTGAAGCGGCCCACGCTCCTCAGCGCTCGCGGCAGTCGCCATGCTCCCCTCCGCAGCGCTGCTGTACTCGGCCTCGAGTTCGACGCGCATCGCCTCCGGCACCGCCTCGCCGGGATCGAGAACGTTGACGATGAGCAGGCCAAGCGTGACGGCGACGGCGGTCGTGGCGACGTAGATCCCGATGGTCTTGCCGCCGATCCGGGACAGCTTCTTGAGGTCGCTCAGGCTCGCAACGCCGGTGACGAGCGAGGCCAGGATCAGCGGGACGGCGATCAGCTTGAGTCCGTTGATAAAGATGGTCCCGAACGGGGCCACCCAGTCGGTCACGAACCCGCCCCAGCCTTGCGTCGCGGCCAGCACCCCGTACGCGGTGCCCAGGATGAGGCCGATGATGATCTGCCAGTGGAGCTGCCGGTACCAGGCCATTGAGTCGCGGGAGTGGAGCGTGCGAAACTACGGACGTCGCCGCGTGCTCTTGACAGGAAGCCGTCCTCGAGGACGAGTCGATGATCAGACAGCTAGCGCTCGCGACCTCCAGGCCGAGGCTGGAACGGTCACCACGCTGCCAGTCCTACAAGGGCTCCCCCATCGGCGCCAGCCACCGTGCCCGCCCAGTTAACCGCGTCGTTGTCGACCCAGCCCCACCCCACACGGTCCGCGCCCTCGAGGGCGACCTCGGAAAGCGTGCCGTCGAGGCGTCTGTAGCGGGCTTGAACCGTGGCACCGAGCGCCGTGTCGAGGACGGAGCCGACGACGCCAGCGACCACTAATACCAGAGCGACCGGTCCGGCCTCGAGGCCGCCCACTGCCCAGGCCGCGCCGACCACCGTTGCGGATCCAACGATGGATGCGGTGGTGCCCGCAACCGACATGCCGCCCGACTCCCCCGGCTGAACCCGGCGCCCCACACCCAGCCGACGCGTCGGCCCTTTGAAGGCCGTCCCGATCTCCGTCGCCCACGTATCCGCTGCTGCCGCCGCGAATGCCCCTACAAACCCGGGGTACAGCATCGGCGACTCACCAAACACAGACGCCCCCAGCAGCAGCATTCCGACGCCACCGTTCGCCAACACCTGACCCGCATCGCGGCGACTTCCCTTCGCCTCGAGCGTCCTCGAGGTCGCCTTCCGCTGCTCCCCAACTCGCGACACGGCGCTCGACAGCACGAAGAACGCCAGCGCGGGCGCGGCCCAGACAAGACCTCCCAGCGCGACCAGCATCCATGCGAGGAGCGATCCCACCAACGCTCCCGACACGTCTAGGGCGCGCACGCGAAAGGTCAGCACTCCAAACAGAGCCGCGAGGACCAGCGCCAACCCCTCGACCACGAGGGCGGGCGGCGAGCCGTCGAGATGCGAGAGTGGGACCACCACCGCGAGCACGATCCACAGGTTGTCCCATCCCCCACGCCCGAGCGCTTCCGCTACCGTCGCGAGGGCAGATACCGTGATCGCAGCGACCGCGACCTCGAGGGCGGACCATTCAGGACCGATCCACAGCAGGAGGATCGCTGTCGACACCAGGGTGACGAGGGCAAATGCGGTGCTCCCCGCGAGCGACTTGGTGGCGCCGGCCACGAGGTACGGCCTCGAGGACGACACGCGAGTGCCGACGAATGATGCGGCGGGATCGGCAAGGGCCAGCACCACGAACGCGATCTGCAACACAAAGACACGGCTTGGGTCGAGGCTCCAGGTCAGACCCAGTGCAACGATCAGCGCAAACGGAAACACGACCGTTCCCCATGACCGCCGCTTGATCGCGTGCATCGACGCGCCCCACCCTCTCGACATCAGCACCGCGTTGCCGACCATGAAGAGGATCGCCAGCGCATACATCCCTACAGGTCCACTAAACCACATCGGGGCGGCAGCCGTCGCCAGCCCCACCCCAACGTGGACGAGTCGGCGCGTGGACTCGGCCGCCCATCCTAACGCCCGTAGCCCCTCCCCGATCGCCACCGACACTGCCAGCAGCGCCGCGAACAGGCCGACGGCCTCGAGGTCAGACACAGAGCGACACGGGTAAAACGAAAATGCCCGGCCCGCCCTCGAGGACGGACCGGGCGGCGACCTCGAGGTCGAGGCTAGCGCGGGATGTTCAGCAGCAGCGAGAACCGAAGCTGATCGGCCAGCGGTGAGTTCTCCTGGAGCGCGTAGATGTACGAAATGTCGACGCCGACCAAGCTGTAGCGGATGCCCGTCCCGAACGTGATGAACTGGCGGTTACCATTGGCGGGGTCCTCGTAGAAGTAGCCTCCACGGAGCGCGAGAAGGTCGTTGTACCAGTACTCGAGGCCAGTCCCGAGTGTCAGCGATCGCAAGCCGCTGACGGTGCGACAGTCGTCTTCAGAGTCGTCGTTGGCAGCGAGGTCGTCGCAGGTCTGTCCAGCGGCGCCCGTCACGGTCTTGACCGTCCTCGAGGCCCAGGAAGAGAAGATGGCCTCGTAGAAGGGGTCGTACTCCGTGGTAAATGTGCCGTCCTCTTGCTCGACGCTCCGCGGGTTCACCACGATCTTATTCAGGTCGAGGGCGAGGAGGACGCGGTTGAACTCGTCAATCTTGGTATCGAGAGCTAGACCCATCCGAAGCGTCGTCGGGATGGCATCCGGGACCTCTGTGAACTCGGTGTACGAGATGCCGGGGCCCATGTTGGCCAGGTTGAACGCGATCGATGGCCTCGTGGACTCGCCGAGCCCAAGGTCCGGACCGGTGTACTTCATCCCCAGGTCGACGCCAACGGACGTGCCGGCAGAGGTCTGTGTGTTCTGCCCGATGACGGCGCCGCCGGTCAGGTTCGAGTAGATGAAGCGCGTTCCGAGACCCACGGCCAGGTTCTCCGTGATCGGATAGCCGTAGCTGAGGCCGAGTGCGAGTTCGTAGGACGAGAACTCGCCAAGCTCCTGCCCCTGATCGTTGGTCGCGATCTGCGTGCCCAGGTCGAAGTAGGTCAGATGGCCGCCTAGCGTGCCAGCCGAGCCGAGTCCGTGCTTGGCCGACAGGTGCTCATAGCTGAGGTTGGCGCCGAGCGCTGGAAGCCACGGGGCGTGCGTGAAGGAGACCTCGGTCCCCTGCTGCCCAGCCAATCCAGCCGGGTTCCAGAAGGGAGCGTAAGCATTATCGGCCACGGCGACGCCCGCCATGCCCATGCCTGCCGCGCGGCTGTCGGGCTCGATCTGGAGAAACGGGACGGCCGTCGTCAGGACGACTTCGCCGTCGTCTTGCGCGAAAGCCGGTGCAGCCAGCGCGAGCGCAAAGCCAGATAGAAGAAGGAGTCGAGTCATAATCGGGGGGAAGGATCTAAATCGGGCCGACGTGCGGCCCATGAACCTAGGGATATCTGAGTTAGCGAATGACGGCCAGACGCTCGATGCGCTCGGCGACGCGCGAACCACCGGCGGGGTTCGGCACCTCCATCCTCAAACTGACGAGGTAGACACCGGAGCCGAGTCGGTCGAGGTCGTCGTCGAGTCCATCCCAAGCGACCTCGAGGGTGCGAGATGTGAGTACACCCCCCGGTAACGCGTCGGTGCCGTCGATGGTGCGGACGGGTCGGCCTGCAATGGTGTAAATCCGAAGCTGGACCTGCGCCTGTGTACCGACGGGCTGGTTATGCTCAATGAAGAACCGCGAGGGCCCTGCGGTTGGGTTCGGATAGGGCAGCACGCTTCGGACGACAACGCCCTCGTCCACGACCACGAACGTGATCGAGGCCGTCGAGACGTTGTTGAGCGCGTCCCATGCCGTGATGGTGGCGGAGTGCTCACCGGGCGCCAGCGAACGACTGTTGCGCGCGAGGGCAGACAATGGCAGACGGACCGTGCCAGAGCGGTACGTGTTGAGGTCGCCCTGGTAGTAGCGCCCCACGTCGATGGCGTTGGCCTCGTCCCCGTCCACGACCAGCAGTAGCTCGTGCCCGACGCCGGCGCCGACCGCATTCAGTCCGCTCGCGTCGCGGAGCCTTGCGATTAGGAAGCCATCGGGGTTGGTGGTGCCGCCCTCGACGAACGTCGAGTCGTTGACGAAGAGCGAGATCTCCGGACCGGCGCCGTCGTTCGGCCTCGAGGCCGCGTCGGTCGCCACGATGCCGTCTGTCGACTGGCCGGCTCCATCGGAGCCGTCCGAACCCGTCGTGTAGGCCACGACGCGAGCCGGAAGGCCTGAGTACGAGACGTCTTGCGGGACTAAGAACGTGGACGTAAACCGGCCCCCATTGACCGAGGCGCGGCCGGCGTAGATGCGGTCCGAGCGGTCTGCGTAGTCACCTAGGCGGTCATCATCAAACGGGCTGTCCGTGTTGCAGCACGCCCCCTCCGGGAGCGTCACCTTGCGGGCAGCGTCGTAGACCTCGAGGACGATCTCCCCGGTGTACGCCGCGTCTGGCTGCCCGTCGAGGCCGAGGACCTGGCCTGAGATGGTCGCTTCGTCGAAGGCACGGAATGCGGAGGGCGGGTCGACCTGCACGGGGCGGGCGGGCGAGCCTAAGCGCATCGCGGGATCGCCGAGCAGGTTGAACTTGCGGCTGTTCGTGCTCGCACCGATGTCCGTGTTCTTGGTCAGGTACAGTGCGTCGCCTAAGCGCAACGGCAGCCCCTGAGCGTCACGGAGAAGCATCTTCTCGGTCAGCGTCCGGTTGAGCCCGAAGTTGGTATCGCTATCCGGAATCGTACTTGTGAATACGAGCCGCACGGTCGTCAGCATGGCAACGCCGCCGCCATCAGGTTTGAGCAGCACCTGCTCCGCTAGGCTCTGTCGATCGACGATATCAAACTTGCCGAACGAGCAGGTCGCGGTAACGAAGACCGCAAGCCGATCTGCATTATCGAGCGATGCGACGAGTTCCTCCGTGAAGTACTCCTCATCGCCCAGCCCCGACGGTCCGCCATGACCGCTGTAGTTCCACACGAATGTCCCGGCCTCGATGGACTCACGGACGGCCTCCGTCGCCTGCGGCCGGAGCCGACCTCGAGCCGTCACGGTGCTCGGGTACGACGGGCCATAGATCTTCTGGAGCGTCACCCGGGGGTCCACGGCCTCTACGACTGCTCGGCCGTGCCGTCCGCGTTCAGAACGTGCACGTCGTCGTCCCAGTCGTTCGGATACTGGTCGTCCGCGACGAACGTGAACCGGGTGCGCCACTCGCCTTGAGTGGCCGGGTCCTCGTAGCGCATGATCTTGTTGACGACGGTCCGCGCGTCGCTCAGCGTCCTCGAGGGAATCCGCCCGATGCCTGACGTCCACCCGCTCATCGGTGCCTGCCCCGCTGAACTGCCAGCGCCCCTCCTGAGTCACCGAGCAGTCCGAAGTAGTCATCGGACGTGTACGAGGCCGTTCGGTTCAGCATGTTCTCCGACTGGAACGTCGGGACGTAGTTGGGTCCCGGGCGTTCGTCGGAGTTAGGCGTGATGATCCGGCGGAAGTTGTAATGGCCGTCGCCGAACAGCAAGAGGTACTGAGGCAGCCGGTCGGACGGCGCGCGGTCGTACAGGAACTTCATGAAGTCCCGAACGGCGCGCATGTCCCCGGTGCCGCCGGCGAACTCGTTGAACACCTGCTCCGTCGTGACCACCAACGGGACGAGACCGTCCCGCTGCTGCCGGTAGTCGGCCAGGCGCTGGGCCTGAGAAAGAAAGTCCGGGTGGGACACCACCACGTAGTCCGGAAAGACGGTGACGGCGTGGATGTTCTGGTTGGAAACCGCGACCGCTCCGTCCTCGAGGCCGCCCGGCGATTCGCACAGACGGGCCAGTCGGCGAGAAGGCGACGATCTCACGCTCGACGACCACTTCTCGCTCTGATGAGGTCGCCGCGCACATCGGCCTCGAGGACGGTCTCCGTCCCGGCCTCAGCCTGGACGCGCCACCCTCCACCGCCCTGCAGCCACCCCAAGACGGCGCATCGGCACCGGCGTCCGTCACGTCCCACACCAAGGGTTCGCTGGCGAACCCCGTGAGCGTGGTCTCGAACCGTCCTCGCTGACCGCCTGGCGTCGGGAACTGAACGTACTGGTCGGTGCCCGCCGCGGCAGGCCTCTCGAGGACGGCCTCGACCCAGTCGAGCCACGCGCTCGCGCCGGCGTCGCTGCCAGACGTCGCGGATGGCGACCTCGAGGCCGGTGCCGTACGTGGTTGTCGTCTCGAGGCCCGTCGTTGGCGTTGGCAAGGTTGCCGGTGTTCTGGCTCCGAGTTCGAGATCGCGGTAGGACGACTTCCGTGGCGATGGACTGCGAGTTTTTGATCATCGAGAACGTGACCGACGGGCTGGACCGCGCTGCCACGACCCGTGCTCGGTACCGAACCGGGGACGATGCCGTCGCGCCGGCCGCCGTCACGTTGAGCACGGACAGAGCCGTACCGCCCCAGGCTTGACGTCCGGCCCGAGCCAGTCGAGGCCAGAGCCGCCGCCGTCACGCTGGATGTTGACGAAGTCCTCCTCGTAGAATCGCCGGTCCTGGATAGTCGGTCAGGACCTCCGCGTCAGACCAGGATGGGAAGGCCGCATCACCAATCCGGGTCGGCGACGGGTCGTCGAGGCGGAGGAAGTAATGGCTGTCGGTCGAGAACGGGCTGATGTCGTGCGACCAGTAGCCGGGACGGGTGCCGCTTCGCTCGATCCAGTCCCACCACATCGGGCCTTCCGCGTAGAACACGACGGCGTCCCCGGTCACGAGCGAGGCGACCGGGAGCAGGTCGGCCGGCCGGTCGACGCGTTGACGGCTGGAAGGATGCGCCCGCCGGTGCCGTAGATGCCGATGCTCGACATCGGGATCGTGTCCTCGAGGCCGAGTTCGTCGCGCAGGAACGCCGCATCGATCGCGGTAGATGCCGGTCTCGGGGATCGGCACCTTGAACCAGCGGCCCTCGGCCAGCCGGCTCCGGCTCACGGCGAGGTGCGGGTTGTCATCGCCCGACGAGGCCAACCGGGCCGCCACGGGCGGGCGGGGCACGCGCACCACGATTCGTCGAGCACGGATCAAGCGCCCGTCCTCGACGCGAAGCATCCGAAGAGACAGGCTGCCGACCAACTCACGACGGCGCTCGCCCAGGTTGACGACCTCCGCTGCCGACGCGTCGAGGCTGAGAGTAGGCGGCCTCGAGGTCGGACGAGAGGTTCACCTCCTCGCCCTCGAAGGACACGACGGTGACCGCCGGTGGAACGGCGGAGCCGAGCGAGATCTCGTGTGACAGCGTGGCCCGACCTGCGCTGGCCAGCCCGATCAGGTTCTCGAGTACGGCCTCCCGCGCGCTCGACTGCGTCCTCGAGGGGCGTCCGCCACCACGTCGTGACCTCGATGGTGATCGCGTTCGGGGTCGTCTCGAGGACGCGAAGCGATGGGACGCTCTGGGACCTGCTCGACGTACTCAACCGGTGCCTGGGCAGAGGCCGCGACGGCGAGGGCGCAGAAGAGTGCAAGACGCGACATAGAGAGCGTGCGGGAGGCCCGAGGTGGGTGGGAACCTGTCGACGCGCAGCACAGGGGCTGCAGCGGGGCGTAGCACGAAACTCTCTTATACGCGGGGTGGTGGTGGGCGCGGATCGAAGATACGGGAGCCCTCTGAACGCGGACAAGGCGCGCGGCCGTGCCCCGAGTGAGGGATTCGAGGATATCGACCTCGAGGTCGACCCGCGGTGAGGACCAGATGAGGTTCGTTCGCCTGCGGCCTCAAAGCCTGTCGATCCGCGTTGAGACGCCGTCCACGGCCGTCGGGCGACGTAGCGCTGCATCCTCGAGGCCGAGGACCGACCTGAGGTCGCACCTCTGCCACTCTCGATGTTTCGGACCAGGGCCGTCGACGCCGGACTCGAGGCCGATTCTGGGCGCGGTGCCACGAGACCGAGGACCTCATCCCCTCTCCGACGACCGTCCTCGAGGACGGATCTCTAGCTGTTGATGTTCCGGTGGATCGCCTGCCGCGTCAGACCGATCCGCTCGCCGAGCTGGCTTCGGTTGTCGATGCCAGGGATACCGACGAAGCCGTTGACCAAGCTCGTGAGGTACTCCTGGCGGAGCTTGTTGATCGGGATCGGACCCAGGATCTTCGCGATGTCGAGGTCGGCCAGTTCGCGGTGAGCGGCGGCGATGTCGCTTTCGATGCGGTCCTCGTGAGAAGGCCACGTCGGGATCGTATCGAGCGTCGCCTGCGCCTGCTGGTAGTACTCGAGGGCGAGACCGTAGAACTTGAAGTCGTAGTGGTAGATCTGCGCGAGCTGGTGAAGCGCGAATCCCTGCTCGGCCACGAGACCGTTGCGAGTCGCGAGCTCGTGCGCCTTTTGGATCGACTCCTCGCCCTCGTGGTGCTTGTCGAGCTTGACCTCAGCGAACCCCTTGTAGGTGAGGGCGCGCGGGATGTACTCCACCAGTCCGTTGCGTCGGCTCAGGTTGTAGACGCGCGTGCAGATCTCGATGCCCTGCTCGAAGTCGCCCTGCACCATCAGCGCCTGTGCTTTCTCGAGAAGCGCCGCGACCTCCCACGCTCGGCTCCCCAAACGGCGAGCCTCCTCGCGGACGCGGTCGAAGTACTGAAGCGCCGCGGTGACACTCATCAGAGCGATGGCGCATGAGCCATCCGAGTCGGTAATCGAGGACGAGCGTCTGATAGGCATCCTGCGGGTCGACGAGCGCGAGTTCCGTCTTGGTCCGCTCGACGGGCGCGTCGCGGAGGCACCGGACCGCCTGAAGCTGAACGTGGGTCTGGAGGAGTGGATCGAGCGGAGCCTTGAGAAGCTCGTTGAACTCGAGATACGCGTCGTAGACCGCGGCCTGGGCGACGTGACCCACTGCGCGGTCCCATCGTTCGCGGACGGCTGCGGGCTGATCCGCGAGCGCGGCAGAGACACGGTCGATGTGCTCTTGCTCGTGGGCGGGGATCATCGGGGCGGAGGACATACTCGTGTGGGCTCGGCGACAGACGCCACTTGGGTGCAGACGAGATATCGGTTCCGGCAACCGATCCGCTTAAGCGCTCTCGAACTCCATTCCGGTCCTGACGGAACGTTGTTCCGTCGCTTCGCTACCCGATGGCGCGATCCACTAACCGCCTCAGCGCGGCCACATCGGCGAATAAGGCCTCTAGCTCCCCGGCTGCCTGCTGGATACTTGCGATCGCCTCCACGACCGTTTCGTCGGTCGGGACGGCGCGTGCCATTTCCGCTGCAAGCTGCGCGTTTCCAGCAATAACCGCCAGCGGGTTGTTCAGATCGTGAGCCACACGAGAGAGCTCGTCGCGAACCTCGACCAGGGATTTCCTGACCACTGAGGACCGTTCGCTCTCCTCCTCTGCCGACTCATTCCCAGTGTCGTCTCTCAGCCGACGCTCGACGTCCGCGACCTCGACGTGCTCGATCTCGACCTCGAGGCCGAGTGCGTCCCGGAGAGCCTCGATGCGACCCGAAGCATCGGCGTCGGGCCCGATCCAGACCGTGTCGAAGGCCGTCCCCGCCAGATACGCACGACCCTCCATCGCCGACGACGCCGTCGTGACCTCAATGGACGAGTTGGGAGCCTCCTCCAGCCAGCGATCAGCGTCGGGGTGAACGAGCAGGACGGAGCGGATGGGCATCGAGGGCGGGGCCAGAGCGAGAGCTGCCGGCTAGCGGCGTGCGGCCTGAGGCTGTGCGGGGCGAGCCGTCATGTGACCGTCCCCAGCCGACTGTGACGTGGAGAGACCCGGCATGGCCACTCCGACGAGCGTGAGGCGATCGGAGGAGCCCGCCGTGCGGCTGTGGCCGCGCCGCCACATCATCGAGGTCGGCCCGTGGGGCGTCGCGTGGACCACAACGTAGGGCTCGTCGCTCGCACTCCAGAACCACCGCGTGAACGCCGTCGCCTCGGCACCGGCGAGACGGAGCGCGTCGAGGGCGGCTCCGAAATCGGCGACCGCGTGGGAGCGGCGGCCGGTCATCTTCTCCAGCGAGCGGTTCCAGCGGTATGTGTTGCCCGCGGCGCCGAACGCGGCGATGGCGATGCCCGCGCCATCGAGGGCGTCGCCCAGAGCCTGACGGCCGGACGTGAGTTGCTGGACACGGCGATCCACCATCAAGTCCAACGAATCCGCAAACGATGCGACGCGATGCTCGAGACGGCGCTCGTGGAGCTTGTCGGTCAGCTGGTACAGCACCAGCGTCTCGTCGCCCGACGTGAACGCACGTAGTGCAACCTCGACGGGCCGCGGCTGTCCGTCGCGGTCCACGATATCGGCCTCGAGGCCGGAGATGGAACTCCCCTCTTCGAGCGACCGGACGGCGTAGTCATCGAGGGCGGCGGTAGAAAACGCGTCCTCGAGGTCGGCGAGCGGAACCCCTCGGACGTCGCCTGGCGCCAGGCCCGTCAGTGCGTAAAACGCCGGGTTGCCCTCGAGGGCGGATCCCTTCAGGGCAGCGAGCAGAATCGGGTGCGGGCTGATCTGATAGAGCGCCGCGATGTGGTCTTGGTGGTCTCGTGCTTCTCGGTTTCTGGCCTCGAGGACGTTGGCGAGCGGGCGCAAGACCTCGACCTCGGGTCCGGTCTCCCGCTGGCTTTTCATGACGTGCGACACCGGATGTCGGGCCTCGGAGGCCTCCTTCGCGACGACCTCGATGCGGCGAGACCGGCGCGGGCCAAGCACGTAAGCCAGCAGCGCGATCACGACCACGAGCACGCCCCACAGCACCACTCCGACGCCCACTGCATCCAGCAGCGCGTCCTCCGGAGACGCCGCACCTCGTGCCATCGACACGAGGTGAAGCTCCACGGCTAAAACCGCTACCGCCGTGACGACGAGCAGTCCAAGGAGGGTAATTCTAGTGGAAGGATTTGGGAGAGCCATACGTTTCGTAGAAGGCCCGCCGGCTCTCGAGGCCTACAAAGGCACTCGCGTAACCGGAACCAACTCGGAGGGAAGGTCGGGCCGCTCGTCCGATGTGGCAACCCCACGCTCCGTCTCCACGATTCTGGCCCATGCCGTAACCGGGTCGTGCTCGAACACGATGCCCCACGACTCGCGCGCCGCACGTCCCAAAATCGCCTCCTTCTCGGACAGTGTCGAGAGCGGCTCTACGTCGTAGGCCATGATCCAGAGCGGAGTCACATGGGCAGCGGTCGGGACGAGATCCGCTGGATAAAATACCGACTGGTCCCCGTCGGTCACGCGCGGCAGCACCTGCCCCACGGTGTGGCCGTCCGCGACCTCGAACACGACGTTCGGGAATGGCCGGTCCCCACGACCGAACAGGCGAAGGCGACCCGAGGCCTCGAGTGGATCGAGGTTCTCGGGCAGAAAGGAAGCCCCCTCCCGCGGACTCTCGTGCGCCCACTTCCAGTGCGACTCCCCGACCCACAGATCGGCATTCGCAGAACACGACCTCGAGGTCACCGGAACCCGTTCGGCGTGTTGCGCCGCCTGCGTGGTCGAAGTGGAGGTGCGTGAACAACACGTCGGTGACATCCCCTGGCGCGACCTCGAGGTCGGCGAGCGAGCCGAGCAGCGTCGAGTGCTCGTGGTCCACTCCGTAGATGTCCTCGAACTTGTCCGTGCCCTTGTGCCCGACTCCGGTGTCGACGAGGATGGTGCGGCCGTGTCCTCGAAGCAGCAAGCACCGCATCGCGAGCGGGATCCGGTTTCGGTCGTCGGGCTCGATCCGCCGCTCCCACAAGGGACGCGGCACGATTCCGAACATGGCGCCTCCATCGAGGCGGAGACGCCCGGCCTCGACGAGATCGATCTGGTAGCCTGCGAGGGTCATGATGGAGTGGACGGGTGGACAGTTGCCGTCGTCAAGGCTGGCCGTCTCGAGGTCGAAAGAGACACTTTACTCAAGAACTGGAAGCCACGAAAGCACGCGAACGAGCCCGCGTCCTCGAGGGCGCGGCCATCCTCAGTCGTCGTCGAGAGTGGGAAACCCTGTGGCGTGACCGTCGCCGCGAGCCAGGCTGCGGAGGTCGCGGGCCTTCTTGAGCCGTACCAACAGCGTTTCGAGATGGTCGGAGAGCGACTGAATTCGGTCTGACTCGCGGACCATCTCGAGCAGTTTCTGCTTGTCGGACAGGTCCAGGCCTGCGTTGCGAGCGATCACGAACGAGGTCGGCACGCCCTGATCGTAGCGCTGAGGGTCGGGCTCCTCGCCCGCCATCTCGAGCAGCTTGAGGTGCCGAGCGATGGCTGCGCTTCGAGCCGCGATGTCGTCCTCGTCCTCGAGGTCGTCCACGGGAGTCGCGTCAGCGGTGAGGTACGACCGGTCGCGGTGGATCTCCTCGACGCGAAACCGCGTCTCGCCGACGGCGATGATGTCAAGTCGGCCATCGGAGTACCGAGCGGCGACGCGCTCGATCCGGGCCGTGCATCCGACGCTCGCGACGTTCTCCTCGGAGGCGTAGACGATCCCGAAGGGGCGATCCGCGTCGATGCACTCGCGGACCATCTCCTTGTACTTCGGCTCGAAGATGTGCAGCGGGACCGGTTCTCCCGGGAGGAGCACCACGCCTAGTGGGAACAGGGGAAGACGGTCTTCAAACATGTGTACGGTCGCGTACTTGAGGCGATGCGCGAGGTTCTGCACCGTCCGTTTAGAGCGCGAGTCGACCTCGAGGACGCGACAGGGACGCCACTCGTGCCGAACGGAGCATGGCCGACCTCGAGGCCGGGTAGTCCTCGGCAGCGGCTCAGGGTAGCTTGGTGCACCCCCCGGTCCTGTGCGCCTCGCAGCTCTCTCCCTCTCCCTCCTGATCGTCGCTGGCTCGGCCGGCGCCCAGCCGCTGGCGTTCGGCTCGTCTGACGACGTCATCGAACTCGGCAGCGCGTTTCGCCCCGAGGACCGGTTTCGTGCGGCGGGGTACCTCGGGCCGGCCTATCTCCCAGACACATGGCGCGGCGCGGGACGCGTCGAGGTCGAGGCCCTCAGCGGGCGCCTAAGCCTCGCACTCGGGGGCACTCTCCATTCCGGCGACTCCGGACTGTATGGACCAGAGGACGACGAGCTCTACGACATCGCTCGGCTGGTTCGCTATGTGCGGATTAACTCTACGGCCGCCGACAAGAGCTACCTCCGCCTGGGGCCGACGGAGCGCGTCACTCTCGGCTCGGGCGCTCTCGCCCGTGGCTACCGAACGACCGCGGCGTGGGACGAGCGGACACTCGGCCTCGAGGGCGCCCTCGAGGTCGGCACGCTGAGGCTGGCCGGTTTCGCTGATGACGTGCTGCGAACCAACGGAGTCGTCGGGGCCGAAGTCCAAGCCGATCTCGGCGCTCGCCTGGGTCCGGTGCGAGGCATCGGCGTCACGGTCGCGGGCGTCCACGACCTGGGACGCCCGGGTCTCACCGGCGACTCGTCGCTGACCGGCCTCGAGGTCACCGCCAGAGGACGGCTGCCGGGCATCGGGCCGCTCGACCTCGAGCCGTACGCCACCCACGCCCGCTACCTGGGGCACGGGAGCACGCTGGGCGGCGGCGTCCGAATCGGGTCCGACAACCTGGGCGACGTCTTTCGCGGCTCGGCAGGCGCGGGAGTCTTCTTCTCAACCCCGGACTTCGTGCCGGGGCACGTCGGCCCGTTCTATTCCATCTCGAACGCCACGGAGCGAATCGTGGACGACGAGGGGTTCTTCGAGGCCGAACCTCGTGTGGAACTGGCCGGGACCCCGCTCGACAGCCTCGAGGGCGGCGTGGACCTCGTCCTCGACGCGCAGCTCATTGCGTTCGGGCGCTTCGAACTCTCCCAGCACTTCCGCCGCCACATCGGCGCCGAGAAGGCGAGCGCATTTGCCCTCCGCGCAGCGGGACGCCTGCCCGGGCAGGGACGAATCGAGTTCGCCGTCGAACGACAGGACTTCCGAGGCTTCTTCGACTTGATCCAAGACCTCGGCCAGCTCAACACCCTCGTCCTCGACGTGCAGGTGCCGGTCGGACCTCGAGGCGTCGTGTTCGTCCGCTCGCGCTACGGCTACCGCCGCCTCACCGACGCCGACGGCCTCGAGGACGACGACCGGTTCATCGTGGAGCGGCGGTTTGAGCCGCTGATCGGGATTCGTCTGGGGCGGTGACGAACAGGGCGCGCACACGCGTCCTCGAGGACGACACGGCCTCCGGGCGTCGCGTGGAGCGCCCTCGAGGGCGAGACGAGGACGCCTTGCTCATCTCGAGCATCCGCTCGATGGGCTTGCGCGCGGCCAGACGCAGTTCCTCGTCCATCTCCAGCACGGGCTGCTGGTGCTTGAGGCACAGATAGAGCTTCTCGATGGTGTTGAGCTTCATGTGCGGGCAGTCGTTGCAGGCGCACCCGTTGTCTGGTGGAGCCGGCACGAACGTCTTGCCGGGGTTGTCCTTCTGCATCTGGTGCAGGATGCCCGACTCCGTCGCCACGATAAACGTGTGCGCGTCCGACTCGGCGGCGAAGCGCCGAATCGAGGACGTGCTGCCGACGTGGTCGGCGAGGCGCAAGACGGCTTCCTCGCACTCGGGATGCGCCAGAACCGGGGCTCCGGGGTAGCGACCTTTCAGGCGGGCCAGCTTCTGGGCCGAAAAGATCTCGTGCACGATGCAGGCACCGTCCCACAGGACCATGTCGCGGCCGGTCTCCTTGATGAGCCACCGCCCCAGGTTGCGGTCCGGCGCAAAGATGATCGGCTGATCGGCGGGGATCTGGCGGACGATGTGCTCCGCGTTCGAGGACGTGCAGATGATGTCCGTCTGCGCCTTGATCGCGGCTGAGCAGTTGATGTAGCTCACCACGATGTGGTCCGGGTGCTGCGCGCGGAACGCGGCGAACTCCTCCGGTGGGCAGCTATCGGCGAGCGAGCAGCCGGCGTTGAGGTCCGGTAGCAAGACCGTCTTCTGCGGATTCAGGATCTTGGCGGTCTCCGCCATGAAGTGGACGCCCGCGAACACGATCACGTCGGCGTCGGTGCGCTCCGCCTCGCGGGCCAGCCCCAGGCTGTCGCCGATGTAGTCGGCCACGTCCTGGATGTCGCCCTCTTGGTAATAATGGGCGAGCAGGACGGCGTTGTGCTCACGCTTGAGCCGGTCGATCTCCTCGAACAGGTCGAGGGTCGGATCGATGTCCTCCTGGACGAACCCGACGCGGGCGACCTCGAGGTCGAGCGTCGGAAGGGCAAGAGCGTCAGTCATGGCGGAGCGGGGGTTTCCCGCTCTACGCCGTCTCGTCGTCCTGAGATTCGGGAGCGTCGTCCTCGAGGCCGAGTCCGTCACCCAGCGAGCCGGGAGCGTCAAGCTGCGACGAGTCGACCTCGAGGACGGACTTCGCCTCGATGGGACGTGCGGGATTCTCGTCCTCGAGGCCGGATGCCAGCGTCTCGTCCTCGAGGTCGGATGCCAGCGTCTCGTCCTCGAGGTCGGATGCCAGCGTCTCGTCCTCGAGGTCGGCGCGCGGCTGGGCGTCATCCACGAGCCGGCCGCCCTCGAGGCGGAGGATCCGATCCGCCAGCGCGGCCAGCGCCGGGTTGTGCGTCACGACCACGAACGCCTGGTCGGCGTCGCGGCTCAGGCGAAGGAGTTCGTCGTGCAGCCGCTCGGCCGTCTTGACGTCGAGGTTTCCCGTCGGCTCGTCCATGAGCACGAGCCCGGGCTCGTTCATCAGCGCACGCGCCACGGCGACCCGCTGCTGCTCCCCACCGGAGAGCTGGCTCGGACGGTGATCGAGACGGTCCTCGAGGCCGAGACTCGTCAGCAGCAGCCGAGCACGCGGGTCGGCCGTCTCGAACGTGCCGCCGGCGATCAGCGCCGGCATCGCCACGTTCTCGAGGGCGGAGAACTCAGGCAGCAGGTGGTGGAACTGGAAGACGAACCCGATGGCCTGATTGCGGAACGCCGCCAACGACTCGTCGCCCTTCGTGAACACGTTCTCACCCCGATACAGAACCGTCCCGGAGGTCGGCCGGTCGAGGGCGCCGAGAAGGTGAAGCAGCGTCGACTTCCCGGTCCCGCTCTCCCCCACCACAGCCACCAACTCACCGGGGTAGATGTCGACCTCGAGGCCGTCGAGGACGGTCAGGGTGCCGGCGGCGGTCGCGTAGCTCTTGGTCAGAGCGCGGGCGGAGAGGATCGCAGAGCGATCCACGGGAAGAGGCAGGGGGGGATGGGCAAGAGGCTCCGAACGGCTGCCTTCGGCCTCGAGGTCGTGCGAGACGGTGTCGGGACCGCTGCCGACCTCGAGGTCGGAAAAGGGACCTCTGCCTTCTGCCTCTTGCCGCTTGCCCTCGTTCATCACTCTGGCCTCTCGATCTGCAAGTCCTTCAGCTTGTTGTACAGGTGCGAGCGCTGGATTCCGATCTTCTCGGCCGTCGCGGAGACGTTCCAGTCGTTCTCGTCCAGCTTGCGCTCGATGAACAGCTTCTCGGCCTGATCGCGAAACTCGAAGAGCAGATCGTACTTGTCGATGAGTCCGGCAGCCCCGCCGCTGCGCCCGGGCATCACGAACCGCTCGACGTCGGGCGTCGTGATCTCGTCCCCATCGGAGAGGATGAGAAGCCGCTCGACCACGTTGCGCAGCTCGCGGACATTGCCCCGCCAGTCATAATCGCGCAACCGGTCGAGTGCAGGGGGCGCAAATTGCTTGTCGGACATGCCGTTACGACGCATCACCTGACCCAAGATGAACCGAGCGATGTCCGGGATGTCATTTCGACGCTCCCGTAGCGGCGGGACGTGGATCAGGATGACAGAGAGCCGGTGGTAGAGGTCCTCGCGAAACAGCCTGGCGTCGACCTGGGCGAGAAGGTCTCGGTTCGTCGCAGCCACGACGCGAACGTCGACCGAGATCGAGCGGTCACCGCCGACGCGTGTGATCCGGCTCTCCTGGAGGGCGCGGAGCACCTTGGCCTGAGCGTCGAGCGACATGTCCCCGATCTCGTCCAGGAACAGCATCCCGCCGTCCGCCTGCTCAAACTTGCCGATCCGCTGCTTCGTGGCACCGGTGAACGCACCCTTCTCGTGACCAAACAGCTCGCTCTCGATGAGCTCCGACGGGATCGCCGCACAGTTGACCTCGACGAGCGGCCCGTCCGACCTCGAGGACTGCGCGTGCAGGTGCCGAGCCACGAGTTCTTTGCCCGTCCCCGCCTCCCCCGTGATGAGCACGCGCGCCTCCGACGGAGCCACGCGCTCGATGGTCTGCTTGATGCGCCCGATGGCCGGGCTGTCTCCCACGATGGGCGTCAGGTCCGACGAGCTCGTGTCCTTGACGACCTGCCGAAGCCGGGTGTTTTCGACCTTGAGTTGCCCGCGGTCGAGCGCGCCCCGGACTGTGACAAGCAGCCGGTTCATGTCCGGCGGCTTTTCCAGAAAGTCGACGGCGCCAAGCTGCGTGGCCTCGACGGCCGTCTCGACGGTCCCGTGACCCGAGATCATGACCACCGGCACGCCGGCCTCGATGTCGTGGAGCGCCTTGAGCACCTCCATGCCGTCCCGCTTCGGCATCTTGATGTCGAGCAGGACGAGGTCGACTCCCGCCCTCCCCTTCTCGAAGGCCTCGTCGCCGTCGACGGCCTCCTGAACGGTGTAGCCCTCGAACTCGAGGATCTCGCGGAGCACGCGCCGGATGGCGGGCTCGTCGTCGGCGATGAGTACGGTGGGCATAGGGCTGTCGAGAGAGGAGCGGGAAGCTAACAGCCAACGTGTCGCCCTCGAGGACGCGGCTCGACCTCGAGGACAACACGTCGAAGACGATCTGCGATGTCGAGGGCGTCGAGGAAAGCGGTCTCCTTGGACCGCTGCCCGTCACCGGCTGGATACCCTCCTGAGCCCATTCCCGCTCACGCGAGACTCGTAGGATGGCGAGAGAGAGACCCTCGCCGTCCTCGATGCCTGCGCTCGGTACCGACCCAGACCTCGAGGTCGACTTGCACGACACGAATCGTCACACACGATTCCTGCCACAGCGCGAATGACGGACTGTGGACAGATCCGCATCCACGTCCTCGAGGACGAGACTACTGGAGGTCTTCCGGCGTCAGCGTGTCGATGGCCGATTGCGTGGCCGTCGTCGTATCGGCCACGACGGGAGCCGGAGTGACGTCGCCTGTGGCCTCGCCCGAGGCGGACGCGGCGGCGGTCGCCGCGCCGAGCTCGACCTGTGCCGTGCTGGCTTCCGGCGTGTCCTCCCACTCCTCGACGATGCGCAGAAGCGCGGTCTCGGCCTCGCCAGCTTCGTTGGCTGCGAGGTGGGCGCGGGCGGCATCGAGCAGGTAGCCCGGCGTCGAGGCCGGCGACTCGAAGGCGTTTGCGGCACGCTCGTACAGACCGGCGGCCGTCGCGGCGTCGCCGTTCTGCTCCGCGATCGCGGCCTGGCCGGCGAGTGCGCTCGCTCCGATCAGGCCGGACCCACCGTAGTCCTCGAACATCTCGAGGGCGCGGTCGGTCTCTCCGAGCTGGTAGAGCGCGTCGGCCGCGAAGAAGGTGGCCTGCTCGCCCGTCGAGGTCGAGCCGTAGTCCTCAGCGATCTCCAACAGGCCCGGGGTCGTGTCGGTCCCATCGAGGGCGGCCTGGTAGTTCCCCGCCTCATACTCGGTCAGGATGGCACCCAGTAGCTCCTGCGCCTCCGAGGAGCGGTTCGACTGGTACGCGCGCCACGCCACAATGGCCACAGCGAGCAGCACGAGGCCACCGATGACCCCGATGATCACGTTGCGGTTGTCCTCGAAGAACTCCTGGCTCCGCGAGACTCGGAGCGCGGCGTCGTCACCGAAGTCAGAGGAGTGGGAGGGTGTAAGCGGCTTGGGAGGATTGATCTGAGCCATCAGGAAACGTCGGAACGCGTGATCGGTGGGGCCTCACAGGAAGCAAAGAAGGTAGAAGCGTCACTTCGGTGTGGCTATGAAGAGCATGGCGATACCGTTTGGGAGCGCTACCGGGAGGTCTCTTGGGTCTGATTTCATCGAACCCGGTATCACCTCGAGGTCGAGACCTCTAACCTGACGTCTCGAGTCCCTCTTCTCTCCTCTTCTCAACCCCATGGCCATCAAGATCGGCATCAACGGCTTCGGCCGGATCGGACGTCTCGTGTTTCGCTCCATCCTCGAGCGCGGCGGCTCCGACTTCGACATCGTCGGCGTCAACGACCTCACCGACGCTGAGACGCTCGCGCACCTGTTCAAGTACGACTCGGTCCACGGCAAGTACCCGGGCGACGTCAAGGCCGAGGGCGACGAGCTGGTGATCGGCGGCGACCGCTTCAAGGTGTTCTCCGAGCGCAACCCCGAGGACCTTCCCTGGGGCGACCTCGACTGCGACGTGGTCGTGGAGTCGACGGGTGTCTTCCGCACCATGGAAGGCGCGTCGAAGCACATCACGGCCGGCGCGAAGAAGGTCGTGATCTCGGCGCCTGCCTCGGGCAAGGTCGACGCGACCATCGTGCTCGGCGTCAACGACGACACGCTGACAGGTGACGAGACGGTGGTCTCCAACGCGAGCTGCACCACCAACTGCCTGGCTCCCCTCGTCAAGGTCCTGGACGATGCGTTTGGCCTGGAGAAGGGTTTCATGACCACGATCCACGCCTACACGTCGGATCAGAACATCCAGGACGCGCCGCACAAGGACCTGCGCCGTGCCCGCTCGGCCGCCCTGTCGATGATCCCGACCACGACCGGCGCCGCCAAGGCGGTTGGTCTCGTGCTGCCTCACCTCGACGGCAAGCTCGACGGGTTCGCCGTCCGCGTCCCCACTCCCGACGGCTCGCTGACCGACCTCACGGCCATCTTGAGCAAGGAGGTGACTGTCGACGAGGTCAACGCCGCCATGAAGGCTGCTGCGGAAGGCCCGATGAAGGGCATCCTGGAGTTCTCGACGGACCCGATCGTCTCGATCGACATCATCGGCAACTCGCACTCCTCCATCCTCGACTCGCCCTCGACGATGGCCGACGGCACCCTGGTCAAGGTCGTGAGCTGGTACGACAACGAGTGGGGCTACGCGAGCCGCACCGTGGACCTGGTCAAGCGCCTGATGGCGTAGAGGGGTTGGAGGTTCAGGGTTCGGGGTTCGTCTGTCGCGACCTCGAGGGCGCGGCAAAGGCTCGAGCCCTGGACCGCCCACAAGGGCGAAAAGCTGACGCCAATCGCCTTCGACGCGGCACATCCCACCGGCCTCGATGTAGGTGGGAGTGTGTGCCAGCAGAACCCGAACCCTGAACCAAGAACCATCGACCAATGAACACCCTCTCCGACCTCGAGGTCGCCGGCCAGCGCGTGCTGGTGCGCGTCGACTTCAACGTGCCGCTCGCCGACGACGGCACGGTCTCCGACGACACACGCATCACGGCGGCTCTGCCGACGATCAACGCCCTCCTCGAGGCCGGCGCGACGCCCATACTGATGTCCCACCTGGGACGTCCGAAGGGCTCGCCCGACCCCGCGTTCTCGCTGCGTCCCGTTGCCGACCACCTGCGGTCCGTCCTCGAGGCCGAGGTGGTGTTCTGTTCGTCCACGGTGGGCGCCGAGGCGAAGGCGTGCATCGAGGACGCTCCAGACGGCGCCGTGGTGCTGCTGGAGAACACGCGCTTCCTGGCAGGCGAGACCACGAACGACGACGCGCTGGCCCGGCAGCTCGCCGAGCTGGCCGACATCTACGTGTCCGATGCGTTCGGATCCGTTCACCGCGCCCACGCCTCCACGGCTGGCGTAGCGACACACGTCTCGCAAACGGCGGCGGGTCTGCTGCTCCACCGCGAGGTCGACTTCCTGACGCGCGCCCTCGAGGACCCGGACCGGCCGTTCGTGGCCGTCATCGGCGGCGCCAAGGTGTCCGACAAGATCGGCGTGATCCAGGCGCTGGCTCCGAAGGTGGATTCCCTCCTCATCGGCGGCGCGATGGCATACACGTTCCTCGCGGGGCTGGGCCACTCGACGGGCACCTCGCTCGTCGAGGACGACCGCACCGACGAGGCCTTCCGCCTGCTGGAGGAGTTCAAGGACATCATCAAGCTTCCCAGCGACCACGTGATCGCAGACCGGTTCGCGGCTGACGCCGAGACGCAGACCGTCGAGGGCGAAATCCCAGACGGCATGATGGGGCTCGACATCGGACCGAACACGCGTGATCAGTACGCCCAGATCATCGGCAGCGCCAGCACCGTGCTCTGGAACGGCCCGATGGGCGTGTTCGAGATGGAGCCGTTCGCGGCCGGCACGCTGGCGGTGGCCAACGCCCTCGCCAAGGCGACGAGCGAGCACGACTCCTTGACGGTGGTCGGCGGCGGAGACTCGGTGGCGGCTATCAACCAGGCCGGCCTGTCCGACGCCGTCACGCACGTGTCGACGGGCGGCGGCGCGATGCTCGAGTTCATGGAGGGCCAGACGCTGCCCGGCCTCGCCGCGCTCGAGGCCTAGTCCGGTCCGGCCTCGAATCGTCCTCGAGGCCGACTGGCGACTGTTGTGCTCTACGCGCTTGACCTCGCCGGCACGTTCGTGTTCGCGCTCTCGGGCGCGTTCAAGGCGGTCCGGCTTCGCCTCGACTGGCTCGGCGTGTGCGTGCTGGCCACCTTGACGGGCATCGGCGGAGGAATCCTGCGCGACGTGCTACTGGGCGACACGCCGCCCGGCGCCCTCGAGGACGAGGCGTACCTGCTGGTGTGCCTCGCGGGCGCCGCGGCCGTTGCCCTCGGTGCCCCCGCCGTCGCGGCCCGCTGGAACCGCGTCATGGTCGCCGACGCGCTCGGCCTCGGTCTGTTCGCGGCTCTCGGCGCCACCAAAGGACTGGCCTATGGCCTCGGCCCCTTCGGCGTCCTGCTCACCGGCACTCTCACCGCCGTGGGAGGCGGCGTCATCCGCGATGCGCTCGTGGGCGAGATTCCAGCCTTGTTGTTTAAGGGCTTCTACGCCACCGCCGCCATCCTGGGGAGCGCGACCCTTCTCGGCCTCGAGGCCGCCGGCGCGCCCGCACCGATTCAACTCGCCGGAGCGGCCTCTGTGACGACCGGCCTCCGGCTGTGGACGCTGGTCCGCCAGACCAACCTGCCGCGCCCGCCTTTCCACCCCGAACCCAACGACTCGCTCTGATGCAGATCCTCCCCGCCACTCCTGATACTGCGGGAGCCGACTCTACCGTCGACCCATCCACGCTCGACGTCCTCGAGGCCGCGGCCGACTCGGCGGTGGCCCCTGTAGGCATCTCAGTCGATGACGTCCGTGCAGCTCGCGAAACGCTGTTCTCCAGTGACTTCTGGATTGGGCTGGCAGAGACGGCCATCCAGGTCGCGATTGCTATTGGGATCGCGCTGTTTGCGATCTGGCTCGTCACGCGCATCAAGGCCCGCTGGGTCGCTTCCGTTCAGGACGACCCCACGACCGACAAGCGTCGCCAGCGAGTGCTCACCACGGCCGACCTGCTCGGCTCTGTCGCTCGCTACGTGATCTGGGCCATCACGTTTGTCACCGTCCTAGGCATACTGAGCTTCGACATCCGAGGCCTGTTGGCCGGCGCCGGCATCGCTGGCCTTGCCATCGGCTTCGGAGCACAGACGCTTGTGAAGGATGTGATCTCGGGGTTTTTCCTCCTCTTCGACGACACCCTGGGCAATGGGGACCTGATCACTATCGGCACAGAGACGGGCACCGTCGAGTACGTCGGATTGCGGCTCATCAAGGTGCGCAAATTCGACGGCGAGCTCTTGATGGTGCCGGCCGGCGAGCTCCGCACGTTTGGCAACAAGTCGATCGGGTACGCCCGCGTAGTGGTGAACGTGGGTCTGAGCTACGAGCAGGACGCCGCAGAGGCCCTCCGCGTCCTCGAGGAGGTGACGGCGGAGTGGGCGGAGTCCGAGGCGGCGAAGTCCATCATGGTCGAGGACGCGCCACAGGTTCAGGGACTGTTGGAACTGGGCGACTCCGCCGTCACGGCCCGCGTGATCGTGCAAGTCATGCCCGGCGAGCAGTTCGCGGCCGAGCGCACGCTGCGGTCGCTGATCAAGACGCGCTTCGACGAGCGTGGCATCGAGATCCCGTTCCCGCGGCGCACCGTCTACGTCAAGTCCCTGGGCGGCTCCGCAAGCGACCTCGAGGCCGCTGCCGGGGCATAGCGGCGCTAGATCCAGCCGGGCGCTATCCGACTCGACTCTTGTCGGTTGGGCTCGAGCCGGCGCAAGAACCCGCCGACCGCACCCCAGATCGGCGCGGAGGCGGCGGTGGTGCGCGTCGCGCGCGCCGCAGCATCCCGCGAAGCGGCGTAACCTGGGCCTGCCCGCCCCGTAGCCGCCGCATGCCTCTCGCGATCCAGACCGCCGACCTCGGCAAGACCTACGGCGGCCGACGGCCCGTCCACGCGCTCAAGCCGCTCACCCTCGAGGTCGAGGCCGGCGAGACGTTCGGGCTGCTCGGCCCCAACGGTGCCGGCAAGACGACGCTGGTGAAGCTGCTCTTGGGATTGGCGCACCCGACCGTCGGCTCCGCAACGCTGTTCGGCACGGCCATCGAGGACGCGGAGGCCCGGCGCCCCGTCGGATTCCTGCCCGAAGGGCACCGCTTCCCCCCCTTTCTGACCGGCCGAGACGCCCTCGACCTGTTCGCCCAGATGTCCGGCCTCGAGGCCGGCGCCCGCGCGTCGCGATCCAGAGAACTGCTGGCGCTTGTTCGCCTCGAGGACGCTGCCGACCGGCGCGTCGGGACGTACTCGAAGGGGATGCTTCAGCGGCTCGGCATCGCGCAGGCGCTGATGCACCGGCCTCGACTGGTCTTCCTGGACGAGCCGACGGACGGCGTCGACCCGGTCGGGCGGCGCGAGATTCGCACGCTGATCGAGCAACTGCGCGACGACGGCGTCACGGTGTTTCTCAACTCCCACCTGCTCAGCGAGGTCGAGCGCGTCTGCACGCGCGTCGCCATCCTGAAAGACGGCGTGATGGTACGCGACGGCTCTGTCGAGGACCTGACGCGCCAGGGCCGAGCGTGGCACCTGACCTCGACGCCTCTCTCGCCCTCGACGCGCGCCGACCTCGAGGACGCCCTCGGAGAGTCGACGGAGCGGCCCGATGGGCTGGTGCGAACCACCATCACGCTGCCCGACCGCACCGCCCTCAACGACGTCCTCGACCGTCTCCGCTCGGACGGCGTCGAGGTCGAGGCCGTAGAGCCCGCCCGCCAGTCCCTCGAGGACTTGTTCGTCGAGGTCGTGACCCACGACGACGCCACGTCCTGAGCCGTCCGCGGCCTCGAGGCCGACGCTCTCCGACCACACCGCTCACTGCGCCCCTCATGCTCGGACTGTTTCTCCTGACCCTCCGCGAGCTCCGCGCCCGGAAAGTGGTGATCGGCCTCTTCGTGGTCTCGACTGCGATCTGGATTTCGCTCGCCCTCGCCCTCCAGCTCGACGTCGTCGACGGCAGCCTCGCCGGGCTCCGCCTGTTCGGGCAAACCGCCATCGAGGAGCCCGTCGACCTCGAGGCCCCGATCCTCGACGCGGATGGCGAGCCCATTCTCAACGAGGACGGCCAGCCCCGGACGGAAGCCGACAACCTCGAGTTCGGCTCGACCATGCTCGAGGACATCGTGTTCGGAGCGCAGGCCTTCGTCGCGGGCGCCGCGTACTGGATCGGCATCATCCTGGCCCTGTTCGCGACGGGCGGATTGGTGGCCGCGCTCACGGAACGGGGCTCCGTCGACGTCATCCTGACCAAGCCACTCTCGAGGTCGGCTGTCCTCGGAGGCCGGTTGCTAGCCGTGATGGCGGTCATGCTAGCCCTGTCGGTCTACTTGTTCGGCGCCGTCTGGCTCACCATGTCGATCAAGTCTGGCATCTGGAATCCACGATTCCTCTTAGCCATCGGCGCGGTGTTCGGCATGTTCGCCGTCGTCTACAGCGTCGTGACGCTGGTGGGCGTGTGGAGCGGGAGCGGCCCGCTGTCCTTCGTTGCCACGCTCGGCGTCCTGTTCGTGAGCCTCATCCTGGGCATTCCCGGCTTGGCCGAGCAGATCTCGAGCACGTGGCGTCCACTCGTGCAAGGCGGCTATCACCTGCTTCCCAAGTTTGGCAGCGTCGGGACCTCGATGGTGCCGCAACTCGCAACGGGTGACCCCGTAGACTCTCTCTATCCCTTGTTGTCGTCGCTCGCTTTTGGCGCTGTGTGTTACGGAGCGGCCTTCTTCCTGTTTGCTCGAAAAGACTTCTAGATCCATGACGTTCTCCTCCCACAAGCCTTTCGGCGCCACAGTCGGCCTCGTCGCCATCGCTGCGATCTCCCTGGCTGTCTCTGGATGCTCCGACTCGCTGGCCGCCCCCGGCATCGGGGCGTCGTCACAGACCATGGACGCGCTGGGCGTGCTCCCGACGGACGCCGACGTGTACGGGATGACCAACATCGCGGCCGCTCGGGAGAGCGACGCCCTCGAGGCCGCGCTCGGCGATACGGGCCTTGGCATGATCAACGGTCGCGGCTCGGCCGACCTCGACGAGTTCATTCGCCTGACGGGATTCGATCCGTCCACCGACCTCGACCGGATCTATGTCGCCGCGAAGGACGGCATGAAAGAGCAGGGTGCGTTCGTGGCCTACGGCCGGTTCGACCGTGACCGGATCGAGCAGTTCATCGCGACACAAGAGGAGACGGAGTTCGAGTCCACGTCCATCGACGGGCTTCCGGTCTACCTCGTCACGGACGAGGAGGATGGCACGCGCGGAGGGTTTGCGCTCGCCAGCAACGAGATGATTCTGGCCGGTGACGAGGCGACCCTGCGCGACATGCTGAGCCGTCTCGGTGGCGCTCGCTCGAACACGCCCGCAGAGCTCCAGGCCTTGTTCGACCGCGTCGCGTTCCCCGACGGAGCCTGGTTCGTCGCTCGCCTCGACCGCGTCGGCATGGACCTGTCTGGCAACGACAACCCGTCGGCCCTCGCCGCCCGCGCCGCCGATGGGTTCGTGGTGTCGATGGCCTTCGAGACCAACGGCGTTCCCGTCCGCGCCTTCCTCTCGACCAAGCCCGAGGCCAACACCGACGACGTGGCAGACGTGGTCCGCGGCGGCCTCTCGGCGGCACGTGTCGGCCTCAAGGACCAGCCCGCCCTCCTCGACGTCCTCGACAAGGTTGACGTCGAGGGCGAGACCGGAGGCGTCCGCATCGAGGGCTTCCTGACGCAGGACTTCCTCTCGACGGCCGGCGACTGAGGCACCCCCTCCACGACTCTGACGCCCTCGGTAGCTGGCCTGCCGAGGGCGTTTTGCGTCGCAGCTCGATGTCGACTGGGACGCGACGCTAGAAACGGTGCAAAGACTCTAAACGAGCGCCTCGGGCCGACCTCGAGGTCGCTGGCGCGGTCCGAGGATGCTGAAACGAACGGGTGGACAGAACCGCCGACCTCGAGGTCGGAGGCGACGACATGCGCTCGAGGACTCAAACAGCCTCGTCTGCACACCGGCGCGTTGAGGGCGACCTCGAGGGCGGAAGCGGGATCGATGCTTCGAGGCCGAACGGAGGCAGGCTACCTTCGCCCTCCCCCGCCCCACCGCCCGTGAGCCCGACCGATCCCGTCGCCCTGGATGCCCTTCCCGTGATTCCTCGTCCCGGGCGGGTCCTGATGACCTCGCCCGACCATTTCGAGGTCGCCTACGTCATCAACCCGCACATGGCGGGCAACATCGGAGACGTGGACCCTGGGCGAGCGAGGAGCCAGTGGGAGGCGCTGAAGGCAGCGTACGAGAGCCTCGGCGTCGAGGTCTCCGTGGTGGCCGGCGCGCCAGGCTTGCCTGACATGACGTTCTGCGCCAACCAGACGCTCCCGTACCAGACGCCTGGGGGCGAGCGCGGCGTCGTGCTGAGCCGGATGCACGCCGAGCAGCGGAAGCCAGAGGTCGAGCACTACGAGCGATTCTTTCAGGGCGAGGGCTACGAGACGCAGGGCCTCGACCCTGACCTGCCGGGCGACTTCGAGGGCATGGGCGACGCCTTGTGGCACCCCGGCAGATACCTGCTGTGGGGCGGCTACGGCTACCGCACCGATCCACAGGTGTACGACCGCCTGTCGGACAAGCTTGGGTTTCCGATCGTTGCGCTCTCGCTCACGGATCCCGACTTCTACCACCTCGACACCTGCCTCTGTCCGCTTGACGAGGAGACGGCCCTCCTCTACCCCGGCGCCTTCGACGAGCAGGGCCTCGAGGACATTCGGGCCCGATTCCGCCGCACCATCGAGGCGCCGGAGAACGAGGCGCGCGAGCTCTTTGCCTGCAACGCCCACTCCCCGGACGGGACGCACGTACTGATCCAAGAGGGATGCACCGAGACGAACGCTCTCCTCGAGGCTGCCGGCTATGACGTCCTCGAGGTCGACACCAGCGAGTTCCTCAAGTCGGGCGGCTCGGTGTTCTGCCTCAAGCTCATGTTCTGGTAGGGTGAGCACGCCACTCGTTTCTGTCATTATTCCCGCCCTCGACGAGGCCGAGCGCATCGGCGGTTCGCTCGAGAGTGTGGCGGCGCAACGCGACCCGTACGAGATCATCGTAGCCGACGGCGGATCGACGGACCATACCCTCGACCGCGCGGCCTCGAGGGCGCCGACGGCCCGACTGGTCGCCTCGGCGCCAGGTCGGGCACGGCAGATGAACGAGGGCGCCCGACACGCCACCGGTGATGTGCTGCTGTTCTTGCACGCCGACACCCAGCTCTCGCCGGGCGCCCTCGAGGCCGTCCGGTCCGTCCTCGAGGACGAGGCCGTCGCGGGCGGGTGCTTCCGGACGACGTTCGACCTCGAGGACGAGTCGGCTGCGTCGTTTGGGCCTGCGGGACGAGCCGTGATGGCGGTGTGGGAAGCGAGGCTTTGGATGCGATGGCACCGCTTCGCCTTCGGCGACCGAGCGCTGTTCGTTCGCCGGTCCGTGTTCGAGGACATCGGCGGATTCCCGGAGCAGCCCCTCTTCGAGGACCTCGACCTGGTGCGCGCCATCCGACCTCGAGGACGGTTCGCGTTCCTCGACCTCGACGTGGTCACGTCGGCACGGCGGTACCAGCGGCACGGAGCCGTGCGGCAGCAGCTTCGCAACGTGGGGCTCTGGGCGGGCTGGAACGCGGGCGTCCCCCCGGCGCGACTCAAGCGGTTCTACAGCGACCGGGACCGAGGCTAGGCGTCTCGTTGGCACAACAACGGGGATTAGGGGTACGATGCGGTTCCGGCTCTGGCTCTCGAACCCGTCCCGCGACGATGTAGGCACCCGTATTGCCGTCGTAGGCCTCGCTCCACCATTGATATGCGCTTCCTCCTCCTGACGGCTGCCGTCGCGTTCGCCGCGTCGGCCACGGCCCAACCCACGTTCCGGCTCACCGACCCCGCGCTCTTCCTCGACGACGCCCGCGTGCTTACCACCGGGGCCCCGCTCGTCCAGAGCCCATTCGGGATTCTGTCGATCGCCGTGCCGGGCCAAGGGACCTTCACCGTGTCTGACCGCCCGTTCGAAGGCGCCGCCCGCGCAGGACTGTTTGACGGCGAAGGGCTGTTCTTCCACGCGGGGGGCCGCGACATCCGCCTGGTGTCCCGGAGACCGATCCTGTCCGAGACGGGACCCGTCACGGCCTACGCCCAGTTTGTCCCGTCGCGCGTTCGGCGGGCTCGAGGGCTGGCACAGCTGTCCGTCGCCGAGGCTGTGGATGGACGCGGACGCCGCAGTATGGATCAGCAGCCTGTCGTTGTCGCGTCGGGACCGGTTTCTAGCGTCGGCGACCGTCCGGCCCGCCGAGCGCTGACTCGAATGGACCGCCAGGAGCGCAACGTCCGCAACGCAACCGCCGACCGTCCAGCCGCCCGATACCTCCGCGACGACGAGGCCCGCCGCCTCGCTCGCCAGGTGGACCTCGCCGAGACTGACCGCAACCGCTTGGCAATGGAGCGCGACCGAGTCGCCCGGACACAGGGCTGGAACGCGCCGGTCGTCCAGCGGACGTCGATGACTCGAACCTCCTCGGCAGATCCTGTCCCGGCGCTTCTCGCCACCCAGCGCGGCCTCGAGGCCGACCGCAACCGCATCGCCCTCGAGCGCGACCAACTCGTTGCGTCCCTCGGCCGGACGGAGGCCGAGCGAGACCGCTTGGCCGCCGAGTTCTCGGCGCTCCGCGCCCGAGCTGAGGCCGCCGAGGCGCAGGCCTCGAGGGCGGGCCGCACCCGCAGCGACTTCGAGCGCGTCGAGGCCGAGGTCGTGCGTCTCCGCGCCGAGCAGTCCGACCTTCGCTCTCAGATCGAAACACGCGACCGCGCCATCGTCACGCTGTCGTCGGAGACGCGGGACCGGAGCAGCCGCATCCCCGCCCTCGAGGCCGAGATCGCGTCGCTCAGCATGCAGCTCGCGGACGCCGTCGCCGCTCGGGACCGCGCGATCGCCGACCGTAACGAGGCCTACGCCCAGCGTGACCGAGCGCTTCTCAACCGAGATGCGGCCATCGCGATGTCCGACCAGCTCCGCGTGGATCTCGCGGACGCTCGCGCCACGCCGTCCCTCGACCTCTCGGCCGAGCGCGCCGCCCTCGACCGGGACCGCCGTCTGCTCGAGGCCGACCGCGCCGCCCTCGCCGCCGAGCGCGCCACCCTCGAGGACGCCGTCCGCCGGTCGTCCGCCGACGCCGACATCCTGGCCGACCGGCAAGACCTGCTGGCCGAGCTCTCCGCCGCCCAGGCCGACCGGGAGGCCCTGATCGCGGAGCGCTCCGCCCTGATCACCGAGCGCGACCGCCTCGCCGCCGCCCTCGAGGCTCGGTCCGACGCGGCCCTCCCGATGCCGCCCGCGCCGGTCGCAGGCACGACCATTCGTGAGGCGGGACCGGAAGGCGCCCTCGCATTCCTCCCCGGCTTCGACTTTGCCCGACTTGAGAACCCCGACGTCATCCGCCGCCGGCTCGACGAGGCCGAGTACCCGCGCTGGGCGACGGTCGGCCGCATCGAGGGCGACGTGCTGGTCCTGTTCCAGGCTGACCGCAACGGCCGCGTCGTCCGAACCGCCGTCCCGACCCCCATCGGCGGCGGCCTCGATGCCCTCGCCGAGGAGATCGTTCGCGAGATGCGGTTTGACCCGCCGGTCGTCGATGGGCAGCCGACCGGCCTTCGCTCTCAGGTCGTCGTCCGCTTCGAGCTGTAGGCTCGCATGAGCTCTCCTCCCCTCGCGCGACTCCTGATCCTCGGAGCGTCGGGAGCATGCGGCCGGTGGCTGTGCAAGCTTGGCTCTGAACGAGGCCACCCGACCCGTGCGCTCGTCCGCTCGGCGACACCCTTCGAGGCCCCAGCCGGCGTCGAGGTCGTCCGAGGACGCGTCCTCGAGGACGGGACTCTAGACCGCGCCCTCGACGGGTGCGACGTGGTCCTCTCGGCACTGGGAATCAAGCGCGTCCACCCGCTCAACCCGTGGTCGGCCCTCGCCTCACCGCTGGACCTCACCACGCGTGTTGCTCAGATGTTGGTCGCACGGATGCCTGAGCACGGACTCAAGCGTGTCATCGCGATCAGCGCGGCGGGCGTCCGCGACAGCCTCGAGGACGCACACCCTCTCATCCGGTGGATGATCGGGCACAGCAACATGGCAGCCTCCTACGAAGACCTCGCAGGCATGGAAAGCACGTTGGCAGACAGCGACCTCGACTGGGCAGCCATCCGCCCTACGACGCTCACCAACGGTGGCCCGACAGGGACGAGCCGTCTCGTCGACCGATACGCCCTGCTCCACCACGCCCGACGCGCAGACGTGGCCACATGGATGCTCGACGCCGTCGCGAGACCAACGCTGGGTCCGAAGCGGACTCCAATGCTTGCGTCTGCTGGCCTCCCCTGGCCAATGACACGCAGGGAGCAGTAGCGAGAAAAGCGGAGCCGGTCCGACCTCGAGGTCGGGCCTACGACCGAATGCCGCGTCGCTGGAGCGAGGCCTCGCGCTTCCCCTCGGCCGTCGTGTGACGATGCGCGTAGGCGCCCAAGATGGTGCCCCAGATGCCCACGTTCATCATCAGCGTGAGCATGATCGCCGCAGAGTCGCCCCCCGCGAACATGGGCCGGCCTCGAATGCTGGGCCACCCCGCGAGCGCCCACAACGTCGGGAGGAGAGCATAGACCATCGCGCTGGCAATCGTCGGGCGGGGAACGAGGGTGAATGGGACGCCCCAGAGCGTCCCGATGGCGAGGAAGGCCGCTCCGCCCAGTACGGTCGCCGTCAGCCAGCCGCCTCCAAACACCTCCTGCCACGCGCCGACGAACGGGGCCTTGGACGTGAGCCCAACCAGAACCAGCAGTCCAAAGATGCCAGCCACCGCGACCGCACCGAGAAAAGCGCCGATGAGGGTGGACCGAAAGATGGGATGCATGATGCCAGGAGTGATGGAGACCGCGTGCCCGCCAAGCTCGCCCTCGAGGACGGTCGCTGCCGCCAAGAGATGACTCCTACGACCTCGAGGCCAGCCAGTCGGCGTCGTAGCGCTCGAGCAAGTCCCGAAGACCGTCGCGCCAGAGGTCGCGCGTGTCGTCCACCTCGCGGCGCATCCAGAAGCCGTACGCCGTGTTGGCCTCGTACTTCAACGTCCACTCGTTCCCGACCTCGAGGTCGATCATTGGGAGGAGGCGCTCGCTCGCGTCGGTAAAGGCGAAGACGGAGGCCTCTGGGTTCGTACCGGCCTCGAGGTGCGCTCCGTAGTCCCGGAAGGGACCAGACTGCAGGCGGCCTGGAAAGCCTCGACGCTCGAGGTCAGAGGCGGCGAGCCAGTAGATGCGGGCAATCCGCGACACGTGGCGGTCGTAGATCGGCTGGATGAGCGACCGGACGACCGCGCTCTCGCCGGGAACAGCAGCTCTTGTGACCCAGCGAACGAAGGCAGGGTCGTAGTGTCCAAATTCACCACCCGCGTAGAAATCGAGGTCGACCGCCGTCGCGTTGACTTGGTGAGGGCCGCTTCGGAACGGGCTCGTCGGAAACTGCGCCGCGAGGGTCTCCACCGGGACCGCCCTGTTGGCGACACACGCCAGGCCCCGGACGCCGAAATGCGAGTTGTACGACCCGAAGCGCTCCTGGCAGTCGAGGTTCTCCGACCTCGAGGCCTCATCGAGGCCGCTCCACACGTCGATATAGGGCGACTCCACCGACGAATCCGCGGCGGGAGTCGGAGCGCTGCAACCAGAAACGGCCAGGGCGACTACAAGAAGGGTACGGGCGAGCATGTCGAGGTCGGTGAGAGTGCCGACAACGCGTTCGCCCACCCCTTCTGTTTCCCCCCATCCGCAGCCATGTCTGACCAATCCCCCACCGAGCGCCAAGAGCACATCGCCAAGCTTGCAGACTTGATCGATGACATCAACATCTGCATGCTGACCACCGTCGACACGGACGGCAAGCCATGGAGCCGGCCGATGGCCACGCAGGACGTCACGTTTGGCGGCGACCTGTGGTTCTTCACTCGCGACGACTCTGAAAAGGTCGAGCACATCGAGCGCAACCGGAAGGTCGGTGTCACCTTCGCCCACCCCGGCCGCCAGGACTACGTCACGATGGCCGGCACGGCGCTGATCGTCAAGGACAAGCAGAAGGCCGAGGAGATGTGGTCCGAGCCCCTCAAGGCATGGTTCCCGAAGGGCCTCGAGGACCCGCATCTTCGCCTCATCAAGATCGAGGCCGAGCGTGCCGAGTACTGGGATTCGCCCTCGAGCCCGGTCGTGTTCGCGCTCGGCTACCTCAAGTCGAAGGTCACAGGAAAGCCGGCCACGGATCTCGGCGAGAACAAGAAGGTCGACCTGACCTAACCAAGAACCGTCCTCGAGGTCGATCTGCCGACCTCGAGGACGTTCAGGCAGATTGGTACGGGGATACGAGTTACCCCGTTTTTTCTTGAGGAGCGCTGCGACGCGGCCCTTCCGTGGGTCGTCTCGCTGTGTGTCGAGACTGCCTCGCTCCACCCGCGTTGCCAATCGGACCCGTTCGTTTCGGGGACGCCTTCGGAGGCACTGAGGTCTGATGCAGTGCGAGTCTCAGTCTTCGAGTTGAACGGCGGTTCCGTACGCCAGCATCTCGGCCATGCCCTGGCCCACCATGCTGGTGGTAAACCGAACGTTGATCACGGCGTCGGCGCCCAGGCTGATCGCGTCCGCCTTCATGCGGTCGAGGGCCTCGTCGCGGGCCTCGCGAAGCATCTCGGTGTAGCCCCGGATCTCACCGCCGACGAGTGTCTTGAGTCCGGCCATGACGTCCCGCCCGAGATGCTTCGCCCGGACGGTGTTGCCGTAGACCACGTCGAGGTGCTCGGTGATCGTCTGGCCGGGAATGTGATCGGCGGACGTGATGGGGATGAGCGTGTCGAGCATGGCGCAGGGGGGCAAGCGAGAGGACGCGACCGCCTACGGCCGGCCTACCGGTTGCGTTGCAGCGCCGTCGGAGAATGGCCGGCGTCCTCGAGGGCGAGCCTCCCCCGAGCGGTCTAGCGCGTCGAGAGGCGAATGTCTCCGAAGTAGGCCGTCGCCGAGTTGCCTGTGTTGTCCGCATCGCTCATAATGGCGACTCCCGCGATGGCCGGAGGCGCTTCGCCGAACGCGGCACGGTAGTCGGCCTCGAGGTCGCGGCGCTCGTTGCGCCACGTGCCCAGGTTGGCGGGTCCGCTCTCGACGGGGATCATGTGGACCCAGTCGGTGAAGGCGTTGGAGACCGGCTGCGTCTCGTTGGCGCGGTTCGCCCAGACGTAGCTGATCGCGCGAACCGGGATCTCGTCGTAGCCGAGGGCTCGGAGCGCGCGGTACTTGACGCGGTCGCCGAACGAGAGATCGGCCGGGTCGTAGTCGAACAGGACGTAGATGCGCGCCGGGTAATCGTCGCCGCCTCGACTGCGGATGTTGCCGCCCTGCACCACGTTGTCCGCCTTCCAGCGCCACGAGAGCATCGGATACCGACCGGTGTCGAGGTTGAAGCGGCGCACGAGACCGGACGCCGAGGCATTGGCCTGACCACGAACGACCGTCCGCCCACCATCGCGGACCAACGTGTACCGGCTGGCCGGCGCGTTGCCCAAGTTGAGGGACGTCCATCCGTTGATGCTGCCGCCGGCAGACATGTTCGAGAACGACGCGACGGCGTAGTCCGGAAGCGCAAAGGCGGATAGGGCCAGCACGGCGGCGGCGGCCAAGAGAGTGATTCGTGAGCGAGTCATAGTTGTTCAGGGAGGACACCTCTCCAACCTGAGGCGCCCTCGAGACGTTGCCTGGAGGACGTAGGACAACCGCTCGCCTACCCGTCAGTCTGTATCGGTTCTCTCGAACGTCGCCGGAGGCACATCCCCGTCGACCTCGACGCGGTCCAGGCTCAGGCTCCCCGTTTTGACACCGCTCACGGTCTGCGTCACCTGGTGCGGGACCATGAGGCCGTCGACCTCGCGATAGTCGGAAAGACGGACCGCGATGTAGCTCACCACGTCCCCACGCCGCCGCTGCGTCGTCGAGCAGGTCCGGCCGCCCTCTCGCGTTGAGGCCGACCAGGATGTCGTCCTCGAGGTCGTCGATCTCGACGCGGATCAGGCCGGGCGACAGCTCGGTCGCGAACACCTCGGAGCGACGGGCAACGAGCATGACGGGGTGCAGCCAACTCTCGGCCGCCACGTCGAGAGCCGCCTCGACGGCGAGCGGCTGATCCTCGCCCTCGATGACGGAAAACGCCTCTCCCCGATTGAGGACGACGGATCGCACGCGGCCGCTGACGCGCACGTCCCATCGCATGGCGTCCGGGAAGCGGAGCGTCTGGGTCGACCGGAGCCGGCGGTCCTCGCCCTCGAGGACGACGTCGGCGCGGGCAGACAGGACGAGCGTCTCAAGCGCGTCCACGCGGTCCTGCCCACCGAGGGCGTCGGCGACGGCGTCCAAGGGCGACTGCGCGGAGGCGGACGCGACGAACAGGAGCAGGAGCGCGGCCCTCACTCGGCCGGCTCGTACAGGACCAAGCCGTCAGGATCGAGGACGACCTCGAGGCCGGAGGCCGCGCTCGACCGTCCCGACACCGCCGGTCATCGGCAGGCGCGTGCGCTGGCCTCCCACCTCGACCTCGACGGGCACGTCGAAGGTGACGTCCTCGAGGCCGTCGGGCAGCACCCATCGGACGGTGGCGGTGCTGCCGGAGCGCTCGACAGCGAGACTTGGGACGAGGGGCTGGCGGAGGTAGACCTCGAGGACGTCGGACAGGTCGCGGCCGGCGGCGCGGGACAGCTCGCGGACCACGTCCTCCGTCGAGACGAACCGGGCCTGGCGCCCGTCGGTCGTCTGCTCGTCCTGCACCGTCGGGTACAGGATGGAGCGGAGCGCGGCGAAGAACCGTTCGTCGTTGTCGATCAGGCCGCGCATCGTGTGCAAGATCCAGCCGCCCTTGGAATAGATGTCGCCGTTGGAGCGGCCGTCGGCAAGGCGTACATCTGCTGTGTCGTCCGCGTCTCGCGAGGCGCGATGGCGATCTCGTTACGGTGTCCTCGACGCGTGTTCTTGAGGTACGCGAGGTAGGCCGCCCGTCCAGCCTCCGGCCCGTCGCGGCGGCTCGCGATGTCCTCCGCGTAGAGCGACTCGGAGTAGTTCGCGAACGACTCGTGGACCCAGAAGTCGCGCCAATCCGGCGCCGTTCCGAGGTTGGCCCACCACTCGTGGGCGAGCTCGTGGTAGTGCAGGAAGTCGAACCCGAAGGCGTTGTCTTGAAAGTCCGATCCGTAGGCCACCAGGGTCTGGTGCTCCATGCCGAGGTACGGCGTGTGGAGGATCTTGTAGCCGTCGCCGCGCCACGCGTATGGGCCGAACGTGCGTTCGAGGAAGTCGAGGTCGCGGAGGAAGCCCGGCATCTGGCGCTCGGCGTCCTCGACGCGCTCCGGGAGCACGAAAAATGGGACGGTCTGCGTCCACCCATGCGGAGCTCTCGTACTCGGCCTCGACGATCTCGTAGGGGGCGATGCCGAACGAGACGCCGTAGTTGTTGATCGGCGTCGAGACGAACCAGCGCTCGGTCGGCGGTGCCGTCGCCGTGGTCCTCGCGGCCCTCCCAGACGCCGTTCGAGATGGCGCGCAGCTCGGACGGTGCACGCAAGGCGATGCGGAGCGAGTCGGTCTCGTCGGACGGGTGGTCCTTGACGGGCCACCACAGGTCGGCACCCTGGATCTGGCAGCTCACGGCTACCCACGGACGGCCGTCGGCGGTCTCGGACCAGGTGAACCCACCGTCCCACGGCGGACGAGGCGCGACGCGAGGCGCCCCTCCGTACGTCACGCGCAGCCTCAGTCCTTGCCCCGGCTGCGCCGTCCGGCCAAGGTCCACGCGAAGCCGGTTGCCCTCTCTCGTGAACGCACGCGGCAACGCCACCTCGTCGTCCGTCCCTACGAGATAGCCCACTTCTTCGACGCTCGCGACGGTGAAGGGCGAGTCGAGGTCGAACACCACCGCCGCCGTCGGCTGGACGACGCGCGCCTCGGTGATGACCACGCCCTCGATGGTCCGGTTGTCGATGTCGACGGCGACCTCGAGGTCGATGTACGTCACGTCAATGGCGGCCTGCTCGGGGAGCAGTGGAAGGCCAGAGTCGTTGGGGAGGGCCTGCGCCGCGACCGACGGGGCGGCGATGACACAGAGCGACGAGGGCAAGGAGCGAGCGAATCATGGGAGCGGGGCAACGGGCTGGAAACCTACGGCCTCCCCTCCCGCGGGGATACGCCTGCGACGGCGGCGACCTCGAGGTTGAGACTCCTCCTTCCCCGACGCCCATGCGCACTGTCCTGCTACTCTCCCTGTCCCTCGTCCTTCTTCGCCTGCGATAGCGCCGACGACGACGCTGGAGGTGCAGCCTGCGCCGCTGCTGGACTCACCGCGACGGGCTCCCTCACCGCGACCGCTGGGGGCGAGTCCTTCAGGGCCGCGTGCGTGAGCGGCCAGATGTCTGGTAGCGCGCTTGCACTGGCGGGCCTCACGAACATCGACGGCTCTGCGGGCGCCTCCCAGCGGCAGATCAATCTCGACGGTGATCGGGAGTACGCCTGGCGAGTATGCCATCGGTGGCGTCGGCGCCATCGCGACCTACGCGGACATTGACCTGGCCAATCCTGCACGGCGGGACGTACGCCGGAATCAGCGGCTCCGTCACCCTCGACGCTGCCTCGGCGACAGGCGCCAGTGGCTCGTTCTCGTTCCGGCCCGCAACAACGCCGGCCAGACGGTGCAGGTCAGCGGCGGCGAGTTCGACATCACGTTCTAGCCGGTCCGACCTCGAGGGCGCACTCAGCGTCCCCATCCGCGACCTCGAGGTCGGCAGCGTGAGGCCCTGTGCGGTACGTTGCCGCATCCCTCCTCCGACCTCGATGCGCACGCTGATTCCCCTCATCGCCCTCTTTTCGGTCTCGCTGCTCGTTGGCGGGTGCGACACCGTCAGTGACGCCCTCGATGGAGCCGCCTGCGCCGCGACAGGCTACGCCGACTCTGGAACCGTGGCGGCCACTGTCGGCTCCAGCCGCTACTCGACGCCGTGCGTCCGCGTCGAGGTCGAGGCCGGAGTGCTCACGATTGCGAGCATCGACGACGTGGTCTCGGACAACAACCAGCGGTTGCTCGCGGTCACGGCGCCCAACGAACTGGGCACCTTTGAGGTCGGCGAGAGTGCCGCCGCAGGCGTCTACACCTTGCGGGCGGAAGACGCCAGCCAGCAGGCCGACCAGACGTTCGCGTCGGTCTCGGGACGCGTGACCGTCTCGTCCATCGAGGACGACGCCGCGACCGGCACCTTCTCGTTCGTCGCACGCACGCCCGGCGGCGACGAGGTCCAAGTCACCGCCGGCCGCTTCGACGTCACGTTCTAGCGGTCTCGTCCTCGAGGACACACTGGCTCCGCCCTCGAGGACGACTCTACCTGACAACTCCCCGGAGCCGCAGCACCATCCACACCACCAGGAGGGTCATCGCCAGGAGGAGCAAGACGTTCAGCGCCCGCCCGTCGAGAATCGCCGTCCCGACCTCGAGGCCGGCGATGACGACCGCTACCCCAGCGAAAGCGATGGACAATTTTCGGTAGCTGTTGGCCATAACGCTATCGGGTGGGTTGGCTACTTGACGATGGCGCCGACCTCGGCGTCCGTCTTGACAAGAATCAGCCGCCCCTCGCGGTCCTCGGCGAACAGGATCATGCCGTTGCTCTCGAGGCCGCGGATGGTCCGTGGCTTGAGGTTCGCCACCACGACCACCTTCTCGCCCTCGAGGTCGTCCGGCGCGAAGTGCTCGCGGACGCCCGACAGGATCTGACGCGTCTCGAAGCCCAGGTCGACGTCGAAGCGCAGCAGCTTGTCCGCCTTAGGGTGCAGGTCGGCCTTGACGATGCGACCGACGCGCAGGTCGAGCGGCGCGAACTGGTCGAACGTGATCTCGTCGCCGAGCGGTTGGTAGTCGGCCTCGAGGTCGGAGGACTCGTCCTCGACGCCTGCGGCGGCATCCGCGGTGGCCGCGCGCGACGACAACCGCTCACGCTCGGCCTCGACGGCCTCGTCCTCGACCTTGGCCACCAAGATGCCGGGCTCCCCGAGCGCGTGGCCGGCCTCGAGAGCGACGCGAGCCGCGTCGTCCCAACCGAAGCCCCTCGGTCCCCGCCCTCGAGGACGACCGCACGCCCTCGAGGGCGAGCATCTGGCGCAGGTTGGCGGCGATGCCGGGCACGATGGGCTCGAGCAGGATGGACAGGCTGGCCGTGGCCTGGAGGGCGACGTGGACCGAGTTGTGCATCGCCCGCTCGTCGGTCTTGCGCGTCTTCCACGGCTCCGTCTCCTGGAGGTACTGGTTGCCCAAGCGCGCAAGCTGGACCGTCCGCGCCACCGCATCGCGCATCCGGTACTCGCGGTAGGCCGTGCCCACGTCGGCAGGGGTCGACGCGATGGCCGCGAGCAGTGCCTTGTCTTTGTCGGACGCGTCCTCGAGGGCGGGCACCTTGCCGTCGCAGAATCGCGTCGCGAACGTCAGCGCCCGGTTGCAGAAGTTGCCCACCACGTCGGCCAGCTCGCCGTTGACGCGGTTCTGGAAGTCGGACCACGTGAAGTCGGCGTCTTTCGTCTCGGGCAGGCCGACGGCCAAGGCGTAGCGCAGCAGGTCAGGGTCGAAGGCGGCGGCGGCCTCGTCGGCCCAGACAGCCCAGCCTCTCGAGGTCGAGAGCTTGCGGCCCTCGAGGTTGAGGAACTCGTTGGCAGGCACGTTCTCCGGCAACACGAACTGCGGCAGGTCCGGCTGCGCGCGGTTGGCGGCCATCAGCGTGGCCGGAAAGATCAGACAGTGAAAGACGATGTTGTCTTTGCCGATGAAGTGGACGAGCTCGGGCTCGGTACCGTCCTGCACCTGCCAGTAGCGGCGCCATTTTTCGGGGTCGCCCTGCTGGATTGCCCAGTCCTTCGTCGCCGAGATGTAGCCCAACGGCGCGTCGAACCAGACGTAGAGCACCTTGCCGTCGGTGTCGCCCTCGAGGTCGGGCGGCACGGGGATGCCCCAGTCGAGGTCGCGCGTCATGGCGCGGTCGCTCAGGCCGGACTGAAACCAGCTCCCGATCTGCCCGGTCACGTTCGGCTTCCAGTTGTCCTTCGTACCGATCCAGGCCTCGAGGTCGGGCTGGAGATCGCCGAGGGGCAGGTACCAGTGCGTCGTCTCGCGGCGCTCGGGCGTGGCGCCGGACAATGTGCTCGAGGGCTCGATCAGGTCGTCGGGCGAGAGCGACGAGCCGCAGTTTTCGCACTGGTCGCCGTAGGCGCTGTCGTAGCCGCATATCGGGCACGTGCCCTTGACGAAGCGGTCAGCGAGGAAGAGGCCGGCCTCGGGGTCGTAGAGTTGCGTCGAGGTCTTCTGGACGAACCCGCCCGCGGCCTCGATGGAGCGGAACAGGTCCTGGCTCGTCTCGTGGTGGAGCGGCTTCGAGGTCCGGCTGTAGACATCGAACGAGATGCCGAACGCCTGGAACGCGGCCTCGAGCTCGGCATGGTAGCGGTCCACGATGGCCTGGGGCGTGGTCCCCTCTTGCCGCGCCCGGATGGCGATGGCGGCGCCGTGCTCGTCGGACCCGCAGACGTACACGACGTCTCGGCCGGCGAGACGCTGGTACCGCACGAACAGATCGGCCGGGAGGTACGCGCCGGCGAGGTGGCCGAGGTGGAGCGGCCCGTTCGCGTACGGGAGCGCGGAGGTCACGAGGAGTGGGCGGTCGGACACGTCGAGGTCGGATGGGAGCCAGGAAGCTACCGGCGTCGGGGTTGGGGTTGGAAAGGAGAAGAGGCAGACCTCCCTGGCGACCTCGAGGACGACGAGCTAGCGTGAGACCATCTGAGCACGGGACAGGCATGCATGCCCTTGGCGTCAAAGGCCTCAACGCAGATCGGCGGAGCCCGCAAGGTTGCGGAGAACAGCGTCCCAGAACTCGAGCGCGCCGAAAAAGGCTCGGACGCCGAGATGCTCGTCGAGGCCGTGGTAGCCTCCAGCCTCCGAGGCCCGCACGAAGAGGCCGTTCGTGCCGTACGTCGGGATACCGGCCCGGCGGAGGTGCATTCCATCAGTCCCGCCGGAGGATTGCTGGGGGAGGACTGGCGTACCCGGATAGAGCGTTTCGACGCCCGCCCGGATCGCGGCTGACACGTCGTCGCGGATGGGCGATGGCGGGCTCGCAACGGGGTCGCCGAGCACGGTGAAGGTCACGGATGGGTCTGCCACCACCTCGCGCAAGACGGCCTCCACCTCGGCGACCTCGACGCCGGGGAAGATGCGGCAGTTGACCGTCGCCACGGCCGACTGGGGCAGAGCGTTTTCGGCGTGGCCCGCGCGCAGCATCGTCGGGATGCACGTCGTCCGCGTGGTGCCGATCTGCTCGGGCTCGTGCCAGAGCACGCGCGCCGCCGCTCGTCGTCGGAGTCGGCCGCGAATGCCTGCATCGCCTCGCCGACGAGTCCGCCCTTCGCTCGTCCGACCTCGCGGAAGTACGTCTCCGTGGTCTCGTTCGTGCGGACTGGAAAGCGGTGCTCCTCCAGGCGTGCGAGCGCTGCCACGAGCTGGTAGATCGCGTTGTCGGTGCGAGGCTGGGCCGAGTGACCGCCCGGGTTGGTGACCGAAAGCTCGAAGGTGACGTAGGTCTTCTCGGCGGTCTGGACGAAGTAGCTCTCGGCTGTCCCGTCGTCGCGGAGGCGCCCGCCGCCCGCGTCGGCGTTGAGGGCAAAGGCGGCGTCGACGAGGGCGCGGTGCTCGCCGACGAGCGACCGCGTGGTGGCCATGCCGGTCTCCTCGTCGCCGGTGAAGGCGAGGATCAGGTCGCGGGTCGGCACGACGCCCTCGGCGCGGAGCCGCAGGAACGCCGTCGTCAGAATCGCGACGCCGTACTTGTCGTCGGCGGTGCCGCGGCCGTAGAAGAGGCCGTCCTCCTCGATCAGCGTGAAGGGGTCGCGCACCCAGTCCTCGCGGAGCGCGTCCACCACGTCGGCGTGGGCGAGGAAGAGGACCGGCTCCTGCCCGGACGACCCGTCGCCGCGGTAGCGGACGACCAGGCTCGCGACGGCCTCGCCGTCGCGCGAGGTGGCCGGCAGGACGTGGATGTCGGCGTCCGGAAACCCGGCGTCGCGGAAGCGGTCCGCCAGCATCTCCATCGTCGCGGGGACGAGCCCGTGCCCGGCCGCGGTCCGCGTCTCCACGAGTGTCCGGTACAGCTCGAGGGCCTGCCGCTGATGCGGCGCCGTGTAGTCGGCGCTGCGGTTCTGTGCGGCGGCCGGGAAGGTGGCAACGAGGAGGACCAGGACGAGGAGGCGGGGGAAAGACGTCATGCGGAGGGCGGAAAGGCACGTGGGGGGGGGCGCTTCACGGAGAGGCGGCTGGATTGAACGCGTTGCTCTGCTCTGGGAAGGAGTTGCGTCAGCAGAGCTGTACGAGGGGCACCGGCTGGGCGAAGCATGATGGCTGAGCCTCGCATCCATATGCTCGGGCGCCGGAGGTGCCGGCTCGAAGCGGGCGGAGCCATCCGCTCTCGGCGAATGGGTCAGCGCGTGGCGAGCACACGGAGCGCGGCCACGAGCTGTTCGAGGTCGGCCGGGCTGTTGTACAGCGCAGGCGTCACGCGCACGCAGTCCCCACCCGCGATCCCGGACCGGGCGACGGTGAACAGACCGAACTTGTCGAATAGTGTCTGGGCGAGGGCGCGGTTCGAGTCGCCGTCGCCACGCCCGTGCAAGCGGAAGCTGGTGATCGCGCCCTCAATTCGGGGTCATCGGGCGTCAGGATGTCCACACCCGTGATCTCGCGGGCCTCGGTCACCCACAGGTCGCGAAGGTGTCGGACCCGCGCCATTTTGTTCTCCAACCCGATGGACGCCTGAAAGTCGAGGGCGTCCGGCACAGTGAGAATGGCTGCGAAGTTGAGGGTCCCCGTATGGAGCCGGCTGTCGATCTGGTCGAGAGAACCCTTGTCGCCGTGTGCGCGGTCGATGGCGCCCAGGCCGGACTCCCGGATGTACATCGCACCGACCCCGACCGGCGCTCCAATCCATTTGTGGAGGTTGAGCCCCACGTAGTCTGCGCCGAGGCCGGGTATATCCAGCGGGACGTGCCCCCACGAGTGCGCGGCGTCCACGATTACGTCCACGCCCCGCGCACGCGCCAGAGCGCTAATCTCGCGTACGGGATGGACGAGCCCGGTCTTGTTGTTGGCGTGCGTGAGGAGCAGGAGCCGGGCACGAGGGTTCGCGTCGAGTGCTCGGGTGTACGCGTCGAGAATGGCGCCGCGCGGCGCAGGCTCCGGGATGGTCAGCGTGGCGACCTGCGCCCCGTTTCGCTCGGCCAGTGCGTCCATGGCCCATTGCATCGCGGGGTAGTCGAGGTCGGCGTATAGCACGGTGTCGCCCGGCTGGAGACGGTTGTACTGCCCGATGAGCGCCTGGAGGGACTCGGTTGCATTACGAGAGAACGCGATCTCACCCGGTGCCACTCCGAGCGCATCGGCCACTCGCTCTCGGGACGCGCGCGCCAGCTCTCCGAAATCGGTGCGGGCGAACAGCGAACTCTCGCGGTTCACCCGGTCGATGTAGCGGTGGTACGCCTCGCGAACGGGTGTCGCCATCATCCCGAAGTAGCCCCCCTCGAGGTTCGGTCGTGCGATCGGTGACGATGTACTGCGCGGCGACCTCCCGCCAGAACTCCTCGTCTTGTGCGACCTCTGACGGAGACCCGGCAGGCGACGAGAGTCGCGAGTGATCGCGAGCGCCCGCAGTGTGTGCGGTTGCTGGCGTTGAAAGCGTGAGGGTGGCGGCGGAGGCAGGGCCCGCCCGCCGGAGGAAGCCGCGGCGATCGATCATGCGGGAGGGTACGGGCACCACGCCCGACCTGCCACCCCACCTAAGCGCCAGCACCTATCGGCGACTGAGGTTGAATCTCGCCGTTCCCGGCTGCTGGGTCAGAACGACGACAGGACACCGTCTTCCGCTCGTCACTGACGCGCGACCTTGAGGCCAAGCTCAGCCCCTAACAAAGAAGCCCCCTGCAAAGGCAGGGGGCTTCGTGCGCCCGAGAGGATTCGAACCTCTGACCTCTTGATTCGTAGTCAAGCACTCTATCCAGCTGAGCTACGGGCGCGGGTCCATCAAGATAGGAGTGGTCTTGGCGAGCTCAGATGAAGACGGGCAGAACGTGAGCGCGCCGACCTCGAGGGCGTCGCGCCGAGGGATCCGCCTCCGTCCCGTCGAGGAACCAGAAGTGAGACGTCGGGCCGTGGCCGCCTCCAATCGAGAGGCTGTTGCGGATCGCCTCCTGGAGATACCGCCGCGCGCGGCCGACGGCGTCCTCGAGGTCGAGGCCCCGAGCCAGTTGGCCGCGATGGCGCTCGCGTAGGTGCAGCCCGTCCCATGCGTGTTGGGCGTGTCGATTCGCTCCTCCCGAAACAGGGTCTCCCCGTCGGCGGTGAGGAGCACGTCCACGGCGTCCGTCTCGCTCTCGAGGTGACCGCCTTTGATGAGCACCGCCTTCGGGCCGAGGGCCAGAATCTGGCGGCCCGCGCGGCGCGCGTCCTCGAGGGAGCGGACCTCGAGGCCGGTCAGGCGAGCCGCCTCGTGGGCGTTGGGCGTGACGACGTCTGCGAGGGGCAGCGACAGAGTCGCGACCGACGCCACCGCATCGTCGGCGAGAAGCGCGTCTCCGCTCTTGGAAATCATCACGGGGTCGACCACGATCGGGCCGAGCCCGTGGTGACTCAAGCCGTTGGCCACGGCCTTCACGATGTCGGGAGTCGCCAGCATCCCGGTCTTGACCGCGCCGATGGGGAGATCGCCCGCAACGGCGTCGAGTTGTGCCGTGACGAAGTCGGCCGGGACGGCGTGGACGCCGGCGACCTCTCTCGTGTTTTGTGCCGTGAGTGCGGTCACGACCGACATGCCGAACACGCCGTGAGCCTCGAAGGCCTTCAGGTCGGCCTGGATTCCAGCGCCACCGCCAGAATCGGAGCCGGCGATAGTGAGAGCGGTGAACGTCATTCGGGTGGGATTGCTAGAGGACGGCCTCGGGGACGAGCGGAGGGTTGAAGATCGCCGCGGACGCACCGTCCGACCTCGAGGCCGGGCGCCTCCTCGCGCGACGGCGTTGAGAAACTGGCGGACGGTCCGGTCCTCGTCCCACGCGAACAGCAACGACGAGATGGCAGCGGCGCCGTGGGCGCCGACCAGCCGGGCGATCCGAGCCCGTGGCGGCGTGATGCCCCCTAGTGCTAGCACCGGAATCCTAGCGTGTGTCGCCGCCAGCTTCAGCGGGTCGATCCCGGTTGGGACGGCGTCCGGATGGGTCCTTGTGGTCCACACGGGCGAGAACGTGGCGTAGCTCGCCCCGGCCTTCCCCGCCCGCGCCGCGCCGGTCGCCGAGTGCGCCGACACGCCGACCAATCCCGGGACGCCGGCCTCGAGGGCGTCCTCCAGCGACGCTCCTCTCCTGCCGACGTGGAGCCCGACCTCGAGGTCGAGAGCCGCACGCAGGTCGCCGTGGACCGAGACCACGACATCCGGACGAATCGACCGGAGGTCTCGCACGAGCGGACGGGCGACCTCGAGGACGGTGCCTTCGTCGGCGTCGTGGTCGCGGAGCGAGACCCACGGGACGCCGGCCTCGACGAGCGTCCGCGTTCTGGCCTGGATCGCGTCGGCCTCGAGTTCTGCGCGCCCCGTCGCGAACCCGTCGGCGATCAGGAGCAAGCGGGGACGGTGACCTCGAGGTCGGAGCCGCCCTCGAGGACGCTACTCATCGACCTCGACGCGGCCGCCGGCCGGCGTCGAGGCCTGTGCGTAGAGGCGCCGCGGGATGCGACCGGCGCGGCGTGCCGAACGCCCGCCTTCGACGGCATGGCGGATCGCAGACGCCATCAAGGCCGGGTGCTCGGCACCCGAGACGGCCGTCTTGAGCAGACGCCGTCGTAGCCGAGTTCCATCGCCCGAGCCGCGTCGGATGCGGTGCCGATTCCGGCGTCCACCACCAGGGAACGTCGGGCAGGATCTCGCGGATGATGCGGAGCGCATACGGGTTGACCAGCCCATCCCGCTCCCGATAGGCGCCGCCAACGGCATCACGGCAGCACGGCCGAGGTCGGCCAGCTTGCGCGCCGTGATCGGATCGTCCCCGCAGTAGGCGAAGACCTCGAAGCCGTCGGCGACGAGGTCGGAGGCGGCCTTGAGGAGTTGAACGGCGTCAGGGTACAGCGTCTCGTCGTCGCCGATGACCTCGAGCTTGACCCAGTTGGTTTCGAGGGCCTCGCGCGCGAGCTGAGCGGTAGACACGGCTTCCTTGGCCGTGTAGCATCCGGCCGTGTTCGGGAGCAGATCGAGCCCCCGCTCCATGCTTCGGAGCGCGCCCGGCAATGTCTGCCGGTCCGCGCTGGCCTCGAGGTCGACGCGCCGGACGGACACCGTCACGACTTGAGCGTGCGACGCCTCGACAGAGTCGAGCAGCGTCTGCAAGCTGGGATAGCGGCTCGTGCCGAGCGGCACGCGGCTGGTCAGTTCGACGCCGCCGACGGTCCAGGAATCGGCCTCGAGGTCGGCGCTCGCGGGTTGGGAGATCAGCTCGCTCATCCGCCCTGTGCCGCCGTGATGATCTCGACGCGGTCGCCCTCCCCGACCGTCGTTGTGGGCCAGTCGGCGCGGCGGACCACTCGGTCGCCCACGGCGCAGTCGACGCCGTGCTAGAGGGTCACGGCCGAGCAGCGGAGCAGCGCGTCGAGGGCGAGAGGCTGAGGGACGTCGCGAGGCTCACCGTTGATGGTCAGGTTCATGGAATCACGAAAGCGTTTCGGCGGGAACGGAGCCAGCAACGGCGCTGTTCCGGTTCCGCCCGTCCAAGGACGCGTCGACCTCGAGGGCGACTCCGTCGGCCGTGACCGGTGCCAACAGCACGCCGTGGCGGTAGTGGCCGTGGCGTAGAAGACGCCGCCAGATGCCTGTCCGAGGAGCGGTCCGTGGTCGCGCGCGGCCGGCCGGTGCCCGGCCCACGTCTCGATGACCTCCATCTCCTCCACGCCCGGCACGACCTCGACGGCGCCTTCGAGGAGCCGGTACAGTCCGCCGCCGTGACCATGGAGTCGGTCACGCCCTCCTCGACTCGTGGCGCCGACGATGAGGCGGCCGTCGGCCTTCGGAACGAGATAGGGTCGGGCCCCCGGATCATGCCGTAGGTCGAGGCCTCGATCCGGGTCGAGACGCAGCGCCAGCGCCTGTCCCTTGACCGACCGGATCGGCGGCCGCGGCTCTAGCCCCAGCGCTCCGCTCGCAACGCCGCGGCCACGACCACGGCCCCGACCTCGAGGACGCCGTCTTTCGTCTCGACGCGGGGCGGTCGCCGGTCTCGATGTGCAGCACCGGTGTGCGCTCTCGCACTTCCCCGCCCGCGGCCTCGAGGGCGCGGCGCATCGCGGTGAGGACGCGCACGGTTGTCGACCTGATGGTCGTCAGGGCGAAGACGGCGCACGGCAGGCGCGCGCGACGACAGCGGCTCGAGGTCGGTCGCCTCGTCGCCCGACAGCCACTCGACGGGGCGCCTGCTCCGTCTGGAACTGAAACAACCGGCGCAGAGCCCGCGCGCTGTCTCGGTCGTCGGCCACGACCAGCGTCCTCATCGCGGTAGCCGACCTCGAGGCCGGACGCGTCCTCGAGGCGTCGCGCGAAGTCGGACCACCGGGCCACGCTCTCGCGGCCGAGCGCGTAGAGGTCGAGCTCCTCGAACCCGATCTCCGCCGCCGGCGCCAGCATCCCCGCCGCCGCGATGAGGCGCCCCTCCCCGAGGCGCCGGCCTCGAGGACGACGACGCGCCGGCCGCGCTCGGCGAGCGCCCACGCCACGCCCAGGCCGGCGACACCGCCGCCCACCACCACGACCTGGATGTCTGCTCGGCTACGAGTCCCGATCTTGCATCCGCAAACTTCCCGCCCTCGATGCACCGTCTCCGTCTCTGATCCGACCTCGAGGGCGAGCGACGGCATCGTAGCTTGGACGAAACGTCGCTGCCATGACCAACGAGATCATCTTCGTCGTCTCAGAGCTCGCCAGAGGGCGGCTTCGAGGCTCGCGCACTGGACATTCCATTCATACAGAAGCGGCAGCGTGGCGGCTCCGCGAGATGGTTCGAGATGCCGTGGGTGTCCATTTTGACGAGAGCGAGCGGCCTGGAATGATCCGGCTGACTTTGTGCGTGAGGAGGTGATCGCGGCGTGAGGACGCCGCGCGACTTGGATGGAAGCCGTCTCGTCAAGCGGTTGCAAAAGCTTGGCTATCAGCAGACGAGGCAGAGCGGAAGTCACGTCCGGCTCAGTCGTGCATCACAGGACGGAGACCATCACGTAACAGTGCCCCTGCACAGCCCGCTCCGGGTTGGGACGCTGAACGCGATCCTCGGTGACATCGCGACGCATTTGGGAGTGAGCAAGGATGATGTGATTCGGCGAGTCTCCTGAACGCCGCTCGCATGAGGACTTTCCGGTCCAAACGCAGAGCCGATCTCCGAGGGCGAGCATGAGCCGCCCACCGTCATCGTCGGCGCCGGGCTTGCCGGCGCGTGTGCCGCCCTCGTGCTCAGCCGCACGCGCGAGGTCATCGTCCTCGAGGCCGAAGGTCCGGCGTCGGGAGCGACGTCGGCGGCCGCGGGGCTGGCCAACCCGTTCATGGGGCGCAAGGCGAACGCGGCGTGGCGGCACACTGAAGCGCTTGAGGCCGTGCGCGAGTTGTGCGACGAGGCAGGAGTCCCCTTCCGTCAAACCGGCATTATGCGACCTGCTGGTTCGGAGGCGCAGGCTGAGGCCTTTCGAGCCCGAGCGAACACACACGCCGAGTTGTCGTGGTGGCCATCCGAGGCGAGCCGAGAGCGCTGGCCGCTCGTCGCAGCCCCGCACGGAACGCTGTGGGTCCCCACGGGTGGCTCCGTGGACTTGCCCCGGTTCGTCGAGGGCGCCCTCGAGGTCGCGCGCTCACGCGGGGCGGAGGTTCGGCGGGAACGGCTGAGGCGGACAGATGGCAACGTTGCAATAACGGACCAATCCATCCTCGAGGCCGAGAGCATCGTTCTCTCGCTGGGCGACGGTGCTCGTCACCTGCCCGTGACCGCCTCCCTCCCGCTCCATCGCGTCAAAGGACAGACGATCCGGATCGCTCGCCCAGGATCGATCCCGGCTGACCACCCCGCGGTCTCCGGCGGCGGCTACGCCGTCCCGACCGGCACCGGCGTCGTGGTCGGCTCCACGTTCGAGCACACGTTCGACTCCACGGATCCCGACCCCGCCCTCGACGCCGACCTGGTCGCTCGCGCTGGACGGATGATTCCCGACCTCGAGGGCGCCGCCGTCCTCGAGCGCCGTGCCGGCGTGCGGCTGACGGTCCCTGCGAACCTGTCCCCTCGACGCTTGCCGATCTGCGGCCCCGTCCTCGAGGACGTCTGGGTGCTAACCGGGCTGGGCGCCAAAGGCCTGATGACCGCACCGCTTTTGGCTCGCATCCTCCCTGACGCCCTCGAGGGCACCCGATCGATGCCGCCGGAGGTCTTGGTACCGCTTCCAGGACGCTGATTCCCGGATTTGACATCGACTCGAAGCCGGTGTCGATAGCTTGTCCCTCTCTCCCTCTACTACCCCGACCATGTCCAAGACGACCGAACAGTACCTCGGCGACGAGGCCGACAGCCTCCTCGGCTTCGACTCGCCCGCGATCTCGAAGGACCGCCTCCACCTCCCCGGCCCCGACTGGATCGACCGGATCTTCGCGCCCAGCGACCGACCCATTCCGGTCCTCCGCTCGCTCCAGCAGCTCTACGACCACGGTCGTCTTGGCGGCACCGGATACCTGTCCATCCTGCCCATCGACCAGGGCATCGAGCACTCCGGCGGCGCATCGTTCGCCAAGAACCCGGACTACTTCGATCCGGAGGCGATCATCGAGCTCGCCATCGAGGGCGGTTGCAACGGCGTCGCGACCACGTACGGCGCGCTCGGCATGGTGGCGCGGAAGTACGCCCACAAGATCCCGCTCATCCTTAAGCTCAACCACAACGAGCTCCTCACGTATCCCAACACGTTCGACCAGATCATGTTCGCCCGTGTCGAGGAGGCGGCGGCCATGGGCTGCGTCGCCATTGGAGCCACGATCTATTTCGGGTCCGAGGACTCGGACCGTCAGATCCAGGAGGTCTCCCACGCCTTCGCGCTGGCTCACGAGTACGGGCTAGGCACCATCCTCTGGTGCTACCTCCGCAACGATGCCTTCAAGGTGGACGGAACGGACTACAGCTCCTCGGCCGACCTGACAGGGCAGGCCAACCACATCGGCGCCACCCTCGAGGCCGACATCCTCAAGCAGAAGCAGCCGACCAACAACGGCGGCTACAAGGCGCTCAACGCCGGCGACAGCAGCTACGGCAAGCTCGACGAGCGGATCTACAGCGAGCTCGCCAGCGACCACCCCATCGACCTGACGCGCTACCAGGTGGCCAACGGCTACATGGGCCGCGCGGGCCTCATCAACTCCGGCGGCGGCTCCGGCGCCGACGACTTCGGCCAGGCTGTTCGCACGGCGGTCATCAACAAGCGCGCCGGCGGCATGGGTCTGATCTCAGGCCGCAAGGCGTTCCAGCGGGAGCGCTCCGAGGGCGTCCGCCTGCTGAACACGATCCAGGACGTCTACCTGGACGACGCCATCACGGTCGCGTAGCCGTTCTCGGCCTCGAGGCCGACGCTCTGCAACCTGTCAGCGGGGACCTCGTCATGTACGGGGTCCCCGCTCTCCTTTTCAGACTCTGATGAATCGCTCCAACTGGCTCCTTCTCGCCCTCAACGCATTCATGGTCTTCGGGGCATTCGTCGGGTTCGCCAGCAACGAGGAGGAGGTCCTGATGGTTGGCGCCCTGCTCGCGATGCTCGTCGGAGTCGCGAACGTTGCGTCCCTCATTCTGAACCGGCGCAAGGAGCAGGCGCCCAAAGCGAAAAGGTCCGTAGGGGACGAGATGGACGCCCGAACGATCCTCGACCTCGACGCCCGCCTCGAGGCCGTCGAGCGAGCTCAGGCCGATGCCGCGGACGCCGCAATGTGGCGAGCGCTCGTGGAGAGTGGCCAGGTCACTGGCCCCGCCGCCGACCTCGAGGACGCCACCGGAATGACGTCTCCGCTGCTGTCGAGGAACGGCCAGTAGCGACTCGCTATGGCGCGAGCGTGGCCTCGAGGACGGTCCTCACGCTGCTGTCTCCCTTCGAGTCCTCGAGGGCGAGGGTGCGGCCGGTGGACGGCATGAGTTGCATCAGGCCACGCGCTCCAACGCCCGAGGTGGCGCGCGTCGAGGACTGTGACTCCTGCCGGATCAGCGCCGCCGCGACGAACGGGTCGATACCGTTGGTTTGCGCCTCGGCCTCGATGCGGTCCACAAGCGTCGCGGCGTCCACGAGCCGAACGCTCAGGTCTTCAGTCGCGTCGAGGTCGGGCAGCGACACTCGCCGGCAGCCTCGCGCGACGAGCACATGACCGTAGTTCGTGTGCCTCCCGGGCTCCACAGCCAGACGGCCGAGCGCGTCCCACCGGTCGGCCTCGAAGCCGGCCTCCTCCAACAGCTCCCGTGTGGCGGCCTCGAGGGCGTCCTTCCCAGGATCGATCATGCCGGCAGGAAGCTCCAGAGCGTCATCCACCAGCGGCGGATCAGGGTCCCCGAGGCGAGCGTGGTCCAACGTCGAGATGCGTCGGGGGGGTCACTCATATTGCTTGGGGACAGCGCACAACCGACGGCGACATTGAGGGGGCGGAAGGTCACACAACACAGTAACGGCCCCCTATTTACAGGAGGTCCGTCCTATTTGAGCGAGACTCGAACCCGTGACCTCCTCCACCTTGGCAGGATGGGAGACAATGATCTATAAATGGACCCCAAACAATTGCATATAAATTTGTTTACTATAAAAAAATAACATGTGGTTTACTGTTTGTCATATTAGTGACCTGCCCTTGAACGACGGCTACAGCGTGACGGGGAAGCTCTGATCCGGTAGCTTCGCCGCTCCGTGCTGCCCATGGCGATCTCGACCGACCTCCGCCGCCGCGCCGTCGATGCCTACGAGCGCGGAGATGGCTCTCTGCCCACCGTGGCCGCTCGATTCGCCGTCGGCGAGGCGTCGCTCGGACGCTGGCTCCGGCGCAAGCGCGAGACCGGATCCGTCGAGCGTGCGCCCCGCACCGGCGGCAATCCGCGCCGCGTCACGCCCGGCGGCGAGGCACTCCTGCGTGCGTGGCTCGACGAGGATCCGTCGGTGGCACAGCACGTGCTCGCCGCCCGGCTGGCGGACGCCGGCGAGCCTGCGGTCTGCCAGCAGACTGTGAGCCAGACGCTGGCCCGGATGGCGCTGACGCTCAAAAAAAGTCCTTCCGAGCCGTCCAGCGACTCCGACCTGACATCGTAGAGGAGCGTGAGGCGTTCGCCGCTTGGCAGCCGACCATCGAGGGATCACGCGTGGTGTGCGTCGACGAGCGCGGCATCGTCGCCGGAGGTCGGGTCTCGTACGGCTACGCGCCTCGAGGTGAGCGCTGCGAGGAGCACGCACCGTATCGCAAAGGGCGTCGGACGAGTTTGCTCGGCTGGGTGGGCCTCGGGCGTGGCGGGGTGGTCGCTATCGAAGGCTCGGTCAACAGCGACGTGTTTGAGCACTTCGTGCGCGACCACCTCGCGCCGAAGCTGAGGCCGGGTGACATCGTGATTTGGGATAATCACTCGGTCCACAAGCGGCCGGAGCTACGAGCGCTGATCGAGGCGCGCGGGGCGGCGTTGGTGTGGCAGCCGCGCTACTCGCCGGAGTTCAATGCTGTCGAAGAGATGTGGTCGAAGGTGAAGCACCTCGTCAAGCGTGCGCGGGCCGACACCGCAGCGGCGCTGACCGGAGCGCTGGCAGCAGCCGTGGCTGCGCTGACGTGGGAGGACTCGCTCGGCTGGCTGTGCCACGCGGGCTACCGGATCAGTCCTACCGAGTAACGCTGTAGAGGCCGAACGTGACTGTCGCTTCGTTGGCCTGCAACGTCCATTCCAACCGAACGACGACCGCTCCCACGGTCGAGGTCGTCACTAGGTCATCGGAGGGCACAACGATGCCATCCACCCGCACAGGTCCGAAAGCGGTTGGCGAGACTACTTCCACCTCCACTCTCTGGCCAACCACACCTACGAGATGGACCATCAACGCGTCCGCTGACCGCGTCACCGACTCTACGCGGCCCGTCGCCGCACTTAGGTAAGGCGCCTCGGGCATACCACGATCGAGTTCGATGTGCGAGGCGGTCCCTAGTACGACGGCGGATGGCGATTCGACACCATCGATCACGATGCGGCGGAACGTTGTCCCTCTGCCTGACCACGTCACCCAGGTGGTCTCCCCGCCAATGGCGAGGTCGTATGCGACAGCGTCAAACCCCTCCGGAAGCATCGGGCTAAACGACAGGTTCCACGGTGTCTCGCGGACGCCCGCGAGTTGGTACAGAACGTTCAGGAACCAGCCACCTGCCCACAGAAACGTTGGCTTGTCGATCGCGCCGTACGCCGTCGAGGTCGTATCTGCATTGCGGTACTCGTAGAACGCAGGCTGGCCATTCGGGCTGTCCTCTACTCCTGCGACGCTGAGATAACGCGTCAGCACATCGCGGGCCTCGCCCACTCGTCCAGCCGCGATCAGGCCAAGCGAGTACCACGCGTTTCCTTGTGGCCATACGCCGCCATTCATGTACACGCCTGGTGTGCCGACCTCCCCTTCTTGGAACTGGTACACGTCGGTCAGCAAGTGATAGTCAATCGGCATGGCGTTGCGGACACCGACGTTCTCGTCCAGCAGCTCTCGCCGCGCCGTGTTGAGCAACGTGTCGCGTTTCCCATCATCAAGCAGGCCGAACCATGCTGCTACCAGCGAGCCGGTGTAGTAGTGGCGGTCTGTGCGGGTCGAGTCGAGGCCGTTCAGGAGATAACCCGCCTCCTCATCCCACAAGTCGTCGACAAGGGCGCGGCGCATCCGGTCGGCGCGCTGGACGAGGTCAGCCAGATCGGCGCTGTCGCGACCGAGCGTCAGCGTGAGGCTTGCGTAGGCGTCCAAGGCTCGGATCGCGAGCGCGGTGAGGTATGAGCGGGGACCGGGGACATGACCGATATCCCACCAGTCCGGCCGTTCGGCCACCATCAGCCCGTCACGCTCATTGGCGAGCATCAGCGCCATGCTCTTCTGGAGCGTCGGGTATAGCGCCTCGACCGTCGCCGTGTCGCCACTATGCTGGAGGTACGAGGCCGCCAAGATCACCACCCATAGGTGGTTCCAATTGTCCGCGTTCGCGGGCTCAACGACATACGCACCATCCTTCCAGTAGCGCGCGTGAGGCAAGATCGAGTCCGCGCGGACGAGGGACTGTACGTAGAGGAGGTCGTCGCGGACGCGGGCGAGGTCGAAGTGGACAGCACCCAGGTCGGTCAACAGGAGGTCGTGGGTAAAGAAGAAATTGTATTCGGCTGGGCTGGGCATCGGGACAAGGCGCCCCTCCAGCATGTGCCGGTCTGCGCGTAGTAGCGCTCGTGACAGGCGGTTGGTCTCTTGGAGCGCTGGATCCAGCCCCTCGAAGCGGCCCACGTCCCGCACGTAGGTCCGGATGGCGTCCTCCGTTGCCTCCACCGCCCCGGCCCACCCCCTCTCAGCGCGCTGACGGACGGCCTCGACATCCCGCTGTCGGCTTGTCCCGATGAGTTGCGTGACGACAAGGGAGTCACCGGGCGCGAGGTCGCGGGTGTAGCGAAACGCAGAGGTGGAACCTGCAGGTTCGCGCCCAGCGTCGGGGGCGGCTCCGACGTTGGAAACAAACATGGACACCGAGTCGGTGTCTGCGGCGTCGTAGGACGCAATGAATGCCGATCCGTCACCCGCGAATGCCGTCCGCGTCGGCTCGCGAGAGGTGTAGGTGTGGGAGGTACGCAGCGTCAGGTCCATTCGGGCGTCCACCTCGAACGAGGCACGGCGGCCGGTCCGGTTCACCAGCGTGAACTGCAAGACGACGATGGGCAGGTCGTCGGGGAAGCGGTACGAAAGGGTGCCGTCATAGAGCGGCGTCTGGCCGTGGAATTTGACCGCGTAGGGCGTCCAGTGGTAGGCCCAAGGCGATGTGCCCAACGTGTCGGCCTCGCCGTCGACGCGAACGATGAGAGTCAAGGGCCGCGACTCGCCCCGTTCCCAATACCCGGTGCTTAGATCAAGGCTGTTGGCGACCGGGTCGTAAAAGCTGATCCGCGCCGGGACCGGTCGGCTGTCGTGAAACTCGACACCAGCGTACGCGCCGCCCACCTCCACCTGTCCGCGTAGCCCGTCGAAGGCGACCGACAACGTGTCGCGCCCCTGGGAGTAGGCGCCAGGGGCAAGGAGTACAAGCAGGACGAACGCCGGCGCAAGGAGACGGAACATCGACCCCGCAGGGGACGACGAACGGCGTGGAGGGGTAGCGGTAGACATGGTCGAGTGTAAAAGAGGGAGAAGGAGATCCATGTCCGCACGAGTCGCCATGACGGGCAGCGTCCTGTCACACCCCGCCTGCCGGAAGGCCTTCCATCGCCTAGAACCTTGCCCGTTGCGCGATCCACACTTGCGTAGCCCGAAGGTAGACGTTTCAATCGAAGCGCTTCGATGTTTGACATGACCTCCTCGTCGGGGCTCAAGGTCGAGGACGGGATCATGGTTCGCCCAGGGTTCGCCGGTCTGTGGCTTCAAGGATGATTCGCGCCCTCGAGGACGGGTCGCCCTGGGCACGTCATGCCGTACCCCTACCTACCCAATGCCATGTTCGCCCTGGAGGTCGGATCATCCTCGAGGGCGCAACAGTGGTGGGCCGTCCTCGAGGGCGAATCAGTCGGAGCGGAGGGCGCGGACGGGGTCGGCGATGGCTCTCTTGAGGTTCTGGATCGAGGCGGAGGCGAGTTAGGCGTCGTCCTTGTCGCATATGGCTCGTAGCCGACCCCTCTAGAAAGCAGCCTTGGTGTGCCCGCCCCCCTTTAGAACACGTCGGCTCGTGATCCGACGACTGCAGGGTAATTCTCGCACGGCCGGCACGAGTCGCTGCTGAGTATCGCCGAGAGATCGAAGCGCTTGATCTGCCCGCAGGCTCCCTCCAGGCAAGATGGACGTCTAGGACCTAAATGAGTCCTTGACTCGCTCGTCATTGATCCCTATCTATCGAAGCGCTTCGACTGGAAGCGCTCCCATCTACAGTTTCATGTCAAGCCGAGTGACCATCTCCGACGTTGCCGCGAAAGCTGGAGTCTCCATCTCGACGGTATCGCTCGTGATGAACGGGAAGGGGTCCGTTGCCGACGCAACACGCTCTCGCGTCCAGTCCGCTGCCACACGACTGGGGTACACGCCCTCGAGGACGGCGCGAGGGCTGGCCGCGGGCCGGACGGGCAACCTGGGGTTCGTGCTCCGCGATGATCACTTCCGGCAGAGCGAGCCCTTCTACACTCGCGTCTTCCTAGGTGCTGAGTTTGAAGCGAGGCGACGGGGTCTGTACGTGCTCCTTTCGACAGTTCCTGAGCACTACGACGCGAGCCACGCGCCGCGCTTCTTGCAGGAGCACAGCGTCGACGGCGTGGTGGTCGCGGGCCGCGTCGACGACGGATTCCTCGACGCTCTCAGGCGGTCTGGCATCCCCTTCGTGCTGACCGATTATGCGTACGGGACCGCGCCCTCGGTCCAGGTGGACAATGAGGGCGGGGCGCGTCTGGCGGCGACTCACCTGCTCGAGCGCGGGTACACCACGTCGGCCTTTGTCGGAGGAGACCGTGACCACCCGAGCATGTCTGCGCGGTGTCACAGTTTCGTGTCCGCCATGGCTTCTGCCGGACACCCCGTTGGGGAGTCCGGGATCGTTACGGACATCGGGGCGGCGGACCGACCGACCGGGGCGCGGCTGGGTGCGAGGCTTCTGGACGCAGCGGATCGCCCGCACGCGGTGTTCTGCGGCAACGACGCCTTGGCACTGGGTGTCCTTGACGCGGCTCGCGCTCGGGGCCTGAGCGTCCCGGGCGACGTGGCCGTCGTCGGATTCGACGACGTCGAGGGCGCTGCGCTGTCCGACCCTCCCCTGACCACGATCCGTGTGTGCAAAGAGCAACTCGGGGAGGTCGCCCTAGGGATTTTGGCCGAGCGCACGGCGCCGACGAACCCTGGTGACGCCCGCTTTGACCGAGCACCCTCGATCACGTCGATCACTACGGACCTCATCGTGAGGGCCTCGAGCTAGTCCACATTCGTTTTCCGGTCGAGTTGACCTGGAAGCGCTTTCCCTATTCCACTCCTACACTCTCATGATTCGATCGTTACTCCGCACCCTTCCAGCGGCTGCGCTGCTGTGGTGCTCCCTGCCCGCTCACGCACAAGACGCGGCTTCGATGGCCGCAACCAATAAGCTCCAAGATGGAGGCTTCGAGGGTGACCGTCCATCGTACTGGGCGTCATCGGGCGCCGGCGCGACGTGGTCGACCGCTCAGGCCCACTCCGGCACCCACAGCCTCGCCCTCTCCGGCACCGCCGCGGCGTCCTGGACGCAGGCCGAGGTCATCCAAAACTGGGAGTCCGGCTTCGAGGCCAACACCGCCCTGACGCTCGGCGCGTGGGTCTTCACCGACGGCGTCAACACGGCGCCCGGTAGCGACGACGCCAAGTTCCAGATCGCCTACACCTTCCGCGACGCCGACGGCGCCGACATCCTGGGCCAGGAGGTCGTCATCGACCTGCCGCAGACGGCGGCCTCGACGGGCGGCTGGGTGAACGTGAACACCGCGGGTCTCGGTGAGATCACGCTGCCGGTCGACGCCAAGAGCGTGACCGCGGTCGTGCGCAAGGGCTCCGCGGCGACGGGCACCGTGTACGTGGACGACTTCTACGTCAACGCCAACACGTGGCACGGCGCGAACGTGGACCTTCCGGCGGACTGGTACACGTTCTGGCCGGGCTTCGACGGCGGCGTCGAGGACCCGCAGTGGATCATGGCGAAGACGACCGACGAGGCGCACACGGGCGCGGCGAGCCTGCGCGTCGAGCGGCTGGGCAGCCCGACCGACGTCGAGGGTGAGGCCGTCGCCATCTCCGAACGCGTGCCCGTCACGGTCGGGAAACCCGTCCTCGTCAGCTACTGGGTCAAGACAGACGACAACGCCACACCTGCGGAGATCGGCACCGGCGACAACAACGTGGGCCTCACCGCACTGTGGTACAGTTCTCTAGAGAGCGGCGTGGCTGGGTACAACGAGCTCGGCGGAGCAGACATCCGTCTCAACGGCGAGTACAACCCGCAGGTGATCCCGCTCCTCCCCCGCCAGGCCGACAACGGGTGGACCCAATACTCGTTCGTCGTCAACCCGATCGAGAACGCGGTCGGAATGGAGCTTCGCCTCCGGTACTGGCACCAGTTCACCGGCACGACCTACTGGGACGACGTCGTGATTGCTGACGTCGAGGACGTGACCATGGAGCTTCCGAACCTGCTGTCGGAGTCGGCACAGGGGTTTGAAGGCGACCGTCCATCGTACTGGGCGCCATCGGGCGCCGGCGCGACGTGGTCGACCGTCCAGGCCCACTCCGGCACTCACAGCCTCGCCCTCTCCGGCACCGCCGCGGCGTCCTGGACGCAGGCCGAGGTCATCCAAAACTGGGAGTCCGGCTTCGAGGCCAACACCGCCCTGACGCTCGGCGCGTGGGTCTTCACCGACGGCGTCAACACGGCGCCCGGTAGCGAAGACGCCAAGTTCCAGATCGCCTACACCTTCCGCGACGCCGACGGCGCCGACATCCTGGGTCAGGAGGTCGTCATCGACCTGCCGCAGACGGCGGCCTCGACGGGCGGCTGGGTGAACGTGAACACCGCGGGTCTCGGCGAGATCACGCTGCCGGTCGACGCCAAGAGCGTGACCGCGGTCGTGCGCAAGGGCTCCGCGGCGACGGGCACCGTGTACGTGGACGACTTCTACGTCAACGCCAACACGTGGCACGGCGCGAACGTGGACCTTCCGGCGGACTGGTACACGTTCTGGCCGGGCTTCGACGGCGGCGTCGAGGACCCGCAGTGGATCATGGCGAAGACGACCGACGAGGCGCACACGGGCGCGGCGAGCCTGCGCATCGAGCGGCTGGGCAGCCCGACCGACGTCGAGGGTGAGGCCGTCGCCATCTCCGAACGCGTGCCGGCGATGCAGGGCGAACCGATGTTGGTTTCGTACTGGGTCAAGACGGAAGACAACGCCACACCTGCCGAGATCGGAACGGGTGACAACAACGTCGGGATCACGGCGCTGTGGTACTCGTCGCTCGAGTCTGGCGCTGCAGGCTACAACGAGCTCGGCGGAGCAGACATCCGTCTCAACGGCGAGTACAACCCGCAGGTGATCCCGCTCCTCCCCCGCCAGGCCGACAACGGATGGACCAACTACGCCTTCGTGCTCAACCCGATTGAGAACACGGCAGCGATGGAAGTCCGCCTCCGGTACTGGCATCAGTTCACCGGCACGACCTACTGGGACGACATCGCGATCACCAACATTGCAGGAGACAACCTCTTCGCAACGGCTGGCGAGAGCGGCCCTGGTTCGAACGGTCCCGACGGCACTCGCGCCACGTGGCTGAGCCCGAACGCTCCGAACCCGTTCTCGGACCAGACCGAGGTGCGCTTTACACTTCCACAGGCAGAAGACGTCACCCTCGAGGTCTACGACCTGCTGGGCCGCCGCGTGGCGCTCTTGGCCGACGGCGTACCGATGGCCGCGGCCGACCACGCCATCGCGTTCGACGCTGCCGAGGCAGCCAGCGGGACGTACATCGTCGTCCTGAGGACGCCGACGCACACCGAGGCCCGCCGAATCACGCTGGTCCGCTAGGGAATCGTCCTCGAGGTCGGGCACTGTCGCTCGGCCTCGAGTCTTGCTGAACGAACGTCCTCGAGGCCGGAGCATCGGTTGCTCGACCTCGAGGACGGTGGGACTGGCGTTCGTCCTCGAGGCCGCATACATCGACCTCGAGGACGGATGATGGTCCGCTTGACGGAGCCCCGTACGGGCGCAGACGACACCACCACTATGTCACTTCTTCCTCTAGTTCGAACCCTTGGGCTGACCGCGTTTGTCGTGGTCGCGCTGGGTCCTTCGGCCATCGCCCAGACCGGGAAGGTCTCGGGCCAAGTCGTGGACGCGGGCACCGGAGAGCCGCTGATCGGCGTCGCTGTGGTTCTGGGCGAGACGGGACGCGGCGCGGCGACGAATATGGACGGCTACTACGACATCGTGGGGGTCCGGCCGGGCACGTACGACGTACGAGCATCGTATGTCGGGTACACGCCGCAGACCGTTGAGGGCGTCCGGGTGCGAATCGACCAGACGACGACCATCGATCTGTCGCTGGCGGAGGAGAGCATCGAGGGCGAGGAGGTCATCGTCCAGGCCGTTCGGCCGATCGTGCAACGCGACCGGACCTCGAGCGAGAGCTCGGTGTCAGCTGAGGACCTCGAGGCCTTGCCAGTCCAGTCGTTCCAGGACGTGGTCAACCTTCAGGCCGGCGTGGTCGAGGGTCACTTCCGCGGCGGCCGAACGGGCGAGGTGGCGTACCTCGTCGACGGCGTGCCGGTCAACGACGTGTACGACCAGTCGTTTGCCTTCCAGGTCGAGAACGAGGCCATCCAGGAGGTCCAGGTGATCTCGGGCACGTTCAACGCCGAGTACGGTCAGGCTCAGTCGGGCGTGGTCAACATCGTGACGAAGGACGGCGGGACGGACTACCGGGCGTCGCTCTCGGCGTACGGTGGCGACTACGGAACGACGCGGGACGACCTGTTCGAGCGGCCGAGTGCGTTCTCGCCGTTCGCCAACGTCGAAGCGAATGGGTCACTGAGTGGTCCCGTGCCCGGGCTGGGCGACCGCTTGACGTTCTTCGCGTCCGGCCGGGCCGTCCGCAACGACGGGTACCTCTACGGCCGCCAGGTAGTGACACCGACCTATGCTTCGACGGGCGACCGCATCCCGGTCGAGGCCAACGGCCGGACCGTGTTCGTCCCCGGCCTCGGCGACAGCACCCTGTCGAGCTTGAACTGGTCGGAGCAGGCCACGGCTCAGCTCAAGCTGACCGCACGTGTACCGGGAGGACGTCTCGCGATTAATGGGCTCCTCCAACGCGACCAAGGCCAGAATTACGACCAGCTGTTCCGCTACAACCCGGCGGGCCAGACGACGGTGCGGGGTGCATCGGAGTCGATCCTCGCGACCTATACCGCCCTGCTGTCCTCGACCACGTTCGTCGACGTCAAGGGCGCCGTGTTCGCGAACGCCGTCGACGAGTATGTCTACGAGGACCCGCTCGACCCTCGCTATCCCAACGATGCAGCCTTGCGCGAGCTGTCGCCCAACTTCGGGTTCTACCTGGGCGGCGTCCGCAACTCGTACTTCACGCGCGACACCCGCACCACGGTCGGACGCGTCGACGTGACGAGCCAGATCACACGAGCGCACCTGGTGAAGGGCGGCGTTGAGGTCAAGAGTCACTCGCTGAGTCTCGACCAGTTCAACATCCGCAACAACGCCTCGACCGGGTTCGAGCCCCAGATCCCCCAGTCCGGGACGCCGGCACACGTGACCTACGAGCAACGCCCCTTGGAGGCCTCGGTGTACCTCCAGGACAAGATCGAGCTCGACTATTTCGTGGTCAACGTGGGGGCGCGGCTGGACTACTTCGACGCACGAACGACGGTACCCTCGGACTTTACGCGGCCCACAACGGGCGACCGGACGGCGACCGACGTCAAGGTCCAGCTGTCGCCGCGACTGGGGTTTGCCTACCCGATCTCCGAGCAAGGCGTGGTGCACGTGGCCTACGGGCACTTTTTCCAGATGCCGCCCTTCGACTTCCTATTCACCAATCCGGACTACGTCTACAGTCCCGAGGCCGGGTTGGGACGGGCATTCGGATACGCCGACCTCGAGCCGCAGAAAACGGTGGCGTACGAGATCGGGCTTCAGCAGGGGATCACGGCGAACACGGGCTTGAACCTGACGGTGTACTACAAGGACATTCGCAACCTGCTGGGCACTCGGATCGAGCAGATCGCGCCGGGCGTCGGCGAGAACTTCCAGCTCTCGTACTACGGGCGCTACACGAACCGCGACTACGGCAACGTGCGGGGCGTGACGCTGGCGTTCGAGCGCCGGGCCGGTCGCGGCGCCGCCGGGCGAGCCGGGCTGGGGGTCAACGTGGACTACACGTACCAGATCGCCGAGGGCAACGCCTCCAACCCGCGCGACGTGTTGTTGACCGAGGGCGCCAACGACGGACGGACGCAGCCGACCCAGCTCTCCCCTCTCGACTGGGACCGCCGCCACCAGCTCAATGTCCGGGTCGCCGTCGGCGAGGCGGACCGGAGCTACGGCCTCGTCAGCATCGTCGGCCGCCTGGGCTCCGGTCTGCCCTACACGCCGACGCGCGCCGACGAGCGGACGGGCGTCGAGAACTCCGCCCGGCGGCCCGGCGTGGCCTCGGTGGACGTGTTCGCCACCCGCCAGGTCCGGGTCGGCGGCCTGCGCCCCGGCCTGTTCCTGCGTGTCTACAACCTGTTTGACACGGGCAACCTGACCAACGTGTACACCGACACCGGCCGCGCGGAGCCCAACCTGCGGTACTACTCCGGCCAGCCGCTGGGGCTCAACACACGTGAGGAGTTCTTGCTTCGGCCCGACTTCTACTCGGCGCCCCGCCAGATCCAGTTCGGCGTTTCCGTCGACCTCTAACGATGACGTCGCACCTCCCCCTGCTCGGCCTCGAGGCCGACCTCGCCGCGCCGGCCTGCTCTAGAGGCTGCTCGGCCGCGCCGCCGCCCTCGAGGCCGGCGCGCTCTGTCCTGACCGTTTCGTCTATGCTCCGAGCCCTCTTCCTTCTCGCTCTCGCCCTCGAGGTCGCGGCCCCGGCCGTCGCCCAGCGGGAGTCGGACCCGAACAATGGCGACCCGCAGCTGACCCAGTGGGGGATCCTGGATGGCAACCGCGTGCGGACGCTGTACGCCAACCACGGCGAGATCGCTCGTTACCCGGACCAGCCGTCGGCCGAATGGCCCAAGGGCTCGGGCCATTCGTACATCGACGGGATCGCGTTTGTCGTGTCAGTCGCCACGCGTGACGCCAACGGCGACGTGATCTACCCGATGTCGACCAACTACCGCGAGGACATCGACCGTGACCCGGTGACGGAGGTCCCGTGGGGCTGGCACCCCGTGCCCGGCTACTCGAACCCTCGCCAGGCCAGTCCCGCACGCTCGGACGACCCGCGGACGTGGCCCTCGAGTTGGCCCGACCGACCGATCGACTGGGCAGGCCAGTGGAATGGGCTGTTCGGCCGTGGCGTCACGAACGCCGATGTCGAGACCTACTTCGTGATGGACGACGCCTTCGACCCTGAGTGGACGCAGGCACCACACCAGTTCTACCCCTGTCCCGGCGAGACCGACCGGGGAGGCGCCGGCCTCGAGGTCGCAGTCCGCGGGCTTCAGTGGAATCACCCGCTGGCGCAGGACGTCATCTTCTGGGTCTACGAGATCACCAACGAGTGCGAGCAGGACTACGACGACGTCGTGTTCGCGCAGTACCTCGACTGGGGCATCGGCGGGACCGACGACTCGGGCGACGACGAGGGCGCTTACAACACGCGCCTCGACCTCGCCTTCGCGTTCGACGCCGACGGGATCGGCTCGCCGGGCCAATTCAGCCCCGTCGGGACGGCGGGCTACGCATTCCTGGAGTCACCGGGCAACAGCACGGACGGGACGGACAATGACGAGGATGGCATCACGGACGAGACGCGCGACAGCGGTCCGGGGGACCTCATCGAGGGCGAGGAGGCGATCCGCGCAGCCGTGGCGTCGCGCTACGACCTGACGCGGTTTGAGCGGTTCTATGGGCCTCTCGACAACACGGCGGCCATCCGCGACGGGCAGTGGTGGACCGGCGACGAGAACCTCAACTGGCAGCGGTTCACGGATGTCGATGAGGATGGTCAGTACAGCGTCGGCGAGCCCCTCAACGACGACGTAGGTGCGGACGGGCTCGGACCCAACGCCAGCAACTACCCCGGCCGCGACGTCGGCGAGGGCGACGGCCGCCCGACGCCGGGCGAGCCCAACTTCGACGCACTCGACAAGGACGAGTCGGACCAAATCGGGCTCACGGGTTTCTCCGTGTTCGACGTCCATACCTACGAACTCGAGGACGACGCGGAGGACTACGAGGTTTTCCGCCGCGCCCTCCCGCCGCAGGACGTCGTCCTCGAGGGCGGCCGCAACCTGGGGATGTTCTTCGCGAGTGGCCCCTTCCCGCTCGCCGCCGGCCAGACCGGAGCGGTTCTCGATGGCGCTCATCTTCGCCGACAAAGACTTTACCGACCCGCGCGAGATCGAGAACTCGTCGCTGGCGCGCAAGAAGCAGACGGTCCAGCAGATCTACAACGCCAACTACCAGTTTGCGCGCCCGCCCGACAAGCCAACCTTGACGGCGACACCCGGGGACGGCGAAATCACGCTGACCTGGGACACGCGGGCTGAGGAGTCCTACGACCCCTTCCTGCGCGAGTTCGACTTCGAGGGGTACATGATCTACCGCTCGACCGAGCCCAACTTCCGCGAGAACCTGCTGGTCACCGACGCCTACGGCAACCCGGTGTACCAGCGCCCGCTCGCCCAGTTCGACCTGGTCAACGGGACGCGCGGGCTGCACCCGATCCCCGTCAACGGCGTCCAGTTCAACCTGGGCACCGACTCCGGACTGCGCCACAGCTACATCGACCGCGATGTGGTCAACGGCCAGACGTACTACTACGCGCTGGTCGCCTACGACCGAGGGCTGGTCACCAGGAACGCTGACGGCTCCATCCCGACCACGCCCGACGGCCAGGTCGATGGACTCTCGCCCTCGATCACGACGGCGGTCATCAACAACGACCTGTCGGGGAACATCACGACCGACATCAACACGGCCCAGGCGACGCCTCGTGCACCAGCCGCCGGCTACGTCGCGCCGGGCGTTGCATCGTTCGAGAGCAGGGTGCGCGGTAGTGGCGCCATCGACCTTGCCATCGTGTCGCCACCCGCCCTCGAGGCCGATGGCCGCTACCGGCTCCAGTTCACGAACACCGACACGGTGTGGGACACCGACCTGACCCCGGCCTACGAGTTGGTCGAGACCTCGACGGGCACCGTCCTCGAGGCCGGGACGATCCGTCCCGGTCTGAACGAGTTGCCGCTCACGGCGGGCTTCTCGCTCACCGTCCAAGCGCCGGCGGCCATCGAGATCCCGGACTCCCGGGTGTCCTTGTCCGGCGAGAGCGGCACGTACGTCCCCGTGGTGACGCCAGGCACCGTTACACCAGCCGTGACCGCGGCTCGGTTCGTGCCGTACCCCTACGACTTCGAGGTGCGCTTCGCCGCGCCGGGTTCGGCGGCCCAGACGAGCCTGTCGCTCGCCTTCGGGCAGCAGACGACGGCACTCCCCTTCGAGGTGTACAACACGACGCTGGGTCGGCGTCAGGAGGTCATCTGGATTGAGGACGACCCGGACCTGCGCAACGGGACCTGGGACCCCGGCGACTTGATCGTCCTGGTGGACGGTCTGACGCCCGGCACGGAGCCCCTGCGCGCGGGCGGCGCCTGGACCGCTGGATGGGCCTTCCGTCTCCTCCCCCCGACGCCGGCATCCCCATCGAGGCCCCCTCGGCTGGCTCTGTGCTGTCGTTCAGCCCGACGCGCCCATTCGCGAACGGCGACGCGGTCGACTTTCAGTTCACGGCGCCGGAGTTCGACCCGGAGCTTGCCAAGAGCGCCCTCGAGGACGTGTACGTGGTCCCGAACCCCTACGTCGCCACGAGCACGTTCGAGCCGGCCAACCCCTATCTGGTGGGCCGCGGCGAGCGACGGATCTACTTCATGAACCTGCCGCCGCAGTGCACGATCCGGATCTACACCGTGACAGGTGAGCTGGTCCAGACCTTGACCCACGACTCGACGGTCGACGATGGGCAGGAGCCGTGGGACTTGGTCTCGAGCGACGGCATGAACGTGGCGTTCGGCGTCTACCTCTTCCACGTCGATGCGCCGGGCGTCGGCGAGTCTGTCGGGCGCTTCGCCCTCATCAAGTAGTCCCATGACCGACTCTTTTCGCGGCGTTGCCGCCGCCCTTGTGGTGCTCCTGGGTGGCATCGCTCCAGCCTCGGCCCAGAATGTCTCTCGTCGCGGCACGACAGCGGCGCCGTTTTTAACGATCGGCGTCGGCGCGAGAGGCACTGCGCTCGGCGGCGCGTTCACCGCGACCGTAGACGACGCAACAGCGCTCTACTGGAACCCCGCCGGCCTGGCGCAGATGACGTCCTCGGAGGCCGTTACGGCCCACTCAGAGTGGCTGGCCGACGTCAACCACGACTTCGTCGGTGTGGCCGTCCCGCTCGCGGGGGGTGTGTTTGGGGCGAGCGTGACGCTGCTGGGAGTCCCCGAGATGGTCGTCCGCACGGAGCTGAACCAACAGGGTACCGGCGAGACGTTCGACGCGGCCGACCTGGCCATCGGCGTGAGCTACGGACGAGCCATTACAGACCGGCGTCTCGCTCGGCGGCACCGTCAAGTACGTCGAGCAGCGCATCTGGAACTCATCGGCCTCCAGCATGGCTGTTGACATCGGGACCCAGTTCCGCACCGACTTTTTCGGAGGCCTCACGATCGGCGCCCAGCTCTCCAACTTCGGCTCCGACCTCCAACTCGACGGGCGAGACCTGCGGACCTTCGTGGACCCCGCACCCAACCAAGAAGGCAACAACGGCCGCATCCCGGCCGACCTCGCTCTCGACCGGTGGAGCCTACCGCTCGACTTCAAGCTGGGCGTCGTCACGCGCCCACTCAACACACGCCTCAACCAGATCACCGTCGCCGTCGATGCCCTTCATCCGTCGTCGGACTACGAAAGCCTGAACGTCGGCGTCGAGTACGGCTTCCGGGAGCGGTTCTACCTGCGCGGCGGCTACAAGGGTCTGTTCTTGGACGAGGGCGAAGGCGGGCTGTCGCTCGGTCTGGGCGTGCAGTACCCCCTCCCCTACCCCGACGGGATGGTCAAGATCGATCTGGCGTACCGCGACGCCGGTCGGCTGGGGAACGTCCAGATGGTTGGCGCCAGCCTGACGTTTTAGCCCCAGGCCATGCGCTCCACTGTCTTCCTGCTGGTCTCGATGATCACGCTCTCCGCGTGTGCTGGCGGCGAGCGCGACCTCGAGGACGGCGATGTCGTTCAGCTGGTGTACTGGACGAGCCAGAATCCCCAGGAGCGGATGGTTGCGGACACGATGGTCGCACGGTGGAATCGGCTGCGCCCCGATATTCAGGTCGTCGTCCAGCCGATCCCGGCGGGACAGTCGAGCGAGGAGGTGATCCTGGCCTCGATTGTCGCGGGGACGACGCCTGACATCTGCTCCAACATCTGGCCCGGCGTGTTGCACGACCTGGTCCGTGCCGGGGGCGTGGTCGCGCTGGACGAGATGCCCGGCTTCGATAGCCTGATGACGGCCCGCGTGCCGCCCGAGTTGGTCGAGCGGTTCCGGAGCGCGGATGGCCGGTTCTACCAGCTGCCCTGGAAGACGAACCCCATCCTGATGATGGTCAACCCGGCCATGCTGCGGGAGGCCGGCGTGACCCAGATCCCACGGACGTACTCGGAGTACCTCGAGGCCGCCGCCCTCGTCACCCAGGACACCGACGGAGACGGCAGGAACGACCGCTCGGATGGGAACGCGCGACATCCGCCCGATCTGGTGGCAACGCTACTTCGACGTGTACCCGCTCTACGTCGCGGCCTCGGGTGGCCAGACGCTGTTCGACCTCGAGGGCGACCTCGCCATCGACGAGCGGGCGATGACCGACGTGCTCGGGTTTTTCCAGACGCTCTACCTGCGTGGCGACTACCCGCGCTCGACGTTGCAGGGCAACGCGTTCGCCCAGGGCCGCGTCGCGACCGACTTCACCGGCCCATGGACCATCGGCTGGCTGGCCGAGAACGCCCCCGACCTCGAGGTCGACTTCGCGCCGGTCCCGGTGCCCGACGACATGGCCCGTGGGGATGGCCCGCCGGTGACCTACGGGGACTACAAGAACATCGCCCTGTTCGCCACGACCGAGCATCCCGAGGAAGCGTGGGCCTTCGCCCAGTTTCTCGTCTCGCCTGACGCCGACCGGATGCTAATCGAGACGACGCGCCAGATCCCCATCCGCTCCGGCCTCGAGGACGACCCGCTCCTCGCGCCGTTCTTCGAGGCCTACCCGGCCATGAAGCGGTTTGCGCAACAGGCAGCGGCAACGCGAGGTGTGGACGCCGTGCCGGACCTGCCCGAAACGCTTGACGCAATCGCCCAGGGCTACGAGCGGACGATCTACGACGTGGAGACGCCAGCCCAGGCGGTCCGAAGCATGACGGACCGAATCCGCGTTCTTCAGGCGTGGGCGCAATGACCGAGACGCCCGATACCATAGCCCAGGAGACCGTCCCGGCGATGCAGTCGCGGACCGATGTCCCCGCCGTCCCCGCGCACGCAGTTGCCCCTCCGGTCCCGGTTCGCCGTGAGAGATCGGACTGGCGCGGTGTCGCATTTGCCGCGCCGTACCTGCTTCACCTGGGGCTGTTCTTCGGATACCCGCTGCTGTTCGCAGCCGTCCTGATCTTCCACCGCTGGGACGTCGTGACGCCGATGGAGTGGGTCGGCACGGGCAACATTGCCCGGCTGGTCCAAGACGACCTGTTTGCCCGAGCGATGCTCAACACGGGAATCTTTCTGGTGCTCCACATCCCGTTGCAGATCGTTGTCGCGCTGCTGTTTGCGGAACTGCTCAACGGCAAGCTGAAGGGGCGGTCGTTCTTTCGGACGGTCTACTTCCTACCCGTCGTCGTGTCGGGCGTCGTCGTGACAATCCTGTTCCAGCAGCTATTTGCCTTCGACGGCGGCTACGTCAACAGCGTGCTCGGGGCGATCGGCGGCGAGGCGGTCCCATGGTTGGTGTCGCCCGCATGGGCAATGCCCTCGATCGCCTTGGTGGCAACCTGGAAGAACGTTGGGCTCTACGTGCTGCTGTTCCTGGCCGGCCTGCAGAACGTGCCGCCGACGCTGTACGAAGCGGCGGACGTTGAGGGCGCGACGCGGTGGCAGCGCTGGCGCCATGTGACGCTGCCCATGCTCAACCCGATGATGGTGACGGTCGTCGTGCTGTCCACGATCGGGGGGTTCTCGTTGTTCATCGAACCCTACGTGCTGACCGGCGGAGGGCCGCTCAACAGCACGTTGTCGGGCCTTTTGTACATCTACAATCAGGCGTTCTACTTCAACCACATGGGCTACGCGGCCACGCTCGGCCTGGCCTTCGCCCTCTTGATCTTCGCCGTCGTGCTCGTGCAGCGCCGCGTCGTCGAGTCCGACGTCGCCTGACCGATGCAAACCTCCCCCTTCCGTACCGGTTTGGCCTATGCGACGCTCATCGTGGGCGCCGTCGTATTCGCGTACCCGTTCGTCTGGATGGCGCTGGCGACGTTCAAGCCCGAGGCCGACATCGCGGCGCTCAACCCGTTCCCGTCCGAGTGGACGACGGAGAGCTACCGGCTGGTGTTCGGGTCGGTGCCACTCGGGCGGTCGTTCCTGAACTCGGTGCTGGTGACGGGCGTGGTGACGGCGTTGGCCCTGGTGTTCGGGTCGCTTACCGCCTATGGCCTGTCGCGGCTCACGTGGAAGGGCCGCGACGCCGCGTTCTCGGTCATCTTGTTCACGATGATGGTGCCGTTCCTGGTGCTACTCATCCCGCTGTACACGCTCGTGGTGGGGTTCGGGTGGACGGACAGCTATGCGGGCCTCATCGTGCCGTTCATGATGAACGCGACGGCCGTGCTCATCCTGCGCCAGCACTTCGTGACGTTGCCCCAGAGCCTCGTCGACGCCGCCCGGATCGATGGGGCGGGCGAGCTCAGAATCCTCTTCCAGATCGTCTGGCCGGCCTCGGTGCCAGCACTCGTCACCGCTGGGATCCTGGCGTTTATCGGGAGTTGGAACGAGGTGCTGTGGCCGCTGATGGTCATCCGGGAGCAAGAGATGATGACGATGCCTCAAACGGTCGCCCTGTTCGCCGTCGGCGGCGGCGCCGAAGGCCGGCTCGGTCCCCAGCTCGCGGCAGCCCTCCTTCTGGCCGTCCCCATTATCGCGGCATACCTCGTGTTTCAACGCCGGTTTGTCGAAAGCCTCGCCACCAGCGGCCTCAAAGGATGACCCGTCTCGTTCCTCTCCTCGCTCTGCTCGCCCTCTCTGCGTGCCGCGAGTCTCCACTCCCTAGAACGGCGGAGCCGAGCAGCTCAACGACCGCCCAGGCCGACCTCGAGGCCGCGGGCTTCAACCTCGATCACCTCGATTTCTTGGGCGAGGACGTCGTCCTCGAGGGCGACACCTTGCGGCTGATCCACATCTACGCCGAGCCCGACGGCGAGGGCGGCTGGGAGTTCGTGGGCGACCACGACGAGGGGTTAGCCTGCGTTGACGACGTGGCTCGGGCGGCCGTCGTCTACCTGCGCCACTACGAGGAGACGGGCGACGACGCCTCACGGCGCACCGCCGTCAAGCTGCTTCGGTTCGTCCGCCACCTCCAGGCCGAGTCGGGCCTGTTCTACAACTTCGTGTGGGACCGCGAGATGCGGCCCAACACGACGTTCCGTACCTCCGTCGCGACCGATGTGTCGTGGTGGACAGCCCGGGCCGTCTGGGCGCTCGCACTTGGAGCTCGCGTCCTGGAAGACGAGGATCCGGTCGAAGCTCGCGCCGCCCTCGAGTCCGTCCGCCGCGTCGAGCCACATCTGGACGCGCTCCTGGTCCGCTACGGCGAGACAGCCCTCGAGGACGGACGGCCGTACCCCCAGTGGCTGATCGCCGAGACCGGCGCCGACGCAACGAGCGAGCTGCTGCTCGGCTTGGTTGAACTCGAGCGCGTGGCACCGACGCCGGAGGGCGCTCGCCGCGCCCAGCAATTCGCCGAGGGCATCGGCTCTCTCCGATTCGGGTCACTCTCCGAGTTGCCATGGGGCGGGCACGCCTCCTGGGAGGGCGGCTGGCACGGCTGGGGCAACAGCCAGACTCAGGCCATCGCCTCGGGCCGTGCAGCAGACGTGCTTCCCGAGGCCACCCTGGCGGGCGTCGAGGCCGAGGCGAGGACACTCTACGCGCACTTGCTCGTCGAGGGCTGGCTCCATGAGATCACCTACGCGACGGGAGCGGAGCGCGCGTTCGAACAAATCGCCTACGACATTCGCCCCGCTGCCGTTGGCTTGGCGCGGCTTCACCAAGCGACGGGAGACCCGGCGTACGGTGTGATGGCCGGACTGGCCGCGGCATGGTTCGCCGGCGACAACGTGGCTGCCGCCGTGATGGCGGACCCGGCGTCGGGGCGCGGCTATGACGGCATCCTCTCGCCGGAGCAGATCAACGGGAATTCTGGGGCCGAAAGCACGATCGAGGCTCAGATGACCTTGCTCGAGGTCGGCCTGGATGCGACTGCCGCTCGCTGGATGAAGGCTCGGTCCGCCCCGCCTCAAACGGGTACCCTTGACGGACGCGCGATCCGGTACCGCGTCTGGACGGCGGGCCGCCGCCGCGTCGTCGTGGCCCTAGATCGCCAAGCCAACACCTCCTCTGTCTATGTCGGTCTCGAGGCCGACGACTTTCTCGCTTCGCTCGCTCCATGACGACCGCTACCCTGGCTGACGCTCCAGCCGTGCCCTCTGCGGCGGACCCCGTCCGTCTCTTCACGCGCGCATCCTCGCCCGTCCTCGAGCCCTCGCCAGACGTGCCCTGGGCGTCGGGCGCCATCTTCAACCCTGGCGCCGCCCTCGAGGCCGATGGGACGCTGCGTCTCTTGGCGCGTGGGGTGCCGGCGAGGCCACCGCCGCGTCGAGGTCGAGCACGAAGACGCCTACGAGGCGTCGTTCGGGTACGACAACTATGTCTCGACGCTGGGCCTGGCGACACGTCAACCTGACGGAACGTTTCTGCTGGCACCAGAGCCCCTCATTCGTCCCTCTGGCCCCGTGGACCGCTTTGGATGCGAAGACGCTCGCGTGACACGGCTCGGTGACCGCTGGTGGATTACCTACACAGCGCTCGCAGAGCCCGCCGCGACGGCGAACCGCGGCGTCGGGATCGCTCTGGCGTCGACAACAGATTGGTCGACGGTCGAGCACTACGGTCGCATCGGGCCGGACGTGCGCGACAAGGACGCCGCGCTGTTTCCGGACCTCGTGGGCGGCAGGATTGCCATGTTCCACCGGATCGCGCCCGACGTCCAGGTCGTGTTCTTCGAGGACGAGGAGCAGATGACGGCGCCGGGCGCCGCGTTCTGGGAGCGCGAGTTCGCACGCCTGGACGAAACCGTTGTCCTGCGTCCCGAGCAGCTCTGGGAGGAGAAGAAGGTCGGCATGGGTCCCCCACCGATCTGGACGCCCGAGGGGTGGCTGGTGGTCTACCACGCGGCCGACCTCGGCCACGTCTACCGCGCCGGCCTCGCCCTTCTCGACCTCGATGACCTGAGCGTGATCGCTCGGACGCGGCATCCCGTGCTGTCGCCAGAGCGTGCCTTCGAGGTCGAAGGTGACGTTCCAAATGTGGTCTTCCCCCAGGGTGCCGTCGTCGAGAACGGAGACCTCCACTTGTACTACGGTGCCGGTGACCGCGCCGTGGGACACGCGCACGCCCCGCTGGCCGACGTGCTCGCCCTACTCCGTGAGGAGGCACAGGTCTCCTCCCCCGTCCACAGGGTCACCCTGGACTTCGCTGGCCACCGCGACCGCCGCCGGACGCTGGGGCACAGCCCGATTACGGTCGAGCGCTTGCACGGCGGGCGGCCTATCCTCGAGGCCGTGCCTGACCACCCCTGGGAGTCGGCCGTCGTGCTCAACCCGGCGGCCGTGCTCGTCGAGCCAGGACCCGACCTCGACCGGATGATGGACACATGGGGCCTCGAGGGCGACTCTCGCGACCGGCTCGCGGACGGTGCCTGTGTGATGCTGTACCGCGCCCAGGGGACGGCGTACCTGCGGGACACGCCCGCCGGCCGACACGCGGCCTCCGCCCTTGGCCTGGCGGTCCTGACGCCCGATCTCGAGGTGGTCCACCGCGCGGCTGAGCCCGTGATTGCCCCCGAGCAACCGTTCCACGACCTCGGCGTCGAGGACGCGCGCTGCACCCGCGTTGGCGGCACGTACTACCTCCACTACACGGGCTACACGAGCGACCTCGAGGGCGACGCGTCGCTGGCGCCCGGAGCGGCCGGACGCGTGCAGCTTTGTCTGGCGACGACACAGGACTTTGTCGACTGGACGCTCCACGGTCCGATCCCCGGTGACGTGAACGCCCATGGAGACAAGAACGGCGCCCTCTTCCCGGAGCCCGCCGACGACCGCTGGTGGCTCTGGCACCGCCCGATGGGCGGGTCTCACCCAATGGCGATGCACCTTGCCTCGGCGGAGTCTCCGGACGGACCCTGGACGTCAAGGGGTCTCGCGCTCGCCTCGTACCGGTTCCACGACCACGCTACGTCGTGGCTGGGAGCAGCAGGCCCGCCGATCGCTCTCGGGGACGGTCGGTTCCTCTCTCTCTACCACCAGGGGCACTTCTCGTTCGAGGGTCGGCGCCTGTACAACCTGTCGGCGATGCTCCTCGAGCCTGGAGCCGAGGCTCCCGTGCTCTCGCGTATCGAGCCCATCTTGCTTCCTGAGGGCGACGCCGAACGCGTCGGAGACCCCGTTCTTGGCGTCGACAACGTCGTGTTCTCGTGCGCGAACTACGTCCTGGGTGAGCATCTGATCATCCCGTATGCGGGAGCCGACAGCCGCATCTTCGGCGCCCGACTCGTCCTGGCGGACCTGGTCTCCGCCCTCGAGGACGCCTCTTTCGAGGGTCGCTGACTCCGACCTCGAGGCCGACGCCCTCGACGCCAACCCCCACCACCGTGATGTCTCCGTTTCGTTTTCTGCTCCTCGTCGTTGTCGTGGCCATGCTGGCGCCCGTCGGGGCCCAACAGGTCACCATCCCACACATCGAGCAGATGCCGAGGTTGCCCGCCGACTACGACCTGCGCGACTGGGACCGCGTGACGCGAGGCGCCGACTCGCTGATCTTCGATCTTGGGAGGTCGGGCACCTACCTCCCGCTCGCAGCGGCGTATCCAGGGACTGTCAACTACCCCGGGCATGGGTCGTTCGGGATCGAAACGTATGTGGGGCAGGGCAACGAGGTCCCGGGCGAGGCCATCACGGCACTTCCCGCGCTCGTCGGCGCGACGTGGCTGGGCGCGAACAAACGCAGCCAGTTCGGAACCGACTGGGTGCTCCGGGCCGAGCAGTTTTTCAATCGCCGCTCCGAGGAGAACGTGTACCTGAATGGGCCGCGTGCGACGTCGGGCGCGGACTGGTGGTACGACACGATGCCGAATGTCTTCTTCTACCAGCTACGGGCACAGTACCCTGGCGCCGGCGACTTCGACCGTCAGTTTGGATTGGTGGCCGATCAGTGGTTGAGCGCTGTCGGCGCCCTGGGCGCGAGCGCGACCCCGTGGAGGCTTCCAGCGATCACCTACCGCGGCTTCGCGTTGTCGACGATGACGCCACGTCTGGACGGCGTGCCCGAGCCCGAGGCGGCTGGCGCCATCGGCTGGCTGCTGTACTCGGCGTATCGCGAGACGGGCGACGAGCGCTACCGGATCGGCGCCGAGCAGGCGCTGGCTGCCCTCGAGCGACAGGGCCAGAACCCGTCTTACGAGCTCCAGCTCCCATACGGGACCCTCGCAGCCGCCCGGATGAACGCTGAGGAAGGCACGCACTTCGACATCGAGAAGCTTCTCTCGTGGTCGTTCGAGCGGGGCCCGCTCCGCGGCTGGGGCACGATTGCTGGCAAGACACGCGGCGGGTACACCCTCGATGGGCTGGTCGGCGAGGTGGACGGCGACGGCTACGCGTTCTCGCTCAACGGCTTCCAGCAGGCGGCGGCCCTGGTCCCCGTGGCCCGCTACGACGACCGGTTCGCAAGGGCCATCGGCCGGTGGATGGTCAACGTCGCGAGCGCCTCGCGCCTGTTCTACAGCACCGAGCTCCCACCCGACAATCAGGATGGTGACGCGTGGGCCTTCGCCAACGACCCTCGAGGCCTACTCGCTTATGAGGCGCTACGAGGACGCTTCGACGGCGTCAGCCCCCTTGCGACCGGCGACGCGGTTGGCAACAACTGGGCGCCGACGAACCTCTCGCTGTACAGCTCGGCGTCGGTGGGCTACCTCGCCGCCGTCGTCGACTCGACCGAGGTGCCTGGGATTCTGCGGCTCGACCTACGCAAGACCGACGTCTATCGGACGCCCTCGTACCAGTCGTTCTTGGTTTACAACCCGTACGACACCGAGCAGACCGTGACGGTCCCACTCACGTTTGGGACCTACGACATCTACGACGCGGCGGCCAACGACTTCCTGGCCCGCGGCGTCTCCGGCCGGCCCCAGGTCACGATCCCCGCCGACGCCGCCCGCGTCCTGGTCTTCCCCACGGCAGGCGGAACAGAGACCTCCGTCGACGGACGCAAGATGGTGAACGGAGTCGTGATCGACTACAACGACGGAACCCTCACCAATGCCCCACCGCGCGTCCGGGCGCTCGTCGCCAGTGACACGACGCTCGCTCGCGACCAGACGGCGACGCTCTACTGCACGCCCGACGACGCGGAGACCGAAGAGCCTGCCGTCTCGTGGTCATCTTCAAGGGGCGCCCTCGAGGCCGATGGCCGGACTGCGACATGGTCGTCACCGGAGGTGGGCGAGGTCGCCATCACCTGTACGGCCAACGACGGCACGGAGTCACGGGATGCCACAATCGCACTGCGCGTCGTCCAGAACCAGGCCCCGACGGGCGCTGCAATCACGGCGCCCGACGCCCTCGACGTCGCAGGGACGGCCGAGTTGACGTGCTCCGCCAGCGACCCCGATGGCGACCGTCTGGCCTACGCCTGGACGGTGACTGCCGGGTCCATCCTCGAGGCCGGCGAGACGACGACGTTCACGGCGCCCGACGCCCCCCAAGCCGTTACCGCGACCTGTACCGCGACCGACCCGTCGGGCGCGACCGCAACCGCGAGCCAACTGGTCGTCGTGGGTCGCCTGATCCTGGACCTCGACCTCGAGGGCGACGCGGATGACGCGACGGTGTTCGAGCATGACGGGACCGTGTCGGGTGCGACCGCGGCGGCCGGGCGCGACGGCGTCCCTGGTGGCGCCCTCCAGTTTGACGGCGTGGACGACGTTGTCACGATCCCGTCAGACCCGACGCTGACCCCGACCGAGCAGGTCTCGGTCAGCGTCTGGCTCCGCCCGAGCGCCCTCCCCGAGCGCGAGATGTTCGTCGTCTCCCACGGGTCGTGGCAGAACCGCTGGAAGATCTCGCTTACGCCCGAGGCGCGCCCTCGGTGGACCGTCAACACGACCGCCCGGATCGTCGACCTCGACGCGCCTGCCCCCGTCCTCGAGGGCGGCTTCGCGCACTTGGCGGGTACCTACGACGGGGAGCGGATGCGGTTGTATGTCGACGGCGTCCTCGAGGCCGACGTCGCGCAGGACGGGCCGATCCGTGGAACGGAGATTCCGCTCCTTCTCGGGCAGATGCTTCCCGGCCAAGCCGATTTCAACTTTCCCGGTGTCATCGACGACGTGCGCGTCTACAACGTGGCTCTGAGCGACGATCAGGTGCGCCTGCTCTTCGGCGGAGCGACGTCCCAGGAGAGCGGCATCGAGGCCGCCCGACTTGGTCTCCCCTTCCCGAACCCCGCACGAGACCGCGTTACGATCCCTTTCGCCCTCGACCAGGCCGCGACTGCGCACGTCTCCGTCCTCGACGCCTTAGGCCGGACGGTCGCCGTGTTGCACGACGGTTCGCTCCCCGCTGGATCGCAGTCGCTCACGTGGGACCTCACCGGATCCGTTGCCGCGGGGGTCTACCTCGTCCGCTTCGAGGACGGCGACGGCGTGTCGACCCGGCGCGTCCTCGTCGCCCGCTAGCCGGTCTGTGATGCACGTCGGCTCGCTCCCGTGGTGGAAGACAGGCGTTTTGTACCAGATCTATCCCCGATCCTTTCAGGACTCGGACGGGGACGGCATCGGCGACCTCGACGGGATCACACAGCGCCTCGGATACGTCGCGGACCTGGGCGTCGACGCCGTATGGATTAGTCCGTTCTATCCGTCCCCGATGGCCGACGGCGGATACGATGTATCCGACTACTGCGACGTCCACCCGGAGCTCGGTGACATTGAGGCCTTCGACCGACTCGTCACAGAGGCGCACAGGCTCGGTCTTCGAGTTGTAGTCGACTGGGTCCCGAACCACTCGTCGGACCAGCACCCGTGGTTCCAGAGCAGCCGACGAGACCTCCAGAGCCCACACCGCGACTGGTACGTGTGGCGCGACGCCCGTCCGGGGACCGGACCCGGCACCGAGCACCTGCCCGAGCCGCCGACCAACTGGCTCTCGGCGTTCGGAGGATCGGCATGGACGTGGGACGCGCCAACGGGCCAGTATTACCTCCACTCGTTCCTTCCGGAGCAACCGGACCTCAACTGGCGCAGCGCATCTCTTCGAGCGGCGATGCTCGACACATTGCGATTCTGGCTCGACCGCGGCGTGGACGGGTTTCGGGTCGACGTGGCCCACCACATCGCCAAGGACCCACTCTTTCGAGACAACCCACCAGAACCACATCCCGACGCCGGCCATAAGCCGGTCTCCGATTACGACCGCCAGCAGCACATCCACGACCGCGCGCACCCCGACGTGCATCGGTGGTTCCGCGAGTTCCGCTGCCTCGTTGACGGGTACCCAGGCGATCGAGCGCTGTTTGGCGAGATCCACCTGGGGCACGATCTCGCCCAATGGGCGACGTACTACGGCGACGACGACGAGCTGCATCTCCCGCTCAACTTCGGTCTGCTCGCAGCCCCTTGGACCGCGGAGGGGCTTCGCGACCACGTGGGCGCCCTCGAGGCTACTCTTCCCCGCTGGGCGTGGCCGAGCTACGTGTTGGGAAGCCACGATGAGCGACGTCTCGCCTCTCGCGTTGGTCCGGCCGGAGCCCGGCTGGCCGCCTTGCTCCTGCTGACGCTTCGCGGCACGCCCACATTGTATGCCGGTGACGAGATCGGGATTCCGCAGGTCGAGGTCCCGGCGGACCGCATTCGAGACCCTGCGGGCGTGCGCACCGGTGTGCCCGGCCTGGGACGAGACGGCGGACGAACACCGATGGCGTGGGACGCATCGCCCTCGGCGGGCTTCTCCGTCGCGGGCCCCGAGGCCCTCTGGCTGCCGCTCCACGCGACGAGCGAGGACGTGAACGTCGCGACCGGACGGGACACTCCAGGCTCCCTCCTGGCCCTCTACCAACGACTCCTCGAGGTCCGTCGAACCACGCCAGCCCTCGACCGAGGATCGTACGAGTCCCTCGCAGGCACACCAGAGACCGTCTTCGGATACCGGCGGATCTGGGAAGACAGCGAGGCGGTGGTTCTCCTCCACTTCGGCGGCTCCGCTGCGAGCGTCCAGCTTCCCACTGGAACATGGCGAGTCGCTACCGCCACGTCCGACCGCCGAGGCACAGTGAATGCCGGAATCGTTCTGGGTCCCGATGAAGGTGTCCTGCTCATCGGTGTGCCCCAGTAGACGTCGGTGGGGTCCATGCGACGCTCCTCACCGAATCAGGAACCGGGCGACGTGACAGCGGAGCCCCGCCGCCGACCTCGAGGACGCCACCGGAATGACGTCTCCGCTGCTGTCGAGGAACGGCCAGTAGCGACTCGCTACGGCGCGAACGTGGCCTCGAGGACAGTCCCGCCCTCGACGAGCGTCGCCCTCGAGGACGAGGTCCGGCCTCGGGCATCCTGGAGCACGAGGCCAAACGTGCGGCCGACCTCGAAGGAGCCGACTCACCGAGCCGATCTCATTGATGACCTCGAACTGCCGCGGCACGTCGAACAACGCCGGGAAGCGGATCGAGTCCTGGACTACCAGCCGCCCCTGAGCATCGGTCTGGCCCAGCCGGATGGCCAACCCCGCCACGATGCCCTCGACCGCTGCGTCGGTCTTCAACGCGTACCGCACGACGCGCTCGCCGCCGACCTCAAGGACGACGGGATACACGCCCGCCGGGTACGCGTCGAGGGGGACGAACACTTGGTGCTGTCCTGCCGCGAAGTCACCGTCAACCACGATGTCCATCACCTCGCCAGACACGTCGAGAATCGAGAGCCGCACCGTTCCGGCGGCATCGAGGCCGAACGTGACCGTCGTGAAGTCACGGGCCGGCGATGGGAACGGCGCACGCAGGTCGGCAGCGCTCGCCCTCGAGGACGCCGACCGTGCCGCGTCAGACAAAAGCGCGCCGTAGGTCGCGAACACGTCGAGGCCGGCGGCGGGGCGACCGTCAGTGGTCGTGGCCGTGAGATCGAACAAGGCCGGTTCAACCTCGAGGTCGGCGGAGTCGCAGCCGGCGACAAACACGAGCAGCACGGCGGCGAGCCAGAGTCGGGGCATCGAGTCAGGTGGGTTGGAGAAGCGGCCGAGGCTACCGTATTGGCAGCCTCCCCTCAAGCGCAAAACCGGCCCCCTTCCCCCGTCCTCGAGGGCGGCTACTCTCCCGGCCGCTCGAACACGAGCAGGTGCTGCTGCGGAAGCACGTCGAGGTTCTCCACGAACCTGAATCCTGCGGCCTCGACCTCGAGGCGCACCTGCTCCTCGGTCATCTTGTGGAGCCGGCGGATCGGCACGTCGGGGTCCTCGGCGCGGTACTCGACAAGCACCAGGCGACCCTCCGGACGTGTGGCGTCGTAAATTGAGGCCAGCATCTCGGCGGGGTGCGAGAACTCGTGGTAGGCATCCACAAGCAACGTCAGGTCCGTGGACTGGGTGCGCAGGCCGGGGCCCGTCTCCGTGCCCAAGACGGGCGCCACGTTGTCGAAGCCCTCCGTCTCAGCGCGGTCCTCGATAATGCGCAGCATCTCCGTCTGAATGTCGACGGCGTAGACCCGCCCCTGCGGCACCAACGGCGCCATACGGAAGGTGAAGTAGCCAGTCCCCGCACCCAGGTCGGCCACCACGTCGTCGGCCTCGAGGCCAAGGGCGTCGATGAGCACCTCCGGCCGCTCCTCGCGCTCGCGGTCGGCCCGCTCGAGCCATGCCGCGCCACGGTGGCTCATCACGCGGGCGATCTCGCGGCCGAGGTAGTAGCGCCCGGTCCCATCCGGTGACGCCGGCCCCTCCTCGTAGGCCACAGCGCCCTCCTGAGTGAACGACTGGATCGCGATCCGGCCTCGAGGTGACGGCACCATCGAATTGACCCACGGAGTCCGCACCGCCGACGGGCGACGGCTCGGGAGCCTGCGCGCGGCAACCGACCGCGACGGTGACGACAAGCGTCAGAAGGAGCGCGACGCGCATGGGAGGAACAGATCGTGTGCTCATAGAGCCGCCTCGAGGGCGGACGGCGTCACTCGGCCGTCACGCGTGCAGGAGCGATCGGGAGCGGCCGGGCGATGTGGGCTGGATCTGGAACGCCGGTCGCACCGTCGGTCGCATACGGCTCTACCAGTTCCACAGACGGCGTTTCGTTGCCACGCTTCGACCGGATGTTGAGGAACTCGACGACGAGAGCAAACACCATCGCGGTGTAGATGTAGCCCTTCGCGATGTGCTGGTTGAGACCCTCCGCGATCAGCGTCACGCCGATCAGGATGAGGAACGCGAGCGCCAGCATCTTCACCGTGGGATGCTTGTGGACGAAGTTCGAGATCGGCCCCGCGCCGACCATCATCACCCCCACGGCAATCTACGACGGCGATGATCATCACCATCAGGTCGTCCGCCATGCCGACCGCCGTGATCACGGAGTCCAGGGAGAACACGATGTCGAGGATCGCGATCTGAATCATGACCGACGCAAACGAGACCGCCTTCGACTTCTCGGTCGGCGTGCTCGCCGTCGCCCTCGAGCTTGTGGTGGATCTCGTGGACCGACTTGCCGACCAGGAAGAAGCCACCGATCAGCAAGGATCAGGTCTCGTCCCGTGAGGGCAATTGGGCTCGTGTCTCCGCCCTCGACGGCGCCGCCGTGCCCGACGGTGTCTCGCGCGGTCGAGCCAAATGCCTCGAGGTCGTTGAGGAAGGGCAGCAAGTCGCCCAGGTCAAACAGGACGGCCGTCAGGCCCATCACCCACGAGATCGAGACCAGGAGGACGATGCGCATCCCCATCGCGAGCCCGAGCCCGATGGTCCGCCCCTTGGCCTGCTGGTCCTCGGGCAACTTGCCCGTCAGGATCGAGATAAAGATGATGTTGTCGATGCCGAGAACGATCTCGAGCGTCGTCAGCGTGGCGAGGGCGACCCAGGCATTGGGGTCAGAGATCCATTCGAACATGGCAGGGGCAGAGGGGACCGCAAGCTAGCGCGTGGGGAGCGGCCTCGACAGTGACCTTGAGGGCGAGTGGACAGGAAAGGTGGAGAGCCTCACAGGCCGAGCTCGTGCGCTCGGTGACAGCGACAGCAGACATCCGATTGCCCGACCTCGAGGACGCATCAGATGAACCTTGAACCCGCGAACACCGATCTCGAGGACGCGCCCCTCTCTACCTTCCACCGACGCCACGCCCCGACCTCGATGCCCGACTCCCCCGCCGACCCGCTCGCCCACTACCCGTCTTGGGCGCAGGAGCTCGCACGGCGCTACTTCACCAAGACGCTCAACCAGTTCATCCTGCATGGCAATGTGCGCGACCTGGTCCCCGCCCTCGACGACAACGGCGAGCGCGCCTACGTTCCGCTCCGCCAGTTCCTCTCCGAGGACCTGTTCGCCGGCCGCGACGTGGTCGTGTTCTACGACCGCTCGGACGGCATCCACTTCCAGGACGCCGAGAGCCGCAAGGACTTCAGCCGCGCCGTCTCCGGCTACGACACCTTGTTCGGAACGGAGTACGCGAAGAAGATGCCGAAGGACCCGGCCCGGGTCTTCGCGCTCCTCGACAACTACTTCCGCGTCCGGCTCGCCGACGGCAAGCGGATTGCGCTCGTCGTGGACTACGCCGAGACGGTCATCCCGATGTCCGAGGCCGCGAGCTACTCCTCCGAGGACCGGGCGGCGCTCGTGACTCTTCAGAAGTGGGCGCACGACCCGCTGCTGCTCAAGGCCGACTTCACGCTCGTACTGATCGCAGAGAACCTCGGCGACCTGTCGAGGCCGTTCATCCAGAGCCCGTACAACGCCGAGCTCGAGGTCCTCTTCCCTGCGATCGACGAGCGCGAGTCATTCGTCGACTGGTTCTTGTCGGCCCAACGCGACGGCCGCGCACGGTACGACAAGCTCTCGTCGGTCTCCAGACCTCGACACTTGCGCAGAACACGGCAGGCCTGGGCTACGTGCAGCTCCGCTCGATCCTGGCCGACGTCCTGGAGAACGAGCGGGCGCTGACGTTCGAGACGCTCTCCGCGAAAAAGAAAGAACTGATCGAGGCCGAGGCCTACGGGCTGCTCGAGTTCGTCGAGACCGATTACTCACTCGACATGGTGGCGGGGCACACGGAGGCCAAGCAGCACCTGCTCGCTGCCGCCGAGGCCATCAAGGCGGGACGCCCCGACGTCATGCCAATGGGCTACCTCGTTTCGGGTCCGGTCGGGACGGGCAAGACGTTCTTGGTGACCACGTTCGCGGGCGAGATCGGAATTCCGATGGTCAAGCTCAAGAACTTCCGGTCGCAGTGGCAGGGCGTCACCGAGGGCAACCTCGAGAAGATCCTGACGCTGCTGCGCGCCATGAACCCTGTCGCGGTCATGATCGACGAGGCCGACGCCGCGTTGGGCGACCGGAGCTCGTCCGGCGACAGTGGCGTCTCGAGCCGCGTGTTCGGCCAGATCGCGCAGGCGATGTCGGACACGCGCTTCCGCGGCAAGATCATCTGGTTCCTGGTCACCGCCCGACCCGACCTGATGCCCGTCGACCTCAAGCGCCAGGGCCGCGCGGAGGAACACATCGGCCTCTTTTATCCCTCGACCCGCGAGGACCGCGAAGAGCTGCTGAGCGTCATGATGCGCAAGACCGGCGTCGAGGTCGACATGGCCGAGGTGCCAGATGCACTCTTGGACGGCGAGCGGACCTACTCCGGCGCCGACATGGAGGCCCTCTTGACCCGCGCCAAGTTCCGGGCGGCCACGCACGCCCTCGATGCGCCGACCGTGGACGCCGCCCTCGAGGCCATGGCCGAGGCCGACCTCGAGGACGAGACAAAGCTCGACCATGACGCGCCCGTCCTCGAGGGCGAGGCGAGCTCAGACGGAGCCCCTGCGACGGGCAAGACTCCGACCTCGGGCCGCGCGATCACGCGAGCCGTCCTCGAGGCCGTCGTCGAGGACTTCGTGCCGCCATCGTATCCGTTGCAGGTCGAACTCCAAAACCTCGTCGCGGTAATGGAATGCACAAGCCGCTCGATGCTACCCGAGCGGTTCCGCAATCTCGAACGCGAGTCCACAGTCCGTCGGGTGGCCGAACTCAAGCGGCTGATCGGCGAGCGCTGACCGGCCTACTTCTTCTGGAGCGCCTTGTACATGCTCTGGTAGAGATCGTAGTTGACGAGCACTGCCTCAGGCTCGTTGTTCTTCTGAATCATGATGCCTGTTTTGAGACTCTTCGCCTGGTCGATCAACGCCGACGTCTTGGAGCGGAGTTCAGTAACAGTTGCAATGGCTTCGATGCCTTGAGTGGTGTACATCCGAATGTGGTGTGGGGTGGTAGCTGTCACCTGCGCATGTGGCGGTCGCAAGTGACCGCCTAACCTAGTCATAACGGGCACCCTGCAAGCACTTTTACGTATGTACCTCGCTCGCGTGACGGGATCAATCGTTGCAACACATAAATCACCTAGGCTCGATGGCCACAAACTTCTGACCGTCGACCGGATTGGAGTCGACGGCGAGTCGCTGGGAAAGACCGAGGACGTCGCCCTCGACGCCGGCCTCGATGCCGGTCCCGGCGACGTGGTCCTCGTCGTGAAAGAAGGCGCTGTTGTGGCCGATCTGTTCGACCGAGATGCCGCACCGGAGGAGGGCTCCACTCCCGCCAACGTCGTGATCGTCGCCATCGTGGACGACTGGACCGTGCCGTCCTGAGCGAACGCCCACCGTAGACGACCTCGAGGACGACGCCCCGGCTGCGAGGACGCTCGCCCCTTTCCCCACCTCTTCAATCCACCACGGGGACCCCACACGCCGTCCGGGGTATCCTGACAAACCCTCTCCACATCCCCCAGACATGGCAAACGCTCCCTACGACGTTCTCGTTATCGGCTCCGGCCCCGGTGGTTACGAGGCTGCGATCCGCGCCAACCAGCTCGGACTCAAGACAGCCATCGTCGAGAAGAACAAGCTCGGGGGCGTCTGCCTCAACATTGGCTGCATCCCGACCAAGGCTCTGCTCAAGAGTGCGGAGATCGCGAGCCAGCTGGCCCACATCAGCGACTACGGGTTCTCGGGGGACGCAAGCGCGATCACTCCGACTTCGAGGCCGTCGTCAAGCGCTCACGGGGCGTGGCGGACAAGATGAACAAGGGCGTCCAGTTCCTCATGAAGAAGAACAAGGTGGACGTGTTCATGGGCAAGGCCACGCTCAAGGGCAACGGCCGCGTGACCGTCGAGCCGTCGGAGACGATGGACGGGGAGACGGTCGGTGAGTCGACCGAGATCGAGGCGAAGCACATCGTGATCGCGACCGGCGCCCGCGCCCGCGAGATCCCGACGCTGCCCATCGACGGCACCAAGATCATCGACTACAAGCAGGCCATGCTCCAGACCGAGCGGCCGGACTCGATGGTGATCGTCGGCGCCGGAGCCATCGGCGTCGAGTTCGCCTACGTGTACCACAACATGGGCACGGACGTCACCATCGTGGAGCTCCAGGACCGGTTGGTCCCCGTCGAGGACGTGGACGTCTCGAAGGAGCTCGGCCGCGCCTACAAGAAGATGGGCGTGACCGTGATGACGGGCGCCCAGGTCACCAACGTCGACACGTCGGGCGACGGCTGCTCGGTGACGATCAAGACCATCGAAGGGCGACCAGATCATCGAGGCCGACCAGGTGCTGTCCGCGATCGGCGTCGTCGGCAACGTCGAAGGCTTCGGCCTCGACGAGCTCGGCGTCGACGTACGACCGCGGCGCCATCGAGGTCGACTCGATGTACCGGACCAACATCGACGGGCTCTACGCCATCGGGGATGTCGTCGGCGGACCGTGGCTGGCGCACGTCGCGAGCCACGAGGGCATCGTCTGCATCGAGAACATCGCCCACGAGATGGGCAAGCACGACTCGGCGCCCCACGCCATCGACTACCTCAACGTGCCGGGCTGCACGTACTGCCTGCCGCAGATCGCGTCGGTCGGCTACACCGAGGAGAAGGCCAAGGAGGCCGGCTTCGAGGTCTTGATCGGCAAGTTCCCCTTCGCGGCGTCCGGCAAGGCGGCGGCCATCGGCGACCAGACGGGCTTCGTCAAGGTGGTGGTGGACGACAAGTACGGCGAGGTCTTGGGCGCCCACATCATCGGCCACGACGCGACGGAGATGATCGCGGAGGTGGTGACGGCCCGCGCCCTCGAGACGACGGCGCACGAGGTCATGGAGGCCATGCACCCGCACCCGACGCTCTCGGAGGCGGTCATGGAGGCGTTCCGCGACGCCTATGGCCAGGCCATCAACGCGTAGCGGCCTCCGTCCTCGAGGACGAGTCTCCGCCCGCTCTGGCTCGCTGCCGGGGCGGGCGGTTTGCGTTCACGGCCTCGAACCCGACCGACCGCACGACTGTGACGCCATCAGGCGCCCTCGAGGACGACGCCCCCTCGAGGGCGCGATCTCGCTACTCGCCTTCGAGGACGTAAATCGCCCGCAGGTTGCGCGCGAGCTGGCCGTAGTCGAGGCCGTAGCCGATCACGGCAACGCGTCCTCGATGTCGAACGCCACGTAGTCGACCTCGACGTCCACCTTCGCGGCGGTGGGCTTGCGGAGAAGCGTGGCTGCCTTGAGCGACGCGGGATTCTGGGCTGGCGATCTTCTTCAGCACGTAGTCCATCGAAAGCCCCGTGTCGACGATGTCCTCGACGACGATCACGTGTCGGCCCTCGAGGGCGGCGTCCACTTCCTTGAGCTCGGTGACGGCTCCGCTGGAGACTTTTTTCTCGCCGTAGCTCGAGAGCTTGTAGAAATTGACCTCGCAGTTGCCAGGGATGGCGCGCATCAGGTCGGCGAGGAACATGAACGCGCCGTTGAGCACGCCGATCAGGATCGGCGGTTGGTCC
>CAWHWG010000002.1:0-90885 GCA_963832985.1 Rubricoccaceae bacterium
ACCACGATGTCGGCTCCGATGCGTTCTGCGACCTCGAGGGCGAGAGACGTCTTACCAACTGCCGTTGGACCAGCAATCACGAGGATGGGAGACGAGGTCGAGCGTGAGGCTATTCCCACGTGCGAAGTCCCCCGCGAAGGACGCAACTGTGAACCCATGTCGCTGGAGCAGCTCGGCCGCTCGCTCGGACCTGACGCCGGAGGCACAGTACACGACAATCTCCCGTCGACCTCGAGGTCGCCGAGACGAGAGTCCAGATCACCGAGTGGCATGAGTACGCCACCGATGTGGTGGAAGGCATGCTCGTCAGGCGACCGCACGTCGATCAGGAGCGGGGGAGTCACACTCGCCAATTCGTGCCGGAGTTGGTCCGCTGTGAGTTCAGCGAGCGGGGCACCGTCCTCGATGCGTTCACCAGATCCACAGGTGCGGCACTCGAGGTCGCGAGCGATTTCGATCTCTCGCATCGTCATGTCGAGGGCGTCGAAGATGAGGAGACGTCCGACGAGCGGTGTTCCGATCCCGAGAATGAGCTTCAGCGCTTCCGCGGCTTGGATGGTGCCCATCAGTGCAGGTACGACACCCAGCACCCGCCGTCCTCGCAGTTCGGGATCAGACCTGGCGGCGGCGGCTCGGGAAAAGACAGCGATAGCATGGGCCGTCTTTCGTACCGAACGTCGAGGCCTGACCTGAAAACTGGCTCACAGAGGCGAAGACATTTGGAGTCTCCGTACGCACCGATGCCTCGTTTACCACATATCGGGTGGAGAAATTGTCGGACCCGTCGAGGACGAGGTTGTACGCACTGATGAGCTGACTCCGCGTTCGAAGCGTCGACCCTGGTGCTGTGGGTGTCAATATCTACTCCGGATTGATGGCTTCCAGACGGCCTAAGGCGGCATCCGATTTGAGCACACCTATAATCCCGCTTGAAGAATCAGAGTCTGACGATGCAGATTCGACACGTCGACACGGTCGAACTCGACGACTCCAACCTTACCTACCCCTGCGCCGACGAGATGGTGAAGGGCAGGCGATCCGAGACCGCCGGCCCCAACGACCAAGACCGATGCGTCGGCGAGACGCTGCTGTCCCTCGAGGCCGACCTCGGGCAGGCGGATCTGTCTTGAGTACCGACTCTGATCTGCCTGATTCATACTAGTCGAGATACTTGAGCACTACAGTTGCAGCATTCCTGCCCGACGCACCCATGATCCCGCCCCCGGGATGCATACTGGCACCTGTTAGAAAAAGACCATCGACGGGGCCCTTGTAGCCGCTCAGCGCGGTGGACGGCCGAAGGGCAAACATCTGGTCGATGGACATCTCAAGATGCATCACATTTCCCCGCAACAAGCCTAGCTCGCGCTCAAGCCATAGCGGATGCTGGAACAACTGTCCAACTATAGAAGCCTTCGTCCCTGGAGCGTAGGACTCAAACGTGTCTAAGATCGACTCTGCGACCTCGTCCTCGATGTCGTCCCACGAACGGCCTTTACTGAGCTCATAAGGGAAGTACTGAGCCCAGAGCCAGAGGACTTCGCCGCCCGGCGGAGCAAGCGAGGGGTCTACTGCTGAGAAGCTCATCCCGACGATAGGAGGATCGGAGGCTGGGTCTCCCTTTAGATAGTCCGCGTAAGCCGAGTTGATCTGCTGTCTGTCGCGGCAAATGAGCTGAAGTGCCGTCCTCGACTCGAGACCCGGGTTGACGGCATACTCGAGCGGTTTGTTCAGTGCTGAGCCTCAAAATGGCACCGAAGCCGTTTCCTACCTCATCGTATCAGCCTCACCCGGTCGGTGCTCACTGGGGAGGAGTGTGTTGAGTGTTTCCAGAATGTGAGTGCCAGAGAGAACAGCCCGGCCAGTGATCGTCTCGCCCCCGGCCTCGATTCCCTGAACCTTCCCATTTCTCACAACGAGCTTCTCGACAGGCATTGATGTGAACACGTCTCCGCCATGTGCTTCGATCAGCTTTGCCAGCGCCTTCGTCAATCCGCCCGACCCGCCTCGAGGACGAGCCATCCCGCTCTCGTGATATAGAGGGTGCCAGAGCAAGAACGGAGCGCTCATGGTCTCGGTAGGAGGGGGGCCACTCTGGGCTGCCATCCACACCAAGGGGGTCTTGACCTTCTCCTCCTCAAAGAACTGGTCGACCACCTCCCCGTACGGCCTCATGATCGAGGTTAGTGCATTCTGCCAGTCGATATCGGCGGATGGCCCAAAGGCAAATGCTTTCCCGAGTTCAAGGGGGCTCGGCGCCGAAAGAAAGACATCCTTGACGGTTCGGGAGAATGGGGCCCAGGTATCTGTGAACGCCTTATACCGGTCACCTTCACCCGGAAACTGCTCCTCTATTCCTTGGCACGTCTTGTCGATGTCGCGATAGATCGTGACCGATGAACCATCCTCATAAGGAGAGAAGAAAAGAGGGTCGACCTCGAGGTAATCCAGCCCGTACTCATCGAGACCGAGCTCTTCGACAATAGGCGTGAGTCTAATCAGGATGTGAGCAGAGCCGCCTAGGTCGAACTGGTACCCTGGCACATGCTCGACGGTCGAGACGGCACCTCCCACGATGGGACGACGCTCGAAGACGCCCACTCGGTATCCGGCCTTGGCTGCGTAGGCAGCAGAGATGAGAGCGTTGTGCCCAGCCCCAACGACAATAAGATCGTAGTCCATTAGAGGTCTATAAAATCGGCAGCGCTGTTCGCCAACTTGTCGCGCTGATGAACATACCGCATGGTGGTCTCAATGTTTTTGTGGCGCGCGTGAGTCTGAACTTGCTGCAACGTCGCGCCGCCCTCGATAGCCAGAGTGCAGCCTGTATGACGCAGCGTGTGAGCACCAATCTGGTCAGGAAGCCCTGCGCTCTCGCCAAGTCGGCGAACGATCTTATAGATGGACGAACCGGATAATCTCCGACCGCTTGACTGGTTGCTCGAAAAGGATCTCCAGATGGGGCCTGACGTGTAGCCGTGGCTGGAGATAAAGTTGTGAATGACGCGTGAGAGCTTCGGCGATATTTTCACCACCTGATTGGCGCCACCTTTGGCTTTCCGAATGGTGAGCACGGCGTGACCTCCAAGCTGCCCAAGATCCTCGATGTTCATCGCAGAAGCCTCTGAACGCCTCAGGACACAGTTCAAGAGCGTACTGACGAGAGCAAAGTCACGAGGGCCGGTCTCAGTGGTGAGGTCTACAGCCTCAAGAAGTCGCGAGGCCTGACCTTTCGTGAGCACTGTGACAGCCTGCTCGTTTGAAGCAGCCGGTATTCGACGGACCAAGTGACGATCCGCAGGATTGAGGTCGAGAAATCCAAGCGCTGTTAACCACGAAAAAAACCCTCGCCAGGATGCAAGGTGGCGGCGCAGCGTCGCGGGGCTCTTGCCAGCGTCCTCGAGTCGAGCGATCGTCTCGTTGACTCCAGTAAACGTCACTTCGGACGCCATCTCTAATGTGACGACGTCTGACCCAAAGAGAGTGATTAGATCGCGGCGATAGGCACGGCGCGTATTCTCCCGGTCGAACCGGAGCAAGTAGAGCGGGATCAAATCTGACTGGGCAGTGAACGCCCGGCCAAGCCGACCGGAACTCGCTGGAGCAATGTTCGCCATATCCGGCCTCGAGGTCGGTTCGATAATAAACGTTATCGGGAGTGGCAGCCAGTCAGACCGTCGATCCCTGAGTCGCTATATGATCGCCACGCCCGACTCTCTATCGAACAGGTGAATCTTGTCGAGGTCGAACACCAGATCAATCGAGTCGTGTAGCTCTTGTGGCTCGAGGCGCGCGACCAGCCTCGAGGTTGGGTCGATGTTGACGTATGCAAAGATCTCGTTGCCCATAGGCTCCTGGACATCAACGGTGCCGGGAACGATGCTGCTGACACGTTTGCCAACTGGGGTCTCCGACACGGTGTACATGTCCTCGGGACGAATGCCCAACGTGACAGCCCCCTGAACGGGTGTCGGAACGCCCTCGATGCGGACCGAGCCCGACTCTGACACGAATGCTCCGTCCTCGAGGGCGCCATGGATGAAGTTCATCGAAGGGCTTCCGATGAAGCCTGCGACGAAGGTGTTGGCTGGATGGTTGTACAGCTCCATCGGCGGAGCGACCTGCTGGACGTGTCCATCATGCAGCACCACGATCCGGTCGCCCATGGTCAGGGCCTCGACCTGATCGTGCGTCACGTAGATCATCGTGGCTCCAAGATCCTTATGAAGCTTCGAGATCTCTGTTCGAGTCTGTACCCGAAGCTTCGCATCGAGGTTGGAAAGCGGCTCATCAAACAGAAATACGGAGGGTTCACGCACAATGGCTCTCCCGAGAGCCACCCGCTGCCGCTGGCCACCCGAGAGCGCTTTCGGCTTCCGGTCCAACACCTCACGGAGTCCCAAAATGTCGGCGGCCTTCTCCACCTCACGCTTGATCTCATCCTTGGGTCGCTTCCGCAGCTTCAGCCCGAACGCCATGTTGTCGAACACCGTCATGTGCGGGTACAAGGCGTAGTTCTGAAAAACCATCGCGATGTCTCGGTCCTTCGGCTCGACATCGTTCACAACTCGATCTCCGATCGAGAGCGTCCCTGACGAGATGGACTCAAGCCCGGCAATCATTCGTAGCGTCGTCGACTTCCCGCACCCGGACGGCCCAACCAGGACCACGAACTCCCCATCCTCGATGGAGAGCGTCGCGTCGTGCACGGCCTCATGACCATTGTCGTACACCTTGCGAATGTGATCGAGTTGGACGCGGGCCATCTGGGTTGGGGCTGTTCGGTATGAAAGTAGAGACTGAAGACGGGTCTGAGCACGCTCGTAGCTTTCCAGCCGCCTCCACAACTATCTATGTCATTGACTCCCGTCTGCGTAATCGGCTCCGCCTACACCGGATCTGAGCGCGGGATTTCGGCGGACGTGCTGGCTGCCCGCGCACTCGGCCTCGCGCCTCTACCAGTTTATACGTCTATCGTCGTCGCCAGCGAGTCTGTGGTCTCCGACGTCACGGACGTGCCCGTAGACACCGTCATTGCTCAGCTGGACCATATCCGCGAGATCGGCCCCGTCTCCGGCGTCAAGGTCGGCATTCTGGGCGGCCCAAGACCGCCAGAGCCGTCCTCGAGGCCGTGCAAGGCCTCGGCGGTCCGGTTGTTCTGGATCTTGTAGCCTCCGGCCCGAGCGGCGAGACGGTCCTGTCAGCTCGGGGAATCGATGTTATTGCGGAGCACCTCGAGGTCGCTGACGTGGTCACAATCTCGAAGGCGGACGCTGAACTCGTCACCGGAGGCCAGATTGAGTCCCTCGACGATGCCCAGGTGGCCGCTCAGCGGATGAACAACAAGGGCGCAAAGAACGTGGTGATCCGCTGCGGATCGTTGCCCTACAGGTTCTATGACGCAGCCGATGACCCAGGCACTAAAGCCAATAACGGATCTCAGGAGCGCCTATTTGCGGACCTCCTCTATGATGGGAGTGACTTCGCCCTTTACGAGGCCCCATATCTAGACGTCGCTCCGGACGGTGCCGCGAGCGCCTTTTCGCTAGCCGTGCTCGCAGGCCTCGTTGCTGGCGACGCCCTCGAGGTCGCACTGCAAAAGGCAAAGCGCTATGCGACGGATTCTGTCCGCCATGCGCAGGAGGTCCCAGGGTTCAGTCCCCGACTTGATTACAAGGACCTATCAACCGAAGCTGCATAGCGGCCTCGAGGGCGGCTAGCTTCCGTATCCGAACCCGAGACCTCTATGGCAGACCGCGCTCCCGGCACCCGACCGACGATTTATGACGTGGCCGACGAGGCCAGCGTCGCGATATCTACCGTCTCACGCGTCCTGAATGGCTCCAACGAAGTGTCGGATGGCACCCGGAGTCGCGTACAGGAAGCCATTCGCAAGCTCCAGTTTCAGCCTCAGCGAACCGCGAGGACGCTGGCACAGAAGTCGACCACGTCGGTAGCTGTTGCACTTCCCTCAGCCACGTCGCTGTTCTTTGTAGAGATGCTGAAGGGTGTCAAAGACTCCCTCCGCGACAAGGACATCGACTTGCTGCTGTGCAGTCTAGGGTCGGCACAGCCATACCCGACGCTGAGGCGCTTTCTGAACCGAGGGGCCGTCGACGCCCTGTTGCTCATGGCCCTTCCCGTCGAGGGCGATTCCACCGATCAGCTTCTCCATCTTCAGACACCCGTCGTTTTGCTCGGGAGCCGGCATCCCGACCTCGATGCGTATTGGTGGGACGACAAAGAAGGAGCGCGGATGGCAACGGCCTACCTCATCGAACAGGGGCATCGGCGCATTGGACTGATCTCCGCACACTCTTGGAGCACAAGCGCGGCGCCAAGGCTCGAGGGGTATCGCGACGCGCTCTCTACCGCTGGGATCAGATTCGATCCGGATCTCGTGGTGTCTGGGAAGACAGCAAAGCACGCTGGGTACTCGGAGGAAGCGGGAGCGGAAGGCATGGAGCAGCTCCTCGCCCTCGAGGACCGTCCTACCGCCGTGTTTGCAGCCTCTGACGTTCAGGCCTATGGCGCCTGGTCGCAGGCTCGCGACAACGGTGTCCGCGTCCCACGCGAGATGTCGATTGTTGGCTACGATGATCTGAAGATGAGCCGTTTCCTCGATCTCACGTCCGTCGAACAGGGCATGCACCGGGCGGGGCACATGGCTATGGAGCGGTTGCTGTCTCGCTTGTCCGGCGAGCACAAGGATCGCCTCGACATCCAGCTTCCCCTCAAGCTCAACGTCCGCGGCTCCTCCGGCCCGTTTTCCTCGTGACCCTCCCCCCTCCTCTCGCGACCACCGACCTCGAGGTCGGTCCCAGGTATGAGGGCAAGGTTCGCGACACCTACGACCTCGAGGACGGTCGCATCGCGCTAGTCACAACGGACCGAATCTCGGCGTTCGACCATGTGCTGCGGCAGGCCATCCCGCTCAAGGGGCAGGTCCTCAACCAAGTGGCAGCGTTCTTCTTCGAGCAGACGGCCGACGTCGCGGAGAATCACGTCCTCGAGGTCCCGGATCCCAACGTCACAATTGGCGTCGCGTGTGATCCACTGCCCATCGAGTTCGTCGTCCGTGGGTATCTGGCGGGTCACGCGTGGCGCGTGTATCGAGATGGCGGTCGAGAGATCTGCGGAGAGACGCTGCCCGACGGGTTACGAGAAGCACAAGCGCTGCCGATGCCAACTCTGACGCCTGCGACAAAAGCCGCGGAGGGTCACGACGAGGACATCAGCCGGGCTGGAATCCTTGAGCGTGGAATTCTCGACGCTGAGACGCTTCAACAAGCTGCTGACATCGCGCTAGCCCTTTTCTCCAAAGGAACAGCCATCGCCGCCGAGCGAGGCCTCATTCTCGTCGACACCAAATATGAGTTCGGGCGAGCGCCAGACGGTCGCCTGCTGGTGATCGATGAGGTTCACACGCCTGACTCTTCGAGGTACTACTACGCCGATGGATACCAGCGGCGCCTTGAGCTTGGCGAGCCGCAACGACAGCTTTCAAAGGAGTTTGTCCGGGAATGGCTCATGATCAATGGGTTTCAAGGTCTCGAGGGGCAGACTCTGCCCGACATGACACCTGAGTTCGTCGAGGACGTGAGCGCGCGCTACATCGAGCTGTACGAGACCATTACGGGCAAGCCCTTCGTCCCCGACCTCGATGCCGACCCAGAAGCGCGGGTCAAGCGCGCGATTCAGGAGGTGCTGTAGAGCTCCGGACGACGGTCGGTGCGACGGTCGTTGAACGCGTTAAGCCTCGATTCTCTCGCATCGGCGACCTCGAGGTCGGCTTGGATGACGGCTACTTCGTCAACGGGCGCGGAGGCGAGCACATTGGCGGATGGAGAGCAGATCAGACTCTGGCCAATAAAGGTAAGCGACTCGCTCCCGCTGGTTTCTGTCCCTATTCGGTTAGCGGTCGCGGTGAACACACCGTTCTCGAGGGCTCGAATAGGCATGGCGCTCGGACAGTGGGCCATCACGAGGTTGGACGGATGGGCGATGATGTCGGCGCCCATGTCACCAAGCGTCCTGGCCGATTCGGGAAAGAACCAGTCGAAGCATACCATCACGCCCAGTCTGTAAGACGCCCCCTTCCGATCCGTCACGGTCCACACTTTGAAGCCATCTCCGGGCTGAAAGTGCTGCGTCTCCTGGTAGTAGAGGTGTCCCTTTCGGTACGTCCCCAGCCACCCTTTGGGGGTGACGACAACAGCGGAGTTGTACAGACTGTCACCATCCCGCTCGAGCACCCCGGCGACGATCGTTGAGCCGGTCTCGCGGCTCCACTCCTCGAGGGCGACGCACGTTTTGCCATCAGGAAACGGCTCCGAAAGACTGGATGCTTGATCGGTCGAATCGAAGAAATAGCCGGTCGTGAACAGCTCCGGCAAAACGATGAGATCGGCGTCTGCCCTCTTCACCAAGTTCCAAGCGTCCTCGAGATTGTGCTCTCGATCACCGAAGCGTGGGTCCGTCTGAATGCAGGAAACAACCATCGCAATAACGGACTATTTGGCCTGGATCGATGTTATCGTTGCCACGTTCGCGATATCCTCCCAATCAGACCCTCTGGAGAGGTCGTTCGCGGGAAGCCTCAATCCCTGCAAAACAGGACCATAGGCCTCCGCCCCACCGATCCGTTGCGTGATCTTATACCCGATGTTGCCCGCATCGAGGTCGGGAAAGACGAACACATTGGCCCGTCCTGCGACCTCAGAGTCGGGGGCCTTGCGGACTGCTACACCAGGGTCAAAGGCCGCATCAAACTGAAGCTCTCCATCACACGCAAGCGATGGGTTCTGGGACTTTGCCAGCGCCACCGCCTCTCTCACTCGGTCCACATTCGGGTGATCGGCCGACCCCTTCGTCGAGAACGACAGGAAGGCCACTCTGGGTGTTTCGCCGGTGAGATACTCATGATTGCGGGCCGCATCGAGTCCGATGGAGGCAAGCTGTGAAGGGTCAGGATCGGGGTTCACGCCGCAGTCCGCGTACGTGAGCGGCCGACCATCTGGAAGCACCATCAAGAAGAACGATGACACGAGCGTCGACCCCTTGGCTACACCGAGAACGTGGATCGCTGCTCGAACGACATCCGGCGAGGGATGGGCAGCTCCAGCAACGCATCCGTCGGCGTCACCCGCATCGACCATCAGGTCCCCAAAGTAGAGGACGTCAGTCGCGACCTCGAGGGAGTCCTCATAGGTCAGCCCTTTGTGTTTCCGCTTCTGAAAGAGCGCTTGCGCGTAGGACTGAAGGGAAGTCGAGGTCGAGGGGTCTACGATTGGAATCCGATGATCGAGAGCCACTCCTGTCTCCTGAGCCACCTGACGGATCACTGCCTCCCTGCCAATCAGAATTGGACGTGCCACCTCGTGTTCGGACAGCCAGGCGGCCGCCTTGATGGTGCGAGGGTCCTCGCCCTCAGGCAGGGCAATCCGCTTTTTAAGAGACCGGGCTCGGTCGTGAAGGGTAGAGAACGAGAAGGCAGACATGGTTACAGATCAGTTTTCCAAATCGGGACAGACTCTTTCAGGGTGTCGATGAGCCAGCGAGCGGCCTCGAAGGCAGCTGCACGATGCGCGCAGGACACCCCAATGACAACAGACGCCTCCCCGACCTCGAGGTCGCCGAGACGGTGAAGCAACACGGTACGGAGTGAACCCCAGCGTTCTGTCGCCGTCGTGGCTAACGCTGTCATCTCGGCCGTGGCCATCGGGACATACGCCTCGTAGCGGAGTGCGCGTGTTTCTTCGTCGCCCGTCCACTGCCGGGTTCGGCCGACGAACACACACGTACCCCCGGCATTCGGGTCGACCAGAAAGGCGTGGGCTGAGGCGACCTCGAGGACGTCCGAGGTCACCTCAACCCACACGCGCTTACTCACCACCAAGCGCGCTCAGGACGCGGCTGAAGTCGGGTTGCTCGCCGGCGTTGTCCAACACCTCTACCGACTTGAGTGCGCCGTCGGAGCCAACGGCGAAGGCCGCTCGCTTCGAGATGCGGTCCAGGTTCATAGGCGTGAAGTCATTGTCGTACTTGGCACCGTAGGACGCAGATACCGAAGCATCGTGGTCGGAAAGCAACCGAAACGGAAACCCGTTGACTTTTTTGAACTCGGCAAGCGCAAAGGGCGAGTCGGTCGAAATGCCGACCACCTGGGCTCCGAGGTCTTGGTACCGCTGATAGTCGTTGCCGACCGTGCTCAGCTCCGTCGTACACACACTGGTGAACGCACCTGGGAAGAACAACAGGACCACAGGCCCCTTCGTCAGCTCATCGGAGAGCGAGAACGAGTCCATGGAATCGTCGGGGAGCGTGAAGTCGGGGGCGTCGTCGCCTACAGAGAGAGCCATTGATGCGGAGGGAGGAATGAGTTTCGAGCTACGCCGACTCACGAGCAGGGTTCACCGCTGTGACCATCTCCCCTGCTATCCGCCGAATCGGATGGTGCGGATTGGCTCGATAGAACTCGCGGATCGTGCGGGGATGTACGCCGCTAAGGTGCATAAAACGACAGTTGCAATAACGGTTATCACTATATCCCATATGCTTAGCTCGATGGGTACACGGTCGAGGTAATAGGCGTCCTGTGGCAACTTCAACAGACCAAAGCGCCCCTGAATAACCCCAAATGCTAGCGCCAAGCCGCCTCCGATCGCTGACCCAATCACACCGACGAGGAATCCAAACACCAGAAACAGCCGACGCACCGCTCCCCTGCTAGCTCCCATCGCTAGCACCGTCCCGATCTCGCGTGCCTTCTCGAGGACGACCATGAGCAAGGCGCCGATGATGTTGAACGCCGCCACAACCACCAGGATAGAAATCACCAGCGGCACAATGCTCTGCTGGAGCTCCACCCACGCGAACAGACCACGGTAAACATCCTCGATAGGCCGAGCGAAGAGCGGTGGACCGACATCATCCGTGATCGCGGCGGCGACAGCCCGAGACTGCGTCCGATCAGCGATGGAGACATCGAACCGTGTGACCTGGTCCGGCGCGTACGAGAACAGACTGCGCGCGTCCTCGATGTCGATGAACGCGAACCGATCGTCGAAATCGCCAAGCCCAGTATCGAACACACCCGCGACATAGAACTGGGTGAATCGAGGACGGGACTGGATCTGACCACCCGCGAGACCTCGGGTAGAGTACGCCGTGAGCCGGTCGCCCACCGAGGCACCGAGTCTCTCCGCAAGCCGCTTCCCCACCACTACACCGGGCCGCCCCTCGGCATCGTCCTCGAAGTTGAACGATCCGCCCTCGAGGGTGCGCTCTGCGACAAATGGAAGGTCCTCCGGTGTGGTCCCCCACAGGAGCAGGCCGTCTACTTCGGAGCGCCCCTCACCACGGGCACTGAGAAGACCAAAGTCGACTACCGACGGGGCGACACGAGTGACTCCCGGTACCTCGAGGATCTGGCGCTGGAGATCGGGACCGCCATCCAGAGGTTGCCCGATGATGCTCTCTACCTGAACGTGCTGGCCAAATCCTACGATTTTGGACTCGATCTCGCGACTGAAGCCACGCACGATCATCAGGGCCAGCAACAGCGCTCCTGTTCCGACGGCGACACCACCGATGGCCGCCAGCACGACGAAACGCAGAAATGCCCGCCTCTCGTCCCGGCCCTCTGCACCACGGAGATACCGCAGGGCCAGCGTGCGCTCAAAAGGACCGATCATCGGGAGGACGAGAGAAACCAGAAGATCGCCCGTCCTCGAGGACGAGATCACACTGGAAGACGGATTAGCAAGAAGTGACATCGGGCAGGATCGAACGCATCTTCGCGTCCTCGAGGTCGACCTTCACAGTGATACGGACCGGCCTCGAGGACGACCAACGGGACATGACAGAGCGTTTGGATGAGCAATTTCTCTCTCGGCCGCGTCCGGGGCGACCTCGAGGGCGTACTGCGGCCTCTCTATCTTGGCCTCATCTCTCTACGCCCCTATGCATAACGCGATCGCCACCCCCCCCGTCCCGCGCAACGAACCCGTCCGTGACTACGCGCCAGGAAGCCCTGAGAGGGCATCGCTCCGCCGCGCCCTCGAGGACATGCGGGGCACGGAGGTCGACATCCAGCCGGTCATCAATGGGGAGCGAGTTGAGACGGGACGCACGGAAGCGATTCTTCCGCCTCACGACCTAGGCCACACACTCGGCCAGTACCAAAAGGCACGGCCTGAGGATGTCACTCGTGCCATCGAGGGCGCCCTCGACGCGAGGCACGACTGGAGCCGGATGGCGTGGACCGACCGCGCAGCCATCTTCCTGAAGGCAGCCGAATTGCTCGCCGGTCCCTACCGTGACCGCATGAACGCGGCGTCCATGCTCGGACAGTCGAAGAACGCATACCAGGCCGAGATCGACGCGGCGTGCGAGATGGTTGACTTCTTTCGATTCAACGTCGCATTCCTACGCGACATCCTAGAGGAGCAGCCGATTAGCGCGCCTGGGATTTGGAACCGGACGGAGTACCGCGGCCTCGAGGGCTTCGTGTTCGCGGTTTCGCCGTTCAACTTCACGTCCATCGCGGCCAACCTCGCGGCGGCTCCGGCCTTGATGGGCAACACGGTTCTCTGGAAGCCGTCCCCCACGCAGACGTACTCGGCGCAAGTGATTGTGGACTTGTTTGAGGAGGCGGGATTGCCGCCAGGAGTAATCCAGTTTCTCCCCGGCGACGGCGCAGACGTGGGCGACCCAGTTCTGGCCAGTGAGCATCTCGCCGGTCTCCACTTCACCGGCTCGACGGCAACGTTCAACCACTTGTGGCGAACGATTGGATCGAACGTGGATCACTACAAGACCTATCCACGGATCGTCGGGGAGACGGGCGGAAAGGACTTTATCGTCGCTCACGAGAGCGCAAACCCGGACGCCGTTGCCACGGCCATTGTGCGCGGCGCCTTTGAGTACCAAGGGCAGAAGTGCTCCGCGGCCAGTCGTGTGTACGTCGAGGAGGCCCTCTGGCCGGATGTCGAACGCTCCCTCGAGGCCCAAATGGCGGAGATCACAGTCGGTCCAGTGGAGGACTTCAGTCACTTTGTAAATGCTGTGATCGACGAGCGGTCCTACGAAAAGATCACCGGGTACATCGACCGCGCCCAACAGGCCGACGGCGTCGAGGTCGCACACGGGGGGACCTACCGCCGCGACGACGGCTACTTCATCGATCCAACCGTGTTGCTGGTCGACGACGCTCGCTACGAGACCATGGAGAAGGAAATCTTCGGTCCTGTCGCCACGATTCATGTGTCGCGAGGTCGCACCTTTGATGAGTTGCTCAATGTCGTCGATCAGACCAGCGAGTATGCCTTGACGGGAGCCGTCTTCTCGCAGGATCGGGCAGTGCTGGCTCAAGCCACGGACCGCCTCTCGGAAGCTGCCGGCAACTTCTACCTCAACGACAAGCCGACTGGCGCGGTCGTCGGACAGCAACCGTTCGGTGGCGCACGAGGCTCGGGCACCAATGACAAAGCGGGGTCCAAGCTGAACCTGCTCCGGTGGGCCAGCCTGCGGTCCATCAAGGAGACATTCGTCCCGGCCACGCACTTCACGTACCCGTTCCTCGGCTCGGACGAGGACGGGGCGTAGCTGCTGTGCGCTTCGAAAGCGTCCATCATCCCGGCGAGGCCTCGAGGCCGTGGCTCGTGCTCCGCGCGCAAGCCCGGCCCGTCGCCATTGCGCTACTCACTGTGATGACCGTGGGACTTGCGGCGGCACTTCAGGGACGCAACATCCTGTGGCCTTTCGTGGGTGCGGCTGGCGTGGCCTACGCGCTGGCCGTCTTCGTCGGTCAGGGTTCGCTGACGAAGACGCCCGCGGCGGTCGAGTTCCGAGGTCCGTTTGCGGCGGTGCAAACCGTGTGGGACGCCGCCACAGATCCGCCGGATACCCGGCTCGAACCTGTGGTGTCCGCGCGACTCGCCTATGGAGAGTTGTCCGTTGGGCTCGGCGACGCCATCGTCACGTTCCAGCGCGCGGACTGGCCGGAGTTCGACGGACTCGTGGATGCATTCCGAGCCTCGGCGCGTGAGGGCGAAGCCCTGCTGTGGGCGTCCTCGAGGCCGCTGACGTCGTGAATCCCTCTCCCCGTCCGACCGCAACGTCTACGAGGAGCCTCTTCGACATGGGCACCAAACACAACTGCAATAACGGACGTTTGGTCCCACGCCCAAGACTGCTTGAGACCACGTGTCCCAACTGTGGGTCCGTCCTCGAGGACGCTCGCTCGGTGCTCCGCTGCGTGACGTGTCACTACCGAGGTGACCGCACTGGACGGTAGGCAACTCACGAGATCCCTCGGTGGCAGACGCCGGCCACCAGCCAGAACGGTTGTTTCGCCCTCGAGGGCGGGGCGCCTGTCTACCCCTCCCCGCTTCCGGAGGTCTCCACATTCCCGGAAGTGTCACAGGCATGTGGGAGCCACCGCGCTAGGTTTACGGCCTCTCGTTCCAGCACCCCATGCGCTTTACCCTTCTCGCCCTCGCGGCGACGTTCCTCGTTGCCGGCTGCAACAACTCTGGCGGCGGCGGAAGCAACGTCGACGTCTCCGACATTGCCAACGGCGATCCGTTCGAGCAGGTCTCGTACAACGTCGGCTACCAGTCCGGACAGCAGTTCCTCGACACCGACTCGTCGTTCAACTACGACCGCTTCACGGATGGCTTCAATCGTGGCCTCGCGGGCGACTCCGTCGAGATCGCGTACGCCCTCGGGTTGCAGTACGGTCTCCAGGTCCGTCAGGACTCGCTCGGTGCCATCAACAAGGACATCTTCCTTGCAGGACTGCGCGCTGCGCTTAATGGCGATTCGCTCCTCATGGCACCCGAGGCGTTCCAGCGCGCTCAGGCCATCGTCGAGGACTCCCTCGAGATGCGTCGCCTCCGCTCATCCGCTGCGACCAACCCGCAGGCGCAGGCTCGCCTTCAGGCGATCCAGACCAACGCTGCCACGGCCGACTCGGTTATGACCGCTGCTCGCGCCCTCAGTGGGGCCACCGTCCTCGAGGATGGCGTTGTGTCCGTCGTTACAGAGGAAGGCTCGGGAGCATCGCCGCAGCCCGGTGATCGGGTTCGGGTGGTGTACCGCGGCCAGTTTCCCGACGGCACCGTGTTCGACGAGTCGGGTGAGGACGGCGCGACGTTCTCAACCGAGCAGGTCGTTCCCGGATTCCGCACCGCGATTCTCGACATGAAGGTCGGCGGCACGCGGACAGTGTATCTGCCGCCGGCGCAGGCGTACGGCGTCATGGGTCAGCAAGGACCCGGCGGTCAGGGTGGCATTCCGCCCAACTCTGCGCTGCAGTTCGAACTCACGCTCCTCGAGATTCTCGACCCAGCGGCTGCCCCGCAGCTCCCGCCGGGCTTCGGTCAGTAGCCTAGCAGCTCACTCCGATTCCTCGAGGCCGCTCCGATCCGTCGGGGCGGCCTCGATTTCTTTGTGCAGTCTCGCGGTAGGGACAGCGCGCGTGTGGAGAAGCTGCAACAGGCTCACCCTCGAGGATGAACTCGCTCTGCGCTGAACCGTCCTCGAGGACGCTACTCGGCCTCGGCGACCAGATCGAGGACATCTGCGCCGTACGCATCCCATTTGGCGGGACCGACACCTGACACCGCCAGCATCGAGTCCTCCGAGTCCGGCCTCGAGGCCGCGATGGCGCGAAGCGTCTTGTCGTTGAACACGACGTAGGGCGGGACACCGCGCTCACGGGCTTGCTCCGCACGCCACTCTCGGAGCCGCTCGAACAGCAGCACGTCGTCGCCGTCCATCTCCGCGAGCTCCGCCGGGGCCGACCTCGAGGACGACGACGAGCGCCGCGAGCCGAATGCCGGGACGTCGATGTCGATGGACTCTCGGTAGGCAAGGGCCTGCTGCCCGACGGGCGTCAGTTCGATGACCGGATACTCGTCGCCGCCGATGCCGAGGTAGCCCTTGAGCAGAAGCTCCTTGTAGATGCCGTCGACAGAGCCTTGGCCCATCGTCTGGAGCCGGCCGTAGTACGGATGCCCCTCGTACTTGTCCATCCCCTTGGCCTTCGAACCGGCGAGAATCTTGGAGAGCGTCAGCCGGCCGACGGGCCACCGCATCCGCGTCACGGCGTCCAACAGTCCGAGCGCAACCCTCGAGTTCATCGGGACGTCGTCCCACTCGGGCACCTCGGCCGGGGCCTCCGTCTTTAGCCTCGCATTCGTGCGGCAGGCGTCGCAGCAGTCCTGCGGGTCGACATTGGTCTCCGCATCGTCGCCGAAGTGATCCAGGATGGCGCGGCGGCGACACTCGGAGCCCTGGGCGTATCGCACGATGCCCATCAGGCTCGCCGACTGGTCGTCTCGATGTTTGTCGACGGATCCAAGCACCTGCTCGACGGCGGGCCCGTTCCACGTCGCAGCGATCCAACGGCCCGCACCGTTTCCCTCGCGCTGCTCCTCGAGGACGTCTGCCATTGCGAGACGGCGCAAGATGTTGGGCAGCTTAGAAGCATGCATCCCCAGCGACTCGCTCATGGAGAGCAGGAAGTCGGCGTCGGACTCCGGCTCCGCCCTCGAGGGCGCTCGCCCGGAGTACGTAGCTGTGGACGCGACGCAGGTCTTCCTTGGTGGGAGCGCCCTGCTCGATGAACCATTCTTTGAGTTGTCGGTCCTGCGGCGCATAGAACAGGACCGCCACCGCCGGATCTCCGTCCCGACCGGCACGCCCCGCTTCCTGGTAGTAGGCCTCGAGGTTGGACGGGATTGACCAGTGCGCGACGAACCGCACGTCGCCACGGTCCACGCCCATTCCAAAGGCGTTTGTTGCGACTACCGTGTCGAGGCGCCCGCTGATGAACTGCTCCTGGACATGGGCGCGCTCCGCATCGGGGAGCCCCGCGTGGTAGGCCTCGCAGGGGCGCCCAACATCGTTTCGGATGAACGCCGCGAGCGACTCGCAGTCTTTGCGCGTGGCGACGTAGACCAACCCCGGCTCATCCTGGCGGTCGCGGAGGAAGTCTTTCAGCTGGTCGCGCTTCATCTTCGCCGTTGCCGTCTGGTGCACCTCGAAGCGAAGGTTCGGCCGGTTGAATCCGGTGACGAGGCGGACGGGATCGCGAAGGTCTAGCTGCTGGGCGATGTCTGCCTGGACGCGCGGGGTGGCGGTGGCCGTCAGCGCGACGCAGGGTGGGTTTCCCATCTCTCGACGGGCGGTTGCGAGCGCGAGGTAGTCCGGCCGGAAGTCGTGTCCCCATTGGCTCACGCAGTGCGCCTCGTCAACGGCCAGCAGAGCAACATCCGCCTCTCGCAAGCGGCGCTGGAACGAGGCAAGACGCAGACGCTCCGGGGCTGCGTAGACCAATGTGAGTTCCCCCCGCCGGAGCTGGTCCAGCACCTCACGCTGCTCGTTCTGCGTCTGCGACGAGTTGACGTACGCTGCCGAAATTCCCCGAGCTTGGAGAGCATCGACCTGGTCCTTCATCAGCGCGATCAGCGGGGACACCACAACGGTCACGCCTTCGGGCTTCAGCAACGCGCCGAGCTGATAAATCAAGCTCTTGCCCGCACCTGTCGGCATCACGACAAGCGTGTCACGGCCCTCGAGGACGGGCTGCAACGCGGCCTCCTGCCCCGGCCGAAGACTCTCGAACCCAAAGTGCTGGAGAAGCGCACCGCGAACGGCAGCGGAGTCGGGCGGAGCGGCGGTCACGGTCGTCGAAAGCGGGGCAAGCACAGAGTACGGAGGCTGGCAAACTCAGGACGCGCCCTGACAGCTTGAGTGTCAGCGACCTCGAGGGCGGGCGATCCACGCTGCACGCTGCACATCCTCCTCGAGGACGGGCGGTCTCGAGGTTGAACAACATGAAACGGCCTCGAGGTCGTGATGCAACCTCGAGGCCGTCATGAGTACGGCAAGAGCGGGCCGTTTAGTCGTCGTAGACGACCGTCAGGCGGACGCTGAAGTCCGTCGGGTTGCCGCTCAGGTCGACACCCGTCAGGTTGATGACGCTGGGCGTTCCGGTCACGCGAGCCGGAGCGTTCGTCTCGAGACGGAACACGGAGCTCTCGGCCATCGGGTCGTCTCCCGTGGTCGGGTCGTAGTCGAAGAGGGTGATGTAGAGCTGGTCGTCGAGGTCGCGCACGACGTATCCGGGCTCAATGTCCCAAACGAGCGGGAAAGAGCCGGCGTCCACGTCGTTGTACCAGTCGCTGCCGGAGTCGAGCGGGATCACCTCGTCGTCGTCACGGGGGTTGAGACGGTCCGAGCCGGGGTCGGCTACGAAATCGACGTCGCTGTCGAACAGCCGGAAGTAGATCTCCGGGCCGTCGCTTCCGCCGTCCCAGCCGTCGCCGTTCACATCCACGAGAGGAGCATCGTTGACAGTGACCTTGATGATGCGGGCCGTTCGGGGCGGGCCGTCGCTCTCGCCGGAGTCACAGCCCGCGACGAGCAGCGCTGTGGAGAGGACGAAGAGGGGGACGAGTTTCATGGTTGGAGTAGGTGGGGCCGTCCAACGTACGGCGGAGCCCCCGCCGCTCGAGCGCCTCGGCTAGCTTTCACGCATGACTCTGACTCCCCGCACCGCCCACGTCGAGCGCCAAACCGCCGAGACGACTGTCTCTGTCCGCCTCGACCTCGACTCCAACGCTCGCACGTCTGACTGCAAGACGGGCGTCGGCTTCCTCGATCACATGCTGGTGCTGCTGTCCCGGCACGGCGGCATCGACCTCGAGGTGCAGGCCGACGGCGACCTCGAGGTCGACGACCACCACACCGTCGAGGACGTCGGCATCTGCATCGGGCAGGCGCTCGGTGAGGCGCTTGGCGACAAGGCCTATGTGGCGCGCTACGGGGAAGCGACCATCCCGATGGACGAGGCTCTCGCTCGCGCGGTCGTTGACTTGTCGGGGCGGGCGCACCTCACCTTCGAGGCCGCGTTCGACCGCGAGCGCGTCGGCGACCTGTCCACGGAGTTGGTGGAGCACTTCTGGTGGAGCGTCGCGGAGCACGCACGCCTGACGATGCACCTCGACGTGCTTCGAGGGCGCAACGACCACCACCGCATCGAGGCATTGTTCAAGGCCGCCGGCCGGGCGCTGCGGCAAGCCGTGTCCCGCGACCTCGAGGGCGATCCGTTGCCCAGTACCAAGGGGGCGCTGTAGGCTCTTTGATGTGCGACCTCGAGGTCGCACACTTTTTCCCGATCCAAGCCTGCCGCCCTCGAGGGCGGCTACCCGCCAGGGACCACGCCGGACCGCCACAGCTGCCGCGCTTGCCGCCACACGTCGGAGTAGGCGCGGTCACGAGTCAGGGTGAGCACTCGGAACGGAGCCGGGTCGCCGCGACGGCCGGCGGTGCGCTCGAACTCGAGGACGGGCGGCGTGGCGCTGCTCTGGGTGTACGTCCACCGCTCACCGCGGATTGTCTGGTCGACGAAGCTCGGGGGGCCGAACAGGATGTACGCCATTCCGGGGTCTGTCTTCCACCCTTCTTTGTGCGCGCCGAACAACCGGTTGGTCTCCTCGACACGCTCGTAGAACGCCCGGATCGTGGCCGAGGCAAGACGCTGGTCTGCCATCCGCTCGCCCCAGAACCGATCGAAGGCGCGCTGTGTGGCCGTGTTCGTCTCCGCCCCTGTGATCTCTCGCAGCTCGCGTTCGTCCGCCAGGTAGGTCAGTGGACCGACCAGATCTCCGAGGCGTGTCACAGACGGATAGTCTCGCCTCCGGACGACGAACAATCGGTCCTCGAGGGCGAGGCGCTCGCGAGCGGGACTCAACAGCTCGACCTCGACGCGATACACTCCGGGCCGCAGTCGCGGGAGCGGGGCCGTTACCGTGAGGGCGTCGGCGGGATTAAGGACCTCCTGGCGGACCGACTGGACCGTGTCCACGCGCCCTAGGTCGACGCCCTGGGTTCGGATCGAGCCCTGTATCGGCGTCCGGTCGATAATCGACGGTGCGGGAAGGGTATCGGATTCCACCCGCACCACGGACACCGCCGTACGTGCTCCGTCGGGCGCGCTCAACGCCTGCACCACTACGCGCAACGAGTCGAGGCCGGCGGGAACAGCAGAGGCATCGACTGGGATCGCCTCTCCGCCCTCAAGGCGGTCCAGTCGAAGTGAGCTCATTGAGGGCGCCGATCCTGGACGAGACACGACCACGCGAACGGTTCGCTCGGCCGTCCGGTCGCTCGCACGGTCCTCCGCGACCGCCCGCACGGTGTACAACCCAACCGGCACCTCAACTCGCTCGACGCGCCACACGCGGTCGGCCGCGCCATCGAGCGTGTCCGTCGGGCTCAGCGTGATCGGGGCGCCCCCCTCCGTCTCGACCGTCACGGTCCACCGTACAACGCCACGCTCGCCCCCTGTCTGCGACCGGAGCACGAAGGTCTCGGCCTCGAGGCCGAGGTAGACGTCAATGCCCGTCGAGTCGTCCTCGAGGGTGGCGATGGCCTCGAGGACGAACGACGGCTCGCCGGCCCGATACGCGACCGAGCCAGCGTCCAGCCGGGGGCGGACGGACGGCCCGCTGCATCCCGCGGCGGCGACCAACAGCGCGAGAGCGGCGCTACGCAGCACGCGCGGCAGCGACGATAGCCGAGAACGAGTCGGCCGCGAGGCTGGCCCCTCCCACGAGCGCGCCCTCGATGTCAGGCTGGGCAAACAGCTCGGCCGCATTGCCGGGCTTGACGCTCCCGCCGTAGAGGATCGGGACGGACGCGCCGTACCGGGCCTCGAGGGCGGACCGGATGGCCGCGTGCATGTCCTGTGCCTGCTCAGGGCTGGCCGTCCGTCCGGTGCCGATGGCCCAAACGGGCTCGTAAGCGATCACCACGCCGTCGTCCACGCCATCGAGAGAGCCATCGAGTTGAGACAGAACGGTCGACTCGGCATCGCCAGCGTCGCGCTGTTCAAGCGTCTCACCCACACACACGATGGGCGTCAGGCCGGCCGCCTGCGCCGCGCGAGCCTTCTCAGCCACGTCGGCATCGACCTCTCCGAACAGTGCGCGGCGCTCGGAATGGCCGACGATCACGTATTCGACATCGAGGTCCGTAAGCATTCCGGCCGAGATCTCGCCGGTGAAGGCGCCGGACTCGTTGGCGTTCAAGGTCTGCGCCCCCAGTGCCACCGCGCTCTGGGCCACACGCTCGCGCACGGCATCGAGCCAGACGGACGGTGGGCACAGCACGACATCGACGGTCTTCGCGTCCTCGGCGGTGGCCTCGACCACATCCGCGGCGAGCGCGACGGCGGCCTCGAGGCCGGTGTTCATTTTCCAGTTTCCTGCGACAATCATGAGTCCGAGTGGAGGGTGAGCTTGGAGAGGATCTCGCTCGCGTGGTCGCTGGTCTTGGGACGCTTGAACACGTGAAGCACGCGGCCGTCGGGGCCGATTAGAAAAGTGGTCCGCTTGACGCCGATGCTCTTGCGTCCGTAGAGCGACTTCTCCCCCCATGCTCCGTAGGCCTCGAGGATGGTCTTGTCAGGGTCGGCCAGCAGCGGAAATGGCAGGCTGTATTTGTCCGCGAACCGCTCGTGGCTCGCAGTGTCGTCCGGCGACACACCCACGACGGCGACGCCCGCGGCCTCGAGGGCGGAGGTGTTGTCGCGCAGGTTGCAGGCCTGCTTGGTGCAGCCTGGGGTGTCGTCCTTCGGGTAGAAGTACAGCGCGAGGGGTTGCCCCTCAAAGTCTTGAAGGCGGACGGCGTTGCCGTTCTGGTCGACGCCCTCGAAGGGCGGCGCGGGGTCGCCGGGGATGGGCATCTCAGCCATGTGCGGAGGGAGCAAGGTCAACGGCATCGGCAAGAGCCGAGATGCGGTCGAGGTGGGTGTGAGCCGTCAGGTCGAGTTGAAGCGGAGTGATGGAGACAAACCCGTCGCGCAACGCAGCAAGATCCGTGTCGGGACGGTCGTCGAGGTCGACGAAGCGGCCGCCGAGCCAGTAGTAGGGCCGGTCCATCGGGTCGAGGCGTTCCTCGAACTGCTCCTCCCACCGCGCGCTGGCCTGGCGCGTGGCGCGCATCCCAGCGACGGCGTCAAGCGGCCCCTCAGGCACGTTGACGTTGAGGAGCACGTTCGGCGGGAGTCCGTCCTCGAGGACGCGCTCGGCGAGCCGGCGCGCGACGATGCCGGCGGCCTCGAAGTCGTCGGGCCGCCACGCAGCGTGGGACATTGCAATCGCCGGTAGTCCCAAGATGGTCGCCTCCGTCGCAGCGCTCACCGTGCCGGAGTAGATCACATTGACGGCCGTGTTCGGACCGTGATTGATCCCTGAGACAACAATGTCCGGCGAACGGGGCAACAGCTTCTGAACCGCGATTTTGATACAGTCCGCAGGGGTGCCCGTGACGGCACGCGCCCACACGGGGCCGGACGCGCCCTCGAAGGGCATCGTGTGGACGCGGATCGGGTCGCGGACCGTGATCCCGTGGCCGACGGCGCTCTGCTCCTCGAACGGCGCCACCACGGCGATCGTCCCGAGCCCGCCGAGCGCAGCTACGAGCGCGGAGATGCCGGCCGCGTCGATGCCGTCGTCGTTAGAGACGAGGATGAGCGGGCGGTCCGTTGGAGCGTCGAGGGGGGCGGAGCGGGTCACAGGGTCGAGGTCGGGGCAGGCAAGATCGCACGGAGGGAATGCGGGAAGAGGTGCGGAGGTCCTTCAGCGTTCAACGGAGTGCTACGATCCGGCCTTGAGGTCGCTCGAGCGCCCCGTCCCATTTCATCGGAGGCTAAGAGGTTCACCAGACCGGTAGTCCGCCCTCGAGGACGCCGACACCATTTCCAAGTCCTCGAGGTCGGCTCAGCGAGAGCCCTCTTCAGCTTTCGCGGCATCCCATGCCGCGTCCATCTCCCCGAGCGTCGCGACCTTGAGGTCGACGCCGGCCTCCACAACGCGGAAGCGGCTGGAGAACTTTCCGACGGTCCGCCGCAGCGCGTTTTCCGGCACGACGCCACGCAGCCGCGCGTAGTTAACGACGGCGAACAGCAAGTCCCCGATCTCGTCCTCGAGGGCGTCCGGTGTCTCGGCCTCGAGGACTTCGTCAGCTTCCTCGAGGACCTTGTCCCACGCGTCCTCGGGCGTCGGAAAGTCGAACCCGACGGCGGCGGCTTTCTCCTGCACACGCTCGGCGCGGAGCAGCGCCGGCAGCGCGTCAGGCACGCCATCGAGGGCGGACGGCGGCGCCTCCGTCTTTCCGGCCTCGATGCGCTCGGCGCGCTTGATGGCCTCCCAGTTGCGCAGCACCTCTCCGGTGCCAGAGACGACCTCGTCTCCAAACACGTGCGGGTGGCGGCGCACCAGCTTGGTCATTTCGGCCCGCATCACGTCGCCGATGTCGAACGCGCCCTCCGTCTCCGCGATGTGCGCGTGGAAGAGGACGTGGAGAAAGAGGTCGCCCAGCTCCTTCTGCATCTCCCCGGGATCGCCCTCATCGATGGCCTCGACCAGTTCAAAGGCTTCCTCGATGGTCAGGTGCTTGACGCTGTCATGCGTCTGCTCGCGGTCCCAGGGGCATTCTCGCCGCAAACGCCGCACGATGGCGACGAAGTCGCGGTACACCTCAGCGTGCCCCGCGTCGCGGTCGGCGTCCTCGAGGCCGAGGTCTTCGATGGCGTATGGAAAGACGGTATGACGCTCGGCTGACACGGGGTACAGGTATCTTGTGCTCGCAGGTTACGCCGACTCTCTCGTCGGGGTCTACCTGCATGAACGGCCGACCCTCGAGGTCGGTGGATACCTATACCCGGGAGCATCCCTCCCCCTTTCCCAAAGCCCCAATGGCACGCGGAATCAATAAAGTCATTCTCGTCGGCAACCTCGGCTCGGACCCTGAGCTCCGGTACACCGGCAGCGGCACCGCCGTCTGCAACTTCTCACTCGCGACCACAGAGTCCTACAAGGACCGCGACGGCAACCAGGTCGAAAACACCGAGTGGCACCGGGTCGTGGCCTGGGCTCGCCTGGGTGAGATCTGCGGCGAGTACCTCAAAAAGGGCCGTCAGGTCTACATCGAGGGCCAGCTCCAGACCCGTCAGTGGGAGGACAAGGACGGCAACACCAAGTACACCACTGAGATCAAGGCCCGCGAGATGCAGATGCTCGGCGGCCGTGATGACAACGGCGGTGGAGGCGGTGGAGGCAACAGCGACAGCGACAGCTACGACCAGTCGCCGAAGCCCCAGCGCAGTTCCAATAACGGCGGCGGCCAACGCCAGCAGGCCCAGTCCTCGAGTGGCGGCGGCAACGATTCGTACTCGTTCGAGCCCGACGACGACCTCCCCTTCTGATCCGGCTCTCGTCCTCGACGCAGCGGGCGGCTCCACGCGGAGCCGCCCGTTTTTCGTGTCGCCAACATTGGGAACGGCCCCGTCACTTCACACGCGACCTCGAGGACGACGACCAACGTCGAGGCCGGATCAGCGTTTTTGCATTTTCACCCACCCCGACCTCGAGGACGCCACTGAGCGATCCGGCGGTATCTTGACATGGCCACCACAGGCCTGTTCCGGGCCTCGGCCCACCGCCTCGTTCAGGTCCACCTGCCTTGGACCCCGCCAATAGTCTGGCCCTCGCGGCCCAAGTCTCCGACGCACTGCCCGGCCCGTTAGGGCTGGCCGTACAGGTCGGGACGTTCCTGCTCCTGCTCGCGCTGTCGGCCCTGTTCTCAGGGTCCGAGGTCGCGTTGTTCTCGATCACGACGGGTGATCGCGAGGCCCTTCGAGAGACGACCGGAGCGGCCGCTGGCCGCGTCGTGACGTTGCTAGACCGTCCACGACGCCTCTTGGCCGCCGTCCTGCTGCTGAACACAGTCGTCAACGTGGGCGCCGCCATCCTGTCGACGCAGCTCATGCTGGCCGCGAGCCAGGTCTACGGCTGGAGTCCATTTGCCGCCCTCGCTGCCAACGTCGCCGGCCTGACGTTCATCCTGCTGGTGACGAGCGAGATCGCCCCCAAGCTGATTGCGAGCCGAGACCCTGTTCGGTTCGCGCAAGGCGTATCCGGATTCCTGAGCCCACTGATCCGCCTCGTCACGCCGATTGCAGACTTGCTTGCAGCCCTCGCCTCAGCGGTCCAAACACGGTTTCGCCACGAGACAGACTCTCTCTCCTCCGACGACATCAAGTCCATGGCGGACGTGGGCGAGGCGGACGGAAGCATCGGTGAGCAAGAACGTGCGCTCATCCACTCCATCGTGGACTTTGGAGAGACAACTGTCCGCGAGGTCATGGTCAGCCGCGTCGATGTGAAGGCGCTGTCGGACGATGCGTCATTCGAGGACGCCCTCGACCTGATTCGCACCAGCGGGCACTCGCGCTTCCCGCTCTACCAGGACCACCTCGATAATGTGCTCGGGGTCATGTACGCCAAAGACCTGCTGCCGTCATTGGACGAGGGCCGGACCCCCGAGTGGACCAACGTCGCTCGGCGCCCCCTATTCGTCCCCCCCGGCAAAACCCTCGACGACATGCTGGCCGACTTCCAACAGTCGAGCACGCACATGGCGATTGTCGTGGACGAGTACGGAGGCACCGCCGGGCTCGTCACCCTCGAGGACTTGCTCGAAGAAGTCGTGGGCGAGATCCGCGACGAGCTCGACCGCCCCGAAGACGAGGACTTGGTCGAACACCTCGAGGACGGCGGCTTCCGTGCTGAGGCTCGCATCGACCTCGATGACCTGACAGACGCCGTTGGCGTTGAGATGGACACGACCGACTTCGACTTTGAGACGCTGGGTGGCCTCATCCTGCACTTAGCCGGCGACATCCCTCAGCCTGGCGACGAGGTCGAGCACGAGAACCTTCGGATGCTGGTGGAGAGCGTTGAGGGCAACCGCATCCAGAGTGTCCGCCTCGATGTCATCCCCCCTGCCCTCCCCGACCTCGAGGACGAATGAGGCGTCTGCTCTTGCTCGTCTGGCTCTCCGCGTGCAGTAACGACCCCGCCCTCGAGGCCGAGGCGCCTCAGGCCATCCTCGAGGTCGCGGCCCGCGACTCTGTGGCAGACTGGTCGAGTCACTTCGAGGCCGAGGGCGCCGTCGGCACCTTCGTGATGTTGGACACGGCGACTGGCGTCACAACGCGTCACGATGCTGACCGGGCGGCGACACGCTATACGCTGGCCTCGACCTCGAAGGTGTACAACGGGTTGGTCTTCTTGGACCAAGGAGTGGTCACGGATGTCGACTCGATGCTTGCATGGGACGGCATCGAGCGGTGGCTGCCCGTCTGGAATCAGGACCACTCGCTGCGTTCCGGCACAGCCGTCTCGGCGGTATGGCTGTTTCAACGTCTCGCCCTCGAGGTCGGACGCGACGGCTACCTCGAGGTCTTTGAGCGGGAGCCCTACGGCAACTCCATGCTCAGCGACACGCTCGAGACGTCGTGGCTCGACGGCACGTGGAAGGCCTCTGCCGACGAGCAGGTCACCTTCTTCGACCGCTTGCGCCGCGGCGACCTCGAGTTCGAGGCCGAGCACCAGGCGCTCATCCGCGAGATCCTGCCCACGCTCGTCGAGGACGGAGACCTCCGACTGCGCGGCAAGACCGGCTGGGGCTTCCTTGAGGACGGCTCTGATGTGGGGTGGATCGTGGGCTGGATGGAGCGCCCTGAGGGTGACGTGGTGTATGCGATGAACGCTCAGGCTGCGCCCGGTGGGGACTTCGATATCGGTCCCGCACGGCTGCGGATCGTCCGGTCTGTCCTCGAGGCCGCGGGCGTGTTTCCCTAAGGGCGTTGGTCACGGCGTAGCTTCTGGGCTTCACTCCAGGTTTACACGCACACGTGCCAGATTCCGTCCCTCCCCCCTCCGCGCCGGACCGCGGCGTCTGGTCGTCGAAGCTCGGGTTCGTGCTCGCGGCCAGCGGCTCGGCCATCGGGCTCGGCAACATCGTCTTCTTTGCTTCGAACGCCTACCAGTTCGGCGGCGGGGCATTCTACGTTCCCTACTTCATCGCGCTCTTTGCCCTCGGCATCCCAGTGATGATCGCCGAGTTCAGCCTCGGTACGATGACCGGACGAAGCTTCCCGATGGCGCTTGCTAGCGTGGTCGGCAAAAAGGGCGAGTTCGTGGGTTGGTGGTCGCTCGGGAGCGCCCTCTTCATCACGATGTACTACGTCGCGCTGCTGAGCTGGGCGCTGTGCATGATGGTTGGGGCCGTGTTCGGCTTGCTGGAGCCCGGCGCGACGGCGCCGTTCGAGCCGTTCCTGGAGCCAAGCGCGGAGCCCAACGCACAGGTCTACTTTTTCGGCTTGCTCGCCACGTGGTGGCCGATGATTGCGGCGGTGCTGATCTGGGGGATCACGCTGTTCGCACTAGTCAAGGGCACCGAGACCATTGAGAAAACGGTCCGGGTGGCGGTCCCAATGATGTGGGTGTTCATGCTCATCTTGGTCGTGCGTGGCGTGACGCTGCCCGGCGGTGTGGACGGTGCGCTGTACCTGTTCACACCCGACTTGGCCGGAATCAGCCAGCCTGATGTCTGGAAGGGCGCGTTCAGCCAGATGTTCTTCTCGCTCTCGCTCGGGCTGGGGACGATGACCGCATACGCCAGCTATCTGCCGAAGGACTCGGACCAGGTCACGAACTCGTTCATGGTGAGCCTGCTGAACTGCGGGTTCGAGTATGTCGCCGGTATCGCGATCTTCTCGATGCTGTTCGCCTTGTCTCTCAACCCGGCTGGGTCCACGCTATCGCTGTCGTTCTTCGCCATTCCTCAGGGGATTGCGGCGTTCCCGTTTGCAGTGAAAGCCTTCGGGTTCGCGTTCTTCTTCTTGATCGTGATGGCCGGTATCACCAGCGCGATCTCCCTCGTCGAGGGCATGGCCTCGGCACTCATTGACAAGATGGGGATCGACCGGACAAAGGCGCTGACGATGGTGGCTGTGCCGGGTGTGATCGGCTCGCTGATCTCGACGTTGCCGTTCATCGTGGACCCTGGGCTGGCAGGAAACGGGACAATCGGGCTCAACTTCCTCGACATCCTGGACCACTGGGCATTCGGGTACAGCCTTCTGACGGTTGGTTTCATCGAGTGCGTGTTCCTCGGCTGGGTGTTCGGCGCTGCAAACCTGCGGGCGTTCGTCAACCAGAACTCGAAAATCAGGCTCGGGGCGTGGTTCGATGTTCTGATCCGCTTCGTCATCCCAGCAATCCTGCTGACGGTCATCGTGTGGAACCTCTACATCGACCTGTTTGGCGCGGCCGGACTCTACGGCTCCGGGTCCCCGCTAGGCGTCGTGGACTGGTTCCCTGTCATGATTCCCTTGGTGTGGATCGTTGGGACGCTGGCCCTCGCTGCCTATCTCACGTCACGCCCGACGGCTCCTACGCCGGACGAGCCCGCCATCGCCACCTTTGAGCACTAGACCTATGCGACCCCTCTTGCTCTTCGCGCTCCTGGCCTCGGCCGCCGGCGCCCAAGACATCGTCTCCGTCACGCCCGACGCACCCACCCGTGGCGAGGACGTTACGGTGACATTCAGCGAACCCGTTGACTCGGTCATGGTGACCTACCGCCCCGGCGCGGTCACGGCCACCACGGAGACGTTCACGCCTGGAACTTCCACGTTCACATTCACGCCCGTAAAGGCAGGCATCGTATCGGTGGCCAGCGGTGACGCTTCGCAAAGCCTGTCCGTGCGCTACGTCGGCACACCCATCGCTGGGCTCATAGTGATGATCCTAGCCGGTCTAATCCTGTTTGGCGGTGCGGGCTTGGCGCTACGATCCCTCCTGTCCGATGGAGACCGGATCGCAATCGACCCCACCCTTTTCCCGGACACGTGACCCGCTGGGCGGCGTTGTTGGGGTTCGCCCTCGCGTCACAGGCAGGCGCACAAGTTCAGCCGACCTCGAGGGCGCAGGGCTTCGTCCTCGAGGTCGCGGCACAATCGCAGGCGCAGTACGTCCTCGAGGACAGGGATCGAGAACGGTCGGCCTCGAGGGCGGACCTCCCGGATCAATGGCTCGCGCGCGACAAGGCGATGCACCTCGGGGCCTCATTCCTGCTGACGCTGTCGGGCCAGTACATCCTAACCGACAAGACCGGCCTCGAGGACGGAGACGCGCTGCCGCCCTCGATGGCGGCAGCGCTGGGGCTGGGTCTGCTCAAGGAGGTGGCCGACAGTCAGCGAGAGGTGTACCCGCACTTCTGCTGGCGAGACCTCGCGGCGGACGCGGCGGGTGTCGCGCTGGCAGCGGCGGTCATCGCACTTTGACGCGACCTCGAGGACGAGGTGATCGCCCTTGAGTCTTCGATTTTGTAGCGACGCGGCCTCGAGGCTGTCACCCTTTTTCGCGTTCCTTCGACCTCGAGGTCGGAAGGCCAAAGAAGATTCTGAATCGCGACCATTCGGCGTCTGCCCACCCTTAACCTGACGCCTCGCTCTCCCCCCGATCCGTGGACAAAGCGCGCGACCATTGCGGCGTTTTCGGCGTGTACAACCACCCCGACGCAGCGAGGCTGACTTACTTCGGCCTACACGCCCTCCAGCACCGAGGCCAGGAGTCGGCCGGCATCGTGACCAGCGTATACGATGAGGCGAAGGGGCGCAAGGTGATGCCCGTCGTCAAGGACTTTGGTCTCGTCCTCGATGTGTTTGACAGCGAGAGGGTGTTCGAGGACACACTGCTCGGCGACGCCGCGATCGGGCACACACGCTACTCGACCTCAGGCAGCGCGACCAACCCTGCCAACGTCCAGCCGTTCGTCGTGCACGACCGGGAAGGGCACTTTGCCCTCGGCCACAACGGCAACCTGTCCAACGCCCGCGCCATCCGTGAGCGCTTGGTCGAGCGAGGCACGCTGTTCAGTTCGTCGTCTGACACCGAGCTCATCCTGCACCTCGCTGCTCAGAGCCAGGAGCAAGGGCCTGTCGCCCGGATGGTGGACGCGTTGCACCAGTGCGAGGGAGCCTTCTCCCTCGTCATCTTGACCGACGACGCTCTGATCGCCGCGCGCGACCCCAGCGGGTTTCGGCCCCTCGCACTCGGCAGGATGGAACCCGCCGAAGGCCGTCAGCACCCTAGTTGGGTGGTCGCGTCCGAGACCTGTGCGTTCGACATCATCGGTGCCGAGTACGTCCGCGACATCAAGCCGGGCGAGATCCTCGTGATCGACCGCGAGGGAATCGAACGGGCAACGCCATCCGGCGAGGGCTTCAACGGTGTCTGCACACCGTCGCCCAACGGCGTGAGCCAGTGCGTGTTCGAGTACGTCTACTTCTCGAGGCCGGACTCGAAGGTCTTCGGCGCCACCGTCGACAAGGTCCGTCGCAAGATGGGCAAGCGGCTGGCGTGGGACGCCCCGGTGCCCGCGATCAAGAAGGGTCAGGGCAAGAGGCCGATTGTGATGGCTGTGCCGGACTCTTCGAACACGGCAGCGATCGGCTATGTGTCCGAGTCCAACAAACGCGGCCGCCGGTGCAAGCTGGATATCGGGCTCATCCGAAACCACTACGTCGGGCGCACCTTCATTTCGCCTGGCCAGTCGACGCGGGAGCAACGCGTCCGGACAAAGTTCAACCCGGTGGCAGGCGTGCTCAAAGACCGCATCGTGGTCATGGTCGACGACTCCATCGTGCGAGGCACGACGGCCCAACAGCTGGTCAAGATGGTCCGAGAGGCCGGCGCTGCCGAGGTCCACTTCCGGTCGGCCAGTCCGCCCGTAATGTGGCCATGCTTCTACGGCATGGACTTCCCCTCGAGGGCGGAGCTAGCGGCCAATAAGCATGGCTCCGTAGACGCGATCGCCGAGTGGCTCGGCGTCGACTCGCTGGGCTACCTTTCCGTCGAGGGCATGATGGAGGCCGTCGAGGAGGCGCATGAGAGCGCGGACCGCTACTGCCATGCGTGCTTCTCGGGCACCTACCCCGTCCCGGTTGAGACGGGCGTCGCGAAGGAGGAGAACGACTGGTAGCGGCCTCGAGGGAGAGGCGTCCGGGACTTTCTCCGTCGAAAGCGGCCTCGAGGACGGACAGGACCAGTCTCTCTCTGTAGCAGCAAGTCGACCTCGAGGGCGAAAGCGCCTGATTGGTGCAGGCTGTTACGGTTATCCACGTCCTTTCTTCTGCTGCACGACGTGCGTCAACTCATGTGCAAGGAGCTCGTTTCCTTCGTGCTGTTGAGCGACATGGGTTCCCATATGCTGGAGCGGGGACGCGCCCATCTTCGTCTTGCATCGAATGGAATCGATTGACGTGGAGAACGCTCGTGCCGTTGCCTGACTGTTCAGGGTCGCCAATCCAGGATCCGACGCGACCAGATCTTTGAGATCTGACAACTCGGACCGGATTGCTGATCCTTGCTCGACCACGGACATCTCGCTGTAGGGATTGTCTCCTGTTCTGTCACGTGACATTTGTCTTCGGGAGGTGTATGCGCACACGATACGGCAGAGAACCTTCTCATCTTGTACACGGGTTTGCCTCGAGGACGCTGGGGACATCGCTGCCTGTAGCTTTCAGGGTCCCCCGACCGTCACATGCGCATCGCTTGGCTCGCTCTCCTCGTCGTCACACCACTGGCTGCCCAGTCGAGCGCCCCAACCGGCAACGACGTCACGGCTGTCTTCACCGACGAGGCGCCCCGCATCGACGGACACCTCGACGAGCTCTTGTGGACCCGCATCGAGCCTGTCAGCACGTTTACGCAAGTATGGCCGGACACCGGCTCGCCCTCGACAGAGGACACGGAGGTCCGCATCGCGTACGACCGCGACAACCTGTACTTCGCGTTCCGCAACCTCGACGACAACCCGGAACTGATCCGCGCCAAGAACCTGGAGCGCGGCGGGCGCAACGACCGCGATGACCACGTCTACATCGGCCTCGACACGTATCGCGACGGGCGAAACGCGTACCTCTTCGAGATGAACGCGCTCGGCACCCAGGACGACGCGACCGTGACGGACGAAGGGCTCACCATCGACAGCTTCTCCTGGGACGCGGTCTACCGCTCGGAGACCGTGATCGACGAAACGGGCTGGACGATGGAGGTCTCGATTCCCTTCCGCCAGCTCCGCTTTCCCGAGGGCGACGACCTCGAGTTCGGGCTCATGCTTTCGCGCATGATCAACCGCAAGAACGAGCGCGTGATGTGGCCCGCCATCGGCCTCGACCGAGGGAGCAGCTTCGCGGCGCTCGCCACCGTCTCACAGTATGGCGTGCTTCGCGGCCTCGAGGGCGTGCGTCGAGGACGGAATCTGGAGATCAAGCCGTACGGGATCTCGGGCGCGCAGCAATCGAGGCCGGACCTCGGAGCGCCCACTGCTGCCGCCGAGTTCACCGCCGACGCGGGCGTCGACATCAAGTACGGGATCACGTCAAACCTGACGCTCGACGCAACCGTCAACACCGACTTTGCTCAGGTCGAGGCCGACAACGTGCAGATCAATCTGAGTCGGTTCAGCCTGTTCTTTCCTGAGAAGCGAGAGTTCTTCCTGGAGCGGTCCGGGCTCTTCGAGCATGGGTCGCCGCGTCAGACGCAGACATTTTTCTCGCGCCGCATCGGCCTCGACGAGTCGATCCTGGCGGGCGCTCGAATGACGGGCCAACTCGGGCCGTTTTCCCTAGGCGTACTCAACATAGAGACCGGCCCGGACCTTGGAGATCTGCTGGGCACGGCCTCGACAAACAACACGGTGGCCCGCTTCCGAACGGATGTGTTGCCGCGCGCCACCGTCGGCGGCATCGTGACAAATCTGTCCGACGAGAGAGGTTTCAACCGCGCTGCCGGCCTCGATGGGCAGATCCGGTTTGGCAAGAACAGCCTGGTCAGTGGATGGGCCACGCAGGTGTGGGACACGGACGACGCGCTCAACAGCGCAGCGGGATCACTGTACGGGCGGCTGGCGAACGACCGCGCCGGCCTCGAGGCCGAGTTCGCGAGTGTTGGAGCGACCTATGCGCCTGCACTCGGGTTCGTGCGCCGACGCGACTACCGACGGATCAACAGCGAGGCGTTTTACCAGCACCCGTTTGCCTCCTCGAGTCTGGGCATCCGCCGCGTGGGCGGCAACGTGGACGGGACGGTGTACTGGGGACTTGACGGAGAACGGCAGTCGGCCGAGGCCGAGATCGAGGGCTTTGTCGAGTTCAACGGGCGCGACCAGATTGGCGGCGGCGTGCGAAACGAGTTCGAGCAGCTAGACGCACCGTTCAATATTCGCGAGGGAGAGACCGTCCCAATCGGCGAGTACGGGTTCACGACGGTCTTCTTGGGCGGCGAGACCGACTCCAGCCGCCCGGTCTTCGGATCCGCAGGTGTCTCTACCGGCGGCTTCTTCAACGGAGACCGCACCGACCTCGAGGCCGACATCGGGTGGCGGCAATCGCAGCACCTCGTCCTCGAGGCCGGCATCGACCACTCGATCGTAGACCTCGGAAACGGACCCTTCACCGCGACCGTCGGCTCGGTATCTGCGCTGACCGCCTTCAGCCGCACGCTCTTCGGCCGGACGCTACTCCAGTACGACAACTTCTCGCAGTCCTTCCAGGCCAATGTGCGCCTCAACTGGATTCACACGCCGGGTAGCGACCTCTTTGTGGTGTTCAACACGGCGTACGGCTTGGTGGACGATGGCGTCGACCCGCTCGACCCACGACGCACTGTGATCCTTCGCGACCGACTTGCCATCGCGAAGGTGACGTATTTAGTGCTGCTGTAGTGTCCGACCTCGAGGCCGTCGCCACGACCCAGCGCCTCCGGCTGCGCCCCCAAACCATCGAGGACGCGCCATTCGTCCTGGCGCTCATGACGGACCCTGACTGGATCCGCTACATCGGCGACCGCGGGGTGTACGACCTCGAAGGCGCGCGTCGGTACATCGAAAACGGCGCCGTCACGCAGCAGCGAGAGCACGGGTTCAGCCTGTACCTCGTGGAGCGGCGGCCCGACTCGGAACCGGTTGGACTCTGCGGTCTCATCAAACGCGACGGCCTCGAAGCGCCAGACCTCGGGTTCGCGTTTCTACCTGAGCATCGCGGTCTTGGCTTGGCCCGCGAGTCTGCGACCGCCGTCCTCGAGGTCGCCCAAGCGATGAGCTTCGAGCGCGTGCTGGCCATCGTGTCACCGGACAATGGGCCCTCAAGGGCGCTGCTCGAGGGACTCGGCTTCGAGGAAGAGCGCATCGCCGAGCAGGACGGCAACCCCGTGCTGGTCCTCGGTCTCGAGGTCGGGGCGCGACCTCGAGGGACGTCTACCGGTTGAGGACGCCCTCGAGGACGTCGAGGACCTCCGGAAGTCCGTCCTCGAGGGCGGGCGCAGGAGACATTGAGTCGGCGGCGTCGAGGAAGGAGCGGACGGCCTTCGGGGTGAGGCGCTTGGAGGCGTGGCCCCTCCCCTGTCGTTCGAGGTACGCGGCGTTGAGCGCCTGCTCGTAGATGCCGCCGTTTGGGACCGCCAAGACCGGCTTGCCGAGCTGGAGGGACTCGCTGATGAGCGTGAACCCCGCGGTGCAGATCACGGCTCGCGACGATGCTAGGTCCTCGAGGAACTGGCCATGCGAGGGAGCCCGGAACTCGACTCCGCCCTCGACACGTCCCGCGTCTTCGACGCCGTAGACGACGAACCTCGCCCTCGAGGGTGACAGCGCCGCCACCAGCCTGTCGGGACGGACGGCACCGTTGACGTAGACCAGGATGTGCTCTCCAGTTGTGGCCTCGAGGTCGTGGATCTCGCTCCTCAGGATCGGGCCGACGTATGTGGCGCGGGAGGGATCGCGCAGCGGCGGGCGGAAGAACGTCGAGATCAGGCGTCGCTCGGGGCGCCGCGCAATGATGCGCTTGACAGCGTTGCTCGCTACGAACTGGCTGAAGGGGTCCACGACCGGCGGGTCGGGCCGCGTCTCGGTCACGATCTGCTGGTGGTCCACGGTGACGACGGGGATCCCGAGGTGTCGCGCGGCTCGGTGCGCGAAGGCGTCGAAGTCGGAGATCACGAGATCGGGGCCGACCTCCCGAATGGCATCCGTCAGCCTACTGACGATGCGCTTCGAGGTGAGGACGGTCCACGCGTTTCGGGCACCGGTCGTGAGCAGCAGCAGCCGGTTCCAGCGCATCACTTGTCGGAGCGTCGGCGCTGCGATGACGGTCTCGCCGAGGTCCTCGAGGACGGTGCGGGCGGTGCCGCCGCCGCAGAACGTGACGCGATGTCCTCGAGCACGCAGACCTGCCGCCACCGCCAGGCCTCGTGACGTGTGACCTCGGCCTTGGCCGCTCAGCGCGTAGAGGACGTGTGCCACCGCTACGACGCCGCAGCGTCTTCGTCGGGCTCGGCTGTCGGCTCGGCGCTCCCCTCGAGGTCGTCGTCCGATGGAGCCAGAACGGGAAGCAAGTCGGACGTGGTCGCCAGGATCAAGTCGGCGCCCGACTCACGGAGTTCGTCCTCCGTGCCGAACCCGCACAGGACCCCGACCGCCTGAGCACCTCCCGCCTGGGCTGTCGCCATGTCAACAGTCGTGTCGCCCACCACCAAGCACCGAGCGGCCTCGACGTCCATGGCCTCAGCGCAAAAGAGCAACGGATCCGGGAAGGGCTTCATCCGGGGCGTCGTCTGCGACCCTGCGACGGCGGCGAAGAGGTCGAGGACGCCATGATGCTCGAGGAACGCTCGGATCCGGGCCTCACCACCGGTCGACATCGCACTGATCGGATAGCGTGCTGCCACCTCACGGACCATCTGCTCGACGCCCGGCACCATGTCGTGCGGGATCTCGTCGGCGGCGTCCGCTGGGTGAGACTCGCCGCGCGACCGCTGCTCACGAACCTTGGACAGCAAGCCCTTGACTGCATTCTTGATGCGTGAGAACTCATCGTCCAGCCCAAGCTGATCGAGGGCGCCATATGCGGCATTGACCGGCGTCTCGGCGCCCATCACAATCTGACGGGCCAGCTCTGTCGCGCGTCGGCCGCTCACGAACGGCACGGCATCGAGGACGGCCGCAATTTGTGCCACCAGATGGTCATCGGTGTCGGCGAGCGTGCCATCGATATCGAAGACGACGCCGTCGATACGGTCTAAGTCGAGAGACATGAGAAGGGAAAGCAGTAGAGTCGAGGCATGGGAAGATCAACCAATCCCCCACCACCGTGGTCCTAAAAGCCTCTCGCGTCGTCGTCGTCCCGCCGAGGGTCGGCACCGCCCTCGAGGACGCGGCCCCCGTTGGCATCGTACCTGACGACGACGATGTTGGCCGCGCCGAAGCGAACGAGCGGGTCGAGGTTCCACCCGCGTTCTGCCAAGGCCTCGAGGGTGGCCGCCGGCACGTCCCGCTCGTGCTCGAATTCGTCGGGCAGCCACTGGTGGTGATAGCGCGGCATCGACACCGCAGACTGCGCGTCGAGGCCGTGGTCGACGATGTTGGTGAGCACCTGGAAGACGGTCGAGATGATGCGAGCACCGCCCGGCGACCCGGCCACCAGCGACAGTCGTCCCTGCTCGTCCTCGAGGATGATGGGCGTCATCGAGGACACCATCCGCTTGCCCGGCGCGATGGCGTTGCGCTCGCCCTGGATCAGGCCCCACCCGTTCGGGCGTCCCGGCCGAGCCGTGAAGTCGTCCATCTCATCGTTGAGAAAGAAGCCCGCGCCACCGACGACCAGCTTGGAGCCGAAGTAGTCGTTGAGCGTGACCGTCATGGAAACAGCGTTCCCGTCCGGGTCCACGACTGAGATGTGCGTCGTCTCCGTGCTCTCGTCCTCGAGGTTTGGCGGCGTGCCGTGGCCGACCTCGAGGGATCGGCTCGCGCGATCGGGATCGAACGTCGACATGCGGCGGCGCACATAGCCCGGCGCGATCAACGCCCTCGCGGGCACGTCTACGAAGTCAGGGTCGCCGAGCCAATGTGAGCGGTCGGCGAATGCACGCCGCAGCGCCTCGCCTACAAGGTGAACCGTCTCCGGTACCTGCGGTCCCCACTCGCCAATCGGGTAGGGCTCGACGGACGACAGCACCTGCGCCAGCGCGATACCGCCCGACGATGGCGGTCCCATCGCGATCAAACGTCGCCCTCGGTACGCGGACTCGAGGACGGGACGCTCGATGGCGCGGTAGTCCTCGAGGTCGGCGTGAGAGATCAGTCCGCCGCCGCGCTCCATCTCGGCGACGATCAGGTCAGCGGTACGACCTCGATAGAATCCATCGTGGCCGTCGTCCCGGATGCGCCGCAGTGTGGCAGCGAGATCCGGCTGGGCGAACCGTTCGCCGGGCGTCCAGGTCTCCTCTTCGCCCTTGACGAAAACGGAAGAGGTGGACGAGAAGGCAGAAAAGTCGTCCCGATACCGGTTAAACAGGATGGCGTTGCGACCCGTTAGGTAGTGGCCGTCCGCAAGGCGGATCGCGGGCTCAATAAGCCGCTCGAGCTCAAGGCGGCCGTGGGCGCGGTGCGCGGCCAGCAGCCCGGCGACGGTCCCAGGGACGCCCACCGCCAGCGCCCCACGCTGCGACGACGCTCCGGTCCGGGTGTACAGGTCTCGACCGGCCTCGAGGGGTGCACGCTCTCGGAAGTCCCACGACGTGGCCGAGCCGTCCGCTTGCCGCAAGACGAGGAACCCGCCCCCGCCGATGTTGCCGGCGTCAGGGCTCACGACAGCCATCGCAAACCCGATTGCGACGGCAGCATCGACGGCGTTTCCACCGTCTCGCAAGACCGCCAGTCCCACCTTGCTGGCTTCCGGGTGACCTGTCGCAACCATTGCCTCTGAGGCTCGGGCGGACTCGAGGACGCTGGATGGACGGCTTCCCTGCACCGGCCTCGAGGGCGAGAGCGTGGAGGCGCCAGTCAGTCCGAGGAGGAGAACGGTGAGAAGTCGCAGCAGCACAGACGTAGAGAGGTAGCGATGGAAGCTAGGCTCGGCCTCACGTCGGGTTTACCACTCTCGAGGTCTTGGCCCCCTATCGCCCGCCGGGCTGTCGCGATGACAGCCCCCTGTCAGGCGATAATCAAAGGGCAAAAGTTTTTGGCACGTCGCTTGCCGTGCGCGGATCTGCCGTGTAGCTTGCAAATGCTGGTTCCCGTTGTGGATAACTAATCCGTTACGGCTCCAGTTTGTATCCCAACATCACCCACCACACGAGATGAACCGCCTCATCCCGACGATGTCCGCCGCCGCCGCCCTGATCGGCATTGGTGTCCTGATCGTCTTTCAGTTTTAGACACGGACTCGTCCGCTGTCTCTGCCGCGAGCGCCGCCCGGGTTTGTCCCCGGCGGCGCTCGCGTCGTTTTGGGAAGGACTGATCGAGGTCGATCGCATCGTGACGAACTCGAACGCGCGTCCTCGAGGTCGACCACGCGGAGCGCTGCAAGTCGGCTAGCTTCCCGCCCCCTCCCTCCGTGTCTATGAGCCCGCTCGACTGGGTCATCGTCGTCGCCGTTCTGGTCCTGACCATCGGGCTTGCCGCCCGATTCGCAGGGCGCGCCTCGAAGTCTACTGACGAGTTCTTTGCCACGGGTCGTCAGATGCCGTGGTGGCTCGCCGGGACGAGCATGGTCGCGACGACGTTCGCGGCAGATACGCCCCTGGCGGTCGCGGAGTTGGTCGCGCAATCGGGCGTGGCGGGAAACTGGCTCTGGTGGTACGCCGCTCTCGGCGGCATGCTGACGGTGTTCTTCTTTGCGCGCTTGTGGCAGCGAAGTGGCGTGCTCACCGACGTCGAGTTTGTCGAGTTGCGTTACGACGGGGCTGCCGCCGCGGCCCTGAGAGGCGTCAAGGCCGTGTACTTCGGCCTGTTCGCTAACGCCATTGTGATCGGGTGGGTCGTGCTGGCCATGACGACGGTCTTTCGTGTCCTCTTCCCCGGGATGACCATCTTCGGGGCCACGGAGTGGCTCGGCCTCGATGCGCCAACGTTGGCCGTCGGGGGCTTGATGCTACTGGTCGGGGTGTATGCGCTTGTCTCTGGCTTGTGGGGCATCGCGGTGACGGATGCGTTTCAGTTTGCGCTCGCCATGTTCGGATCTGTCGCCCTAGCCTGGTATGCCCTGGATATCCCAGAGATCGGTGGGGTGGCGGGGCTCCGTGCAGCGCTCCCCGATGAGGTCTTCAGCTTCACGCCACAACTCGGCAACCCCATCGAGGGCGCGGCGACGCTGACGTTGAGCGGGATTGCATTTGCAGCCTACGTCGGCGTTCAGTGGTGGGCGAGTTGGTACCCGGGCGCAGAGCCCGGCGGCGGCGGCTACGTGGCCCAGCGGATGCTTGCGACGAGGTCGGAGACCGACTCGGTTCTCTCCGTCTTGTGGTTCACGATCGCTCATTACTGCATCCGCCCGTGGCCCTGGGTCATCGTCGGGCTGGCCGCGCTGGTGCTCTACCCCGGACTCGAAAATCCTGGCGAGGGGTACGTGATGGTGATGCGCGACGCCCTGCCGTCAGGACTTCTGGGCTTGCTGTTCGCTGCATTCCTGGCCGCGTTCATGTCCACGATCTCGACGCAGCTCAACTGGGGCACGAGCTATCTCGTCAACGACCTGTATCGCCGGTTCATGGCAAAGGGCCGCACCGAACGCCACTACGTTGCCGTGTCCCGCGTGCTGACGTTCGCACTCGCCATCGGCGGCTTCTTGTTGGCGACCCAACTCACCTCGGTGTCGGGCGCGTGGGGACTTCTGCTGAGCGCGTCTGCCGGGATGGGCCTGGTCCTCATCCTGCGCTGGTACTGGTGGCGGATCAACGCCTGGGCCGAGCTGACGGCGACCGTTGTGCCGCTCCTGCTCGTCGCCCTTCAGCTCATCGGCCTCGAGGTCCCCTTCCTGACGTCTGAGTTCCCGACCAACCTGTTCGGGATCGCGGCCATCACGACGGTCTGCTGGGTGATCGCGATGCTGGTCACGGCGCCGACCTCGAGGGCGACGCTGGATACGTTCTACGCGAAAGTGCGGCCCGGTGGCCCTGGCTGGCGGCCCGTTGGGGAGCGCAACCCGCAGGTCGTGCCCGACTCCGGCCTGGGTCGACTCGCGATCCAATGGGTCATGGGCGTCGTCGCGGTCTACGCGGCGCTGTTCGGGATTGGCTGGCTCCTGCTCGGCGAACCACTACAGGGCGCGCTGACGCTCGCGGGCTCGATCGCAATCATCGCGATCCTCGTCCGGTCGCTTCGACGCGTCGAGGCCGAGGCGATGGCGGCAGCCACTCCGGCCTAGACTCGGCCTCGAGGACGCCCAACGGTCATCCGGGCCGTCCTCGAGGGCCCAGTCCGAATACACAGGAGAGACGCCCCTCCCTTCTCGATGTCCACGACCTCGAGGTCACCGTGCGATGGTCAGGCGGCCTAGTGCCGTCTCCCCGTTGGCCGAGACGAGCACGCGGTACATGCCCGATGCCGCGCGGGACGCATCCCACCGGAGGACCGGGTATCCGGCCTCGAGGACGGCGCCGTCAGCGATGATGGCGATGCGGCGTCCCTGGACATCGTAGACCTCTGCCCGGAGGTCTGTGGCGTCCTGGGGCAGCCCCAGAGGGATGGAGACGAACTGACCTCGAGACGGATTTGGGAACGGCGCGTCGACCCGCAACGCGTCTGGACGCTCCAGCACATTGAGCGCGACGTCTACGGATACCGTGCTTTGCACCGGGTCATTGGTGACGAACTGGACGGCCTCGAGGTAGTCGGCCGGCGAGAGGTCGTCGGCGGAGAGCGCGATGGTGATCTCGACCTCCCCGCGGGGAGTCACGGTGCCGGATGCTGGTGAGACCGAAGACACGAACGCAGGCAACGTGGACTGCAAGACCTCGAAGGTGAGCGGCCCGTCGCCAGTGTTTCCAAGCGCCACGACGACCGTAGATCCTCCGCCCTCGATGAGCCGAAGCTCGAGACCGGACGATGCGAGGCGGGCGGTGGGCGGCAAGAAGGCCTCGCCATCGAGGACGAACGACAGCGAGAGCGGTGACGGGCTCGAGGTCGACAGTTGGACTGGGATCGAGAACTCTCCGGAGCGCGCAGGATTGACGGTGACGGTGACGAAGCCTGAGGTGCCGGCCTCGATGGTCATGGGTGAGGCGAGCCCTACGATGCCACTGGCGCTGGTCGCACCGTCGACGGTGAACGCCGCAGCCGTCGCGTTGGTGACGCGGACCACCGCCGTGGCTCCGACGCCCACCAGCACGGTCTCGAGTTGAGCCTGCTCGAGTCGAGCGAGGGCAAACCCTCCCGCCGTCACCGTCGGACGAAACTGGCTCGTCATGGCCTGTGCCCGCTCGACCTGGCCCGGCGTGAACTCCGTCATGCAGTCGTCATCCGAGTAGTCCATGTAGTTATGGATCGGATCGAGGCCGGGGTCGAAGGGGCACGAGTCGCGGCCTGTCGGACAGCGGGAGGCACCGCTGGCCTCCTGTGGGGTGTCTGCGACGCCGTCGTTGGTGACGGAGCAACCGCCAGCGAACGTGTGGAGCAGCCCGACCCAGTGCCCCACCTCATGCGTTCCCGTGTGACCCAAGTTGTAGGTAGGGTCCGAGCCTCCTGGGAAGGTCGTGTTCAGGAGTACAACACCCTGGTCGCGGTCGGTCTCCGCGCGGGAGTCCGGCGTCGAGGCCCAGCCCAGATAGTCAAACGCGAGCTCGGCCGTGTAGATGTTTAAGACACGCGACGGGTCGATGGCAAGAGCGTCCTTCATGGCCTCCTCTTCGTCGGACCCGATGCGGAGATCGCGGTACCACTCTGAGTTGTCGACCCGCTGGACGAAGGCGAGGGCAAACCGAAACCCCGTGTCGCGAAACGCCGAGTTGAGGGTGTCCACCTGGGCCTCGATCTGAGCGTCTGGCACGTCGCCCTCGAGGCCGTCGGTCAGAATGTGGAATGCGACAGGCACCGTGATCGGGTCGCTCGCAATCCGCAAGGCCGCTACGCTGCGCATTCGTTGCACCACCCGCATCGAGGCTGCGACCTCCTGGGTCGTCGGCTCCGGCGTCGCGCAGGTACGGCCTCCTCTCGACACCAACAACTCCGCCGGCTGAGCAAATGCCGCAACTCCGCACGACAGAAGAACAAGAAGGGCGAGACGCAAAATCACTTGAGTAGCGAGAGACTCAACCTACGCTCCAGACGCCCAATTTCGTGCCCGCTACGCCCCTCGAGGACGAGCAAAACCCACGTCAGCGACCTTCGACCTCGAGGGCGGCTAGCTTCTAAGGCCACCCCGCTCCTGACCGATGAAGCTGCTCCTGACCACCCTCGCCTTGGCGCTCGCACTCCCTGCCGCTGCGCAGGACGCCGACACCCGTCGTCCGCCGCTGTTCGTCCTCGAGGACGGCGACAGCAAGGTCTACCTGCTAGGCTCCGTCCATGTGGTGCCCGAGGGAACGCTGCCGCTGCCGGCACACGTCGAGGACGCGTATCTCGATGCCTCGGTGCTGGCGTTCGAACTCGACCTCGACGTGGCGCAGGCGGGAGCGCAGGGCATGATGGCCGCGGCGATGGACGAGGTGACCATCGGAGACGCGCTCTCGGCCGAGCAGAAGACGCGACTGAACGAGGCTCTCGCCGTCCTCGGCCTCCCGGCTGGGGCGTTCGACGCGTTCGAGCCCTGGTTCGGCAGCATGACATTGGGTGTGCTCGCCCTCCAGCGCTCCGGTCTCCCCGTTCAGGCCGGCGGCGTCGACGCCCACTTCTTTGGCCGCGCCAAGGCCGACGACAAGGAGCGCGTGGCCTTTGAAACCGTTGAGTTGCAAACTGCCGTCTTCGATGATCTCACGACAGACACACAGGTCTCCTTCCTGATGGAGTCGCTCGAGACGCCCCTCGACAGCATGACCACACAGTTCGGAGCGCTCGTCGATGCCTGGGCAACGGGCGACGACGACGGTCTCGCCGCGTTGATGAACGACGGCATGACGCAACCCGAGATCTTCGAGGCGTTGTTGGTCGCACGCAACCGCGCATGGATCCCGCAAATCGAGTCCCTGCTCGCGCGTGACGGCGAAAATGCTCTCGTCGTGGTGGGCGCCGGCCACTTGGTGGGCGAGAGCAGCGTCATCGACATGCTCCGGCAGGCGGGGTACACCGTCGAGAGGCTGTAGGCCTCGTCCTCGAGGCACGAGAGACTTGCGAGCGAACCACGACCAGTCCGGCCTCGAGGTCGCGAGAGGACACCGCGACGCCCTCTGAGGTGTGCGGAGTCACAGCGATTCGTCGACCTCGAGGACGGACCTCCCGCTTAAAGCGGTAGGTCGCCGCTGACGCCCGCTCTCTGATTCGGGTCTGGTTCCTGTCCGCGTGGCCCCCGCTCATTTTCCTGGCCGTCATCACCGTCGCGTCCGTGCTCGCTGTGCGTCGAGGCGTGACCTCGAGCGAGCAGGCCGGCGAGGCGGTCCAGGCGCAGATTCCGGCGCTCCTCGCAGCCACCCTGTCGGTGGTGGGACTCACCGTCGTCGTTGCCTCGCCCTCGAGGCCGAGTCCGTTAAGGGGTTGATGCAATCGATAGCCACCGGCTCGTCTCTGCTGAGCATCAGTGTAGTGTGTGGGTGGCGATAACTGCAATAGCGGCCATCTACTTCGGCGGCCTCGAGGTCGTGCTCAAGAAGGCACAGTTACGGTTTAGTGACCACGTCCCGATGTGCAGCACGGCTGTGTTGGGAACCGGCGGCGCCACCGTCTTCGTCGCCAACATCGTTCTGGCCCCATTGGATGAGGAGATGTGGTATCGCGGTCTGCTGTTCGACGCGTTGGGTACGTCTGTTGGACCTGTTGCTGCCGCCCTGCTGGACTGTCTCGCGTTCGGACTGTTTCACTGGCCCGAGAGTGGTACGTCTTGGCAATATGAGTCCTGGTGGGTGGCTCCTGCTGGCTGCTCCGTGCGACGTTCGGAGGTCTCGCTGCCCCTACGCTGCACATCTCACTCTCGACCTCATTGAGTTCGTGATCCTGACGCGAAGGGCGCGAAAAGATTAACATCGCCGTTTCTCTAGAAGGCTCGCCGCAACATGGCCTCGGAGCCTCCGTCTAGACCCGTTCCCTTTCGCATCGCTCATGCTTCAGCGCATACTCACGCTCACCCTTTTTCTCGTCGCCCCGTTCGCTCTCGCGCAGAGCCCCGTCGGAACGTGGTCGTACGACCTCCTCCCCCCCGGCGGCGACAGCCCGTTTGACAACGGGTTCATGACGATCCCTGAGGATGGAGGCACGGGCCGTCTCATACTTACCCGCAACGGTATCGATACCGAGATGACGGGAGTCGCGACCGAGGCAGAAGGAACGTCGTACACCACCAACGGGACACTTTCAAGCCTGGGCGGAGCGCCGTTCGTGCTTCAGACCACTGTCGACGGGTCTTCCCTCCAAGGCACCCTCTCGATCGGTGGCCAACCCCCGTTCGGCATTCGGGGCGAACGAGCGGCATCGACAGCCTTCGACGACTACGACGCCGAGCAAGACTCGATGCGCCTGGCCAACGCGCCAGAGCCAGTTGACATGTTCGAGCCCTTCGACTTGCCGACGCCCAACGAGTACCGCAGCGGAAGCGGTCGACCTGGCCCCGCATACTGGCAGCAGCGCGCGGACTACGACCTGACCGCCAGCCTGGACGAGACGACGCACACGGTCACGGGTAACGTCAGGCTCACGTATACCAACAACAGCCCGGAGGACCTGGACTACCTCTGGTTTCACCTCGAGCAGAACCTCTTCGAGGACGATAGCCGCGGTGGACCGGTCACCGGTCGCGCCACAAGCTCTCTGGACAGCCAGCACGGGTACCAACTCGGCACCGTCACCGTCGACGGCCGAGCGGTGTCTCCCATGGTGAGTGACACAAGAATGCGACTCGATCTACCGGACGTCCTCGAGGCCGAAGGGGGTCGTGTCGAAGTCGTGATTCCGTACACGTTCGTGATTCCTGGCTCGCCCGGTACCCCACGTATGGGTCGCCTGGAGACCGAGCGGGGCACCGTGTACAGCATGGCCCAGTGGTTTCCCCGCGTCGCCATTTTCGACGACGTCAACGGATGGAATCACCAGCCGTATCTCGGCTCCGGCGAGTTCTATCTCAACTACGGCGACTACGAGATGACGCTGACGGTCCCGGCCAGCCACACCGTCGTGGCCACCGGCACGCTGCTCAACCCCGACGATGTCTACTCGCGGGACCAGCGCCGACGCCTGGAGGCCGCTCGCGCCAGCGACGACGCGCTTCCGATCGTCACCCCCGAGGACCGCGACGCGGCGGCCTCGAGGACGGGGACCCGCACATGGCGCTACCGCGCCGACAACGTCCGCGACGTGGCCTGGGGCTCCTCCGCCTCGTTCTTGGTGGATGGTGCCCGCGCGGCCGTCGCCCTCGAGGACGGATCGACGAACAACGTTCTGATCTTGAGCGCCTACCCTGACGAGGGCATCGGAACGGCGGAGGAGCCAGGTTGGGAAGAGGCCACGCGCTACGGACGCGCCTCAATCCTCAACAACAGCATGTGGTACCCCTACCCCTACCCTGTCGCGATCTCGGTGGCGAGCCACGTGGGCGGCATGGAATACCCGATGATCCACTTCTCGTCCGTGCGCAGCCGCCACAAGGGGCTCTTCGGCGTCGTGGACCACGAGCTCGGCCACAACTGGTTTCCAATGATCGTCGGCTCGGACGAGCGGAGGCACGCCTGGATGGACGAGGGTTTCAACACGTTCATCAACGGACCGTCCGAACTCACGTTTTACAACGAGGGAGACGACCCGACGCTGCCCGGTTACGGCGAGGCCACTCCCACGACCGGCGATGGCATCGCGAGCGGCTTCCTCCGAAACGAGCTCTCCGTCGATGACGAGATCTTGACGTATGCCGATCATCTTGACGGACGCGAAGGCGGCTGGAACAGCTACCAGAAGCCAGGCGCCGGACTCCACTTCTTGCGCAATGCCGTCCTTGGACAAGAGCGCTTCGACGCTGCGTTCAAGGAGTACATCCGCGAGTGGGCGTACAAGCACCCCCAACCCGCAGACTTCTTCCGCCTGATGGAGGACGCCTCGGGCGAGGACCTGGATTGGTTCTGGCGCGGCTGGTTCGACACGCGTCACCACTACGACGCGGCGGTCTTGTCGGTCAATGCAGAGGGCAACGTCACGGTCGGCATGGTCGGCGGCCTGGTCTTCCCGACAACCGTAGAAGTCACGTTCGAGGATGGATCGACGGAACGCGTCGACATCCCCGTCGAGGGCTGGGCCCGCAACGACGAGATGCGCGTCAGCGTCGAGGTCGGCGAGCGCACGGTTGCGAGCGCACAGGTCGACCCCGATGGATTGCTCCCGGACACGGACCGCGACAACGACACGGCGACTCCCTCCGAATAGCCAAGCCCCCGTCTCCTGCGGTCTTCGTCCTCGAGGCCACAGGAACGGCAGAACCAACTTTTAGCTGATCCACGACCTCGAGGGCGACGCCGTCCTCGAGGTCGCTTTATACCGTGTCGAGCGGCGCGACCAGTAATCCGTCCGAGACGCCGTGCATGGCGTCACGCAGGGCGAACGACAGCGCCATGAGCACAAGTCCCGCGTGGGCGTTGCTCTCGATGGCATCGACGGCCTGGGCCACGACCGAGGCCATGGCCTCGAGGTCGGCGTGAGGAAGGGCCGCGACGAACTTCTGCACGGCTTCAGTCTGGTCCACGTTGACGACGGCCTCGAGGGCGCCCGCGCGAGCCAGGACCAAGTCGCGCACCCAGATCGACATCAGGTCGAGCCAGCCTTTCAAGCCTTCGCGTCCTAGCTTCTGTGCCGACTGCACAACGGGCGCGATTCGGTCGGGGCGGCCTGTGTAGGACTCTCGCATGAACTGGAGCGCGAGAGCCCGGTGCGCGCTCATCGACTCGCTGCCCCAGACCTCGAGGGCCTTCGTGTATGATCCGTCCGCCATGCGGGCGACAACCGCAGCCTCGTTCACAGCGACGCCCGCACGGCCGACGAGCGCGGCCTCGAGGACGTCGGCCGGTAGCGGGTCGAACCGGACGCGTTGGCACCGTGACAGAATGGTCGGGAGCACGTTCTCGACGCGCTCGGCCGTCAGGATCAAGACGACTCGGGCCTCGGGTTCCTCGAGCAGCTTGAGCAGCGCGTTGGCAGCCTCCGTGCGGATACGGTCGGCCTCGAGGAGTACACCGACGACGTAGCGTCCTTCGACGGGCACGAACGACATCTCACGGCGGAACACCTCCATCGGGACGCGCCGGTGCATGACCTGCTTGTTGCTCGGCCCATCATCCCCCAGTGCCGCCCGCTGCCTGTAGTCAGCGGGCGCGTAGGGCTCCGCGGCTAGGGCGGCCAACCGCTCGGCGTAGTCCTTTGGCCGCTCATCCTTGTCGGCCGAGGAGCTGGTTTTGGGAAACGGGAGCGTGACGTGGAGGTCGGGGTGGATGAGCCGGGCGGCCTTGGTGCACGCGAGGCACGATCCGCAGGCGTCGCCCACAGGCCCTGCGGGCGTCCCTCGTCTCTCGCAGAGCAGGGCCTGACCAAACGCGAGGGCGGCGGCGCGAGGGCCGGATCCACTCGGGCCGTGGAACAGGTAGGTCCCGGCCACGCGCTCGCTCGCGAGGGCGTTCGACAGGGTCTCGATGGCGCGGTCCTGGCCAATGACGCGGCTCCAGGGCATGGGTCTCGGGGGGCGGGCCGGAAGCTACCTCGAGCCAATGGGTCGCCTGAGACCTCGAGGGCGATCCGCGACCTCGAGGACGATCCACGGCGCTTACCCCTCGAGGGCGAGCGTCACCGTCACCGAATAATCCCGAGCCCCCTGCGCGTCCCAGAACGACCGCCCCTCGTCGTTCGCCGCCAGCACACCCACGCGGATCTCCGTCGCGCCGGCCTCGAGTCCCCACGCCCGAGCCTCGGCAATCAACGTCGCGCCCAAGCCGTGCCCTCTAGCTAAGGGAGCCACGTAGAGATCGTCGATGTGGACCATCAACGACGGCTGGTAGGTCGGCGCCGGTTCGTAGAGATGCGCGGTCAGCAGGCCGACCGCCGTACCGTCCTCGAGGGCGAGCCAGATTCGGCTTGCTGGGCTGCGCGTCCAGTCGCGGAAGCTGGTCGTCCACCTCGAGGACGCGTCGTCCGACATGCGGTAGCGCGTGTCGAGCGCTTCGTGTTCGCGGTGAAGCGCCTGCCACAGCGGAAGGGCGACGGGCAGGTCCGACGACCTCGCGAGCTGGATCGCGATCACGCCGACGACCTGCTCCCCAGCCGACCCTTCGCGTGCAGAAGCTCCGCGTTTAGAATTGCGCAGCCCGCCGCACCACGAACGGTGTTGTGGCTGAGCACGACGAACTTGACTCCGCGCCCGTCGCTCGACATCGCCAGGCACGGCTGCACGCGCCCGACGGTCGCCGTCATGCCGCCTCCCAGGTTGACGTGCGTGCGGGGCTGCGGAGCCGTCGGGTCGTCCGTGACCATGAGCGGCTGCGGCAGCTCCGTCTCGAACTCGAGGTCTTCGAGCGGACTCCGCCACGACCGCATCGCCTCGGCGGCCTGCTCCGCCGTCGCCGGCGTCTTGAGGCGGACCGAGACGGCCTCGAGGTGCCCATCCACCACCGGCACACGATTGCACTGCGCCGAGACGACCATCTCCGCGTCCTTGATGCCGTTGGCCTCGAGGTCGCCCAGGATTTTGAGCGTCTCCGTCGCCAGCTTGTCCTCCTCGCCACCGATGAACGGCACCACATTCCCCAGCGCGTCGAGCGAGGCGACGCCCGGGTAGCCGGCGCCGCTGAGCGCCTGCATCGTCACGACGTGCACGGCCTCGACGCCGAACGCGTCGTGCAGCGGACGGAGGGCCATGACGAGCCCGATGGTAGAGCAGTTGGGGTTTGTGACGATGAAGCCGTCCGAGCCCCAATCCTGACGATCGATGAGAGCCAGGTGGTCGGGGTTGATCTCCGGGATCAGCAGCGGCACGTCGGCTGCCATGCGCCAGTTGCGAGCGTTAGAGACGACCGCGTATCCGCGCCGCGCCCAATCCTCCTCGACCTCGCCCGCGACGCTCGCGTCGAGGCCGGAGAACACGACATCGCACTCTGGTGACGCGTCCACACCCTCGACCTCGAGGTCGCCGATTCGTGGGTCGAGCGCCTCGGCCTGAAGCCAGCGCGCCGCCTCCCGGTACGGCTTTCCAGCGGAGCGCTCCGACGCGACCAAGGACACGACCTCGAACAGCGGATGGCGGGAGAGCAGGCGGACGAACGTCTGGCCGACGGCGCCCGTGGCTCCGAGAATGGCAGCGCGAATCATGGCATCAGTGGGGTGCGAATCGCAAGATGCCTCCGCGAAGCGCACCACCGCGACCTCGAGGTCGGCATCTCTCCTCTTCTCCTCTTCTCCTCTCGAAACCGGACGCTGCCAGCGGTCTCGCTAGCTTGCGGCATCCCGCATCCACGACCATGGCTCAGCTTATCTCTGGAACTGCCATCGCCGCCGACGTCCGCTCGGACGTCGCGACTGGCGCCGCAGAGTTTCTTCAGTCTCACGGCCGGAAGCCGAGCCTGCGAGTCGTGATCGTGGGCGACAATCCGGCGAGCCAGTCTTACGTGCGTGCTAAGGCGCGCGCCGCCGGCGAAGCAGGGATCGATGCCGAGACACTGCCGAGACCCGCAGATCTCTCAGAGGATGATCTCCTCTCTCTGATCGCAGACCTCAATGCCGACCTCGAGGTCGACGGGATCCTGATCCAGCTTCCGCTACCCGATCACGTGGACGAGGCTAAGGTCATCCGAGCCATCGATCCCGCCAAGGATGTTGACGGGTTCCACCCTGAGAACGTCGGGCGCCTGGTGCTGGGCGAGGAAACCCTCGAGCCCTGCACACCTGCCGGCATCGTAGAGATGCTCAAGCGGACCGGCGTTGAGACCTCGGGCGCTCACACGGTGGTGGTCGGACGCAGCAACATCGTTGGCAAGCCGATGGCGAGCCTGATGCTCCGCCGCGGCCTGGACTCCACCGTCACGGTGTGCCACAGCCGAACACGTGACCTTCCCTCAATCACGCGCCAAGCCGACATTCTGATCGCGGCCATTGGGCGTGCAGAGTTCGTCACGGCGGACATGGTCAAGCCCGGCGCCACGGTCATCGACGTGGGGATCAACCGCGTCGAGGACGATTCGCGTGAGCGCGGCTACCGGCTAGTCGGCGATGTCGCCTTCGAGGCCGTCTCCGAGGTCGCCGGCGCGATCACTCCAGTCCCGGGTGGCGTGGGGCCCATGACGATTGCGATGCTGCTTCAGAACACCCTCGAGGCCGCCCGGCGCCGCGAGGCGATGTCCAGCTAGGCATCGTGCAGAACGCCCTCATCGACTCGCTCGTGGCCGACTCTGTGGTGCAGGAATCTCTCCGGCTGGACTCGCTGCGGGCAGACTCCATTTCCGCCCTCGAGGCCGCGCGCGACACCAGCACTGCGGTGATCGATACGACGCGAGGGGTCGGGCGTTTGGGACGCGAGGTTGGAGCGGCCGCGACCGACCTCGCCGCGGGCCGGTGGGAATCGGCGCTCGAGACGTTGGGTGAGGCCCTTATCACGTTCCTGGTCTCGAACCTTCTGCCGGCCGTGGCCATCGCAGTTGCGTTCTGGGTCGCCCTTCGGATTGTACAGCGGGTGGTCGGAAGTGCGCTCAACCGATCGCACAGAGTGGATGCGGGCGTCCGCCAGCTCATTCTGCGCGTGCTCCGGTTTTCGTTCATCGCGTTCGGTACCGTCGTGGTGCTGGCGGAGGTGGGACTGGCAGTGGCGCCTCTGATCGCCGGTCTCGGCATCGCTGGTATCGCCATCGGCTTCGCTGCCCAGGACACGGTTCAGAACCTCATCGCCGGCGTCACGATCCTCCTCGACCGTCCCTTCCAGGTTGGGGACAACATCGAGCTCGATGACACCTTTGGCACGGTCGAGGAAATCACGCTGCGCACCACAAGGATCCGCACGTTGGACAACCAGATGGCCATTCTGCCGAACGCGAACGTCATCTCGAACAAGATCCTGAACCATTCAATGCTGCGAGCGCTTCGCATCGTCGTGCCGTTCGGAATCGCGTACAAAGAGAGCCCCGAAGCGGCACGCCAGGCCGTCCTGGCCCTGACCGTAGACGACGGCCGACTTCATCCGGACTACGCCTCAACCGCCGTCGTTACAAGTCTGGGCGACTCGTCCGTGGATATGGAGCTTCGCCTGCACCTTCGCGACCCGAAGCTTGAGGTCCCGATCAAGCTCGAGTACCAGGAGAAGGTGTTCGAAGCGCTACGCGAAGCCGAGATCGAGATCCCTTTCCCGCACCTGCAGCTTTTCATCGACGAGGCGAAGGCCTTCCAAGACTCGCGCCTTCTCGGTCCCGGGCCAGAGACCTCGTCAGAGTAGGCCGCCCCTTGTAGATCGGTGCTCGAGCGCGATACTCCCTCGACCAGCTCTGCTCCCTGTGCGCGCCCTTCTACTCTTTTGCCTCGCGGCCAGTGCCGCCGCTCAAGTCAACACAGAGCGGATGCGGCGATCCCTAGAGGGAAACAGCCAAGCCTTCAGCCTCGATGCCTCGGCTGCGTTTGCGTCGGGAAACTCGAACTACGCAATACTTGGCTTTGGAGGTCGCCTGGACATTCAGCGCGGGCCTCACGTCGCGTTCGTCGTAGGAGAGGCCAACCTGTCGCGGACCGGCGGTGCGTCGTTCCTAGATCGCCAGTTCGCGCATGCCCGCTACAATCGAGAGGTCTTGCCGTGGCTGGTTGCAGAGGCGTTCACCCAGGTTGAGAGGAACCAGCAACAGCGCTTGCAGCGCCGAACCTTGGCAGGTGCAGGTCTGCGTGCGGTCATCCTCGAGGACGACTCGCTAGGAGTGGCTGTCGGCATCACGCCGATGCTCGAGATCGAAGTGCTCGACGACGCCCTCCAATCTGAACCCGAGCGCATTCGCCTCAGCACCTATGTCTCGGGTCGGCTCGCGATCTCCCCCACCACAGCACTCAGGGCCACGGTCTACGCCCAACCACGCGCCAACGCATTTGATGACGTTCGAGTGCTGAGCCAGGCGACACTCTCTATAGGCATCACTCGCTACGTGCGGTTGCGTGTCCAAACCAACCTCCGCTACGACAGCCGCCCGCCATTAGATGTGAAACCCACTGACTTTAGCATCACCAACGGTCTCGTGCTGGTCGTCCCGGTCCCATAGCCCTCGAGGCAGGGGGTCCCCTTCGAGGTCGGCTCCTTTACACTGAGCTCTTCCGCCCTCAAGGCTGGACCTGTCGAAGCTGGTGACAATTAGGATTTGGTGCAGCCGCTTGTTTTCCGTTGGTTTCAGGAACGATTGAAAACAGAGCTGGGTTGACCGCTCCGAAACCCCTAGTTCTCATGTCAGACCTTACTGGACGAACGGCGCTTGTCACTGGCGCATCGACCGGCATCGGCCGTGCGACAGCCATCGAGCTTGCCTCCCGCGGTGCGATTGTCGCCATCAACTACCCTTTCGAGCGTGAGCGAGCAAACGCTCAGGAAACGCTTCGGCTGGTGCAAGAAGCCGCTACCCAATTCGCTCAGCGCATTCCGGCGGGCAGCGACGTCGAGGCGGCACCACCTGCCGAATCACTACTCGTCCAAGCTGACATCACCCACGAGGACCAGATCGAGGCCATGTTCGAGACCGTCTCTGAGGAGGCTGGCCCCGTCCAGATTCTGATCAACAACGCAGGGGTGCAGATCGAGGAGCCAGCCAGCCACGAAACGACCGCGGCTCACTTTGATGCCGTCCTCGACGTCAACCTTCGCGGCGCGTTCCTGTGCTCCCGCGAAGCGATCAAGGGATTCCTCGACCTCGAGGACGCGCCCGGTAATCGGTCGAGGGGCGTGATCGTGAACGTGTCGAGCGTGCACCAACTGATCCCGCGTCCGCAGTACCTCTCTTACGCCGTCTCCAAGTTCGGACTCAACGGGATGACGCAGACGCTCGCCCTCGAGTACGCGGCACGTGGCATTCGCGTCAACAGCATCGCCCCCGGGGCGACGAAGACGCCGATCCAAAGCTGGCTCGAGGACGAGGAGGCTACGGAGGTCGTCCGGAGCCACATTCCGATGGGCCGGATTGCGGAGCCGGAGGAAATGGCGCGCATCGCGGCCTTCCTCGCTTCCGACGACGCCTCGTATATCACCGGACAGACACTCTTCGCCGACGGCGGACTCACACTCTACCCCGACTTCCAGCAACCCTGGAGCGGTTGACAGGGGATGGAGGACAACGGGATGCGGGATGTGCGTTCCACCCCTCCGCCCCGCATTCCTCGACTTCATTGCATTACGATCTCTGCATCATCGGCGCCGGCGTCGGTGGTGGTGCGCTGGCGCAAGCGCTCGCCCCAACTGGAAAGCGCATCCTGCTCCTGAATCGACTTGGCTCGCTTCCTCGAGAGGCCCGGAATTGGGATCCTGAGGCGATGTTCACCCAGGACGCCTACAAGGCGGACGAGCGCTGGACGAACGACAAGACTGGAGAGTCCTTCCGCCCCGGCATGTACTACTGGCTTGGGGGCAACACGAAGGTCTATGGGTCGGCGCTACTCCGACTTCGGCCGGAAGACTTTGACGAGTTGGAGACCCTTGACGGCACGTCAGCCGAATGGCCCATCTCGTACCAGGACCTGGCGCCGTTTTACGATCGCGCGGAGGAGGTCTACCACGTCCATGGGCGTAGAGGAGCCGACCCGTTTGAGCCCCCAGCCGACAGCCCGTTTCCCCACCCAGCCATCGAGCACGACGCGCGAATCGCAGAGGTCGCGGATGGCCTTCGATCTCAGGGCGTCGAGGCCTTCGAGCTGCCGATGGGGGTTCAGTTCAGCCGCGAGAATCCAGGTGGCGGGGCCTTTGTGCTCCGCGAGACGTTCGAGGCGATGGGTCGAGCCGCCTTCGACGGCTATCCTGACCTGCTTCACCTCAAGGCCGACGCGGAAGTCTCCTCGGTCGAGCCTGCCGTTGCGTACGACAACGTCGACTTGGTTACCGGCGTGGACGTGACCCGGATCGTGACGGATGAGAGCGGGCGTCGCATCACACACCTCGAGGCCGACCTCGATGGCGAGTCCGTGACCTTCGAGGCGGACGCCTTCGCGCTCTGCGCCGGAGCCGTGAACACTGCTGCACTACTGCTGAGGTCTGCGAACGATCAGCACCCCGACGGGCTTGCAAACTCATCGGGGCATGTCGGCCGCCATCTGATGCGTCACGTGACGTCAAAGTTCTATACCGTTGCGACAGAGACCCCTAACCCGACCCGCTTCCAGAAGACGCTCGCGGTGAACGACTTCTACTTCGGAGTCCCCGGTGACTCGACGTGGGAGAACATTCCGCTGGGCCACATTCACCTGATGGGCAAGCATGCCGGCTGGCAGATCCTGCAAGACATCCCCGATGACTTGACTCCGGAAGAAGCCGATGAGATCGCGGCCCACTCGGTCGACTGGTGGGTGCAGGGCGAGGACCTCGGCCTCGAGGACAACCGCGTGACGCTTGGATCTGACGGCGGCATCCGAATCCACTACACCGAGACAAACCGCGCGGCGCAGGAGGAGCTCATGAACCGCCTCGAGGCCGCCCTCCGCCCTCTCGGCTTCGACCGCTTCTTACGCGTTCCGATGCCCGTCAGCGTGATGAACCACCAGTGCGGAACGTGCCGCATGGGTGAGGATGCGTCTTCGAGTGTCGTCAACGTCGAGGGCCGCGCGCACGACATCGACAATTTGTGGATCGCGGACGCGAGCGTCTTCCCGTCGTCGGGCGCCACCAACCCGACGCTCACGATCGCTGCGAACGCCTTCCGTGTGGCGGGATACCTCGAGGACGCGCTCCTTTAGTCGTCCTCGAGGGCGAGACTCATCCTTGACGAGTCAAGAGTGCGGGTGAACCACGTCGTGGGAACGGCATTGACACAGCCCTCCCCTCCTGCCTCGATGGACCCGCACGTTTTCGTCCTCTTCGGAGCCACCGGCGACCTCGCCGCCGTCAAGCTCTTCCCCGCTCTCTACCGCGTGTCCCTGCGCGACGAGGCTCCCGACCAAACGATCGTTGGCGTCGGCCGGTCGGACTGGGATGATGCCAAGCTTCAGGACGCCGCCGTCGAGGCTTTGGTCGCCAAGGACATCCCGGAGGACGACGCTCGAGCGTGGGCGGAGAGTGCGCTCCGATACGCCCGCGTCGAGGCGTACGACGAACTCGACCCAGTCTATGAGGTCGTGGCCGACCTCGAGGACGACCGTGGGCTCAACGGCAACCGTGTGTACTACCTCGCGCTCCCTCCCTCCGCCTTCGAGGGCACGATCACGTCGTTGGGCGAGCACGAGAAGCCGCGCGGGACCACCAACGAGGACGCCAACGACGAGACGCCATGGGTGCGCCTTGTGATCGAGAAGCCATTTGGGCACGACCTCGGGAGCGCCGAGGAGTTGAACGAAGTGGTGCACGAGCACTTCCCGGAGCGGATGGTCTACCGGATCGACCACTACCTGGGCAAGGAGACCGTCCAGAACCTGCTGGTCTTCCGGTTTGCGAATGCCTTCTTCGAGTCGGCCTGGAGCCGGCGGGACGTGGAGCGGGTCGAAATCACCGTCGCCGAGACCAATGATGCGGCGGGACGCGCGGGCTACTTCGACGGCGTCGGCACGTTGCGCGACATGATCCAGAACCACTTGACGCAGCTGTTCTCTCTGACCGCGATGGACCCACCGGCGCGGCTGGACGCCGAGGGCATCCGCAGCGAGAAGATCAAGGTGCTCCGTTCCACCCGAGCGGCGCGCATCGAGGACGTGGTGCTCGGTCAGTACGGCCCCGGCCCCGACGATCCTGAGGGCTACCTCGACCACGAGGGCGTGGCGGAGGACTCGAGGACGGAGACCTTCGCCGCCGTCGAGCTCCGCGTCGACTCCTGGCGCTGGCAGGGTGTCCCGTTCATCCTGCGTACTGGCAAGCGGATGCCGACGCGCGTGAGTGAGATCGCCGTCGTGTTCCGCCGCCCGCCTGTCACGCTCTTTCAAAATGAGGGCGACTGCGACCCGACTCGCAACGTACTACGCCTTCGCCTGCAACCCGATGAGGGGTTCCAGCTCTCGTTCGACGTGAAGACGCCGGGGTCCGGGTTTGGCGTCACGACCCGCGAGCTCGACTTCCGCTATCAGGACACGTTCGGAGCTTTCCCAGACGCCTACGAGACGCTGCTCCGCGACGTCGCCGAAGGGGACCCGACGCTGTTTGTCCACGGCGAGGAGGCGGAAGAGGCCTGGCGTATCTACGCCGACGTCTTGGACAACCCGGACATCGAGATCCACACGTACGAGTCGAGGACGTGGGGACCGGAGGCCGCCAGCGCGCTCATCGAGGCCGCACCGTCAGAGGAGACCGGAGAGCCGGTGGAAGGCTGCTGATCCGTCCTCGAGGTCGGCGCGAGCGAGGCTTAAGGATAGAGCAGACACGCAGCGGTTCGACCTCGAGGGCGCGCTTGGCGTGGAATGAAGCCGCAGACACGTCGAGGGTGCCATGCGACCTCGAGGACATCCTGCTCCTGTACGGAGAACTCAGTATCTGACTCGCGACCTCGAGGTCAGCCCACGATTTGGAGCTTGGCGAAGGCCAGCTTCAGTTTCTTCTGACCGACTGAGTTGAAAAACACGGTTGCCGCGGCGCGCTCGCCCACGCCCTCGATGGCGATCACCTTACCGTTGCCGAACGTCTGGTGGTGAACCTTGACGCCGGGCACAATCTGGCCCCCTTCGCCCTCGTCGTACACGACCTGTCGCTCGGTATTCCTCGAGGTCGAGCGCTTCTTGGGGCCACTGTCCGGCCGGAGCGAGGTCTTCCAATAGTTGGGATCCATCTTGCCATAACGGCCGGTCCCACCCTCCTCTTTCTGGAAGCGTCCCGACCTCGACTCGAAACGACCGCCGGACTCGGTCCGCAACAGGTCGTCGCCGTCGAGTTCGTCTAGGAAGCGGCTGCGGACGCTGGATTGCTGGTCTCCGTAGCGGTAGCGACTCCGCGCGTAGGTCAGGTACAGCACTTCCTCCGCTCGCGTCACACCGACGTACAGGAGACGCCGCTCCTCCTCGAGTTCTGTCGGGTCCTGGGCAGCCTTGGCGAGTGGGAAGAGACCTTCCTCGAGGCCGGTCACGAACACGACCTTGAACTCCAGGCCCTTCGAGGCGTGAAGCGTCATCAACGTGACGCGGTTCTCATCGTCGCCCAAGCGGTCCACATCGGCGACGAGGGAGACTTCTTGTAGGAACTCGCTCAGCGTGCGAGGCTCACCGTCAGTGGCGCCGCCGGAGAACTCAGCGACGGCGTTGAGGAGCTCGTGGATGTTCTCGAGGCGGGCCAATGCCTCTGGCGTGTTCTGATCGCGCAGGTACTTCAGCAGACCGGTCTCCTGAATCAGCTCGCGGGCGAGATCGTCGGCCGAGGATGTCGTGGCTTTCGAGGCGAAGCGCGAGACCAGGAAGCCGAACCCTTCGACCGCCTTCGAGGCTCGTGGACTTAGCCCCGCGCCTTGTGGGTCTTGCACGGCCTGCCACAGCGACGTCCGGTGCTCCGTGGCGTAGACGCGAAGCTGTTCGATGGTCTTCCCCCCTACCCCACGCGTCGGCGTGTTGATGACTCTCAGGATGGAGGCATCGTCGGACGGGTTGACGGCCAGACGGAGATAGGCTAGCGCGTCTTTGATCTCCTTGCGCTGGTAGAAGCTGGTGCCGCCGACCATGCGGTACGGAATGCCGCCCCGTCGCAACGCCTCCTCAATCGACCTCGATTGCGCATTGGTGCGGTAGAGCACTGCAACGTCGCGCCACCCGATCCCCGACCTCGAGCGCAGATCGCGAATGGTGCGCTCAACTTTCTGAGCTTCGTCGCGCTCCGACAGCGACTCCATCAAGACCACCGGAGCGCCCTCGACGTTGTCGGTCCAGAGCTCCTTGTCGAGTTGCTTCGAGTTGCCCTTGATGACGGCATCTGCCAGCCGGACGATGCGCTGCGTCGAGCGATAGTTCTGCTCTAGGCGGACCGTCTTGGCACCGGGGTAGTCCTTCTGGAACGACAGGATGTTCTGGATGTCCGCGCCGCGGAACGCGTAGATCGATTGCGCATCGTCGCCCACGACACACAGGTTGTGGTGCTGCGCGGCCAGAAGCTTTGCCAGGACGTACTGCGTTCGGTTGGTGTCCTGGTACTCGTCGATGTGGATATAGCGCCAGCGTTTCTGGTACTCCTTGAGGGTGTCCGGGTGCTGCTCGAAGAGGCGAATGGGCATCCCCAAGAGATCGTCGAAGTCCATCGCGTTGGCCTGCCGCAGCGCCGCCACGTAGGGCGTGTACAGCTTCGCAACCGCCTCAGTGAACATGTCTCCGGCGAGCCGGGCATACTCGTCCGGCCCGACCATCGCGTTCTTTGCGCCCGAGATCGCGGACCGCACCGACCTCGGCGTGACCTTCTTGGGGTCGATCCCATAGCGCTTCATCATCTCCTTGATGAGCCGCTCGGTGTCGTCGGAGTCGTAGATCGTGAAGTCGCGCGAGAACCCAATCTTGTCGGCCTCGCGGCGCAGCACGCGAGCAAAGATGGAGTGGAAGGTCCCGATCCACATCCCCTTCGCCTCCCCGCCGACCAACTCGCCCACGCGGTTCCGCATCTCGCGGGCCGCCTTGTTGGTGAACGTGAGCGCCAGGATCTGGCTCGGCCACGCCTTCTTAGCGGCCAGCAGGTACGCGATCCGGTGCGTCAGCGTGCGCGTCTTGCCAGAGCCCGGCCCAGCAATGATCATGACCGGCCCCTCCGTCGTCTGCGCCGCTTCTCCCTGAGCTGGATTCAGCCCACCGAGGAGTGCGTTCGCGTCCTCGAGGTCGGAGGACGTTGACGAGGCGGGCGCGTCGCGAGGAGCGGAGCCGTCGGGAGCGGGTGAAGGGCGGAGTGCGAACGTCTTCATCGTGTCGGATTCTTTGGCTCAGAACCTACGCCGGGACGCGCGTCCTCGAGGGCGCGCGGAGGGCATCTCAAGTCGGGGGCTGCCTCTTCCCAGCCTCGAGGGCAAACGGTCGACGACATCGTCAAACGCTGAACAGAGCGCCTTGAGCCCGCCTCCGACCTCGAGGACGACCGACCGACCTCGAGGACACCGCGTGGGCCGTACTTTCACGCTGGCTGCACCGTGCGCCGTCTGTGCTGGCCATTCGTCCCCCCCGCGTCTGTGAGCACCACCCGTACCCCCCGCAAGAAGCGGTCGACCAAGTCCAAGAAGGCTGCCGCGAGCGGGTTCTCCCGCCAGCGGAAGCAGGAAATCCTGGGTCTTCTGCTGATCGCAGTCGCTGTTCTCGCTGCGCTGGCCGTCGTTACGTATTCAAACGCTGATGGCGAGCTCCTAGACACTCAGCCCGTCGAGGACTTCCTCGAGCCCGGGGACAACCGGTTTGACAACCTCCTCGGTTTCGTGGGCGCGACGCTGGCTCAAAGCCTGGTCGCGGGATTGGTCGGGTACCCGATTCTACTGCCCATCGCGGCGCTCCTCACGTGGGGATGGGTCCTCTTGCGACAGAAGACGCCCATCTTTCTGCCCACACTGACAGGGCTCTCGCTCATCGGGTCGCTGTTTCTGGCCTGCTTCCTGGGCTGGTTCCATTTTCAGATGGACCTCGACCTGAGCGCGTGGAGCGGCAGCCTCGGGCTTGGCGTTACGGGCTGGCTGACGAGCATCTTGAAGCCTGTCGGGTCGTTCATCGTGCTTCTGGTGGCGGTGCTGGTCACGGTCCTGCTGGTGTGGGACCGCGACATCCAGACCTCGCTTGACCGTGCCGAGGGCGCCGTCACAAGTATCCAGTCCAGCCTGGCCGCATCATGGGCGAGCTACCGGGAAGGGGCCACCGAGCGCAAGCTGGCCCGCGCGGACGCGAGGGAGAATGCACTGGCCGAGCGCGAGAAACGAAAAGCTGAGCGCGAGGCGTCCAAGCAGGCATCCTCGAGAACGACGCCCGCGACCTCGAGGTCGGCCCCTACTTCCGTGCCTGCTGCGCCGACGACCCGTCCCGAACCGACGCCCTCGAGGCCGGCTCAAGCCGCACCGTTCTCCAACGTCCAGTCCACGCCGGCACCGACGCTCACCCCGCTTCCCGACTCTCCTGATCCCGTCCTCGACGACTTGGTTGCAGCAGAACGGAAAGGGCCCTCGATCAACGTGGTTGGCCCGGTTGAAGAGGAACAGGCCGACCTCGATGCCGCACCGGCGCAGACCAACGATGCTGCGATGCTGCCCTACAGCGTCCCGTCCATCGAGTTGCTTGAGCAGTCGGCGAACGACCAGGAGGTCGACCTCGATGAGATCGAGGACAACAAGCAGGTCCTGCTCGAAAAGCTCGACACGTACAACATCCAGATCGACGCCATCGAGGCCGTCGTCGGGCCGACGGTGACGCGCTACGAGTTGACGCCTGCCGCCGGCGTCAAGATCAGCCGGATCACCGCCCTCGAGGACGACCTCGCGATGGCGCTCGCAGCGTCCGGCATACGCATCATCGCGCCGATTCCGGGCAAGAGCTCCATCGGCGTCGAGATCCCGAACCGGACTCGCGAGATGGTCCGCCTGCGGCAATTGCTGTCGACGGCCACGTTCCGCGACGCGGCCCGGGCGGGCAAAATGGCGCTCCCAGTGCCGATTGGGAAGACCATCGAGGGCGGCGTGTTCATCGAGGACCTCGCCAAGATGCCCCACCTGCTAGTGGCCGGCGCGACAGGATCGGGCAAGTCGGTCGGCGTCAACGCGCTCATCGTGGGGCTGCTGTATGCCAAGCATCCGGCCGACCTCAAGTTCGTGATGGTCGACCCGAAGAAGATCGAGCTCAACGGCTACGCGGCCCTGCTGAACCACTTCTCGGCGATGCCCGAAGATGCGGAGGACCCGATCATCACGGACTTCAACGAGGCTGCGGCGGTGCTCCGGTCGTGCGAGCGAGAGATGGAGATCCGCTACGACCGGCTGGCGGAGGCAGGCGTCCGCGGCATCGGCGAGTACAACAAGAAGCTGGCAGCGGGCAAGCTCTCCGAGCTTGGCGACAAGCACCAGCACCTGCCGTACATCGTCGTCATCGTGGACGAGTTGGCGGACCTGATGATGACCTCGGCCAAGGAGGTCGAGGCGCCGATTGCTCGCCTGGCGCAGATGGCTCGAGCCGTCGGGATCCACTTGGTGCTGGCGACCCAGCGGCCGTCGGTCGATGTCATCACGGGACTCATCAAGGCCAACTTCCCGTCGCGCATGGCCTACCAGACGTCCTCGAAGATTGACTCGAGGACGATCATCGACGGCGGTGGCGCGCAGCAGCTTGTCGGCAACGGCGACCTGCTGTACATGAACGGCTCGAGGCTGACGCGTCTTCAGGGTCCGTTCGTGAGCGTGGACGAGGTCGAGTCGGTGGCCGGCTTCATCTCGGGCCAGGAAGGCGCCGGGCCGTACCTCTTGCCGCCGATGGACGCGGGCGGCGACGCGGTGAAGGGCTCGGCCGGAGACAGCTCCACGGACCGCGACGACTTGTTCGAGGACGCGGCCAAGGTGATCGTGCGGAGCCAGCAGGGCTCGGTGTCCCTGTTGCAGCGCAAGCTGTCGGTCGGCTACACGCGGGCCGCGCGCTTGGTGGACCAACTTGAGGACGCGGGCATTGTGGGTCCGTTCGAGGGCTCGAAGGCGCGCGACGTGCTGGTCCCGGACGAGTACGCCCTCGAGGTGCATCTTCACGGGGCGACAGCGGCGGCGGACGCGGCGCTCCCCGACCTCGAGGCCTGACGCGTCCTCGAGAACGGTCCGTTGCTCACGCCTAGGCGGCGACTGGATTTCTACTCCAACCCGGCGAATGCCCGATCATATTGGGCCATCCCTTTGACGTTTCCCAGCGCGTGTGGAGTCAACTCGAGGACCATGAACGCCTCAGGTGGCGCCCCATACTCGTTGTCGATCTGCCGGGCCGCTGCCGACTCAAACCCGAACCTGGGGTAATAGTCCGGGTGGCCGAGGACGAACACCAGGTCTGCCCCGGCGCTTTTGCACACCTCTAGCCCCTCGTGGACGAGGGCAGATCCGACGCCGCTGCGCTGGCGGGCTGGAAGCACGGCCATCGGAGCAAGACCGAGCGCGAAGCAACTAGGCTGCGGTGGGTCCAGCGTGACCTCGCTGAACGCGATATGGCCTACTGTGTCGGAACCATCCACGGCGACCAACGAGATGTAGAACTTTGCACGAGCGCGGAGTCGATCCACAAGGTCAGCCTCATCTGGACGCCCGAATGCCGCCTCATTCACTCGCCGAATGTCAGCATGATCGGCCTTCTCCTCAGATCTGATTTCCATTCGTTGGAAGGTGCAATTAACCGTAGCCGACTCGTCCGCCCAACCCGACGATGTACACCGGAATATCAACGGGTAGTGGTTAAGGGCTGGCAGCGTATGTGCGAACCGTCTCAGGATACCTCTCGTCCTCGAGGTCGCTACACGAGCCCCCGCTCGTACGCCGCCCGCACTGCCTGCGCCCGGCTGTGCACCTGGAGCTTGGCGTACAGGTTCTTGACGTGCGTCCGCACGGTGTGAGGGCTCACTCCGAGCTCGTCCGCGATGTCCACCTCCGGCACGTCCTCGATGATGCGCCCCAGCACCTCCGTCTCTCGAGGCGTCAGCCGAAGCCCGTCCGCGTCCTCGAGGCCGAGCGTCCTCGAGGGCGACTGGTCGCGGACGTAGCCGAGGAGCTTTCGCGCCACCAGCGGCGACGTCGGCGCGCCGCCCGATGCGACCTCGAGGACGGCGCGGACGATGGCGTCGGGACCGTCGTCCTTGAGGAGGTAACCGCTGGCGCCCGCCTGCACCGCGGCGAAGATCTTGTCCTCGGCCTCGAAGACGGTCAGCATCAAGACCTCGAGGTCGGGCCATGACCGCTTGAGCTCCGCTGTCGTCTCGATGCCGTCGCGACCGGGCATCTCGATGTCCATCAGTACCACGTCTGGGAATGGAGCGCCGCCGCGATTCCGGACGTCGAGGTCGGCCAGGAAGCCGTCGCCGCTGTCCGACGACAGCACCACGTCGACGGTGTCGAAGAAGGCGAGTTGCTGAACGACGCGGTCGCGCAAGCCGGGGTGGTCTTCGACAACGGCGACGCGGATCGGCTCGGGCATGATGGGTACGAGGAGTCATTCAAGATCGACCTCGAGGGCGGACTATGGCCTCCCCCCTACGGGGGACTCTCTCCGAAGCGCACTCAGTATCCAACCCACACGTCAACCGCCTTACCTGCTCGCCCTCGAGGGCGGCTCGGGCGAAGAATGGGGAAAGCAGTCGCCCTGGGCGCACCTCGCGAGGTTGGGGGCGTTCCTTGCTTCATGACCACCATCATCGACTACGGCATCGGCAACCTGCGATCGCTCGCGAAGGCGTTCGCGGCGGCAGGCGTCGAGGCAGAGCGCACGGACGACCCCGCCCGTATCGAGGCAGCCGAGCGGCTGGTGCTCCCGGGCGTCGGCGCGTTTCAAGCGTGCGCCGACACCATCCGCGAACGCGGTCTGTGGGACCTCGTCCTCGACCGCGCCAACGCCGGCGTGCCCCTGATGGGCGTCTGCGTCGGGATGCAGCTCCTGTTCGAGTCCTCGAGTGAGAGCACCGGCCTCGAGGACGCCGAAGGTCTCGGGCTTCTGTCTGGCCGCGTCGTCAAGTTTGCGGACGACCTCGAGGGCGAGGGACGTCGGCTCAAGGTGCCCCACATGGGCTGGAACGAGCTAGTCGGTCACCGCTCGCATGACGTCCTGCCACCGACGGAGTCGGCATGGGCCTACTTCGTCCACTCCTACCACGCAGCGCCCGCCGATCCGGCGACCGTGCTCGCGACCGTCGACTACGGCATCGAGGTCCCGGCGGTCGTAGGCCGCGGCACCGTCGTCGGCGCCCAGTTCCACCCAGAGAAGAGCGGGCGCGTCGGCCTCGAGATGCTGCGTAGGTTCGCAGCGTGGTCGCCGTCCCCCGTACAGGTTTAGCGCATGCTCGTCATACCCGCCATTGATCTGCGCGATGGGCGCTGCGTCCGGCTCCGCCAGGGCCGCTACGAGGACGAAACGGTCTACTTCGAGGACCCGGTCCACATGGCCAAGCTGTGGCGGGTCATGAACACGAAGGTGCTCCACTTGGTCGACCTCGATGCCGCACGGACAACGGCGGACACGGTCACGGACAACCGAAAGGTGATCGCCGAGATCGCGGCGTCGCTCGACATTCCCGTTCAGGTGGGCGGCGGCATCCGCACGATGGAGGACATTCGAGGCCATGCTCGGGCTGGGCGTCTACCGCGTCATCTTGGGCACGGCGGCTGCCAAGAACCCTGAGTTAGTGAGCGAGGCCGTCAAGCGGTTCGGATGCAGTCGGATCGTCGTTGGCATCGACGCGAAGGATGGCGAGGTACGAACCGAGGGCTGGGAAGCCGGCTCCGGCATCAACGCCGTCGACATGGCCGTCGACATGGAGAAGCGAGGCGTGAGGCGCTTCGTGTACACCGACATCAGCCGCGACGGCACCCTCGAGGGCCCCAACATCGAAGCGTATCGCGAGATGACGGCCAGGCTCGAGAAAGCTCACGTCACAGCGTCGGGCGGCGTCGGCGAGTATCGCGACTTGCTCTCGCTTCAGTCCATCGAATCCACCGGCGTGGACTCGGTGATCGTGGGCCGTGCGCTGTACGAGAATCGCTTTCCCTGCCAGCAGTTTTGGTGCTGGCACAAGAAGGACGAGGTCGACCTCGAGAAGTACTCCACCGCGCAGATGGCGCAGAGAAGTGGTCAAGTGGACCAGTGAGCGGGTGGACGAGTGGTTGTCGGCGGCCCTCCGCGCTCGTTCGATAGGCTGCAGATCACTTGCCGTCGAGGCCGTCCCGCTTTGCTCGGCTTCGCTCGACCTCGAGGACGCGTCTTCTTCCGACCTCGAGTCCGTCTCGCTTTTTGACTCCGCATACCGACCTCGAGGTCGCTGACGAAGACACTTCGCCCACAGGTCCACGCCCTCACTCGTCCACACTCTCCCCATGCTTGCCAAACGGATCGTTCCCTGCCTCGACATCCACGACGGCCGAGTGGTGAAGGGCGTGCAGTTCGTGGATCTGGTCGATGCCGGTGATCCCGTCGAACAGGCGCGGTTCTACGACGCCTCCGGCGCCGACGAGCTTGTCTTCCTCGACATCACCGCGACCCACGAAGACCGCTCGGCCCTGATCGACGTAATCCGTCGGGCTGCCGACGAGGTATTCATCCCACTCACTGTGGGTGGTGGTGTCCGTACCGTCGAGGACGTGCGCACCTTCCTCGAGGCCGGGGCCGACAAGGTGTCCATCAACTCTGCCGCCCTGCGCGACCCGGACCTGCTCACGCGGGCTTCCCAGACGTTCGGCGCCCAGTGCATCGTGCTCGCCATCGACGCCAAACGGACCGGCGAGACGGACAGTGGCTGGGAGGTCTTCACGCATGGCGGTCGCCGCGCCACCGGCCTCGATGCCGTCGCCTGGGCGGTGGAAGGCGCGCGATTGGGGGCGGGCGAGCTGCTCGTGACCAGCATGGACCGCGACGGCACCAAGGCCGGCTACGACCTCGAGTTGCTCCGCGCCCTCGATGATGCCGTGGACGTGCCCGTGATCGCTTCTGGCGGCGCGGGATCTCTCAGCGACCTCGAGGACGGACTCGTCAAAGGCCGCGCAGATGCCGTGCTCGCGGCCTCGATGTTCCATTTTCGCGAGACCACCGTTGCAGAGGCCAAAGCGCACCTCGAGAGCGCCGGCGTCCGCGTCCGCCCCGTCGAAGCATGAGCGAGCTACACCAAGGCCTTCGGCTGCTCCGCGCCGGTCTCGGCGTCGTGATCGCGTTCCTCCTGTTCGTCGGCGGCTACCTGACGTGGGCCGCCATCGCCAACCCGGACGTGCGGCTCAAGAAGCCGCGCTGGGTCGAGGGCACGTTCGACCATTCATACTGGCTTCCGGTGCTGCTGGTCACGGTTGGCGGCGCGGTGCTGGTGGGCATCGTGTTGTGGAAAGCCTACCGGCGGATGCAGGCCGGTGAAGACCTGTACGAAGGACGCATGGGCCGGGGTCTCCGCCGTCGTGGCGAGCGCTTTGTCGAAGACGAGACGCTGGGATAGCAAGAGCAGCGCCGATCCGGCCTCGAGGACGCGCTCTTAGGTTGGCGTGCACTCACCACCCCGCCATGCGAACGCTCCTTCTCCTTGCCGCTCTGGTACTCCCATCGTGGGCCGTGGCGCAGCCCGACCTCGAGGAGACTCGGCCGGCAGCCATTGAGAACCCCGAGGAATTCCTGGGCTCCGTGGGACGTGCCTGGGCCGACCTCGAGGCCGACACACCGATGCCCGACTCGGGAGCTGTCACGGCAGGACACGGCAGCGTGCGCTGGGACACCGCGGATGACGAAGTGAAGTGGATCCAGGCGGACGTCCGGAACGGCTACATCGTGCAGCTTTCGGTGCGCCCCGGCCTCGAGGTCTCAACCGCAGATCTGACGCGCTTCGCGAATGAACTCAGAACCGATCTCGGCCGGCCGGGACCGAACGGGTACTACGACGCCACCAAATGGTCGGACTTCAGACGCGTCGCCGGTTCGTTGTCCCATCCTGACCTCAAGGTCCAAGTCGAGATGTTCGTCACGGATCGGCTCATGGTCATCCGGGTCACGCCAGGCTCAGAGCCGTAGTCGATCCACTCTGTCTACCTCGGTAGCCAGCAGCGTCACCGATCCCGTCCGCCCTCGAGGTCGGCTCTCAGGATCAAGAACGTGTCGGGGCCGCATCTTCCGGCCTCGAGGGCGCGAAGATGACTCGTGGTGGCGCTTTCACCATTCCACTCCCGCAGCTGTGTCCCGCTTTTGTGTCGGTCCTGTCACGGCCTCGAAGACGGCACGACGGTTGAACGAACTGCTGTCGTTTCCCGTTCACAACGTCCCCCCACCATGACCCGAGTGCTACGCTTCCCCCTCCTCGCCCTGATCGGCACGCTCCTCTTCGCGGACGCCGTCCAGGCTCAGAACCCCCAAGCCGTCGCACGGCAGCTTCAGGAGCGCTACGGCGCCACGGAGTCGTTGAGGGCATCCTTCGTCCAGACCACCGGCGGTCAGCGCTTGCAGGGCACCCTGTCCGTCCGGCGCGACGCTTTCCGCCTCGACCTCGGCAACCAAGTGCTGGTCACCGATGGTGGCACCCTGTGGTCGTACTCCCGCGACGACGAGCAAGTCGTGGTTCAGGATTACGACCCTGCCAGCGTGGGCTTTTCCGTTGGCCAGCTGTTTACGGATTACCTCGAGGTCTTCCGCGCGACCGGCGCCTCGAGGGCGACCATCGGCGGCGTCCGCCACGACGTGCTCACGCTCCGGCCCCGCCAGTCCGGCTCCTCGGTTCGTGACGCGACACTCTATGTGCGCTCGTCGGATGGCGTCCCAACTCGCGTCCGCGTTCACGACACCAACGGGGGCACGCTCGCCTTCGACTTACGCGACGTGGAGCGCAACGTGAGCCTTGCGGCCTCGACGTTCCGATTCTCGGCACCGACCGGAACCGAGATCGTCGACCTTCGATAACGACAACGCGACTCTCTAGTTGTCGCGACCTTTCGGCGCGGGGCTGCATGTGCGGTCCCGCGCTTTTTTTGACGCCCGCATTCCGTGTCCGACCGCCTCAAAGGCATCCTTTCTCTCGTCGTGAGCCTCGGGCTCGGCGTCGGGCCTTCTGTGGCTCGCGCTGCGCAACGCCGACCTCGAGGCCGTCGGAACGGCCCTGGCCAATGGAGAGTGGATCTGGATCGTCCCGTTTGTCATGTCTGGCTTCGCCTCGATCGCGATTCGAGGGTGGCGCTGGGGTCTGTTGGTGGACGCGCTGCCGGAGCAGACGAGCACGAACCCCTCTCCGTGAAACGTCGGCATCGGTGGTCATCGGGTATCTGGTCAACTACGCCGCCCCCCGATTGGGCGAGGTGGCTCGGGCGGCCCATCTGTCGCGCCGTACGGGAGCGCCGTTTACCGGTGTCTTCGGGACGGTCGTTGCGGAGCGCGTCCTCGATGTGATCGGTCTTGCGGTGGCCCTTCTGTCGGTCGCCATTCTGTTCGGTGACCGGGTCGAGGCACTTCTCCGAGAGGCGGCATCGGGCCTCGGGGGCCTCGTCTCCGCCATCCCTGTCTGGGCGCTGATTACAGCAGCCGTCCTTTCGATCTCCCTCCTTGTCGCGGCTATCGTCCTAATCCGTCGAGGCCGATCCCGCTTTTCGGAGCTTCTGGCGTCCTTTCGAGACGGACTCGTGTCAGTGGTTCGTACAGGCCGACCAGGATCTGTCATCCTCTCTACCGTCCTGCTGTGGGCCTGTTACGGTTTGATGGCCGAGCTTCCGTTCCGCCTCCTCGGCCTCGATGAGGCGTACGGCCTGGGTGTCGTCGATGCGTGGGCCGTGATGGCCATCGGCGGGATCGGGATGGCCCTCCCAGCGCCAGGAGGGACGGGGTCGTTTCACTTCGCGACCGTCCAGGCCTTGACGTTGCTGTTCGCCGTTGCGGCGACGCCCGCGGCCACGTACGCACTCCTGGTGCATGCGGCCGGTGTGGTGTTTTACTGCGTCTTAGGAGTGATCGCGCTGGCCGCGACGGGCACCTCGTTTCGCGCCGTCACTGGCGCCGCCCGGCAGGCGTCATGACCTCGAAGACTGTCGCTGCCGGCGTGGTCGGATGTGCTGGCCTCCTGATGGCCCTGTTTTTCCTGTCTCGTGACAGCGGTCCGTTCGCCGCTCCAGGCTCGCGCGTCGTCCTCGAGGACGCCACGGCCACCACGCTTGACACGATGTCTATTCGAGGACGGACCATCGAGGCATCGCTCAACGGCATCGTCGTCCAGATCTCCGGGAGTACGACATGGGTCACGACGGGCGACGACGCGTTTGCACTGCGCCTGGAAGACGCCGACCTCGAGGTCGAAGACCGCGTGCTCGCCACGGGCAGGCTTCGCGCTCGTGGCGGTCGGCGCTGGCTCGAGGTCCGGTCGTGGGCCGTCCTCGAGGGCGAGGCTCCACCGCCGGGCGCGGGACGGTGACCGTTCGGCCTCCACTCTGAACGGTTCGGGGGGCTAGTCGGGGTTGACCGAAGGTATGTGCGTACCGTCTCTGTCGAGACAACTGCTCACGACCAACCCCGACGACACATGGAGATCTCGGCCACACCAAACCCACTCGGCGGCCTCGTTCCTGACGAGGTGTACCTCCTCCTCGACGAGCACAACCTCCTCAACGAGAAGGGCGTCCGCGACTACAAGATCCGGCAGCAGTTCCGCTCCATGCGGAGTCAAGACATGCCGGCCTACGAAGCCATCGAGGAGCTTCGCGAACAACACCCCTACCTCCAGTTCGACACGATCCGCAAGATTGTCTACGGACTTCGGCGCCGCTCGTAGCGCGCGTCCGCTGCGTCCCCCTTTGCCGCAGCAACTAGTCTCCCCCAGGGTTGGGTGAGAAGGCCTTCGGGCCTACAGAGGGATCGGCGGGGTAGCCTCGGGCTGCCCCGCCGTTTTTTTGCTGAATGGCTACAGTGATGCTTCACCTGTGACGCAAGACATGCGATTCACCGATGACCGACTGATGACATCCTACATCCGCCCCCTACTTTTCTCGGTCCTGCTCACTCTGATGTCTTGTGATGCGGGGCCTGGACAGTCCCCTCCTGCGATGGACCCGCCTCCGGTCCCGACGGAGGACCCTCCTACAGCACCTGAGATCAGTCTTGAGCGTCCGATTGATGACCTCTCCGGTGACACAGGGCAGGAGCCAACCGCTTTCAGCTTGAGCAGTTACTTCACGGCCAACGACGAGGCTGGAAATTTCTCGTTCTCAGCTACAGTCAGTGGCGACGCGGTTTCGGTCTCGATCAGTGACGGCGTCCTCTCTGTCTCTTACATGCTTGCGGGCACGGCTCAGGTGGCTATCTCCGCTACAGGCGCGGGCTCTAGCGCTGCTACCGATACGTTCGCTGTTGTCGTGACGGACCCTTTTCCCGCTGGGGCAGCCGAGGGAGAAGCCGACTTTGTCCCCATCACACCGGGTACCGAGTGGGTGTACGAGTACAGCGTCTCGCCACCTCAATGCTCCAGTATTCAAGTTTCCCGACGTGGGACTCTGACTCTTTCCTTCGTGTCTGAGACTGGAACAAGGGGTGTCCGGACGGTCATCGGCGAAGTGCGCGCAGAGTACGAGGAGACAGAATCGGACGGACGGTCTGGGGAGTCGACAACTACCGACGTGACATACACGGAGCCCTTTGTGGCAGAGGAGACGGCTGAAGGCGTCCTGCTCAGTGGACCCGGGCTCGAGCGGCTTTCGCTCGCGATCGTGGGCCGGCGGCTCGACCGCTACCATCCTGCGTCCGAATCGAGTGTGCGGATTCGCATCTCGGTCCCGCAGTCCATTGTCCTCCGCCCCGGACGGCCTCCTGCAATCGAAGGAAGCGGTGGCAGCTGCGGTGCCTACCCACAGACGTATCTCAACCCTCACGACTGATCGACCTCGAGGTCGGCGAGACAGGAGCTTCAGGCCTCGAGGCTGCTACCGCTCGCGCACAGCGGCAAACAGCGCGATTCCAGCGGCGACGGACGCGTTGAGGGATTCCGCAGGACCCCTCATCGGGATCGAGGCCAGCACGTCGCAGGCGCCGCGGACGCCGTGACGAAGCCCAGCGCCCTCGTTGCCGATCACGATCGCGACGGGCCGGTCCCAGTCGTAGTCCCACACCGTCGTCGCGTCTTCGCCCCCATCATCGGCCAGACCGACGACCCAGTAGCCGCGCTCTTTGAGCTGGTGCATGGCCTCGGTCAGGTTGCCGACTCGCGCGATCGGGATCCGAAGCGCTGTTCCTGCGCTGGCCTTTACGGCGACCGCTGAGAGCGGTGCCATCTCGCGGTTTGGGACGACCACCCCAGCCGCGCCGGACGCAACGGCGCTTCGCAGGATCGCGCCGTAGTTGCGCGGGTCCTCGACGCTATCGATCACTACCAGGACAGGCTTTGACTCGCGAACGTCGTCGAGAGTGGGCGCGATCTGCGACAGCATGTCGTCAAGGTCGACATATGCGACGGGCGCAATCACTGCGACGATTCCCTGGTGCTGGGCATGAGGGGCCATCCCGTCGAGCTTCTGCTTCGGCGCCATCTGCACCGGCACGCCGACCGTTTTTGCCAGCCGCCGCACAGCGTCGATTGCACTCCCGTGCGCTCCCTTCTGGAGAATCACCTTCTCGACGCGACCATCGCCGCGGTCTAGAGCCTCACGAACGGGATTGCGCCCTGCGAGAACGTCAGTGCGGGATTCGGGGCGGGCCATAGTGGGACGTGAGAGCGAGAGACAGACGACGAGAACCGACCTCGAAGGCTACTGCCCCTATCCAGTGTCGACCGTAGAGACGCGATGCATGGTACTTGGGAATTGCCAAGAGGTGTTGTTGCAAGACATTGCAATAACGGCATAGGTGAAGAGCGGGTCACCGCGCAAGCGCCTCGATGCGATCCGCTAGGCGGTCCGTCCACGCCTCGTGTTCAGGCTTCATCAGCACGGACCTGAGCACACGAGCCGCGTCCGCATCGTCCTCGAGGTCGGGGAACGAGCGGTGGAGGGCCTCACTGGAGAGTCGGTAGAGGCTGAGGAAGACCGGGTCCTCGAGGTCGTCCATTCCAGCTTGGAAGATGGCGGAGCTGCTCGCGTCGAGGACGGAGATGCTAGTCTCCACCGGCGCATAGACTACGATATCGGTCTCAGGGGCGAGTACCGGTGCCAGCCGCGTGGATGCGTCGAGACGGCGGTGAAAGGCTCGGGCGGCGCGAAGTCCGGCCGCGACGATAGGCCCGAGACCTCGGTCGGCCTCGAGGGGCAACACGCGAAGCGTCATCCACAGCGCACCCGCCGCGGCGCCAGGACGTGAGCACTCCAGGCTGATCTCCCCCAAGTGCAGCTTGTCCGACGTGAAGTAGGTGTACGGCGAGTCGTGGTGATAATGGCGACCAACGGCGGGGTCAGCGAATAACACTGCCCCACAACCGTACGGCTGAAGACCGTGCTTATGAGGGTCGACTACGATGGAGTCCGCGTCCTCGAGGGCGCGCAAGTGTCGGCGGACCTCATCGGACAGCGGAGACTCGGCGTGGGACAGGAGTCGGAAGAAGCCGCCGTAGGCCGCGTCGATGTGAACACGGGCGCCGTATCGGCGGCACAGTGGGATCGCGTCCGCGATCGGATCTACGGCCCCAAGCCCCGTCGTCGTGGCCGTCAGCACGACGGTCCCGACGTCACCCGTGCGAAGCGCGTCCTCGAGGGCGTCGAGGTCGATGCGGCCGGCCCCATCGCCCGGTACGGAGACGCAGTCGATGCCCAGGACACCCGCCATCCGAGCGTGCGTGTAGTGGCCGTCCTCACCGACTGCGATGGCCTTCCCTCCCGTCTCCGCTCGAGCGACAAACAAGGCCTCGAGGTTGGCGACCGTTCCTCCGCCCGTCAGGTGACCGAGCGCGCCCTCGAGGCCGAGCATCGTCGCTAGCTGCTCGACGACCTCCTTCTCCATCTCGCTCGTCGGAGGTCCGCCGTCGAGGGCGTGGTTGTTCGGGTTGATCCGGGCGGCTGCCGCGTAGGCCGCGAGCGCGACGGGGTGTGGCGGCTTCAGCATCTGCCCCGCATAGCGCGGATGCCCAAACGGGTACATCCCCGGCCTCTCCCCTCGCGGCGGAGCCGTCATGCGCGACAGGTACTCCTCGAACGCCTCCCCAAGCGCGTCAACGTCGACCTCGAGGGAGGGATGCGACTCGACCGGTCCGAAGGAGCGTTCCCACTCCCCGATCCGTTCGAAGCCGTCGGCGATGAGAGTTGTTGAGGTCGGAGTCTGGCTCATGGCTCGGCCTCGAGGGCGCGTTCGATGGTGATGCGGAGCAGGTCCCGCCGAAGCTCGCCGCCCTGTGCGCGAATCGTCCCGTCTGGACCGATCAGGAAGGCGACGGGCAGACGGTCCACTCCGAACGAGGCCACGCCTTCGTCCTCGAATCGGTCGCCGGCGAACGCGTGGTCCCACGGCATCGGGTGGAAGCGCCCGCGGAAGTCCTCGACGTCGTTCTCGTACAGGTCCAGGGAGACGCTCAGCACCGCGAGCCGGTCGGGGTGGTCCTCGAGGACGTCAGCGATGCGAGGGATCTCCTCGAGGCACGGCGAACACCACGTGGCCCAGAAGTCGACCAGCAGGAAACGGCCGGCGTAGTCCTCGAGGGCGACCTGGGTGCTGTCGCCTAGTGTCTTGAATTGGAACGCCGGCGCCGGCGGGTACTCGACCTCGATCGGATCGGCAACCGGAGCCGGCACCTCTACAGCATCAGGCGCCGGAACCGGCTCCACCTCGAGGACGCGGGGCTCGACGCACCCGGCGAGCAGCAGCGCGACCCAGACGGTTCTCACGCAACCACGGGCGAGGCGTCTGTCGCGTTCGGAATCACTCGGCGCATCGTGATCATGAGTCCGATCACGCCAGCGACGACGAAGCCAATCGAGATCAGCTGCGACTGCGGCAGGCCCAGTGACGTGTCCGGGTTGACCTTGATGAACTCGATCGTGAAGCGCTGGATGCCGGCCAGGATGCCGTACACGGACATCAGCCAGCCCGCCTTGAACGGATGCTTGCGGAGGCCCCACAATACGGCGGCGAGGACGGAGGCCATCAGAAGCTCGTAGAGCATCGTCGGGTAGACCCCGTCGGGAGCTGCGTAGGCGCACTCGGCACCCCGCTGGACCGCGTTGTACTGCACCGGGTCCATCCCGATCATCGCGCGTGGGAACGTCTCGCTCCACAGAAAGCCCGGGATCCAGGCTGGCTTGTCCGCGAGCGACGAACACACGCCCCAGTCGCCATCACCCGACAGGTAACAGCCGACACGGCCGATGCCGTAGGCCAGCATCAGCCCCGGAGCGACGGCGTCCATCAAACGTCCCTTGTTGACTCCCTTCGAGTTGGCGTACCACAGAATGGCGATGCTGCCGACCAAGATGCCGCCGTACACCGTCAGGCCGGAGCCCGAGAAAATCATGGCGGCCGGGTTCTGAACGAACTCGTCCCAGTAGTCGATGATGTGGAACAGCTTAGCTCCCAGGACACCGAAGGCTCCGGCCATTACTGCCATATTCCACAGCAGCGCCGACGGGCTCGTGAGCTGCACTTTCTCCCGTCCCTTGGCGTCGCGAACCTTTGCCCGGACCGCCTTCATCAGACCCTTCGCGTAGAGCCGGTCGACCTCGACGCGCGACATGGCGGTCGCGGTCAGAATGGCTAACGCGACCATGAGGCCGAACGAAAAGAGCGGGATCGGGAATGTGAACCCGAACAGGTCCTGCGTGATATCGCTGATCCGGGGGTACATCGCGTTGGTCGAGTGAGACGGAAGCTAGGCCTCGAGGACGAGACGTTTGTCGGGAACGAGTTAGGGGCGCCGCTCGCCTGCCAACTCGAGGGCGAGTTGAGCGATGGGCACCGCGCGCTGCTCGCCGGCCTCGAGGTCGCGAATCTGCGCCTCTCCTGCCGCGAGTTCGTCCTCTCCGATCACGACGGCGAAGGGGGCGCCGGACCGGTTCGCCGCTTTCATTTGGGCCTTCATCGACCGACCGCCGAGGGCAAAGTCGACCGACAGCCCCGCCATGCGCAGCGTTTGGGCAATGCTGAACCCGGCCGCATCGGCTTCGTCGCCAAGAGTGACCACGAACACGTCGACGCCAGGCGCGGCAGGAGCAGCGGCACCCTCGGCCTCGAGGGCGATGAACAGGCGCTCGATGCCTGCCGCGTAGCCCACAGCAGGTACTGGCGTCTTGGACCCGACCGCCTCAGCCAGCCCGTCGTACCGGCCTCCGGCGGCGAGCACGCCCTGGGCGCCGAGTGCGTCGTGTTCGAGCTCGAAGACCGTCCTCGAGTAGTAATCGAGGCCGCGGACGAGCAAGGGGTCCTCGACGTACGGGACCTCGAGGGCGTCGAGCAGAGACCGCAGGGCGTCGTGGTGCGCACGAGCCTCGTCGCCGATGAACTCGGTGATGCGCGGAGCGTCCTCGAGGAGGAGCCGCTCGTCCGGATTCTTGGTGTCCAAGATGCGGAGCGGGTTGACCTCGAGCCGGGTGCGGCTGGTCTCGGACAGCGTGCCGAGGTGAGGCTCGAAGTAGTCGCGAAGCGCGTCGCGGTAGGCCGGACGGTCTGCGGCGTCCCCCAGCGTGTTCAGACGCAGTGTGGTGCCGGTGATTCCGAAGGCGTCGTACACGGCTCGGATGTTGGCGATGGTCTCAGCGTCGGCGCGAGGATCATCAGAGCCCAGAAGCTCAGTGCCGAACTGGTGGAACTGGCGAAAGCGCCCTTTCTGAGGACGCTCAGCACGGAAGCACGGGCCGATGTAGTAGAGCCGCTGCGCCCCGCCACGTTGTTCGAGGTGGTGCTGGAGGAATGCACGCATCACCGGGGCCGTGACTTCGGGCCGCAGCACGTAGGTCTCCTTGCTCCGCTCGACGGTGAACATCTCCTTGCTCACGATATCGGTGCCGGCGCCCACGCCGCGGGCAACCAGTTCGACGGGCTCGAGGACGGGGGTGCGGATCTCCTCGAACGCGAACCGCTCCATCACGCCGCGCACGACGCCCTCGACCCAGCGCCACGCGGCCGATCCGTGCACCGTGGAGCCGCCGGAGTCGTGCGCATCCGGCAGGATGTCGAAGGTGCCGCGGATCGTCTGGAAGGCCATGTCACGTGTCGGTGGAGACCTCTCAAGGTCCGGCGATTGCTCCTCGACCGGCGTCCGCATCGTGCGAAATAGATCTAGCGGCTGCGCTGCTCTGCGTCTCTCAAGACCTCGAGGACGTCGCTCGCGTTGGTCGCGTCGGCCAGACTGCGGCGGACGCCAGCGGTGCTCAGCACGCGAGAGATTTGGGCCAGCAGACGGACGTGGCGACTACGTTCGCTCTCCGGGGTCGCGAACATCACCACGAGGTCCACAGGCTCACCGTCGATGGCGCCCCACTCTACGGGCGCGACCAGGGTCGACATTGTCGCGAGCGGCTCCGACACCGCCGACGTTCGTGTGTGCGGAAGCGCGAGCCCCTCCCCTACGCCTGTCGAAAGCCTCGCCTCTCGGTCCTCGAGGTCGGCCAGCAGAGCATCGCGGTCGAGGACGAGACCTGACATCGCGAGACGGTCTGCACTGTCGCGAATGAGAGTGCGCTTGTCTGGTGCGCTGTCACTGACGACGACGCGGTCCAGTGTCAGAAGATCGACGAACGAGGGCAGCGTGGGCATCGGGTCCAGGGGGGCTGGGGAAGGTACCGAGACGGTGTCCGTCCTCGAGGGCGGCGGAGACGGGGGTGCCCGGTCTCCGATTAACGCACCGCGACCCAGTGTTCGCTTCCCCAGTAGCGCCCACTCCAATCATCGCTGAGCGGCCTCCAGGACGAAACCGACCTCGAGGACGGACTACACGCCCTCGATGGCGCGAATCCGCTCGACGAGGTGCTGCGTGTCTGGCGGGAGCGGAGCCTCGAAGTCCATTTCCTCTCCCGTAGTCGGGTGCGTGAAGCCTAATGTGTGAGCGTGGAGCGCCTGCCGAGGGTGAGCCTTGAGCAGATTGTGAATGAACGCCTTCCGCGTCCCGACCGCTGAGCCGTACACGATCCGGTCTCCCCTGTAGGTCGCATCCCCGAAGATCGGATGGCCAATCGAGGACGCGTGCACGCGGATCTGGTGCGTGCGGCCCGTCTCGAGTTGGAATCGCAGCAGCGCCATGTCGCGAAACTCTTCGATGGTCTCGTATCGCGTCGCGGCCCACTTCCCCTCGCCCTCCGGCCGCACCGACATCACGCGTCTGTCGCGTGGGCTCCGTCCGAGCCAGCCTTCGACGCGGCCCTCGGCGGGGTCAGGCGCGCCCCACACCAACGCGAGGTATCGGCGTCGAATGGTCCGCTCGGCAAACTGACGGCCTAGCTCCGCGGCCGCCGTATCGGTCTTGGTCGCCACCATCAGACCCGTGGTGTCTTTATCCAAGCGATGCACCAACCCTGGACGCACCGTTGGGTCGCCGTCGTAACGAGGACCCGCCGTCGAGGTCGAGAGGCCCACGTCGTCATCGTCCGCATCCTCGAGGTCGTCCGCGCGGATCGCGTCCCCGCCGACGTGCCATAGGAGAGCGTTCACGAGCGTGCCGGACGGGTGGCCGTACGCCGGGTGCACCACCATGCCAGCAGGCTTGTTGACCACGATGACCGTGTCGTCCTCGAAGACGATGTCGATGGGAATGTCCTCGGGCACGACCTCGATGGGCGCCATCTTGATGACGCGGCATTCGACCCGATCACCTGGCTGAAGCAGCAGTGACGGCTTTGAAACCGTCTTGCCGTTCACGTCCACCCGACCATCCTTGATGCCGCGCTGCACCTTGGAGCGCGTCGCGTTGGCCGTCTTCTCGGTGACGTACACGTCGAGCCGAATCGGCGACTGGCCGGGCGGCACATCGAGCACGATGACGGCCTCGACGCGTTCGTAGGGGTCTTCGACGCTCATGAGTACGAGACCGGGGAGCGCTGAATGGTGGCGACGGCCTCGAGGGCGACGTCGATCGCGTCCGGCGGAGTCGAAGCGTGGGGCGAGAACCGAACCAGCCGGCTCCGAAGGGAGGCCACGATTCCAGCCTCGAGGAGCGCTCCGTGCAGCCCTTCGGGGTCGTCGGCGCGGACCGTCACGATGGCTGAGCCGCCAGGGCCTACGCGCTCGAGTCCGAGTCCTGCCAGTCCTGCTGCCAGACGCTCGGCGGCCTCGAGGGCGGCCGTCTCGACGGTCGGCATCCCAACGTCAAGCAGGAGTCCGAGCGCAGCATCGAGGGCGTAGAGGTTTGCGGTCGGCATGGTGCCGACGTGAAAGCGGGTCGCGTCCGGGTGCAGGTCGAGGCCGGACGCCTCGAAGTCGTCCCAGTCGACGGGCCCGTTGAGCCATCCTCGGAGCGGGCGCAGGCGCTCGACCAGCGTCGGAGCCACGACCACGAACCCAGCGCCCTGCATCGAGCCGAGCCACTTGTGACCGCCAACCGCCAACAGATCGGGCTGAAACGTCGACACGTCGAGGTCGAGGACGCCGACGGCCTGGATCGCGTCCACCACGAAAAGCACGCCGCGCTCGCGGCACAACTCTCCGATGGCGTCGAGGTCGGCGCGAAAGCCGCTCAGGAACTGAACGGCCGAAACGGCGACGATGCGCGTCTCAGGACGGATCGAGGCCGCGATGTCGTCCACCGTAGAACGTCCCGTCGCGGTGTGGCACCAGATCCACCTCGACGCCGACGCCCTCGAGGGCGCGCCACGGGAGCAGGTTGGATGGAAACTCGCAGCCCGGCACGGACACGCGATCACCGGGCTGCCAGTCGAGACCTTGAGCGACCAGGTTGAGGCCGTACGACGTGTTCGGCACGACGGCCACGCCCTCGAGGTCGGCACTCACGAGGGCAGCGGCGCGGGACCGAGCGCGGTCGATCACCTCGAGGTCGGCGGGGAAGTTGTTCGGCATCCGCCCGTCGATCGTGCCCGCACGTCCGGCGAGGAAGTCGCTCGCGGCCTCGAGGGCGGCCTGCGACAGCACACCTGTCGCGGCATGGTCGAGGTAGACCGAGCCGTGGGGGAGGCGGTACTGATCGCGGAAAGCGTCTAATGTCACGGAGTGGACGAGATGGACGACTGGAAGATCGGCCTCGAGGTCGGTGAGCATCCCGAGGATCGCGAGGAACTTTCGACCGGCCTCGAGGACGTGTCGAGTCATCCCCAGTCGACTACTGATCCTCTTCTACTCGCTCCTGACGCTCGGCTTCTGTTTCCTTAGCTTTCAGCTCCTGCGCCTCGTCGATCATCTCGTCCGCTTCCTCTTGGTCCTCACGCTCTGCGTCCGGCGTGCCGCTGTAGTGGCGCCACCGCCGGATCGATCTCGAGTTCGATGAGCATCGGGAAGTGATCGCTGCCGACGGACTCGAGTCGGCGGAGCTCGACCAGAGCGAAGTGCTCCGAGTGGAAGACGTGGTCCAGCGGGTACCGCAACCACCAATGCTCTGCATGGAACGTCGAGTACATGCCTCGTCCAACGCGCGGATCGAGTAGGCCCGAGAGCTGCTGAAACAGCGAGGTCGTGTGGCTCCACGCCACGTCGTTGAGATCCCCTGCGACCACGACCGGGCCGTCGATCTCCGCGACATCACGGCCCGCGAGGACCAGTTCGGCATCTCGCAGATCGGAGTCCTGCTGAATGTCAGGGCGCGGCGGTCGCGGATGCAAGTAGGAGCATCGTCACCGTCTCGCCCGACCGAAGCTCGAAGGGTCAGCAGCAGGCTCGGGACCTCGGCCTCGACGAGATGCCGAGTCTCGTGAGACACGATGGGCAGTCGCGAGCGGATGAACATGCCGTACGTGTCATCCTTAGGCACGTTGACGGCGTGCGGATAGTCGTCCTCGAGGGTACTGGCGGTGTCGACCCACCACTGGTCAGTCTCAACGGCCGCGATCACGTCTGGGTCCGCCTGCCGGACGGTCTCGAGCCATCGTTCGCCATCGCGGTTTTCCATGAGCACGTTCGACACGACCAGGCGCAGCCGGCGATCCGGGTCCACGACCGCTGGGTCGGCCCGCAACGTTTGCTCGCTGTAGAGCGGCGTGTACTTGACCATGCGGACGGACTGGTACACGGTCGCCAGCCAAGAGCAGCGCTGCGAGCACCCAGTTCCACGCGCTCGGCTCGGCGCGCCACACCGCGAACACCCCGTACAGGATCAGCACAACGAGGGCCAGAGGCGGCGATCTGCATCCTCGGGAAGTCAAACATGCGCACCCACCAGGCCGAAGACCGGCTCAGGGGAAGGGCCGTCATGATGACGACGAGGAGAGCCGAAGCGGCGAGAGCGTAGCGCACAGGCGAAGGGATGTCCGCGAGACCAACGGCGGCGCCCCACGCCCGTTCCATCGGACGATTACGGCCGGTAGAACTGCTTTCCTGCGAGCTGCCGCACGAGCCCTCGAAACTCGAGTTGAAGCAGGTACACGAGTGCCGTCGACGCGTCGACGCCCGCGTCGAGACACACGACGTCCAGAGGCTTCGGGTCCGCGCTGAGCGCGCCTACCAGGCGGCTCTCGACCGGGTTGAGGTCCGGCGGCGGTGCGACCTCGAGGTCGCGATCCGGCCTCGACGCCCGCTGCGGGGCCACGGCGTCCAAGACCTCGAGCGGCGAGATGGCCAGCGCCGCGCCCTGCTGAATGAGGCGGTTCGTGCCCTGCGCCTCGGCGAACATCGAGGACGGGACGGCGAACACGTCGCGGTTCTGCTCGAGGGCGAGGCCCGCCGTCAGCAGCGCCCCGCCGGTCTCGCGCGCCTCCACGACGACCGTCGCCAGGCTCATGCCCGACACGATTCGGTTGCGGCGCGGGAAGTTGGGCGCGTCCGGCGTCGCGCCAAGCGGCAGTTCCGACAGGACGCTCCGGCGTCGTCCTCGAGGATGCGCCGGACCGTGGCGCCGTGCCTCGAGGGATAGATCCGATCCACGCCCGAGTCCCAGGATGGCGACCGTCCGACCCGCCGGCCTCGAGGGCAGCCCGGTGCGCTGCGATGTCGATGCCGTAGGCCAGCCCGCTCACCACCGTCGCGCCGGCCTCCGCGAGCGCCGCCCCAAACGCCTCCGCCGCTCGCCGCCCCGCGTCCGACGCCTTCCGCGTCCCGACGACCGCGACGGCGAGTCGTCGTCTTCGAGCAGCCGACCTCGGACCCAGAGAAAAGGAGGCGGGTCGTAGATCTGTCGGAGCCGGCGGGGTATTCGTCGTCACCGAACGTGACCACGCGAGCGCCGATGTTCTCTGCCCGAGCAAACTGCTGGTCGACCGTCGGCCACGTCGTCCCATGCCCGGATGGCGTCGGCGGTCTGCCGACCGACGCCGTCGGCGCGGAGCAGCCTCGAGGACGGGGCACGTAGAACCTCGAGGGCGCTTCCCATCGCGGCCAGCAGCGCCCGGACGCGTCCCGGACCGACGCCCGGCACGAGTGACAGAGCCACGAGCGCTCGCTTCTCGTCGTCGCCAGCAGGCTCGAGGTTGGGTGGGTCGGGGTCGAAGAGCGTCACGCGCCAAACGTCGGCCTCGAGGTCGGCACGTCTGAGGTGGCGCACGGCGAGGTGTCCTGGTCGGGCATGTCGCACCTATTTGACGGCGATGAATCACGTTCTATGTTGACGCACACCTTCCCTGCTCCTGAGAAACGGTTTCGTCATTGCCGCCGCGCTGCTAGCCCCCTACGCGCTCGCCCAATCTCGCGACGCACCCAGTCAACCCGGAGAAGACGGGATCTACGAGGTTGCCGAGGTCCAGCCGGAGCTCCTCGGTGGGCTTGCCGACCTCCAAGACCGCCTCGTCTATCCAGAGTCGGCCCGGAGGCTGGCGTCGAAGGAATGGTCGTCGTCCAGTTCGTGGTAGACGAGGATGGTGGCGTGGCCGATCCGATTGTGTCTCCGCACGCCATCGCCAGAGCTTGCCGACGCCGCGCTGGCAGCGGTCCAGGGCTCACGATTCACGCCCGGGTCGGATGGGAGATCGGCCCGTCCCCGTTCGGTTCGCCCTCCCAATCACGTTTCGACTCTCCCGGTGGCGAGAATGGATCGGGCGCAACGATCCCCTGGGCAACCCTGATGGAAGGCGTCGTCGAGGGCGACGTCAACTACAGAGCCTCGGACATGGACTTCGGCGACTCGAGGACGCCCTCGACTTTAGAGCTTCAGTGGACGCGTCTCAGACAGCCCGCATCATGGGGCGGTCGCTATGGTCAACCCGCATTTCAGGGACTTACCGAGGGCCGGCGATCAACTTCCGAGTGTCCGAAGGGATCGAGCCGAAGCGATCGAGATTATAAACGCTACGTCTCCGATCGTCGAGCGGTTTGCTCGCTTTCAGGCGCTCTCCACACGCTTCGAGGACGGACGCCAGGGGGAGTCGGGCGTGCTTACGGTCCCTATCGACCGTCGGACCGTCGAGGGCGATCAACGGTGAGGACGATCATCGGCCTCGAGGCGCACCATACGGCGCGACCTCGAGGCCGAATGCGACTACGGCATCACGTGGACCTTCACGTAGGCCTCGGCCGCGAAGAACGCCGGTAGGCCCAGCGCCTCGAGGGCGAGCGCCGTGTCCGTGTTGCGGTCACGGGCACGCTGCCAGAACTCACGGTCGTCGTAGGCACCAGGGAAGAGCGCACGGTCCTTCTGGCTTTCGTGCTTGTAGATGGCCTCGATCTTGAGTTCGAGCTCTGCTTTCGAGAGCGGTAGGAAGACGTCGGCCTGATCAATCTCCCACTCCTGCCATGCGCCGCGGTACAGCCACACCAGCGGACCGTTCTCGCGGCCCTCGAGGGCGCGTGCGATGGCGGCGTAGCACATGCGGTGAGTCCCGTGCGGGTCGGACAGATCACCGGCTACATAGATGTGGGTCGCGCCGAGTCTCGTCAAGCAGGTTGCTGACGATCTCGACGTCGGCCTCTTCAATGGGGTTCTTGCGGACCAATCCCGTCTGGTAGAACGGCATGTCGAGGAAGCGGGCGTTGTCTGCCGTCAGCCCCATGACCTCGATGGCGGCGATGGCCTCGGTGTAGCGAATCGACGCCTTGATCGTCTGGATCTCTGGCGCGTCCACCTCGGCAGGCTGCTTGGCCTTCAGATGTGGCCAGCAACGCGTCGACACGCTCCGTAACAACGTCGTCCGGTGTCAGGAGCCAGGATATCGCGCGTCATCTCGGCGAACTGGAGGTGCCGCCGTACGTCCTCGTCGAACACGGCCACGGACCCATTGGTCATGTATGCGACCGTGACATCGTTTTTGTTCATCACGAGGGCGTGCAGCATCCCGCCCATCGAAATCACGTCATCGTCTGGGTGAGGGCTGAACACGATCACCTTCTCACCGTGCGGGAGCTTGTCCGGGTACACGACGCGCTGACGCAGGTCCTCGAACACGCGCAGGCACAAGTCATCGACGCCGCCCATCGTGCGCACCAAGTCGTGCAGACCATGACGGTGGAAGTCACTTGCGTCTAGACGCAGGATGGCCTTTCCAACTTCGCCGAGAGAGCCAGATGATGGCCTTCTTCGCCGCCTCCTCGGTCCAGTCGACACGCCGAACCAGCCACGGTGTCTTAATGCGCGTAAGCTCGGACGCCGCGGCGCGGTCCAGGTAGACAACAGCGTTGTTGTGCATCTGGAGGTAGGTCGCCGGGATCTGCGAGGTGGGCTCGCCCTCGACGGCCAGGCGAATAACCGGAGCCTTGTGCTCGCCGGTCGCGATCAGGATGAGCTCGCGAGCGTCGAGGATGGTGCCCGTTCCCATCGTAATCGCTTCGCGAGGGACATACTTCTCCTCGAAGAAGTCCGACGCAGCGTCCTTTCGCGTGATCTCATCGAGGACGACCCGTCGGGTGCGGTCGGCGGGCGTGGCACCCGGCTCGTTGAACCCAACGTGGCCGCTCCGGCCGATGCCGAGCATCATGAGATCGATGCCTCCAGCGAGACCGATCTGGCGCTCGTACTCGGAAGCGTGAGCATCGACGTCCTCGTCGGGCAGGTCTCCACGCGGAATGTGGATGTTGGCCTCAGGGATATCGATGTGGTCAAAGAGGTTCTCTCGCATGAACCGGTGATAGCTCTGGATGCTATCCGGGTCCATCGGGAGATACTCGTCGAGGTTGAACGTGACCACGTTCTTGAACGAAAGGCCGTCCTCGCGGTGCATTCGCACCAGCTCCTGATAGACACCAATGGGCGTCGACCCTGTGGGCAGGCCGAGGACGGCGGTGTCGCCAGCAGCGGCTTTCGATTCGATGAGCGTGCGGACCTGTCGGGCCGCTTGCCGAGCAATCTCGGCGGGGGTCTCGAAGATCAGAACGGGCATTCTCTCAGCGCCGTTTGATCGGGAGGACTGTGCGCGCGTCGCGGGTGGTGCGGCGTGTAGCGTCGTCATGTGTTTGGAAGTAGAAGAAACGGAAGTAACCGCCGTTTGCTGCCCATTCCTGCTGGAAAACTGGTTGTCCGATCCTCAATATTCTCCTTCGATGCGACTTCGCCTCTTCCTCTAGGGCTCGGCACGGCTTACTCTCGGGGCGCCCTGGCCGATACGTCGGACCATCAAGCCTACATATGCAGACTCCCCAGACCCTCCCAGATCGTCTCATCCAATCGTGGACGGACAACGCGCCCGCGTGGACCGACGCCGTTCGCGAGCGGGCCGCATCCCGAGCCGACTCGCGGGCACGGACGCTGCGATTGTCGAGGCGGTGGTTCGCGGCCTTCCGCCGAACGGGTGGGTCCTCGATGTCGGCTGTGGGGAAGGGTGGCTCAGCCGCGCCCTCGTCGCGCTCGGAGCACGGAGCCCATGGAATCGACGCAAGTCGCATCACTGGTCGAGGCTGCGTGTGAGGCTGGCGGCTCGTTCGAATCATGACCTACGATGACGCAGCCGCGGATCCCACCCGTCTCGGCGGGCCGTACGACGTCGGGGTGTTCAACTTCGCTCTCCTGTCCGACAAGGTCCTGGGCGTGGTTCGCGCCGTCAGCGACCAACTCGCGCCCGGTGGACGCATCGTCATCCAGACGCTCCATCCTGTGTCGGTTGCGCCCCGTATACCGATGGGTGGCGCGAGGAGACGTTCGAAACATGGGCGCCGACCTCACTCCGATGCCGTGGTTCGCCCGCACGTTCGGCTCGTGGGTCCACACCCTCGACGCCGCCGGGCTTCAGCTACGGGATGTCACGGAGCCGACGCACCCCGACACCGGCGTCCCGTTGTCACTGATCCTGACCGCCGAGCCGCTCACGTTTTAACACTCGACCTCGAGGACCGGGGCACTGGCAGGAGCGAAGGCGACCTCGAGGGCAAAGCACGCGTCAGTCCTCGGCGCCTCGCTCGGCCTCGACGAAGGTCCACAACCGCTCCTTGAGACGGTCTAGACCCTGGCGGGCGACAGCGGAGATCGGCAAGACCTCAACGTCGTCGGGGAAGCCCGCTCGGGCCTGCTTGACCCATTCGTCGGCTAGCTCGGGACCGACGATGTCCATCTTGGTGAGCGCGACGAGGCGGGGCTTTTCGAGCAGATGGGGACTGAATGCCCCAAGCTCGGCGACTAGGGTGTCATAGCGCTGGCCTGGATTCTCGACATCGGCCGCCACGCAAAACAGGAGCACGGCGTTGCGTTCGACGTGCTTCAGGAACTGATGGCCGAGGCCCCGACCATCCGACGCGCCCTCGATGAGCCCGGGAATGTCGGCGATGACGAACGAGCGCCAGTCGTCGAAGCCCACCATGCCCAGGTTAGGCTCCAGGGTCGTAAAGGGATAGTCCGCAATCTTGGGCTTGGCTGCACTCAGAGAGCTCACCAGGGTGCTTTTCCCGGCGTTCGGAAAACCGACCAACCCGACGTCTGCCAGAAGCTTGAGCTCCATCGTGACCTCCCGCTCCTCGCCGGCCTCGCCGGGCTGTGCGTAGCGGGGGGCCTGGTTCGTCGAGCTTTTGAAGTGCGTGTTACCCTGGCCTCCGCGCCCTCCCTTGGCCAGCATGATCTCGTCGCCCTCCTCCACGATCTCCCCTAACACCTCACCACTCTCACCGTCTCGGGCGATGGTGCCGAGCGGGACACGCAGCACGATGTCTTCACCGGCTTTGCCGGACTTCCCGGATCCACCGCCAGGCTCACCAGATTTGGCGAAGTGGTGGCGATTGTAACGGAGGTCGAGGAGGGTATACAGCTGAGGATCCCCCACCAGCCTCACGGATCCGCCCTCGCCCCCGTCTCCCCCATCAGGCCCGCCATTGGGCTCGTACTTCTCGCGGCGGAAGTGGACGCTCCCGGCTCCTCCGCGTCCACTGCGGACGGTTACTGTGACGTAGTCGACAAACTTCAAGGGACCGACGGGTTAAGGTGATGACAAGATGGCCTCGAGGACGAGCATCTGCCAGGGGCAGCCGGAGAAGCCCCCGCCGATTCCGACCTCGAGGACGCCCGTAGCTTTCGGCTCCTTCGCTCCCGACTGCACCCATCAAAGACGTCACGATCTACACCGACGGCGCGTGTTCTGGTAACCCCGGCCCCGGAGGCTGGGGCGCCACGCTCGTTTGGGGCCGTAGAGAAAACCAGATCACCAAAGACCTCAAAGGAGCTGAGCCCGAGACGACGAATAACCGGATGGAGCTCACGGCGGCGGCAGAAGCCCTCGAGGCGCTCAAGGAGCCGTGCCGAGTGAGCCTTCACTCCGACAGCGCATATATGATCAACGCGTTCAAGGACCGCTGGATCGACGGTTGGCAGCGCCGCGGCTGGAAGAAATCGGACAAGAAGCCGGTGCTGAACCGTGACCTCTGGGAACGCCTGATCGCTCAGAACGAGCGGCATGAGTTGACATGGGTCAAGGTCAAGGGCCATGCGGGGATCCCCTTGAACGAGCACGTTGATGGGCTCGCGGTCGGCGCGATGCGGACCATGATGGCGGAGCGGTCCGGCTGACGATGGATTTCAGGGACACGTTCTGCTGCCGGGCTGCCAGCAACGGCCTCCGTCACCCCTGAGGACGCGACACTTACTTCTTGTTCTTTCGCGCGTTGTTCGCCCTAACGTTTCGACGTCCCTCGCAGGTCGGAAACACGTCGTTATGGTTATCAAAATGGTCGTCCACAGCCGGCGTCCCTATGCAGATCAGTTGCTCGTTCGACTCATTACCGGGCGGGCGGTGGAGGATGGCTGTTTTGTGATCCTTAGTCCCATTGCTCGTGCAGTCGCACGCAAACTCGGTCAACACGTCGTCGTCGGGCATTGTTGGGTCCGATGACGTGTTCGGTTCGACATCGGCGACGCCGTCGTTGTCGACATCGTAGTCGTTACCATCTACCGGCTGATCGTAGGTCTCGCCACAGTGTTTCTGCCTTGTAAGCGTGCTTTGTTGCTTGCCGTGATAGTTGGGGTTACCAATACCGTACACAGCGACCATTATCGACTGATCAGCGAAGTCAGGCGCCGAAGCTCCCAGGTCGGTCAGCGACACGTAGGCGGCGCTGCCCGAGAGCGACCAGCCATTCCCACCGTACCCAAGTCGCTTGAGGGCCTGGACGCTGGAAGATGGAGACGCCTCCGTGGGCGCGTTCCAATCGTGTGTGTCCTCCCACGAGATGCGCCAGGATTGACGATCACCAGCATCCTGCTCAACGAATGCCCACGGCGCCTCCTCCGCTTGATCGACGCGGGTGGGGTCGACATCGAGCGCCCAGTGGATCTCGTTCCAGTCAGATGCATCGAACGAGTAATTCGCGGCTTCTAACCGTGCGCCACACTCGGTCGTCGAGGACGAGAATTGCATCACGCACCCAGCGTCGACGGCAATAAAGAAGTTCATCTGGGTGCCAGCCGTGACGTAAACCGACTGAAGCGCTGAGTCCCCCACGCGGCTACTGGCCGATGAGGCGTAGATCATCTCGGGTTCCGGTAGGTCAGCGGCGTCAGCGTTGAGCGGATAGGCTTGATAGAACACGGCCGAGCACCGACCTGGCATTGTCGGTTGCGGTGTGATCTCGACGATGCCCTCCTCCCTAGCGACTAACACAGGAACCCTATACTCGTCGTGCATCACGAATTCAGCGCCATCGAACACCCCTTTTGCCACGACTCGAACACTGTGGCCAGACGTTAGGTGTGAGGTCGTCTCATAGGTTCCGCCAGAAAACCGGCCCGTCAAGAACACGCCCGAGCGCCCTTCGGTAGTTCCGTTAAAGTCCTCGACGGCGGTTTTGAGGTCTTCGCCATAGGCTCGGATCTCGCCCATCGCGACGTTAAAGGCTGAGGCAGCGATCTCGCGGGAGATCACTGTCTCTTGATAATCACGTCTGTCCTCAGACGTCTCGTCTTCGGTCAACCGGGTACTCCAGAACTGCTGCGTGAGTATGATCCCAGCGCCGAGCACGATCATGATGAGGGCTTTTCCCATGGGGGGGTTTGGGGATAAAGGTGCGTCAAGATTGAGATGGCGGTGGCACCCAGTAGGGCCTCACTTTCAGTGTTTTCGCCCAGTACAATTCTCGGATGACATAGTCACGATTCGTAGCGTGCTGCTCTCGGATCCGGTATTCTGGAACGACCCCAAAACGGACACGGATGTAGTCCACGGCCTCAAGATCCGTTGCTCCAGAAGACGTAGTCGGCCGCTCCCCCATGCGATCCAGCAAGTCCACCGTAAAAAAGGATACTGTACCGATGCTCCAAGTGGAGAGCACCCAGTCGGACGGATTGATCGAGGACAGCGTCGGTGGAATACCGGCCGATGGGTAGTCGAGAACGACCGAGTCGCGCTCCACCTTGAACACGTCGTAGCTCACATCTGTGAATGTGGCCGTGCCCGTAGGGACCATCCGCCAGCGCTTGAACACGCGCGTCTCCGTACCGTCATGGCGCGTGGAGTCGCTGTAGAACGTCCAGCTAGACGCATTGCCATCGCTGTCTAAAATCGGTTCTTCGAACCGGTATAGGTTGGTTCCGAAGTTTGCCCCGATCGAGAGCACGTCATCTTCGACCCACTCGCCAAACGCCAGCGTCTTGGTCTTAGCGGAGTGGGTGGCGACGCCCTCGACGCCCGCGTGCTGAGAACGGGCTTGCGTGACCTGGAGGCCAAGTAAGACAATGCCACTGACAATGATCGCGGTCAGATTGTCGAGAAGGAATTGCATAGAGACTCTGGAGGCAGCAGCCGTGGGCTAGGATGTCGAGGTTCCGAGAGGGCCATATGGGTCTTCGTAGTCCTTCTCCGCCTTGATCGGATCGTAGGAGACGACGCGTGTCAGCCGGACCAGTCCATCGACCTCATCGCCAGTCACGTGAGGTGATCGAACGTCTATGACAACCCGCTTATGGAGCGTCCGGACCGGGGACTCCGCCATGCTCTCGGGCGATGAGACATAGAACACGACTAGGCGGACTTCAAAGTCGAGCGACCGGTCATGGGCGAGTGTCAGGGTCGTTGGGACCCATCCCATTCCCGATACGTCGTCAACGTCGTCACAGACAGGAGTGAGGGCCGGGAGCACGAGGTTGCACCCATCTGTACCGCGATCTGCTGCGCCGAAGTCTGATGCTGGCGAAAAATCATTCGGAGAGGTCGGGACGTTCTGGGTCGAATGAATTGCCTCCGGCGACGTCGCCTCGTCGAACGACCGAGACTCGACGAAGGCCATAACCTCGGAGGCGAGGCCGGCTGCCGCGAGCCCCACCTCGTTGCCTACGGTGTTCTCTTGCGAGCGGAGCGCAAGCTGCTGCTGCCCCAGCGACAGGTACGACGCGAGGGCGAGCGCGAACAGTGCGAGGAGCGTCTGTGGCATGTCTGGTAGCCAAGCGAGAGCCCATGTGCTCTGCTCCGGCGGTCGTGGGCGGAGCGGCAATCTCGGGATGCCTAAGCGGCCTCGCACACCCATCCTTCACGATGGAACGCAATGGAGTGCTAGAGTTACGTTTTCACCTATGCAACCCGTACCGAGGCTAGGATGGGGTCAAAATGAGGGTCGAGAGATCCAGGTCTACCCAGCGTCGCGGGGTTTTTCTACCGCCCAAGCCTCGGCTGTCCTCGTGACACATCTGGCGCTGTAAGGCCCATCGTGAGCTTGCTTCAGTCCGGTAGACACCCCGATCCTTCCACAGATCGAGGTACCCATGCCCAGAATCACCTACTCCGACGACTTCAAGCGCGAGGCCGTCCGCCTCGTCACCGACGAAGGCCACTCCCGCAAAGCAGGTCGCCCGCGACCTCGGCGTCTCCGTCGGCTCGCTCCGCGACTGGATCCACCGCTCGCCCCCGACGAGGCGGTCGTCTCCGACAAGCTCCCGGAGGCCGAGCAGATCCGCCAGCTCAAGCGCGAGCTCGACCGACTCCAGCAGGAGCGGGACATCCTAAAAAAAGCCGTCGGCATCTTCTCGCAGATGCCGCCCCGGACGTGATCTACGCCTTCATCCGGCGGCACGCGAGCGAGCACCCGGTGGCGATGGCCTGCCGGGTGCTCGGTGTCAGCCGGAGCGGCTACCACGCCGCGCTCGTGCGCCCGGAGAGCGACCGCGGCCGGGCCGACCGCGCTCTGACGGCGCTCATCGCCGAGTCCCACCGCGCCAGCCGTCAGACGTACGGCGCGCCCCGCGTCCATCGCGAGCTCCGCGAGCTCAGGGCGTCCGCGTCGGTCAGCCGCCGCGTGGCCCGTCTCATGCGGCAGGCCGGTCTCCGAGGCGCGTTCCACGCGCGCAAGCGCACCGGCCGTCTCAGCGGCCGCCGGCGACCGTCGACGCGCCCGACCTCATCGAGCGCGACGTTCTCGGCCGAGGCGCCCGACCGGCGGTGGTGCGCCGACGTCAAGCAGGTCTGGACGCGCGAGGGCTGGCTCCACGTCGCCGCCGTGATCGACCTCCACAGCCGCCGGATCGTCGGCCACGCCTTCGGCCCGTCGGCGACGACGGACTTGGTCGAGCGCGCCCTCGCCGCGCCGTCGGCCGACGCCGTCCGGCGCCGGGCCTCGTCCACCACTCGGACCGCGGCGCGGCGTACGTCTCCGGCCCGTTCCTGTCGTCGCTCCAGGCCATCGGGGCGGTGCGGAGCCTGAGCCGTCCCGGCACGCCGCTCGACAACGCGGTGATCGAGAGCTTCTTCTCGACGCTCGAGCGCGAGCTGCTCGTGCGGCGGCGCTTAGCGATGCGGGCCGAGGCTCGGTCGTCGATCTTCGAGTACGTCGAGGTCTTCTACAACCGCCAGCGCCGGCACTCGTCGCTGGGCTACCTCAGCCCGGCGGCCTTCGAGGCGCGCCATTCACCCCAGGGGGTGTCCACCGTAGCGACGTAAG
>CAWHWG010000003.1:0-402111 GCA_963832985.1 Rubricoccaceae bacterium
CACGTATCGCCGGCCCGCCTCGACGAAGGCGCCGAGGCGACAGTCGCCCGCGTGAGCGACCATGACAACGCGCTGCTGCGCGAGATCGGCGTCGCGGGCCTCTATCCCGGCACCCGCTTCCGTCTCGAGGCCATGGCTGACGACGGCTACCGCGACCATCCACTTGCTGTCTGGCGACCTCGAGGGCGAGACGGTCTCGCTCGGCGCCTGGTGCTCCCCCTTTCCTTTTCCTAGACGACGTCACATGACCTGCTGTTCAAGCGCCCGCTGGGCCGCCCCGCTCCTGTTTTTCCTCGCCCTCGCGCTCGGCGCGTGTGGTGGCTCGGGCAAGGACACTCCCATCGCCGACCGCAAGGTCCGCGTCGTGACCACGACCAGCATGCTGGCCGACCTCGCCCGAGAGATCGGTGGTGAGCGTGTCGAGGTCGAGGGGTTGATGGGTCCGGGCGTGGATCCGCACCTGTACCGTCCGCGCGAGAGTGATGTGGCTCGGCTCATCGAGGCCGACATGGTGCTCTACAACGGCCTCGAACTCGAGGGCAAGATGGGAGAGGCGCTGGAGCAGGTCGAGAGCCTCGGCATCAGCGCGGAGCCCGTCGCGAGCGAGGTCCGTGCCGTCGCAGCTCTGGCGCCGGAGGTTCAGAGGGCGCGTTCGACCCGCACGTCTGGATGGACGTGTGCGCTGTGGCGGCAGGCGGCTCGCGCGGTTGCAAACGTGCTTTCTAACGCCGACACATCGCATGCCGAGATCTACGCAGCGAACTTCGCGGCCTACGACACGAAGCTCGCCGCCCTCGACGAGTACGTCCGTGCGCGCGTCGAGGACGTGCCCGAGGACAGGCGCGTCATCGTGACCGCGCATGACGCGTTCAACTACTTCGGCGCCGCCTATGGCTTCGAGGTCCGCGGCCTGCAAGGGCTCTCGACAGCGACCGAGGCAGGGACGGGCGACGTTCAGGACTTGGCTGCGTTCGTGGCCGATAACGACATCCCGGCGATGTTCGTCGAGACGAGCGTCTCGGAGCGCAGCATCAACGCCGTCCTCGAGGCCGCGCGCGCGCGCGGTGGGACGGTCGGATCGGCGGGAGCCTGTTCTCGGATGCGCCTGGTGACCCCGATACGCCCGAGGGCACCTACGAGGGCATGATCCGCCACAACGTCGAGACCATCGTCACTGCACTGACAGGCGGCGCGTCCTCGGGTCCCGTCGCCGAGCGCCTGCCGTCGTGATCTCCACCGCCGTCCCTGCGATCGACGTCGCCGACCTGACCGTCGCGTACCGCGACGAGCCGGTGCCGTGGGACATCGACCTGCGCGTGCCCGAGGGCGTGCTGATGGCCATCGTCGGTCCCAACGGCGCGGGCAAGACGACGCTGATCAAGGCCGTTCTGGGCCTGCTGCCCATCGCCGCCGGCCGCGTCGAGGTTCTGGGCGCTCCGCTCGAGAAGCGCCGCCGCGACGTGGCCTACGTGCCTCAGCGCGGCTCCGTCGATCTGGGACTTCCCGACGAGCGTCCTCGATGTCGTTCTCATGGGTACGTACGGTCGTCTTGGCTGGATCAAGCGGCCGGGCGCGAAGGAGCGGGAGCGCTCCCTCGAGGCCCTGCGGCAGGTCGGGATGGCGGACTTCGCGGACCGCCAGATTGCACAGCTTTCGGGCGGGCAGCAGCAGCGCGTTTTTCTGGCCCGGGCGTTGGTGCAGGACGCTCGCGTATACCTGATGGACGAGCCCTTCCAGGGCGTCGATGCGACAACGGAGCGGGCCATCGTAGCTCTGCTCCAGCGGCTCCGCGAGGAGGGCAAGACGGTGTTGGTGGTCCACCACGATCTCCAGACGGTGCCGGAGTACTTCGACTGGGTGCTCCTTCTCAACGTCCGCCGCGTTGCCGCCGGACCAGTCGGCGAGGTGTTTACCGACGCCAACCTACGCGCCGCCTACGGTGGCCGCGTGCCGTTCCAGTCCGCCGTCCTCGAGGCCGCGAAGGATTCCGCCCTCGAGGTCGCGTCCGGCCTCGAGGACGAGTCGGTTCAGCCCCGAGGACGCTAGGATGTCGCCCGTTCTCCTGTTTGCCACCTCATCGGGCTCGCCCTCGAGGCCGAGACTGATCTGGAAAGCGACGACCCGGCAAACACCTACAAGAGTCATCCCCTCGAAGGCGGGGACCCATGCAATGAGACTCGTCGCCTCGAGGTCGGGACTTCGCTCTCGAGTCCACGCCCCCGTCCTTGAGGCCGATGATTGAGTTCGATTACACCCTCCAGACCGTTGCGCTCGGCGCCGCCGTGCTCGGACTCTCGTCGGGCTCGCTCGGCTCGTTCGCCGTCTTGCGAGGCCAGTCGCTCTTGGGCGACGCGATCAGCCACGCGGCGCTGCCCGGCGTGGCGATCGCGTTCCTGCTGACAGGGCAGCAAGGCTCCGCTCGTGCTGGTCGTAGGCGCCGGGCTGGCGGGCTGGCTCGGGACGCTGGCTGTGATGTCCGTCGTCCAACGGAGCCGTGTGCCGTACGACGCCGCGCTCGGCATCGTGCTGTCCGTGTTCTTCGGGTTGGGCATGGTGTTGCTGACCTTCATCCAGTCGAGGCCGGACGCGAGCCAAGCCGGCCTCGACAAGTTCCTCTTCGGTCAGGCCGCCGCGTTGGTGGGACGCGATGTGGTCACGATGGCCGCGCTCGGCGCCGTCGCCCTCCTTGTGATGGCCGTCTTCTGGAAAGAGTTCAAGCTGCTCCTCTTCGACTCCGACTTTGCCGCCGTGCAGGGATTCCCCGCTCGCGCCCTCGACGTTGGGCTGACGACACTGCTGGTGATCGCCATCGTGATCGGTCTTCAAACCGTCGGCGTGGTGCTGATGAGCGCCCTCATTGTGGCGCCGGCTGCCGCGGCTCGGCAGTGGACCGACCGGCTGTGGGGCGTGGTCCTGCTCGCAGGCGTGTTCGGTGCGCTGAGCGGTGCCACCGGGGCTCTTATCAGCAGCTCCGGAGCGGGCATCCCGACCGGCCCGACCATCGTGCTTGTGGCGACGGCCGTCGTGATTCTGAGCCTGGCATTCGCCCCGCGCCGAGGGCTGGTCGCGGCCTGGCTTCGAGGACGGCGCAACCGCCGCGTGCTTCGTGTCGCAGGCACCTTGGAAGACTTGTACACGCTGGCGCTTGGCCATGTGGACCCACACCACCCGCACGCGGCCGCGACACTCCGTACGATGACGGCTCGGCCCGAGTCCGTCGAGCCGACCCTGGGCGCGCTCGAAAAGCAGGGACTGGTTGAGCCTCAAGACGATGCGTGGTCGCTCACGCCCCGAGGCCTGGCCGAGGCCCGTCGCCTGGCTCGCTACATCGACACGTCCGACCTCGAGGTTGGCGCCCACACATGACGATCCAGCAGATCGAGATCCAACTGATCGCGTCGGTGACGGCCGCCGCGTGCTCGCTCGTCGGCGCCTTCCTGGTGCTGCGCAAGACGGCGCTGCTCTCGGACGCCATCAGCCACGCGATCCTACCTGGCATTGTGCTGGCGTTCTTTTGGACGGAGAACCTGCACTCGCCACTCCTCTTGCTCGCCGCGGCCGGGACGGGCGTCCTGACTGTCGCCATCATCGAAGCATTGGGGCGGACGCGGCTGGTAAAGCAAGACGCAGCCATCGCGCTTGTCTTCCCGGCCTTGTTCTCGATCGGCGTCGTGATGATCTCGCGATACGCGTCAGGCGTGCACCTCGACACCGATGCGGTGCTTCTCGGCGCCCCCGAGCTCTCATGGATCACGCGCTTCGAGGTCGGCGGCGTCAGCCTGGGTCCTCAGGCGCTGTGGCTGATGGGCGCGGTGCTGCTGGCCTGCGTCGCGTTCGTGGCGCTGTTCTACAAGGAACTCAAGATCAGCACCTTCGACCCTGGTTTGGCGGCGGCACTCGGGCTGGCTCCGGCAGCGGTTCACTACGCGCTGATGTCGCTCGTATCGGTTGTCGCGGTCGGTGCGTTCGACGTGGTCGGGTCGATCCTTGTGGTCGCCTTGATGATCGCTCCGCCTGCCGCGGCGTGGCTCTTGACGGATCGCCTGCCGGTGCTCCTCGGTCTGTCAGTCGCGCTAGGTGTCGCGAGCGCCATTTCGGGCTACTGGCTCGCCCGCGTCCTCGACGTGTCCATCGCGGGCTCGATGGCGGTCATGGCGGGCGTGCTGTTCGCCGCGTGCTTCGCATTCGCGCCGCATCGAGGACTGGTGGCACAGGCTCGCCGCCGGGCTCGCCAGCGTATCGCGTTTGCCGAACGGATGCTGCTCGTCCATCTGCTGCACCACGAGCACACGCCAGAGGCGGATCGTGAGTGCCGCGTCGGGTCACCTCCAGGACCACTTGCGGTGGGAGAAGGCGTTCGCCTCGAGGGCGGTCCGAGCGGCCGAGCGTGGTGGAGCGGTCCGGCGGTCGGGAGATCGGCTGGCGCTCACGGAGTCGGGGCGTGTTGCGGCTCAGAAAGCAATGGTGGCCTGAGAGGGCTAGTGAGGTGCGGCAAGGGGTTTAGTCCGGCCTCGAGGTCGCCGCATTCTCGAGGTCACAGGTGATGTCCCCCCAGGAGAGCAGGGCCGCTACGTTCTTCGATTCGTACACGCCCCCAGCCGTCGTTCCCGCGACCGCGGGAATCCAGAGTACCGACCTCGAGGCCGATTCTAACCCTCGAGGTCACGAGTGGCTCGGTATGGGTCCCCGCCTGCGCGGGGATGCCATTCGCTGTTGACAGTCAATCCGAGAACAGGACGAGGATCTACCGGCCCCGTCGCGGGAGAGGGGCAGGGCGAGGCGCTCACATGTCGCAGATCGCCCTCGAGGTCTCGTCTCCGTCCTCGAGGCCGCTCCTTGTCCAATTCCTCGTCTCCCTTGCCCTCTACGTCTGGAGCACGCCGACGCGGAAGGGCTCCATCTCCGGGTTGTGGTCTGCCATCTCCAAACCGGTCGCGAGCCATCCCCGCGTCTCCCGCGGGTCGATGATCTCGTCCACCCAGAGCCGGGCCGCCGCGTACACGGGCGATGTCTGCTCGGCGTAGCGAGCCTCGATCTGGTCGAGGCGGGCCTGCCGGTCCTCTTCGGAGAGCTCGATGCCTTGCTTCGACAGCGTCCGCTCCTCGATCGACAGCAGCGTCTTGGCGGCTTGCGCCCCGCCCATGACGGCGATCTGAGCCGTCGGCCACGCGAGGAAGAGGCGAGGGTCGTAGGCGCGACCGTTGAGCGCGTAGTTGGCCGCCCCGAATGAGTTGCCAATCACGACCGTGAACGTCGGGACGACCGAGTTGGCGACGGCGTTGACCAGCTTCGCCCCGTCCTTGATGATGCCGGACTGCTCGGCGCGGGTGCCGACCATGAAACCGGTCGCGTCTTGGAAGAACACCAGCGGGATCCGCTTCTGGTTGCACTGCATCACGAAGCGCGCTGCCTTGTCCGCGGCGTCGCCGTAGATGACGCCGCCGATCTGCATCTCGGCCGCCTTGCCCTTGGGTGCCTTCGCGCGGACCACCTTGCGCTGGCTCGCCACGATCCCGACGCTCCAGCCGTCAATCCGAGCGTAGCCACACAGGAGCGTCTGTCCGTAGCCGGCCTTGACCTCTGTCCACGAGTCAGCGTCGACGATGCGGGCCAGGACCTCGCGCGTGTCGTACGGTTGTTGGCGAGACTCTGGGAAGACGCCCAGGACCTCCTCGAGGTCGAACGCCGGCTCGGCGGGCTCGTCGCGCGTGAACCCAAAGCGGGGGAGAGGCCCGAGCCCTCCGACCAAATCGCGGACGGTTGCGAGGCATGTCTGGTCGTCCGGCATCTTGTACTCGCAGACGCCCGAGATATCTGTCTGTGTGGTGGCGCCGCCGAGGGTCTCGACATCCACTTCCTCGCCAATCGCAGCCTGCACGAGGAACGGGCCGGCTAGGAAGACGGAGCCCGTGCCGTCCACGATCAGGCTCTCGTCTGACATGATGGGTAAGTATGCGCCACCCGCGACGCAGCTTCCCATGATGGCCGCGATCTGAGGCACGCCGAGCGCCGACAGGCGGGCGTTGTTGCGGAAGATGCGCCCGAAGTGGTCTCGGTCTGGGAAGATCTCGTCCTGCATCGGCAGGAAGACGCCAGCCGAATCCACCAAGTAAATGATCGGAATGCGGTTCTCGAGGGCGATCTCCTGCGCCCGGAGGTTCTTCTTGGCGGTGATCGGAAACCACGCTCCAGCCTTAACGGTGGCGTCGTTGGCAACCACCATGCACAGGCGCCCCTTGACGCGGCCGAGTCCCATCACGGTGCCTCCGGCTGGGCAGCCGCCCTCCTCCTCGTACATCCCGCGACCGGCAAACAGGCCGATCTCGCGAAACGTGGAGTCGTCGTCCACCAGCATCGCGACGCGCTCTCGGGCGGTCAGCTTGCCCCGCTTGTGCTGGCGCTCGGCTGCCTTGTCGCCTCCTCCGCGTCGGACCTCAGCGGCTCGTTGCTCCATGGCCTCGAGGGCGTGGCGGTGAAACGCGACGCGGGCATCGAAGGCGTCGCGGAGCGGCCCGTCGTCGGGGATCGCAGAGCCGAGGGGAAAGGGGCGGGCGGGGGCGTCGGCGGTCTCGGGCATGGGCTTAGGGAGTGTCCGCACAAGCTACCGACCGCGTTCCCCGTCCTCGAGGCCGGCGTGAGCCGGCTCGCCATCCACTCGCCCTCGAGGACGCAGCAACGAAAAACGGCGCGCCCCGACCTCGAGGCGCGCCGTCGCAGTCGTCGAAAGCGATCCCTACAGGAACGCTGACATCTTGTTCATGATGACCTTCCGATCCTCGCCCGTCTGGGAGTGGATCAGGTTGACCATCTGGGTGAGGCTCCCGCGGGCCTTCTTCATCTCGGCCTCGTCGAGTTCGCTCCAGGTGGAAAGGAGCTGCGTCTTCATTCGCTCCCAGTTGTCGTTCATGCGCTGCTTGCCCATCGTATCGTTGGATGTGTCCGGCCGGGACAGGTGAGTCGGTATATCCCGTAAAGGTAACGGGGGGGCTTCATCACATCAAACGAAGCCCCGGCGCGGGATCGTGTGGGGAAGATGCGTCCTCGAGGTCGGGAAATAGGTCCAAGGCCTGGATCTCGCCTATGAGGTCCCCTCTACCCAAGGGGAGAGGGACAGGGTGAGGGCGAATCGTCCTCGAGGTCGCAGTCAGGGTTGCCGTTCCCTTTTCCCATTCCCCCTTTCCCACGACCGCAGCAGGCTACCTACAGCCGGATCTCCAGCCCCTCCGAGGCGAGATCGGTCGCCGCGAAGCGCTCGCGAGCGCGGTCTTGAATCCGTTCGAGCGTGGCATCATCATGCGACGGGTCGTGGTGGAACAGCAAGAGGCGGTCTACGCCGGCATCGTTCGCTAAATCGGCCGCGTGCTGCCACGTTGTGTGACCCCATCCGCGACGGAGATCGTACTCGTCCGGCGTGTACTGCGCGTCCGAGATGAGGAGGTCGGCACCGCGTGCCACCTCCCGAAGCCCTTCGTCGTGAGACGGCGAGCCGTGCTCGTAATCCGTCGCGTAGATAATCACCGCTCCGTCGCACTCGATGCGGTAGCCGTGGGCGCCTTGCGGGTGGTTCACAGGGAACGGCCGCACCGTCATGGGGCCGACCTCGAAGGGCTCGGCGTCGCGAACCCGGATCGTCTCCGTTGCCGCAGCGAGCTCCTGGAATGGCACTGGGAAGTACGGCTCGCTCATCTGCCCGCACAGCAAGCCCGTCAGGTGCTCGTCGTCGGTGGCGGCGTAAAAGCGGATCGTGTTGCCGGGCGTATAGAGCGGCGCGAAAAACGGCAAGCCCTGAAGGTGGTCCCAGTGGAAATGGGACAGCGCAAGATGGATCTCCGAGGGGGCACCGCCCGACTCTGCCGCGAGCGCGTACCCGAGCCCACGGGCGCCCGTCCCCGCATCGAGGACGAGGACGGTGCCGTCCGCTGCCCGGACCTCGACGCAAGACGTGTTCCCACCGACACCCAGAAAGCCCCGCTCAGGGGTCGGGATCGAACCGCGGACGCCCCAGAAACGGACAGTAAGGCGAGCAGGGTCAGGACGAGGCATCACGGAAGATCGCTCTGTCTGGGCTAGAGGTGGTAGCGGCGCAGGCCAATGGCGGTCTCGAGGAACATGACCTTGAGAACGGCGGCGGTGGGGACTGCGAGAGCCATGCCCATCACGCCTCCAACTCGGCCGCCGATCAGGATGGCGAGCAGGACCATCACAGGATGCATCGACACGTTCTTGCCCGTAATCCAGGGCTGAAACACGACGTTCTCAACGGTCTGGAGTACCAAGAACAAAACCACTACAGAAGCCACCTGCTCCATTCCGCCCGTCGTCACAACTGAGACTAGGATCGAAAGCCCGGCCGACACCACGAACCCGACGTACGGGACGAAATTCGCCAAGCCTGTAATCAGCCCCAGCACGAGGTAGTAGTCGACGCCTAAGAGACCGAGGCCGAGGGCCGTCGAGGTGCCAACCAAGAGTGCGATGAGTGCCTGGCCACGGAGGTAGCCTCCAAGGTGAGCATCGGCCTTGAAGAACACTGTCATGACGAACTCGAAGTACCGGTTTGGTATGATCGACAGTACGCGCTGGCGCAGCGAGGGACCATCCTTGAGCAGCGCGAACATCACGAACGGCACGATGACGGCGTTGCCGATCCCCTCGAGGGCGTCTGGGACATAACCAATGAGTGCGCCGGATCCTGGGGACAGCGCCTCCTGGACGGACGCGACCAACCCCAGGTCCCCGGCCTCGACCATGCCGAGGCGCGCGGCGATCGAGGCCTCGGCGTCGCGGACAAGGGCAAGCAGTTCGCCGCTCTCCCATCGCGACTGAAGAGAGCCGAGTTGCTCGAGGACGGCGGGCAACGCGAGGGCCACCACGAGCGCCGTGATCCCGATCAACGTGACCAGCACTGTCGCGGTGGCAACGGTCCGGCCAACCCCTTGTCTCTCAATCGTGTTGACGACCGGAAGAAGGAGATAGGCAAGTACGGCTCCTAAGAGGACGAGCCCAGCCAGGTCGGGCGCGACCATAATGGCGGCCACCAGCCCAGCGACCGCTAGGATGAAAGCCCATGCGCTCAAGCGGCTCGCTGGAACGACTGGCGGCGGCTCCTGATACTTGGCCGGCGCCGCTTGGGCGGCCGGCACCCTAACCGACGGAGCCAGGCTCTCTCTCGTGGCGGAGATCGCGGGGAGAGGGGAGTCGAGGACGACCTCAGCCACTGTCAGCGTCCTCGGTGACGGTCGCGCGAAGCTCTTCGCACTCGCGCGTCAGCGACTCGACTTCATCAGAAACCTCGACCAAGCGGAGCCCGACCAGACGTGAGAGCGCGAGCAAGACCTTGACGCCGAGCCTCGGGTTGCGATCGAGCAGGCCCAGCAGGTCGGGTTGAAAGAGGCTGAGGAGCGTGCAGTCCGTCTTGGCCCGCGCGGTGGCCGTGCGGATGACCTCGTTGAGTAGGGCGATCTCACCGAAGAAATCCCCGTTCACCAGTTCGACGAGCTCCCGTCCGCTGGGCTCGCTCTGGATCGAGACGACGCCTCGGGCGATGATGTACATCCCCAGCCCTGGCTCTCCCTGGACAAAGATGGACTCGCCCGATACGTAGTCGCGTCGGTGGAGAAGGCGCTGAACAGCGTCGATCTCTCGCGAGGAGAGTTCCTCGAACAGCGGGATCGTGCCGAGCAGGTCGTCTTCGGAGGACCCGCTGCCACCGCCGAGGAGGCTTTTCCAGAGGCTTTGCATGAAGGGAAGAGAGAGAGGCAGCAAATGTTACGACACCACGGCGCTCCTGATCCGTGCGCCGCCCTCGAGGCCGCTGCTAGGTCTGACCTCGAGGACGACCGCGCCGCTGGCGCAGGCAACATGCCAGCCGAGGGCGATTCGACCTCGAGGGCGAATCGGGGCGTCGACGTCTGTCTGAGCTCGAGGGCGGCGATGCGACAGGGACCCGTCCTCGAGGACGAACCGGCACACCTGCGAACCGCTTCGCCTCTCGCACTCTCCAGCCCTCGAGGCTGTCGCAAGGCCCGACGCCGTCGCCCTCGAGGACGCTACACAGCCTCCGGCTGCCGGTCCGGGATCACGATGTGGAACGCGGTGCCTTCGCCCTCGACGCTCTCCACCGACATCTGGCCGCCGTGGACCTGCGTGACGATGTCGTGCGCGAGCGAGAGCCCCAGTCCCGTTCCCTGACCTGTAGGCTTGGTGGTAAAGAACGGCTCGAAGATCTTGGCCTTGACGGCTTCCGGGATGCCTGTCCCGTTGTCGCGGATCACGATCTCGACGTTGGATCCTGTGCGCACCGTCGAGACCGTGACCTTGGGGCGGTAGTCCGTGCCCTCTGCCTCTGAGCGTTCGTTGACGGCGTGGAAGGCATTCGTGAGCAGGTTGATCAGGACACGGCCGAACTCCTGCGGCACGACCTCGACCTCCCCAGTGTCGTCGTCGAAGTCGCGAATGATCTCGACTTGAAAGTCAGAGTCGTTGGCGCGGGCGCCGTGAAAGGCCAGGTTGGCGTATTCCTCCACAAAGCGGTTCATCTCGACGCGCCCGCGCTCCGCGGAGCCACCGCGGCTGTGGAGTAGCATCGACCGCACGATGCGGTCGGCTCGTTGGCCATGCTCGCGGATCCGACGGGCGTTCTCTTGGAGATCCTCGATCAGGTCTCCAACGTCCTCGAGGATGCCCGACGTGGGGCGGTCGCCAGCGTCTTGCATCTCTTCGCGGAGCTCCTGGGCGAGGTCCACAGACAGGTCCGCGAAGTTGTTGACGAAGTTGAGCGGGTTCTTGATCTCGTGGGCGATGCCGGCTGTGAGCTGGCCCAGCGATGCCAGCTTCTCGCTTTGGACGAGCTGCGTTTGGGTCTGCCGGAGGTCGAGGAGAGACGCCTCAAGCCGTGTGTTGGCTTGGGCGAGCTTGGCGTTGGCGGCCTCGACCTCGCGGGCCTTGTCGAGCTCGGCGGCCTTGCGTTCGTTCTCCGCCTTGAGAACGGCGGCCTCGGCGCGGGTCTCTCGCTCTCCCGCTTCAGCGGCCTCGGCGCGGAGTTCAGCTTCTCGGCGCTCTGCCCGCTCGCGTTCCTGGCGCAAGAGGCGGGCCCGTTGCCACCGGTCCGCCTGCACCAGTGCGAGCAAGAAGAGAAGGACGAAGCCAGTAATGGCCCACCACGTTCGCCACCACGGCGGCAGCACCTCGACCTCGATGGACGCCACGGCTGCTCGTGCTCCGTCCGCGAACCCCACGCCGTCGGAGTTGGCAGCCTGGACCTCGAACGTGTACCGGCCCGGCGGAAGCGAGCTGAACGTGGCCTCCCGCGTGTTTCCGACATCGCGCCAGTCCTCGTAGAGACCGTCGAGTCGGTAGCGGAACGTGTTCTGCGACGGCGTGGAGAAGTGAAGTGCGGCGTACTGGATGGTGAGGTACGCCTGGCCGGGAGCGAGCGTGATACGCTCCGCGACGGGTGCCGCGACCTCGATGGCTCCGTCCCCTGGATCCGTTTTCTGCCCCGAGATGGCGATGCTGGTGATGACCACCTGAGGCGGATTCCCATTCACCGCCGCGAGTTGATCCGAGAACGTGAGCAGCCCGCGCGTGCTACCGAAGTAGAGACGCCCGTCAGGCGCGAGGACCGACGCTTCCGAGAGCGTTCGGTCCATGTCCGCGACGCCGGCCCGCTGGGCGAACGTCTCCGTGGTGGGGTCGAAGCGAGACAGCCCAGCGCCGGTGCTGAGCCACAAGAACCCATCCTCGTCCTCGACAATGGCTCGGACATCGTCATTCGGCAGGTCTGTCGATGCGGACTGGTAGCGGGTGAGTCCGGCATCGAGGTCGCCGACGTCCAGATAGTGGAGTCCGGCGTCCGTACCGATCCACAAGGCATCGTTGGGCTGAGCCAGCAAGGCATGGACCTGCCCGCTGGCCAGCGACCGCGCGCCGCCGTCGGCCTCGAAGCACGACGCCGAGCTCGTCGGGACGTCCAGGCGGCACAGCCCGCCGTCGGTGCCGATCCACAACGCGCCGCGAGCCCCCAGCGCCAGGGCCGTGACCTCGACGCCGGGACCGTCGAACCAGACGCGGCGGGTCTCGCGGGACTCAAGGTCGTACCTCAGCAGGCCTTGCGTCTCGGTGCCCGCCCACAGGCCCCCGTTGCCGTCGTCGAGCAAGGCCGTGACAGTTGGGCTCGCACCGGGGGTGTCCGATAGCCCGATCCGCTCAGGGGCCTCGCCCTCAAGGCGCCACAGCCCGCTGTCTGTCCCAGCCCAGACGGAGCCCGCTGTCTCCCATAGCGCGTGGATAGCTCCGCCGACCTCGAAGTGGGTGAACGTCCGCCCGTCAGAGCTGCGGTCGAGCGCGCGGTCCGTCCCTACCCACAGCGTGCCGCTGCCGTCCTCGAGGACGGCCCGGACGTCGCTGCTGGAGAGAGAGCTAGTGTCCTGTGGGTCATGGCGTAGGCGAGTAATGGCGCCCCTCGCGCGATCGACGCGGTCGAGCCCGTCGTACGTGCCGACCCAGAGGATGCCCTGCCGGTCCTCGAACACGACCGAGGCTTGGTCGCCTGAGAGCGACCCGGTGTCTTCCGGCACCGCCTCGTACACGCGGATGGCGTCCGGCCCGGCTCCTGGGATGACCCGCCGCACGCCGCCACCCAGCGTCGCGACCCAGACCGCACCAGTGGCGTCCTCGTACACGTCGGTCACGTTCTGAGACAGGAGTCCGTCGCCAATGTCGATGGTGGTGAAGCGCTCCGTGCCGAGGTCGAAGGAGAGGAGGCCCTGGCCTCTCGTCCCGAGCAGGAGTGTGCCGTCCGAGGACGCGGCGATGTCGGAGATGGACACGCTGGCGGCGCCCAGCGAATCAGGGCGGAAGGTTCGAGGCTGACCGTCCTCGAGGTGCATCAGCCCGTCGTCGGTACCGAACCAGACGTCTCCGTCACGCGGCAAGATGGCGCGGACGGCCCCTTGGAGCGTGGCCGATACCTCCCCGTTGGCGTCGACGCGGACCCCGCCGGCGTCGGTGCCCACCCATGCGCCGCCGGCTCCATCGGCTGTCACGGCCAGGACGTTGGTCGAGGGGAGCCCGCTGATCGTCGTGAAGTGGTCGGTCGCAGGGTCGTAGCGGCTCAGGCCACCGTTCGTGCCCACCCACACGACGCCGGCGACGCCGGGGGCGAGAGAGTTGACGAGGCTCCCCCGGATGGTGGTCGAGTCGTCGGTCGCTGGGTAGGTGACGACCTCGAGGCCGTCGAGACGCGCCAACCCTTCCTCGGTGCCAACCCAGATGAACCCGAGTGCGTCCTGCGTGACCGAGTGGATGACGGCGCTGGGGAGCCCTTGCTCCACCCCGAGGTGCTTGAAGACCAGCGCGCCGTCGTCGTCTCCGGCGATCCCGTTCTGCTGCGCCCACACGCCGAAGGGCGTGGCCAGCAGGACCATCGCCGTTGCCACCGTGACAACCGTTAGGGCGAGGGCGCGTCTCATGCCACGAGCGCGGCTAGCGCCTGGGCAACGGCCGGCGGGACCGAGGAGAACCGGATGCCGACCTCGCACTTCCCGTCGCCCAGGTCTTCGGCCTCGAGGACCTTCGCATACACCGGTCCGAGGTCGCCCTCGAGGCCGAGGGAGCTTGCGTCGAAGGTGAGCCGAACGTCGGTCCGAGCAGGGACCTCCGTCGAGACGCGGGCCCGCGCGCCCGTCCTCGAGAGCGCCACGATCTCGCCGGCGTGATCGTCGTTGGTGACTTCCTTGCCATCGAGCACGGCCATCCCGAAGGGGACCATCTCCTCGAGGTCGGTGAGCCTCGGCTCGTTGTGAGGCACCGCTCCGGCATCAGAGCCCTCGACGGCCTCGACGCTGTGGATCGGGATGGGCTCGGCGAAGCCCTTGAGCGAGACGCGCCGCGAGCCCTCGAGGACGAGCGGGCCGCCCTCGCCGCCGGCCGCCTGATACGTCGCGTTGGTGATGAGCACCTCGCCAGGGACGGCCAGCGACTGGACGCGGGCGGTCAGGTTCACGGGGCTCCCCACGACGCCGTACTTCGCTCGCTTCTCCGAGCCTATGGTCCCGACCACGACCTCGCCGCTGTTCACGGCCGCAGTCATCTCGAGCGGTGGAAGGCCTCGCTCGGTCAGGTCTTGGTTGACCTGGGACATGCGGGCCTGCATCGCGACTGCGCAGGCGGTAGCGCGGGCAGCGTGATCCTTCATCCGAAGCGGGGCTCCGAAGATGACCAGCACCGCGTCGCCGATAAACTCGTCAATGGCGCCACCGTACTCGTCTACGACCTCGGTCATGGCGCCGAGGTAGACGTTCAGAAACTCGACGACGCGCTCCGGTTCGAGCCGCTCCGAGAGCTGGCTGAATCCCGAGATGTCGCTCATGAGCACTGACACTTCCCGCCTCTCGGTCTGAGCCACGGCCGACGGATCGGCGAGGACAGCGTCTGCAATCGAGTCGGAGAGGTAACGGGTGATTGTCCGGCGGACGCGCGTGGCTTCTCGGTCTCGCTCGACGGCCTCACGTGCGTGACCGAGGGTGACCTGAAGGTCCTTCATGTCAATCGGCTTCGTGAGGAAGTCGAACGCCCCTTTGTTCATCGCCGTCCGGATGTTCTCCATGTCGCCGTAGGCGGTCACCACCACCGACCGCGTCTGGCGGCCCAGGTTGCTGAGCTCTCCCAGCAGCGTCAGCCCGTCCATCCGGGGCATGTTGATGTCCGTGACCACGACCTCGACGTCGTGATTCTCACGCAGGTGCTCGAGCGCCTCGAGGCCGTCGCCCGCAAACGCCAATTCGATCTCGCCCTTGCGGACCTGAGACCGAAACGTCTGGCGGATGAGCGGGACAAGGTCCGGCTCGTCGTCAACGAAGAGGATTTTGAGGGCCTCGGGCATAGGGAAGGGGGAGCGACCGAAGGTAGCGGCGGGGAGGACAACGCTCTACCTGCGCGCGAGGTCTCCGGCCTCGACGCACGATAGTTAGGTTCTTGGTGCGGGCAAGACGGGGCATGTGCATACGGATTCGCACATGCCCTGGGTTGTTTGTCCGCACGATCCCACCACGCTTGTGTTTGCTGCCCGTTTCGGCCTTGTCGCCGTTCTGATTGGTTTTTCTGTACTTCCGGCCTCGGCCTCTGGCGCCGTGAGGGACTCGACGGAGGCGACGCCTCTCGAGTGGAGCCGCGACGTTGTCCGAGTTCGTCACGCCATCGAGGCCATCGAGGATGCGTCGCCGCTGGCTCAGGCCGATCTCGCGCAGGCGGCGTTCGAGGCCGCTCTCGATCTCGTCGCGCATCCGCTGTCCGACGATTCCGTCCGTGACTTGGTGGTTCAGGCGCAGGCGGCGTACGAGCCTTTCCATGGCCCCGTCGAGACGGTCCCGATGAGCGCCCTCGAGGTCGCGGGCATCCGGGGCGCGGCCCTCGCCAGTCTCGATCACGACTTCATGGTGCCTCTGGAGTCGCCGGCCCTTCGAGCCGCCCTCGAGGCCGAGGCGGCCCGGGCAGAGGGGCCAGACTGGCTGTTCTACCCCGCAGCGTCTGCGCCATTGGTCGAGCGACAGCGGGCATCGGCGAGCCGCTTGGCGCGCACGGGGCGTCGAGGACGGCGGACGTTGCGCCAGATCGAGCGGACGCTAGTGCGGCGGGGCCTTCCGACGGATCTCCAGTACGTGGCCGTGATCGAGAGCGCGCTCAACCCGCGCGCGGAGAGCTGGGCCGGCGCACGCGGGCTGTGGCAGTTCATGCCCGAGACGGCGGCCGAGTTCGGCCTCGACTCGCTGACCGTCGAGGACCCGGCGGTCTCGACGGAGGCGGCGGCGCGCTACCTCCGCCAACTTGCGCGCATGTTCGATGGCGACTACCAACTCGCGCTCGCGGCGTACAACGCCGGTCCGGGGCGCGTCCGCCGGCTGATGCGCGAGCACGAGGCCGAGACGGGAAAGACGCCCACCTTCTGGGAGCTCCACGACGCGCTGCCCCGCGAGACGCGCCAGTACGTGCCGCGCTTCATCGCGGTGGCCGAGGCGCTGGGCGCGAGAGGCTAACCGTCCTCGAGGTCGGCTGCGTCGGCCTCGAGGTCGCGGTCAGCGGGCGTGGTCTATGAGTCGCTCGCCCCGACGCGCGGCGGCAGAGCGGAGGCCTCGAGGGCGTCCTCCTCGGCACGGATGCGGGCGCGCAAAAACACTGCGTCGAGGGCGCTGAACGTTGCGGCCGTCCACCACGCTCCTGCGGCAAGGGGGAGCGCGGCGACCTCGAGGGCGACGCCGAGGTAGTTCGGATGTCGGAGCCAGCGATACACGCCTGTGCGAACACGAGGGGCTCCCTCGAGCGTGACCACGCTGGCCGTCCACCGGTCGCCGAGGGCGCGCATCGAGGCGAGGCGGAGGCTGTGCCCAGACACCAAGCCACAGACGCCCAGAAGGCCTCTCGTGGGGCTCGCGAGCTGGTCCAGCCGCTTCCAGCCCTCGAGGGCGGACGCTACCAGCCAGCCGCCATGGAGGGCGACCGCTGCCGGAAGCTGGTTTTTGGCGTGGACGGTGGCGCCTCGCGCGACGAGAGCGGCCTGGTTCCGCCTCGAGGTCCTCATCTCGGCTAGTCGCTGGACCGCGACGGCTCCGACGAGGGTGAGATAGAGTGCGCGCCGGGCTACCACTGGATCAGCACTAGTTCGGCTCCGAACCAGGGTCCCATGGCGAGAACCAAGCCCCACGTCCCAGCCGGTTCTACCGCCGCGCGCATCGCCTCATCAAGAAGCAGGAGAACCGATGTCGAGGAGACATTTCCGACGCGCCGGAGCAAGTCGCGCGTGTCGTCCAGGCGCCCGGCCTCGAGGCCGAGGCCGTCCTCGATGGCGTCGACCACCTTGGGGCCGCCGGGGTGGCAGAGCCACCGGCCGATGTCCTCGATGGTGAGCCCATGCTCCGTGAGGAAGGCTTCGACGTGGGGGCGCAGCGCATCGCGCGCCGTCTTCGGCACGTCGCCCGATAGGACGATCTTCATGCCGGCGTCGGTCACGTCCCAGCCCATGTGCCGCTCGGTGCCTGGGAAGAACACCGACCGTGTCGCGAGAACGCGAGGGGCGGGGGCCGTCCTCGACGTGCGGACCTCGAGGTCGTCGAGCGACACGGCGGCGCTGTCGCCGCGGCTGGCTGAGACGGCGGCAAGCGGTGCCGTCCGGCCAGCGCTCGCGTTGACGCGGGCCAGCGGGTGGTCGTCGCCGACCATGAGGACCGCCGCTGCGGCGTCTCCGAACAGGCCTGTCGCAATCATGTTGGCGACGGACATGTCACGAGGCTGGATCGTCAGCGAGCACGTCTCGACCGTCAGCGCGATCGCGGCCTCCGTGGGGTGACCCTCGAGGTAGTCAGAAACGCGCGCGATGCCGGCGGCGCCTGCCGCGCAGCCCAGGCCGTAGACGGGCGTCCGCTTGAGCGTCGGCGCGAACGGAAGCCGGTTCATTAGGCGCGCGTCGATGGACGGGACGGCGATGCCGGTGGTCGAGAAAAACGCCAGGTGCGCAACGTCCTCGAGGTCAATGCTGACCTGGGCCATCAGCGCCACGACGGCCCGTTCTGCCATGTCGACGGCGTCTCGCAGGTAGGCCTCGTTGAGGTCGGCCCAGCCGTCCATCTCGAGGTAGCGCTCGCGAGGCTCAGCCGTGTACCGGGTCTCGATGGTCGTGTTGGTATGCAGCGACGCGACGCGGTCGACGTTGATGCCTTCGGGAGCCCAGAGCGCTTGAACCTGGGCCGTAAGCTCCGCCTGCGGGTACTTGTGATTTGGGAGACCGGCAGCGGTGGCGATGATTGAAGGCAAGAGAAGGCGGGGGAGAAAGGGGCCCATCAACGCTCGGGTTGTGCCTTTGGTCGTGGCAGGTGCAAAGGTGGTGTATTGCCTGAGGCGCTGGCGACTATCGGTCGATTGTCCTTGTCTGGGGAGCCTGAGTCTGCACGCGTCGTTCGAGGCGCCCTTCGCCACCGGATGGTTTTGGCTGAACGACCCATTGCCGTTTACGGCGCTCTTGCAGCGAACCTTGCGATCGCGGTGACCAAGTTTGGAGCCGCAGCTGTGACCGGCTCGTCGGCGATGGTGTCTGAGGGGATCCACTCTCTCGTGGACACGATCAATCAGGTTCTGCTGCTGGTCGGCGTCCGCAACTCTCAGCGTCCGGCCACGACGGAGCACCCGTTCGGGCACGCGTCGGAGTTGTATGTGTGGGCGCTCCTGGTCGCCGTCGCCCTTTTCGGGATTGGCGGAGGCCTTGCGTTTTACGAGGGCGTGGACCACCTGCTTCACCCGGAGCCGCTCTCCGACCCGACGTGGAACTACGTGGTTTTGGCCATCGCCTTCGTCCTCGATGGCGGGTCGTGGCTTCTCGCCCGCCGCGAACTGGCGCGTGACCATCCCGGGCTTACCCCATGGAAGGCGTTTCGCCGCAGCGTCGACCCTGCCGTCTACACAGTGCTGGCGGAGGACACGGCGGATCTGGTCGGCATCGTATTGGCTGTTGTGGGGATCGCGATCGGGCACGCGACGGGCTCACCGGTGTGGGACGGGTTGGCCTCGATCGCCATCGGCCTCTTGCTTGCGGGCGTTTCGCTGTCCCTCGTCCGAACGGGCCGCAGTCTGCTGACCGGCCGTGCGGCCCCGCCGGAACTGGTCGCCTCCGTCCGGCAGATCATCGAGGCCGACTCAGCGGTCGCGTCTGCCACGGACCCGCTTACGATGCAACTCGGCCCCGCCTCGATTCTGGTCGCGGCGCACATCACTTACCTCGACGACCTCACCACGGCGGACGTCACACAGGCCTCGGTTCGGATCGAGGACGCCATTCGGAGCGCCCACCCAGAGGTCACGCAGGTGTTCACCGAGGCGGCCTGACCCCAGCGTGCACCGTTGCATCCTCGAGGTCGGCGCGGTCGCCCGCCGCCAGTGGCGCGCCCTCGAGGACGGACACCGTGAGGACCAGCACGTCGGGAGTACGGACTCCCTCGACCTCGAGGGCGACTACGTCCCGAACGCCTCGACCAGCCGGCGGCAGGCGTCCTCGAGGACGGGCCTCTCCTTCGCGTAGCAGAACCGAAGGAAGCCCTCGCCCTCGGCGGGGTCCGCGAAGAACGACGGGCCAGGTACGCAGGCGACGCCGGCCTGCTCAATCAAGGTGTTGGTCGCTGCACGTGCGGTCTCGAACCCGGGCTGTCCGCGCCTCTCGCCCAGGCCCGCGAGCACATAGTAGGCGCCCTCCGGAGGGTCGGCCTCGAGGCCGCAGGCTTGGAGCGCGTCCACCATCAGGGTTCGCTTGGCGGTGTAGTCGGCGAGCATGTCGCGGTAGTACGCCTCCGGCATGGGGAGCGCCGCTGCGAGCCCGTGCTGAAGCGGTGCCGGCGCGCAGATGAACACCAGGTCGTTCACGAGCCCCATCTTGGCCGCCACGGGCGCCGGGGCGACGGCATACCCGAGTCGCCAGCCGGTCATGTTGAACGTCTTCGAGAAGCCCGAGAGCGTCACCGTCCGTGGGTACGCGCCCGGCCTCGAGGCCGGAGAGAGGTGGCGCCGGTCGTCGTAGACCATGTGCTCGTAGATCTCGTCGGTGATCACCCACAGGTCATGAGCTTCGGCGACGTGGTAGAGCGCGTCGATCTCGTCCTCGGTCCACACTTTGCCCGACGGGTTCGCGGGTGTGCAGACAACGACGGCTTTCGTCCGGTCGGTGACCGCGCCCTCGAGGGCGTCGGCGTCGAATGTCCAGTGCCCACCATCGCGCGTGAGCGGGACCACGACCGGGCGGATGCCGTGCAGCCGAAGCAACCCCGCGTGGTACCCGTAGAACGGCTCGAATAGTACCACCTCGTCGCCGGCCTCGCACAGCGTCAGGACCGTCGAGACGAACGCGCCCGTGGAGCCGACTGAGACGACGACTGACTCTGGCCCCTCCACTGGGATGCTGTTGAACGTCGCTGCCTTCTCGGCGATCGCCTCTCGTAGCGGCTCGATGCCGTTGTACGCCGTGTAGATCGACTTCCCGTCGCGCAGTGCACCGACGGCGCCCTCGATGATCGGCGTCGGGGTGGCCAAGTCGCAGATGCCCTGCCCCAGGTTGATCCCGCCGACGCGGTTGACGGCAAACGTGACGGCCCGGATGTCTGACTGGCGGAGGGCGTCGGTGCGGGCGGCGAGTGGTTTCATTGAGGGCGGGAGGACGGTTTGACAAGGTAGATGTCGCGTGTGTCCTCCCCCGTAGCGGGGAGGCGAGAGGGGTCCGAGGAGGCTTACGCTGCGTGTCCATCCTCGACGTCTATGCGCTATCTGCTGCTCGTCTGCCTGTTTCCGGTCGCGGTCCTTGCGCAGCCGGCCTCACACGACGGCACGCTGACAGCGTCCGACGAACAACTCCCGGACCCTGACGATCCGGACTGGACGACGCCCGTCGATCGCTATACCGTTGATGTGGGCGAGGGGCAGACTCTCGTCGCCGATCTCATGAGCGAGGACGCCTCGGCGCTGTACCCGCGCCTCCTGCTCGTCTCCCCGTCCGGCGTCACGACTGAGAAAAACCACTCCGACGCCTCACGTCAAGCCCTCGCACGCATCGACGGGGCCCAGGGGGGCACGTGGACCGCTCTCGTGACGTGTCAGAACAGCTGCGACGGCGGCCGATACTCCCTCGTCCTCACCACCATGGACGAGCCCCCGCCCCCGACCCTGTTTGACGCGGCTGCCGCCGGCGACCTCGAGGCCGTCCGTGCCGTACTGGCAGAGGAGGAGCACGCCGCCTCGTATACCGACGGCATCTACCGAACGGCCTTGATGCATGCAGCCGAGCATGGGCACGTCGAGGTGATGCGCGCGTTGCTGAGCGCCGGAGCAGAGGTCGACGCGCAAGCGGTGAACCACAACGACTTTGCCTACGACCAGACGGAGGACACGGCTCTCCACGACGCCGCTCGCGGTGGCCATGTCGAGGCCGTCACGCTCCTCCTCGAGGCCGGCGCCGACCCCAATCGAACCAATTTCGACGGCATGACGCCGCTCCACCGCGCCGTCTACGCTGCCAGCCCGGCGGTCGTGCGCCTTCTCATGGCCGCCGGAGTAGATCCGGCTATCGAGGCCGAGTTCGGCGGGCTCGCGGTTGACCTCGCTACCGAGCGTCGTGACCGGGAGAGCGCCGACTACGATATCGTCACGGACGACGAGCGTGCCCGACTTGCCGAGATCGTCTCCCTCTTGACCCCATAGCTCCATGCGTGCCTTCCTATTTGCTCTCGTCCTCATGCCAGCGATGGCCCTGGCCCAGCCCGCCGACGACTGGACGATTACCTCGATGCTGACGGACGACTTCCTGCCTGCTGCTCTCATGCATTCTGAGACTGGCTTCGTGAACCTCCGTGGCGAAGTGTTCGCGTCGAACGGCGCCGACACGCTGTGGGTCTCGACCTACCAGCCGTCCGGTCCAAACGGCGCCGAGCTCCCAGTGCAGGTCAAGGTGGACCGCACGCCGGGCACCGGCATCTCTCAGATGCTGATGACGCTCCCATCGGAGACGGTCGGCTTTGGCAACCAGATGTTCGGGATGAGCCGGGAGGCATTCGATGCCACCTTCGGACCGGACGGGCTGAACTGGACGCGCCTAGAGAACATCGACCCGGACGCAGGAATGGCCGTCACGGAGTACCACGAGTGCCCAACTGGGCAGGTCGGCCGAGCGGCAATTGTGGTCCTCCAAGCGCTTCCGGACACGCCCGGCTATTCGTTCTTCCAGCTCAAACTGATCCGTTTTGACGAGGCGTCCTGCTCGACGGACTAACTGCTTCGTCCTCGAGGGCGCCCCAAACGCGACCCGCCCAGCCTTGTGGGGCCGGGCGGGAAGGCAAGCAGGGAGGTCCCTGTTTATAGAGTCACTGGCCGAAGCCAGTGCTGGCGTCAAGATACGGCCTCGAGGACGGAGGTTCGTCCGGTTCGCGCTGCCCTACCGGACCACCGTGACCGTCCTCGACGCCCGCTCACCCGCGCCCTCGAGGACGACGACGTAGACGCCCGGCGCCAACCTTCCGACCTCGAGGCCGGCGCGGTGCTCGCCCGCGATCATCGGCCCGTCCTCGAGGACGGAGACCTCGCGGCCCAGCACATCGTAGACAGCCAGCCTCACGCGACCGGCGGCCTCGAGGGCGAACGCGATCTCGGCGCGTGTCGAGGTCGGGTTGGGGTACACCTCGAGGCTGAATGCCGACCTTGAGGGCGTGTCGTCGGCAGCGACGTTGAATCGCTTGAGCGTTGTGATGCGGAAGACGGTGCCGGGCTCCGGGTACGGCTCGGCGTAGGGCGCGGCGGTGCCCAAGTCCCACCCGACGAACACGGTGCGAGCCAGCACTTCGCCGCCATGGTCCGTCGGGGCTGCGGTGGCGTTGGCGAGCCACGCCTGATAGCCGCTCTCACCCGGCGTCTTGTCGTTGGGCTCGTACCAGTAGACCCAGTCCGTGTACGGGTCGTCCTCGAGGTCAGAGACGGGGGAGTCTGAAGTCGAGAGGTCATAGATCCCATTCGCGACATCACTGTCTGGGGGCGTGTAATCGAGAATGGCGGGGACCATTCGGAAGTCGTCGGACGGATCGTCCGGCGTGCCCCGGCCGATGTTCCAGATCTCGAAGGGGATCTCCACGAGTGTTAGGTCTTGGAAGCGTCGGTAGGCCATGCTCGGTCCTGTGAATCGGGCCTCGAAGTCGTAGCTGTCGATGCGTTCAGCATTCTCCGGGCTCCGGGTCAGGATGGCGCGCTGCTGAAACGACTCGAACGTGCCGAGGGAGCTTCCAGCATCGAGGAGCCAGACGGCGTCACTGACTTGCTGCTCGGCGCCCGGACTTCGTGGCACGGGGAAGCCAGCGAAGTCCGCCGCGCCGCCTGTCGGGGGGACAATCGGCCCGGCGGCGTTGGCGACGACCTCGATCAGCGTGATCCGGCCGAAGAACACGAAGTTGGTCAGGCTCCGTGTCTCCGAGGTGGGACCCTCGACCTCGAGAGTGGAGGCCGTCACGCGCCAGAAGACGGGAGCCGCCGTGTTGTTGGGGAAGCTGGCGCGCGGCACGACGACCGAGGTGGAGTCGATCAGGTATTCGATAGCGTCCTCGAATGACTCGCTGGATGCGAGCTCGAGGCGGTAGCCGGTTGCATCCGGGACTGAAGTCCACTGGAAGGTGACCGTTTCCTCCTCGAAGGCGGCGCCGTCTGCGGGCGAGATCAACGTCGGCGCGGAGGAGGGCGGGGGTGGAGCCTCGCGGCGCGAGAAGAGCGTTCCGTCCTCGAAGGCGACCTGCGCCACGTCGGAGATGCGCTTGAGCTCGCGAACGCTGTCGAGGTTGTCGGCGCCCTGCGCGAATAGGAATCCGATGTCGACGGTGTGGCGCTCTCGAGGCTCGAGCTGAAAGGGTATGGCGGAGACCATCGCCCGCCGGTCGCCCGGGACGTTTTGGATGCCATTGCCGTCGGAGTTGTATTCGCTCCAAAACGCTGGCGGGTCACCGCTGAAGGTCCATCTCGTGACGGGGCCGTTCGTGTTATAGCCGTCCCCGCCGACCTTGAGTGGTGTGCCGTCCGGCCATATTCCCCGGAGATAGTTGTACGCCCCCGCACCGTTAGATGGCGACAAAGTGCTTTTTCTGACGTTCATGCCTCCCAGAGCGCCACTGAGCACGTCGATGCCAAGGGCCGGCGGAACGCCGTAGCCGCCCTGGCCATCGTCATTGTTGTCTCCGTTGTAAAAGAACACCATCCCGCGCGTTGGGTCCGACCCTACGTAGTCGTCGGTCGCGTCGCCCAAGTCAGCGTCTACGTGCATCCCGACGTACACGTCCTCGAGGACGTCGGCGCTGCGGTTGATGATCTCGTAGCGGTAGAACGTGGAGTACAACAGGTCCGGCGCGTCGAGGTCGCCCAGCGTCCACGCCGTGACGCGAACCTCAACGCCAAGTGGCTCCTCCTCCGACCAGTCGTGCGCTCCACCCATGTCGTTCATGACCCACCACGCCGTCTGCCGTCCAAAGATCACCGGCCGCTCTCCGCCTTTGAGGTCGAGCCGTCGCGTGCCATAGCCTGCGTCCTCGAGGTCGAGCGTGACGGTGGGTTCGTTGTCGCCCTGCCGTCGGTCGCCATCGAGGTCGGCGAAAAACGGAGCGCCGACACCGATGGGCCAGTCCTCGAGGTCGGAGGTCGCAACCCCGGTTCGGTCGTACACGCTGAGGTCGGACGTGGTGACGCTCCAGATCCGGTCGAAGGCGGCGCAGGTCTCGGATGATGTCTCGCCGATGGCGTCGAGGGGTCCGGGCCAGAACTCCCACGGGCCGTACGTCGAGCCTGCGAACCGGAGGGTGTCGTTGACCATCCCCCCGATCCACAGCGCTGCCGAGAACACCGCGTTCTTGCCGGACCGCGCGGGTACCTCGTAGACGCTTCCGCTCCCGCGCCAGAACAGCCCTCCGATGTTGTACAGCCGAGCGCGGACACCGCCGACGTCGAGGTCGGATTCGGCGGTTCCCGTCGCGCAGTCTTCCGCCGTCCTCGAGGCCGCGCGTAGCGCGGGCGCCGCCTTCTGGGCAGAGGCGGGCAGCGCGAACAGGACCGCGATGGCGAGGAACAATGGACGCATATGGTGACGGGAGGTACGCACACAAATAACGACCTGAAACAGAGACCTTTGAGGCAGTTTCTACGCCCCGTCGGGGTCGTTTCCAGGTATGAGACCCATCCTCGAGGTCGATGTTTGGTGTCTGGTATATCAATGGCATATCTTGCAGTCTCACACTATTGACTCAACATGGCCGACCGTTGGGCTGGGGTCTTCCCCGCCGTCACCACCCCGTTCACCGAGGACCACGTCCTCGACGTGCCGCTCCTCGAGAAGCAGCTTCAGGAGCAACTCGACGCCGGCGTCCACGGCCTGGTCGTGTGCGGATCCCTCGGCGAGAGCAGCACGCTCACCCCGGACGAGAAGCGCGAGGTGCTGAAGACGGCCGTTGGTGTAAGCGATGGCTCCGTGCCGGTGTTGTGCACCGTCGCCGAGCGGTCCACGGCCGAGGCCTGCGACTTCGCCGAGCGCGCGGGGGCCGGCGGGGCGGACGGGCTGATGGTGCTTCCGCCGCTGCTCTACCGCAGCGACGCCGACGAGACGGTGGCCTACCTCCGCGCCATCGCCCAGGCGACGGATCTGCCGCTGATGATCTACAACAACCCGCCCGCCTACGGCGTGGACGTGACGCCCGAGATGTTCGCCGAGCTCGCCGACGAGCCGACCATCGTCTCCATCAAGGAGTCGTCCGACGACGTGCGGCGCATCACGGACATCATCAACCTGGTGGGGGATCGGTACTCGATCTTCTGCGGCGTCGACAACATCGCCCTCGAGGCCTTGATGCTCGGGGCCGACGGCTGGCTCGCCGGCTTGGTGTGCGCGTTCCCTCGCGAGACCGTCGCCATCTACAACCTGGCGAAGGCGGGCCGCTACCCAGAGGCTGTCGCGATCTACCGCTGGTTCATGCCGCTGCTGCACCTCGACGTGAACGCGAAACTGGTCCAGAACATCAAGCTGGCCGAGGCGATGGTCGGGATCGGGACCGAGCACGTGCGCCCACCGCGCCAGCCGCTCTCCGGCGAGGAGCGCGAGCGTGTCACGGCCACTATCCAGTCCGCCCTCGACGCGCGCCCGACGCTTCCCGCGTGACCACCACCACCCCGACGCTCGCGGATCAGGCGTACGACGCAGTGGAAACGCTCGTCGTGACGCTGGCGCTGGCGCCGGGCACCGTGTTCTCGGAGGCGACGCTGAGCGAGAGCATCGGCATCGGCCGGACACCGCTCCGCGAAGCCCTTCAGCGGCTAGCAGCCGAGGGCTTGATCGTGGCAATGCCGCGCCGGGGGATGCGCGTGACGGAGATCGACCTGGCCGGCTTCCGAGGACTCCTCGACACGCGCCGCGTCCTCGATGGCCTGATCGCGGAACGAGCTGCCCGCCGCGCGACGCCCGAGCAACGGTCCGCCCTCGAGGGCGCGACCACCGACCTTCTCGAGGCCGCGTCTGCCGGCGACCTCGAGGCCTACCTCCGCGCCGACCGTGCCGGGGACGAGGTGCTGGCCGAGGCCGCCCGAAACCCCTTCGCCGCTCGCGCCGTCGCCCCGCTCCACGTCCACTGCCGCCGCTTCTGGACCGCCTACCAGCACGAGGGCGACATCACGCGCTCGGCCGCGCTGCACGGCGACCTCGCCGCCGCCGTCCTCGAGGCCGACGAAGCCGCTGCCGCCAACGCCGCCGCGGCCTTGGTGGACGACCTCGACCGCATCGCCCGGCACCTCCTCGACCTTCCCTGACCTGCCGTCCTCGAGGCCGACACCGACCTCGAGGACGCGCCGCCTGCATCTCATGACACTCCACGGACAACACCTCCTGGCCGGCACGGCCTCCGCCGACGGCTCGGCCTCGCACCGCGCGACCGACCCCGCGACGGGTCTCGCCCTCGAGCCCGCGTTTCACGAGGCGACCTCGAGCGATGTCGACCGCGCCCTCGAGGCCGCTGAAGCCGCGTTCCAGGCCGACCGAGATCGACCGGCCGCCGACCGCGTGGCGCTGCTGGAGCGCATCGCGACCGAGATCGAGGATTTGGGCGACACGTTGGTCGAGCGCGTCATGGCGGAGACGGGTCTGCCGGAGGGCCGCGTCCGAGGCGAGCGGGGCCGCACGACGGGCCAGCTTTGCCTGTTCGCCGAGACCGTCCGCGACGGCTCGTGGGTGGGCGCTCGCATCGACCGCGCGCAGCCCGACCGGGAGCCGGCGCCCAAGCCAGACCTGCGGCGGATGCTGATCCCGCTCGGGCCGGTCGTGGTCTTCGGGGCGAGCAACTTCCCGCTCGCGTTCTCCGTGGCGGGCGGCGATACGGCCTCGGCGCTCGCGGCCGGTTGCCCGGTCGTCGCGAAGGCCCACCCGGCGCATCCCGGCACGTCCGAACTCATCGGCCGTGCCATCGCAGCAGCGGTCGAGGCCTGCGGATTCCATCCCGGCACCTTCTCGCTTGTCCACGCCCTCGAGGTCGAGACCAGCCAGTTGTTGGTGACGCATCCGCTGACGCGCGCTGTCGGCTTTACGGGCTCGCTCCGCGCTGGCCGCGCATTGTTCGATGCCGCCGCGGCCCGCCCCGACCCGATCCCGGTCTACGCCGAGATGGGCAGCACCAATCCGGTCTTCTTGCTGCCCGGCGCCCTCGAGGACGATGCCGCGGCGGTCGCCCAGGGCTTCGTCGGGTCGTTGACGATGGGCGCTGGCCAGTTCTGCACCAACCCCGGCGTGGTGGTCGGCCTCGAGGACGGTGGCGTGGACGCGTTCGTGCGCGAGGTGACGCAGCAGATCGAGCAGACCGCCGCCAGCACCATGCTGACGGACGGTATCCGCTCGGGCTACGACAAGGGCGTCGAGCAGCTTCGCGCAGCCGACGGCGTCGAGGTCGTGGCGACCGGCCATGCGGGCGACACGGCGACTCCTGCTCAGCCTGCCGTCTTTGTGACGTCCTCGAGGACGTTCGCGGACAACGCCGACCTGCGGGACGAGGTCTTCGGACCGGCTGCACTCGTCGTGCGCTGCGCCGACCTCGAGGACATGATGCAGACCGCTCGCGACCTCGAGGGCCACCTGACCGCCACCGTCTGGGGCACCGACGCCGACCTCGAGGCCCACGCCGACTTGCTCCGCGTGCTCGCTCATAAGGTGGGTCGGCTCCTGGTGAATGGTTTCCCGACCGGCGTCGAGGTCTGCCCCTCCATGCACCACGGCGGTCCGTACCCCGCCACGACGGATGTCCGCTCGACCTCGGTTGGGACGGCGGCCATCGAGCGGTTCGCTCGGCCGGTGTGCTATCAGAACCTCCCGCACGCCGCGCTGCCCCCTGAGCTTCAGGACAGCAACCCCCGCGACCTCTGGCGGATGGTCGACGGCAGCCTGACCAAAGACGCGGTCTAGCGGTCTCTCTTCTGCGAGTCGTCCCCGCCTTCGCGGGGATGACTCATTTGGAGAGCCTGCTGGGTGGAACGAATGCACCCTCTCGACCTCCAAGCGCACTCGTCCACCTGTCCGCTCGTCCACAAGCCCACTCATTTGTGCGCCACACCTTCTTTTGCATCGACGCCCACACGTGCGGCAACCCCGTCCGCGTCGTGAGCGGCGGCGGCCCCGTCCTCGAGGGCGGCTCGATGAGCGAGCGGCGACAACACTTCCTCCAAGAACACGACTGGATCCGCACCGGGCTCATGTTCGAGCCGCGCGGCCACGACGGCATGTCGGGATCGATCCTGTACCCGTCCACGCGCGACGACTGCGACATCGGCGTGCTGTTCATCGAGACCAGCGGCTGCCTGCCGATGTGCGGGCACGGCACCATCGGGACGGTCACGGTGATGGTCGAGCATGGGCTCGTCACTCCTCGTGAGCCCGGCATCGTCCGACTCGACACGCCCGCCGGACGCGTGGACGCGACCTACGTCCTCGAGGCCGACCGCGTGCGCTCGGTGCGACTGGTCAACGTGCCCAGCTTCTTGGCCGCCCGCGGCCTCGAGGTCGAGTGCCCCGGCTTGGGGACGCTGACTGTGGACGTGGCCTACGGTGGCAACTTCTACGCGATCGTCGACACCCAGCCCGCCTTCCGCGACCTCGCGGACCACACGGCGGCCGACCTGCTCCGGTGGAGCCCCGAGATCCGCTCGCGTCTCCGCGCCGAGCACTCGTTCGTCCATCCAGACAACCCGTCCATTACAGGCCTGAGCCACGTGCTGTGGACCGGCGCCCCGCTCGCGGAGACCTCCGACGCTCGCAACGCGGTCTTCTACGGCGACAAGGCCATCGACCGCTCTCCGTGCGGAACGGGTACGTCGGCACGCATGGCGCAGTGGGCGGCCAATGGCGACCTCGAGGTCGGGGACGAGTTCATCCACGAGAGCATCATCGGGAGCGTCTTTCGGGGGCGCGTCGAGGAGCGGACGACCGTCGGCGACCTCGAGGCCATCGTCCCGAGCATCGAGGGCTGGGCGCGCGTGACGGGCTACAACACCATCTTTGTGGACCCGGACGACGATCCGTACGCCCACGGCTTCCAGGTGATCTGATGCAGACAGTTGTCGTCGGTGGGGGAGCGGTGGGGCTGAGCGCCGCCTACTTCCTTCGCAAGGCCGGTCGCGAGGTGACCGTCGTGTCGCGAGACCCGATTGGGATCGGTGCCTCGGCCGGGAACGCGGGCATGATCGTGCCGAGCCACGTCGTCCCGCTCTCGGCGCCGGGCGTGGTGGCGCAGGGGCTCCGTTGGCTCGCGAGCCCCGAGAGCCCGTTTTACATCAAGCCGCGTCTCGACCTCGACTTGGCGCGCTGGCTGTGGTCGTTCACCCGCCACTGCACCGTGGCCCACGTCCGCCATGCGATCCCGATCCTGCGCGACTTGAGCCTGGAGAGCGTCGATCTGTTCGGGGAGATGCAGGATGAGATCGGCGATGTCGGGTTCGCACAAACGGGCCTCCTGATGGTCTACCGAAGCGACAAGACGAAGAAGGACGCCCTCGAGGCCGCCGACCTGGCCGAGTCTGCCGGCCTCGAGGTCGAACGCTTGGACGCCGCCGCGCTGCGCGACCGAGAGCCCGGCCTGCGCTCTCCGTCCGACGGCGCGGTCCTGTACCACCAAGACGGCCGCGTCGACTCCGACGCGCTCTTGCATCGCCTGGCCGAGTGGCTGCGTGCCAACGGCGTCACCGTCCTCGAGGGCGAGACTGCCGACCTCGAGGTCGCGGGCGGGTGCGTGACGGGCGTCCGCACTCCGACGAGCGTCCTCGAGGCCGAGACTGTCGTGCTGGCGGCCGGCGCATGGACCGGTCGGATGGCGAAGCGATTGGGACAGCACGTCCCGCTCCAGCCGGCCAAGGGCTACAGCGTCACCGTCGATGGCGACCACGGCCTGACCTACCCGACCATCTTGCTGGACGACAAGATCACGGCGACGCCGCTGCCCGGCCGCCTCCGCTTCGCGGGCACGCTGTCGCTCGCCGGCTTCGACCCGTCCGTGGACGAGCGCCGCTCCGCTCCCATCCGCCGCTTGGCGAAGGAGTACACCGGCCTCGAGGTCGCACCGACCGATCTGTGGTCCGGCTACCGCCCGTGCTCGCCGGACGGCCTGCCTATCGTCGGGCGGATGGCGCGGCACCCGAACGTGATCCTGGCGACGGGCCACGGCATGATGGGCGTGACCCTGGCCCCCGTCACTGGGCGCTTGGTCGCAGACGCCCTCGAGGTCAAAACGCCACCGTTCTCCGGCGCCCTCGACCCGTCGCGCTTCTAGCGCACAACGGTGACCGTCCTCGACGTCCGCCCATCGGCGCCCTCGAGGACGACGACATACACGCCCGGCGCCAGCGCTCCGCCCTCGAGGCCGACGCGGTGCTCGCCGGCTGCCATCAATCCGTCCTCGAGGACGGAGACCTCGCGGCCGAGCACGTCATAGACCGCCAGCCTCACGCGGCCGGTGGCCTCGAGGGCGAACGCGATCTCGGCGCGGCTCGAGGTCGGGTTGGGGTACACCTCGAGGGCGAGCGATCTCGAGGGCGACTCGTTGCTGGCGACGCTGATGCGCTTGAGCGTCGTGATGCGGAAGACCGTGCCGGGCTCCGGGTATGGCTCGGCATAGGGCGCGGCCGTCCCCAAGTTCCAGCCGACGAACGTGGTCCGCGCGAGTACCTCGCCGCCGTGGTCCGTTGGGTCGGTAGCCCCGAGCCATGATCGGTAGCCAGCGTCACCGGGCGTCTTGTCGTTGGGCTCGAACCAGTAGACCCAGTCGGTCTCAGGGTCGTTCTGTGCGCCGGAGACGGGCGAATCCAATGTCGAGAGGTTGTAAGTCCCATCGCCGTCGATGTCGAGGACGGCGGGGATCATTCGAAAGTCGTCGCTCGGGTCGTCGGGTGTGCCGAGCCCGATGTTCCAGATCTCGAACGGGATCTCCATCAGGGAGCCGTCGCCGAACCGTTGATACGCCACGCTCGCTCCAGTGAACCGAACCTCGAAGTCATAGCCGTCTAGGCGATCCAGGTTTTCTCTCGAGCGGCTGTAGAGCGTGCGATCCAAGAACGAGTCGAATGAGCCATCGCTGCCGCCGGCGGAGAGGAACCAGATTGCATTCGAGACCTGCTGCCTCGAGTCCGGGCGCTCGGGCACAGGGAAGCCGCCAAAGTCGGCCGCGCCACCGGTTGAGGGTAGAATCGGCCCGTCGGCATTCGCGACGACCTCGATGAGCGTGACGCGGCTGAAGAACACGACGTTGGTCAGGCTTCGGACTTCAGACGCTGGCCCCTCGATCTCGAGGGTGAGCCCGGTCACGCGCCAGAAGATTGGAGCGTTGCTGTTGTTCGGAAAGCTGTCGCGCGGGACGATGAACTCCGTGTCGTCCGTCGTGAACTCAGTGGCGTCCTCGAAGGCCGCACTGGTTGCGAGCTCAAGTTGGTAGCTCGTCGCCGTGGGGACAGGTGTCCACGAAAACGCGACGCTCGTATCCGCGAAGCTGGCGCCGGCGGTGGGGAACAGGAGCGCGGGCGCCGAGGGTGGTGGGGGAGGGTTGTCCCGGCGCTCGAAGAGCGTTCCGTCCTCGAAGGCAGTCTGTGCGACATCGGAGACGCGCTTGAGCTCGCGGACGCTATCGAGGTTGTCCTCGCCCTGAGCGAACAGGAGCCCAATATCGATGGTCCTCGATTCCCGAGGCTCGAGTTGGAAGCGCTCAGCGGAGACCATTCCCTGGCGGTCGGCTGGTACGCGTGATGTTCCTTGCCCGTCGGGGTTTATCTCGCTCCAGTAGGCGGGTGGATCTCCGGAAAATGCCCACCTTGTAATCGGCCCGTTTGTGCGGTACCCGTCGCCTCCTACGCGCAGTGGCCGTCCATCTTTCCAGAATCCTCGGAGATAGGAATAGGCATCCTCACCATCGACTGGATCGCCGTCAGATCTGCCAGTTTTGCCCACGAGCCGGGCTCCGTCGCTCCCGCTCAGGACATCAATGCCGAGGGCAGGTGGGACGCCGTATTGCGCATCGTCATTGTCACCGTTGTAGAAGAACAGCATCGACCGCGTCGAGTCCGTCCCGACGTAGTCGTCGGTCGCGCCGCCGAGGTCCGAATCCACGAACATCCCTACGTGCACGTCCTCGAGGATGTCGGCACCGCGGTTGATGATCTCGTAGCGGTAGAACGTCGAGTACAGCAGGTCCGGCGCCTCGAGGTCGGCGAGCGTCCAGGCCGTCACCCGGACCTCGACGCCGAGTGGTTCCGTCCGGGACCAGTCGTGTGTCCCGCCCACATCGTTCATCACCCACCACGCCGTCTGGCGCCCGAAGATCACCGGCCGCTCCCCGGCCTCGAGGTCGAGGGTCTTCGTCCGGTAGCCCGCGTCCTCGATGTCGAGTGTCACTGTTGGTTCGCTCGCGCCCTGCCGTCGGTCTCCATCGAGGTCCACGAAAAACGGAGCGCCGAAGGCGACGGGCCAGTCCTCGAGATCGGATTTCGCGATGCCGGTCGCTTCGTAAGTGTCGAGGTCGCCAGTGGTGACGGTCCAGATGCGGTCGAACTCAGCGCACTGCTCTGGGGACGTGTTGCCGATGGCGTCGAGGGGTCCGGGCCAGAACTCCCAGGGGCCGTAGGTGGAGCCTGCAAACCGGAGGTCGCCGTCCACGAGACCGCCGATCCACAGGCTAGCCAAAAACACTGGGCTCTTGCCCGACCGTGCCGGCACCTCGTACACGTTTCCGCTTCCTCGCCAGAATAGACTACCGATGTTGTAGATCCGGGTGCGGACGCCGCCGATGTCGAGGTTGGCTTGCCCCTCTCCAATGGCGCAGTCTGTCGTTGCCGACCTCGAGGCCGTGAATGTCGGCCTCTGCGCAGAGGCCGGAAGTGAGACGAGGAGCGCGACAGCGAGAAGCAACGAGCGCATACAAAACGGGGAAACCGTTACTAAGTAAGCCTCTCGTCCTCGAGGTCGAAAGGGCACTTCTTTGTATGCAAAAAACGCCCCGCCCGGAGAACCGAGCGGGGCGTGAATCTTTTCCACCCTCGAGGACGGACCTCGGAGGCGGCGACCTCGAGGGCGGCTAGTAGCGCGTCGTCACCGCCTTGCGCTTCAGCGCGCTCAGCCACCGCGTGATGTCAATGCCCTTGGGGCACGCCTGGACGCAGTTGAAGATGGTGTAGCACTTCCACAGTCCGTCCTTCGAGTCCACGACCTTGAGGCGCTCCTCGGCCTCCGTGTCGCGGCTGTCGAACACATAGCGGTAGGCCTTCAGCATGGCCGCCGGGCCGAGGTAGTCCGGGTCGGCCCAGGTGCTCGGGCACGAGTGCGTGCACGCGCCGCACATGATGCACTTGGTCGCGTCCTCGATGACGGCGTGCTGCTCCGGGCTCTGGACGCGCTCCTTGACCGGCACCTGCTCGTCGTTGATGAGCCACGGCATCACGGCCCGGTACTTGTCGAAGAACCGCGACTGGTCGATCACCAGGTCCTTGACGACTGGCGCGGCAGGCAGCGGCTCGAACGTCACCGTGTCGCCGTCCTTGAGCCCGAGATCCTGAACAAGGATCGAGCACGCGAGCTGGTTCTCGCCGTTGATCTTCATCGCGTCACTGCCGCAGATGCCGTGCGCGCAGCTCTTGCGGAAGGTCAGCGTCCCGTCGAGGTGCCACTTGACGTAGTGGAGCAAGTCGAGGGCGCGGTCCATGTTCTCCGCCGGGACCTGGAACTCGTCCCATCGAGGACGCTCGTCCGTGTCCGGGTTGAAGCGCTTGACCTTGACGGTCAGCGTCATCGTCGGCTGCTCGCCGCCGGGCCGGCGGCGTGGCTTCTTCTCCGCGTCGGCCGCGCGGTCCGCGACGGGCTCGACGACCTTGGTGGGTTCCGAAAGGGTGGCTGTATCGCTCATTGGTTCTGGGGTCAGGGTTCAGGGCTTGATCAGGTGCGGGTCCTTGCGAACCCCGACCCTCAAACCCTGAACCGCCTTAGTACTTCCGCTCCTTCGGCTGGAACTGGGTGATGACGACGTCCTTGTAGCCGAGCTCTGTGCCACCGGCCTGGTCGCTCCAGAACAAGGTGTGCTTAAGCCAGTCGCCGTCGTTGCGGGACGAGAAGTCCTCGCGCAAGTGAGCGCCGCGGCTCTCCGTCCGGTTGCGAGCCGAGACCGTGATCGACTCCGCATAGTCCACCATGAAGCCGATCTCAACGGCGTCCATGAGGTCCGTGTTGAAGCGCTTGCCCTTGTCGTCGCAGGTGACAGTTGCCGCACGGGAGCGCAAGGTCTGCAAGTCGCCGAAGGCCTCGCCCAACGTGTCGTCGGTGCGGTAGACCGAGACGTTCTTCATCATCGTCTCCTGGAGGTCCGTGCGGATCACGACGGCCTTCTCGCCAGCGGTGCGGCTCAAGATGCCGTCGAGCATCTCGCGAGTGGCGGCCTCTGGCTTCTCCGGCATCGAGTTGTGCTTCGCGCCCGCCTTGATCTGCTTGGCCATCTCGATCCCTGTCCGACGTCCGAAGACGACCAGGTCCAGGAGCGAGTTGGTTCCCAAACGGTTGGCGCCGTGAACCGACACGCAAGCTGCTTCACCGCAGGCGAAGAAGCCTTCAACGGTATCGCTGCGGTCGCCCGACCGAACGACTTGGCCGTCGATATTGGTGGGGATGCCGCCCATCGCGTAGTGGCAGGTCGGCGCAACCGGGATTGGCTGCTTGACAGGGTCAATGCCGAGGTAGACGCGAGAGAAGGTGCTGATCTCGGGCAGCTTGTGCTCGAGAACGTCCTTGCCCACGCCCGTCATGTCGAGGACGACGTGGTCTTTACCATTGACGCCGCGGCCCTCGCGGATCTCCTTGTAGATGCACTGCGACACCATGTCGCGCGGTGCCAAGTCCTTGACGGTCGGTGCGTAGCGCTCCATGAACCGCTCCCCTTCCGAGTTGCGCAGGATGCCGCCCTCTCCACGCGCGCCCTCGGTGATCAGGATGCCGAGTCGGTACAGACCCGTCGGGTGGAACTGGATGAACTCCATGTCCTCGAGCGGGAAGCCGTTGCGGAGCGCAATCGCAAACCCGTCGCCCGTGCCGGCGTGCGCATTCGAGGTCGTCTTGAAGGCGCGTCCGTAGCCGCCGGTCGCGAAGCACGTGATCGCAGCGTGGAACGTGTGGACTTCGCCGGTCAGGATCTCGTACGCGACACATCCCGAGACGGCGTCGGTGCTGTCGTCTGGCTTGATCAGGTCCAGGACCTGGAACTCATCGTAGAACGTGACCTTGTTCTTGACGCACTGCTCATAGAGCGTGTGCAGGATCATGTGGCCCGTCCGGTCGGCGGCGTAGCACGCGCGTCGGACCGGTGCCTCGCCAAAGTTGCGGGTGTGGCCTCCGAATCGCCGCTGGGCAATCTTGCCCTCTCGCGTCCTCGAGAACGGCACGCCGTAGTGCTCGAGTTCGATGATGGTGCGCGGCGCGTCCTGGCACATCTGCTCGATGGCGTCCTGGTCGCCCAGGTAATCCGAGCCCTTGGTCGTGTCGAAGGCGTGCCACAGCCAGTGGTCTTCCTCCTCGTTGCCCAACGCTGCACCGATGCCGCCCTGCGCTGCACCCGTGTGGGAACGCAACGGGTGGAGCTTCGAGACGACGGCGACGTCGGCTCCGCCTTCCGACGCGTAGAGCGCGGCCATGAGCCCGGCGCCGCCGGCGCCGACGATGACGATGTCGTGTTCGTAAACCATGAGAAGCGGGGGCTGGAGTGCAGGAGGCGTCCGGCCTCGAGGCCGGAGCGGGCGCGCTAGGCGGTGTAGCCCAGGCCGGCGACGATGACGGAGTATGCGCCGATCACAAACAGGACGAGGGCCAACGTCCACGAGAGCGCCGTCGCGCCGACGCGGGCGATGTCGTTGCGGATGTAGTCCGTCAGGATGTTGTTGAGCCCGTAGAACCCGTGATGCAGCGCGAAGGCGAGGAAGAGCAGGTTGAAGCCCTTCCACAAGACCGCGTAGACCGGATCCGCGAGGCGCAGCATCAGGATCTCGTACGGCGTCGGGCCGGCGTTCTCACCCGGTGGGTGCGTTGGGCCGGGGGCGTCGCCCTCGATCTGGCCGAAGCGGGAGTCCTGGGCCGGGACCACGCGTGGTGTCTCCGTGGTCGGGACGCCCTCGCGAGCCTCGAAGGCGCGGACGGCGGCGTCAGCCTCGTCGGAGTAGCGCGGCAGGATGCCAGCCTCTGCCTCGTCAGCCGTGACGACCGAGTGCGAGATCGAGGCCGTCGTCCGGTCGTAGTGCTGGACCCAGAAGTGGGTGATGAGCAGGAACACGAGGAACGTGCCCGTGATGCGGTGGATGAACCACTGGAACGCGCTGGAGCGGGCGGTGCGGCCGTACTTGGAAGCCATGGTATCAGGGGGCGTCGACCTCGAGGACGCGTCCTCGAGGACGGCGCTAGCCGTTGAGGTAGTCGACGAGGGCAGCGATGGACGGGTAGCCGCCGACCGCGAAGAGAACAGCCGCGACGGCGCCGAGCGTCCAGAAGAGCTTCTTCTGGTTCGGGCTCCATCCCATGAAGTCAATCAGCACGATGCGCAGTCCGTTGAGCGAGTGGTACACGACTGCGCCCAAAAGCAGGAACTCGCCGATCTTGAAGATGGGCGCGTGGTAGCTCGTGATGAGCGCGTTGTACGCCTCCGGGTTCGTGATCGCTTTTAGTCCCCACACGTGAACCACGAGGTAGCCCACCAGGGCCAAACCGGTCAGGCGGTGCAGGATCCAGGCAAACATCCCGACCCGCATCTTGTACGGCTGGACGGGCCGGGGGTGGACGGCGGGGCGTGTAAGGTCGGCAGCGACAGCCATGACGGAGGGGGAGGAGGAGCGGCTACCGCCGGCTCGACATCAGGTTTCACTCAGGAGTGAAAGTTACGGGCGACGGTCCTCCAAAGTACGTCCCGAGCCCGGCTCCGTCGGACCTTCGTCTGTGGTGCGGGCTGTCTTCGCACGGTCCACAGACGCATTGCCGGCCTCGAGGCCGGGCTTGTATTCCGGGCGTAGCGAACAGGGTAGTCCCGCCGTTGGCTCAAGTTGCGAGTGTGCGAGGCACTCCCCAATGCACGCGCGAGCCTCCGTCCTCGAGGCCGGTAGTGAGGAGCCAGGTTCTGTCCTCGAGGCCGACTCAGGCGGATACCACCCGGAACGAGTTCAGCAGTCGCTGGACACGGGTTGGCCCCGGTTCGGTCAAGTCGAACAGGGAGAGTACACCGTCTTCCTCGTCTGCCGGTAGGTCGTTGGCAGACCGGACGCCCATCGCCCAATCTGGAAATGTTCGTTCTTCGACTCCCTGCCGGTACAGAACGGTGATCGAGTGATGACGTAAATCGGACTGGATGCGCTCGAATGTGGTCTCCACGGCGTCTGCTGGACCCTCGAGGACCTGCATCACACTTCCGTCCGCATGCAGTAGCACTCCGGTGACCCCATTTTTCTCGTTGTTCAGACGACTCGTAGTGAGGATCTGAGCCAACTCGTCAGGGTGGTAGAGTTCCACCGCAGACGACGTGTAGACGAGCTGGGCCAAGCCGGATGAGGTTTCCGTTGAGCTGCGCAGGGGGCCAGACGGGGGGCTGGGCCGCGGCGAAGCGCTCGGAGATGCATCTAAGGCGCATTGCAGCGCTTCGCGCGTAACGGGCTTTGTGAGATAGTCGTCGCAGCCTGCGTCGATACAGCGTTCGCGGTCGCCTTGCATGGCGTTCGCCGTCAGCGCGATGATACGAGGCTGCTTGAGATCGTCGGCAGACCGGAGCGCGCGGGTGGCCTCGAGGCCATCAAGGCCAGGCATCTGGACGTCCATCAACACGACATCATAGGGTGTCCCGATGTTCGCCATGCGCTGAACGGCCTGGATCGCTTCGTGGCCATCGGCGACGACATCGGCGCTGTAGCCCAGGCGGTCGAGCAGCCGAGTCGCCACCTTCTGGTTGACAAGGTTGTCCTCGGCCAGCAGGATTCGAATGGTCGACGCTGTGTTGGACGGGCGGGCAACCCATGCCAGGTCTTGAGGAGGCGCCGGGGCCTCGGTCGTCGTTCGCGTTTGAAACGTGCGTACCAACACGTTGTGGAGGGACGCTGGCTTGGTGGGCTTGTACAGCACCTGGTCAATACCCGCCGCTAGCGCCTGTTCGCGGAGCTCGGCGTCTCGGCTGATCGAAGTCAGCATGATGATGGCAGGCGCGACCTCGAGGGCGCTCCGGAGACGGAGCGCCGTTTCGATACCGTCTGTGTCCGGCATCTGCATGTCCAGCAGGACCACATCGAAGGGAGTCCCGTCGGCAGCGGCATCTTTCGCCATCGTTACGCCCTCGAGGCCGGAGGCCGCCTCATGGTGTACCATCCCCCACCGATTCGTGAGGCCGGCGAGAATGTCTCTGTTGACCTTGTTGTCGTCGATGACGATCACGCGTCGGCCCTCGAGGACGGGCTGGTCGGGTTGGAGGAACACGCGGCGCTCAGCACCTGCCGCCTCGACCTCGATGGAGAACCGGAACGTGGACCCGATGCCGAGCTCGCTCTCTGCGGACAGGTCGCCACCCATCAGTTCCGACAGGCGCCGCGAGATGGTGAGGCCCAGCCCCGTTCCTCCGTACCGACGGTTCGTGGAGGCGTCGGCCTGGGAGAAGGACTCGAAAACAGTCGCCAGTTTGTCCGATGCAATCCCGATGCCCGTGTCCTGGACGGCAACCATCAGGCGAAACGAGTCGCCGGGAGCGACGGCGGCCGATCCCATGGTGACGCGGACGCAGACGCTGCCTTGGGGCGTGAACTTGATCGCGTTGGACAACAGGTTCACGAGAATCTGCCGCGCGCGGGTGACGTCGCCGATCACGCGTCCTGGAACGCCGTCCTCGATCTCGTACGCGAGCTCGACGCGCTTCTCTGCTGCCGATGGAGCTACTAAGTCGAGGGCGGCCTCGACGCAGTCGCGAACGTCGAACGGGGCGACCTCGAGGTCGATCTGACCGGCCTCGATCTTCGAGAAGTCGAGGATGTCGTTGATGATCGACAGGAGCGCGTCGCCCGAGGTTTGGATCGTCTCCACGAAGTCGCGCTGGTCGCGGTCGAGGTCGGTGTCGAGAAGCAGCGACGTCATGCCGATCACGCCGTTCATGGGCGTGCGGATCTCATGGCTCATCGTGGCGAGGAACTCAGACTTGGCGCGTGTGCCGGCCTCCGCTTCCTCACGGGCGGCCTCCGCCACATTCCGAGCCACGATGAGCTCTTCCGTCCGCTCGTTGACCAAGCGCTCGAGGTGCTCACGTGACGCCTGGGCGAGCGAGTAGCGATAGTCGAACAGGAGGGCACCTAGAGAGGCGAGAAGAACTGTGATGGTGCCTCCAGCAACCGCGAAGGCCAGCCATCCTGAAGAGTTGGCTGCGCCGTGGGCGAGGTGTCCCGGCTCCGGGGTCATGACGGCGGCCGCCATGCCGGTGTAGTGCATCCCGCAGATCGCGAGGCCCATGATCAGAGCCGCGCCAAGTGTCAGCGGAATGTGGGGCTGCTCGAGGACGGAGAGCTTCGAGAAGATCCAGAGCGCCGCGGTGGCGGCTCCAATGGCTACTGCAATCGAGGCCGCGAACAGCAGAGGGTCGTAGGAGGTCGTCGCTGGCATAACCATAGACGCCATGCCGATGTAGTGCATCCCAGCGATCCCGCCACCGAGAACGACCCCGGCGACGCCGATTCTCGTCCATGTCAAACCGGGTCGGGTCCCAATCCGCAGCGCCGCACCCGACGACAGGATGGCGATGACGACGGAGGCGGAGGTCAGAAGAGGGTCGTACGACACCGGCATACCGGAGTGGTAGGCCAGCATCCCCACAAAGTGCATCGACCAGATCCCGGCGCCCATGCTGATGGCACCGCCCGCGAGCCAGCGTCTCGACGCGGTTGCCTCAGTCCTGGCCACGCGCCACGCGAACGACAGCGCCGTGAACGAGGCGAGCGTTGCGACAGCGTACGAGAGCGCAACGAGACCGAGGTCGTAGGTAACAGAGACAGGGGGCATAGCGCAGAAGGTGCCTGCTCAGTATCGGACTTCGCCTAACGAGCTTTAGGACAGCACACGCCTCCAGCTGCGGGCATCCTCGACGCTGAATCCTGAGGGCGCGCAAAAAGAGAGGGCGGAGCCGCGTGGCCCCGCCCTCTGGCGTTCGATTCCGGCAGCGAGATCTAGCCGCGCTCTCCTACTGGCACCACCGTCTTGTCACGTGGGCCGACGTATTCGGCACGCGGGCGGATCAGGCGGTTGTCCTCCCACTGCTCGAGCAGGTGAGCCGTCCAGCCCGTCATGCGCGAGATCGCGAAGATGGGCGTGTAGAGGTCGGTCTCGATGCCGAGCAGGTAGTACACGCTCGCCGAGTAGAAGTCGACGTTGGCGTCCAAGCCCTTGGTGTCCTTGACGGTCTGGCGGATGGTGTCGCTCATCTCGAGCCACTTCATCTCGCCCTTCTCCTCGCTCAAGCCCTTGAGCATGCTGCGCAGGATGACGGCGCGCGGGTCGAGCGTCTTGTAGACGCGGTGCCCGATGCCCATGATCTTCTCCTTGGCCTCGAGCTTGCGGTCGACGAACTCCTGCGCCGTCTCTCCTGACTCGTCGAGGGCGAGGAGCGTCTTCATGACCTCGATGTTGGCACCGCCGTGGAGCGGTCCCTTCAGCGCGCCCATCGCACCGACGACGGCCGAGTACATGTCGCTCAGCGTGGAGCCGATGACGCGGCAGGTGAACGTGCTCGCGTTCAGGCCGTGCTCGGCGTGGAGCACGAGGGCAGCGTCCATGATCTCCTCTGCTGCCGGGCCGGGCATTTCGCCGGTCAGCATGTAGACGAAGTTGGCGGCCGTCGATCCATCAGTCTTGGGCGCGATCGGGTCGTTGCCCTTGCGGATCCGGTCGAAGGCGGCAACGAGCGTCGGCAGCTTGGCCGTGATGCGGATCGCCTTGCGGTAGTTGGCGTCCGCGTCCATGACGTCGGCCTCGTCGTCGTAGGCGGCGAGCATCGACAGGGCCGTCCGCATGGCGGCCATCGGGTTGGCGTCCTTCGGCGTGTGGTGCCGGAGGTGATCCAGCAGGTCGTCGTGGACCGGGCGCGCCGCCTGGAGGTCGGCGGTGACCTGGTCGAGCTGTGCCTGGTTCGGCATCTCGCCCTTCCACAGCAGATACGCGGTTTCCTCAAAGGAGGCGTTCTTAGCGAGGTCGCGGATATCGTAGCCGCGGTAGAGGAGCTCGCCCTTCTGGCCGTCGATGTACGAGAGCTGGGTGTCGAGCGCGGTCACGCCTTCGAGGCCGCGGGATTTGGTGGGGGCGGGGGCAGTCTGGGACATCAGTGGGGAAGGGGCAAGCACGCGCGGCGAGCGAAAGGCTGCACGCTGGAACGGACGGTTTCGTGGACGTACCCGAGACCGCCGCTCGGGTTCGCCACCAGGTATACGAAAGCGCCGCGGGGCCTTGGTTTTCCGAGGATTCGGGGTGGAGACTCTGCGGCATCGTCAGCGCTTCCGCCCTCGAGGCCGGACAGAGCGTGCCTGTTGGCCTCGAGAGTGGCATGATCTATGGGATAGGGCATATTGATCCGTATCTTCGGGTCCGGACGATGCTGCCGAAGTGGGCGTCGTCGTCCGTCCCACAACGATTTGCGAGCGCTCTGCGCTCAGGTGGCCCTGGGACGGCCGCCGGCCTGGCGCGCTGCGTCGGGATCCATAATGCCCCACGTCGTCTCTTTTGTCCGTCTCCTCGTTCAGGCCGCCGTAGGGCTGGCCTCGAGGGTTGCGCGCGCCGCGCGTCTGACGGATCCCATCGCGCGATCTCGCCCTGAGGCCCCCGGACATCGTGTCCGGTCGGTGGCCCGGCGGCGACCCGTGTGGCCCGTCCTGATGGAGGACCGGCCGGCCGCATCGCGCTCCGCCCCCCATCCTTTTGAAGAAACAGATTGTCATCAACGCGAGCAAGGACCGCTCGCGGATCGCCATTGTCGAGGACGGAGAACTCGTCGAGCTCTACGTCGAGAACCCCGATAACGTCCGCACCATCGGGAACGTCTACATGGGACGTGTCCAGAAGGTGATGCCCGCGATTCGGGCCGCGTTCGTCGACATCGGTCAGAAGCAGGACTGCTTCCTGCACTTCTCGGACCTGACGGACAACCTTCCGCAGCTGCTGGCCATGGCCGGCGAGGACGTGCCCGGCCTCGATGCGCCGGTGCTGTCGCTGGCTCCCACTAAGCGCATCGCGGACGATGAGGACGAGCCGGACGTCGAGGACGCCCTCGAGGTCGAGTCCACGCCGGACGAGTCGCAGAGCCGCCGCACGCGCGGCCGTCGCTCCCGTGGTCGGGGCCGTAGCCGAGGGCGGGGCCGAGGTCGCGGTGGCCGAGAGGAGGAAGAGGAAGAGGAGGAGCGCAGTGAACGTAGGGTGCTCCCGTCCGTGATTGACCTGACGGCGCCGCCGAAGCCGCGGCGCAAGCCGGAGCCCAAACCCGAGCCGCAGCCTGAGCCCGAAGAGGAGCCGGAGGCCGACCTCGAGGACGCTGCCGATCGCATCGAAGACGCCGCGGACCGTGTCGAGGACGCTGCCCAGCGCGTCGAGGATGTCCTCGAGGCCGACACCGATGAGGCGTCGAATGAGGCGGATGCAGACGAGTCCGACGAGCAGGAGCGCCCGCGCCGCCGCCGCCGTCGAGGACGGGGCCGCCGCCGGAAGAGCTCGAGCAACGCGGATGCGAGCGCCGATGAATCGTCCGATGACTCTGAGACGGCCTCGAAGGAGAAGCCCAAAGAGGAGTCGAAGGACAAGCCCTCGAGGGGCCGCCGTCAGACACGGAAGCCGGCCGACGAACCGGAGGCGTCTGACGACAGCGACGACAAGGAGACCAAGGACGACAAGCCCGCCACCAGCCGTCGCCGCGCGCTCCCGTCCACGCTCGACCTGACCTCGTCCTCGAAGCCGTCGCGCTCGTCGCGGTCGAGCGAGTCGGACGACGACAAGGACGAGAAGGACGATTCCCGTAGCCGGTCGCGTCGAGGCCGGAAGTCCTCCGAGCCGACCAGCACGGAGGAGTCGGACGACGACGACACGTCTGATGACAACGACAGCGACTCCGGTCGCGGCCGGTCGCGTCGAGGACGAGGCCGCCGCTCCTCGCAGGAGTCGACCTCGAGGTCGGACGATTCGTCCTCGAAGGACTCGTCCTCGAACGACGGAGATGGAGAGGAGAGGGGCGAGGAGCTCTCGCCCCGTGGCAACCGCCCGCCGCGCGGCTCGCGACGCACCAAAGACTCTGACTCGGACGACTCGTCCTCGAGTGACGACGACTCGCGTGACGAGTCTCGGAGCCGTCGAGGCCGAGGCGGTCGCGAGCGGTCCGAGGACCGCGGTGGGCGCGGGCGCTCCAGCCGCGAGACGTCCTCGAGCGAGAGCTCGGACGACAAGACGTCGGACGACACGACGTCCGATGACAAGAAAGAGGGCGGGCGCGGCCGGAGCCGTGACCGTGATCGCAGCAACGATCGTGATCGGAACAGCGGGCGTGGAGGCCGCGACGGCGGACGGGGCCGTGGGCGGAGCTCGTCCTCGAGTTCGTCCGGCTCCATCCCGCCGGCCGACCAACTGTTGAAGCGCGATACCAAGGTGATCGTCAAGATCACGAAGGAGGCCATCTCCACGAAGGGGCCGCGCGTCTCGACCGATCTCTCGCTCGCCGGCCGGTTCTTGGTCTTGGTCCCCGCGGCCGACTACGTGGCCGTGTCCAAGAAAATCGAAAGCGCCAAGGAGCGGAAGCGTCTCCGCACGCTGGCGACCAGCCTCAAGCCTAACAACGTCGGCATCATCGTGCGGACGGTGGCCGCGGGCCGCGACGCCAAGAGCCTGGACACCGACCTCCGCCTTCTGGTGGATCGGTGGCAGAAGATCGAGAAGAAGCTCAACGAGAACCCCGAGCCGCCCGTCCTCCTCTACGAGGACGTGAACATGGTCTCGTCGATCATCCGCGACCTCTTTACGGAGAACTTCGACCGGATCCTGGTCGACGACGAGAAGGTGTTCCGCCAGGTCAAGGCCTACGTCAAGGCCGTCGCGCCGGACATGGCCGACAAGGTGGAGATGCACAAGGGGCGCCAGCCGGCGTTCCGGTCGGTCGGCATCGAGAAGCAGGTCGAGGAGGCCTTCTCGAAGCGCGTCAACATGAAGGGCGGCGGCTACCTCTACATCGAGACGACGGAGGCCATGCACGTGGTCGATGTCAACTCGGGCCGCGCGGGTCGTGGCAAGAGCCAGAAGCAGAACCTGATCGACGTCAATGTCCAGGCCGCCCTCGAGGTCGCGAAGCAGCTTCGCCTGCGTGACCTCGGCGGCATCGTCGTGGTCGACTTCATCGACCTCAAGTATGACCGCGACCGCCGCAAGGTGACGGACGCGCTCAAGAAGGCGTTCGAGAAGGACCGCGCCGTGACCAAGCTGCTCCCGATGTCTGACTTCGGGCTGGTCCAGATCACACGCCAGCGCTTGCGCCCCTCCATCACCGCCCAGTCGACCGACGAAAACGGCGATCCGCTCGATGCCGCCGAGGCCGCAGCCGCAGCGGGGGCTGGCGAGATCCTCAAGCCAGGACAGTCCTACCAGCCTGAAGTCGATACCGACATCGAGGTCGAGGAGCTTCGCCCGCGCCGTCGAGAGTCGGCTCCGCGCCAGACATTCTCGGCCGAGGAGTCGACGCCACAGGCCCTCGCCACGAGGGTTCGCGAGTGGCTCGATCACTACCGCCAGACCGTGGACGAGAAGTTCAAGGGCCGGCCCATCGTGGTCCAGGTGCATCCCCTGTTTGGGGCGTACCTCCGTCGAGGCCTGGTCTCGCCGCTGACGCGGTGGCGCCTGGGCATCCGCGGGATCGCGTTCGAACTCGAGCAGGATCCGGGCATCGACCCGCTGACGTTCGACGTCCGCGATCAAAAGTCCGGCCGGTCGCTGCTGAAGAAGTACAGCTCGTAGAGGGTAGAAGGGAAGGGGGAAGTGGCAAGGGGCGTACGGGCTCCAGCCGCTTCCCCCTTGTCCTATCCCCCCTGCTCCAGACATGAAGCCCACCACCCTCGTCGCCGCCTTCGAGGACGTTCTCGGCCAACTCGGCGTCCGTGTGCGTCGGGAGCGGGGGACGTTTCGAGGTGGGCTGTGCCTGGTCGCCGGAGAGCCGGCGGTGGTGCTGAACCGTGTGCACCCGCCCGAGGCCCAGGCGTCGGTGCTGGCGGACGCGATCCGTGAGCAGGGCGGCGCCGATGCGCTGTACCTCCGCCCGGCGGTGCGCGCGGCCCTCGAGGACGCCTGGGCACGTGCCGACGCCGGCCTCGAGGATGCGCCCATCGAGGACGAAACCGATGAGTGAGGCTGACGCGCCGGAGGGCGCGACCGGTTCGGCCTCGAGGACGGGGCCGGCGCTGACCGTGACGCTCCTTGGGACGGGCACCTCGACCGGCGTTCCTGTGATCGGCTGCGACTGCGACGTCTGCACCTCGAGCGACCCACGCGATGCCCGGCTCCGCACGTCGGCCCATATCGTGGCGCACGCCCTCGAGGGCGACGTGCACGTGCAGATCGATGTCGGTCCAGACTTTCGGACACAGGCGCTTCGTGCTGGCCTCGAGGACGTCGACGGGTTGGTGATCACGCACGAGCACTTTGATCATGTTGTGGGCCTCGATGACCTGAGGCCGTTCTTCTTTGGCGATCGCCCGGCGGTCCCCGTTTTTGCTCGCCCTGGAACTGCCGACGCGCTGAGGTCCATGTTTCGCTACGTGTTCGACCGGACGTACCCGGGTGCCTCGCGTCTCGACCTTCACCCGGTTGACGGCCCGTTCGTCATATCAAGCCGCACCAGCAAGGGATCTGTCGAGGTCGTGCCCATCACGGCGCCACACGGCCGCTTCGAGGTCATGGGCGTCCGCATCGGCAACTTTGGATATCTCACCGATGCCGGCTCCGTCCCACCCGAGGCGCGCGCCGTCCTCGAGGGCGTGGACACGCTGGTCCTCGACGGTCTGCGCCCGGAGCCGCACCCGACGCACCTGACGTTCCTCGAGGCCGCCGCCGTCGCTGCGGACGTTGGCGCGCGCGAGACCTGGCTGACGCATGTGACGCACAACGTCCTGCACGCCCAAGCGGACGCGATGCTGCCCGACGGCGTGCGGCTGGCGTACGACGGACTCGTCCTCGAGGTCGCGTAGGGTTACGCCTTGCGTGCGACGGCCACGAGGCGTGTGGCCTCCGGGCCATAGATCGCACCTTGAAAGTCGCCGTAGAGCGCTACGTCCTCGAAGCCGGCGGTGAGGAGCATGTCGCGGAGCTCGCGGCCGGAGTAGAGCCAGTGCCCGACCCGGAAGGACCGTGCCGTTCCGTCCCTCACGAACGTCCACTCGTTCTCGATCTGGCTCCAGTCGCCAGTGATGCGCCTCCGCTGAACGACCATCCCGCCCGGCACGTCCTCGACGGAGTCCGGAAGAAAGATGCGAGCCAGGATCTCCTTGCCCGCCACGTCCAGAACGAGTGATCCGCCAGATCTCAGGCTCCGGTACGCGCCCTCGAGGACGCGCATGTTCTCGGCGTCGTCCTTGAAGTAGCCGAACGACGTGAACAGGTTGAGCACAAGGTCGAAGTCGCCCTCGAGAACGACGTCTCTCATGTCAGAGTGAACCCACTCGACCTCAACGCTTTCACGTGTGGCGAGGTCGCGGGCCTTCTGGAGCAAGAACGCGCTCCGGTCCACACCGACGACCTCGAGGCCGCGCTTGGCAGCGGCGACGGCGTGCCGTCCAGGGCCGCAGGCAAGATCGAGGACGCGCTGTGGCACATGCCCGACCAACTCGAGGACGGCCTCGAGTTCGCCCGCCGCCTTGTCGAAACGCTCTTGGGGAAACATGAGCGAGTACGAGGTCTCCCAGAAGGCCTCGTCGGAGAACCAGTCGTCGTTCGGTGTGGACATGTCGATGGTCAGGGGGGGTAGGACGCACGTTGCACGCATCGAGGGAGGGAATTATCCGCCCTCGAGTCCTGGTCGTCGTCCTCGAGGCCGCAGACAGGAGCTTCCGTTTCACAGTCTTTAGTTCCTCCCGCCGACCTCGAGGACGATAAACGCCCGGCGGGCCCGGCGCTAGCTTGCCCGCCATGGCTGACTCCTCCCCGCGACCCGGCGTCCTCATTCTCAACGGACCCAACCTGAACCGCCTCGGCGTGCGCGAGCCCGACGTGTATGGCGCGCTCACGCTCGCTGACCTCGAGTCCAATCTCCGCAAGCGGTTCCCGGAGCTCGCGCTCCGGTTCGAGCAGCACAGCGGCGAGGGCGCCCTCATCGACGCCATCCACGCCGCCGACACTGTCGCCACGGCCGGGGTCGTGTTCAACCCCGGCGGCTACGCGCACACGTCGGTCGCGCTCCGGGACGCGATCTCGAGCATCACGACGCCCGTCCTCGAGGTCCATATCTCGAACGTGTACGCCCGCGAGTCCTTCCGGCACACGTCGCTGCTCTCGGCCGTCTGCACGGGCGTGATCACCGGGCTGGGCGTCAAGGGATACGCGCTCGCCGTCCAGCACTTCGCCAGCTAGCATGGCGGACGACGACCCGCCGATCCGCCCTACGCCGGAGTCGGTCCCGGAACCTCAGAACGAGGCCTCGCCCGACGATGCCCTCGAGCCCGCTGGCCTGAGCGCGCCCGCCCTCGAGGCCGACACGCTCGCGCAGGCGGACGCCGCCCCTGGTTCTCCTGCGGAGGCCGACCTCGAGGCCTCGAGGTCGAAGAAGGGCGGCGGTGGGGCGGGGTCCGGTGCCATGCTGGTCGCCGCGGGCATCTTCGCGAGCCGCGTGATCGGGCTGGTGCGTGATCGCGCCATCGCGTTCTTTTTCGGCTCCGGCGCCTTCGCCGATGTGTACCGGCTGGCCCTGCGCGCGCCCAACTTCCTCCAGAACCTGCTGGGTGAGGGCACGCTGTCCGCGTCGTTCATCCCGATCTACTCGCGGATGCTCCAGGAAGAGCGACCCGAGGCCGCGGGTCGGTTTGCGGGTGCCATCTTCGGCATCCTGGCGGCCGTCGCGTTCGGCGCCGCGCTCTTGGGCTTCTTGCTCGCCGAGCCCTTCGTGGCCATCATCGCGTCCGGTTTCCTGGGCGACGCCGATGCCGTCGCCGCGGGCACGATGGTCGTGGACCGCTACGAACTCTCGGTCCGCATCGTCCGGCTGACGTTCCCGATGACGGCGTTCTTAGTGCTCAGCGCGTGGTGCCTGGGCATCCTGAACAGCCACCGAAAGTTTCTGCTGTCGTACTTCGCGCCCGTCGCCTGGAACGTGGCGCTGCTGGCGGCGCTGTTCGGCGGCGCGTACTGGATCTTCGATGACCCGCTCGGGATCGGCGCCCTCGAGGTCGTGCCGGCGGATCAGCTCAGCCAGTTGCTTGTGATGGTCTTCGTCGGCGGCATCGCGGGTGGGTTGCTCCAGTTCCTGGTCCAACTCCCGACGGCGCTCAAGGTGATGAAGGGCTTCAAACCCGCACTCTCCCTCGAGGTCGAGGGCGTGCGAGAAGGCATCAAGGCGTTCGTGCCGGTGGTGCTAGGGCGCGGCGCGTACCAACTCTCGGGCTACCTCGACTTCTGGCTCTCGACGTTCGTCGCCGCCGGAGCGCTCGGTGCCATCGGCTACGCCCAGACGCTGTACCTGCTGCCGATCTCCCTGTTCGGGATGAGCGTCGCGGCAAGCGAGCTGCCCGAGCTGTCGCGGATCTCGCGCGACGAGCTCGACGCCTTCCTTGACCGAGTCTCTGGCTCGGTCCGGCAGATTTTCTACCTCATCATCCCGACCGTCGTCGGCTACCTCGGGTTTGGATCTCTCGTCGTCGGCGCGTTCTACCAGACCGGCCAGTTCTCGGCCGACGACACCTGGCAGGTGACGTTGGTGCTGATGGCCTATACGCTCGGGATGACGGCCACGACGGCGGGCCGCCTGTTGCAGAATGCGTTCTACGCACTGAGTGACACCAAGACGCCGGCGAAGATCGCCGTCTGGCGCGTCGTGATCTCGGGCGTGATCGGCGCCGGTCTCATGTTCATGTTCGACAGGCTGAGTGTCACGGACGTGATTGGTGTGCCGTCCGAAGGCGAGCCTCTGCGTTTGGGCGCCGTCGGGTTGGCCCTCGGGTCGGCGGTCGGTGCCTGGGTCGAGTTGTGGAGGCTAGTGCTCGCGCTCCGCAGTCACGAACCCACGTTCGGAATGCCATGGGCCGCAGCGCTGCGGATGCTCGGCTTGGCAGGCCTGGCAGCGATCCCGGCAGCGTTGGTGCGGTGGTTCGTGCCCCTCGATATCGCGCCGGTGTGGCTGTATGGCATTGCGGTGGTCGCGGTGTACGGTCTCGGCTACCTCGCCCTCGGTCACCTCTTCGACTTTAAGGAGTCGGACGCGTGGCTCGGTCGCTTCTTCCGCCGCTTCAAGAAGGCGTAGGCCCGTCCTCGAGGTCGCGTCGGTCGCTATGCGTTCCGACCTCGAGGTCGGAACGGACACCGGCTCTGGCGTGCCGCTACGAACGTGCGGCGGCGGTCGTCCTCGAGGCCGGTGCGTCCCGGCGTATCCTCGAGGCCGCGCACTGCCTGACCGCTGCTGAATGCCCACCTCGACTGACTCCGAGACACCGACCGCCCCAACGCTCTCGCCCGGACGCCAGCGGGCGTTCCTGATCGCGACGGCGCTGGTGCCCGTCCTGTTCTTCGTCGTCCTCGAGGTCGGACTGCGGGTGGGCGGCTACGGCGACACATATCCGCTGTTCGTCGAGGTCGAGGCCGCGCCTGGGATGCTCGCGCCGAGCCGGGAGGTGGCGCGGCGCTACTTCACGCGCACGGCGTCTGTCCCAACGCCCAACCCCGACGTGTTCCCGGCCGAGAAGGCCGAGGGCACGTTCCGCATCATCGCGCAGGGCGGCTCGTCGGCGGCGGGCTACCCATTCTACCGCGGCGCCTCCTTCCCGCAGGTGCTCGGCACGCGGCTCCGGCTGGCCTACCCGGAGCGCGACATCGAGGTTGTGAACACGGCGATGGCGGCGGTCAACTCGTACACGCTGCTGGACCTGGCCGACGAGGTGATCGAGCAGGACCCGGACGTGGTCGTCGTCTACGCGGGGCACAACGAGTACTACGGCGCCCTCGGCGCGGCCTCCACGGAGTCGCTGGGGCGCTCGCCGACGGTCGTCCGCGCGTTCCTGTCTCTTCAGAAGCTGCGGACGGTCCAACTCGTCCGTGACGTGATCGGGCGGATTGCCTCACTCGGCCCGGAGGCCGAACCCGCGGGCCGTCCGCCCTCGAACACGCTGATGGCGCGGATGATTGGCGAGCAAGAGGTCCCATACGGCGGCGACACCTATCTGGCCGGGCGGCGCCAGTTCGAGAGCAACCTCGACCGTCTACTCGCTAAGTATGAGGACGCCGGCATCCCGGTCTACGTTTCGACGCTGGCGTCGAACGAGCACGACCAGCGCCCCTTCATCACCGCCCACACGCCTGGCGCCGACACCACGGCGTGGTTCGAGACGACGCAGGCCGGTGCCGACGCCCTCGAGGCCGGAGACCCGGAACGGGCGGTCGACCTGTTGCGCCGCGCCCTCAAGCTTGACCCGCTCGCGGCCGACGCCGCGTTCGCCCTCGGGTACGCCCTCGAGGCCGCGAACCAGCCGGACTCGGCGCGCGTCGCGTTCGAACGGGCCCGCGACCTCGATGCGCTCCGCTTCCGGGCGCCAGCCGAGTTCAACGACCTGATTCGGGAGGTGGCCCAGCGTCACGGCGCGCACGTCGTCGAGGGCGAGGCCGCATTCCGCGCCGTCTCGCCGGGCGGCGTCGTGGGGCGGCGGACGATGCTGGAGCACCTGCACCCGACCCTCGACGGCTACGGCGTGCTCGCCGACGCCTTCTTCAATGCGTTCGTGGCCGACCGACTGCTGGGCAACGGCGAGCCTCGCGGGACTCCTCCTGGCCGGCTGATCCGGCTCGTGACACCGATGGACTCGATGGCCGGTCGCATTCGTGTCGCCCAACTCACAGGCGGCTGGCCGTTCCGTCCCGAAGAGTCGCAGCCCATACGGCTCGACACCTCGAGGACGCCCCAGTACGTCCTCGATCTCGCCCAGGGACTCCTGCGCGGCGACCCATGGCTCCAGACCGCCGATTCGCTCGCGACGCTGTACGAACGCGACGGGCGAATTCGAGACGCTCTGGTCACGCGCCGAGCGGTCGTGCAGGAGTACCCGTTCTTGCCACAGGCGTGGTCGCATCTCGCGTCCATCGAGCTCCGCCGCGTGCAAGCGGCGGGCCAGACGGACCGACTTCCCTACGTCGCCGGTCTGTTCGAGCAGGCCCTTGACCGAGACGCCCGCCACGTCCCCGCGCTCGCCATGCTCGGAGCCCTGGCGCTCCAAGCAGGCGACCGCCCAACGGCCGTCGGGTACCTCGAGCGCGCGCGTGCCGAGGCGCCCCAGATGCCGCAGGTGCTCTACAACCTGAGTGGCGCCTACCTGATGGACAAGCGCTACGACGAGGCCATCGAGCTCGCCGAGCAACTCATCGCCCTCGAGCCTGGCAACGCGACGTACCGAGACCTCTTGGCCGGTCTCCGCCGCGACGCCGCCGCTCAGGGCTGAGCGTCCTCGAGGTCGCCGTCCTCGAGGTCGCCGTCCTCGAGGTGAACTCTTGGCCTTTGGGAGCCATTGGCAGTGCGGCAGGTCTCATAGCACTCTTCCCACTCACGTGATGATCGTCGATCTACTAACCCTGGTGGGCGGACTCGTGGTGCTCGTCGGCGCGGCTCACTTCCTTGTTCAGGGAGCGGCCTCTCTCGCACTCCGATTCGGGCTTTCTCCCCTCGTCGTCGGGCTGACCGTCGTCGCGTTTGGGACGAGCGCGCCCGAATTGGTGGTCAGCGTCCAGGCGGCACTGGCCGGCGCGGGAGGGATCGCGGTCGGGAACGTGGTCGGCTCCAACATTGCGAACATAGGGCTGATCCTGGGCATTGCAGCCCTTGTTCGGCCGATCGCATCGGACCCGGGCGTGCTTCGCCGTGACGTCCCTGTTCTGCTGGCAGCGACAGTGGCGGGTGCCGCCATGCTGCTCGACGGCGACATAGGGCGCATGGAGGGGGTGGCACTCGTCGTCGCGCTCGTGGTCTACCTCGGATGGAGCGTGCGGGCCGCTCGCCAAGACCGCGTCGCGACCGACCTTCCCGTCGACGGACCGAGCCCATCGGCGTGGCGGGAGGCCGGGCTCGTGATCGTCGGACTGGCGGGATTGGTCTTGGGCGCAGACCTGTTCGTCGGCGCCGCGACCCGAATTGCAGAGGCCGCCGGTGTCTCGAATACCGTGATCGGGCTCACCGTCGTGGCCTTGGGGACGAGCCTGCCGGAACTCGCGACCTCGATTGTCGCCGCGTTGCGAGGGGAGAGCGAGATCGCGGTCGGCAACGTGATCGGATCCAACCTGTTCAACATCCTGGGCATCCTGGGCGTTGCGGCCCTCGTCCGTCCGCTCGCGGCCCCCGGCCTCGAGGTCGTTGACATGGCCGTGATGGTGGTCTTCACGGCGGCCGTGCTTCCGATGATGCTCAGCGGGCGTCGCCTCATCCGCATCGAGGGCGCGGCGCTGCTGGCGGGCTACGTCGGATACATCGGCTACCTCGCCGTCCAGTACAACTGACGCTCGTCCTCGAGGGCGCGCCCTTCTACCTCGAGGTCGTCACCCGCCAGATCGCGATGACGTCGCGGCGTGTCAGCCCGTCGGGCGCGTGAGGGATGCCGTTCTGTGCCTCCAGCCTTCGCTTCTCTTCGGCCTCGAGGTCGCCTGTCATGCGCACGGCGAGGTGGCTCCCGTCGTCCGCGAAGTCCAGCCCGACGATCGCGCTCGGGTGGATCCATTCCGCGAGGACGCGCCGCGTGGTGGCGTCCCACACTCGCGCCCTGCCGTCGCGTGACCCCGTCGCGATCAGCCGACCGTCCGCGGAGGTCGCGGTGACCTCGAGGCCGCCCTCGAGGTCGGGGACTGCGACCATGACCGACGAGCCGTCCTCGAGAGTGACGGACTCCGGCGCGTCGTGCGAGACCTGGGTCGCATAGACGCAGGTGCGGAGGGAGTCCGCCTGTTCAGGGTTGAGGCGGTCGCACCAGGGAGTCTGGGGGCATCCCAGGAGCGCGACGAGAGGGAGCAGCAGAAATCGACGCATGAGCGAGCGGAGGAGGATGACCCTCCTCCGCAAAACGCTCGTCCTCGAGGTCGCCTGACACGGCACGTCCCTCAGCCGTGTCAGGCAGACGGCTTCGAGAGCGTCAGGCGTCGGCGTTTACCACGTCGCCACGATCCGGGGCATCGAGGTCGTCGGCGGCCTCGAGGTCGGCATCGCGCAGCGTGTCCATGTCGATGACGTAGCGGAACCGGACATCCTCGTCCATCACGTTCTCGAACGCCTCATTGATCTCGCCCATCGCGATGGGCGAGATCTCTGGCCGGATGTCGTGCTCCGCGCAGAAGTCCAAGACGTCCTGAGTCTGCTGGACGCCGCCGATGAGCGATCCCACCATCGTACGCCGCTGGAACAGCAACGGCATGAACGCGACCTCGGTCGGGATAAACAGGCCGACGAAGTGGAGCACGCCGTCGTGCTTGGTCAGCGCCAGGTACGGCTCGATGTCGTGGGAATACGGGATCGTGGACAAGATGAGGTCGAAGGAGGCCTCAGCGGCGTCGAGGGCATCCTGGTCGTTCATCACGATCACGGTGTCGGCACCGAGGTCGCGAGCGGCCTCGGCCTTGTCGGGGCTCGTCGTGAGCGCGACCACCTCGGCTCCCATCGCCTTGGCGAGCTGAACCGCCATATGGCCCAGTCCCCCGATGCCTGCGACACCGACCTTCATGCCGGGACCGACGTCGTGCTGACGGAGCGGGGCGTACGTCGTGACGCCTGCGCACAAGATGGGCGCGGCCTCCGCAGGGGTGATGACGTCGGGGATGCGGAGCACGAACTCCTGCCGCGCGACGATGTCGGTCGAATAGCCGCCGTACGTGTTCGATCCGTCCGGCTTGGTCGGTCCGTTGTACGTCAGCGTCGCGCCGCGAGGCCCCGTGCAGTACTGCTCCTCACCCGCTTGGCAGGGCTCGCACACCTGGCACGAGTTCACCATGCAGCCCACGCCGACGATGTCCCCGACCTCGAAGCCGTCCACGCCCTCGCCGACGGCTGTGACCCGTCCCACGACCTCGTGGCCCGGCACGCACGGCCAGACCGTGTTTTCCCAGTCGTCGTGGGCCTGGTGGATGTCCGAGTGGCACACCCCGCAGTGGGTGACCTCGAGGGCGATCTCGCCCGCGCGGGCGTCGGGCCGCTCGAAGCGGACGGGGGAGAGTGGAGTGTTGGCGTCGGGCGTGCCGTATCCGGTGACAGTCATCTGAAGGGCTTGTAATATGTCCTATTCCAACCTCACACCCCGAGGATGCGTTCAGTCCACGGAGTGGTCTCAGGAGGTTCCTGACGGGCTTTTCCAGGCTTGCTTTGCTCATTCGACCTCGAGGTCGATCCGTGGTCCGTGAGCAGAGGGACGGGCAGATCGTGGCTTTCGTGGCCCCGCGACGGCCTCGAGGTCGGATTCGCGGAATCGCGACGGGCGGCCGCGAACCCGCCCCGACTCGCGCCGTAGTCTTCAAGGACCTCGCCCCGCACCCATGGAGCTCTCTCAGGACGAATCGACACAGGCCGCTCAGGCCCCGCAGCGTCCTCGACGCCACAGCCGCCCCGTGATCCTTCGGCATACCGTCGATGGTGAGGAGCATCAGCTCCAGGTCGGCGGTGGCGCCCCGATCACGGTCCAGTCCATGACGACGGGCAAGACCCACAAGGTGGACACGTGTCTCGCGGAGATCCGTGAACTGGCAGAGGCCGGTGCAGACATCGTCCGCGTGGCCGTGCCGCGTCCTGAGGATGCAGAGGCGCTGACGGCCATCGTCGCGGGAAGTCCGGTGCCCATCGTGGCCGACATCCACTTCAACCACACGTATGCGCTCACCGCCCTCGAGGCCGGCGTCGCCAAGGTGCGAATCAACCCGGGCAACATCGGCAAGCCGGAGTGGGAACGCGAGGTCCTGCGCGCCGCCAAAGACCGCGGCGTCCCGATCCGGATCGGCGTCAACGGCGGATCGCTCGAGAAGGACATCCTGGACAAGTACGGCTACCCGCGGCCCGAGGCGCTGGTCGAGAGCGCGCTGCGCCACGCCGAGGTCTGCGACCGCGAGGGCTTCGAGGACGTCGTGATCTCGGTCAAGCACTCTGATGTCTACTTCATGATCCAGAGCTACCGCTTGCTCGCCGAGCAGACGGACTACCCGCTGCACCTGGGCGTGACCGAGTCCGGAAGCATGAAGACGGGCCCGATCAAGTCGTCCATCGGCATCGGCTCGCTCCTGGCCGACGGCATCGGCGACACGATCCGCGTCTCTCTCGCCGCCGACTCGGTCAACGAGGTCCGCGTCGGTCACCAGATCCTGAAGTCGCTCCGCTTGGGCCGTCCTGGCGTCAACGTGATTGCGTGCCCGACATGCGGACGGCTCGCGGGCGATCTCTTTTCCGTCGTCGACGAAGTCGAAGAGGCCGTCGCGGCAAAGGGGTTCAGCAAGGACCTCAGTGTGGCCCTGATGGGCTGTGCCGTCAATGGACCCGGCGAAGCGGCCGGCGCCGACCTCGGCGTGTCGCTCGGTCGAGGCCGCGCGCACGTGTTCAAGAAAGGCGAGATCGTAGGCACGGTCGACCAGCACGAAATCGCGGACGCCGTGATCGACCTGATCGAGCACTGGGACGACTAGGCTCTGTCTGGTGAATCGAGGATGCGGAGGTAGCGCTCCATCACGGCCAGCTGCACCATCGCACGGTAGCTCTCAGCCAGTTTCTCCTGCCGCGTCGCGATCCGACGGTGTTCCTTGAGATGGCCCAGCGCCCGCTCGACCACGTTCCGATCCCGGTACGCCACCCGGTCCAGCCGACGCCGACGCTTGCGGCTGCGTGTCGACGGGATCACGGCTCCGATGCCTCGGCAGCGCAGCCACGACCGGATCCAGTCGGCGTCGTAGCCGCGGTCAGCTACCACACGGCCCGGCCGTCGCCGCGTCTGCCCCGACCGCTGCCGCACGGCGACGACGTCGAGCACGGCCGCGAACTGGGTCGAGTCGTGGCGCTGCCCCGGCGTCAGAACGATGCCGAGCGGGAGTCCGCGGCGGTCGGTGACCAGGTGCAGCTTGGTCGTAAAGCCGCCACGGCTCCGCCCCAGCGCATGATCCGTCGGCTCGCGAGTGAGGCCGTGGCCCCCTTTTTCGGGCACCCGCCGCTGCGCGAGATGCCCGGACGGTGGTCGAGTCGACGCAGAAGGCGGACCAGTCGATGAGCCCGTCCCGGTCGAGGTCACGCTGAAGGTGCGCCACCACCCGGTCGAGCGTGCCGTCGGTGCGCCAGCGGCGGAAACGGTCGTAGACCGTCTTCCAGGAGCCGAAGCGCTCTGGGAGGTCTCGCCACTGGGCGCCGGTCTTCATGATCCAGAGCACGCCGTCGAGCATGAGGCGATGGTCTTTCCACTGGCCGCCAGGCCGACGCGGCCGGTCGAAGAGCGTGGCCACGCGTGCCCACTGGGCATCGGAGAGCGCGTGTCGGCGAGACTGCATAGTCGCGGTGGCGAGGACGCCGCCGAGACTACGAAATCACCAGACAGAGCCTAGCAGAGGACGTTTTCGCCCTCGAGGTCGCGCCGTGCTGATTCCGGCCTCGAGGTCGGGTGATCGCCCTCGAGGTCGTGAGCGATGTCCCCTCTCCCGGTGGGAGAGGGATAGGGTGATGGGTCGGACGATCTAGAGAGTTGCGATCGCCCTCGAGGTCGCGGCTCACATCGTATGGCTCTCGGCCTGGCATTGCCGCCGCGGAGACGAGTTGCGGAGGGTATAGAAGAGCTCTCAGAAGCCGCCCTCGAGGTGGCGGGCAGGGCCGAGCGGGTCGTCGTCCTCGCAGGCGGAAATGGCAGGCGGGCATGTGCTTGTCTGTACCCGCGTGCGGCCGTCCTCGATACTTTGAACATCACGAAAAGCGCTTCCGGGCGACGCGATGAGACCTTGACGCGCGACGGATCGGGCCCTATCCTGCCCGACCTTGTAAGCGCTTACACGCCGCCCACGCCTTGCCACCCACGATCTACGACATCGCCAACGGCGCCGACGTGTCGATCGCAACGGTGTCCCGCGTTCTGAACGGCAACCCGCGGGTCTCCGAGACCACGCGGAAGCGCGTGTTCGATGTCGCGGCGGAGCTTGGCTACGCGCCTCACGCGAGCGCTCAGAACCTGGCCCGCAAGCACACCCGCCTGGTCTCCGCCGTCGTCCCCATGATGACGTCGGCGTTCTTCGTCGAGGTCTTGCGTGGCGTCCAAGACCAACTCGACGCGACCGACTACGATCTGCTCGTATACGCAAGCCGGACGCTCGACCGCGCCGAGGCTCAGCTCTCCCGCGCGGTCCAGCGTGGCCGGTCGGACGGGTTGCTCCTCGTCTCGACCCCGCTCTCCGAGGCTCGCGCCCAGGCGCTCGCAGCCAGCGCCCAGCCTGTCGTCTTGGTGGACGCATTCCACAACGACCTCGATTCTGTCACTGTGGACAACCACCGGGGTGGGACGATGGCGACGGAGCACCTGATCCAGCGCGGCCACAAGCGGATCGCCCTGTTGATGCCTCTCGAGGTCTCCGGCCCGGCGGTCCACCGTCGCGACGGCTACCTCGACGCGCTCGCGGATGCCGGCCTCGAGGTCGACCCCCTGTGGATCGTGACGGCTGACTGGGACCACGACCACCACGGCTATACCCGCTTCGCCGGCTACCGCGCGATGCAGACGCTGCTCGATCGGTTCCCGGACCCGTCCTCGAGGCCGACCGCCGTGTTCGCCGCCGCCGACGTGATCGCGCTTGGCGCCTCCCGTGCCGCGCGCGAAGCTGGCCTGACGATCCCCGGCGACCTCGAGGTCGTGGGCTTCGACGACATCGAGTCGAGCGCCTACGCGGGGCTCACCACTCTGTGCCAGCCGATGGCCGAGATGGGGCGGCTCGCGACCGAGATGCTGCTCCGCCGCCTCGAAGCGCCCGGCGCGCCGGCTCAGCACGTCGTGTTCGCGCCCGAACTGGTCGTCCGCGAAACGACCGGTACCAAGGGGGAACTCGCATGACCCGTGCCATCCTCCTGTTCGCCCTCCTTGCCGTTGCCGGCTGCGGCGCGGACGCTTCCGCGCCCAACGACGCGTCCATCGTGGCGACGGTCGGCGACGGAGTCGTGACGCTGGAGGAGGTCGCAGAGGCCTACGCCGAGCTCGCCATCCAGACCGGCCTCGAGGGCGAGCCCGCCGCCCTCGATGCGATTGTCACGTCGCTCGTCAACCGGCGCTTGCTCATCGAGGGCGCCTACGCCAACGGCATCGCGGAGACCGACGAGTACCGCGAAGCCCGCGATCTCGCCGAGACCAAGGCCTTGGTGGATCGCTACACCGCCACCACGCTGGCCGACGAGCTTCGCGTCACCGAGACCGACGAGCGAGCCATGTTCGTCCAGATGAACACGACCGTCGACGCGCGCCACCTGTATGCTCGCGACCTCGAGGCCGCCACCGCGCTGCGCCGTCGCGTCCTCGAGGGCGAGACGTTCGAGGTGCTGGCCCGGGAGGTCTTTGCCGACTCCGCCCTCGCCGCGTCGGGCGGACGGGTGGGAGCGTTTGGGCACGACGAGATGGACCCGGCCTTCGAGGCCGCCGCGTTCCGGCTGCCCATCGGCGAGGTGTCGGAGCCCGTCCGCACCGCGACCGGTTTCTCTGTGATCCGCGTCGACGCTCGGGCCTCGAATCCGCTGCTGACCGAGGACGACTTCGCACGCAAGCGCGCTCAGATTCGCCGCTATGTCCAGAAGCGCAAGCGCACCGAGGCTCGGTTCCGCCTGAGCCGCGACGTCCGCGACGAGCTTGCCCCCGTCCTCGAGGCCGACGCCTTCAACCGGTTGGTCGCCTTCGCGACGGGCAACGCGCCCAACCTCGACGCCGAGGCTCTCGCCGAATGGCGCCGCACGCCGCTCGTCCGGTTCACGTCCGATGTCCTCCCTGCTCAGGTCTGGACCGTCGGCGACGTAGAAACCCGCGCCGCCGCGATGTCGGACCGTCAGCGGGCGGCGATCCAGGACGCCTCCACCCTGCGCGACTTCATCGACGGCCTGCTCGTCCGTGAAGAGATCACGGCTCGGGCGCGCGCCGCCGGCCTCGAGGGCGGGGCGGTGGCCGCCAGCGTCACGCAGCGGATGGACGAGTGGGTGTTCGCCGAGGCTAAGCGCCGGCTACGCCTCGACCTCGATGTGCCACAGGACTCGCTCCTGGCCCACTTCGAGGCGCACCGTGCCGACTACATGGCGCCTGAGTCCGTCCGCGCCCGTGAGATCCTGGTTCCTTCGCTTGCCGACGCGCAGGCCATCCTGCGCGACCTCGAGGCCGGCGCCGACTTCGGGATGCTGGCGCGTGAGCGCTCCATCCGCCCCGGCGCGGCCACGGCGTCCGGCGACATGGGCGCGGTGGCTCGCGGTCAGCTCGGTCGCTTGGCCGATCCCGTCTTCGACGCGGCCCCGGGGACCGTCATCGGCCCCGTCGAGGTCGCCGGCCGTTACGTCTTGGTCGAGCGCGGCGAGACGCTGCCGCCACGGGCCATGACCTTCACCGAAGCGCGCCCGCTCGTCCGCAGCGCCCTCGAGGCGCCGTTCGCGCAGCGCCTGCTCTCGAACGCCGTCGCCGGCCTGCGCGACCGCTTCCCTGTTCGCATCGACCGCGACGCCCTCGCCCCGCTCCTCGCGGTCTCCTCCCGCTAGTCCACGCACGCATGTCTCTCCGCTTCTCCTCTGGACCGCGATTCCGCCGGCTCGCCCTCGAGGTCGGTGCATTCCTCGCGCTGCTCGTGCTCGCGCCCTCGGCCGTCGCTCAGACCACCGGTCAGCTGTCCGGCACCATCCGTGACGCACGGACCGGCGAGACCATCATCGGCGCGAGCGTGCTCGTCGAGGGTACCACGCGCGGCGCTTCGACCAACATCGACGGCGAGTACCGCATCATCGGAGTTCGGCCGGGTTCGTACACCTTGATAGCGAGCTACATCGGCTACAAGACCACCCGCCTCGAGGGCGTACGGGTCAACGTGGACCTCACCACAACGGCCGACTTCGACCTCGAGGACGAGGGCATCACGACTGAGGAGGTGATCGTGACGGCCAACTCCGAACTGGTGCGCCGCGACCTGACGTCGTCTGAGTTTCGGGTCACGTCCGAGAGCATCGACGCGCTTCCGGTGCAGGAGGTGGGCGACATCTTGAACACGCAGGCGGGCATCACGACCTCCGGCGGCGACATTCACATTCGCGGCGGGCGGTCCAAGGAGGTCGCCTACTTCGTCGACGGCGTCCGCGTGACCGATGCCTACGACGGATCGGTGTCGGTTCAAATCGAGACGGACGGCATTGAGGAGCTTCAGATCATCGCGGGCACCTACAACGCCGAGTACGGGCAGGCCAACTCAGGCATCATCAACGTGGTCACGAAGGACCCGGGCACCGAGTTCGAGGGCAACGTGGAGTTGTTCTCCGGCACCTATGCCGTCACCGGCAGCGGTGGAGACGACGCGCTTCGCGGCGCCAACGTCGGCGACTACTCGACGCTCGCCAACCTGCCGTACAACGGCATCGACCCGTACTCGTACCTCGACGTGAATCCGTCGCAGTACGTCAACGGGCAGGTCTCGCTTGGCGGGCCGATCATCGCGAACCGCTTCGGCTTCTTCGCCCTGGGACGCTACTTCCGCAACGACGGATGGCTCTACGGCTCCCGCGTGTTCAACGCCGACGGCACGCCCGGCGACTCGTCTCTCGTCCCGATGAACGGGTTCGAGAAGTACAGTGGCCAGGCGACGCTCAAGCTGCGCGTCAACGACGCGATGAACCTGTCGTTCACCACGCTTGCCTCCCTCTCCATGGGAGATGGCGGCAGCGACTACTTCAGCTTCCGGCAGAACCCGGATGGCATCCGCAGCTACCGCGACGACGGCCTGACGGCCAACCTCCAGTTCACGCACACGCTCTCGAACACGGCCTTCTACACGCTCAACGCAAGCACGTATTACAAACGGAACACGACAGCGGCGTTCGACACCATCGAGGAGTACGACAACAACTCCTTCCTGCTCCAGACGCCCGAGTTCGTGTTTACGCAGTTCGATGTCGAGGGGGCGCCCACTGACTCCGTCGCGGTGCTGCAAGGCCCTGGCCGCTTCCTTCGTGGCGGCGTCGACCTCAACCGGTTCGAGCGCGAGACGCGCAACGTCTCCTTCAAAGGCGACTTCACGTGGCAAGCCCTCAGCGAGCACTTGGTCAAGTCGGGCATCGAGGTCCGCATGGACGACTTGTTCTTGGAGAGCTACGCGCTGACCCTCGGCAACGACGGCCAGCTCCAGATCCCGGGCGAGGGGACCAACCTCTTCCAGCGCATCGACGACGTGCAGCCGCTGACGGTGAGCGCCTACATCCAGGACAAGGCCGAGTACGACTCGTTCGTGATCAACGCCGGCTTGCGGTTCGACTACTTCGACTCCAATGGCGTCGTCCCGGCCGACTCGCAGGACCCGAACGTCTTCAACCCGCAGCGCCGGATCAACCGCTTCAACGACCTCGATGGCGACGGTCAGATCTCGGCCGCCGAGGAGACCGAGGAGAACCGGACGACGCTCGAGCAGCGGCTCGGGTACTTCTACACCGACGCCGAGCCGAAAGTGCAGATCTCGCCGCGTCTCGGCGTGGCCTACCCGATCACGTCGCAGGGCGTGATCCACTTCTCGTACGGCTACTTCTTCCAGATCCCGACCTATGAGTTCTTGTTCGCCAACCCGGGCTACCGCGTCGGCAACTCGTCGGGCACGTACGGGCCGTACGGCAACCCGAACCTGGACCCGCAGCGGACCATCATGTACGAGATCGGTCTCCAGCAGGGGATCGGCGAGGACTTCCTGCTTGACGTGACGGGCTTCTACCGCGACATCGAGGACTGGGTCTCGGTCGGCTTCCCCATCGAGGCCACGCTTCCAGGCGTCGACTACCTGATCTACGACAACCTCGACTTCTCGAACGTGCGCGGCATCACGGCCGCCATCGGGAAGCGATTCAACGGACGGTTCTCGTTCGACGTCGACTACACGTTCCAGTTGGCGGAGGGCTCCAACTCTGATCCGAACGACGCCATCGCGGCGCGGTCGGGGGAGGACACGCCGACGCTGCGCATCATCCCGCTCAATTGGGACCAGCGTCACACGCTCAACCTGAACGCTTTCGTTGGCGGTAGCGGATGGGGCGTCTCGGCGATTGGCCGCTTCGGGACGGGCTATCCGTACACCCCGGACGTGCGCACCAACGGGGACCGGATCGGCATTCGCCCGGCGATTCCGACCAACGCTCAGCGCCGGCCCACGACGGCCAGCGTCGACATGTACGCGTTCCGCCAGTTCGATCTCGGTGCCGTCTCTCCGCGCGTCTTCGTCCAGGTCTACAACCTGCTCGACAGCCGTAACGCGTCGGGCGTCTTTGGCGACACCGGCTTGCCGGACGTCACGTTCCTCAACGTCGGCGCGACCGACGACCCTGGCTACTACGTCCGCCCCGACTTCTACCAGGAGCCGCGCCGGATCCAGCTCGGCTTGTCCGTGGGGTTTTAGGCGATGCCCTCAATGACGACCTGCTCAACCCTGCCTCCGACTTTTCCGACCTCGATGGTTGATACCCTGACTTCCTCTCCCGCCGTCGTTGGCCGCGCCGACCTCGAGGTCGCGCCTCGGCCTCGAGGACGGGTCTCCGTCTCGATGGTCCGCCCTCGAGGACGGGTCGCTCTGGCCGCTGTCTTCCTGTTGGGCTTTGCCCTCGAGGCCGGCGCGCAGGGGCAGGTGAACCGCGACCACGTGCCGTCGCGCGAGCGCGTCGACCTGTTCGAGCGGCGCCAGACCGACCTCGACGCCAACGTCGTCCGCACGACCATCTTCAACTTCGGGCAGACCGGGCGCACTGGTGCCGGTCCTGATGAGATCCCGTATGAGTGGCCCCGCAACACGCGCCGCCACTACATCGCGCTGACGGGACTGTTTGCCGGCGCCGAGGTGACGGGCGAGTCCGGTGACCGCGAGTGGATCGTGAACGTCCCGAACTACCGGACCAACCAGAACAACCCGTCTGAGGCCTGGACGTGGGCACCCATCGCGGGCTATGTGAACCGCACTGACGAAGACTTGGGCATCGCGCGCAGCGACCGCGACGAGACGTGGCCGCTGTTCTGGCCCGACAAGCTCACGGATCCCAACGACCCCGGTTGGCCTGGCTCCTGGAGCGGCCTGTTCGGCAAGAACGTGTTCAACGCCGACCTCGAGGTCTTTTACAAAATGGGCGACGACGAGTACGCCAAGCCCAACAACACGTACTACCCCGACGAGACCGACCGCACGCGTCGAGGCCTCGGTCTCATCGCCGACACGCGCGTCCTGGCGTGGAGCCAGGTGCTCATCGACGACGTCGTGTTCATCCTGCACAAGGTCACCAACGACGGCACGAAGGACCTCGACAAGGTCGGTGTGACGCTCTGGCTGGCGGACTTGGTCGGTGGCGACCCGGACGCGTCCGATGACCAGCCGTTCTTCGACCTTCTCCTCGACACGGCTTTCCTAGCCGACGCCGATGGGCGCTCCAACGACCCCGCCTTCGAGGGCGCCGAGGTCGAGGGCGCGATCGCGTTCTTCCTCGAGACGCCCGGCAACGCGACGGACCGCATCGACAACGACGGCGACGGGACGACGGCCCCTTCTGCCAGTGACCTCAACTTCCGCGGCCTGACCACCGGCGAGCCCGGCAGCCCAACCATCACGCTCGATCTGATTGCGGGCGAGGGAGACCAGACCGGCGCCGCCGGCCGCCGCCTGCGCTTCGATGGCATCGACAACAACCGGAACGGGTTGGTGGACGAGGACTCCACGCAGGCCGCATTCGGCTCCCAGGTGGGCGTCGGGTTCGCGGACTACGTGGACAACGACGGGGACGGCGAGCCCGGATCGCCGGTGGTCACGCAGGCCATGATCGACCTCGCCTCGACCGATCGCTACGGCCGCTGGCCGGTGAACCCCGGCGACAGCGAGCCGATCTGGCTCATTGGCATCGGCGTTCCGTTCGGAGCGGGCGACACGCCGGACCTGGGCAAGGCTTTCCGCGACAACATCGACAACGATGGGGACGCACTCGGATCGCAGCCCGCAGACTACCTGTGGGAGCCCGGCTCGCCCCTGGTTACGCAGGCCATGGTGACCGCCGCCGCGAGTGACGCGCCCTACTTCCGCTTCGCCGTCCCCGGCACCTCCATCGTCCTGTACGACGTCAAGGCCGAGGACATTGGCAGCCCCTACGCCGACGGCATCGACAACGACGGCGACGGCGCCGTGGACGAGGGCATTGACGAAGACATCGACGAGATGATCGACGAGCGCCGCGACGACGGCATCGACAACGACGGGGACTGGCGCGCCGCCCTCGATGACGTCGGCCTCGACGGCTCCGACAACACGGTGGACGTCGGCGAAGGCGATGGCCTACCGACGACCGGTGCCGGCCTCGACCTGCCCGGCGAGCCCAACATCGACGTCACGGACGTCTCGGAGTCCGACCAGATCGGCATCACGAACGTCCAGTTCAAGCCTGCCGGCGCGGTCAGCTACCAGTCCATCGCCGACCGGCAGCTGTTTTTCGATTTCCTGGTCCCAGGCCAGTTCTCTCTCTTGCAGCCTGGCGTCAGCCCGGCCTCGAGGGACACGGACCTGTTCGTCTCGTCCGGCATCTTCCCGCTTGCTGCAGGGCAGACGGAGTCGGTCTCCTTCGCCGTCATCCTGGGCGATGTGGACTACGGCCGGCAGGCGAGCGACGTCGAGGGCCGCTACCGCGACCTGCTCACCAAGCGACAGGACGCCCTCGAGGCCTACGAGGCGGACTACCGCTTCGCTCAGGCGCCCATCTGCCCGATCGTCCGCGCCGTCCCCGGCGACGGAGCCGTGACGCTCTACTGGGACAACGAGGCGGAAAACTCCTTCGACACGTTCATCGCTGACCTGGCACAGCCCGGCCTCGACCCGCGTGACTTCGAGGGCTACCGCGTCTACCGCGCGACCGACCCTGGCTTCCTCGATGCGCGCTCCATCACGGACGGCTTCGGCAACATCAGCTTCCTGCGGCCGGTGGCCCAGTTCGACCTGATCGACCAATACGAGGGCTTCCACCCGACCCCCACGAACGGAACGCAGTTCTACCTCGGCAACAACGTCCGCGACCCGGGCGAGGCGGGGAACGGGCTGGCGAACACGTTCACGGACTCGACGGCCGTCAACGGCGTGACGTACTACTACGCGGTCACGAGCTACGACTTCGGCGCGGCGTCGGTCAACATCCAGCCGTCCGAGTGCCCGATCTCGATCACCATCGGTCCTGACGGATCGGTGACGCGCACCGGTCCCAACGTGTCCGTCGTGACGCCGTCGCAGGCGGCAGCGGGATACCGGCCAGGGCAGGCTGAGATCGAGCAAGTCCAGGGCTTCTCCGGGGGCGACATCACCTATCGCGTCATCGACCCGACCGCCCTCGAGGACGGACACCGCTACCGCGTGACGTTCCGTGACACCGTCGCGCTTGGACGCCTCAACACGAGTGGCCGGCAGATCACGCAGGACACGATCCGCACGCGCGACGTGTCGCTGTTCGACGTCACCGACGGGTCGTTCCTGTTCCAGAACTCGCCGGCGTGGCTGCCCGCTCGTGACGCTCCGATCACGGAGGGCTTCCAGCTCTTCTTTGATCCGATCCTCTTCACCGGCCGCTTGCCGGACTCGACGGGCTGGGTGGATCGCAACGTCAAGGCGCTCACGTACGACATCTTCAGTTTCTCCGGCAACCCGCCGGGAACGCGCTCACCGTTCGACTATCGCATCGAGGTCGGTGCTCCGGGCTCGGGCCAGTCGACGGCATTCAGCGTTGTCATCGGGGCGCCGAGAACGCTGCCTGCGAAGCCGACCAACTTCCGCGTGTTCAAGACGGTCATTGACGCGAGCGGGAACGCCGTTGAGGTGCCGGTCCAGTATGCGTTCTTCGACGTGGCTGGACCCGGGGCATCGGCCTTTGGCGAAGGCTCCGCGGCCACAAACCTGTTCTCGACGCAGTACAACATCAACGGCACGGGCATCGACGACTCGGACCGGATCTATCTGCTCGAGGACATTCCGGGCGACCGTCGCGAGGGTCTGACGCCGACGTGGGAGGTTCGCATGAGCCTCGCCAACCGGGACCTTCGCGACCCGACGGCCGGCGATCAGGGGCTGATATACACCCGCAAGCCATTCCTCTCGAGCGACGTGTTCGAGTTCACGGTCGCTGGCCCTACGTTCGACGCGGAGTCAGCCGGGCTCGCACTTGACCAGGTGCGTGTGGTGCCCAACCCGTATCGCGGGTCGAGCCAATTCGAGACGGCGAACCCATTCCCGACGGGCCGTGGCGAGCGTCGCATTCGGTTTGTGGGTCTGCCGCCTCGCGCGACGGTCCGCATCTTCACCACGTCCGGCCGCTTGGTCCGGACGCTGGAGATGGACCAGGGCTCGAACGACGTCGTCACGCCGGGCATGCTGCTCAACGGGTCGCTCCCATGGGACCTCTTAAACGAGGATCGCCTCGAGGTCTCGTACGGCATCTACCTCTACCACGTCGAGGCGCCCGGTGTGGGCGAAACGACGGGGACTCTCGCTCTGATCAAATAGCCATGTCTCTGTACCAAACCCTGTTTGATCCGTCCTCGAGGCCGCACGGTTGCCGTCCTCGAAGTCGTGCGTTTGCGATTTCGTCCTCGAGGCTGAGCCTCTCGCGGTGGGCGACTCGTCCTCGAGGTCGCGTCCTCGAGGTCGCGCTGCTCGTCGCCCTGGGGGTGGCGGTGGTGCCAGCGTCTGCCCAGTCCGGGACGGCCGCCGCCGAGTTTCTGAACGTGCCGATTGGGGCTCGCGCCACGGCCATGGGCGGGGCCTTTGGGGCGACCGCCAACGACGCCGCAGCGTTGTACTGGAACCCGGCTGGGCTCGCGGGGATGCGCGACGCGACCGCCAGCTTCGAGTACGCGGCCTGGTACGTCGGCTCGGACGTCAACTACGCGGCCGTGGCCAGCCCGACGCCGTTCGGGACCATCGCCGTCGGCGTGACGGCGCTGACGTACGGCGACATGGACGTGATCGATGAGACGTCGAACAACCAGCTTCCGACCGGGGAGACGTTCTCCGCCGGCTCGTACGTGCTGTCGCTCGGCTACGGCCGCGAGCTGACGGACAAGTTCTCGATGGGCGGCACCGTCAAGGTCGTCCGCGAGCAGATTGCGAACTCGAGTGCGACGGGCGTCGCGTTCGATATCGGGACGCTGTTCGTGACGCCGTTCCAGGGCGTGCGCCTCGGAGCGTCGATCTCCAACTTCGGCCCGAAGATGCAGATCGACGGGTCGGATCTCAACATTCCGTTCGACCCGCTCCCGGGCCAGAGCGGTAACAACAACGCCGTGCCAGGCCGCATCTCGACCGATGCCTACGACCTGCCGCTCACGATGCGCGTCGGCCTCGCGACGGAGGTGTACCAGCAGGCGGGTACTCGCGTGACGCTGGCTGTCGATGCGCTCTCTCCGTCTGCGTCCGGTCAGCACGTCAACGTTGGCGCTGAGGTGGGTCTGCTGGGCGGCCTGATCCAGGCGCGCGGTGGTTTCCAGGAGCTGTTTATGGACGAGAGCACGCGCTCGTTCACGGCCGGCGGCGGTCTCCGCTACGCGTTCGGCACCCTCAATCTCGCGGCGGATTACGCCTACGAAGCGGCAGACTTCTTCGACGGAGTCCATCGCGTGTCGGTCGGTCTCCGCTTCTAACGACACCCACTCATGCCGGCCTCGAGGCCGGACATCATTCGGGACCTGTAAGCGCTTACATTGCGTATACAGCTCGTAAAAACCGGCCTCGAGGCCGACTCTTTCTCACCACCTTCCGAACTCCCATTATGCGACGTTCAGTTACAACTTTCGGGCGATGGCTCGGCATGGCGACCCTGGCGGTCGCACTCGCTGGTCCCGCGCTCGCCCAGCGGACGGTCACGCTCCGCCTCAACACGGCCACGATGCCCGACACCGTCGCGGCAGGCCCGGCTGCTGACGTTCAGGTCCGCGGCCAACTTGGCAGCGGTACTGCTCTGCCCGGCGGCGGCGTCATCGACTGGAACGACAACACCACGCTTCGCCCGACCAACGACGGCGGCGACTACTGGTCGATTGACTTCCAGATTCCGGACGACGACCAGCTCAGCTTCAAGTTTTACGTGGGTCAGTCTGAGGGTGAGAACCTTCCAGGCGGCTGGGAAGAGGGTGGTGATCAAGTGGTGCCGGCTGGCACCGGTGACGTCATGCTCGACCTCCACTACTTCGAGAAGGTGGCCGGCGACCAGGAGTACGACTGGCGCCCGTTCGCGGCTGATGGCGACTCGGTCGCGGTCTGGTTCCGCGTCTACGCCGACACGGACGATGCCGATACCCGGGACCTCACCATTGACGACGCCGGTTTGCAGGTTGGTGCGCGCGGCAACTTCGGGACGCTCGGAGCTGTCGACTCTGAGGGTGCCGTTGTGGACTGGGGCGATGGAGGTGAGACCGATACAGGTGTCACACTCACGCGCGAGAGCGACGATGCGGCCCGCCCAGGCTTCCGCCTCTTCTCTGGCGTTGCCAAGTTCCCCGCCTCGTCGGTCGGCGAGACCGTGAACTATAAGTTCTTCTTTACGGACTCCGACGTAAGTGGAGATGGAGGGTACGAGAGCGGTGATAACCGAACCTTCGTTATTCCTGCTGCTGGTGCAGACACGACCCTTCATTGGGTGTTTTACAGCAACAGCCCCGCCAACACTGGTTCGAACGTGACGTCCAACGTGACCTTCCAGGTCGACGTCTCGCCGCTGACATCCATTGGTCTGTTCCAGATCTCGGACGACTTCGTCCAGACTAGAGGCGGCTTCAACGGCTGGGATTGCCCGGACGACAATCAGGATGACTGCCTCTTGCAGCAGATCCCAGGCACCGCCGACTTCGCGCGTCAGGTCCCGGTCACAAGTGCTCCGGGAAGCGCCCTGCCGTACAAGTTCTACATCGACTTCCGCAACCCGGAAGGTGGCGCCCAATTCCAAAACGCTCTCGGTGAAGACCTTGACGTCGGTTGGGAGGAGCCGCTTGACACAGGCGGCGGCGACAGGACATTCAGCTTCGCAGGATCGGATCAAACCATCGAGGAGCAGTTCTTCAACTCTGTCCGTTCCGGCAACGTGATCGCGGATGGCCAGTCCGTCGACGTGACATTCATGGTCGACATGAGTGAGGCTTTGTCGTTCACCGATACAGAGGGCCGTACGTTCAACCCGGCTGTGGATACGGTTTCTGTTCAGTTTGAGGACACAGTCTGGCGGCTGACGCAGGGCATCATCCCTGGCAGTGACGACGAGATTGATACAGGATCGGGAGGTAGCCTCTTCACGGGCTTCAAGCTGACCGATGACGACGGTGATGGTGTGTACACAGGTGTACTGACCGTCAACGGCCCGACGTACAACGGCATCGGCTACCGCTATACGTTCGGCAATGACACCGACGGGTTGCAGGTGGAGGGTGAGGGTGGCTTCGACGCTGGCCGTCGCCGGTACCGCTACATCACTGACGTGGCAGCAAGCGAGTTTGCCTTCGCATTGGACACGTTCCGTCCTGCAAATGCACGGACTCCTTGGGAAGTCAATCCGACGGGTTCAGTTGCACCAGGCGACCTTCCGTTCTCGATTGCAAATGGCGAGGCCGACGGTGGTATCGTGACGGCCAACGAGGATGGCCCCGGCCAGTCCGGCACGCTCGCACTCGGCGCGGTCTACCCGAACCCGACGACGGGCCTGGCACGGTTCGCCGTGACCAGCGCTCCCGACGAGCTCGTGACCATCCGCGTTTACGACGTCACCGGCCGCGTGGTCGCCGACGTCGTCGAGGGCGGAGCCGTCTCCGGCCGCGTCCTCGAGGTCGACACCGCCGGCATGGCGGCTGGTCTGTATCTCGTGCGCGCCGAGAGCGCGGCGGGCGTCGCCGTCCGTCGCCTGACGGTCGTCCGCTAGGACATCGGCTCGGGGCGCCCTGAGAGGGGAGGCCCCGGGCTTGCAGGTTGCGCCGGTCGCTGTAAGAGGCGGCCGGCGTCTTTTCTCCGCCCTCGAGGCCAGCTGAAGCAGCCCATCCTCGAGGTCGCGTCTTCGCTGTCGTGGAGCACCGTCGAGGCTGGCAGCCCGCGTTCGCCCTCGAGGACGAGGAGCCCACCACCCGCCGGATCCACCATGCGCGTTTTCGTTCTCGCTGCCCTTGCCATCGCGGCCTCGATGCCGGCCCTCGCACAGCCCGCTGGCGTCGAGGTCACGTTCCGGTTCCTGCCCGACCTCGAGGTCCCGCCGATCTCGCCCGTCGTGCGCGCCTTCGTGCCGGGCTCGTTCAACGATTGGGGGCCGAACAGCAGCGGCCAGATCTCGCAGGGCGCGCCGAGCCAGGCGATATACCAGCCGGCGCTCAACGAGTACCGCTACACCGTCGGCCTCGAGGTCGGACAGCAGTACGCCTACAAAGTCCATGTCCACGAGAACGCGGCGGGTACCAACTACACGTGGTACACCGATCCACTGGGCACCGAGACGACAGGGCCCAACAGCGACTCCGTGATCCGTGTCGAGGACCTGTTCGTGTTCCAGATCGCTCGCGAGCAGAACGGGACCGCCGGCGTCGAGGTCGTCTCGGCGGGCGTCTTCGGCCTCGATGCCGTGACGTCAGTGTCGTTCACGGTCAACGGGACGACGTACACGGACGGAATCGAGGACGCGGGGGATGGCATCTACCGTCTTGCGCTGCCCGAGCCCGTCGCAGCGGGCGCGTTCGTTCGCGTCGACGCGACGGACGCTTCCGGACGGACGGCGAGTGCGGAGGTTGGCGCTGTCCCGCCGGACGTCACCGATGCTCCCGTTCCCGATGGCCTCGAGGACGGGATCACGTACGACGAAAGCGACCCGACGCGGGCGTGGCTGGTGCTCCGTGCGCCGAACAAGCAGTACGTCTACGCCCTCGGCGATTTCAACGCGTGGACGGCCGATTCCGACGCGCTCATGTTCCGTGACCAAGACGCCTTAGGTACGCGTTGGTGGATCGAGTTGACCGGCCTGACGCCGGGCATCGAGTACGCCTTTCAGTACTGGGTCGACGGTCAGATCCGCGTCGCCGATCCCTACACAACCGTCGTGTACTACCCCGGCGAGAGCGAGTACCCCGCCGACGCCACTGAACACGCCGTTGGAGTCTTGACGCCCGGCGCCGGTGAGTTTGCGTGGACCGACGATGACTGGCAGGTGCCCGCCCCGGAGGACTTGGTCGTGTACGAGTTGCTGATCCGAGACTTCCTGCGCGGTCACAGCTTTACCGCCCTCGAGGACACGCTGGATTACCTCGAGCGCCTGGGCGTCAACGCCATCGAACTGATGCCGGTCTCGGAGTACGACGGAGACGAGAGCTGGGGCTACAACCCGGCATTCCACTTGGCGCTCGACAAGTATTACGGCTCGCCGGACGAGTTCAAGTCGTTCGTGGACGCCGCGCACGGCCGCGGCATCGCGGTGCTCCTGGACGTGGTGTACAACCACGCGACGGGGCAGAGCCCCCTCATTCGTCTGGACAACCAGGGCACGTTCGGTCCGCCAAACGCGACGAACCCGTGGGCCAACACGGAGGCGCGACACCCCTTTAACGTGTTCAACGACCTCAACCACTCGAGCCCCCTGACGCGCCTGTGGCTGGACAAGGCCAACCAGTTCTGGCTGGACGAGTACCACGTCGACGGCTTCCGATTCGACCTGTCGAAGGGATTTGTCCAGACGTGCGGCGGCGGCCCGTGCACGGACTCCAACTTCTCGACGTACAACTCGGACCGGATCGAGAACCTGACGCGGATGGCCGATGCGTTGTGGACCGAGAACCCGGACGCCATTGTCATCTTGGAGCACTTCGCGGATGCCCGCGAGGAGCGCGAGCTTGCTCAGCATGGCCGCGAAGCCGGGCGTCCTGGGATGACGCTGTGGAACAACATGACCGAGGCGTATGCCGAAGCCGCGATGGGCTACCTCGGCAACCGGGCCTCCTTCTCGCGCGCCTACCCCCCGGCCAACGGGTACCCGCTGTGGGGCCAGGTCGCCTACCAGGAGAGCCACGATGAGCAGTGGATGCTTTACAAGCTGCGGACCTTCGGCAACCAGGCCGGCGACTACAGCACGCGCGAACTACCGACCGCCCTCGACCGGAAGAAGCTGACAACGCTGTTCTTCTTGGCGACGCCGGGGCCAAAGATGCTCTGGCAGTTCGGCGAGGTTGGCTTCGGCGGTGGCCCGGGCGAGTGCCTGGAGCCGAACAACGACTGCCCACCGGGCAACCCGGGCCGCGTGAGCAACAAGCCGATCCGGTGGGACTACTGGTCTGACGCCCCTCCGTTCGTGAACGGGACGGGGCTCCGCCTCGAGGCGGCAGGGCTTCAGGAGCGCGACCAGCGCCGCAAGCTGTACGGCGTCACGGCCGCGATCCTCGGCCTGCGCGACTCGCTGGCCGTGTTCGGGGCAGACGCGGACTACGACGCCTTCGTCGCTGGCAGCCAAGCCGGTCGCTGGATCAAGCGCTCGACCTCGAGTGCGCCCGCCGGTGAGCCCACCGAGTCGGTCATGATCGGCAACGTCGGGATGGCCGAGACCGACGTCGCGCCGGGCTTCCCCACAACCGGCACGTGGTACGAGCTCTTCAGCGGCGACGTCCTCGAGGTCGCCGACGTGAACCAGGCGGTCACGCTGCGGGCCGGCGAGTACCGTCTGTACACCGACGCCGCGCTTCCGAGGCCGAGCGGAAACCTGGGCGCAGTCGCCGAAGAGGGCGGCCCCGGCTCCGCCCTCGAGGGCATCGTGTCCGTCGCCCCGAACCCGACTGCAGGCCGTGCGGCCCTCGTCCTCGAGGTCGCGACGCCTCGCCTCGTCCGCGTCGAGGTCTACGACGCGCTGGGCCGCTTGGTGTTGACGGCTGCTGACCGGGAGCTCTCCGCCGGGACGCACCGCATCGAGGTCGACGCCTCATCCCTGCCGGCTGGCGTGTACGTCGTGCGGTGGGAAGGAAGCACCGTTCCGATGACGGTGGTTCGGTGAGGCGGCCTCAACGACCTCGAGGTCGGCTCGCTTGGGTGGCCATGATGGCGATGATGGTGAGCGCTGCCACTGCTCAACCCGCACCGCCTGACTGGGCCGCGGATGCGGTCTGGTATCAGATCTTCCCCGAGCGTTTCGCCAACGGCGACCCGTCCAACGACCCGACGCGCGCGACGCTGGAGGACCCATCCGCAGTCGGCAACGACTGGACCGTCACTCCGTGGACCGCCGACTGGTACCGCCGCGCTGACTGGGAGACCGCCCGCGGCGACGACTTCTACGACGACGGCGTCTTCGACCGGCGCCTGGGCGGCGACCTCGAGGGCGTGCTCAAACGGATTTCCTACCTCGACTCGCTGGGCGTCACGGCCGTCTACTTCAACCCGGTGTTCTGGGCCGCGTCGCTCCACAAGTACGACGCCACCAGCTTCCACCACATCGACCCACACTTCGGGCCGGACCCTGAGGGCGACAAGCGACTCGTCGAGGCCGAGACCAGCGACCCCGCGACCTGGGTCTGGACCTCCGCCGACCGCCTCTTCCTTGAGGTCGTGGACGCCTTCCACGAGCGCGGCATCCACGTCGTCCTCGATGGTGTGTTCAACCACACCGGGACGCGGTTCTGGGCCTTCGAGGACGTGCGCCGGAACCAGCAAGCGAGCCCCTACGCCCACTGGTACGAGGTCGCCGCCTGGGACGACCCGGCCACCTCCGCTGACGAGTTCGACTGGAACGGATGGTGGGGCTACAAGCCGCTCGCCGTTCTCGCCAACACCGCCGACGGCACCGACCTCGAGGCCGAGGTCAGGGCGCACGTGTTCGATGCCACGCGACGGTGGCTCGACCCGAACGGCGACGGCGACCCGAGCGATGGCATCGACGGGTGGAGATTGGACGTGGCGAACGAGGTGCCGGACGGCTTCTGGCGCGACTGGAACGCCCTCGTCCTCGAGGTCAACCCCAACGCCGTGACCATCGCCGAGGAGTGGGGCGACGCGGTGGACTACCTCGAGCGGACCGGCTTCCACTCGACGATGAACTACCACGCGCTCGCGATCCCCCTGGACGCGTTCGCCTACGACGACCGAATCAGCGCCGAGACGTTCGCCCTCGAGGTCGAGGAGCGGTTTAACGCCTTCCCGGCCTCGACGCGCCCCGCGCTGATGAATGTGCTCGCCGGCCACGACACCGACCGCCTGGCCTCGATGATCGTGAACGGCGGCCTCGAGGGCGGCTACGACCGGCTTGCGGGGCCACGCGACACGACCGCCTACCTCGTCCGTGCGCCCAACGACGAGGAGCGCCAGCTTCAGCGCGCCGTCGTCCTGTTTCAGATGGCGATGCCTGGCGCACCGCACCTCTTCTACGGCGACGAGGCCGGCATGTGGGGCGCCGACGACCCCGACGACCGTAAGCCGATGGTCTGGCCCGACCTCGAGTACGAGACCGAGTCGCGCGCCCCTCGAGGCCTGGTCCGAGACCCCGATCTGGTCGCCTTCGACTCGTCGCTGTTCGCCTTCTACCAGCGCGCTATCGCCCTGCGCCAGTCCGACGCCGTGCTGCGTCGAGGCGACCTCGAGGTCGTGTCGGCCAGTGGCCGCGCGGTCGCGTTCAGCCGCTCGCTGTCAGGGGATCGCCGCGTGGTGGCGTTCAACGCTGGCGACGAGTCCGCCTTCCTCGCCCTCGAGGTCGAGTCCCCCGTCCCGCTCTGGCCTCTTACAGCCTCAAGGCCGAACGTCGACGTGCCCGGTTTGGTCGCGCTGTTCGACGACGAGGGCGCTGTCTATGGACTCCGCGTGCCGCCGCGCACCACCGTTGTGTATCGTCCAGTAGCCCCTGACGATGTCCGCCCTCGAGGGTTGGACGAATAACTGCTTATGCGCTCTTCGCTCCTCGTTCTCGCCGCCCTGCTGGCGGCCCCACTCCACGCCCAGGTCTCACCCGCCGACAGCGTCGCCACGCTGTACAGCCAGAACCGGATGGCCGAGGCGCTGCCCATCGCCCGCCGAGTGGCGTCGGCGCGGCGTGCCGGCCTCGATGCCCGCGCGCGGTTGGCCGAGATCCAGCTTTTGGTGGGCGAGAAGGAGCGCGACCCAGCTCTGCTCGCCGAAGCTGCCCAGACCGCATCCTCCGTCCTCGAGCGCCGCGCCTGCGACGCGCCGACGCTGCTCGTCAAGTCCCGAGCGCTCGTCGACGCAGACCCCGACGCCTCCGCCGACGCCCTCGCCCGCGCCGTGACCTGCGCCCCAAGCGACGGAAATGTCTGGCTCGCCTTCTGGACCGATTCCGTCCGCTCCGGCCGGCTCGGTGGGGAGTGGGACGCGCTCGTCGCCCTCAAGAGACTCGAGTTCTGGTCGGACCCGATGTTGGCGTTCGCTCGCTGGACGCTCAATGCTGCTCCCGAGAACGCCCTCCTTCTGGCCGACGGCCCCGGCGACGCTGCCGTCCTGCGCACGGTTCAAGACCTCGAGGACGTCCGCCCGGATGTGACCGTGGTTCCGTTCTCGATGCTCGAGCGCCCCGCTGTCCTCGAGGGCTTGGCCGCACGCGACATTCCGGTCCCCGACCCCGGCGGCTTCCAGAGCCGCGTCGACGCTCGTGGCAGTCTAGAGAGTCCCGGCGGACGCATCTACACCCTGGCCGACGCCGCCCTTGACGGCTGGCTCGAGGCCGGGCGCACGGTCGTTGGCTCGATCACGCTTGACCCGCTGGTGTTCGGTACCAAGGGAGGCGTCGTGGACCGCGGCGCGCTACTGGCTCCCGGCCCGTCGTCGTTCGATGCCGACGCCGCGACTGCTTCGTTCGAGGGCATCGACCCGTCGGTCTTCGACGGACCCGCCGTGACGCAGGGCGACCGCGACCCGGCCCGCCGAGCCTCGCCCTTCGACCCGGGCGGCGTGGTGCTGTTTCAGATGCTCCAGACGGCCGTCGCCCACGCCCAGGACGGTGATGAGGACGCCGCCGAGGCGGCGTACGCCCAGGCCGTCAGCTTCGCGCAAGGCTCCGGCCGCGCCAACGAGCCGCTTGTCCCCATCGCCCGCGAGTGGGTGGACGACGCGCTCGCCAACGACTAGCGCCGACGCTCCGCCCTCGAGGCCGATTCCTATGACACGATTGCTCTCGGCCTTCCAGCGTCCCGACCTCGAGGTCGGGACGGGCGAGCCGTCCTCGAGGTCGGTGCGTTGCGCGGTGCTCCTCGCCGCCTGCACCGTTGCGGCGTGCACCACCCCCAACGAGCCTCCACCGCCGGGCGAACCTATCGTGGTTCAGATCTGGCATCAGAAAGACTCGGCTGAGCGCGACTTTCTTGATGACTGGGTCGAGACCTACAACGCGAGTCAGGACACCGTCCAGCTAGAGGTCCTGTTCAAGGAGACCGAGGAACTCCGCAACCACTACGTCTTCGCCGCAATGGGGGAGAAGGGGCCAGACCTGATCTATGGACCCGCCGATAACGTGGGGATGTTGGCGCTCACGGAGACCATTCGCCCGCTCGATGGGCTCATTCCGGACTCGGTCCTGGCCGGCTTCACCGACGACGGCTTGCTTCGCTATGACGGGGCGCTCTATGGCCTCGCCGATCAGGTGGGCAACCACCTCACGCTCGTCTACAATCGAGCGCTCGTTCCCAACCCGCCAGAGACATTCGACGAACTCCTCGCGACGGCTCGCGCGCTCACCAGTGACATCGACGGCGACGGCGACCCCGATCGCTATGGGCTGGTCTGGAACTACGCCGAGCCCTTTTTCTTCGTCCCCTTCCTGACCGCCTTCGACGGCTGGGTCATGGACGACAACGAGGTCCCCACGCTCGACACGCCCGCCACCGTCGAGGCCATCGAGTTCGTCGTCGGGCTGCGGGACACCGAACGGGTGATCCCTCGAAGTGTCGACTACAACACGGCAGAGGCCCTTTTCAAGGAAGGCTCGGCCGCCATGATCATCAACGGGCCGTGGGCCTGGGCCGGGTACGGAGAAGCCGGCATCGACTATGGCCTGACGCCGATTCCGTTCAACACGAAAGCCGGCGTCTGGGCTCGGCCGATGGCTGCTGCCAAGGCGTACTCGCTCAACCCCTCCGTGCCGGAGTGGAAGCTGCCCGCCGTGCTCGGCGTGATGCAGGCGCTTACTGGCGTCGAGATCCAGACGCAGATGGCAGAACAGCTCGCGCTTATTCCTGTCCAGCGGTCCGTCCGCGAGAGCGATGTCGTATCCGGCAACCCGATCCTGGTCCAGAGCCTCGCACAGCTCGAGCACACGCGCCCGATGCCGACCTCTCCAGTCCTCCGGCAGATATGGGACGGGATGCGTGGCCCGTACCAGCTCGTGATGAACGGAGAGGTGACCGGCGCCGAGGGCGCCGCCCGGATGCAGTCCGAAGTCGAAAAACGCCTGGCCGACTTCGCCTTGCAGGACCGCTAGCTCAAGAACGGAGAGCCGATTCCCCCACCGACTTCCCCAACTGCCTCATGTTGAACGCCCCGAACGACGCAATGGGCATGCACACTGCGACGGCTGCTCCTGCTCGCCGTGGTCTGAGCGACGTCGCGCGGCATCGGCTGTTCCTAGCCGCCCTGCTGGTCCCGACGGCCATCATCGTGCTGGCCGTGGTCGCGTTCCCGTTCGTCTACAACGTGGCCATCTCGTTCAGCAACATGAACGTGTACACGTTGCGGGACTGGGAGCTGATCGGGCTCGCTCAGTACGCGGCCGTGTTCGCGGAGCCAGCGTTCTGGGAGGTGCTCCTGAAGACGGTGATCTGGACCGGCGTCAACGTCGCGTTCCACGTCGGGTTGGGCGTGTTTCTGGCGGTGATCTTGCACCAATCGTTTATCAAGGGGAAGAGCGCGTGGCGGGTTCTGCTCATCCTGCCGTGGGCCGTGCCGCAGTACATCACGGCGTTGACGTGGCGGGGGATGTTCAACTTCGAGTTCGGCGCGGTCAACCTGCTGGTCGAGTCCATGGGAGGGACCGCGGTTTCGTGGCTGACGGATCCCGTGACGGCGTTCGTCGCAGCCATCATGACCAACATCTGGCTCGGCTTCCCGTTCATGATGGTGATCGCGCTCGGCGGGCTCCAGTCGATTCCAAAGGAGCTCTACGAGGCCGCCGAGGTGGACGGTGCGAGCGCCTGGGTCCAGTTCCGCTCCATCACGGCGCCGCTCCTCAAGCCCGTCATGATCCCGGCCATTACGCTGGGGACCATCTGGACGTTCAACAACATCAACGTGGTCTGGCTCGTCTCCAACGGCGGCGAGCCGAACGACCAGACGCACATCCTGGTGAGCTACGTCTACGAGGCCGCATTCTCGATGTACCGCTTCGGCTGGGCCGCGGCGCTCTCGATGGTCATCTTCGCGATCCTGTTCGTATTCACCCAGGTATTCCTCAATCGGACCCAGGCGACGGAGTCGGTGTACTAGCCGTCCTCGAGGCCAGTGCGTCGGCGTCCTCGAGGTCGTTGCACTAGAAGCTGTTCACCCTCATCTGTCATTCCCGCGAACGCGGGAATCCATACTCCCGCCTCACTTTGTCCCGACCTGGTTACGTCTACCTCCTCGCGAACAAGCCGAATGGGACGTTGTACCTCGGCGGAACGAGCGATCTCGCCGTTCGGATGAGACGACACCTTGAGGGAGACACACCAGGATTTGCTTCCAGGTATGGGGCGGACCGACTCGTCTGGTTCGAGCGGCACGAGTGCATCGAAGACGCGATTGTGAGGGAGAAGAAGATCAAGAAGTGGCGCCGGGCGTGGAAGCTCGATCTGATCCAGCAGGCAAACCCAGCATGGCGAAACCTCGCCCTCGAGGTCGTGAGCGAGCCTGGTGAGGCGTTGGGTATGCCAGATGTCGGTGGTGTCTCGGCAGAAGAGGCGGCTGAGTACCTGGGCGACGCCGTCCTCGACGAGCGGCATCGGATGGATTCCCGCGTTCGCGGGAATGACCGGGTAGGGGAGAGCGGCGAGGATGGGTTGCCTGGCCCGTCCTCGAGGACGGGTTCAGCCCCCAATTCCCACCCCCTAATCCCAGACTCCCGCGTCCTCGAGGTCGGCCGCGCAGCGCTCCGGGTCGCGGCCTCGATGTCGCTCCTCTTGATTGCAGCGTGTGGAGGGGAGCCGCCGGAGAGCCAACTCGTCACCGAGGGGCCAGAGAGCCTGGTCGCGCTCGCCGTCGAGGTCGAGGCCCCCGCTCCCGACGACTCGCTCGGCGTCGTCCGCTCCACGTTCCAGGTGGACGGCGGCAGCGGCTCGTGGTACGACGCGCTCGCCGGTCCCGGCCGCGACCCCGCGATGGGGCTCACCGCCGCTGGGCGCACCGTCTTGCACGGGTGGCGCTGGTGGTCCGACACGGACTCCGTGGCGCTCGGGCCGCAGGATCGCGTGCGTGGCGTCGCCCGCCCCGATGTCGCCGTCCGGTCGTACATGGAGCGCGACACCTCCGGGCTCGCCGCCAAGATCATTGCACAGATCCAGGGCGAGCGGCCCGCACGACTCAGCGAGCGCGTGACGCTGCTCGACGGCCGTGGCGACCAGGCCGCACTGCTCGTCGAGGTCGCCGACTCCATCGGGATCGTCGGGTTCTGGCCGGTGCGCAGCGAGCGCCGCGCGGGAGGCGAGTACACCATCCGCGACCTCGAGGACGTGCTCGTGTTCGCTGCCGACTGCCGAGTAGCGACGGACTCGACGGTCATTCCTGCCGGTCCCATTTGGACGGCCGTCGCGGGCGGCACCGTCCGCTCATCCAGCGCCGTCGCCGACGTGCCGGAGGGCGGCCGTGACCAAGCGTTCCGCATGGGCGAGGTCCTGATCGAGACGCCCGGCGCTATCGCTGTCGCCACAGGCGCGACGGCCGAGTCCGCCGCCGCCGCCGCTCGGTCCGCCCTCGAGGACGGGGCGCAGCGTCGGGAGGCACGGAGCGAGCGGTTGGCCGCCGTCCTCGAGGACGTGGCCTTTGAGACTCAGGACGAGACCACCAACACGGCCTTCCGATGGGCCGTGCTCACCCTCGACGCGCTCACCGTCCGCGACGACAGCTCGAGGACGACGATCCTGCCCGGCTTGCCCGGCGCCGAGCCCGCCTCGTTCCCCTCCGCCGTCTGGACGCTTAGGCGCTTTCCTCGACATGGGTCAGTGGGAGACGGCGCGCGGCATCCTGACGACGATAGGCGACGCCCAGCGCTTCGACCGGCGGACAGACTTGCTTGGCCGCGCGCCCGACCTCGTCCGCCTGGGCGAGCAGGACGATGTGTTCGCGACCTCCGACGGGACGCCGCTGTTCCTGGCCGCCGCGGGCGACTACGTCCGCACGACGCGGCGACCGAGGTCTGGTGCAGGGCGGTCCCAACTTCTGGTTCAAGACAGTGTTCGCGCTCCGAGGCATCTACGAGGAGGACTCCCGCAACGGCTCCGCAATGGACTCGCTCGGCCGTCTTGGTGGCGCGTGACCGCCGCGGCACCTGGCTCGAGGGAGACCCTGAGATCGGCGGCATTCGGCGTCGAGGCCCGGTCGCGGAAGGGCAGGGCGCACTCTTCGGAGCGCTCAAGACGGCGACGCAGTTCGCCCGCATCATGGGGGTCTCCCAGCGGTCGTCGGCCACGTGGTACGCGGATACGTCGCGGGTGCTGGTGCGCGGCTTCGAGCGCGACTTCGTGCAGAATGGAATCGTCCGAGACCGACTCGAGGGCGACGGCGAACTGACGGCCCGGTGGGCTCTTGGCGCTGTCGCTGATGGACGCTCTGCCAACAGAGCAGCGGGCGCAGCTCGCTCGCGCCTTGGCCGAGCGGCTCGCGTTCCCCTACGGCGTCGCGTCGCTGTCTCAGTCCGACTCCCTGTTCCACCCCTACCTCGACGCGCCAGAGTTCTACACCGACGAGTCGGCCCGTTCGAACGGGGCTGTCTGGACGTGGCTCGCAGGCCCGGTCGCGACCTTGATGGCTGAGACCGGCGGAGCGGCTCCGGCGGCCGAATTGCTCGGGACCCAGGCCCGGCTCCTGCTCGATGCGGGAGCGGTCGGCGCGATCCCAGAACTGGTCTCCGGTCATCCCCGGACCGCGACTCCAGCCCTGACAGTCGGCGGCGCGCCTGTGAACCCGTGGAGCCTGGCTGGCTACATCCACGGCTCCATCGGCGGGCTGGTCGGGGCGAGCTACGCGAACGCGGACACGCTTGTCCTCGCGCCCCGCCTCCCCGACACGTGGGGCGCCACCACCGTTCGGATGCGACTCGGCGACGGCGCGGTCACGCTCACCATCGAGGGCGACCTCGAGGGCGCGGAGGTCAGCGTCGTGCCAGAGGGCGACTTGTCCGATGCCGCGGCGCTCGTCCTCGAGGCCGGAGGCCGCCGCGTGGCCGTCCCGCTGGCGTCGGTGCGCAACGACACGCTGGTGACGCCGAGAGCGGCCTTCGAGGTCGCAGTGTCGTCGTCCGGTGCAACGCTCAATGGCGACGAGGTGCCGTCCGGCCCGTCCGCAGGCGCGGGCGACGTGTGGAGCGGATTCGAGTTCGCCACGCCCGACCTGCGCGAGACGAGTACCCGGTCATGCGCGCAGTCGCCAACCAGCGGACCCTCGACGATGGACAGATTCTGCGGTCCAACCCCGCCGCCGCCGTCGCTACGACGCAGACAGACCCGCAGGGCGACGACTGGGGCGCCACGGGGACGTTCACCTATCCCGAGAGCTTCGAGCCCGACGTCCTCGACGCGACCTACCTCGAGATCGCACGCGACGACTCGACGACGTACTTCCGGGCCGAGTTCGTCGCGCTCGCGAACACTCCGCAGACGTTCGTGGCGTTCGCCATCGACACCGAGGAAGGCGGCACCGAGATCGTCGGGCCGCGGCGCTCGGTACGCGTTCCCCGACGACGACGGCTACGAGTACGTCATCTACGTCGGCGACGGGCTCATCGTCGAGGACGCGTCTGGCCGCGAGCTCGGCCGACTCTCCGCCGGGTCGTCCGCGTTCGACGCCACCGTGTCCGCCCTCGAGTTCGCGATCCCGACGTTCGTGATTCCGACCCTGCCTCGAGGGGCTCGCGTCACCATGCTGGTCGGCGCTCGCCAGCCGGGCAATGGCGTCGGTGAGTTCATGCCAGTCATCCGTGGCGACGCGACGCCCGACGATGGGCGGTGGTCGCGTCGACAACGTGTCCCCGAACGTGTACGACGTCGTCACCGGCTCCGTCCGATAACCGGCCTCGAGGTCGACTACATGAAGCGATTCCTGCCGAAGCTCGGCTCGTACTCCGTGCTGGCCCTGTTCGTGTTCATCTCGGTCTACCCGATCTCTAGGATCCTGACGATCTCGCTCCGGCCGAGCGATCAGCTTCTCTCCCGGTCGCTGGCACTCATCCCGGACGGGGCGACGCTAGACAACTACCGGGTGCTCCTGACAGAGACGCCGTTCCTGACCTGGCTCGGCAACAGCCTGCTGGTCTCCGCCGTCGTGACGCTCACGGGCGTCGCGCTGGCTTCGACGGCGGGCTACGCGCTGTCGCGGCACCGCTTCAGGGGGCGGAAGGCCGCGCTGAGTGGAATCCTGGTGACCCAGATGTTTCCCGCCACGATGCTGCTGCTGCCGCTCTACATCGTGCTGATTGAACTCGGCCTCATCAACTCGTACATCGGAATCGTCATCATCTACTCGGCGACGGCGCTGCCCTTCTGCGTGTGGCAGATGAAAGGCTACTACGACACGATCCCGGCCAGCCTCGAGGAGGCGGCGCGGATCGACGGGGCGAGTCCGTGGCAGGCGTTCTACAAGGTGATCCTGCCGCTTGCCGCGCCGGCGCTCGTGATCACGGCACTGTTCTCGTTCATGAGCGCGTGGAACGAGTATGTCGTGGCGGCGGTGGTCCTACAGGACGTGGACAAGTTCACGATGCCGGTCGGCCTCAAGCTGTTCCAGGGCTCCATGTCGACGCAGTGGGGGCTTTATGCAGCCGGATCGCTCCTGGTCTCGATCCCAGTGATCGTGCTGTTCTTGGTGCTGAGCCGCTACCTGATCTCGGGCCTGACGCTGGGCGCGGTCAAGGGGTAACCGGCCTCGAGGTCGCTGTTCTGTTCCGTCCTCGAGGGCGATGACTCTGGTCGTCGGACCGTCCCGTCAACATGCAATGCGTCGCCCGCCTGCATCACACTCGTCCTCGAGGCCGCGCGACGTGAGTCGACCTCGAGGACGTCTACGCGCGGTCTGGAAGCGCCCGGCGCCACCGCTCGTGCAAGACGGGCTGTGCGGCGGCGAGGTCGCGGAGGACGCGCCGTATCTCTGAGTTACCCTCTCGGAGCGCAGACCAGTCCGGGTTGGCCGTGAGCCAGGGGGCGTTGTGGTTTCCGAGATAGACCGCTTTGCGGAGCCAGTCGAGCGCCGCGGAGTCGTCGCCCGTCACCGCGAAGTAGGTCGCGACTCGGTACGCCATCTCGCAGTCGGCGGTGGAGAGCGCGAGCAACGCATCGGTGACGAGCGCCTCGGCCTCGGCGGGAGCGCCGGTCCGGTACAGGGCGATGGCGAGCGTCGGATGGGCAAGCCGGAGCCCAGGGTCGTCGGCGACGACCTCCTCAAGGCGACCGACGGCCCATCGCAGATCACCGTGACGAAGATGCCAGACCGCATCGGTGGTCCGCAGCAGTGTGTGCTTCGGTGCGACAGCCAGCCCACGTTCGATCTCGCGCCGTGCTGGGCCAGGCTCTTGCCGGTAGAGGTGGAGCCGAGCACGCAGGTTGTAGATCCGCGGACCAATCGAGGGTCGTAGTCGGAGCGCGGTGCCCAGCGCGTTCAGGGCCTCGCCAAGCAGGCCGTCGAGCTGAAGCACGATCCCCGCCCCGATCCACACCTCGGCGTCTTTGCCCGCGGTCCGCATCAGGTGCTGGACGTCCTGTCGCGCTCGCTCCTTCTCGCCTCGCCACAGAAGCGTGTACGCCTGATACAACTTGGCCTCGATGTTGAGCGGGTCGAGGACGAGTCCGCGCTCGAGGTGCCGCTGTGCTGCCAGCAGGTGCCCCACCCCGCCGTACCCGAACCGGACGTACCGTGTCAGGGCAACGCCCAAGCTCACGTGGCCCGTCGCGAAGGTGGGCTCCGTCTCCACGACCCGTTCGAAGGCCTCGATGGCATGGATCAGGTGCCCGTGGGGGCTCGCCTGGGTGGCCTGCCCGTCCAAGAGTGCGCGCGCAGCGAGGTAGTCCTCGGTCACGTCGTTCGCCAGTCCGGCTTCACCGACGGCCTCTGGTCGGTTGATGGGGACAGGGGCGATCGGGAGCGCGTCAGACCCTTGAATCTCTCGGTACACCGCGTCCCCCAGCGCGCCCTGGGCATCGACAAGGTCGTCCGCGTCGACCTCGATGCCGTCCCGCCCTCGACGACGGCCTCGTCCTCGACGGTGACCAGCGACCACGCCAGGCGATACCCCGCGTCGGACCGGGCGAACTGCCCTGTCAGTACATGCGCTGCGGCGAGCTGGCGGCCCGCATCGACCGGGTTCGCCGACGGCCGGCGAGCCGAGCGGACGGCTCGGGGCGGACGGACCACGAGCGCGGTGGCCTGGGCCAGCCGCGTCGCCACGGCGTCCGCGAGTGCAAATCCGACGTACGCCGGTCCAGGGGGCTCGCCCACGTCCTCGAAGGGGAGGACGGCGACGGTGTTCGGAGGTGCTGGGGTGAGGCGCGTCGGGAGGAGACGACCGGCCAGCGCAGAGAGAAGCCCGCTTCGCTCCGGCTCAGGCTCTGGAGGAGGCGCAGGGACAGGAGCCTCGCTTGGCGTTCCGGCAGCCTGAAGGTCCGGGTCGAGGGCTCGGGCGACAGTGCGAAGAGCGTCCCGGACTTCACTTGCGTACCGGAAACGCTCCTCGGGCTGCTGTGCGAGCGCCTTCCGGATGACGGCCCCGAACGCGGGATCGAGGCCAGGGTTAACCCTTTCGGGGTCGGGCGCCCTCATCGACTGGATCATTGAGCTTAGGCGCGCTTGGTCGATGCTCGGGGCCCAGAACGGGTGCTGTCCGGTCGCCATCTGAAATAGAGTCACGCCCAGCGCCCAGACGTCGCTTTGCTCGGTGCTGCGGCGCGTCGCGAACTGCTCGGGCGCCATGTAGGCTGTGGTCCCGAACCGAGAGGACACGATTGGTCCTCTGCCCCTCACGGCCTTCGTTGGCGCGTCAGCCTCGGGAGACGTTCGGCGCGCGAGTCCGAAGTCGAGCACCTTGACCAGTCCCTCGTCGGTCACCATGACGTTCGATGGCTTCAGGTCGCGGTGGAGCACGCCGTGGCGGTGGGCGGCCGTCAGCCCGTCGGCGATCTGGATGCCGACCGAGAGGGCGAAGGGTTCGCTCAGTGGCCCGTCTCCCAGCAGGTCTTGGAGCGTCCGCCCGGGGACGTGCTGCATGACCAGATAGGGCCGGCCGTCGACCTCGCCGGCTTCGTACACCGCGCACACGTTGGGGTGGTCCACAGACGAGGCGAGCCGTGCCTCCTCCAGCAGCCTGGAGGTCAGGTCGCCATCGCCGGGGTGGAGCAGCTTGACCACGACGGCCCGATGGAGATGGGCATCGAACGCGCGGTAGACGGCGCCCCCGGTGCCTTCTCCAAGCTTGTCTTCAAGCTGGTACTGCCGGATGGTCTCGGGCGGCGGCTTCTTGAAGGGCACTGCGGTGTCGGTGGTGGGGAGGCACTATCGCGTCGAGGACGGCAGGTTTCCTCAGATGCCCCCGAAACCGCTTTTCAGTTTTCAGCAGGTCGCGCGTCCTCGAGGACGAGTTGAGGCGACGAGTAAGCGGTCCGACCTCGAGGGCGTCCGCCTTGTATACGTTTCCGACCTCGATGCCTGGACCTCCGCCCGACTTCTGGAACGCCCGCTACGCCGAGCCCGAGCTCGCCTACGGCGATGCACCCAACGACTTCCTTGCCTCCGTCGCCGACCGGATCGGGGGCCGCATCCTGTGCCTGGCTGAAGGGCAGGGGCGTAACGCGGTCTTCCTGGCCCAGCGCGGCCTCGAGGTCGTGGCCGTGGACCGGTCGGAGGTGGGGCTGGAGCGGGCACAGGCGTTTGCCGCGGAGCACGGCGTCGAGATTACGACGCAGGTTGCCGACCTCGAGGACTATGACCTCGGCCTCGAGGCGTGGGACGCGGTGGTCTCCATCTTTGCCCACACGAGCGCCGAGATCCGCCGTAGCCTCCACCGCCGCGTCGTGGCGTCTCTCCGGCCCGGCGGCGCGTTCGTCCTCGAGGCCTACACGCCGGAGCAGACGGAGCGCAACACCGGCGGGCCGTCCGGCCCCGGCGCTGTCGACATCACGATGACCGCAGACGGGTTGCGCAGCGAACTCGCCGGCCTCGAGGTCGAGATCCTCCGCGAGACGGAGCGGGACGTCCTCGAGGGCGCCTACCACAACGGGGACGCGGCGGTCGTCCAGATGCTGGCGTTCAAGCCGGGGTGAGAGGGCCTCGAGGGTGAATCGTGCCGAGCGTGGCGGGATCGAGCGTGAGACTGCGAAGGGGAGGGTGAGACCGCTCACCACCGGCCGACGCTCGGCCCCTTCCCCATGCGATTACTGCTTCTGATCACCGTCCTCGCCCTCGCTGGCTGCTCTGCCGCGGAGCAGGCTATGAACGCCGACCTCGACTCTCGAACGCCCTCGAGGTCGGCGGATGGTCCGCCCACGGTGGACGTCACTGGCACCTGGGACACGCGCTGGGGCACCATGACGCTCCGCCAGAGTGACGACGGCCAAGTGACGGGGACCTACGATGACGGCGGCACCATCGAGGGGGCCGTCTCCGGGGCTGTCCTGACCGGATACTGGACCGAGCCGTACGCCAACAACACCTGCGACACGAGGAGAGCCGGTACGCCACACTGGGGCCGGGTCGAGTTCCGCTTCCGCCGTGACGACTTCGAGGGCGGCTACACCGACTGCTCCAACCCGATGTATTCCGAAGGACGCAACATGGGAGCGGAGTGGAACGGGAGACGCGTCCGCTGATCGCGTAGTTCGTTGCGCGCGGTAGGTTTGAGGTTCGACCTCGACGCCGCGTGTGACCGACCTCTCGACCCTCCTCGACGCCTCCCGCGCCGGTGACGACGATGCGTCCTCGGGGCTGTTCGCAGCCACCTACGACGAGCTCCGCCGCCTGGCGGGCCGCGTTCGTCGAGGGCGAGCGGGGGACACGCTCAACACGACGGCGCTCGTGCACGAGGCGTACCTCAAGCTGGCCGATGGCGCACCGGCGGAGAGTCGCGCGCACTTCCTCGCCATCGCGGCCAAGGCCATGCGCCACGTCGTCATCGACGCGGCCCGGCGGCGGAGCGCCGACAAGCGCGGCGGAGGTCTCGAGCACGTTCCGTTCCGCGACACGCTCGTCGGAGACGCGCCGGATGCACAACTCCTCGACCTCGACGAAGCACTCGGCGTCCTCGAGGCCGAGGACCCGCGAGCGGCAGCCGTCGTCGAGTGCCGGTTCTTTGGGGGCCTGACAGCGAAAGAGACCGCCGACGCCCTCGAGGTCTCGCTCCGAACCGTCGAGCGGACGTGGCGGACGGCCCGCATCCGCCTGTTCCAAACCCTGACCGACGACTGACCGATGCCCTCACGCCACCGCCAACATGTCGACGCGGTGTTTGCTCAGGCCGCCGACCTCGAGGGCGACGACCGGGCGGCGTTTCTCGACGGCCTCGAGGACGAGGTCCGCGTCGAGGTCATAGCGATGCTGGAGGCTGACCGGGCGGCGGTGGCCTTCTTCGAGGACGCGGCGGACCGACTGGCGGATGCAGCAAGTGACCTGACGAGCCGTCCGCCGGAGCGCGCCGGGCCATGGCGCCCGGTCCGCCTGCTCGGTCGGGGCGGCATGGGCGAGGTCTACCTCGCGGAGCGCGCCCAGGGCGACTTCGAGCAGCGCGTGGCGCTCAAGGTGGTCCAGCCTGGGCTCGCGCCCGACTTGGTCGCCCGGTTCCGCACCGAGCGCCGCATCCTGGCGGGTCTCGAGCATCCTGGCATCGCGCGGTTGTTGGATGGCGGCGTGGCATCAGATGGGCGCCCGTACCTCGCGATGGAGCTCGTCGAGGGCGAGCCGATCACGACGTACTGCGACCGGCACCGGCTTGGCATCGACGACCGGCTGGCCCTCTTCGAGGACGTCTGTGACGCCGTGGCCTATGCCCACTCGCGGCTGGTGGTCCACCGCGACCTCAAGCCGTCGAACGTGTTCGTCGCCGACCTCGAGGGCGGCCGTCGGCAGGTCAAGCTTCTGGACTTTGGGCTTGCACGTCTCCTCGACCTCGAGGCCGACGCGACGCGGACGGACCTGCACGCGTTGACGCCGGAGTACGCAGCGCCCGAGCAGCTTCGAGGCGAGGTCCCAACGACGGCGACGGACGTCTACGCCCTTGGCGTCCTGCTGTACGAGTTGCTGGCCGGGCAGCGCCCGTTCCGCTTGCCGAGTCGGTTGGCGGCCGAGGCGGCACGTGTTGTCCTTGAGGAGCGCCCGACGGACCCGAGCGCTCTCGTTCGGCAGACGACCTCGACGAGTCCTCTGGCGGTCGCAGAAGCGCGCGCGACGCGGCCGGAGCGACTATACCGGCGGTTGCGTGGCGACCTCGACCGGATTGCGCAGGTCGCGCTGCGCAAGGAGCCGGCCCGCCGCTATGCCACTGCCGACGCACTCGCTCGCGACGTCCGCCGTCACCTCGAGGGCGAACCGGTGGAGGCCCGTTCGGCCTCGATGAGGTACCGCATGGGCCGGTTTGTGCGTCGCCACCGGGCGGGCGTGATGGGTGCGGCGGCGGTGCTCGTGCTTCTGGTGGCGTACGCCGCAACTGTGACTGTCCAGCGCGCCGAGATCGCTCGCGAGCGGGACCGAGCCCAGCGGTTCGCGGATCTGACGCGCTCGCTGTTCGATGACGCCAACCCGTACGTCGATGACACCACGGCGGTCACGGCCTCGACGCCCCTCGGCGAGGCCCTGTACGCATCTGCACGGCGCCTCGAGGCCGACCTCGAGGACGAGCCTGGCGTCCGGTACGACCTGCTCGCATCGCTGGCCGGCTCCCTCAGAGGCATCGGCGCCGACTCGCTCACGCGGCTCGTTCGCTCGAGGAATCGGGAGCTGGCAGAGGCGGCGTTCGGACGCGACGATCCACACGTCCTCGAGGCCGTCGGAGCCGAGGGGTTCCTACTCTCGGAGACGGCAAAAGACAGCCTCGACATCGCGCGCGCCGACTCCCTCCTGCGTCGGGCGGTCGCTCTCTCGGAACGGGTTCACGGGATGAACGCCCTCGAGGTCGGCGCTGCACTCACGGCTCTCGCGACCCATCTCAAGGACCACGGCGACCTCGAGGACGCAGAGTCCGCAGCGCGCCGAGGCGTTGAGATTGCTCGCCGCCACGACGACGCAGACGTGACCACGGCGCTGATGATTTGGTCGCTCGCGCTCGGCAAGCAGGGCGAGACGGACCATGCGTGGAGTGTCGCTCAGGAGATGACGGAGCGTGCTCTCAGAGAACGGCCTGAGGGGAGCGCGAATCTGGTCTCGGCCTTCGCCAACGCCGCCGTTGCTGCCAAGGCAGTTGGCGAGACCTCTCACGCCGCCGACCTCGAGGGCGACGCTCTCGCCTTCGCTCAGCGCCATCTCGGTCCCAATCATGCGACGACTCTGACCGTGGCCTCGAACTACTCGAACACGCTGTGGACGCTCGAGCGGTACGCCGAGGCCGAGCGCGTGCAGCGCCGCGTCCTCGAGGCCCGGCTCGAGCGGTTTGGGCCGGAGCATCCTGACACAGGCATCTCGTACCAGACGCTCGCTGGCATCGTGTGGGAGGCCGGTCGCATCGAGGACGCGGCAGCGCTCTACCGCCAGGCATCGGCAGCCTTCGACGCCGCGCTCCCGACCTCGACGCCGACACGCGCCTTCCCCTACCTCTCGCTCACCAACCTCGAGTCCGACCGCGAGCGGTACCTCGAGGCCGAGCGCCTGGCGCGCACCGCTGTTGTCCTTGCTCGGGAGTCTGTCGGTGCCGATCACCCGATGGCCGCGGACGCGACGGCCCGCGTCGGTCGAGCACTGGTGGGGCAGGGCCGAGTCGCTGAAGGGCGCCGCGCCCTCGATGCCGCCCTGGTCGTACTTCGACCGGCGCTCGGCGACGATCACAAGCGCGTCCTCGAGGCCGTGCGTTGGCGCACAGACCCGACGTGGAGAGCGGAGTAGCTACCAGCGCTTCGGTGTCGGCAGCAGCCCCAGCAGGGCGAACGCGGCTTGGTAGATCGCGGACACGCCATCGAGGACGGGCTGCCACAGTTTTAGGTCAGGCTCGTCGCCCAGGCCATCGAGGGCGTCGGCCAGGACAGAGCGCTGCAAGAGGATCTTTCCGGCGAGCAGGCCCCAGCCGTACGGGACGCCGGTCGCGAGGTGCAGCACCGGCGCGCCGACCCAGAGCACCAGGTTGGAGGCGTTGAACACACCCAGCGCTGCAAGCACGGCTGCTGGGTAGTGGGTGCCCGCGCTCGCATGGCGTCGCTTCTGCCGCCAGAACGCGCTCCAGTTCTTCGGGGCAGGGGAGGGGACTGCGGCCTTCGGGTCCCACACGTAGAGAACCGGCGCGGCCTCGAGGGCGGCCACCTCTTGGACCAGCAGGTCGTCGTCGCCGGAGAGCGAGCCGGCGGAGTGATCGAACCCACCCACGCGGGTCAGGAGCGAGGCCGGGTACGACAAGTTGCGCCCGACGGCGTGCCACGGCCGGTTCCACCCCACCGACGCTGCTGCGAGTGCCGCCGTCGTGACGGTCTCGTAACGGACGAATCGGTTGAGGAGCCCTGGCTCGTGGATGTACGGCCCGTACCCGATCAGCACCCCTCCTGCGTCCTCGAGGTCGTGTTCGCTGCGGTCAGACTCGTCCTCGAGGGCGGACCACCGAGCGAGGGTCGACAGCCACTCCGGCCCCGGCCGTCCGTCGGCGTCGGTGAAGGCCAGCCGGTCGTGGGTCGCGGCCTCGACGCCGCGCTCGAGGGCGTGCTTCTTCGGAGGCAGGCCCGCGTCCTCGAGGTCGGCGTCCGTGACGCGGACGAGGCGGAGCGGGACGGGAAACCGTGGGGCGCGGGCCTCGGCGAAGCCTCCGGTGCCATCCATCGAGCGGTCGTCCACGACGACGACCTCGAAGGGGCGGTGCGTTTGCGACTCGAGAGCGTCGAGGAGCGCGGGCAGTCGGTCGGCCTCGTTGTGGGCGGCCACGACGACGGTGATGGGGAGGCCGTCCTCGAGGTCGGACCGTGCGCCGTCCTCCAACTCGTCCTCGAGGGCGCCGGCACCCTCTCGCACGCGGCGGAGCCCTGCTCCGACCCAGGCCCATCCGAGTCCCTGGACCACGAAGGCGACGATGAGGAGGATCAGCACGGCAGATGCGGAGGAGTCCGTAAGATCGCCCCCGTACCTTTGCCGTCGCGCCCGCCCCTGGTCGCCTATGCCGACGCTCATGCCGACCTCGACTGCCCGCTTTCCAGGCCTGCCCGACCTCGGACAGTTTTGGACGGTGGCCAACATGCTGAGCCTGTCGAGGGCGATTCTCGTGATTCCTATCGCGTGGCTCGTTTACCGAGGCGGCCCCCTCGGCCCCATGTTCGGCCTGATCGGGCTCGCCATCGCCACCGACTGGTTCGATGGGCGCGTCGCGCGCTGGAGCGACACCGTCAGTGAGTGGGGCAAGGTCTTGGACGCGACCGCCGATAAGCTGGCGGCGGCGGCCGTGACGCTTGCTCTCCTGCTTCGTCCTGAAGAGGCCGGCCCATCGCTGCCCATGTGGTTCGTGCTGCTCGCGATCTCGCGCGACGCGGCGCTTGCGCTCGGAGGTCTGGTTCAGTCGCGCCGGCTCGGCCGGTTCACGTCGTCACTCTGGAGCGGCAAGGTGGCCGTGACGGCGCTCTCCGTCACCATCGTTGCAGCGCTGCTGAATGCGTCGGCTCGCATCATGGAGGCACTCGTCGGGCTGACAGCGGCCGTGTTGGTCTACTCGGTCGTCAAGTACGGCATCCGCTTCGTGGCCATCATGCGTCACGGCCTCGACGCCCTCGAGGACGACGGCACGACGCTCCGCCGCGAGCACCACGTGGTGGGGAGAGGGACGGAGGGATAAAGGGCGGAGGAATAGGTTGGCCTCGAGGTCGGCGGTCTTGTCCATGCCCTGCCCTTCCGTCCTCGAGGACTGGAGGCCTGGTTCGGACCTTCTTCTTTTCTCATGATCTGACCTCGAGGACGGCTCCGGTGAGGCCGCGCAGACTCACGCCGAGAGCCCTCTTCTTCTCTTCTCGCTCCCCTCGTGGATCTCTCAAGGCCCCGCACTGGTACCTGACACCTCCAACCGACCGACCCCATGGCCCTGTTCGGGTTCAAGCGCAAGAAAGAAGAGCAGGCCTCCCTCGAGGCCGGACTCGAGAAGACCCGGACCGGGTTGTTCGACAAGCTCAAGACGGCCGTCGCGGGCAAAGACACCGTCGACGAAGAGGTTCTGGACGACCTCGAGGAAGTGCTCGTCACGTCCGACGTCGGCGTGAACACGACCATCGAGATCATCCGCCGAATCGAGGCGCGCGTCGCTCAGGACAAGTATGTCTCGACAAACGATCTCCAGGAGCTCATGCGCGCCGAGATCGCGGACCTGCTGCTCCAGAACGCGTCCGAGCGCCCGGCTGACTTCGACGCGCCGCTGCCGAACACGCCTCACGTCGTGATGGTGGTCGGCGTCAACGGCGTCGGCAAGACGACCTCGATTGGTAAGATCGCGCACCACTACAAGCAGGCCGGTAAGAGCGTCATGTTGGGCGCTGCCGACACCTTCCGCGCCGCCGCGACCGAGCAACTCGACGTCTGGGCAGGCCGCGCGGGCGTCGAGATCGTGAAGCAGTACCAGGGCGCCGACCCCGCCGCGGTTGCCTTTGATACGCTCGCCGCCGCCAAGGCTCGCCAGTTTGACGTGGTCTTGATCGACACCGCCGGCCGGCTCCACAACCAGATTGGACTGATGGACGAGTTGTCCAAGGTCCGTCGCGTCATGGACCGCCAGGTGGCCGGCGCACCGCACGAGGTGCTTCTCGTCCTCGACGCCTCGACGGGACAGAACGCGATGCGTCAGGCGCAGGCCTTTACCGAGGCTGTGGACGTGACCGGGCTGGTATCTGACCAAGCTCGACGGAACAGCAAAGGGGGGTATTGTGATTGGCATTTCCAACGAGCTACAGATCCCCGTTAAATACATTGGTGTCGGGTGAGGGCGTCGAGGACCTCCAAGTCTTTGACCGTGGTGCATTTGTCGACGCCCTGTTCGGCACGGCCACGGCCTAGCCGCTCGCGCGGCGTGGCGACAGTTCGCACGCTCACCAAGACGGTTCGGCGATGTGCCTTGTGAAAGCGCTCCCGCATGTGCCATCTTTTCCATCGCGGCTCCGTACCGTCTCTCTCTCCCTTGCGCTCCCGCTGGTGCTTATGCGCGCTCGTTACTCCTCGCTTCGCCCCGTGCTCTTGGGCGCGGTGTGCTGTTTGATCCTCGCTCTCGCCGTGCCGGTGTCGGCTCAGGCAGCTTACACGCCAGCGTTCGACGTCGAACTCGTGACGCGTCGCGCCGAGACTTCGACAGGCCCTGAGTCCCGCCTCGACGTGTACACGGCGGTCCCGAACTCGAGTCTCCGCTTCTTGGCCCGCGAAGGCGGCTTCGAGGCCAGCTACGCTGTGACGGTCCAGGTCTACTCCCTGGACAGTCGAGGCCAGCACGAGGGCTTGGTGGTGAGCCGCACCTTCGAGCGTGACGTGGCCACGGCGGACTACGACGCGACGCAGAACGCCGATCTCGAGGACCGAGCCGTCCAGTCTCTCGTGGTCGCCCCTGGACGGTACGCCGTCGAGGTCGCCGTCGAGGACGGGTCCAGCGGCCGCTCGCTGTCGCGCGAACTCGGTCACGTCGTTCGAGACGTGATGGGCGAAGGCATCGTCTTGAGCGATCCGATGCTGCTGAGCGATTACAACCCCGCAGCTGGCTCGTCTGTCCCGGTTGTAGGAGCGACGATCTCAACGGAGATGGAGTCGTTTTGGGTCAGCTACGACCTTCATGCCTCGGAAGCGACCGAGCTTCAAGTGACCTACGTCGTGACGGAGCAAAGCCAGGTCCGCGACCGCCCCTCATTTGGCGCGCTGCTGGGGTTGGCACCGCGTCAGCAGGCCGAACTCGGAACGCCCGTCGCGGTGACAGAGCCGCTCACGCTCGAGGCCGGACGTACGCCCGCCGCATTCCGCATCGAGACCGAGGCGCTGCAGGTGGGCGACTACACACTCACCCTCCGCATCGCGACGCCCGACGGCGAGACCGTCGCAGAGGCAGACAAGGCCTTCGCCGTCCGCTGGATGGGTCTTGACAGTCAGATCGCCGACCTCGATCAGGCCATCGATCAGCTTCGCTACGTCGCCAAGGATGACGAGTACCAAGCCATCCGCAACGCGCCGACGCCAGAGGAGCAGCGCCGCCTGTTCCTCAACTTCTGGGACCAGCGCGACCCGAGCCCCGGTACGCCGCGGAACGAGCAGATGGAGCAGTACTACTTCCGGGTCGCCTACGCGAATGAGCGCTACAGCCGCTTCCACGACCGAGGCTGGAATACGGACCGCGGCGAGATCTTTATCTCCTTCGGCGAGCCGGACTACGTCGAGAACCACCCGTTCAACTACGGGACGCGGCCGTACCAGATCTGGAACTACTACGGTCAGGGCCGGCGCTTCATCTTCGTGGACGACACGGGCACGGGCGACTTCCGCTTGCTCATCGGTCGCTGGGACCCGCGGACGCGGATGTAGACGGAGGGAGGTGCGCTGAATGATCGTTAGGTCGCGCCGAGAGGTTGAGGGGACACCCATCCCCCTCGAGACGGTGGTCGCCCTCGAGGGCCAGAAGGCTCCATGCCTAGGAGAGCTCGTCCTCGAGGACGATGCCACCGCATGCCTCCACATCGTTTCACGACCTCGAGGTCGGAGGCGCGGTACTCTCAGGGTCCAGTCCCTCTGACTCTGTCCGCCATGGCCGACCCCCGCATCGTGTTCATGGGCACACCCGACTTCGCCGTGCCCGCCCTCGACGCGCTCGTCGAGGCAGGCTTGACGCCCGTCGCCGTCGTGACCGTCCCCGACAAGCCGGCTGGCCGGGGCCAGCGCGTCCGCTCGTCGGCCGTGAAGCAGGCGGCCGAGCGCCACGGGCTCCCCGTCCTACAGCCCGACTCGCTCCGCGACCCCGACTTCATCGCCGCCCTCGAGGACGCCAAGCCGGACGTGCTGGCTGTGGTCGCGTTTCGGATCCTCCCGCCCGAGGTCTACGAGACGGCTCGGCTGGGCGCCTTCAACCTGCACGGTTCGCTGCTTCCAGCGTATCGCGGTGCGGCCCCGATCCAGCACGCCATCATGGACGGCGTTGCCGAGACGGGCGTGACCACCTTCTTTCTCCAGCGGACGGTCGACACAGGCGCCATCATCTTGCGCCGGTCGATCCCGGTAGGCGCCGACGACACGGCCGGCGATGTCCACGACCGCCTGTCAGAGATCGGTGCAGAGGCTGTCGTCGAAACGGTTCGCCGCATCGTCGACGGCACCGCGGACGCGCAGCCCCAGGATGACGCGCTCGCCTCGCCCGCGCCCAAGATCTTCCGCGAGCACGGCGAGATCGACTGGACCCGGCCCGGCCTCGAGGTCCACAACCACGTCCGCGCACTCTCGCCCTTTCCCGGCGCTTGGACGACCTGGCAGGGCGAGACGCTGAAGGTCCTCCGTACCACCCTTGACGCGGCCTCCGCCCTCGAGGCCGTGCCCGGCACCGTCGCTCTCGAGGACGGACGACTGCTGGTCGCCTGCGGAGAGGCGGCCGTCGAGGTGCTCGAGGTCCAGCGCCAGGGCAAACGCCGGATGGCCGTCGCTGACTTTCTGAACGGCGTCGACCTCGAGGGCGAGGTGCTGGGCGTGTGAGGGGCCTAGAGGTCGCAGACCGTCCTCGAGGCCGCATCCCCTAGATCATGGGGAACGGGGTGCCTTTACGTTGCTTGGTCCTCAGGGCCGCGAACGACGCCTCTTCTCTTTCGAACCTCTCCTCACATTCTCTCGACCTCGAGGTCGCCGGAGACCTCCACACCCGAGCGGCGTATCCTCCGCCCGCCCCGATTCTCGACGATGACTGACCTCGACCCCGTCTCCGTTTCGCCCGCGCCGGACCTTGGCGCCCTCACCGAGCGCGTCGCCGAGCAATCGCGGTTTGTGCCTCAGCTGCTCGAGACTGTAGGCCGCGTCGTTGTGGGGCAGCCGCAGATGGTGGAGCGCTTGCTCATAGGCCTCCTCACGGGCGGCCATGTGCTCCTTGAGGGCGTCCCCGGCTTGGCCAAGACGCTGACGGTGTCGACGCTCGCCGCCGCCGTCGAGGCACGGTTCCAGCGCATCCAGTTCACCCCCGACCTGCTCCCGGCCGACCTTCTCGGCACGCTCGTCTACAACCAGGCCGACGGCAACTTCCTGGTCAAGAAGGGGCCCATCTTCGCCAACGTCGTCCTGGCCGATGAGGTGAACCGTGCGCCGGCCAAAGTCCAGAGCGCGCTCTTGGAGGCCATGCAGGAGCGTCAGGTGACCATCGGCGAGACCACGTACCCGCTACCCAAGCCCTTCCTGGTTCTCGCGACCCAGAACCCGATTGAGCAAGAAGGAACGTATCCGCTCCCCGAGGCCCAGGTCGACCGGTTCATGCTCAAGACGGTCGTCGGCTACCCGACGCGCGACGAGGAACTCGAGATCATGCGGCGGATGTCGCACGCGACGGCGCTGCCAGAGACCCGCCCCGTCGTGACGCCGGCCCAGATCTTGTCTGCCCGCGAGGTCGTGGGCCAGGTCTACGTCGATGCCCGTGTCGAGGAGTACGTCGTGGACCTGGTGCTCGCCACCCGCGATCCCAAGGCACGAGGCGTGTCCGGCCTCGAGGGCTTGGTCTCGACCGGCGCCAGCCCCCGCGCCTCCATCGCCCTGGCCCTCGCGGCCCGCGCCCACGCCTTTCTCGCAGGACGCGCCTACGCGACCCCCGACGACGTCCGCGCCCTCGCCCTCGACGTGCTTCGCCACCGCGTGGCCGTGACCTACGAGGCCGAGGCCGAGGAGGTGACCTCCGAAGCCATCGTCCGCCGCGTCCTCGAGGCCGTTCCGGTACCGTAAGCGCGAGAGTGTGGGGGGAAGGAAACCTTGCTGATGCCACTCGCCACTCGCCACCTGCCTGTTTTCCATGAGACGACCCCTCCCTTTCCGTCGCGAGTCGATTCGCGTCGAGGACCTTGTGAGCCGGCTCCGAGGCCGCGCAGGGCTCGACCTCGAGGTCGCTGGGATCGAGCCTAGTGACCGAGTCATTACGACGCGGCACGTCCTGCGCCCAGGCCTGGTGCTGGCCGGGTACACCGAGCACTTCGAGGCGTCCCGCGTTCAGATTCTGGGCAACACCGAGTGCCGTTACCTCGCGTGGCTCGGTGACGGCGCGACGGACGCGTTCGAGCGGCTGCTCCGCTTCGACCCGCCGTGTGTCGTGCTGACGGCCGACAACAAACTCCCGGATGGGCTGGTTGATCTGGCCAATGTTGCAGGCGTTCCGCTCTACCGCACCTCGAGGGCAACGGTCCCCCTCATGGGTCTGCTCCGAGATGTCCTCACGGACCACTTCGCCGAGCAACTGACCGTCCATGGCTCGTTGGTGGACGTATACGGGATCGGGCTGCTCCTGACCGGCGCCGCAGGCATCGGGAAGTCCGAAATGGCCCTCGACTTGGTCGAGCGCGGCCACCGGCTGGTCGCCGACGATGTCGTGATGGCGACGCGGACCGGGTCCGGCATCTTGATGGGGGCAGGCACCGACCTCGCAGAGCATTTCATGGAGATCCGCGGGCTCGGCATCATCGACGTCAAGGCCATGTTTGGCGTTCGCGCTATCCGGTATCAGAAGCGCATTGAGGTCGTCGTCAAGATTCACCCGTGGGATGAGAACGAGGAGTACACGCGGATCGGGATGGTGACGGAGACCGAGCCCATCTTGGGTGTGGACCTGCCCATCGTCAAGCTTCCCATCACGCCTGGCAAGAACGTGACGGTGATCTGCGAGGTGATCGCAATGAATCATCTGCTTCGTCACTACGGGTACGATCCGGCGGAAGCCTTTACGGAGCGGCTGCGCAAGCGGATCGAGAACAAGAGCGGCCGAGCGGTCGGGCGTGGGATCGACTGGTTCGAGCGTGACTTCGAGTAGGGGATTGTCTGGATCGAAATGCGTTGGACGTGGCCGCGGCGTCTCGCCCTCGAGGACGATCTGACCTCGAGGGCGACCACGATCCGGCGGTACGAAACGGCTCCTGTCTGGTGGAAAGGCCGTATGGAAAGGAGATAGGGGAAACCCCGGAGCAAGTCTTGCGGATCGGGCATGGCATCGTCTATGTTTGGCCTGCCTGTTCGTGCACCACCACCGGTTGGTCATCCCGCCGAGCACGAACCGAGGGCGCTCTGTTCCGGCCTGGTTGTTGCGGTCCCCTCGTACCCAACGGTCTCATTGCCTGTCGCTGCCCCCGAAGCGCACCTGCCACCTTTACCCACGTATGGCTGACAACCGTTTCTACTTCTACGATCACGATGCGTGCACCTTTGTCGAGGTCGCCCCGAGTCGGAAAGGACTGTGGCTGAAAGCAGGCGCGTTGGTGTGTCTGTCGCTCGTGATGAGCGCCGTCGGCGTCGGTGTGCTATCCAACGTGGTGTCGTCTCCGGCAGAAGTGGCCCAGGCCGAAGAGATCGACGCGCTGCGCGGGCAGCTTTCGCAGGCCAACTCTCGGCTGACATCGTTCTCTGACGAGCTCACGGAGCTCGCCGAGACCGACCGCGAGATCTACCGGACGGTTCTCAACGCGGAGCCGATCTCGGAGGACGAGTTCCAGATGGGCGTAGGTGGCGCCGAAGACCAGCGGTTCGCGCGGTTCTCGACTCCGACCTCGGACCTGCTTACGGAGACCTCCGATACGTTTGATCGCCTAGAGCGCCAACTCGCGCTCCAGAGCCGCAGCTACCAGGAGATCCGCTCGCTGGCCACGGACCGCGATGCCGTGCTGCGCCAGCAGCCCGCCATCTTGCCGCTGCGTAACGCACGCCTGACCTCTGGATTCGGGATGCGCTACCACCCCATCCTCCGCGTCTCCCGGATGCACGCCGGCGTCGACTTCCCGACTCAAGTCGGGACCCCGCTCTACGCTGCCGGTGACGGGCGCATCAGCTTCGTCGGTGAGCGCGGCGGGTACGGCAACGTCATCGAAGTCGAGCACCCGCTCGCTGGCAAGATGACCCGGTACGCCCACCTGTCCCGTGCGGCTGACGGCATCCGCGAGGGCACGCTGGTCCGCCGCGGCCAGACCATCGCATACAGTGGCAACACGGGCCTCTCGACGGCGCCGCACCTCCACTACGAGGTGCGCAAGCTCGACGATGCGCAGACTCCGATGGACCCCGTGGCGACGTTCGTGCCAGACGTTACGCCTGGGCAGTACCGCGAGTTGGTCGAGGCCGCCCGCTCCCAGACATTGTCGTTCGACTAAATCTGGGCTCTGGTGATGGGCCACGGCGTCTTAGTGGCCCTACGCGGGAACCTCACGGCTCGTACCCGTTGCATTCCCTGGCTGGCGGGCCTATCGTGGCCCGCCCGACGACCTGACTCCTTCTCCTGAACGCATGTATTGGACCCTCGACCTCGCCGCGACGCTCGAGGACGCCCCGTGGCCGGCAACTAAAGACGAACTCATCGACTACGCCGACCGGACGGGCGCGCCCGCCGGCGTGATCCAGAACCTCGAGGACATGGAGGACGACGGCGCTCCGTACGAGAGCATCGAGGAGGTCTGGCCGGACTATCCGACCCACAACGAGGACTTCTACTTCGAGGACGACTGAGCCTCGTCGTAGGCCGTGCCCTGATCCAGAGGCCCTCGGCCTAGAGGTGTAGCAGGCCCGGGATTCGCTCGACATGGCTTGCGCAGTCGTGCCGCATTGCGAGCACGCCCTCGAGGCCGGGTAGGAAGAACGCATTCTCCCACGTCTCCTTGTGTTTCCGCCCTCGAGGCTGGAAGCTCTATCGAACGATACTGCGGGGTAGCCTAGAAGACGCGCGCGTCCTCGAGGGCGAGCCTACGCCGCCATCGCTCGGCAGGCATCGGCGCCGAAGACGCGAAGCGCGTCGTCTACGAAGAGGCGAGCGGCGCGGACGGCCGAGATCGGCGTTCGATAGGTTGGAGGGGAAGCGTGCAGCGTCAGCGCGGCGTGCTGGACCTCGAAGCGATAGCCTTCGGCTTGAGAGCGAAGCTGGAGATCGAAGCCTCGGTGGTGGGCGAGCGGTCGGGTTGGAGTCACGAGAGTCGGCGTTGGGGCACGACGGATATCGGCCTGACGTGCTTGCTCCTTTGACGATTCCACACTCAAGGACACGATTCGGCGTCCGGTCTTCGAAGTTGTACGTCGGTGCGTGACGCTGTCGCAGAGTGATGAGCCCGGCGTCTCAGTCTGGGACGTGGCGGTCCCTCTCGCTCGGCGAGAGAGTCCCTGCGAGACGAATGCGCGCCTTCGCGGCCGACTCGCGGAGCTGTCCGAGTGCCTCGGCGAGCGCGACGGCGTGGTCTGTCGTGTCGAGGCCCTCTCGGTTGTCTCGTTCAATCTCGTAAGCCGCGTGCGCAATCTTGTCCGCCCCAAGGGTGCCGGCGGCCGCCTTGAGCTTGTGAGCGGTAGACGAGCGTTGGGCGGGGTCCGAGAGTGCCGCCGTGAGAGCTCGTTCGGTACCGAGGTAGGCATCGAGGATCTCGACGGCCAGGGCATTGTCGCCTGCGCAGAGTGATTGGAGGTGCAGTGCGACCGTTTTGGGAGCCGGCACGCCGAGCAGCGTGGACACGTCCTCGAGGACGGCCACCGGTGGAGGCGGGGAAGAGGGGAGGTCGATGGGCTGGCCCGTCGTTCGCTCGAGCTCGCCGCGGAGGTCGTCGAGGCGGACGGGCTTGGTGAGGTAGCCGTCCATCTCCTTCTTTATCGCGACGGCGGTCTCGGCGAGCGCGTTCGCGGTCAAGGCCACGATGCGGGGCTGGCGATTCGGCGGCAGCAGGGCGCGGATCTGGCGCGTCGCCTCGGTCCCGTCCATGTTGGGCATCTGGAGATCCATCAGGATCAAGTCGTAGTCCGCCTTCTTGACGGCCTCCACGGCCTCGAGGCCGTCCTCTACCACGTCGGGCTCGATGCCGAGCCGCCGGAGCAGACCCACGCCAACCAGTCGGTTCACGGCGTGGTCCTCGACGAGCAGCACGCGAAGCGGGCCGGCCGTCCGGGGGATGGCGGTGGCGTCGTCCTCGAGGGCGATGGGCTTGGTGAGCCGCGACACGACCTCGGCGAAGCGGTCGCTACGGACAGGCTTCGTCACGACGGCGTCGAAGAAGCCGGGGCCATTGATGCGGCTGCCGATCGGGGCGAGGGCGATCATCGGCCGGGCGCCACTCGCGGACTCTCTCAGGCGACCGGCGAAGTCAAGGGCGCCGTCGTCCTCGAGGTCGAGCGCGACCAGGTCGTAGCGGCCTCCGCCGTCGAGCCACTGCTGGGCGGCGGCTCTGCCAGCGAGGGCTTCGACCTCGAGGCCCAGGCTCATCGCGAGCGCCGCAGCCGCCTCGCGGGCGCCCTCGTGGACCTGGACCAGCAGGAGCGTGCCGGCGGGAGACTCCGGCACGGGCGGTGGAGCCATCTCGTCGACCTCGAGGGCGACGGTGAACGTGGAGCCTTCTCCAAGGGCGCTCTGGACGGTAATGTTACCTCCCATGGCCTCCACGATCCGTTTCGAGATGGCCAGCCCCAGACCCGTTCCACCGTAGCGTCGCGTGTTGGAGGCATCGACCTGCGTGAACGAGTCGAACAGGGTGTCCAGATGGTCCGGCGCGATCCCAATTCCGGTGTCCGTGACGCGGATCTCGAGGGCGGCGGTGCCTCGTTTCCTCGTCGCGCACATGTCGAGCGTGACCGTCCCGGCGGGCGTGAACTTGACGGCGTTGGCGAGCAGGTTGAGCACCACTTGGCGAAGCCGTGCTCCATCGGTCAGCACTTCTGAGGGCACGTTGGCGCCGACGCGACACACGACTTCGACGCTTTTCGCAGTGGCGGAGGGCGCGATGACGGCGGCGGCATCGTCTGCGAGACGGCGAAGGTCGACGGGCTCCGAGATTAGGTCGAGATGCCCGGCCTCGATCTTGGAGAAGTCGAGGACGTCGTTAATGACGTCGAGGAGCGCTTGCCCAGAGGCCTGGATGGTGGAGAGGGCCTCGCGCTGTTCGTCAGTGAGCGGCGTCATGGCCAGCACATCGGTCATGCCGATCACGCCGTTCATGGGCGTTCGGATCTCGTGGCTCATCGCGGCCAGGAAGTCGGATTTGGCGCGGGCAGCTGCGACAGCCTCTTCTTTCGCGATCCGAAGGCGCTGGAGGTTCTCGTCGCGTGCTCGAGCGGCCGCGACGCCGATGGTCCCGAATGCGACCAGCGTTGCGATGAACGCGGCCCGTGAGACGCCGGGGCTCTCTACCCAGAATGCGGCTGCCGAGGCCGCGCCCACGAAGAGGAGAGCGTAGATCGCGAGCGTGCGGGGCGCCTGGATCCCGGCGGAGCAGCCCATGAACACCAGGAGCACCGCGAACGCGGAGGAGGGCGTGAGTCCGTTGGAGGCGGCCACCGCGATCTGCCACGCCGAGGCGAGGAAGAACAGACCGTAGACGAGCCCGATGGCGTGGCGGCGGACTCGGGCGCTGGTAAACGTCAGGACTCCGAGCGCGAGGGCGGACAGTCCCAGCGACAGCCGCGCCGCCTGAGGGTCGATGAGCCCGGGCGCACCGAACTGATACGCCACGCCGACGGCGACGAACGCGGCGCCGCCCACAAAGAGGAGCGCGCGGTAAATCCAGAGCGGGAGCGGGGAGGCCTCCGAGGTCACAGGGAGTGGGGCTTTCGACCGGGCCTCGGCGGATTGGTAACCGTCGGGGCTCGATAGGAGGAAAGAGGGGAGCCTCTGTCACCGACGCAAACGGCGCGCCATCCCGGCTGCGGCCTCGAGGTCGGCACTCGGATGTGCCGGGTTGCCGGCCTCGAGGTCGTGCCGTCGCGGGCTGTGTCTCCGCCTCGCAAACCCTCACGCTTGCAAACCCATGTCGCCCCCGAGGTTGCCCTGTGCTGTTCCCCGTACACTTGGAGGCAAGCCTTTCGTCCTCGAGGTCTACGGATCCGTTCACGCCTTCGCCCGACCTCGAGGCCGTGTACTGAGGACCCCGCGGCCGCACACGCCTCGCCCTCGAGGACGCGGATCACGGGAAGTTCCATGAGCGACGGTTGCCGCCCGCTCCGGTCGCGTCTAGCTTTGGGACCCACGGAGAGGTGGGTGAGTGGCTGAAACCACCGCTTTGCTAAAGCGGCGTGCCTGGAAACGGGTACCGGGGGTTCGAATCCCCCCCTCTCCGCTGCGAGATCGCGTGGGCGACTCGCTCGGTTGACGGGCCCTGTGTAATGGCCTGGGTCCATCCGCGCCCTCGAGGCCATGGCCTGGCTGTTTGCGGGTGCTGCCACGCGGTCCGGCTACCACACGCTGTTCGGCATCGGGGCCGATGCCGGCTTACTGTCACCTCAAGTGGCCCGCGTGGGGCGGCGACCGGGTCGATCGGTAAGGGGGACCGTCAGGGCTGAGGCCGGCCGGAGAGGGACGAGGCTCGACCGTCGCGGAGGACCCACCAGAGAAAGGCGCCCATCGAGAGGTAGGTGATGGCGAGCGTTGGGACCGTAGTCTCGAACGGAAGCGCGATCTCGGGCAGGCCGAACCACTCCCGCATCGACGTGGCAGCGATCGAGGCCATGAACAGGATGTTGAACACGAACAGCCCGATGATGGCCCGCCGGTTGCCTACCGAGCGCACGATCCCGCGGCGGCGCTCCTCGACCAGAAACCAGCCCACGAACCCGACAGTGTAGACAGCCTCCAGCGCGATGGCGACGAACGGCGCCGTGAGGTAGAGGCCGGTCCCGACGGTGGCCGTCTCCGGGCCGAGCACGTGGTGCGGGTAGCCGCCGAGATAGTCCGTCAGCGCGTGAAGCCCGATCAGCACGACGGTAGCCAGCCCGACGCGCTTGTCCTTGAACACGATGGCTCCGAGCACGCCGAAGAGCAACGCCCACCCCACGATGGGCACGAGGTCGTGGCTGAACACCATGTCGGCGCTCAGGGTCTGCAGCGTCACGTCGAAGAGGTCGCCGGGCCGGGTCGGTTCCAGGCCGAGGTAGTGGAACGAGAGCCACAGCAGGTCCGGCAGTTGCGAGACGAGGAGATACCAGCCGAGAAGGAACGGCGTGAATCGGCCTGCGGTCGTGCGCTGGTCGGCGACGAGGGCGGTGGCGTAATGTCCAGCGAGCATGAGTGCGGGGGTTGGATGGAGAGACCGACGTGCAAGACGGTCGGGAGTTGAAGCCAAGAGTCAGGCGCTTCGGGCACTCCGCCGGAACGCCTCCAGGCTCAGTCCCGTCGCGGCGATGGCGAACGCGACGCGGACCCAGTGCAGCAGGAGCCACGTCGAGAGCGTGTCGCTCGCCTCGGCCGGGGTCAGCGTCTGAGACGCCAGCGCGAGGTTCGCTGGGAGGTGGTAGACGGCCGTGATGAGGCACGCCACCACCACGCACGCGAGGGCCCCGGCCCAGTACCGCTGCGTGGGCCGGTCGCCGCGCGAGAGCCAGACCGACGCCCCGAGCCCGACGAGCGAGATCGGCAAGACGCTCATCACCGTCGGGATGAGGTAGCGGAAGAAGTTGACCGAGAACCAGGCCATCATCGCCGTCGGGTCGAGGCTCTGCCAGTAGCCGCCGAAGCCGAGCCCGATGGTGAGCATGTTGCCGACGAAGGCGGCGGTGCCGGCGACGCCGAGCGCGGCCAGGAGAGTCCTCTTGTTCATCGAACGTGTGGGTGTGCGGTGGGAGAGGATGCTCCTCAGGTGGAGGCCAGGCCTGCCGGGGCGGTCGTGGTCCGGCCCCGCAGATGCAGGACCAGCCGGTAGGCGATGTAGACGTGGCTGAGCACGATGACCGGTGCGAAGAGCCCGACCGTGAACCACATGGCTCCCATCGACACCTCGAACACGCCCGCCCCCAACGCCGTCGGGAAGACCATCATCAGGTCGGCGATGCCGACGACGCTGTACAGGGCCACGAGCGGAGTGGCGACGCGCGAGCCCGTCGTGAGCGCGAGTGCGGCCAGCAGCGCGCAGATCGACGCCGCGAAGTCGCCGTAGGCGATGAGCTCCAGGGCGTCCCGCGACAGGGACGGGTCGAGCTGGCCGGTCACGAGGAACGTCAGCCCCAGGAACCGGAAGATGTTGACGATCAGGAGCGGCAGCACCGCCCGCTCGAACGGCAGGGCCTGGAGCCGAGGCCGGAGGAAATTCCAGTAGATGAGGAAGTACGCGTTCAGCCCCATCAGGGCCTGGATGTTGAGGATGACAAAGTTGTTCAATGGGGTTACCCGCGGGGGGATTGGTTGAGTTGACGGAAGAGGAGACCCGGCGCAAGGCGGCTCCCCCATTTGAGCCCGCGCGCGAGCCCGGGTGTGCTCTCGTCTCTTCCACGCTGCACGTCGCGCAGGAAGGTGGCGGCGAGCGTCTCCGGCGACATCCGGGCGAACGAGGGGTCCAGCCCGTTGGCCAGCGGCGTGTCCACGACAGGCGGGAGCAGCTCGACCACGCGGACAGACGTGCCTGCGAGTTGAGCCCGGAGGCCCTGTGTGTACGAGTGGAGGAACGCTTTGCTGGCGCTGTACACCGGCGCCGCGGCATATGGCGCGTACGCCAGGCTCGAGCTCACGTTGACGATCATCGACTCGCGACCGAGCAGGCCTGGCAAGAAGTGGTGGACCATGCGGACCGGACCTGCCACGTCGATGTCGATCTCCTGGAGCTGCTTCTCCAGCGGGAAGCCGCTCGTGACGTCGAAGGAGTGCATCACGCCCGCGTTGTTGACGAGGAGGTCCGTACCGCCGCCCGCGTCCATGTGCTCGCGGAGTGCGACGACCTGATCGTCCCGCGTCACGTCGCACGCGAATCCGGTGATGCGCTCATGTGAGGCCGCCGCGTCCTCGAGCCGGGACTCCGAGCGCCCGGTGACGGTCACGTGGCCGCCCGCCTCGGCAAAGGCGTGGGCCAGGGCGAGCCCGATCCCGGAGCTGCCGCCCGTCACAACGATGCGTTTGCCTGCGAGGTCCATGGGTGGAAGGGTATGGTGAGGAGGCAGGTGACTTGCAGATAGCAACCGACCCGTGCGCAATGATAGCCTGGACCTCTTGCGGGATGCAAGCTATTTTGTGACATGCCCTCCCCGCCTCGCTCCGATTGCCCCATTGCCATGTCGCTCGACGTGCTTGGAGACCGGTGGACTCTCGTTGTCATGCGCGACATCCTGTTCGGCCTCCGGCACTCGTTCTCGGAGATCGGCGCCGACGAGGGGATTGCCACCAACGTCCTGGCGGAGCGCCTCGAGCGCCTGGTGGGAGCAGGCGTCGTTGAGCGCCGGAAGGACCCCCAGGACGGCCGCCGCCGGATCTACCTGCCGACGGAGAGGGGGATCGCGCTCATCCCCGTGCTGCTCGAGCTGGTCGTTTGGGGGACTGCTCACACGTCATCGAACATCCTCTCGGACCTCGCAACGGCGATCCAGACCGACCGAGGCGCGGTCGTCGCCCAGGTCGCGGCGAGAGCGAGGGAGAGCCGCGCTGCAAGCTCCGCGTGACCATACACCCCGCCGATCTCGAGCAGCGAGATGGGGGCGGGAGGCGGGACCTGTGTCAGGATCGGTCTCGACGTCGACGTGTCCCAAAATCGTCCTCGAGGGCGAATCACCCCGCCTCTGGTTGCGGCGCTGCCAGTCGTGTGTGACGGCCTTGACGGAGTCCTCGTCCACGGCCCCGCGACGGCTGAGGCCCAGCGAGCGGTCTTGGCCTCGAGGCCGTCTTCGAGGCCGGCGTTATTTCGTTTCGCCCTCGAGGGCGGCGTGGGCTGCCGCCAGCCGAGCGATGGGTACTCGGTACGGCGAGCAACTCACGTAGTCGAGTCCGACCTCGTCGAAGAACGCCACCGAGGCTGGGTCGCCGCCGTGCTCCCCGCAGACACCGACTTTGAGGTCGGGCCGTGCCGCCCGTCCGCGCTCCGTCCCCAGACGCACGAACTCGCCCACCCCGTCGCGGTCAATGGTCTGGAACGGGTCGTCCTCGAGGACGCCGCGCTCGACGTAGGTCGAGAGGAACCGGCCGGCGTCGTCGCGGCTGAGGCCGAATGTGGTCTGGGTGAGGTCGTTGGTCCCGAACGAGAAGAAGTCCGCGTGCTTGGCGATGGCGCCGGCCGTGAGCGCCGCCCGGGGCAACTCGACCATCGTCCCTATCAGGTACTCGACCTCGAGGCCGCGCTCGGCCATCACCTCCGAGGCGACATGGCGGACAAGCGCCGCCTGGTCCTCGAGTTCGGCCGCGACCGAGACAAGGGGCACCATCACCTCGGGATGGACCTCGACGCCGTCCTCGACGCAGTCAGCGGCGGCCTCAAACAAGGCGCGGGCCTGCATCCGAGTAATCTCGGGATAGAGCAACCCCAGCCGGCAGCCGCGAAGGCCTAGCATGGGGTTGGTCTCGTGGAGCCGACGCACCTGACGGATCAGAGCGCGCGTGTGGTCGGACTGCTCGAGCAGGCGCTCCATGTCCCCAAGGGTCGCGGCCTGGCGTAGGGCGAGCTTGATCTCGGCCGCTTCCTCGGAAAGCTCGAGGAGGTCCGGTAGGAACTCGTGGAGCGGTGGGTCTAGCAGTCGGACGGTCACCGGCAGGCCGTCCATCGCGCGGAAGATGCCGTCGAAGTCGGCCCGCTGGAGTGGGAGCAGCTTTCGGAGTGCGACCTCGCGCTCGCCAGCGCTCGCGGCCAGGATCATCTCGCGCATGGCTGCCAGCCGCTCGTCGCCGAAGAACATGTGCTCGGTCCGGCACAGCCCGATTCCTTGGGCCCCAAACTCCCGAGCGGTACGGGCGTCCTCGGCCGTGTCGGCGTTGGCGCGAACGCCGAGGCGGCGCCGTTCATCGGCCCAACTCATCAGGGTGTGGAAGTCGTCGCCTAGCGTCGGTTCGACAGTCGGGACTTCGCCCAAGAGCACGCGGCCGGTGGCGCCGTCTATCGTGATCCAGTCACCAGCCACGACGGTGACGCCGTGGGCTTCGGCGCGGCCCTGGCTTGGATCGACGCGAAGGGCGTCGGCGCCGACGACGCATGGCGTGCCCATGCCTCGGGCCACGACGGCGGCGTGGCTGGTCATGCCACCGCGTGCCGTGACGACGGCGACGGCGGCGACCAAGCCGTGGAAGTCGTCGGGTGAGGTCTCCGGGCGGATCAGCACGACAGGGGTGCCCTCAGCGGTCAGGCGCTCCGCCTCGTCGGCGGTAAAGACGGCGCGGCCCTGGGCTGCGCCCGGGCTCGCTGGGAGCCCGACGGCCAGCACGTCGACGGGGGCGTCGGGGTCTATAGCTCGGTGGAGGACGCCCTCGAGGGCGTCTGGTGATACGCGCGACACCGCCGTCCGCTCGTCGATCACGCCCTCGCGGACCAGATCCACGGCCACCCGGATGGCCGCCGCGCCGGTTCGCTTGGCTGTCCGTGTCTGCAACAGCCAGAGCGTGTTTTGCTCGACGGTGAACTCGACGTCTTGAACGTCGCCGTAATGCTGCTCGAGGCGACCCGCAATCTCGCGGAACTGCTCGAACGCGTCGGGCAGGTCATCGGCCATCTCAGCGATGGGCTTGGGGGTGCGAACACCCGCCACGACGTCCTCGCCCTGCGCGTTGAGCAGGTACTCGCCGTAGAGCCCGGGCTCGCCCGTCGAGGGGTCGCGTGTGAATGCGACGCCGGTGCCCGAGTCCCACCCCATGTTTCCAAACACCATCGCCTGCACCGTGACGCCCGTCCCGATGTCGTCCGAGATCCGGTGGACGCGGCGGTAGGCGACGGCCCGGTCGTTGCCCCACGAGTCAAACACGGCCGCGATGGCCATACGGAGTTGCTCCTCAGGGTCGTCGGGAAAGGGCTGGCCGCGGTGCTCGGCAAACACGATCCGCTTCGAGGTCGCGACGACCTCGCGCAACGCCTCGGCATCGAGGTCGGTGTCGCGGCGGGCGCCGGCTCGTGTCTTGGCGCGCTCCAGAACGCGACTGAACCGCTCGGCCTCGACGCCCATCACGACCTCGCCAAACATGGCGACGAAGCGACGGTAGGCGTCCCACGCGAACCGAGGGTCGCCGGTCTGCCGGGCGATCCCATCGACCGTCTCGTCGTTGAGTCCCAGGTTGAGGACTGTGTCCATCATGCCCGGCATCGAGACGGCGGCCCCGGAGCGGACCGATAGGAGAAGGGGGGCGTCCGGATCGCCGAAGGAGCGGCCGGTCGCGGCCTCAACGCCGGCGAGCGCTTGGCGGGTCTGGGTCCATACGCCCTCAGGAAAGACGTTGCCGCGCTGCCGGTAGGCGACGCACGCCTCGGTGGTGATCGTGAGGCCGGGAGGGACTGGGAGGCCCGCTGCCGTCATGGCCGCCAGGCCGGCCCCTTTGCCGCCGAGCAGACCTTTGTCGCCGGCGGGGGCGTCGGCGAAGGGGTAGACCCAGCGGTGGTCTCTATTGGCGGGATCGGGGGCGGTGGGCATCGGTTTCGACGTCTGAGAGAGGTTCAGACGTCAACGCGTGCGTGGTCCAACCGTTCGCCCATGCCGCCCTCGAGGACGAACGCGATTTCGAGGCAGGGATTACCGCCTCCGCCTCCCGCGGGACGACCTCGAGGTCGTACGTGAGGGTCCGCAGCACGTCACTGTCCCCACGGGTTCTTTCGTCCTCGAGGTCGGGTTTGGCCTCGAGGTCGCGCTGCTTGCCGAGGGGCTGTCTCGAGGTGTCTATGGCACGTGGGCGAGCGAGCCTGCGTTCTTCGGGCGGGGTCGAACCGCGTTCGCGACGGTGGGGCCGCACTCGAGGCCGCGGTGAGGTGCCGTCCTCGAGGGCGACGACGGTTCAGTGCCCGGAGGGGGCATCGACCAGGTGTCGTGAGGCGGAGTCTCGCGGAGTATGCCGCTTGTGATGTTGATTGTGACCATTTGCGGTTCCCATTCGCTAGATGGAGCATCGCGGTGTTGAGGCTGTGAGCGATGCTTGGCGAAAGAGATAGAGTGAGATCAGAACCTATTCTGTTGTTGAATCTCCTCCATCAGGTATATCGATGCTCGACTCGGCTAATTTGCATATGAGATATTTGATGAAGCCAGAGCAAGCAACGAGCATGAACTTGGCATCCGCAAACGTGACTGTCGAGTCTTCGATCATCGCATGTCGGATGCCTTGCTCGTCGCTTGTATATCCATAAATCGACGACATGCCGGCCTTCAGTGCACGATGAATATTAGACTCTCGCTCGATCACTGCGAGCGCGGTTCCAAGTGTGGCTTTTGGGTCTCCCGTCAAAGTCATGCAGGCGGACTCGACGGCGCTGATAGACTCCTTGATTGAGTTTCTGTAGTCTGGAGCTTCACGATCAGACAGTTTTCTCGTGGCTTCCGAGATATGCTTTCCGACACCCGGGAAGGATTCGCCAGCTGCAATCGCGTCCTCGACGGCTTCGATCTCCTCAGGTGCGACGATGGGCACTACTAGGTTGCCAACTATTCTGAATCCCGAAGACTCTTCTTCAAGAATATAGTTGAGAGCAGTTCCCATATCTCTAAAATTGAGGAATGATTCAGCATCGTTGATCAAAAACTCGACAAAGTCGAACACTTTGTGCCAAGGCCATTCGAAATACATTTCTCGTATTAGGAGTCTGGCATCGCTATAGTAGGATGGGATAGTGTCTGTGGGCTCCTTGAGGAACTTGCTCCATATCACCTTGAGCACATCGTGCTTATTTGATCCTACGACGTACCCTGACATGCGGTAGCCTGGATCATATTTATCGAAGAGGGTCACGTGGATTAGATTCCATATCCTATTTCTGAGATCAATATCAATACTATCATTCTGTATCGCTTTGAGGCCGGGAGTTAATCCGTGGCGCTGAGAGAAGCGCATTTAGAGCCGGTGTCAATAACGAGCGTTTGTGGGACGCTCTAGGGAAAGGGGGGTGAGCCGGGACTGACGTGTGCCATAACCCGTCTCAAAATCTACGAGTCAATAGAACCACTCCAAAGCAGAGTGGTCCGCCCTCGAGGACGAGTCACCCCGTCTCCGGCCTCGGCGCTGCCAGCCGCGTGTGCACGGCCTTGACCGCGACCGAGCCCTCGCCCACGGCTCCCGCGACGCGCTTCGTTGACCCCGACCGAACATCGCCCACCGCGAACACACCGCGCAGGCACGTCTCGAATGCCGCCGGACGCTCGTCGCCCCAGTCCTCCGAGAGGCAGTCGGCCGGGACGTCGGCGCCGGCCAGGATGAAGCCCTTGCCGTCGAGGGCGACGCCCAGGCGGTGCTCGCCGTCGCCCTTGAGCCAGTCTGTGCACGGGCTCGCGCCGATGAACACGAACAGCGACGGCGTCTCGACGCGCTCCTCGGTGCCCGCCTCCACGTCCTCGATGGTGACAGCCTCGAGGGCTTCGTGCTCCGTTCCGTCCCCGTGCAGCGCGCGGGCCTCCGTGTGATACCGGATCTCGACGACGTCCGAGGCCTCGATGCGGTCGGCGAGGTAGCGACTCATGCTCTTGCCCAGGTCGTTGCCGCGGAGCAGCAGCAGCACCCTCGAGGCCCGCTCCGACAAGAACATGGCGGCCTGCCCCGCCGAGTTGCCGCCGCCGACCACGATCACCGTTCGGTCCTCGCATCCGCGTGTCTCCATCTCCGTGGCCGCGTAATAGATGCCCGCGCCCTCGAAGTGGCGCAGGTTGGGGAGCGGCAGCCGGTTGTAGTTGGCGCCCGTCGCCACGACCACCGTCCGGCCTCGAATCGTGGGGCCGTCGCCCAGGGCCACGGTGTACGCATCGCCGTCGCGGCCCAGGCCCGTGGCGCGGCGCGGCGTCACCATGCACGCGCCGAACTTGCGCGCCTGGACCGTGGCGCGCGTCGCGAGCTCCGTGCCCGAGATCCCCGCTGGGAAGCCGAGGTAGTTCTCGATCCTCGAGGACGAGCCCGCCTGCCCGCCCGGCCCCATCTCGTCCACCACGACCGTCTTCAGCCCCTCGGACGCGCCGTACACCGCCGCCGCCAGCCCGGCCGGCCCGGCTCCGATCACGACCAGGTCCGCCGTCTCGTCCTCCGGCATCTCGCCCGCGATCCCGACGGCCTTCGCCAGTTCGAGCGCCGTCGGGTTGTCCAGGACCGTCTCCGTGCCCCACACCACGACCGGCCCGCCCTCGAGGTCGTGGCCCACGGCCTCGAGGACGGATGTTGCCTCGGCGTCGTCGGGCGTGAGCCAGCGGATGGGTAGGTAGTTCCGACGCGCAAACTCGGCGAGGTGGACGGCGTCGGGATCGGTCTGGGCGCCGATCAGCGTCAGGCCCGACGCGCCCTCGGAGACCAGGCCTCGGCGCTGAGCGAACTCCGCCAGGATGGTCTCGGCGAGTCCCGTGTCTCGGCCGATCAGGTCGCGGAAGGCGTCGGCGGGGACCTGGAGGACGCGGCCGTCGGCCTCGACGCGGTCCGTCGCGTAGACGCTCTCGCCGAGCAGCAGCCCCATCTCGCCCAGCATCTGTCCCGGCCCCAGCGGTTGGGGCGCAATCGAGCGCTCGCACTCGAGGTCGGCGTAGACATCGACCGCGCCCTCGAGGACGACGAAGAAGTCGTAGCTGGCGTCGCCCTCCTTGAAGAGGATGTCGCCCGTGGCCACGGCACGCTCGTGGCCGACGCTTCGCAGGCGGTCGATCTGTGCGTCGGTGAGAACGGGCGTTGTCGGGCGGTCGGCCATGGGAGGGGGCGGAGTGGGGGACGCCAGCCCGGCCTCGAGGACGGAGCGCTGTGGGGTCGTGAGACGACGGTCTGCCTGCCGGGTTCAGCCGGTCGCGGAGCCGCGGGGAAGGTCGGCCTCGAGGGCGGCGCGGTCCCACTCGGCGAGGTCGGCGGCGGCGGCGTACGTGCTCTCCAGGAACCCCATCAAGGTCGCGGCGGGGTCGGCGGACGTGCGGACGGCGTCGTACGGCAGGATGAACTCGCCCCAGTCGGTGTCGTAGCGCGTCGCCTCGGGAGACACCGGATGCTCGCGGTAGCCGTCGGGCTCGGGGTAGGCGTACGAGTAGAAGGATGGCTCTCCGACGCCGTCACCGGGCCAGAAGCCGGCGCTCGACACCTCGTGCGAGTAAGCCTCCTCCATGACCCAGTTTGCGAGGTGTGGCGCTCCGCCGGGATGCGTCGGAGCCGTTCGTCCCGAGAAGCGCGTCACGGCCAGATCGAACGCGCCCCAGAACAGGTGCACCGGGCTCGACTTGCCGACGAACCGCGCGCGGAACTGCGCGAACACGCGCTCGACCTCGACGAGAACCTGCCAGTACCGATGGACGGCGTCTCGGTCGTAGGACGCGTGCTCGGTGTCGTCGGGGAAGCGCTCGACGGGGTCTGGGATCTCGACCGGCATCGTCCAGATCGAGGTCGGGACGCCGACGTCCTCGAGGGCGCGCATCGTGCGCTCGTAGAAGGTGGCGACGGACATGGCCTCGAGGTCGAAGCCGGCGCGCGCGCCGGCCGTGGTCTGGACCGTGAGCCGGTGGTCGACGACGTCGAACGCGACCTCGAAGCCGCCGCCCTGGTGGGGGACGAGCGACGTCGTGAGCCCGCGAGCCGAGACGTACAGCGGGACGTGCCACGAGTGGTTGGCCCAGGGCGCGTGTGCCAACCGCACCTTGCCGACAATCTGTAGCCAGCGATGAACCGTGTCGTGCGTGTCGCGCCAGTCGTCGAGGGGCAGGGGGAGCCAGGGCATCGATCTCTTGAAAAGGGTGGCGAGTACGTGAGATCGGATGGCTCTGGTCCTGGTCTCTGGAGAACCGTGGCGGCGCCCTCGAGGCCGGTCCCTCACCGTCTGTTCGCGCGGCGAGCGGGATCACGCGGCCGGCCGGTGAGTGGAAACGCCTCACCCACCCCTGAATCCATGACCCGTTTCTTTCTCACTCTGTCCCTCTTCCTCGGTGCTGGCGCCGTCGTCTTGACGGGTTGCGAGACCGAGACCCAGCGCGAGGTCGAGTCCGACGGTGACGTCGACTACGACACGGAACTCGGCTTCGACGACGAGGCAGAGGCCGACGCCCAGGACGCTCTCAACGACGCCGAGGAAGGCCTCGACCGTGCCGGCGAGAACATCCGCGAGGGTGCCAGCGAGGCCGGTGAGACCATCCGCGAGGGTGCTAGCGAGGCTGGTGCCGCCATCCAGGACGCTGCTCAGGACGTCGAGGACGCTGTCGACAGCAACATCGACCTGGGCGACAACGCCGAGAACCAGTAGGCCCGTCCTCGAGGCGGTTGTTCAAGGCCGCGCTGTCCCAATGGGGCGGCGCGGCCCTTTTTTGTCGACCTCGAGGTCGGGTGGGCGCCGCTGCTGGTCCGACCTCGAGGCCAGATACGGTTGCCAGGACTCGTCCTCGAGGGCGCTACTCGGCCGCGCCCAGGCCCGCGAGGCGTCCGGTGGCCCACGCCCACAGGAAGTTGTAGCCGCCGATGGGGCCGAACGCGTCCAGGACCTCGCCAGCGAAGAACAGCCCCGGCTGCCGCCGGCTCTCCAGCGTTCTGGTGTCTACCTCGCCCAGGCCGACGCCGCCGCCCGTGACCTCGGCCTTCTTGTAGCCCTCGTCGCCGGTCCACGGGAGCCGGTAGGCCGTCAGCGCCGTGAGGAGGCGCTTGCGTTCGTCCTTGCGGAGATCGGAGCGGTTGCGGTCCGCAGGAATGTCGGCATCCTCGAGGAGCCGCTCGGCCAGACGAGTCGGAAGCTCGGCGCGCAACGTGTTCACGACGGTGCCTCGCCCCGGCTCCTGGAGCGCCGCCCGCCACGCATCGGCCCCTGCGGACCAGCGGATCTCGACGGCAGGAGGCTCGCCTTTCGCACGGCCGAGCGCGGTCAGGTGCGACACGTTCAGCACCGACGGTCCGCTGTAGCCACGGTGCGTGAACAGAAAGCCGCCCGACGTCTCAAAGGCGCCCTTGCCAAGCGGCACACGAACGTGAGCGTCTGGGACCGAGACGCCCGATAGGTCGGCGTGCGGCGTCGGGGTCGCGGTGAGCGGCGCCAACGCTGCATACGTCGGCTCGACATGGTGTCCGGTCTGCCGGGCCAGCCGAAAGCCCCACCCGTCGCTCCCCGTCTTCGGCACCGACAGGCCGCCGGTGGCCACAATGACCGTCCTCGAGGTCAGGGTCTCGCCCGACCGTAACGTCGTCTTCCAGCCGTCGCCCGCGGCCTCGAGGGCGGAGACGTCCGTCTCGAAGCGCAGGTCGGCGCTGGCGGCCTGCGCGGCGTCCACGAGGGCGTCGCGGACGTCGGTCGCTCGGTTCGAGGCGGGAAACAGCTTGCCCGTCTCGGCCTCGAGGGCGAGCGGGATGCCCAGGTCGTCCTCGAAGAAGCGTCGCTGATCGGCGAGGGGCCACGAGGCCAGGATGCGACCGAGCAGGCGCGTCGAGGAGTCGGTGACGAACAGCCGCTCGTCGGCCACGGATGGGAGCACGTTGCACCGGCCTCCGCCGGACACCACGATCTTCTTGCCGCCCTTCCGCGTCTTCTCCAGGACGACGACGCGGGCGCCGGCCCGGCCCGCAAAGATGGCCGCCATGAGCCCCGCCGCACCACCTCCGATGATGACGACGTCGACGGAGTGTGGCTTCAGAGGCATGCCGACAAGATCCGACCTCGAAGCCGGCGCGCGGGTCGCCTCGAGGACGAGAAGGGGAGAAGAGACGCTCTCGAGGTGGGGTCAGACAAAGCCCCAGGGCGGGATGAGGTGGAACCGGTAGGAGGGATGAAGCCGGTGACCGATCCTCTGTTATACATCCGTCGCACACATGGCCCAGGCTGCTCCGTCTCTCCGCCCGCTCCGGCGTGCACGACTCGGCCCGACGACCTTGGAAGTGGCCTACGACCTCGCGATGACGCGCGACGAGTCGACAGCGGCGGCGCGGATCGCCTCCCGCGACCTCGCGATCTCTCAGCTCCTGTCCTTGGCGGCTGAGTTCGACGCGGCGGGAAGCCCGACGATGGCCCAGCACGCTCGCCGCGTCGCGCGCGAGATGACCGCAGAGAAGTCCGTCCTCAAGGCCGCCCGCGACCTCGAGGACGATCCGTACCGGCGCTACGCCGTCGGCATGCCGCCGGTCACGCCAATCACCTCGCCGGTGATGTAGCCCGACTCCTGCGTCGCGAGGAAGACGTAGGCCGACGCGATCTCGGCGGGCTGCCCGGGGCGGCCCATCGGCACACCGGAGCCGAACTCTTCGATCTTGTCCTGCGGCTGCCCACCGGACGGCTGCAACGGCGTCCAGAACGGCCCCGGCGCAATCGCATTGACGCGCACGCCCTGATCGATGACCTGCTTCGCGAGCGCCTTCGTGAACTCGATCTGCGTCCCCTTCGTCGAGGCGTAGTCCAGCAAGGTGGGCGACGGCTTGTAGCCCTGGATCGAGGTCGTGTTGATGATCGCGGCGCCGGGCGGCATGTGCGGGAGGGCCGCCTTGCAGAGCCAGAACATGGCGTAGACGTTCGTCTTGAACGTCTGGTCGAACTGCTCGGTCGTGATGTCGTGGATGGACTCCTGGAAGACCTGCTTGCCCGCGTTGTTCACCAACACGTCGAGGCCGCCCAGCTTGTCGACCGCGTCCTCGATGAGCTTCTCGCAGAACGACTCGTCGGTCAGGTCGCCAGGCAACAGGACGAGCGTGCCGCCCTCGCCCTCGACGAGCTCTTTGAGCGACTGCGCGTCCGAGCTCTCGGCGTCGAGGTAGTTGATAGCGACGGAGGCGCCCTCACGGGTGTAGGCGATGGTGGCGGCGCGTCCGATGCCGGAGTCTCCGCCGGTGATGAGCGCCCGGCGGCCCTCCATGCGGCCGAAGCCTTTGTAGCTCGACTCGCCGTGGTCCGGGTCGGGGTCCATCTTGGTCGTCAGGCCTGGTGCGGGCTGCGGCTGACGGGGGAAGGGCGGCTGCGGATACTGCGTCCGCGGGTCCTGCATGGTGTACTGGTTTTGGGTCTCGGCCATTGTCGGGGAGGGGATAGAGAGAGGGGAGGGACGTACTCGAGGTCGCTCAGGGCGGTTCGTCGTCCTCGAGGTCTCGGGAATCTCCTGGGCAAGGCACTCGGAGGGGCTCGAGCCGAAGGGGCGGTCCGGCCTCGAGGGCGGTGAGATCGCACGCAGGTGCCGCCGGCCGTCACCTATCTTGCACCTCCGACTTTCCCGGGCGCCGTCCCCCCGTGGCCTCCGACGACCTCCCCCCCGATCCCGCGCCGCTACCGCCCTCCGACGGAGAGCCTGCCGCCGTCCCTGCCGAGGAGCCTTCGCTCCGGTCGGCACTCGCCGAGCAATGGGCCGCGATGCCGCCGGCCGCTCGATGGGGCTCCATCGCCGCGCTGCTGGCCCTTCTGGTGTGGCTAATCGTACCACGCGTCATCGAGGCCGCCGAAGGTCCGAGCGAGGAGGATCTCCAGCGAGAAGCCGCCGTCGCTCGAGCGCAGTACGCGCTCATGCTCCGGCAGTCGCCGACGCCGCTGGACTCGACGGTGATCGAAGGCACCCTCGGCCCCGGCGATGCCGAGCCGACCGATGACCGCTTCGTCGACTACTACGTCCACGAGGCAGACAGCACCGCGTTCTCGGTTCTGGTCACCGCCAGCGAGTTCACCCCGGACCTCTCCGTCCGCCTCCCAGACGGTCGGACGATCGCGGCATCGGACCTGCTGCGAACGCGGAACCGTGCGGAGGTGGACGGTCTCCAGGGCCCGGGTCGGTTCGAGATCGTCGTGACCTCGAGGGAGCCGAGGGCGGAAGGCGCGTATCAGATCTCGGTTCTGCCGGCCGGCCCTGTGGATTCGGTCTATGTCGATGGCGAGGCGCGGCTCGACACGTTGGGCCAAGGGGCGCTTCGTGGCGGTCGCTATGAACGGGCATACGGCATCTCGACGGGGTCGGAGCTGCCTGTCATCGTCCGAGTGGTGTCGTCGGCGTTCGTGCCTCGCGTCCAACTGATCGGCCCCAACGGCGAAGTCCGCGACTCGTGGCGCACCATTGAGCAACTGAGCACCGGGGACAGCCTGGGCACGGTCAACGGTGTGGTGCTTCGCTACCTGCCAGGCTGGGACGCTCCGTATCGTCTGCTGGTGTCGTCAGAAAAGCCGGGTGCGACAGGGCCATTCGCAATCGAGGTCCGAAGCATCGACATCCGCCCGCTCCCCGTTGGCCAGTCCGGTGTGACGTCGATCCTGGGCGACGAGAGCTGGGTCGAGGACGGTCGTTATGTCGACTCGTATCGATTCCGCGTCGGGTCCGACGTCGAAACCACGCTCGAGATCGCGTCCGAGGACTTCCCGCCGGCGTACCGTCTGTGGAAGATTGCCCGCCGCGCCCGTTCCGACGTCAACGACGACAGGAATGAGGACGCGCTCGCCGAGGTCACCTACGAGGCCGACCTCGATGCCGGGGAGTACTTCCTCGAGGTCACGTCCGGCGGCAAGGACACGACGGTCACTCGCAGCGGCGAATACACGGTCCGCGTGATGACGGAGTCCAAGGCCCCGCCGCCGCCCTCCCTCGAGCGGCCGGCGCTGGCCTCGAAGGTGTTCAGTACGGAGGTTCGCAGGACCGGCCAGAGCGGTGGAAGCACCTTCGAGGTCGGCGTGACCAACGTGGCCATCTCGTATCCGAACGGCTCTCGCACGCGCGTCCAGCTCAGCATCACCGTCCGGTCCATCGACTACACGGGAGGATGGGCGCCGTGGGCCAGCTTCGCGGGTCAGGCCTACGTCGTCGATGACAGGGGCCGCCGCTACACCGCGGCCGTGACCGAGAGCCAGAGCCCGTCCGGCCTCGAGGCCGAGCCAGGGACCGCACGGCGCGGCACGGTGGTGTTCTACCTGTCTGAGGTCGCGTCGAGCATCGAGCGCGTGGTCCTGGTGGCGTCCATCGGCGAGCGGACGGTGACGCTGCCGATTCCGGTGCCACGCTAGGCTCTGTCCGGTGATTCGGTAGACTTGGCGGCTTCACTCACCGCCGAGCCCTTGCCACCGCGCCGTCACGCACTCTCCGACCGCCAGTGGGCGCGCATCGCCGCGCTCTTCGAGCGCCCTCTCCGCCCTGGCGGACAGTGGAAGGACCACCGCATGATGCTCGACGGCGTGCTCTGGGTGATGAAGACCGGAGCGCCCTGGCGAGACCTCCCCGACCGCTTCGGACCCTGGAAGACCGTCTACGAGCGCTTCCGACGGTGGCGCGCCGACGGCACGCTCGACCGCGTCGTGGCCCGGCTCCAGCGAGACCTCGACCGCGAGGGGTTCATCGACTGGTCGGCCTTCTGCATCGACGCCACCTCTGTCCGGGCCTCCCGCGCCGCTGCGGGGGCTCGAAAAAGGGGGATGCCGCCGCAAAGGCCGCTCGCGCGGGTGAGCCGGAGGATCATGCGCTGGGGCGGTCGCGTGGCGGTCTTACGACCAAGGTTCACCTCGTAACCGACCGCGGCGGCGTGCCGCTCGCGTTCGTGCTCACCGCCGGGCAGCGTCACGAGTCGACGGTGTTCGAAGCGGCGCTGGATGCGGTGTCCATCGCCCGAGAGCGCGGACGTCCCCGCCAGCGTCCGAGTCGGGTGCTCGCCGACGCGGCCTACGACGCCGACCGGATTCGGCGATGGTGTCGCCGCCGCGGGATCGGTGCGACGATCAAGGTAAACGGGTCTCGGAAGCCGAAACGGGGCCGCCCGCTTGCCTTCGACCGCGCGCTGTACCGGGAGCGCAACGTGGTCGAGCGCGCGATCGGACACCTCAAAGAGCACCGCCGGATCGGGTCGCGCTCGGAGAAGCTGGCGGTGAACTACCGGGCAATGGTGCATGTGGCGTTCATCGAGCGCTACCTGCGGCTGCTCGAATCACCGGACAAAGCCTAGCCCGCCGGCACGCGAGAAGCCCCGTCCTCGAGGTCGCCGTTGGGACATTCCACCGGGGTGTCCTTGCCGGAGATCAATCGGGAGCCTGGCCGTCCGCCGGTTTAGCCCTCGAGGGCGGCGGCGAGCTTGCGGACGAGCCCATCGAACGACCCGTTCGACATCACGAGCGCGAGGTCACCGTCCTCGAGGTCGGCAAGGAGATCTGGTAGGAGGGCGTCGGCGCTCGCGTAGGCTCGCGACGGCGTTCCGTCCTCGAGGACGGATGCGGCCACGGCGTCGGCGTCGAGGAAGTCCTTCGGGTCGTCGTTGTGGCGCAGCGGTGGCGTGGACAGGAAGACGGCGTCGGCGGTGGCGAGCGCCTTCGCGTAGGGGGCCTCGAAGGCGGCGCGGCGGCTCGAGTTGGAGCGCGGCTCGAAGACGGCGACCACGCGGCGGCCGGGCCAGCGCTCGCGGACACCGCGGATTGTGGCTTCGACGGCCGTGGGGTGGTGGGCGAAGTCGTCGATCACCAGTACGCCGCGAGCGTCGGCGGCTACCTCCTGGCGTCGCTTCATACCCTGGAACGAGCCCAGCCCATCGGCCACCTGCTGCGGCGTTGCGCCGGCATCGAGGGCGATGGCCGCGACCGCGAGCGCGTTGAGCGCATTGTAGCGTCCGCCCATCGGGAGGTGCACCTCGGCCACCGTCTCGCCGTGGACCACGAGGGTGAACGTCTGCCCGCCCTCGACGGCCTCGAGGTCGCGGGCGGCGACGTGGAACGTGACGCCTGTAGGCTCGGCACCCTCGACGCCGTACAGCCGGACGCGCGCCCATGTCCGCTTGGCCAGCTTGCGGACCTCCTTGTCTTCGCCGTTGAGCACCAGCAGGCCGTCTGGCGGCGGGAGAGCGACGAATGCGTGGAAGGCGCGGCGGTACTCGTCCCAGTCGGCGTAGATGTCGGCGTGGTCGAACTCGAGGCTGGTCACGACCGCCCGGTGGGGGCGGTACAGGATCATCTTGGGCCGCTTGTCGAAGTAGGCCGCGTCGTACTCGTCGCCCTCGATGCAGAACACGCGGCCCGTGCCCAGGCCTGCGGTCCGCTCCTCGCCGACCAGGACGCCGCCGACCAGAAACCCGGGGTCGAGGCCGGCGGAGCGCAGCACGTGGACCAGCATCCCGGTGGTCGTCGTCTTGCCGTGTGTCCCCGCCACGACGGCCGGCTGGCGGCTGGACAGGAACAGGTGGGCCAGCGTCTCGGGCAGCGACGCCTGCGTCAGCCCGCGCTCTCGGGCCGCAGCGGCTTCCGGATGGGTCGGCGTGCACGCGTTGCCGACCACGACGAGGTCGGGCACGGGATCGAGATGGTCCGAGTCGTAGCCCTCGAGGACGGGGATGCCCGCGGCGTCCAAGCGGGTCGACATCGGCGGGTAGGCGGCTTCGTCGGAGCCGCGGACTGCGTAGCCGGCCTCGGCCATCAGCTCGGCCAAGGCGCCCATGCCCTTGCCACAAATCCCGATAAAGTGCGCGCTCTCGATCTCGCCCGGAGGCGGGAGGGGCGGGCGGTCAAAGACCCGGAGGTCGGCGTCGGAGAAGTCCTCGAGTCTGCGCATGGGGCAAGCTACGGGCGCCTCCGCTTCGGGTGCTGCCGTCCTCGAGGTCGGGTTGCGGGCGGCTGAGGTGGGCCGTGTCAAAAAATGCGTGTGGTGTGAGCCGCCGACGCCAGGAATCTCGGTCAGGGAGATGCGCGCCTCTGTCAGGTGCTACTGCCCCGCTCATTCGCCTCCCACTTTCCATGTTCTCGTTGCTTCACCTTGCTGCCTCGCCGGTTCGTTCTCCGTTCGCAAGTGTGGTCGCCTTGGCGCTTGCCGTCTTCGCGTTGCCCGTGGCCGCGCAGATCGCCGGCCCCAGCGGTGTCCCAGACACGGCGTCGCCCCGGTTCGCCACCGACCGTCTGATCGTTCGGTTCGAGGAGCCAGCTCTTGCGGTCTCGGCTGACGCCGCGATGCGCTGGGAGAATGCGTCGCTCGAGCGTCTGTCGGCCGCGTCGGGCGTGATTGGTGCGCGTGCCCTCGTAGAGCCGCTGGGAGAGAGGGCAGCGCAGACTGGCACAGCTCGAGTTGCCTCGACGCTCCGGGCCGCACTCGACCGCACATTCGTGCTCGAGCTACCGGACGGGGCCGACGTCGAGGCGCTGGCCCGTGTGTGGTCGGCGCAGCCGGGTGTCGTGTACGCCGAGCCGGACTTCGTCGGTGTCGGTGCCGGCTCCTTCGCGCCGCTGCCCCGGCCGACCCTCCCCTTCGTGGGCGCACCGGTCGAGGACGAGTTCTTCTACCGCCAGTGGGGCTTCGAGAACACCGGCTCCAACGCCGAGATTCCGATCCCGCTCAAGGCCGGCGCCGACATCAACGCCCGCCGGGCGTGGACGGTCACAAACGGCTCCTCGGATATCGTGGTCGCGGTGCTCGACTCTGGCCTCAAGCTGGACCATCCCGACATTGCCTCGCGCATCTGGACAAACGCCGCCGAGACGGCCGACGGCACAGATAACGACGGCAACGGCCTCGTCGACGACCTCACCGGGTGGGACTACGCCAACGCCGACGCAGACCCGACGGATGACCACGGGCACGGCACCATCGTCGCGGGTCTCATTGGGGCCATTCGGGACAATGGGGTCGGCTATGCCGGCATCGACCCGTCCGCGAGCCTGATGATCCTAAAGGTGGTGGGCAGCGACCTCCGAGGCTTTTACTCGTGGTGGATTGCGGGCATCATGTATGCCGTCGATCACGGGGCGGACGTCATCAATCTGAGCGTAGGCGGAACGGACGTGTCCCAGGCGCTCCAGGACGCCGTCGACTATGCGCATGAGCGCGGCGTGTTGGTCACGGCCTCGATGATGAACACCAATACCAACGTGCCCTACTATCCGGCCGCCTACCCCAACAGCGTCGCCGTGGGCGCCACCGACGGCGAGGACCAGCGTGCGGTGCCCTTCTGCGACCAGCCGGGAAGCAACTACGGACCGCACATCGATCTGGTGGCGCCGGGCAACTACATCATCGGACTGAGCACCCTCGAGGACGGCCGATACCCGGCGACCTGGGGGTTCTGTGGCACCTCGGGCGCGGCCCCTCTCGTGGCTGGCGCGGCCTCGATGCTGCTCGCCATCGACCCGACGCTGGAGCCGGAGGCGCTGCGAGCGATCCTGCGTGAGACGGCTGCCGATCAGGTCGGGCGCTCAAGCGAGGACACGCCAGGGTTTGACGTCTACCACGGGTCCGGTCGCCTCGACGTGTTCGCGGCCGTCTCCTCGATCGCGAACCCCACGTCTTCTGGCGACGCTGTCCCACTCTCGACGCTCGCGCTCTCGGTAGCCCCCAACCCCACTCGCGGCACGGCCACGGTGTCTGTGGACCTGTCCGCCGCAGCCCAGGTGCGGGTCGAGGTGTTCGACGCGCTCGGTCGCCGTGTCGCACTCCCACACGACGGTCCGATGGCCGCCGTCACGCACCCCCTCTCGCTCGACACCTCGGGATGGCCGCCAGGCATCTACCTGGTGCGCGCGATCACCGAGGCGGGCACGACCACGCGCACGCTCACCGTCGCACGCTGACCCGTTCGTCATCGAGGTCGCGGATCGTCCTCGAGGACGAGTCTTTTCAGCACCGTGACCCCGAGCGTGCCCCGAATACGCAGGGTAGAGGACCTCCTTCTTCCTCAACCCTATGGGCTTCCTCTCCAACCTCAAGAACAACCTGACCGGCAACTGGGCCGACGTCTCTCTCCAGCCCGCGGATGGGAAGCGGGGAGACGTGATCACCTTCACGGTCCACGTCAACGTCCGCGACCAGGACATCGACGTCTCGAAGGTGGCCGTCAAGGTCAAGTGCGTCGAGCGCGTCTCCGTGCCGGAGCGGCACTCGACCTCGAGGCCGGGCCATGACGACGGGCCGCGCACGTCCTCGATGGGCGACCGCGACGTGACCACGAATCTGTTCGACCGTGAGATCCTGGCGTCGCCGGCGATTCACCTCGAGGCCGGCTCATCGCACACCTTCGAGGCCGAGGTCTCCATCCCGGACAACCTTCCGCCGACCGTGACAGGCCGCAACGCGCGGTTCGAGTGGCAGGCGTTCGCGTCGCTCGATATGAAGGGCAACGACCCCGATAGCGGGTGGCAGACGTTCCGCGTCTGGTAGCGGCCTCGAGGGTAACACACCAACACCTTTTCCTCGGCCCGAGGCCAATGAGGCCGGACTGTGATATAATATTTAGGCTTATCTATCCGGCGTCTTATGCGATTTCTGATTTTGTCGGTACTCATCGTGGTGACTGTCCCTGCGTCAAGTGCGCAGCTATGCACGACCTCGTGGGAGAATGCTAGCGGTGGTGCCTGGAACTCGGCGGCGAACTGGAGCGAAGGCGCGGTGCCTGGCCCGACGGACAATGTTTGCGTTGTTCTCGATGGGACATATACCGTCACGCACACGTCGGGTGCGGTCATCGATGTCCAGTCGCTCACGCTCGGCGCGCCGAGCGGAACGCAAACGCTCGAAACGACTCAGGGGATCGCAGTATCGGCCTCGAGTCTGATCAACGCGAACGGCGTCTTGCAGTGGACGAGCGGTGCACTCACTGGCGGCGCGACGACGACCAACAATGGCCAGATCGTGCTCGATGGGGCGCCCAATGGTTCATCGCGTCGTGTGGACGGCGCAGGCACGAAGCTGGTCAATGCCGGCACCGTCCGGTGGGAGAGTGGCCTCCTCTATCTCGAGGACGACGGCGCCCTCGATAACACCGGCACGATCGAGGTTGACTTCGTCTCAGGTAGCACGCCGCGATTTTTCGCCTCCGGCAACGATATAGGCACTCGGTTGTTCGACAACGCGGGCACGATCAGCATCCTCGATGGCTCGCTTGAGATTCAGGTTCGGAGCCGTCACGATAGCGCCACCCTAACGGCCGCCGCTGACGCGACGCTTTTGTTCTCTGGATCCAACGGGCACACGTTCGCAGGGACGACCACGGGTACACCAGCCGGGACTATCGCTATCGGTGTACTCAACATCCCAACTCCGATGGCTGCAGAGATGGGTGCGGTCTGGAACCTTGGTGGGACAGGCATCGAGTGGCGGAGCTCCATTCTCAGCGGCGGACAGACGCTGACAAACACCGGGCTTGTGGTGGTTGCCAACGCTGTGACAGGAGCAGGCCGTGGAGTCTCAGGCGCAGGAACGGTCTTTGCCAATACTGGAATGGTTCGATGGGAAGACGACGATCTGTACCTCATTGACGACGGCGCGTTCTCGAATGAAGGCACGATCCGCATCGAGCAAGCGGGGGCATCTCTCCCCCGTCTGAATCGAGTTGGGACGGATAATGGTTCGCGCGTGTTCACCAACGCGGGTGCCCTCGAGGTTGCATCCGGCAAACTTGAGATTCAGGTTCGGAGCCGACACGAGGATGCAACCTTGACGGCCTCAGCGGGAGCCACGCTCGAACTGCGCTCGCTCGATGCAGGCGATACCCACGTGTTTGCAGGCACTACCGTAGGGACGCCGGCTGGAGACATCGTGCTCAATGGAGCTATCGAGGCGGAGACTGGCGCGATCTGGAACGTCGGCGGAACAGGTGTGCAGTGGCAGTCCAGCGTGCTCGAGGGAGGCGAGACGCTGACGAGTACGGGAACGGTTGTCATCAACGGTACGATCAGCGGTGCGGCTCGCGGTGCGACGGGGATCGGAACAGCCTTTGCTAACGCAGGCACTGTGACGTGGGGCTCCGACGAGTTCTATCTCCTCGGCGGCGCTGTTTTCTCGAACTCCGGTACATTAGTCGGCGACAGCAACGGAGGGCAGATCTCGAGGCTAGTCGAGGGGACAGGCTCTGGCCGTATGGTCAACACAGGTGCCATCGATATTCAGACCGGGCTCTTCGAAGTCGAGGTCGATGCTCGTCACGACGACGCAACCATCAGCGTGAATGAGGGCGCCACACTCGTCTTTGACAACGGGACGCATACGTTTGCGGGAACGCTGGATGGGACGGCTGCAGGCGACTTCATTATTCTGAATAACCCCGGCGGTTTGGTCGCCGAGGCGGGCGCGGTCTGGAACGTCGACGGTGTCGGGATCCAGTGGGACGACGGGATCCTAAGTGGCAACCAAACGCTCACGAACTCCGGCACCGTCGTTCTGAACGGTGATGCGGCGGGACTTGCTCGAGGAGCATCAGGATTGGGAACGGTTTTTCGCAATACGGGAACTGTTCTATGGACCTCGGACGAGTTCTATCTCATTGACGATGGAGCTGTCTCAAATGAGTGGACTTGGCGTGTAGCGCGAGAGGGCAACGTCCCCCGGCTTGAGCCGTCCGGCACGGACACGGGTTCACAGACGTTCACAAACACGGGCATAGTCGAGGTCGACATGGAGACGTTCGATGTCAATACACCCTTTGTACACCAATCAGGCACGATTCGTGGAAATGGCGAGCTAGATCTCGGCGGTTCCGCGTTCACTCACACCGGCGACACCGCTCCCGGCCTCGAGGATGAAACAGGTATTCTGACGTGGAAGGGCAAGCCTTGGGCGCCGCCCTTGAGTGCAACGCTCACTATCGAAATCGGGGGCACGACGCCGGGTATGGAACACGACCAACTCGCGGTCTCGACCACGGCGACGCTCGGCGGTACACTGGTACTCTCTCTCATCGAGGACGCCCCGCCGCCATCCGCAGGCGACGCGTATACGGTTCTGACAGCGTCCAGCTTTACAGGCACCTTCGACACCGTGTCAGGCCCGCCAGGCTACGTCCTTAGTGTCGCCTACAACGCCAGCGACGTCGTAGTGACAATCGTCGAGGTAAGCGTCGTGACCCAGTTGACTGGGGCGGAGGGGTGGCGAATGATCGCGCCTTCCGTGAATGGACAGACGTTCGCAGACGTACTCGGCCCACTATGGACGCAGGGCTTTCCGGGCGCCGACTACAATGGGTCCGCACCGGTCGCGACGCCCAATGTGTTCCTCTACAGCGAGGCTACGGTCGGAGGGATCCAAGACGGGTACGCCACGCCTGGCTCCCTAACGGACGACTTTGACCTTGGGACAAGCGCCTTCGTGTACGTGTACTCCGATGATGACTTTGACGGCACGCCTGAAGGCTTCCCAAAGACTCTCTCCCATACAGGAATCGACGCCTCTGGCGCCTTCACATTTGGTGTGACATACACCTCGTCCGGGAATCCAGACGATGACGGGTGGAATCTGGTCGGAAACCCGTATGCCACGACTCTCAACTGGGAGGATACCGGGTGGATGCGAACCAATATGTCCTCGACGCTTTATGTCTGGGACCCTGCGAGCGGACAGTACCTCACTGATAATGGTGTAGTGGGTAGCGTCGCGGACGGTTTGGTTGCGCCGGCCCAGGGCTTCTGGGTGCAAGCCACCGCCGCCTCTCCCGTCCTAGTCGCGCCCTCGAGTGCGCGAACGACCGGAGGCACGTTCGTCGGCCGCCAATCTGCTCCCGACGCTCTCGAGCTTCAGGTGAGTCGCGTCGGTATCGAGGACGCTTACCCAGCCTATGCGTTTGTCTTGTTCGACGAGCGCGGAGAAGACGGTCGTGACAATCTCGATGGACTTGAGCTGGCTCCCCTTTCCAGTGATGCTCTTGTGCTGTATTCCGAGCGATTGACCGATGGTGAGCCGCTCGACATTCAGGCGCTGGGCATTCGCTCCGCCCCCGTCGAGATCGCGGTCGGCATAGAAGCGTTCTCGAGCCAGGCACCTGCCAATGCCGAGATGATATTGACGTGGCCCTCTCTGCCGGCAGGTGCGGCCTCGCTGCGGGACCGTGTCGCTGGCCTCGAGGTCGACCTTCGCGCAGTAGGGGAATACACGTTTTCTCTCATCGAGACCGCCGCCCTCGAGCTTGCGACTCCTGAGTCCGTAATGACGGCCTCGAGGGTGGCCCGGCGGTCTGCGTCGGACGCGCGCTTTGTGATCACGTTGGGCGATGCCCCCGTCGATGGGGAGGAGAAACCGTCGGCACAGACGGTTCTCGAGGCTCCGTCTCCCAACCCTTCGTCTGGCGCTGTGAGAGTTGGTTACTCGCTGGCCCAGGCGGGTCGCGCTCGGCTGTCGGTGTACGACATGCTCGGCCGGGAGGTAGCCGTCCTCGAGGACGGCGCTCAGCCGGCTGGAACGCACGCCGCTGCGCTTGACGCGACAAGGCTTCCGTCAGGCGCCTATCTGGTCCGCCTCGAGGCCGGAGGCGTGGTGGCGGTTCAGGCGCTGACAGTCGTGCGCTGATCCGTCCTCGAGGACGCTACTCGACGGCTGGGGGCTCTCCGCCCGTGATGCCAAACTTGACGGTGGCCTGCTGCTCCCTGACGGCCTCGCCGAGCTTGGCCTCCGGGTCGGCGCCCTCCTCGACGAGGCCGAGGCGCGCGGCACGCTCTGCCCAGCGCTCGCGAGCAGCGGTCTGCATGTCGTGATCGTGGTCGGTCTCGTCCTGAATCTCCAAGCCGAGGAGGGTTTCCACGACGTCCTCCATCGTCGCGACGCCCGCCGTGCCGCCGTACTCGCCCACGACCAGGGCGAGGTGCTCGCGGCGGTCCAGGAGACGCTCGAACAACTCCGGCAGCGGGAGCGAGTCGGGAACGGTCAGGATGTCGCGCTTGATCTCGGAGGCCAGCATGTCCGGTTTGCCGTTGGCGAACGCCTGCAGCACGTCATCGCGTAGGACCAGGCCCGTGACGTGGTCGCGGTTGCCGTCGTACACCGGCAGGCGCGAGAACGGCTGCCCGTCGTCGGCGATCTCGCGGATGGGCGAGTCTTCAGAGTAGGCCACCATGACCGTTCGCGGCGTCATGACGTCCCTCGCCTTGAGCTGGCGGAAGCGGAAGAGGCTGCGCAGGATCCGACCCTCGGTCTCGTCGAACACGCCCTCCTCAGTGCCGATCTGGGCAAGTGCGGCGAGCTCCTCGCGGCTGACGGCGCCCTCCTTCTCGCCGCGCGCGATCAGCTTGGTGATCCCCTGGGATAGCCACACGAGCGGGAGCGTGGTCCAAATCAGGACGGGCAGGATCCGCGAGACGAGCGGGGCCAGACCACGCCAGTACACCGCACCTAGGGTCTTCGGAATGATCTCGGACAGGACCAGGATGCCCAGCGTGAGCACGGCCGAGAAGATTCCGATGGCGTCGTTGCCGAAGTACGCCGCCGCCTCTGCACCCGCACCTGCCGCGCCAATCGTGTGAGCGACGGTGTTCAGACTCAGGATGGCCGCCAGTGGGCGCTCGACATCCGTCTTCAGCTCTTTGAGCCGCGCCGCCGCCTTCGGGTTCTTGGTCGACAGCGTACCCATGTACGCCGGTGAGACGCTCAGCAGGACGGCCTCGAGGACGGAGCAGAGGAAGCTGACCCCGATCGCGAGCGAGACGTAAACGATCAGCAGCGTGAGCGAGCCAGACCCCGCGGCGGCTTCCACTTCCGCCCCGCCGCACCCTGCGCCGAGCGTGAGCAGGGCAACGATACCGAGGATGGGGAGGCTGAGGAGGGAGCGCATTGGTGAGGCAAGAGGGAGCCGTACCTACTCCGTCGCCCTCGAGTCGGGTCCGCTACCCCTCGAGGACGCATGAATGAAGACGCTCGTCCTCGAGGGCGGACTCGACCCGTGGCAGCCGTCCTCGAAAGGAAATGCGAGACTACCGGTTGCGCTGAAAAGCCGCGAGGCGCTCTTGAGCCATCTTCGTCCGCCGGTGCTCTGGACCCACTGTGCTGGTAAGCGTGGCGAGGCTTCGGGTGAGAAGCCCCTCAGCTTGCTCCAGGCGCCCCAGCCGGGCGAGACAGGCCCCGTATGCGCTTTCCCCATTCAGGATGATCCAGTGATCGGCAGGGAGCGACGGTCGCCGGGCGTCCAGGCTGGCCTGCTGGAGCTCGGCGCCACGGCGCGGCGATCCATTGTCACACAGGGCCTGGCCCGCCACCGACTGGGCATATGATGTGTAGGGATGGTCGGTAGGCAAGGTGGCTTCCACGGTCTCGAGGGCGGGGACGGCCTCGAGGGCGGCGTCCTCGAAGCGCCCCATCTTGTGGAACTGGGTTGCAAGCGATATATGAGCGGCCAGCGTCTCAGGGTGATCCGCGCCTAAGCGATCCTCGAAGGTGGCGATGGCCTCTCGGTACGCGGTCAGCGCCTCTGCATCGCGGTCTTCACTGCTGAGCGCATTCGCCACGTTGACCTGTGCGAAGGCGAGACCATAGGTTGATTCCGCGTCGCCACGCTCCTTGAGAAGGGCGACAAGCTCCCGGAGCACGACGATGGCCTCGTCAGATCGGTCGAGCTGTATCAGCGTGCCCGACATGTTCTGGAGAGCGATCGACTCCGACCCTGGATCGTTCGCTCGTCTCGCGAAATCGATTGCAGAACGGTACTGGACTGCGGCCTCGTCCAGGCGCCCAAGAGCCTGGAGGGTGGCGGCATACACGTTTCTCACGGCGCCCTGCTCGTAGAGCGCATCGGGCAGCGTGGCGAGTGTCGCGAGCGCGAGGTCATGGTGGGGGAGGGCGCCCTCGAGGTCGCCTCCGTCGGCGAGGGCTTGCGCCCAGTAGTTCTGCGCGATCGCGAAGTCGAGGTCGCGCGCAGGGCCAGCAGCGGCGCGCTCGGCGTGGTGCTCGGCCCTCACGACGTCTTGCCGGCCGAGGTAGACGCTGGCGAGAGCGAGGTGGATGGTTCGGGCGACGCCGCCGTCCTCGACGCGGTCCGCTCGCGCCGAGGCGCTATCGAGGACGACCGAGAGGCGAGGGTCGTCCTCATTCTCCTGGACGTCGCCGAGCAAGATGGACTCCTCGAGGAAGGTCAGCGCTCCCTCGGCCTGTTCGAGGGCAGCCTCGGCACGGACGGCTTCCGCGCGCGCTTCCGACGCCTGCCACAGAGCGGCGCCGAGCCCGCCGACGAGCGCCAGGACGGCCACCGCTGCTGACACCGCTACGGCCTTGTGCCGGCGGATGAACCGGCCCACTCGATACCGTATCGTCGCCGGTCGCGCCTCTACCGGCAGACCCGAGAGATGCCGCCTCAGATCATCCGCGAGCGCCGCCGCCGTCGGATAGCGTCGCTCCGGCTCCTTGGCGAGCGCCTTGAGCACGATGACATCGAGGTCGCCCTCGAGGCCGCGGTCTGCCGTCCTCGAGGACGGGCGCTCCGGTGTGCTCTCGCGCACGATCCGCTCGGCCTCCGAGGCGGTGACGCCGGACACGTCGTAGGGCCGCTCGCCGGCCAGCAGCTCGTAGAGCACGACGCCCAAGGCATACACGTCGGTCGCGGTCGTGACCTCGAGGCCGAGGAGTTGCTCCGGCGCGGCGTAGGCCGGCGTCATGGCCGTGCTCGAGGTCTGCGTCGCGTCGGTCGTGTTGAGCAGCTTGGCGATGCCGAAGTCGAGCAGCTTGGCACGGGCCTCGCCCTCACGCTCCACCACGAACACGTTCGACGGCTTGAGGTCGCGGTGGACCACGAGCCGGGCATGCGCATAGGCGACGGCCTCGCACACCTTCACGAACAGCCGAACCCGGTCCTCGATGCTGGCGCCCGTCCTCGAGGCCCACGCGGTCACCGTCTCGCCCTCGATGAGCTCGAGGACGAGGTAGGGCGTGCCGTCTTCGGAGACACCGCCGTCGTACAGCCGTGCGATGCCCGGGTGCTCCAGCCGGGCGAGCGTCTGGCGCTCCGCTCGCAAGCGGGCGGCGAGCTTCTTTCGGCCCGGACCCGACCGGAGCCGCTTGAGCGCCACCTCGCGCTCGAACAGGCCGTCCGAGCGCTCGGCGCGGTAGACGATGCCCATGCCCCCTTCGCCCAGCACGCCCGTCAGCCGCCACGGGCCGACGGATGTCCCGACGGGTACGTCGTCGATGACGGTGGTCTCGACAAAAGACGACACCGGCGAGCGGAGCGCGTCCTCGAGGTCGGCGGCGTCGGAGGCGTCGAGCAAGGCCTCGACCTCGAGTCTGAGCGCGCGGTCGAGGGTGCCGTCGTCCGTGAGGCAGGCGTTGTTCAGGAAGGCGTCGCGGTCGGCGGGCGGCACGTCGAGGGCGCGGCCAAGGACATCGGAGACTCGGGACCAGGCGGTATCGTTCATAAACGCGGGGGGCTGTCTGGGTACCGAGATTCGAGGGGTCAGTGGCTCACGACTCGGCAAGGTGGCGCGCGAGCCAGGCCCGCGCCACGGTCCAGCGCCGCTTCGAGGTCGCGAGGGAGACGCCCAGCACCTCGGCGGTCTCCTCATTTGTGAGCCCGGCGAAGTAGCGGAGCTCGGCCACGCGCGCGGCCTCGGCATCGAGGCTGGCCAGTGTCTTGAGCGCGTCGTCCACGGAGAGGGCCTCGTCGAGGTCGACGCGCGGTGAGACGGCCGTGACGCCCACCTCCCGCAGTTCGTCCAGGGACTCCGCCTTGCCGTCGCCACCACGCTTCTCCGTCGACTGGGCGCGGGCGTAGTCCACGATCACATCGCGCATCGCGCGGGCCGCGACGCGCACGAAGTGCTCACGGTCGTTCAGGTCGAGGGCGGCGGAGCGTCCCGCGAGCTTGGCATACGCCTCGTGGACCACGGCGGTTGTGTTGACCGTCGGCGCCGCTCCGTTGCGGACGCGCTGGCGATGGGCGACCGACCGGAGCTCGTCGTAGAGCTGCTCGATGACGCGATCCAGCGCCGCGGGATCGCCTTGGCGGACACGGTCGAGAAGGACAGTGACGTCTGGGGTCATGGGCAAACCCGTGGAGAGCCAGCAAGATAGGCGAGTCGCAGCATGTCTGATCTTCCCGTTTTCGAGGTCGGATGTCGGAGATCCGAGACCCGTCCTCGAGGACGACGTTCGAACAAGTGGCGTGGCGTGAGCCGATGTGCGCTAGGATCTCGGTGGAGAGAGCGGCCCGATCCTTCTTCTCCTATTCCGCCGGTCCCCCATGCTCAGATCGCGCTCTCCGCTTGGCCCGACCCAACTCGAGACAGCGCGATGTTCTTCATCACGCTCGCCCAGCCAGGACCTGTCACGCCTGAGGTGTTCGACCCCCTCGGTCGCTGACAGGCATGTACGTTGTTCGTGCCACAGCGGTCACTCGCACCATCGCCGTCGTTCGCTGATGGCCGTCCTCGAGGACGGCGCGGCGTTAAAAAATCCCCTGCCGTGACCCATCGCTACGAGTTTTCCCGTAGGACTTACTGAGGCCACTACGGTGGCCGATAAGGGACGGCACGCTGTTTGGGCTTCGGCCCAACAGCCGAGGCCGAGGCTGCCTGTGGTGGGACGGCCTCGGCCTCGCGCGTGTCCGGAGGTTCCGTCGCGGTAAAGGGCGCCGCCCTCGAGGTCGATACCGAGGCCCGTGGTTGCCTCCCTCGTCCGTCTCCAAGCCCTCGCGTTCTGGCGCGCGCCCTACCTCGGAGGGCGCGTGGCGCTAGCCGCCGTCAAGGGCGCCGGCGTGGCCTATGCGTTGGGGTCGGCCGCCATCATTGGGTTCGTCCTGCCCGACCTGCTGAGCGTCGTGGCGCCGACGTGGTCCGCCCTCGAGGTCGTGCAGACCTGGATGCTGCCCGCGCTGGGAGCAATCGCTGTCGGCCGTCAGGTGTTTCAGGAGGTGCCGACTCGCGGCGCGACGGCGTTCTTGGCGCTGCCTGTGTCTCGCGCGCAGATCGCGTGGGGCGTCCTGGTTCGCTCGGTCCCGTCGCCGTTCACCGTCGTTCCGCTCGCGTTCGCCGTTCCATTCGCCGCGCGAACCGTCCGCCTCGAGGCCGGCGTGGGTGCGGCCTGGGCATTTCTCGCGGTCGTGCTCTCCGTTGTACTGCTGTCGCACGCCTTGCTGGTCGTGTGGAAGACGCGGCTCGGCGCCCACCCCATTCGAACGGTCGCGCTCGTCGCCGGCGCCATCTCCGTCATCGCCGCCCTCGAGGTCGGGACCGGCGGCGTCCTTGAGGCTGTCCCCCGCGACCTCGAGGTCGTGGCGGCCTTCGGCGCGCTCGCCGTCGGATCGTTGCTGATCGCGTACCGCGCCCTGGTCTCGGCGCTCTACCTCGACGGTGCCGGGATGCGCAAGACCTCGAGGTCGGACGGCGACGCCGGCTTCGAGCGGCCGGGCGTGCGGGGGTTCCTCGACCTCGACTGGTGCCTCATCACGCGCGCCACATTTCCCCGAGGCACGGTCGCGAACGCTGCCGTGGCGAGCGTGGCGCTGACCATCGGCGCGCTGCTGTTTGCCGAGCGACTGTTCGGGACCGGCACCCCGACGGATGTGGTGCTGGTGTTCTCGACCGGCACCGTCGCGGGCTCCGTGGGGCAGTACGCCGTCCCATTCGCGAGCGGCTTCTACGATCGACTCCTGACGCTGCCCGGTGGCGTCAAGGCCTTCGCGAGGGCCAAGGTGGTCGGCGTCGCGGCGGGGACTCTCGCGTTGGGCATCGTGCAAGCCATCGTCGTTCTCGTCCTTGAGGCCGAGTCGGTGTGGCTGATCGGCGTTTCCGTTCTGTACAGCCTGGGCATCCTGGCGCCGGCCGCGCTGTGGGGCTCGACGCTGGGACCGAAGCCGCTCGACGTGTCGGACCGGATGATGTGGACCAATACGCAGTCGTTCGGCGCCCAGGCGGTCGTGGCGGCGACGGCTGTCGTGGCCGGAAGCCTGATCGCTCTGGCTGGGACGGAAAATGGAGCGCTCGCGGCCGGGGCGCTTGGTCTCATTGGCATCGCGCTCTCCCCGCTGTGGCTCCGAGCCTTCGCCGCCCGCATCCAGCGTCGCCGCCACGCTGTGGCCCTGCGCTTCCGCTCTGCCCTCTAACTCATGTCCGGCGTCTCTCTAACCATCACGAACCTCGTCAAGCGCTATGGCGACGCGACGGCTCTCGACCTGCCCGCCCTCGAGGTCGCGCCCGGCGAGCGCATTGCCTTGGTTGGCAACAACGGGGCGGGCAAGACGACGCTACTGCGCTCCGTCCTCGACCTGATCGAGCCAACCTCCGGCACGGTCGCCATCGACGGCATCGAGGTCGGCGGCTCCGATCTGAGCTGGAAGAACCGCGTGGGGTCGTACCTCGACGCCGGCTTTCTGGTCGACTTCCTCCGCCCGGAGGAGTACTTCCGGCTGGTCGGCGGCGCCTACGGTATGTCCGTGCCCATGATCGATGCTCAGGTCGAGCGGTTTCGGCCGTTCCTGGGAGCCGCCCTCGAGGGCCGGCGCCTGATCCGGGACCTGTCGCTCGGGAATGCGGGCAAGGTGGGGATCGTTGGCGCGCTGCTGCCGAGCCCGGGTCTGGTCATCTTGGACGAGCCGTTCGCCAACCTCGACCCGGGCGCGCGGATCGCCCTCGAGCGCCTGCTCCTCGAGGTCGACGCGACGGTGCTGGTCTCGAGCCACGACCTCGATCACGTCGTTGGGGTGTGCTCGCGCGTGCTCGTGCTCTCGGGGGGGCGGCTGGTCCAGGACTCGCCCTCGAGGGCGGACACGCTGGCGGAGTTGAGGTCCTTCTTCGCTGCGGGCGGCCTCGAGGTCGTGGTGTAGTGGTTCTGTGGCACTTTGGTCACTATCGGTTCCAAGCGTCCGTCATCGTGACCAATGGCGAGAGTCAGAATGGGGGTGTGGCCCGCCAGCGCTTCTCCAGCGCAGCGAGGACTCTCTCAAACTCACGACGCGGTGCTAGCGCTCCGAGCCACGAGCGCTTCTCTGACCGGGGAGCGCAGGACGAGACTGGCCCAGTGCACCGTAACCGTCCCACTTGACAAAGACCTGGTTGTGCGGGTTCTGCCGCGCTGGGATCACATGCCCGGGAGCCGCGACGCCCTCCGTCTCAAGCACTCCCGTGGACAAAAACCACAGGCCGATTCGCCGCCGCAGGTGCATCCGAGCCCGAAGGGTGGTCGAGGCGGCGCACACTCTCACAGAGCCCCACGCTCCCCTTCCTCAGTCGAACATGGCATCGTAAGTCCGCTCGTCCATGATCTGTGTCCATACCGACTCCGCTAAGCCGAGGTGACCGAAGACGCCCTCCCACGTGCTGAAGACGGATATAGTACCTCTATTCGCCAGCTTGTCTGCCAGCAAATACATCAGTGCCGTCTCGACGGTTTTACTCGAGATGACTGCGACCTGCCCCTCGTTTGCAGACTCAGAGGCAAGGATCAGCTGGGCAAACGACTTTAGGCTCGAGTGGCCCATGTCGATAGAAGCGTGCCGGATGTCGATTATCCCATTGTATGACTTGTCGTACAACTCGTCATTCCAAATCTCCTCCGTCAACGACACAAGGTCTAGATAGGATATTGGGCCGCTGAGGCGCTCCAAGATGAGTCTTTTCCTCGGCAGTATTGCATATTCGAAATTGGCTTTCATTGGCTCAGTCGGATGCCCCAATCGATGTAGGGTAAATCGATTTGGGGGAAGGAGAGTACACACCGATCTTTAAGCCCCCACATCCGGAAGCAGCGCTCAGGCGACGAGGGCAGGCGCTGTAGAGCCAGTGATTCAGCCGACCTCGAGGGCGGCATGATAAGTTGCTTGCGACGTTGTTAACGTGTGGGTTACGCGTATAAAGTCGATGTGCATAGAGCCGGCCGTCCTCGAGGCCGCTATGCGCGCGCCGTCAGCGACACCAGCCCCACCGGCTCCGCTTTGCCCCGGAGGTCAATCGGCCCTAGTTCCTCCATCTCGGCCTCGAGGTCGGGCATCCGCGCGATCAGCGACGCCGACGCGATGAGCCGCCGACCTCGAGGACGGCACTCGCCCTCGATGCGCGCCGCCGTGTTGACCACGTCGCCCGAGTGCACGATGTCGCGCTTGAGGTCGCCCACCTCGGCCGTCACCACCTCGCCGCCGTGGAGCCCGGCCTTGAACGTCGGGACCTCGCCGTAGCGACGGCGGTAGCGCTCGGCGTTCGCCGCGATCCGCGCTTCGACCAGGAAAAAGAACTCGACCGGCGCGCCCGTCGCCTCGGCGTGCTTCATCGTCCACGACACCATCACTTCGTCCCCGACGTACTGCACGATCCGGCCGCCGGTCGCGAGCACCGGCTCCGCGACGTCGGCGAAGAAGTCGTTCTTGAAGTCGGTGAACTGAAGCGGGCCGAGCCGTTCGGCCCACGCCGTCGAGTCGGTCAGGTCGAGGAACGCGAACGCGCGTTCTTCGCGTCGAGGACGGCGGTAGGTGCCTAGGAATAGCGCCTTGAGCGTTTCTGGCCCGAGCACGCGCCGGAGCTGCAAGCCAAAGTTGATCACGAAGCTGGCGGCGAGCAGCATCACAAAGAACGCGGCGAGAGAGCCACCGCTAAGCAACGTGCTGAACTCGGGGGATCGCAGGACGGTCATGGGCCCGGCGCCGTACCCGACCCACGAAACGAGGGTGATCATCAGCACCATCACGGCCGCCACCACGATGGCGTATGCGAGGGTGCGTGTGAGAAGGGCTGCCCACAACGGAAGCGCCCGACTGGATCGGGCGAGCGGCCCGCTTTCCAGCCACGCGGCGGCCGTACCAATCAGGATGCCGGTCAGCAGCGGGCGAAGGATGGTAGGCGCGAACGACGTGCCCTCAGGCACAGGCAAGTCCGCCAGCTGAGCCGCAAGGCCTGCCGCGACCGCCCACTCCACGATCAAGAGCGGCGCCAGACGTACCGTCCGTCGGAGCCGCCCGACCGTCATGCCGCCACCGGCTCCGAGGCCCACGCGACGGCGTCTTCGAGTTCGACACGAGGCCACACCTGCACGTCGAGGCCGGGGATGATCGCTCCCTGCGCCTTCGCCAGTGTTCCAATCCATCCTTCGTCGGTGACGACGGCGAACCGGCGGATCTGGCCCAGCTTGGTCAACAGACCCGCGCTCTTGCCGGCGTTCGTCCGCAGCGCGTCCAGCGTCATGCCGCCGATGCCCGTGATCTCGGCCACCAGGTGGACCCGTCCTCGAGCGAGCGCCCCGTCGATCTCGCGAAACAGCGCCTCGATGTCAGGTTTGGTCACCGTGCCATCGACCTCGAAGGCGACGACGTGAGAGGGGAGGTCGGGGAGGAGTCGGAACATGGGGTGGGACGGTCGTCCTCGAGGACGGATGGAGCCGGCATGGTCCGGCCGGTTGAAGTCACATGCAGGATCGCCCGACCTAGAGATCGCAAGCGATACCGCACGGATCCCCGCCTGCGGGGGATGACTAGATACGAGCGGCAGGGAGATCCATCCTCGAGGACGAAGAACGAACGTGTCGTCCTCGAGGACGGGATTACCGAGCGGTGACCGGAGAGGGGACAAGCTCGCCCTCGGCCGTCGCGCCGTCGCCGTCGAGGACGATGGGCGGCGTGCTCTGCGACTCCGGCTCGGTCGGCCTCGAGGACGACACGCGCTGCGCGATGCTGTCGAACGCCGAGTACATGACCGGCACGATCACCAGCGTCAGGAAGGTCGCGAACGTCAGGCCCGAGATGATCGCGGTGCCCATCGGCCCCCAGAACTGCGTGTTCTCCGAGCCGATCGAGAACGACGGGTTGAGGTCCACGATCAGGCCCACGAAGTCGATGTTGATGCCGAACGTGAGCGGGATCAGGCCAATGACGGTCGTGAACGCGGTCAAGAGCACCGGTCGCAAGCGCGTCGAGCCGCCGTCGATGATGGCCTCTTGCTTGTCCTCGCCGCGTCCTCGAAGCTGCTCGATGTAGTCCACCAGCACGATGGCATTGTTGACCACGATGCCCGCCAGCGAGATCAGTCCGATAAACGTCATCAGGCCGAACGGCGTCCGTGTCAGGACCAGCCCTAGCATCACACCGATCAGCGACAGCCCGACCGCGATCATGATGATCAGCGGGTTCGTGATCGAGTTGAACTGCGCGATCAGGATGATCGTGATGAGCGCCAAGCCCATCAGCAGCGCGGTGGTGAGGAAGCTGAAGCTCTCCTGCTGCTCCTCGTCGGCGCCGGTGTACTCGACGGTATAGCCCGGCGGAAGCGCCGCGATCTCGTCCTCGAGTTCGGCGCGCACCTGACCCAGCACGGCGGTTGCGTTCTCGCCTGGCGCGGCGTCACCCAAGACGGTCACGACGCGCTCCTGGTCGAGTCGCGTGATGCTGCCCAGCCCAGAGGCCGGAACGATCTGGGCGACGGACACCAACGGAATCTGCTGCCCCTCATTGAAGATGGTCAGGCTCTCGAGCTCCCGAAGCGACTCTCGGTCCTCCTCCCGGAGGCGCACCGTCACGTCGTATTCGTCCTTGCCGTCGCGGTACTTCGAGGCCTCGACGCCGTTGACGGCACCGCGGACAGCAAGTGCCACCGACTGCGTGCTCAGGCCGAACGCGGCGGCGCGCTCGCGGTCGATCTCGATGCGGTACTCCGGCCGTCCGCTGTTGAGGTTGTCACGGATGTCGACCAAGCCTTCGACTCGGCCACTCTCGACGGCATCCTCGAGTTGCGCCTTGAGGTCGTTGGCGATGGTCTGGATGGTCTCGAACTCAGCGCCCGAGACCTCGATGTTGACCGCCGCGCCCGTCGGCGGGCCGCCCTGATCCTGCTCGATCGTCAACTCGACGCCCGGCAGTCCGGCCAGGCTCTCGCGAATGCGGCGGATGGTCTCCGATGAGCGCTCGGCGCGGTCGCCGTAGTCCACCATGTTGAGCGTCACGCTCGAGCGCTCCGACGACGCCGAGCCGCCTCCAAACTGCGCGTCGCCGCCGACACCCACGGATGTCGCGATGTTGCGCGTGTTACCGGCCGTGTTCGGCTCCTCCTCGAGCAGCCCCTCCACGCGGGAGAAGACTTCCTCAGAGACCTCGTTCGAGCGCTCGATGGTCGTTCCAACCGGGGCCTCGGCCGTGATCAGGATCTGGTTCGGGTCCGTCGTCGGGAAGAACTCGACGCCGGTGGGGGCGACCGCGAACAGCGCCAGCACGCCGACGAGAACGCCCAGCGTGCCTGTCAGCAAGCGCGCCCGATTGTCCGTGAGCACGACATAGGGCGTATCAAACGACGTGCGGCCTCGAACGCGGCTGGCAAAGATGACACCGAGCGCACCGGCGGCCACGATCAGAATGGGCAGGAGAAGCATCTCCAAGACGAGCGAGATGCCACCCTCTCCGGCGTCGCCGTACGTGATCTTGCCGCCTAGCGACAGCAGCCCGATGAGCAGCAGCACAATGCCGCCGAAGATGAGGCCGGCCTTGACGCTGGCCCGGCCACCGAGAAACGCCGACTCCAAGGTGTGGAACACGATCCCGAGCACGCCCACTAGCAGGGCGATTCCACCCGGGACCAGGAGAAGCATTCCCGCCGGCGCTGCGAACGCGTTCAGCGCGGCGCCCGCGATGAGAAGCACGAACCCGACAGTAAAGGAGCCCAGCGCGAGTGTGTTGCGGAGCGTCGCCCGCTTGACCGTGTAGTCGCGCTTGAGCATCCAACTCAGGAAGGCTCGGTAGCGATCGGTCATCTTGGGGACCGTCCTCGACGCGAACCGCTGGTGGGCAGGCTCTAAGATGTACTTGTACAGATAGAAGAGGGCCGGAACGGCGACGATCAGAAACACGGCCGTCTTCCAGTTTGCGATGCCGACCACGAGCGCGACGAACGCAGCCAAGCCGAGCGAGATGGCTCGCGTCCGTGGGCTGGTACGCCGTTTTTCGGCCTTCTGCGCCGCCATCTCCTTGTCTGTCTTGACGAAGTAGCCCGCCACGACCGGGTTGATGATGAGCGCGACGAACAAACTCGAGGTCAGCGTCACGATCAGCGTGAGCGGCATGTAGCTCATGAACTTGCCAATCGTGCCCGGCCACAGGAGCATCGGGGCGAATGCCGCGACGGTGGTCGCCGTCGAGGCCGCTACGGCGAGGCCGACCTCGGCGGTCCCCTCCTTGGCCGCCTCCCACCGCCCGTAGCCCTCCTCTCGGAAGCGGTAGATGTTCTCGATGATCACGACTGCGTTGTCGACCAACATGCCGAGCGCAATGATGAGCGAGAACAGGATGATGAAGTTCAAGGTCTGTCCCATGACCGAGAACACCAGGAAGCTCAGGCACATCGAGAGCGGGATCGCGAGCCCGACGAGCGCCGCGTTGCGAACCCCTAGGAAGAACAGCAGCACCAGCACCACGAAGACGATGCCCGCGATGATGTTGTTTTCGAGGTCTTGGACCAGGATGTCCACCTGCTCCGACTGGTCGCCCGTGAGCACGTACTGGGTGCCCGGCGGGAACGTGAACCCGGCGATGGTCTCCTCGACACCGTCCACGACCGCGATGATGTTCTCGCCAGTCGACTTCTTGACGTTGAGGCGGATCACCTGGAGGTTCTCGGCGCCCTCGATGGGCGTGAACCCGTCGTCCTCGTTCTCCTCCTGCACGACCTCGAGGCGAGCGTAGCTCGCTCGGTCCTTGTACCCGAACGTGACTTCGGCGACGTCGCGGACGTAGACGGGCGTGCCGCCTGGGCTCGCGATGACGAAGTCTCGGATCTCGGACGGATCCTCGAACTCGCCGTTGATGCGGACCAAGTAGTTCTCTGGCCCGACGTCGATGGAGCCGCCTGGGATGTTGGTGTTCTCCGTGCGGACGGCGTCCACCAGGTCGTTGATGCTCAGGTTGTAGCCCTGAAGCGCCGCGAGATCCACGTTGACCTGGACCTCGCGCTCCAAGCCGCCCAAGAGGTCCACCTCCGACACACCGGGGACGCTCTCGATGTCGTCCTGCAACTCCTCCGCCGTCTCCCGGAGCGCCGTGAGCGACCCGTCCGTCAGCAGGTTGACCGTCACGACGGGGAAGTCGGCGAAGTCGATCTCAGAGACGATGGGCTCCTCGACGTCGCTCGGAAACTCCGTCTTCGCGAGGTCCACCGCCTCCCGGACGTCCTGGTTGGCCTGGTCGATGTCCTTGTCGGGGAAGAACTCGGCGATGACCGTCGAGACTCCCTCCGTGCTCGTCGAGGTCAGGTCATCGAGGCCGTCGACCGACGACAGCTCGCGCTCGACCTCCTGCGTGATGATCGACTCGACGTCGTCCGGGCTCGCGCCGGGGTAGATCGTGGTCACGACGATGGTCGCGAACTCGATCTGCGGCTGGCTCTCCTTGGGGAGCGCCACGTACGAGATCAGGCCGCCGATGGTCAGCGCGAACGTCAGGACGACGATGGCCGTCCGGTTGTTGATCGCGAGGTTGGTGATTTGCATGAGACTGGTCAGGGGGACGCGACCTCGAGGTCGGATCGGTCGGAGTCTGTCGGTCGGGGCCTCGGCCTCGAGGGCGGAGTCGTTGGTCGTGGAGGCGACGGTGGTGCGGCCTCGAGGACGGGGGTCTAGCTGGGCTCGACGGCGGCAGAGGTCTGCCGGGCGGGAGCCTCGCGGTTGTCACGGGCAGGGCCGAGGGGCACGTCCACCTCACGCGTCTCCGTGACGCGGACGCGGTCGCCTTCTGCGAGATCACCGGCACCGGAGACGATGATCTTGTCGCCGGGCTCGACGCCGGAGCGGAGGACCACCGGTGGCGCCGGCGTTCGGCCCGAGCTCGACGACGCGGCGCGACGCGACCGTCCCTGACGTGTCGTTGGAGACCACGAACACGCTGGTGCCGCGCTCGTCGCGGACGACGGCTTCGGTCGGCACCACGATGACGCCATCGAGGACGTCGCGGGTCACGTTGAGGCGGACGACCATCGAGGGCTTGAGCGAGCGGTCTGCGTTCTCGACGGAGACCTCGATGGGGAACGTCCTCGAGGACCTCGTCGATGGCGAGGCCGACGAACGAGACGCGACCGCCGCGCGAGTCGACGGTGTAGGCGTTGGGGGTGACGGTGACCTGGGTGCCCTGCTCGATCTCACCGGCGTAGCGCTCCGGGACGCCGGCCTTGACCTTGACGCTGCCCGCGCCGACGAGCCGGACGACCGGCTGGCCGGGGCTGGCGAGCTCGCCCGCTTCCTGGATCCGGGCCTCGACGACGCCCGAGAAGGGGGCGACGATGCGCGTGGACGCGAGCTGGCTCTGAGCGCTCGCGACGCCGGCCTGTGCGGCGTCGGTCTGGGCGCGCGCGGCGGTGACACCTTCGCGGGAGGCGCGGAGCTGACCCTGTGCCTGCGCGATCCCGGCATCGGCCTGGGCAACTTGGGCGCGAGCCTGGGCAAGCTGCGTCTCGACGTTGCGGAACTCGAGGGCGGACAGGATCGAGTCGCGGTAGAGCGGAAGCTGGCGGCGGTACTGGTCCTGTGCCAGGTCGAGCGTCGCCTGGGCGGCCTCGCGCTGCGCGCGGGCGGCGCGGATCCCCGCCTCGGCACCAGCGACGGTCGCCTGCGCCTGGGCAACACCGGCTCGGCCCTGTGCCACGCCGGCCTGAGCCTGGCTCACGCCGGCTCGCTGCGTCGAGCGCACGAACCTGCGCGACGGTCTGACCGCGCTGCACGAACGAGCCGACGGGAGCGACGTAGGTCAGCATTCCGGGCACGTCCGGCGACAACGTCGCGTCGTTGTCAGCGTCGACGGTGCCCGTCAGTTCGATGGTGTCCTCGAAGTACGTCGGCGTGGCGACGACGACCTCGACGGGAATGGAGGTGTCGCGCGGGGCCTCAGCCTCGGCGGTGTCAGCGGCCTCGTCGCCGCCGCAGGCGGACAGGACGAGGGCGGCGGTGAGAGCAAGAGAGAGTGAGCGCATCGGGGTCAGCCTCGAGGCCGAGGCAGGGCGGGGGCCGTCTTCGTGGACGGAAACAGACGTCCTCGAGGACGCCGAGGTCGGGTGGAGGTCGCGGGGTGCGGCCTCGAGGTCGGGTCGGGTCATCAGGGCGTGTCGGAGTCGGCCGTGGGGACGGTCTCGGGGCGGGGGAACGACGAGGCCGGCAGGGCCGGGATCACCTCGGGCAAGGGTGCCGTGTCGATGGCGGCGGGGGAGATGTTGCCGGTCGCCCGCTCGTAGGCGCTGCGGGCGACGAGCGCGTCGTAGACGGCCTGGAGCTGGTTGAGGCGGGCGACGTCGAGGTTCTGGCTGGCGACGCGGACGTCGACCTGGCTGGCGACGCCCTCTTCCAGGCGGGCGCTTGCGAAGGTGAACGCGGTCTCGGCCGTCTGGACCGTCTGGGCCTGGGCCTGTAGGCGGCGCTCGGCGCTCTCGAGCTGGCGGATGGCGCTCGCGACCTCGAGGCGGGCCGCGTTGCGGACCTGCTCGAGCTGTATCTCGGCCTGGTCGATTGCGATCTGGTTCTGCTGGATCCGACGGTTCGTCTGGAAGCCGTCGAACAGCTGCCAGTTCATCCGCAACCCGACGGACAGCGCGGGCTGCCAGTAGGCGTCCGAGAAGGCGCTGGTCGATCCCGACTCGAAGGTGAACGGGTCGGTCGGGTCCGGCGTCGTCAGGAAGCTGCGGTCGTCGGGGATGGAGCCGTTGTAGCTCGCGTTGACGAACGCGCTCAAGCTGGGGTAGAGCGCCGCCTTCGTGATGCTCTTCTGGACCTCGTTGAGCCGGACCGCGAGCGACGCCTGCTGGACGTCGGGGCGCAGGTCGAGGGCGCGCTCGGCGGCGGCGGCGAGTCCCGTGGTCTGAAACAGACCGGGCTCCGGCGGAGCAAGGTCGCCTTCGAGGTCGATTCGGGCGCCGACGGGCAGGCCGAGCGTCAGGAGAAGCTGGTCCACGGCGACGCCGGCCTGGGCTTCGGCCTGGACCACGCCGGTCTCCGCGTTCGCCAGGTCGACCTCGGCGTTGAGCCGCTCGAGGACGGGGCGGACGCCCTGGGCCACCAGCAGCGACGCGTCGGTTGCCGTCTCCCGTGAGCGCTCGGAGCGACGACCGCTGCACCGCGGCCTGCTCTTCGGCTAGCAACGCGCCATAGAACGCCTGCCGCGTCTGGTCGATGATCTCGTTCCGTCGCGCGTCCACCGCCGACTCGTTGATCTGGACCAACTCGCGGGCGCCCTTGACGGCCGCGAACGCCGTGGCCGAGTAGATCGGCTGGCTCAGCGAGAGGGAGTTCACGAACTGGTTGTCCGTTCCGAACGGGTTGGCACCGTCCTGCTGCACAAACCCGGCTGCCGACTGCCCTTCGCCGACGCGTCGGTTGTATTCCTGAAACGAGATCGGCTGCGTGGTCGGGTCTCCGTCGGTGCGGGCGCTTTCGTTGAACTGGAGCCACCCGATGGCGCCAAGCCCGCCGAAGATGCTGCCGGCCGAGGAGCCCGCGAACGGGTTGGCCTGAACCACGTTGCGCGTGTACGAGCTCGTGGCGTCGAGACGGGGGAAGAGCTGGCCGTAGGCCTCGCTCACCTGCGACTCTGCGGTTTGCACGTCGAGGCCGGCGAGCCTTAGCGCGTACGCCCGCTCGAGGGCAATCTCGATGGCGGCATCGAGCGTGAGCGACGCCGGAACGGCCGCCGCCGCCGCTGCCTCGGCCTCGAGGACGTCCTCGACGGTGAACACGGAGGGTGGGTCGGTCTGTGCCTGGGCGGAGAGCGCCAGGGCCGCGGCGACCAGGAGGGGGAGCGTACGCATTACGAGTCGGTGGAGGTCACGCCGTCGGTCGGCACGAGAAGCCCGTCGAACAGGACGGTCGTCAGAAAGTCAGCGGCCTCGTCGGCGGTGCCGAACGGGGAGGGCTTGAAGGTGCCAGTGGGGTCACAGCCGGCGTCGAGCTCAGCCATGAGGTAGCCACGGACGTTGCCCATCAAGACGTGGGCCACGGGGTGGGCGGGGAGGGGCCGAAGCGACCCGGCCTCGATGGCGCGCCCGATGGCGTGGGCCACGGCCTCGATGACGCCGAAGAAGTGACGTCCGAAGGCGGCCTCCTGGCTGAGGGCCAGCTTGGTTCGGTGCCCCTCCTTCATGAACATGAGCATCGGTCCGCGAGCGTCATCGAACTGCTCGATCAGCCCCCGGATGAAGCCCTTGAACGCCGCTCGCGTCCCGGCGGGAGTCGAGAGGTCCGCGTCGTCGAACGACGCCGAGATGACGCGGTGCATCCCGACCGCCACGCGCTCCTCGAAGAGCGCGAGGAACAGCTCGTCCTTGCCGTCAGGGAAGTAGTTGTAGATCGTACCCTTTCCAAACTCTGCCCGCTCGGCGATCTCGTCCACAGACGCCCCGCTGTAGCCCTTCTCAGAGAAGACCTCGAGGGCGGCGTCGAGCATCGCGTCGCGGCGTGCCAGGCGCTCGCGCTCGCGGCGACTTAGGGTGAGGTTGGGATCGACAGCGAGGGCCACGGCGGGTTGAGAGTCAGAAGGTGACTGGCTGGTCATTTTTGAAACGTAAGGGTCAGTACGGACGATCTGGTCTTGAGTTGCTGTGCATAACGTCAAGAGAAGTCGAAGCTTCGACGCCTCTGCGTCGTGCCCGTCCCGGCGCAGGCTCGTTGGTGAGGAGATGAGCTCGGGTGCAGAGTGCGAGCAAGGAGGGTATCGGAAACGCTTCCAGTTAAGTCGGCCAGCGTTCATGCGATAACGAGACAGAGGCATCCCCCTTTTTGCATGACATCCCGTGTATTCGCCGGCACCGCCCTCGATCATCTTCTCGCCGAGATCGACGCCACTCTCACGAGTGACTGGCGGCCCACTCTTGCTCTCGCGTTTGCCTCTCCAGACCAAGACTTCGATGTGTTGAATCGGGCGCTCACGGCGCGTGGGCTCGAAACGGTTTGCGCCACGACGGCCGGCGAGATCGCTGGTGGGACGATTTTAGAGGACAGCGTGGCTGTCATGTTGTGGGATGCCGCGCCGGACTCGTTCGAGGTCTGGAGCGAGGCCCGAGGTTCCGATGAGTCGATGGGCGATGTCGCGGCCCGGCTTGGTGCCGCCGCGGCGGACCGGTTTGCTCAGCCTATCGTGCTTGCGTTTGCGTCCGGGGTCAGCACGGACGGCGAGGCCGTCGTGCGCGGCATCGCCGAGGGCGCCGGCCGCGCACTCCCGCTCTACGGCGGTCTCGCCGGCGACAACCTCCTGATGATCGAGACACGCGTCGCCGCTGCAGCCGGCTCGCTCACGGACGGCTTGGTCGGTCTCGTCCTCGATGGCGACCGCTACGAGGTCGCGGGCGTGGCGACGAGCGGCTGGGAAGCCATCGGTGTGGCCAAGACGGTCACACGGTCCGAGGGCAACCACGTGTTCGAACTCGACGGCGAATCCGTCCTCGACGTCTACGACGACTACTTCGACCTCGGAGGGCTCCGCGACAGCAGCGTCAGCATCGTGATGGATCTCGGCGTCCAGTACCCGCTGAGCGTCAGCCGAGCCGATGGGCCGGACGTCCTCCGGGCCCCGCTCTTCTCTGATCCCGAGACTGGCGCTCTCATCTTTGCTGGAACCGTGCCCGAGGGCTCCCGTGTCCGCTTCTGTGTGCCCCCGTCGCTCGACATCGCCGAGCGCGTCATCGCCGAGGCGCAGACCGTCCGCACCCAGACGTCTACAGCCGACGCCGTCGTCCTCGTCTCGTGTAAAGCCCGTCACACCGCCCTCGGACCTCTCGCGGACGACGAGGTCCGAGGACTCTATGATGTGTGGGGCGCTCCGATGATCGGGTTCTTCTCGTACGGGGAGATCGGGGCCCAAACCGACGGCGCGTGTGACTTCCACAACGAAACGTGCGCGCTACTCGCTGTGCGCGAGCGGCCGGCGTGACGGGAAGCTCATTCGAGACTCTCGCCGACCGGATCGGCGCGCTCGTCCCTGACGCTGATGCCAGGGCCGAGCTGCTCTCGCTCGCGTCCGACGCCGAGCGCGAGGCCAGACGCCATGAGTTCCGGCTCGGGCATGTCTCCCGTGAGAGCCGGGCGCTCCGGAGCATGCTGGCTCGGGTCACACGCGACTTCGAGGAGAAGGCGGTAGAGACGGAGGCGGCTCGTGCCGAGGCCGAGGCCGCCCGAGTCGAGGCTGAGCAGGCCAGCCGGGCCAAGTCCGAGTTCCTGGCCAACATGAGCCATGAGATTCGGACGCCTATGAACGGCGTGATCGGGATGGCCAAATTTCTTCTCGACTCGGACCTCGACGCAGACCAGCGTGAGTGCGCCGAGATCATCAGCTCCTCGGGTACGGGGCTCCTCACCGTCATCAACGACATCCTCGACTTCTCAAAGGTCGAGGCGGGGCAGGTTCAACTCGAGCGGGCTCCGTTCGACGTGCTCGCCTGCGTCAAGGGCACGCTCGCGCTCATGGCGCAACCCGCGACCGAGCGCGGTGTCGACCTCGAGGTCGAAACCGCCGATGGCGTGCCGCTCTACGTGGCCGGCGACGTCACGCGCGTCCGTCAGGTGCTCGTCAACCTTGTCTCGAACGCGGTCAAGTTCACGCGCGACGGCCGCGTCGGCGTAACCGTCTAGGCGGAGCCGACCACCAATGGGTCGCTGACGCTCCGACTCGACGTCTCGGACACGGGAATCGGGATCCCAGAAGACAAGCTCAAGACCATCTTCGATTCCTTCTGCCCAGGCCGACGCCTCGACGACGCAGGCAGTATGGGGGACCGGGCTCGGTCTGTCCATCGCGCGCGGTCTGGCCGAGGCGATGGGCGGCGGGCTCACAGCCACAAGCCGAGTCGGCGAGGGAAGCACGTTCACGGTTACGGCCGTTGTGGACCCGGCGGAAGCGCTCGAGCCGTCGGCGCCCATCGCGACGCTGCCGGCGGACGCCGCCGCTCTCCGGATCCTGCTCGCCGAGGACAACCTGGTCAACCAAAAGGTGGCCATCCGAACACTCCGAGCGCTCGGCTACGACGCCGACGTGGTGGAAGACGGGCAGCAGGCGGTCGAGGCCGTCTGCCGGTCTGGGGACGCGGGCCAGCCCTACGACGTGGTGCTGATGGACATGCAGATGCCCGTCCTCGACGGGTACGACGCGACGGAGCGCATCCGTGCCGAGTCCCAGACCGCCCAGCGTCCGGTCATCATTGCGCTGACGGCGCACGCGATGACCGGGACCGCGAGCGGTGCCTGGCCGCCGGCTGCGACAACTATCTCTCGAAGCCGCTCGACCGCGCCGCCCTTGGCGCGGCCCTGGCAGAAGCCGCCGACGAGATCGCGAGCGGCACCGAGTTGCAGCCGGCCTGAGCGACCTCGAGGGCGCTACACGTATTCGTCCATGCCGTGGAGGCCGAGGAAGTCGACGACGTCCTTGACCTTCTGGGCCTGCTCGCGGTGGCACACCAGGACCGCGTCGCCCGTGTCCACGACGACCGTGTCCTGCATCCCGACCAGCACCAGCAGCCGTCCGTCGCTGGACCGCGCGAAGCTCTGGGACGTGTCCTGCAAAATCACGTTGCCCTCGGCGCGGTTGCCGGCGTCATCTTTCTCGGCGAGCTCATGGACGGCTCGCCAGTCGCCCGACGTCGCTCCAGCCGAAGGAGCCAGGGACCACCAGCACGCGATCGGCCTGCTCCAGAACGCCGTAGTCGATCGAGATCTTGGGGCTCCGTTCGTACGCGTCCTCGATGGCGGCGGCCTCATCATCGGTACCCATCGCGTCGACGAGGGGGGCGAACAGGCGGTGGACCTTCGGGAGGTAGCGTTCGAAGGCCGCCATGATGGCGTCGGCGCGCCAGATGAACATGCCTGAGTTCCACAGGAAGTCGCCGGCGTCGAGGAAGCGCTCGGCGGTCTTGAGGTCGGGCTTCTCGGCGAACGTGAGCACGGGGTAGGCCCGCGGCGTGTCGTAGCCCTCGAGGTCGAGCGCATCGCCGGGCTTGCCGTCGCCCTCGAGGTCGTACTGGACGTAGCCGTAGCCCGTCTCGGGGTGCGTGGGGCGGATGCCGATGGTGACGAGCGGGCCCGGCTCGTCGCCGGTCGGCTGGGCGGCCTCGACGGCGGCCTCGAGGACGGCGTGGAAGCGCGCCACGTTCGCGATCAGGTGGTCGGCGGGGAGCACCACCATCGTGGCGTCGGGGTCCTGTGCGAGCAGCTTGGCGGCGGCGAGCGCGATGCACGGCGCGGTGTTGCGGGCGACGGGCTCGCCCAGGATGTTGCCGACGGGAACGGCGGGCAGGTGCTGGCTCGTGATCTCGATGTAGTCGGCGTTGGTGACGACCAGCGTGCGGTCGGCGTCGACGAGCGGCTGCAAGCGGGCGAACGTGTTCTGGATGAGCGACGCGTCGCCGAAGACGTCGAGGAACTGCTTGGGCGTCGCGCGGCGGCTCCGGGGCCAGAAGCGGCTGCCGACGCCGCCGGCCATGATGACTGCGTAGAGAGACATAGGGAGAGAAATCAGATGTGATGCTAAGATCGGCACGGCGGCCTGCTTCGTTCCTGTATCGGCCTCGAGGCCGGGTTGACAACCTCGACGCGCCACGGCCGCCCACGAGGTCGAGTCCGGATTGCGCCGCGGAGCGATAGGTGCTTGGGCCTACATTGATCGTTCGCCTCCCATTGACCCATGCGTTTTCTCGCCGCCACGGCTCTCGCCGTCCTCCTCATTGCGCCCTCGAGTGCGCAGAGCCTCGACCTAATCGGGGTCGTCGAGCTCCCGACCATCCCGCGCCCCGGCGCGGAGAGCCTCGATCGCCGACGGTCAGTCGGCATCCCGGACGTCGTCGGTGGATCCGACGTGTGGGCCTACACCGCCAACGATGGCTCCGAGTACGCCATCATGGGCAACGTCGAGGGCATCGCGATTGTCGCAGTCCCCAGCCTCGAGGTCGTCGCCCAGATTGCCGGCCCGACGAACGATGCGCCGTTCTACTGGCGCGACATCAAGACGTACGGCTCGTTCGCCTACATCTCGACGGAGGCCTACGGCCCCAGTGAAGGACTCCAAATCATCGACCTGCGCGGTCTACCGCACCACGCCGAGGAGATCGCCGTGATCCGTGGCGAGGGTGACCGTCTCGTCTCGAGCCACAACCTGTCTATCGACTTGGTGACGGGCCACGCGTACATGATGAATTCGGACGGGAATGAGATCATCTGCCTCGACCTGAGCAACCCGATTGCGCCCGTCGAGGTCGCAGCTGTCCCGGTCCCGGACTCCCACGATATCTACGCTCGCGGGGACACGCTGTACGTCGCCGAGGGCCGGAACCCAACCTTCTCGGTCTGGGACATGTCGGACAAGTCGAACCCGACGCGAATGGCGCAGGTCTCGGTCCCGTCGCCGGGCTACGTCCACAACATCTGGCCGACAGACGATGGCATGTACGCGCTGACGACGGAGGAGACGGTCGACAAGACGGTCAAGGTCTGGGACCTGTCCGACCTCGACAACCCGACCCTCGTCGGGCGACTGGCTCGGCACGAGCCGCATCGCGCACAACGTCCAGATCACGGGCCACCACGCGCTCGTCTCGCACTACGCATCAGGCGTCTACATCCTCGACATCTCCGACATCGCGAACCCCGTCGAGGTCGCCAACTTCGACACGCACCCCGAAACCGACGACGCGGCGTTCTACGGCAACTGGGGCGTCTCGATGCCGAGCCCGAGCGGGTACCTCTACGCGTCAGCGACCTCGAGGGCACGCTGACGGTGCTGAAGTGGAATCCGGACACGGTGGACATGTAGCCTCTCGGCCTCAAGGTCGTTCGGAATGCGAGAGGAGGTGCGGAAGAGAAGAGGAGAGGAGGTTGTCGTCCTCGAGGTCGCGTGAGTCGCCTCGAGGACGGCGGGACGAGCGTCCTCGAGGTCGGCGGCCGGTTCTTCCATTTCTCGGTTCCCAGGGCCGTGCTCGAGGGTGGAGGCGGTACACTGGACTGTCCTCGACTCCCGCCGCTATGATTCGCTTCGCTGCCCTCGCCCTACTCCTCACCCCGCTCGCCTCAGCGCAGACCCTCGAGGTCGTCGGCACGGTGAACCTGCCGGCCGTGGTGACGGACTCGCTCGAGACCGGCGGCTCCGACGTCTGGAGCTACGTCGCCAACGACGGCTCCGAGTACGCCATCATGGGCGACCTCGAGGGCGTGTCCATCGTGGCCGTACCCAGCCTCGAGGTCGTGGCCCAGATCCCCGGCCCGACGGAGCGGGCGCCGTGGTACTGGCGCGACGTCAAGACGTACGGCTCGTTCGCCTACGTCACGACGGAGGCCTACGGGCGGAGCGAGGGCTTGCAGATCATCGACCTGCGCGGGCTCCCGCACCATGCCGAGGAGATCGCTGTCATGCGCGGTCCCGACGACGCATTCGTGTCGAGTCACAACCTGTCCATCGATACGATGACGGGTCATGCCTACGTCCTCGACGGAGGCGCGGGCGTGGTCCACGTGCTGGACCTCGAGGACCCGATCGCGCCGGTCGTGGTGGGGCGTCTGGACGTGGGCGACGTCCACGATGTGTACGCGCACGACGACCTCGTGTACGTGGCAGAGGGTCGGCAGCCGACGCTACACGATCTGGGACATGACCGATAAGGCCGCGCCCTCGCTCGTCTCTCGCATTGACGTGCCGAACGCTGGATACGTCCACAACATCTGGCCCACCGACGACGGCCGTCACGTGCTCACGACGGAGGAGACAGCGGAGAAGACGCTCAAGGTCTGGAACGTCGAGGACGCGGACAACCCGGAGCTCGTCGGCGAGTGGCTCGGCGCCAACCGGATCGCGCACAACGTGCTGGTTCAGGGCCGCTACGCATTCGTCTCGCACTACACGGCCGGCGTCTACGTGCTCGACCTCGAGGACCTGTCTGCGCCGACCGTCGTCGCGCACCACGACACCTATCCAAAGCACGACAACGTCGCGATGGACGGCAACTGGGGCGCGACCCTGCCGAGCCCGGGCGGATACGTTTACGGAAGTGATGGGACGGGCCAACTCACGGTGATGCGCTGGACGCCTCCCGCCGATTTGTAAGCCAAGGACACTGCACCCGGAGCGGCAGTCATTGCGAGCGTAGGACATCACGCTCGACCTAACAGAGTTGGGTCACGAGAGTGCCGACTTGCGTCGCTCCTCGCACCGTATCTCTGTCCTCGGCCGCATTGTGGGGGTCGTAGGAGCGACCTCGAGGTCAGGTGACGGCTATTCGGTCGAAACCACGTAGACTTGGGTGGACCCCTCCTCACCCCCATGTTTGCACGACTCCCGCTCGCCCTCGCCGCCCTTCTCGTCCTTCCGCTCGCCGCCTGCGGCGGTGACGACTCCGAAAGCTTCGACGGCGAGGTCGAAGAAACCGGCAACCCAGGCAGTGCTCGGACAGCTCAGCGGCATGAAGGACGCCGTCGAAGAGATGCAGGCCGCCGCCGAGCGCCCGCCGGCGGAGCCGATCAACTTCCGCGAGCTCCGCGAGTTGCTGCCCGCTGCCGTCGACGGCATCGACCAGAGCGGAGTCGAGGGCTCAACGGACGGCGCGATGGGCTTCACCATCTCCCAAGTCGAGGCCGAGTATGCCTCTGACGTCAGCGAGTACGACGTCAGCATCCTGGACTACGGCGCGCTCCCCTCGATGGGCATGATGGGAATGGGCTGGACGATGGCCCAGATCGACCGCGAGTCAGGCTCCACGTACGAGCGGACGGTCACGTTCGGCGGCCAGAAGGGATTCCGCAAGTACGACTCCGAAGCCCGCTCGGGCGAGTTCAGCCTGATCGTCGGCGATCGGTTCCATGTCCAGGTTACCGGCTCCGGCGTCGACGACGACGACCTCGAGGCCGCGCTCCGCTCTGTCGACCTCGAGGCGCTAGCCGGCATGAAGGACGTCGGCCGTCCGGAGACGGAGTCCTGATCTCGATCGACGGCCGTACGACGAAGGGAGGACACCGCCTCTCTCCACCCATGCGACTCTGCCTCCTCGCTCTGTTCGTCTCCGCGTGCGGAGGACGGCGACTTCCGAAACGGTCACCAGGACGAGGCCTACGTCGACCCCGGACCGAGCGAGATCGCTGGGGCCCTCGCCTCCTCCTACGCCGACTCTGCCGCGGCCTCGAGGGCGATGCGCGGCGCGCGCGCCGAGCACGACGGCGAAGATGACTTCCGAAACGGCCGCCAGGACGAGGCCTACGTAGACCCCGGATCGAGAGAGATCTCCGAGTCTCTCGCCGGCTCCTACGTTGACTCCACCGCGGCCTCGAGGACGATGCGCGGCGTGCGCCTCGAGCGCGACGGAGAAGGCGACTGGGTCTACGTCGAGCGCGTCCTCGAGGGCGGGACCACGATGTCGGCTGTCTACCGAACGGACTACGCTGACCGAGGCTATGTCGCCGAGGTGTACGCTGTTCGAGAGGGGGTTTCTGTCGATACGGAAGACTCCGTGGGCGGTCCTCGACGCGGCGGACGTGACCCGACGTCCTGGCTGCGACGTGTCGTTCGAGCGGACGAGCGCCTTCGAGTACGCCGGATCGACCGAAGGGACTGCGTGCCCGGCGTCGTCCCCGGGTGCCTCGCACACGGCCATCGACATTGTCCTCGAGGACGGCCGCGCGTCAATCTGGGAGCGGGAGGTCGACCTCGCGGGCAACTGGGTCGCCGGTCCGTCGGAGCCCGAGGTGTACGCGCTGGTCGCGCGGTGGCGGCCGTAGCGCCCTCGAGGACGCACGATGCCAAATCGAGCTCGAGGGACATGGCAGGGGGAAGGGCATCTAGACGGTTGATCGGCCACTCCTGGTGGCTCACTGACAGCGGAGGGAGCAGACACCTTTATGCGACTCTTCGTCTTTGCATTCTTTCTTGGCGCCTGTGGAGGAGCGGACGATGAATACCGTGGCGAGCACTACGTCCCTGGGGCGGTGGAGCTATCGCAGTTGCTCGCCTCCTCCTACGCCGACCCTTCCGCAGCCTCGAGGACGATGCGTGGCGTCCGCATCGAGCGCGATGGCGACTGTTGCTGGGTCTACGCCGAGCGCGTCCTCGAGGACGGATCAACAGTGCCGTCCGTCTATCGAACAGAGGATTACTACGTTGGTGGGCGCTACGTCGCCGACGTGTATGCCGTTCGCGACGGTATCACCATCGACATGGAGGCTAAAGGAGTCGTCCTCGATCCGGAGGACGTGATTGTCACGCGAGGGCTGCAGGGTCTACTTCGAGCGGTCCGGACCTCGCGACCATGCTGGCTCGACGCAAGGGATCCAGTTGCCCAGCCACGCACCCTGAGGCGTCGCATACCGTCATCGAGATCCATTTCGAGGGCAGTCGGGCGACCGTGTGGGAGCGGGAGGTCGACCTCGAGGGCGAATGGGTGGCCGGGCCGTCGGAGCCTGCCGTGTACGTGGTCGAGCGGAGCAGCCGTACGCGACCTCGACGGACGCGAGAACCGCGACCTCGAGGCCGGACCGGCTAGGTCGGGTCGGCCGCGAGCGGGCGGTTGTCGTGTCCACGTCCTTGACGTCGACCGTTGTCGCGATGTGGAGCTCGGCGAGTTGCTCGGGGTCCACGACGTCGGGGGCGGATGACATCAGCTCGGTGGCCTGCTGCGTCTTGGGGAACGCGATCACGTCGCGGAGCGCTGGTCGCGCCGGTTAGCAACATCGACCAGCCGGTCGAGGCCGAGGGCGATGCCGCCGTGCGGAGGGGCGCCGTACTTGAGGGCGTCGAGCAGGAAGCCGAAGCGGCGCTGTGGCCTCGTCCTCGGAGATGCCGAGCAGCTCGAACATCCGCGACTGGACGTCCGAGCGGTGGATACGGATCGAGCCGCCGCCGATCTCGGAGCCGTTCAGGACCAGGTCGTAGGCCTGGCTGCGGACCGCGCCTGGGTCGTCGGCGAGCTTGCCAAGGTCTTCGTTCGAGGGCGCCGTGAACGGGTGGTGCATCGCGTGGAAGCGGCCGGACTCCTCGTCCCACTCCAGGAGCGGGAAGTCGGTGACCCACAGGAACTCCCACGGGCCGTCGGCGCCTTCGGGGATGAGCCCGGTCTCGCGCGCCATGTGCAGGCGGAGGTCGCCCATTTGCTCGAACACCTTGGGCTGCGGCCCGGCCAAGACCAGCACCAAGTCGCCGGCCTTCGCGCTCGACGGCTTCGATGACGGCCTGCATCTTGTCGCGGCCGAACACCTCGTCCTTGACGGACTGCGAGAAGTCGGAGCCGTCCGCCGGGAGCTTGGCGTAGAACAGGCCGCCGGCGCCGATCTGCTTGCGGACGACGTCTTTGTCGAGCTTGTCCATCGGCTTGCGCCCGCGCTCGCCCTCGCCCTCGACGCGGATCGCGACGACCGCGCCGCCGTCCTCGAGGATGGACTCGAAGACCTTGAAGTCCGAGCCCTTGAACGGCATCGCTGACGTCGGCGATCTCCATGCCGAAGCGCAAGTCGGGCTTGTCGGAGCCGTAGCGGCGAATCGCCTCCGCGTAGGGCATCCGCGGCGAACGGCGTCGAGATCTCGATGCCGCGCGTGTCGCGCCAGATCTGGGCGACCAGGCCCTCGACGAGGCCGTAGATCATCTCCTCCGTCGCGAACGTCATCTCGACGTCGATCTGGGTGAACTCTGGCTGGCGGTCGGCGCGCAGGTCTTCGTCGCGGAAGCACTTCGTGATCTGGACGTAGCGGTCCATGCCCGCCACCATCAGGATCTGCTTGTACGTCTGCGGGCTCTGCGGCAGCGCGTAGAACTGGCCGGGGTGGACGCGGCTCGGCACGAGGTAGTCGCGCGCGCCCTCCGGCGTCGACTTCATCAGGACCGGCGTCTCGACCTCGACGAAGTCGTGCTCGTGGAAGTAGCTCCGCGTGCTCTGGTAGAGCTTGCGACCGCAGCATCAGGTTGTGCTGGAACCGCGCCGGCGCAGGTCGAGGTAGCGGTACCGCAGGGCGATCTCGTCGGAAGGCTTGGTCGCCTTCGGGTCGTTCTCGGACACCACGAACGGCGGTCGTCGCCGAGACGCGCCAGCACCTCGAGGTCGGAGACGTAGACCTCGATGTCGCCCGTCGCCATGTCGGGGTTCTTGCGCTCGCGCACGCGGACCTCGCCCTTGGCCGAGATCACGTCCTCGCCCCTCATCTTCTCGGCGAGCGCGGCGAGCTCCGCGTTCAACTCGGGCGAGAAGACCAGCTGCGTGATGCCGTAGCGGTCGCGGAGGTCCACAAAGTTGAGGCCGCCGAAGTTGCGGCGCTGGTCCACCCAGCCCTTAAGCACGACCGTCTGGCCGGCGTCGGACTCGCGAAGCGCGCCGCAGGTGTGCGTGCGGTCGCCGTGCGTGGGGGCGTCGGTGAGCGGGAGGCGGGAGTCGGACATCGAGGTCGAGGGATTCGTGCTCGGCAAGGTAGGCGGACGCGATGGGCGACGGCAGTGGAGAGACCGCGGAAAGGTGGATGTGTGGAGCCTTCGGTTGGTCCGATCCAGTCACTCCGCTTCTCGTACCCTCCTGCGACTGTCTCGCGAGGCTTGGCACTCGGCCGCAGCCCCGCCTCTGCCCATCGGATCTCGACTTGTATGCCTACCGCCTGCTGGTGGCCTTCGCGTCTCCCTTCTGCTTCGACGACGGCCCTTGCGGAACGGCAGATTCCCGGCTGGGATCGGGCTCCTTCGTGGGGACGGTGACGCTCGACAGCGGCTTCGCCCGATCCGTACGTCCTCGAGGTGGACCGGGAGGCGCAGTTGCGAATCCGATCTTGGGTGAGGGATGTGTGGGGTACCTCAGCAACGCGCCCCACGTGGTCTTCGACTACCGGACGCAAGGCGGGTATGACCTCACCTTCAGTGCGACCTCTGACGATTGATGTCGGACTGGTCGTTCGCACTCCGAGCGGACGCTATCTCTGCGACGACGACGGCGGGGGCCAGACCAACTCCCTGCTCACGATCCGCTCGCCTGCAGTCGGGCGAGTATGCGAGTCTGGATGCCTGCGTTTCAGCCTTCCGATCAGACGGCCAGAGGTATTCTTGGGGTAAGCGAGAGCGGGTGACGGCCGCCACACTGAACGCGCCGGGGAGGCGTACGAGTCGTGCTGGTGAGTCGCGTGGCCCAGGGCCGAAACTGACAGAGGACCTGTCCGGCCGGCACCCGCAGGCAGAGGGATGGGCGGATCGGCGGCGGACGGGCGCGCATCGGGCACGCTGCAGAACGCGACGGCCATCCCGTACTACGGCTCGCTGATGCTGGCGTCAGGGTTCAGCTACCAGCCCCGCGTGATGGATGTGCAGGCTGGCGGTGTGCACGCCAACGCGCTCCGGGGTGACGGATGCGTCGGCTTCCTCGATGACCGCGCCAGCATCTCGCTCGACTACACCGCTGGTCGGCAGACGCTCACGGTGAGCGCAACTGGAACCGACGACCTTAATCTCGTTATGCGAACTCCGTCGGGCATCTACTACTGCAACGACGACGCCACCGGAAGCGACCCCCGGATCGACCTGAGGTCGGCGGAGAGCGGCACGTACCAGATCTGGGTCGGGACGTGGGAGTCGACGTCTCGGCTCCGCCTCGCCCACGTGGGCTTGTCGGAGAATGGGGAGGTCGTTCGGTAGCCCATGACCGGAGGCGCAGGCGATCTTGCATCATGCCTGACGCCTCCGCCCTCGCTCCTGCCGTCCTCGAGGGCGAGCGCCGCGCCATCGCAAGGTCGCTGACGGCCGTCGAGAACGGCCTCGAGGGCGCGGAGGGCTTGGTGGACGCTCTCTACTCGCACACCGGGACCGCCTGGCGGATCGGTGTCACCGGACCGCCCGGCGCCGGCAAGTCGACGCTGACCGACCGTCTGGTTGGAGCCTTTCGAGGTCGCGGCGAGCGTGTGGCCGTCGTGGCCGTGGACCCCTCGAGCCCGTTTACGGGCGGCGCGCTGCTGGGCGATCGCGTCCGGATGGACCGCTGGGCCGAGGACGACGACGTGTTCGTGCGCAGCTTGGCGGCCCGAGGCGCCCTCGGCGGACTCAGCGAAGCCACCGAGGCCGCATGCGACGTCCTCGATGCCGCCGGCTTCGGGGTGGTGATCGTCGAGACCGTCGGGGTCGGGCAGGGCGAGGTCGACGTCGCGCAGGCGACCGACACGACGCTCGTGGTCGCTCGTGCCCGAGTCCGGCGACGCCGTCCAGGCCATGAAGGCCGGACTGATGGAGATCGCCGACGTGTTCTGCGTCAACAAGGCCGACAAGCCCGAGGCCGGCGCGATGGTCCGCGCCTTGCGCGCCATGCTCCACCTGCGGGCACCGTCGGCGTGGTACCCGCTTGTGGTCAAGACGTCCGCCCTCGAGGACGAGGGCATCGAGGGACTGGTCTCGGCCCTCGACGCCCACCGGGCCGCCCTCGAGGCCGAGTGGGACGCGATCCGCGCGGATCGATTGCGCCGCCGCGTTCGCCGCATCGTCGAGTCGCGGTGGCGCCGCGACTTCTGGGACGCCCGCTCCGCCGACCTCGAGGCCGCGGTCCTCGCCCTCGAGGATGAGGACGCCCGCGCCGTACCGACTGTCCGCGCGTCTGCTCGAGGACGGGAAGCGTAGACCTCGAGGCGCGTCGCCGCTATCGGTGTCTTCTGAGCGGACCTGTTACCCGACGGTATCTTCGTCCGGCCTTCGCATCGGCCCCCGTTCCCAACCGACATCTCCCCCATGCCCAAAGACCCCGGTAACGAAATCCAGGACGCCCGTGCCGCTGGAGCCGTCCTCAGCTCAGATGGCCCACAGTGGTTCGGTCACCCTCGAGGGCTGTCGACGCTGTTCTTTACCGAGATGTGGGAGCGGTTCTCCTACTACGGGATGCGCGCGGTGCTCATCCTGTTCATGACCGAGGCGACGACAGCAGCAAACCCTGGGTTGGGGTTCGGCACCGCCGAGTCTGCTGCGATCTACGGGCTGTACACCTTCTTTGTCTACGTCCTAGCGCTCCCCGGTGGCTGGGTGGCGGACAAGATTTGGGGCCAGACGAAAGTCCGTGTTTGTCGGTGGCTGCATCATCATGGCCGGCCACATCGCCCTGGCCATTCCAACGACGGCGACATTCTTTACAGGTCTGGCCCTAATCGTGGTCGGGACCGGCCTGCTCAAGCCGAACGTGAGCGCGATGGTGGGCGATCTCTACCCGGAGGGCGGTGCACGGCGTGACGCGGGCTTCTCCATCTTCTACACTGGCATCAACCTGGGCTCGTTCCTGGGCGTGACGCTGGTGGGCTTGGTCGGTGAGGGCTACAACTTCCACTGGGGCTTCTCGCTTGCCGCGCTCGGCATGTTCTTGGGTCTCGTCCAATACAAGGTGGGCGGCAAGCACATCGAGGCCGCCGGCAATCTCAACACGACAGATGATGAGACCGCCCTTCGTACTCGGAGCCAGCGGTTCTACATGGTGGCGGCCGTCGTGACGGGCTTGGCCTTGCTCCTTGGCTACCTAATGGCCAACGACATGTTGGGCATCACACTGTCAGAGCTTGCCGCCTATCTCGGTTACGTCGTCGTCGGACTGGCGGTGCTCTACTTCGCGTTCCTGTTCATCGCAGGTGGGCTAACGGGCGTCGAGAAGAAACGGCTGGGCGTGATCGTCTGGTTGTTCGTCTTGGCGGCTGTGTTTTGGAGCGGGTTCGAGCAGGCCGGCTCTAGCCTCAACCTGTTCGCGCGCGACTTCACAGACCGCACCATCGGCGGCTGGGAGATGCCGGCGTCGCTGCTTCAGAACGTGAACGCGTTCTTTATCATCCTGCTCGCGCCGGTGTTCGGCGGCCTGTGGACGTGGCTCGCACGCAAAAACGCAAACCCCTCCATTCCGCTCAAGTTTGGGCTCGGTCTGCTCGGGCTGGCGGTCGGATTCTTCGTGCTGGCATGGGGCGCGGCCAACGCCACCGAAACGGCCAAGGTGGGGATGTCCTGGCTCATCGTGACCTACTTCTTCCACACGGTCGGCGAGTTGAGCCTGAGCCCGGTCGGGTTGAGTTCGATGACGAAGCTGGCCCCGGCCGGCCGTGTCGGTCAGATGATGGGTGTGTGGTTCATGGCTGCCGCCTTGGGCAACCTGTTCGCGGGCTTGGTGGCTGGCGGCCTCGAGGGGCTTCCGCCGGGTGACCTGTTCATGAACGTGGCCAAGACCATCGGCATCGCCGCGCTCGTAGCGATTGCGTTGTCACCGTTCGTGAAGCGCTTTACGGCCGGCGTCGAGTAGTCCCGTCCCCGTCCTCGAGGTCGCCGGTCGGCCTCGAGGACGGTATGCGGGAGCGGTCACTCGAGGACGTGTACCTCTTTCTCTTCCGGACCTCTTCTCGCATTTGGGCTTCTGCATTCTGGCCGCCCTCGAGGCTGACGGTAGCTTCCGGGCGTCCCCCACGCCCTCGATGCTTCACCTGACCGACGTCCGCGTCATCGTCCTTCCGCACGGCCGCGGCCTCGATCTGCCCGCCCACGCCACGCCTGATGCGGCGGGTCTCGACCTTCGGGCCGCCGTCCTCGAGGACGAGCCGATCACGCTGGCGCCAGGCGAGTTCACGCTCGTCCCGACAGGCTTGCAGATTGCGTTGCCGGAGGGGGCAGAAGGTCAGGTCCGTCCTCGATCCGGCTTGGCGTTCAAGCACGGTGTGACGGTGCTAAACAGCCCTGGCACGATCGACTCCGGCTACCGGGGCGAGGTGGGCGTGCTGCTCATCAACCACGGGTCGGAGCCGTTCGAGGTCACGCGCGGCGAGCGGATCGCGCAACTCGTCGTGGCGCGGTACGCGCCGGTTCGGCTCGTCGAGGTCGAGTCCGTCGAGGCGACGGCGCGCGGCGCCGGTGGCTTCGGGTCGACGGGGACGACGTAACCTTCTGCGGCCGAGCCAGTCTGAAATCGTCCTCGACCGGAGGGCAAACCTGGGTCGCTGCCGTGCTGCGTCCACGCGCGAGTTGCCTCACGCCCGAGGCTACACCACATAACCACGATGTCGAGTTCGTCCCGCATCCGAGTCCGCACTCTCCTCCGCCGCTGAGGCTACGATGTCGTTCAGAAGCGCCCGGTCCTGGCCGACCTTCTAAAGAGAAAGAGGCGCGGTGTGTCCGCCGTCCTCGATGTCGGCGCCAACGAGGGCCAGTTCGCCCAGGAACTGAGGTTCTGGGGATACACCGGTCGCATCATATCGTTCGAGCCGATCCCGGCCCTCGTTGCTGGACTCCGCGAGCGGGCCGCTGCCGATCCGGCGCGGGAGATCCGTGAGTGCGCGATTGGAGCGAAAGCCGGGACCGCCACGCTCCACGTCTCGGACCTGTCCGTGTTCAGCTCGCTCCGAGAGGTGCTGCCCAGTGCAGAGGCCTTTGACGTCCGCGCGCGAACCGTCTCCACCATCGACGTCGAGGTCGCCAGCCTCGAGGACATTTTTTCAGATGTGATCGGGACCGGCGAGACCGCTTTCCTCAAGGTCGATACCCAGGGGAACGAAGCCGACGTCCTCAATGGGGCAGCCGGCATCCGGGACCGCGTCGTCGGCGTTCAACTCGAGGTCGGGGTGCGGGCGCTGTACGAGGCCGAGAAACTGGCGCCGACGCTCATCGGGCGGATGGCGGAACTGGGCTACCGGATTGGGCAGGTCCACCCGGTCGTGTTCGACCCCGAGGATGGAAACGCGTCACTGCTCCAGGCTGACATTGTGTTCATCCGCTCGCCGGCCGCAGCGCGGTGACCATGGTGGCGCGCATACGGTCTGGTGGGAACGCGAGCCCCATGCCTATCAGCGGACGATCGTTACTCTCTGCCGCAGGACGCGCTGTTGACCCGCCGCGTCCGTCCAGGTGAACTGGCAGACGTATACGCCCGGCGCCGTGTCTCCGACCTCGAGGTCGGCGCGGTTTGCGCTGAGTGTGACGGCCCGTGACTGCACGGTGCGCCCCAGCATGTCGGTCACGGTGAACTGACCCTCGAGGGCTAGCGGAGAGACAATGGACAAGCGCACGACGGGCGCAGGATTGGCGCCGGACACGGTCATCTCGACGGTCTCGCTCTCCGAGTCTGCGGTATCGGTGTTGAGGTGCGGTCTCGCCACGAGTAGCCAGTCCTGCTGCGACGGTGGACGGATCAGCGCCTGTTGACCTGTGTAAGCCACAGTCGCCCACGCCGATTCACCCGTGACCGGATGGGTCCATGTCAGGCCTAGCTCGCCCGCTGCGGCATCGGGCAGGTGGAGCGCGAACTCTCGTGTTCCCGCCGGGCAGTACACGACAGCCGTAGAGTCCCACAGCGACGCGGCCACGAAGTGATCCGTGTCAACCTCCTCGACGAGGTCGGGTCGCGGAACCCATCGGTACCACTCATGGGACTCCGCGAACGACCGGACGTGTTGCATTTGGGCCGACCCTGGGAAGTCCATCGACTCGGTGACTGTGTGCCGAATCTGAAGCCCGCCCTGCGTCCCGAGCGGAATTTCCCGAGTCCACGACCATACGCCGTTGGCCCCATAGCTGTACCCAACGGTGCTCCCGGAGAGGAGCCCCCAGTACGCCGCGTGCCGGACGTCGAGGTCGGTCACGCGGATCCCCCCTGGGGTCTCGTAGAACTCCCAGAACCGGCCGACGATGTCTTCGTAGTTGGCCTCGGCGTTGAGAACTGGGATGTGTTCTTCTTGGGCGTACCCTTGGAGCGCGCCTGACCAGTGGTAGCCGCCGTCGCCGCGTAGCGCTCCGAACGAGTCCTCGAGGTGTTCTCCATCTGGCCCCTTGTCGTACTGGACGTCGGCGTAGTGGCTCGATTGGTACATGTGGAAGTCGAGCCAGTTCGGCGGTGACGGCCAACTGTTGAAGCTGGCGGCATACCCCGCAGGGTGGACCGTCGTGAGGTGGCTCCCTCCACTCGCGCGCCGGAGTTCGCGGGCGAACGCGTCCCAGTATGCTTTTTGCTCGTCGGTGCGGTAGTCTCGGTCGCCCCCGATGACCCACACGACGTTGTGGCCGGCATACCGGGCACCGACGTACCGTGCGTGCGTCAGGGCCTCCCCGAGTGAATAGTGTCGGTCGTGCTGGGCACCGGAGTCGTTTCGGTGAGGCTCGGCGAACGTGCCCCAGATTGGAACGAGGGCCATCGCCATCCCCGCCTCGTTCGTCTGGTCGACGATTTCGTCGAGCCGGGCGAAGTAAACTGGATTCAGACGGGTACGGTCCTCGTCCAAGAGGTACCGGTCTCCATCGCCGTGACGGTTTGTGACGTGCCACGGGTGAAACATCTGGTGCGTGTTGGTCACCATGTGGACGACGTTGAACGCTTTTCGGCTGCGGTCGTCGAGGTACATCTCGACCTGGCCCTCGGTGGACGCCCATGCCATCTCCCACGCAGTGTCGGCAAGCCAGAAGAAGGGAGTGCCGTCGGCGTGCACTAGTGACCGTCGGTCGTCGGAGACTCGAAGCCATCCGTTATCTATAAAGGGGTTGGTCCTCCTCCCCCCGTGGGTCACGACCTCGAGGACGCCAGTCGTGTCAATCCCACTCGCGTCATCATTCGCAGAGACGGAGTACCGCCATCCCCCAGCGGTTGGCAATGCCATACGGACGCGGTAGGTCTGGCCGCCGTCCCAGAATCCCAACACGGTGATCTCCCGGCTGCCATCCAGCGCCGTGAACGTGGCCTTGATGGCTACATCGTTGATCGGATGGGCGTATTCAACGGCCGACTCGAACGACAGCTCAAAGCACGACCATGCCACGGCGGGCGGGGTCGTTGAGCAAGCCAGTGCGATCGAGGGAACTGCTGCTACGAGTAGCGAGAGGAGAGTGCGCATGGGGCAACAGGTGATGCTCTCAAAGCTAACGATGTCACTTTTGTCATCCAGAGCACTTCGGAATGCCTGTTTCGCCTCGTCACGCCGACATGTGAGTGCTCCGAACGAGCAGCGTTCAACTCCCCTCGACGCGAGCCAACAACGCCAACCACCGCTCCCGCACCGCGCCCGGCGAGTACCCGTCCTCGAAGCGCGCCCGCGCCGCCCTTGAGGCCGGCTCCCACGACGTCAGCACCTCGCGCGTCGCGGCGATGAGCGCCGCCGCATCGCCGACCTCGACGAGCACGCCCGCCCCGTCGCGCACGACCTCCGGCATCCCGGCGTGTCGGTACCCGACCACCGGCGTGCCCGCGTTCAGGGCCTCGAGGACGGCCACCGGCAGCGCCTCGCTGGGGTGCGTCGAGGGGAACAGCAGGACGTCGGCCTCGAGGACGAACCGCTTGATCGCGGCATGATCGACGCCGCCGTGCGCCACGACGTAGTCTCCCAAACCAGCGTCCTCGACGCGGTTCTGAAACGCCCGACGCGCGTCCTCTGACGGCCACCTCCCGACCAGATCGAGCCGGACCTCGAGGTCGCCCGACAGCGTCGTCGCGACCTCGAGGGCGTCGAGGTATCCCTTCTCGGGCATCAGGTTGCCCAAGAACAGCAGCCGCACGCCATCGCGACCACGCCGTTCTGACCGCGCCGTCTCGACCTCGAGGTTGGTGCACAGCACATCGCCGCCGACGGTGTTGGGGATCACGACGCGCTTCGAGGGCGGCACAAACGGAGCTGCCCGCTGGGCCAACCCCTCGGTTAGAAACACGACAGCGGCGCAGCGCTGAACGACGCGCCGGGCCGTCCAGCGCGTTGGCCCGTGAAACATGCGGTCGAAGTACGCCCGGTGGACCACTGCCACCACCGGCCGGTCCGGGCCAAACGCGGGCAGCGTAGTGAGCACGTCGCGAGCGTGGCCCAGCGGGTGCGGCGAGACGGACGCCCACAGCACCGCCGCTCCCGGCGCGGCCTCGAGGTCGCGGCGCAGGCGGCGGCCCGTGGAGAGGTAGTGGGCGGCGCGGCGCCAGTCCCAGCGGGCCTCCGTCGAGACCAAGCGGTCGCCCTCGGGCGCGGAGGTGGAGACGGTCACAACGGGACGCGTCTGCGCCACCAGCTCCGCCAGCCGCGCCGTCGCCAGCGTCTGCCCGTCGAGCGGCGGCGGGAACCGGCCCACCACCGCCACGGGGCGCTCGTCCTCGAGGTCGCGGCTGCTCATCAGTCGGGGACGGTCTGGAACGCCCGCGGCCGCCGGGCCGCCAGCCGCAGCGTTGCCAGCACGGCCCGCCCCGACAGCGACAGCCCACGGTCCGACTTCGAGTGCCCGGCCTCGATGGCGTCCCACAGGCCGGCGCAGAAGGCCTCGAGGTCGAACCCCGCGATGATCTCGAGGGAGCGTGCGCCCCACGCGGCGCGCTCGTCGTCCCCAAGACCGGAGACGACCTCGAGGGCGCGGGCGAGTGCTGCGGCGTCCCCAGGGGGGACCGTGAGCCCGTTGCCGTCCACCAGATCCGTCGCGCAGCCAGCGCCCGTGGACACCACCACCGGCAGGCCCGCCGCCATCGCCTCGTTGACCACCAGGCCCCACGGGTCTGCCAGCGACGGAAGCACCACCGCGTCGGCCTGGCCGTACGTCTTGGGAACGGCGTCGCCCTGGACGAATCCTGCGAACGTGATGCCAGGGCCGGCCATGTTCTCGAGGCGCTCCCGCTCTGGGCCGTCGCCGACGATGACGAGAGACCACGGGTCGCTGACCTGTGCGTAGTACTGGTTGTACGCCTCCACCAATACGTCGACGCCTTTCCTGGGGGTGAGCCGAGACACGACCACAAACCTCCGCCCGTCCTCGAGGTCGCGCTCCCGCCGCGCGTCACCGGCGAGCCGGGCAAACCGCTCGTTGTCCACCACATCGACCGGCTGAAACACGTGGGACGGTGGGATGCCCAGCACTTCCGCGTAGGCTCGCTGGGGCGTTCCTGCAACCAGCGCCGCGTCGAACTGGCTCACAATGGTTCGCTTGACGACTTCGCGCCACTCCGCACGCTCGGCGTCTTGGCGGCGGCTGTCGAACATCATGACGGCCACTCTCCGATGGCGCCGACACCACGCGAGAGCGGCGCGCGAGTCGGGCGTCGAGTAGCTGGGCACTGCCACGGCGTCGGGCTGCTCCCGGTCCAGCGCGACCTCGACGGCGGCCTCCATCTCGGGACCCGCCACGCTCTCAAACGACCGGTCGGGGAACAGCGTCGTCCTCGAGGCCGACTCCGCTTCCCACGCGTAGGTCTCGTCTGCCGACGCGGTCTCGAGGGCGGAGAGTGTTGCGCCGCGCGCCTCGAGGAACGCGCCCAGCGCTCGGAGCCGAGCCACGTGGTACGGGCCGAGTCGCGACCACAGGACGGCGACCCGCTGGACACGCCGGCTCACCCGTCCTCGAGCAGAGTGACGATGCGCCGGACGGCCGCGTCCCAGTTCATCTCTCGCTCGAACCGCGCCCGCGCCGATCGGCACAGCGCCCGGTACGCCTCCGGGTCGCCGAGCAGCCGTTGCGCCGCCTCTGCGATCTCCCCCGGCGTCGGCCGAGCCGGGACCAAGACCCCGTTCACGCCGTCCTCGACGGCCGTCGGGATGCCGCCCGTTGCGGGGGCGATGCTCGGGACGCCGTACGCGCTCGCCTCGGCGAACACGCACCCGAACGCCTCCGCCCTCGAGGGCAGCACAAAGAAGTGGGTCGAGCGCAGCAGCTCATCGAACGCTCGTCGCCCTTGGGACGTCCGCTTGTCCAGGAACCCGGCGGACCGGACCGGCGGACCGGCATCGGCGGCGGGCATGTCGGAGCCGGCCACGACCAGTTCTGCGTCCACACCTCGCCGGACCAACTCGCGTGCCGCGCGGGCCGCCACGTCGCCGCCCTTGCGGACCCAGCCTTTGCCCAGGAGCAACAATTGACACCGGTCGAGCGACCGCTCCGCAATCGAGGTCTCGACGGCCTCTGCCGACGGCGGATCTGGGAGGTTGGCACCGAACGGGACCACGGCGACCCGCTCCGCCCCGTAGTACCCCGATGCCGATCTCGAGGCGTACTCAGACGCGTAAACGGCAAGATCAGCGCGGTCGATGGCCGCCTGTTCGACCGCGTGGCCCTCGGCGACATCGGCCGCTGACATCCCCGCGTAGTTGTCGTAGTAGTACAGATTGGACTCGAACGTCGCGTCAGACCACATCGCTAGCCGGGCCGATGTCTCGATGAACCCGACCGGCGTTGACCCCACCACTAGCACGACGTCCGGGGCGAGTCCTGCCAGCTGACGCGTCGCCTCGGCTCCCATCTGGCCCGCCGACTCTGCGGTGTGGGTGCGCAGGAACCGGTCTCCCCGTGCTCGTGCCCGCGCCTGGCGGATCCGCTGGCCCAGCGACGCGGGCGACGGAAGCGGCCCGACGAGCGAGACCTTGTCTACCGTCCGCCCCAGCGCATCGGCGACGGACCGCGGAATTCCAGACCACGACCCAGCATCGAGGGGGTCAAACTCGGTAACGAGAGCAACGTGCATCAGCGGGCCGGAGTCGTCACGCGACCCAGCGCGTGGTACCTGCAGATCGCAGCAGCGGCAGCCCCTCTGCGCCGGTACTCCGCCGCCCTCGAGGGCTGAACACGCGCCAGCGCCGCGAAGGCCGGGACGCGAGCGCCATATCCCACCGCCGCGGCCACCCGGTTGAACCGGACGAGTGCTCCGGACCCGTGCCGGCGCAAAAAGGCGTCGGCGCTTTGGACTGCCATCAGTTGCTGCTCCACGTACCGGTCCGCGCTCGCGGCTCCGCCGTAGTGCGTGATCACGGCCGACGGCACGAACGCGTTGTGGTAGCCAGCCGCATCGAGGGCGAGGCACAGCTCATTCTCCTCGGCATACATGAAGTACCGCTCGTCCCACCCTCCGACGGCTTCGAACGCCTTGCGCGTCAGAGCCAGCGCGCACCCCTTGATGACATCCGCGCGCGACGGCTGGTCGAGCGGCGGGCGGGGTCTCGAACCGATTGCGAAGCAGTTTCTGAACACGGATCCGAAGCTCTCGAACGGGGCCGTGCTGGTCTGGTCGGTTCCGTCGGCGTTGAGCACGTGCGGCCCCACAGCGCCGGCGTCGGCGTGGCGGTCGAGGTAGGACACGAGCCGCCCCACCGCATCGCCGTGAACGACGGTGTCGGGGTTGAGGAAGAAGAGGACCCGGCCCGAGGCCACCGCCGCCCCCTGGTTGTTGGCCGCCGAGAACCCCCTGTTGTCAACGTTGGCGACGACTCGGACTCGAGGGTCTCCCCCGAACGCGGCCTCAAGGCGTGCCGCCGTCTCGTCTGGCGACGCGTTATCGACGACGATCACCTCGTGCTCGAGCCCCGGTGCGCCGGACAGCGCCGAGCGGACGGCCTCGAGGGTGAGGTCGTACGTGTTGTAGCTGACGATGACGGTGGAGCAGTCCACGGAGGAAAATCCGGTTGGTCATGAAGCTACGGGCCAGTCTGACGTTCTTCGGCGAAGCCTCGGCGGAGGGTCGCCGAGCGTCTTCCCAGATCGCTGTTCGATGGGTCGCCCTCGAGGTCGGGCGGGTCGTCCTCGAGGTCGGCTACGGCCCATTGGGCGGCGAGGTGTTGCGGCGCCGAAGGGTGTCGAGTGCCCACGTCCGGTCCACCACGCCAAAGGCCCACGCAGCGGCTGCGTAGCTCAGGATCACGGTGACCGCGGCGAGCAGGACCGGCCAGCCGGCGGAGGTTGCCGCCCACGCGGGGAAGCCCGCCCCGAGCACCGCCGCAATCATCACCCGCCAGGCTCCAGCGAACGGGAGCGTCCCCGTCGTGCGCCAGTACGTCGCGGCCAACGCCAGCCCGACAACGGCTTCGCTCGCGACCGTCGCCGTCGCCGCGCCCTCGATGCCGAACGGAGGGATGAGCACGACGTTGAGTGCCACGTTCACGACGGCCCCTGCGATCACCGTCCACATGTACGGCGTCTGCAGGTCCCACGCCATCAGAGGCGTCCCGAGCGCCGCGTTCATGTGTATCACGCCCGCGTTCAGAAACAGGAGCGCCAGCGCGGGACCCGCCGCCGCGAAGTCGGGACCGCTGACCAGCACAACGGCCGGGCCGGCCAGAAACGGACCAGCAACGGCGATTGGAAGACCAAACGCGAGCAGCGCGCGCCCGAACGTTCGCCCTCGCTTTCGCATGGCCTCCCGGTCTCCGAGCGCACTCGCGAGCGTCGGGAAGAACACGGGGTACAGCACAGCCGTCGGCACCACGGCAAGGGAAAACACCTTGTAAGCCGCCGTGTAGAGCCCGACCTCAGCCGTCGTCCGAAGCGCGTCCAGCATGAGACGGTCGAGGCTGGTGTAAATCTCGATCATGAGCGCCGAGGCCGCGAGCGGCAGCGCCGGCAGCAAAATGGCCTTCCACGCCGCGCTCTGAGGGCGGAGTCGAGGACGCCCATTCTCACGCAGGTAGCCCGCCCAGAGCCCCACCGTGCTCACGAGAGGAGCCGCTGCCACCAGAAACGCCGCCCACACCACGTCCGCTGGATCGCGCACCAACACCGCGACGCCGGCCAGCAACGTCGCTGCTGCGGCTAGCTCGCGGGCGGCCACGGCCCCGACGCGCTCGAGGGCGAGGAAGGCCCAGTCTAGTTGGAAGGCCCGCGCGACGATCTGGAGCGCGAGCGCCGAGAGGACCATCCGGTACGTCAGCGGCCGTGGCAAGGCCCACACCACCACCAGGTAGGCCACGACGGCAACGGCACATAACGCAGCGCGCAGGCCAACCACGTCGGCGACGAGGTCGCGGAGCCGGTCCGGCGTCCGCGCTAGCTCCCGCATCCCGACGGCGTCGATCCCCAGCGCGACCAACAGCACGAAGTAGCTCACGAGCGCGAGCCCAACGCCGATTTGACCGGCCGGCTCGGTGCCCAACGCGCGGAACAGGTAGGCCCACGCGACGAAGTTGAGCCCCATTGTACCGGCTTTTGCAACCGTCAGAAGTCCGGCGTTGCGAGCCATCCGGCCACTCGCTCCAGAATCGCTCGCGCCCTCCGTGCTCACGAGCGTTCCTGAGCCGCGCGGTCCTGAGCGCGTTGCACGACGCCACTGGCTGCTCCCAGCAGCAGCGCCACCGTCAGCATCTGGTCCATGATCGAGAACGGGTTCGACGTGAATGCCGTGAGGGCAAACACCGAGAGGGTCGCGACGGACCCGACCAATAGAGCCCGCTCGCCTGCCGGGAGCGACTGAAACAGAGCCGTCCACGCGCCACGCACGAGCGTCGAGATCCAAACGAATGTCATCAGGGCCAGCCCCCACAGCCCGAGCTTGAACCAGAGAGCCACGTACCCGTTGTGCATGAATGCCCAGTGCGTCGTGCCGTACCCGACGATGCTGTAGTACGTGATTTGAGTGCCCCACCCGTGGCCTAGAATGGGATTCTGCGCGATTCGGTCGAGGGCGGCTCGGGTCTCGACCAAGCGGTTGACGAGGGAGATGTCGCTGCTGGCCCCCGTCAGCGACGTGAGCCGGTCCAAGGCGCCGGCTGCAATCAGAAGCAACTGGTCGCCTACGATGGCGACGGCGAGGATCACGACGCCCGCCACTCCCACCACGAGGAATCCAGCCAGCCGACGGCGGTCGCCGCCCCGCGCGAGCACGCCAATGATCCCGACGCCTAGCGCCACTGCCACCCAGTAGGCCCGTGACTTCCCGGTCACGAGCCCGATCAGAAGGGCCGCCAACGATCCCAGCACGACGAGTTGAATCACCCGCCGCTGAGGCGTGGACAGAATAGAGAGCGCGATCAACACAGCCGCCGAGACTTGCATCATGCCTCCCGCGACCCGGATGTCGACGACCTCGTAGATCGCGGTCGCTGCTGCCAACTGGGCTCGCAGAGAGAACGCGTTGTAGACGGCCGCGAACAGCCCGAGCGCGAGGAACAGGCCCAGCACCACGACCGGACCCCGCTCGGCTCGCCGGACGACTTCCTTTATCGGGAAGTAGAACGGGAAGAACAGGGCCGCCTGAAGATCGGCGCGGAAGTCGTAGGCGTCGCCGCCGAACAAGACTCCCAGAGCGGCGCCTCCGACAATCCCAAACGCGCACCACGCTGCCGCCGCCACGTCCGTCGAGGACCGAAGCACGCCGACGCGAGCCACGCACGCGTGTCCGATCCAGACGGCCAGGTAGGCCATCGCCCCGAGCCCGTAGAGGACCTCGAGGGCGGAGAAGCCGTCGCCGCCCACGAGCAGGATGGCGCTTCCCCCCGCCATTGCCGCAAAGGCCGTCGTCCTCGAGGGTGCGGCGAGCGCGAGCAGAAGTGCCCCAGCGGCGGAGACGGGGATGATGAGTCCCACCCACGGGATCTCAGACGTCAACCCGTATGCGATCAGGATCGCAGCGACCAGCCCCACGCCGGCTATAGCGGCGTATCCCGCCCGTCGGAGTTGGCCGGTGAGCCGAGCGTCGTCCTCGAGGGCGACGGCCATTATGCTCCGGCGGCGCGGAGCCGAGCGGCGACGACGGGCGCCCAGCGTCGGACGACCGCAACCGCGAGGAACAGCACGAGCGCGAGGATGAACGCCGAAATGGCGGAGGCCAACACAATCACGGTTCGCCCGGGCTCTGCCTTGCGCGTTGGCGGGACGGCGGTGTCGAGAACCTGCACGGCGTCGGCTTCGCGGCGCTCGTTGAGCAATGACTGCTCGTACAGCGGCTGGAGGGCCTCGAGGACGGCCTTCTGCAGGAGAAGTCCCTGCTGGACTTCGGCGTACTGCCGGCCGACCGCCGGAAGCTGCCCGATGGGGACCGGCATCATGGCGCTGGCCCCGCTCGTGAGCTGGTCCCGCTGAGCGCGGGCGGCAGCCAGCCCAGCCATTGCCGTCTGGGTCTGCGGGTTCTCGCTTCCTAGCTCCGACTGGAGCATCTGGACCTCCACCTCGGCCTGAGATACCATCGACTGTGCAGACGACAGCGACTCCATGAGTGCGCTGCTCTGAGCCTCCGGCTCGACGAGTCCATACCGCTCCTGGAGTTGCTGCTGCGCGTTGAACAGTGAGTCGAGGTCGGACTCGGCCCGCTCAAGCCGCTGTCCGAGATACACACGGTACGTCGAGGCGCTCTCCCGATTGAGAACGGTGTGCTCACGGTTGAGCACACCGACGAACGCATTCGCCATCTGGGCGGCCCGGCCCGGGTCCTCGTCCAGAACCTTCACGGCGAGGTAATCGAAGTCGAGGCTGACATCGAACGAGGCTCGCTCGCCCAGCTTCCCGACCGCCTTCGCGACAGGGTCGATGGCCTCCTCTGTCTCGTACACACTGACCAAATCGAACTGCGTTACGATGTCTTCCATCGTGGTCCGCGCGGTCAGGATGGCGAGATAGCGAGTGTAGCTCCCACCGCCGCCGCCCAGCAGCGCCGACGCCGCCGACGCGTTACGGCCGAGCAGCGACGCGAGTCCGCCGCCAGATTCGGGCAGGAGGACACGGGTTTCGGCCCGGTAGCGGTTCGGGATCTGAAGAGTGGCGTAGACGGCGACCGCGCCCGTCAGCACGGCCGCGAGCAAGATCCACCACCGGCGGCGCCAGACGACGGCTGCAGCCCACCAGAGATGAGCTTGGACACGCTCGGCGGGATCGGTCATGTCAACAAGAATCTCGCCGGCCCCGTCACCGGCGGCGCCGAGGTCCGAGGACAGGACGGGCTCAGATCGAGTGGGGCGTGCCATGATTAGCGGGTGGCTACGTAGACGGTCGCGAGCGCGCCCAGGGCAGCAGCGATACTGGACACCGCCTGAAAGATGACCTGGCGGCGGTTTGCGATCGCGTCTCGCTCGGCTTGCTCGCGCTGAAGGGCGAGGTTAGCCTCCTGGACCGCGATGGAACGCGCCTGAAGAGCCTGGCCTTGCTCCTCGAAGGCGAGGCTCTGAAACTGCGGTGAGTCGAACGTCGGTGGGCGGTCGACGAAGACGGCGTCTCCGGCCTGGACGGGGGTGTCGCGACCGGCTTTGAACAGGCCTGTCCGGGCGTCAATGGTGTACACCGTGGTCGCGACGGGTCCGGGGCCGCCCGCCCTCGCCACATAGTCGCCGGCCGTAAGCGCTGGCTCGAAGGGGACATATCCAGGGGCCGATACCTGGCCCGACACGCGGATGGCGCCGATGTCGCGCGGGACCACCAGCCGGTCGCCGTCTCGGAGCGTGATGGTCTCTCTCCCTGACAGGGCGTCCTCGAGGTCGACGGAGAGACGCGGGACGGAGGACGTTTGCTCGGTGAAGTAGCGCCGGCCTGCCAGGTCGAGGTCGCTGAGCTGGCCCGGCCTCGAGGTCGCGATGGCAGAGTCAGCTTCGGTGTCGTCGTCCGAGAGAAAGGGGAGGGGCTCGGATCGGGCGGAGCGCTCGAGGTAGGTGCCGCGGGCGAGGGCGTCGGGGGCGAGCCCGCCTGCGGACGCGACGAGATCCGAAAGGGTGGTCTTCCCGATCTGGACCGGGTACGTGCCGGGAAACCGAAGGGCACCAACGGCGCTCGCAAGCCCTGCGTCGGGCGAGCCGGTGCGGACTGAGATCTGATCGCGGGCGCGGATGTCGAGCCGGCTGGCCTCGGAGAGCGAGACTTCCACGCTCTCCGCACGCCCATTCACGAGGCGAGTGCGGCGGACCGTTGTCCCGGTCGCATCGAGGCCGGCTCCTCCGGCAGCCGACACCACGTCTTGGACGGTGTCATCTGGGCGCCGGTCGTAGGTGCCTGGGCGGTCGATGTCGCCATCCACTGAGACGCCTTCTCGCGTCGGGTCAAACGTGGGGATGAACACAGCGTCTCCGTCCCGAAGGAGCGGGTTGTACCTGAGGTCGCCCGTGGCGTAGTAGCGAAGGAGGTCAACGATTTTCTGGCTCCCATCCGTCTCGGTGACCTGGACGCTGCGCAGGGCTGTGCGGCGCTCGGTGCCGTCCCGTGGCGTCGAGTAGTCGGCGAGGTCGAGCGGGCTCAACGTTCCCGTGGCTGCAGCGACGGCGTCCTCGACACGCCCGAGAGCAGAGACGGTTTGGCGGCCGGGGATGGGGACGGCGCCAGACACGAACACCGAGAACCGGCGCGGCGCGGCGAGGGCGACATCCGTGGGGACGTTGCGGTAGAGGCTCCGCAGGGCTGCCCGAGCTTCCCCTCTCACGACTCCCAATGGCCGACCGGCTGCCTGGAACGACCCTGCCTGCGGAATCACCAAGAGGCCATCGGCGGTGACAGTCGTGGTGACCTGGCCTACTGCACCCGACATCGAGCCGCCAATGGTGACGACGAAGACGTCGCCGGGGCCCAGGATGTACGAGCTGGGGTCGACGGGGCCGCTCAGAGCGAGGGCGCCGCCAGGAGAGTCGGGTGCAGCCGGCCGGACCACAACGGGTGCCTCAGCACCCGGCCGACGGATTTGAGCGGTTGACGGCCACGCTGTCGCAACGCTGAGGACGGCGAGCACGAACAGAGCGCGCCCACGGGAGGGGGGAGCCATATGGCACCGAGGGGGAGAACGGGCGTAGCAATCAAGTGCGAAACTACACCCCTCGCTTTCGGTCAGCGAGTCCACGCCGCATACCCTCTCAGTCCTCACGTGCTTTCCGCCCAAGCCCCTGCCAAGGTCAACCTTGGACTTCAGGTCTTGCGCCGTCGGCATGACGGTTTCCACGACCTCGCCACAGTCTTCCTGCCCATCGGCTGGGCCGACACACTGACCGCAGAGCCGTCCTCGAGGCTTACGCTCACCACGACGGACTCGGCGCTGCCAACCGATGACAGCAATCTGGTTGTGCGCGCGGCTCAGGCACTGGCAGCATGGGCCGACCTCGAGGGCGGCGCTCGCCTGCACCTCGAGAAGCGTGTGCCGTACGGCGCAGGCCTGGGCGGCGGCTCATCCGATGCTGCCACGACGCTCCGGCTCCTCACGGAGTTGTGGGACCTCGATGTGCCCCCCGGCGAGCTCGCACAGATTGCCCTTGTCCTTGGATCCGACGTCCCGTTCTTCCTCGAGGCCGAGCCGTCGCTGGGTACCAGCCGAGGCGAGGTCTTGACGCCCGTCCTCGAGGACGGCTATGCATGTCCATTCTGGCTCGTGGTCGCGGTACCACCTGTCCATGTCTCAACTGCCCAGGCTTTTGCAGGTGTGGTACCGACCGATCTTGATCGGCCGGGTCTCGCGGCGGCGGTGGCTTCAAACGACCTCGAGCGTTGGCGCCTCGAAGTGACCAACGACTTCCAGCCGTCCGTCGAGGCCGCGCACCCAGTGATCGCGGATGTCCGCCGCGCCCTCGAGGACGGCGGAGCCGGCTGGGCCGCGCTGTCGGGGACGGGCTCTGCTGTGGTCAGCGCCTTTCAGGACGAGGCCACGGCTCGGCGAGCGGCATCCGACCTCGAGGCCGAGTGTCGCGTCTGGGTTGAGCCTCCGCGCACCGTTTCTCTCTGAGTCGTCCTGAAGGGCGACTACCGCTCCTCCGCATCCACGGCTCGTTCGACCTCGAGGGCGGCGGCCACCATGTCGTCCTTGATCTTGCCCAGCGCCTCGTGCTGGTCCACGTACCGCTCGATGGCGTCCTTGAGCGACGTCTCTCGGCGCACGACCGTCCGCTTGCGGCGCTCGCTGGGAGCCACGTCTCGCTCCACCGCCGCCACCGTGTCCGCGGCCTCGAGGGCGGCACGGATGGCCTGCTCATCGACCGCCGGCTGCTCCTCGCCCACCTCGTAGCGAACCCGCACGACGGCGTCCTCGAGGTCGTGCTTGTCGATCTCCGCCAGGATGGCGGACGTCGGATCCTCTGCGCCGGTCGCGTCGCACGCGATAGGCACAAAGCGCCGTGCGGGTGTCGGGACAAACGTGTATGTCGTGCGCCGCCCAGCCTGGCCTGCTGGGTCGATGTCGACGATCACGAACCCCTTGTCGGCGTCGTGCTCCTTGAACGAGATCCGCTCAATCGAGGACGAGTACACCACCGGGGGGCCGTCGCCGCGTTCGTAGGCCTCGAGGTTGCGGTCCTGGTACTTGTGGATGTGGCCGAGGGCGACGTAGTCCACCGGCTGCGGCGTGAGCTGCCCGACGGTGAACTGCGGCTCGTGCGCGATCAGGCTCGCCCGCTCGCTGCCGCCCATCTCGGCGCCCTGGACCGTGAAGTGCGCACAGATCACGAGCGGAATTGACGGGTCGGCCTCGAGGGCGCACTGCGTGACGAACGACGTGTACGTGCTCTCGATCAACTCGCGGATCTCGTGTGGCGTCTTGCCCCGGTACTGGTCCTTGGCCAAGATCTTCGACCGGATCGGCCATGGGAGCGCGATCAGCTGAAGGGGTCCTGACTTCGTCTCGATCACGCCGCCCGGTTTTCCCTCGGCGCGGAATGTGGGCTTGACGAACACCTCGGCGTCACCGCCTAGTACGCCGAAGATGTCCACCGACGACGCCTTGCCGAAACTCACCGGGTGGTCGTGGTTGCCTACCACCATCACGATCGGGATGCCGGCCTCGACGATGGGTCGCAGCGCTTCGGCAAACTGGCGTTGCTGCGTCGGCGTCGGATCCGCAGTCCGGTAGGCGTCGCCCGCGAACAGGAACAGGTCGACGTCGTCCTCGAGGGCGCGCGCGACCATGAAGTCGAACGACCGGCGGAAGTCGAGCAGCCTCGTGTTAAGGCCCGTCGCCGGGTCAAGCCGGCCGTGCGTCTCGTAGCCGAGGTGGATGTCGGCGCAGTGGAGGATTCTCAAGGGGAAGGAGGATATGGCAAGGGGCAAGGGGCGGAAGACACCTCTTGCCCCTGGCCCCGGCCCTCTTGCCTTCGATTACCAGCCGATTCGTCCGCCGGTGCCGCCGCCCTGCGTCTGCGGGCGAGGCTGTTCCTGAGGCGCAGCGGGCCGCTCGCGCTGGCGGAACCGGTCGATCATGTCACGCGCTGGCCGGTCAGCCGTGCTGTTTCGGCTGTTGCCACCCGACGAACTGCTTCGGCTCCGCGAGCGGGCTCGGCTGCGGCTGTCGCCCGGCCAGTAGCCACTGTCGCCGATCCGGCTGCGACGCGTCGGCGGCTGGTAGTTCTCCGGTCGCTCGAGGTCGAGGTCGGGGTCGAGGCGGATGAGGGAGTCGCCCTCCATCTGGAGCTTGGACAGGAACGCGCCCACGTTGCGGAGACCTGTCCGGCCACCCTGACCAATTCCGGTCGAGGGATACTTGAGGCGACGATCATCAAAACCAGTCCATGAACCGACCACCAGTTCGGGCGTCATGCCGATGAACCAGCCATCAGCGTTCTCCTGCGTCGTGCCCGTCTTGCCGGCTACGTCGAGAGGGCCGACGCCACGGTACCCGCCGAGCGCCCGGCCCGTGCCGGCGCGGACTACGGCGCGCATCGCGTCGAACGTGGTGTAGGCCGTGGAGGGGTTGAGGACCTCGCGCCCGACCGGCGTGAAGTCAGCGATGACGTTGCCGTAGCGGTCCTCGATGCGGTCAATGGCGAGCACGATGTGCGGCGGCACGTCCGGATTAGCCGGGCGCTCCTCCTCGATGGTGGGGCCGTGATACACGCCATAGTTGGCGACCGTCGCGTAGGCCGTCACCATCTCTAGGAGGGACACATCCTGTGTGCCGAGCCCGATGGAGCGAGCATAGCAGTCGTTCTTGCGAGCCTCGAAGGGGGCACACGTCGCGGCATCGAACTCACCGAGCTCGAGCGGTGTGCGAATGCCCATCTGGTACGCCGTTCTCGCAATCTCGGACGTGCCGAAGTGCTTCGTGATACGTGCTGCGACCACGTTTCTTGAAGCCCGAAGCGCGTCGGCGAGAGACGTGTAACCGGCGTAGCCACCACCGGAGTTCTGCGGCGCCCAGTCGCCCCACTTGAACGGGCTGTCAAAGGCGCCCGACTGCGGCGAGTAGCCGTTGTTGAAGGCCGTCGTGTAGACGAAGATCTTGAACGTCGACCCGGGCTGGCGTCGCGACTGGCCGCCGTGGTCGTACTTGTTGGCGACGAAGTTGCGGCCGCCCACCCAGGCCTTGACCTGGCCGCTGCGCGGGTCCATCGCGATCAGGCCGGCCTCGAGGCGGGTACGCTCGGCCTTGAGTGAGTCCATGAACACATCGTTCGCGCGTAGCTGAGCGATGGCCTCCTCCGCCGAGACGCCGCCCGTTGCGACCGAGCGATAGCGATCCGTCTGGCCGATGTACTCGTTGACGACCGCCGTATTGCGGCTCCACCACCGTCCAAACGGCACGCCGCCACCGCTCCATCCGCGACCGACGATCTCTTGGAGGTCGTCCATCTCTTCCTCGACGGCTTCCGTTGCGAGCGCCTGCATCCGGCTGTCGATGGTCGTGTGGATCACCAAGCCGTCCTCGTATGGGTCGTAGTTGTTGGCCGCCGCCCAGTCCTTGAACCAAAGACGCAGCACCTCGGCAAAGTGGGGCGCGATGTTGTCCTCGTGGCTATAAACGTCGAACGCGATGTTGATCGGCATCTCGTACGCCTCGCGGTAGGCGTCCTCCGAAAGCACGCCTTGGTCCCGCATGTTGGTCAGAACCACATTGCGCCGCGTGATGGATGCCTGGTTTTCGCTGACCGTGATCGGCTCGCCTTCGGCATCGAGGCACTCACTCGAGGTGCCGCCTTGCGCGAGACACGGGTTGTACCGCGAGTTCGCGGCCAACATCCCGACGAGCGTGGCCGACTCGCTCGCGTCGAGGTCGGTGGCCGGCTTCGAGAAGAACGTCTGGGCCGCGGCCTCGATGCCGTATGCGTTGTACAGGAAGGGGACAGTGTTGAGGTAGGCCTCCAAGATCTCCGGCTTGGTGTAGGTCCGCTCCAGGCGAACGGCGATCAGGATCTCCTTGGCCTTGCGGATGATCGAGCGATCGCCGATGCGGAAGCCGGTCGACTCGCGGTACAGGTTGCGCGAGAGCTGCATCGTGATCGTGGACGCGCCACGGGCGCCTCGGCCCGTCAGGACGTCCTTGATGATGGCGCCGATGGCGTACCCGTCTACGCCCCAGTGCTCGTAGAAGCGGCGGTCCTCGGTGGCGATAAGCGCCTGGGGGACGAGCGCGCTCATTTGGTCGAGGGCGACCCAGGTTCGGTTTTCGTCGGCGTAGTACCGCGCGAGCTCAACGCCGTCGGAGGTCATGACTTCGGTCGCGAGCAGGTTCTCCGTGTTCTCAATCTGCTCGAACGTCGGCAAGTCCTGGCTCAGGTACAGGATCACGCCTAAGCCCGCGAACGCGCCAAGCCCGACGAGGCCCAGCACGACGGCGAGTGCGCGTCCGACACGGCGGCGGCGCTGAGCCGCAGGTCCAGTCGGCGGCGGGGGCGCTGCCGGGGCGGTAGGCGGTGCCAGGCGGGCATTCTGCGAGGAGCCGTCGCCGCTCACGTCGGGCGAGCCGAAGAACGCAGCGAGCTCGGCGTCCTCACCGTCTCCGCCAGCGGAGGATCGGCGGGCGGTCTGGGCAGCGCGTCGGCTGTCGGGCGAGCCGAAGAAGGCCTCGAGGTCGTCGTCGGTATAAGTCTTGTCGTCCATGCGTCCGTGCGAAGCGCGAGGCTTAGAGTGCGGCGGGGAGCGGGGCGGAGGCGCCGTCGGTCCAGCGAAAGAGGGCGGGGCCGTCGAGGTCGATCCGAGCAAACGTACGGTCGCCGAACCAGTAGCCGGGATTTAGATACGTGCCGTTCGGCCCGTCCTCGAGGGCGGGGGCGTGGCAGTGCCCGAACGCGACAACGTCGGCGTCCGTCTGTGCGAGCCGTTGGCGCGCCGCCGCGGCGAGCCCGGCGGCGACCTCGAGGTCGGCGGCGCCGTCGGTGCCGAACCGGCGTGCGGTCCAGCGCGCGAACGCGTAGCCGGCGTCGCCGGGCAAGCCCATACGGTAGAGGCGGGCCATGAGCGGAGCTCGAAGGAGCGGCTGAAGGCGGTGAGAGAGCCGTTCGGAGGGGATGCGCCCGTCCCCATGAGCAATATACAGGGACCGCCCATCCCGACGCGTTTCCCATTCATGAGTCACTGCCACGCCAATGTCGTCCTCGAAGAAGCTGACGTGCCACGGGTCACGGTTGCCGACGACGTAGACGATCTCGGCGCCGCGGTCGGCCCACTCTGCGAGCAGCCCGACGAGCCTGGGTGCGCTCTTGGGGATGAGGTGCCGGTACTCAATGAACTGGTCGTAGACGTCGCCCATCAGGACCAGCGCGCCGCCCTCGAGGACGTCGCTCTCGTGCGCCCGCAGCATGGCGACGGCGTCGCGCTCGGCCGCGCGAGTGTCGTCGCGCGAGCCGCGCCCGAGGTGGAGATCTGAGAGCAAGAGGAGCACGAGGCAAGGAACGGCGCTCGCAACAGGCTTGGCGCGCGCTCCTATGATTCTTCGTCCTCGAGGCCGTGCTGTCGTCCTCGAGGTCGGGTCCGGAGAAACCTCTCCTCCTCGTCTCTCCCCAATCTCTTATCGCATTCTATCCGACCTCGAGGTCGGGCATGCGTCTGCCCCTTCCCATTTCCCCCTCGCCCCTTTCCCCGCGACCGACTCCCCCGCAACTTCAGCGCCGGACGGCCCGTTTCCCGGGGCCGCGGCGGTACCCTTCCGGCCGCGCACCCGCCCGCCTCGTGCAAAACGCCTACCGCCCCCCGTCCTCTTTCGGCCTCTTTCCGCCGGTGGTCAAGAACCTCTTGATCATCAACGGACTCGTGTTTCTGGCTCAGATGATCCTCGAGGCCCGGTCTGCGGTGCCCTATGACTCGCTTGAGCGGCTGTTCATGCTCTGGCCGATCGGTGGCCCGGAGGAGATCCGGTTCTCAGACGGGACCGTCGCCTTCGGGACGTTCTATCCCTGGCAGCTCATCACGAGTGCATTCATGCACGGAGGGTTCGGGCACATCTTTTTCAACCTGTTCGGGTTGTGGATGTTTGGCGGGACCATCGAGAAGCAGCTCGGCTCGAAGCGGTTTCTGGTCTTCTACATCGTGTGCGTGCTGGGGGCGAGCCTCCTTCAGCTCTCGGTGCAGTCGTGGCCATTTCTGATGGGCGCGGGCGATATTCCCGTCCCCACACTCGGCGCCTCGGGCGGCGTCTTGGGCGTGATGGCGGCGTTCGGGCTTCTCCACCCGAATAGCCCGATCTTCCTGCTGTTCCTGCCCGTCCCGATCCCAGCCAAGTGGTTCGTGCTCGGGTACGCCGCGTTTAGCCTCTTCGCCGGCGTGGCCGATGTCCAGGCCGGCGTTGCCCACTACGCCCACCTGGGCGGGATGGTGACAGGCGCCGTGATGATCCTCTACTGGATGGGCCGGCTCCCCGTCCAGCCTCGCACCCGCATCACCTAGACCCGTGGCCGCGCCCGACTCCCCGCTCTTCCGGTTCCAGCTCTGGCGCGCAGGCCTGCCGCCGGCCCTCCGTCTGCTTCTGACGGTCAACTTGGCGACGTACCTCGGGTACATCGTGTTTGCGCTGCTGGCGGCGTTCGGCGTTCCACTGCTTGTCGTCGTCGAGTGGCTCATCCTCCCCGCCGATCCGGCGGTTGCGTTGACTCGGCCGTGGACCGTGCTCACGTATGGCTTTGTGAATGCCTACGGCGGCTTCTTCGGGCTGATCTCGTTCGGGTTCGGGTTCTACTGGCTCCAGTGGATGGGCCGCGACTATGAAGAGGCCTACGGGCCGCACCGGCTGTTCGGGCTGTATGTGATGGGCGTCGTCGGCGCAGCTCTGTTCACTCTTGGGTTCGGCGCTCTGCTCGGGTTCGTCCTTCCGACGGTGCCGCTCCGGCCCGCGTTTGGTCTGTGGACGCCGGTCACCGCCATTCTGTGTGCCGTTGCGACGCTGCACCCGAACCGAGGCATCGGGATGTTTCTGCTGGGCGTCGTGCCGATGAAGTGGATCGCCATCGGGTTCGTGGTTCTCAGCTTCGCGTTCTCGCAGGGCGACTTTACGGTGCTCGGAGCCGCGCTCGTTGGCTACCTCGTCGGGCTTGCGCAGCAGGCGGGACGTGACCCTATGGCTTGGGCCGCACCTCTGTTCGGCGTGCGCACCAGCCGCCGATCCACGCCCTCGAGGTCGTCACGCCAGCCCGTCACGGCCTCGACGTCGAGTCGCTCGAAGACGTCCTCGAGGTCGTCCTCGAAGACGGTGGGCCGCGAGGCCGCTCCGGTGCTCGATGTGGACCAGATCCTCGACAAGATCCTCGACAAGGGCTACGAGAGCCTGACCAAGGAGGAACGGGCGGTGCTGGACCGAGCAAGCCGTGACTGATCGCTCCTCCGACGGCCAACCTCGACGCTTGGGTCTCGGGTGGGCGCTCGTGCTGCTCATTGACGTACCCATTGCCGCCGTGGTGATGGTGGGGTACGTCGCAGCCTTCCTGCCCCCGCGGCCCTATTGGTGGGCGCAGCTCGTCGCCGTAGGACTGCCGTACGCGACGTGGGCGCTGGCCGCGCTGGGCGTCGTGTGGCTGCTCGGCCGGCGGTGGGGGGCGGTCGCGATCCACATCGTCCTGGTCGGCCTTGTCGCGTGGCGAGCCGGCGCGCTGAGTCCGGGGTCCGACCTCGAGGCCGGACCCGGAGACCTGGCCCTGACGACGTTCAACGTGCCGGGCGTCGGGCCGAGCCGAGAGGCGCTGGGCGACTCGGTGGTGACCTACGTGGAGGCGACGGAGCCGGACATCATGGTGATGCAGGATGCCTGGGTCTACGGCCCGTCGGAGCGTCGGAGCGACCCAACGCAGGCCATCCAGGTCGAGGCCGTGACCGATGACCTGCCGTACACGCTTCGTCTTGCCGGACCGTCTGGCCGGCCACCCGGGCTGGCGCGAGAACACGACCGGCGTGCCCGTGCTGGTCCGCGACGGCTCCGGCCTCGAGGTCATGGAGCAGGAGGCGCTGGTGCTGGGCGTCGAGCGCGACCCTGATGTGTCGCTGGTGCTTCGCACTATGGTCCGTTGGGAGGGTCGCGAACTGGTCGTCTACAACGTCCACCTCCGGTCGTTCGGCGAGTCGAAGCCGTGGGAGGACGACCGGCTCGCTCTGCTCAGCCCCTCGACGTGGCGCCCGTACCTCAGCCGCTACCGCGCCGTCTACGCCCAGCGCGGTGACGAGGTGCAGGAGATCGCGCGGCGCATCGAGGGCGAGACGGTACCGGTCGTCGTCGCGGGCGACTTTAACTCGACGGCCGACAACTGGGCCTACCGCCGACTCCGCACGGCCGGGGGTGTGGACCGGACCGACGCCTATCGATCCGTTGGCGACGGCTGGGGGCGGACGTACCACTCCCGACGCCCTTCGTCCGCATCGACTTCGTGCTGGCTGACCCCGCCCTCGAGGTCGTGCTGGCGGAGACGGCGCCGGTGACGTTCTCGGACCACCGACCCGTGCGCACGGCGCTTCGCTGGGCGGAGTAGCCCGAGGTGAGATTGAGTATCGAGGTGTCTCGTCCTTGAGGGCGTGTGTCTGGACCATTACCTCGGGGTCGGCGGAGTAACGCGGAGGCTGCGTCTTCGAGGACGGACGTCATCTCGGAGACTCTCATCTCCTCTGGTGGTTCGGGGCGAGGCGTCCCGGCGACCTCGAGGCCGATCGGAGGCGCGGTGCCTCAGATCGAAACCCTCTGCACCGCGTCTCGTAGTGAGCACGCGCCCTCGAGGCCGCGGCCCGTGAATCCGGCTTCATTCGGGCGTCGAGCGGTAACCAGGACAAACATGGAGCGTTAGAGCCCCACCACGAGACGCTTCCCCGATGCGCCCCTATTCCCGACACATCTGCCCCGACGGCCGCGTGGTCTGTCCGCGTGGGGCATGGTTGGGACTCCTCGTGGTCACCGAACGCGGCTGCTAGACTAGCGCTGCCGCTCTCGTCCGCATGTCATGCTCGCCATCGCGAGCGCCCTGCTGGGGAGGTCCAGCGGGATCCATCCGCCCCGTCCTCGAGGCCTGCTTGGCGCAGGTTCGGGGCCGTCGTCCCCGACAGACTCAAATGCTCACACTCCTCCGACCCTTCCAGTCCTTCTTCAAGACCGAGGCGGCCAGCGGCGTCATCCTGCTCATCGCCGCAGCCCTCGCTCTGATCTGGGCGAACAGTCCCCTCGCCGCGTCCTACTCGGACCTCTGGAGTACGTACTTCACTGTCGGTGCGGGATCGTTCGAGATCTCGAAGCCGCTGATCCTGTGGGTCAACGACGGTCTGATGGCCATCTTCTTTTTCGTGGTCGGCCTCGAGATCAAGCGTGAGGTGCTGGCCGGCGAACTGGCGTCACCACGGAAAGCAGCGCTCGCGATTGCCGCGGCGATTGGCGGAATGGTTGTCCCGGCTCTGATGTACACGTTTGTGACTGCCGGTACCGACCGCGTCATTGGGTGGGGCGTGCCGATGGCGACTGACATTGCGTTTGCGCTTGGCGTGCTCGCGCTGCTGGGCAGCCGGGCCCCACTGGCGCTCAAGATCTTCCTCACGGCCGTCGCCATCGTGGATGACCTCGGCGCTGTCGTGGTGATCGCGCTGTTCTACACCGCCGAACTGAACGTAGGAGCGCTCGTGTTGTCGCTGGCGCTCGTCGGTGTGCTTGGCGTCGCCAACCGACTTGGTGTTCAGAAGCCTCTGGTGTACGGCGTGATTGGCGTCATCGCCTGGGTCGCGATGCTCAAGTCGGGCGTCCACGCGACAATTGCAGGCGTACTGGTTGCGCTGACGATCCCCGCCACGCGTCAGATTGACGAGGTTCAGTTCGCTGACCGCGTGCAGGGGCTCCTGGCCAAGTTTCGGGAGGGGATCGCTGGCTCACCCACCGACCCCGATTCGGAGCAGATGGCTGCTGTCCACAGCCTCGAGGTCGCTTGCACAGACATCGAGCCACCTCTTCAGCGTCTCGAGCACGGGCTCCATGGGTTCGTCGCGTTTGTCGTGATGCCCATCTTCGCTCTTGCGAATGCAGGCGTGGCACTGGGTGCCGATGCGCTGTCTCTCGCTACAGATCCCGTCGCCCTCGGAGTCGCCCTCGGCCTCATCGTAGGAAAGCCCATCGGCGTGATGGGGATGGCCTTCCTGGCCGTGAAGACCCGCATTGCTGCCTTGCCGACCGGTGTGACGTGGACTCACGTGCTCGGCGTCAGCTTCCTGACCGGCATCGGGTTTACCATGTCGATGTTCATCGCGAACCTCGCGTTCGGAGCCGGTCCGCTGCTGGACAGCGCCAAGGTGGGCATCCTGGGAGCCTCGCTGATCTCCGGACTCCTCGGCGCGTTCGTGCTCCTTCGGACGCCGCCTGTCGTCCTCGAGGGCGACGGCCTCGAGGCATAAGTCTGTAAGAACGGGGCACCGCTGGCACCGGTCGTGCGTGCACCGGCCATGACATTGCTACAGAGCTTGCTCGCGATGGGAGGCGGCGTGGTCCTCCTCCTGGCCGGTGCCGAAGGCCTCGTTCGAGGGGCCTCGGCGCTGGCTCTTCGGATTGGAATTACGCCGCTCGTGGTCGGGCTGACCGTCGTTGCCATCGGGACCTCGAGTCCAGAATTGGTGGTGAGCGTTCAGGCCGCGCTCGCCGGCGACGGCGGGATTGCGATCGGCAACGTGGTCGGGTCCAACGTCGCCAACCTCGGCTTGATCGTCGGTCTGGCCGCTGTGCTCGCGCCGATGGCTGTCGACCGGTCGCTAATCCGGTTCGACGTGCCGGTCATGCTGGCCTCGATGGTGTTGCTCGTCGTATTCCTGTCTGACGATACGTTGTCCCGATGGGAGGGGGGCGTCTTGGCAGTTTGCGCCGTCCTCTATACCGCGTGGAAGATTCGGAGCTCGAGACAGGAAGTGCGCGAACAGCAAGCCGCGTTGCCGCCGGAGGTGCGAGACGCGATCTCCGATTCGGCGCTGGGTTTCAAACGCCACATCTTGCTGGTGATCGGCGGAATCGGGCTGTTGGTGTTTGGGTCCGAGCTGCTGCTCAACGGCGCGGTCGCGACGGCCTCGATGCTGGGCGTGAGCAACGCCGTCGTCGGGTTGACGCTGGTGGCCCTCGGCACCAGCCTCCCAGAACTTGCCACGACGGCCGTGGCTGCGCGTCGAGGACAGGGGGAGATGGCTCTCGGCAATGCCGTCGGCTCCAACATCTTCAACGTCTTTAGCGTCCTTGGCCCTGCCTCGCTCGTCGCTCCCATCACGTCGACCGGCGTCAGTATCGACACTCTCGTCATCATGGGCGGTTTCGGCCTTGTGACGCTCGCCTTCCTCGTCACTGGCGGTCGGACGCAGCGTTGGGAGGGGGCCGTGTTGATGGCAGGCTACGCGGGCTACATCTGGTACGTGATCCAGTAGGAGGTCGCCATGCGCGTCCTCGAGGTCGGCGGGGGCCTCTAGGCCGAGGCAGCACCGTAGCGCCGTTGTTCGCCCTCGAGGTCGGCGCCGGGAGACAGTGCCCGGAGCGCCCTCGAGGGCTGAGGCGATCCCGTTCCAATCGCGTGCCCTCGAGGTCGAAAAGGATGGTTGTTCAGTCTTCTTCAAACGCCCTCGACGTCGAGGATTGCCTGAGGAATGCTGGCTGGTGGTAGGATTCGGGACGATCCTCACGTCTTCCCTGAACGAACCGCGCCTCGAGTGCGTTCTTCCTGCTCCACCTCGGGTTCCACCACCTCCCATGCGAGTCCTCTTCTTTACCGCTGTCGTCGCCATTGCGGCTCTCGTCACTCCCGTCCAGGCGCAGGGTCAGAGAACCCTGTACAACCAGGACCGGCTGGCCGAGCTCCTCTACGCGAACCGCTCCGAGTCTCTCGACGAGATCCCTGAGGTCTCCTACCGCTCGTACACGCTCTCGCACGAAAGCGGCAACTCGATCCTGGCTCGGCACGAACTCTACAACGAGGTTGGTGACGGTAACGCGCTGTACGGCCGTGACCAGCTCAACGGTATGGTCGCGTTCTTGAACGGCGTCTTTATCCAAGACCTCCGCGATGGCGACTCCATCGTGCTGCCCAGCGAGGTCGGCCTCGACCCGCGCGCCTACAGCCCCTTTCCGCGCGACTACCCCGGTGGCCGCGACTTCGATAAGCTGTTCGTAATCGACAAGACCGTCCAGGCATGGGCGGGCTACGAGAACGGTCGCCTTGCACGCTGGGGCCTGGTCTCGACCGGTGCCGACGGGTCCGAGACACCGTCCGGCCGGTTCAACTTTAACTGGAAGGAGCGGCACCGCGTGAGCACGCTGTCGCCCCCTGGACAGTCGTGGGACATGCGATGGGTGTTCAACTTTCACGACGCTCGTGGCATCCACGTCCACCAGTACTACGCGCTCCCAACGTCTGGTGCGGCCAGCCACGGCTGCGTCCGCTTGATGACGGCCGACGCACAATGGATCTACGACTGGGCGGATGGCTGGCGGACTACGAACGGCGGCGCCGATAGGGCGATGGCCTCACGTGGCCGAATCCTCGAACAGGGCACGACAGTCATCGTGCAGGGCGAGGCGCCGAACGGCGCGCCCGAGCGCTTCCACATGGTTAACGGACGCCCTGAGCTGATCCGCGTCGATCTGCCGGACGACCCGTACAGTGTCCGACCGGGCACCGACCAGCAGGTCCGGTTCGACCGGCTCCGCGCCCAGCAGGCCTCGCGCTAGCCGCTCCCGCCCTCGAGGTCGCGCCCCGTCTCGGACCTTCCGAGGCGGGGCGCTCTTTATATCCCGCTCTCCGAATCCGATTCGTCCTTGAGGACGATTCTGTCGCTTGACCCCATTCTGTCCTTGATGCCGCTCGCTCTCCCACTCGCCGTTGGATCGCTCCCCTTTGTGGGCGAACTGGCCGCGCTCTTCGCCGCCGGTGTCGTGGTGGCCTACCTGTGCTACCGTGTCCGTCTGGTACCCATCGTGGGCTTCCTGCTGGCCGGCGTGGTCATCGGCCCGTTCGCGCTCGGGCTCGTCGAGGACGTGGAGTTGGTTGCCGAGTTGGCCGAGATCGGCGTCATCTTGTTGCTGTTCTCCATCGGCGTCGAGTTCTCGCTGAAGGAAATGGCGCGGCTGGCGCGGCCCATCTTCCTGGGTGGTGGAGTGCAGGTGGGCTTGACCATCGCCGTCGTTACAGGCGGACTGGTGCTGGTGGGTGTTGGCATAGGACCAGCCGTGTTCACGGGCTTCCTGGTTGCGATGTCATCGACGGCCATCGTGCTCAAGGTGCTGGCCGAACGCGCTGAATCCGACACGCCGGTAGGACGCGTATCGCTGGCGATGTTGTTGTTCCAGGATCTCGCCATCGTGGGCATGGTGCTGCTGATCCCGGTGCTGGCAGGAGAGGGCGGGTCGCCACTCGAGGTTGCGTGGGCACTGATCAAGGCGGCGTTGGTGATCGCGGCCGTTCTAATCGGCGCTCGGCGCGTCGTCCCGTTCGTCCTCGAGCGCGTCGCGCAGACGCGGCGGACCGAGCTGTTTCTGCTGGCCGTCGCTGCGATCTGTCTGGGCACAGCATGGGCCGTGTCGCTGGCGGGCGTGAGCCTCGCCCTGGGCGCATTCTTGGCGGGCCTGCTGGTGAGCGAGAGCGACTACGCGGAGCACGTTCTGAGCGAGGTGCTGCCGCTCCAAACTCTGTTCACGGCAGCGTTCTTTCTGTCGGTCGGGATGCTGCTGGACCCTGCATTTCTGTTCGCGAACCTGGGCTGGGTGCTGGCCGCCGCGGTGGGCGTCCTGATTCTCAAGGGCGGCCTGGCAACCATCGGGGCACGGATCCTCGGCTATCCGCTGGGCGCGGCACTGGCCGGAGGACTAGCACTAAGTCAGATCGGAGAGTTCTCGTTCGTCCTCGCGCTCTCCGGCCTCGAGGTCGGACTGACGCCGGCCGGGTTGGGGGAGACAGGGAGTCAGGGCCTGATCGCAGTGTCGGTGTTGTTGATGGTCTGTACGCCTGGCTTTGTGGCGCTCGGCCCCAAGATCTCGGCGTTCGGTCGGCAGATGGAGGATGACGCGTCCGGCGGAGGCCACGGCCACGGCGTCGACCTCGAGGACCACACGATCGTGATTGGATACGGTCCGGCAGGGAGGAGGCTGGCCCGAGTTTTGGGCGAGGTGGGCGTGCCGTACGCGGTGAGCGACCTCAACCCGGAAAGCCTGCGCGAAGCGGACTCCGAGGGCGCAGAGGTCGTGTTTGGCGACGCCGCCCGCGAGCCCATCCTGCTGAGCCTGGGCGCAGCAAAGGCCAAGCTGTTGGTGGTCGCGATCAACGACCGCGACGCGACGCGGCGGATCGTGGCGGTGGCCCGTCATCTCAACCCGACGCTCCAGATCTTCGCCCGCACCCGATTCATGGCCGATGTTGAAGGTCTCACGCAGGCCGGCGCCGATGTCGTGGTGCCCGAAGAACTGGAGACGACCGTTCGCCTGTTCGCACATGTGCTCGGCGCGTACCTCGTACCGAAGGAAGAGATCGAACGTCAGGCGTCGCTCGTCCGCCAGGACGACTACGGTGTGTTGCGAGGCTCCATCCAAGAGGCTCACCTGATGGTGCTTCAGGGACTTGACGAAGAGGGTCTGCACACGCGTGCCGTCGCAGTCCGTGAGGGGGCCCCGGCGGCCGGCCGCACCCTCGAAGCCCTGGCGCTGCGTCGCCGGTGGGCCATCACCGTGATGGCCGTCCGTCGAGGCCGCGACACGATCGGCAGCCCTGCCGGCGACTTCGTCCTCGAGGCCGGTGACCGGTTGGTGATGGTGGCCGAGTCCGAGCAGTTCGCCGCCGCTGCCGACCTCTTCCGCACGCCGGCGGCGTGATTCGTCCTCGAGGTCGGAGGCCCATTCTGTTACACCGGCTCATCGCCGCTGTCCAACGGGCTCTGGAACCGGAAGACGAACGCGGCCAGCGCACCGCCTGCAAACGTCGACACGAGGTAGATCCACAGGTTCGAGATTGTTAGGCCCTCGCCTACAAACACGTCCACCAGGATGGGGCCGAGCGCGACGGCCGGGTTGAAGGCTCCGCCTGAGATCGGGCCGGCCACGAGCGCTCCGCCCAACACGATGAGCCCGATGGCGATTCCGTAGTGGTCGTTTCCAGCCGTCCCGGTGCTCGTCGCCACGTTCAGGATGACGAGCGCGAGCGCGAACGTGAACAGCAGCTCGAGCAGGAAGAACGCGCCGAGACCGGTCTCCTCCGCTGGTGTCACCTCGAGGACATCGCCTGTGACGAGATAGGCCGCCAACGCCCCAACGATGGCCGCCAGAACCTGAATGCCTATGTACGGCAGGACCTCAGAGATCGGGATTCGGCCTCGAAGCCATATCGCTAGCGTGATCGCCGGGTTGTAGTGGGCGCCGGAGACGTGCCCGCCCATGTAAATCATCGCGATCAGAACGGCGGCAATTGCCACAGGCGCGAACTCTCTCCCGATCAGCACCGTCAGCCCGATGGTGAGCACTAGGAAGAAGGTGCCGAGGAACTCCGTGATCAGCTTCGCCGCCATGAACGCAGGATTAAGGTGTACTCGCGAAGCTACGCGGGGACAACTCCATTGCTGAGCGGAACGGTTGCGTACCGAATCTCTCAAAAGCTTGGCTGGCATGCGTTTCCCGAAGTACTCGCTTGGGGGACCTGTCACATCCCAATGCCGCGCCGCCGTACTCCCATTGTCCCACGAACTGCCTCTGTCCGCCTGCCAGAGATGTCTTCTCGGGACTACGAGGCGTACCAGCTGTTTGTCCTGGCAGAAGGGGCAACGGAGTGGGTACGTCTGCACTCTGGCCGTAACCCTAGTCCAGAGTGCCTGGGAGCCGACGGGTTTGAGAGGACCATCGAGGACGCGATGGCGCTGTCTCCAATCCCTCATGAGCTTGAGCCCGGCCTGTGGTGCCGCGGCACCTATCACCCGGTTCGGCCACGAGGACAACAGGTACAGATCGGCAGGTGAGGACACAGGAGTTGTGACACGAGCCAATCGACCTCGAGGACGGTCCGCGACCTTGAGGCCGACGCGGCATTCGGCCTTCTTCGGCCTTCCCTTTTCTCCGCATTCGACCTCGAGGACGACGCTCTACCTTCAGGGCCGCTCCCCTTCCCCCGACATGGCGAAAGCGCGTAAGACAGGCGCCTCGTTCGACGACCTCTCGACCGCGTTCCGACACGGCAAGTTCGCGCCCCTCTACTTCCTCTACGGCGAGGAAGGCTGGTTCATCGATGAGCTCGAGCACCTGGCAGTGAAGCACGCCATCGCGCCGCACGAGAAGGACTTCAATCTCGACATTGTGTTCGGCCCGGAGGCCAATGCCCAGGCCGCGCTTGCCCAGTGCGCTCAGTTCCCCATGATGGCCGAGCGCCGACTGGTCATCGTGCGTGGCTTCGAGAAGCTCGATGGAAACGTCGCCTTCGAGGCCTATGCCGCCAATCCCAACCCAACGGCCATCGTCTTACTCCTGTGCCACCGGAAGCCTGACCTGCGCAGCAAACCCTACGCGGCGTTGAAGAAGACCGCGGTGTGGTCGCACTTCGAGACCCTCAAAGACCGCCAACTCCCGAGCTGGGTCGAGGGCCGGTTTCGCGACTTCAGCGTAGGCACCGAGTCCGGTGCTGCCGCGACGCTGGCGGAGCTCTCGGGGCCCGATCTCCGGTCTCTCGATGCCGAGGTGGACAAGTTGGTCACGTATATCGGAGACCGGGGACGCGTCACGCGAGACGATGTCCTCCGAGCCGCAGGGCACTCGGCCGAGCAGAACCCCTTTGCACTCCAAGCGGCCCTCGGTCGCGGCGATGTGTCGTCGGCGCTCGCGATCGCAGATGGGTTGCTGGGCAAGGCCGGGAATCGCTCTTCTGAGGCGATCCGCATCGTGGCGCTGCTCTCGGCGTACCTCACGAAGTTGTGGAAACTGACAGGCTGTCTCGCAGCAGGCGTTCCTCAGAGTCAGTGGGCCGGACAGATCGGCGTGAGTCCGTATTTCCTCAAGGACTACGAGCCACCAGCCCGCCGATACGGTCCTGATGGCGTCCGAAAGGCCTTAGGTGCACTTCTTGCGGCAGACCTCGAACTGAAGGGGGGTGCCCGACGGGATCCCCGTCTTACACTGACGCTCGCTCTCCGACGCGCCACTGCTCCATCTCGCTAGGTGCATTCCAGGAATTCTACTAAAGACGTCTGTATTCTGTCAGGATTGGGGAGCAGGCACGTTCCTTGCGCGATTTTGAGTCGCTGACAAACCGGCGCGACGCCGGACTACAACCCCCCAAACGCCTCTCTATGCCGACCCTGAAAAAGCAGACGTTCGCCAAGGCCACCGCACGCACGGTGACCCCCGCGACGAAAAACCACGGCGTCCTCTCGCAAATGAATGACGAGGACCTGATGAGCCAGTTCCAGATGGGAACGGTCGAGGCTTTCGACATTCTCGTGGGACGGTACCACGACCCGCTGACGAACTACATCTACCGGTTCCTGGGCGACGTCAAGGAGTGCGAGGACCTGTTGCAGGAGACGTTCCTCCGCGTGTACCGCAACCGGCACAGCTACCGCCGAATTGCCAAGTTCTCGACGTGGCTCTACACCATCGCTGGCAACCTCGCCCGGAGCGAGTACCGCAAGCGTAAGCGTCGCCGTCTCTACAGCCTTCAGTCTGTGAACCGCGACGAGGAGGAGTACGAGGTTGAGATCCCTGACGAGACGTTCCTCCCGGACAAGCACGCTGAGGGCACGATCCAGGACAAGTACATCCAGGAGGCGCTCGCTCAGATCCCTGAGGAGTTCCGCGAAGTGGTTGTTCTCCGCGACGTCCAGCAACTCGCTTACGAGGAGATTGCCGACATCACGGGCCTGCCGATGGGTACGGTCAAGTCCCGCATCAACCGCGGCCGGACCAAGCTCCAGGGCATCCTGAAGGAGGTCTACGTCCCGGAAGAGGACTAGCGACCTCGAAGACGCGTTTTGCGGGCGGCTCTCATATCGGGGGCCGCCCTTTTTCTGTCCTCGATCGAGGTCGCCTCGCTCCTGCTCGCACGTCCTCGAGGCCGGGGCGTTAGCCCGTAGTGGCTTGCAGGAGATCTGTCATTGCGAAGAGCGCAGCGACACGGCAGTCTCGAAGCCTGGGGCTCGGTAAGACGAAGTGGCTTCGCTCCGCTCGCATTGATAAAGGGGGGAGTGGGTTGGGCGCGGGGGACAGCAAGTGGGGCTTGCACCGTCGAGGACAGATGCCATGATGAAAGAGGTCGCGCCGTCCTCGAGGCCGTGATACGTGGCGGCGTGCCCTCGAGGGCAGAATGTGCACACTGTACTGTGTCGCCCTCGAGGTCACGTCCTCGCAGGCTCTCCACCGGGGCCGCTTGCTCAGGCCGTCGCGTCTCGGGTAGCTTTGCTGTCTCTGAGGGCCCTTAGCTCAGGGGTTTAGAGCGCTCGCCTCACACGCGAGAGGTCGATGGTTCAAATCCATCAGGGCCCACCGCCCCTGTCTCCATCTTGTTGGGAGACAGGGGTTTTCTGTTTGTGGGTCCAACAATGTCTTGTAGAGCCCCTGAGTGAGGGCTCACGGTGAATCGGTGAGGTTTCGGGCCTACAGCTGTCTCTTCTCCATGCCTCTGGCGGGAGATCGCGGTCTCGTCCTCGAGGGCGGATGAGATCCAAAGTAGATCGGGCATGCCCTGGTGGCCCCTCAGGATGTGTTGACTTCTCCGCGGCTCGCCCCCGGTTGAGCTTCGCGCTAGAGCCGGAGGGCGCATTCCTCCGGCTCTTTTTCTATGGTGCGACTCTCTGTTGACAGTCGCGCCCGGTAGGATTGCGGACCCCGAGCCGAAACGCGAAACCGTGGAGCTGTCCGACGCCCGAACTGAGGCCTATCTATTCGCCGCCGCGACGGTAGCAGCTGAGGCGCTCGCTGAGGCCCACCACCACGAGCGGCCGAGACAGGAGGGAGTCCGCGAGGCCATCCTAAGGCTGAGCTTCCTCGAGGCCGCAGCGATCGAGCGGGGCGATGCTCTCGCCGCAGAGGTTTACCGCGATGTCGCGGAGGAGACGCGTCGGATCTACGACTAGCGCTCAGGCATCTTCCTGACCTCACCCGTCGGTGACACGTACCGATAGAGCGTTGACCCCGAGACAACGAGTGAGCTTTTCCGGACGCCCGGTTAGGGGTTACGCAGCGAGGCGGAGTGCCCGCTGCGAGTGATGCCGACGCTCGTGCTCGGCAGGTGATTGGTAGCCGAGCGCGGAGTTGGCGCCGCCACTGGTAGATCAGATTGACGCTGATGTCGAGGTCGCGGACGGCCTGCTACCCGCAGGTTCGGGCAAGCTGCATTTCAGAAAATGCCTGAGCGGCCGATACCTGAAACGCAACGGACTATCCGCCGAGAACACTCCCTCTTCATGAAACGAAACGACGCGTTCCCCTGGGGGCTCCTCCTCACGGCAGCCTCGGTTGTTTTCTATGCGGCTGTGTTCTTTCCCCTCTACGAAGCCGTAGGGGATCCTGTCGGGGCGCTCTCCATGATCCCCTCGCTCGCGGCCGGGTGGTATCTCGGGAAAAAGGGGGGCGTCGTCGTTGGGGTCCTGTCGGGGGGGGGCCTCGGGATGGTGCTGTTTTCGGTTGTGATGCCCGAGCTCAGCCTTCAGGATCTGCTCATGTGGAACACGTTGCCCGCCCTGGTCTGCGGGGCGAGCGGGTACGGGCTCGGCCGCATCCGCGAGCTCTCGGCCGCGGTTCAGCGGAGTGAGCGGCGGTACCGGTTGGTCCTCGACAACGTCTGAGACGCCGTCGTCAAGAGCGATATGGAGGGGCGGTGGACTTTTCTCAGTCCGGCGTGGGAGGACATCACGGGGTACTCCGTCGCCGAGTCCCTCGGCCGGCCGGCCCTAGACTTCATCCACCCAGACGCCCGTGCCCAGCATATAGCGGACGCCCAGTCTCTACGCGCGGGCGAGATCCCGTATCTCAGAAAGGAGTACGATTTCCATCGACGGGACGGAAGCCGCTGCCACGTCGAGGTCCACATCCAGCCCCTCCTCGAGGACGGTCACGTCGTTAGACTGGTGGGCGTCCTCACCGACATCACCGAAGCGGTGCGGTTCAAGGCCGAGCGCGAGGCCCGTCAGAAGATGGAGGAGATGCTCCGGCTCAAAGAATCCTTCCTCAACAACATGAGCCACGAGCTCCGGACACCGCTCGCGGCCATCATCGGGTTCGCCGAGCTCCTCTCAGACGAAGTCGAGGACGATCAAAAGGAGCTGGTCGAGCCCATCGTCCGTGGCGGCCAACGCTTGCTCCGCACCGTCAACTCGGTCCTCGACCTCGCTCAGCTGGAGAGTGAGGGTATCAAGCTTCACCCGGAGCTGTTTGACGTGACCGCCGAGGTCCGACAGACCGCCCAGGTCCACCGTATCGAGGCCGACCGCAAGGGGCTTTTTCTAACCGTCGAGGGCTCGGCCGCCCCGGCCGTCCTCGACCGGAGCGGCTTCGGGCGGGTGCTCGATAACCTCGTCGGGAACGCGATCAAGTTCACAGAGCACGGCGGCGTCACTGTCGTCGTCGAGGGCGAGGGTGCGGGGGTCCGCATCCACGTCACGGACACCGGCTCTGGAATCGCGCCGGAGTTCCTCCCCCACGTCTTCGGCGAGTTCCGGCAAGCCTCAGAGGGACTGGACCGGGAGTACGAGGGGAACGGCCTCGGCCTCACCATCGCGAGCCGTCTCGTGCGCCTTATGGGCGGAACGATCGGAGTCGAGAGCCTGCCTGGGATGGGGGCCACCTTTACAACCTGGTTCCCAGGAATTCCCGCGCCGGGCACCCAGCACGGCAGATCCGACGGGGCCGTCGCGCTGGAGATGGAATCGACGGTGGGCGCCTGACCGAACGCCGCTTTAACCCGAGGGGCCTTCGGGCTCTCTTGCTCACCGAACGTGTCTCACTGCGAGTGGACGTGAGACGCGTTTCGGATACGTCTCACGACGCGTCTCAAAGCACTGAGACACGTGAGACGTATTGAGATCGGCCTGTCGAGGTCGCTGTGGCCGATTGTGCTACATTCTGAGCCGATACGTTTCACGTCTCACGCGTCTCACGGCGCTTGTTCTGTGGTACACACTCAGGCGGCGCTGCTCGACCTCGAATCGGCATCAATTGGAAGCGAGATGTTGTACCCAGCCTTCCTCGTTTGTTGTCGCACAACGCGATAGGCCCTGTTGCCTGAATCCATCATGGCCCGCATCGAACGCCGATTCCAGCACGGAGTCGGCGTTTCTTGGTTCAGGGGTACGGAGATTGGAACGTGTTCACACCGCTGAGCTCCGCCGCCCCGGCGGGAATCGTCACGCTACCCTCAATGTGGCTTGGCACAACCACAATCACTGATGCCAGACTCCATAGCCTCCGTCGAAGACGCCATCCGGTCAAGGCGAACCGCCAAGGTGACTACCGAAACCGACGGCTCCACCGAGGGCACGCTCGACCGCTCCGTCGTGGACGAGATCCTCGCCACGGCTGGGTTCGCCCCGTTCCATCACATGGCGCCCGAGGCCTACCGATCGAGCGCCCTCGAGCCCTGGCGCTGCCACGTCCTCGATGCGGAGGCATGTCGCCGCTTGCGAGGACTCGCCCTCGAGGACGGAGTGGGGGGGAAGATCCCAGGATTGCTCGCCGCGGCCTCGGCGCTTGTGTTGGTGACGTGGCTCCCCGAGGGCACTGCCAAACGCGGACCTCGCGTCCGCTTCGATGGCACACTCATCAACATGGAGCACATCGCGGCCACGGGCGCCATGATCCAGAACATCCTCGTGTCTGCGACCGCCCGGTCTATCCCGTCGTACTGGTCGAGCGGCGGCTGGCTCGCCACCGACGCAGGCCTCGAGTCCGTGTCTGCCACAAGCGGAGAACTCCTGCTCGGAGCCGTCTTCTTGTTCCCCTCCGACCTCGAGGGCGCAGTCACGGTGCCAGGTAAGCATCGTGCAAACCGGAGCCCGCTCGCGGCATGGTCTCACTGGGTGGACGCTGCTGAGTGAGTCCCGTCCTCGATGTGGGTTAGAGACCCGGATGGGGGCCGTCCTCGAGGTCGAACAGCCGACCTCGAGGACGCTACGCTGCGACGGCTTCGAGCTGAGCACGGATCGTGAGCATGGCCTTGCCGAGGATTTGCGAGACGCGCGCCTCACTGACCTCAAACACGGCCCCGATCTGGCGGAGCGTGAGGTCCTCGTCGTAGTACATCCCGATCATGGCGCGGGTGCGCTGGGGCAGACCCTCAATGACGGTGCGGACGCGACCGACGGTATGATCGTGGTCGGCGTCGGCAAAGCCGCTCTCGGCGTTTCCATCGGGTACCAAGTCGTGAAGCGCGGAGCCCTCGCTGTCGCCGACGGGGGCGTCGAGGGAGAGCGAGAACCTCATTTGCGCCTCGGCCATCAAACGGTCGTAGGTCTCGAGGTCGATGCCCATCCGCTCTGCCACCTCTCGGTCGGCAGGCTCGGCGCCAAGCTCTTGGCGCAGTTCCTCGGCCACTCGCCCGGCCTTCGCCACGCGGCGGCGCTTGTCGAGTGAGAGCACGTCGAGAGAGCGGAGGTAGTCGATGACCGCGCCGCGAACGCGGAGATACGCGTACGTCATAAACGCCGCGCCGTTGTCGGGGTCGTAGCCATCCAGGGCCTCCACGAGCCCGATGAGTCCTGCACCCTCGAGGTCTTCGGCGCTCGCGAGTGGGTGGTCGGGGGCGGTGACCTTGCCCAGGATCGAGCGCACGAGTGGGATGCCCGCAAGCACAGCCGCCTCTCGGTGCATGGGAGTCGGGTCGGCGATGAAGCGCTCGACGAGCGTCTGGAGATCAGGACGGGCCACTGGATCAGTCGGATGTGGTGGACTCTGGAGCCGGCTTCGGCGGCGGAGGCAGAGTCAGGAGGTGTCGAGCAGCCATCACGCCCAGGGTAAGCGTGCCGTAGGTGACGAGTGCGATCGTACCGGCGGCCGCGAGGTCGCCGGGGCCGGGAGTGCCGCGGCCGAGCAGGACCAGGAGGCCTGCCAGTAATGCCGCCGTTCGAGCCGTCCCATGCGTCATGTCGTTGGCGTGAGCAAGGAGCCAAGTCTCGTGACGAGGCCTTCAAAGGACGCCCGTAGGCTCGGCGAGCGCTCCGTTACGAGCGCTTGATCTCGCGCCGCGCCGCGCACGTGAGCGTCGTACGGAACGTAGCCGACGGGGATAGGTGCGCGTCCGAGAAACTGCTCCGCCAAGGCGCCGAACCGTTCCGTCGTCTGTGCGGCGTCAGCGTCGGTGTCGGCCGCATTGACCAGGCCGAGAAACGGATACGTCGGCTCGTCCTGCCAGACGGTTTTGACAAGCGTGTACGCGCCGCGGACAGCGGTTGGCTCGCCCACCAGAATCAGGAGCCCGGCATCGGCGCGGTCGAGAGCCCAGCGGACCTCCGCGCCCAAGCCTGCGGGGGCGTCGATCACGACGACGTCGTGGACATGGGCTGCGATGCGAACGGCCTCGTCCAAGGTGTCGAGGACAGAGGCATCCGCGATGCCATCGGACGGCGTACCCATGGTCACGAGGGTGACGCCGGAGTCTGACGTGTGGAACGCCCGGTCAAGCGGCACGGCGCCGCGAGCAACGGCGATCAGGCTCGCGGAGGGCTCCTCGTTCAAGAGAGTCGAGCACGAGGCCTGGCAGCAGTCGGCATCCACCAGGGCGACGGACCGGCCGGAGCGGGACAATGTCGCGGCCAGGTTAACGGCGATGGTGCTCTTTCCGACGCCGCCCTTGCCGCTTACGACGGCCAGTACGAGTCCAGGGGAGGGCAGGGTCATGAGAGCGTGCAGAGAATGGGCGTCACCGGAGGTACTTGGTCGTCGAAATCGGCGTACACGTCCGGGAGAAGAGAGGTGAGGTCGGTGCCGGGCACCACACGTGGTCGGCGAGGCGCGTCCTCGAGGACGTGCGGGCGTGCTGGGGTCGATGCGTCCTCGAGGGCGATGCGGGACGGCCTCGAGGTCGGATGGGTCGATGCTGGAGCGGGCTGGAACGCCGGCAAGGGCGTGGACCCGGGGTCCTCAGACGCGTCGTCACAGAGCGTCACGTCCTCGAGGGCGGCACCACACGAGGTGAAGCGGAGCGGCACGCCCACATGGTCGGCCCAGTCTCCGGCGGGAAGAGGGGTCTCGTCCAGGCGCGTCACCGCGAGCGCGTCCGGCCGCAAGCCCGAGGCCTCGAGGTCGAGCGTGGCCGGCGAGCGGGCCCCATCAACGGTCAGGAGAACCTCGACGGCGGCGAGCGGCGCCAGTATCTCGCCCATGCGGGCGACAGCGGCGCGTGCGCGAGTGGGATCGGCAGGGAGCGCCGGCGTGTCCACGATCAGCAGGTCGGCGTCGGCGAACGTGTCGAGAGCCTCGAGGACGTCGGCGGCGGTGCGGGCGGTGGCGACGGGCACGCTGGAGTTCCAGAACACGGAGGAGGGGTCGATGAACAGACCTCCATCGGGCGCCACCACGAGCACGGCCGGCTGGCTGGCTCCGACCACGTCGGGAGACATCGCCAGCCGGAGCGCCAGGGACGTCTTGCCCCCGCCGGCTGGGCCGACCAGCACGAGCGGCTTGCGCCTCGGCCTCGAGGGCGAGCGTTTGACGCGCGCCAATTGGTCCTCGAGGCGGGCGAGCTGGGCGCGCAGCAGGGCGACGTCGGAGGCGGTGGCGGCGGCCTCGAAAGAACTAGGAGCGGCGGCCTCGAGGGCGGCGGGTGTGGCCCGAGTCGCGGCAACGGGTTCCGGCGGGAGCGGACGGGTGTTCCGCGCGGGGTAGCCGTACGAGCGAGGCGGAACAGGCGTTGGCCCCGGTTCAGCCGGCGCGACGGGCGCTGGAATGGACCGTCTCACCGTCCTCGAGGGCGGAGAAGGGCTCGGCTTCGAGGGCGCCTCGGGGTCGTACCCGACGGTCACGGACGCGGGCTGCCCCGGCGCTGGCGGGGCCGATTGAAGCAAGACGACGGTGGGACCAAACAGCCGGCGCGCGTCCTCGAGGGCGGCGCGGATGGTAGGGCCAGTCAGGGTCTTAAGCGTCATGGGAACCGGGAAACGGCGCTACGGGAGCGAAATCTGGCCTTCCACGTCGACCGGGGCATCGGGGACGAGGTCCTGGTAGGACAGCACCGCGACGTCCACGAGGACGGGGTCGAGGAAGGCGAAGAGGGTGGCTCGGAGCACGGGAGAGGTCAGGACGACCGGCGGGTGGCCGGCGGCGATGAGCGGGGTGAGCGCCGTTTCCGCCTCGGACTGGAGCCGGACGGCTCGGTCGGGCTCGAGCCCGAGGGTGGTCGGGTTGAGCTCGCCGCTCTCTGCTTTCCTCAGCAAGTGCTGTTCCAGAGCCGGGTCGAGGACGACGGCATGGACGCGGCCGTCGGGACCGGAGAAGTGACGGGTCAGGGTCGGGGCGAGGGACGCGCGGGCGAATTCGGTCAGCACGTCCGTGTTCTTCGTCGAGGGCGCGCGGTCGGCCAGCGACTCGAGGATCAGGACCAGGTCGCGGATCGGGACGCGCTCTTGGAGCAGCTTCTTGAGCACGCGCTGCACCTGCCCGACGCTGAGTTGGTCCGGGACCAACTCGGCCACCAGCGCGGGCGCCGACTCCTGCACCTTGTCGAGGAGCTCGCGCGTGCCCTGCCGCGTCAGGAGCGCGAACGAGTGCTTGCGCAGCGTCTCCAGCAGGTGGGTCGCGATCACGGCCGGCGCCTCGATGGTGGCCAGGCCCAGGCGCTCGGCTTCGCCAATGGATCGCTCGGCCACCCAGACGGCATCGAGGCCGAACGTTGGGTCGGTGGTGCGGATGCCGGGGGGCGCCTCGTCGGTGCCGTCTAGCAGGAGGGCAAGGTGGTAGCCGGGCAGGGCCTCTCCCCGTGCGACCTCGTTGCCGCGCAACTTGACCACGTAGTCGTTGGAGCCCAGTTCGGCGTTGTCTCGGATGCGGACCGGCGGCACCACCACGCCCATCTCCGTGGCGAGCTGGCGTCTCAGCATCGAGACGCGGTCGAGAAGGTCGCCGCCCTGGTTGGGGTCTACAATGGGGATGAGGCCGAAGCCGATCTCGAGCTCGAGTTCGTCGACCAGCAGGAGGTCGGAGGGCTCTGGTTCGGGCGCGGCCTCGACGGGCGCTTCGGGCGGGGCGACGGCAGCATCGGCCAGGACGCCTTCGCGCTTGATGGCGAGAAAGGCGAGTCCTCCGGCGAGCGTCCAGAACGGCAGGATGGGAAGGCCGGGCAGGACGCCCAGGATGGCCATGAACACGCCGGTCACGGCGAGCGCCTCGGGGCGGCCGAGAAGCTGGTCCTTCGTCTCGGTCGACAGGTTGCCCTCACCCGACGCCCTCGACACGATGAGGCCGGCAGCGGTGGAGATCAGGAGCGCCGGGATCTGGCTCACCAAGCCGTCTCCGATGGACAGGAGGGTGAAGGTCTGAGCCGCCTCGGACGGACTCATTCCATACTGCGCCACACCAATGATGAGGCCGCCGACGATGTTGATGGCGGTGATGACGAGCCCGGCCATCGCGTCTCCGCGGACGAACTTGCTCGCGCCGTCCATGGCGCCGTAGAAGTCGGCCTCGCGGGAAACTTCGGAGCGGCGGCTGCGGGCCTCGTCCTCGTCGATGAGACCGGCATTTAGGTCTGCGTCGATGGCCATCTGCTTGCCCGGCAACGCGTCCAAGGTGAACCGCGCGCCGACCTCAGCGATACGTCCGGAGCCCTTCGTGATGACCACGAAGTTGATGAGCACGAGCACCAAAAACACAATGGCGCCGACGACGTAGTTGCCGGACACCACGAACTGCCCGAAGGCCTCGATAAGCGATCCGGCCTTGGCCTCACCCAGGATCAGCCGCGTCGAGGCCACGTTGAGCGACAGCCGAAACAGCGTGGTGACGAGCAGCAACCCCGGGAAGATGCCGAAGTCGAGGGGCCGCTCCGCGTAGAACGCCGTCAGCAAAATCGCGAGGCTAATCGCGATGTTGGTCGCGAGCAGCAGGTCCAGCAGCATCCCCGGCAGGGGGATGACCATGACGAACAGCACCAGGACGAGCCCGGTGGCGGCCAGGATCTCGCCATTGAGGCGGAGTGACGACGGACGGATGGCGGCGACGGGCATCGGTTAGGTCGTCCTCGAGGTCATGTTGGTCGGGCGGTCGTCCTCGAGGGCGGAGGGCGCACCGAATGCGAGGCCTGCCCTCGAGGTCGGGACGGCACGCTGTGCCGCTACGTCACCCGCTCGTGTTGACCTCGAATTCGAGAGGAGAGGATTGCTCACGCTCTCAAATGAGTCATCCCCGCGAAGGCGGGGATCCATACGGTGTGTGTCTCGACCTCGAGGTCGGGCCGAGTGTCGGATCCCCTCACCCTCTCTCATAGGGAGAGGGGACCTCGTTTGCGACCTCGAGGTCGAATCGAGCGCCGTCGTCCTCGAGGTCGCAATCTGCATGGTGGTGTAGAGACACGGCTCGTCATGCCTGCTTGCCGACCTCGAGGTCGCGGGGAGGAGCATCGGTATCGAGGGTGGATGCGTCATCGGCGGAGGGAGCGGCGGCGGTAGACCTCGGCCAGCACCGCAGCGACGGCCTGGTACAGCGACTCGTCGATGACGGCGCCCTCGTCCACGGTCGCGTGGAGGGCACGGGCTAGAGGGACGTTCTCGACCGTCGGGACGCCGTGCTCGGCGGCGAGCTGCTTGATGCGGAGGGCGCGCTTGCGCATGCCCTTGACCAGGACGCGAGGCGCCGGGCTGTCGTCGTCGTAGGCGAGCGCGACGGCGTAGTGGGTCGGGTTGGTGACCACGACGTCCGCCTTGAGGACGGCGTCGGACAAACGAGGGCCGAGGGCTCGTTCGCGGGCGATGGCCTTGCGCTTGCCCTTGAGCTCGGGGTTGCCTTCGGAGTCCTTGTTCTCGTCCTTGACCTCTTGAAAGGTCATCTTGAGGTCCTGCGTGTGCTTCCACTTGCCGAACGCGTAGTCGGCGCCGGACACGATCATGAGCGCCAGCAGCATCTGAGTCAGCAGTGTCAGGATCCAGCCGCCAGCCGCGCCGAAGGCGACGTCGAGCGGGACCGTGTGCAGGACCAGGATCTCGGGCATCCACGACCGCATCATGATGAACACGATGGGGCCAACGATGATGACCTTCGACATGGCCTTGCCGAGCTCGAAGAGGCCCTTTGTCGAGAACAAGCGCTTGGCGCCCTCCGCCGGCGAGATGCGGCTAGCCTTGGGCTGAAGCGGTTTCGGAGAGAACGTCCACCCGCTCTGGACGATGTTCGAGGCGAGCGCCATCACCATCAGGGCGCCGAACAGCGGTCCCAGCACGAAGAGCGCGTCGAGGCCGACGCCGCCGAGCAAGTCCGGCACGGACTGAACCGTGAGCACCGTCTGTGGCGCCTCGGTGTAGAGCCGCGCCATCATGCTCTGAAGCCGCCCCATCGCGCCCGAGATCCCGAACCCGATCACGCCGGTCGCGGTCGCGAGCAATCCTACGGACGCGAGCTCGCGCGAGCGGTATACGTTCCCGTCCTCGAGCGCCTTCTGGAGGCGCCGAGGGGTCGGGTCGTATTGCTTGTCGCTGCGGTCGGGGGCGTCGGACATTGCGCGCCGTCGTGCACGGGCCGTGCCACGGCCTCGAAGTCCGCCCTCGAGGGCGGAAACCGGAACGCGCGTCCCCGAGGGCGGAAGCGGGCGCGGGCCGGCGGAAGGACGTTCCGCCCTCGAGGACGGGGACGAGCGGAAGGTCCGACCTCGAGGACGGAAGGGTGGCACTGGACACCGGTAGCTTCCTGCATGTCTGATCTGTTCAACGCCGCCGCCGCCGAGCGGCAGCGCAAAAACGCCCCCCTTGCTGATCGGATGCGGCCCCAGACGCTCGACCAGTACGTCGGGCAGGGCCACATCCTGGCGCCCGGCTCGCTGCTGCGCCGCGCCATCGAGGCCGACCGTGTCACGTCGCTCATCTTGTTCGGCCCGCCGGGGACAGGCAAGACGACGCTGGCGCGGATCGTCGCCAACACGACCCGCAAGCACTTCGCGTCCCTCAACGCGGTCCTGGCTGGCGTCAAGGACATCCGCGAGCAGGTGAGCGCGGCGCAGGAGCGGTTGCGGCTCCATGGGCAGGGCACGATCCTGTTCGTCGACGAGGTCCACCGCTTCAACAAGTCGCAGCAGGACGCGCTGCTGCCGCACGTCGAGAACGGGACGGTCACGTTCGTCGGCGCCACGACGGAGAACCCGTATTTCGAGGTCAACAAAGCGTTGGTCTCACGGTCGCGGGTGTTCGAACTGCGGACGTTGACCGAGGACGACCTGCGCGCGGTCGTGGCGCAGACCCTCGAGGACGGGACGCGCGGCTACGGACGCCTCACCGTCGACCTCGAGGACGACGCCCTCGAGCATCTGGTGCACACGGCCAACGGCGACGCCCGGTCGCTGCTGAACGCCCTCGAGTTGGCCGTCGAGACAACGGAGCCCGGCCTCGAGGGCGCGGTCCGCATCACGCTGTCCATCGCCGAGGAGTCCATTCAGCAGCGGGCGGTCCTCTACGACAAAGACGGTGACGCGCACTATGACACCGTCTCAGCGTTCATCAAGTCGATGCGCGGCTCGGACCCCGACGCGTCGCTGTACTGGATGGCGAAGATGATCTACGCCGGCGAGGACCCTCGCTTCGTGATCCGCCGGATGCTGATCTTCGCCTGCGAGGACATCGGACTCGCCGATCCCAACGCGGTGCGTCAGGCCGTGGCGTGCCAGCAGGCGTTCGAGTTCGTCGGGATGCCGGAGGGGCGGTTCATGTTGGGACAGCTCTGCGTCTACCTCGCGACGGCGCCCAAGAGCAATTCGGGGTTCGCCTTCTTCTCCGCCCTCGAGCACGTCGCGAAGGAGCGGACGGAGGAGCCGCCGAACGCCCTCAAGGACGGCAGCGCGCGACAAGAAGGGGCTCGGCCATGGGGAGGGCTACAAGTACCCGCACGCGTACCGCGACCACTACGTCCCCGAGCAGTATCTGCCGGGTGGGATGCAGGGCACCTACTTCTACGAGCCCTCGGACCAGGGCTACGAGGCGCGGCTGGCGATGCGGCTCGAAGACCTCCGCTCACGCGACGCGGAGGAGTCCATCGAAAAGAGAGTCCAGCGCTACGCCAAAGACTCGGAGGGCTAAGGACGGTCGTTCGTATCTTATGGGCAAGTTTTTGATCATATGTCGTATACCCTATCCGTCGACCCTCACCTGCGCCTGGGAATGGCGTGCATGTCCGGCAAGGTGACGGGCACAGAGATCGCGAAGGCCTGTATCGATCTCTACTCAGACGCAAACTGGCAGCCTGGGTTTGACGAGCTCTGGGACATGTCGTCGATTCGTGGGGTCGACGTGAGCCCAGAGGAGATGAACGCGATCGTTCAGAATGAGAGGGACACGATAGACCATGTTGGAACGGGGCGTGTGGCCCTCGTCGTGACAGACGACGTGTTGCAAATGATCGGGGCGCTCTACCGCCGCCTCGTCGCAAGCCTGGGGCGGCCCGTCGAGGTCGTAGAAACGCTCGAGGAGGGGGCGACGTGGCTCGGCCTGGACTCGGTGCCAGACTGGTCCCGCAACGCCGAACGCGGGCAAGAGTAGCTGGAGCAACGCTCCTCCGCCCTCGAGGACGGACTCTGAATCGGTGGCCGGGGACTCCGGACGGGCGTGGCGGAGACGGTGACTCTGCGAAACGCTCGCGACCTCGAGTCCGGCGGCGTAAGGATCTCAGGGTGGTTGAAGTCCGACGCGAAGCAGCGATACTCAGCGGTCCGAACAGGACCTCCCGTTTCGGCGTCTCTCTGAACCTCGATGACTCTCGCATTTATGCCCCGTGCCTTGTCTTTCCCGTTTCTATCGGCTCTCGTAGCGGCCACGCTTGTGACGGTCGCAGGCTGCGCCTCGACCGGTGTCTACCGCACCGGGGACGTCCCTGCGTCGCTCCCGAGCGAAACCGTCGCATTCACCGTCTTCCTGACTGGCAACACCGCTGACTTCAAGACGGACGCCGTCTTGTCGAGGATCGGCCTCGAGGCCGGCGCCGCAGGCGAGCAGAGCGCCGTCGTGTTGCTGGGCGACCTCGAGGGCGCCGATGCGACTGCGGCGCTCGCCTCCGCCCTGCGTGGATACCAGGGCCGCGTCATTGCAGTGCCTGGAGACCGCGACGAGCGTACCGCAAACCTCGCCGACCGACTCTCGCAGTCCCTCGGCCTCGAGGTCGAAGGTCCTGGCCGTGGGGATGAGGAGCTGAACGAGATCGAGCTCACGGAGACGCTCCGTCTTGTCGCCCTCGACACGCCATGGTGGCTAGAAGGCGTCTCGGACGACCAAGCGTGGCACCCGGCGGATGCCGCGACCGCTCTCGAGCGTCTGATCCTCGACCGCGATGACGAGCAGCTCATCATCGTGGGGCACCACCCGATGGAATCGAACGGCGCCTACGGCGGAAGCCGGACGTTCTTCCGCGGCCTGAGCACGTTGGGCGTCGCCCCGCTCCTCTCCCCGACGGTCGGCTTGACGAGCCAGGACCTGGCATCACCTTCGTACCGGCAGTTCACGCGGGCGCTGTCGTCGGCGTTTGGCAACCACGAGCGTCTCGTGTACGCCGGTGCGAGCGATCGCAGCCTCCAGGCCTTCTCGCGAGGCGTCAACGGCGGACGTGCCCAACAGACCTTGCTGGTGAGCGGCACCGGCGGTGGAGGCATCGGAGCGGCACAGGGCGGATACGGAGCGGCCTTCGTCGCGCCGCGTCCCGGCTTCTGGCGCCTGACGTACTACGCCGACGGCAGCTTGTGGAGTGAGGCCGTCGCCCTCGAGGACGGACAGGCGACGGTGCTCTACCGCTCCGAGCTCGCCGAGGCCGACGCCGAACTTGCCGCTGAACTGGCCCCACCGCCTAGCGTCACGGGCCCCGTCGAGGCGCCGACCCGCGTGACGCAAGCCCTCGACGCGGGCTTCGAGAGCGGTCCGTTCCGCAACAATGGCCTGACGCGCTTCTTCGCCGGTGCCGGCTACCGCGATGCCTGGGGCACACCCGTCGACCTCGAGGTCGTGGACCTCGGCGCATTGGGCGGCGGCCTCACGCCCCTCCGTCGCGGTGGTGGCAACCAGACGACGGGGCTTCGCCTCGAGGGTGAGGACGGACACGTCTACGAGTTCCGCCTTATCGAGAAGGGCGGCATCGGCGGGCTTCCGCAGCCCCTGCGCGACGGCTTCGCGGGCGACCTCGTCCTCGATCTTCGCTCCGCGGCTCTGCCCTACGCCGCTGTCGTGACGGCTGACCTGGTGACCTCTGCTGGTCTCTACACCTCTCAGCCGCGCGTCATGTACGTCCCTGACGACCCGCGTCTCGGCATCTATCGCGAGGACTTCGGCGATCGCATAGCGCTCGTCGAGGTCCGCCCCGACGACGACATGTCCGACCTCGAGGGCTGGGAAGGCGTCACCGATGTGGTCTCCAGCGGGAAGCTGCGCGAGGAGATCGCTGAGGACCAGGACCACCGTGTCGACGAGCGAGCGTTCTTCCGCGCACGCCTGCTCGATTTGATGGTGGGCGACTGGGACCGCCATGCGGGACAGTGGCGCTGGGCCGCCTTCGAGCCCGGCGAACTCGACCCGTCCCTCGAGGGCGACGATGCGACCAAGGGCAAGGTGTACCAGCCCATCCCGCGCGACCGCGACTGGGCGTTTTACGACCTCGAGGGCGTCGCCCAGCGGGCACTCTTTCAGTTCGACCGCCGGTACCAGTCTTATGACGAGGACTCGTACGGTAGCATCCTGGGCCTGACGGCGAACGCGCGAGGCCAGGATCGTCGGTTCATGAGCACGATCACGCGCGAGGAGGCGATCTCGATAGGAAACGATCTGCAAGCGCGCCTGACCGACGCCGCTATCGACCGCGCCATCGCGAAGCTTCCGCCGGAGATTCTGGCAGAGGTGGGCGACGAGTGGCGCAACGGTCTCCGCCAGCGTCGCGACGACCTCGAGTACGCCGCGGAGCGCCTCTACGGGCTCGCCGCGCAGGTTGTGGATGTCGTCGGCAGTGATGAGCGGGAGCGGTTCGCCGTCGTCCCGGCGCCGGGTGGAGGCGTCACGGTGACCGTCGAGTCGTTCAAGAAGGGAGAGGTCGGCCTCGAGTTGTACCGGCGCACGTTTGTGCCGGGCGAGACCGAGGAGATCCGTCTCTACGGTCGTGGCGGCCGAGACCAGTTCGATATCGCGCCCGATGCGGATGCCATTTCGGTCCGCGTGATCGGTGGGAGCGGCCTCGATACAGTCTCCTCTGAGGAGTCGGACGTGGCGCTCTACGACACGCCAGGCGGCGTCGAGGTCGAGGGACGGGTGAGCGATCACACGTCGGACGATCCCGGCGTCAACCGATATAGCGAGGACGAGCGCATCGTGCCGCTCTTCGTCTCCGCCCCAGTCGTGGGTGCGAGCGCGACAGACGGCGTGATCTTGGGCGCGTCGGTGACGAAGACGTCGTACGGATTCCGGCTGAACCCCTACGCATCTCAGCAGACGATCGCCGCAGATGTCGCCACCGGGACCGGCGGCATCCGGGCGAGCTACAACGGGCACTTCGTCGATGCGGCGGGACCCTTCGACGTTCGCGTCGGGCTGCTCGGCGCGCTGCCGCGCAACGTCCGCAACTTCTACGGCCTCGGCAACGAGACGGTCGGCATCGAGAACGACCTCGTCCGCCTCGATCTCGCCCTCGCCCATGCGGACGTGTCGCTTGAACTCCCGCTCGGCATCGGTGCGATGGTGTCGGCGGGTCCGACGGTTCGCTATGCCGACCCGAGCCGGGACGAGAATCTCCTTCAGGGGCCGCTGGCATCGCTGCCTGAAATCGCCTATGAGCCGCAGAGCCATGCCGGTGGCGTGGGGCGGCTGAGGATCTCGACGGTGGACACGCCTGGGAACCCGAAGCAGGGCGTCCGCCTCGACCTCGAGGGCGCCGCGCTTGCGGGCATTGCCGGAGAGGCCGAGTCGTATGGGACGGTCGGTGGAACGTTAGCAGCATTCGTGCCGGTCCGGCTGGTGCCGCAACTCACGTTGGCGCTGCGGGCGGGCGGCTCGCACCGGATCGGGGCGTTCCCGTTCTTCGACGCGGCCGTGATCGGGCAGTCGTCGTCGGTCCGCGGATTCCGCCGCGAGCGGTTCGCCGGCCGCTCGTCCGCCTTCGGCAACGCCGAACTCCGCGTCAAGCTGTTCGAGCTCCCCACGTACCTCGTCCCGTTCGATGTCGGAATGCTAGCGTTTGCCGACGCGGGCCGCGTCTGGATCTCGTCTGGCGCCGATGTGGCCGGCGTCCAGAACCCGATCATTGCGGATGGCGACGAGATCCACCTCGGGTACGGCGGCGGCCTGTGGTTCGGCGTTCTCGACCGCGCCGCGCTCGTGCTCACGGTGCAGTCGTCGGTGGAGGAGACGCTGGCATCGTTTGGCGTCGGGTTCCACTTTTAGCGGAGGAGTGCAGGACTGACAATGAGGGCAGATGCATTCGGCCTCGATGGCGACGCGCGTCCTCGAGGACATCACACTACCTGACCGATGCCAGGCAAAGCTCTGCCGCATTTGTCTCTATTCGGTTAGCAGAACACCCCATTTGGGCTAAAGAAGCGCGGATCTGTGCCGATACAAGAGGGCAACTGTCGCCTCTCGCCATGCTCCGTCTTACGCTCCTCGCCTATCTGTCCGTCCTCGCCTTGCCGGTCTCCGCTCAGCAGGTCCCGGGGGGCAGCCAAGGCGAAACTGTCGATCTTCAGAAGGCCGATGTCGATGAGATGACCAACATCGCGGTTCGCATGGCCAGCGACTCCCAGGCGTACTACCTCAAGCCTCATGATTTTGGCGGTGGGGAAGGCAGCTTCGACGGCATCTCTCTAGCAGCGATCGAATACTCGGTCGATGGATCTGGGCGGCACGTTCGTCAGTCCAGCGACGGCAAGGGAAGGCAAGCGTTTACGTTGGTACAGAGCGATGCTGGCGTGACCATCAGGGCTTTCAGCGACCGGTCTGACCAGATCGTCTGGGTCACCGTCTTTGGGCCTACCCTGGAGGATCTTGCTGTCCGGGTGACGACGCTCTAGAGAGGGCTTCCGCTCCCCACAACCGGATACGAATCGCAAACGGCCCACGCTCCGGGTGTTCGCCAGGCGCGTGTGAGAAGCGATCCCGGAGAAGAGTTGGGACGCGCGTCCTCGAGGTCGCAGTCGTGAACGGTGGCCTCCGAATCTCCACGCCGTCGGAGTCGTATCCCGTCCATGTCTGACAACAAACGCTCTGGTCGCTGGCGCCTGGCCGCTTTGGTAGGCGTCATCCTGGGAGGCGCGGCCGTGGTCGGCGTCGGGATGCTGACCTCGACGGGTGCGCTGACCGAAGACGAACTCCGGTCGCTCGTGACGACGCAGATCGAGTCTGAGGCCGCAGAAGGATTCGTCGTGACCGGGCGCCTGACCTCAACGCTGTCCGGATCGACGGCGCGGCGCTGGCGAATCCGCTTCCTCGACATCGAGACAGGGCGCTCTGAGGTGTCGCTGCGCGTGCCGGCCTCCATGACCTACGGGTTCTCCCTCGACGACTTCGAGGCCGACCAGATCCGGTTTCGCGAGGACGGGCTCGTCGAGGTCGTGCTGCCGCCGCTGAGCGTGTTCTCTGTCGAGCCCGAGCTTGAGCAAGCCGAGGTCGACATCGACGTGTCGGGGCAGGCGCGCTTGACGCCGAGCCAGACCGAGCGGACGATGGAGCAGACGCTGCGCCGCGTCCGCCCAGCGCTGCGTGAGCAGGCCGAGGAGCATCTTGCGACCTCGAACCAGCCCCGCATCAATTCCGCCCGCGCACTTCGCCGCGTGCTCTCCGCTCCCCTCGAGGCCGCGGGCGTCGACCTCGAGGCCGTGCGGTTTCGGTTCGTAGTGGCTCCAGGCGACACGCTCGACCTCGGGCCGGAAGGCCAGCGCCGCACCGTCCCCGCCGAGACCCCATGACGTGGCCCTGGTCCCGCCGTCCAAAGACGGACGCTCCGTTCTACGTCGATACGCCCGCCGGCATCCTGGCGGCCGACGGGACGCACTACCACACCACCGAGCCGCTGCTACGCGAGTACGCCGGCGCCGTCCTCGAGGACGGCAACCTTGGTGACCTGCTCCGGCGGGCCGGCGCGTGGCTCCGCGCGCCCCAGACGGCGGCGGTGCTCGCGCTTCCCTTCCTGCTGATGGTGATGCCGTGGTGGGGCGCCCTCGGCGTATCGGTGCTGCTCTTCGCGCTGTGGGCGTCGGCGGCGCCAGGAATCGCAACGCCGCGGCTGGCGAAGCTGCTGTTCGTCTTGGAGAATCCTGCGTTTCAGGGGCTCCTTTACATCGGGGTGCTGAGCGCGTTCGCGTCGTCCGGTCAGATCGCGCAGGTGTGGGCCGGAATGGGCGGCTTCGTCGCGTTCCGGCTCGGCGCGGTCGGGATCGCGCTCAAGCCCGTCCTCGAGGCCATCTGGGCCACGCTCTATCCGCTCCCCGTGGCGGACCAGACGTTGCGCTCCATTTTGGTGCGCGAGGCACTCCGCCGTGGAGTCGCGCTGCCGGGAATGGCGGAAATCGAGGCGCGCGTCCGCTCCTTCTGGAAGAAGGGGAAGTAGCGCCCTCGAGGTCAGCCGCCGCGCAGCTTGGCCAGCATCTCCGGCGAGAGGAGATCCGCCAGCGACTCCGACGACGCCGTCGGCGCCTTGCCCCGACCCTGGTCGCGCTGGTCGCTTCGAGGACGACTGTCGTTGCGGTTCTCGTTCCTGCGACCGCCGCCGCGATTTCCGTCCGACCTCGAGGTCGAGTGATCCGACCTCGACTGATTCGCCCTCGAGGACGGCTCAGGCGTCGGAGACGGCTCGGGCGGTGCAGCGCGCTTGGTCGAGAAGTCGACGGTCTCGCGGACGACGACCGCGCCGCCACCCATCTGGGCTTGCGTCGGCTTCGGAGGACGCCGCGACGGCTTGCCCGTGGACAGGTTGAGCGTCTTGCCCGCCTTGACCTCGGGGTCCGGCGTGACCGGAGCTCGGGGCTTGGGAGCAGGCGGAGGAGGCGCCGGCTTTCCCGTCGACAGGTCGAGGAGGCCGCCGGCCTTCGGGTTCTTTGCGGAGTCGGACATGGTGGAACCTACTGCGGGGCGGGCTCGCTTTGGCCACCCGTGACGGAGTAGCCCGCGTCCTCGAGGGCGGAGACCAGCATCTCGCGCGTGGCTTCGGGGCCTGCGTTGACGGTGGCGCTACCAATCTCGACGCGTTCGACGGCCGCGCCGGATACGTCCTCGAGGGCGGACTGCACCGCCGCAACGCAGTGGTTGCACGACATGCCCTCGATCTCGAAGGTCTCGGTGTGGCGGTCAGGCATCAGGTTGAACATCGATCCAGGAGTTGCTTGGGTTACAAACGCGCGTCCTCGAGGTCGGCTCCCCGCGGCGTCGGTGACGCAAGCAGGTAGAACCCAACCGTGAGGTCGAAGGAGGTGCAGGCGAGGACGTACCACGTCGGCGCGAGTGCGAATCCGCCCGGTGCGTGCAGGCCCAGGTCCCAGGCCACGTGGAGGAGCCACGCCGCTCCGAGCCACCGGGCGCCCTTGCGAAGTCCGAGCACGGCGAGCGCGCCGTATGCCACCAGACCTCCGATCTCAAACGCGAGCGCCATCGCGGGCGCCGAGCGCCCGATCGTGAACCAGACGTAGACCGCCGCTGCAGTGACGAGGCCGAATGCCCACCAGCGACGAGCGTCGTGCTCCCTCAGGCGCCGCACAACCAGGAGGTAGGGGACGGCGGAGAGCGCGCCGAGGAGGAGCCAGGTCACCGGCTCCACGAGACGAGCACAGCGACAGTCACAGGGTCACGAGCGTTGTTTGCACGCCCCTTGTCTCCGTCCATGCCACCATCGCACGATCTCCCAGCGCGGCAATCTGGGGAATGCCACTCGCGCGCCCGGACTCGACGGTCGCAACCGTCGTGCGATAGAGGGGGCCATCGTCGACGCTGCGAACGTGGATCTCTGCCTGATCGGACCCGGCGTCTTCAAGCCAGATCACAGCCGCCCTCCCGTCCTCGAGGACGGCTACATCGACTCGGCCGATGGGGCGTCCGACGTCGACGCGAACCGGCTCGGACCATGTCGCGCCGCCGTCCGCGGACTTTGAAAGCTGAACACGAGGTTCGCCGTCGGCCTCGGTGTACCACGCCAGCGCCACGTCGTCGCCGCGCGCGTCGAGGGCGGGGCCGTTGACGGGGCAGCCCTCGATGCGCCAGCCATCCGCATGGGGGACGACGGGCTCTGTCCAAACGCCTCCGACACGGCGGACCACCGCGATGTCGCGGATCTCGTCGTCGGAGCGGTCGCGATAGGCGGCGACCAGCCCCGACGACGCCGACGCGAGCGCGGTCGGGCAGCAGTCGCAGGTGCGGGCGTCGAGGACGGTCTCGTCGCGTCGAGATCCGTCGCCCTCGAGGGTGGCGAAGCGCAGCGTCATGGCGCCGCCGCCGTGGCCGTGGCCTCCGCCCTGGTTGCGACCGTCGAGCCAGACCAGCCCGGCGCTCCCGTCCTCGAGGGCTACAGCCGACACGAATCCATGCTCGGCAGGAACGCCGTCTGTGTTGAGAAGCGACGGTACCGACCACGCATCGCCGCGTTGCCAGACCGAAACGTCGTACGCGTAGACGCTCTCGCCGTCGGGGTGCATTGGCAACGCGTGCGCCAGCATCCGCCCGTCCTCGAGGGCGACGACGCCGGGCGTGTCGGCCCAGTTGACGAACCAGTTGCTGTCTTCGCCGGCGTTCGATGGCTCGCTCCAGCCGTTACCCGTCCATGTGGCGAACTGGAGCGCGTGCCCGTCGCCTCGGTCTTCGAGCCACGACAGCAGGACCGTCCCGTCGGGTCCCACGGACAGTCGGGGCAGCCTCGAGGTCGAGTCGGCGGGGACCTCCGATGCGGCAACGTCGACCGGGGCCGGTGGCGGATCGGGATCGGGAGCCTCCCCGCCGCAGGCGCTGACGAGGAGGGCAAAGGCCAGAAGGAGGAGTCGCATGGTCCGCCCTCGAGGTCGGCTAGCGGGCCGTGTTACCGGGGATGGACGCGTAGACGGCCGCCTCGCCGCCCTCACCCACGATCAGGACGTCGTACGGGTCGCGCTGGTCGCCCATTTCCATGCCCGGCGAGCCGATGGGCATTCCGGGCACGGCGATCCCCAGTGCCTCGGGTCGCTCCTCGAGGAGCCGGTCGATCTGCTCGGCGGGCACGTGGCCCTCGACCACGTATCCGTCCACGACGCCGGTGTGGCACGACGACAGGTCCTGAGGCAGCCCCAGGCTGTCTTTCACGACGTGCAGGTCGGCGTCTCGGTCGATGGCGTCGACGGTGTAGCCGGACTCCTCGAGGTGAGCAATCCACGACGAGCAGCACCCGCAGGTCGACCGCTTGTAGACGGTCATATGGGGTTTGTCGCCCACCGCCGCGACCGTGCGGACGGCGCTGGCGCCGTTGGCCTCGACGCCGTGCGAGATTGACTCCACGGGCGCGGCCTCGAGGTCGAAGGCCGTGGCCTCGTCCTGCGGCTGGCAGGCGACGAGGACGAAGGGGAGAGCGAGGAGGAGGGTGCGCGTCATTACTGTTCGGTGCCAGGAGTCAGAGCCTCCTCAACCTCCGAGGTGTTGTCGGCCGTGCCCGTGGTCGGTGCAGGTTGTGAGAGGTCCACGGGCGCCTCGGTCGGAGTCGGGGTGCCGTCGAGCGGCTCGATGATCTCGACCTCGGTCGGGATGCCGCCGAGCGGCGACGACTGGGGCTGGCCCTCCGCGTCGAAGTAGCCGCCGCTCTCGGTGCGGACGGCCTCGGCGCCGTCGGGGCGGCCTTCCCATGTGCAGCCTGTCGTAGCGAGAACGAGAAAGAGAGCGGTCAGACGAAACATCGGTCGGGGAAAAGGGGGAGCGGGAGTCAGACGCCGCAATTCGCAGCGGGGTCCGTCCTCGAGGTCGGCTGAGGCAGGGTTACTGCGCCTCGAGGCTGTCGATGAGGGCTTCCATCTCCGAGATCTCACGCCGCTGAGCCGTGATGATGTCATCGGCGAGGGCACGCACACGAGGGTCTGAGATGTGGGCCCGGCTGCTCGTCAAGATCGCGATGGAGTGGTGCGGGATCATCGCTTTCATCCACGCCACGTCGTCCACCGTCTCCTGGCTCCGCGCCAGCCACAAGCCTGCCGCGAACAGCACCGCGGCGCCGATGACGATGGCAGCGTTGATACGCTTGTCTTTGTACATGCTGAGCATAAAGGCCAGCATGATGACGGCCATCGCGGCGCCCATGTAAAGAGCCATGTAGGCCTTCGTGCTGCTCCACCAGATGTGGTCCGTGGTGTAGACGGTGGAGTACATGAGGCCAAGCATCACGACCGTGGAGGTCGCGATCATGGCGAAGAAGCGGGGATAGGAGGCTTTCATCGTGGGGTTGTGCTTGGCCTGTTCGTCCTCGAGGACGAGGGTTACGAGATCTGGACGCCGTCGCGGGCGGCGTGCTGTGCGGAAACGGCGTGCGCGACGGTCCCTGGTGGATGGTCGTACCAGCCGGGGTCACGGTCGACGTTGATAGGCTTGGGGCGGACCTTGACGTTGGTGTACATGCCGCCCATCGTGATGTATCCGAATGGCCCGGCCTGACCCACCATCGGGATCGAGTTCTCCGGGACCGCCATGTGGCCCATCTCGACGTGCTGGCCGTGTTCGTCCATTCCGTTCTCCCCCATCGACATGTAGCCGGGCGCGACGGGCTGGACGGCCCGGTTCATACGCTGGCCATCGACGCCAACTGTGTTGGGGACGTCGTGGCCCATCTGGTTCATGACGTGGTGCGTCATGTGGCAGTGCATCGCCCAGTCGCCGAGCGCGTCGGCGGTCCATTCGACGGTTCGCGTGGCGCCGACCGGGACGAGCACGGTGGTCTCAGGCCATTGTCCGGCAGGAGCGATTCGCCCTCCGTCGGTCGCGACCGTCTTCCAGTAGTGGCCGTGGATGTGAATCGGGTGGTGGTCCATCGGCGAGAGGTTGCCGAATCGGATCCGCACGCGGTCGTTGTGGCCGACGACGATCGGGTCTGTTCCCGGAAACGCCTTGGCGTTCATGGTGAGCACGTTGAAGTCGCTCATCACGTTGGGATCCGGCCGGCTCGTGCCGGGCTCGACGTACCACTCGTGAAGCATGATCGCGATGTCGCGGTCCACAGGGTTCGGGTCGCGCCGTGGGTGAACGACAAACAGTCCCGTCAGCCCCAGCGCGATCTGCGTCATCTCGTCGTGGTGAGCGTGGTACATGAACGTCCCATTCTGTGCGAGCGGGAACGCGTACACGAACGTCTCGCCAGGCTGAATGACCGGCTGGCTCAGCCCACCCACGCCGTCCATGCCCGAGGGCAGAAAGACGCCGTGCCAGTGGACCGTCGTCGCGACCTCGAGGCCGTTGGTGACGTAGATGCGGACGTCGTCGCCCTCGACACCCTCGAACGTCGGTCCGTGAACCTGGCCGTTGTAGCCCCAGCACGTCGCGGTCAACCCAGGCGCGAACTCGTGCTGCACCTCGCCGACCGTGAAGTGATAGATCCACGCCCCATCGTCGGCGCGGTGGCCGGTGATTGAGGAGCCGTTCGGCGTATGGACGCGGGCCGGGCGCTCTCCGTCGACCGGCGACGCCAGCGACCTCGAGGTCGTGCGCGACGCCATCGTCCTCGAGGGCGGAGGAATCGCGGACGCGGCGGAATCGGCGGCGAGCGAGTCGGCCGCGGCGGCGGGGTCCCAGGTGACGGGGAGAGGCGTGGCGCGCGATGCACGTCCCAACGCGGCGCCTCCGAGTGCGGCAGCGCCGGCCTTCATCCAGTCGCGTCGTGAGAGAGTAGACATGTCAGTTGTGAGAGTGCGTCGTGGGTTAGTGTGCTGACAGATTGGTCGTAGTCTACGTCCGTCCAGACTACACTCCTGTGGCAGCCTTCTCGCTCGACCTCCGACGACGCATTCTCGACGCCGCACTCGCTGACGGCGCGCCCACCGAGCACGCTCTCGCCGAGCGCTTCGGCGTCAGCCGAGGCTTCGTCCAGAAGCTCAAGCGCCGCTGGCGCACGGACGGCACCGCCGAGCCCGCCGGCCATCGCGGCGGCGCTCCGCGCAAGCTCTCCGACGACGACCGGGCGGCACTCCTGACCTGGGCCGACGGCTCCGATGCCACCTGCGCCGAACTCCGCGATCGACTCGCGGCCGAGCGCGGCGTCGCGGTCGCCCGCTCGACCGTCAATGGCGTGCTCGTCGCCGCTGGTCTGACGCTCAAAAAAAGACGCTCCGAGCCGACGAACGCGACCGGCCAGACGTAGCCGAGGAGCGGGCGGCGTTTGCCGAGGCGCAGTCGGGACTCGACGCGCGGCGGCTGGTGTTTCTCGACGAGACCGGCTCTAACATCACGATGACGCGCCGCTACGGGCGCTCTCAGCGTGGCAGCCCGGTCTACGACTCGGTTCCGCTCAACCGGGGCAAGAACCTCACCGTCGTCGGGGCCGTCCGCGCCGGCGGTGGGCTGGTCGCCTGGCGTGCGATGGATGGGGCGATGACGGGCGACCGGTTCCTCGCCTTCGCGGTCGAGGCGCTGATCCCGGCCTTGCGGGTGGGCGACATCGTCGTGATGGACAACCTCTCGGCGCACAAGACGAAGGCGGTTCGGGCGGCCTTCGCGGCCGCGGGCATCGGCGTGCTGTACCTGCCGCGGTACTCGCCGGAGTTCAACCCGATTGAGTTGTGCTGGTCGGTCGTCAAGGCCCGGCTGCGAGGCATAGCTGCCCGGACCCGAGAATCGCTCCGTGCAGCCGTAGGCGAGGCGCTAGCAGCGGTCAGGGGCGAGCACGTCGAGCGGTGGGTCAGGCACTGTGGCTACCGGCTCACGACCAAGCAATCATGACACTAGTGATCTGCGCCAGAGGACATCGAGGTGCTGCGCTCGCCCTCGACGGAAGAGCCGACCTCGAGGGCGGGCATGCGACCGAGCAAGAGCGCATCGAGGTCGGTGCGGGCCGTCCAGAAAGCGAGGGTCGCGTCGATGGCGCCGAGGGCCGCGTCGGCCTCGAGGCGTTGCGCCTGGAGCAGGCCGAAGACACCGGTCTGCATCGCGTTGTACTGGCGGAGCGTGGCCTGCGTGAGATCGGCGCGGAGCGGAAGCACGACGGTCTGGTACTGACGCGCGATGCGGTGCGCCGCGATGAGCCGGGCGGCCAGCGCACGTGCGGCCGAGCGCGTCTCGACGCCGAGCGCGTAATACGTTGCTTGGCGACGGCGGAGCTCGGCGCGGACCCTCGCGCGCCGCGCCTGGCCCTGGTCGAAGAGCGGAAGCACGACCTCCACCTCGGGCCCGGCCTGCCACTCGCCCTCCTCGCGCTCGAACTCGCCGCCGATCTCGAGGTCGGGCAGCAAGGATTGGTTTCGAACCACCCCAAGCTGGCGTCCCAACGCTTCGACCTCCGCACGCGCGGCCTCGAGGCCGAGGCTGGACGCGACCGCTTGCGCCTCGAGGACGGCAGCATCGAGGGTGAGAGACTCTGGGACCGCCGGCATCGCGCCCTCGAGGACGAATGCGGCGCGGTCTCCGAACACGCCGAGCGTCCGCGCCATCGCCTCGTGCCGCTCCGCGACCTCAGCCTCGAGGCCGACGGCGTCGATCCGGGCTTGCTCGTACTGCGCCTGCTCCGCCAGCAGGTCGACAGACGGGACGTTGCCAGCCTCTCGGAGCAGAAGCGCCGCCTGGTAGCCAGCCTCGGCGTTCGCGACGACGGCGCGCTGGACCTCGAGGCGGTCTCGGGCGGCGATGGCCTCGAGGTAGGCCGTACGCGTCCGAGTGGCGAGGTCGAGGACGGAGTGGCCGATGCGTGCTCGAGCAGCCGCATACTCGCTCTGGGAGACGGCGCGACGAAGCGGGATGCGGAACGCATCGAGGAGCCCGAACGCAACCGTGAACCCGAGGTCGGCGGCTCCCGCCTGGCCGAGCGGCCACAGAGCGCGGCCACCGAACGCCGGATTGCCAAGCAGTCCCGCTTGGACGAGCGAAGCCTGCGCGACACCCAAGTCCTCATAGGTCGCCTGGAGCCGGCGGTTGGAGAGAAGCGCGACCTGGACGGCGCCCTCGAGGCCGAGAGGACGAGCGAGCAGGGAGTCGATGAGGGCATCGGCTTGCCGGTCTTCGTCGGACCCAGTGCGCCAGACTACTCGGGCTTCGACGGCGGCCTCGAGGTCGGGCTGGGCTTCGCGGAAGGCCTCCTGGGGAAGGACGGTTGCACACCCGGACACGAGTGCAGCAGCGAGAATGGCGAGGGTGACTCTACTCATGGTCACCGTGGATCATCGTGTGGTCCATCGGCTCCATGGCAGCTGGTACATGCGAGACGGGCACCGCGCCGCGACTGCACATCTGCATGGCCGTGCCGAAGTACGGATTCATGATGGCGCCCGGACGCTGAAGCCAGATGCCGCCTTCGGGCACGCCAGGTGCCATCCCGCACGTGTGTCGCTCGAGGTCGAGATCGGGATTCGCGGCCTCGACGAATGGCACCAGCGCCGCACTCGCGATTCCGAACGCCTGGCGTGCGGCTTCGAGGTCGGAGGCGGCAGCGAGATCGCGCAGTGCGGTGCGAACGCGGGACGAGGCCTCGGACTGACGGTGCCAGAGGTGCGGATCGTCGTCGGGTGGCGTCTGCTCCCAGGTGCCAAACGCGTCCTCGAGGTCGCGGGCATCGTCAGGAGACAGGCGGTCTGTGGCGAGGGCGGTTTGGACAGCGAGGTACGCGTCGAGGACGCGTTCGAGTGCAGTGGTGGTGGGCGCGTCTGCAAACGAGTGATCCTCCCCATGCGACATCTCGCGGTGCGGCATCTCGCCGGAGCGGAGCGCGGTGGGAAGGTTCGGTTGCGGAACGGGAGGAAGCGCGCCGACCTCGAGGGCGAAGGCCGTGGCAGAGGCAGAGGCAGAGACGGAGGGCGAGGCAGGGTGCCCAGCGTCGGCCTCGAGGGCGATGGGGGCGGAACACCCGGCCATGACGAGGCCGAGCACGAGCGCGCGTGGGGTAGACATAGAGATCTGAGACTGGCCGCACAGAACGGCACGGGACGACATACCGAGCCTCAGGCTCAGTCGCGAACGGGGGACGCCGCGCGTGCGGCGTAGGGGGACGTCCGACCGACGTCCCCGAGGTCTCAGATCAGGAAGCGCTCCAGCATCACGTGGAGCTCAAGGGAGGGCGGCGACGTCGTGGGGTTGGGACGCCGAGGCGACGCTGGCGCCTCAAGCACACGGACCTCTGTCACTGCAGGCCCGACCTCGAGGTCGGACGTCACCGCCGGCGCCGCGGCATCCTCGGCGACCGCATTCGCGCAGCAGACCGACACGCAGTCGGCTGGGGCTTCGACAGGATCCGGCTTCGGTGCATCGTGGCACGGCGGAGTCTCCGAGTCGTGCCCACGTGGCATCTCGTGGGCCGTCTCCTCGTGCTCCATGTGGACGCACATCGCGTTCGCGACCGGACCCAGCGCGAGCGCCAGGACCACGAACGAGAGGAGAAGCCGGATGGGAGCAGGCACGGAGAGCCGTCTATCTTGGATGCGAACAACCTACAGACGTGCCATGACCGTGTCCGGGTCCTTGAGCCTTCTCGTGCTCTTCGCTCTCGCCGTTGCCCCTGTCTCTGCCCAGACCGAGGTCCTGCCCGACCTCGAGGGCGATCCCGTCGTGCTGGTCGTCCACGGCGGTGCGGGCACCATCACGCGGGGCAACATGACGGACGAGACGGAGGCCGAGATTCGCGCCGCCCTCGAGGCCGCCCTCCGTGCGGGCCACGCGCAGGTGATGGCCGGCGCTCCCGCCCTCGATGCCGTCCAAGCCGCGCTCACCCTCCTCGAGGACGACACGCACTTCAACGCCGGCCGCGGCGGCGTCTTTGCCGCCGACGGAACGGTCCGGCACGATGCCTCGATCATGGACGGCGCCACCGGTGAGGCCGGCGCCTCGACCGGCACCATGCACGTCCGCCACCCGATCATGCTGGCGCGGCGGGTGATGGAAGACTCGCCCCACGTCCTGCTCGCCGGCGACGGTGCGGAGGAGTTCGCGCTGCAGCAGGGCCTCGAGTTGGTCTCGAACACCTACTTCCACACCGAGAACCGCTACCAGTCCCTTCTGCGCGTGCAGGAGCGGGAGCGGTCCACATCAGGCGCGCTGCTCCCCCCCGAGCCGTGGCAGATGCACGGGACCGTCGGTGCGGTGGCGCTCTCGGCCAGCGGGAGCCTGGCGGCCGGGACCTCGACGGGCGGCATGACCAACAAGCGCTGGGGCCGGATCGGCGACAGTCCCATGATCGGCGCCGGTACCTACGCCGATGACGCGACGTGCGGCGTGAGCGCGACCGGCCACGGCGAGTACTTCATCCGGCTGGGCGTCGCCCGCGACATCGCTGCCCGCATGGCCTACCTCGGCGAATCCCTCGATGACGCCGCGACGCACGTCATCATGACGACCCTCGAGGACGCCGGCGGGACGGGCGGCGTGGTCACCCTCGACGCGCAGGGCAACGCCTCGATGCCGTTCAACACCGAGGGCATGTACCGCGGCATGGTGACCCGCAGCGGTCAGGTGACGACCATGATCTACGGCGACGAGTGATCCGCGTCCGGTCCGTCACGCTCTCAAGCCCAGTCGTGTGTGCCGAGCTCGCCGAGGTCGTCCGCAACGTGGCGGCGTCCGGCGTCTCCGTGGACCCGTCCGTCCTCGAGGACGCCGAGCGACACTGGCAGACCACCTTTGCCGATCTCGGGTCGTCGCTTCGCGTCTGGGTCGCCGAGGTGGACAGCCGCGCGGTAGGCGCCGTCAAGGTGGCCGTTGAGGACACCGAGGCGCGAGTCCGTGCGCTCCTCGTCCACAGCCATTGGCAGGGGAGAGGCTTGGCCTCGAGGCTGCTCGATGCCGTCGACGCGTGGCTTCTCGAGGCAGACGTCGAGGCTCTCGTTCTTGAGCCCGCCGTGACTCCGGCGACGGGCCAGTTCTTCCTTGACCGCGGCTGGAGCGCCATTACCGACCTCGAGGAGGGGCCGGTCCGGTACGCCAAGCCCCTCGTCCTCGAGGACGCCGACTCATGAGCCCGCCCTACGACGTCCTCGAGGCTGCCCAAGCGCTTTCTGCCGCCGACCCCGCCTTGGGAGAGTGGATCGCGCGCGTCGGCCCGCCTCGCATCGAGGTCACGCCGGACGAGATGGTCCCGGCGCTGCTGCGGTCCATTACGTACCAACAGCTCTCGACCAAGGCCGCCGCCACCATCCACGGTCGCGTCCTCGCAGCGTTCGCCCCCGACGGCCTCGAGGCTGATGCCCTCGCCCGCTCCCTTGTCGATGCCGACGACGAGGCCATTCGCGCCTGCGGCATGTCGCGTGCGAAGACGGCTGCCGTCAAGGATCTGTCGGCTCGCCACCTCGACGGCTCACTGCCGACGCGCGCGGCCCTCATGGAGATGCCCGACCTCGAGGTCGCCCGGCTGCTGACCGCCGTCCGCGGCGTGGGCGTTTGGACGGCGCAGATGGTGATGATCTTCAACTTGGGCCGCCCCGACGTCTGGCCCGTCGCCGACCTGGGTGTGCAGGAAGGAATGCGAATCGTGCACGGCCTCGAGGACCGGCCGACGGCGCGCGAGATGGCGCCCATCGGTGAGCCCTACGCGCCGTGGCGCAGCGTCGCGGCGTGGTACGGATGGCGGGCGGTACACATCACAAGGGGAGAGGAGTAGTCCTCGACGTCGCGGTCCGTCCTCGAGGGCGAGCGTCGTAATGGGCTTGGTGTTCTGCACCAGGCGTCACGCTGTGTCAGTAGCTGAGCGAGGCTTGCTGTGGGAGGACTCTCGGAAGCGACGATGCCCGCTCGCCAGGTCCCCGTGTGTGCCTGAAACGACAGGGGTAATGGCGAGTGTGGCTCTTTATCTCGGCGCCATCTATCCGATACGTAGTGCACTCCTGGTGCTTCTATGCGGTCTGCTCGTCTTCTGATGGCTCTCCTCGTCGTGTCGATGAGCTCTGCCTATGCGCAGCAGTTCTCGGTTCGGACGTTTGGGCTGGCGGAAGGCTTGCCTCAGACCCGCGTCAACGCCATCACGCAGGGGCCTCGCGGACACCTATGGATTGCCACCCAGGGAGGCGTGTCGCGGTTCGACGGCGTCGAGTTCGTGACCTTTACGTCCCAGGATGGGCTCCCCCGCAACTACGTCAGCGACCTCGAGGTCGACGCTCGTGGGCGCGTCTGGGCGGCCACCCCCAACGGCGTCGGCGTCCTCGAGGGCGGCCGGTTCCGGTCCGTGGGTGGTGCCATGCTCCAGCGTCCGGTGCAGTCGCTCGCCCTCGAGGGCGAGCGCGTCTGGCTGGGCACGGAGCGAGACGGTGCCTTCGTCCTCGAGGACGGGCTCGTCCGCCGCATCGGGACGGCGCAGGGCTTGCCGAGCAATGCCATCGCTGACATCGCCGTCGCGCGAGGGATCGTGTGGCTCGCCACCTCAGAGGGTCTCGCCCGCGTCGAGGGCGGACGCATTCGAACACTCGCTGCACCGGCCGGCGTACCCGAACCGCCCACGATGCTCGCGGTCGCGCCAGATGGAACGTTGTGGATCGCCGGCTCCGACTGGCTCGCTCGCATAGACGGCGACCGTGTGAGTCCAGAGGGCATCGTGTCGCTTGACGGCCTCGAGGGCCACGTGCGATCCATTGCACCCGACGACCAGGGGCGGATGTGGATTGGGACCCATCTTGGCGAGGTGGGATGGATCCATCAACGGAGTCCGCGTGCAGGATTCGGGGCCCTCTACACCGAGGCGGACGGGTTCTCCGACCGCGAGGTGCGGACCCTTCACGTCGGGCAGGAGGGGGAAGTTTGGATGGGCCTCACGGGCCTCGGCGCGGCGGTGTTCTTCAACGAGGCGTTCGCGCACTTCGGCCCTGAGACCGGCCTCGACGCGCCCATCGTCTGGGGGTCGGAAGCCGTCGGTGACGAGGTATGGGTAGCGACTGGTCATGGCGCGTTCCGCGGCACGCCGGATGGGGACTTCCGTCCGCTCTCACTGTCGCCGGCACGCGACGACACACGGGTGAACGTGATCCGGGAGACATCCGATGGCGACGTCTTGCTCGGGACGTACAGCGGTCTCTTGCGCCGCCAAGCGAACGGCCGCCAGCGGCTCTACACCGTCGAGGACGGGCTGGCCTCCAATTACGTGTACGACATCGTCGAGCGCCCCGACGGGAGGGTGTGGCTGGCGACAGACCAGGGACTGTCCATCCTTTCGCCCGACGGCTCCGTCGAGACGTACGACGAGTCGGACGGTCTCGAGGACGCGTTCGTGAATGGGATTGCCTTCGACGCCGCAGGCCGAGCCCTCCTGGCCACCGACGACGGTCTGGTCCGCCTCGAGGGCGGTCGCCTTTCCAACGTTCCCACCGGACGGCATGACGACACGGTCATCGCTGTGCTCGCGCTTCCGTCCGGCGCGGTCTGGGCAGCCCTGTACGATGCCGAGCTGGTCTACTACGCGCCCGGTGCCCCGGATACGCCCATTCGGTTTCCTATGACCGGCTCCCTGCTCGGCTCGACGGTGTATTCGATGGCGATGGGTCCAAGGGGGGCACTCTGGCTCGGAACGAACCGAGGTGTTGCCCGGATCGATGTCTCCGCCCCGGTCGAAGGGCGCCCTCTCTCAATCGCTCACTACGGCCTGGAACAGGGCTTTACTCCGATTGCGGTGAACTTTCAGGCGCTTCGCTGGGACGATCGAGGCCGGCTGTGGATCGGGACGCCCACCGGCCTGACGCGCTTCGACCCACGTCTCGTTTCTGCCATGACGCCGCCGCCGGTGTACATCACCGGTATCCGTCTGGGAGCGGAGGAGCGTCTGGCGGATCGGTCCAAGGACATCGACGTCCGGGGTGTGCCGAGAGGGCTTCAGCTTCGCTACGAACAGAGCCTCCTTGCGATCTCGTTTACGGCGCTCACGTTCTCCTCGCCGAGCAGCCTTCGTTTTCAGTACGTCATCGAGCGAGACGGCGAGCAAGACGCGCTGTGGAGTCCACCTCAGACGAGCCGGACCGCTGTGTTTCCGGATCTCCCGCCGGGTCACTACACGTTCCGCGTCCGCGCCGTGACCGTTGACGGATCGTGGTCTGAGAGCGAGGCGACGTTCAGCTTCGAGGTCGTGCCTCCGGTGTGGCAGAGGACGTGGGCGCTCGTCCTCGGAGCCCTCACCCTGATGGCTGTCGCGTACGGCCTGTACACGTGGCGCATCCGAACGCTCCACCACCGCGAGCAGGCGCTCGTGAGGGCCGTTGCCGAGCGCACCGCCGACCTGGCTCAAGCACGGGAAGACGCCCTCGAGGCCGTGCGCGCCAAGTCGCAGTTCCTCGCGACCATGAGCCACGAGATCCGCACGCCCATGAACGGGGTCATCGGGATGACGGACCTCCTGCTAGATACCGCCCTCGACGACGACCAACGCGCGCTCGCCGAGACGACGCGGGCGTCCGGAGGCGCCTTGCTCACCATCATAAACGACATTCTGGACCTGTCGAAGATCGAGGCCGGCGCCGTCGAGATCGAGGCCGTGCCGTTCGACCCGGCTCAGTCGGTTCGCGAGGCCCTGGCCGTCGTTGGCGTACAAGAGTCGGCTCACGGCCTGCTTCTCACAACCACCATTGAGGAGAGCGTTCCTCGTACCGTCGTGGGCGACCCAACGCGCGTGCGGCAGATCCTGCTCAACTTGCTGTCCAACGCCGTCAAGTTCACGCACGAAGGCGGCGTCACGGTCCAGGTGAGCGCTCCTACCTCGACGCGGCTCCGGTTCGAGGTCGCGGATACCGGCATCGGTATCGCTCCTGACCGTCAGAATGCGCTCTTCGAGGCGTTCACCCAGGCCGACACGTCGACGACGCGCGAGTACGGCGGAACGGGTCTCGGGCTCAGTATCTCGCGACAGCTCGTGGAGCTGATGGGAGGTGCGATCACGGTTGAAAGCAGACCCGGTGACGGCTCGACGTTCGCCTTCGAGGTCGCGGTGGGTGAGACGCACGACGTCCTCGAGGTCTGCGCTCCTGCCGGCTGCGCGGCTCCTGAGGCCCTCGATGGGCTCCGCGTGCTCGTCGCCGAAGACAACGCCGTCAATCAGAAAGTGATCGTACGGACGCTGGCCGTGTTCGGCATCGAGGCCGTGGTGACGTCGGATGGGGCTGAGGCGCTGCTCGAACTCCACCGAGCCATCGATGAGGGGCGGCCGTATGACGTGGTGCTGATGGACGTGCAGATGCCTGTCCTCGATGGGCTTTGCGCAACGCGGCGGCTGCGGGAGGGCTTCCCGCCCGAGGCCCAGCCTCGCGTGGTCGCGCTCACAGCCGACGCGATGAGTGAGACCGTCCTGCTCGCCCGAGAGGCCGGCATGGATGGGTACATCACCAAGCCCATCAGCCGAGACGAACTGGCCGCAGAGCTCCGCCTCGCGACGCGTCCGGAACTCGAGGTCGAGGGGGCGTAGCTCCACCTCCAGGCCGTCCGTCCTCGAGGTCGCGATCCCGGCACACACCCTCGAGGACGTGTCACTTTCCCGAGCGCCGCCGCCAATGCGTGGGGAGTTTGGAAGACCCCCGACTCTCGATCCGTGACCGACTTGCCTTGGTGGCACACCCGCCGCGCCGCGCTCCTCGAACTTGCTACCGAGCAAACGCCGCGCTACGTCTACGACCTTGACACGGTCCGTGCACAGGCCCGCCGCCTCCGTGCCGCTGTCCCTGCCAACCGGTACCTCTACGCGGTCAAAGCCAACGGCCATCCAGACGTCATCCGGGCGCTGTCGGAGGAGGGGCTGCACCCGGAATGCGTCTCCCTGGCCGAGATCGAGCACGTTCGCGACACTCTCGGTGTCGACCCGGCGGACGTCTTGTACACGCCCAACTTCGCCCCGCGCCTCGAGGTCCAGGCCGCCCTCGAGGCCGGCGTCCGCGTCACCATCGACAACGCGGCGACGCTCGAGACCTGGGGAGACATGTGGGCGGGCCACGACGTCTTCGTCCGCGTCGACCCCGGCGTAGGGAAGGGGCATCATGCTCACGTCCGCACGGCCGGGGCGACCTCGAAGTTTGGCGTCGACGCATCCGACCTCGAGGGCTTGGCAGCGGGTGCGCGCGAGCGAGGCGTCCGCGTGATTGGGCTCCACGCTCACGTCGGCAGCGGCGTCGACGAGACGGACGTGTGGGCGCAGACGGCTCACATCCTCGCGGCCCACGCCGATGCTCACTTCCCTGACGTTCGCATCCTCGACGTGGGCGGCGGGCTTCCGGTCCCAACCGGCGGAATGGCGCCGTTCGACATCGAGGCCGCGGGTCGAGCGCTTGCGCTGTTCCGCGCCGAGCGACCCACCTTCGAGATCTGGGTCGAGCCTGGCCGGTTCCTCGTCGCCGACGCCGGCGTGTTGGTCACCCGAGTCACCCAAGTCAAGCGGAAGGGCGACGTTCGCTACGTCGGCCTCGACGCCGGCATGAACTCGCTGGTGCGGCCCGCGCTCTACGGCGCCCATCACGACATCGTCAACCTGACGCGGCTCGGTGAGCCCGACCTCGGTCCTGCGGAGCTCGTGGGCCCGATCTGTGAGACCGGCGACGCGTTCGCGCACGGACGCCCATTCCCGCACGCCGCCGAGGGCGATGTGGTCGTGATCGGGACGGCCGGTGCCTACGGCGCCGTCATGGCGTCTCACTACAACCGCCGAGCCCCAGCCGAGGAAATGGTGCTGGCATAACGGGCAGGCGAGCGTGACCGGAGTGGAGGATCGTTGGCTCTCCGCAGAGCCATCGGTCGCCCTCGAGGTCGCCAGTATGCCGCGCCGCATACGGCCAGAAGGCGCGATAGCCCGTCCTCGAGGACGAACCTGAGCGTGCCGCCTAGAGCCCCCCTACCTCGTGCCGTCTTAGGCCTCGGCCTCGAGGGCGGTCTTCCGTCCGCGCACCAGCATCGTGCCTTGGTCGGGCGGGCTGCTGGCGAGCGCAAGCTCATCGGCGAGCGCGTCCCGGTCGAGGGGCTTCGTGAGGTAGCCGTCCATCCCGGCATCGAGGGCGTGCTGGTCGTCGCCGCTGAGCGCGTTCGCCGTCAGAGCCACGATGCGCGGCTGGTGGGCCGCGGCCACCGACGAACGGATCAGCCGTGTGGCCTCGTGGCCGTCCATCCGGGGCATCTGGACGTCCATCAAGACCACGTCGTACGGCCGCCGCTGCGCGATCGCGACCTCGATGGCCTCGATGGCCTCGACGCCGTCGGCCGCCACATCCGCCTGGTAGCCCAGCGCTTTCAGGGTGCGGACGGCCACCTTCTGGTTGATGACGTTGTCTTCGGCAAGTAGGATGCGCGTTGAACGCGTCGGTATCGGGGCCGACGAGCGAGAAGCGACCACCGGATCCGTGACGTCCTCGGCGGGCGTCACCACTCGTGCGATCGTGCGGCGCAGGTGCGACTGCTTGGCCGGCTTCACGAGCCAGGAATCGAACAGGTGCTCTGTGTCGCTGTCCGTTGTCGAGCTGAGCATGACGAGCGGTGGGCAGGGCGAGAGCTGCTCGCGAAGCGCACGGGCCGTCTCGACGCCGTCCATGCTGGGCATGTGCATGTCGAGGACGATCACGTCGAACGGCGTTCCCGCGCGTTCGGCCTCGAGGGCGGACTCGATGGACTCCGGACCACTCTCCGCGAGTGCCACCTTGACGCCGGCACGGCCGAGCTGGAGATCAATCATCCGGCGGTTGGTCGGGTTGTCATCCACACACAGCGCGCGGAGCTCCTCGAGGATGGCCGGGCGGTACGCCGGCGGCGGCAGCGCGTCCGACGGACCGGCAACGATCTCGAAGGAGAACGTCGAGCCATGGTTTGGGGACGGGGCCGCAACGCTTGTGACAGTGATCTCGCCGCCCATCAAGTTGACCAACCGGCGCGAGATCGCGAGACCCAGTCCCGTGCCGCCGTACTTGCGTGTCGTCGACGCGTCGGCCTGCGTGAAGGCCTGGAACAGCTTTGCCTGCTGGTCTGGCGTGATCCCGATGCCCGTGTCACGGACCGAGAACCGAATCCTGTGATCGTCGCCCTCCGCCGTGGCCGTGGCCGTAACCACAACTTCACCGGCCTCGGTGAACTTGACGGCGTTCGAGAGCAGGTTCACCAGCACCTGTCGAATCCGCGTGACATCGCCCTCGACCATCGACGGGACCGAGTCGTCGATGAAGTACGCCAGGTCAATCTCCTTGTCGCCTGCGCGAGCCGCCAAGAGGTCCACGGCGTCCTCGACGGCGCCGCGCACGCGGAACGGTGCCCGCTCCATATCGATCTTTCCAGCCTCGATCTTCGAGAAGTCGAGGATGTCGTTGATGAGCGTCAGCAGCGTGTCGCCGCTCGTGCGGATCGTCTCCACGAAGTCCTGCTGCTCCTCGTTAAGAGGCGTGTCTAGCAAGAGAGACGTCATCCCGATCACGCCGTTCATGGGCGTACGGATCTCGTGACTCATCGTCGCCAGAAAGTCTGACTTTGCCTTGGCTGCTGCGAGCGCCTCCTCGCGGGCCTCTTTGAGGTCGATGATGGTCTCTTCGACACGTTCTTTCTCATGGCGGAGGTCTGCCGTGCGTTCTGCAACCGCGACCTCGAGGGCGTCCCGCTGTCGCCGATGCAGTGCCGCCTGCCACTGGACGCCGAGAGTGATGAGCAGCAGCAACAATCCCAGAGCCGCAATGCGGACCGCCAAGCTGTTCCACCACGCACCCACGACGGTGACGCGGACCGCCTCCGCGACCTCGGACCATGGACCGGACCCGCTCCGGGCTCGAACCCAGAACGTGTACTCTCCCGGTGGAAGGTTCGCGTACGTGGCGCGGCGCTCCGTCGTGGCGGGGCTCCAGTCTGTATCGAAGCCGTCGAGGAGGAACTGGTACCTGACGGCGCGAGCGTCGTCGAAGCTGACGCCGGCGAACTCGAAGGTCAGGTGGTTCTTGTTGTGCGGGAGACGCAGCGCTGTTGGGATTCCAGCGGACGTGACGGTCTCGGCGTACGGTTGCCAGCTCGTTTGCCCATAATCCAGGTAGACCTTCGTGACCGACAAGAGCGGTTTCGTCGAGGTCGCCACGTCTGCCTCGGGGTCGTAGCGGACGGCGCCGTCGATGGTGCCGAACCAGAGGGCGCCAGAGGGCTCCTCGAAGAAGGTGCTCGAGTTAACCTCGAGGGGCGTGAACCCCTCGGCGGTTCCATAGAAGTGATACACCGGAGTCGTGCCCTCGCGGTAGGCCTCGAGGTCGATGCGCGCGAGTCCTCGGTTGCTGCCAATCCACAGTTGATTCCGGCTGTCGACCTCGGCCATGTACACGGCGGCGCCGCCCAACCGCCCGCCCAGTCGGAACGAGCGGATGTCGCCGTCGGGTGAGATGCGAGCCACTACGCCGTCGCCGCCCGAGATCCAAATAGAGCCATCCGAAGCAGCAGTCGGGTACTGAGCTCCGACAGGGAGGCCGTCTTCAGTCGAGAGTCTATGTGTGGAGCCGTCTGGATCGAGGCGCACGAGAGCCTCATCGAACCCGAACCAGAGGCGCCCGATGGCATCGAGCCGGATCGCGTGAAGCCGGCTGGCCGGAAAGCCCATGGCCTCGAGGTCGACCGTCTTGCCCTTGCCGTCCTCGATGACGAAAAGGTCGCCGTCCCATACGCTCGCCCACAGCCGCCCCTGGCTGTCGAAAGCCATCGTCGCGATCACGCTTCCTGTCTGAAACGATGTCCCAGGCACCGGTAGGAATCGGTCACCGGTGTAGTGCACGACTCCGCCTCGGGTACCGAAATACAACCCGCCTTCGCCGTCCGAGATGAAGGACGTTGCGAATGACCCCGGAAGGCCATTCTGATCCGTGATGTGTTCGGACTCGCCGTTGCGGAGGAGCGTTACACCCCCATTGTGACCAGTGAGGATGTCGCCGTTGGCCGCAACGCCGATACCCCAAATCATGGCGTCGATCAGGCCTTGGTCTTCGCCGTAGATGACGAAGCGGTCGCGACTTCCGTTGAACCCGGAGTAGCGGTACGCTCCGCCGCCGTGCGTCGCGAACCACAGGCCGCCCTCGTGGTCCGGTACGATGTCATACGTCCGGACATCGGCAAACCCGTCGCGACGGCCTAGACAACTGGGTGTCGGGGCCAGTCCTGTCAGCCGGCAAGCGCCGATATCCGTTCCCACCCACAGTTCTCCACTGGCGGCAACGCCGAAGGAGTGGGCTTGGCCCGAGATCCCCTCTTCATTTCCGTAGGATCGAAGGTGCACGCCGGTCGTGCTGTACACGACGGCTCCGTCATCGGCCGTCGCAAGCCAGATCTCGCCCTCGTGCTCCTGTACATCGTAGACGGTCCGTTGGTACGGAATGGGGCGTGTGACAACACCGTCCTGGTAGAATGCAACTCCCGTGGAGCTCGAGAACCATAACCCACCCGTTTCTGAGAGGGTGATGGAAGAGACAGAAGGCTCTGTCGAGTCGCCACGAGCCCGGAGCCGGAGCGGGACGAAAGAGCTTCCGATCGAGCCGCGCTGCACCCGCAGACCCACCCGCCCAGACCTGTCCTTCAGAGTCCGTCGTGACCTGCAGGCTATATCCAGGGTCCGCCGAACTCGTCAGGAACGTCCCACCGACCATCTTCACCGGGCCGACGCCCTCGATTGCGAGCCACGCAGCGTCCCTGGACAGTGCAATCGAACTGACACCGTTGCTGGGAAGTCCGTCTGCGACTGTGTAATTGACGACTGCCGTCCCGTCGTAAATGCTCAGGCCTCCATCGGTTGCGAACCACAGGCGCCCGCTGGGGTCCTGCTCGATATCCCAGACGATCGCTTGCGGCAGTCCTTCAGCAACCCCAAACGAACGGATGTTGCGTCGCTGTCCTGTCGCCGGTAGAGCCGAACAGACGAGAAGGACAGCGGCCAGAAGGCTGCGAAGAGGCATGAAGCACCGAGTGGAACAGTCTCTTGTATCGGACAGGGGTCCTCTGCGTTAAGCCTTTGACCGAACAGATTGTCGGCTCGAAGTGCCACACGAGACATGTAGATGCTGATCCGACCTCGAGGGCGGTCGGCCGTGCCACCGCCGCGCCTGTTCAGGGAACGGCAACTGGCAGAGGGGCTCACGAGCCATGTCACCGTGATGCATTCGGCCTCGAGGCCGGGGCCGGGGAGGCGCGCCGTCGCGGTCCTTCGTGCGACCTCGAGGACGGCGTCCGAGGCATCCTGCTCGATCGCGGCTTGGAGCCCGGCCTGTCTCTGAGGCCACGCCAGGACGAGAGGTAGCCAGTGCTTCCGACTCCCGGTTGGTCCAGGGCTGCGCCTTGGCCTCGAGGCCGCATGCGTGGATTTTGGAGGTACGTTCGCTCCATGTCCGCCACTTTCTACGCTCAGCTTCCCATCATCGAGCGCTTTGACCGGCTCGCCGACGACGACGCGTACGTCTCGCTTCCCGAGGACTGGGTCATCGTGCTCACCGACGTGATGGGGTCGACGCAGGCGGTCCAGGCAGGGCGGTACCGGGACGTCAACTACGTCGGCGCAGCCTCGATTGCGGCCGTCCTCAACGTCGCCGACCGAGCCGATCTTCCGTTCGTATTCGGTGGCGATGGCGCGACGCTTGTCGTTCCGCCGACTCTTCTCGACGATGCGCTTTCTGCACTCGCGGCGCTGCAGGACCACTCCTCGAAACGACTCGGGCTTCCCCTGCGCGTCGGTGCGGTGCCCCTCACGGCTGTTCGCGAGGCCGGCCACGAGGTGTTGATCGCCCGCTACCAGGCCTCTGAGAACTACGCGCAGGCTCTGTTTCGCGGGACGGGGCTGGGCTGGGCCGAGGACCAGATCAAGGACCCAGATACCGCATCGCTCTGGGCCAGCACCGCCACGCCCGCCGTCAGTGACGACCCGTATGCCGGCCTCGAGTGCCGCTGGCAAGACGTCGAGAGCCCACGAGGGGAGACTGTTTCCATCCTCATCGAGGCCGTCGGCGAGCGCCGCGACGAGACCTACCGCTCCGTCCTCGAGGCCATCGACGCGATCTACGACAACGACAAGTCGCACCCGGTGTCTCTGGACCGTCTCCGGCTGGCGATCACGCCGGGCAAGATGGGGCCGGAGTCAAAGCTGCGCCAGCCCGAGCGCCGCTGGCGTCACCAGACCAAGCTGTGGGCCCTGAACCTGATTGGGCGTGTGCTCATCCGGTTCGGAATCGAGACGTCTGATACGAACTGGGCGCGCTATCCCACGCTGTTTCGCGATGCAACGGACTATCGGAAGTTTGACGGGGTCTTGCGGATGGTGCTCGCCGGCGGTCCTGAGGAGCGCGAACGCCTCGAGGCCGTCCTCGAGCCACTGTATCAGGATGGGCGACTTGCCTACGGTCTCCATGTCTCGGACCGTGCCGTCCTAACGTGCCTCGTCTACCAGCGGATGGGGCAACAGGTCCATTTCGTGGATGGAGCAGGGGGCGGATACACAAACGCGGCCATCGGTTACAAGCGGAGGCGGCGCGCGCTCCTTGAGAAATGATGGTGTGTGACTAATGTTGGAGGGGGCGTGCTCGATACCTAGCGTACAGAGTCCCACCACATGCTATGGTTCTCACTGAGACCATCCCCCTTTCGACGGCTAGAGAAGCCCCGACGGTTACGCTCAACCGTCTCCGACGCCTGCTTGACGTAAGCGTGGCGCTCAATACCATCGAGGACTCGGAGAGTCAGCTCGATTTCATTGCTCGGACGACCCTCGACATCTTGCAGTGTGAGGCGGCCTCGATCCTTCTGTTCGACGAGACCACAGGTGGACTCCGATTCGTCGCTGCTACGGGAGCCGGCGCCGTCCTAGTAGGGGAGGAGGTCCCGCTGAAAGAGAGCCTTGCGGGCGCCACATTCTTGGACAACCGCATCCTCCACGCCGTCGACGCCGACGAAGACGTTCGGCGCTACCGCGGCTCTGATGCGCAGACAGGATTTGTCACTCGCTCGCTCCTCGGCGTCCCCATGCGGATCGACGGCCAGCCCGTCGGGGTGCTCCAGGCACTCAATCCCAAGCGCGACCGATTCGACAGCGCAGACGCGGAAGCTCTCCTGATTGTCGCCTCTCAGGCCGCCGTTGCCATCAGAGGGCTTCGCCATGAGAAGGCGCTCCAGCGAGCCAACGAACGTCTCGCAGAGCTCGACCGGCTCAAGAGCAGCTTCATGGCCATCGCGTCGCACGAGCTGCGGACGCCGCTCACCGCTATCCAGGGCTTCGGTCAGATCCTGCTCGAGGAGGTTCGAGGAGAACTCCATCTCCACGCCGATGCCATCGTCCGGGCAGGTGAGCGGATGATGGACGTCGTAGAGACGGTCGATGTGATGAGCAGCCTCAACGCGGCTGTTGGCTTGCATCCGGGCACCGTGCTTTCGCTTTCGGGCCTTCTTTCGGGGGTTGTCGAGGAGGAGGCGCCACACGCACACCTCGCTCTGTCTGAAGGTCCCTTGCTCATCGAGGGCGCTGCGCCACGGCTGCGCCTGGCATTTCGCAATGTGCTCCGCAACGCGGTCCAGTTCTCGAAGCCCCAAGCACCCGTTCAACTCGATGCTCGCGTGGAAGCCGGGGAGGTCCGGATCGCGGTCCGAGACGTCGGCAGGGGGATCGAACCCTCTGACCTCGAGGAGATCTTCGAGCCCTACCTCCAAGTGGCGAACCCAGACGAGCGCGACCACGAGGGGCTCGGTCTTGGGCTCACCGTGGCCCGGGCTGTGATTGTACAGCACGGCGGACGCTTGTGGGCCGAGAGCCCGGGTCTAGGGAAGGGATCCACCTTCCACGCTCGCCTCCCGCTCGCCGCGGCCTGACCCGGAGAGGCACGTCCTCGAGGACGGCGCTCTATGCTCGGTTCCGCCCTCGAGGTCGGCCGTGGTCGCTTCCCATGATATGTGCGAGCCTACGGGATGCGTCATCGAGTAACGTTGAGGAACCACTCGACGGCAGTTGGAAACTCAGACTTCCAGGCATCGGAATCGTGTCCACCGTTCCAGGTCCCTACCGTCGCGGTGCCACCGCTCGACCGAACGGTGCTCGCAACGGCCTTCGTCGTCTCGTCTACATACGCCTCCCCATCTCCATACATGAGATAGAAGTGGGTCCCCGTCATGCCGGACTCCACTGTCGAATCAAGACCGTCGAATGCATGAGAGAACGCGATCACAGCCCCAAAGACAGAGGGGTGCCGTCGGCTCGCGGCCGTCGCAAACGATGCTCCGGACGATGCGCCGAAAACAGCTCGATCCGCTGGTTCTCGAGAGATAGGGAAACGGGATTCCGCCCACGAAATGACCGTCGACATAAAAAACGACTCGTGTGAGATGTAGGCGTCGTCGTCCGTTCCGTACACATACTCCCGATTCCGCCCGTCGGACCCGGGGCCATTTGTCGCTGGTGACCTCGAGTAGTGCACCCCAACGAGTGCCACCGGCGGAAGGCCTCCGAAGAGAGTGGACGATTCCAGACTGCAAGCCAGATCGGGCACCATCTGGCCGTCCGCAGCGAACACGACCGGCAACGGGTGGTCAGTGGGTTGAGAGGGGGGCAGGTAGACCGTGACGGCACGGGGCAGGTCCAGCATCTCGCTCCAAAGAGAGTCGGTGCGGAGTTGGCCTCTCAGAGATTCAGCGCTGCACTCGGAGGGTGGAGTGGTGCTGGCGCTCGAGAGACGTGGAGGTTGGGAAGGCTCCGTGTCCAATGGTGGCCTCGAGGCCGCGCAGCCCCCCACGACAAGGGCGAGCAGAAGGGCGCAGGAGCGGATCATGTGGGTCGATGCAACCAGTAGTGATGAACGACCTCGAGGTCGCCGCAGGAAAGATCACGTCCTCGAGGACGGCGCTCTGCGCTCGGTTCCGCCCTCGAAGTCGGCGCGCGATCTCGTCCTCGAGGCGATAGATCGTTAGACCTAATCCAGCGCTCGGCGCCGTAGCGCTGAGAGAGCTGCTGGCTCGAAGGGGAGGGCCGAAACCGTGAGTTGCGGCTGCGTCGTGCGCCCAGCAAACAGGACGGCCGGCATCCGCCGTTGCCAGGGCCGGGGGTAGTCCACGCCGTCGTAGATCAGGTCGTGCTCGAAGGTCGCGAGCATGTCGCCGGCCTCGTCCGGGACGAGATCCTCGATATCCCAGGGGTAGCCCCAAAACAGCGAGTCGGCGCGGGACGAGTCGAGGAGCACGGGAAAGACGCGGACGATGTGGCGGTACGCCTCGGTGCTGCTCCGGCGGTAGAACGAGTAACGATGCCGTCCTCGTTGCCGTACGCCACGAACCGGAGCGCCGGGTCCGAGGTCAGTTGCCATTCGTGACAGATGCTGGCGCCCTCGAGGCGGCACATCCGCTCGTCGTCTGGGACGGCGACCATCGCTCGGCCCTGTGCGGCAGCAGGGCTGGCGAGGAGCAACAGGAGGGCGAGCGTGCGCACGAGAGGCAGTGATCCGCGCCCTCGAGGTCGAGTCGCCGACCTCGAGGACGTCTCGGAACGGCTCTACTCGGCGTCGTCCTGCGGAGCGTCCTCGAGGGGCGCGGCCTCCGGCGGTACGGCCTCCCCGCCGGCCTCCGTCGTTTCCACGGCGGCCTCCTCGTCGTCCTCGATAATGACCCGAGCCACGTCCGCGATGGCGTCGTTTGGCCTTGAGCGTCAGCACGCGGACGCCCTGGGCGTTGCGGCTGTACACCGAGATGTCCGAGACGGCCATGCGGATCATGATCCCCGCCTCCGTCGCGATCATCAGCTGGTCGTCCTCGAGGACGCTCTTGATGGCGACGAGCGCGCCCGTCTTCGAGGTCGTCTTCTGCGTCAGGATGCCCTTGCCGCCACTCGTCTGCGAGCGGTACTCGTCGAGGTCGGTGCGCTTGCCGTAGCCGTTCTGCGAGATCGTGAGCACCTGGGCGCCGTCGCGCCGCACCACGATCATGCCGACGACCGACGCGCCTTCGGGCAGGTTCATGCCGCGCACGCCACGGCTCTTGCGGCCCATCGAGCGGACGTCGCTCTCGTGGAACCGGATCGCCTGACCGGCGCTCGAGCCCAGAACTACCTCGGTGTCGCCGTCGGTCAGGTGGGCCTCGATGAGCTGGTCGCCGTCCACGATATCGATGGCGATGATGCCTGTCACCAAGGGACGCTTGAACGCCGCCAGCGCCGTCTTCTTGACGCGGCCCTTGCGGGTCGCCATCATCACGAAGCGGTTCTCGAAGAACCCATCAGGCGCGTCGTCGCGGAAGTCCTCCTTCTTGATGACCAGCACGGCGCGAACGCGGTCCTCCGAGTCGATGCGGACCAGGTTGCGCACCGATCGGCCCTTGCCCGTCCTCGAGCCCTCCGGCACGTTGTAGACGCGGAGCCAATAGCACTGGCCGTGGTCGGTAAAGAACAGGAGGTAGTCGTGGGCGCCCGCTGTAAAGAGGTGCTCGACGAAGTCCTCGTCGCGTGTGCCCGTCCCCCGGTGGCCCGTGCCGCCGCGGTTCTGCGAGCGGTACTCGTCGATGGAAGTGCGCTTGACCAAGCCCTGGTGTGTGATGGTGACCACCACATGCTCGTCCTCGATCAGGTCCTCGAGGTCGATGTCGCCGCCGCCCATGATGTCGATCTCCGTCCGGCGCTCGTCGGCGTACTTCTCGGCCACGTCGCGGAGCTCCTGCGCGATGATCTGCATCCGCAGGTCGCGGCAGTTCAGGATCGACTGGAGGCGCTCGACCTCCTTCAGGATGTCGGCGTACTCGGCCGCGATCTTGTCGCGCTCGAGGCCGGTCAGGCGGGAGAGGCGCAGGGCCAGGATGGCGTCGGCCTGGGCGGCACTGAGCCACGGGCCGGGGCGGAAGTCATCGCGGGTGAGCGCATAGCCGGACGCCTCGCGGGGACCGGTGATCTCGACGGGGGAGCGGTCCTCGAGGCCGAGACGCTGACGCTGCTCGGCGGTGAGCCGCTGCGGGTAGACGCCGGCCATCAGGTTGGCCTTGGCTGCGTCGGTGTCCTCGGATTGGCGGATGATCGCGATCACCGCGTCCAGGTGATCGAGGGCGACCGTCAAGCCCTCCAGGATGTGGGCGCGTTCCTCGGCCTTGCGCAGCTCGAACTCCGTCCGCCGTACCACGATCTCGTGGCGGTGCGCGACGTAGTGCTCGATCATCTCCTTCAGGCCGAGCGTCTCGGGGCCGGCCCTGCACCAAGGCTACGACGTTGACACCGAAGGTCTGCTGGAGCTGCGTGTACTTGAAGAGCTGGTTCTTGGTGACCTCGGAGACGGCGTCACGGCGCAGCTCCATCACGATCCGCATGCCGTCGCGGTCCGACTCGTCGCGGAGGTCGGCGATGCCTTCGATCTTCTTGTCTCGCACCGCGTGCGCGATCTTTTCGATCAGCGTCGACTTGTTGACCTGGTACGGGAATCTCAGTCACGACCAGTGCATCGCGTACGACGCCGTCGCCGCCACGTCGCTTGATCTCCTCCTCGTGCATCTTGGCGCGCATGATGACGCGTCCTCGACCCGTCCGGTACGCTTCGCGCACGCCGCCGACACCGAAGATGACGCCGCCCGTCGGGAAGTCCGGGGCCGGGATGTGCTCCATCAGCCCGTCGAGGTCGATCTCCGGGTTCTCGATGTACGCCACGATGCCGTTGACCAACTCGCCCAGGTTGTGCGGCGGAATGTTGGTCGCCATGCCGACCGCGATGCCGGTCGCGCCGTTGAGCAGCAGGTTCGGGGAGCGCCGCTGGCAGTACGGACGGCTCACTGAGCGACCCGTCGAAGTTGGGCGTGTAGTCGACTGTCTCCTTGTCGAGGTCGCGCAGGATCTCTTCGGCAATCCGCGTCAGCCGGGCCTCGGTGTACCTCATGGCCGCGGCCGAGTCGCCATCGACCGAGCCGAAGTTGCCCTGGCCGTCCACGAGCGGTCCTCGGACGGCGAAGTCCTGCGCCATGCGCACGAGGGCGTCGTACACCGACTGGTCGCCGTGCGGGTGGTACTTGCCCAGCACCTCGCCCACGATGCGGGCGCTCTTCTTGTGGGCGCGGCCGGCGGCGAGGCCGAGCTCTTGCATCCCGTAGAGCACGCGGCGCTGCACCGGCTTGAGCCCATCGCGGACGTCGGGCAGCGCCCGACTCACGATCACCGACATTGAGTAGTCGATGTAGGAGGACTTCATTTCCTCCTCGATGTTGATCGGGATGATCCGGGAGGAGCTGTCGGGGATCTCGGCCATGAACTGTGGGGACGAAAACGTGGAAACTGTATCTCGGCAAAGATACCGAAACGGGGTGCCATCGTCCTGTCGCGGGTGACCGTCCTCGAGGCCGAGGACTCCTGCGGCGAAGCGGGGAGGTGATGCCCGTCCTCGAGGGCGTGGGCAGGGCGCATCCGTCCACGTAGACCCGTTTGCCCTCGGGGCGGTTCGTCCTCGAGGGCGCTGGCGGTCCAGCCTCGAGGTCGCAGGTGCGTCGTCTTCGGATTCCTGCCAGACGACAGGTCGCTGGGCGGGTCTGCTGTCCGTGACGGCGGCGCGGCATATTCAAGGCCGGGGCCGATCCGGCGATACCGAGAGCCCCTTTTGGTTCTCCGATGCGCCTCGTCCTTCTGCTCTCCGTCCTTGCCCTCTCGACGTCGGCGAGCGCCCAGTCTCGCTTCGTGTCGGAGTGCCAGCGTTCCGGGCCGGCTTCCGCCGAGGTTGACTACGGGGCGGTCTGCGAGTGCGCCGCCAGCGTGTCCTCGCCCGAGGAGCGAGCCCTGCCGCCCTCGATGCGGTCATGGACCTCTATGCCAACGGGGCAGACGTGGACCCCGAAGACGTCCCTCAGGAAATGCAGCTGATGCACAATTCCATTCGGACAGCGATCCTGAACTGCGGCATCGAGGCCGGGGTGATCGGCGGGAGCGTCGGACGCGGCTGTGAGGGCTCGGCTTTCAAGGGCAGATCTCTCTTCCGGGAGCCAGTTCGAGCCGACACTCGGGGGCGCTGTGATGACTCCTGAAGCACTTGCGGCGGAGGCCGCCGACGTCAGCGAGCCCGCGCTTCCAACGGGTCTTCGGACAGGGAACGGAAACGATCCCGTCCGAGCCAGGCAGGAGGGGAAGGGCGCGGCGATCCGAATCGTCGGATAGAGCGTTGGTGGAAACGCTTTCGCAGATTTGAGGCCTTGCGCCAGAGGCCGCTCCGTAGGTTGCTGAACCTCTCTCTGTCAGCATCCCCATCCATGGCTCGTCCTACACCTCGCCGAACGAAGATTGTCTGCACCCTCGGCCCTGCCGTTGCATCGCGTGAGGGCGTCCGTGCGCTGATCGGAGCGGGGATGGACGTGGCGAGACTGAACTTCTCCCACGGCTCCCACGACGATCATCGGCGCATGATCGAGATCGTTCGGGAGGAGGCCAAGTCGGCGGGCCGATCGTGCCCGTGATGCAGGATCTGCAGGGTCCGAAGATCCGCTTCGGCATCGTCAAGGACGACGTAGAGATCCACAAGGGCGATTCGCTGGTGCTGACGAGCGAACCGGTCAAGGCCGGGTCACGCCGAGCGTGTCCACGTGAGCTACGACGCGCTTGCGGAGGAGGTCTCGGAGGGCAATCGGATCCTGCTCGACGATGGCAACCTCGAGCTTGTCGTGACGCGAATCAACGGCCTCGAGGTCACGACCGAGGTCGTCGTGGGCGGGGCGCTTCGCTCTCGCAAGGGCGTCAATCTGCCAGAGCTCAAGAGCGCGCGCCCGTCGCTGACTGATAAGGACATCAAGGACCTGGCGTTCGGCCTCGACCACGACGTGGACTTGATCGCGCTGTCGTTCGTCCGCGCAGGATCTGACGTCGAGGACCTGATGCGCCGGATCAAGGCGGCGGGCAAGGACATCGCGGTGATCTCGAAGATCGAGAAGCCCGAGGCCGTCGACGACTTCGCGTCCATCCTCGAGGCCTCCTCTGGAATCATGGTGGCGCGTGGCGACCTCGGCATCGAGATCCCGATGCAGAACGTGCCCATCGTCCAGAAGAAGCTTATCCGGGCCTGCCTCGAGTCCTCGAAGCCCGTCATCACGGCGACCCAGATGCTGGAGTCGATGATGGAGAACCCGCGCCCCACACGTGCCGAGGCGACCGACGTCGCGAACGCCGTGTTCGACGGGTCGGACGCGGTGATGCTCTCCGGCGAGACGGCTGCGGGTAAGTACCCCATCGAGGCCGTCCGTGTGATGGACGATATCGTCCGCCAGGCCGAGGCCAACCGCCGGCAACTCGGTGGACGTCAGGCGCTCGCGGCTGTTCACGACACCAAGCAGCCGGTCACCGACGCCGTCTCGTACACGGCGGTCCGCCTGGCCGACGAGACGCGCGCCGACGCCGTCGCGTGCCTGACGCACTCTGGCTCGACGGCGCGCTCCATCGCGAGCCACCGTCCTGACGTCCCGATTTACGCTTTCACGGATGACGAGTCGGCGCTCGGTCGGATGGCGCTGTCGTGGGGCGTGGAGCCGATCGCGATCGCGTTCCAGGAGCACACCGACGACGGAGTGCGGTCGGTCCACCGCGAGCTGTTGGGCCGCGGGTACCACGAGGTCGGAGATCGCGTAGTGATCACGGCAGGCCTGCCGCTGCCTTCGATGGGGCGGACCAACATGATCCACGTCACGACGCTTGGCGAGGACTGGGTGTAGGCGCGCGGCCGCCAGGAACAGGGAAAGGGGAAACAGGCAGCGAGGAGCGACATCGGACTGGGGCATCGAGTCCGGGAGAGGTCCACTCTCGGCGTCTGCGGCCTCGAGGTCGCGTTCGTCCTCGAGGTCGTCTGACGGGACGTGCCTCTACATTTCCTGCGCCCGCCCTCGAGGTCGAGACCGAAAGAACCCCTTCTCTTCCGCACCTCTTCTCGCATTTCGGCCGTCCTCGAGGACGCGCACGGGCACGGACGACGCGGGGCCACCGTTCATGCCTCGAGGCCGCCGCCGTCGGGCCGTAGCTTCCCCAATCACCGGCCCCCGCCCGCTCCGACCCTCCGCTACCTCGCTTCCGTTTTCGTCTCGACTCTGGTCCTGATGCGCGTCGTGCAGTCGGCTCGGTATGGCATGGTGATCGCCGCCCTCGTGGCGAGCGTCGTGGGCTCGGGGTGCCGTCCCGGGACCGCGCTCCACAGCCGGTTCAACAACTTTCGCGCGTACTACAACACGTACTACAACGCGGAGCGTGCGCTCGAGACCGGCGAGGACCGGCTCGCAGAGGCTGCCGTCACCGTCGACCGGAGCCGGCTGGTCTCCGTCTTCCCCGCGACGACCGGTACTGGGCAAGGCGCGTCGTTTCAGGAGGCCATCGACAAGAGCGCTGAGCTGTTGCGCAACCGCCCCGGTTCCAAGTGGGCCGACGACGCGCTGCTGGTGATCGGCAAGGCCTATTACTACCAGCGCAACCTTGCCGGCGCAGAGCAGAAGTTCCTCGAGACCATCGCCGCAGCCGAGCTCTCGCGAGGACCGCCGTCTGCGCGACGAGTCGCTGTTCTGGCTCGGGCGCACCTACGCGGCCATGAACCGATTCGACGAGGGGATCTCCACCCTCGAGGGCGGGATCGCACGGGAGGACGCGGACCGCCGGTGGGTCGGGCGAATGCAGATTGCGCTCGGCGAACTGTACGCTCGGGCCCGCCGCTGGGAAGAAGCGGCGGACGCCCTCGAGGTCGGTGCTCCGTCAGAAGGGGAGGCCGATATCGCGGCCCGCGCGTTCGTGCTGCTCGGACAGGTGGAGGAGCACCTTGAGCGCTTCGAGGATGCGGCCGAGGCCTATCGGATGGCGCTGCGTCAAAAGCCCGCCTACGAGCTCTCGTTCGCCGCGGAAGTGGGGCGGGCCTTGGTGCTGGGACTCGACACGGACCGGGCCGATGAAGCTCTCACCATCATCCGCCGGATGCGAGGCGACGACAAGCACTACCAGCGGCGTGCGGAACTCGCCCTCATCGAGGCTCGCCTCCGCGCGCACGACGGCCAGTCGCCTGCCGCGCTGGCGCTCTACCGTGATGTCCTGTACGATGAGGAACTCGGCGGCGGTGCCGTTCGAGGGGAGGCCCACTATCGCCTGAGCGAGTTCTACCGCGACGTCCTCGACGACTACGTGCTCGCGTCGGCGCACCTGGACTCCGCGGCCACGATGTTGCGCTCGACCCTCGACGATCGGCCTATCGCTCGCGGTGCCGTCCTCGATGTGGCCGATGAGGCACGCACCTACAGCGGCCTCGCCACCTCGGCTCGCCGGCTGACGGAGGTGGACTCGCTCATGACGCTCGGTGCGCTGTCCGAAGAGGAGTTTCGCGCACGGATCGAAGTCATCGAGGCTGAGCGTCGGCGCGTGTACATCGAGGAGCAGCGGCGCATCGAGGCCGAGCGACGGGCGCAGGAATTCAGCGGCGGCGGCACCGGGTTCGACTCGCGCACCGAGATGCGCGCACCGCCGCCAGGCGATGCCCCAGTTGCAAATGCAGGGTTCCTTTCCTTCCGGAGCCCGTCTTCTGTTCAGTCGGGCCTCATCTCTTTCCAGCAGCGGTGGGGGGACCGTCCGCTCGTCCCCAACTGGCGCCGCCGCGCGTCGATTCAGGCCGGAGCGGTCGCTGTGGGTCGCGGAACGGTCGGGAACACCATCGACGGCGGGCTCGGGCTCACAGGAGGGCCTCCGCCGCTCGACTTGTTCAACGTTCCTCGGACCCCGGCGAAGCGAAACGAGATGGTGGTCGAGATGGCTGGGCTTCGGTACGAGCTCGCGAACGCCTTCTTCCTTCAACTCGGTCAGGCCGACACCGCCGCAGCGCTGTATCGGTCCATCCTCGAGGACACGCCGGCCCTTCCCGTCGCCGTGCGCGCGCGCTACGCACTGGCTGAGATCGAGCGCGCTGCCGGCCGAGACGACGTCGCCCGCCCGCTCTATCAGTCCGTCCTCGAGACCGACTCGTTGGCCCTCGGCCAGGCCTCGAGAGAGCGCCTCGGTCTTCCTCCGATCCGCGTCGAGGGCAACGACCTCGAGGACGGATTGGCCGGGATGTACGACGCTGCGCGCGCTCGGTGGCAAGCCGGCGACCCGCTCGGCGGCGCGGCGGATCTGATCCAACTCGCGGACCGCGACGCAGACCACCCTACTGCACCGCGCGCCTACCTCGCCGCCGCTGTCGCCTTCCTCGACTGGGCGGGTGCCGACTCTCTCGCACAACGGGGGCCGCTGCCCGACAGCCTGATCTCAACGGTGCTGTTTGACGCCGCCTCGCGAGCGTCGGATGAGCAGCTTGCGGATAGCCTCGCCCTGCCGCCCCCCGCCGACCTCGAGGTCGAGCAGCCGGTACTGACCGAGCCTGATGTACTTGAGGAGGTACCGACCGAGCCTGACGTCCTCGAGGTCGTTCCTTCTGCGCCAACCGAGCCTGACGTCTCCGAAGGCGATCCATCTGAGGAGCCGGAGGATGCGCCTGTCGAGCAGCGTGCGCCCGGCGCGCCCGCGCAGGTGTCTGGCGATGCCGCTGCTCAGACGCCTGTTGAGGTCCCCACTCTTGAGGAGGACCTGCCCGTCCTCGAGGACGAACGGACTTCGGCGCCTGAGGCCACACCCGCTGACTCCGTAGTGATCGCCACTCCTGAAACGTCCGACCTCGAGGCAGTGGAGTCCTCAGTCGTGCCTGGCTCGTCCGGCGTGACGGTGGCCGATCATCTGCGCGCCGTCGCGGAGCGCTATCCCAGTACGCCGTTTGCGGAGCGGGCCGCCATGCTGGCCGTCGAACTCACACCGATCCCTGTCGTCGCCCCGCTCGCGCCCCTCGACTCGAGCGCTACTCCCGGCGATATCGCGATGCCTGGCGATGTCGCGACTCCCGGGCCCATGACCGCCCTCGACTCGACGCTCGCCGCTCGCCGCGCCCTCGAGGACCAGAAAGACGTGAACCTTGCAGGTCTTCGCGGCGCGGATCGTCTCGACCCCGACTTGAGCGGGTTCACATGGAAGGTGCGGACCCTTTCGATCCCGGACGAGGGTACCCCTACCATCGAGGTCCTCCAAGAGGCAGGGTTCCGAGCCGCGATCCTCCAAGAGCTCGAGACCAGAGCCTACATCATCGCGATTGGCCAGTTCGAGACGGAAGACGCCGCGCGCTCGGTCACTGACGACCTGCCAGCGTGGGCTCGCTTCCGGGGCGAGATCGTCCGAATAGACGCGTTCGTGATCCCAGCCGTGAACGACGACTTGTAGACGGCACCGCCGGGGCGGGACGCTGGAGAGGAACCTGCCCCGAAGGGTCGGGTACCGCCCCCCTTTGCTCGTTTACGATCACGCGGATCCTGTCCGCGCCCGCGTGCGGCACCGTACGCTTCAGCTATGGCTTCTTCCAATCGTACGCCTCAGAACCCCCGAGATGCCCAGCCCGCTAAGGATGGGAAGGGGGGAGGCAAGCGCCCACGCCTGTCGTTGGGGACGTTCTACTTGTTCGTCCTCATCGCGCTGCTATTGCTCGCGGTCCAGACGTTCCTGACCGGGAGCGGCACCGGCCTCGAGGTCGAGTACTCCGCCTTTCTCGAGCAACTCGAGGACGGGGACATCGAAAGCTTCGAGGTCAACGACCGGGTCGAGATTCGGGGTGCCTACACGGAGGAGGCCGTCGAGGACGGGCGTGTGACGGTCCCCTCTCCTGATCCGTCGTTTGGTCGCCAGCCGGAGGCAGATGCAGGACGACGTTTCCGCACCACCAAGCCGGACGACCACGATCTCACGGACTTCGTCACGGCCATCAACGCCGAGCGAGCCGCCGCCGGCCTCGAGGCCATCGAGTTCGAGGCCGACTACACCTCCAGCGTGTGGAGCGGGCTCCTGTCGTGGGTGGTCTTGTTTGGCTTGCTCGCCGTGTTCTGGATCTTCATCCTGCGCCGCATGGGTGGCCCCGGCCAGCAGGTCCTGAACATCGGCAAGAACAAGGCGACGCTGTTTGACCAAACGGAGGGCGCGCCGATCACCTTCGCAGACGTCGCCGGCCTCGATGAGGCCAAGGAAGAGGTCGAGGAGGTGGTGCAGTTTCTCAAGGATCCGCAGCGGTTTACCAAGCTCGGCGGTCATCTACCAAAGGGCGTGCTTCTGGTCGGACCGCCCGGAACCGGCAAGACGCTGCTCGCGAAGGCCGTCGCCGGCGAGGCGCAGGTCCCTTTCTTCTCCCTATCGGGCTCCGACTTCGTCGAGATGTTCGTCGGTGTAGGTGCGGCGCGCGTCCGCGACCTGTTCAAGCAGGCCAAGGAGAAGGCACCCTGCATCATCTTTATCGATGAGATCGATGCCGTGGGTCGCTCTCGAGGACGGGGCTCTGTGATGGGGGGCAACGACGAGCGCGAGAACACGCTCAACCAGCTCCTCGTCGAGATGGACGGCTTCAACACCGACAAGGGCGTCATCCTGATGGCGGCGACCAACCGTCCCGATACGCTCGACTCGGCGCTGCTACGCCCCGGCCGCTTCGACCGTCAGATCCTGATCGACCGGCCCGACCGTCGTGAGCGAGCAGCCATCTTCAAGGTCCACACCGAGAACCTGACGCTGTCGCCCGACCTCGACACAGAGCTGCTCGCCGGCCAGACGCCGGGGTTCGCCGGCGCCGAGATCGCCAACGTGTGCAACGAGGCTGCGTTGCTCGCGGCTCGCGACGACAAGGACTGGATCGAGATGATCGACTTCGAGCGGGCCATCGACCGCGTGATCGGCGGGCTCGAAAAGAAGAACAAGCTCATCAGCCCCGACGAGAAGAAGATCGTCGCCTACCACGAGGCCGGCCACGCCGTCGCCGGCTGGTTCCGCGAGTACACCGATCCTGTCGTGAAGGTGTCCATCGTGCCTCGAGGCATGGCTGCGCTCGGCTACGCGCAGTCGCTTCCACAGGAGCGCTACCTCTACACCAAGGAAGCCCTGGTCGACCGGATGGTCATGACGATGGGCGGCCGCGTCGCTGAGGAGATCATCTTCGGCCAGATCACGACTGGCGCTCAGAACGACCTCGAGAAGATCACCAAGATGGCCTACGCCATGGTGGTGGACTACGGCATGAGCGAGGAGATCGGCTACGTGTCGTTCAACCTGTCCGGTCAGAAGGACCAGCCCGTGTTCGACAAGCCGTTCTCCGACGACATGGCGCGGCGGATCGACCTCGAGGTCAAGCGCATCATCGACGACGTTCGTGCTCAGACGCGAGTCGTCCTCGAGGAGCGCGGCGACAAGCTCGAGTCCCTCGCGCAGGCACTGCTGGAGAAGGAGGTGCTCAACGAGAATGACCTCAAGGAGGTGCTAGGCCCTCGTCCATACAAGCGGAACACGTTCGACCACGGCGTGACCGCTGAGGGCGAGCCGGTGAACCCGCCGCCCCATGGCCCGGCCTCGGAGGGCGACGGCCTGTCCACTCCGCCGCCGACACCTGCCAGCGACCCCGATCCGATCGGCGGGGCCTCATAGATAGAGTGTTCGTCCTCGAGGGCGGGTAGCCGTTAAGGGTTCGTCGGCTGCGTCCTCGAGGTCGACCTCCTTTCCGTCGTTCGATACACTGAGAGGGTGCTGCTGGACGAACCCATCAATGCCTCTCCGAGCTAGTGGCAAACATGACGTGGTGTGAAACAGCAAGGAGATGGTTTCTGCTCCTAGCCATAAGCATCGCGGGAGTGGCGGCGCAGCCAGGACAGCCACTGGCTGATTCCTCCGCCTGGGAGCGGATCGGTGCGACGATGACGTACAGCAATGGCTTCGCCTTCTCGGGGGACCCGGTGAGCCCCGTGATCTGGATCAACAGGGGCGGGCAGATTTGGCGACTGCAAGATGGCGAGGGGACTTGGGAGAAGTTCAGGAGCTCTGGAGGCCCCATTCTATTCCTGGGAGCTACCGACCCGGTACCGGACACCATCCTGGCCTCAGGAAGCCGGCGCTCGACGGATGGGGGGATGTCTTGGCCCCAGACCACTTGGGCCGACACCGGCGAACCGTTCTTCGGTGGTCCCGGGATCGCCGAGGCCCCGGAGGGCTCACCCTACGCTGGTCGCATCTTCGCCGGGAGCTCCTTCACCGGAAACGGTCGGTTCGGCTACAGTACCGACCGCGCCAGTACTTGGCACGCCCCCACGACACTGACGGGGATGGGAATCGCCGACCTGGTGGCACTTCGCTCCGGCCGTGTCATCACCGCCGGCTTCATCGGCGCAGCGCTCTCCGACGATGGCGGCGTCACCTTCGAGCCCATCCCGGAGCTCTATCAAGAGGGCCTCATCCGCTACGATCACGAAGCTATTGTGGTGCTACCCGGCTTCACGCCCAAGGCTGCCGAGGGCGGCTCCACCGAAGGCCGTTTGATGGTCGTCAGTACCGAGCGAGGGCGTCCGGGGCTCCGGGTGCGCGTCTCCGACGACGAGGGTGACTCGTGGCGCGAGGCGTCGTGGATTCCGACCGAGGGGTCTGGGCTCGCGGACCTGTCGGCTCTGCCGGAAGCTGTTGGCGGCGGTTCAGGTTGGGCGGTGCTGGGCCAGAAGGACGGTCGGATATGGGGTACAGTCGATGGGGGCGAGACGTGGGTTCCATTCGGGCTGGTGCCGGAGTCGGGCGCCGCCAGCGATCCGTACAACTTCTTGAACGGTCTGGCGGTTGGGCCTGATGGCCGTCTCTACGCCGGGTCAGCGTTTCGCTGGTCGTGGCGCACCGTCGGGCGAGTGGGAGACGCGCTGCGGTCGGCGTTCGCAGTGACTGCGGAGGGTGAACTGACGCCAGCCGTGAACCTGAGGGTGGTCGTCTTTCCCAACCCGACAGATAGTCGCACGACGGCCGTCCTCGAGGTCGGCGCGCCGCAAGCAGTTCGAGTTGCCGTTTACGATGCGCTAGGCCGTGAGGTCGTAGTGGCCTGGGATGGACCTGTCAGCGGTGAGCAACACATCGAGGTCGATACCGGCTTGATGGCCGTGGGCACGTACGTCATCAGGGCGACGACGGCTGACGGAGTCACGAAGACGGCTCATTTCACGGTCGCACGGTAGTTCTCGAAATCGCGTTCGTCCTCGAGGTCGCCGCACTCTCACTCTTGCGGCGTCCCCGTCCTCGAGGCTGAGGAAGGGATCTACCTAACCCCCGCCTTTGGATGGCTAAGCTCGGCACCGAGTTGGATTGGTCCATCGATATGGATCAGTGCATATTCTGCACGCAAGCTTCGCGCCCTCGAGGTCGGAATTGGGGGTGGAGGCTGGAGTGTGAAGGTCTCGGCATGGGAAAGAGCGCAGCGGCCCGGTAGATTTGGGCTCTGACTCGGCGCGCCATCCTGATGGTGGTGCGCCCTTTTTATCGACTCGCTCGAAACCGACTGTGCCCACGATCAACCAGCTCGTCCGCAAGGGACGCACGCCCAAGCGCAAGACCTCCGGAGCCATCGCGCTCCAGGGCAACCCGCAGCGCCGCGGCGTCTGCACTCGCGTGTACACGACGACGCCGAAGAAGCCGAACTCTGCCCTCCGGAAGGTCGCCAAGGTGCGCCTGACCAACGGGTATGAGGTCATCGCCTACATCCCAGGTGAGGGCCACAACCTCCAGGAGCACTCCATCGTGCTCGTCCGGGGTGGCGGCGCCAAGGACCTCCCTGGCGTCAAGTACCACATCGTGCGCGGCGCGCTCGACACGGCCGGCGTGGCCGATCGTCGTCAGAGCCGCTCGAAGTACGGCGCCAAGAAGCCCAAGAACTAGTCCCGCCGCTTCGGTAACGGCACGAGTGATCTCGTGGGCTGACCGAAGCAGACACTAGCCATCCAGACTCCGAATCCATGCGCAGGAAGCAAGCCGAAAAGCGGATCCCGATCCCCGATCCCATCTATGGGGACGTCACCGTCGCCAAGTTCATCGCCGCCGTCATGCGTGACGGCAAGAAGTCCGTGGCTCAGGGCCTCGTGTACGGTGCCTTCGATCTGATCGAAGAGCGCACACAGGAGCCCGGTGTCGAGGTCTTCCGCCAGGCGCTTACGAATGCCGCCCCCCTCGTCGAGGTTCGCAGCCGTCGCGTCGGTGGTGCCACCTATCAGGTGCCCATCGAGGTCCGCCCGGAGCGTCGCACGTCGCTCGCATTCCGTTGGCTCCTGCAGTACGCGAAGGGCCGTGGTGACAAGTCGATGGCGAACCGGCTTGCGGCAGAGCTGATCGCCGCCTCGCGCGGAGAAGGCGGCGCCGTCAAGAAGAAGGACGACACGCACCGGATGGCCGAGGCCAACAAGGCGTTCGCTCACTTCGCGCGCTTCTAACGAGACTGGAACCCTACGGCTGCTTGCCGGCACGTTCCACTCAGGACACACTATCCGTCCCCCAGACATGTCCGAAGACCTCCAAGGCAAAACATTCTCGCTCACCAAGACCCGAAACATCGGGATCTCGGCACACATCGACGCCGGTAAAACGACGACGACAGAGCGCATCCTGTACTACACCGGCAAGACGCACCGGATTGGCGAGGTCCACGAGGGCGGCGCCACGATGGACTGGATGGAGCAGGAGAAAGAGCGTGGCATCACGATCACTTCGGCGGCAACGACCGCAGAGTGGGACGGCCACCGCATCAACATCATCGATACCCCGGGCCACGTCGACTTTACCGTCGAGGTCGAGCGCTCGCTGCGCGTCCTCGATGGTGCCGTCGCGCTGTTCTGCTCGGTCGGTGGCGTAGAGCCTCAGTCCGAGACGGTTTGGCGGCAGATGGACAAGTACAGCGTCCCCCGCATCGCGTTCGTCAACAAGATGGACCGCACGGGCGCCAACTTCGAGAACGCCGTCCAGATGATGAAGGACCGGCTCGGCGCAAACGCCGTCCCGATCCAGATCCCGATTGGCGACGGTGAGATGTTCCGCGGCCACGTGGACCTCATCACGATGAAGGCGTTCATCTTTGACGACGCCACCCAGGGCTCCACTTGGGACGAGGTCGATGTCCCGGCCGATCTGGCACCCGCCGCCAAGAAGGCGCGCATCGTCCTCCTTGAGGCCGTCGCCGAGCACAACGATGAGCTTCTGATGATGTACCTCGAGGGCGAGACGCTGCCCGTCGAGGACGTCAAGGAGACCGTCCGCAAGGCGGTCATCTCGATGGACATCACGCCGGTCTTCTGTGGCTCGGCGTTCAAGAACAAGGGCGTCCAGCAGCTGCTCGACGGCATCGTGGACTACCTCCCCTCGCCGCACGACGTGCCGGCGATGGAAGGCCACCGCCCCCGTACAGACGAGATCGTGACACGCGATGCGGATCCCGATGGGCCATTCGCAGCCATCGCGTTCAAGATCGCGACGGACCCGTATGTCGGTCGCCTGACGTTTGCTCGTGTGTATTCGGGTACCCTCCAGAAGGGTGACGCTCTCCTCAACGCCAACACGGAGAAGAAGGAGCGCGCCGGCCGCCTCCTGTTCATGCACGCGAACACGCGTGAGGACGTCGATAGCGTCAAGGCTGGCGACATCTGCGCCATCGTGGGCCTCAAGGACACCAAGACCGGCGACACGCTCTCCGATCCGGACAACCCGGTTGTCCTCGAGTCGATGGACTTCCCGGAGCCGGTGATCAAGATTGCCATCGAGCCCAAGACAAAGGCAGACATCGATAAGCTCGGTGTCGGTCTTCAGAAGCTGGCCGAGGAGGATCCGACCTTCAAGGTGTCGTCCGACGACGAGACGGGCCAGACCCTGATCGCTGGCATGGGCGAACTGCACTTGGAGATCATCGTGGATCGCCTCAAGCGCGAGTTCAAGGTGGAAGCCAATGTCGGCGAGCCGCAAGTGTCCTACCGCGAGGCGATCCGCAAGGCGGTCGATCACACCTACACGCACAAGAAGCAGTCCGGTGGTCGTGGCCAGTTCGCGCACGTCGAGATCGAGTTCTCGCCGGCCGAGCCTGGAACCGAGGGCCTCGAGTTCGTTGACGAGATCAAGGGCGGCTCAATCCCGCGCGAGTTTATCTCGTCCGTCGAGAAGGGCATCCGGAGCGCACTCGATCAGGGTCCGATTGCCGGATACCCGATGGAGGCCATCAAGGCCCGCCTCTACGACGGCAAGTTCCACAACGTCGATTCCGACCAGCTCTCCTTCGAGATCGCCGGCCGGATGGCGCTCCGCGAGGCCACGCGCCGTGCGAGCCCCGTCATCATGGAGCCGATCATGAAGGTCGAAGTCATCACGCCTGAGGAGTACATGGGCGATGTGATTGGCGATCTGTCGTCCCGTCGCGGACGGATCGAGGGCATGGGCCAGCGCGGAGACGCGCAGGTTGTAGACGCCTTCGTTCCGCTGAGCGAGATGTTCGGCTACTCGACGGACCTCCGGTCCAACACGCAGGGCCGCGCGATCTATTCGATGCAGTTCGATCACTACGAGGAGGTCCCGTCTTCCATCGCTGAGGAGATCTCGGCTGCCGGCAAGAGCGCCGCCTAACCAAACGGCTGGCCTCGTCCTCGAGGTCGGCAACTTGACTTTAGAACAACCCAACCCAGAAATACAATGGCTAAGGAGCAATTCGAGCGCAACAAGCCGCACGTCAACGTCGGCACCATCGGCCACGTCGACCACGGCAAGACCACCCTCACGGCGGCCATCACCAAGGTGCTCGCCGAAGCGCAGGGCGGCACCGCGATGAACTTCGAGGACATCGACAACGCTCCCGAGGAGCGCGAGCGCGGCATCACCATCGCCACGGCCCACGTCGAGTACGAGACCGAGGCGCGTCACTACGCCCACGTCGACTGCCCCGGTCACGCCGACTACGTCAAGAACATGGTCACCGGCGCCGCCCAGATGGACGGCGCGATTCTCGTCGTCGCCGCCACCGACGGCCCGATGCCGCAGACGCGCGAGCACATCCTGCTCGCTCGCCAGGTCGGTGTCCCCTACATCGTGGTGTTCATGAACAAGGCCGACTTGGTCGACGACGAGGAGCTCCTGGAGCTGGTCGAGATGGAGGTGCGCGAGCTCCTCGACTCGTACGAGTTCCCAGGCGACGACCTGCCCGTGATCCAGGGCTCGGCTCTCGGCGCGCTCAACGGCGAGGAGCAATGGGTGGCCAAGGTCAACGACCTCATGGACGCGGTCGACAGCTACATCCCGACGCCGGAGCGCGCCATCGACCAGCCGTTCCTGATGCCGGTCGAGGACGTGTTCTCGATCACAGGTCGCGGTACGGTGGTGACCGGCCGCGTGGAGCGTGGCCAGATCAAGGTCGGCGAGCCGGTCGAGATCGTGGGCATCCGCGAGCCGAAGATGACGTCGACGGTGACCGGCGTCGAGATGTTCAGGAAGCTGCTGGACTCCGCACAGGCAGGCGACAACGCGGGCATCCTGCTTCGCGGCATCGAGAAGGAGGCCGTCGAGCGCGGCATGGTGCTGACGAAGCCCGGAGCTGTGACGCCTCACAAGAAGTTTGAGTGCGAGGTGTACATCCTGTCGAAGGACGAGGGCGGTCGCCACACGCCGTTCTTCAAGGGGTACCGTCCCCAGTTCTACTTCCGGACGACCGACGTGACGGGTGACATCGAGCTCGCCGAGGGCGTGGAGATGGTGATGCCGGGCGACAACACGCAGTTCACGGTGGAGCTGATCCAGCCGGTTGCGATGGAGCAGGGGTTGCGGTTCGCGATCCGCGAGGGCGGCCGGACGGTCGGCGCCGGCGTCGTCTCCAAGATCCTCGACTAGAACGCACACACGGACGGGGCTTAGAGAGAGACCTTGTATCTCTCTCGCGGCCCACGCCCGCTTTACCGAAGCCTCATGGCGAACCAGAAGATCCGGATCAAGCTCAAGTCCTTCGACCACACGCTGGTCGACAAGAGCGCCGAGAAGATCATCCGTACCGTCAAGTCGACGGGCGCGGTTGTGAGCGGCCCGATCCCGCTTCCCACGCGGAAGCAGATTTACACCGTCCTGAAGGGGCCCCACGTCGATAAGAAGGCGCGGGACCAGTTCGAGACACGGAGCCACAAGCGGCTCATCGACATTCTGTCGACCTCGTCCAAGACCGTTGATGCACTTATGAAGCTGGAGCTTCCGAGTGGCGTCGACGTCGAGATCAAGGTCTGACCCTGCGCTTCGGCGCACGCGGCCTCGAGGCCGCAGCAGGCACTCGCCTGCATCCTCACTGTTTGCTTAACTAAACCACCCGGTTTCAATGAGCGCGATTCTCGGCCGAAAGGTCGGTATGACAAACGTCTTCGACGAAACTGGCCGCCGCACGGTGGTCACCGTCATCGAAGCCGGTCCCTGCGCCGTCACGCAGGTCAAGACACCCGAAACGGACGGCTACAGCGCCATCCAGCTCGGCTTCCAGGATAAGAAGGCCAAGCGCGTCACCAAGGCGTTGCAGGGTCACTTTGAGGCCTCGGGTGTAGAGCCCAAGAAGCACGTCGTCGAGTTCCGTGATCTCGACCTCGAGGTCGCTCTCGGAGACGAAGTGACCGTCGAGCTGTTTGCAGAGGGCGATCGTATCGCTGTCTCCGGTACCTCGAAGGGAAAGGGCTTCCAGGGTGTCGTGAAGCGCCACAACTTCGCTGGCGTCGGCGATGCCACGCACGGTCAGCACAACCGCCAACGCGCCCCGGGCTCGATTGGCCAGGCGTCTGATCCGTCTCGCGTGTTCAAGGGGACCAAGATGGGTGGCCGAACGGGTGGCGAGCGTGTGACGGTGAAGAACCTCCGCGTCGTCCGCACCTACCCGGACAACAACTTGATCCTCGTGAAGGGCGCTGTCCCTGGTCACAAGAACGGGATCGTTGAGATCCGCAAGTCCTAGACCGATGAAACTGACTGTCTATACATCCCAGGGCGCCGACGCCGGCCGCACGGTCGACCTCGAGGACGCCATCTTTGGCCTCGAGCCGAACGATCACGCCATCTGGCTCGACGTTCGCTCGATCCAGGCCGCTGGCCGCCAGGGCACGCACAAGACCAAAGAGCGTGGTGAGGTCTCAAAGTCCCGCCGCAAGCTGTACCGGCAGAAGGGGACGGGTAACGCCCGTGCTGGCGATGCCAAGAGCCCGCTTCGCAAGGGCGGTGGTACCATCTTTGGACCCAAGCCCCACAAGTACAAGGTGGGTGTGAACCAGAAGACGAAGCAGCTTGCTCGTCGCAGTGCGCTCGCGTACAAGCTCGAAGCCGAAGCGCTCCGCGTCATCGAGGATGTCACGCTTGAGCTTCCCAAGACACGTGAAGTCGCTGGAATGCTCTCCAGCAATGGCATCGTGGGTAAGACGCTCGTCTTGACCAACGGACTCGACGACACGTTTTACCGCTCCGCTCGCAACCTGAAGGGCGTCACTGTCCGCCCGGTCCGCGAGGCGTCGACGCTTGACCTTCTCCATGCCAAGATGATCGTGCTCCAAGAGGGCGCTGTCGAGGCCTTGGTAGAGGCGCTGCGTCCGGCCACGAAGCCGTCGCTCGACGGATCTACCTCGACGACCTCCACTGATGTCGCCGCTGATGGCGACGCCGACGATTAAGACTGATGCGCCAGATCATTTTTGCCCCCGTCCTGACCGAGAAAGCAGCTCGTCTCTCTGAAGAGGGACGGCACTACAGCTTTCGCGTGTCGAAGGATGCCAACAAGATCCAGATCCGCAAGGCCGTCGAAGAGCGGTATCCGGACATCGACATCAAGGAGGTCCGCACCATGGTGGTCCGCGGAAAGCGGAAGCGCCAGTTCACGAAGAAGGGTCTCGTCAAGGGCCGTCAGGCATCTTGGAAGAAGGCTATCGTGACTCTTCGCACCGGAGAAATCGACCTTTACGAATCCGTTTAACCCAATAGGGCGCAAAGTCGGCGGTCGCCGTCGGCAGGTAGGCCCTCTCACACTATGGCAATCCGTAAGCTAAAGCCGACCACTCCTGGTCAGCGGCACCGCTCGGTCTCTCAGTTCGAGACGATCACGAAGTCGGAGCCGGAAAAAAGCCTTCTGGACACGCGCAAGCGGACCGGTGGGCGCAACAACCACGGCCGGAAGACCTCGCGTCACCGTGGCGGTGGTCACAAGCGCCGGTACCGGATCATTGACTTCAAGCGCAACAAGCACGGGATCCCCGCGCGCGTCGCCGCTATCGAGTACGATCCGAACCGCAGCGCTCGCATCGCTCTCCTGGTCTACGCCGATGGAGAGAAGCGATACATCATCGCTCCTGACAAGCTCGAGGTTGGCCAGATGGTCGAGTCCGGGCCAGGATCCTCTCCGGATCGGGGCAACTGCCTTCCGCTCTCCGAGATTCCTCTCGGCACGACCGTCCATGCTATCGAGATGAAGCCGGGCAAGGGTGCTCAGATGGCACGCTCTGCAGGCACCTACGCTCAGCTCACAGCGCGCGAAGGTCGTTTTGCCAACTTGAAGCTCCCCTCCGGGGAGGTTCGCCGCGTCCCGGTTGACTGTGTCGCCACGATTGGCCAGACGTCAAACCCGGACCACATGAACATCGAGATCGGCAAGGCCGGTCGCAAGCGGTGGCTTGGCGTGCGTCCCCAGACGCGTGGCGTGGCTATGAACCCTGTCGATCACCCGATGGGTGGTGGCGAGGGCAAGAGCTCCGGTGGTCATCCGAAGAGCCCGACTGGCGTTTACGCTAAGGGCTTTAAGACACGAAAGAAGAAGAAGGCCTCGAACCAGTTTATCGTCCGCCGCCGCAAGGCTAAGAAGTAACCGACATGGCACGTTCGCTTAAAAAGGGACCCTACGTCCACTACAAGCTCCGCCGCAAGGTGGAGGAGATGAACGGCGGCGGCAAGAAGCGCGTGGTCAAGACGTGGGCCCGAGGGTCCATGATCACGCCCGACATGCTCGGCCACACGTTCGCTGTCCACAACGGAAAGCAGTTCATCCCGGTCTACGTGACCGAGAACATGATCGGCCACCGTCTCGGCGAGTTCGCACCGACGCGGACGTTCCGCGGTCACGCGGGCGCCAAGAAGGATCGCCGCCGCTAACCAGACCAGAGTCGTCCTCGAGACCACAGACTCGTCCTCGAGGACGGCGACCCCAACGAAACAATGGAAGCACGCGCCCTGCGGAAGTACCTCCGCATCAGTCCGCGCAAGATGCGGATCGTGGCCAATGTCGTTCGCGGCAAGAACGCCCAGTCCGCTATCGACACGCTCGAGTTCATGCCACAGAAGGCAGCAGCAATGGTCCGTCGGGCCATCCAGGATGCCTACGGCAACCTGGTCGATCAGAACCAGGACGAGCGGATCGATGACGAGCGCCTGATCGTCAAGACGATTATGGTCGATCAGGCCCCAGTCATCAAGCGGTTCCAGCCGGTCTCTCGAGGCCGCGCGCACCCGATCCTGAAGCGCTCCAGCCACCTCACAGTCGTCGTCGGCACGCCCGACGTGGCGACCGAGGAGGCGTAACTCTCACACCAAGACAACCCGACTCATGGGACAGAAAACCAACCCTATCGGATTCCGTCTCGGTGTGATCCGAGGCTGGGACTCGAACTGGTACACCGACGGCAGCTTTGCGGACAAGATCGTGGAGGACCACGAGATCCGCCGCTACCTCGACACTCGCCTCAAGCGCGCAGGTCTTTCGCGGACCATCATTGAGCGGACCCCGAAGCGCATCATCTTGACTCTCCATACCTCGCGCCCTGGTGTCATCATCGGCCGCGGTGGTTCTGAAGTCGAGAAGTTGCGTGAGGAGCTCAAGCAGCTCACCTCGAAGGACATCCAGATCAACATCAACGAGATCAAGCGTCCCGAGTTGGACGCGGCTCTCGTGGCGCAGAACATCGCGCAGCAGCTGGAGGGCCGTGTGTCCTACCGTCGTGCGATGAAGCAGGCGCTCGGTGCTGCGATGCGGATGGGGGCTCAAGGCATTCGCATTAAGTGTGCAGGCCGTCTTGGCGGCGCTGAGATGGGCCGCGTCGAGCAGTACCTGGAAGGCCGGGTCCCGCTGCACACGATGCGCGCTGACATTGACTACGCTCAGGTCACAGCCTTTACAACGCAGGGCACAGCCGGCGTCAAGGTCTGGATCTTCCACGGCGAGGTGATCGGCAAGCCGGATCTCTCACCAAACGCAACCGCTCAGCGTCAGCAGAATGCTGCGCCGAGCGTGCCAGAGCGCCGTCGTCGTGACAGCCGTGGCGGCGGCCGTGACAACCGCGACAGCCGTGGCGGTGGACGTGGCGGCGGCGGCGGACGCCGGTAATCGCCCCTTTCTGACGACTCCAATCAAGACTGAATCGCCATGTTGATGCCGAAGCGGACCAAGTTCCGCAAGATGCAAAAGGGACGGAGGAAGGGGCTCGCCCAGCGCGGGGCCCGGATCTCGTTCGGCGACTACGGGATCAAGGCTCTCGATGCAGGCTGGCTCACGTCACGCCAGATCGAGGCCGCCCGTATCGCGATGACCCGACGCATGAAGCGTCAGGGCAAAGTGTGGATCCGCGTGTTCCCCGATAAGCCTATCACCAAGAAGCCTGCTGAGACCCGCATGGGTAAGGGCAAGGGCTCTCCGGAGTACTGGGTAGCCGTCGTCAAGCCAGGCCGTGTCCTCTTCGAGGTCGGCGGTGTGGACGAGGAGACTGCCCGTGAGGCACTACGTCTGGCGATCCAGAAGCTGCCCGTCAAGGCCAAGTTTGTGATGCGTCCAGAGATGGTGACTGTCCCTCCGCCGGCGTCTGCGTCAGGCGAAGACACGGCATCCATCGAGGTCGAGATCGACAACGTAGACCTCACCAAGGTGTACGGACTTGGCGACACGATGGCCGAGCAACTCATTGAGGCTGGCGTCGACTCCTACGAGAAGTTGGCTGCTGCCAACCTCGAGGACCTGCGCAAAATTATCGCTGCCGACGGCACCGACGACCAGTCTGTCAATGAGGAGACGTGGGCCAAGCAGGCTCAATTCCTCGCTGATGACGACCTGGATGGCCTCGAAACTTACGTTGAATCGCTCCGTGAGGAGGACGGAAACGTGGTTGAGACCGAGGAGCCAGTGGTCGACGAAGCCCCAGCTGCAGAAGCGGATAGCGATGAGTCGGCAGATGACGCCGACGAGCCCACCGCGTAGTACACGACTGTAATCGGCCCCGGGCGCGTTGTCGCTCGGGGCCTTTCCATGCCAATTATGAAAGCCAACGAGATCCGAGACCTCAGCGAGGCAGAGATCCTTCAGAGGATCGCCGAGGAGACTCGAGACCTTACAGACCTGCGCTTCCGACGCTCGGTGACGGGCCTCGAGAATCCCATTGTGCTCCGCCATAAGCGCCGTGAGATCGCCCGCATGCGGACGGTCTTGAACGAGAAAAAGGCGACAGGCACCGCTCCTTCAGCGAGCGAGTAGTGAAGCTTCAGTGTGACGTCGGTCTTCGGGTCGGCTCTGACTGAACCTTCATAGGGCGACCCTTATCATCGCTCTCCGCGGTCAGCCGAGGCTCGTCCTCGGAAGATTGCAGGCGCATCCGCGCTACACCCGTAGTTGGTGGGGTTCCGGCCCACCAAGCGAATAGCATTCCCGCCCGCAAGGGCTCCAGGCTATGGCAGATACCACCTCGACCGCTGATGCGGTCGCCGAGCGCGGCGCGCGCAAATTCCGCGTCGGCCTCGTTGTAAGCAACAAGATGGACAAGACGATCACCATCGCGATTGAGCGGCAGGTGAAGCACCCCATCTACGGCAAGTACGTCAAGCAGACGACGAAGCTCAAAGCTCACGACGAGACCAACGACGCCAACGAAGGCGATACCGTTCGAATCCAGGAGACCCGCCCCTTGTCGAAGACAAAGCGGTGGCGGCTCGTGGAGGTCGTCGAGCGCGCCCGATAACTTTGAGGCGCTGACCTCGAGGTCGGCCCGCACTCGGCATATCCAATGATCCAGCAAGAATCCCGACTCAACGTCGCTGACAACAGCGGGGCCAAAGAGGTCCTCTGTATCCGCGTTCTCGGCGGCTCCGGCCGTCGATACGCTCGTGTTGGCGACATCATCGTCGTCTCGGTCAAGAACGCGATCCCTGGCGGGAACGTGAAGAAGGGCGAAGTCTCTCGGGCCGTTGTGGTCCGCACCAAGAAGGAGCTTCGTCGTCCTGACGGTTCGTACATCCGCTTTGACGAAAACGCGGCCGTCCTGATCAACGACGCAGACGAGCCTCGCGGCACTCGCATCTTCGGGCCTGTCGCCCGTGAGCTTCGCGACCGCCAGTTCATGCGCATCGTCTCTCTCGCCCCGGAGGTACTCTAATGCCCCGTAAGAACAACAAGCAGAAGAAGCTTCACGTCAAGAAGGGCGATGTCGTTGCCCTGACGAAGCGTATCACGGCCCACGGCGGAGGTCAGTTTGACCGTCCGAAGGGACACCAGGCCCGCGTCCTCGAGGTCTACCCTGCAAAGGGGCGCGTCCTCGTCGAGGGTGTGAACCTGCGACTCAAGCACACGAAGCCGAACCAGACCTACCAGAACGGTGGTCGTATCGAGGCTGAGCGTCCCATTCACGTGTCGAACGTGATGCCGCTCGACGGCAATGGCGCTCCGACACGAGTCGGCCGCAAGCGCGTCGAAGACCCGAACACCGGCAAGGCCCGCTGGGTCCGCTACGCCAAGACCACGGGCGAGGAGCTCGATAGCTAGACATGGAGAACTACACACCTCGTCTCAAGGAGCGGTACCGCACCGAGATCGCCGCAGCTCTCACGGAGCAGTTTGGTTACAGCAACCCGATGCAGACCCCGCGTCTGACAAAGGTTGTGATCAATAAAGGCATTGGCGAAGCCGCGACCAACAAGAAGGTGCTCGACGACGCCGTTGAGGAGCTTCGCAAGATCACCGGGCAGCAGCCCGCGATCCGCAATTCGCGGAAGTCGATCTCCAACTTTAAGCTTCGCGACGGGATGCCCGTCGGAGTTGCCGTCACCCTCCGGGGTGATCGGATGTGGGAGTTCGTCGACCGTTTCGTGACGTTGACCCTTCCGCGAGTTCGCGACTTCCGTGGGATCTCCGACCGGAGCTTCGATGGACGTGGCAACTACTCGCTGGGCGTCACGGAGCAAATCATCTTCCCTGAGATCGACATCGACTCTGTCTCTCGCGTCTCAGGCTTTGACATCACATTCGTGACGACAGCCGAGACCGACGAAGAGGCTCACGCGCTCCTGAAGGAGCTTGGGATGCCGTTCGTCCGCCGCGAGACCGTCGAGGCCTAGCACCGATCTCCGGCCTCGAGGCCGGCACCAGACAGTCGGCCTCGACGCCGACCCACCCAGACTATACCATGGCTAAGACCAGCGCCGTCGCCCGCGAGAAGAAGCGCCGTAAGGCAGTCGCGAAGTACGCGGAGCGCCGCAAGGAGCTCAAGGAGCAAATGCGTCAGCTCAAGAACTCCGAGGAGTTCAACCCCGCAGAGGCTCAGGCTATCGCAGAGGAGCTTCAGAAGCTCCCTCGTGATGCCAGCCCCGTGCGGCTCCACAACCGGTGTGCTCTCACGGGCCGTCCCCGTGGCTACCTACGCAAGTTTGGCGTCTGCCGAAACGTCTTCCGCGAGCTCGCGGTCGAGGGGCAGATCCCAGGCGTCCGCAAGTCAAGCTGGTAGTCCGATGTCGGCATCGAGGCCGACACCGCAACGCCACAATTTATACCATCTAGCGGTCAAGCGCCCTCGAGGGTGAACTGGCCGAAGACCTATGAGCGCTATTAGCGACCCCGTCGCGGATTACCTCACTCGGATCCGCAACGCGCAGAAGGCCCGCCATCCCTATGTGGATGTGCCGGCGTCCAACCTCAAGCGTGCGATCACGCAGATCCTCGTCGACAAGGGATACGTAGCTGACTACGTTAACGTCGAGGACACTAAGCAGGGCCTGATCCGGATCTACCTCAAGTACCTCCGAGGAGGGAAGCCGGTTATCCAGACCATCGACCGCGTGTCGAAGCCTGGTCTTCGCCGCTACGTCGGCGCCGACAATTTGCCCCGCGTCATGAACGGTTTGGGCATCGCGATCCTCTCAACGAGCCGCGGTGTTCTGACTGATAAGGAGGCTCGCCGTGCCGGTATCGGTGGCGAAGTCCTCGCCACCGTCAGCTAGAGACCCCAAGAGATATGTCCCGAATCGGAAAACAGCCGATCACAATCTCCGATGGCGTCTCTGTGAGCGTCTCGGACAAGAACCACGTCACCGTCAAGGGTCCCAAGGGGCAGCTTGAGCTCGGTGTCGACCCAGATCTGTCCGTTGAGCAGGAGGCTGGCGAGATCGTCGTCTCTCGCCCGACGGAGCAGAAGCGCCACAAGGCTCTGCATGGTCTGACTCGGTCGCTCATCGCCAACATGGTGCAGGGCGTCTCTGAGGGTTACTCCAAAGAGCTTGAGGTGATTGGCGTCGGTTACCGCGCTGACGCCAAAAAGATGTCTGGCCTCGACGTGCTTGAACTCGCACTGGGGTTCTCCCACCCGATCTACTTCGTCCCACCGGACGGCGTCGACATCGAGGCCGAGACGATCCGTGGTCAGAACCCACGCATCAAGATCACTGGCATCGACAAGCAACTCGTTGGTCAGGTCGCGGCTAAGATCCGCGCCCTCCGTCCGCCGGAGCCCTACAAGGGCAAGGGTGTGCGCTACTCCGACGAGTACGTCCGCCGTAAGGCCGGTAAGACCGCCGCTCGTTAGTCCGTTCGTCCTCGAGGCCGCGGCCTCGAGGATGGCACCCACCTTTTCTGTGCGTGGTTGGACGGCCACCCGTCGGCCCGAAGCGCACCTCGAACAATGGCAAAGACCGCAAAGAAGGTCACGCAGCGCGCTCGTATTCGGCGCCGCATCCGCGCGAAGGTCTCCGGCACGCCGGTGCGCCCTCGTCTGAGCGTGTTCCGCTCCAATAAGCACATCTACGCACAGCTCATCGACGACCTCGCCGGCACGACGCTAGCTGCGGCTTCGACGCGCGAAGGCGACTCCGGTATCGGTACGGAAGCATCCAAGGCTGTCGGCCAGCGCATCGCGGAGCGTGCTAAGGAGGCGGGCGTCACAATCGCCGTCTTCGACCGGGGTGGCTATCGCTACCACGGCAACGTCAAGGCCCTTGCAGAGGGCGCCCGCGAAGGCGGCCTCACGCTCTAAGCACACTCTACCTATGGCACAGCAGCAGAATCGAGGTGGCCGCGGAGGCCGTGGTCGCCGTAACGACGGCCGCGACAACGAGGCAAACCGTTCCAACCTGATCGAGCGTCTCGTTTCGATCAACCGCGTCGCGAAAGTCGTCAAGGGCGGTCGCCGCTTCTCATTCAACGCTGTTGTCGTCGTTGGTGACGGCAATGGCAAGGTTGGGCAGGGGCTCGGCAAAGCCAACGAAGTCGCAGATGCGATTTCCAAGGGAACTGAGGACGCCAAGAAGAACCTCATCGCGGTTCCCGTTACGGGGACGGGCTCGATCCCGCACGCCGTCCGCGGCGTTCACGACGCAGGAACCGTACTCCTGAAGCCAGCCTCAGACGGTACAGGTGTTATCGCTGGCGGTGGTGTCCGTGCCGTCCTCGAGTGCGCAGGGATCCGTAATGTCCTCTCGAAGAGCCAAGGCTCTTCGAACCCTCACAACCAGGTCTCTGCAACGATGGCTGCTCTCGGCCAGCTTCAGGACCCTGGCGAAGTGGCGGCGCGTCGTGGGATCACCATCAAGCAGGTCTTCGAGGGATAGTGACGTGTCGGGTGCGGATCTGAGAGCCTTGCTCTAGAACTGCGCCCGCCGTCGCAACCCTGAACCCGATTACTGATATGGCAACGATCAAGATTACCCAGACGAAGAGCACGATCCGCCGACCTGGCGACCAGAAGCGCACCATCGAGGCCTTGGGTCTTGGTCGCATCGGCCGCACTGTCGAGCACGAGGCCACGCCTCAGATTCGTGGCATGGTCTCCAAGATTCAGCACCTCGTCACTGTCGACGAGGGATAAGAGGAGGCGAACCGCGTTTCACCGAAAACCGAATCGAGGCCGACCCGCTTGGTAGCGAGGTCGGCCTATCTTTTCTAGCGTCTCATGACGCTCCGTCATCACTCGGGAGAGTCAAGGACGGACACTGCGAGTCGGATGTACATCCGGCGTTACTAGCCACACCACGATGGATCTCAGCAACCTTAAGCCCGCTAAGGGCTCAACGAAGAAGCGCAAGCGCATCGGCCGCGGAGAGGGCTCCGGCCACGGCGACACCGCCACCAAGGGGCACAATGGCCAGAAGAGCCGCTCCGGCGCCAGCATCCCGGTTTGGTTCGAGGGCGGGCAGATGCCGCTTCAGCGCCGCGTCCCGAAGTACGGCTTCAAGAACCGCAACCGTGTCGCATACGATCCGATCAACTTGTCTCGACTCGCAGCGCTCGTTGAGGACGGTCGCATCGAGGCCGGCGCAGCAGTCTCCCCGGACTCGCTGAAGGCGCTCGGGATCGGAGGCAAGAACGGCCGCTACAAGATCCTCGGCAATGGGGACTTCAACGTCAAGCTTGACGTGCACGCTCACGCGTTCTCGAAGTCTGCCAAGGAGAAGATCGAGGCGGCAGGCGGCAGCGCCACCGTCGTCGACTAGCCCACCGCCAGTACGCATCCTCGGCCTCGAGGTCGGTTGCGTTCTGGACACCCCACGCATTCATGGCTTCGGTCGTTGATTCCGTCCGCAACATTTGGAAGATCCACGAGCTTCGGCAGCGGATCTTGTTCACGTTGGGGATTCTGATTGTGTACCGCCTCGGGTCTTACGTGACTCTGCCGGGCGTCGATGCAATTGCACTACAGCAGCTCGCTGACACCAGTGGTAACCAGGGAGGCCTTTTCGGCCTGTTCAACCTGTTTGTCGGTGGCGCATTCTTCCGTGCCGGCGTCTTCGCGCTCGGCATCATGCCGTACATCACGGCGAGCATCATCATTCAGCTGCTTGGTGCGGTCTGGGCTCCGATCCAGAAACTCCAACGAGAAGGGGAGGATGGTCGCCGGAAGATCACGCAGTGGACTCGGTATGGAACGGTGGGTATCACCGCGCTCCAGTCTATCGGGTACGCCATTAACCTCCAGGCGACGTCTGGTCAGGCGATTGTGGTCCCCGCCTGGGCGTTCACAGTGATCTGTGTCATCTGCCTGACAGCAGGAACCGTCTTCGTGATGTGGCTCGGTGAGCGAATTACGGAGAAGGGGATTGGCAACGGTATCTCGCTGATCATCATGATCGGCATTATCGCCTTCCTGCCTCAGTCGCTGCTCAATGAGTTGCCACAGATCGGAGGCATTGGTCGTGCGGATACAAACATCTTCATCTTCTTGATTGAGATGGCGACCCTGTTCCTGGTGACGGCGGGGGTGGTCTTCGTGACACAGGGGACACGTCGCATTCCGGTTCAGTACGCCAAGCGCGTCATCGGGAGGAAGCAGTTCGGGGGCACGACCCAGTATCTGCCTCTCCGCGTCAACGCTGCAGGTGTCGATGCCGATCATCTTCGCGCAGTCGATCATGTTCATCCCGAGCACGATCGCAGCCTTCTTCCCGGAGAGCGGTTTCTGGCAGACAGTCGGTCAGGCAACGGGAGACATCTTCGGCTTCTGGTACTCGTTCATCTTCTTCGTCGTGTGCGTGTTCTTTACGTACTTCTATACGGCGATCGCGGTCAACCCGCAGGAGATGGCCGATACGATGAAGCGCCAAGGTGGCTTCATTCCTGGTGTTCGTCCAGGACGTCAGACGAGCGAGTTCATCGACACGATCTTGACTCGCATCACTCTGCCAGGAGCTCTCTTTATTGGCTTCGTCGCCATTCTGCCTGCTATCGCCGCCCAGTTCGGTGTCCAGCAAGGCTTCGCTCAGTTCTTCGGAGGGACGAGCTTGTTGATTCTCGTCGGCGTGACGCTCGACACGCTTCAGCAAGTTGAGAGTCACCTTCTTATGCGTCACTACGACGGCTTCATGAAGACAGGCCGCGTACGTGGCCGCCGACGCTAAATGGCTTTGGGGCGCATCATTCTCAAGAACGACGCTGATGTCGCGGGTATCCGCGAGGCGGCTTCCATCGTTGAGAAGGCTCTTAGCGGCGGCGGCGAGCTTGATTCGGCCTGGTGTACCAACGCTCGACCTCGATGCCGCCGCAGAGGATGTCATCCGGGATGCGGGAGGCCGCCCGGCGTTCAAGGGATACCGGCAAGGTGGCGATACGCCTCCCTTCCCTGGAAGCCTCTGCATCTCTGTAAACGATGTCGTCGTGCACGGCATCCCCGGTGCCGTCCCTCTTGAAGAGGGCGATGTTGTAACACTCGACTGCGGCGTCGAACTCGGTGGCTACTTCGGTGACTTCGCCTACACGTTTGCAGTGGGGGACATCTCTGCTGCAGCCCAAGAGTTGCTCGACACGACTCGAGCCTCTTTGTATGAGGGGATTCGCCAGGCGTACGCAGGGAATCGAGTAGGGGACATCGGTCACGCCGTGCAATCCTTTTGCGAGGCCCGGGGGTATGGCGTCGTTCGCGATCTGGTGGGCCACGGTGTTGGCAAGAACCTACACGAGCCTCCCAACGTCCCCAACCTTGGGCGGAAGGGTGTTGGTAAGAAGCTGAAGTCTGGACTCACCATATGCATTGAGCCGATGATCAATGGGGGTACGGGCGACGTGACTGTCGATGACGATGGTTGGACTGTCCGTACAGCCGACGGAGCTCCTAGCGCACACTTCGAGCACATGGTGCTCGTTCAAAGAGGGAAGCCAGAGATCCTGTCCTCGTACAATCTGATCGAAGCTGCGCTCGCGACGGTGCGTGGCGATTCTCCCGCTTCTGCGGAAACCGTCGCGCTCTAGACACCTGTAACTACCCGCGCCCCGCGCGTCCGAATGGCGAAGCAGCCTGCGATCCGACAAGACGGCAAAGTGACCGAAGCTCTACCCAACGCTCAGTTCCGCGTGGAGCTTGAGAATGGCCACGAGATCCTCGGCCTTCTTTCCGGCAAGATGCGAAAGTTCTACATCCGCATCCTCCCTGGCGACCGAGTAACGGTCGAGATGTCTCCCTACGACTTGACGAAGGGGCGGATCGTCTACCGGTATAAGTAGCAGCGTATACAGGTCGAGGGCTCAGTAGGCCCTCGGGCACGTCATTCGGCGGGCTTTTCACGTCGCCTACGGCACAACCCAACGTCGATAGAGCGTTCTTCTGGACTGGCCTTTTGCAGGCCCCTCCTCTGAACTCAAGACTGACAGACCCATGAAGGTTCGCGCCAGCGTTAAGAAGCGGTCGGCCGACGACAAGATTGTCCGTCGGAAAGGCCGCATTTACATCATCAACAAGAAGAACCCCAAGCACAAGCAGCGCCAGGGGTAGAGATCGGTGGAAGGCCGCAGGCGAACGACGCCCCGGCCTATCCGACTCTCAGCACATTCGCTATCCAGCACTATGCCTCGTATCGCAGGAGTTGACGTCCCCGGCCGCAAGCGCGCTGAAATCGCGCTGATGTCGATCTTCGGAATCGGCACGAGCCGCTCCATCGAAATTTTGGAGCGGGCTGGCGTTGACGCCGACACGTTGCCTGATCAGTGGTCTGAAGAAGAGACCCGGCGTGTACGGTCGCTCATCGAGGACAACTATGTCGTCGAGGGGTCGCTTCGCACAGAGACGCAACTCAACATCAAGCGGCTGATGGATATCGGCTGCTATCGCGGTCTCCGTCACCGTCGCAGCTTGCCCGTCCGCGGTCAGCGCACGAAGACGAACGCCCGTACCCGGAAGGGCCGCAAGAAGACGGTCGCCGGCAAGAAGAAGGCACCGCGCAAGTAGACAGCCAGAGGCATCTGCCTCATTCGCTCTGGCGAGCGCACGCAGGCACCACCGGCCTCGAGGTCGGCGGCTACCCCTGACGCGCCGCATTTGATTCAATACCTCAATGGGCTTCGGCCCGCACGAATATGGCAAAGCAGCAGCGCGGCAACCGCCGCTCGAAGAAGGTCCAGGTCGAGACAAACGGTAACTGCTACATCAAGGCGTCGTTCAACAACGTCTTGATCACGCTCACCGACGCCTACGGCAACACGATTTCGTGGAGCTCGTCTGGCAAGATGGGCTTCCGCGGATCGCGGAAGAACACACCGTACGCTGCGCAGGTCGCAGGCACGGAGGCTGCAAAGGAGGCCTACGATCTCGGTCTTCGTCGCGTCGACTGCTATGTCAAGGGTCCTGGCTCCGGCCGGGAAGGCGCCATCCGCGCTCTCGCGATCGCCGGCCTCGAGGTTCTCTCGATCCGCGATACGACCCCGCTCCCCCACAACGGCTGCCGGCCGCCCAAGCGTCGCCGCGTCTGAGCCCTTGAGGACAGTGCACTCGAAGTCGGCGGTTCTCGTCGGTCTTGGGTCGCGTCCTCGATTCGTTCAACGCGACCGCATAGGCAGAAGCCCGGTTGCGCCCGCCTCGGCCTCGATGCCGGGGGCGGACCGCACGTAGTTCAACGCCCCCGTAGCCACCGGGGGCTCACTCACGAGATACATACCATCATGGCCCGTTACCGCGGACCCAAGCAGAAGATCGCCCGCCGCTTTGGCGAGCCCATCTTCGGACCCTCCAAGGCGCTCGAGCGCAAGCCCTACGGCCCAGGCCAGCACGGCAACGCGCGCCGCCGAAAGGAGTCGGAGTACTCTGTCCAGCTCAAGGAGAAGCAAAAGGCGAAGTACACCTATGGCCTCCTAGAGCGCCAATTCAGAAACCTCTTCGAGAAGGCCGCCCGCAAAAAGGGCGTGACCGGAGAGAACCTGCTCCAGTTCCTCGAGGCTCGCCTCGACAACGTCGTGTACCGCCTGGGCTTCGCGCGGACCCGCCGCCAGGCTCGCCAGTTGGTGACGCACGGGCACGTGATGGTCAACGATCGCATCTCGGGCATCCCCTCGCACCAGTTGCGTGCAGGCGACATCATCGAGGTCCGGCCCAAGTCGAAGAACCTCGACATGGTGCGTGACGCCGTGACGGTGAACCGTCGCCCGTACAACCACCTCGAGGTCGACCGCGACGCGCTCAAGGGCAAGTTCCTTGACTTCCCGGCGCGCGAAGACATCCCGGAGCAGATCCGGGAGCAGCTCATCGTCGAGCTCTACAGCAAGTAATCCGCCCGGTCGGCCTTGATGCGTCTTTGCGATGCGTCCTCGAGGTCGGCCGACGCTCTCAACCCATCGACACCCAAAGCCACATTATGGCCCAGATTCAGCTTCAGATGCCAGACGGCGTCACAGTCGAGGAGATGAACGAGACGTACGGGCGGTTCGTCGTGCAGCCGCTCGAGCGCGGCTACGGCGTGACCATCGGCAACGCGTTTCGGCGCGTGCTCCTGTCGTCACTCTCCGGCACTGCCATCACAGCCGTCCGCATCGACGGCGTCCAGCACGAGTTCTCGACGGTCTCGGGCGTGACCGAAGACGTCACGGACATCGTTCTCAACCTCAAGGGAGTTCGCTTCCGCGCTGAGGATGAGGACGAGGGTTCGGTCTCGATCCACCTCGAGGGCGCCGGCGCCTGGACCGCGAAGGACATCGCCGATAACACGGCGGACTTCGAGGTCCTCAACCCCGATCACCACATCGCGACTCTCGCCGAGGACGCTGACGTCCGCATCGATCTCCGGGTCGAGCAGGGGCGTGGGTACGTGGGCGCAGAGGACAACAAGCGGTCGGATGATCCGATTGGTGTCGTCGCCATCGACGCGATCTTTACTCCGATCATCAACGTCCGTTACAACGTCACGCCGACTCGCGTGGGGGACCGCATCGATTACGAGCGCCTCACCCTCGAGGTCGAGACTGACGGATCGATCACGGCTGAGGACGCGCTCACAAACGCTGCCGCGATCCTTCGTGACCACATCGGTCTCTTCGTCGAGGTCGACACGTCGGCAGGCGAGGATGCAGAGGAGACGGAGGTCGATGCGGAGGTTCAGCGCGTTCGCGCCATCCTCGGCCAGTCGGTCGACGACCTCGATCTCTCCGTCCGTGCACAGAACTGCCTCCGGGCGGCTTCGATCAAGACGATCGGAGATCTCGTGCGCCGCGAAGAGAGCGAGATGCTCAAGTTCCGCAACTTCGGCCGCAAGAGCCTCTTGGAGCTCGTTCAGGTTCTCGACGAGCGCGGTCTGCGCTTCGGGATGGACGTCGAGCGCTACGGGGAAATGGCCTAGGGTTTGAGTTCGAGCGCTAGCCGTCCTCGAGGGCGACTGGGCTCACGACTCTGAGCTCAACACTCAATACTGTTATGAAACACGGAAAGAAGATCCTCAAGATCGGCCGGAAGACGGCCCACCGGAAGGCGACTCTCCAGTCGATGTCGGCCGCGCTCCTCGAGCACAAGCGGATCACGACCACGTTTGGAAAGGCAAAAGCGCTTCGCCGGTTTGTCGAGCCTGTCATCACGCACTGCAAGGACGACTCGACGCATAGCCGTCGCCAGGCCTTCCGCAAGTTGAATGACAAGGAGTCGGTCAAGCGGCTCTACGACGAGATCGCCGGCGTGGTCGGTGACCGTCCCGGTGGCTACACGCGGATCATCAAGATCGGCCAGCGTGCTGGTGATGCTGCCGAGATGGCCATCATCGAGCTGGTCGACTTCAACGACGTCAAGCCGGACGGCTCCACGAGCACGAAGCGCAAGACTCGTCGTTCGCGTCGATCGTCGGGCAACAACACGGCTCCGACGGTTTCGGCTGCCGCAGCCGACACTCCCCTCGAGGACGCGCCGGAGCCGCAGGAGTCGCCGGAGACAAGTGCTCCCGTCGAGGACGCCGCTGATCCACAGGCCGCAACGCCTGCTGAGAACGAAGGCTCTGACGCGACGACTCCTGACGGCCAGGGCGCCGTGGAGGTCCCGCCGCACGGCGACGATCATCCGGATGCGTCCCAGGGCGCAGCGACTCAAACTGGCGAGCCTGGTCCGGGCGCCGACGCTGAGAACCTCGGCCGGAGCCACGACAACCGCTAGACATTAGCGCCGTCGATTGATCCTGCGGGGTCCTGCTTTCGGGCGGGACCCCGCTTCTTTTGTTCGTCCTCGAGGTCGGTGTTCGTCCTCGAGGTCGCGATGGGCGGGAATACCTTGGATCCAGTACCAGACGTTGGTGCGTTGTCTCCCGCCGGCCGACCTCGATGATCTCCGCCTCCGCTACGCTCCACCAACACCTCGACGATCTCGTCGTTGCGCCCGAGTACGAACGGCGGCTCCGAGTGCTGCTCGAGCACTGCGAGCGAAACCTGCCGTCGGTGGACGAGGCGATGATCCGCCGCGCGTTCCGCGTCGCGTACTGGGCGCACCGTGATGACCGTCGGGCATCTGGGGAGCTCTACATCTCCCATCCCCTCGAAGTGGCCCTGATCGCGGCCAAGGACATTCGGATGGACGATGTGACCGTGATCGCGTCGCTGCTCCATGACACCGTTGAGGACACGGACTTATCGCTTGACCTCCTGCGGAGCGAGTTCGGCAGGGAGGTGGCACAGATCACGGACGGCGTTACCAAGATCGGAAGCGTGTTCGAGAGCCGAGCGTTGGGCCGTGCCGAGAACGTCAGGAAGCTGATGCTCTCGATGGCCAGCGACATCCGGGTCATCCTGGTCAAGTTTGCCGACCGCCTGCACAACATGCGGACTCTCGGCGCCATGCCTGAGGCAAAGCAACTCCGCATTGCAGCCGAAACAAAGGACCTGTTCGCGCCGCTCGCTCACCGCTTCGGACTCCACGAAGTAAAGACGGAGCTAGAGGACTTGTCACTCAAGTACCTCGAGCCAGAGGCGTTCAAGGAGATCGCGACGGGCCTCAACGCCAAGCGTCGGCAGCGCGAGCGCTACGTCGAGAAGTTTATCGGACCAGTCCGCGCCGAACTCGAGGACGCGGGCTTCGAGTTCCAGATCTACGGCCGACCCAAAAGCATCCACTCGATCTGGCAGAAGATGCGCCGGCAGGGCGTCGGCCTCGATGAGGTCTACGACCTGTTTGCGATCCGAGTCATTCTTGATAGCGCCGGGAAGCAGGGGCGAGAAGACTGCTGGCGGGCGTATTCCATGTTGACAGCTCTCTACCCGCCCGTCGATGGGCGATTCAGAGACTTCATTTCAAAGCCAAAGTCGAACGGGTACCAGAGCCTGCACACGACGGTTATGGGTCCCGATGGCCGAGCGGTCGAGATCCAGATCCGAACGGCCGAGATGCATGCGGTCGCGGAACGTGGTGTCGCAGCGCACTGGATGTACAAAGAGAATGGAGGAGATGGAGCGACGCCCGGAGACGCTCGGCTCGACGAGACGTTTACCTGGGTGCGCGACCTCCTCGAAAACCCGCGTCCAGACGACGCCGGCGAGTTCGTACGGGAGTTTCAGCTCAACCTGTACGACGAGGAGATCTATGTCTTCACACCAGGCGGTGACCTGGTGACGCTGCCTCGCGGAGCTACGCCAGTGGACTTCGCGTTCCAGATCCATTCCGAGGTCGGGTTCCACTGTATCGGTGCCAAGGCCGATGGCAAGATGGTTCCGCTGTCGTACCGGCTCCAATCTGGCGAGCAGGTCGAGATCCTGACCTCGAAGCGGCAGTCCCCGAACCCAGATTGGGCTGGGTTTGTGGTGACACACAAAGCACAGAGTCGTATTCGGCACTGGGTCAACGAGCGCCGTCGGAAGGCTGTCGCTCACGGCCGAGAGCTGCTGGACAAGAAGCTGGCCCGGGCCAAGCTGGCGCCTGACGAGCAGACGATTAACCGGACGGCTGGCAAGCTGCGGTTTCCATCCGCACAGCAGTTGTTCTTCGAGGTCGGGACGGGGCTGTTTGACCCCGCCGACTTCGTGACGGCACTACAGAAAGGTCTCCCGCCCGAGCCCGATGTCGCAACGCCGGAAGGCGTGTCGCCTGCGCTCCTCGAGGTAGAGGATGCCGCCCTCGACTTGCGTGACCTTGCGCGCGAAAGGGGAGGGGGACGAACTGCGCTCGTCATCGAGGGCGAGCATCACACAGACCTCGCCATCGAGTACGCGGCGTGTTGTGGTCCCATTCCCGGTGACAATGTATTTGGGTTCTTATCGAGGACGGGGGTCGTCAAGATCCATCGGCGGTCGTGCAAGAACGCTCCGCACTTGTTTGTGGACCATGCCGAGCGGGTGGTCCCGGTCGAATGGAGTCGGCAGAAAGACGTTCAGTTCTCGTCCACCCTTCGGCTCGTTGGGGAGGATCGCGTCGGAATCGTGAGCGACATGACGGCTGTGATCTCGAAGAGTTTGAAGACAAACATTCGATCACTCACGGTAACGAGTGAGGACGGGATGTTCGAGGGCACGATCGTGCTGTATGTCAGTGACGTGAAGCAGCTTCGCCGAATCATGAAACGCCTCGGCCGGCTCGAAGGCATCTACGGGGTCTACCGGGACGACTAGTTAGGGATGTGATGTACCTATGTGCAACGTCCCGCGAATTGCTCCCTGGTTTGGGGGGTGCCTGAAGAAGGCGGCTTGGCCAAAGTGCCTCGAAGGTTTATATTTGCGAGACATCCGACGTCGGATGGCCTTGCTCGTGCGGGGTCAGACCGTCCTGACGATCGGTCCTGGCTCCCGGCTGCACTATGTGTGTGGCTGCCGGGCTCATCCCACCACTCCCCTGATGGAAACCCAGACCGACCGCGTACCTACTCTGACCAAAAAGGACGTCGCACGACACGTGTCCGCCGCGATTGGCGAACCACTGTACAAGTGCGAGCCATGGGTCCAGGCAACGATTGAGGCGCTCCGCGATCTCATGACCTCTGCCGACCCTGAAGTCCGTATCGAACTCCGCGATTTTGGCGTGTTCGAGGTCAAGAAGACCAAGGCCAAGCCGAAAGCTCGCAACCCGAAGACCAATGAGACCGTGTTCATCCCGGCCCGCCGGAAGACGCACTTCAAGGCTGGCAAGCGGCTCCGTGAAGCGCTCCAGCAGCCTCTCGAGGAACTCGGCTACGAGATCCCTGAAGGCAGCGCCGACCACCCGATGAGCCGCTCACGCGCTGCGTAGGCTCGTCCTCGAGGTCGAACATGTCCGGCCTGTCTCAGCGAGTGCTGGGGCAGGCCGTTTTGCTAGGTTGATGCCGTGACCACTCCCATATCTCGCGTCGCTGGCGTCGACTACGGCTCTCGTCGTGTCGGCATCGCTCTCGCCGATCCACTCCGCCTGTTCGCCCGTCCCGTCGGCACGTATGCACCAGGCGAGGCTCTCAAGGTTCTGACGAGACTCGCCCTCGAGGACGGCGTCTCGCTCGTGGTGGTTGGCCTGCCGTTGCTGGACGATGGGAGCGAGGGCGAGGCTGTGAAGAGGGTGAAGCCGTTCGTGGGGCGGCTCAAGAAGGCCGCAGGCGTCGAGGTCGTGCTGCAGGACGAACGGGACTCCTCCACGCGTGCGATGCAGGAAATGGTCGAGGCCGGAGTCCCTCGAGGCCGTCGCCGGGAGAAGGGCGCCCTCGATGCCGCGGCGGCGTGCGTGATCTTGCAGGACTGGCTTGACGAGCAAGGGGAAGTCGGGTGAAGAGAGGCTAGAGGCGCGTCCTCGAGGGCTCTCCACGCAGCGCGGCGCGTAGACTGGCCACGACCCGGACCTTGCCGCTGTGATTCTTCCGATTTACGCCTTCGGGCAGCCCGTCCTCCGCGAACCCGCCCTCGAGGTCGAGGCCGACAGCCCTGAGCTTCAGACGCTGATCGACGACATGATCGAGACCATGCATGCGGCGAGCGGAGCCGGGTTGGCTGCGCCTCAGATTGGGAAGAGCCTGCGTCTGTTCGTCGCCGACCTGACGTCGTACGCCGAGGACTTGGTCGATGAGGACGGCGTCGTTCCAGACTACGCGAAGGAGCCGCTTGTCTTCATCAACCCCGAACTCGTCCTCGATGCCGACTCGCCGGAGGTGGATGTCGAGGAAGGGTGCCTGTCTATTCCTGACCTGCGCGAGACGGTGTGGCGGCCCGACCGGCTGCGGGTCCGTTTTCTCGACCGGCACTTCCAGCCGCAGGAAATGGACGCCGAGGGGCCACTCTCTCGCGTCATTCAGCATGAAGGGGACCACCTGGATGGGGTCCTCTATCTGGACTACCTCTCACCGCTCCGCCGTCGCCTTCTCAAGCGGCGCCTGAGTGCCATCGCGCGCGGCGACGTCGAGGCCGACTATCCGTTCGCGTTCGTCGACTCCTAAGGACCTCGTATCACGGACGGCCGTACACCCGGCCCTTCTATTACGGATTCATGGCTGACCTCTCGACGAAGAAAGACCCTCTCCACCTCCGCGACGAGCGGCCTGACTACGTCGAGGACAAGGTGGGCATGGGCAACGAGCCGAACGACGACGACGATCTCTCCGAGGAACTCCCACCCCAGGTCAACAACGGCCCCCAAGACCCGGGCTCGCTCGGCGTCGACAAGCCGACGGTGACGCTCGATCAGGACTTGGTCGACAAGGCGGAGTCGGAAGGCAAGGGTTACCAATAAGCGCGTAAGCGCCGTCCTCGAGGACGCGTCTGCGACGACCTCACTCTGCCTCTGTGTCTGCTCCTGTCGCTGCGCTCCTGTCCGTCCTCGCGATCTCGCTGGCGTCGTTAGCGGGTGCGCTTACACTGTCGCTGGGGCGTGCCCGGCTAGAGCGCATCATCTTCCTGCTCGTATCGTTCGCCGTCGGCGCGATGTTGGGTGGGGCGCTGCTCCACCTGATCCCGGAGAGCTACGAGGCGCTTGGCGGAGGCCCCAAGACCGGGCTTCTCGTGCTGGCGGGCGTGATGTCATTCTTCGTCCTGGAGAAGTTTCTCCACTGGCGGCATCAGCACGGCGTGCCGGAGGCCCTCGAGGGCGCGTCGGGACACTCGCATGGTCACAGTCACGGCCTCGAGGGCGGCGCGGCGCCGTTTGCGCTGGTCAACCTGGTGGGCAGCGTTGCGCACAACGTGATCGACGGAGCCATCGTGGCGGCCTCCTACATGGTGTCCATCGAGACAGGGATCGTGACGACATTTGCAGTGATGCTGCACGAGATCCCGCAGGAGATTGGCAACTTCGGAGTGCTGGTGTATGGTGGGTACTCGCCGCGCCGAGCGCTGGGTTACAACTTCATCGCTGGGCTCGGTGGGTTCGTCGGCGCCGGGCTGGTGCTGGTTCTCGGCGCTGGCGTCGAAGGGCTGGAGAACGTGCTCTTGCCAATCACGGCAGGCGCGTTCCTCTACATCGCAGGCAGCGACCTCATCCCAGAGCTCAACCGCCGGCACAGCTACCCGGCCTCGAAGGCGGTCGGGCAGTTGGTGATGATGTTGTTGGGCATCGCGGTGATGGCGATTCCGCTGTTCGTGTGAGGGGCGGCACGGACCGTCCTCGAGGTCGATAGCGTTTCTCGTCCTCGTGGCCCAGGACCCGCAGGTCGGCGTTGCCTTTTCGCCCTCGAGGTGGGAGAGCACGCATCTTCCCGCTTCCCGCTTCCCGCTTCCCGCTTCCCGTGCTGACGGCTGAAATCCTCCTCGCCGGCTACCAGATGGGCGTCTTCCCGATGGCCGATCCCGATGGTGAGATCGGGTGGTACGCGCCGGATCCGAGAGCCGTGCTTCCCCTCGAGGACTTCCACGTCTCGAAGACGCTCGCCAAGACCGTGCGGAAGGGTGTGTTCGACCTCGAGGTCGACCGCGACTTCGAGGGGATGGTAAGGGCGTGCGCGACGCCAGCGCCTGGGCGGGAGGAGACATGGATCTCCGAAGAGGTCGTCGAGGCCTACACCGACCTCCACCGATACGGATTTGCGCATTCGGTCGAGTGCTGGCGCGATGGGCAGTTCGCGGGCGGCTTGTACGGCGTGGCTCTCGGCGGGGCGTTCTTCGGCGAGAGCATGGTATCTCGCCAGCGCGACGCCTCTAAGGTGGCCTTGGTCGCGCTCGTGGAGCGGCTCCGAGCCGGCGGGTTTACGCTCCTCGATACCCAAATGACAACGCCTCACCTCGAGCGTTTTGGCGTCCTCGAGGTCGCGCGGTCCACATTTGAGGCCGACCTCGAAGTCGCACTGGCCGTTGACGCCGATTGGTGGGCGTTGGGTCGGTAACACCTCGAGTGTTGCGGCGTTCTACTCGCAGACCTCCGCCTCCGCCATGCTTCGCTTCGTCCTGTTATCCAGCCTTCTCACCCTCGGAACGTCATGCGGCACAACGGATGCCGACCTCGAGGCCGCGCCCCCGACGGAGGATGTGGCCCTCGAGGGCGCGCCCACGACGGTGAGGGAGGCCGATGTGGTGCCTGCCGCTCCGCCCGTCTCCAACGTGTTGGCCAGCGCGGTCCCGGCGGATACCACGGAGGTCGACCCGGCGACGCTCGACACGTTTCGTAGCATCCTCGAGGACGCAGCCGCAGAAGACGTGGCCTCGAGGCCATACGGCGAGATTGTGCAGTGGGTCGGTGAGCAGTTGATTGGGCGTCCTTACGTGGCAGGAATGTTGGATGCGCCAGCGAACGAGATGCTGGTGGTGGACCTGACCGGGTTCGACTGCGTGCTCTACGTCGAGAACGTGATGGCGCTCGCACGCATGATTGCGCTCGGCGAGTCGAGCTACGACGCCTATGCCGATGGCATCCGGACGCTTCGCTACCGCGACGGCGACGTCTCGTACTGCTCGCGCCTCCACTACTTCACGGACTGGATCCGAGACAACGAGCGCCGCGGTTCTGTGGAGAACGTGACGGCCGCGGCAGGCGGCGAGCGGTTCGACAAGCAACTTACGTTTATGAGCGAGCACCGCGACTCCTACCGCCAGCTTTCCGACGACTCAGCGTACCAGTGCGTCGTCAACATGGAGGGTGATCTTGCAGGCGCTGAGCTCTACTACATCCCGCAGGACCGCATCGAGGACGCATATGCAATGCTCCAGCCGGGTGATGTGATCGCGACGGCCACCAGCATCGGCGGCCTCGACGTGACACACACCGGCTTCGTTCACAAGGATGCAACCCACACCGGGTTCATGCACGCGTCGCTGGCCTCAAACGCCGTCAAGGTTTCGAACGACCTTGAGGACTACGTGCAGGGTATCCGCAGCCAGGTCGGAATCGTGGTGGCGCGGCCGCTCGATCCGCGGGGGTAGCGGCCTCGAGGCCGCCACGCGACGGGAGGCCGCCCGGTTGGTTCGCCCTCGAGGTTGAATCTTCAGTCCCCCGACCGTCCTCGAGGACGGACGGGGAGCACACGGACGCCAGGACGCGAGAGCCCTTTGTCTCCTTCTCTTCGGCACCTCTTCTCGCATTCCGTCGCCCTCGAGGTCGTGTCTCGTCGCACATCCACCTCCGCGCCCGGTAGCTTCCTCGCTCACCTCCGAGATCGGTATGGACCTCCAGCGCATCGGCGTGTTTACCTCTGGCGGCGACTCGCCCGGCATGAACGCCTGCATTCGAGCCGTGGCGCGGCGCGCCCTCGCTGAAGGCCTCGAGGTCATGGGCATCAAGCGTGGCTATGCGGGCATGATCGAGGGCGACTTTGTGGAGATGGACCGTCAGTCGGTCTCGAACATCTTGCAGCAGGGAGGCACGATCCTAAAGAGTGCCCGCAGCGACGAGTTTCGCACCCCGGAGGGCCGCGCTGAGGCCGCGAAGCAGCTCGCGCTCGCAGGGATTGATGCGCTCGTTGCCATCGGAGGCGACGGGACGCTGCAAGGCGCGACGCATCTGATGAACGAGCACGGTGTCGCCGTGGTCGGCTGCCCGGGTACCATCGACAACGACCTGTTTGGCACCGACGAGACGATTGGATTTGACACGGCGCTGAATACTGCCCTCGAGTCCATCGACAAGATCCGCGACACGGCAGACGCTCACGACCGCCTGTTCTTGGTCGAGGTCATGGGTCGCGACACCGGCTTCATCGCGCTCGCGTGCGGGATCGGTGGCGGCGCGGAGCTGGTTCTGATTCCGGAGATGCTGACGGACATGGACTCGATCAAGGAGCGGATTCTGTCGCTCATGGTGGCGCAAGCGCGTTCCTCCATCGTAGTCGTGGCCGAGGGAGACGAACTCGGCGGCGCGCAGCGGATTCGGCAGGCGCTCGCGGAGGACTCGGCGTTTGACCGGATCGACACACGCGTGTCGGTGCTCGGCCACATCCAGCGCGGCGGGTCTCCAACGGCGCGAGACCGCGTGCTGGCCTCGAGGCTCGGCGCCTCGGCCGTGGAGGCGCTCGTGGAGGGCCACGCGGGCGTGATGGTGGGCATCGTCAACAGCGACCTCAAGCTGACGCCGATGCGCAACGTCTGGAGCCGCAAGAAGGACATCGACTATGACCTGCTTCAACTCACGGCGCTGCTGAGCTAAACCGCTCGGCCTCGAATCAAACGGCGCCGATGACGAAACGCCGCTACGTCAGAGTGGCGTCCTCGAGGGCGACAGTCACCGCACGACGGTGATCGGGCGTGTCACCCGTCGTGCTCCAGTCTCGAGGATGAGGACATAGCGGCCTGCCGCGAGGTCGCTGGCGTCGAGTCGGGCGTGGTGTTCGCCGCTGGCCTTCGGTCCGTCCTCGAGGACGATCACGGTCCGGCCGCGAAGGTCGACCACCCGAAGGCCGATCTCGCTCGGCTGGTCGAGCGTGTACGTGACTCGGCCCCAGCGGCGAAGCGGAGACGGGGCCACGCCCTCGAGGGCGAGACCAGAAGGCGACGTGTCAGGCGTCGAGGTCGGGGTTTGGTTGAGGGCAAGACGAATGAGACGCTTGGCCTCGAGGTACGTCCCCATGACCTCTGAGAGGCGGCTCTGGACGAGAAGCACGCCCGCCACCCTCCGCTCCACGTCGATCCAGGGGCTGAGGCCGAAGGCTCCCTGACTGCTCGCTTCGAGGAACGTGCCGTCCGTATCGATGCGCTCGCCCCAAACACCGATTCCGTACCCAATCGCGTCGGAGGGGGGAAGGCCTGGATAGCCGTCGTAGTTGTCGAACGGCGTCTCTACGATTCGTGCGCCGTTTGTCTGGTCCGTCAACATCGCGGCGACAGCGTCTTCGGACAGGACGCGCTGCCCGTTCGCGATGCCTCCGTCGAGCAGCATGTGGAGCAGCGCACCGTACTCGTCGATGGTGGTGACCATGCCTCCGGCGATGCGCGGATTGTTGTCTCCTAGGTACTCCGTCCTTCGGAACCGGAGAGGTCTAGCAATACGGGTCGTGAAGAGTGCGTCCCACGTCTCGCCGCTCGCGATCTCGGCGACTCGTCCTGCGACCTGCATCGAGTTGCCACCGTAGCGAAACTCCGTCCCGGGTTCGGCAACAAGTGGAATAGCGAGGATTTGATCGGCGCATTCCGCGAGCGTGAGTGACCGATCCGAGATGCACGTCTCGGCCTCCTCGGCCTCTCGGCTGCCCCTGATCCCCGACGTGTGAGCAAACAGCTGTCGTACAGTGATCCGACGCTTGTCGCCCTCGAGGCCGGGGAAGAACATCGCGAGCGAGTCGTCGAGTGTGAGCGTTCCGTCCGAGAGGAGGGAGGCGATCACGCTGCCCGAGATCCATTTGGCCGCAGAGGCCGTCAGCCGGACCGCGTCGGGGCTGAACGTTCCGTAGCCCGCACGATGGACGACGTCACCGTCCTCGAGGACGAGCAGCGCCGCGCCGCCCCCGATCTGCGACAGCGAGTCCTCGATGAGCGCGTCGACCGCAGAGAAGTCTTGCCCCTGAGCAGAGCTTCCAAATCCGACCAGGGCGACGAGGAGAAGGGCACGCATGGCATCACATCGAGGACGAGACGAAGCCTACATCGCGCCTAGATCGGAAATGCGGAGGCTCCGTCCTCGACGCGTCCCGGTTGTGTCACGACTCTGCCGTCAGCTGTACCTCGTTGACGTCGCCGTCACGGCGGTAGGTCACGTTGTCTACCAGCGTGCGGATGAGATGCAGACCGTAGCCGTGACTGGCGCGGTCGCGGAGCGCCGCCTGCTGCGTGACGGTCGGAGCCGTCGTGGGGTCGAAAGCGGAGCCTCGGTAGCGGACGGTGACCGTGATTCCTCGCGCGCTCCCGGTGACAGCGACGACGGCATGGCCTCGAGGTCGGAGGCCGTGCTCGATGGCGTTCGCGACGATCTCGTCCACGGCAAGCTGGAGCCGCCGAGTCGCGCGGTCTCCCAGGCCCGCATCGGCAGCCCACACAGCCACACGGCGACGGACCCGACTGAGCTCAGCCGTGTCCCGCTTGATGCGCATGGACGGTGCAGCCATGCCTAGCTGGCCTCGGCGAACGCAGCGACGGCGCCCTCGACGGTCTCATGCATGTCGAACACGGTTGGGAAACCGAGCAAGTCGAACACCTCGAATACGCGCTCAGGCAAAGCCGCGATCTTGAGGTCTCCGCCTCCGTCACGCGCCGGCTCGACGTAGGCCATGAAGACACCGAGGCCGGCCGAGGAGACGTAGTCGAGGCCGGACCCGTCGGCGATCAAGTGGTAGTCCTCGTCCGCGAGGCAGGCCTGAAGAGCGGCCTCGAAGTCGGGCGCCGTGTGGGCGTCGAGTTCGCCGCGGAGCTCGAGGACGCGGGCGGGGCCGTAGTGGCGATCAAAAGAGACGGAGAAATGGCTCATGAGGAGAACGCAGGGCGCTCGGTGAGAGGAGGTCCGACCGAGACGTCGGCGGGGGGGACATCGGAGCCGCGCCCGGTCCAGCGCATCACGACGAACGTGGTGTCGTCGTCAGGTTCGCTGCTGTCAGACCATTCGCGGTGCTCCGCGAGCAGGAGGTCCCGGAGCTCGGTGGCACCGGTGTGAGCCCAGGTCTCAACGAACGTGGCGAGTCGGTCGTAGCCGTACTCCTCGCCCTCGAGGTCGCGGGCCTCGACCAGGCCATCGGTATAGAGAAGGAGCGTATCGCCAGGGGCGAGCGAGACGGTCTGTTCCACGAGTGTCTTACGGAACAAGGGGCCGCGACGGTCGAGGCCAATCGCAAGGCCATCGCCTCGGAGGAGCCAGCGCCCGCCATCCGGGCGTTCTCTGTCTCGCACCAGAATCGCGGGTGTGTGGCCTGCTCGCGCAAGAGAGAGGGTTTCGGCGTCCGCGTCGAGGACGGCGTAGGCGGCCGACACGAAGACGCCACGTCCGAGCGACGGTGAGAGCGCGCTGTTGGCGCCCTCGAGGAGTTGTCCTGGAGAGCGCGTCAGTCGGCTGGCGGCCTGAAATACACCTTTGAGCTCGGCCATGTAGAACGCGGCAGCGGCGCCCTTGCCGGACACATCGGCGACGATGATGCCGACGCAGTCGTCGCCCAGTCGGACCGCGTCGTAGTAGTCGCCGCCCACCTCTCGGGCCGGGCGCTCCGCGGCGGAGATCTCCAACCCCTCGATCTCGGGGAGCGACTGGGGAAGGAGCCGTTGCTGGACTTCCCGCGCGAGAGAGAGTTCGCGCGCCAGTCGCTCGCGCTCGAGGGCGTTGGCGAACAGGTCGGCATGGGAGAGCGAGAGGGCGGCCTGGCCTGCGAACGTGTCGAGGGCAGACAGGTCGTCCGGCTCGAAGGCCTCGACGGTGGATCGTGTAACGATCAGCACGCCGCGCGTGCCCTGGCTGTCGTCGTTGCCGAGCGGCAGCGCGACCAGGCTCGCGACACCGTCCCCGGCGCGGGCGCGGACGCGGTGGTCGGCCTCGGCGTGGGGCAGCACGAGCGGGGCTCCGGCCTCGAGGGCGGCTCGATAGAGCGCGTCCACGTCGACGGCGCGCTCAGCGGCCTCGAGGACGATGCCTGCCGCGGCCTCGACGCGGGGCGTGAGAGAGCCCTGTGCCGGGTCGGTGAGCGCGACCCACGCGGCGTCCGCCAGCCCGGCCTCGACGGGGCCCTGAGCCACCGCGGCCGTCAGCGCCGAGCGATCGAGGACGCCGCCAGACAAATCGGAGAGGGAGCGGAGCGCCCGGCGCTCGCCGGTGCGTTGGTCCTGAAGGTCGGCGGAGGGCAAGCCGAACAGGAGCACGAGCCCGGCCGTGAACGCGTACAGCCCGCCGAACGAGAGCGCCAACGTGATGAGAGACGCGAGAGACCGGCTCATGGACACGGTGTACGCGACGGCCTCGACGGGTCCCGTCCCATTCCCGATCTGCATCATGGCCGGGCCCGCCTGCTGGAGATACAGGAGCCCGACGAGCACCGTCGCGAGCGCGAGCGCCAACGCGGCCGCGATCAGGCGACGACCCGAGGTGAGCTCCTCGACCCAGCCCTGCCTCAGAGAGAGACTCGTCGCCAGCAGGAGCGACCCGACGATGGGGACCGCCAACAGCATCGGCGCCGGCGATGTGACGGGCCGGCCAGCGACGATGACGGCGGCGGTGAGGCCCAGCAGCAGAAGCACCGCCCACGTCGTCGAGGTCGCCCGGCGGCGTCGGTGGAGGACAAGGGGGCGCAGCGATGAGAGCACGATGATGCTCAGACCAAGCTCTGCGAGCGCGACGCCGGCTCCCCACATCGCCGTCTCGCGGTCGATGGGAAGAGCGGTTTTGGGGTCAATGGTCCCGTCGTGAACCGCAGCCACCACAGCCGTGAACCCAAGGACGGCGAGCGCAACCGCAAAGGGGACCGCGAGGGTCTGAAGCGGGCCCATTGACCGGGGGCGGGCGACGGCACCGTACAGCGCGCCCGTTCCCAGAATCGCAAGGAGATCCAAGACGACGGAGGACGTCTGGGACAGACCTTCTCCCGTCGCTCCGATGCGGACGGCCGCAACCACAAGCACGAGGCCCACCGCACAGGCGCCCAGCGCGACCCGCCTCGAGGGCGTCGCGGTGAGAGCGCGGAGTGTGCGGCGAAGCGAGTGCGTCAGAGTCGGCAGGGCGTCGAGGGCGGGAGCGCTGTGTTCGGCCGACGTCGGGCGGAGTTGCGAATATATCCGGGGGCATCGTACTTCGGGCAACCCTGGAGGCGCAGACCCGTAGCGCGTCCCTCTCTCGCCCCGTTTCTTTTGCGCACCGCTCTCTCTCGGATCCTCCTCGTCGGCTTCCTCGGACTGGCCATCGTCGCCGTCGTGGTGGGTACGTCGGGTGGGGGAAACGGCGACCTCTCGTTTGGAAGCCTCGACCCGGACGACCTCGAGTACCGAGCGTTCGTCCTCGAGGACGCGGGCCGCTTTGCCATCGAGGCCGCGGGTTCCTTCGAGGAGGCCGGCACACCCTCCTCCGACACGACGATGGCCGCCTACGGGTGGATCGTCCGCCGAGAGACGGGTGACGTCGTGTGGCAGATGCGCCCTCGGCGCCCGGAGCGGGGCACGCTGGCAGCCGTCGCCGACACCTTCGACCTCGAGGCCGGGACCTACGATGCGTACTTCACCAGCCTGGGCGACCCGTTGGTGCGGGACCCGGGGCCTCGGGACGGATCGCTAGGCGAGAGAATCCGCGCGGCGCTCAGTCGCGGCGGCCGGTCGTGGGTGGGCGATGCGGGACGCTGGAAGATGAACCTCTTCGCCCTCGATGCAGGGTCTCGCATCCGGACGAGCGGCTTCGAGCGCGACCCGTCGAGGGCAGAGATCAACCCGTCGCCATTGCTTGTCTGGGATGCTCGGGGCGTCGAGGACCGAGAACGACGAGAGGCGGTGCTGCACGTTCTCGAGACGTCAACGATCGACCTCGAGGTCGTGACTGAGATCACGGCCGGCGTCGTGGCCGACGTGCCGAGCGTGGTGCGCCTCGGATCACAAGACACCGTGTGGACGGCGACCGGAGACGGCACGTGGGTGGGCGGCTCGCTCAAGAACCGGCGCGTCGAGGACTCCGTGACGCTTGAGCCTGGTCTCTACCGCGTCGCCTTCGAGGCCGACCGGTCCCACGCCTACAACGACTGGACGGCGAACCCGCCGCTCGTGCCGTCCTCGTGGGGAATCCGCGTCGAGCGGGCCTCGCCTGACGCGGCGGTCCAGCTTCTAGACCCTGCCGACCTCGACCTGCCACAGGTCATCACCTTTGAGTGCGTCGGGCCGGACAGCGAGCGGCGGGCGACCTTCACCTTGCCGACCTCGACGGACGTTCTGCTGGTGGCGGTCGGCGAGGTGGTGTCGGGGTCTGAGTATGATTTCGCGACCCTCGAGAGGTTCGGTTCGGACCACTGGGACGACGTCTGGGAGATGGACGACGACAACACCACCCATGCGGGCGGCGCCGACAAGAATCGCCGAGCCACGGTCGCGCTTTCTCTCGAGCCTGGCCGGTACCGGCTGACCTACGAGACAGATGGCTCGCATGACTGCGAGAGCGGCTACAACGAAGGCGCTCCGGACGGAGACCTATGGGGAGTGATGCTCTATGCCATCGACCCGACGCTTGACGTGTCAACGCTCAACGTCTCCGTCGAGCCGCAACCAATCGTCGGGGGGAGCGAGCCCGTCGAGGTAGGCCTGTTGGACCCGAAGCGTCTGCTGGCCCGGATCGATTCCGTGGGCGACGATCAAGACCGCCGTGCTCGGTTTACACTCACGGAGCCGACGCGTCTCGAAATTCGCGCAGCGGGCGAGCTCTCGGACTCGAACCCATACGACTGGGCCGCGATCTACAAAGACGACGGAGCCCTGGTGTGGCAGATGACGTGGGAGAACACGGCGCCGGGCGAGAGCGCGAGCAGCTACCACCGAATTTTTCAGGGACCCCTCGACCTCGAGCCCGGGAGCTACACGGTTCGCTATCGGACGGATGGAAGCCGCTCGTTCGCGGACTTCGGCGACAGCAGCCGCATCCTGTGGGGCGTCCACGTCTACGGCCCGGCCGACGTCCTCGAGTCCGAGCCCCAGAGTGTTGACCCTGACGACCCTCCCCCTCCGATGACTCCGGCTCCACCGCCAGCCCCCACGAACTCGGTGTAGCTCGGCACGGATCTGTAAGGCCGGCGTACGTCGGCCATGCCTGATACCCTGCGACTCTCGCTTCCCGCCACCGGCCCCGTCCGCGACGCTCTCGTGGCCAACCTCTCCGACTTGGGCTTCCACGCCTTCGAGGAGACCGACGACTCGCTCGTCGCCTACCTCCCGGCCCCAGCCTGGGACGCCGACCTCGAGGCCGCCGTCGCTGCTCTTGCGCCCAGCCTCGAGGCCGAGACGGAGATCATCGAGGACCGCGATTGGAACGCGGAGTGGGAAGCGGCGCTCCAGCCCATCGAGGCCGGCCCGTTCGTGGTGGCGCCGTCATGGACGGAGATCCCAGACGCGCTCGCGAGCCGCGAGGTGCTGCGCATCGACCCGAAAATGGCGTTTGGGACGGGCTACCACGAGACCACGCGCATCGTGCTGGGCCTGCTGCCCAAGACCCGTCCTCGAGGTCGCGTCCTCGACGTGGGGACGGGGACGGGCGTGCTGGCGCTGGCCGCGCTGCGGCTCGGCGCCGAGACGGCGATCGGCGTCGACATTGACGAGTGGAGCGTGGCAAACGGGATGGAGAACGCGACGCTCAACGCCCTTGAGGGCTCCCTCGAGGTTCGGCACGGCTCCCTCGAGGTCGTGCCCGAGCGCACGTTCGACGTTGTGATCGCCAACATCATCCGGTCGATCTTGGAGCCGCTGGTGCCGGGCATCGTGGAGCGAACCGCAGCGGACGGGACCATTGTGCTGTCGGGCCTGCTGGGCACGGAGCGCGACCGAATGGTCGGCGTCCTCGAGGCTGAGGGGTTCGTCCTCGAGTCCGAGGCGAGCGAGAACGAGTGGTGGGGCGGGGTGTTTGAAAAGGGGGATTGATGATGGGGTGAGTCACGATTGTGGAACGCGCGTCCTCGAGGTCGTGAGACGTCCTTCTCCACTCTTGACCCACGGTGTGCCTTCGAGGTCGGACCTTCCACTCGTCCACTCGTCCACTCGTCCACTCGTCCACTCGTCCACTCGTCCACTCGTCCACTCCTATGCGCCTCTGCGCCATTGATGTCGGCACCAACACCGTGATGAGCGTCGTCGCCGACGTAGAGGGTGGCGTCCTCGAGGTCGTGGCAGACGAAGAACGGTTCGCGCGGCTTGGGCAGGGCGTCGATGCGAACGGTCGGCTGGCGCCAGAGGCGATGAACCGCGTCGTAGACCGGTTGGCGCAAGCGCTCGCCACGGCGGAGCGGCTGGGTGTGGAGCGCGTCGTGATCGGCGCGACGAGCGCGAGCCGGGACGCCTCGAACGTGGGAGAGCTCCAAGCCCGCGTCCGACGCGAACTCGGCCTCGAGTACCGCGTGGTCTCAGGCGAGGAGGAAGCCTCGGCGTCGTTCGCCGGAGCCCTCGCGATGCTCCCCGACCTCGAGGCCGCGCTCGTGGTCGACATCGGCGGTGGCTCCACGGAGGTGGCCCGGGGCACCCGCGCCCAGGGCGTGACCTCGAGGCAGAGCGTCAACATGGGCAGCGTCCGTCTGACGGAGCGCCATCTCTCGGTTCGCCCGCCCAGCCTCGAGGCCGTACAGCACGCCCTCACAGACGCTCAGAGCGTGTACGCCGACCTCGAGGTCGAACGCGGCGACGTGCCGCTGGTCGCTACAGGCAGCGTCGGGCTGCTGATGGCTCGGCTCGCCGGCCTCGAGGGCGGGTCGGTGCCGGCGAGCGTGGTGGCTCAATGGCGGGACCGCCTGCTGGACCTCACGCCGAGTCAAGCGCTGGCCATTGCTCCCGATGTCCTCGAGGGGCGACAGGACGTGGCGGCGGCGGCCCTTGTGCTGCTGCATGCCGCTCTCGAGCGCTTCGGCGCGGACGCGTACGTCCCAACGCACGGCGGGCTTCGACACGGCTTGGCTCTGGCGGCGGCGCGGTAGCGTCCTCGAGGTCGACCGCCACACCGACCGTCATTCGCCGAAGCCCAGGTTGAGACGGCCCCGGTCCGGAACCGACCTCGAGGGCGCAGGTCCCCACCGAAACGCTTTTCACGTCATGGCTCAGACTCCTCCCGCAACACCCAACACTCCGCTCGGCTTGGCCGGCGTGACCAACTTCATCGCGGTCGCTAGTGGCAAGGGCGGCGTCGGCAAGAGCACGGTTGCGGCCAACCTCGCGTGCGCGCTCGCCGAGACCGGCGTCAAGGTCGGCCTGCTCGACGCGGACGTGTACGGCCCGAGCGTGCCGCTCATGTTCGGCGTGCCGCCGGACGAGAAGCCCGTGGTCAACGAAGAGCGCCACATCGTGCCGCTGATGCGCTACGGCGTCAAGCTGCTATCGATGGGGTTTCTGGTGGACGACAAGAACGCCGTCATCTGGCGTGGCCCGATGGTCTCGAGTGCCGTCCGCCAGTTCTTGGGACAAGCGGCCTGGGGCGAGCTCGACCACTTGGTGATCGATCTGCCGCCGGGCACCGGAGACATCCAACTCACGCTCGTCCAGACCGTCCCGCTGACGGGTGCCGTCGTCGTCTCGACCCCGCAGGCTGTCGCACTCGCCGACGCGCGCAAAGCGGTCAAGATGTTCGAGAACGTACACGTCCCCGTCCTGGGCGTCGTCGAGAACATGGCCTACTTCACACCGCCCGATCTGCCGGACCGTAGGTACTACCTGTTCGGCGAGGCGGGTGCGCAGAAGCTGGCCGCCGAGATCGGTGTGCCCGTCTTGGGCGAGATCCCCATCGAGCAGGCTGCTCGCGAGGCGGGAGACCGCGGCACGCCCGTCGTTCTCGCTGAGCCGGAGAGCGTCTCCGCGAAGGCCTTCCGCTCAATGGCCGAGCGCGTCGTCCTCGAGGTCGAGAAGCGAAACCAGGACGCTCCGCCGACGCAGCCCATCGAGATCCTCTACAAGTAAGCTGGCGCAGGAGCCGCGCGTCTGAGGCTCGCCCTCGAGGTCGCGCGGGCGCGGCCGTCGTACCTTCAGATTCACCCCAGCGGATATGGCTGACGCACGTACCATCGACCCCGCGGACCCTGAGCTCCGCCAACGCATCGAGGACACCCTCGACTCCATCCGGCCGTACCTCATGGCGGACGGAGGGAGCGTTCGGCTCAAGGGCGTCACGGACGACATGGTGGTCGAGCTTCAGTTGCTCGGCGCCTGCGGCACATGCCCCATGAGCATGATGACGCTCCGCGCTGGAATCGAGCAGGCGATACGGCGGGCGGTCCCAGAGATCACCCGCGTCGAAGCCGTCGCACCCGCTGCTGCCTAACCCCTGGTTGCCGTACGCGGCGCCCCCTAGTTGAGACATGGATCTTGAGACGGACCGTGCGGAGGCGCACGACGAGCCCCGGCGGCTCCATCACATCACGCGGATCGACATCGAACCGTCCGACGAGCACCCCGGACGCCACCCGACGCACGGCTGGCAAGTCCGCGTGCGCCGCGATGGCGACCGGCTCTCCAAGTTCTTCGCCGACGCCAAGCACGACAGCCCCGAAGCGGCCGTCGAGGCCGCGATCGAATACCGTGACCGCCTGATGGCATCTATCCCGGAAGGACCAACGAAGCCGCGCAAGGCCTGGAGCAACACAGGCGTCGTCGGTCTCTCGGTTCGGGAGAAGACGGAGGGTGCCAAGTCGAAGCTCTACGTGCAGCTCAACTGGGTCAACGCGGATGGCAAGCGCAAGGCGGGCTCTTTCTCGGTCGAGAAGTGGGGCATCCGCCGCGCGCTCTGGAACGGATGCCTCAAGCTGTTCCGTGAACGTCAGGCGGCGGGATATCCCGTCGAGGAGCCGCACATCATGTTCGCTCGCGCACAGGAGCCTTTCGCGGACTTGATCCGTGTCGAGATCGAGGCCGAGCAGGCGGCCGAGCGCGAAAAGAAGGAAGCGGCGGCAGCAGAGGAGCGCGAGCGCCTCGAGGCCGAACGCGCCGCCACGCCGCAGGCGAGGATGGACCGCGAGGAGGCGACGATCCGGTCTCTCGAAGAGGTCTTGTTCGGATAGGGCGCCTCCGGCGCGTGGGAAAGGAGAATAGGGCGATGGGAAATGGCAGGCCCCGCCCCGACCTCGAGGTCGGTCCTGTCCTCGAGGCCGTCCCGTCCTCGAAGTCGTGTCGCCGCCCTCGAGGGCGAAAATCGGAGACTCGGTGAACCGCCCTTGAGGGCAAGTGATGACGTACCTTGGATCTCGTCCAGATAAGCGCCCCGCTTCGTGACCTTCGACCACGCCGCCCCCGTCTCGTCATTCCCCGCCGGGCGGACAGTCCGCCTGTGCTTCATGGGCTTGGACGACGCGACCTGCGCCCGACTCCGTGAACTCGGCGTCCGCGAAGGCTGCGACGCGTGTGTGATGTCGACCGGTGACAAGTGCGTTCTCGGGCTGGGCGCCGCCCGCGTGGCGCTGCGCCGTGAAGTTGCCCAGGGCCTGTTCGCGACAGAGACCATCTAGGCGTGCCCTCAACGCTCGACAAGCTCGCGCCCGGCGCGAGTGGGACCGTGACCGGATACCGCGGCGAACTGCCCGCGCGGATGCTTGAGATGGGATTGGTGCCCGGCACGACCGTCGAGGTCGTCCGGCTGGCTCCCTTGGGCGACCCGATGGAGATCCGCGTCCGAGGCTTCCTGCTCTCGGTTCGCAAGGAAGAAGCCGCACACATCGAGGTCTCGTAGTGGCCGCTCCCGCCCTCGAGGTCGCCGTCCGCACGATTGCTCTGGCGGGCAACCCCAACGTGGGCAAGACGACGCTGTTCAACGCGCTGACCGGCGCGCAGCAGAAGGTCGCCAACTACCCAGGCGTGACCGTCGAGCGGAAGTCGGGCCGGCTGACCGGCACCACCGTCGAGGTCGTGGACCTACCTGGCACCTACAGCCTGGCGCCGAAGTCCGTCGACGAGCGCGTGGCGTTCGACGCTCTGACCGGCCGCATCGCCGGCGAGCCGGCGCCCGACGTCGTTGTCTGCGTCTTGGACGCGACCAACCTCGAGCGCAACCTGTACCTCGCGACTCAGATCCTGGACCTCGGCCTGCCAACGATCATCGCGCTCAACATGACCGACGCCGCCGGGGAGGCCGGCATCGAGGTCGACGCGGTGAAGCTGTCCCGCACCTTAGGCGTCCCCGTCGTGGAGACCGCCGCCCGCATCAGCCAGGGCATCGACGCGCTGCGCGCGGCCGTCCTCGACCCGCCCCCGCCAGCGACCAGTGCGCCGTGGGAGGTGATGCCCGCCGTCGAGGCCGTGCTGTCCGACCTCGAGGTCGCGCTTCCGCCCGACGTGCCTGCCGCTCGTCGTCGCTTCGAGGCGTTGGGCGCGCTCACCGCCGACCCACTGCTGGAGCCCTGGCGCAAGCGAGCGCCCGACTTCCACCGCGCCGTCGAGGCCGCGCGTGCCGACCTCGAGGCCCGCCCGGTGCCGTACAAGATGGCCGAGATGATGGGCCGCTACGCCTGGATCGGCCCTGTCGCCGCAGACGTGGTGACGAACACGACCGCGGCCGGCGAGGTCACGCTGTCGGACAAGATCGACGCCGTCGTGACGCACCGGATCTGGGGACCTCTGATCTTCGGCGCCGTGCTTCTGGTCATCTTTCAGGCCGTGTTTTCGTGGGCTGTCCCCGCGATGGATCTGATCGAGTGGCTCATCGGCGCAACCGGGGAGGGGCTGCGTGCCGTGTTGCCAGACGGCGTCCTCGAGGACGTGTTGGTCGAGGGCGCGCTCTCGGGCGTGGGCAACGTGCTGGTGTTCTTGCCGCAGATCCTGCTCCTGTTCCTCTTCCTTGGGATCATGGAGGACACCGGCTACATGGCGCGGACGGCGTTCATCATGGACCGCGCCATGCGACGAGTGGGCCTCAGCGGAGCGTCCGTCGTGCCGATGCTCTCGGCGTACGCCTGCGCCATTCCGGGCATTATGGCTGCGCGGACGCTGGCGGACGAGCGCGACCGGATCATCACGATCATGGTGGTGCCATTGCAAGGGTGCTCGGCGCGGTTGCCGGTCTACGTGCTGTTCATCGCCGCCTTCATCCCGGCCGGCTCGTTCCTGGGCGTGGTCGGGTACCAGGGCTTGGCGATGACGTCGCTCTACGTGCTGGGCACGGTCATGGCCTTCTTCGCGGCGTGGGTGCTCCGGCGGTTCGTGTTCAAGGGCCCGGGCTCGACATTCGTGATGGAGCTGCCGCCGTACCGGATGCCCCAGCCGCGTTACCTGTGGCGGCGGATGCGCGACCGCGCCAAGGTGTTCGTCGTCCGCGCGGGCAAGATCATCTTCGCCCTCAGCATCGTGCTGTGGTTCATGGCGAGCTACCCCAAGACGCCGGTCCCGTCCGACCTCGAGGCCCGCTCCGCACAGGCCGATGCCGCCGTCGAACGAGCCACGGAGTCGCTGACGCGGATCGACATCAGCGGCCGTCCTGAGCTCGCCGAGACCGAGCGCGCGTCGGCACAGAGCGCCCTCGAGGCCGCCGACGCGGAGTGGCTGATCGCGCAGAACGAGGTCGCCGGGTGGCAGGTGCGCAACAGCTTGATCGGCCGGTTCGGGCGCGCCCTCGAGCCGGTCATGGCGCCGCTCGGGTTCGACTGGAAGATTTCGGCAGGCATCGTGGCCAGCTTCGCGGCGCGCGAGGTCATCGTCTCGGCCCTCGCCACCATCTACAGCGCCGGCGCCGACGCCACCGAGGAAAGCCTGACCTTGCGAGACGCCATCAAGGCCGATACCTACCCCGACGGCACGCCGGTCTTCACCCCCCTGGTGGCCGTGAGCCTACTGGTCTTCTTCGTGTTCGCGCTCCAGTGCATGAGCACGCTAGCCATCGCGAAGCGAGAGCTGAACTCGTGGGTCTGGCCCGTCGTGATGTGGGGCTACATGATGGTGCTGGCCTACGGCTTTTCGTTCGCCGTCTTCCAGGGCGGCAAGCTGCTGGGGCTCGGATAGACGTCCTCGAGGTCGGCGAGTGCCATCGGGGATGGAGCGTGGGCCTCAAGCCTGGGAGGAGGTCACGCTCCGTCACGGCCTCGAGGTCGACGGGCGGCCTTCGCTTTTCTTTGCGACCTCGAGGACGGCAGCGGCAGCATCTTCCCATTCCCCATTCTCGCATCCCATGTCTGAGCCCGTCCGTGTCCTCTTCGTCTGCCTCGGCAACATCTGTCGCAGCCCGCTCGCCGAGGGACTCTTCCAGGACAAAGTGAACGCCGCCGGCCTCGAGGCCGAGATCGTCGTGGACTCGGCGGGGACGGGCGGCTGGCACGTTGGAGCGCCCGCCGACCGGCGGATGACGGCGACCGCAGCCGCACACGGCACCGACCTGTCGAGACTGAAGGCCCGCCAGCTTGTCCGCCACGACCTCGATGTGTTCGACCATGTGTTCGTGATGGACAAGTCGAACCTGCACGACACGATCGCCCTCGATCCCGACGGCGACCACGGCACGCGCGTCCGCCTGTTCCGCGAGTTCGACCCGGAGCCTGGCGACTATCAGGTACCCGATCCCTACTACGGGGGCGACGCCGGCTTCGAGGCCGTATACGCCATCGCGGACCGCACCACAGACGCCATCCTCGAGCGGTTGGCAGCGGTGTACGGGTGGGACCTCGAGGGCGCCGGCTAATCACGCCATGTCTTGCCACACCGAAAGAAGTGGCATCGAGGCCGGTCTCCCATTGCCACTTTCGTCGTAGAGTTCAGAACGCCTCCTACCGATCCGAATGCAGTACCCGCTCTCGCTCTCGTTCAAGATCCTGGCCGTCGCGCCTCAGATCCGTGTCACCGACGCGGAGGGATCGCCCGTGCTGTTCGTCCACCAGAAAGCATTCAAGCTCAAGGAGGCCGTCACGGTGTACCGCAGCGAGGCCAAGCAAACGGCACTCTACACCATCGGAGCCGACCGCGTCCTCGACTTCAACGCCGCCTACCAGATCATGGATGGATCTGGCCGGTCGGTCGGAAAGCTGGCCCGCAAGGGACGACGCTCCATCTGGAAGGCCCGGTACGACGTTCTGAACGCAGAGGACCAGTCCGTCTTTCGCATCCAAGAGGACAGCGCGTGGACGAAGGTGCTCGACTCCCTCATGCAAGAGATCCCTCTCATAGGAGGGCTCGCGGGGTACTTCTTCAACCCGAGCTACACCGTCGAGGCCGACGACCCGGATACGCCAGAGCAGGAGGGCGATCCCGTGATGCGTCTCTCGAAGCAACCCGCATTCTTCGAGGGCAAGTTCAAGCTCGAGAAGCTGGGCGACCTCGAGATGCACGAGGAAGAGCTTGTGCTGGTGTCGCTCTTGATGATGCTCCTCCGCGAGCGCTCGCGAGGGTAGCGGGGAAGCGGGGGGCGGCCCGCCAGATCCGCGTCCGACCTCGAGGTCGACCAGCGATCCTGAGCAGATCGGAGCCCGCAGGGGGGGGTGGCGTGCCACCTTATGGCGCTTGCCTCATCCCTCGGAGTCTCCAGACTCCGCGCTTACGCCATCTCGGCCTCGAGGGCGCTCTGGACGTACGCGGGAAGCGTCACGATAAACGTGGCACCCTCGCCAGGCTCGCTCTCGACCTCGATGCTGCCGCCATGCAGTACGATCAGGTCGTACGCGATGGACAGGCCCAGGCCCGTCGAGGACTCTCCGCCGGTCGGCTTGGCCGAGAGACGCTGGAACCGGCCGAACAGCTTGGTGCGGTCCTCGGTGGTCAGGCCGGGGCCCGTGTCCGAGACGCGGACCTCGAGGTCGTCGCCGGCCTCGAGGACGATGGAGACGGCGCCGCCATTGGGTGTGTACTTGACGGCGTTCGAGATGATGTTGTCGAGGACGTCGCGGAAGCGGGCTCGGTCGAGGTTGGCGATGGCATCCGGCACGACCTCGAGGGCGAGGGTCTGGCTCTTGGCCTCGGCGCGTGGGCGGTACGAGGCCACGACCTCATGGAGCATCTCGCCAAGGTCGGTCGGCTCCTGGTCGAGCTCGACGGCGCGGCCATCGAGGGCGGCAGTCACCAACAGGTCGTCGATCAGGCTCAGCATCCGGTCGGCCTCCTTCTGGATGACGCCCGCGAACTCGGCAACGTCAGAGTCCGGCGGGGCATCGAACGCGATCAACTCGGCGTAGCCGACGACGCCCGTCAGCGGACTCCGTAGGTCGTGGGCGGCGAAGCCTAGCAGGTCGGTGCGGAGAGAATCGGTCTCGAGGAGTGCTGCGTTGGTCGCCTCGGCCACCTTTCGGGCTGCGATCGCCTTGCTCCGCTGGCGGTCGAGGACGCGGACGCGGTAGGAGAGAGCCATTGCGAAGAGCATGACTTCGAACGCGGTGCCCACCTGAAGGGCAAAGCTGCTCTTCCATTCTGGCCCAATCCACCCCAGCCAGGCGAGTGTGTACACGAACCCCGTGCACAAGAGCGTCGAGGACGCGAGCAGGTAGAAACGCGCGGCTGCATATCCGGCAAGATGGGCTCTCACTCCGGCGGTGATCGTCGCGATGTGCATCACCAGCGTCGTGAGCGCGGCGAGAATCTGAACAGGCACCCACCACGGAGCTCCAAGCACGGAGAGGAGGCCGCCGATCGCGCAGATCGCCCACAGGGAGACGATCATGAGCAAGACGCGGTCCAGAGTCGGCGAGTGCTCGGGGGTCTTCAAGAACGCCCGAGCAAAGAGTATGTAGTTCGCGGCTGCAATCGCGAGCCCGAAGAAGTGAAGCTCTTCGAAGCTGCGGAGAGACGACGGCCAGACGAAGTCGGCAATGAACCCGGTCCCCGTGCCCCAATACACGATGCAGCCGAAGAGGAAGAGGACGTAGTAGAGGTAGCTCGAGTCGCGGAAAGACGTGAACAGGAACAGGTTGTAGATCGTGAGCCCGATCAGTATCCCGAGGAACAAGCCGTTGCCAACGCTGCTCCGCGACCGGTCTGCCAAGAACACAGACTCGGTGGTCGGCTGGATGGGGACCCGGTTTGTGTAGCCCTTCGGGTCGTAGCGGATCTCCGCGACCAGAGTCCGCTCCGCGCCAGCGGGCAAATCGATTTGGACGACGGGCGGTGCGGCAATCCTCGTATCCCGATCGTCGAGCGGGACGGCATACCCGGTTCTCAACGTATCGAGCACGCCAGACGGACCGATCACGTAGACCGTCGCCTCATTCACGGTGAAGGGCAGCATCCAGCGGACGTCCCTCGAGGCCGTCGACTGGATCTGGAGACGAGCCCAGGTCGTCCGGGCATCGCCGTCGTCCGAAACCAGAACTGCTCGTTGAGCCGGCGCGTCTCGCGCGTCGAGGGCGGAGGCCGGTGCGCCCTCGAGGACGAGCCACTGGTCGTCTAGCGCAGGGGGAGGGTCGTCCGGATCAAACTCGACCTGACTTCCGGCCGCTGGCACCAGCGCGACTGCGAGGCAGACGCCGACAGCGAGCCGGAGAAGAGAGCGATGAGACGCCATGTGATCCAGGGGTAGAGATTGTATCGTTAGATCCAAATCGTTCTTAATCTGCCGCTCTGGCCGTCCTCGAAGTCAAGACGCTCCGCCCACTGCCCAGGCCTGCCAACAGCTCTGCGCAGCCATCGACAAGGGGCCTAGAGACGAGAAGAAGACCTCTCCTCTCCTCTGTCTAGGGAGTTTCCTGACGTTTGGCCTCGGCTCTCGATTTCCGGTGTTTCAGCTTCCCGCCCCCATTCTGTCCGCCCTCGAGGCCGCCGTCGGCCCTGTGCAGTCCGCGCGTTCGGTTGGCGGGGGAGACGTGTCGTTCGCGGCCTGCGTCGAGACCTCCTCGAGGACGGTGTTCGCTAAGTGGGGGACGGGCGACGCGGGGCGGACGTACGCCGCCGAAGCGACCGGCCTCGAGGCCCTGGCTCAGGTAGCGGGTCCCGACCTCGAGGTGCCGGTGCCGCTCGTGGCCCGTACTGCGACCGACCTCGAGGCCGGGCTGCTGGTGCTGCCGTGGCTCGAGGTGGGATCGCCCTCGAGGTCGGACTGGCACCGGTTTGGGGCGGCGCTCGCGGAGCTTCACCGTTCGGCCGCGCCGGGCGAGGGCTACGGGTGGGATGCCGACAACTGGATTGGGAGCAAGCCGCAGCAGAACGGGTGGCTTGGGTCGTGGCCTGCGTTCTTCGGCGAGCGTCGGCTGGTGGCGCAGGCGGAGACGGTCCGACAGCGAGGTGCGTGGGACGCGTCGTGGGACCGACTGCTCGACCGGCTGGTCTCGAGGCTAAATGACTTCCTGCCTGAGACCCCGCCGCGATCTCTCGTGCATGGCGACCTCTGGAGCGGGAACGCACTTGCCCTCGAAGACAGGTTCGCGCTCATCGATCCGGCGGTGTACGTCGGCCATCGCGAGGTGGACCTTGCCATGACGGAGCTCTTCGGAGGCTTCGCTCCGTCCTTCTACGACGGCTACAAAGAGGCCTGGCCCCTCGAGGACGGCTACCCGGAGCGGCGCGAGATCTACAACCTCTACAACCTGATCAATCACCTGACGCACGGCGCGGGCTACCGCCGTCCGGTCGAGGCCACCCTGCGGCGGTTCGCGTAGCGCCTGGCGGCCTTAACGCGCAGAGCGATTACAAGCCCGATGATGATCCCGACCACGTCGGCGTAGACGTCGGACCGTTGGGCACCTCGGTCGTCGGTAAAGGCGTCCTGCGCCCACTCGCTTCCGACGGCCAGAAACACGGCGACGGCCCCGATGAGCCATACCCAGCGAGGGAGAGCGATGCCCCACAGCGCGACGACGCCAGCGAACACGATGACGTGCGCCAGGTTATCGAAGTCCTTCATCAGATGGTCTGGGAGGTACGGCTCGGGCATCAGCAGGCCGATGGCGCACACGACCATCCACAGAACAGCAAGGGTCAGCCAGACCGGACGAGGACCCGTGCTCACGCGGTGACGGCCTCGAGGTCGAACGCCTCCAGTGTCTCCAGGACGACGTCCGCGTCCTCGAGGTCGTCGACGGAGTAGTGGCCCGTCGCGACCGCCACCGCGATGGCTCCGACGGCTCGAGCGCACTCGATGTCGCGCGGCGTGTCGCCGATGATGACCAAGTCTCCGCCCTCGATAGCGCGCCCGAAGTGCTCCGTGGCGCGCTTCGCCCCGATGGCAGGAAGCTCGTTGCGGTTGTGGTGGTCACTTCCGAAGGCACCGAATGGGAAGACCTCTCGGCCCAATCCGATGCGGCCGATCTTGGCGTAGCCGATGGATTCGATGTTGCCCGTCAGCAGGCCCAGCGCCACATCGTCCGCATGGAGCCGACGGACGAGGTCGACGGCGCCGGGCAGGTCCTCGACGTTCGCCTTCGGAAGGCCCGCCGACATCTCGCGAACGTAGGCCTCGCGAAACGCGTCCACCTGGCTCGGGTCGGCCTCGAGGCCGGCGTCGGCTGCGCCCTCCAAGACCTCGCGGAAGATCTGCGGGTCCGTTTTGCCCGAGAAGGGAAGGCCTGAGAAGTCGTACGTGTGACCGATGACGGCCTTGAGGGCGGCGGTCACGGAGCGGCGGCCGACGCCGTGCGACTGCAAGAGGGTACCGTCGATGTCGAAGAGGAGGACCATATCCGGGGAGAGGGAGGAGGGGGGCTCTACATGCGCGCACCCGACAAGCTCCGTCCCGACTTCGATGTTCACTGTGAGGACACAGCGACAACCCGTCGGCACCGGGCGGCGTTACCCTCCGCCGACCCCGCCCTCGAGGCCGACTCGCCTCCACAGAAAGACCGCACGCATGGCCGACCAGCCCTCCCTCTTCGACGCTGCCCCCGACGACGCGCCACGCGCCGACCTCAAGGCTCCCGATCTCGACACTCCCGACCTCGAGGCCGTCTCGCTCGAGACCCCGGAACTGGCGACGCCTGAGCTGAAAACGCCGGACATAAAGGCTGCCGCGCCAGACCATCCCGTCGCTGCCGATGCCTTCGACGACCTCGAGGACGCCTCGGGCCGCGAGACCCTGTTTCTCGCCGACGCGATGGCGCTCGCCTACCGGGCCTTCTTCTCGATGAAGAACGCCACCCTGAGCGCGCCTGACGGGACCGATACGCGCACGCTGTACGGCTTCTCGACAGCGCTGCTGAAGCTTCTCGAGGACGAGCAGCCCGAGCACATCGCGGTCGTGTTCGACGCCATCGGCGGAGCGCCCACCTTTCGCGACAAGCTCTACGACGACTACAAGGGCCACCGGCCGCCGATGCCGCCGGAGATCAAGTCCAACATCCCGCTCGTCAAGCGGCTCTGCCGCGCGTTCGATATTCCCGTCCTCGAGGTCGAGGGCGTCGAGGCCGACGACGTGATCGGGACGCTTGCGCGCCGCGCCGAGGACGAGGGCGTGGACACGGTCATCTTCTCGGCCGACAAGGACTTCCGGCAGCTTCTCTCGGACCGCGTCTCGATGCTGCGCCCGCCGTACATGGGCGAGGTGTTCAACCGCGAGACGCCCGAGACCTTCCGCGAGAAGTACGGCGGCCTCGAGCCTGCGCAGTTCATCGACCTCCTCGCGCTCATCGGCGACTCGGCGGACAACGTGCCGGGCGTGCCGGGCATCGGCGAGAAGACGGCCATCAAGCTCATCGAGGAACACGGGACTGTCGAGCGACTCATCGAGGTCGGCCCGACGCTCAAGGGCAAGCGCGCGCGCGAGGGCATGACGGACTACGCCGACGACGCGCGCCTGAGCAAGCAACTCGTCACCATCCTGACCGACGTCCCGCTCGAGGACGACGACGGCAACCCGCTCGACTGGCACACGCTGCGTCGGACGGATCCCGACCTCGAGGCTGTGGAGGAGCTGTTCAACGACGTCGGGTTTGGAGCACGGCTCCGCAACCGCGTCAAGGACTACGCGGCGGGGCGCCAGCGCTCGAGGTCGGGCGGCGGCGGCTCGCGGCGGAGCTTCACGGCCCTCCCAGACAACGACCCGGCGCTCTCGTTCGACTTCGGCCCCTACGAGCCGGTGACGGCCCTCGACGAGGACGCCGTGAGCTACAAGACCGTCTACGAGCGCGACGACCTCGAGGTCGCCGTCGAGATGGTGACGGACGCGCCGCACCTGGCCTTCGACACCGAGACGGCCTCGACGACGGCCGACAAGACGCTAGTGGACGCGATGCGCGCGGAGCTAGTCGGGCTGGCGCTGGCCGTCGACGAGAAGAAGGCGGTGTACCTGCCCACGCCCCTCCCCGACGGGACGCCCGAGAAGGACGTCCTCGATCCCGTCCGCGCCGCCCTCGAGGACCCGTCGCTGCCCAAGATTGGGCACAACGTCAAGTACGACCTCGAGGTCCTGGCTCGCCACGGCGTCACGGTGCGCGGCGAGATCTTCGATACGATGGTGGCGCACTATCTCTTGAACCCGGAGGCGAGTCACAAGCTGGACGATGTAGCATCATTCCACCTCAATTACCGCCCGCAGCCTATCACGGACCTGATCGGGACGGGCAAGAATGCGCTGTCGATGCGCGAGGTCGCCGTCGAGGACGTCGGCCCGTACGCCTGTGAGGACGCCGACGTGACGCTGCGGTTGGTGCGCATCCTGACCGACGCCCTCGAGGCGCTGGACGATGGCGAGGGGCGCCTGCTTCAGATCGCCCAAGAGATCGAGTTTCCGCTCGTGCAGGTCTTGGCGACGATGGAGATGGCCGGCGTCAAGGTCGACGAAGCGGTGCTCGCTGAGATCCGCGTCGGCCTCGATGCGCAGATCGCCGCCCTCGAGGCCGAGATCGAGACGCTGGCGGGGCGTCCCTTTGGGATTGGGTCCACGAAGCAACTCGGTGAGGTCCTGTTCAACCCGCCGCCGACCGACGAGGAGAAGGCCGCTGCGGTCCAGTGGCTCCAGGACGTCAAGGACAACGAGGCCGGCGAAGTCGAGGGCGACCCCGACGCCAAGCCCAAGACCAAGAAGCAACTCGCGGACGAGGCACCGACGTACGGAATCGGGCTCGAGCCTCTTGGCAAGACCAAGACCGGCAAGCCCAAGACCGACGAGCGTGTGCTGTCCGAGTTGGCCCAAGAGCACACCTTGCCTGCCCTCGTCCTCGACTGGCGCAAGGTGTCGAAGCTGAAGTCGACCTACGTGGACCGGTTACCCGAGCTGATCCACCCCGACACGGGGCGCGTCCACACCGACTTCAACCAGACGGTGACCGCAACGGGCCGGCTGTCGTCCTCGAATCCGAACCTCCAGAACATCCCGATCCGCACGGACCTGGGCAAGGAGATCCGCCGCGCCTTTGTGGCCGAGCCGGGGCACGTGCTGATGGCGGCGGACTACGCACAGATCGAGCTCCGCATCATCGCCCACATGTCGGAGGATCCGGGGCTGGTGCAGGCGTTCGCCGAGAAGCGCGACATCCACACCGCGACGGCCGCGACCGTCTTCGAGGTCGACTATGACGACGTGACTCGTGACCAGCGCGACAAGGTCAAGCAGGTCAACTACGGCATCCCGTACGGTATCTCGGCTTTCGGACTTGCCAACCGCCTCCGCATCTCAAACAGCGACGCCCAAGTCCTGATCGACCAGTACCGGGCGGCCTACCCCAAGGTCATTGAGTTCTTGGACGGCCTGGCCTACGAGGCGCGCACTCGAGGCTACGTCGAGACGCTGTTGGGCCGCCGTCGCTACGTCCCACAGATCACGTCCCGCAACCCGAACGACCGGGCCTACGCCGAGCGCATCGCGGTCAACATGCCCATCCAGGGCACGCAGGCCGACATGATCAAGATCGCCATGATCTCGATTCACGCCGGCCTCGAGGATGTGTCGCCCGGCGCCAGGATGATCCTTCAGGTCCACGACGAACTCGTCTTCGAGGTGCCGGAGTCTGACGTCGAGGCCGTCTCGACGTTCGTGCGCGACAAGATGGTGACGGCCTTCCCACTGGGCGACGTACCGGTCGTGGTGGACGTCGGCGTGGCCGACAACTGGCTCGACGCGCACTGATCCGCCCTCGAGGTCGCCGCCTTGACGGACGCCCTCAGGGTCATCGTACCCCGGCACGGTGCGGATCATAGCCTCCGAGTCGCACTGGCTCCCCGCCTCCGCGGCACGGCTCGAGGACGTACGCACGTCCTCGATGTCGCGGTGGGACCTCCGGAAATCTGAGGCGTTCGAGGGACCTCTCGCCGGCACTGAATGCACTCGCTTCCTCTGACCGAGCCGGTCGCCGTCTTTACGGTCGTCCTGCTGGTCCTGCTCGCCGCTCCCATCGTCGCCCGTCGTGGAGTGCCGTCGTCGGTGGTGCTGTTGGTGGCCGGGATCGTGCTCGGGCCGAACGCCCTGGGCGTTCTCGACCGGGACCCGACGATGGTGCTCCTGGGGACCGTTGGGCTGCTTTACATCATGTTCCTGGCCGGTCTCGAGATCGACTTGCACGAACTCGAGGACGGGAAGGCGCGAAGTCTCACGTTCGGCGCGATGACGTTCGCGTTGCCAATTGGTCTCGGAACGGCCGTGGGCATCGCAGGATTTGGGATGGGATGGCCGGCGGCGATCCTGCTGGGCAGCGTCTTCGCCAGCCACACGCTGCTGGCGTATCCGGCGGCGGCTCGGCTCGGCCTGCAAAAAGAACGAGCCACGACGACGGCTGTCGGGGCAACCATCCTGACCGACACGCTGGCGCTTTTGGTGCTGGCTGTGATCGCGACAGGCGCACGAGAGGGGGGAGGCTTTGATCTGGCCGTACTGGTTCGCGTGACGGGGTCGCTGGTGGTCGTCGGGGGAGCCGTCCTCTGGGGGCTTCCCCGGCTCGGAGCGTGGTTTCTGAAGACGGCGGCGCAGGACGCTGCGGTGGAGTTTGTGTTCGTCCTCGCGGCCGTGTTCGTGTGCGCGCTTGGCGTCGAGGCGCTGGGTATCGAGCCGATCATCGGCGCGTTCCTGGCTGGCCTCGCTCTGAACCGGCTGGTCCCCGAGGGGAGCGTGTTGATGAACAGGATCGGGTTCGTCGGCAACACGCTGTTCATCCCGTTCTTCCTGCTCTCGACCGGGATGCTGGTCGACCTCGAGGCCTTCATCGGCGGTCCCGATGCGGGACGAGCATGGACCGTCGCGCTGGCCATGACGGCGACGCTGCTCCTGACGAAGGGCGCTGCGGCATGGATGCTCCGCCCCGCGTTCGGATTCTCCGCCGACGAGGTCCGGCTCGCCTTCGGGCTCACGGTGCCTCAGGCGGCGGCGACTCTCGCAGCCGTCGTCGTCGGCGTCGAGGTCGGGCTGTTCGATGGGACGGTGCTCAATGGAACCATCGCGATGGTCTTCGTGACGTGTCTGGTCGGTCCTGTGGTGGTGGAGCGCGCCGGTCGTCGGTTGGCGGCGCGCGTCGAGGCCGGGGCTCCTCGAGTGCGTGGACCTCGAGTGCTGGTGTCGGTCTCGAATCCGGCGACGGTTGGGGCCCTTGTCGAGTTGGGCGTATTGGCGCGAGGCGGCGGTCCGCTTGCCACGATCAGTGTCGTCGTGCCGGGCCTCGATCAAGAGGATGGAGTGGCCCGCGCCGAGCGGTTGCTGGCCAACGCCGCCGATCACGCGTCGGGCGCCGATGTGCCGGTGCTACCGCTCGTGCGCGTCGAGACGAACGTGGCCCGAGCGCTGTCGAGGGCCGCGGCCGAGACGCGCTCGGCGTTGGTGGTGATGGGCTGGGACGGGAGCCCTGCGGCGGCCCGCGTCCTGTTCGGCGGGATCACAGATCGCGTGCTGTCCGAGACGACGGCGGCGGTCTTGATCACGCGGCAGACGCGTCCGACCTCGACGGTCCGGCGCCTGATCATCGCCGTACCTCCCGGCGCCGACCTCGAGCCCGGCTTCGAGGGCGCGGCGCAGACGCTCCTCGCGCTCGCCTCACGCATCGGGGCTAGCGTCGTGCTGGCGGTCACCGAGGCCTCGAGGCCGACGATGGAGCCGCTGTTCGCCCGTCGAGGGCGATCGCCGGAGATCCTCGCCCTCACTCGGTGGCGCGACCTCGAGGGCGTCCTCGAGGGCGGTCTCCGGCCGGCGGATGCGGTCGCCCTTGTTTCGACCCGGCCTGGGAGCGCCGCGTGGCGAGCGTCCCTCGATCATCTGCCTCGGTCGCTCGCGTCGCAGTACCCGGACCTGTCGCTGCTCGTCCTCCACCCCGGCCGCGTGCCTGCGTCCTCGAGGTCAGTCGCCCTCGAGGGAGATGGAGCAGCGACGCCTGCTGTGCTGTAGAGAGGATGCTTACGGAGCCATGCCCAACTCGGCGCCCGTGACGACACGGCTAACGCCTTGTCCTCGAACGTCGAGAGTCAGGTCGAGCACGGAGGGCACGGGAGCACCGTCGAAACGGCCCGGCACGAACGAACTTCTGTGCACCGCCTCCTGCGCCGCGTCTCCCTTGGCCGCCGTCGAGGCCGACAAGACATCGCTGCACACGACGGCTCCGGTCGTGTCGACGACGGCACGGATGACGGCGAACCGGTCTGCCGCGCTCGCCTGACGCATCTGGCCACCGCCCTCATTGACGACTCGCACCCTCGACTGAACGGCCTCGAGGCCGCCCTCCGGGACGGGTGGCTCATCGAGGTCGGACGCCATGCGGGCGGTCACTCCCGCGAACTGGGCGTCGGCGCACGACATCACTGGCGTGCGGAGCCCCGCGGTGGACTGGCATCCGGCGGCGAGAAGGAAACCGGTGAGCAGCGCGAGCCGGATCATTATCCAATAGGGTGGGATCGGACATGCAAAATACATCTGCATACACGTGCCGCCCTCGAGGACGAAGCTCGATTACTCCGTGGCCGCGGCCTCGACGGCCATCCACACGCGCATCACGTTCTCGCCAAGCACCTTGCGGATGTCCGTCTCCGAGTAGCCCCGGCGCAGCAGCTCCGCGACCAGATTCGGGTACGTGGACACGTCCTCGAGGCCGACTGGCAGCGTCGGGCCGACGCCGTCGTAGTCGGATCCCAGACCCACATGATCGATGCCGACCAACTCGACGACGTGGTCGATGTGGTCCGCGACGTCCGTCATGTCGGCCAGTCGGAGCGGGTTCTCGGCCTCGAAGGTGACTTGGAAGGCATCCGCCTCGGGGGTGCCCATGACCAGGCCGCGCGACTCCATCTCGTCGGCGAAGCGGGAACGGAGGGCGTCGCGGTCGTCCTGCACGCGCTTGAGCAAGAACGTCGAGCCGAAGTTGATCTGGATCACGCCCCCGTTCTCCGCCAGCCGCTCGATCATGGCGTCGCTCATGTTGCGCTCGAAGCCCGGCGTAAAGGCTCGCGCCGACGAGTGGCTCGCGATCACCGGCACCGTCGTGACGTCCATCACGTCCTCGAAGGCGGCGTCGGAGACGTGCGACACGTCGACCATGATGCCGAGCCGGTTCATCTCGCGCACGACCTCGAGGCCGAAGTCGCTCAGGCCGCCGTGTGTGCCGGTGTCATCGTAGGAGGAGTCCGAGATGTCGTTGTCGCGGCTGTGCGTGAGCGTGATGTAGCGGATGCCGCGATCCCGGAAGTGGCGCAGGGCCTCGAGGTCGCCCTCGACCGGGGCTCCGTTCTCCATGCCGAGCGCCAGCAGAACGCGTCCGGGAACGCGCATCCTGTTGATGTCCGCGGCCGACCGGACAACTCCGAACTTGCTGGGTTCCGCCTCCGCCATCGCCTCGACGCCGTCGATGAGCGAGTCTGCCAAGGCGCGTGCGCCGCCGGTCTCCTGGTAGCTCGCTGGGATGTAGATCGACATAAACGCCACGTCGAGGCCGCCCTCGAGGGCGCGCGGGTAGTCGAAGTCGCCGCTTGCGGTCCGCACGGACACGTCCTCCGGGGTCTCCCGCAGCCGGTACGGTACGTCGATGTGCGTGTCGATGATGATCGCGCTCTGGGCGAGCGTCTGCGCTCGGACCTCGAGGTCGGCGGTTGGCGCCGCGCAGCACACTTTCTGAGAGCACCCACCGAAGGCGACGGTGGCAGCGAGGAGAGCAAGAATCGAAATCCGCATCGAGGTCGGGGAGGAGAGCTCCAAAGGTACAGGGGGAAGCCTCGACCTCGATGGTGTCAATGACCCCTGACCCAGCGATGAGATGCCTTTCCCCGGAGGAGATCGAGCCTGAATCGAGAAGGCGTCCTCGAGGACGCGAGTCCACCAAGACAAGCCGGCCCCGGCGGCCCACACACGAGCCGGCCGGGGCCGTAGGACTAGGTGCGATCAAACCCCCAAGTCCGTTTCAGTTGCCGCTTGTTCGGGACGGATGCCCGAAGGTTGCGCCCTCGAGGACGAAATCCAGTTACCCGAGCCAGTAGCTCAGCTTGATCAGGAATACGTTGGTGACCTCGTCCGTGAACAGGCCGCGTACGTCGCGGTCGAAGGAGAACGCCCCGTCCGGGGCGAAGCCGCTGCGCTGCTGCTGCCACACCGCAAAGATGGACGAGCCCGGCCGGTACTCCCAGCGGAGAACCGCGTTGCCCTGAAGCGCGCGTACGGTAAAGTTGGGGTCTGAGAACTCGGCTGTGCCGCCGTCCTCGCCAGTCACCCGGTACGAGATGTCTCCGTTCTCGTCCGTGAGTTGCTCCACAGAGCCGAAGGCGTCGCCGTACGTCGGGAGGTTGAGTTGGCCGGCCTCGGTCAGCTGACGGAAGTCGGTGTACGTACCTCTCGAGACGAACGGGCGGAGGTAGGTCTGGAGCGACAGCGTGGGCGTAAACGTCCAGTTGATGCGGGTGTTGAGCGAGAGGGAGGTCTGGTCGATCTCGCCAAACACGTAGCGCTGCCCGAACGTGGCCTCGAGGTCGGGCGCGTCGAAGGCGCCGACGTACTGCTGGGCCGTATGCGACCGGTCGAACTCCGGACCGATGTTGATGGACAACGACGAGGACGGTCGGACTTCGACGCCGACCTCGACGCCGTGGTACCAACTACCGAGCTCGTTGCGGTTGGCACCCGTCCACGCATACCCGGAGACCGCCTTCCGGTCGTCCGTCCAGGCGTTGAGGTTGATTCGGGCCCCGGCGGGGGACGTCATAAGCGGCCCGCCGCGCGTGCCACGGTCGTCCGCCGTCCGGATCCAGGCGTTGCCGTTGACGCCGAAGCCCCAGAAGTTCTTGAACGTGCCGTTCGAATTGAGTCCGACGAACGAGTCGATCCGGTCGCCATTGAAGTTCCAGCCGGACCCAGCGAACACGTTGCCGCCCCACTGCTGGAAGATTCCCTGTGGCTGATTCTGGTTGTAGATCAGGACCGTGCCGCCTCCGACTTGGTCGGCGCGAGACTGGAAGCCGAGCTCGTTCGAGTCAAATCCTGGCGACGTTGCGTTGGCATGGAAGCCGACCAGCCAGTGCTCGCCGGTTGTCTTGAGCACGTTCGCTTCTCCCGTGAACCCGGCCAGCGAGGTACGGGTCGGGTCGAGCGTCACATGATTCGCATCAGGACGCTGGAAGAGGCGGGGGAAGGAGCGCTGGACGCGCTCGATGGAGGTCGCGCTGCCCGAGACCAGGCTGCCGGCCACTTGGCCGCTCATCACCCAGTCGCCAAACGGATGCTCGATATCGAGGCCGGCGACGGTGGCCTGCGCGGGCAGCAGTTCCTCGATGGCCGGTTCGGAGGTGCTGCGAACGACGGACGTCCCAAGGGCGCCGACGATGGTGCGCCCGAACGTGCCGCGGACGCGACCCACGGTGTAGTTGGTGGCCGGCTCAATAAGCGCACGGTCGTCCATCACCAAGCGGTTGTTGACGTCGATGGCCTGGAACGAGCCGTACTCGGAGCCGGTGACGGCGTTGAGGACGCCGAACGAGAAGCGGCCCGCCCGGCCGGAGAGCTTCGCGGCGCCCAGGATGGTGCTCTGTTGTGGGGCGTCGGTGTAGACCGTTCCGCTTTCCCCGGCGGCCTCTTCTGCTTCATTCGGCACGAACGAGCCGCGCTGGGGGCTCCGCCCGATTCGCCGCGTGTACAGGAGGTCCGGGCGGCTGTTGGAGAAGTAGCGGCGCGGCTCCATCGAGAACACGTCCAGGCCCTCGACGAAGAACGGGCGCCTCTCTTGGAAGAAGAGCTCGAAGCCGCCAAGGTTGACCTGTGCCGGGTCGGCCTCGACCTGCCCGAAGTCGGGGTTGACAGTTGCCGTGAGCGTGATGTCGCTCGTGACACCGTACTTGACGTCGAGGCCGATGCGTGGGTCGAGGTCGTTGTCGGCAAAGAAGGGGTCGAGGTCGTTGCCTGGCGCCCGGGTGAGAGCCGAAGCCACGTACGGCACGACCTCGAGGTTGCGCGGTGAGCGCAGGTCGCGCAACGACGTGAGCTTGCCAAACTGACTCACGACGCCATTGACCTCGGGGTCGATGGGTGCCCAGAAGGACTGCTCGTTGGTGCGGAAGTGCTTGCGGATGAACTCGACGCCCCACGTCTGATCGCCCTCGGACGCGGTGAAGCGGAGCTGGCTGAGCGGGATGCGGAACTCTGCCGTCCATCCTGCCTCATCGCGGCTGACGGCGACATCCCAGACGGCGTCCCAGGAGTCGTCCTCGTTGACGTCGTCGTAGAGCAGAGCGTCGTAGAGCACGCCGGCGGCGCTGACCTGGAAGACGAACGCGGTCCGGTCGTCGTGGTACGAATCGAAGGCGACGGCGGCCCAGTCACTCTCAAACCCGCTGTCTCGACGTCCGAGTTGGGTATTGATCTTGTCCGCTTGTGTGTCGTGCATCCGCATTCCGACGTACACGGACGAGCCGTCATACAGGACGCGGGCGTCTGTGCGCTCGGTGGCCGCTGCTCCAGCTGCCGGGCGAAGCTGCGTGAAGCCGCTCGCGGCTGGTGCCGTGGACCAAGCGACTTCGTCGAGGACGCCGTCGAGGTCGATGGCGGCTTCGCCGAGAGCGTGGGCGCCGATCACGTGGGATTCGCTGATGGGCGATGCCGGCGGCGCTGCGGTCTGTGCGAACGAAGGGGCCGCGAGCAGAAGGGCCGCGAGTAGAGAGATGCGCATGGGGTAGAGGGGGTGAGGCAACCCCTTCACGGGGCGGAAACCCATTGGGTTACAGGGGGCGCTAAAAAAACAGCACGTCGCGACCTGACAGACCTCTCCCGAGGGGGCCAAGGGTCTTGGGTCCGGGAGGGAGAGCTGAAGGGCGGAGCCTATCCGCCGTTCACAAGCCGAACGGGGCCGTTCGTGGTGGTCAGCGTGAGGGGCGCGCCGCCGTCGCCGAGACGGCCGGAGAGCTCGTCGCCGACGTACTGTCCTCGATGGCGCACAGAATCATGCACCTGAACGGCGCCGGTGGTGATGCGTCCGTTTGTGGTCTCCGCCGAGAATCGAGCGGAGTAGCCGCCGGGGACGTCAACGATAATGGGCCCGTTCTCGGCGCGAACCTCGAGGCCGGCCCCTCGCCAGTGGTCGCCCTCGAGGCCGACGTTCACCGGGCCGTTGAGGGCGTGGATGTGCACATCGCCATTCACGCCGTGGAGCGACACGGGTCCGTTGACGACGTTGGCGCGGATCTGGCCGCTCAGACCGTGGATTGCGACTGGACCATTCACGGCCTCGAGGTCGAGGTTAGTGTCTGGTGGGGCGAAGATCTCGTAGCTGATGAACACACCGTCGCCAGAGCGGCCGCCGGTCTCCGGCGTCGTAGAGCGGACGATGCCGTTTCGGGTATCCACATGGGATGCTTGGACGAGTTGGGCTGCCCGGTCCTGACTGCTCGCGATGCCGACGACTCGAGCGCGGACCAATACATCGGAGCGGTCCCACTCCTTGACCTTGATGGGACCGTTCACCGCGCCGCTCACGTCGAGGCGGTCGGCCTCGAGGACGGTCTCGCGGACCTCACACACAACCTCTCGGTCGTGGCCATTCCGGTAGATCTCATTGCACCAGGGCGCGTCCTCGAGGACGCGGTCGGCGACGGCGGGCTGGGCGCAGGCGCTGCTCGCGACGGCGAGCAGGAGGGCGGCGGAGCGAAAGATCATCGGCGGGAGTGGTCTGGGCCGGCGCGGCGGACGGCTTCGGTGCGTGCGCGGTCGATGGAGTTCCAGTCGACTGCGCGCGTCGTGCGGGAGGTCGACCTCGAGGTCGACCGGGACACGGCTGACGAGCGCACGGCTGGAGGCCTCGGAGTGGCGCCCGGGATGGGCGGTGCGGGGGGAGCGGCCCGCGACACGCTGCGAACGATGGGCCACGCGTCCCCGAGGCCGCGCTTGGCCTCGGACCAGACACGGGGCATGTCCACCTGCGACAGAGCCTCGCGTGCCTCGTCCCGTGCATCACGCGCCTCCTCGAGGGCGTCACGGCGGTCTTCCTCGGCTTCGAGGTAGGCCTCGCGGCGGTCTTCCTCCGCTTCCAATAGTGCTTCGCGACGGTCTTCGTCAGCCTCGAGGCGTGCTTCGCGACGATCCTCCTCTGCTTCGAGGAGAGCCTCTCGAACACCCGCTCGGGCAGCAGCCATCGCTTCTCGAACTCCCGCTCCCGCCTCTCTCTGAATCGCCTCGAGGTTGAGGTCCTCGAGGGCGCGCTCGGCCTCTTGAAGGGCGCCGAGTCGGATGCGAGCGATCTCGACATCGGCGCCGCGAGCGTCAGCCATCGCGCGGCGGACCTCGGCTTGCGCCTGCCGGATGTGAGCGCGCACCTCGTCGAGCGTATCGGCGCGGACCTCGGCGGGCGACCTCGAGGGCGTCTCCTCTCGCGCTGCTTCTTGCGACGACGTCCTACAGCATGCCTCCGGCTCGTCCTCGAGGACGGCTTTCGATACCGAAGCATTGAGGCCGGTGCTCTCAAGGACAGGGCGGTTGTCGTCAAGAGCTGCCTCGGCCTCGACGGGTTGGAAGGCGGCGACGGGAAGCACGATGCCGAGTGCCAGTGCAGCTGTCCCGATCTTCGCGAGACGCCCGAGTTGTCCTCGACGCCGGTCTGCGTCGAGGATGGAGTGGATGCGGGTCTCGAGCGGCGCGGTCCGTGCCATCGGGGCGACGGCGGTGAGCGCGATCGGCTCGCGGCGGATGGACCGGGCGACGCCGACGAGGTGGGCAGCGTACGCGGAGGGGCGGGCGCCACCCTGAATCACGGCGTCGTCGCAGGCCTGCTCCCTCGCGTCGAGGTGCTGGCGGTAGCCCCACCACGCGAGCGGGTTGAACCAGTGGACCGCCACGGCGGCCTGGGCCACGACCTGCGTCCAGGCGTCGCGGCGGCGGAGGTGGGCCATCTCGTGTAGCAGCACAGCCTCGCGTCGGTCCTCATCCCACTCGTCGGCAGACTCGGGCAGAACGACGGCGGGGGAGCCGTAGCCCCACGCAATCGGCACGTCGAGGTCCGTGGACCGCAGCAGGCGAACGGGCTCGTCGAGGCCGGACAGCCGGCGGGCATGGTCGGACACGACGGACCAGTCTTCGTCGGTCTCTGGCTGGGCGCGGCCCACCAGTCGGTGTGCCGATACCGCAGCACCGAGCCACCACAGCGTCACAAGTCCCGCTCCGACGGCCCATAGCGTCAGCAGCCATCCGCCCAACGAGCGGATCGGGGATGCAGGGCGCGTCGAGGTCGCCCGGACGCCCGACATCGTCCTCGAGGTCGACTCCATCTCCTGGCCATACGCTTCCATCGCTCCCTCGAACGACCGCATCTCGGCCTCGAAGGATTCCATCTGTGTCTCGAACTCTGCGGCCTCCGCCTCGAAGGTGGCACTGGTGGCCCCGCTTGCAACGGCTGCCTCGAAGAGTGGCGCAGGCGGAGCCGGTGGTGCGGGTGGTGGCGGCGGAGGAGCAGGGATCGCCATCGAGGACGGCACCGCGGGAGCCTGCGACGGCAGCACTGCGACGGACCATCGGGGTCCGGCGGCCTCGAGGACGGGCAGCAACAGCAGCGCGCCGAAGGCGGCGGCCCAGATGCCGTGGCGGAGAGAGGCGGGAGCTCGGTAAAGCAACCGGACGCACAGAGCGGCGACGAGAAGAACGGCCGCGCCCTTGAGCACGAGAGAGAGGAGCAGTGTCATCGGCCCTGGGAGCGTGCGCGTTGGATGAGATCGTCCAGGCGGTCGAGGTCGTCGGCTGAGAGGTCGTCCGAGGTCTCGTCCAGCAAGGCGGCGACAGCACGGTCCGGGCTGCCCTCGAAGAATGTGGTCAGGAGGTGGCGCAATGCGCTGCGTCCTGCCGTCTCTCTGGCAACGACGGGGCGGTAGAGGTACCGCGGTCCGTCTTGCTGGTGGCGGATGTGTCCTTTCTCCTCCAGGATGCGGAGGTGCGTGCGTACGGCCGAGTCGCTAGGAGGCTTCTCGAGCGCGGCGCGCACGTCGGCTGCGGATGCGGTACCTAGGCGGTGGAGGACGTCGAGGACTTCGCGCTCGCGGCGACTGAGACGGGGGTGCATGGTCTGTGTTAAAAACGTAACAGAGAGTAGGGCTAAGAACCGTCCCGAGTCAAGAGAGATGTTGTTTTTTTAGCAGGCACCAGAAAGCCTCCGCCTTCGTTGCGCCCTCGACGCCCGCTCCGCAGCCTTTCGTAGATTTCAGGCACGGGTTTCGCCCCGGCCCTCCGAGACATCCCTTCGACCTATGGCTCTCCCTGCCCAGACCTCTCTCTTGCGCCGCATCATTGTCGGCGTCGCCCTTTTCGGCATCGTGGTCGTAACGCACCTGGCGCTCCAGAAAGCGAACGGGTTCGCGAATGGCTGCACGGGCCTCGGTAGTGAGGTGTCGTTCGATGCCGCTGCGGGCACGACAGGCACGACGGCCGGTTGTGCGGCTGTAACCGAAAGCGAGTATGCCGACTTCATGGGCATCCCCAACATCGCGCTCGGCCTCATCTTCTACGTCATCGTCGCGCTGCTCCGTCTGGGCTACGTGCTGGTTCGTGACAACCGCCTTCGTCTTGCATCGGGAGGCATTGTCACGGTCGGGTTTCTCTACACGGGATATCTCGTGTACCTCCAGGCCGCTGTGATCGGCGCGTTCTGCCCGCTGTGTATGGTGTCGGCATTCCTGGTGACGACGCTGTTCGCGTTTCACCTTCTCGAGCACCGTCGCTTGTCGACGGCCATCGTTCCAGCCAAGCGTCGTCGCGTCGATCCGGAGCCGGAGGGCGTGGGGGCTCTTCGTCCCTATGGATTGGTGCTTGGCGGGTTCGCCGTGTTGCTCCTGTCCACATTCGGCCTTGCCTCGAGGGCGGGGGCTGCGCAGGCGTCGCCCGGCCAGAACACGGCCGTCCAGGGCGTCCCGTCGGTTCCGACGCCTCGCATCCAGGACGTCACAGGCTCGTGCGACTACGACCCGGAGTTTGAGCTCATCACAGACATGTCGTCGTTCACCGACGGCCCGGTGTTGGGCAACCCGAACTCGGACGTCACCGTCGTGAAGGTGTTCGACCCGAACTGCCCGCACTGCAAGGATCTCTCTGAGACGCTCGATTCGTTCATCGCTGAGAATGGCGAGTCCGCGCGGTTCTACTACGTCCCGTATCCGCTCCGCCAGCAGTCGCTGGGTCAGATCGTGGCGCTGAAGCTTGCGGAGGAGGAGGGCAAGTTCTTCGACCTGATGCACGAGATGTTCGAGCGCCAGGACCAGTCATGGGGCATGACGCTTCCGGAGCTGGTCGCGACAGTGACCGCGGCTGGCATGAACGGCGCGGACTTCGAGGCGCTGCTCAACGACCAGGAGAGCCTCCAGCCGATCCTCGACGAGGTCCAGGCCGACGCGGATGCCGTGAACACGGCCTTTGCGACGAGCGAGGGCGGCATCTCGGTGCCCAAGCTCGCGATCAACGGACGCGTGGCGGCCTCGACGTACGCTGCGTACAGCGGGCGCTGCCTGAGCGAGTTCATCGCGAACGCCGACGCTCCGGTCGCGGCCCCGGCCGAGGGCGAGTAGTCCATCCGTCCTCGAGGTCGAGTCGCGGCCTCGAGGACGTTGATAATGCTTGTCGCTGGAAGGTCGAGGCCGACTTCGATGCCCCAACCTTGAGGGAGGTACCGGGGGCATCCACCCTCGAGGTCGGGGACGGGCACCTCGAGGACGTGGCGGCGTAGGGTCGGCATGGCACAGATCCCGTTCTCCATTCCGCCTTCGGCTCCTCTGGATTCCTTGGAGCAAGCGGTCGCGTTGGCCCAGATGACTGCCCGCGACCGCGAAGCGCTGAGCGGACTGTGGGGACCGCTGGTGGAGCCGCTGAGTGACATACTCCCGTTCGGGCCAGCGGTCACCTACGAGCTGTTGATGACCGTCGTGTTGGTGACGGTCGTGCTGGCGCTCCGGCGCGTGATCCTCTCGCTGGTCCGCCGCCGAGCCCCCGACGACGTGCGGCGGCTCTACCAGTGGAAAAAGACCACGTCGTACGTGACGGGCGTGATCCTGGCGCTGGCGCTGTTTCAGGTGTGGATTGGCGAGACCGGCAACCTGGGGACGTTCCTCGGCCTGCTCACGGCAGGTATCGCCATTGCGCTCAAGGACCCGCTGGTAGACCTGGCCGGCTGGGGCTTCTTGCTCTGGCGTCGCCCGTTCTCGACCGGCGACCGAATCACGATCAACAGTCACACGGGCGACGTGATCGACCAGCGCGTGTTTCAGTTCACGCTCCTCGAGGTCGGCACGCGGACCGGTGCGGGGCAGTCGACGGGGAGGATTGTGCACGTGCCAAACGGGTGGGTGTTCACCAACTCGGTCACGAACCACACGGGCACCTTCGCCTACGTGTGGCACGAGGTGCCGGTCGTGGTCACGTTCGAGAGCGACTGGCGCGCGGCCAAGCAGGTCCTTCTCGACGTGGCCCATGAGTGTGCTGACCATCTGTCCGAGGACGCCGAGCGGACGTTGAGGGCGGCGGCACGGGAGTACTTCATCTTCTACTCCAAGCTCACGCCCACCGTCTACACGTCCGTGGTGGGAGAGGGCGTCCAGCTCACGATGCGCTACCTCGTGGCGCCGAGGCGCGTACGTGGGAGCGAGCAGGACGTGTGGGAGGCCATCCTGGACCGCTTCGAGGCCCTCGATACCGTGGATCTGGCGTACCCGACCACGCGGATGTTCCGCAACGACCTCGAGGGCAAGCCGGGGGCTGGCGGCCCGGCGCGGGTCGAGGTGGAGGCGCACGGGTAGAGGCGTCCTCGAGGTCGGCTGGCGAGTCTCGTCCTCGAGGTCGGACCGAAGCAAATGACCCGGTTGCCAGACCCTTTTTGTTCCGACCTCGAGGTCGGCTATCTGGGCGCCGGTAGCATGGCGCGCTCCGGGTGCTTGCCCTCGACGCCGCATAGCAACTCGCCGATGGCCCCGAGGTCGGCCTCGAGGTCGCCCGACGGATGGATCGTGCCGACCACGCCCACCTGTCGGGTGCCCCAGTCGATGGCGGCGACCGCAATGGGCACGTCGGCCTCGAGGGCGATGCGATGGAAACCCGTCTTCCAGCGGTCAACTGTCGAGCGCGTCCCCTCCGGCGTCACTGCGACGATGGCGGGCTCTGGGCCAGTCAGGGCCTGCACACCGCGTCCCACCAGCCCGCCCGGCTGGTCCCGGTCCACTGGGATGCCGCCGAACTGCCGGAGCATCCAGCCGATGGGCCCTACAAACAGCTGCCGCTTGGCGAAGACCTGCACCGACACCCCGCATACGGCCACAGCTGCCAGACCCACGACTCCGTCCCAGTTCGAGGTGTGAGGTGCCGCGATCAAGACCTGTCGGGGGGCGTCTGAAAACCCGCCTGTGTACCGCCATCCGAGCACCTTCATGATCCATCGGCCCAGAGCCTGGATCCATGTTGGGTACACGCGGGACGGAATCGAGGCCGGGAGGGCGGGGAGAACGGCCGCTGCGGGGACGAGCTGAAGGCCGGGCGGCGACGAAGCGGGCGTGAGCATGGCGCGAAGCTACAAAGGGCGCTTCTACGTGGGCTGAGTCCGGCCCGGTCGGTTGTTACCTTTCGGCCTTCCCATCCGCTCATGTCGACGACCTACGAAGGCCATCTCGTCTCCCCCGACGGCGCGCGCTACGCGATCGTCGCCAGCCGCTTCAACGAGGCCATCGTGTCTCGGTTGGTCGAGGGCGCTCAGCACGCCCTCGTGCGCCATGGCGCCGACCTCGAGGCCGTGGACCTGGCGTGGTGCCCCGGTGCCTTCGAACTACCGATCGTGGCTCAGGCACTCGCCGAGACGGAACGGTACGACGCCGTGATCTGCCTGGGCGCCGTCATTCGCGGCGCCACGGCTCACTTCGACTACGTCGCCTCGGGAGTGACCAGCGGATGTCAGACGGTCGCCCTCGACACCGGCGTCCCTGTGCTGTTCGGCGTTTTGACCGTCGACACGCTCGACCAAGCGTGGGAGCGTGCCGGGACCAAGGCCGGCAATAAGGGAGCGGAGGCCGCTGCCGCCGCCGTCGAGATGGTTGATCTGCTCCGTCGCGTCGCCGCCGACGCGCCCTCCGCTTAACCCCATACGGCTCCCGACGACCGCTACGCGAACCTGACCCCTCCGCCCATGCGGACCTCGCACGCGCTGCTCGTCCTTCTCCTCTTCGCCGCTCCGGCATTCGCCCAGTCGGCGGCCGGATGGCGGGCCTATCCCTCGTATAACGAGGCCTCGGCGCTCACCGCGTCCCCAGACGGCTTGTGGGTCTCTGCCGACGGTGGCGTTTTCTTCTACTCGCCCTCGACGGGCGAGCTTGAGACCGTGACATCCATCGACGGCCTCGAGGGCGGTCCCGTTGGCGCACTCGCCTTCGACGAGACGCGTGGTGTTCTGTGGATCGGGTACGAGAATGGGGTTTTGGAGAGCTTCGATCCAGACAGCCGCGAGATCCAGACCGTCTTCGCGATCTCGCGGGCGGACCAGTATCCCTCGCGCGGCATCCGCCGGATCGACGTCGAGGGCGACGTCCTCTACCTCTCGACGGACTTCGGCGTCGTCGTCCTCGATGCCGCCGCGCGCAGCGTTCGGAGCGCCTACACGCGCCTCGCCGACGTGGAGGCGGGGACGGCTGTCAACGATGTCCTGCTCGCGCCACTCCCGTCAGGTGAGCCAGGAATCTGGGCGGCCAGCGACGGCGGTCTCGTCTACGCATCTCTCTCGAACGACAACCTGCAGGCGCCCGGTGCCTGGACACGCTCTACCCTCGAGGGCGCGGCGTTCAGCTTGGCCGAGGTGGACGGTCGCGTGTACGCAGGTGCTGGTACGCCCGATGCGCGGGACCTCTACCGGCGCTCGGACTTCGGAACGTGGGACCGGCAGCTGTTCATCAACAACGCCATCACGGAGGTCTTTCAACTCGGTGACCGCGTTTACGCGCAGTCGTTGACGTTCGTATACGTTCTCCCGATAGACAGCTTCGGACCCACCGTGTTCGAGCCGCTCCGTGCGACGGTACAGTCGGGACTTGCAACTGGTCCAAATGGGACGGTCTGGTCGACCGACGACGCTACAGGTCTTTTCCAAATTCCGGACGATGGCCCTGGTGCGGGCCGTATCCAGTTCACACCAGCGGTGACTACGCCACCGGGCCCGCTATCGACCAGCATCACCGATATCGACATCGGCAACGACGGTGTGTTGTGGCTGGTCACGGAGCGGCTGGAGTCGGCAGGGTTCGCGGCCGTCGGGCGCCTCGAGGGCGAGACGTGGACCTCGTATAGGACCGACGACGAAGGCATCGACATCGTCCGCGCATCGCTTCGGGCCGCGTCGGTCGCGCCGGACGGCTCGTTCTACGCAGGTTCTGGCGGTGACGGTGTCACGCTCTTTCCGGCTGACGGCGACCGCGACGGTGCGGTGACGTACAGCCAGGACAACTCGTCCCTGCAAACGGCGCCTGGCGAAGCCGATTTTGTCGTCGTCGAGGACGTGGCCTTCGAGGGCGATGTCGCGTGGCTGATCAACGCTTCCGGGCTTCCGCTTCACCGCTTCGATGGGGAGCAGTGGACCGGATTTCCGTTCCCCTCTGGGATTCCTGCGACGGCGAACGCCAAACGAATCGCCATCGACAACTTTGGTCAGAAGTGGCTGGCGCTAGAGGGGAATGGTCTGGGTGCATGGAACACGGGGAACGATCCTCTGTCGAGTGCAGATGATCGTGCGGTCCGGTTCACCGGCAGCAGCTCGGTGGGGGTCGGAATTCCTGGCAACGAAGTCTCTGACGTTGCAGTGGATGGACAAGGCCGCGTCTGGATCGGCACCGACCGCGGCGTCGCCTACGTGTTTTCGCCTAGCTCAGCGTTCGGAGGCAACCCGGAGCTCGCGACGCCGCAGTGGCCCCGCCTCGAGGACGGCCTCGACTTTCTGCTCCGCGATGTGGAGGTGTTCGACCTCGAGGTCGACCCAGGCGGTCAGATCTGGGTGGGTACGTCCAGCGGGGCGTACCTCATCAACGCGGAAGGCAACGACCTCGTCCGCACGGTGACGGCGGCGACGAGCCCACTTCCTAGCGACGGCGTGTTCTCGATTGCCGTCGATCCTGGCTCGGGCCGTGTCTTCTTCGTCACCAACGAAGGGCTCTTCAGTTCGCCCGGCGACGCGACGCGGTTCAACCCTCGCTCGGAGGAGCTGGTGGCCGCACCCCAGCCGTTCCGCCCAGCCGAGAGCGCGGAGGGGGTCGTGGTGCGCGGGCTCTCGTCGCCAACGTCTCAGGTACGCGTGCTCACGGTCGCCGGCGATGTCGTGTTCGAGGCGGAGGTGTCCGGCGGGTCATTCCGCTGGAACGGTCGGGACCTCTCGGGCCAGCCTGTCCCGTCGGGGGTGTACCTCGTGGCCGCGGCCGGTTCGGACGGGTCGTCGAGGGTTGGAAAGGTGGCCGTGCTGCGGTAGCGCGTCCTCGAGGTGTCGTTGCAGGTGCAGGGTTCACCGTTCAGGGTTCGTCTCGTGCGTCCTCGAGGTCGAGAACAAGCATCCCGCACCTCTGCCCGGCCTCGAGGTCGCGTCCGCTCCCTATCTCCTGCTCCCAGACACCCGCCCCGGAACCCGCCCGACCTCGAGGGCTAGACCTCGCATGGCGTTCAATACACTACAGCGCGAGCGGCCCGACCCCGCCGATCTCGACCTCGAGGACGGCACCGTCACGCGCGTGGCCCAGCAAAAGAAAGACCTCGACCGAGCCAGCATCTACATCGACGACAAGTTTGCGTTTGGGCTCGCGATCGAGCTCGTCATCGAGGCTGGGCTCAAGAAGGGCGAAGTACTCACGGCGACGCGGCAGCGCGAACTGCTGACTCGGCAGGAGACGTTCTCGGCCAAGGCGTCTGCGTTGGCAGGGCTCTCGAATCGGGCGCGGACCGCCGACGAGGTGCGGAAGGCGCTTCTCAAGAAGGGATTCGCGGAATCGGTCGCCGAGGACACGGTCGCCACTCTCGAGCGTTTGGGGCTGGTCGATGACGACGCCTACGCGCGCTCCTTCGTTCAGAGCCGGTTCAACGGACGAGGCTACGGGCCGGCGCGGCTTCGTCAGGACTTGCAGCGGAAGGGCGTGGCGCGGTCCACCATCGAGGCCGCACTCGACGAACTGACTGAGACGGAGGACATGGGCGCCGAAGCCAAGGAGCAGGCGGAGAAGAAGTGGCGCTCTCTCTCGTCTGAAGACGACCTCCGCAAGCGCAAGAAGAAGACGCTCGACTTCCTGGTCCGCCGTGGCTTTGGCTTCGACACGGCCCGCTCCGCCGTCGAAGCCGCGAGCGAGGCCGAGGAGGACATCTGGGACGAGTGACGTCGGCCGGTCTCCGCGCTATCGCGTTCTCGTGCGCCGCCCTTGTTCTGGTCGTCGGTGCGTCGTTCCCGGCCGTCGCGGCTCGGAGCTTGGGTTTAGTGCCGTCGTGGGCCTCCGTCCTCGAGGGCGGAGTCGCGGCACTGGCGCCGGCGCTAGGCTTGGTCGTGGTGACGCGCCAAGCTCGCTCCCGCCTGTCATCGTGGACCGCCGTCGTGGGTAGTCTCCTGACGCTCGCTCTCGGCGTCGCGCTCTACGCCGTCGCCCTCGAGGCCCGCCCGGGAGCCGCGATGCTTGCCGTCGCGTTCGTTCCCCTTCGCCAACTCGTGGCCGTCGCGTTCTGCGGCTGGGCCGTCTGGATTACACGCAGCCTATGACCTTCGACGCCACCACCGACGCCCAACAGACCGCCGAAGCCGTTGCGGCTGTGCGCGCCCACACCGACCTCGAGCCCGAACTGGCTCTCGTTTTGGGCTCCGGCTTGGGCGAGCTCGCCGACGACGTCGAGGACGCGACCATCCTCTCAACGGCCGACATTCCTCATTATCCGACCTCGACGGTGCAAGGGCACGCGGGCCGTCTGGTGCTCGGCAGGTTGGCAGGAAAGCCGGTGCTGGTGATCCAGGGACGCGTCCATTTCTACGAAGGTCATTCGGCGCGGTCGCTGGGCTTTCCCGTCCGGTTGGCCAAGGCGCTCGGTGCAAAGGGCCTGGTTCTGACCAACGCTGCCGGAGGCATCAACCCCAATTTCGGGCCGGGAACGCTGATGCTGATCACGGATCACCTCAACCTGGCGTTTGCGAATCCGTTGGCGGGACCCGTTGGAGAGGGAGAGGGGAGATTCCCTGATATGTCAAATCCCTATGATGAAGGGTGGCGAGAGCAAGCCCGTAACATTGCGTTAACAAACGGAATTCCGTATCGTGAGGGGGTATATGTGTGGACAGGTGGGCCGTCCTACGAGACGCCCGCCGAGATCCGCTACTTCGCTCGTGCCGGGGCCGACGCCGTCGGCATGAGCACTGTGCCTGAGGCGATCCAGGCCGCTGCCCTCGGGCTGCCGGTCCTCGGGATTTCGACGATTACCAACCCCGCGGCCGGTCTCGGCAGCGTGCCTCTCGACCACAACGACGTGCTCGAGGTCGGGCGCGCCGTCCGCAGCCGACTCGCTACCTGGGTCCGCGCACTTGCCGCGGAGGGCATCTAGCCTATTCCCGGGGCTCCTCGGAGCATTGCCCCGGGACTTATGACTGCGCGCCTACCGCTCCTCGCCATTCTGATGCTCGCGCTCGCCTCTGAGGCGTCCGCGGACCCATTGCGACTCCAACTCTTCAGCGGCGTGGACCGCGAGGCCGTCGAGGTCGGAGGCCTGTTTCAGATTAACGTCGAGGCCATCGCGGTGCCGGAGTCGGAGGAGGCCGCGTCGGCATTGGCGCGTGCCTTTGCGGAATGGGACTTCCAGGGGCAACTCGGAGACGCCTTCGAGGTCGTCCGCGTGAGTGCTCCGATGTCGAGGACGACGAATATGGTCGTGGAGCACCAGCGTCGCGTGATGGTGCGCGTTCTGCAGTCCGTCCTCGAGGTCCCGGCCTTGCGCCTCGAGGTCGAAGTCGGGGCGCGGACATGGACACACGAAACTCGAGCGGCATCGCTCGATACGTTCGAGAGCTGGGATCAGGCCCGCACGGCCGCGACCTCGATCGTGTCGATCACGGCCGAGGGAGAGCTCGATGGAATCCCGTTCGAGCGCGTGGGCTCAGCGTTCGCCGTTGGCGGAGACGCCTTGGTGACAGCGTATCACGTGGTCGTGGGCGCTCGCCGCGTTCGTGTCAAGATGCCTGACGGGCAGGAAGTCCGGATCAGCCGAGTCTGGACGCTCGACCCGTCGCGCGATGTTGCCATTTTGCACCTCGACGCTGGGAGGGCACACGCTGCTGGGCTCCAGCCATTGGTCGTAGCGCCGAGGGAGTCTACCAGTGAGGTCGCGTTTACGGCGGGCTGGCCGGGCGGCGAGCAACGGCAGTCCGTCGCGCCTCGCTACGGCGACCTCGTCCTCGAGGGCCACCGCCTGCGGGTGTCGGGCAATGCCGTGCAGCCGGGTGACAGCGGCGGTCCGCTTCTGGACGAGTTCGGGCGTGTGCTCGGTGTCGTGATTTCGGGTCGGGGGACCGATGGCGCCCGAGACCTGCTGACCGAGTCGATCTGTCTCGCGTCGGACATCGGACCCGCCCTCGACCAGTACCGTGTGGCAGAGGGCCCATCCCGACTGTCTCGAGCGCTTCGGCGTGCCGCCCGCGCGTTGCCTGCGGCCCGCGCCCACGAAGCGGCGGGTGCCATCCAGATTCCCGTCCGACGCAGCGCTGACGACCGCCAAGTCCACGTGTCGCTGCTCCGACGCGCGCTCAGCGAAGCCCCCAACGACCCGATTCTTCAGTACGTGGCAGGTACCGCCCTCGAGACCGTCGGCGAGGATGTGCTCGCGGCTGGAGCCTTCGAGGCGGCGCGGCGCGGAGGCTACGTTCCCGCCAGCTACTCGCTCGCCCATCACCTGATGTCCACCGGCGACCTCGAGGGAGCGGCGGCACTGTTCGCCGAGACGCGGGACGGCGTGTACCGGCACCTCAACGCGTTCGGAAGCGCGCAGGCCCTGATCGAGCTGGGCCGCTACGAAGCCGCTGAAGCCGACTTGCTGACCGTCCTCGACGCTGACGCTCGGTTCGCGCCGGCGCTCTACCTGCTGGGCATCGTGCGGCTCGCGCAGGGCCGCGACCTCGAGGCGGCGGCGCTGACGGTTCGCCTGGGGACGCGCCCGGAGTGGGCAGCGGCGCTGAGGTTGCCCATTGAGGCCGAGGCGCTGCGACCGCCTCATCTGGCCCAGTTGCCTCGGTTCGCGTCGCGGTAGCCGTCCTCGAGGACGGTCGGCGTGCGGGGAGCGGATGCGGGATCCGGTTGAGCGGCTGTCATTGTTGAGGATCCCAGCAACGCGGAAATCTCGGCCCAACGCGCGCTGGATCTAAAGGGGGGGGCGCTCCACTTGCGACGGCAAAAGGGATGGGGTCGCGTCCGGTGCGGTACGTCGAGTCCAATCGTCCTCGAGGCCGAGCACCGACGCCGCCAGCGGCCTCGAGGCAGGAACCAAGCTTGCGTCCTCGAGGACGAAACACGCCTTCGCTTGTGCATCTCGTCTCGCATTTCCCTGTCCCCGCGAATGCCCGGTGAACCGAGGATCGCCGCTCGGCCATCGAGGTACGTTCGTGCCATGTCACTGCTGCCCCTCGTCCCGTACGCTGACCGCGCCGACCGACTCGGCGCCGTCTTGGACCGCCGCGCGGTGTTCGATGATGCCGTCGACGCCTCAGTCCGGTCCATCCTCGAGGACGTACGCACTCGCGGCGACGCGGCGCTGCTGGACCTGACGGAGCGGTTCGACGGCGTCCGCCCGTCGGCTCTCGAGGTCCCGGTTTCCGTCCTCGATGCCGCCCTCGAGGCCGTGGACTCGGAGCTTCGCGCCACCATCGAGCAGGCCATCGCCAACGTGCGCCGGTTCCATCACGCCGAGATGCCACAGTCGTGGAGCCTCGAGGACGGTGACGGGGTGACGCTGGGGCAGAGGATCTCACCGGTCGAGCGCGCTGGGCTCTACGTGCCAGCCGGCACGGCGCCGCTGCCCTCGAGCGTGGTCATGAACGCCGTGCCCGCGCAGGTCGCCGGCGTCGAGGACATCGTGATGTGCAGCCCGCCCGGACCCGACGGTCTGCCTCACCCTCTGATCCTCGCCACGGCGCGTCTCCTCGGCCTCGAGCGCGTGTTCGCCGTCGGCGGCGCCCAGGCAATTGGGGCGATGGCGTTCGGGACCGAGAGTGTGCCTCGTGTGGACGTGGTGGTGGGGCCCGGAAACGCGTACGTCGCGACCGCCAAGAAGCTGGTTGTTGGGCAGGTCGGTATCGACTCCGTCGCAGGCCCGAGCGAGGTGGTTGTGCTGGCCGATGCCGACGCCAACCCGACGTTCGCCGCTGCCGATCTGCTCGCTCAGGCCGAGCATGACGAGCGTGCCAGCGCGGTACTGGTCACGCCCTCGAGGTCGCTGGCAGAGGCCGTCGCCCTCGAGGTCGAACGCCTGGTCCCGACGCTGCCCCGTTCCGGCGTCCTCGAGGTGTCGCTCCCGGCGTTCGGCGCTGCGATCGTGACGGAGTCCATGGAACAGGCCATCGCCTGCGTGGACGAGCTCGCGCCCGAGCATCTGGTGATCCTGTCCGACGATGCCGACACGCTGTGGGCGCAGATTCGCCACGCAGGCGCGGTGTTCCTCGGCCCCTACTCTCCCGAGCCCGTCGGCGACTACTTCGCGGGTCCCAACCACGTGCTCCCGACCGGCGGGACGGCCCGCTTCGCGTCGGCGCTGGGCGTGACCCCGTTCCTCCGCCGGGAGTCCGTTCTGCGGTACTCCGAACAACGCCTTCGCCAGTCCGGCGAGTCCGTCGCTCGCTTTGCGGAGGCCGAACACCTTGACGCCCACGCCCTCGCCATTCGAGTCCGCCTCGATTCCCTCTCGTCATGACCGCCCCCACACACCTCGTCCGCCAACAGATTCGCGGTGAGCACGCCTACCGGGTCCCGACCACCATCGAGGCCGTCGCGAAAGTGGATCAGAACGAGAGTCCGTACGATCTCCCCGACGAGATCAAGCGCGCCGCCCTCGACGCGTTTGCCGCGACGCCCTGGAATCGCTACCCCGATGACCGCCCGCACCGCCTGGTGAAGGCCATCGAGGAGCGTGAGGAATTGCCTGCCGGTTCCGTGATCGTCGGGCGCGGGTCGAATGAGTTGTCCCACACGCTCGCCTTGTGCTTCCTCGACGAGGACACGCCCGTCGTGCTGCCCAGCCCGATGTTCTCGCTGTATGCGAGCGTCGCCCGAATGCACGGAGCGAAGATCGTGGACGTGCCGGCCGGCCGCGACCTGCGCCACGACCCGGACGAGATCCTGAGCGCCGCCCGTCGCTCGGCCGCGCCGCTCACCATCGTCACGACGCCCAACAACCCGACGGGCCAGATCATCGCCCACGACGACCTCGAGCGCATCGCCGACGGCATCCCCGGCGTGCTCGTGATCGACGAGGCCTACCACGAGTTTCTCGATGGCCCCACGGCCACCGACCTCTTGAAGACGCACGGTAACGTGCTGGTGATGCGGACGTTTTCGAAGGCATTCGGCCTGGCCGGTGTTCGCCTGGGCATCCTGATGGGCCGCCCCGAGATGATCCAGGAGATCGAGAAGTCACGCCTCCCGTTCTTGGTCGGCCGTCTGGGCGAGGCCGTGGGCCTTGAGATCCTAGCCCGCCCCGACCTCGTCGCCGACCATGTCGCCGTGCTCAAAGCCGAGCGCGCCGACCTCGAGGCCTGGCTTTCCGACCTCGAGGGCGTGGAGGTGCTGCCTGGCGCCGCCAACTTCTTCCTGGTACGCACGCCGCTTGACCATAGTGTTCTCCGCGAGGAGATGGCCGAGCGTGGTGTTCTCATTCGCGACGTGACCGGCTACCCAGCTCTTGCACCCAGCGAGGACCGCCCTGGATGGCTCCGCGTCTCCATCGGCGCGCCCGACGAGAACCGTGTCACGAAGGCGGCCTTCGCCGACGTTCTCGGCCTCGAGGTCGAAATGCCCGCCGCGGGCTAGGCTCCGCTCCGTCTCGCGAAGCGGATTTGTCCTCGAGGTCGCTTCTCCTCCTTTCATCCTCGAGGCCGCGCCTCCTCACCGACCACCGACATGACCTTTCTCGACGACCTCCGCTGGCGCGGCCTGATCTACGACGAGACGCCCGACCTCGCCGACCACCTCGAGAGCGGCTCGCGCACGGCCTACATCGGGTTCGACCCGACGGCTGATAGCCTCCACGTCGGGTCGTTCTTGCAGATCATGGCGCTTCGTCGGTTTCAGCAGCACGGCCACACGCCGGTTGCTCTCGTCGGCGGCGGCACCGGGCTCATCGGCGACCCGTCGGGCAAGAAGGCCGAGCGGCAGTTGCTGACGGACGAGCAGGTGCAGATCAACGTCGATGGCATCCGCACGCAGCTCGAGAAGTTTCTAGACTTCGAGGGCGAGAACGCGGCACAGATGGCGAACAACGCCGACTGGCTCACCCAGATCACGCTTACCGATTTCCTGCGAGACGTCGGCAAGCACTTTACGGTCCAGCAGATGACGGCGCGCGAGTCCGTCAAGCGACGGCTCGAAAGCGAAGTGGGTCTGTCCTTTACCGAGTTCAGCTACCAGCTTCTCCAGGCCTACGACTTCCTCGTTCTCCACGACCGCCAGGACTGCACGGTCCAGATCGGCGGGTCGGATCAGTGGGGCAACATCACGGCCGGCACCGACTTGGTGCGCCGCATGGGCGGAAAGGCACACGGCCTGGTGCAGCCGCTCGTCACCAACGCCTCCGGCACCAAGTTCGGCAAGACCGAGTCCGGTACCGTCTGGCTCGACGCCGAGCGGACGTCGCCGTACCGCTTCTACCAGTTCTGGCTCGGCACCGACGACCGCGACGTCGAGAACTACCTCAAGTGGTTTACCTCGATGGAGCAAGAGGAGGTGTCCGCCCTCGTCCTCGAGGGCGAGGAGCGCCCCGGTGCCCGCATCCCGCAGCGAGCCCTGGCCCAGGTCGTGACCACCCTCGTCCACGGCGCCGATGCCACGGAGGCCGCGGAGCGTGCCGGCCGTGCGCTGTTCGGCGGCGACCTTGAGGCCTTGGACTCGTCCGCCCTCGACGAGGTGTTCGAGGAGGCGCCGTCCGTGGAGATCGCGTCCTCGAGGTTCGAGGGCGAAGGAGTCGGCATCACCGACCTGCTGGTCGAGACCGGGCTCGCGTCCTCGAAGGGCGACGCCAAGCGCGCCGTGCAAGGCGGCGGCGTCCGCGTGGGCGACGAGAAAGTGTCCGATATCGGCCGCGCGCTCACCGCCGAAGACGCTATCGACGGCCGCGTGGTGGTCTTGCGGAAGGGTAAAAAATCTGTCGCCCTCGTTCGCCTGGTTTAACAACGCGTTTAACACCAACGGCCTCGAGGCCGAGACGCTAGCGGGACCCGCGCTGGCGGCCTGCCGTTGGCGGCTCACACTCTGAAACGAATCTGCTGGTCCGTACCTTCGGGCCTCTCACGACTGGTCTCTTCTCGCATGGACTTTATCCAGGTCGACATCATCGGGCTGTCCACGAGCCCTTCGTCCGGGGGCGCATACGCCCTCGTTCTGGGCGAGGTCGGCGGCAACCGCCGGCTCCCGATCATCATCGGAGCCTTTGAGGCGCAGGCCATCGCCCTCGAACTCGAGAAGATCCAGCCGCCGCGGCCGATGACCCACGATCTCCTGCGGTCGCTGTTCGACACGTTGGGAGCCGAGGTCACGGATGTCGTCATCGACGACCTGCGCGAGGGAACGTTCTTCGCCAAGGTGCGCTACGTCCACGATGAGGAAGAGGCCACCCTCGACGCCCGCCCGTCCGACGCCGTCGCGCTGGCGGTCCGCACCGACGCGCCGCTGTTCGTAGCAGCGAGCGTCCTCGATGAAGCCGGCATCCCCGCCGACGACGCCGACATCGAGGACGATGAGCCAGGTGCCGAGCCGGTGGAGCGGACGGCCAGAAAGGCGGTGTCGAAGCTCGACCAGATGGAGGGCGATCTCGAGAAGGCCATCGCGGACGAGGACTACGAGACGGCTGCTCGGCTTCGCGATGAGATCAACCGGATGAAGGACGAGAACTAATGCGCGCGTTCCTCCTCGCCGTCGTCCTGGCTGGGTCCGCCGCGGCCCAGAGCTCGACGACACCCGGCGTCGAGGGCGCGGAAGCAGCCGTCACGGCCTACATCGAGGCGTTCTCCCGCGGAGACGTCACCGGTGCCGTCCAGCGGATCGACCCGGTCGAGGTCGAGGAGTTTGCGTCGTTGCTCGCCGTGTTCAACGAGCAGATGGGCGAGTTCTCGATGTTTGAGATTCCCAAGGGACAGGCGCCGGCGAAGACGGTTGCTGGGTTCATCGGGACGGTCATGGATGGCGAATTCAGCGAAGCGATGGGCACCCTTGAGGGCGCTGTGATCGGAACGGTTCTGGAGTCTGACACGCTGGCTCACGTGGTGGGCCGGTCGTCCTTCTCGATTATGGGCGGAGAGGTCGGCGCGGTCAGCGTGACGACGGCGCGTTGGGATGGGACGCGCTGGTGGGTCTCCTTCGGCGAGAAGCTGACGGCCTTCCGGCGCGGCATCGAGGCCGCGGCTGGCGAGTGATCGTGTCTCCGGCTGTCGAGGCCCTGCCCCACGCTGCCCTGGGCGCCTCGGCGCTGTTCGAGGCCACCGTCGCCGGAGACCCGTCCGCCCTCGCGTTCTACCGCTGGTCGCCCTGGAGCGCAGACGACCGCGCCGCCGCCGCCCGCATCGCAGCGGAATCGACCTCGAGGGCGACACGCGACGCTGTAGCAGACGTGCTGGCGGAGCAGAACCGCAGTTGGAAAAGCTCAGACGCCGTCCTCGAGGCCGTCGAGCGGCTGCGTGATCCGGAGTCCGCCGTCGTGGTCACGGGACAGCAACTCGGGCTGTTCGCCGGTCCGCTCTACACCGTGTACAAGGCGCAGAGCGCAGTTCGCTTGGCCGCGCGCCTTGAAGACGAGACCGGCCGGCCGGTCGTCCCCGTCTTCTGGCTGGCCGACGAGGATCACGACTTCGCTGAGATCCATCGTGCCTCGTTCGCCTACGGGGAGGAGGTGCGGACCGCGACGTACGACGATGGCCTCGACCCCGCCGCCGACCGAGGCGCGGTCGGCCGGATCGTCCTCGAGGCCGAGTCCACCGCACGTGCGCTTGACGAACTCGAGGCCGCGGTGCCGGACGGAGCCAGTCGGGACGCCGTCCTCGAGGCCGCGCGTGCGACCTACGTGCCGGGACGGACGATGCGCGATGCGTTCGCGCGGCTGCTCCGCGCGCTCGTGCCCGATATCGTGCTGATGTCCGCCGACGACGCGCGGCTGAAAGAGTTGGGGAGTGGGCTGTTTCAGCAGGAAGCGCAGCGCTGGCCCGAGACGCTGTCTGCCCTCGAGGACCGAAGTAGGGCGCTCGTTGAGGCGGGCTTCCACGCGCAGATCGGTCCGTCGCCAGTCAACCTGTTCGTGATGGAGGAGGGGCACCGGACGCCGCTTGATCCCACGGACGCTGGTTTCGAGCTTCGAGGACGCGACGAGCGGCTGTCTGCGACCGACCTCCTCGACCGCATCGAGGACGCGCCGGAGTCGATCAGCCCAAACGTGGTCCTGCGGCCTCTGCTGCAAGACACGCTCCTCCCGACGGCCGCCTACGTCGCGGGGCCAGGCGAGGCGGCGTACTTCGCGCAACTCGGCCCGGTCTACGACCTGTTTGGCGTCCCGATGCCGGTCATCGAACCGCGCCTGAGCCTGACGGTCGTTGAGGCCGGCGTCGCCAAAGTTCTCGACCGGTACGACCTCGAGGTCGCGGACCTCGGCGCGAGCGGCAGCGCGCAAGAGACGCTCCACGCGCTGTGGCGCCGCTTGGCTCTCGACGCGTCCGACCTCGAGGTCGGCTCTAGGCTCGACGGCGCCCGCCGCGACCTCGAGGCTGTGTTCAAGGCCCTGGCTCCCACCCTCGAGGCCGTGGATGGATCGCTCGAGCAGACGTCGGCGGCGGCGCTCGCGAAGGCACAGAACGCCCTCGAGCGGCTGGCGAAAACGACGGTCCGGCTCGAGAAGCGAAACCACGATGTCGTCCGGGAGCGGCTTGCGCGAGCGCAGGCGGCGCTCTGGCCGAGCGCTCCGCAGGAACGCGTGCTCGGACCGCTCGGTCTCGCCGCTCGCCACGGTCTCGAGGCCGTTCGAGAGGTGGTGGATGCGGTGCCGCTCGACGCTCGCACGCACTACGTTGTCCGTCTATGAGCGCGCTGTTTTCCCCACTGGTCGAACTCGCCATCGAGACGGCGGCAGAGTGGCACGACGGGACCTACCGGAAGGGCCGCTGGACCGAGTCCTGCATCAACCACGACCTCGAGGTCGGTCGAGTGCCTACGATGTCGCACGTCACGACGGTGGCGCTGATCGTTCAGCGCGCCGGGTGGGGCGATGATGCCGTTGCGGCAGCGTTCCTGCACGACGCCCTCGAGGACGCCAACCGGCACCGCGAGTCGCTGTCTCGTGACGCTCTAGCTGCGAGGGTGGGCGAGGACGTGGTTCGCATCGTAGAAGCAGTCAGCGAGCCCAAGTGCGGTGCCGATGGGCAGCCGTTGCCGTGGCGTCCGCGCAAAGAGGCGTACCTACGGCGCCTGACTGCCGGATCGCCTGAGGCGTCAGCCGTCTCGCTGGCGGACAAGCTCCACAACGCCTACGCGATGGCGTCCAGCCTCGAGGCCGGCATCGACATCTTCTGCGACGGTCCAGGACGCCGAGGACTGTCGGCAGGTGCAGAGGATCAGCTGTGGTTCTTCGTCTCCGTCCTCGAGACCACAACGCAGCACGACGACCCACGCCTGGTGCCGATGCGGAGCCGCCTCGAGGACGAGATCGCTCGGTTCAAACGCGCCGCGCTAGGGGAGGAGCGGTAGACACGTCCTCGAGGGCGCTCGCGCTACCGTAGCCCGGCGTGATCCACCATCAAGCAGCGGTTCGCGATGTACGGGAGGTCGGCCTCGAGGGCGAGCCGCTCGGCTTCCTGCGAGTGGACGCCGATCTGCGTCCAGATGACAGGCTTGTTGCCCGAGCGCTCCGCGCGGTCTGCCGCATCACGCACCACGTCGGCGGTGAACTCGGACCGGCGGAAGACATCTACGATATCGATCTCGATGTCGGTCGGGATCGATACGAGGTCCGGGTAGCAGGTCTCCCCCAGGATCTCGTCGTGATGTGGGTTGACCGGGATCATCGTCAGCCCCACCTCTTGGATGTAGCGAGCGATCCGGTGGCTCGTCTGAAAGCCGCGCGGCGAGCACCCCACGACGGCGACGGTGGTGGCGCCCTCGAGGACGGCGTACGGATCAGGCGAACTCGGCATGGGTGACGCGGCGTAGGACCATCTCAACGCACATGCCCGCCTGTGGATTCGCCCTCGACGACTGTCTCGCCACCCGCCACCACGGCTTCATTGCCTGCTGACGCCCTGCCGGTAGAATCGGAGGCCTCGAGGGGCGCGCTCGCTCGCCTGGGACGTGTCTTGCCGAGCGTGCACGCTGTTGTCCGCCTGGCGTACCGGCTGGCGCTTGTGAGCGCAGTCTCGGCCGGGTTGATTGTACTGGCCGTTGCGCTGTCGGACCGCCTCGAGGTCGGAACAGCCGGGCTGGTGATCCTGGGTGCCGTGCTACTGACGCCCGCCGCGGCGCTCGCGGTGGCGGGGTGGACCATCGCGGACTTGGTGTCGCTCCCGGGTCAAATCCGAGACGCGGCCCTTGCCGCCGCCGGACGTGAGAACGCAGAGTCGCCCTCGAGGAAGAGTCGCGTTGGGCGGCTGCTCGCGTCGTTGTGGGCTGCTCGAGGTCTGGCGTTGCTGTCGAAGGACGGATGGCTCAAGGCCGTCGGCGCAGTTCGGTTTCTCCGTCTCGCGAGCCTGCCATTTATGCTCGGATTGCTCGGGTTCGTGATGCTCAATGGCATCGTGATCCTGGGCGGCGTGGTGGCTCTCATCGTTTTGTTGGTCTGATGGAAGACATCGTTCGGCCGGTTCTACACTTTCTCCGTCGCCGCCTCGCCCGAGGCGTGCCGTACGGTCTCGGCCTGACGGTCGCGTTCGTGGGCATTGCCGCTGCCCTGTTCGCGTTCGTCGAACTGGCCGACGCCGCCCTGACGGACGACGACTTCCGGAGCATCGACGCGGTCGCACACCGCGTGCTGTTCGACACGTTCGGCTCAAGCGCTAAGTGGGGCTTAGCAGTCACGTGGTTCGGCAATCACAACACCTTGGTGGGCTTGGTAATCACGTCGGCGCTCGTGCTGGGGCTCCGGCGGCAGTTCTGGGCCGCGTTCCGGGTTGTGTTCGCGAGCGGCGTCGGTGGGCTGGTCGTCCTCGGCCTGAAGTCGCTGTTTTCCCGTGCTCGTCCTCTGGAGCAAGTGATCGCGGCGACGGGCTACAGCTTCCCCAGCGGCCACGCCTTCGGAGCGACGGTGTTCTACGGGATGATGATCGCCCTCGCGTGGCGTCTGTCTGACCGGCGCTGGATGCGCGCGGTGGTGACCATCCTCGGTCTGGTGATCATTGTCGCGGTGGGCCTGTCGCGCGTCTACCTCAATGTCCACTACCCGACCGACGTGGTTGGGGGCTGGCTCGCCGGCAGCGCGTGGCTGATCTCGAGCCTGATCCTCGTAGACATTGTGGAGCGGCGGACGCGGAGCCGCAGCGAGGCTGAGGAGGAGAGTAAACGTCCTCCCGACGCAACGCCGGAGACGCGGTAGCGACCTCGAGTCCGGTGCGTCGTCCTCGAGGCCGAGTCAGAGCGCTCGGGCGCGCACGTTCGCTCGCTGAACGCGTGTGAGGCTGAACCACACCATCCACGCGGTCCATACCATCCACACGGCGGATGTCAACCAAAAGAAAAGGTCGCCGATCTCCAGCATCGACTGGAAGGACGAGATGAGATTCCAGATCCACATCGCGAGCGAGATCGCGTGGAAGCCAGTGGAGACCCACCAGAACAGCACGGCCTCGGAGGAGGGAAGCCTACCTAGCCAATCCCAGACGTAGCCCAGTAGGAGTGCAAAACCGATGACGTTGGTGACGATCCAAAACGTCATGCTGTAGTCCCACATCATGTCTCCTCCCAGCGTCCCGAACAAGGACACGGCGCTAAACAGGCTCTGGCCGACGAGCCACAGGCTGCCGACGATGGCTACGAGGAGCGGGAGATCCGCCATGCGTCCAGGAGCTTTGTCGTCGCCCATGTCGCTGACAGCGATCGCGTTCGTCGCTCCAAGCCACGTCATCCACCCCGTCCATGCGGCCGGCACTGCGGCGGTTGCCATGATTCCCACATCCCCGATGTTTCTCCCCGCCGTCGCTATGGCGGCCGCTCCGATTGCGAACGTGAGGAAGGCATTGAACACCGCCGAAGTCCACCAGAACACGGGGCCTCGAGCAGAGGCATGGCCCGTTCGCCACGCGGTCCAATAGCCGGCCAACAGACCGAACCCCACCACGGCCGCTGAAAGAGCCGAGAGGTAGAAGCCGATCGCCTCTGAGTCCGTCGGTACACCGAACAGGGTCACGAGAGCTGCCAGTCCTAGCCCGCCTGGAACCGCGAGTACGGAGCTTCCAATCGCAGCCCACAGGAGCGGGCGCCTGGAGGGGCCGTCGGTGGCCGGTTCGACGTTCGACACATAGATGAGCGTGAAGGTCGGGCAGGATACGTCGGGTGCTCTCGCCGTCCTCGAGGTCGCGCACACGGTGAACCACTTCTCGCATTCCGACCTCGAGGCCGCGCCTCGTCCGCCGCGTCGCATCCGGCCTCGAGGCCGTGTCAAGAGGAGACGGAGCGGGACCGTCCTCGAGGGCGAACCGTAGCTTCGGGACCCCCTCAGACCGCACGAGAACCCGATGGCTGGCTACCCACACGACGAGATCGAGACCCGCTGGCAGAGCTGGTGGGCCGAGAACGAGACCTTCCGTCAACTCGGCCCCGGCGACGACGGCTTCGACGCCTCCAAGCCTGGATTCTACGCCCTCGACATGTTCCCGTACCCGTCCGGAGCGGGCCTGCACGTGGGGCACCCCGAGGGCTACACCGCGACCGACATCGTCGCGCCGGTACAAGCGGATGCGCGGCTTCAACGTGCTCCACCCGATGGGCTGGGACGCGTTCGGGCTGCCAGCCGAGCACTACGCCGTCAAGACGGGCACGCATCCGCGCCTGACCACCGAGAAGAACATCGCCACGTTCCGGCGCCAGCTCCAGCGCCTCGGGTTCAGCTACGACTGGTCGCGCGAGGTCGACACGACCGACCCGGATTATGTGCGGTGGACGCAGTGGATCTTCCTCAAGCTATACGAGCGTGGGCTGGCCTACGAGGCCTTCGCGCCCGTCAACTGGTGCCCCGCGCTCGGCGCGGTCCTGTCGAACGAGGAGGTCGTCAACGGCCGGTACGCGAGATCGGCGGCACCCGGTCGAGCAGCGTCCCGATGCGGCAGTGGATGCTCCGCATCACCGAGTACGCCGACCGCCTGCTCGACGGGCTCGACGACTTCGACTGGCCCGAGTCCGTCAAGGCGATGCAGCGCAACTGGATCGGACGGAGCGAGGGCGCGGAGGTCGACTTCCGCGTCTTCGGTTACCCCGAGCAGACCGTGCTGCGCGTCTACACGACGCGCCCGGACACGCTCTTCGGCGCCACGTTCATGGTCCTCGCACCGGAGCATCCCCTCGTCGTCCTCAGTCACGACACCCGAGCAGTCGGCTGCTGTCGAGGACTACGTCGAGGCCGCGGCGCGCAAGACCGATCGCGACCGCGCAGGAGCGATGCACCAAGACGGGCGTGTTCACGGGCGCGAACGCCATCAACCCGGTCAACGGCCACAAAGTCCCGATCTGGATCGCGGACTACGTGCTCGCGACCTACGGCACCGGCGCGATCATGGCCTGTCCCGGCGCACGACCAGCGCGACTGGGACTTCGCCACCAAGTACGGCCTGCCGATCACGCGCACCGTCCAGCCGCCCAGGGCTGGGAGCGGCGAGGCATACACCGGCGACGGCCCAGCCATCAACTCGGACGCCAGCGGCGGTCCCGTCTCCGACATCGCCCTCGACGGCGTGAACCTCGACGGCCTCGAGGTCGACGAGGCCAAGGCGCCCGTCATGGCGTGGCTGGAGGACAACGGCGTCGCGGCGGCGCCAGATCAACTACAAGCTCCGCGACTGGCTGTTCAGCCGCCAGCGCTACTGGGGCGAGCCTATCCCGATCGTCCACGTCGAAGGCGAGGACCGGCCGCTGCCCGACTCCGAGTCTGCCGGTCGCGTCTGCCCGAGCTCGGACCAGCTACGACCGGCCGGCACAGGCGAGACCCGCTGGCCGCGATCGCCGACTGGGTCGGACGACGGACCCGAGACCGGCGAGAGGCCGCTGCGCGAGACGAACACGATGCCGCAGTGGGCGGGCTCGTGCTGGTACTACCTGCGCTTCCTCGACCCCGACCACGACGAGGCGCCTGGTCGACCCAGAGGAAGAGAAGTACTGGATGCCGGTCGACCTCTACGTTGGTGGCGCCGAGCACGCGGTGCTGCACCTGCTCTACGCCCGCTTCTGGCACAAGGTGCTGTTCGACGCTGGCGTGGTCTCGACAGACGAGCCGTTCCGGAAGTTGGTCAACCAGGGCATGATCCTGGGCGAGGTCGAGTACACGGCGTACCAGCGCCAGGACGGCGGCGACACGTTCGGCTGGGTCTCCGCCGAGCACGCCCTCGAGGACGAGGACGGAACGTGGCAGGACGTCCGCGACGGATCCGCACTGGTCCAAACCTCCGTCCAGCCGACCGACGTCACCAAGCAGGGCGACGGGTTCGTCCTCGAGGCGCATCCCGACGTGCGCGTGACCTCGAGGGCGCACAAGATGTCCAAGAGCCGCGGCAACGTGGTCAACCCCGACGACATCGTCGAGGAGTACGGCGCCGACTCGCTCCGGCTCTATGAGATGTTTATGGGGCCGCTCGAGCAGGTCAAGCCGTGGAATACGCGCTCCGTGGACGGCGTTCACCGCTTCCTTGCCCGCGCCTACCGCTTGGTCCTCGATTCCGACACGGGCGAGCGCTCACCGACCGTCACGGACGAGACGCCCTCGACGGATCACTTGCGCACGTTGCACGCCGCGATCCAGAAGGTGACGGAAGACATTGACGGCCTGCGCTTCAACACCGCCATCTCGGCCTTGATGGAGTTCGTCAACGCGGCGACGAAGTGGGACACCGTCCCGTCCTCGATTGCGGAGCCGTTCGTGCTGCTTCTCGCCCCGTTCGCCCCGCACCTCGCCGAGGAGCTGTGGCAGAAGCTGGGCCACACCGACTCGCTGGCTCACGCCGAGTGGCCCACGTTCGACCCCGAACTGCTCAAGGCTGACACCGTCGAGATCGCGGTTCAGGTCAACGGCAAGCTCCGTGGGACCGTCGAGGTCGACGCTGAGGCGTCGAAGGAGGCCATGATCGAGGCCGCCCGCGCGGAGGAGAACGTGGCGCGCTACCTCGAGGACGGGACCGTCCGCAAGGAAATCGCGGTGCCCGGGCGGCTGGTCAACTTCGTGGTGACGTGACGCCAAACGACATTGACGCGTGGGGACACCGCTGCCGAGCGCGCGTCCTCGAGGCCATGTCCACCGACTCCGCCCACGACATCGCCCACGTGCAGCGCGTGGTGACGTGGGCGCGCCGTCTGGCCGTCCTCGAGGGCGCCGACCTCGAGGTCGTGGTCCCGGCGGCGTGGCTGCACGACGTAGTGACGGTGCCGAAAGACTCGCCAGATCGAGCGCAGGCCTCGAGGCTGGCGGCGGAGGCGGCCTCGACGTGGCTTGTCGAGGTTGGGTATCCCGAGCGGTCGATCCCTGAGGTCGCCCACGCCATTGAGGCGCACAGCTTCTCGGCCGGCATCGAACCGCGGACCCTCGAGGCCCAGGTTGTGCAGGACGCCGACCGACTGGACGCGCTCGGCGCCATTGGCATCGCGCGGTGCTACGCCACCGCCGGCACGTTCGGCTCGGCGCTCGTCCACCCCGACGATCCCGTCCCGGCGGAGCCGCCCTCGAGGCCGCTCGACGACCGCCGGTACGCGACCGACCACTTCTTCGCCAAGCTGCTCACGCTTCCGGCGACCATGCGCACCGACGCCGGGCGCCTCGAGGCCGAGGGCCGCGCTCGCATGATGCGGGCGTTCTTGGACGAGCTTCGCCACGAAACAGGCCTCGAGGACGAGGAAGGTCACGGCTGATTCGTCGTGACTGGCGAACCGCGGCAGGTAGCCTGGCGTGGAGGGCAACCCCACTTTTGACAGATGCCTTTCGCTACGTGGTTCGTCGTCGCCGGTCTGTTGCTCACGCTGATGGCGTTGGCGAAGACGACACTCACGCGACTGCCGCTCTCTACGGCGCAACTGTACCTGCTGGTGGGGCTTGGGATCGGGCCGCTCGGGATTGGGCTTCTCGTCATCGACCCCATCGAGGAAGCCAAGACGCTCGAGGTGCTGTCTGAGATTGCCGTCATCCTATCGCTGTTCGCGGCGGGCCTCAAGCTGAGAACGCCGCTCTCGGACGGCCGGTGGAAGCTCCCGCTGCGGCTCGCGAGCGTGTCGATGACGATCACGGTGTTCGGCATCGCGGCGCTGGCCTATTTCGGCCTCGATCTGCCCATTGGAGCTGCCGTCCTTTTAGGCGCCATTCTGGCTCCGACCGATCCCGTGCTCGCCAGTGACGTCCAGATCGAGAACCCCGACGACGCCGACCGGCTCCGGTTCTCGCTGACCGGCGAGGCCGGATTCAACGACGGCGCCGCGTTCCCTTTCGTCATGCTGGGCCTGGGCCTCCTTGGTCTGCACGAACTCGGCGACTACGGCTGGCGATGGCTCGCCATTGACGTGGTGTGGGCCGTGTTTGGCGGCCTCGCCATCGGAGCCGCCCTAGGGATCGCGGTGGGCCGCTTGGTGGTGCATCTGCGTCGCACGCACCAGGAGGCCGTCGGCACGGACGATTTTCTGGCGCTGGGACTGGTTGCTCTCAGCTACGGCGTAGCGCTGCTGCTCTCGAGCTACGCGTTCCTCGCCGCGTTCGCGGCTGGCCTGGCGCTGCGCTACGAGGAGCGCCGCGAGACCGGCGACGAGGCGGCTGAGGATGTGGAAGCCATGGCGAATGAGGGGGAAGAGGAGGAAGTCTCCGTGGACGAGCATGTGGCGCCGGCCTACATGGCGAGCGCGGTGTTGGGGTTCGCCGAGCAGTTCGAGCGGATCGGAGCCGTGATCTTAGTGGTCCTGGTCGGGGCGCTGCTCCACCGGGCCGACTGGTCGCTCGACATGCTGTGGTTCGTGCCCGCCGTCTTCCTCGTCGTCCGCCCACTCGCCGTCTGGATCGGCATGGCCGGGTCTTCCACGACAGGGCTTCAGCGAGAGCTGATTGCGTGGTTCGGCGTCCGAGGGATCGGGTCGGTGTACTACCTCATGTTTGCTGAGACCCACGACCTGTACGACGGCTTCACCGACGCGCTCCTCGGCCTTGTTCTCACCGTGATCGTGTGCAGCGTCGTGCTCCACGGAGTGTCCGTGACGCCGATCATGTCGTGGTACAGCCGACGCGCGAAGAGCCAGGAGCGAGAGGCCGAGCAGATGGAGGCCTGAGCGTCCTCGAGGTCGGGAGGAGGTGTGAACCCGATATCAGGAAGGAGCAGACTCGAGGCCGCGCGGTCGCCCTCGAGGCCGCAGAAGAAATCGGCCCGTTCCCATTACCGATTTAGCCCTTCCGTCCTCGAGTTCGCGGGCGGAAGCACCTCTTCACTCCCCGCATTCTGTCCGCCCTCGAGGCCGCGAGCGAGGCTACCCGTCCACGGACCCGTGGGCCGCTCGAACGTCCGACCGCAGGGCGTCGACCTCGAGGGCGAGACGGTCCAGGTCGGCGCTCTGCTCGTCGAGGGCGGCTCGGGCCTCGAGGGCCAGCGCGGCGACGGGGCGCACCAGGGCGCGGACCTTTGTCACGGCGCTGTCGGCTTCTTGGGACAGCTCCCGCTCCAAGCCGCCACGGAGTTCGGACCGTAACGTCTCGACGCGGGCGGAGAAGTCGCGGACGGCACGCCGCCGCTGAGCCGGTAGCACGATGAACCCCAGCGTCGCGAGCGCACCCGTTGCTAGAACTCCACCCGTGATGTCGAACGCGGTGGTCGCAATCAGCACCACGGCGACGGCGCCGATGCCGACCGCCGTCGCGCCGCCGACGGTCAGTGCCGACCGGGCGTTCTCGAGGAGACGGCGGGCCTCCTCGCCCATGTCATACTGATCGATGGTGCGGCGAGCCTCGCGGAGCACGTCGCGCAGGACCTCTTCACGGTCGTACATGAACCCGCCCTCCGCTTTTGCGCGGTCCCCACGTCGGAGCTCTGCCAGCCGGCTGTACGTCTCGTTCCACAACTCGAACACCCGTCGCAGCATGGCGTCGGCAGCTTCTCCGAGACGCGTTTCGATGCGTGCCTCCGCGTCGCGAATCACCTGGCGGTCGAACTCCTCGCGGAACGCGTTGCGATCGCGGATCAGGTTGAGTCGCGAGACCCGAATGGTGTCATCCAAGAACCGAGTGCCGCGCTTCTCCATCTCCAACAGCTCGCGGTCCACGTCCGACACGGCGCGGCCGGTGATCTCCTCGAGGGACTGCCGGACCTCATCGAACCGCGCGTTGAGTGCAGCGAGCTCCGTCTCGTCGCCCTCGAGGACGGACGTTTGCGTGACCAGGCGCGCGCGTACGTCGGCGAGCAGCGTCGAGGCCGCGTCAAGGGGCGCGGTCAGTTTGAGCGCTAGCCGGGTGTCGTCGGTCAGCGTCTCGGTGACGTAGCGCTGGAACGGGCCAAACCTCGAGGCCTCCCAGCGTGGGTCGGTGCGGTAGGTCTCGTCCTCGAGGTCGCCTCCAGCGCTTTCCTTCGCTTGGAGCGCCAGGCGCGCCGCGACGGGAAAGACGAGCGGTGGGCGGGCGTCCTCGAGGCCGGCTTCTTGGAAGATGCGGACCAGCCCGTCGCGGACGTGGTCGAGGACCTGGGCCAGTGAAGCCTCGGTCTCGGCGAGGTCTGCCTTGTTGACCGCGACCACAAGCCGCTTGCCCCACGCGCCGCGGATGTACTCGAGGAACGTCCGCTCGGAATCGCTCAACGGACGGTCGTAGCTCGTCACGAACAGGACCAGGTCGGCGCGAGGCACGAAGTCCTCGGTGAGAGCCTGGTGCTCGCGGACGATGGAGTTGGTGCCGGGCGTGTCCACCAGCGCCATGCTTTCCAGCAGGGGGTGGTTGAGCATTCGCTCCGTCACGAAATCGCCCTTCCGGTGCGACCCTTCGGTCTCGCCGTGGCGGAGCACTGTGATCTTGTCCGTCGTGGGCACGGGCCCTTCTTCCATCACGCGCCGGCCGAAGAGAGCGTTGACGAGCGTCGACTTTCCAGCGTTGAACTCGCCGGCGACGACGAGCAAGAACAGCTCGTCGAGGCCGCGGGCCAGGTCGGCCAAGCGCCGCTTTGTGTCGTCCGGTACGTCGGCGCGCTCGAGGACGGTGCCGAGGTCGGTGAGTAGCGCGCGCTCGCGGTCGAGCAGGGCTTGGGCAGCGCGGGCTGGGGAATCCATGAGTCTGGGGAGCAATGGCGAAGAAGGTACGCGACCTCTGCTGAGGGCTCGATTCGAGCCATCTGTGGCTACCCTGTAGGCCCTAGCGCGGAACCAGACGGGTTCGGGCGCTTAGGACAGAAGATCCGACCCGAAGGATTCGTCCTTGGGTCTCGCATATCAACACGCCCCCACCCATCCCCGACGCTCTCATGCTCCACGTGGCACTCGCTGGCCTTTTGGCCGGTTCTCTCGCCCTTTCTCCTCCGACTGATACCGGTGACGACAAGAAGTCGGCTGGCGATAAGGCTCCTACGGAAGCCGTCGCTACCCCCGGCGTCTTCGAGCTCAATGCCGAGGAGCCTGAGTCGATCACCCTCGATACGTACGCGATGGGCCGTCCGGCCGCTTCTGCGCCGATTAAGCTCTGGGCACAGTACGCCTACGGTACAGCTGCTGATTACTACGCTCTGAACAACGACGTTCAGCGGATCAACCTTGGTGGCTCCGCTAATGGCAATGCTGAGGTGGTTTCTCAGCGCGTCGCCGTTGGCGCTCAGGTCAACTTCATCAGCCTTCCCAAGTTCGCGATCGGCGCCGGTGCTCAGCTGGGCATCGCCAAGAACGAGCTCAACTTCGACGACGATGCCGGCCCGCTTGGCGCCGGTAACCTCGAGAGCGACTTCGGCCTTCAGCACGTCAAGGTCTACGGTACTGTCCGTGGCCCGGTCGTCGGCATCCACGCCGGCTACGCCTTTGACCTCGGCAGCCAGCAGACGGTTGCGGCGATCCCCGGTGCCGGTGGTGCCGTCTTCCCGCAGGATCTGTCCAACTCGGACGGTCGCGACGCTCTCATGATCGGTGCAGACTTCGACTACCCGAGCGAGCGGTTCCGCCTCGTCGGTGGTGTTGATTTCTACAACCTCTACGAGGGCACCAACGTTATTGGCGCTCCGAGCGAGGGCGGCGGTGACTTCCTGAACTTTGCGTTCGGTGCTGGCCTCCGCTTCCCAGTCTTCGAGCTCGGTGCTGTCCTTCAGCTCCAGACGCGCTTCGACGAGCCGACCCTCGAGAACATCGGTACGACCTCAGGCATCGGCAGCAGCATCGGTACGGTGGTCCCGTACCTCCGCATCTCGCCGCCGAACCTCCCCGCTTCGATCTACGTGAAGGGCGCGACGCCTGACGAGTACCTCGAGTACGGCGCCGCGATCGGCGGTCAGAACTCGGTCCAGCCGGGTCTCGGCTTCACGGCCGGCCTCTCGATCGGCTTCGAGTAGTCGATCCTGACGTAGCCTGTGGGGCCGCTCGGTACGTTACCGGGCGGCCCCTTTTCTATGGTTCCCGTGCGGACTCTCTCTGTTCTGATCCTGCTCGCAGGCATTGCCGGATGCGCGGCACCGCGTGATGCCGCGGCATACGGCCCGGCGGCGCGCCCATCCGCGCTTAGCTACGAAGCGACGGTGGACTCCCTCGAGGCCGCCACATCGTCGTCGGAGCGGCTCGCCGTCACGGCACGAGCGCTGGCGAGAGCCGGCCTCACGCCTGTCGCGTTGCCGCTGCTCTCGACGCCAGAGTCGCGCTTTACTCTGCCGACCCCAACCGGCCGTCTCGCGGTCGGCTTGATTCCTGGCCGGAGCCCCATCCTCCGCCCCGAACTCGTCGTCGTGGGAATCGACGTGGACTCGCCCCATGTGGCCGCCGTCCTCGAGGCCGCGAGAACGCTCGTGGAGCGCTCAAACTGGATCAGCGTTCCCGACCGTAGCGTCCAGGTTGTGCTGTGGAGCAGTCCGTCCTCGAGACGCCGCGCCCTCGCCGGCTCGCTGTGGGCATCCGACGCGATCTGGGCCGTCCTCGAGGTTGGGGACGAGCCCTCGACGCAACAGGACGGCCTCGAGCTCGTCGGTGGGGCGAGTGGCCTCGACCTCTCCGCGCTCGTGCTGGCCCGCGTCCTCGAGGTCGCGCGCGAACCCACTCCGGTTGACTCGCTCTCTCTATGACCACCGCCTGGACGTCGGATCTCGCAACGCAAGACGCGGCTCGCGCCGTCCGCCTGACGCTGTTCTGGGGCTTGGATGGAATCGCCTTGAGGACGATAGGCGGCGCTCGCGTGCCTCACATCACCGAAGGCCCGCTTCGCCGACGCCTCGAGGACGCTGAGCTCCCCGTCGTCGCGCTCGAGCCCGGTCTGTTTGAGGGCTCCGCGTCCTCGAGGTCGGCTTGGATGAACGATGTCGCCGCCCTCGATGAGGTCGCCCCATTCGCGCGCCGAGCCGGCTGTGACCTGATCCGGATTGGAGCCCTCGGCCTCGAGGGCGAGATGGACGACCGGGTGACGGCGCTCCGCTCGGCAGGGGACGCGGCCGATCGGCTGGGGCTGCGACTGGCCGTGCGCAACGAGGCCGGCACCGCCATTGCGTCGGGAGCTGCGTTGGCAGAGGTGCTCACTCTCGTTTCGCACTCTGCCGTCGGCGCCGACTGGCGCCCCGCCGACGGCCTCGAGGGCGGTGAAGCGCCGGCCGACGCTGTCGCAGCCCTGACGGCCTCGAATGCAATCTGGGTGGTTGGCGTTCGAGACCCAGTCGCGGGCGGCCTCGAGGGCGTGATCGGGAGAGGAGGCGTCGGATGGGACGAGTGCCTCGACGCGCTTGTGGCCTCGGGATTCGATGGGCCTCTCGTCCTCGATGGGTTGCCTGATCCAGCCCGAACGGCAGGGCTGGCGTCCTCGACAGCGCTCGTGCGAATGGCCCGGGCTGCGGCTCGGTCAAAGGCCTAAATTTTGAACGTGATCCCGGCGCCAGATTCCTCAATTCAGGTGGTCGCCCCGGCCCCTTCCCTCGGCCACCGCTTGTGGTTTGGGTGGACTGTGTTCTGGGCCTGGTTTTTCACGGCGACCATGAGCCCACTGCTGGTGCTCCACTCGACATTCCAGCCCACCGCCCAGACCATTCGGTCCTGGATGCTGCCGTGGTCGCGGTTCATTCTGGGCACGACGGGGATTCGCGTCGAGGTCGAGCATCGGGCACCGATTCCTGATGGTCCTGTGGTGTTCGTCGCAAACCACACCAATGCGATTGACATCCTGTCGACGATGGTGGCGCTGGGACGTCCGTTCTTGTACATGGCTCGTCACGAGGTTCGCGCGTGGCCTTTCGTGGGCTGGGTGCTGGAGAAAACGGCGTGCCTGTTCATCCGTCGTGACAACCCTCGCCAGGCGGTGGCCGATCTCCACGCCGCCGCGGAACGGATCCGAGAAGGCGACTCGGTACTTCTCTTCGCGGAGGGCGGCCGGAGCCACACGCACGGCCTGCAGCCTTTCATGCGCGGACCGTTCGTGCTCGCCATCGCAGCCGGCGTCCCGATTGTGCCGGTGACCCTGGTGGGCAACGCCGGCGTGGTGTCGATGCGCTCCGCTCTCGCCCGTCCGGGCCAGACGCGCGTGATCATCGGGGAGGCGCTCCCAACCAGTGACCTCAGTCGCTCCGACTCAGGGGCACTGCTCAAGCAAACGCGCGGCGTCATCGAGGCCGAGCTTGCAGCGTATGGCGAGGTCGAGGACGTGCCAGCTTCAGGGTAGCCCCCTCGAGGTCGGCAACGGTCGGCGTTCGTCCTCGAGGACGTCCTATCTGACGCTTCGGGGGAGGCGCTGGACGTCTCGGCATGAGGTCGAGGCCGGACGCTGCGATCCGTAGCACCTCGTATTCCATTATCGCGTCCTCGAGGTCGCGGCAAGGGGCGGGCCTCCTCGGTTCTATCTTCTAGACCGTGTTCTGGCCTGCATCTCTGAGTTCCGACCTCGCCCTCGAGGCCGTGGCTCCTGTCTCCGTCCTCGAGGTCGGGGACCGGCGGTGTGCGACCTCACTTTCTCGCGCAGCGGAGGCTCGGTCCCCCGCTCGCGTCCCGATCTCTTCCTAAGTCATGGCGAAGTCGACGAAAAGCCGTGCTGGTGCGAACCGGCCGGCGCCCCTCGAGGGCAATGAGGTGTGGAAGTCGCGGAGCCGCGTGCGCCGCGCCGGCCCTGTCTCCCGCGAGTCGACGCTGTGGGAGCAGCAGTCTGGATGGGTTCAGCATGCGCTCTGCGTCCTCTTCCTGGTCCTGGTCGCGGTCGGCTTCTTCTGGTCCACGACCGGCGGCGGGCGGACGTTGGTAGGAGGTGACACGGTGCAATGGGCCTCGTCGGCACAGGCGATGCTCGAGTACGAGGAGGCGACCGGAGTGAGACCCGAGTGGTCTCCAAACGTGTTCGGCGGGATGCCGGGGACGATGATTCTGAGCGGCTCGCGAGTTCCCGGCGTCGATACGCTCGTGAGTGGATTGCGGTCGATGGGTCTGTGGCCCGTCGCGCACTTTCTCGTGCTCCTGATCGGGACGTACCTGCTGGTCCTCTTCCTCACGCGGTCGAAGCTGGCGGGCGTGATCGGAGCCGTCGGGTACGGGCTCTCGACGTACTTACCCATCATCCTGACCGCGGGGCACAACACCAAGTTTATCGCGCTCTGCTACGCGCCCTGGCTCCTTCTCGCCTTCGCCGCGCTCGTCCGTCGAGCGCCGGAGACGGGAAAGATGAGGAGTGGGTTGCTGGTGCTCCTGTTCGCGATTGCGGCGGCCGTGAACCTGAGGGCCGGTCACATCCAGATCACGTATTACGTCGTGATCGCGGCCGGCATCTGGTGGATCGCAGAGGGCATCTCCGCCGTCCGTGAAAAGAGAGGCCTGTCGTTTCTCGCCTCGACTGGGATGCTGGCCGCCGGCTCTGCACTCGCGCTCGCGATGGTTGCCGACCCATACCTCGCCCAGGCGGAATACAAAGCCTACACGATCCGGGCGGCGGGGCCTGGCGGAGGGCTGGCATGGGAGTACGCAATGGCGTGGAGTCAGGGCTTCGGTGAACTGCTCACGCTCATTATCCCGAACGCGTACGGCGGCGGAGGCGGCACGTACTGGGGCGCGAAGCCCTTTACAGCTGGGCCGCATTATGTCGGGCCCGTTGTGATGCTTCTCGCGCTCATCGGGATGATTGGGGTCACGAGACGGTCCGTGCTCGCGTTCACGGTTGGGGCGGCCGTGATGGTTCTGTTCTCACTAGGCGAGTACTTCCCCTTGCTCAACCGCCCCGCGTTTGAACTGCTGCCGCTCTTCAACGCGTTCCGCGTCCCCGAGACCTGGCTCTCCGTCGTGTCCCTGCTGCTCGCGCTGCTGGCCGGTTGGGGCGCGTACTACATCCAGCGGAAGGAGGTGACCGTCGAGGCCGATGCCCGCAAGCTCCGTGTGGCGCTGGGGGCTGGCGCGGTTCTCACGCTTCTCGTGGGTGGCCTGTGGCTGACTGGTGGAGGTCCCCTCGAGTTCGAGAAGCAAGGGGAGGGGGCTCAAGTAGCCCAGGCCATCGCGCAGCAGAACAACGTGTCTCCTGCAGATCCGCAGGTCCGTCAGGCGACGGCGCGCTACCTCGATCAGGTTACCGACGAACGGGAGGCTCTCTTCTCCTCCGACGCCGGCCGGTCGTTGCTACTGCTCGGGCTCGCGCTCGCGCTCGTCGCAGCGAGGCTGTGGAAGAACACGCCGGCCTGGGTCGTGATGGGCGGGCTTGCTCTCTTGGTCACGTTCGACCTGTGGGGCGTCGACCGGCGGTACTTCAACGACGACAGCCCGTCGCTCCAGCGGTCCTCGAGGACGACGGCACAGATCCAGCCGACGGACGCCGACCGGTTTGTCCTCGCACGTGTGGAGGCACAGGGCGGGCCGGGGCGGTTCCGAGTGTTGCCGGCCAACTGGACGCAGAACGCTGAGCCATCGTACTTCTACGAGTCCATCGGCGGCTATCACGGCGCCAAGCTGGCCCTGATCCAGGACTACTTCGACCGGCTCCTGCCAGACGATTCGACAGGTCTGAACCGGAACGCGTTGCGCCTGCTCTCGACACGCTACACCGTGCTTCCTGGCGCCGTCCCTGGCACCACGCCCGTCTTCCAAGACGAGCAGACGGGTTTGGTGGTGTCCATCGACTCAAGCGCGTTGCCGCGAGCCTTCTTCGTGGACTCGGTCGCGGTCGCGGTGGATGACACGGCCATCGAACAGATCCGCGACGAGGCGACGGATTTGTCTCGCATCGCATTCATCCCGGAGGCCATCGAAGGCGTGTCGCCGGACGCACTGACCGGTGCCGCCGCTGACTCCGGCGCGGTCTCCGTCGACCTCGAGCGCTTTGAGCCGGACGAGATCGTGTATCAGGTCACGACCGATCGTCCTCGATTGCTGGTCTTCAGCGAAGTCTACTATCCCGCCGGCTGGACGGCGACGGTCGGGCAGGAGTCGGCTCCCATCGTCCGCACCGACTTCCTGCTGCGCGGCGTCCCCGTTCCTGCAGGAGAGCACATCGTGACGCTGCGGTTCCAGCCCGAGAGCCGGAAGCAGGGCGTGTTCATCTCGTGGATCGCGACGCTGCTGGTCTACGTGAGCACGATCGCGGTCGGCGGCCTGGTGTGGTACCGCCGCGGGCAGAAGGAATAAACGTCCTCGAGGTCGCCGGAGACTGTTGCGTACAACAGCGCGACATCCTGACACGGCCTCGAGGTCGGATAGGTAGTACCTGCTCCCTCGACCCGCACTTGAAGGCGGCGCGGTGAGGGTTGTCCTCGAGGGCGTGGCTCTCCCGCTGACGCACCTCGTCTCCTCTTCTCGTATTCCGCCCTCGAGGCCGTCGGCGATGGCCGTAGCCTCGATCTCACCCTCGCACCGCGCCTGTGGCCGTCCGCCCCAAGAAACGTCTCGGCCAACACTTCCTCACGGACGCCGACGTGGTGCGCCAGATCGTCGAGGCCGTGCAGCCGCCCCCGGGCGCGGGCGTCGTCGAGATCGGGCCGGGGGAGGGAGCGATGACGGGCGCGCTGCTGCGGCGCTACCCCGAGATGGTCGCCCTCGAGGTCGACCCAGAGGCTATCGCCCACCTGCGGTCTCGGCACCCCGACCTCGACGTGCGCGAGGGCGACGTCCTCGAGGTCGACTGGTCGGAGCTTGCTCGCGAGGTGTCGTCGGATGGCGGCCTCGAGGGTGCTCTGCCGCTGCACGTGGTCGGCAACCTGCCGTACTACATCACGTCGCCCATCCTGTTTGCCCTGCTGGATGCCCGCGAGCACATCGCCCAGGCGGTGGTGATGGTCCAACTCGAGGTCGCGGACCGGCTGGTCGCGCCGCCGGGAAGCAAGACCTACGGGACCCTCTCGGTGTACTTCTCGCTCTACGCCCGCGCCGAGAAAGTGCTGGACGTGCCGCGCGAGTGCTTTCGGCCCATGCCCAATGTCGAGAGCGCCGTCGTGGCCCTGGACTTCGAGAGCGCGGTGCCGCCGGAGGTACCTTGGAAAGCGCTCCAGCGCACCGTTCGAGCCGCGTTTGGGCAGCGGCGCAAGATGCTGCGCAACAGCCTGGGTCCCCTCGCTCGCGAGGCCGGCGTCGAGCTCCCCGAGTGGGCCGCCACGCTGCGCCCCGAGGCCGTGTCTCCGGCCGACTTCGTCCGCCTTGCTCTCCACCTTTCCTAGGCTAGCCTGTGCTGATCGACGCTTCCGACTCGCCGACCGTCGTTGACGACGACCTCGTTGACGCCGTCGCGGATCTCGTGGAGGCAGGCCATCGAGGACACGTCCTCAACCTGGCTGCCGACCTCCGGCCAGCCGACATGGCGGCGCTGCTCCAGCACTTGCCGCCGGACCTCGCGCGGGTCGTGTTTCGGTGGCTCCCGGACGACGCCACGAGCCGCGCTCTCCCAGAGCTCGACAGCGCCGAACGTATAGATCTGCTAGATGGGTTGTCCACGGAGGAGTTGGTCACGCTCATCGACCCGCTCGCGACCGATGACCAGGCCGATGTGTTGGCCGACGTCGATGTCACGCAGGCCGATGACGTTCTGGTCCAACTCGAGGACTCGGACGATGTCGAGGCGCTGCTCAGCTACGGCGATGACACGGCCGGCGGGCTCATGGCGACGGAGTTCGTCGCCGTCGGCCTCGAGGCCACCGTCGCGCAGGCGACCGACGCCGTCCGCGCCAACGCAGAGGCTGTGGACCCGGTCTTTGTCGTCTACGCGACCGACGCCGATGGCCGTCTGGTGGGTTTGGTCCCACTCAAGCAACTGCTCCTGAGCCCTGCCTCGACTCTCGTGGCCGATATCGCCGAGAGGGACGTCGTCTCCGTCGAGCCCGACCTCGATCAGGAAGAGGTCGCCCGGATCATGGAGCGCTATGACTTGGTGGCGCTGCCGGTCGTGTCGGCGGGCGGTCGTCTGCTCGGCCGGATCACCATCGACGACGTGGTCGACGTCATCCGTGAGGAGGCCGAGGAGGACTTGCAGCGCGCGGTCGGTATCACCGGCGAGGAGGAGTTGTCCTCGAGTGTGTTCGCGATCTCTCGAGGACGGCTGGTCTGGCTGCTGCTCGGTCTGGTTGGGGCGTACATCTCGGGGCTCGTGATCGTCGGCTTCGAGGACGCGCTCCAGATTGCTCCCGTCTTGGCGCTGTTCATTCCCATCGTGATGGCGATGGCGGGCAACGCCGGTATCCAGTCATCGGCGATTGCCGTGCAGGGACTGGCGTCGGGTGACCTGTGGCGCAGTGACCTGGGGCGTCGGATCGGGAAAGAACTGGGTGTGGCGCTCATCAACGGATTCGTGCTCGCCATCGCGCTGGGCATCATTGTGGTCGTGTCGGGCTTCGGTGACGACACGCTCCGCTTAGCGATGACGGCGGCCCTCGCGCTGATGATCGTAATTGTGATCTCGACGCTGGTCGGAGCCACGGTCCCCCTCGTCCTCAACCGCGTCGGCATCGACCCGGCGCTCGCGATGGGGCCGTTTATCACCGTCTCGAACGACATTGTCGGCCTGACCATCTTCTTCTTCGTCGCGACAGTGTTGTACCTGTGAGGTAGGGATTGGGGTTTGGTCCTGAAGCCCCTTGCTCGTCTCGTACTCGAGGTCGGCGTGTGAGACATGAAGGAGCCGCCGCCCATCCTTGAGGCTGCTGCCGTTCTTGAGGACGCGTCTGGCAACCCTGAACCTCGAACCAAGAACCCCATCTATGTCCACGATCACCGTCGTCAAGACCTCTTCCGGCGCTGCAATTGCGTCCGACGCGCTCACCACGTTCGACACGCAGAAGCTGCCGCCCGACCTCGACGCGGCCGGCGAGAAGGTCTTTCGGGTGGGTGACGCCTGGGTTGGAGTCGTTGGGTTTTCGGCCCATTTCCTCGTGCTTCAGGACGCCCTCGAACGATTCGAGGACGCGGACCTGACGTCGCGGAAGGGACTCTTCGAGACGTTCCGTGCGCTCCACCCGGTGCTGAAGGACGAGTACTACCTGCTGCCAGAGACGGACCAGGAGGGCGATCCATACGAGAGCACGCAGATCTCGCTTCTCGTCGCGGCTCCGACGGGCATCTTCGGGGTGTATGACATGCGCGAGGTCCACGAGTACACGCGCTTCTGGGCGATGGGCTCGGGCGCGGCATATGCGCTCGGAGCGATGGACGTGCGGTGGCCAGAGGCGGAGGCCGGCGACCTCGAGGCCGGCGCGCTGGCGTCCATCGGCGTTGCCGCGGGATGCCGGTTCGACGCCGCCTCGGCAGAGCCCGTGACGGTCTACGAGGTGTAGCAGCCTCGAGGGCGAGAGCGTCTCGGTCTAGTTGTCAGTCGTCCGAGGCGTCGACGGCTCGCTTGCCTCTTGAGCGAACCGCTGTGCGGCCTCGAGGACGTGCCGTGCTCGTCGCGCATTGACGCCGAGGTCGCTGCGGCCCACTCGCGACGCGCTGCGCACCCACAGCACCGTCTCGCCGTTCTCGCCCTCGAGTGCGACCTCGATGTCATCGGTGAACGGACCGATCACGGAGATCGCCGTCCATCCAGCATCCGTCTCTTGGATGTCGCTCGCGTCCACGTCCTCGAGGGCGCGCTTGGCGACCTGCTTGGCGGCCTCGAGATCGCACTCGAGGACGGTGCGGACGCGGGCGCAGTTGGGCGCCGAGCCACATGGATCTAGAGGTCCACCCGTCGGCGTCTCCGGCGTCGAGCCAAGAATGTGGCTGGCAACGGCGCTCCCTGCGAGGGCCGCCACACCGAGCCCGATCCACCCGAGGCGGCTCACTGTGCGTACCTCGTGCTCGAGGTCGTCGTCACCGGCATTCCTGGCTTCGCGTCCTCGAACTCGCGGCCGTCGTTGTACTTCGAGGGGCACTTGACCAAGATGTGCTCGGCCTCGAAGGACGACCCATCGGACGCCATCTGGCCCTGGACGACAACGCGCTCGGCGTCCTCGAAGTTGGCCGGCTTGGGGTTCATGTACATCACCGGCCGGACGGTCCCCGCGGTGTCGGCCATCGTAAACGTGAACACGTTCCGCGAGGGATCGTAGCTCGAGGGCGCATCGCGCACCCACGTCCCGACCACGTGTGCCTTGCGGCCGCTGGCCGTCGCGTCCTCGAAGGTCTCCCACCCGGCGACCTGCTCGCTGAAGCTGGTGACCACCAGGAATCCGAAGATGCCGACGAAGGCGATGCCGAGAAGGGTCGTGGGACGCATAGCGGGTGGGAGTTAGCGGTTCGCCTCGAGGTCGCGCTCGATGCGCGCCAGACGGCGGTCGTTGCGGATCAGCAGGAGCAAGATGCCGGCCCAGATTACGAGCACCACGGCAAGCACCACCGGGAGCTTGTCGTCGGCCAGCATGACGCGCTCGATGCCCTGAGCGGGCTGCTCCGTCGTCGCCTGGACGGCGTCGGCATCGAGGACGGCGATGGTGGTGTCGGCGTTCTGCAACATCTTAGGTGACGACCACGGGTGGAGCAAGGGTCCCAGACCGACGGGCCTCGACGCGGAGCGTGGCAACCTGGGTTCGGACGCGCTGCGTATAGAGCCACCATCCCAGAAGCAGGAAGCCGACCGAGCACGCGTAGAAGATCCATCGCATGTCGGACGCGATGTCCATCTCGCTGAACGCGGGGTTGCCTTCTGCACCGGGGTGCAAGCTCGCCATGCGGCGGGGCAGGACGTAGGTCAGGAAGGGGAGCGTTGCGGTAGCAAACAGCGCGTACACCGCAGACAGGCGGGCGCGCTGGCGGGGACGGTCGATGGAGCCTCGAAGCACAAAATACGCTCCGGAGATGAGGAGCTGAACCGCGACCATGTTCTGTCGAGGCTCCGGACTCCACCACAAGCCTGTGCCTTGATACCACGTAAACCGCGCCCAGATGACTCCGGTGATAAGCGCGACCGTCCCCGCAATCGTAGAGACCAGCCATGCCGACTCTGATCGTACATCGTGGATGGTGCGGCCTGTTGCGAGATAGCGACCCGAATGCCATGCCCCGACGACAGCGCCGGCATACAGCACAAACCACATCGGAACGTGGAAATACAGGTTGCGCGCGGTCTGCTCCAGGATGGGCAGCTCGGAGACCGGGCCCAGAACGGCCAGCACGATGGCTACAGTGAGCCAGACGGCAGTCACGACGCCGAACAGGCGATACAGAAGTCCGTAGCGGGGGAGGGCGAGGTCGCGGTCCATGGTCTCGAGGTCAACGAGGATGATGCGGCTGCAGCGCCCCTCCGACCGTGAAAAGCGATGGGGGAAGGCGGCGCTCGCCCTCGAGGCCGGAGAGCGTGTATCGCCCTCGAGGGTGAGAAGGCGTACGGAGGCTGTATATCGGAACGGCTCCGTCTGTCTCGAGGATGGCAGACGTCCTCGAGGTCGCGTCCCTCAGGAGATTTTCATCGGCTTGGTGGAGCACCTCGGGTCAGTCCTCGTAGCTTTACGGTCCGTGCTCGCACGGTGTACGGAGGCTATAGCTCAGTTGGTTAGAGCGCCAGGTTGTGACCCTGGAGGCCGTGGGTTCAATTCCCACTAGTCTCCCCAACTCCTCCGGGAGTGTTTGCCGCGTTCGTCTAACGGTTAGGACGCCAGGTTTTCATCCTGGTAATAGGGGTTCGATTCCCCTACGCGGTACTCAGTCGGCGGCCCTTCGCGGCTCCCGACCGGCGGGAGGCGACATGGAGAAACTCCTCGAGCGTTGACGGGAGCATCGAGGCGTGGGTCTCGAGCGCTGACCATGTGGAGAACAGCCTTCCCTCTGGAGTCAGCAAATGAGGATGCACCAAAGTTTTGGCGGCCCCCATGCCCAGGATGTGTGCGTCCTCGTGTCGACCATCGAGGGCGATCCTCTCGAACGCCTCTCTGAGCGTGACCTTCGGTCCTTCGATCCACTCGACGAAGCCGAGAGAGCGAGGGGAACCACCGTACAAGAAGAGGCCCGTCAGGCCATAGTCGGCGGTGTACGACTGGGTGCCGGAAACGAGTGCGTCGAGGTCGTCACGGGTGAGTCCCCGGCGAAGCCGCGACGTGTACAGGAGTGCATGCATGGATGGGGGTTGAGGAGCTCCCCAGGGAAAGGGCCCTCCCGCGACGCAATCAGTTGGAGCGGATGGAGACCAGGGGCAGCCTCGATGGCTCCCGTAGGGCAGCAAGTCAATCTCGAGAGCGCCGGCTCTCGATCCCATTACCTGGCGCCTTGGTAAGGCCCTAAGTCCCTTTTACCCAGTTGTGTATCGTCGGCACAGCAATGGGCTCCAGCGAAGAGCCTCAGCTAGCCAGAACGCGCGATGAGGAGTCCTCGAGGTCGGTGTCACGCCTGCTGCTGACGAACTGAAGGAATCCGTACAGGGTGGCGGGAAGCTCCGACATGAGCAGCAACCCCATCGCCCATCCGGGAAACAAGCGGCCGCCCTCGAGGTCGAGCCCAGAGCCCGCGGTCAGCGCTGTCACCGCCCCCCGACCCAATACCTCAAACTGGGAGTGGCGGGAATCGGCAGTGATCGTCGTGTACAGTGACTCGACACGCTCTTGTGGACCCTCGAGCCACTGGACGAACTCTCCCGGTGCGATTGCGACGCTCTCGAGGTGCCCATGCAACAGAAGCCCTGTGACGTCCATGGTTACGTTCCGAGACGACGCCGAGTCAATGATGTCGTTGATGTCCAGAGCGAGGAGGCCAGGGCGAGCGGAGGAGCGGTAAAGGAGAGCATGCATATGTGTGCTACGACTCAGGCTGCCCAGAATTTCCCGGATCGATCGATTTGGGTGTTTCCCTGGCTCGCCAGACCATCCTGAATCCGAGCAGCAGAGCAATCGGGAGTAGGGCTGGGTGCAGGGGCTCGGTCCATACAGGCCACAGCAGAACGGCGACCGCTGCCGCACCGGCCCCGAGCCACGCATACCACTTCCACATCACGCGCAGGTCGGGTCGTGCGAACGCGACGGCGGCGATGAGGTGAGTGGGCCAGAGCCAAACCAACTCGATGTTCTCTCTCGTGACGTAGTGGTCGGTCGCGACCCACATCAAAACCAGGATCACGCCGACGATGCCTGTCACCGCGAGCAAAGCCGCGTCGCCCCAACGCCCGACGCGAGACGTGCGACCTCGAGGACGAGCCAGCGTCGCCGCGACGCCAACGAGGAGAATGAGCCACGTGAGTGCAGTCGGCCATGAGAAGGCCCGCTCGACGGTTCCTGCGCCCTCGACCCAGAACACCGTGTCCCGGCGCGAGACGAGCGGCTGCCCCGCGACGGTCGCGTCCTCAAGGGCGGCGGAGAGCGCATCGGGCAGAAACACAGACTCTCGAGGGCTCGCGACATCGTCCATCGGCAGGCCCAGCCCGAGCATCGTGCCGACATCAACGAGCGGGCGGCCGAGTGCGTACGGTCGCACCAGGTCACGGAACGTGGCGGCGGAGTCGGGTTCGGGAAGCAGGATGCGGGGGTGCCCGGTCCGAGTCAGCGCCTCGTCGAGGATGGTGAGCAGCCGCGTGGAGCAGTTGTCGCGCAGGAAGTCGTAGCGGTAGCTCCGGTTCTGGGGGAGGGCGTTGGTTTCCAGCAAGTCGTAGAGCACCCGGACGGTCTCGGCCTCGAGGTCGAGCGTCTGCTCGATGATCGGGCGTTGGAGGAACTGGTACTGGGCGACCTCGAGGTCGTACGGGCCGGCGGCCAGGATGTAGTCGAGGCGGCCGGACAGGAACCGGAGCAGGAAGTTGGGCTGGTCGAAGCTGAACGTGCCGTAGTTGTACGCCCGGTCGAGACCGGCGGCGGCGTCCTCGATGCGGAGCGCGTTGTGGCCCCACAGGCTGTAGACCTCATCGCCCGGCAGCATGGTCAGCAGCGACACCCGTGCGGAGTCGGACAGTCCGAGATCGGGGGGAGGGGGCTGGGCTGCGGCGACGGAGGCGAGCAGCACGAGGAGAAGCACGCGCATGGGGCAAGCTACCCGTCCTCGAGGGCGGGGCTCGTCCTCGAGGGCGGATGCGACGTCCCCTCTTCCTGCGGAGGAGCAGGTCTGGGACGTTTGTCGCAGTCGCTCGCCTCCCCGCCGTCGTCCTCGCGAACACGGGATCCAGCGTGTCGACCGTCATGGACGCGGCCGACCTCGAGGTCGGAGGACGCACCAAGCTGGGACAGTAAGGGGCAACGTGCCCCCAGCGCGCGACTCTGGGTTCCCGCGTTCGCGGGAATGACGGTTGTTGGCTGTGTGCCTGCGAAGAACGTCCCGGCCGTGTCTCAGAAGACTCTTGTTGCATGCGTGCGGTCGCCGGCCTCGAGGTCGGGCCGGTACCTGGCCATTCGCTAGGTTCGCGGACCCGACCTCGAAGCCCCGTGACCCGAAAGGAGAAAGCCGCCGCCGTCCTCGACCGCCTGAGCACGGCCATTCCCGAGCCTGAGACAGAGCTCGCGTACCGAACGCCGTTCGAACTGCTCATCGCCGTGATCCTGTCGGCGCAGTGCACCGACAAGCGCGTGAACATGGTCACGCCGTCGCTTTTCGAGACCTACCCGACAGCCCAGATGATGGCGCAGGCCTCGGCGGACGAGATCCTGCCGTTCATCGCCTCGATCTCGTTTCCCAACAACAAGGCCAAGGCGCTCGCCAAGACGGCTCGGATGCTGGTGGCGGACCACGGGGGCGAGGTGCCGGAGAAGCACTCAGAACTGGTCAAGCTGGCGGGCGTCGGGCGGAAGACGGCGAACGTAGTCGTGTCGGTCGCCTTTGGGCAGGCCGCGATTGCCGTAGACACGCACGTCTTCCGCGTCGCCAACCGGATCGGCATTGTCAAGGACGCGCCGACGCCGGACGCCGTCGAGAAAGGCCTGCACCGCGCCATCCCACGCCACGAGTGGGCCGATGCGCACCACCTGTTCATCCTCCACGGTCGGTACACCTGCCTCGCGAGGTCGCCCAAGTGCGAGGCGTGCTCCATCACCGACCTGTGCGACTACTTCGCCGCGCTCCAGGCGTTACCGCCCGACCTCGAGGACCTCGACCCGAAGAAAGGCCGTTACTACTCGAAGACGGCTCGTCGCTACTTCGACGAGCCAGCGTCCAAAACCGACCGCCGCGGCGTCGATCAGATCGCCGATCCATGGTCGGGCTCGATGAACGTGTACGACTCGAAGACGGGCCGGACCACGAAGCGCGTCAAGGACTACCGGGTGTGAGCCCGTCTCGCACCGCTCCGTGCTGACGCGCGCGACCTCGAGGACGGCACCCCTCACTCTCTCTAGATCCCATGTCTCGCACTCCCTCCACCATGCTCGGTCTCGGGACCGCGCTCCCGGACTTCGACCTGCCCGCCGCCAACCCGGAGGTTTCGGGCGATCGCGTCTCGCGCGCCGACCTCGAGGGCGCTCCGCTCGTGGTGGTGTTCACCTGCAACCACTGCCCGTACGCCATCCACGTCGAGCCCCGGTTGATCGAGCAATCCAAAGGCTGGATCGAGCGCGGCGTCAACGTGATCGCGATCTCGTCGAACGACGCCGACGCGTACCCCGCAGACTCCTTCGAGGAGATGTCGTCGCGTGCCGCTCGCCTCGGCTACCCCTATCCGTATCTCTACGACGAGTCCCAGGACATCGCCCGTGCCTTCAGCGCGGCGTGCACGCCGGAGTTCTACTTGTTCGACGCCGACGGGAAGCTGGCCTATCGAGGACGCCTCGACGATGGCCGGTTTGCGCGTCCGGTCCCCAGTCCTGTAACCACGTCCGACCTCGAGGACGCGGTGACGGAGTTGCTGGAGACGGGTACGGTCACGGGGGACCAGATCCCGTCCATTGGCTGCAACATCAAGTGGCGGGTCGCAGCGTGAACCTCCCGACGGAGCGCCTTGTGCTTGCGTTTGGCGCCGCGATTGCCGCGGCGGCCTATCTATACTGGACGGTCCGGTCTCTGCAACTCGGGCTCGGGTGGACCTCGACGGCCTCGATCCGAGCCGGGGTTGTGCTCGTCGCGTTCGTGATTCTGTCACTGCTGCTTCGCTTCGCCGCTCGGACCAACCGCCCGCCGGACTCGTAACACGTCTGCGTCCTCGAGGTCGCGAGCACCGCGCCAGTGGCGTACAGCTCGGCGTGGATTCCTCTCGTGGTGGGAGGGGAGCTCAAGGGTGGCCTGTATCTTTCGGAAGCCCTTCCATACATCTCTTTGCCTCATGTCTGACTCCATTCCTAACGCTCCCGTCTCCGCCTACGAAAAGCCCCCCGCCGATGGTGCTGTCGACCCGCGGTGCGTCCCGCAGAACCTCGACGGCACTCCGCCGATTGGCGATGAGATCCTCCCGCCGGTCTATGACGAGCAGAGCCAGGAGAACTGGCGGTTCCTGTTCACTCGCCAGATGGCGATGCTGCCTGGCCGCGCCGGCGAGGCCTACCTCGAGGGCGTCGAGACGTTGGGTATGACGGACCGCGAGATCCCGCACCTCAAGGACCTGTCGCGCCGCATGGAGGCCGCCGCCGGCTGGAAGATTGCCCGGATCCCAGGCCTGCTCCACGAGCGCGACTTTTTCGGCCTGCTCGCCGACCGCATCTTTCCCTCCACGGACTACATCCGTCGCAAGGACGAACTCGACTACACGCCGGCCCCAGACTGCTTCCACGACATGTTCGGCCATATGCCGATGCTGACGGAGCCCGCCCTGGCCGACTTCTACCACCTGTTCGGCCAGTCGGCGCTGCACGCCGAGGGGGAGGACCGGCAGAGCCTGGAGCGGCTCCACTGGTTCACCGTCGAGTTCGGCCTGATCAAGCAGGACGAGGGCGAGCGCATCTTCGGCGCCGGCATCCTGTCCTCCAAGGATGAGGTGCAGCACGCGCTGAGTGACCAAGTTGAGAAGGTGCCGTTCTCCGTCGAGGCCGTGATCAACCAGGACTACGACGTCTGGCACCTCCAGCCAACGCTGTTCGTCCTCGACTCGTTCGAGCAACTCGAGACCGAGTTCCGTGCCTGGGCCGCCTCCCGCGGTCTGCTCCCGACCGATGCCTGACACGGAAAAGGGCACGTCCTCGAGGTCGGGTCTCGGCCTCGAGGACGGATCGCAGCGGCTGTCGGCGACGGTTCGAGGTCGTGTGCAGGGCGTCGGCTTCCGGCGCTACGTCCGTGGCTGGGGCCGGAAGCTTGAGCTTGCCGGCTGGGTGCGCAACGAGCCCGACGGGACGGTCCGTCTCGAGGCCGAGGGGCCGGCGGCGGCGCTCGACCGGCTCACGCGTCTGCTCTGGGGCGGGCCTCCGACCTCGAAGGTGACGGACGTCGAGGTCGAGAGGGGAGAAGCTGTCGGCGCTCCTCATCCGTTCGAGATTCGACACTGACGCTGCGCGTGGAGAGACGCGGGATGTAGAGCGGGGCAGAGGGATGAATGGGTGGCCGTATCCCTCATCCGGCCCGCTTCATGATGGCCTGCGCCGCCTTGACCGTCACGCCGGGGGGGACAAAACGTGTAGCAGCCGTCTGGACCTTGTTCCACACGCCTGGCACGACGCGCCGCCGCCCTCGAGCGAGCGCGCCGAGGCCAGATCGCGCCACGGTTTCGGCGGAAAGGCCGCCGGAGAAGAAGCTCTCGCCGACTCCCGCTCGGTCGCCAAACTCAGTTGCCACAGGTCCCGGGCATAGACACGTGCAGTGGACTCCCGTACCGTCGAGCTCGGCCCAGAGGGCTTCGGAGAACGACTGGACGTAGGCCTTCGAGGCCGCATACACCGCGAAGTGCGGCGCAGGCGCAAAGGCGGCGATGCTCGACACATTGAGGACGCCGCCCCGGCCGCGCTCCACCATCCCTGGGAGGAATAGCCGAGTCAGCGACGTTAGCGCAAGCACGTTGAGCATCACCATCCCCGCCGTCGCGCTCGGGTCGACCTCGAGGACGCGTCCTCGAATCCCAAAGCCCGCATTGTTGATCAGCACATCGACGCGCTCATCCGCCTCCCCGACGCGCTCGACTAGCGACTCGGCGGCGCCGGGCGGCTCGAGGTCGGCCTCGAGGACGACGGCCTGGCCTCCGCCAGTTTTGATCTCGCTGGCCACGTCCTCGAGGGCGGCGGCGCGGCGGGCGACGAGAAGGACGCGGGCGCCGCGCCGTCCGAGCTCCCGGGCCATCGCGGCCCCGATGCCGGACGAGGCACCGGTGACGAGCGCCGTTTGTCCGCGGTAGAAAGAGTCGGGCATGTGGGTGGGGGAAGGCGTGTATCCTACGACGTCTTTTGGACGGCCCCATGACCCGACGCGCTCTTCTTGACGATGCCGTCCGCCGCTTGACCGAGGCCGGCGTCGAGGGCGCACGTCGCACGGCCGAGTGGATGCTAGAGGACGCGACAGGAGCAACGCGCACCTCGCTGTACGCCCACCCCGACGTGGTGGTGGAGCCGGCGGAGGCGTCGCTCGTGGAGCGCTACGTCACGCGCCGCGCGACAGGCGAGCCGGTCCAGTACGTCCTGGGACACACCGACTTCTACGGCTTGCGCATCTCCGTCACGCCCGACGTGCTGATTCCCCGCCCCGAGACCGAGGAGGTCGTCGAGGACGCGTTGCGACGGGTGGGGCCGGCACCCTGGGTCTTGGACATCGGGACGGGCAGCGGGGCCATCGCCTGCGCCGTCAAGCACGAGCGCCCCGCCGCCGAGGTGTTCGCCGTCGACGTGTCGAGCGCCGCCCTCGAGGTCGCCGTCGGCAACGCAACGCAACACGGCCTCGACATCACATTCATCGAGGCCGATGCTCTCCGCCCGGCGTTTGCGGACGAGGTGCCGCCGACATTTGACCTGGTGATTTCGAACCCGCCGTACGTCCCCGATGCGGAGAGAGAGGGTTTGCAACTCGAGGTCGGCTTCGAACCGGAGACGGCCCTGTTTGTGCCGGACGGGGATCCCCTGGTGTTCTACCGCGCTCTTGCAGGCCATGCCCTACGCCTGCTCCGTCCTGGCGGGTGGCTCGTCGCGGAGACGCACGCGGATCACGGGCAGGCGGTCGCGGCGTTGTGGGAGGATGCAGGATTGATCGAGGTCGAGATTCTACCCGATCTGTCGGGCCGCGACCGAATTGCGGTGGGACGGCGCGAAAGCGGGCACTGATACTCGTCCTCGAGGCCGGACGGGGCGGCTAAAACATCCGGTGCTCTACGCCTCCGTCCGTCTCCCCGACCAGCACATCGGTTGCCAGCGAGACGAAGATGCCATGCCCCAGCACGCCGGGAATCGAGTCGATCGCAAGTGCCAGCGCCGCCGCGTCCTCGATGCCAGCGAACTGAGCGTCCAAGATCCACATCCCTTGGTCCGTCACGACGGGGCCGTCCTTGCGCTGTCCGAGCCGTAGCTCGGGCTCGGCACCGAGACCCCGAAGGGACCGGGCAACGGCCGGCATCGCGAACGGGAGGACCTCCACGGGGACGGGTGCCGAGTTGCCCAGCCGGTCCACCACCTTCGAACTGTCGGCCAGCACGACGAAGCGACTAGCGAGCGAGGCCACCACCTTCTCTCGGACGTGAGCGGCGCCGCGGCCTTTGATAAGGGACCCATTCGGGTCCACCTCATCGGCGCCGTCGAGGGCGAGGTCCAGCGGCGTCTGAGATGTGGGCAGGTTGTCGAGCCCAAGCCCCTCAAGCCCGATCGTCGGGACGCCGTACTGGCGGGCCAACTGCTCCGCCGCGAACGATGTGGGCACACCGACGACCTCGAGGCTGTCCTCCACGATGCGGCTCCCGATAGCTTCGATGGCGAACGCCGTCGTCGAGCCTGTTCCGAGGCCGAGTCGCATCCCGTCCTCCACGAGGGCGGCTGCGGCGCGTCCGGCGGCGCGTTTGGCCTCGGCATTCAGGTCGATGGGCGGGGACACGGGTGGTACCGGTTGGGAGGCCGAAAGCTACCGCCGCGCCCTCGAGGCCGAGCAAGGTTCGTGCGGTCGAGGCCGGGCGTCCGCTCTCGCCGCCGATGTGACAGGCGGAAGGTCATTGACCTCGAGGTCGGGCGTCGTCCTCGAGGACGCGTTCTGACTTCACTCGTCCGAGGGCCAGGTCTACTCGTATCGCAGTGCCTCGATCGGGTGCAGCTTCGCCGCTTTCGTCGCGGGGTAGACGCCGAACATCAGAGCGACCACCGTGACGCCGATGACCGCTGTCGCGGCCCAGCCCCACGGGAACGCCGGCGCCGACGTCATCAGCGCCGCCACGATGTTGCCGCCCAGCACACCCATCGCGATGCCCACGATGCCCCCGATCTGGCATAGCACCACGGCCTCGACCAGGAACTGCATCATGATGTCGCGCCGCGTCGCGCCCAGTGACTTGCGCACCCCGATCTCGCGCGTCCGCTCCGTGACACTCACGAGCATGATGTTCATCACGCCGATGCCGGCCGCTAGCAGTGCGATCAGGCCGATGCCCGCTCCGCCGGTCGCGAGTGCGTCGGTGAACGTCTTTAGCCCGTCGGCGGCTTCAGCGCCGGAGAACGTGTCGAAGTCGTTCTCGACTTCGGGGGACAGACGGCGGATGGCCCGAAGCGCGCCTGTCGCCTGATCCTGGACTGCCGCGAACATCGCGGCGTTCGGTGCACGGACGTCGATCCAGACATCGCGGTCCTGGAGTCCAAAGGTCTGAATCGCCCGTGTGATCGGCGCCACGACCCGGTTGTTGCTATCGCCCATGTTGAGACCGCCGCTCTTTTCCTTTAGCACGCCGACGACGGAGAACGGCTGCCCATCGATGCGTACCGTCGCGCCGACAGGCTCTAGATCGCCGAACAGCTTGTCCGCGACCGTGCTTCCCAACACCACGGATCGCCGAGCGGCCCGGACGTCAGCCTCTGTCAGAAAACGTCCCCTGTCGATCTCCCAGCCGTTGTTCTGGGCGTAGTCCTGGTCGGCCCCCAACAGGCGCACGTTCGGATCCGTCGATGCATCGGCCGTGCGGACCTCGCGCTGGTCGGCCCAGACGGTTCCGCTGACCGAGGCCGCGAGAGGCACACGCTCGCGGAGGGAAAGCGCGTGGGCGTACGTCATCTGCGGCCGCTTGGCCTTCTCCTCGGTCCACTCGTCGCCGATGCGCTGGTATGTGATCGTCTGCGTGCCGAGCGCCGAGAGCTCGTTCATCAGCGTCCCGTCCAATACCTCGACGGCCGTCACGGACGCAATCACCGAGAACACGCCGATGGCCATGCCGATGAGCGTCAGCGCCGACCGGAGCCGGTTCGCACGCAGGGCCTGCATCGCTTGTCGGAAAGTCTCGATCATCGGAGGAAGTGGACGAGTGGTCTTGTGGGTGAGGGGACACGTGTCTCGGTTGGGAAGGCCGGTGGCAACCCGTGCGCCAACCTTGTCCGCGTCCTCGAGGACGTGTGTTCACGACCTCGATGCGTCGGCCGACCTCGAGGACGACGTGCAGACACTCGTCCACCAGTCCGCGCGTCCATAAGTCCACTTCTATTCATAGCGGAGAGCCTCGATGGGTCGAGCCCGCGCCGCCTGCCACGCCGGGACGAGCCCGAACGCAACGCCGACGACGGCGCAAATCACAAACGCCAGCGCGACCGTCCCGCCGGATAGCTCAGCAGTGAACACCTGGTTGATGGCAATCGCCACCAGGGCTGCCAGCCCGACTCCGATGGCCCCGCCGACAACGCAAATGGCGACGGCCTCGACGAGAAACTGGAACAGGATTGCCCGCCGTGTCGCGCCCAGTGCTTTGCGGACGCCGATCTCTCGCGTCCGCTCCTTGACGCTGACAAACATGATGTTCATCACGCCGATCCCGCCCACCAACAGCGACAGCGCCGTCAGAAACAGGCCGACGGCATACGTCGCGATGCGAACGGTCTGGACCAGGTCGCGAAACTGGTTCTGGCTGTTGATCGAGAAGTCGTCGTCCTCGAGGGCGTCGAGGCCGCGCCAGATCCGGGTCAGGCCGGTGAGCTCGTCCATCGCGTCGTCTTGAGACACACCCGGCTTCAGGCGCACCTTGATGGCGAGGTCAGGCTCGGACGAGATCAAGCGTCGGAACGTGCCGATGGGGACGACGGCTCGGTTGTCGGCAGACTGCATCCCCAAAAACTTGCCCCGCTTGACCATCGTGCCCACGACCTCAAAGCGTTCGCCGGCCACGCGAATGTCTTTTCCGATGGGGTCCTCGCCAGGAAACAACGCCTCAACGAGGTCGGCGCCGATCACAACGACGGCTCGGGCAGCCCGGTCCTCGCTCTCCGAGAAGAACCGCCCGGCCTCGATGTCGGCTCCCCCGGTGTCGACGTAGTTCGCCGTCGAGGCCTCCACGCCGACACCCGCGACCTCGTCGCGGTCGCGCGTCACCGTCGCGCCGAAGCCGGTGATGGGCGCGATCGCCAGCGCGCTCTCCGACCGTTCTGCGAGGAACGGCGCCAGGTCCTCCGTGACCGGCGCGCGGTTGCGGTACTTCCACCAGTCGCCCATGATGATCCAGGGGTTCTTCTGGACGAACAGCGCGTCGTCGCCGATCATCGCCATCGAGCGGTCAAACTCTTTCTCGATGCCGTTGATGACGGTGAACATCGAGGTCACAGACACGATGCCGATGACGATGCCGAGCGTCGTAAGCAGCGCTCGTGCCTTCCGCTCCCACAGCGCTCGGACGGCGATGCGGACGCCTTCGGCGACTTCGGTCGTGAGTGCGGGCACTGTCGGTGGCGTGAGTGAGGCGGGCTACGGCGTCCTCGAGGACGAGTTGCGCCGGTCCGTGGAGGCTCGTCCTCGAGGGCGAGTCGGCGGTAGGTTTGGACGCGCACCTCCATTGATAATGTCCAAGCTCCGCGTCCTGTCCGAGTTCTGGCGGTTCCTCCGGGTCCGCAAAAAGTACTGGCTCGTCCCGATCGTCGTGGTTCTCCTGTTGCTGGGACTTCTGGTGGTGTCGGTCGGCGGAAGCCCACTGGCTCCGTTCGTCTACGCGCTCTTCTAGCACGACTGTCGCCGTTGGGTCTGGACGCATGTCTGGCGTCCAGATATCCCGTTGTGGCGCCCTCGAGGGCGATGCTGGCCCTCCACAGACGAGAGCCCTGAAACGAGAGGAGGCGCCGAGACGGCCCGTGTGGGATGTCTCGACGCCTCGACTCAGCCGTCTTGATTGCGCGAGAAGGCTAGCCGCGTGCTCCGGTCGAGTCGCGTCGGGCGAGAGCGCGCGGGGTCGGCATTGCGCCGCTCGGCGGGGCTGCGATGATCCGGCGGGACATCCAGTAGTGCCGGTCCCAGTAGCCCGACTCGACGGTCGAGATCGTGACGCCGCGGCTCGAGGACGCGTGGATGAACTCGCCATCGGAGAGGTACACGCCGACGTGGCGGACACCGCGGCGGCGGAAGAAGACCAGATCGCCGGCGCGAAGCTCGTCGCGACCGATCTCGATGCCTTCGTACCGCTGGCTTGCAGTTGTGCGGGGAGGTCTACGCCCAAGTTGTCGCGGACGTACTGCTGGACGAACGCCGAGCAGTCGATGCCACGACGCGTGGTGCCACCCCAGCGGTAGGGAATGCCAATCCAGCGCGGGGCGTCAGTACGAAGCGACGCGTCGAGGCGCGCGGAGCGAGCGGCCAAGGCTTCAACGGCCGACATCCGGTTCGAGACCGGGACAAAATCAACCGTCAGTGTGTCGCGACCGGACGATGTCCGGCGGGCGGGGCGCGAGCGAAAGGCAGGGCGGGCGGACGAGCGGCGTGCGGGACGTCGTCGGGCGGCGGTCTCCGCGGCGTCAGAATCTGACGCTGTGGAGGCGGTCGAGGACGAGTTGGACGTCTGGGCGCTCGCGATGGGGGTGCTCGTCGTGGCTACAAGGGCTACGAGAAGAATCGCTGCGCTGCGGAGGATCAATGCCATAGAGGGAACAAACGGAGTGGTGGGGGAAGGCAGAATCTAGCCGCGGAATAGGGCATCTGAAACCCCCTTTGTCATGGCTGTTGTAAATGAAAGACTAGGGTCTTGAACAGGTCGTCGGCGAGGATGCAACTCACCCAGTATCGACCAACCGGCGGGCACGTTAAATCTCTGCGCGCCCGTCCTCGAGGCGGATCGGTGGCCTCGAGGACGGGTTGAGATGAGAGCTCGTCAGACGGTCCGTAAGCTGTTACCACTGTCGACGCGTCTTGCACTCCAACACTCCATCGAACCATGCCGTACCCCGAACATCTCGTCGCCCCGATGCGTGAGGAACTGACCCGTCTCGGCGTCCGCGAGCTCCGCACTGCCGAAGACGTGGACACACTCGTTGAGGAGTCGCAGAGCGGCACCACGCTCGCCATCGTGAACTCCGTCTGTGGCTGTGCTGCGGCGAACGCCCGCCCCGCCATCGCGCTGGCCCAGGGCATCGAGGTCCAGCCGGACCGCACCGTGACCGTCTTCGCCGGTCAGGACACGGCGGCCACGGCCCGCCTGCGCGACTATCTCGCGGGCATTCAGCCCTCGAGCCCGTCCATGTTCTTGCTCAAGGACGGGGACCCGGTCTACGCCATCGAGCGCCGCGACATCGAGGGCCGCTCGGCGAGCGCCATCGCGACGGACCTCAGGAACGCGTTTGAGACGTACTGCGTCGAGGGTGCGGAAACGCCCGATGCGCCGGGCCACCCGGATCGCGCCGCTGCGGCTCCGAACGGACTACCAAGCACGTTCCGCTCCATCATGTAGTGGAGCTCTCGGCCTCGAGGCCGAGACAAATGTCAGCGGCGGGAGCGGGCCTAGCTTGGGTCTGCTCCCGCCGCTTTGTATGAACGCTCCCGACTGTCCGCACTGCGGCTCCGCCTACGTCTATCCAGACGGCAACAACTGGGTGTGCCCCGAGTGCGCTGCCGAGTGGTCGAAGGACGCCCTCGAGGTCGAACCCGGCACGTCCTCGAGTCCGAACGTGGTGACGGACGCCAACGGGACGCCCCTCGAGGACGGTGACACGGTGACGGTCATCAAGGACCTCAAGGTGAAGGGCACCAAGACCGTCGTCAAGGTGGGGACGAAGGTCAAGAACATCCGGCTGGTGGACGGGGAACACGACATTGACTGCAAGGTGCCAGGCGTCGGGGCGATGGGCCTCAAGTCGGAGTTCGTGCGCAAAGCCTGACGAGACCTCGAGGGCGATCCGACCTCGAGGTCGAGAGGGCTGGGATGTACGGGAAGGAGGGATTGGGAACTCCTCCCTCCGCCGCTCACCATTCCGAATCCCGCTACAGCATCACCTCGTCCTCGAAGCAGTAGCCCCAGTCTTCGCCCGGCTCGATGCTCATCATGACCGGGTGACCAGTCGCATGGAAGTGCTTCGTGGCGTGCTTCCCTGGCGACGAGTCGCAGCAGCCGACGTGCCCGCACTCGAGGCAGACACGCAGGTGAACCCAGCGGTCGCCGGCCTCGAGGCATTCTTTGCAGCCCTGCGTGCCGGGCGTCACGTCGTGGACGTGGTCGAGGTGCGTGCAGCCGGCCTCGAGGTCGGGGTCGAGGTGGACCGATGCGCTCGTGTCGATCCAGGGGGCGGTTTGCGTGGGCATGGCGGGGAGGGTGGGAGTGGGCGGGGCTCCGGCATCGGACGTGCGGAACAGGTCGCCGGCGTCGATGAACGACTGCGGCGTGCCCCCGATCAGGACTTCGTCGCCGGCCTCGAGGACGAACGCGCCCTTCGGCTCGCGGGTGAGCTCACCCTTGCGGTCGACCTCGATGACGTGGACCAGACGCTCGTCGAGGCTGAGGTCGGAGAGAGAGCGACCTACCGCGAGGGTGCCCGTGCGGATGGTGACGGTGCGTGTCGAGAAGCAGTCGGCGTCGAGCTCGCACTCGACGGCGGGGGCCGACATGAGGTCGGTGTCGAATGCCTGGTAGCTGCCGCGGCGCAGCGTGTCCTCGTGCTTCAGGATCTCTGCCGGGGCCACCTGATAGTGCCGCAGCACATCGTCGAATAGGCCGACGACGGCCTCGAGTTCTGTCGCGATCGCGCGGTCGGCGCCTGCCTCAACCAACTCCTCGGCATCGTGCGACGTCGAGACGATGGCAGTGATGCGGGTCGTGGGCGCGATGGCTCGAGCGACGGATACGACGCGGTGGGCCATGGCCGGGCTGTCGTCGGGGATGATCAACAGCTTGGCGCGCGACAGCCCGACGGCCTCGAGGATGTGCCGCTTGGCGTAGTCGCCGCGCAGGACGCGGAGGCCGTCGCTCTCGGCCTCGAGGGCGCCGTCGGGGGAGAGCGTCACGATGGCGAAGGGGACGCCGGAGCCCTCGAGGACGTGGACCAGCTTGCGCGCGGCCGTGCCGTAGCCGGCCACGATGACGTGGTTCTCGAGGTCGGCAAAGTGCTCGGGGTCGGGCTCCGACATCGTCTCCTCGGATTTGGCGTTTGTCCGGCGCCGCAACGTCGAGGCCAGCCGCCCGGCGTATGGCGCGGTAATGGGCGTGAGCGCCATCGACACGACGGTGGCGGCGATGAAGAGCGGGGCTCCGACATCGTCCATTCCCAGGGGCGACAATCCCGCCTCGCGGCCAGAGCGCTCGAGGACGAACGAGAACTCGCCCACCTGCGCCAGCCACAAGCCCGTTGCGGCGGCGGCTGGGAGCGCGCGTCCCACCGCGCGGACTGCGACGACCGTCGTCGCAAACTTGAGGAGGGTGACGGCGACCAGCGCTCCCAGAACCAGCAGCCAGTTCTCGGCCACGAACTCGAGGTCGAGGAGCAGGCCGACCGAGACGAAGAAGACGGCCGAGAACAGGATCTGGAGCGGCATGATCTCGCTCAGGGCGTGCTCCGAGAAGCGGCTCTGGCTCACCACCAGGCCGGCCAGGAATGCGCCCAGCGAGATCGAGACGCCTGCCAACCCGACGGCGTAGGCGGTGCCGAAGCAGATCGCGATGACGGTGAGCAGGAACAGCTCGGGCGAGCAGGTCCGCGCGACATGCTCGAGGACGGGAGGCAGCACGCGCCGCGCCACCACCAGAACGAACACGATGATGAGCGCCGCCTTCGTGAGCGCCCACCCGACCTCGAGGCCGCCGACGTCCCCGCCGCCGAGCGCCGGCACCAGTAGCACCATGAGGATGACGGCCAGGTCCTGGAAGATGAGCAGCCCGACGGCGCCTTGACCCACCTCGGAGTTCGTCTCGCCGCGGTCGCCCAGAAGTTTGGTGACGATGGCCGTCGAGGACAGGGCCACCAGGAAGCCCGTGAACACGGCCGGTCGCCAGTCGATGCCAAACGCGAGACACAGCCCCGCCACCAGCGCCGTCGTCAGTCCGACCTGGATGCCACCGCCGATGAAGATCAGGCTCTTGATCCGCGCCAGCTTGTCGAGCGAGAACTCGATGCCGATGGTGAACAGCAGCAGCAGCACGCCGACCTCGGCCGCCGCGTCGATCAGCTCCTGGTCGGTCACGAGCCCCAGCGCGCTCGGCCCGATCACGACGCCGGCGAGCAGGAACCCAACGATAGGCACCAGTCCAACGCGCTGGCTGACGTAGGCCACCAACGCTGCCGCGAGCACGATCGCGACGACCTCGACGAGGAATGGGGGGACGGCACCTGCCGCCAGAACAAAAGGCATAAGGCTAGGGATTTCCGTGGCCTACTCCTCCCCGCGCGCGCGGCTCCCGTCCTCGAGGTCGGCACGGTGTTGTCCCCAAGAGTGGACCGCGCGACCTTCACGACATGCCACCTCCCCCGACTCGGCACCCATTCATCGAGAGTCTCCGGGTTCAGTTCCCAGAGTTGAGCCCTGCAATCGACTCGTTCGAGGTCGTGGGCCTGCTCTACCTCGAGGTCGGTGTGTTTTCCCACTACACGTTCGAAGCCTTCAACGCGGGCGACCTCGAGGCCGTTCGAGAGTACTTCGTTGCCGTCGAGGCCGCCCTCGAGGACGCCGACGACGATTTGAGGGGAGCGATCCTGGTGCAGTACGCCGAGGACTTCGTGTTAGGCTCAGCGGAGCAGCAGGCCGCGCGGAGTCTGATGCCGCCCCGGCTCCGTGACGCGTTCGATGAAGTAGCGGCGTGGCACGGTGTGCCGACCTCGAGGACGGGAGCCCGGCGTTGAGGGCTCCCCGCCACATTTGGTGACCTTGCTCGTGACAAGTCCCGTGCTAATCCCATTGCCTGACGTACGTTAGGACCTCACGATTCTTCCACTGTGGACATCCCAGCTCACACTCTGGTCTCTCCGCTCGACTCGGACCGGGTGGGGCCGTACCGCATTGTCGGAGAGCTTGGGCGAGGGGGCATGGGTGTGGTCCACCGAGCCGAAGACACCCGGCTTGGGCGAATGGTGGCTCTCAAGATGCTGCCTCCCAGCCTCGAGGGCAACGACGACGCAATCCAGCGGTTGCTTCTCGAGGCTCGCGCGGCAGCCACCCTCGACCACCCGCACGTCTGCACGGTCTACGAAGTGGGCGAAGCGGACCGTCCGTTTATCGCGTTCGCCTGCTACGACGGCGAGACGCTGGCCGAGCGGCTGTCGCGCGGCGCCCTCGAGGTCGGAGAGGCCGTGCGGATCGGCCTCGAGGTCGCGTCCGGCGTCGCGGCGGCGCATGCCAAGGGGATCATCCATCGTGACCTCAAGCCGTCCAACGTGTTTCTGTGCGAGGACGGTACGGCCAAGGTGCTGGACTTTGGGATCGCGAAGGTGCCCGGCACGGCACTCACTCGAACCGGCCAGACGGCGGGGACCGTCGAGTACGGGGCGCCGGAGCAAACGCGCGGCGAGGTGGACGCGCGCTCCGATGTCTGGGGCATTGGCGTGGTGCTGTACGAGATGCTGACGGGTCAGCGGCCGTTCGCGGCGCCGTATCCGGCGGCAGTGATCTACGCGGTCCTCCACCACAACCCACCGCCGCCTAGCAGCCTTGCTGACGTGCCGGCCGCCCTCGATGCGGTGGTCCTGCGATGCCTCGAGAAGGACCCCGAGGCTCGGTACGCTGATGCCGCTGCGCTCCGTGTCGCCCTCGAGGACGCTCTGGCCCCGGACGCGCCCTCGAGGCTGGTCGCTGCGGCGCCCTCGAGGACGGCGTGGGCGGAGAGGATCGGGCGGTCGAGGGCGATGGTCGCGGCGTTGGCTCTTTTGGCGGTGGGAGTGGTTGGGACGGCGCTGTGGGGGATGAGTCGGCCTGCGTCGGCGATGCCGTCGGCGGTGCATCTCGCCATCCTGCCGCCTACCGCGCGGCCGGACTCGCCCGACGACCGGGCCTTCGCCGAGGGACTGGCGGAGTCGCTCGTTGGAGATGTCGTCGAGATGGCGCCGGACGACAGTGATCTCTGGGTTGCGTCGGTCTCCGACGTTCTCGCCCTCGAGGTCGAGAGCGCGCGGGAGGCAGGCGCGAAGCTGGGCGTCAACCTGGTGCTGACGGGGAGCTTGCGGCGCGACGGCGACCAACTCTCGCTCGTGCTTCAACTCTCGACCACGGGCGACCGAGCGCGGACGCTGGCCTCGAAGACAGTCACGGCGGACGGGACTGGCCGCATCCGCCCGCTCGCTCTCGAGGCTATCGCGACGATGCTGGGACTGACGGAGGCTCCCGGCCTCGAGTTCCGGAGGCGGAGCGGTTCTACCTCGCGGGCGTGGGCTACCTCGAGCGAAACCGAGACGCCGAAGACCTCGACCGGGCCGTCGATCTGTTCGAGCAAGCGATCTCGGAGGACTCGGTGTACGCGGAGGCGTACGCGCGTCTGGGAGAGGCGTCGCTGATGCAGTACGAAGCGACTCGGGATACGGCGTGGATCAGGCAGGCGCGCGGGGCTGTCGAACGGGCTCGCGACCTCGAGGACGACAACGCGGAGGTCCAGGTGACGCTGTCGAAGCTGGCCCTCGCGACGGGGCAGACTCCGCAGGCGATGCGGCACGCTCGCCAGGCGCTCGCCCTCGACTCATCCTCGACCGGCCCGTACCAGGCGCTCGCGGCAGCCCAAGAGGCGGCGTCCGACCTCGAGGGCGCAGAAGGGACGCTGAAGCGCTTGGTGCGACGGCACTCGACAGCGTGGCGCGGGCCATACACTCTCGGGTCATTTTACCTGGGGCAGTACCGCCTCGAGGACGCGGCAGTTCAGTACCGGCGCGTGATCGAACTCGCGCCCGATAATTATCAGGGCCACATCGGACTCGGCGCTGCGCGCTACTACGCAGATGATGCGGACGGCGCCATCAAGTCATACGAGCGTGCGCTTGACTTGCGACCAGATGCCTACGCCGCCTATCTCAACCTCGGAACGCTCTTGCTGACCGAAGGAGATGCGGCCGGTGCCGTCCAGCGCTACCGGCAGGCGCTCGCCATCGACAGCACGGACTACTACACCTGGAACAACCTCGCCTCGGCTTACTCCGAGACCGGCAACGACGCCGCGTGGAGTGGGGCCATGCGATCCGCACTTCGTCGCGTCGAGGTCGCCCTCGAGGTCAACCCGAACGACCCGGCGCTCTTGGCGGACGCTTCGACGTACCGGCACGCGACCGGCGACCTCGAGGGCGCGCGGCGAGATGCCATTCGGGCGGTGACTCTCGCGCCGGCCGATCCCGATGTCCAGTTTGATACCGCCCGCGTGTTCGTCCTACTTGGCGACGACGATGCAGCGCTAGACGCCCTCGAGGCCGCTCAGCAGAGTGGACTATCCTTCGACAGGATCAGGGATGATCCTACAGCGTGACGGGGAAGCTCTGATCCGGTAGCTTCGCCGCTCCGTGCTGCCCATGGCGATCTCGACCGACCTCCGCCGCCGCGCCGTCGATGCCTACGAGCGCGGAGATGGCTCTCTGCCCACCGTGGCCGCTCGATTCGCCGTCGGCGAGGCGTCGCTCGGACGCTGGCTCCGGCGCAAGCGCGAGACCGGATCCGTCGAGCGTGCGCCCCGCACCGGCGGCAATCCGCGCCGCGTCACGCCCGGCGGCGAGGCACTCCTGCGTGCGTGGCTCGACGAGGATCCGTCGGTGGCACAGCACGTGCTCGCCGCCCGGCTGGCGGACGCCGGCGAGCCTGCGGTCTGCCAGCAGACCGTGAGCCAGACGCTGGCCCGGATGGCGTTGACGCTCAAAAAAAGTCCTTCCGAGCCGTCCAGCGACTCCGACCCGACATCGTAGACGAGCGCGCGGCGTTTGCCGCTTGGCAGCCGACCATCGACGGCACCCGCGTGGTGTGCGTCGACGAGAGCGGCATCGTTGCTGGAGGCCGGGTGGCCTACGGCTACGCACCCAGGGGCGAGCGCTGTGAAGAGCACGCGCCGTATCGCAAAGGGCGTCGGACAAGTCTGCTCGGCTGGGTGGGCCTCGGACGCGGCGGCGTGGTCGCTATCGAAGGCTCGGTCAACGGCGACGTGTTTGAGCGCTTCGTGCGCGACCATCTCGCGCCGAAGCTGGGGCCGGGCGACATCGTGGTCTGGGACAACCACTCGGTCCACAAGCGGCCGGAGCTACGAGCGCTGATCGAGGCGCGCGGGGCGGCGTTGGTGTGGCAACCGCGCTACTCGCCGGAGTTCAACGCGGTCGAGGAGATGTGGTCGAAGGTGAAGCACCACGTCAGGCGTGCGCGGGCCGACACCGCGGCAGCGTTGACGGAGGCACTCGCGGCGGCTGTCGCCGCGCTGACGTGGGAGGACTCGCTGGGCTGGCTATGCCACGCGGGCTACCGGATCAGTCCTACCGAGTAGGGCTGTATCTTCACTTCTATAGCCTCAGAACTTAGTCCTGGGGCAAATAATTAAAACATGGGATTCCCAGTTGTTAGAGTAGGGGTAAATAGTAAATTCAAAAACAAAAACCCATACTTCAATGCCGAGATAAAAAATGTCAAGCTTGACGAGATTGATAACTTTGACGCGTTTTTGCTCCGTGTAAAAGTTGGTGCGTCCAATAAGTTCGAGATTGTTGGGCTGAAAGAGAGGGGGGGTGGAGCCGTAGTGTGGAAGAGAATCGCAAAGAACAAGAAAGAAATTGCGTGCCTGGTTGAAGTCGATGGGACTGGAGACTTTGACTTCGACGTAGAGGTTTTTGATGGCAACAAGAGGTCGTGCCTTGCTTTCGGAGGGCCGCCGGCCGGTAGCGTCCGCTGTTTCAGTCTGATTGGCGCTACCTCGACTGCTTTTCCGAACCCAAGGCCAAAGGTGAAAGTGCCAACGTCCCTAGACTGAGTGTTCCATTGACTGAGCAAAGCCGCGACCTCGAGGACGAGAACGCCCAGCTCCGTCGCGCCGTCCAAGAGCTCTCCGTCCTCAACGAAGCCGCCGCGGCCGTAGGCCGCGCGTCCGACCTCGATGCGGCCGTCGCCGCCCTCGTGCATCGCGCCCTCGCCGCCCTCGAGGCCGAGGAAGGCGTGATCGTGCTGGTCGGGCTCCCGCTCGTCGATGGCGACACGGCGCCCGCGACGTTTGTGCGGTCCGTCGCGACGCGGGTTGGGGGACAGACGAACCACCCGGGTGTGAGTGTGCTTGGGTGGGTGCAAACCCATCGGCAGCCGCTCGTCGTGAACGACCCGGAGGGCGACGAGCGGTTCGTCGGGGCGACGTGGCCGGAGGGCGCGCGGTCGGCGCTGGCCGTCCCCATGTTTGCTGACGGTCGGCTGACAGGCGTGTTCACGCTGTTCAACAAGCGAGCCTCGACCGGCTTCACCGACGACGATGCTCGGCTGCTCACGATCCTGGCTGCGCAGTCGGCGCAGGTGGTGGAGCGGATGCGGGAGGCGGAGGAGAGTGAGCGGGCGCTGCGGCTGTTCGGTCAGCACACGGCGCCGCGCGTCGTGGAGGCCTTAATGGCGTCGGGTGGCGAGGTGCCGGTCCGGCGGCAGCACGTGACGGTCCTGTTCCTCGACTTGCGCGGGTTCACGACCCTCTCCGAGGCCTGGGAACCCGAGGCCGTCGTGGACTACTTGAACCTGTTCTTCGACGAGGCCATCAGCGCCGTCGTTGAGAACGGCGGCGTGGTCCACCAACTCCTCGGCGACGGCCTCATGGCCCTGTTCGGCGTCCCCGATCCCGACTCCGAGGCTCCCGCTCAGGCCGTCGCGGCGGCGCGTGCCATCCTCGAGGCCGTCGAGACGGCGTGTGCTGAAGGTCGGCTCGCCGAGACACGCATCGGTATCGGCGTCCACACGGGAGAGGCAGTGGTTGGGCCGGTCGGCTCGGCGGACCACCGCGAGTACAAAGTGACCGGCGATGTAGTGAACGTGACGGCTCGCATCGAGAGCCAGTGCAAGGTCTACGACGCCCAGATCCTGATCTCGGAGGCGGTTCTACTGCGGTCCGGCCTCGACGCGTCCGAGACGGAGGCGTTGGGGGACGTTGAACTCAAAGGGCGCCACAAGCCGGTCTCCCTGTACAAGCTGGCCTGACCTCGAGGTCGGTTACCCCAGAGGCACCAGCATCGCCCGCACGGCCTCGAGTTCGTCGCTGTTCACCGAGTGCCCAAACCCCGGATAGATCCGGGCCTCGACACGCGCCCCCGCGTCCTCGAGGACGGCCGCGCTGCGCTCCAAGCGAGCGAGCGGGATGTGTGGATCCACGTCTGAGCACCCCAAGAACACCGGCACGTCCTCGAGGCTGGGGTAGTCGAAGGACTTGTCTGTGTACCGGCCGCCCATGCCGATCAACTCCGGCGCGTCCTCGAGGCCGGGGCCGGTCCCGATCAGGCCGCCGCTCAGTGCAAACACGCCGCTCCACGGGCCGCCGCTTCGCGCCGCGACCTCGAGGGCGAGACAAGCGCCCTGGCTGAACCCGCCGAGCACGATCCGGTCTCGAGGAATGCCGGCGTCCTCGACGCGAGCAACGACCTCGAGGACGGCCTCGATGGCCGACGACAAGAACGGCTCGTTGTCCTCGAGAGGCGCCAGAAAGCTGCGCGGGTACCACGCGCCGCCCGACGCCTGAGGCGCCAACAGCGCCATCGTCGGACCCGCGACCTCGAGGCCGAGGCCCAAGATGTTCTGCGCCGATGCGCCGCGCCCATGTATCAGCACGAGCGCAGATGTGGCGCCCTCGAGGGCGGCGCCTGCGGTGACAACGGGCTGACCTTGGTGGCTCACTGGAGGCCTCGGATCGGGACGCTCATCGTCAACGTGCCTCGGTCGGAAAACTCGACCTCGAGGTCGAGAGAGTCGCCATCGGCCAGGGCGCTCTGCAAGTCGAGGAGCATGACGTGCAAGCCGCCGGGCTCGAGGGAGACGGTCTCGCCAGCGGGGACGGGCAGGCCGCCCTCGACGGGGAGCATTTCGCTCAGGCCGTCGGCGTTCTCCTGCGTGCGGTGGATCTCGACGCGGCCTGCGACTGACGTCCGCACGGCGACGAGCGTGTCTGCCGTCGAGGTCGAGTTCGCGATGTCCATAAACACGGCTGAGACGCCGCCGGCCGGGGCCGACCGTGCGAACGCGTCCTCGAGGCCGAGGAAGTTGGCGGACACGACGTCCTCCTCGACAACGACAGGATCCGGGGTTGGCTCCGGGTCGGTGCCGCAGGCAGCCAGGACGACGAGGAGCGAGAGGGGGAGAGAGCGCATAGGATTTAGAGGAGGGCGCGGACATCTTCGGCGACCATCTCGGGCGGGGCCGCGCTCCCCCCGTAGGTCTCGACGACGTTGCCCTCGGAGTCGATGAGCAGCGCCTTGTCGGTGTGGCTGAGCGCGTAGTACACGCGCCCGTCGGCAAAGGTGTCCCGGCGGGACTCCTGGTAGCGGATCCCGAGCCGGTCCATCAGTCTCGCGACCGTCGCGGTGTCACCGGTCGCGAGCCGCCAGTCATCCCCAAGATTCCACGTCGAGGCGTAGCTGCGGAGCGCAGACGGGGTATCGCGGGCCGGGTCGAAGGTGAGCGCGACGAACTGGACGCGCGCCGCATCTGCCCCGAGCGCCTCTCGCACCTTGAGCGTCTGCTGCATCGTCATCGGGCAGACGTCGGGGCAGTTGGTGTACACGGCCGTCACGTACGCGAGCCCGCCCTCGAGGTCGGCAGGGAACGCGAAAGCCGCCGAGTCTTGGTCCACCAGCGCGGCCTCGAGGTCGGACAGGTCATCCTCGACCTCGAGGTGCTCGGGCCGGCCGCTGCAGGCGGCCAGGGTCAGGGACAGGGCGATGAGCAGTAGTCTCATGGGCTCGGGGCGCGGGCGATGGGAAAGGCGGCGGCGCGGCGGTCCCACGACAGAACAAGTCCCGCTCCATCCTCGGCGAACGACCACGTCAGCCCCTCGACAGAGGCCTCGAGGCCGATCGGCGCGGCCTCGACCGTGGCGACGTCGAGGGCAGAGTCATAGTCGTCGGCCAGGTGCATCCCGAGGGCCGAGTTGACGTGCAGCGTCCAGAGGTTGCCGGTCGGGGTCACAAAGAGGGTGTACGCTCCCGGCTCGAGCCGCGTGCCGCCGACCTCGAGGGCGACCGTCGTCACCATCTCAGTCGCGCGGTGGGCGCCGGCGGCCCAGACCTGCCCGTCGGCGACCAGGCCGCCCCAGACAACGCGGCCTCGAACGTAAGGCTTGCCGTAGACCACGGACACGTAGCCGCCGTCGCCGTAGCGCAGACCGGCGCGTCCGACGGCGCTGCCCGGCGGCGGGTCGGCCTCGTCCACGCGCAGGCCGGTCACGACGAACGTCTCGGCGACCTCGAGGTCGGCGGTGTGCTCAGTTCCATGGTTGTGCTGGGCCTGGGCTGTCGTCGCGAGCAGGGCAATCAGGAGGAGCGTGCGCATCAGTGGGGAGGGGGATAAGAAGCCGCCCGGCCTAAACGGCGAAGCGTGCTCCATGGTGCGAGGGCGCGTCCGGCCCGTCGAGCTAGAGGACGAGGCTAGATGTCGAAGCCGAGCGAGACGTAGGCGCTCCGCCCGCGAGCGGCGAGGTCCTCGATGGCGAGGTGTTCCTGGTAGCGCGTGTCGAGCAGGTTCTCGACGCCGGCCTGGACACGCAAGCCTGATAGGGTCCCCGCTGGCCGCCAGCCGCCACGAACGGCGAACACGGCAAATCCGTCGGTCGGCCGCTCCGCGTAGGTGAATCGAGCCACGCGGTTCTGAGCCAACGCCCAGCGGCCCTCGACCTCGCCAAAGAGCGCGCCACCGCTGTCGTAGCGCAGCGCGGCCACGCCGCCGACGGGCGGGATCATGGGCAGAGGCTCGTCGAACCGAGTGTTCTGTCCGAACGCGGCCTGGACGCTGGCGACGGCCTCGAGGCCGGACCCGAGCCGGGCGAGCGCCGAGATCTCGCCTCCGGTCATCCAGCCGTTGCCGCCGTTGTCGTACAAACGGAACCGGTACGTCGAGCCGGCGAGCCCGGCGATCACCTCGGAGTCAGCGAGGCCGACCACGACATCGCTCAGGGCATGCGCGAAGGCCGCGGCCTCGAGGGCGAACCCGTTGCCCGCGTGCGCGACGCCGACCTCGAGTTGGCGGCTCCGCTCAGGACTGAGGTCGGGGTCGCCGGTGTAGAAGTAGCCGTCGACGTAGTTGTAGACGTAGTGGCCGTACTGCTCGACGACGGTCGGGAGCCGTCCGGCGTCGGCGACGGTCAGGCGCAAACGGGTTCGGTCGGACGCGGCGTAGCTCAGCGTAGCGCTTGCGCTCGGGACCAGGAGTTGGCGGGCGATGTCGTCGGATCCAGTCCGTCGGGCAAACAGGCCGCGCATCTCGTCGCGCCCCACGTCCCGCGCTGTCGCGTCGAGTCGGCCGCTGACGGAGACCGCCAGCCGCTCAGTGATCGGCCGACGCGCCTCTACGGTGAGCGCTCCGTTCGTCGCCGTCACGTCGCCGACATTCAAAAGCACCATGTCGCGGATGCCGGGGTAGACGCTGAACATGGTCATGTCGCCGAATTGCGTGAGCCGGTGGATGTCGGCCGACGCTGTGATCGCGGTCCCGGCGACGGTCTTCGCGCCCTCGATGCGGCCGCCCAAGACGTCCGTGTATCCGGCCATCGGCATGTACATCCCTCGCATGACCTCGCGGGCGAGCACGTTGCGGAAGCGGTCGTCCATCGTGTGGTCGACGCGGTTGCGGTAGAGCCGCGCGTCGACGCGGTCGAGGCCGAGACCTCGCCCTTCGTAGGCGATGCTGCCCAGCCTCGCCTTGGCGAGCACGGCGTCCATCAAGAGCGCCGGGTAGCCCACCAACCAAGCGTCGTCGGTCAAGACCTGGGCTGTGACGGTGTGGCCGTCGCCCAGACGAAAGGAGGCTGCTGCGGCCAGGTTGCGCTTCTCGTAGCCCGAGACGGGGATCGCCTCGCCGCCGCCGGGCGAGTAGTCGTCGGCTCCGCGGTAGGACCCGCTCGCACGGACGGCGAGGCGCCCTTGGCTCCAGTTTGCCGCTCCGCGCACGCGCCGCGCCAGCCCGTTCGACTCGAGGCCGACCTCGCCCTGAGCCGCGAGGGGCACGCCGAACAACGGCCGCTCGGTCACCAGGTCGATGGAGCCACCGATCTGAGAGCCGCCTCCCAGGTCGCCGCCTTTCGAGACTTCGACAGCCGCCAGGTTCTCTGGCTCGACGTAACTCGAGGCCGGGTCCATCTTGTCCACGCACGCGCCGTAGATCGGCATCCCGTCGATGGTGAGCGAGACCTGTCCGCCCTGGTAGCCGCGGATGATGGGCTCGGCGGCGAAGTTGGCCCGGTTGACGAGCGACACACCGGGCAGCCGCGCGAGCAAGTCCTCCGTCGTGGCAGGCGTCCGTACCGGGGCCGAAGGCGCGCCTGCGACGGCCCGCTCGCCCTCGACGGTGACGGCTGCGAAGGCTTCGGTCGTCGCCTCCAGGCGGATCACCAATGAGGCGCCGTCGTGCGCATGAACGCGCGCTGCTGCATAGCCGACGGCCGAGACGACGAGCCAGTGGTCGCCCGGCTGTGTCGCGACGACAAAGTGACCCTCGGCGTCGGCCGCCGTACCGCGGCCTGTTCCGTCAACGCGAATGGTCGCGCCAGCCACCGGCGTGTTGGTCCCGGCCTCGAGGACGCGGCCTGTGATCTCGGTGTGTCCTGCGTGCTGCGCACTCGAGGTCGAGGCACCCGCGACGAGCAGCGCGATCAAGATGAGGGGAGACATCCACACGTGAGGTCTGCTCATGGCTTGGAAGACGGGTTGGGTCGGCCTCGAGGTCGAGCTCAGCCTGAGCCACCGGCGGGCGGGATGTCCAGATACGGCTGTTGATTGCTGCTCCCTCATCGCTGCACCTCGGGTTCGTACACGGTGTATCCCTCGAACATCACGGACTGCTCGGTTGCCCCCGGGGGCGTCAGCCGGACTGTCATGTCCCATCCGCCCGACATGATGAAGTCGACGTCCCAGGCGTAGAGGCCGGGGGACGGCTCGCGGAAGCGGGCGAACGGAGTCGAGTGCCCATCGCCGCCGCCCATGTCCATGTAGGGGTAGAGGTCGGCCTCGAGGTCGTCGGCTGGAACGAAGGCGGTCCCGGTCCAGCGGTGGACGGCGACGGAGTACGGATTCACGCCGACTGTCGGGCGGAGCGGGTCGACCCAGGAGACGATCAGGTCACCGGTCGCCTGCATCCAGACATCGGCGCGGGCCTCGACGGGGAAGTCGACCTCGGCGCGCCGGCCGTCAGCCTCGACGGTGGCCATGATGGTGAACCCCTGCGGCTCGGCCTCGAGGGCGAGCAAAAACGCGCCGCCGCGAAAGACGCCGTCCTCGAGGACGGGCGACTCGACCGGAAGCGCGACGCCGGTCGCCGGTCCCGACCTCGAGGTCGCCGCGACCGAGACCGCCGCGTTGGTGATCGCCTGGCCGCTGGCGTCGGTGACGGCGAACCCAAGGCGGACGTAGCCCAGGTGAGGGCCGCCACGCTCGGCGGTGAGTGCGACCGTCAGCCCGCCATCGGTGGCCGTGCCGACCTCGACTTCGCCCCGGGCCTCATCAGGCGGCGGGGGCGGCTGGAGCTCTCGGAAGTCGAAGTCGAGCGTGTCTGGGACACAGCCGGCTACGAGCAGGAGCAGGAAGAGGAGTCGTTTCATGGTGCGGCCTTGATGCGCGCGGGGCGGTCATCGAGGGTGAGGAGAAAGGCGACGAGCGCGGCTCGGTCGGCTGTGCTCAGCCGGAGTGGCGAGACGCGGGCGCTCTGGCCCGGCGTCCCGTCACCACCTCGGTCGTAATGGTCGACGACGGCCTCGAGGGTGGCGAAGCGGCCGTCGTGGAAGTAAGGCGCTGTCCGGGCGACGGCCCGCAGCGACGGCACGCGGAACGTGCCGCGATCTTGGTCGGAGAACGTGACGCGCGCGCGGCCGGGGTCGTCGTCGGTGACGGCGGTGCCGTTGTTCTCGAACCCGTCTGTCGTCAACAGTGGACCGGCGTGGCAACTCTGGCAATGGCTCTCGAAGAGGACGAGCCCGTCACGCTCGGCGTCCTCGAGGGCGGACTCGTCGCCGGCACGGTAGCGGTCGAGGTCGGTCGGCGCGCTCACTAGCGTCCGTTGGAAGGCGGCGAGGGCGTAGGTCAGCGTCTGGATTGTCGGGCCGTCGCCGTCGAAGGCGTCGGCAAAGAGGGCCGGGTATTCGGGGTGCTCACGCAATCGGGCAAGCGCGTCTTGCGGGGCGAGGTCCATTTCGTGCGGGTCCTCGAGGGGGACGAGCGCCTGGCCTTCGAGGAAGAGCGCACCGCCGTCCCAGAACAGCGTCTTGCGATAGGCCACGTTCAAGAGCGATGGCGCGTTGCGCAACGCCACGGCCCCGTCCACGCCGACGCTCTTCTGGCGACCGTCAGAGAACGCGAGCTCTGGTAGGTGGCACGAGCCACACGAGACCGTCCGGTCACGCGACAAGGCGCGGTCGAAAAAGAGCCGCTCGCCCAGCGCCACGCGGTCCACGCGGAGCGGGTTCTGCGGTGGGACCGGGAGCGGATCGAAACCAGCAGGGACGGGCACGACGACCGTGGCCTGGCCCGGCATTTCTGCCAGGCCGGCCCCGTCGCATCCAGCCGCGCAGAACGCGGCCACGAGAAGGAGTCGGAGGTGCCCTCGCATCGGCCTACATGTCGTGGCCGTGGACGCCGTGCAGCGTAAACGCGGCCTGCGCGTTCGACGTCGCCTGGTCCACGACGCCCTGGCAGCCCCCCGTCATGCAGAAGCGGTTGGCCGGGTTGGCGTACTCGATGCCCTGGACCAGCCGCTCAAGGTCGAGCATCACGTGGAGGTCCTGCATCTGGCCGCCCATCAGTTCGAACGGCTCGTTGAGCGTGACCGTCGTCGCGTTCTGCGTCAGGCCGACGTGGAGCCGCCACTGGCCCGAGGCCGGGTCGCCCGGAGTGCCCGTCGCGGCGTCGACCGCGCCATCGCCGTTGACGTCGAGCAGGCCGTCAAGGCGCAGGAAGACGAAGCCAGCGTTCCAGCTCCAGTGCATCGAGGGCGTCTGGGGCGCGAGCGGATGGCCGGTGGGCGCGTCTTCTGGGGCGATTCGGTTGTCGAGCCCCTGGACGCCCAGCAGCATCCGGACGCCGGTGTAGCGGCCCGCGGGGGCCTCGCCGAGCATGGTCGGCTGGCGGCCGGCATCGGCGTCGACTAGGACGTAACGCTGGTCAATGGTGTGCTGGATCTCGGTATCGCTGTCGTCCTTGGCGCGGACCGTAACCGGCTCGTCGGCCATGACCATGATCTCGCGGCCGTCCTCGTGCAGGAATGTGATGCCGGAGAGGTAGAGGTGAACGATGTCGAGCTGGCCCGTTGTGCCGTTGACGGCGAACGGCTGGCCGGCCTCGAGGTCGGCGCCGGCGGCCATGGTCTGAACGTCGAGGCGGACCGTGGCCGGGTCGCTAGAGGTGTCGCTGGAATCGCAACCGGCGAGGATCAAGGCGAGCAGGAGTGCGCTGGTCGGCGCGAGAGTGCGGAGAGTCATCGGTGTAAACGCGTGAGAGCACGGCACGGACGGTCCGCGCCGGTAGATGCAATGGGGCGGACCGGCGAATGCCGGCCGGACGAAAGGGGAGGGCGATCCGTCCTCGAGGCCGACCCCGGACGAAATCCGGGACCACGCGGCGCGCGCGCTGGGCGCGGCCCGTCCTCGAGGTCGATCCAAACATGCGCGGCATCGTGACCCAAGGACATGCGTCCTCGAGGTCGGGTCATCCGCGCACGGTCATGCCGGCTCACGGTCCGCAGCGTGCGGATCCGTCACAAGAGCCGGCGGACTACCCCTGCCTCGGGGGATGGAAGATGTCGCCCAGCGCCCCTGCGCTCGGGTCGAGGCCATCGTGTCCGGCGAACGTCGCCGGGTCCCGCCACGGAGCGGTCGGGACGGTTGCGGCCGGCGGAGCCACCGCGAGCAGCGTCGGTGCCGTCATGACAGCCGCCGGCGCCTCCGGCCCATCGTCGTGGCCGTGGTGCGACTCCATTCGCTTGTTGAGAAAGCACTTTCCGTCACAGTCAGAGTCCGGGGACTCGCACAGGTGCTCGGCGATGTGCTCCTGTCTCATCTCAAACGCGCCCCAGATGACAAGCGCGCCCAGCGTACTCATCAGCACGGACAGGGCGGCGACTATGCCGAGGGCAGGACGAATGAATGCCACACGCTCAGGCTACCACGCCCGAGACGGTCTCGCTGTGAAAACAGCGGTTGGGGCTTTCATTCGGCCTCGAGGCCGCACGCTAGAGGTTCTCCTCACGCGCCCTCGAGGACGCGCGCCGCATCCGCCTGGGCGAGCTCATGGTTGAGCATCCCCGCCGCCATGGCCGCCATACCCGCCGCCGCCGCGACGCCCTGCGCCATGTTCATCAGGTCGCCCGCGGCGTAGACGCCGGATACCGAGGTCTGGCCCATCAGCGAGGTCGCGACATGTCCCGTCTCCGTCAACTCGCATCCGAGCGCGGCTGGCAACCCGCTGCTCTCGTGCTGGGGCGGGCTGATCAGAATGCCGCTTCGCGCGATCTCTGAGCCGTCCTCGAAGCGGACGGCTTCCAGGCCATCGGTCCCAACCAGCGCCGCGATCTCGCCCTCGAGGACGGGGATGCCAAGCGCCTCGAGTCTCGCTTCGCCCTCGATGCCGATGGTGGACGGTCCATTCGTGAGCACGATCACATCGTCGGACCACGAGCGGAGCAAGATGGCGCGGTCGACGGCGTCGGGGTCGTTCCTCCAGACGGCAAGAGGCGTCCCGCGAACCTCCCAGCCGTGGCAGTACGGGCAGTGGAACACCGTCCCACCCCAGAACTCGCGGACGCCGGGCACGTCGGGCAGTTCGTCTGTGACGCCCGTCGCCAGCAACACCGCTCGCGCCGAGACTGTTGATCCGTCCTCGAGGACGACCTCAAAGGCGCCGGACTCGCCCTCGATGGCGGTGGCCTTGGTGTCGCGGATCTCCACGCTGGTGTACGGCTCGAGGTCGGCGCGGGCGTAGCGGAGTAGGTCCTCTGGCGGCGTCCCATCGCGCGTAAACACGTTGTGGGCGTGGGCGGCGGGAGCGTTGCGTGGAGGTCCGCCATCGAGGACGAGGACGCGGCGGCGGGACCGGCCGAGCATCACGGCAGCGGTGAGCCCCGCTGTGCCAGCGCCAACGATGACGGCGTCGAAGAGGGAGGAAGCAGACATCGAGGTCGGAGGGATTCGCCTCAGGACGAGCCCACCTCGCCCCGGCTTACCGACCTCGAGGTCGATTCAGTACGGAAGGCGGAGCGGCGTCAGTCGGGCCTCGATGGCGGCGCGCTGCGGCTCGTACTGCGGCGGAAGCTGGAGCGCCCGGCCGAGCCGGTCGTCGGGCTCGTCGATGGCGAAGCCGGGAGTGTCCGTGGCGATCTCGAACAGGATGCCGCCCGGCTCGCGTGTGTACACTGAGTGGAAGTACTGCCGGTCGATCTGGGGCGTCGGGCGCAGGCCCATGGAGAGCAGCGTCTCTCGGACCTCGAGTTCGGACTCGTCGTCGGGCGCGCGGAAAGCGACGTGGTGGACGGTGCCCAGCCCCATTCGGCCCGCCTGCATCTCGGGTGCACAGTACACGTCGACGTAGCGGGCGCGGTCGGCCGCCAGATTCACCAGCCGTAGCCGGTCGCCGTCCTGGCCGTGCTCCTCGTAACCGTAGGCTTCTGTCAGCACCGTCAGGGTCGCGTCGGGGTCGTGCGAGCACAACGTGACGCTGTGAAAGGAGCCGAGCGCCATCGAGGCCGGGACCGGACCGTCCGCCCATTGCCCACTCGCGTCCTCGTCCTCGATGAGGTCGATTACCAGCCCGTCCTGATCGCGCAGAGTCAGGACGTTCTGGCCGAACCTCGAGGTCGGGACGGCCATCTGGACGTCCGTCTGCGAGAGGCGCTCCATCCAGCCGTTCAGCGCACCAGGCGCGACAGAGTAGGCTGTCGATGTCGCCTGGCCGGCTCCCACGCGTCCTCGAAGCCCGTCGGCGGGCCACGGGAAGAAGGTCAGGACCGAGCCTGGCCGCGCGTCGCTGTCGGCGTAGTAAAGGTGGTAGGTCCCGGGGTCGTCAAAGTTGACAGTCTGCTTGACGATCCGAAGGCCCAGCGCGCCCGCGTACGTGTCGACGTTGGCTTGCGCGGGACCGCAGATGGCGGTGACGTGGTGGAGGCCGAGGAGCATGAGTCGTGAGGGGTCAGGGGCGACGGCCTCGAGGTCGCGGATGCGTTGTGGGAACGTGGGCGCCCTCGAGGGTGGCTACACCCGCTCGACCTCCGCCAGCGCGGTGAGGCGGCTCGTGGTGCGAGTGAACTTCTCCGCGATCGCGGCCTCGAGGCCGGCGCGGCCGTCGGCGGCGAACCAGTCGGCGGGCGCCGTCTGGGAGGTGAAGAAGAGGGTCGGCGGGTCGGGCAGGCCGTAGAGATCGTCGGCGACGCGGAGCAGGCGCAGGGCGTCGTCGGTGTCGGTGACGTCGATGCCGTCGAGGAAGAGCGCCCTCGAGGTCGCGAGGTCACGGGTGAGGCGCGTCCGCTCGACCTCGGTGGTGAGCGCGATCAGGTCGTCGAAGTCGAGCCACCGCTTGGACTCGGGCGCGGCCTCGAAGGCTCGGCGCATGGCGTCGCTCGCGGCCTCGAGGTCGCCGATCCACGCGCGGCCCTCTTTCTCGAGGCCCTGCCGGAAATCGTCGCCGCCGACGAACACGACGTGGTACTGCTTTTGGAACTCCTCGGAGATAAACCGCTCCAGGCGGTCGCGGCCCAGGTGCGACGAGACGAACCGCTCGGGCTCGGCATTCGAGGTCGCCGCCAGCAGCACGCCGCGCTCGCGCAGGGCTCGCAAAACGGCGATCAGCCGCACCTCGCCGGCCGGGTCGTCCAACTCCACCTCGTCCAGACAGAGCACGCGGGCGCGCTCCGCGATCTGCTCGGCCCACACGTCCGGCGGCTCCGTGGCGCGAAAGAGGGCCGACGAATGGATGTACGCGCAGCCGATGCCCTCGCCCTCGAGGGCGTGCCAGATGGAGGCCAGCAGGTGCGTTTTGCCGGTCCCCACCGGGCCAACGAGGTAGAGCCCCCCGCGAAGCCCGTCGTCGCGCTTGAACAGCCTCATCCACGACGGCCGTCCCTCTCGCACCTTGACCAGCCGTACGAATCGCTCGGCCTTGTCGCGCGCCTCAGCCTGGCTCTCCGTCTGGGGGATGTAGCCCTCAAAGCGGGCATCATCGTAGCGGGTGGGTGGGCGGAGCACTAGAGAAGAACTACGAGGAGAGGAGAAGAGGGTCGGGGGAGTCCGCCTCGAGATCGAGTGCTGTTCGGGAAAGGCTCCGGCCTCGAGGTCGCCTCACGAGAGATGGAGAGGTTTGGTTCTCGCTCGTGTCGGAGCCGCGTGCTCAGGATGCGCCCTCGAGGCCGCGACCGGACGGAAGAGGCCGTTCCTGCCTCCGCGCCTCGTCTCTTCCACGCCTACCCACGCATCGCGTTTACCGCGATCCGACCGCCGCGCGGCCGTCCGTGAGGGGAAGCGAGACGAGGTTGGCGAACGTGCGCCACGCGCCCGGCGTCAAGGCTGCGAGTTGGCGGTACCACCCCAGCGGCGTGTAGACGTAGGTGCCCGCGCCGACCTCGGCGAACAGGAGCCCCGTCGTTAGCGGCGACTCGCCAGGGTCCCCGACCTCGAGGAGTCGCTGGTACCGGTCGTCGATCTCGCCGGGGAAGTAGAGGCCACGCTCCTGCACCCAGCCGTCCCAGTCGGCGGCCTCGAGGACGTGCGGAGCGTTGAACAGGGGACTCTCGCCCTCGAGGACGGTGACCGGCGCGGTCTCGTCGGTGACGCGGTCACGGCTCAGTCGGAGCGGGTACGGAGCGATGCCGCCGTCCTCGTTCCACTCGAACGACTTGTGATATGCGACGACCAGGTGCCCACCGTTCTCCGTCCACTCCAAGAGCCGGTCGCGCGCGGCCTCGAGGTCGGGCCGGACCAAGAGGGCGCGGATGTCGACGACGATGGTCTGAAGAGTGCTGAGGTCGCCGGACGCGAGGGCTGTGCTGTCGAGCTCCACGACATCGGCGCCCATGACGCGCAGGGCGTCGGCGGTGGTGCCGTCGTAGCTCTCCACGAACCCGACGCGCAGGCCCGGCGCGACCGCAACGTCGGGCAGGATGGCGGCGGGGCGCTGGACGATGAACCACGGAAGCCCGCAGCCGGTCGTCCGGGCGGACGCCTGCACGCGGTACTCGCCCGGCTCGGCGTCCTCGAGGTCGATCTCGAACGTGGCCGTACCTGCCGGGACGCTCTTGACGCGATACGCCACCGCCCGGTCGTCGCGGTAGACCGTCACCCCGACGTTGACGCTGTCGCGGCCGGCCTCGAAGACCGTGACCTCCACGGGGATCCGGTTGACACCTGGCACGAGCCGCATCGGCGCCGCATCGAGGTCGACGGTCGCGGGCGGCACGACCTCGACGGGCAGGCGGCCTCCCGCAATGGGCTCGCCGTCACGGGTGACGACGTAGAGAAGAGGCTCCGTCCCGCCCTGCTGGCTGTACTGCGCGCGGTAGCGCGGCGCCGAGGGCGTCGTGCCTGACGGGATCGGCACGCGGAGCCGTCCGGCCTCGAGGGCGGTCGTCTGAGGCTTCGCCGCGAACAGGCCCATCGTCGGGGCGCCCGGCGGGGGCATCACCGTCAAGGAGTCGCCTGGGTTGAATGCTGACGAGCCAGACCACGTTAGGTAGACAGAGTTGGTGGGTACGACGGTTGGAGAGTTGACCTCGAGGCCGACGGTGGGGAGGCGGCCGCTGTCCACGAGCGTCGCCAGGTCGAGGGCGTACGCGGTGTTCGGCGCGAGCCCCTCTGCCAAGTCGGTCGCTCCGCCCTCGAGGGTGGCAACGCCATCGGCGCTGGCCATGAGTCGGAAGTAGGTCGTGTCGCGCCGGAAGCGAGGCGCGAACACGTCGAAGCCCTGGCTGATATGCTCGCTCACCGCCGTCACGGCGCGGTCGGCGCACGTCTCTTCCGGCCTCGAGGTCGTCGCGGCGCAAATATCGCCGACTGGGACGGCCACTTCGTACGGCTCTCCGTCGTCGCTCCAGCCGCGGGCGCGCACGAACAGCCTCGAGGGCTGCCACAGGTCCACGCCGTCGGCCTCGAGGTCGTCGGGTCGGTAGCTCGGGTCGGCGGCGAGATGAAAGGCGTCGTACGCCGCGATCCCGGTCGCCTGGTGGTGGCCGTGCTGGGCGTCGGGCCACGCCGTCGTGGTGTCGTGGTTGGTGAACAGCACGTCCGGCTTGAACCGACGGATCAGGTGGACCACGTCGGCGACGAGCGCGTCACGGCCGGCGGCGGCCTCGAGGTCGGTGTCGCGGTCTTCCCAGAAGCCGGTGCGCGGCTGGCTCCACTCGGCGAACGCCTCAGCGGCGTGCTTGGAGAAGCCGAAGTCGTAGCGGTTGAGGTAGAGGACGCGTGTGCCTAGGATGCGGGCGGCGGCCTCCGTCTCAGTCGTGCGGATGGCGCCGAGCCGCTCGTAGAGGTCCGGTCCGGCCTCGTTCTGACCGCCCTCACCGCGCGTGGTGATGACGGAGTACACCACGGCGTCCTGGTTGCCGCGGTAGTAGGCCATGGTCAGGCCGTCTTCGTCGTCCGGGTGGGCGGCGAGGTTCATGACCACCAACGGCCGGTCGGGCGCGTCGAGGGCGGGGCTCTGGGCGCTGGCCGCGGCCGTGGTGAGCAGGAGTGCAAGTGCGAGGCGAGTCATGCGTCTGGATCCGTTTCTAGCAACCTACCCCGCTCGGTTCGACCGCGATCCCACTCAGAGGACTCAGGGCCTTTGGCGAACGTCGACGATATTCCAGCTGTAGTTGCCCTGGTCGCTTGTGACGTCTACCTGAATCGTCGCCTGCTCGCGATTTACCGTAGACGATGCAAGGCACGTCATCACGTCGCCTGTCGAAGCGTTGGCGATATCTGGGATGTCGCACTCGACGCGCGATGGTGTGCCGTTCTCTTCGAGAGCTTGTGCGATCCCGATCTCAATCTGGCGGCCCGTGATAACACCCAGAGGCCGCACGACGCCGCGCCCGTTGCCTTCGTCCGTGAACTGGACGCCGAATGAGATCCCGCGCGCCTCGGCTTGGCAGGCGCCTGCGTACATCTCGCTGCTGGACTCTGGGCACGTCACGGACTCAAGAGAGAGGTTGCGTAGCAGCACGAACTGGCGCCGGATCTCAAACTCTGCGTTCGACGCTGAGGACTCAAAGTGGGGGGTGAGAGTGACACTGACGGAGTCCCCGCTGGCGGAGGGCGGCGTCTCGACGATGATGTCCCACTCGACCTCCTCGCCATCGACCGTGGACGTGCAGTCGTAGTCACCGGGCGTGACGCCCTCGAGGTCTGGACAGTCGATCCAGCTCGTCGAGGCGTCCGAGCCGATGGCCTGCCGGGCGACGCGTTCAATGAGGGCGTCGAGATCATCATCTCCACTTGTGGTTGTCTCGACGCAGCCAGAGAGGGCGAGGGCGGTGAGAAGAGCGGAGAGGTAAACCGTTTGGAGTCGCATGAGTGTGGAGCGAGCGGGTGGTTGTCGCATCCCCAGCGGCCTCGAAGGCAGACCCATCGAGGTCGGGGGCTGCATTTCCGTGCGTCGCATCGCGTCGAGGATGCCCGCTGAGGGTTGATGTTCGATGTTTCTCGTCCTCGAGGACGGGCTAGAACCAGTCGCCGGCCGGATAGGTGGCGGCTTCTCCGAGCGTGGTCGCGATGCGCACGCGGCCGTCGTCGGTGAAGACGGTGGCTACCGCGGTTTCGGTCTCGCCCGTGTCTGGATTGGTGATGTCGCACGAGAGCGTGTCATCGACCTTGACCAAGCGGACCGCGGCGCCATCACACTCGACCTCGACAGGGGCGTCGGTCAAGGTTGGGAGCATCTCTGTGAGCTCCGCCTCGGTATGGTCACGGACGAGAACGCCCATCGCTTGCCACTCGGCCAGGACGCTGGCCGGGTCTGGCTTGTCGTTGCGAACCATCAGGTCGAATGTGATGCCGTCGGCGGTTGCGGCACAGGTGACAGGTTGGGTCGAAGCGGCCATGTCGTCGGGGCACTCGAGGGACGTGAGCGGCATCCCGTAGGCCTCTTGGAAGCGCGGAGAGATGGCCTGCTCGGTGGCGTCAGCGTAGGAGAGCTCAGCGGGAGCGTCAGGCTCGGAGCCGCAGCCGGCGGCGAGGACGACGAGGGATGCGAGGAGAGTGCGGATCATCAGAGTTGGCGGAAGTCGAAGGAGGAGGTATCGAAGTCCTCGAGGTCGCGGCCGAACGGGTTGGGGCGGTCTGCGAGGGGCACCACCTCGACGCGTGGGTGGTCGGGGTCGTCGGTGAGCGTCACGTCCAGGCCCGAGACCTGGGAGGTGCCCATGTCCATCACCACGCACTCGAGGATGTCGCCGGGCGAGGCGGGCGCCACGGCCTCGAGGCCGCAGGTCGCTGCCGGGTTCAGGCCTTGGTCCATCAGCAGTGTTGTGATGCGATGGCTGAGGTAGCCGGTGAGCACAAACCCCTTGGGCGCGATCACGATGGCGTCCTCGACGGGCCGCACGTCCGGACGAATCGCCACCGTCCATTCGGCCTCGAGGCCGTTCATCGAGGACGTACAGACGTACTCCTGGTCTTGTGTGGACGACATCTCGGGGCACTCGAGGTCGATCAACACGGCATCGCCGCCCCAGTCCCCGACGAACGCTCGGATCTCTGCCTCGACCGCCGGCCGTACCACGGGGTCCGTAAGCGGCTCGCAGGCAGCGAGCGCACACAGAAGCAGTGGCAGGAGGCGGAGCGGCATCGAGGGCGAGCGGGTGTGCCCTCCGTACGGCACCCGTCCTCGAAGCGGACCATCCGCCCTCGAGGCCGACGACTTTTGGCCTCGAGGGGTGGTTTTGTCAGCGCCGCTGGGTTCTTCTTACGATCCGCCGCCTGTGCTGACGACGTCCCACTTGAACCTGCCGCTCTGGTCCAGGACGACTGCCCGAATGGTGGCCTCGTTGTCCGAGTCGGTCCCTTGCGCGTCGCAGACGAACTCCTGGTTGACCTCGAACTCGAACACGTTGGGCGCCTCGCACGACACGCTGGCGGCCAGCCCGCTCGCCTCTTCCAGTCCGCTTGCGATGTCGTTCTCGATGCTTTGCTTGAAGCCAACTCCCGTGGGCTCGTACCGGAATCTGGTGCCGTCCAGTGACTCGTACGGGATGTCGAACGTCACGCCCTCGATGGCGCCTCGGCATGTGCCGTTGTATATCGTTGCGTCACTGGTGGGAGGGCACATCACGGACTCGAGGGTCTGGTCGTAGTCGTTGCGGAACGAGCGCATCAAGGCCCGCTCGGCGTTCGCCGCCGGGGAGCCGTAGTCCGGGTACAGGTTGACGGCGGTCGAGTCGCCTCCATCGGCGGCGGTGAGTTCGAGGACGGTCATCGCCCACGTCACATCCTGTCCATCGACCGTCGAGGTGCAGGTGTACTCGCCTGGCGTCCGGCCCTCGAGGTCGGGACAGTCGAGTGGCGTCCGGTCCGCATTGGGGCCCACGAGCTCGGCGACCAGGCCGTCCACGAGGTCGTCCATGTCACCGCCGGGCCCGCCGACAGAGAACTCGGCCTCGCAACCGGTGACGAAGATGAGAGCGAGGAGGCAGGCGGTGAGTCGAAGCAAAGAAGTCATCACAATCGGTGTGGGGCAGTGGCGGAGGCGCGGCCTCGAGGACGAGGGCGCTTGGTTGTATGTCCGCAAAGGAGCCTCTTGGTGGATCACCGCTGCCAATATCTTCGTGCTTGACATCAACCGACCTCGACTCTGTGCCCATCTCTGCTGACGACCGCACCTTCCTCTTCGACCTTCTCCGCACGCCGAGCCCAACCGGCTTCGAGGCTCCAGGCCAGCGCCTGTGGGCTGCCCGCGCCAAGTCTCGCGCCGACCGCGTTGAGAGCGACGCCTACGGCAGCGCCTGGGCCACGCGCGATGGAAAAGGCCCCACGGTCCTCCTCGAGGCACACGCCGACGAGATCGGGTTCGCCGTCAAGTACATCACCGACGACGGCTTCCTGCGCGTCGACCGGATTGGCGGCAGCGACCAGGCCATTGCGCGGGCGCGGCGGCTGATGATCTTGGGCTCGAACGGTCCCGTGCCGGGCATCCTGGGCAACACGGCCATCCACATGCGCGACCGCAAGGACGACGAGAAGGCGCCCAAGATCGAGGAGCTCTTCGTCGATGTCGGTGCGAAGGACAAGGAGGGCGTCGCGGCGCTCGGCATCCGAGTCGGGCACCCGGCCGTCTATGCCGACGGCGTCGAGATGCTTACGGACTCGCGCGTCGTCGGCCGCGCTCTCGACAACCGGCTCGGTGGCTTCGTGCTGACGCAGGTGTTGGGCGAGCTGGCCTCGAAGAAGGCGACCGCAACCATCGTGGCTCTCAACGCGGTCCAGGAAGAGATCGGCGGCAACGGCGCGAAGATGGCCGCCTACGAGATCGACCCCGATGTGGCTGTCGTCCTCGACGTGACCCACGCGACGGACTCGCCGGGCATCGAAAAGGCCAAGCACGGCGAGGTGATCCTGGGCGGCGGGCCGAGCGTAACGCACGGGACTGTGAACCACCCAGCGGTCGTGGCGCGCCTCATCGAGGTGGCCGAGAAGGAGGGCATTCCGCTCCAGCACGAGTCCTCGAGTCGGTACTCGGGCACCGACACCGACGTCATCTTTACGACCAAGCGCGGCATCCCAAGCGCCCTCGTGTCCATCCCGATGCGCTACATGCACTCGACCGTCGAGACCGTCGATCTCGAGGACGTGGAGCACACGGTGAATCTGCTGGCGGCCTTCGCGCGCTCGATCAAGAAGGACGACTCGTTCCGCACCGCCATCCTGTAGCCGTCCTCGAGGACGCCGCCCATCATGCCCGAGACTGACTCCGACTTCACGCCTCGCTGCCTCAAGTGCGGCTCGGATGCGATGGTGCCCGGCGTCCGCCTGATTGAGCGAGTCAACGATGATCGCAAGGCCACCGAACTCGGGCTCGCGACCAAACCGAACGCGATCCTGTTCAAGGGCGAGGTGCGCGTCGAGACAACGGCGCAGGTCTGCGGCGACTGCGGCTTCGTCGAGGTCTACGCCACCGAGCCCTACAAGCTGTGGGACGCACACATCGACCGCCTGGCTCGCGACCTCGACTGATGCCTGAGACTGATCCATCCGTCACACCCCTCTGCGTCGCGTGTGGCTCCGACGCTGTGATTTGGGGGACACGAATGATGATCTCCGGCGGATACAGGATCAGCGTCTTTCTCGATACGCGACCGTCCTCGAAGCTGAGGCCGCACACTGTGATGTCGGATGGTCATGCTCGCGTCTGCGGCGACTGCGGCTACATCATGCTCTTTGCCGACGACCCAGACACGCTGTGGAACGGCTACATCGACCGACTTGCCGATACCCTGGATGCCTGAAACCGACCACTCCATCACGCCCGTCTGCGCCCGCTGCGGCGCGGACGCCATGATCCCGGATGCCTTCTTCTATGCCGAGGGCTACGGCGGCGCGAAGCTGAGCATCGGCGTCTACACCAAGCCCGACGCCATGATGATGAAAGGGCCTGTACGCACGGACCTCGAGATATCGGTCTGCGGCGACTGCGGCCACGTCGAAGCCGAGGCGGCAGACCCGCGCAAGCTGTGGGACGCCTACGTGCAGCGTTTGGCCCGCGAGATGGGTCGGTAGTCGTCCTCGAGGTCGGCCGCGCAGCGCCCCTACTGCGATGAGTCGTCCTCGAGGACGCCGACGCGAAACACGGCCCAGTCTCCCGCCACGAACAGCGGTTGTCCTCGAGGTGGCGTAGGCGTTTGCGAGAGGTCGATGAGCGCGTGGTCGGCGTCGAAGTACTGGGCGAGCGCGTCCCAGTCCGTCGTCGCGTAGTAGGCTGGGTCGAGCGACTCGCGCCATGCCATCACGCCGTCACGTCGCGCGTCGAGGGCGGGGAGTGGAGCGGGGGCGAGGACCTGGAGTCGTGCCAGCCACCGGTGCATCGCGTCGTCGCGGAAGGTGGTCGGCTTGAAGTTGATGGCGACCGAGCGGAGCGCGTGGCTGCGGAACGACGTCGTGCCGGGTGGCACCAGGAAAAGGGCGTCACGAGGTGTGTTCTCCTCGATCCACGCCTCGGCTCGGTAGACGTCCGTGGCGCGGTGCTCGGTCGGCCGCCAGACCTGGGCGGGACGCCCGACGCCCGCGATGCCGAGCCCGACCGTCAGCGCGAGCGCCGCCACCGCTGCCGTCAGGGTCACCGTCCTCGAGGCCGCGCCGTCCTCGAGGACGCGTCGCCAGGTCGTGGGGAGCAGGGTGAGGGACGCGCCAGCCGCGAACGTCACCAGGATCAACTTGGCGACGAGCGTCAGCCGGAAGAACTGCATCTTGGCGACCGCCAGGCTATGTGCGCCCTCGGTCCCGATCACGTAGAGCACAACCAGCCCCGCGATCACGGCCAGCGTCCGAACGGCAAACGGCCCGACCTCGAGGCCGCGCCGCCGGAGCACGACGAGTCCCGTGATCCCAGCCGCGACGACCAGGCCAAACCGGGCCATCGCCCACGGCGACTGCGCGAACAGCAGGTAGTGGTGCGCCTGCCGAAGCTGCGCCGTCACGTAGAACGTGGTCAGGGCATCGTCTGGAGGGGCGGTGCCGGACTGCGTGAGCAGCGTTGGAATTAGGATCGGGGCGCCGACCGCGAACACGACTGCTCCGAATCCGAGTGCTCGCACAAGCGCCGCTCGGGGCTCGCCGTCGGCCATCTTCCACAGCGCCACCAGCCCGAGCAGAAGCCCAACCTGCAAACCCATCAGGGGTTGAATCCAGATCGTGACTCCCAGCAGCACCGCCGAGCGCCACACGCGGTCTCGCGCGGCGGCCTCGAGGGCGAGCAGGCACGGAATCCACGCCAGCGACTCCGGGACCAGCGTCCTCGAGATGAGCGCGTTGCCGCCGGGCACCCAGTGGACCGTCGCGATGGTCGCCAGCACCGCCAGCGTCGAGGTCAGCCGGTCGGGCACGATCACGTGCGCCAGCCGCCACGCCGCCCAGCTTACCCCGAGCCACGACACCGCCGTCCATCCGAACACGGCGACGGGTGGCGGAACCAGCAGACATGTCAGCCGGAGCAGCCCGAGCCAGACGAAGCGGACGCTAAACGCGTCGTCCTCGGCCAGCAGGTACGGGTCGCGCGGAAACAGCGACGGGTCGAGGGCGCGCAGCAACTGGGGCAGGAGCTCCTCGTGATCGCCGGTCCCGTAGCCGTAGCCGATCCGCCAGTAGCACGCCACGGCGAGCAGCACGACCACCGCGATCGACGGCCCCGTCCTCGAGGTCGCGCTCGGCATTCCGTCCTCGAGGGCGGCGCTCACTTTTGGCCGGTGGAGGCGGGCACTCGAGGGCGCCGGCCCAGCCGTCCCAGGCGGAAGAGGACCATGTCGCGCAGGATGCCGGCCACCGACGCCGGCCCGGCCATCTTCGAGACGCCGTGCTCGCGCGGCGTGAACTCCACCCCCACGCGCTCGATGTGGGCGCCGGAGCGGTGCGCCTTGGCGATCAGCTCGACATCCGCAAAGCCGCCGTCGCTTTGGAGCATCGCGCCCTCGAAGGTCTCACGGCGCATGATCTTGAGCGCGAACCCGACATCGTCCAGCGGCACGCCCAGGAGCGCGCGCACCAACCGGTTGTACGTGCCGGAGTAGATCCGGCGCCGTAGCGAGTAACGCTCCCTGTTGGTGCGGATGCCGGCCACCATGTCCGCGTCGGTCTCGATGAGCCGACGGTACGCGCGCACCAGCGCCTCCATGTCGAACGGCAAGTCGGCATCGGTAAATCCGACGACGGGCGACCTCGAGGCCGCGACGCCGGTGCGGAGCGCCGCGCCCTTGCCTCGATTCTCAGAATGGACCACCACGCAAATCCGGTCGGTCTCGAGCCGCCGCGCCAGGACATCGGTCCCGTCCGTGGAGCCGTCGTCCACGATCACGATCTCCCAGTCGCCCACGGCCTCGAGGGCGGCGCTCGCCTGAGCGATGGCGTCCTCGAGGTTCTCGACCTCATTGAAGGCAGGGATGACAATCGAGACGAGCGGCATGGGACGAAGATGCGAACGCTTGCTGCGGGGAGCCACGAGGATCGGGGGAAAGAGCAGACGTTTCCTAGGATGCTCCTGTCCTTCGGGACGGTAGCGTGGATCAACATTCGGGACAGTCCTTAATCGAGTCTCGCTTCCGTCGATACGGGTAACGAACCTGCCCACGCTCCCGTGTCGCTTCCAGACCTCCCGCCCGACTACGCCGGCCTCGGCTTTGCCGACCCGACCATCGAGTTCTGCCGCATCACGACGACGGAGGACGACACCGGCCGGGCCATGGTCGACGGCGTAGTCGCGATCCCCGGCCTGCCGATCTGCCGCGTCCGCATGAAAACGGACGCCGACCGAATCGCTCGCTATGGGCCTGGGCGCTCGGCACTGCTCGGCTACGTCCGCGCGGCGCTCTACGAGGATGTCATGGTCGAGCTGCCCTGGAACTGATCGCCTGACGAACTCCCGACCTCGAGGTCGAACGGCGCGCGTTGCCGCTAGGACGTGGTGCGCTGCCGTCTGCCCGAGGACTCGGTCTCTGAGTCCGGCTCGTCAAATACTGATACATCGAGGAGAGGGGCAGGGACGCCACTCGATGTGCTCGTCGTCGGCAGAGGCTGCTCCGGGTCGAGTTGCTGTGTGAGATCGTCGGCGATGTCTTGTACCTCCAACGTTTGACGTGCTCGGCTGCGTCGCGTGCGGGCTGCAAGGAACGGTCCGCCGAGAGCGGTACCTGTGAGCAGCACCACGAGCACCGTCGCGATGCCTGCGAGGTTGCCGTAGGCGAGCGTTTCTGCGACTGTCGCACCGGCCAGCATCGCCGGGATGAGTGCGATGAAGGCGGCTATGAACCATCCCATCACGCGCTCGTCCTCGAGGCCGGAACTCTCCTGCATCACCCGGAGTCGCGCCTTCCCGTCGCGTGGGCTGAGCGTGACCGTGGTGCTGATTCCGGATGCGCCGACATGGGTCCATTCCTGCGCCGTGCCCACCGCCGCGGTGTCTTTGGACCACCACATCGAGTTCGCCCCAAATCGCTGTCGGAGGGAGGCCACGAGGTCTTCCCATGCGCCGTCCGCGAGTGGCGCGTCGATCCAACGCTCAGCCACGGCGATCTTCGAGCGAGTCGGTCGCGCGGGTCCAGAGCTCAGATCCGCGGCGGCCGCGCGGATGGAGTCGGCATCGAGGCCCGCCTCTCGTCCCGCTAGCTCGATCTCTGCCAGCGTGAGTCCAGCAATCGGGTCGCGTGCCGAGTCCGGCCGATGTCGCTCGGCCGCACGCGCAAAGATGGCAGCGACCTCTTGCTCGGAGTATGTGCGCTCGGGCATCGGCGAGACCGGATGGGGACAGAGGGTAGCCGAAGGTCGCGATTCGACCTCGAGGGCGTGCGCCGGCATCCGTCCTCGAGGCCGGACACGCCGGGCGACCTCGAGGGCGCCTCTTCTCGTGCTCCGAGAACGAAGCTCAGTCTGCGGCCTCGAGGCCGCCGTCGGTGCCTTTGAGCGCGGCCCGCAGCGCGACGCCGCCGTTCGGGTCGAAGTCGAGCGTGCGGATCGGGAACGGGATGGTCACGCCGTTGCTATCGAACGCGCGCTTGACGGCCATGATGGCCAGCGACTGCGCCTCCAAGAAGTCGGTCTGCGCCTGGAAGTCGACCCAGAAGCGAACGGTGAAGTTGATCGAGGAGTCGCCGAACTCGGTGAAGTAAAGCTGGACCGGCCGGTCGCTGTTGCGGACCTCGAGGCCGTCGATTGCATCGAGGGCGACCTGCTGGGCGTGGCCCAGGTCGTCGCCGTAGCCCACGCCGCAGCCGAGGTCCACGCGGCGCTGCTTCAGGCGGGAGAAGTTGACGATGGGGTCGCCGTACACCTTCGCGTTCGGCATGATGACGAGCTGCCCCTGAAACGTCTTCAGCAGCGTCGACCGCAGCGTGATCTCCTCGACGGTACCCGTGTATCCGCCGGTCTCGATGATCTCGCCGACCAGGAACGGCACGCGAACGGCCATCAGGATGCCCGCGATGAAGTTGGACGCGATGTCCTGAAACGCAAAGCCTAGTGCCAGTCCCACGACGCCAGCGCCGGCTAGCAGCGTGGTCACGATCCCGTCGAGGTCGAGGACGCCCAGCGCGACGAACGTGCCGACCGCCAGCACGCCCACGTAGGCCACGGTCCCGAGCAGGTCGACGACGTTGCGTGCCTGCGGCGCCTTCTCCGTCACCTTGTGGAGCAGGTTGACGACCAGCGTGCGGACCAACCGGGCGATGAACACCGCCGCGACCACGATGATGATCGCGATCAGCATGTTGGGCAGCAACGCGACCGCGCCCTCGTACCAGCCGATCAGCTTGTCGGCAAGGATGCCTGCCGTCGAGGACGCCTGACCGAGCGCCGATGACGATTCGATTGACGCGTCGATGTCGCTCGCGGCATCTCGGAGCGAGTCGGCGGCGGCGGCGAGCGAGTCTGCAACCGTCACGAGCGAATCGGCGATTGCGGAAGAGTCTGAAGAGGTCTGCACGAGGCGTCGGGGGGTGACGTCCGAAGTTACGGAGTGCTCGGCGCGAGGCCATTCGGGGCCTGCGCGGCCCGGTCGAGGGCGGCGATGAATGCTTCCACTGGCTGGGCGCCAGACAGGGCGAACTGCTCACCGAAGAGGTACAGCGGGACGCCCGAGATGCCCGAGCGCCGGGCAATCGTCTGGCTCCGGGTGACGTCGGCCTCGAAGCGGTCGTCGCCCAGCAGCGTGCGAGCGTCGGCGCCAGGGATGCCGGCGTGCTCAGCGATAGCGATCAGGTCAAGCGCGTCGTTGAGGTCTCGGCCATCTGCGAAATAGCCGTCGAACAGAGCGCTGACCGTTTCCCACTCGCGACCGTAGGTCCGCCCGAGGAGGATCAGGCGATGGGCGTCGGTGGTGTTGGGCGCGCCCGAGAGCTGGGCAAAGTCGAAGCGGATACCGGCCGCCTCGCCGGCCCGAGTCACATGGCTGAACGCTGCGTCCATCTCCTCGCGACCGCCAAACTTGGACTCGAAGAAGGCGTCCCGCGGGGTGCCGTGGCGGGGCAGATCGGGCTGGAGCTGATACGGCCGCCACCGTCGCTCGACGGCCATGCCGGGGCGTGCCTCGAGGGCGGCCTCGAGGTGGGCCTCCCCGATGTAGCACCAAGGGCAGGCGATGTCGGCGAATACCTCGATGGTCATGGGTCGTGGAGTGAGGGGCAGGGTTGGACGTGTTGAAGCGATAGGGTTTCCCGTTCCTCGACGTCTTGGGCGAGGTAGGCAGCCCATATGTGACGGATCCATTACCGCCGCAAAGTGCACGCCGCCGCCGCCCTCGAGGTGGTACCCTCCGGGCCGATCCTTCCTGCCTCTGATGTTCCTCCACGACCTTAGCCCCGAGCAGCGCCGCGCGTTCCTCGTCCTCGCCCGACAGGTAATCGATGCCGACAGCCGGCTTGCCCTCCAGGAGCTCGAGCGGCTGGATCGGCTCTACGTCGAGGCAGGCCTCGGGACGGAGACCGCGTCCGCACCGTCGGTGACGGGCGACCTCCACCTTCTGTTCGGGACGGATCGCGCTCGCGTTGCTGCGTTGCTGGACTTGATTCTGGTCGCCTATTCCGACGGGACGCTCCATCCTCGCGAGACCGACGCCATCCGCGCTGCCGCAGCCCGTCTCCATGTCGATGCCGGCGTCTTCGAGCACGCCCTCGATTGGGGCCGCCGCCACCAGGCCTTGATCGAAGAGGCCGAAGAGATGGTCTCGCTCGGGCGCTAGCGGCGCTCGTCCTCGAGGTCGCGTCGAAGCGACAGGCGCTTGTTCCGTCGGATGCGAAGGTCCTTGTGTCGTCCTCGAGGTCGCAGGCATCGCCATGTCGGGGAGCGCTCCTCCTCAAGGCCGTCTGGTTCGCCCTCGAGGTCGTGGCTTCCCCTGGATTCCACCGCCCGAGGTCAGGACGCTCTCTAGCTTCGCTCAGACCTTCCCTTGAGCAATCGTGAGCGACCAGAAAATCATCTTCTCCATGTTGGGCGTCGGCAAGACGCTGCCGACGGGCAAGAAGATCTTGGACAACATCTACCTCTCGTTCTACTACGGCGCCAAAATCGGCGTCTTGGGCCTGAACGGAGCCGGCAAGTCGACCCTGCTTCGCATCATCGGCGGCGTCGACACGAAGCACGACGGCGAGATTCAGAAGCAGCCCGGCCTCTCCATCGGCATGTTGGAGCAGGAGCCGGATCTGGGCGACCCATCGAGGACGGTAAAGGAGGTCGTGGAGGAGGGCATGGCCGAGTCCGTCGGGCTGCTCAAGCGCTACGAGGAGATCTCGGCCGGCTTTGCGGAGCCCGACGCGGACTTCGACGCGCTGATCGCGGAGCAGGGGAAAGTCCAGGAAGAGATCGACCGGCTCGGTGCGTGGGACGTGGACGCCAAGCTCCAGCAGGCGATGGACGCGCTCCACTGCCCGCCCGCCGATTCGCCCATCGGGCCTCTCTCCGGTGGCGAGAAGCGCCGCGTGGCGCTGGTGCGCTTGCTCCTGCAGGCTCCCGACGTGCTTCTGCTCGATGAGCCGACGAACCACCTCGACGCGAAGTCCGTCGCGTGGCTCGAGCAGCACCTCGCGAGCTATGAGGGAACGGTCATCGCCGTAACCCACGACCGCTACTTCCTCGACAACGTCGCCGGCTGGATTCTAGAGCTCGACCGAGGAAAGGGCATCCCGTTCGAGGGCAACTACACGCGCTGGCTCGAGCAGAAGGAGGACCGCCTCAAGCAGGAGGAGAAAGAAGCCTCGAAGCGCCAGAAGACCATCAAGCAGGAGCTCGAGTGGGTGCGTCAGAACGCCAAGGGCCAGCGGACCAAGTCCAAGGCCCGCATCGCGCGCTATGAGGAGCTCCAGGCCGGGCTCTCGGACGAGCGGCGCGACGAACTCGAGATCTACATCCCGCCGGGACCGCGCCTGGGCCAGGTCGTGGTTCAGGCCGAGAACGTCGACAAGGCGTACGGTGACCGGACGCTGGTCGAGGACCTGACGTTCGACCTTCCGCCCGGCGGCATCGTCGGCGTGGTTGGACCCAACGGCGCCGGCAAGACGACGCTGTTCCGCATGATCACGGGGGCCGAGGAGCCCGATAAGGGCACCTTCAGGGTCGGCGAGACGGTCCAGATCGGATACGTCAACCAGGAGCGCGACCTCGATCCCGACAAGACGGTCTGGGAGGTGATCTCTGGCGGCTCCGACTTCATCCAGCTTGGGACAAAGGAGGTCAACAGCCGCGCCTATGTCGGCCGGTTCAACTTCGGCGGGTCGGACCAGCAGAAGAAGGTCGGGACGCTCTCCGGCGGCGAGCGCGGTCGGCTTCAGCTGGCCGTTACGCTCAAGGAGGGCGCCAACGTGCTGCTCCTCGATGAGCCGACCAACGACCTCGACGTCAATACGCTGCGCGCCCTCGAGGAAGCCTTGCTCTCGTTCGGCGGCTGCGCGGTGGTCATCTCTCACGACCGCTGGTTCCTCAACCGCGTCGCCACGCACACGCTCGCCTTCGAGGGCGACGGCAACGTGTTCTTCTACCCCGGCAACTACGACGAGTACGAGGACAACCGTCGCGAGCGGCTCGGCGTCGAGGCCGACGAACCCTCTGGCCCACACCGCAAGCTGACAAGGTCGTAGCCGACCTCGATGCGCTTCCCGCAATCCTCGACCTCGAGGTCGTGTGACACGGTGTCGACAGACCACGATAGGAGTTTACTCGTACGTCCCGCGACACCCTCCGGTGTAGCTTCGAGGCTTGCCGATTCTCGGTACGCTCTCTCTCTGCCTTTCTCCCATGAGCGACATCAAGTTTGGAACCGACGGCTGGCGCGCTGTCATCGGTAAGGAGTACACGTTTGACAACCTGACGACGGTCGCACGAGCGACTGCAGCGTGGGTCAAGAAGCAGGAAGAGGGAGACCAGTCGGTCGTGATGGCCTTCGACACGCGCTTTGAGGGTCAAGCCTTTGCGCAGCACGTTGCTCGCGTCATGGCGTCCGAAGGCGTCCCGGTTCGGCTCTCGTCACGGTTCGCAACGACGCCGGCCGTGAGTTGGGCAACGGGAGACAGCGGGGCGACAGCGGGCATCGTCATTACGGCGAGCCACAACCCGCCGCAGTACAACGGCTTCAAGATCAAGGCTCACTTCGGCGGACCGGCCTCGCCGGACATGACCGCGGCCGTCGAGGCCGAGATGGCGTCGCCGGGGGAGGCCGCCGAGCTCCGGTCGTACGACGCGCTCGTCGAGGACGGACAGATCACGACGTTCGATCTCCAGTCCGAGTACGTCGCTCTCTTGAACGAGCGGCTCGACATTGAGGCAATTAAGGAGGCCGGCACCCGGGTCGCGTACGACGCGATGTACGGCGCAGGCCAGGGCGTCGTGTCGGATCTCCTGGGCAAGACGCGAGTCGTCGAGCTGGGTCACGATCTGAACCCGGGCATGTACGGGCAGGCGCCGGAGCCCATCGAGCGCAACCTCGAGAACCTGCTCAAGACGGTCGTGGATCGCAACTGCGCGCTCGGACTCGCGACCGACGGCGACGCCGACCGGATCGGGCTGGTGGACGAGGAGGGGCAGTTCGTGGACTCCCACAAGATCCTGGCGTTGTTC
>CAWHWG010000004.1:0-227743 GCA_963832985.1 Rubricoccaceae bacterium
CCACGTGGGCCTGTTCGTCGTCGACGAGGCCCACTGCATCTCGGACTGGGGCCACGACTTCCGGCCGGACTACCAGCGCATCGTCCAGGTGTTGCACGAACTCCCGCCGTCGATCGCGGTGCTCGCGACGACGGCCACAGCCAACGACCGCGTCGTCCAGGACGTCGAAGCCCAACTCGGCGACGACGTTCAGACCATCCGAGGCGGGCCTCGGCCGGTCATCCCTGCGGCTCCAGGCCACGCGGCTGCCGCACCCTGCCGAGCGGTTGGCGTGGCTCGCCGAGCACCTGCCCCAGATCGAGGGAAGCGGCATCGTCTACGTGCGGACCGTCCGCGATGCGCATCGCGTCAGCGCCTGGCTCCAGTCGCGCGGCCTCGATGCCGAGCCGTACTACGGCAGCCAGCCCACGGACGCGCGCGAGGCTCTCGAGCAGCGCCTGCTCGGCAACGAGGTCAAGGCGCTGGTCGCGACGAGCGCGCTGGGCATGGGGTTCGACAAACCCGACCTCGGCTTCGTAGTCCATTACCAGCGCCCAGGCTCCGTGGTCGCCTACTATCAGCAGGTCGGTCGCGCCGGCCGTGCCGTCGCCGATGCCTACGGCGTACTGCTGAGCGGCCTCGAGGACGACGCCATCACGGACTACTTCATCGAGTCTGCCTTCCCGCCGGCCAAAGACGTCGAGGCCGTGCTCGGTGCACTTCGCCAGTCCGACGGGGGCCTCACGACGAGCGAGCTTCAAGCCGACCTGAACCTGAGCGGCGGCCAGATCGGAAAGGTCCTCAAGCGCCTCGACGTCCTCGATGCGTCACCGGTGGCACGCGAGAGCCGACGCTGGGTCGCGACCGGCATCGAGTACGCCCCCGACCTTGATCGCCAGGCCTCGCTGACGGCCATTCGGCGTGCGGAGCAGGAGCAGCTTCAGCGCTACATGGATGGCGAGCGGTGTCTGATGGCCTTCCTCCGCGACGCTCTCGATGACCCCGACGCCGAGCCGTGTGGGCGGTGCGAGGTCTGCCTGGGGCGCCCGCTTCTCTCCGAGGAGCCGGATCCCGTCTTGGTCCGCCAGGCCGCTGCATTCTTGAACGACAGCGCGCTTCCCATTCCGCCCCGAAAACAGCGTCCCGACCGGACCAAGATTCCAGAGGCCGTTCGCGCCGAGACCGGCCGCGCACTGTGCTTCTACAACGAGCCCGGTTGGGGCCGCGCCGTCGCCCAGGGTCGCGAGTCCGAGACGCACCGCTTCGAAGACGATCTGGTCGAGGCCGCCGCAACGCTCATCCGCGAGCGGTGGCAGCCCACCCCGGCGCCGCAATGGATCACGTGCGTTCCCTCGCTCCGCCGGCCGGATCTGGTCCCGGACTTCGCTCAGCGACTGGCCGACCGGCTTGGTCTTCCATTCGTGCCCGCCCTGCGCGCCCAGCGGGAAAGACCGCCTCAGGCCGAGCAGTCGAACAGTCATTTCCGGCTCCAGAACCTCCGCGGCGCTTTCGCAGCGGGAGTCCCTGCCTCATTCGCCGGCCAGCCGGTTCTCCTGGTCGATGACATCGCCGACTCGACGTGGACGCTTACGGTCGCTGCGGGAATGCTGAGGAAGAAGGGGAGCGGCCCAGTCCTGCCCTTCGCACTCGCGATCTCAGGCCGGTGACCCGTCCTCGAGGTCCACTAAACAAAAAGCGGCCGACCCTTCACAGGGTCGGCCGCTTTCAATCTGTGGAGATGCCGGGAGTCGAACCCGGGTCCGAGAGACGCTACAGTCCAGGCGTCTACGACGCGTAGTCAACGATTCAAGGTCTTTGTCCTTCAGACATGGCCCGTTGACGGGCTTCCCGAAGGACGCAGGCTGATTGGTTCTCGCTTCGTCGGCTCAGCCGGAGCCTCTAAAGCCAGCTCACCCTGTATGGTACCTCGCGCAGTGATGGTGAGCGTCCACCACGCGAAGCAACTAGCGGCTTATTAAGCGGCCAGTGAGTAGGAGTAGTCGTTCGCTGCTACAATTGCGTTCCAGTGGGTCTTGCGGGCGTACTGGACACCACCCGGCGCGCAGCCTGCCGCACACTTCTCTCGTCGAAACCGTGTCATCCCCAAAGAACAGACGCCAGCCGAGGCTGGTGACAGACAGACAACGTACGCACGGACGCTAGGGTGCCTCGTCCGTATCGTCTTCATCGCGTGTCCTAGGAGTTCCCAACGGAACGAGGCCCCTCGTCTCCAGTGCCGTCGTCAACTCATCGAGGACGGATGCCTGAAGCCTCTCGTCGAGGACGTAGACCTTCGACCGCCCACCGAGCACGCCCTTGTTCTCTGCGCGGACGTACACCCGGACGAATCCTCCGTCGAGCGGCACAAGATTCAAGAACGCTGTGGTACTAGAGAAAAGGCGCGTCCCGACGGGTCTCGGTTCCGTAGCGACGATGAGCGAATCGTTGGACGGAGCGAGCTCCCAGCCGGCCTCGAGGACGGCACCGCGGAGTTGCTCGGTAAGTGCGGCCGAGGGGGTCTGACGGATCTCGTAATCCCGGTACGGCGGGGACAACCGGGGAGCGCATCCGGCGAGGAGGAGCAAGGCAATTGCGTATCGCATCTGCAAAGTGTACGCGCGTCTCCACCATGCCGATAGGGCAAAAAAAGGCCGGGCAGACACGCTCACCCAAACGTGTCTGCCCGGCGGTGCGCGGGCCGAGGCCCCAGTGCGCACGGATCTTCTTTCTCGCCAGTGACAGGTGCGACCTATCTGACGTGCTCGAATGCCTGACAAGACCCGTGCCAACACCTGCGAGCGCAGCGAAAGCGTGTTGCCAGGAGAGTCGAGGAGACAGACAGTACTTGCAGAATGTATGTATGTCCTCATCGCTGGACACAGATGTCGTGGATCCGAGACGAGCCCACGCCGTTCACCACAACCCGGGCGATGTTCGCGTCCTCGAGGACGGAAACCAGAGGGCGAGTTCGCCCGTGAAGGCTCCGCCAGATTGCCGTCCTGGGGCCAGTGACACATACGGAAGGTCCTACCTTGTTCGTCTGAGCACTCTGTACACCTCTATCCAGGTCCCCTATGCCCTGCGGAAAAAAGCGCAAGCGTCACAAAATCGCCACTCACAAGCGGAAGAAGCGGCTTCGTAAGAACCGTCACAAGAAGAAGGGCCGCTAGCCTTTCTCTAGGCCTTCCCTCGGACCGGCCGCTCCCGGTATGGGGGCGGCCTGTTCCTGGTTGGACCCGGCCTCAGCGTCTGCACGTTAGGCTGTCGTCATCCCTCTACCCGTTATGAGTCAGCGTAGCCGTGTCATCCGGTCCTCCCTCTGGGGGTTCCTCGTAGGAGGCGCCACCGGAGTCACTGTAGGCCTTTTGCTCGCCCCAGACGAAGGGCGCCAGCTTCGACGCCGTGCGGCCTATCTGCTTGACCGGTGGGCTGGAGATCTCTCTGCCGTCCTCGATCGCCTCGACGCGTCGAGCGTGCCAAGCGATGCTCGTGCTCAGGCAGATGCCCTGGTGGCAGATGCTCGCCAGCAGGCCGAGTCGCTCCTCTCCGAGGCTGAGGCGCTGATCGACCAAGCCCGACTCGGGCGCCGCGACTAGCGCCCATCATTCCTGCGCGGTTCGCCGCGCGTCTCCCGCGACCCGTGCGATTTACGATTCTCCTCCCCAGTGCGGAGGGCAAAGCGTCAGGCGGCAATCCGCTTGCGCCTGACATGTTCGATTACCGTTCGTCGAACACGTTTAACTACTTCTCGGACCTCAACCCGGAGCGCCGGGCGTTGATCAAGGCTCTCCAGAGCCAGGTCAAGGACGCCGACGAGGCCGAGCTAGAGAAGCTGTTCGGCGTCAAGGGCGCGGCTCTGGAAGAGGCTGTCGAGGTCACGAAGGACGTATTCAGGAGTCCGCTAATGGCGTCAGTGGATCGATACGGTCCTGGTGTGCTCTACTCCGCGATGGACTTTGCCGGGCTTCCAACCGGCTCCCAGCGGCGGCTTCTAGAGAACGGCGTCATCTTCTCGGGTCTCTTCGGACTGTTGCGACCAGACGACTTGATCCCGAATTATCGGCTCAAGATGGACGCCAAGGTCAAGGACATCGGCCGGGCCTCAGCGTACTGGAAAGAGCCTCTGTCCGCAGCGCTCAACACGCTAGTGACGGGGCATGCCGTCTGGAATCTGCTTCCTGGCGCGCACGAGTCAGCGTGGGATGACGCGGAGACTTACGCCCGTATGATCCGGGTCAAGTTCTACAAAGAGGACGAGTCGGGTGAGCGCACGAGCGTGTCGCACGGCATCAAAGAGCTCCGCGGCTCCCTGGTCGCGTTCATCGTGAACGAGACGGCAGACTCTGTCGACGCCCTCGATGAGTGGGAGGCCCCGGACGGCTACGAAGTCGACCTCGAGAGTTCCGACCTCGATGAGAACGGGAGCGGAACAGTCGTGATGGTCTCATCGCCTGGATGGGAGAAGCGCCGTGCCAGCCGTCGCAAAGCGAAGGCACAGGCCGAGGCTGAGGTCGCCGCAGCACGTGCTGCTCGCGAAGCCGACGACGACTAGCCGATCTGTCCTCGAGGCGTCGTCCTCGAGGTCGCTCACCATTGAAGTCTCATGTCCGTCGTCATTGGAATCGCTGGCGGATCGGGGTCCGGCAAGACGACGGTCCAGCGTCGAATTATGGAGCGGTTCGGTCCGCGCCGGATCGCGCTCCTCGACCACGACGCGTACTACCGGGATCTCGACCATCTCGAGCCAGAGCAGCGCGCGCGCTTCAACTTCGACCATCCGGACGCCCTCGAGACCGGCCTCATGGTCGATCATCTCGACCAGCTCTTGGCAGGAGGGGCCGTCGAGAAGCCCACCTACTCGTTCGCGACACACAGCCGCCTCGAGGCGACGGAGCGGCTGGAGCCTCGGCCCGTCATTCTGGTCGAAGGCATTTTGGTGCTTGCAGAGAAAGTCGCTCCGGGCTCGAATGGACGTCAAGCTCTTCGTCGATGCTGCCCCGGACGTGCGCTTGATGCGGCGGATGGAGCGCGACATCCACGAGAGAGGGCGCTCCGTCGAGTCCGTCCTCGAGCAGTACCGCCGTACGGTGCGCCCCATGCATCTCGAGTTCGTGGAGCCCTCGAAGCGCCACGCCGATGTCATCATCCCGCGCGGGGGACAGAATCAGGTCGCCATCGACATGGTGCTGGCCCGCGTTCAGTCGCTTCTCGACCTCGACTGAGCCGTCAGCAGGCGGACGCCCTCGAGCACGAGAAAGGGCTCGACTCGGTCGATCCGTGGGGTCCGCTCCGCGAGCCATGGCGCCCAACCGCCCGTCGCGATTACGAGCGCACCGTCGTCGAGGACATCGAGCGTTCGGTCGAGAAGTCCGGAGACGCCCTCGAGGACGAGTACTCCCAGCCCGGACTGGATCGCCTCCACCGTCGACGCCCCGATTGGCACGACGTCGTCGGGCCACGGGACATCGGGAAGCTGGCTTGTGCCGCGTGCGAGTGACCACCTCAGAAGGTCTGGACCGGGCAGAATGGCCCCGCCCAGGTAGGCGGGTTCGACGTGAGGACCTCTGTCGTGATTGCCGTCCCTGCGTCGAGGACGATGACGGCACGCCCATCTGCGAGGGAGCAAGCTGCGACGGCCGCCGCCAACCGGTCGGCGCCGAGTGTTGCGGGCGTCTTGTACTCGAGGCGGAAGGGGAGGGGAAGCTGTGCCGAGACGACTGTCGCTGTCAGGCCGATTCGCTGCGGCTGCCTCCGCCAGCAAATCGGTGAGGTCCGGGACGACAGACGCGATTCCGATGCCCTCGAGGTCGCCAAGAGATCGAAACCGCTCGGTCCACCCCCCGAGGTCGGTGCTGTCCCACCGCTCAACGCTGAGCCAGTGACCGTCCCACAGTCCGCCCTTGACGGACGAGTTGCCGGCGTCGAGGGCGAGGAAGAGCATCGGAACTAGAGGGCGCCGCCGTCCTCGAGGACGATTCGGCCTTCGGGGCGTTACAGCTTCTCGATGCGGACGGCCTCGATGCGGTTCGGGCTCGCACGCAGGACGGTAAACCGGTACCCCTCCGCCTCAAAGGCGTCTCGCTCGGCAGGGACGCTCCCGACGTGGCCCAGCACAAAGCCCGCGACCGTGTCGTAGTCGCCCTCCTCGAGAACGATATCGGTTTCGGCCTCGAGGTCGTCGAGCTCGACGCGGCCGTGGACGTGCACGGTCCGGTCGTCGACGCGACGGATGGGGGCGGCGGCGGGATCGTGCTCGTCGCGGATGTCGCCGAACAACTCCTCGAGTAGGTCCTCGAGGGTGACGATTCCGGCGGTGCCGCCATATTCGTCGACCGCGACGGCGAGCGTGGCCCCGCCCTTGAGGAAGTCGAACAAGAGGTCGCGAGCCGGCTTCGACTCGGGACGACGCGGGCAGGGCGCAGGATGGCCTCGAGGGAGTCCGGCGCGTGGAAGAGGTCGTGGGCCAGCACCACGCCGACGATCGAGTCGACGTTCTCGCGGTAGACAGGGAGACGGCTGAAGCCGGTGTCGATAAACATGTGGCGCACCTCGTCGAGTGAGGCGCGCTCGTCCACGGCGCGGATGTCGGTCCGGGGGATCATCGAGTCCTTGACCTTGAGCGAGCGGAGCTCGAACACGTTCGACAGGATCTCAGACTCCTCCTCATCGAGGTCGATGGTGCCGGTCTCGCGGCTCTCGCGGATGACCAACTCGAAGTCACGCCGGACGAACTGCTGCAACGTTCCACTCTCTCCTCCGGCGAGCCGGACAATGACTTCGCTCACACCGCCCGCCAGCTTGATGACGGGCCAGAACAGCCAGTAGGTCAGTTTGAGAGGACCTGCAAGCGCAAACAGAGCCCGTCCTGGCGGCTGGCGCAGAAGCGACTTCGGGATCACCTCGCCAATCACGAGAACCACTAGGGCCGCGATGATCGTTTGGCAGGCCAGCACCCACCCGGTCGCGTCCTCGAGGCCGACCACGTTCGTCATGAACGCGGTGAGCGGAGGCTCTAGCGTCAAACTCATCAGCGTCGAGTAGACGACCAGAGCGACATTGTTGCCGACCAGCGTCGTCGTCAGGAAGGTCCCTGGGTCGGCCAGGAACTCCTGAACGACACGCCCGACCCATCCAGCTTGGCGCGCTCGGACTTCCGTCTTGAGACGGTTCGCAGTCACGAACGCGATCTCGGAGCCCGAGAAGAACGCGCTCAACGCCAGCGTGAGGAGGATTAGGAGGACGGCCACTGAATGAATAGAGGGTGTCGTTGAGCCGAAGGGAAGAGGCTAACGCGAGTGAGGTCTGCCGTCCCCTCGCTCCGGACTCTAGCGCCCAGTGAACTCCGGCGTCTCCCGGTTGAGAAACGCTCCTACGCCCTCCGCAAAGTCATCGGTTGCGGCGCACTGAGCAAATAGCGCGGCCTCCTGCTGCAACCCTTGCGGAAGCGGCAAGTCGCTCGCTCGGATGGCCTGCAATGTCATCGCCACCGCCACCGGTGCCTTCGACGCAATCGTGAGCACAAACTGGCGGGCGACCTCAATGACCTCTCCGGAGGGCACCACGCGATTCACGAGTCCGATCTCATAGGCTCGCTGTGCTGAAACCCGATCTCCCGTCAGCAGCATCTCTGTCGCGACGCCGCGCCCGACGACGCGGGCGAGTCGTTGTGTGCCGCCGTAGCCCGCGATGACGCCGAGATTGACCTCGGGCTGGCCGAACCGCGCCGAAGCGCTGGCGACGCGCAAGTGGCAGGCGAGCGCTAGCTCGCAGCCACCGCCCAGCGCGAACCCGTTCACCGCCGCCACGACGGGCTTCGGTGACGCTTCGATCGCATCGAAAGCGGCTTGACCACGCTGCGCGAGCATGATGTGCGTCTGCGGGACGTCCAGGCCGGCGAACTGGCCGATGTCGGCTCCGGCGACGAAGCTCTTCGGTCCCGCCCGGTGATGACGACGCCCCGGACGGCTCGTCCGTGCGGACGGCTTCCGTCGCAGCCACAAGATCGGCCAGCACGCTGGCGTTGAGCGCATTGAGCGCCTCCGGCCGGTTGACGGTGACGACGGCGAGGCCGTCGCGTCCACGGCGAAGAGGAGGGTCTCGAACGCTTGCATAGAGCACGTGCGCGGCGCGCACAAGTGGGGTTATAGAATCGAGTCGCCCGGCGGTCCGACCTCGAGGTCAGCCCGGTGCGGCGGCGAATCGGGGTCGATTCCAGCGGCATGCGCCAGACGTCATCGGCAGGTCGAGAGCCTTCGGCAGCGTCGAGCGGAGGGAGTCGCCTGTGGACGAGGGCGTTGAAGGCCTCGTCCATCGTGATGCATCGTGGATTCGCGTCTCCTCGACTTCGGAGATCAGCGTGTCGAGTTGGAACGTGACCTCCTCAGGGTTGCTGATCGTCATCGACTGCTCGTGCACGTACTTGACCACGTCCTCGATCGTCTCCAGCTGTGCTTCGATGATTTCGCGGTTCTCGGCGCCTCTCTTGAATCGCTCCAATCGCTGCTCCAGAATGCGCAAGCGCGGCGCGCTTTGATCGCTTTCACGCGCGGCGGATCGTTCTGCATCTCCTCGCGCAGTTCCGGGATGCCTTCGAGCACTTCACGCTCGGTCGTCGCACGGCCAGGACCTGGTAGCGCTCTTCTGAGTACGGAGAAGATTGAGGTACGAGTTGAGCAGCCCATCGATCTTGGAGAGGTGGCTGTCGAGCATGCCCTGGCTGGCGTAGCGGAGCTTGCGGTAGTTGGTGCGGATGCTTTTCTCGATGTTGCGCAGCCGCAGGTAACGCCGCTGGCTTTGGCGAGAGAGAGCTGGTAGACCTCCTTCTGCGAGGCGGCTTCGCATGCTCGGCGGCTTGGCGCGACTTGATCGCTCGCTGAAACCGCTCGTTGCGCGGCATCACGCCGAGGTAGATCAGTTCGAGCGCGGCGGTGAGCATCAGCAGATGTTGAAGACCGGCTCGCTACCGCTCAGGACGAGCGCCGCAGAGCGAGGGCTAGGATCAAAAAGCCCAGGTTCACCGGGCTCATGAAAGCCTCCTTCGTGAAATTGATCGGTGAGTCGTCCATGGGGTGCGGCGCGGGGCCGCGGGAGGCTAGTGGCCGGTTCGTGGGCGGCGCCGATGGTCTTGGCGTCGTCGGACACAGGCGGGGGAAGATCGGCGGGGGGCGGGGTCCGGCCGATGGTCTTGGCTGTGCCGGGGCCGGTCGCAGGAGATGCTTTGGCATCTGCAGGTGCCGCCGGATCTCCTGCCGCACGGGCCGCCTCCGTCATACTCGTGTCGTCACGGGCGCCCATCTCCACCTTCATCTGTCGGACCATCGCTTCTGCCTCCGCCTTTGCGAGATCGGCCCGGTCGAGGCCGTCGGCGTTGCCCGTGACCGGAGCGTCGCCCTCGAGGGCGAGGTCGAACCGGGCCTCGGCGTGCGCCGCGTCGCGCATCAGCTTGTCGGTCGCGGCGTCGAGGTTGTCGCTGGCCGTCCGGTCGGTGATGGCGTTCAAGGCCTTGGCCGTCGAGGCCGTGCGCTGGGCGGAGCGGTGCGTCCGCTTGAGGTTGCGGAGCTGCTGAAGATGAGCTTTCTCTTCGGCTTTGATCCGCTCAAACTCGTCTTTGTCCATGGGAGGGATGGGAATGCAGGGGAGGGGACGAGAACGGAAACGCACGGGGCTCCGTCCTCGATCCCTCGTTCCTCTCTACTCGGTGCGGCTGCGATCCCTCTCGGCAGGGGCGCGGCCAATGGTGGCGGCCTCTCCAGGGATCTCGACCTGCGGCCTCGAGGCCGGCTCCGCGGAGTCGGTCATGCCCATTTCGAGCTTGAACTGCCGGACGAGCTCGGCGCCCTCGAGCTCCTGCGCGTCCTCCTCGATCTGCATCGCCTCCGTGTCGATGGAGTCGAGAGCCATCTCCATGCGGGCCTCGTTCTTGGCCGACTGCTCGTTGACGCGGCCGATCATCTCCTGATGTGTCGCGTCGACGCCGGCGACCTCGAACTGCTCAAGGGTATCGGCAATCTTGGCCTGCCACTTGGCACGCTCGTGGGCGCGGAGTGCCTCGCGGGCCTCATTGATCTTCTTCTCGCGCTCGCGCATGAAGGCCTTCTTGACCTGGAGCGACTTCTCGTAGGCCTGCTCGGCAAACTGAAGCTGCTCACCGGTGCGGGCCTGGGCCTCCTTGATGCCCTGGAGCTGGACGGCGTATCGCTGCGCGATGTCGTCGCGGCCGGCGTTGATGGCCGCCTTGATCTTGCTCGTCAGCGACGTCTGCTCGTTGGTGTACTTGCGGTGCTCCTTCTGGAGCAACATCACGTTGGCTTTCACCGTCGCGATGTTCTCGTTCATCTTCGGGACTTGGTCATTCAACTCCCGGATGTTCTGCTCGAGGATGAGCTTGGGGTCCTCCATCGCAGAGATGGCTCCTCCGAATATGGACGAGATGAGACGGGTGAATCGCTTCCACATGGGCTGTCGGTGTCGAGGGGTCAGGCACTCGGAATGTACGGGGGCGCCGTGTATATGGCTCCTACGGAACGGAGCGAGAATGGTTGTCCGGGGGACTTGCTCCGTTCGTGGGAAATGGGAATATGGGATCGGGAGAGGGCGGACGAGCCTGTTCGGCCTCGAGGGAGGAGCTCCGACGTCGTCCTCGAGGTCGCCACGTCGGCCTTTGCCCGGTTCCTATTTCTCGCTTCCCACCTCCCAGCGCTCCCCATCGAACCGATCGAGGACGAGAGGGTGGGGAGCAGGAGCCTCGTCCTCGAGGACGAAGGCAGCGCGGACGGCATCGAGGTCGGCGCGGTCGGGATCGGAGGCGTAGATCCAGGCCATCGGCTCTCCGCTCTCGACGCGTTCGCCGACGTGCTTATTGAGAATGAAACCGGCTTTCGGGTCCACATCGTCCTCTTTTCGAGCGCGCCCAGCGCCCAGGTCGACGGCCGCGTAGCCAAGAGCGAGCGGGTCAATATCGGCGACGAATCCTGCGGTCTCGGCCTCGAGGACGGCGACGGGCTCGCCCATCAGCGAGTCGGGATTCTCGAGTGAGGCGAGGTCTCCACCTTGGGCCTCCACGATCTCCTGGAACGCGCCGAACGCCGGTCCGTCCTCGAGGGCGGCCGTCGCGAGGCGTCGTCCTTCTTCGGGCGTTGAGGCAGCGTCGCCCAAGTGGAGCATCTCGCCGGCGAGCGCGATCGTGACCTCGAGGACGTCCGGGCACGGCCCGCCAGTGGGCGTCTCGCGGCGCAGGATGCGGATCGCTTCGGCGGTCTCTGGCCCGTTGCCGATGGCGCGGCCAAGGGGAACGTCCATCTGCGTCAGCAGCGCGACGGTCGGTGTGCCGAACTGGCGACCGACGCGGCACAGCGTCTGAGCAAGCTGACGGGCGTCGGCCTCCTGCTTCATGAACGCGCCGCGGCCGGTCTTGACGTCGAGGACGAGGGCGTCGATTCCCTCGGCGAGCTTCTTGGACAGGATGCTGGCCGCGATCAGCGGGATCGACTCGACGGTGCCAGTCACGTCTCGGAGGGCGTAGAGCAAGCCGTCGGCAGGCGCGATTTCGGCGGTCTGGCCGATCAGCACGGCGCCGGTGCGCTCCAAGACGTCGCGGTACTCCGGGATCGACAGGTCTGTGCGGAAGCCAGGGATGGCCTCAAGCTTGTCAAGTGTGCCGCCGGTGTGTCCAAGTCCTCGGCCCGAGATCATGGGGACGGGGACGCCGCACGCCGCGACGAGAGGCGCGAGCACCAGCGACACCTTGTCGCCGACGCCGCCGGTCGAGTGCTTGTCGACCTTGACGCCGGGGATGTCGCTCAGGTCGAGGACGGTGCCGCTGTGGAGCATCGCTCGCGTGAGCGCCGTCGTCTCGGTCGCGTCGAGGCCGCGGAGGAACGCGGCCATCAGGAACGCGGCCATCTGGTAGTCCGGCACGTCGCCCGCGGTGTAAGCGGCGACGAGCGCCCCAATGTCCTCGGCCTCTAGGGCGTGCCCGTCGCGCTTTCGGGTGATCAGGCGGACGGCGTTGACTGCGGGCATGAGGCGACCTCGAGGGCGGGGTGGGGCCACCTAACTCCACGCGGCCGGGCACGTTCTCCATCTCGTCCTCGAGGCGGCACCTCTGGGTGTGCGCCGATGCGACGACCTCTATGTGAGGTGTTCGACCTCGAGGCCGGACGCGACACGGCGACGGCGGGAGGCCTACAACAAACGAGGCGAGCCACCGCAGCGGCCCGCCTCGAGGACAATCAGTATTGAAGGCGCCTAGCCCTCGGTGTCGCGCGCCGGGTTCTCAGGCGACGATGCCGGCGGCTTGGCCGTGCCAGCGACCGGCTCGGACGGGTCAGGACCGCCGACGGTCTTCGCCTCGGGGTCCGGCGTGCCGGGGTCGATGGCACGGGCTGCGGAGGCTTGCTCGATCGCTTCCTGAGCCTCGGCCTGCTGCTCGGCGGGCGACTCGGTGGTCGTCTCCTCTTCCTCGGGGACCGTCTGGGCCTGCGACCGTCCGTAACGGCGCATGAACTTCTCGACGCGGCCAGCGGTGTCAACCATCGTCTTCTTACCCGTGTAGAACGGGTGGTTGGACGAGTCGACTTCGGACTTGTAGTCCTTGCCTGTGGTGGAGCGCGTCGTGAACTCGGTTCCGTCCGCGAGGGTGACGGTAATGAACGAGTAGTCGGGGTGGATGTCGGTCTGCATCGAGGTCGGGGCCTTTGGCGAACGCGGAAGGTAGAACGCGACGGCGGCGGCCCAAAGACCTCGAGGCCATGTTCCCTCGGTCTTCGTCGTCCTCGAGGGTGCTAGAACGCGCCCATTGTGAACACAGCGTTCGCGAACAGGAGATGGCCGTCCACCCAGAAGCCTCGGAAGAGGGGCGAGTCCACCAGGTACACCACCGATCCTCGGCCGAGCTCCTCGACGCCGAACACCAGCGTGTCCTCGAGGTCGGCCTGCGCCGTGGCGCCCGCGAATCCGGCCGTTGGCGCTCCGCTGCGGACGACGCCGACGTTCCAGCCGTCCTTGAGGAACTGGACGCCCTCAGACTGGCGCTTTAAGACGTACATCGAGCCATCGTAGCCGTACGCCAGCGGGTGCGAGTCGTCGAGGGCGACGCGGTAGACGGCGCCGGGGACGTCGTCCGAGACAGAACGGCGCGTGCGGTCGGCGTAGCGGCGCAAGCGCGCATCGCCGCTCGTGTCGGCGTCGGACTCTGTCTCGACCTCGAGGCCGAACCCGCTTTTTTGGCCCAACGCCGTCGCGGCGTCCTCGAGGGCGACCAGCCGTCCTCCGGCGCGGACCCAGTCGCGGAGCGTCTCGGCGCGGGAGTCGGTGAGCCAGGAGCGCCAGCTGCCGTCGGGCATCACGAGAACGTCCACGTCCTCGAGGTCGGCCGCCCCGACGTCCTCGGCGGTGAGGAAGGTGGCCGGGTAGTCCACCACCGAGTCGAACCAATGCCAGAGCTCTCCGACGGCGGTCGGAGAGGAGGGCGTGTCGGCCAGGATGGCGACATGTGGCTCGCGCACGAACCCGACCTGGTTGGACCCGATGTCCACGCCCGCCGGCGCGAACCCGCTCGTGAGCGCGTACAGCGACCGCCCCGACGACCGCGCGGCCTCGAGGACGATCGCGTCGAAGTCGTCAATGCCAGCGTTGCCGGTGCGGGTGATGACGAGGGAGCCACGCCCGAACGTCCGCCCGTCGGCCTCGAACGGCTCGGGCATGACGCGCACGCCGACGCCGTGGCGCAGGAGTGCGGCCATCAGCTTCGCATCTGCGGCCGACTCCCAGGCGGCGATGTAGGCGTAGGGGCGGCCACCGGGAACGGTCGCCTCGGCAGGCGCCGGACCGCCGGTGGCGACCTCGAGGTCGGAGGCCACGGCCTCGAGGCCGTAGACGTAGGGGAGCGCCCAGGCGGTGGCGTCGTACGTGACGGAGTCGCCCAGGGCCGGCTCGGGTTCGAACAGGACGGCTGCCAGGTGGCCTTTCGCCTGGTCCGTGCTCACGACGAGCGCGCCGGGCTCGACCTCGAGGCGTCCCGTTTCCTCGCCCTCGAGGCCACCACCGTAGCGTGTGCCCGTGACGGTGCCGCCGCGCGCCCAGCCGTACGTGATGCCCTGGAAATCGAGGAGGTCCGCGAGCGCCTGGAGCTTTCCGGCGTTCCCTTGAGCGACGTAGCTGCGAGCGCCCTCGGGGCGAGTCTGGAAGTAAGTAGCGAACTCGGCGGACACGCGGTCTGCGTTTCGGGCGGTCGTACGCACCGTCTCGAGGCCGCTCGCGACGTGGTGATCAATCCGGTTCGCGAGGCGAAGCGTATCGCCCTCGGCGGTCTCGATGGCGAGTCCGGCCCGGCCCGATCCTCCCTGCTCGTAGGTCATGCCTACAGACCCGTTGAAGGTCGGCCACGTGTCGCCGTAGGCCGGGTAGAACAGGTCGAAGACCTCGCGCGTGAAGTAGAGCCAGCCGTTGCGGTCGAAGACGTCAGCGTTCGCGCGGCCGATGGTCGTCTGTAGCTCGCGCTGGTACGGCGTGACGCGCGGGTGATAGGGCTCTGCGGCAGGCGCGAAATAGTACGGGCTGTTGACGCCCTGCTCATGGAAGTCGACGTGGACGGCGGGAAGCCAGCGGTTGTAGAGCGCGATCCGGGCGCGCGTCTCGGGCTGCGTGCCCCAGGCCCAGTCGCGGTTCAGATCGAAGAGATAGTGGTTGTACCGACCTCCGGGCCACGGCTCGTCGTGCTCTCGGGCGTCCGCGTCGGCATCGGGGCGCATCCCACGGCGCTGCTGGTAGCCCGTCACATAGCGGTCGCGGCCATCGGGGTTGAGGCACGGGTCCAGCACCACGATCACGTCCTCGAGGACGGCGTCGAACTCAGGCTGCGACAGGCGGTACAGCGTCTCCAGCGCCGCCTCCGTGCTGACGGCCTCGTTGCCGTGAACGTTGTAGCTCAGCCACACGACCGGTTGGTCCGGCTCGCCCCGTCCCTGCGCGGCCTCGAGGACGCTCTGCCGCACGGCCTCGACGTTCTGGCTTCGGGCGATGACCGCGACCAAAAGGGGGCGGCCCTCGGGCGTCACGCCGTACTGCTCGACCTCAACGTAGGGCGACGTCTCGCTGACCTCGAGGACGTAATCCACCACCTGGTGGTGGCGCGTGAACCGGTCTCCAAGCTCGTAGCCGAGGAAGTCGGCGGGGAGGGGACTTGGGCCGAGGCGCTGATGGCGACGGCAAGAAACAGGGCGAGGCGGAGCACGGGCACATCGAGGGCGAAACTCCGAAGCTACCCGAGTCCGCCCTCAAGGTCATGACTTCTGATCGCTCGGCGTTCGCAAGGCATCCAGGACGAGGTTTCGGATTGCATCAGGGGCGCGGATCGATACCTCCAGAATGGGATCGTCTCCCTTGGCCCTCCCGACCACGCCGGCGTGTCGGTCGCCGATGCGCCACGATCCCTCCGCGGACGTGGACGACACGAGGCCCGGAGACCACCGGATGATATTCGTTGTCACCTCCGCTTCGGCCTTGAGTCCGCCCTCGAGGACGGCGGCGTGACAGGTCTTTGTGCACGGCCCGAGTCGGTCGTGCGGACCGGGAATCACGTACGTGTCGTCGCTCGTTGTCGTCCACGACGCGACCTCGAGATCGGCACCGAGGGATGCGAGGACCGCTCGGGTGACGGCTTTGAGCAGGTCGCCCACTTCGAGTACCGGCCGCGCCGTGATCTCGTCGGGGCCGAGATCGGTTTCGTGATCCGGCGGCAGCGCGAGCGCCTCGTCCTCGAAGTTGGCAGTTGATTTGGACGGAGAGGCGTCCTCGAGGTCGGAGCTCATCCCTGTGGAGACCGAAGGGCCTCGAGGACGAGGTGAGTAATTGTGTCGGACGCCCGACACACGAGGGCGTCGATTTGGTCGTCCCCCTCCGATGTGCCTCGGATCCACGCATCGAGGTCTCCGATCATCCACAACCCGGAGACGGTGATATCCGAGATCAAGATCTTGGACCATCGGGTTGCGTTCACGGACACCTCTGCCCTGGCGTCCTGAGGGGGATCGAGGACGGCCACGAAGTCGCTCGTGGTGTTGGGTCCGAGGCGCTCGCCGCGCCCCGCATCGACATAGCTCTCTTTGCTGCTCGTCTGCCAGGACGAGACCTCGATGTCGCGTCCTAGTGCGGTTAGGATCGAGGGTGTGAGTGCTTGAAACTCCTCTCTGAGCTGATCCGCGGACCGTGCAGGAATGGCGTGTGTGAACTCTGGATACCTCCTCGCAAGCTGCTGCCTCCACATCGGGAGTGGAGAGTCGGCCTCGAGGACGGGGCGCACGTTCGGTGGAGCGGGAAGAGCGTCCTCGATTGTCGATTCGATCTCGACCGGTGTCTCGTCCTCGATGGGTTCGGTGTCCTCGATGGCCTCGTCTGTGCCGCCGGTCTGGCCAGGCGCGTCCTCGAAGACGGAAGGCGGACGCGGGGCGTCTGGGCCCTCGATGACGAGCGAGTAGCGCGCCGTCGGTCCATCGAACTCGATGGCGACCAGTTTGTGCTCGAGGCCTCCGACCTCGAAAGTGCTGCCCACGGCGATGATCTCGGTTCGGCCCTCGAGGGCAATCTTGGCGGATAGGCCCTCGAGGCCGTCTCGCTCCCACACGTTCCCCGCGCCGACGTACTCGTCGGCGAGCAGTCCTCGGGTTCCAGAGAGGATGCGGGTCTGTTTCACGGAGTGAGGATAGCGGCGACGGTACAAACGACCAGAGGGCAGAGTTTTGAGCCCGCCCTTGACAAACCCTCCACTTTGGCGATACCGTTGAGCGTCCTGCACGGCCTCACGCCTTGTCCCTCCTGAATCTCAACGTCAATCGCAATTCGGTCTCCCGAGGGAGTCGCGAGCGGTGGCGTGCGGAGGTCTAGCGAGAGACCTAACACACACGACCTCAGCGGCCCCTCCTAGACTGGAGGGGCCGCTTTTTTGCTTTCCCCCACGACCGCGATTCCTATGTGCTCCATCCTCGGCCTCCTCGACCTCGAGGGCGACCCCGCCACCGCCCGCGCCACCGCCGTTCGCCTGTCCGGCCTGCAGCGCCACCGCGGCCCCGACTGGTCTGGCGTCTATGCGTCTGACAAGGCCGTTTTGGCCCACGAGCGCCTAGCCATCGTCGACGTCACGCACGGCGCCCAGCCTCTCTACGACCCGACAGGCACTGTTGCGCTGGCCGTCAACGGTGAGATCTACAACCACCGCGAGCTGCGCGCCGACCTCGAGGGCGAGTTCACGTTTCAGACGGAGTCCGACTGTGAGATCATCCTGGCGCTCTACCGCGAACACGGCGCCGACTTCCTCGGCAAGCTGGTCGGCATCTTCGCCTTCGTGCTCTACGACTCGGAGGCCGACCGCTATCTGATCGCTCGTGACCCGATGGGTGTGATGCCGCTCTACACCGGCCGCGACGAGGCAGGCACGCTGTACGTCGCGTCCGAGATGAAGGCGTTGGCGCCGGTGTGCACCACCGTCGAGACGTTCCCGCCCGGGCACGTGTGGGACAGCACGGTCGGCCACCCCGTCTCGTACGTCGATCCGGACTGGCGCGAGTTCGAGGCCGTCGAGGGTAACGTCTCCGAGCCCGCCGCCGTCCGCGCCGCCCTCGAGGCCGCCGTCAAGCGTCAGCTGATGACCGACGTGCCGTACGGCGTGCTTCTGTCCGGCGGCCTCGACTCGTCCGTGATCGCGGCGACGGCCGCCAAGTTTGCCCACGACCGCATCGAGGCCGACGACCAGAAGGAAGCGTGGTGGCCACGCCTGCACTCGTTCTCGATCGGCTTGGAGGGCAGCCCCGACCTCGAGGCCGCGCAGCTCGTCGCGGACCACATCGGGACCCAGCACCACGCGTTTCACTTCACGGTCCAAGAAGGGATCGACGCCGTGCCGGAGGTGATCCGCCACCTCGAGACCTACGACGTGACCACCATCCGCGCCGCGACCCCGATGTTCTTGATGGCACGCCGCATCAAGGCGATGGGCGTCAAGATGGTGCTCTCCGGTGAGGGGGCCGACGAGATCTTCGGTGGTTACCTCTACTTTCACCGCGCACCGGATGCGAAGCAGTTCCACGAGGAGACCGTCCGCAAGCTGGACCGGCTCCACCTGTTTGACTGCCTCCGCGCCAACAAGGCGATGGCGGCATGGGGCGTCGAGGCCCGCGTCCCGTTCCTCGACCAGCAGTTCATGGACACGGCCATGCGCCTGGACCCGGCCTCGAAGATGCCGGCCGGTCGCATCGAGAAGCACATCTTGCGCGAGGCCTTTCAGGACACGCTCCCCGAGTCCATCGTGTGGCGCCAGAAGGAGCAGTTCTCCGACGGCGTGGGCTACGGCTGGATCGACGGCCTGAAGGACTGGGCCGCGGCCGAGGTCTCCGACGCCGACTTCGAGGCCGCCGACGAGCGCTTCCCCGTGCAGCCGCCGGACACGAAGGAGGGCTACCTCTACCGGACGCTCTTCGAGAGCTTCTACCCCGGCGAGACGTTCGCGCGGACGGTTCCGAGCGGCAAGTCGGTGGCGTGCTCCACGCCGGAGGCCCTCGCCTGGGACGCCTCGTTCGAGTCGTCGGCCGATCCGTCGGGCCGGGCGGTCGCAGGCGTCCACGACTCAGCGTATTGACGCAGAGCCGTCCTCGAGGTCGCGGCCTCGAGGACGGCTAGCTCTCGGAGCGCAGAACGGCGAGAGGCGGTTGGCGGAGTGCTCCGCGGCTGCCCGTGAGCCCAACGATGACGGTGAGGATGGGCACGACCACGAGCGCCCATCCGAGCCACGCGAGGTCTGGGACGAACGGGATGTTGAACGCGAAGCGCGTCACTCCCCATGCTCCAGCGACGGCCAAGAGCCCGCCCGTCAGCGTCGCCAACACACCGAGTAGCGCATACTCGGCCAGCAGGATGCGGCGCACCTGTGCCCGGCTCGCCCCTAGCGTTCGCAGCATCACGGCCTCGCGTGTCCGCTGCGTCAAGGACACCCTGACGGCGCCTGCGAGCACGACCAGGCCGGTCACGACGGCGAACAGCGCCATGAACCGCAGCACGAACGCGACGCGGCTGAGCACGCGATCCACCAACGCCAGCACCAGCCGCACATCGACCGCCGACACGTTGGGGAACGCCTCGACGACTGACGATTGGAGTCGAGCGCTGACCTCTGGCGATCCCGCCCTCGTCAGCAGGATGGAGGTCTGCGGCGCGTCCTCGAGGGCGCCGACCGGGAAGACGGCGAAGAAGTTGGGCTGGACGCGCGCCCAGTCCACCTCGCGCAAGCTCGTGACCTGACTCTCGACCTCGACGCCGCCCAGGTCCCACGTAATGCGGCTGCCGAGCCCGACATCGAGGTCCAGGGCGATCTCGGTCTCGAGGGACACGGGGATGATCGGTGCGTCGTCGGTTTCGCCGTCTCCTTCGGAGGCTTCGAGGACGCCCTGGAAAGTGCCGGCCGTCAAGGTCTCGGTGTCGGTGAGCTCAGAGCGATACGTGGAGCGGTACTCGCGGCCCAGCGTCCAGCGCTCGGGGCCGCCCTCGCCGCCGTCGAACGACGCATCGGCCTGCTCCTTGAGCGTGTCCACCGGGACGCCCTCGATGGCGGCGATGCGCATGGAGACGAGCGGGACTTCGTCCACGATGGGAAGCCCCTGAGACTCGACGAGCGCTCGTAGGCTGTCGCGTTGCTCTGGTTGAACGTCGAACAAGACCACGTCCGGGGCGCCGGCTACGTCGGATGGAAGCGCGACTTGATCGAGGATGGATTTCTGAACCAAGCCGAGGGCGAGCACGAGGAAGACGCCCAGACCCAGAGTGAGGAGGAGCACCAGGGTTTGGTTGCCTGGCGCGTGCAGGTTTGCGAGTCCTTGCCGCCATGCCCACGGCAATCCCGGCTGAGCCACGCGCCTGACGACCGCGCGCACGACGACGGCTGCAATCGACAAGAGGGCAAACACGGCGGCCGTACCGCCGACGAAGGCAGCGGCGCCGCGAATGGTCTGGGTCTGGAGGTACGCGAACCCGAACACGGCGGCGACCAAGAGAAGGGCCAGCAGTCCTCGAAGCGGGTCGATGCCGGTGGCTCGGACATCGGCACGAAGGGCGCGGAGGGGGGGCACGCGCCGGACGCCCACGAGCGGCAGCAACGCGAACAGCAACGCCGTACCGAGCCCCACGCCGATGCCCTCGAGGACGGCTCGCACCGCAATCGCGTTGTCGACGTCGACGGGCAGGAACGCTCCGAACACGATGGGGAGCAGCCGTTGAACCGCCACGCCGAGTACCGCTCCCAGCGTCGCCCCGATGACGCCGAGCGCCAGCGCCTGGATCGCGTAGATGGTCAGCACGCGCGTCGAGGACACGCCCATGCAGCGCAGCGTCGCGACGGTATCCGCCTTCTCGGCGACGTAGACGCTAATCGAGGACGCCACGCCGATGCCACCTAGTAGCAAGGCCACGAAGCCGACCAGCGACAGGAACCGCGACAGGTATCCAGAGGCCTCGGACACTTCCTCCTGCTCCTCGCCGGCCGTCTCGAAGCCGACATCGGCATCCCACAGGCGGTGCTCCGCTTCGTGCATCGTCTCGCCGTCCTCGAAACGAAACGCGACCGAATACCGAACGCGGCTCCCAAAGCCGAGCAGTGTCGAGTCCACGGTCGCGAGCGGCAGGTAGACGCGCGGCCCGACAAGGCCGGCGATATCGGTCTGCCCCGGTACCCCGTCCACCTGCCCCGTGATGGGGTACGTCCGGCCTCCGACCTGAACCGAGTCGCCGACGGAGGCCTCCATCTGTAGAAGCAGCGTCGCGTCGACGAGCGCGCCGGTCGTGTCGCGGCCAATTCCCAGCGCCGCGTCGGCGGGCGTGGCTTCAATAGATCCGTAGAGCGGGTACTCGCCCTCGAGGGCGCGGATCTGAACCAGGCGCGTGCGTCCCTCGCCACCACTCGAGGCCGGGAAGCGAGCCATCGACGGGAAGGATGCCTCTCGGACCGTGCCCGTGGCCAGGCTGTCCTCGATGGCGGTCAGCAGCGTGGTCGTGGAGTCCGATAACTCTCCGCCGCGCCTGACCTCGAGGTCGGACCCGAACACTTCCTTCGACTGCTCCTGAACGGCCCGCTCGAGGTTGATTCCGAACGACCGGATCGCGACGAGTGCGGCTACGCCGAGCGCCATCGCGGAGACGTAGAGCACGAGCCGGCGCCGCATTCCGCGGCTGTCCTGCCAGGCGAATCGGATCGGGGAGAGGGCCACAGAGGTGGGGCTTCGAGGACGGGTCCGGCCTCGAGGCCGGACGAAATGCGAGAAGAGGTTCGGAAGAGAAGCGGTCTCTTCGACGGCGACCTCGAGGTCGGGGCGCGACCGGGTCAGCCGGGCGGTTGGGGTGTCGTTCCGAGCGGGTTGGGCATCACCATCAGGTCTGGTGAGGGTGAAGCGTCCTCGACGACGCGCCCGCCGCGCAGGCTCACGACCTGCTCGCAGCGCGCCGCGAGCTCCGGGTCATGGGTCACCACGACGAGCGCTGTGCCCGCCTCGCGGTTGAGGTCAAACATCAGCTTCTCGACGCGGGCGCCCGTCTCGGCGTCGAGGTTGCCGGTCGGCTCGTCCGCGAACAGAAGGGCGGGCCGGCCGGAGAAGGCACGAGCCAGGGCCACGCGCTGCTGCTCGCCGCCGGAGAGCTGCGTCGGGTAGTGCCCGGCGCGGTCCGCCAGTCCGACGCGATCGAGCAGGTCGAGGGCGATGGCTTGTGCGCCACTCTCGCCGCGAAGCTCGACGGGGATCGCCACGTTCTCGGCCGCCGTCAGCGTCGGGCAGCAGGCGGAAGCTCTGGAACACGAACCCGACGGACTGGGCCCGCAGGGCGGCGCGGTCGTCTTCGCCCAAACCCTCGAGGTCGGTCCCGACCAGCTTGACCGTTCCGCGCGTCGGTCGGTCGAGGCCGGCGCACAGCCCTAGCAGCGTCGTCTTGCCGCTCCCCGACGGCCCGATGATGGCGCACGTGGCTCCGGGCTGCACCTCGAAGGACACGCCCTCGAGGACGGTAAGGTCACGACCCGCGCTCGAGAACGTCTTGGTGAGGTCGTGGGTCTGGAGGACGGGGCCGGAAGCAGTCATCAAAGTCGAGGAGGTCGGTCGTCGAGGGCGGTGCGTCCTCGAGAGGCCGCAACGGAGCGGCGATGTGCGGCCGTACCCAGGTCGTGCGGAAGGGTTCGGCGGTGGGAAACGAGCAGAGCCGGTGTTCCGGCCTCGAGGCCGAGTCGTCCGCGTCTGTCGGGTCCCCTCCTCCATTTCCTACTTCCCCAATAGGAACCGTCGCGAGCCGTTCCGGGTGACTCGAAAAACCGATTTGATGATGCGCGCTGCTTCCGCCTTTGCTCTCCTTCTCTGCCTCGTTGCCGCCGGCTGCCAAGACGTCGAGCCCGACCCACCGTCCGGCCTCGAGGACGCGGCTCCGCCGAGCGCCACCGCGACGCCAGAGTCCAGCACCACGCCCGACGTCCCTCCCGTGGCTGAGGACGATGGTGCCGTCACTGTCGTCTTCTTCGGCGACAGCCTGACGGCCGGCTACGGCTTGGAGAGCCAGAGCCTCGCCTACCCTGCCCTCGTCGGCGCCGCCCTCGAGGACGCAGGCGTGACGGTGAACGTCGTCAACGCGGGGATCAGCGGGGAGACGTCGGCGGGGGGGCGGAGCCGGATCGCGTTCGTGCTCAAGAACACGCAGCCGGACGTGTTTGTCCTCGCGCTTGGCGCCAACGACGGGCTCCGTGGGACATCCGTCGAGGCCATGCGCAGCAACCTGAACGCCATCCTCGAGGCCGTCGAGAACGGGGCGCCGGGCGCTCGGTTGGTGGTCGCGGGCATGGAGGCGCTGCCCAACTACGGCGCCGAGTACACGGAGTCGTTCCGGTCGGTCTTCGCCGACGTGGCGCAGGCTCACGGAGCGGCGTTCGTGCCATTCCTGCTCGAGGGCGTCGCGGGAGAGGCCAGGCTCAACCAGTCTGACGGGGTCCACCCGACGCCCGAGGGGCAGCGGATCATCGCGGAGACCGTCCTCGAGGTCGTCGAGCCGGCCGTCATGTCCGAAGCAGGCTGATTCAGAGGTCGAGGCGGACGGCAGCGTTGAGGAATGACTGCCATGTGTCGCTTGTCCGCTGCACGCCCGTGCTCGCATCGAGGGTGATGGCAAACGACTCGAAATACACGGTTGTAGGGAAGGAGGCAAACACAGACGCCTGATAAATCGGTGCGTCGAGTGAGCCTCGCAAGCGGTTTGATGTCCCTATCGCAGCACCTAGGCCTGGCGACATCCGGCCGGCTCCGCGCTGAAACGGAATTGCAACGGTAGTGCTTGCAGCGGTGTGAACGGACGTTCCGGTGCTCGTCTCGGTCGTGGTTGGGAGCTCAGCGACGGGGAGCGCTTCATCATCGGCATCCCTGAGACGAGTGATGATCCTCCGGTCGAGGACGTCGTAGACGGCACCTACACGTCCATGGATATCGAGCGGGCCAACCGAGTGGTTGAGTCCGAGTGAGAGCGTCGCTGCTCGAGTCTGAAACGTGGTGTTCCGGTCGTAAAAGTCGAACTCACGCCCCAACTGAGGCTGAGAGACGAGCCGCCTCGAGGATGTTTCCAGATTGACTCCAGCACGGACATCGACTCCCCCACCCAGGTGTAGACCGAGCGATACCGTTGGGGTGGTCCGCTCTGGGAAAAGAGTCGCTTCCTGAGTGGCCTCCCCGGCAACCCCATAGACCCCAATCTTTCCAGCGACGGATTGAGAGAACGCCGGGCCAGTGATGGCTACGGCCGAGAGCAAAACGAGCAGACGCATTGGAGACCGAGAGTGAGATGGCGTATCCAGGCTCGATTCGGTCGTTTCTATGAGGCGTCAGGGTAGTGGGGGAATTGCGCGACGGCTAGGCATTTTCCAATCCCCGACCTCGAGGATGGCTTCTTCCGCAACCTGTGCACATCGTCGACTCGCCCTCGAGGTCGACTCAGAAGTTGAGGCGGAAGCCGCCGGTTGGAACCATACTCCGGATTCGGTCCGATCCCAACGGCTCGCCGAAGGACATGCGGGCCGACGGGACGAACGCGGCGTCGACGCCGAGAACGCGGAAGGTGATCGGCAGCTCGAACTGGAGGCCGGAGTCGAAATTGGAGCCGGGATTTGTATCGGCGTACCGGCCCCGCCCCTCGAACGAGAGGTTGTTCTCTACCCGAGCGTACAGCCCCGCGGTTGGACGAATGCGGACTGAGCCGATGACTGGGATGGTCCGGCCGAGGGTTGCGGACACGTCTCCGACAGCCGTCGAGTAGGAGTAGGACTCGGTGCTCATAGTGCCACGGGAGAGGGTCAGGTCTACGATTTCGACGGCTGCGACAGCCTGCAACCGGGCGACGGTGCCGAAGAGTGCGCTGCGCGTCAGCCCTGCTGTGACACCCGCCATCCAAGCGTCTGAGTTGACATTGCTGTCTGTCCTGTTCCTTCCTAACGACCCAATCAGACCTACATCAAACCCGCCCTCAAAGCGGTACCCGATCTCTCCGCCCATGCCGAGGCCGGTGAGGTCGTCCTGCCCAGACGAGAGCTGGAAATCATTCATTGCGGCGTACGTGCCGGGCCCATCAGAGAGGCCGGACTGTGCGGCAGCGGGGAGGGCAAGAGCGGCGACGACGAGGAGCAGCGGAAAGTGCATGCGATCAGAGGGGTGAAGAGCAGACGAAACGGTGCCTTTCTCGCCCTCGTACATGTCTATCCCACACTTTCTGAATCTCGTCGCCGTCGAGGTTGTGTCCTCGAGGGCGGGCTACGCCTTCGATCCGAACCGGGACTCGGTGCCATTGAGGAGGCGGCGCACGTTGGCTCGGTGCGTCCAGACAATGAACGCGGGCACGACGGCCGCAAAGATCCACACCGGCGGCGGGTTGCGAATGTCGAGGCCGAAGTGGAGCACGAGGAGCGTGATTGGCAGCGAAATCGCTCCCAGGATGGAGCCGAGCGATACGTAGCGCGTCGCCCACACGACGGCCGTGAACAGGACGGCCGCGAGCGCGATGGGAATCGGCGCCAGGCCGGCCAACATTCCGGCGCCGGTCGCGACGCCCTTTCCACCCTTCCACGACTCGAAGAACACGCGGCCCCACACCGTGACGACGTGTCCCAGCATCGCCGCGACGCCTGCGATGGTCGCGGCCCAGGCCGCGGCGAGGTCCGGCCTCGAGCCCAGGATTCCGACCAAGCTCTCCCCGCCGACTCGGATCTGGGAGATTAGCACGACGGCCACCAAGCCTTTTGCGAAGTCGAGGGCGAAGACGGCCACGCCCGGGCCTTTGCCCATCACCCGAAGCGCGTTCGTGGCGCCGGCGTTACCGCTCCCATGCTCTCGAAGGTTGATGCCCTTTAGACGCGCGACGACCAAGCTGAACGGGATGGCACCGAGCAGATAGCTCAGAACGATGATGGTAGCGAGTGAGAGCACAGCAGCAGGGAAGAGGCGTGCCGGGCAAGATAGGAGGGTCGGTTTGTGGAGCCGCGGTTGGGGTGAGGCGGAGGAGTGGCGGAGGGACACACAAGAGTCTGTGAGCCTGGCCCTCCTCAACCAAATCTTTGCGACCTGCGCCGGATACTCGCCCATCGCTCACCAGAGCGACCCCTCCGGCGACCTCGAGTCGGCCGGCCTTGATCACTGCCTCGTCCCATGTGAAGCGCCTCGTTCTGTGTCTCGGACTCGCCCTGTTGGCCGTCCCGACCATTGCCCAGATCGCCCCCGGTGGCGGACGCTCCCAAGCCCGCCGTGCCCAGTCTGGGGTCGCGAGCTACTACGCCGCCTCGCTCCACGGTAACCGCACCGCCAACGGAGAGCGGTACAACCACAGCGCCTTGACGGTCGCGCACCGATCGCTCCCGTTCGGAACGTTACTCCGGGTGACATCTGCCCACAACGGCCGCCGCGTGTTGGTCCGCGTCAACGACCGAGGCCCGTTCATCCAGGGACGACAGCTCGACCTGTCGGGAGCCGCCGCGGATCGGTTGTCGATGCGCCAGCGAGGCACGCACCGAGTCCGGTACGAGATCGTGTCGCCGAGTTCGCTGCCGAGCCGCCAGCCGGCACCAGCACCGAAGGTCCGGCACTTCTAGCTACGGGCCGAACACGCACCGGAAGGTGTTGGCGTCGAGAGAGACGATCCAGACGCCGAACGCCGGGATGGTCTCGGTCGCCGCGTAGCTCGCCTTTCTCACGCCTCCCACTGGAGGAAGGACTCCCGGCTTCCAGCCCTTCGGGCGGCTGTCGGTACCGAAGACCACCTTCCGTTTGCCGTCCCGCGTCCCGCTGATGCGTACGGTGCACGTCGGATACGTCTTCGGGTTGAGTCCTGCCGCGTAGCGTGATGCACTCGGCGTCGAGACGGGCGTCACCTGCCACCGACGGCGTTCGGCCTCGAGGTCGGAGGACAGCGCGCCGTAGGCGACGCGGACATCGTGGAACGCACTCGCGCTTCCGCCCCGGTCGGGATGGGTCTGGCGAGCCAGGCGCCGAAACGCTTTGCGGACGTCCTCGAGGCTCGCGTCGTGCGACAGCGAGAGGACTCGGAAGGGGTCTTGGGCGCCGTCAGGTCGGCTCACGTCATCCTCGAGGTCACTACCGTACGACCGTCACCGCGACGGACTCGACGCGTCCGCCCTCGACGAGCCGGACGACGTACAGGCCCGGCGCCACGTCTTCGAGGTTGACCTGCGCCCGGTGCGGACCTGCGCCCAGCGCGCCTTCCTCGAGGACGGCGACCTCGCGGCCCAGCGCGTCGAGGACGGACAGGCGAACGGAGCTCGCGCCCTCGAGGTCGAACGCGACCGACAGCGCCCTCGAGGCGGGATTCGGCCAGGCTCGCAACGTCGAGGTCGGAGCCGTGCCGGGCATCACGGCCACGCCGAGCGCGTCCTCGAGAACGACCACGAACAGGCCGGACTGGAGATCCGAGACCAGCACCTTGCCCGACGGGAGCGGCGGTGTCGCGGTCCATGCGCCTCGGAAGCCGAGGTTGGTCTCGAGGTAGGTATCCAAGAACGCGACCTCGACGGGCACGTGCGGGTCCGAGACGTCGAACACGCGAAGGCCCTCGGTGTAGTGCGCTACGAAGAGACGCTCGCCGACGACGTAGCAGTTGTGGACCGTGGCATCGCGGTTGACGATGATCTCGCCGACCAACTCGGCGTTCTGGATATCGGACACGTCGAAGATGCGCATCCAGTTGCCGTTCGAGCCGATCTCGTCGCCGACGTAGACCGTCTGGCCGTCCGGCGTGGAGCAGGTGTTGTGGGCGCCAGCGCCCGGATAGGTGAACGTGGCGACCAACTTGATGTCCTCGAGGTCGGACACGTCCAAGACGTCGACGCCGCCGCCGGAGTAGATCGCGGAGCCGTACGCGCGGTCGCCGCGGACCTCGAAGTCGTGGTAATACGGCACGCGCTGGTGCGTCGGCTGGAAGGAGCCCAGCAGGCGCGGCGCCGCTGCGTCCTCGAGGCCGTAGACACGGACGCCCGCGTTGCCCGCCGTCCGCCCGCCGACGACCCACAGCTTGCCGTCGGCCACCAGCACGTTGTGCGAGCCGCCGCCGGACGTGCCCGGCTGGACATCCAGCAGTCCGGCCTCGAGGGGCGCCGTCGGGTCCTCGAGGTCGACGATCTGCACCGGCCCGCGCTCGTGGGCGACGTAGGCGTAGCGGCCAAATACCTTGACGTCTTTGGCGTCGCTCGCTCCCGGTGGCGAGGCGATGAACCCGACCTCGACGGGTGCTTGCTGTGGCGCCGCCGTCACGTCGATGATGGACAGCCCCGAGCCTCGGCCCGTGAGCAGCGCGTACTCCGTTCCGTTCGGCGCGACGTAGCTCCAGACGTCTCCGTACGTCGAGTTGCCGGCGCGTCCGGGGTTGAGCGATGTCGCGGCCTCGATGCCGCGTGAGACGATAGGCTTGACCTCGACGCTGCGGGACGCGATCTCGTCTCCGCTCGCCGTGACGAGGCGAACCACCAGCGTGTACGTCCGGCTTGGGTTGAGGCCAGTGACTCGAGTCCCGCCGTCACCCGGCGCCACCGTGGCGACAGCCGAGCCTGTTGCGTCGTCGATGATCCGAACCTCGGCTCCTCCCGCATAGGTCGCCGCCGTCCACGTCACATCGACGGTGCCGTTGGCGACGGCCGCAGCTTGGACGGCGCGCAGCGGGGCCGGCGTAATCGTGAACTCAGCCGAGGACTCGAGCAGCGTCCGCCCGTCGCTCACCCTCGAGGCGAGCCCGTAGTACGCGTCGAGGGAATACGCCGTCTCGCCCGCGTAGGTCGAGCCGTCGCCGTCGTAGTCGCTCGAAAAGAGGATCAGCCATTCGAAGCCGCCTGTCGGCGACCCATCCGGGTTCCACGTCTTGTCCGCCCTCGATCCGTCCGTGTCCTCGACCAGGCCGACGTTGAGACGGCGCGGGTTGTCTGGATCGGACACGTCATACGCCGCGCCCGCGAACGTGCCGACGCCGAGGTCGCGAAGACCGTTGCGGTAGTCGAACACGCGGACCGCGGACTCGAGGCCAGAGCCGAACCGAATCACGACCGGTGCGGCCTCTTCGTCCTCGACGGTGGTGAACGTAAAGTTGGACCCGAAGTCGAGGCCGCCCTCGAAGTACTCGCGTCCGGCATCGGCGCCCTCGAGCCAGCGGTCGCCCGGCGCCCACGACCACTCAAGGTCGGGCTGCGCAGAGGCTGCGGTGGCGAGAGCGAGAAGGATGAGGAGCGCGCGCATCTAGGAACGGCAAGAGAGATGGGGGAGGCGGCGAGCGAGCCCTTCGCTCATGCCCCGTGCTCCGTGACCATGTTCAGGCCCACCTTGAGCGAAACGTCGAGGGCTCGGACAGAGTGCGTCAGCGCGCCAGTGGACACAAAGTCCACACCCGTCGCCCCAATCCGCCCGACGGTCTCGAGCGTCACGTTGCCCGACGCCTCGGTCTGGACACGCCCACCGACACGCCGGACGGCGTCCTCGAGTCGCGACACGTCCAGGCCGTCATCGGTGCGGACCGCCATGTTGTCCAGCAGCACGCGATCCACGCGGATGCCCTCACTCACGGCCTCGAGGACGGCCTCGAGTTCGTCGGTCGTCCGGGCCTCGACCTCGACGGGCACCTCGCGGTCGAGCGTGGCGAGGTGGCGCTGCACGGCCTCGAGGGCGAGGCGCACGCCGCCGGCCGCCGCGATGTGGTTGTCCTTGACCAGCACCATGTCGTACAGGCCGATGCGGTGGTTCTGCGCGCCGCCCAGCCGGACCGCCCACTTGTCGAGGCCGCGCATTCCCGGCGCCGTCTTCCGTGTGTCGAGGACGATGGCTGGGGAGGCGGCCTCCGCGAACCGCCGCGCTGCCGTCGCAATGCCGCCCATCCGCTGCATCAGGTTGAGCGCCAGCCGCTCGGCCACCAAAATCGACCGCGCCCGTCCCTCGACGCGGCCGAACGTGGTCCCGGCCTCGAGGACGTCCCCGTCGGCCGCGGTCCATTCGACCTCGAGGTCGGGGTCGACGGCGGCGAACACGCGCTCGGCAACGGCCAGACCTGCCAAGACTCCGCCTTCCTTGAGGAGGAAGCGAGCCGTGGCGCGCGTCTCCGTGGGGATCGTCGCCTCGGTCGTGACGTCGCCGGGGCCGAGGTCTTCGGCTAAGGCACGGGTGAGGAGGGCGTCGATGTCGGCCTCGAGGCCGTCGGGGAGCGGAAGCACGGGCGGAGCGGGGAGAGGCGCTTGCTACGCTGGGCCAGCGCTCGGGCTCCGGCTGCTCCCACCGACCATTCTACACGTTCTCGAGGCCGCTACCGTGCTTCGATCTCTTGCGCGACGGGCTCGACGACGCGCATCGGTGCGGGTCCCCACGCCTCATGGCCGGGGACGATCATGCCCTCGAGGTCGGCCGCGGTTTGTCCGTCCTCGAGGCCGGCCTCGACGGCGTCCGTCAGCGCTTCGAGGAAGGTGCGGAAGACCAGCAAGTCGGCGCGGGTGCCGATGACGGAAGCGCCCTCTCCGGCGTGACCGAAGACGAACACCGTCTCGTTGGAGTGCCTGTCGTGGACGGCCTGCAAGATGTCCATCCAGTTCGCCACCGACGCGCCGGCCCCGCGGTCGATGAACGGCTGCCGGCGGTTGAACATCAAGTCGCCCATGTGGATCACGTCGGCGTTCTCGAAGTGGACCACGCTGTCGCCGGCAGTGTGCGCGGGGCCGTGGTAGCTCAGCGACACCACCTCGTCGCCGACGTCGGCGCTCCACGTCCTCGAGAACGTCTCCGACGGGTAGCGCTGATCCTCAAGGGCGTTGCTCCGGCTGGCCGACGCGCGCTGCAAGCCTGGCACGGCCTCGTGCGCGACGTGCCGAGCCGCCTGGGGGGCCAACACCAAGTTGCCCGCCGTGTGGTCGCCGTGGTGGTGCGTGTTCACCAACAGGTCGAGGCCACGACCGTCGGTCCGAAGCCCGTCCAGAAACGTCTGTGCCGTCTCGGGAAACTGAGCGTCGACGGCCACCAGCGCGTCGGCAGTCTGGAGATAGCCGATGGTGCCGCCTCGCCCAGTGAAGGCGCCGACGCCTCGGCGGATCATCTCGAAGCCGTCCGCCCTCGAGGTCGCGGCGCGTGCGAGTGGGGACATGAAGGGGAGGGCTGCCGCGGCAGCGGCGGAGCGGGCGACGAACTGGCGGCGGGAGATGGGCATCGAGGTCGAGGTGGTTTGGTTGGGCTACCGCGAGACGTGGCTCGGAGATCCTGACGCCGATTTCGAGAACGGAGCGTCCATTCCGAGGCGGCAGTGTCTCCTGCTAGATGATTCGCCGCACCCCGGGAACGTGCTGGATGGCGAGAGCCGTCACTCCCGACAGGACGAAGGCGAGAGCCGACACCAAAGGGACTGCCAGCAGCGCCGGCATCTCGATGTAGGCTTCTTGCAGGGAACTGATGGGCCCTAGAAAGATGGGGTGGATGAGATAGATGCCTAGAGTCAGCGCCGCCAGCCGAGCGGATGCATCTGCTGAGATCGCCGCCAGCGTCCAGCCCTTCGCGAGGAGAAACACGGCGATCGACATCGGAATCACGGTGATGCTCAGATAGTCGTAGGCGTACAGCCCTCCGTAGATGTCGTCTGCCGAGGCGAGGACATAGCATCCAGCGGCCGTTCCTGCGACGGCGAGCCCGAACACAATGGCGGTCAAGACCCGATGGACTGGCCGCTCGGAGGTGAGCAACAGGTGCCCTGCGACGGCATAGGGCACGTAGGGGATGAACCAGAAGAGGAAGTGAGACGCCGCAACGTCGTTCGCGTATCTGAACGCGGCGTACGTGCTGGCCGCTGCAAACAGAGCGGCTGTGACGACGGTGAGCGACCGCCTCGACAGAGTCGCCGTCATACGCTGGAGCCCAGGTGTGATGAGGTACAGCGGGAGAAGCATGTACAGGTACCACATGTGGTAGTGGGGCCGGCCGCTCATCAGACGGGAGAGCAGGTCGGCGGCCTCGAGGGGCTCTGCACGCACGGTGGCTCTCAGAGCCGCCCACCCGATATAGAACGCCGACCAGAACACCAAAGGGATCAGCACACGCGACAGACGCTTGGCGTAAAACGTCCGCGCGCCCTCATGCTTTTTGGGGTTCAGCAGAAGCCCGCCGCTGATCATGACGAACACGGGCACGCACCATCTCGCGAGAGAATCGAGGACGTTGGCGGCCCACCAGTCCGTCGTCCCCAGTTCGCTGAATACCACGGTCCCCGACGCCGCATGAACCACGATGACGGCACCGACTGCCAGCACTCGCAGGGTATCCAGCCACGCGGTCTGCATCTGCCGTCTCGGTGAGAGTAAATGAGGGTCGCCCTCGAGGCCGGCTACGCCTCCTCCTTCCGGACGACCAGCTTGATCGCGGTCCACGTCGCGTCGATGGAGCACACCTTGGCGTCAACGAGACCGAGTGGGGCGGCGGCGGAGAGAATGGAGTCTCGTCTCACCGAGGTGTCCACGCCGGACGTTGCCTTCGGATACGAGACCCAGATCATGCCGGTCTTCGGCATCGCGTCGAGGAAGATGGCAAGCCGGGCGCGCAGGCCCTCGACGTCGGTCGTGAAGTGGTGGATCAGTCGGGGGCTGTCGTCCAGGGTGCCGTCCAACCGAACGTCGTGCGGGAGCCCGCGCAGCATCGTGCGGTAGTCGTCGGGTACCTCGTCGAGGTGCGCCACGATCCCTTTCCGGTAGCCGAGCCGTCTCCAGAGTGCTTTCACGAGAACGCCTGCTTGAACATCTCAGGCGGCGCGACGGGCCGTCCGCGCTCGAGGTCGACGAAGCACAGTGTGACGCGACCTGAGATCAGCACATCCTCCTCCCCTTGACGCCGCACGGCGTAGTCGATGGGCACACGCACGCCCATGGCCTCGATGCGACACTCGACCTCGACGAGGTCGTCGTAGAAGACGCTCGCATGGTAGCGGACCGCGACCTCGACGACGGGCATGATGATGCCGCTGGCCTCCACGTCCTTGTAAGGCAGCCCCGCCTCGCGCAGCGCCTCCGTGCGTGCGGCCTCGAACCAGTCGAGGACGTGCGCATGGTATACGACGCCCATCGGGTCGCACTCCCGGTACCGGACGCGGTGAGGGTAGACGTGGACGAGCGGTCGAGTAGACATGGGGGACGAGTGCGTGCCGTCCTCGAAACCGAGGGGCATCACGTGACGCTCTCTACCGCTCCTCGTAGGCGCCCATCGCGTCGAACTTGGCAAGCCGACCAGCCAGGAGCTCGTCCGTGGGCAAGTCCTCGAGGTCGTCGAGGTGACGGGCGATGGCTTGACCGACGGACTCAAACTGCGTCGTCGGGTCGTGATGGGCTCCGCCGACGGGCTCCGGGATGATCTCGTCGATCACGCCGTTCTGGATGAGGTCCGGTGCCGTCAACTTCAGCGCCCGCGCGGCGTCTTCCTTGAAGTCCCAGCTCCGCCACAGGATGGAGGAGCAAGACTCCGGCGAGATCACGGAGTACCACGCGTTCTCCAACATGAGCACGCGGTCGCCCACGCCGATGCCGAGCGCTCCGCCCGACGCGCCCTCGCCGATCACCACGACCACGATGGGGACGGGCAGACGCGCCATCACCATCAGGTTGCGGGCGATCGCCTCGGCCTGTCCTCGCTCTTCGGCCTCGAGGCCGGGGTACGCGCCGGGTGTGTCAAGGAAGGTGACGACGGGCTTGCCAAACTTGGCGGCCATCTCCATCAGCCGCTGCGCCTTGCGGTAGCCCTCCGGGTTGGGCATCCCAAAGCGGCGCTCGCGGCGCTGGTTCGTGTCGCGGCCCTTCTGGTGGCCCAGCATCATCACGGTCCGGTCGCGCGATCCAAACATGGACCCTCGGAACGTGGCGGGCCCGCCGACCAGGGCGCGGTCGTCGCCGAACAGACGGTCGCCGTGGAGTTCCACGAAGCCGGACGCGAGCGCGCCGACGTAGTCGAGGGTGTACGGCCGCTCGGGGTGCCGTGCGATCTGGACGCGCTGCCAGCGTGTGAGCCCGCGATAGATGGTCTGCCGCAGCGTGTCGACGCGCGTCTGGAGGGCAGAGATCTGCGCTGTGAGATCGACCGCGTCGTCATCGGCCTCGAAGGCGCGAAGCTCAGCGAGCTTCGTTTCGAGGTCTGCGAGGGGCTTCTCGAAGTCGAGGAGGTGTGCCATACCCGCAAGCTACCGCCGAGCGGCACGCTCGTCCTCGAGGTCGCCGCGGGCCACCGCGAGACGGAGTTCCGCCCTCGAGTGCGAGTTCTCGAGGGCCAACCAGTTGAGCCGGGCTCCCGTGTGATCTCGGTAGACACAGCACGCATTCCTTTCGAGACCATGACGCCCTCCTCGCTGCCTACCGGTCTGCGCGTCAACGCAATCCTGCGCCGTCGAGGTGCGCTCGGCTTGTTCTCCTACACGATGAACCAACGCATCAAGGCTGCGGCAACCGGCTTGGAGGTGCGGCAACTCATCCTCGAGGCCGGCTTTGGATTGTGGGGAGATCACGATCGGACAGGTGGAGGCCTCGAGGGTGATCTCCAGTCGCCTTCCGAGCGTCCTCTCGTCACTCGCCTCGCCAAGCGACTCGTGTGGAGACTGACGCCGGTCGAGCCGCCGCACGATCCGCTCGCCCTTAGGAGTCCGAGCGACGCCGACCTCGAGGCCGCCGTCGAGGATCTAGTGCAGGAAGCCAGGGCGCGAGAAACGTGGTGAGGCGCAGCGCACGGTTCTCTATCCCCGCGTCAGCGCGCGGAACAAGACCTCGAGGTCGAGCCATGCCGACTGGTGGCGGGCGTAGAACCAGTACGCGCGGTGGGCCTCGGTGATGGTGGCCGGTCGAGGACGGCGCGTGTCCAAGACGGAGACCACGCCGGGCGGCAGGCCCCACGCTGGCGGCGGGTGCGGGCCGGTCGGGTCGTAGCCCACCAACGCGCGGCGTCCTGCGAGGACGGACGGCATCCGCGACGCGAAGATGGACAGCCGGCGCAGACGCGTCGAGGACGAGACGTTCGTGAGCGCCTGAATGATGGGGCCCAGGAGCACAAACGCACACGCGATCGGAAGCTCGATGGCGCGGCGGCTCCACGACGGTCGCAGCCGAGCGACGGTCCGCTCCGCAGACACAAGCGGCGCTGCATAGTCCTCGACGGACGCTTTACCGATGATCTGGTCTCGGCCCGAGGCGAGGATCTTGAGCTGCACCGGGAGGTCTCGCAGTGCCCTCATCCCGTCCAGAATGGCCGTGTTGGTCAAGCTGTCGGATGCAAATACGACATCGTCGGCGCCATGGAGACGCGCCAGGTCGCGAAGCTGTCGAGGACGGCCCACGTGCGGGACGTCGCCGGCTTCGGCACGGTTGGCCACGTAGCCAACAACGCGCAGGCCGTGCAGGCGCTCGTCTAGCAAGCGTCGGAGTCGGTCGGCCTCTCCTGCGGCGCCGACGACTAGTACGTTGCGTGGCGCCCGTCCGGCGGCGCGCTTCCAGACGCGACGGGCGAAGATGAGCGCCGTGGCCGCGACCAGCCCTGCACCTAGAACGGCGCGGCTGAAGCCGAGCGCCGGCACGAAGTACGTCACCGCCGGCACGGCCAGTCCGGCCAGTCCCAGGCCGCCCAACACTCCGACGAAGGGGCGGCCGCCGCGACGGTAGCCGCCCATCGCCGCGGTCGAAATGACCAAGGCGGCGGCATACCCTGGCAGCACGATCTGGTAGTAGCTCTCGTCGAACTGAAAGCCGTCTACGCGGCTCCACGCGACGGCGGTCACGGCGAGGGCCGCCCACGCCAGGGCCAAGTCTGCAGCGGGGCCTGTCAGCGCTCGAGCGGCTCGTCCCAGTGCGGCCATGATGGCGCGAACCACGATGCCGCCGCGGATCCCGAGCGCCAGCGCCGACGACGCGATACGGTCCCACGCGCCCGCTCCTTCGCGGTGCGTCACGTGCTTCTCGACGAACCGGAGCATCGCCCCGTAGAAGAGAAGCACGTAGCGGAGGTCGCCCTTCTTCGTGCTCTCGCCCTTGTAGTGGACGATCTGCGTGTCCGGTGTGTAGTAGATCTTCCAGTCCGCCTGCTGGATTCGGTAGCACCAGTCGAGGTCCTCGCCGTACATGAAGTACCCCTCATCGAAGAGGCCAGCGGGGCGAAGCTCGAGGTTCTGTGTTCCGGGTTCGGCTACCCCTCCTCGAGGCTGCGCATCGTTCTCAACGCGGTCCATCCTCGAGGTCGACTCGTCGAGACCCTTGCGGTCCGTCCTCGAGGGCGAATCTCTTGGTCCGACCTCGAGGACGCGTCCTTGCGACCCCTGACCCTTGACCCGTGACCCATCCTCCAACACCGCGTCCCGCCGCACCATCATGCACGATCCGCTGAGCGCGTCGACCTCGCACACCTCGTCGATGGGGAGGTACGTCAAGTTGTAGCGGCCGAAGGTGGGGCTGTTGGGGAACAGTCGGCTCAGGCCCGAGATGCGGTAGAACGCGATGGCTGGGTCCGGGAACGCACGTCGGCTCTCCGGTGCGAAGGTGCCGTCCGGGTTCAGGATGCGGCAGCCCGCCGCGCCCGCGTCCGGGCGCGCGTCCATGAAGGCGACCAGCTTGCGGAGCGTGTCCTCCTGCAAGATGGTATCCGGGTTGAGGACCAGGATGTAGCGCCCCGCCGACTGCCGGATGGCCTGGTTGTTGGCCGTTGCAAACCCGACGTTCTCCTCGTTGGCGATCAGGTGGACATCGGGGAATCGCTCCTCTACCATCTCCACCGATCCGTCCGCCGAGTCGTTGTCGACGACCCACGTCTCGACCTCGAGGCCGGTCGAGGCCTGCTCCACCGAGCGCAGCGCCTGGTCCAGGAATCCTCGGACGTTGTAGGTCACGATGACCACCGACACGTCAACCGTCGCGACCGCAGAAGGGGCGCCGACCTCGAGGACGGGGGTGGAGACGTGCTGCCGAGACATGGAGCCGTAAGGTAGAACCGCTGACCTCAAGGGCGTACACCGGGCACAGGTTGCTGCCCTCCCGGCGCGTGAGAACTGCGGGAAGGAGCGTCCTCGAGGTGCCGGGTAGCTTGGTCCAGCCCCCCAATTGCATGACACGCATCGAGGTCGGGCGCGAGGTCCGAGCGACGCTCGTGCTCGCCGTCCCCATCGTTCTCGCCCAGCTCGCCCAGATGTCGATGGGCTTCGTCGACGTGGCGATGGTCGGGCGTCTCGGCGCGGAGGCGATGGCGGCCATCGTGCTGGGCTCCACCACGTACTTCACGCTCGCGCTCATCGGCGTCGGCGTGCTCATCGCGGTCCAGCCGACCGTGGCTCAGGCGTTGGGAGCGGGGAAGCCGGACGAGGCCGGACGAGCGACGCGGCAGGGGCTGTGGCTGGCGACGATCCTCGGCATTCCAGCGACGATCCTGCTCGGCTACACCGAGCCTCTGTTGCTCGCCGCCGGTCAGGCGCCCGAGACCGCTGCTCTCGCTGCCGACTACCACGACGTGATCCGGTGGGGCTTCATCCCCAACCTCTGGTTCACGGCCCTGCGCGGCTTGTGCGAGGGCGACGAGCGTCCTCGGCCCGTTCTCGTGGTGACGCTGATCGCCGTCGTTGCCAACGCGGCGCTGAACTACGTCCTGATGTACGGCGCATTGGGATTCCCTGCGCTCGGGCTGGTCGGCACGGGATGGAGCTCGGCCATCACGACAATCATCATGTTCCTGGCGCTGGCGATCTATGTGCGTCGGGGACCGCTCGCCCCGTTCCGAGTCTTTTCCGATCTCCGCAGGCCTGACTGGTCCACCTTGGCCACGCTCTTCAAGCTCGGCTGGCCCATCGGCGTCGGGTTCGGCCTCGAGGGCGGACTGTTCACCGCGGCGACCCTTCTCGTCGGGCGCCTGCCGAACGATGTCATCGCGCTGGCGGCGCACCAGATCGCGCTCAACGCGGCGAGCGTCGCATTCATGGTCCCACTCGGCGTGGGCATGGCCGGCGGGATCCGAGTCGGGCAGGCCGCTGGCAGGGGCGACCTCGAGGGCGCGGCACGAGCCGGCTGGACCGCTACGGCCATCGGGTCGCTGTTCATGATGTGCTCGGCGCTGGTGTTCTGGTTCGCGCCCGGCGCCGTGGTCTGGATCTACGCTGGGAGCGCGCCCGACCTCGAGGTCGCCGGACTGGCCGTGTCCTTGCTCGGCATCGCCGCTGTGTTTCAGCTGTTCGACGGCGTTCAGGCGTCCGTGGCCGGAGCACTCCGAGGCCTCAAAGACACGCACGTGCCGATGCTGATCGGCGCCGTCTCGTACTGGGCGGTCGGCCTGAGTGTGGGTGCCGGGCTCGGGTTGGCCGCCGGCTGGGGCGCCCGTGGCTTGTGGTGGGGCCTGACGCTGGGCCTGGCCGTGGCCTCAGTGTTGCTCTCGATTCGCTTCCGCCGCCTGACGCGGCCCGGTGACGAAGTGCCCGACCTCGAGAGCACGTCTGTTTTTCCCTCTAGCGGCATATCCGGCTAAGACAAGACTCAGGCTCTGCCTACACAGTTTCAGCTACACTGCGTTGCATCATGCCCCCTCATCTACCTCGTCGGCAGTTGGTTCGGTACGTCGCCGTCGCGCTCGTTCCTGTGGCGCTGTCACTTGCTGCGATCAGCTCGTTCTTCTACCCGATATCTGATCCGTCAGAACTGGGGTGGTGGGCTACACCACCTGGAGAGGCCGCCAGTTTAATTGCAGCAGTTATCGCCCTTCCGGCTATTCCCGTGGTGATGACCGTTGGTGGGCTCCTTACCGTACTCGGAATTCCAGAAGGCTGGTCATTCTTCGTTGGCGCGGTGATCGGTGGCGCCGTGGCCGCACTCGTCTGGGGTTGGCTGGCGGTAACGTCGTAGAGTCGCTTCGCTCCCGATACGTGTCGTAACCCGCTGACCTCGAGGACGGAAGCAACGACGCGCCTTCGAGGACGAGACGCTCTTCTCTTCTTGCACCCTGTCCGTCCTCGAGGCCGACACACGACCTCGAGGACGCTCCTCTACGCGTAGATGCCGCGCAAGCGCAGCGCGCCGGCCACCTTCTCGATGGCGATTACGTAGGCGCCGATCCGCATCGAAGTGTCGTAGCGCTCCGCAGCGTCATAGACGCGGTCAAAGGCTGTCCGCATCATGCGGTCCAGGCGGCGGTTGACGCGGTCGATGGTCCAGAAGTAGCCCTGGCGGTCTTGGACCCACTCGAAGTAGCTGACGGTCACGCCGCCCGCGTTGCACAGGATGTCCGGAATGACGAGCACGCCGTTCGCGTTCAAGATCTCGTCGGCCTTGGGAGTGGTCGGCCCGTTGGCGCCCTCCGCGACAATCTTGGCTTTGATGTCGCCCGCGTTGGCGGCCGTGATCTGGTCCTCCTTGGCACATGGCGCCAGGACGTCGACCTCGAGGGTGAGGAGTTCCTCGTTGGTAATCGGCTCGGCGCCGGGGAAGTCCGTGAGCTGACGGTCGTTCTCCTCCGAGTATGCGATGGCCGCGGCGATGTCGATGCCGTCGGCGTTGTAGTAGCCGCCCGTCACGTCCGAGATGGCCACGATCTTGCATCCCTGCTCACGGAGCAGCGTCGCCGCCACAGATCCGACGTTGCCGAAGCCCTGCACGGCGACGGTCGCCTGCGACGGCCGCATGCCCAGCCGCTCCATCGCACCCAGGGTCGTCGTCATGACACCGCGGCCGGTCGCCTCGCGCCGTCCTTCTGAGCCACCGATCAGCAGCGGCTTGCCGGTCACGACGGCGGGCTCGGTGCGCCGGACGTGCATCGAGTACGTGTCAAGCAGCCATGCCATGACCTGCTCGTTCGTGTTCATATCCGGCGCCGGGATGTCGCGGTCCGGCCCGAATACGTCGAGCAGGTTAGCGGTGTAGCGGCGCGTCAGCCGCTCGAGCTCGCCGTTCGACATCTCGCGCGGGTTGCACGTCACGCCACCCTTGGCGCCCCCGAACGGGACGCCGACGACGGCGCACTTCCACGTCATCCAAGCCGCGAGAGCCTTGACCTCGTCCACGTGCACGTCGGGCGCAAAGCGAATGCCGCCCTTCGAGGGGCCTAGGACCTCGGAGTGGATCACGCGGTAGCCCTCGAACACCCTGAGGGTGCCGTCGTCCATGACGACCGGGATGCTGGTGATGTGGATACGTGTCGGCGCGCGCAGCACCTCGTACAGCCCACGGTCGAGGTTGAGGAGTTCGGCGGCGACATCGAACCGCTCCATCATCGACTGGAACGGGTTTTCTTTGTCGACGGCCGGCGTGGGCTCTCGGTAAATCGCGGGGCTGTGGGCGTCGCGCTTTGTTGGCATGGACATGTGGACCCGCTGGGGCAGGGAAGGGGGGAGACGGCCGCGAAGGTACGGGGCTGCGAGTCGAGGAAGGCGTGAATCGGAAGCGCTTCCGCGCTTGTTTGCACCAAGCTAGAGGTACCGTCAGGCGCCGACCGCCCCTCGAGCACGGATCCGTGCGCCGTTCACACGGGGCTGACCACGGAGCGGGCCGATCTTGAGGCCATGACCCATCAACGACTCAAGGACCTCGCCTCTCTCTCCCGCTCCAAGGGCCGCCGGGCTCATGCCCAGTTTCTGGTCGAGGGCGCCCGCTCCGTTCACTCCGCCCTCGAGGCCGGCGCCCCACTCATCGAGGTCGTAGTCGCAGAAGGGGAACACCCCGAGATCGTCGCCCGCGCCCTCGAGGCCGGCGTACAGGTCGAAGAGATCGACGGCCGCGACCTCGAGCGGGTTGGCGACGTGCGGTCGTCGCAAGGCATCGTGGCCGTGTCGCAGCGCGTGGTGTCGAGCGATCCCACCGGCCTTGCGGGTCCAGTGCTCGTCCTCGATGGCGTCCAGGACCCCGGCAACGTGGGAGCTCTCGTGCGGACCGCCGCGTGGTTCGGCGTCGCGACGGTCGTCGCCGACGAGAAGACGGCCGACTTCGAGTCGCCGAAGGCCGTCCGCGCTTCGATGGGCGGCCTGTGGGACGTCAACCTGGTGCGCGTGCCCGTCCTCGAGGCCGTCCTCGAGGGACTGCAGGCTGATGGCGTCTCGCTGCTGGGGCGCCGACCTCGAGGGCGTGGCTCTGGCCGACTGGTCTCCGACGCCAAGCGATGCGCTCGTGCTCGGCAGCGAGGCGCATGGGTTGTCGCCGGCCGTGCGCGCCGTCCTCGAGGGCGCGGTTCAGATTCCAGGAGCGCCAGATCGTCGCGGCGTCGAGTCGCTCAACGTGTCCGTCGCGGCCGGAATCCTGGTGTCGCGCTGGATGGGGTAGGAGTGCGCGAGTTGACTCGTGGACGAGTGGTGTCGGCTGGAAGCTTGAAACTCTGCTGGGAAGGACTCAGCGAGCCACCGATTCGGCCTCGAGGACGTGCCTCGGGCAGAATCTCGGCGTTTCACTCGTCCACTACTCAGACCCTCGTGGTGCCGTTGATCTGCTCGCGCTCCCTTGTGACGCCGTCCGTCATCCAGCAGCCGTCGTACTCGCCGCCACGTTGCCTTGAGAGCGTGAACACGTAGGTCACCCGTCGGCCGTCGTCCTGCATGAGCGTGACGCGCTGCGCCGCCCGGTCGCCCTCGAGGGCGATGTCGCTGTACTCGGCGCGAGGCGAAGTCCAGCATGTCGCCGTAGACCGGACCCTTCACCATCGCCGCGAAGCGCGGGAGCGGACCGGTCGCGGCACGGTTTCCGGGCGACGCAAACCGAAACACGGTCTCGATGCCAGCGTCAGGCCGCGGAGTGTCGTTGTGCTGAAGCGCGTCGACCTGAATACGGACGACCTCAGCGGGGGAGAGGGCGGGGCTCGGCTCCGGGTCGCTGCTCCAGGCGAGGAGCAAGGCGGCTGGGAGCGCGAGGACGAACGCAAGGGCAAAGAGCGAGTTCATAAGGGTCTCGGACTGGACACAGCGTCAACGGTCCGACCTCGAGGACGGGTCCGCGACCTCTGGGGCGGAAATGGCTGCGCCGCCGTCCTCGAGGGCGAGAAGCTCTACTGGACTGCGAGGACGATGCCAGCGGCCAAGAACACGAGCCCCAGGCAGACCACGCGGACTGCCATCAGCAAAGCTGCGATGCCAATCGCAAAAAGTCCGATCAGAGCCAGGACCCAGACAGCGACGGTCTACTTCTTCGAAATGGTCACTGCTGCATCCTGAGAGATCTTGCGAGTCGAAGGATCTCTGCCCACCTCGAGGTCGCCGGTGGGCGCTCCCGGCGCGTGCCGAGACAGGGTTGCACCCGAGAGCCCTCGGCGCTGCTCGGGATGACGAGGCGGTGGGAGAATAGGCTTGCCCTGGCCTGGCCCCACGTCGCAGGCTCATCCGGAGCGTCGCAACGTAGCTTCGGGCATGGAAATCCCAGCGATCCAAGGGCTCAAGATCGAGTCCACGTTGCTCCCTCTCGAGAAAACAGGCCGCCATCGGCGAGCGGACGCAACGGCTCCGCATCGGAGTGCCCAGCGAGGCCGCCAACGACGAGCGCCGGGTGGCTCTCGCGCCGTACGCCGCTGCCATCCTGGTCGCCGCCGGGCACGAGGTCCGCATCGAGGCCGGCGCGGGAGCGGAGGCTCAGTTCGAGGACATGGCCTACACCGAGGCCGGATGCGACGTCGTCCAGTCTCCTGCGGAGGTGTATTCCGACTGCGACCTGATCGCCAAGGTGTCGCCACCGCGGCCCGACGAGATCGCGCTGATGCGAGAGCGCCAGGTGCTGATCTCAGCACTCCACCTCGGTCGCCTTCAGCCCGACACGTTGAAGAGTCTGATGGACCTGCGGGTGACAGGCATCGGGTTCGAGTTCATCACCGACAGTGACGGCACGCTGCCCATCGTGCGGATGATGCACGAGATCGCGGGCTCGATGGCGGTCCAGACGGCGGCGCGACTGCTCGAGTCGTCCGAAGGGGGACGCGGTGTCATGCTGGGTGGCATCTCCGGCGTCCCGCCCTCGACGGTGGTGATTCTGGGCGCAGGCGTGATCGGCGAGTGGGCCGCGCGGACGGCTCTCGGGTTCGGCGCACACACCATCGTCTTCGACACGGACCTGCCGGCGCTCCGCCAGATCGAGCACACGCTCGACCGCCGCGTAACGACGGCGATGGCGAACCCGACGTACATCGAGAGCGCCGTCAAAAACGCAGATGTGGTGATCGGCGCGGCCATCACGATGGGCCACCGCTCGCCCGTCATGCTGACCGAAGAGACCGTGGCCTCGATGCGGCCCGGATCGGTGATCGTGGACTTGGTGGTGGACCAGGGCGGATGCGTCGAGACCAGCCACCCGACCACGCCCGACGCGCCAACGTTCGTGCGCCACGGCGTCATTCACCACTGCCTGCCCAACCTCCCGTCCGTCGTCGCCCGGACCGGGACCTACGCGCTCTCGAACGCGATCACGCCGTACCTGCTCGACATCGGCGAGGCCGGCAGCATCAACGACGCGCTGTGGTCCAACGTGTCGCTCAGGACGGGGACGTACGTCTACCGCCGGCACCTGACGAAGAAGAGCCTGGCCGGGATGTTCGGGATGCCCCACCGCGACATCGAGCTTCTGATCGCGTCCGGGATTTGAGGGGAATGGGGGAATGGCAGACGCCGACCTCGAGGTCGTGCGCCGGATCTTGAGCAGTCTGTCCTCGACATCTCGCACTCGCCCTCGAGGCGACTCCTTCAGCTATGACCCGACAGCGATCCACACGACGACGACCTCGAGGCCGAGGCCATCGAGGCCGGTGGCGCGCCCGATCATGCCGACGCGCATGACCGCCCTCGAGGACGCGGATCGCTCGGCGAGGTGCCGCGCTCTTCCTCAAGCTCGGCGTTCATCGCGTTCGGCGGGCCGGCGGCGCACGTCGCCATGCTCGAGGACGAGGTCGTGGAGCGGCGCGAGTGGATGACGCGGCAGCACTTTCTGGACCTGATCGGCGCGACGAACCTGGTCCCGGGTCCGAACTCGACCGAGATGACGATGCACGTCGGCTACGAGCGGGCGGGCTGGCGCGGGCTGTTCGTGGCCGGCGCGTGCTTCATCGGGCCGGCCGTCCTGATCACGGGCGTGCTCGCGGTCCTCTACGTCGCGCTACGGCGCGCTACCGGAGGTCGAGCCGTTCCTGTACGGGATCAAGCCGGCCGTGCTCGCGGTGATCCTGGGCGCGCTGTGGAAGCTGGGCAAGAAGGCGATCAAAGGGTGGCAGCTGGCCGTGATCGCCGTGGCCGTGTCGGCGGCCGTGCTTTGCGGCGTCGGCGAGGTGTGGGCGCTTCTGGCCGGCGGCGTCGTGGGCGCGGTCGCGCTTCGAGGGCTGAGGCGCGCAGTCGGGCACGGCGGCGCGCTACCTCCCGATCCTGTTCCTGCAGCCCGCCCTCGAGGTCGGCGCGGCGAGCGTGGCGGCGTGAGCGTCTGGCAAGGTGTTCCTGTTCTTCCTCAAGGTCGGCTCGGTGCTGTACGGCTCAGGCTACGTGCTGGTCGCGTTCCTCGAGGGCGGACTGGTCGGCGACCTCGGGCTGGCTGACGCAGGCGCAGCTCCTGGATGGCATCGCCATCGGGCAGTTCACGCCCGGCCCGGTCTTGTCCACGTCGACGTTCATCGGCTACGTGGTGGGTGCCGAGGGCGGGCCTGAACCCGGTCGCGACGGCGGCGGTGGCGACGCTGGGCATCTTCCTGCCGTCGTTCGTGTTCGTCTGGATCCTGAACCCGCTGATCCCGCGCCTGCGGTCGTCGGCATGGCTGTCGGCGTTCCTCGACGCCGTGAACGCGTCGGCGGTGGCGCTGATGGCGGCCGTGACGCTGGAGCTCGGCCTGGACACGCTGGTCTCGTGGCCGGCCTGGGTGATCGCAGCCGTGGCGGCCGTCGCGGCGCTCCGGTACAAGGTGAGCGCCGTGTGGCTCGTGCTCGGCGGCGCCGTCCTGGGCTGGCTCCTGGCGGGGTGGGCGTGACGCGTCCGTCCTCGAGGACGGATCTGTGAAGATGTGAGCGTAGGGAAAACGGATCGGAACCAGCGCCGATGCAAGCGTTCGAGGTCCGCTCTGGACGTCGGGCGCACCGGCGGGGGAGCTTTCCTTTCTCTACCCCTCAGCAATGCGCATTCGCGCTCTGATCGTGGTCGCCACGGTGGCCTTCGTCTCTCATGCTTCGGCGGCCGCCCAAGACGTGTTCGCGACGACGGACGACGGTGATGTGGTGGTTCTCTCGCTCGATGGTACGTGGCGCGGGGCGACCGACCTCGAGATCGACGCCGTCTATGGCCCCCCGCCCCCGGCGGCTCCGGTTGGCTTGGACCGGGCCTACAGCTTCGACACGGGAACAGGGTGGGAGAAGGCCCTCCTAATGGTCGTCCTGAAGGAGAGGTGTACATCCAACTCGGCAATCAGCCCGTGTTCGCGTCGGTGACGTACGAGGATGTACAGTATCCGGTCGCCTTTGTCCGCGACATGGCGCTCGCAAACTCCCGCGCCAATGGGTTCACTATCGAAGTCGCGAGCGAGACGCCGGTCGACCTCGACGGGACCGACGCGCTTCTGGTTGAGGTCATCGGGACGCCAACGGAGGGCGTGGAGATGCCATTCCGGTTTCAGATTTTGTTCGCATCCGGCCCGCAGGGAACGATTCAGTTGTGGACGTGGACGTTCGACGCGCTCTTCGAGTCTCACCGGCAGTCGATGGAAGATCTTCGCGAGGGGATGCACTTGCTCCCGCCCCCGAGCGCTGACGGCACAACTCGGTCGTAAGGGCCGCCCTCGAGGACGAGACGGCTGGGACCTCTGACTGGAGTCTCTCCGTCTCCTGGTCCGACCCTCAACAGCTGTCCTGATTCTGCCTGACTCCATCCCCGTCGCCCTCCGAGCTGAGATCGACCTCGAGGCCGTGCGCCACAACGTGCGCGCCCTCGAGGCCGCACCCGGCGACGAACTGATGGGCATCGTCAAGGCCGATGCCTACGGCCACGGTGCTGTGCCCGTCGCCCGCGTCCTCGAGGCCGAGGGCGTTCGCCGGCTGGCCGTCGCGACTCTTCCCGAGGCCATCGAACTGCGCGACGCCGGCCTCGAGGCCCGGATCTTGGTGCTGGCCGCGCCGCTCCCAGACTATCTGCCGGCGTATGAGCAACACGGCCTCGAGGCCGTCGTGTCGTCCCTCGAGGTGGCCGACGCCGTCATCGGACGCTCGATCCCGGTTCACGTCAAGGTCGACACCGGAATGCACCGCCTTGGTATCCGGCCCGACCAAGCCAACTCTACGGTTCGTGGCCTGGTCGCGGCCGGCGTGCCGGTGGAGGCCGTCTGGACACACCTCGCCACCGCCGACTCTGCTGATTCGTCGTTCGTCCTCGAGCAGGTCCAGCAGTTCGATGCCGCCATCGCCGACCTCGAGGACGGGATCCTCGTGCACGTCGCCAACGGCCCCGCCCACGTCCGGCTGCCGCGCGTGACCTCGAGGCCAGCGCTTGTGCGGGTGGGTGGCGTGCTCTATGGGTTGGCGTCGGATACGGCCATGGCGCCCTCGATGGACCACCTCCGGCCGGCGATGCGATTGGTGACGCGGGTCGTCCACCTTCACACCGTCCCTACGGGCGAGACGGTTAGCTATGGCCGCTCGTGGGTCGCGCCGCGCCCGACACGCATCGCAACCCTCGGCGTCGGCTACGCGGACGGGCTGCCACGGTCGCTCTCCAACAGCGGCACCGTCGGCCTCGAGGCCGGGCTGCGGCCCATCGTGGGGCGCGTGTGCATGGACATGACGATGGTCGCCCTCGAGGACGGGGATGCCGTCGAGGCCGGCGACGAGGCGGTGTTGTTTGGGGCGGGCGGGCCGAGCGTGGAAACTCAGGCCGAGGCGGCCGGCACGATCTCGTACGAACTGACGTGTGGGCTCACATCTCGCGTGGCGAAAGTGTGGAGAGGCCTCGAGGTCGAATCCAGCTAAAGCCACATCCTCGAGGAGTTATGTGGTGTCGAGAGTGACATCCGCCTCGAGGTCTTGGATTGTCCAGATCACCATCCGGCCTCGAGGCCGCGAGATCAAGCACTCGTCCACAGGTCCACTTGCTCACTTGTCCACTCTCATAGGGCACTTCGGAGAACCCAACCGCCGCGGCAGTGTATATCTCGGAACGAGGCAGACTTACCGGCCTCTGACCTTCGCCCAAACGCCCAGCCCATGGCCACCTCCACGCCCCAAGAGATCACCATCCTCGTCGTTGACGATGAGGAGGACGTCGTTGAGATTATCTCCCACTTCCTCCGCGAGGAGGGCTACAACGTGCTCACCGCCTTCGACGCCGACGAGGCGCTCTCGAAGGCCAGCCCGGACATCGACGCGATCTTGCTCGATGTGATGCTGCCCGGCATGAGCGGCTTCGACATCGCGAAGAAGCTCCGCGGTCGTGTCGAGACGGAGAAGATCCCGATCATCATGATGACGGCCAAGACCGAGGAGTCCGACCAGCTTCAGGGCCTCGAGAACGCTGACCAGTACCTGACCAAGCCGGTCAGCCCGCAGGTCGTGCTCGCCAACATCCGCGCCGTCCTTCGCCGGACCGGCACCGAGGAGAGCAAGACGCTGTCCGTCGCCGGCCTCACGATCTACGAGGACGAGTACCGCGCCACCCTCGAGGGCGATGACCTCGGCCTGACGCTGACCGAGTTCGAGCTCCTGCGCTACCTCGTGCGCCACCCCCGCAAGGCGTTTACTCGCCAGCAACTCCTCGAGACGATCTGGAAGGACGCCATGATGGTGACCGAGCGGACCGTCGACGCGCACATCAAGAATCTGCGCGAGAAGCTGGGCGACTTTGCCCGCCACATCCAGACCGTCCGCGGTGTTGGGTATCGCTTCGTCGAAGAGGCCGAAGCCGAGGCGTAGAGAGCAATCGACAGGCGGCAGGGGCAGGGGAATGAGGGCTTGTCGCCTTCGTCCCTTGCCCCTTCCCATATCTCCCAAGTTCCACTTGCTCTGAGCCCATGCGCTGGCGCGACATCCGTCAATTGCTCTATCCCCGTCGAGCCTCGACCCAGACGTGGATGATGCTCACGTTTGCCTTCTTCGTAGGGCTCGCGGTCGTCGGGGTCGGACTGTACTCGTTCCTGATTCTCGAGGGGCAAGTCGAGGACGCGGCTCGAGAGACCCTTCGCGAGGAAGCCAGCCGATTTGCGGTTCAACTCGAGGCCGAGCCCGACCGAGCCGATCTCTTGGAGCTCGGGCGCCAGATCGCGACCTTGACGAGCGTCGATGTGACTATCGCGACGCGTGAGGAGGTCATTGGGGACTTCGGTCCTACAGCGACAGAGCGGGCGGAGCCGGATGCCAAGTCGTTCTTCCAGCAGCGAGAAGTACTGGAGGCGCTCGAAGCCGAGGACAGTGTCGGGTTCTCGGAGAGAGACGGGGCAGATGGAACGCGCCTGTATGTAGCGCTTCTCCGGCCTCAGACAGGCCTACTCGTCCGAATCGGGGAGCCCGTGCCCCAATTGTTACAGGCGATCGATTCTCTTCAAGCGGCACTGGCAGTCGGGATGGCTCTGGCGCTTCTAACGGCCATCTTCGGTGCCTGGGTCGCCGCTCGGCAGGTGACGAGGCCGCTCAAGTCCATCACAAGGTCGGCCCAGAAAATCAATGAGGGCGACCTCGACGGCCGGATCTCCGTCAAGACGCGGGCCTCGGAGTTCCAGGACCTCGCACGAAGCCTGAACCACATGGCGGGCCGCTTCCGGTCCGACATCCAGGAGCTTCAACGGATGCAGCGAGTCCAGAACGAGTTCATCGGCAACGTCTCTCACGAGGTCAAGAATCCGATCTTCGCCGTGTTTGGCTACATCGAGGCGCTCGGCTCTGACTCGCTTCCGAGCGAGCAGCGGAAGAAGTACACGGAGAAGGGGCTCGCCAACTTGCAACGGCTCAACCGCCTGTTCTCCGACCTGATCGAGATCGCGAAGCTCGAGTACCGTGAGGACCTCGTCCGTCCCACGTCGTTTGGAGCTCAAAGTCTGATTGACGAAGTCGGGGAGATGCTAGAGCCCAAAGCGGTGGAGAAGGGTCTCGAGTTCAGCTACGACAACGACGCCCTCGAGGTCTATGCGGACCGCAACAGGATTCGACAAGTGCTGGTCAACCTGATGGACAACGCGATTGCCTACTCAGGCGAGGGGTCGGTCCGCTGCAGGATGCGGCGACACCTCGACAAGGCACGCATCGAGGTCGTGGACACCGGACGCGGGATTCCACAGGACCACGTCGACCGAATCTTCGAGCGGTTCTACCGGGTCGACACGGCGCGATCCCGGAAGGAAGGAGGTACCGGTCTTGGGCTGGCCATCGTGAAGCAGATCTTGGAAGCACACGGGCAGACCATCCACGTCGAGAGCACAAAGGGACGAGGCACTCGGTTCTGGTTCGAGCTTCCACTGGCGGAAACGGTCGAGAGCGAAGATGGCGCACTCGAGGACGTCGTGTCGAGCGTAGCGTAGAGAAAGACACATCGTAGATGCCTGTGTTGGATTCTGATCTCCTCCCAGCGATGGTTGATGGATTCAGACCTCTTTGCGTTCGTCTACGTCTCGAAGCCAATCCTGCCGTTCTCTGACCCCGCCCTCGTAGCCTTGCTCGACTCCGCTCGCGAATTCAACCGTGGTGATGGAGTCACCGGTTTCCTGGTTTGTGACCCTCTGGAGGGTGAGAACGGCACGTTCGTGCAGATACTCAGAGGGACCACGGCGCGCCGTCCTCGATGTGTTCGAGACACGCGTGCTGAGGGCGTCTCGCCACACCGACATCGAGGTCAAGATGAAAGCCCCAATCGGGAAGCGAGAGTTCGCGGACTGGTCGATGGCGCATGGCAGTGGTCGGGGGATATCTCCAACCTCGCCTATCAGGAGCACTCGTAACAGTCTTGCGTAACGCGCCACCGTCGTCGCTCAAGAATCTGGGCCCGGCGACGGACCAGATGCTGGCAGAGATCGGCATCGAGACCGCACTCGAGGTCGAGCGGCTGGGAGCGCCGATGGCGTATCGGCTACTCAAGCATCGCTTTCCGGGTCGCATCAACCGGATCGCGCTGTGGGCGCTGGCCGGCGCCCTCGAGGACCGCCACTGGACGAGCTTCTCAGACCAAGAGAAAGCGGCGCTGGACCGAGAGGTGGAGGGCGACCTCGAGGTCGGGGCACGGTAGCAATCCCCCTCGAGGGTGGAGACTCACGCCGGCGGGGCTACGAGAGGCGCGACAGGGCCTGCGCTGCAATCTGGTCACCGATGGCGAGGGAGGCTGTCGCCGCCGGGCTCGGTGCGTTGACGACGTGAACGCATCTCGCGGTTTCCGCGATCACGAAGTCATCCGCGAGAGTCCCGTCGTGAAACAGTGCTTGGGCGCGGACCCCCGATGGGCCGCGGGTCAGGTCCTCGAGGGCGAGATCGGGGACCAGGCGGCGGGCGGCGTGCCAGAACGACCGGAGGCTGAGCGACCGGCTGAGCTCTCCGAGCCCCGTACGCAGGTGGCGCGCGGCGAGTCTCCGGAATCCGCCTGACGCCGCGACCTCGAGGAGGTCGCGCGGACGGACATCGCGGAGTCGGTAGCCGTCGCGGGCGAAGGCGAGCGCCGCGCTCGGCCCGGCATCCACGGTGCCGTCGACGCGGCGCGTGAGGTGGACGCCCAGGAACGGGAAGGCGGGGTCGGGGACGGGATAGATCAAGCCGCGAACCAAGTGGCGCGCTCGAGGACGAAGCTCGGCGTACTCCCCACGGAACGGGACGAGTTGAACGCCCGGCTCCGCGCCGAACATCCGGGCGATGCGGTCGGCCCATAGGCCCGCGCAGGACACCAAGACACCGGCCTCGAGGTCGCCGGCCGTCGTCTCGATGACGACGTTGCGGGCGGCCTCTCGCCCACCTGTGACGGCGGCGCCTGGCATGAGGGATCCGCCGGCCTCGACGAACCGCGCGGCCATCCGGTCGGCGACGGCGCGAAAGTCAGCGACACCGGTGGCGGGCACCCAGAGGCCGGCGACCGCTTGGACATGCGGCTCGTGCTCGAGGACGCCAGCTGCGTCCAACTCCTCGACCTCGACGCCATTGGCTCGCGCCCGTACGGCCAGGGCCTCGAGGGCGGGACGTTCCTCCTCCGTGACCGCCACGATGGTCTTTCCGGACTGGACCCACGGCAAGTTCTCTCGCGGTGCAGAACGCTTCCATCCGCGCCTTCCCCGCCTGGCACAGCACCGCCTTGCGGCTGCCGGGCCGGTAGTACACGCCCGCATGCAGGACCCCCGAGTTGCGCCCGCTCTGGTGCTGCGCGACGCCGCTTTCCTTCTCTATGACGACGACCTCGAGGTCGGGCCTGGTCCCAAGGATGGACCGGGCGACGGACAGGCCGACGAGCCCGCCGCCGATGATCGCGATGTCGACGGAGCGCATGATCTCAGGGGGATGGTTCGTCCTCGAGGCCGACGTTCATTCGACCTCGAGGGCGATCTATCGGACGAGTACGACGCGGGTGGTGCCGCTCGCGGTCTCCCCACGCAGTCTCACGATGTACGTCCCGGCTGGCAGGTCGCGACCGTCGATGCGTACGTCCTGCCAGGTGTCGGCGGTGACCGTCCCCTCGAACAGGATGGCCACGCGGCGGCCGGAGAGATCGTACATCTCGACCGAGACAGGCTGCGTCCGGATGACTCGGAAACGGGTCGAGGCAACGCCCTCGAAAGGGTTCGGGCGGACGCTCTCGAACTCGGCGTCCTCGACGCCGGGCACCATCGAGGTCGGCATCCCGATGGGTCGGAGCATCGGGCCGACGATGTCGCACTCGAAGGGGGCGCCGGCAGTGTGGAGCGCGCCGGAGCGATACCAGAAGACGGTGTCTTCGCCCTCGATGGCCTCGCCGTCCACGAACGGCTCGTAGGCGAAGGCGCATCCCGTGTTGACAGTCAGGCCGTCGTCGATCTCGTCCATCTTGTAGCGGAGCACGAGTGCATCCACCTTCGAAAACGCATCGGCGGTCAGGCGTCGGTCCTCCTCACTGGGGACGATCTCGTAGCCGAAGCCGGTGTCGCCATCGGTCACGGACCAGTAGGTCGGATCCGTCGTGCCGCCGAGCACGCGGGCGATCTCGCTTGTGACAAGCTCCTCCCCGCCAGCGGTGAACTCCTTCACGATGTCGTTCGAGGGCGTGCCCTCGAGGTCGAAGTCGAAGCGCCAGTAGGCGTGGTGGCGGTGACCGTTCTCGGTGCAAAGAGCATCGGCGGCGGCGAACGAGAACTCAGGCCAGATGCGGCCATCGGTGTAGAAGTGCCACTTCATGCGGTAGCGATACCACCCGGCACGGGCGTGGCCCGTGATCACGAGTTCGCTGCCGTAGTCCTCAATGGCGATCCCGGCGAAGTTGCCGACGTCCCCGCCCTGTTCCGACGGGCCTCGTGACGCGTTGGCCTCGCACGCCGTGCGGACCGCTCCCGGAGCCGTGATCGCAATGCCTGAGCGGTATCCGTCTACGTTTGTCCCACAGTCGGACGCCAGGATCGCGCCGGGGCCTAGCTCTGTGGAGGCCTCTCTGTCTTGCCAGTCGCGGTAGCATCCGCATCCGGAGTTATTCCCATCCGAATCGTATTCGACGTTGAGGACGGGGACGCCGGCACGCTCGAACACCTTGCGCCCTCGGAACGTGACGTTGCGGATCTCGAGGCCGCTGCTGTTGACGGTTGTCCTGTTGCTGGGCCGGTAGACGTCAAACTCCCAGAGTGGATCGTCGGCCGGCCACGCGATGTGGGCGTTGGCCTCCGTGGGACCGGGGTCGCCGTCGTAGTAGTTGCCGTTGGTCGCGCAACTTGCCTCGGTGACGTCCACCTGGGCGCTGGCTGCGGTCGCGAGCAGTGCGAATAGAAAGAGTGCGCGCATGACTACTGGAAGCGGGACTGCCGTCGGGCGTCGGGGTGGGCGAGGTTGCTGTCGGCCTCGGGGTGAGCGTCGGCATCGAGGATGCGAACGTCGCGCAGGTCCACGATCACGTAGCGCAGGCGCTCGCGGTGGCCGTCCTCGAGCGTCTGCCAGACGTCGAGGGTGACGCACCGGCCTCCGGGGCCGCAGGGATGGCCCTCCTCACGGACGAGCGGGAAGCCGCCCTCGATGGAGACCGGACCCTCCGCCTTGGCGATGAGCGCCGCGATCTCAGGGTCGTCCTCGATGACAAAACGGGCGGCTTGAGACTCTGACGGCGTAGGGCCCGCAACGCTGGTGGAGCGGACGGAGCGGGTCAAGACTCGGCCGTCGCCGTCGACGACGGTATGGACGTAGGCGCCGGTCGATGGCTCGTAGGTCAGCGTCGTTGTGGCCGCGATACGGACGCCGTCATTCCCTTTCAAAGAGTCGGTGACGGCGAACAGGACGCGGGGTGATGTCGGGCTGAGACGGGCTTCTTGGGCAGAGGCGCTGCCGGACGCGAGGCCCGCGACGAGCACGACGGCCAGCAGACGGAGGGAAGTCATAGTGTGGCGGGAGCGACGGCGCAACATAGCTGGTTGCTGAACCCTAACCAATTATCGAGCCACAACGTCTGCGACCTCGAATTCGTTGGGAGCATGTCCGGCCTTCGCCCGGGCCGGGGAGCCTCCCGCAGGCCCCCGCGTATCTTTGAGCCTTTGCCTGCTGACCTCGAGGACGGCGCGCGCTCGGCTTCTTTTCCTTCCCCTTTCGATTGCAGATGGCCTCCGACGACCGCCCCGATTCCGCCCGGCCCCGGTTCACCACCCGCACGCTCCTGACGCCACAGGAGGAGCCCGGCGACGGCGCGGCGAACGCGAGCCTCGAGCCGTCGTTTGGGACTGGCTCCACTGACGACGACGCGGCTCTCGATGCCATCGTGGAAGGAGCCCGCCAGGACGACGACATCGCGCCCGAGAGCACTTTCGTGTGGTCCGCGCCCCCAGTCCCTCAGCCGACGCCGAACCTCGACCAGGACGACGTCTTCGAACTCGCCTCCGCCCTCGACGGAGAGCCGACTATCCGCACCGGGTCTACGCTCGCGGAGGAGCCGGAGGTCGACCTCAAGGCCGAAACGTCAGCAGAGTCGGAGATGGGACTCGACCTCGAGGGCGAGTCTCATGTTGAGGCAGGTGCCATGTTCGAGTCCGAGCAGACGGTGACGGCCTCCGCCGAGACGCCAGCCGTGGAAGACGCCCTCGAGGATCAGCCTGCGGTCGCCGAGACGCCAATCCTTGAGTCTGATTCGGCACACGTCCTCGAGGTCGAGTCCCTCTCGTCCGCAACGGAGCACGTCGAGGTCGAGGACCTTGCTCGGGAGGAGCAGTCTGCCGTGGAGTCTGCTGAAAGCGAAGGCGGCATTCTCCCCACGTTGACGACCTCCGCGACCGCGGTCGTCGGAGCGCTGGCGGACGTCATCGAGCCTGACGCCGAGGCCGAGGCATCGACGGTTGAATCTGCTGAGGCGTCGAGCGACGCCGCCCTCGAGAGCGAGGATGCCCACGCAGTGGAACTCGAGGCCAACGTCGAAGACGATCAGCTAGACGCGCAGCCCGCTCTTGAAGCTGAGGCTCCTGAGACCGACGCCCTAGAGACCGAGGCCGTGACGTCCGACTTGGACGGCGCCTTCGAGTCCGAGACCGATCCTCTCAAGGCCGACGAGCCCGCCGGAGACGTCGAGGGCGACCTCGATGTCGCGACGTTGGGACCGGACGATTTTGAGCCGGAGGAGCTTGTCGGTGTGCTGCGCACGATGATGACGTCGCGGCGGCTCGACCAGAAGATGTTGACGCTGCTGAAGCAGGGGAAGGGCTTCTTCCACATCGGCAGTGCCGGTCACGAGGCGAGCCAGACGGCCGTCGCGCGCCAGTTCGAGGGCGGCAGCGACTGGTTCTGCTGCTACTACCGAGACCTCGCGACCGTGCTCACGGTCGGCGTGACGCCGCGTGAGGTGTTGCAGGCACACTTTGGAAAGGCGTCCGATCCGTTCGGTGGAGGGCGACAGATGCCGGAGCACTTCGGGCATCGCGAGCTCAACATCATGAGCACATCGTCCTCAGTGGCGGCGCAATACGTGCCGGCCGTTGGGTTCGCACTCGCCGTCAAGCGGGAGGACACAGAGGGACAGACGCGCGCCGTCTACGCATCCGGCGGTGAAGGGTCGACCAGCCAGGGAGCGTTCCATGAGGCTTTGAACTGGGCCGCTCGGGAAGCGCTTCCGGTTCTCTTCCACATCCAGGACAACAAGTACGCGATCTCGGTCCACGTGGACGAGCAGACCGCCGGCGGCTCGATCTGGCACTTGCTCGGCGGCTATGCAGGCCTCAAGCGAATCCGCTACGACGGCACGGACTTCTTCCAGTCCGCCGCCGCCGCTCAGGCCGCGATGGAGCACATCCGGAGCGGAAAAGGACCGGTCGCGCTCCATGCCGACTTGGTCCGCCTGCTTCCGCACTCGTCCTCAGACGACCACCGCAAGTACAGAGAAGCCGCGTCCATCGAGGCCGATGCGGCTCGCGACCCGATCCCTCAGTTTTCTGCCCGTCTCATCGAGGCCGGAATCCTGACAGAACAGGACGTCGAGGCCATGCAAGCCGAGGTGGCAGAGGAGATCAATCTGTTGGCGCGCGACGTCGAGGCCGAGGCTGATCCCGACCCCTCCACGGCGACGGACTACGTCTACTATCAAGGCGAAGACGCCCGGAGCTACGAGGAGGAAGGCGAGGCTGGAGATCTGGTCGTGATGGTGGACGCCATCAATCACGCCCTCGATGAGGAGATGACCCGCGACGAACGCGTGTTGGTCTACGGTGAGGATGTCGGCGGTGGCAAGGGCGGCGTGTTTACGGCCACCCGAGGGCTCACTGAGAAGCACGGCTGGGACCGCTGTTTCAACAGTCCGCTCGCAGAGCATTCCGTGATCGGGAGCGCGGTCGGACTCGCGTGCGCCGGCTTCAAACCCGTCGTCGAGATCCAGTTCGCCGACTATATCTGGCCGGCGATGCAGCAGATTCGCAACCAGGTGGCCTCGATGCGCTATCGCTCGAATAACGAGTGGGTGTGCCCGATGGTGATCCGCGTGCCCTGCGGCGGATATATTCACGGCGGCCTGTGCCACAGCCAGAACGTTGAGGCCATGTTCGGTCACTTCCCCGGTTTACACGTCGTGATGCCTTCGAACGCGGGCGACGCCAAGGGGCTGCTCAAGGCGGCCATCCGTGGCGAGGACCCGGTTCTGTTCCTCGAGCACAAGGCGCTGTACCGGCAGGGACCTGCTCGCCGACCGGAGCCCCACGACGAGTATCTCGTCCCGCTCGGCAAAGCGGCCGTCACTCGCGAGGGGACCGACATGACCATCGTGACGTGGGGTGCCATCGTGTACAAGGCACTCAACGTGGCGAAGAAACTCGAGAAGGAGGGTGTGTCCGTCGAGGTGATCGACGTGCGCTCGTTCATGCCATTCGACGCCGAGACCGTCCTCGAGTCCGCCCGCAAGACGGGGCGCGTGCTGGTGGCCTACGAAGACCACGAGTTCATGGGCTTCGGCGCCGAGATCGCCGCCCAGATCTCCGACGCGGCCTTCGGCAACCTCGATGCGCCCGTCAAGCGCGTGGCCGGCGCGTTCTCGTCGATCCCGTATGCGGATGCGCTCGAGAAGGCCGTGCTCCCGCAGGACGCCGACGTCCTCGAGGCCGCCCGAGAGCTGCTGGCCTACTAGCCGAAGGGGTAAGAGATGAGTGGGACGGAGGGATGTGCTGCCCTCCGTCCTCGAGGCCGATGAACGATGTGTCGCGCGGGAGCGTTAGGACCCGCCCACCTGAACACGTCGCATGCGCTCGCTCCTCCTTGGCCTCCTGCTTTCCACGGCCGTCGCCGCACAGCCTCGCCTCGCCTTCGAGGCCGAGTCCTTCGACCTCGGCCGCTTCTCGGAGGCCGAGGGGCCGGTCCGGCACGTGTTCTCGTTCACCAACAGCGGAGACGCCCCGTTGCAGATCGCGCGCGTCGAGGCCGCCTGCGGCTGCACCACGCCGACGTGGACCGAGACGCCCGTGGCGCCAGGCGCGAGCGGCGTCCTCGAGGTCGCGTACGACCCGGCGGGGCGGCCGGGGCCGTTCGACAAGACGGTGTTCGTCGCCACGGAAGATGGGCAGTCCACGGTGCTCCGCATCGAGGGCGTCGTGGAGTCGGTGCTGGCGCGGACGGGCGAGCGCATCGGGTCGCTGGCATTCCGCGCCCTCGAGGCCGACGCCGGGACAGTGCCTGTCGGCGAGCCACTCCAGACGTCGTTCCAGTTCGCCAACGTCGGCGACCGCCCGGTCCGCGTCGAGCGTGTCAATGCTCCAGCCGGTGTGGAGGTTGCGTCCTCTTCCCGGCCTGTCTTCCCTGACGGCTTCGGTGGCTTGTTCGTGACCGTCACGGATCCGTCCGCCCTCAAGGTCGACGGGCGCGTCGCGTTCGACCTCGAGATCGTGACCACGGACGCCGTGGATCCGGTCAAGACCGTGCGGGTCGTCGGGCGCGTCGAGTAAGAAACAGGGTCCGCTGAGAGTCTAGAGAGCATGATCCGATTCTGCTCTGCTCGCGCTTTTCCTGACCGCTACGGTCATCGCCCAGCCTTCGGTCGAGGCTCCGCTCGGCCGCGTCCTCGAGGCCGTCGTCGATGCCAATGGTCGCGTTGATTACGGTCGCCTCGCGGGTTCATCTCGGTCCGACCTCGAGGCCGCACTGTCTGCCGTTGCGGATCAGGATCCGGGAGCGCTCCGGTCAGATGCCCAAAAGAAGGCGTTTCTGATCAACGCGTACAACGCGCACGTGCTCGACGCTGTCCTTGGGCATCCTCGGGCCCGCAGCATCGAGGGCTCTGATTTGTTCGACGAGTTCTTCGAGTCGCCCGTCGAGGTCGCGGGGCTGTCCATGACGCTCAACCAACTCGAGCACGGCATCCTTCGGAGGCAGAGTCGCGTGGATGGCCGAGCCGTCCCAAGCGCACTTCGCTCCCTGCGGCCGAGCCGGCTCGATGCCCGCATCCACGCTGCGCTCAATTGTGCGGCCATCTCATGCCCGCCGCTTCAGCGCCGCGCCTTCCGATCCTCGACGCTCGACCGCGACCTGGGCCGGGTGTTCTCTGCATGGGCGGGCTCCGACCGTGCCGCACGTCTCGACGGCCGCCGCGTCGTCCTGTCGTCCCTCTTCGACTGGTTCGCGAGCGACTTCGAGGGCGGGCGGGATCTGGGCGATGCGATCCTCTCTGCGATGCCGTCCTCGAGGGCGTCGCGCTTTCGCTCTCAGCTGGCGGGCAAATCGGCCGCGCAGCTTCGGAGTGACCGAGCGGTTTCGTTTGCCTACGATTGGCGCATCAACCGGCAGTAGCCCGCAGGGCTTGCTGGAAAGAGAATTGGGAATGGGCAGCGCTCGGTGGTGACCTCGAGGTCGAAACGGACTCATCTTTCGGCATTCCCACCTCTGCACCTTCATGTCTGCTCGCGTCCTTCAGGTCAACGTCTCGAATGGCGGCGTCCCCAAGCTGCCCGTTTACGAAGTCCACGTCGGAACGAATGGCCTCGAGGGCGATGGCTTCAACCACCCCAAGGTGCATGGCGGGCCGGAGCGGGCGGTGTGTCTCTTTTCGCTTGAGTTGATCCAGGCGCTTCAGGAGGAGGGCCACCCCATCTTCCCCGGTTCCGTCGGCGAAAACCTGACCGTCTCGGGTCTTGACTGGCCCGCCCTCGAGGTCGGCGCCGTCCTCGAGGTCGGAGAGGCGCGGCTGCAGCTGACGCAGCGCGTCGAGCCGTGTAGCGTGATCAAAGGCTCGTTCACTGACGGCGCGTTCAAGCGCATCCAGCCGAAGCGCGTGCCGGACCAAACGCGGTGGTACGCCCGCGTCCTTGAGGAAGGCACCGTGCGGCCGGGCGACACCATCGAGGTCGCGGCGACCGATTGACGCTCATCCGTGGCGCCAATAATAGAGGGTAGACAAATCGTCCGGCCAAGGAGGGGCTTTGCCTTCAGGTAGGTCTCGCAGCTTGTCGCGCTCAGGATCTAGCGGCCGCCACGTCGAGTCTTGTCGATCACCTTGGCGCGATTTGCGGACATGAGCGGTGAAGCGTTTTTCCATCGCCCCGAACCTTGCGTAGTTCTGTTGTGACTCGAACAGAGATGGCGTGTTTGCCCCGCCGGCGCATAAAGTCCAGCGAAGTTGGACTCCATCGTCTTCCCAGTAGCACATCGGGCAGATGTCGTACGATCCGGGTAGTCCGCTGAATGACATGTACCCGCAGCAAGGACATGGATGTGTCTTGTCAGCGAGTTGGGTCAATGAGGGCATAATTCGACCGAGTTGAATACACAGCGTCGCCCTCGAGGCCGGTCCGACCTCGAGGGCGACCCACTACAGAGCGGCCAGCGCCTGGTCGAGGTCGGCGATCAGGTCGTCCGCGTCCTCGACGCCGACGCTCAATCGCACCAGCCCGTCGGGTAGGCCGGCGGCGTGGCGAACCTCCGCTGGAATCGAGCCGTGCGTCATCGAGGCGGGATGCGAGATCAGGCTCTCAACGCCGCCGAGGCTCTCCGCGAGCGCGAAGATGCGGGTCCCCTGCATCAGCCGAACCGCCGTCTCGACCGTGTCGTCCTCGAGGACGAGCGACACCATTCCGCCGAAGTCGCGCATCTGGCGAGCCGCAATTTCGTGGCCGGGGTGGTCCTCAAAGCCTGGGTAGAGCGCTCGGCCCACCTTCGCGTGGCCCCGGAGGAAATCGGCGACGGCACGAGCGTTGGCGCAGTGGCGCTCCATGCGCAGGTGCAGCGTCTTGGTGGACCGGAGCAGCAGGAAGCAGTCCATCGGACCCGGTGCCGCGCCGACGGCCTTGATCTGGAACCGAAGATGCTCCGCCCACTCCTCGTCCGACGTTAGCACCGCGCCGCCGACGACGTCGCTGTGTCCGCCGATGTACTTCGTGGTCGAGTGAAGCACCATGTCCGCGCCCAGCGCCAGCGGCTGCTGGAGATAGGGGCTCGCAAACGTGTTATCGACGGCGACCGACGCACCTTTTGCGTGGGCCGCTTGCGCGAGGGCCTCGATGTCATAGACCCTCAACAGCGGGTTCGTCGGCGTCTCGATCCAGACCAGCTTCGTGTTCTCCGTCATCGCCGCGTCGAGGTCGTCGGCCGTGGACAGGTCTGCGAAGGTGAACTCGATGCCGTACGGCTCGAAGATCTGCGTCATCAGCCGGTAGGTCCCGCCGTAGAGATCGCTCGTCGAGACGACATGGTCGCCGGGGCGCAGGCGCCGCAGGATCGAGTCGATTCCCGCCACACCGGAGGCAAACGCAATGCCGTGCTCGGCGCCCTCGAGGGAGGCGAGATTGGCCTCGAGGTCGGACCGTGTCGGGTTGGAGACGCGGGAGTACTCGTGGCCCTGATGGTCGCCGGGGGCCGCCTGCACGTACGTGCTCGTCAGGTAGACGGGCGTCATGATGGCGCCCGTCGAAGGGTCGGGCGTTTGGCCGGCGTGGACGGCACGCGTGGCGAAGCCTTGGTCGGTGGAGTCGGACATGGGGGGTGAGGGGAGCGTCCTCGAGGACGAACCGAGACGCAGCGGGCTTCCCGCGCTCGCGTGCGGTCGGGGTGAACAAAAAAGCGGGGACGCGACTGAGCCGCGCCCCCGCCGATGGGAGAGGAGCCGGGGCTCTTAGTCCATCGAGAAGCCGGCGCACTCGGAGACGCCCTCGGCGTCGTCCACGCGGCCGAGCTGCGTGTAGACGCGGAAGAGCGCGTCACACACGCCCGCTTCGTTCTCGGTGTCGATCGCCAGCGTCCGAGCCTGCGTGAGCGGGCCGAGTGAGGCCTCGAGGTTCTCGTCGCGCTGGGCGATGAGTGCGTTCGCCGCATCGGCGTCCTCGGTTTCGTTGGCCTGCTCGTTGAAGGCCGCCGCGCGGTTCTGGTACGCCGCACCGAGGTTGTAGAACGCATCGGAGTTGTCCGGTGCGAGCTCGGTGGCGCGTGTCAGCTGTGTCACGGCCTCGTCGTAGCGCTCGACCTGGAGGAGCAGGGCGCCGTAGTTGTAAGCGATCGTCGGGTTGCTCGGGTCGCGCTGGGCGGCCTCGGCGTAGCGCTCGACGGCGTCCTCTGTGCGGCCCGAGAGCGTGTACGCGTTGAGTAGCATCGTCTGGATGTCGTCATCGCCGGGGAAGCGCGTTTGGGCGTCCTCGAGGAATGTGACGGCCTCCGAGGAACGCTCTGCTAGGACGAGCGAGCGGCCATAGTAGTAGGCCAGGACCGGGTCACTGTCGTTCACGGCAATGCCGCGCTCGAGCGGGGCGACCGCTTGGGTCGCGTCTCCAGCACGCAGGTACGCAAGTCCGAGTCCCAGGTAGCCCTGCGTCGAGTCGGGCTTGAGCAGCGTCGAACTCTCGAAGTACGGGATCGCGGACATGGCGTCGGCATCAGGCGACCGCACGATGTCGTTACCGGCATTGACGGCAAGAGCCCACAGGCTCAGCGCGGCGACATCGACGTCGGGGTTCTCCGGAGCGATGCTCTCTGCGCGCGCCACGGTTGCGACCATGTCGTCGAAGTTGGCATCGAGGAAGTCCATCTTGGGCTGCGCTCCAGGCGTGCCTTCGTACTGCTGGCGCAGAACTTCGACGCGGAGCAGGAGAGCTTCGACGTTGTCGGGGTTGGTCTCGAGGGCCTTGTCGAGGTTCTCGAGCGCGCGGCTGTAATCGCGGTTGTTGAGGTCCAGCTTGGCGCCCTCGACGTTCGGGTCGGAAGAGCAGCCATCGGCGCCGCCAGCGAGGAGCGCGACGACGAGCGAGAGAGAAAGGGTGAGGAGGCGGGAGCGCATGGAGCGTGGCGGGTAGATCGCGGTCTGTTGAGCGGGCGTCGGGATCAGAAGGGGATCACCAAACGGCCCGGGTGGGTCGTAAGCCTTTCCACGCCGAAACTAGCGCATTGGGTCCGACGACCCATGCCTCCCCACTGTGAATCGCCGTATGACGCCCGCCACGCACGCTCTCTTGGATGGCTTGATCGATTACGCCGGTCTCTTCCCGCCCGTATTCCTCGACCTCGAGGCCGCCGTCGAGGAATACGGGCGTCATCGCTCCGGCCCACACGCCTGGATGCTCCAGCGTTTCATCGCGCCCGCCTCCCGACTCGTCGAGGGCGACGATCCCAGCGCCGTCCTCGACGCGCACGCGTCTCTCTTTCAGTCCGGCGCCCCATGGTCTTTTTCCGTCCTCGGCCTCGGCCTCGAGGACGGAGAATCATGGCTCGACGCCGCACGGCGCACCCTCGAGGTCGCCCGTGCCTTCGACGCTCGCCACAACAGCGCGACGGTGTGCGACCGGTTCGAGATTCGCCTTCCCGTCGCTCTTGCCCGCGACGCGTCCGCCCTCGAGGACGCCCTCACCGACCTCGAGGCTGAGTACCGGAGCGCAGGAGACGCCGGGCCTCGTGCCGCCCTCGAAGTGCCCTTCCTCGAGGACGCGAGCACCGTTGGTCCTGCGGCGCAGGCGGTCGTGGACGTCAACGGTCGGGCAGGGCGCCCTGCGTTCGCCCTCAAGTTCCGATGCGGCGGGGTGACGCCGGACCTGGTCCCGGACGCAGAGACTTTGGCGAGCGCCGTCCTCGAGGCCGTTCGGGCGGGCGCACCGTTTAAGGCGACGGCTGGCCTCCACCATCCGCTGCCCAACCACGACGAGGCGGTGGGCGCTCGAATGCACGGCTTCCTCGGTGTCTTCGGCGGCGCGGCGCTCGCCCGCCTGCACGGCCTGGGACCCGACGATCTCGCGGAGATCATCGACGACGGCGATCCGTCTTCCTGGTCCATCGAGGACGGACTACAGTGGCGGTCGCTCCGCGCCACGGCGGCCGAGGTCGCGGACGCCCGTCAGCAGGCCGCACTCAGCTTTGGTTCGTGCTCATTCGATGAACCCATCGAGGACCTACGCGGTTTGGGCTGGCTGTAGGACGGGCGAGAAGAGTCCGCTTGTGTCGTCTCCACTCGGCCTCGAGGTCGAGGGCACATCGTGGCTTCAAGACAGTCCGCTCTGCTGTAGAGGCGCCCTCGAGGACGAACCTCCACATGCGCGGCGGACCTCGTTTCGGCCCCGCTCGTCAATACGTGTACACGTCCACTCCTTCGAATGACTCCCTTTCTCGACCTCGACCCTGCATCTGGCTTCGGCCTCGACAACCTGCCGTACGGCGTCTTCTCGACGGACAAAGAACCGGCCCGCGTGGGAGTGCGCATCGGCGACTACGTCCTCGATCTGTCCGTCCTCGAGGCCCATGGCGTGATTGCGGTGGCCGGGGCAGGGCGGTCACCTGTGTTCAGCCGCCCGTCGCTCAACGCCTTCATGGCGCTCGGCCCTGACGCGTGGGCTGCGATCCGGTCGCACCTGCAAGAGCTCCTGAGCACAGAAGGGTCGCCGGCGCTACGGGACTCTGAGACGCTGCGGCAGAGCGCCATCGTGCCCCTCGAGGACGTGACGATGCACCTGCCGGCGGAGATCGGCGACTACACCGACTTCTACTCGTCGCGCCAGCACGCCACGAATGTGGGCGCCATGTTTCGCGACCCGGACAACGCGCTGCTGCCCAACTGGCTGCACCTGCCGGTTGGGTACCACGGCCGGGCATCGAGCGTGGTCGTCAGCGGCACAGACGTGGTCCGGCCAAAAGGGCAACTCAAGCCGAATGACGAGGAGCCGCCCGTCTTTGGGCCGTCGAGGCTGCTGGACATCGAACTCGAGCTCGGCTTCTTTGTGGGCGCTGGAAACGATCTCGGAACCTCGATTCCCGTCAACGAGGCCTCGCGACACATCTTTGGGTTCGTGCTCGTCAACGACTGGAGCGCGCGCGACATCCAGAAGTGGGAGTACGTCCCGCTCGGCCCGTTCCTCGGGAAGAGTTTCGCGACCTCGATCTCGCCTTGGGTGGTGCCCTATGCCGCCCTCGAGGCGTTTCGCATCGAGGGCGAGGCGCAGACGCCAGAGGCCGGCAACCCAGCACTGTTGGACTACCTCAAGCAAAGCGGCCCACGCTCACTGGATCTCGCCCTCGAGGTCGCCCTTGAGACGGAAACCATGCGGGAGGCGGGGACTGAGCCTCACGTCGTCTCGAGGTCGAACGCGAAGTACCTCTACTGGAGCCCGGAGCAGCAACTCGCGCACCACACGGTCAACGGGTGCAACGCTCGCCCTGGCGATCTGATGGCGTCGGGCACCATCAGCGGCGAGACGCCGGATAGCTACGGGTCGATGCTGGAGATGACGTGGCGGGGCACGAAGCCGCTCTCGATGCCAGGCGGACAGGAGCGCAAGTTTCTGGCGGACGGAGATCGGGTCGTGCTCTCAGGAATGGCTGTTTCGGGAGATAAAAAGGTGGGATTCGGAGAGGTTGACGGCACGGTCCGACCTGCCCGCGACTGATTTCCAGTTATGGAGCGGGCGGCAGAAGGGGACCGTCCCATGGGCTCTCGGTTCATGCCGCTAGGTCCATGGGCGGGACGACGCCTGTGCACTCCCATTTCGCGGGGAGTCCGATGCCTGTGGAGCGCTTCTATATTCCCAGACCCACAAGGGGTTAGCTCCCCAGGCCCAATGTCGAAAGGCGTGCCGGCCGTCCGTCTATGCTGGTTGCGCATCAGTCCTTTTTACAGCACGCGCTCCGTCTGAGCGATTTTGACTACGAGTTTCCTCGTGATCGCGTCGCTCTATATCCTGCCGAGCCGCGAGATTCGGCACGGCTCATGGTGGTGAACCGGACAGAGGAGACGATCGAGCATCGGATGGTCCAAGACCTGCCGGATTACTTCGGTCCCGGCGACGTGATGGTCGCCAACGACACGTTCGTGTTTCCGGCTCGCCTTCGAGGCATCAAGGAAAACACGGGTGCCAAGGTGGAGGCGTTTTTGCTTCGCGAACTCAACCAAGAAAGCCGGCTGTGGGACGCCATCGTGGACCCCGCCCGCAAGGTCCGTGTCGGAAACAAGCTTGTGTTCTCGGACAGCGTTGCCGCCGAGGTCCTCGACAACACGACAAGTCGCGGCCGGACGCTCCGTTTCATTTTCGACGGGACGCCGGAGGACCTCTACGCCGCCCTCGACGCGATCGGCGAGACGCCCATCCCGCCGTATCTCCGACGTCCGGTGGAGCCGGCCGACCGTGTCCCGCTACCAGACCATGTTCGCGCGGCAGCGCGGCGGCGTTGCGGCACCAGCCGCCGGACTGCACTTCACGCCGGACCTCATTAGCCGGATTGCGGAGAAAGGTGCCGAGGTGGCAACCGTCACATTGCATACAAGCCTTGGCTCATTCCAACCCGTCGAGGTCGAGGACTTGTCCAAGCATCGCGTCGGGTCCGAGTTCTTCGACGTGCCGTCAGACACCGTCAACTGCGTCAACGCCGCCCTGACACATCCTGACCGGACGGTGACCGCCATCGGCACCACCGTCGTCCGCGCCGTCGAGTCGTCGATCTCGGCCTCCAAGACGCTCAAGCAGGGCAGCGGGTGGACGGACAAGTTCATCTACCCCGTCCACGACTTCCACATCTGCGAGCGGCTGCTCACCAACTTCCACCGTCCGAAGTCGACGCTGATGATGATGGTGGCGGCGTTCACCGGCTACCCGCTGATGCGCGAGGCGTACGACCAAGCGATCAAAGAAGAATACCGGCTGTTCTCGTTCGGAGACGCCATGCTGGTGCTGTGAGAGCGGGCTCAGGGGCCAGGATTAAGAGTTCGTCGTCTTCGACCTCGAGGTCGTGAGCGGCCCCGTCGGCGTCGTACTTCCCGCGGGGGGCTCCGGATCGAGGATGGCCCTCGAAGGTGCGCCATCGAAGCAATTCCGCACGCTGGCTGGAGCGCCGGTCTTGGTTCAGACGCTCCGAGCATTCGCCCGACACCGCGGCATCGGGCCGGTCGTCGTCGTTGCCCCCGCGTCGGACCTCGAGGACGTGGTGGATCAGCTCATCAAGGCCGACCTCGAGGCGACCGTCGTAGAAGGCGGAGCCACACGGCAGGCCTCTGTGGCGGCGGGCGTACGCGCCCTCGAGGACGTCGAGGCCGTGCTGGTCCACGATGCAGTCCGGCCGTTCGTGAGCGAGTCCGTCATCACGTCCGTCCTCGAGGCCGTCCTCACTCACGGTGCAGCGGCGGCGGCGGTCCCTGTCGCGGATACACTGCGGCAGGGCGGTGCTGGGCCGCTGTTCGGTGAGACTGTCCCTCGCGATGGCTTGTGGGCGATGCAGACGCCGCAGGGCGCCCGCCGCGACTGGCTGATGCGCGCGTTCTCCAATGCGGCCGGCTTCGTCGCCACAGATGAGGTGGGGCTGCTGCAGCGAGCCGGCTACCCGGTCCGCATTGTCGAGGGCGACACGCGCAACGTCAAGATCACGCGCCCGTCCGATTGGGAGATGGCCGTCGCGACGTGGCCCGCGTGGCTCGAGGGCAACGGCCTCGAGGCCGAATAAGCCGCACCGTCGAGGGCGGCAGCGTCCTCGAGGACGAAACAGGGGCCGATGAGTGGCGTGAGCGTGGGGGTGCTACCATCTTTCCGAACCCACGACTCCCGAACTCATGCGCATCGGTCACGGCTACGACGTTCACCGCCTGGTCGAGGGGCGGCCGCTCATCCTGGGTGGAGTCACCGTTCCATCGTCCGTCGGCCTCGACGGCCACTCCGACGCGGACGTCCTGACGCACGCCATCATCGACGCCCTCCTGGGTGCCGCGGCCCTGGGTGACATCGGTGCTCTGTTCCCCGACACGGACGCCGAGTGGAAAGGCGCGGACAGCATCAGGCTCCTCGAGGCCGTCATGTCGCGCCTCACGGACGACGGCTTCGAGGTCGGAAACGTCGACGCGACGGTCGTGCTGCAACGTCCCAAGCTGCGTCCCCACATCGACGCGATGCGAGAACGGCTGGCTGGCGCCCTCGGCCTCGAGGTCGGACGCGTCTCCGTGAAAGCGACGACGGGGGAAGGAATGGGATGGGAAGGCCGGGGCGAGGGCGCCGCTGCACATGCTGTGTGTCTGTTGACCGAGGCGAGCTAGATGGACGCCGTTGGCGACTTCGTGGTGTGGCTTCAAGGCCTGCCTCCGCTCGGCATCTATGCCGTCCTCTTTGCCATTTCGTACGGAGAGAACGTCGTCCCGCCGATCTGGGGCGACACCGTGATCGTGCTGTGCGGCTCGTTCGTCGGCCTCGGGGTCGTGTCCTTCGTGCCGACGGTTGCGCTCGCGGCATTGGGCGGGTCGCTTGGCTTTATGACCGTGTTCGCCTTCGGGCGGCGACTGGGCGACGCCATCCACGACCCGGCGCGTCTTCGTTGGATCCCTCGTGCTCCGGTGGCCCAGGCCGAGCGCTGGCTTGAGCGGTGGGGCTACGGTGTGATCGCGGCGAATCGATTTCTGGCGGGCGGTCGAGCCGTAATCGGTCTTCTGGCAGGCGCTTCGAAGCTCGGGTGGGTGCCCTCGGCATGGTGGGCGAGCGTGAGCGCGCTGGTGTGGAGCCTGCTACTGGTGTGGGGAGGCGCCGTCCTCGGGTCAGAGTGGGAACGCGTCCTCGAGTGGCTGTCTGTGTACGGAAAGGCCGTTACGGCGGTTTTGGTGGTCGCCGTGGCAGTCGCTTTCGTGCGCTGGCATCGAGGGCGGCGCGCGAATCCACCGAGAAGAGAGGCCTGAGTGGCTTCGAGGGCGGCCCAGCAGGTTGCCCCGCGGCGGCACCGCAGGCTAGCTTCGCACTTCGCGATGCCCGCACCGCTGGCGTAGCTCAGTTGGTAGAGCAGCTGATTTGTAATCAGCAGGTCGTGGGTTCGAGTCCCTCCGCCAGCTCTTCCTAGAGCTCCGGTCGGCGCATCGCACGTTCTTTTTTTGGGCAGGTGGCCGAGCGGTTAAAGGCGACAGACTGTAAATCTGTTCTCTCACGAGTACGGAGGTTCGAATCCTTCCCTGCCCACGGACGACGTTATAAACGACAAGCGGGAGTAGCTCAGTTGGTAGAGCGTCACCCTTCCAAGGTGAATGTCGCCGGTTCGAACCCGGTCTCCCGCTCTGTTCTGGCGTCGAGCGCGTGTTCTGCGCGTACGCCTCCTTAGCTCAGTGGTAGAGCACTTCCATGGTAAGGAAGGGGTCCCCGGTTCAAATCCGGGAGGAGGCTCCGGTGGCTCGTCCTCGAGGCCGCCCGACGGTTGTCCCCGTCTCACCCGAACTCAACACTCGCGCACGCGCGCACCAGACACTAGAGACCCATGGCTAAGGAGCAGTTCCAGCGCAACAAGCCGCACGTCAACGTCGGCACCATCGGCCACGTCGACCACGGCAAGACCACTCTCACGGCGGCCATCACCAAGGTGCTCGCCGAAGCGCAGGGCGGCACCGCGATGAACTTCGAGGACATCGACAACGCTCCCGAGGAGCGCGAGCGCGGCATCACCATCGCCACGGCCCACGTCGAGTACGAGACCGAGGAGCGCCACTACGCCCACGTCGACTGCCCCGGTCACGCCGACTACGTCAAGAACATGGTCACCGGCGCCGCCCAGATGGACGGCGCGATTCTCGTCGTCGCCGCCACCGACGGCCCGATGCCGCAGACGCGCGAGCACATCCTGCTCGCTCGCCAGGTCGGTGTCCCCTACATCGTGGTGTTCATGAACAAGGCCGACTTGGTCGACGACGAGGAGCTCCTGGAGCTCGTCGAGATGGAGGTGCGCGAGCTCCTCGACTCGTACGAGTTCCCCGGCGACGACCTGCCCGTGATCCAGGGCTCGGCACTCGGCGCGCTCAACGGCGAGGAGCAGTGGGTCGCGAAGGTCAACGAGCTCATGGCCGCCGTCGACAGCTACATCCCGACGCCGGAGCGCGCGGTGGACCAGCCGTTCCTGATGCCGGTCGAGGACGTGTTCTCGATCACGGGCCGCGGTACGGTGGTGACCGGCCGCGTGGAGCGTGGCCAGATCAAGGTCGGCGAGCCGGTCGAGATCGTGGGCATCCGCGAGCCGAAGATGACGTCGACGGTGACGGGCGTGGAGATGTTCAGGAAGCTGCTGGACTCCGCACAGGCAGGCGACAACGCGGGCATCCTGCTTCGCGGCATCGAGAAGGAGGCCGTCGAGCGCGGCATGGTGCTGACGAAGCCCGGAGCTGTGACGCCTCACAAGAAGTTCGAGTGCGAGGTGTACATCCTGTCGAAGGACGAGGGCGGTCGCCACACGCCGTTCTTCAAGGGGTACCGTCCCCAGTTCTACTTCCGGACGACGGACGTGACGGGTGACATCGAGCTCGCCGAGGGCGTGGAGATGGTGATGCCGGGCGACAACACGCAGTTCACGGTGGAGCTGATCCAGCCGGTCGCGATGGAGCAGGGGTTGCGGTTCGCGATCCGCGAGGGCGGCCGGACGGTCGGCGCCGGCGTCGTCTCCAAGATCCTCGACTAGACAGATGCTGTCTCCTCGAGGTCTCGGCCTCGAGGCCGAGGAAGCTTGAAATCATAGACGCTTCTGATCCGCCCTCGAGGCCGGTCGTAGCTTCATGCAGCCGCCGGCGTCCCTCGGGGCGTCGGCGGTCCGCTTCACGGGCGTGGCGCAATTGGTAGCGCATCGGTCTCCAAAACCGACGGTTGCAGGTTCGAGTCCTGCCGCCCGTGCACTGACTCCTTTCGTATTTCGCCGCACGATGCGGCCTTCTCCTATGGCGACGACTCAGACGCAGACCAAGCCGCCCGGCGGCGCCCTCGGCAATTACCTCGTCGAGGTCCGCAAGGAGATGCGGAAGGTGAACTGGCCCAAGCGGAAGGAGCTCATCAGCAACACCACGCTGACGCTCGTCTTCGCGCTTGTCACCGCCACGTTCATCTTCGGCGCCGATCAGGTCATCAGTCAGGCTCTCAAGCTGATCTACGGTTAGGACTCCGCTCCGGACCTCCCGCTCTCGAACGCACGCTCTCCATGCCCCGTCCCCCGATCCGCAAGTGGTTCGTCCTTCGCACCTTCTCCGGTCACGAGAAGAAGGTCAAGGAGTACCTGGAGAGCGAGGTCGACCGGCTCGGCTACGACGACAAGCTGACTCAGATCGTGATCCCGACCGACACCGTGTTCGAGATGCGCGGTGGGAAGAAGCGGACACGGGAGAAGACGTCGTTCCCGGGCTACATCCTGCTCGAGGCCATCGTGGACCCGTACCTGCGGGAGCTGATCAACGGCGCGCCCTCGACGATCGGATTCCTCGGTGCCAACGGCGAGCCCGTTCCGCTCCGCCCCGACGAGGCCAACCGGATCTTGGGCATGATGGACGAGGACAAGGGCGAGGTCATGGAGATCCCCTTCAAGACCGGCGACGCCGTCAAGGTCGTCGACGGTCCGTTCAACACGTTCACCGGCTTCGTCGAGGAGGTCTACCCGGACAAGATGAAGGTCCGCGTGATGGTGTCCATCTTCGGTCGCAAGACGCCGCTCGAGCTGGACTACCTCCAGGTAGAGCACGAAGGATAAATGGCTTAGCTGTCGTCCTCGAGGTCAGTCGTTCTCGAGGGTGCACGCGAAGAGGTTCGCGGAGGAGCCTCGTCCTCGAGGTCGATTGCAGGAAAGTGCGTGAGGCGGCTAGCTTTGCTGTGTTCCCACCACGTGCCGCTTCCTGCATGTCTCGCGCCGACGTCACGGAACTGCTCGAAGCGTCGCGCGATGGGGAGTCTGGCGCCAGCGCGAAGCTGCTAGACGCGGTGTACGAGCGAGCTCCGCCAGATCGCCCGCTCGTTCCACGCGCGGCACAACATCGGCGACACGCTGACGGCGACGTCGCTGGTCCACGAGGCGTATTTCAAGCTGGTGGACGGAGAGCGACTACCATTCGACGGGCGGGCTCACTTCTTCGGTGCCGCTGCACGAGCGATGCGACAGGTGATCGTCGACTCGGCCCGAGCGAAGAACAGGGCCAAGCGAGGCGGGGGCGAAGCGGCGCTGCGCATCGACGACGCGCTACCGATTAAGGCGCCCGTCCGATCCGAGGAGGTTCTCGCCCTCGACGAGGCGCTGGTCAAGCTCGAGGCCGTCGACCCCCGAGCGGCCCGCGTCGTGGAGTGCCGGTACTTCGCGGGCCTGACCGTCGAGGAGACGGCCGCCGCCCTCGAGATCTCGCCCATGACTGTCAAAAGGGACTGGTCGGCCGCAAGGGCTTGGCTGCACAACGCGCTGGCCACCGGTTGAGTCGCGCTGCGTGGTCCGTCCTCGATCCCGTTGACGTAAGGAGGGATGATGACGCAACGCACCAGCATGAATCCTGATCGGTGGCAAGTCGTCAAGGACATCTTCTACGAGGCCCTCGACCTCGAGGACGGAGACCGGCAGCGTTTGCTTCGTGAGCTTGAGCGGGAGACGCGAGAGGAGGTCGAGGCGCTTCTCAAATCGGCAAGCGAGGACGGGGGGCTGTTGGACTCGCCCCTCGACACAGATCTGCTGCCGTCGGGTGTCGAGAAGGCAGGACCAGCGTTGCCTGCGCCGTCGCCCGTTGACCGCCCTGCACCGCTGACCGGTGTCACGGTCGGGCCGTACCGAGTCGGAGAGCGGATCGGCCGGGGCGGAATGGGGGACGTGTATCGTGCTCGACGGGTCGATGGATTGTTTGATCGCGAGGTGGCCGTCAAGGTGGTGCGGGATGGGGCGGACACCCAGGCCGTCCTCGATCGGTTCGCAGCGGAGCGGCGCATCTTGGGGAGTCTGGAGCATCCGGGAATCGCTCGTCTGATCTCCGCCGGGTCAGAGGAAGAAGGACCCGCGGCCGGGAGGCCCTGGCTCGCCCTTGAACTCGTCGAGGGCGTTCCCATCACGGACGCTGCGAAACGACCTCGTCCTCGAGGACCGCGTCCGCCTGATGGTCGAGGTTGCAGAGGCCGTCCATCACGCGCATCGTCGGTTGGTCGTCCACCGCGATCTCAAGCCGTCCAACGTGATGGTGGCCGACCTCGAGGACGGATCGCGAGCGGTCAAGCTGCTCGACTTCGGCATCGCCAAGCTGCTCGATCCAGGGTCCGACTCGCACCTGACGTCCATCCACGAGCGGCGTCCGATGACGCGGGCGTACGCGGCGCCCGAGCAAGTCCGCGGCCGTGACGTCACGACGGCCACCGACGTCTACGGCCTGGGCTTGGTGCTCTTCGAGGTGCTGACGGCAACGCGTCCCATTCAACGTGGAGCAGGACGTACGCGGCCTCGAGGGCGACATCCTCGAGGTCGAGCCGCCGCGCCCGAGCGCCGTCTCCAGCCTCGAGGACGGGGGCGTCGAGCCGCGTCGGCTCCGCGGCGACCTCGACGTGATCTGCGGCAAGGCACTCGCGAAAGAGCCCGAAGCGCGGTACGCGTCGGCGGAGGCGTTGGGCGCAGACCTCGAGCGCTGGCTCGCGGGTGAACCCATCGAAGCGCGGGCGCCCTCGAGGTCGTACCGAGCAGGGCGATTCGTCACGCGTCACCGCGCAGGAGTGATGTCGGCTGCGCTTGCGCTGCTGATTGCGGTAGCCGGCGTGTCCTACTACACGATCCGGCTCGCGGAGGAGCGCGACCGCGCGGAGCTCGCGGCCTCGAGGGCGGAGCGCACGTCCGGCTTCCTCGAGTCGCTCTTCGCGGACCCGGATCCAACAGGTGCAAACCCCGGTGACCGCACGGCTCGGGAACTCCTCGAGGCTGGAGGAGCAAGGCTTCGGGAGGATCTCGCAGATGAACCTGCTGTCCTCGCTGCAATGCTGGCTACCGTCGGCCGCGTCGAGCGCGCGCTGGGTCAGTACGCCGACGCGGACTCGTTCCTGACGGACGCGGTCCGTCTCTACGAGCAGACGGGTGCAGACCCTCGAGGTCAGCGGAATGCGCTCTTGGAACTCGCGAACCTGCGCTATCGGACCGAGGACTACGAGCACGCGGAGCGCTATTCGCGCTCAGCCCTTCGGCTCGACTCGCTCCACGGAATGGAGCCCAGCGAGCGACTAGCGATCCTGAACACGCTGGCTCTCGTCTATTCGGATACGGGGCGCCTCGAGGACGCTGCCCTCGTTCTCCGCGAGGTCATTGTGGGGCGCCGAGAGATTGGGGGAGACGAGGTGGCTGTGGACTTGGCCTCCAACATGAGCAACCTGGGCATCATCCTCATCGACCTCGGCAAACTCGACGAGGCGGAGCCGTTGCTTGACGAAGCTCTCGACCTAACCATTCAGAGCCGTGGGGAAGACCATCCCTACGTCGCGTTCGCTCTCAACTCCCGGTCGGGCGTTCACGAAGCGAGGCGCAACTACCGTCTTGCGATTGCAGACATGGACCGAGCCCTCTCCATCGCGGAGGCGGCCTTCGGTCTCGACCACCCATTCATCGATCACGCTCGAGGCGTCAGGGCTCGAATGATGGCCAAGCGAGACTCTGCTGCCCGACGTGCGGGGTAGCATCCTCGAGGTCGGCGAAGGACGTGCGAGCGTGGCGGTGAAAGGCGGGCGAAGCCTCGCGCGAAGGCCTGTTTTCGGCCTCGAGGCCGGGTACCTTCTCGATCCGCCACGCTCTGCCGTGGCCTCACTTGCGCGGGAGCCGGACACCCCGGCGTTTGCACCGCAACTCAACGATGGCGAAGAAAGTCGACGGCTTCATTAAGCTGCAGATCAAGGCAGGTCAGGCATCGCCGGCCCCGCCGATCGGCCCCGCGCTCGGCCAGAAGGGCGTCAACATCATGGAGTTCTGCAAGGCGTTCAACGCCGCGACGCAGGACAAGATGGGTCTCGTGATCCCGGTCGTGATTACGGTCTACGGTGACAAGAGCTTCACGTTCGTCACCAAGAGCCCGCCGGCTGCGGTGCTGCTCAAGATCGCCGCTAAGATCGACAAAGGTGCGGGTGATCCGCTCCGCGAGAAGATCGGAAAGGTCACCTGGAACCAGTGCCGCGACATCGCCGAGCAGAAGCTCGAGGATCTCAACGCGACCGACCTCGACAACGCCGCTCGCATGATTGCGGGCACGGCCCGGTCGATGGGAATCACCGTCACGGGCGCTCCCATCGTCTAGAGTTGGGGGTCTGAGTGGAGGGCTTCTAGCTCTTCTGCCTCGGAGCCCACCGCTCAACACGTTCACCCCACTGCGGGAGCCGGAAGCCCCGGCGTCTGCACCGCACACCCCAAAACACCATGGCAAAGAAAGGCAAGCGCTACCGCCAGGCCGCCGAACTCGTCGCTGCGGCGACCGAGGAGGCTGGCGGCGCGCTCACGCTCGACCGGGCCGCACAGCTCGTCAAGCAGACGGGCCGCGCCAAGTTCGAGGAGTCCGTCGACATCGATATCCGCTTGGGTGTCGACCCGCGCCACGCCGACCAGATGGTCCGTGGCTCCGTCGCTCTCCCGCACGGCACTGGCAAGACCGTCCGCGTGCTCGTCCTGACCAACGAGGGCAAGCAGGCCGAAGCCACCGCCGCCGGCGCCGACATGGTCGGCCTCGACGACTACGCCGACAAGATCCAGAACGAAGGGTTCACCGACTTCGACGTGCTGATCGCGTCGCCGGACGTGATGCCCGTCGTCGGTCGTCTCGGCCGCGTCCTCGGACCTCGAGGCCTGATGCCGAACCCTAAGTCGGGCACGGTGACGAACGATCTCGCCGAGGCCGTGGAGGCCGTCAAGGCCGGTCGGATTGACTTCCGCGTCGACAAGGCGGGCATCATTCACACCTCGGTTGGCAAGATCACGTTCACAGACGAGCAGATCCGCGACAACGCCGACGCCTTCCTGAAGGAGATCGTCCGCTTGCGTCCTGCCGCTGCCAAGGGCACCTACGTCAAGAGCGTCACGCTCTCGACCACGATGGGCCCGCCGTCCCCGTTGATCGCGCGGCTGCGGTCGTCGCGACCCGATAACCCCGAACTCTAGACTCCCAACGACATGTCTCTCACAAAAGAGCAGAAGACGGAGGCGCTCGGGGCCATCGCCGGCCAACTCGAGGACGCCAACACCGTCTACCTCACCGATTATCAGGGCTTGACCGTCGAGCAGGCCACAGGCCTTCGCCGCGCCTTCCGTCAGGCCGACGTTCAGTACAAGGTTCTCAAGAACACACTGCTTCGCCGCGCGATGGAGGAGCGGGGAGGGTTTGACGACCTTCTCGACCAGCTCAACGGTCCCACGGCCGTCGCGTTCACGAACGACCCGGCCGGCCCGGCCAAGGTGCTCAAGAAGTTCCTCAAGGACAACGACCTCGAGGTCCCCCGCTTCAAGGGCGCCTTCATTGACGGCGCGATCTACGACGAGAACAGTCTCGACGCGCTCGCGACGCTCAAGAGCAAGGACGAGCTCTTGGCTGACATCCTTGGGCTTCTCATGGCTCCGATCACCAACGTCGCGTCGGCCCTCGGCGCGCAGGGCTCTGGCTTGGCCAGCGTCATCCAGCAGATCTCCGAAAAGGAGGAAGGCTGACCCCGCTGCCTCGGGGACCGTCCTCGAGGTTGCACCATCATCCATAACACGCGGCGCAGCGCAAGCCGAGACCGTCGCAGGAACACCCCAAACACATGGCAGACATCAACAACATCGCCGAGAGCCTCGTCAACCTCACCATCAAGGAGGCCAACGAGCTGCTCACGGTCCTCAAGGACGAGTACGGCATCGAGCCCGCCGCTGCAGCCGCCGTCATGGCCGGCCCAGCTAGCGGTGACGGAGCGGCCGCAGCCGAGGAGCAGTCCGAGTTCGACGTGATCCTCACCGGCATCGGTGGCAACAAGATCGCCGTCATCAAGGAGGTCCGCGGCATCACGGGTCTCGGCCTCAAGGAGGCCAAGGAGCTCGTCGACAACGCCCCCTCTCCGATCAAGGAGGGCGTCCCGAAGGACGAGGCCGACGAGGTCAAGGGCAAGCTCGAAGGCGCCGGCGCCACGGTCGAGCTCAAGTAAGTCGGGGGCCGGCCTCGATGCCGGCCTCGAGTGTCTCGCCCGCCCCTCCCGGCCCTGCCGAGCGAGGGGCGGGCGTCTGCACGAACCGGCCTGGGCCTTCTGAGACGCTGTCTCAGGGCTCGGGCCGCGTGCGGCTCAGGCGGTCCCACCCCGCCGGATCTGCACAGGCCGACCGGAACACCCCCGTTCCAGGTCGCGTCAATGTCCGTCCGCCTGCACATGTGCGCAGGTTGATGGATGCCGCGTCGCCTCGACCTCGAGGACGGCGCCGCCCGGGAGACCCGACCTCGAGGTCGACTCCGCCGGGCCCCTCGCATCAGCGGTCACCAACATTAGGTACGCCTTGAGCAAGACCACGAGCGCGCCCCGGCCGGCGCCCAGCGGAGAGTCCACCCGGCAGTCTTTCGCCAAGATCAAATCGGCGCAAGACTTTCCCGACTTCCTCCAGATCCAGCTACAGTCCTACCACGAGTTCCTCCAGGCCAACTTGGTCCCGGAGGAGCGCGACCCTAAAAAGGGTCTCGAGGCTACGTTCCGGGAGCACTTCCCGATCACGGACACACGCGAGCGCTACACGCTCGAGTACCTCCATTTTACCCTCGAGGCGCCGAAGCACTCGATCGAGGAGTGTCTGGCCCAGGGCCTGACCTTCGCGCTTCCGCTCAAGGCCAAGCTCCGCTTGAGTGCCAAGGAGGACGAGGATGAGGACGAGCCTGAGGAGGCCATCCAGCAGGATGTCTACCTCGGCAACCTGCCTGTGATGACGGAGAAGGGCACGTTCGTTGTCAATGGCGCTGAGCGCGTCATTGTCAGCCAGCTGCACCGCTCGCCAGGCGTCTTCTTTAGCCAGTCGGTTCACCCGAACGGGACAGATCTGTACAGTGCTCGCGTGATCCCTTTCCGGGGGTCATGGATCGAGTTCTCGACAGACGTCGCGAACGTGATGTGGGCGTACATCGACCGCAAGAAGAAGCTGCCGGTCACCACGCTTCTCCGCGCATTGGGCTATTCGTCCGACGCGGAGATTGTCAACCTGTTCGATCTCGCCGACCAGGAGGAGATCACGAACAAGCGGGCCTTCAAGAAGCTTGATGGTCGTGTGCTCGCCTCGAGTGTCACGGTCGAGATCAAGCACGAGGTGATCGACGAGGACACCGGTGAGGTTCTCGAAGAGAGGATTGAGCGCGAGGTCATCCTCCCGGCTGAGCACGAGCTCACCGAGGACGACTACGGCACCCTCAAGGACGCGAACGTCCCCTCTGTTATCTTGCGTCGCGAGGCGTCGGAGGACGAGGACGAGGACACCGGCCTCGACATGTCGACGCTTCTCAATACGCTGAAGAAGGACCCGACCCATTCGTCGGATGAGGCCCTTCGTCACCTGTACGAAACGCTCCGCAGCGCCGAGGCTCCTGACGTAGACGCCGCTCGCGCGCTACTCGACCGCCTCTTCTTCTCGGACAAGCGCTACGACCTCGGCGCCGTGGGCCGCTACCGGATGAACAAGCGCCTCGGGTTGCCCGAGGAGACCGATACGGTCACGCTGTCCAAGCCGGACATCGTCGCCATCATCACGGAGCTTGTCAAGCTTCAGAACGGCAAGAGCAACGTCGATGACATCGACCACCTCTCCAACCGCCGCGTGCGGACGGTGGGGGAGCAACTCCAGAGCCAGTTCTCGCTCGGTCTCGCGCGCATGGCGCGGACCATCAAGGAGCGGATGAACCTCCGCGACGCGGACAAATTCACGCCCCAGGACCTGGTTAACGCCCGGACCGTCTCGTCGGTGATCAACACCTTCTTCGGGACGAACCAGCTGAGCCAGTTCATGGATCAGACCAACCCCTTAGCAGAGCTGACGCACAAGCGTCGCATGTCTGCGCTAGGGCCGGGTGGTCTAACCCGTGAACGCGCAGGCTTCGAGGTCCGCGACGTTCACTACACGCACTACGGCCGTCTCTGCCCGATTGAGACTCCAGAAGGCCCGAACATCGGTCTGATCTCGTCGCTGTGCACCCACGGTGTCGTCAACAAGTTTGGTTTCATCGAGACCCCGTACCGCGTCGTTAAGAACGGCCGAGTGACCACTGAGATTAAGTACCTCTCCGCCGAGGACGAGGACAAGGTGGTCATCGCACAGGCCAACGCGCCGATCGATGCAAAGGGCAAGTTCACCAACGATCTCATCCGAGCCCGCATCTCGGGCGACGTGCCACTTGTGGCGCCGGACGAGATCGATTTCATGGATGTCGCGCCGAACCAGATCATCTCGCCGGCCGCGAACCTGATCCCGTTCCTTGAGCACGATGACGCCAACCGCGCGTTGATGGGCTCGAACATGCAGCGTCAGGCGGTGCCGCTTCTGCAGCCGTCGGCCCCGTACGTGGGGACCGGCCTCGAGGGCCGCATCGCTCGCGACTCGAGGGCGATCCTCGTTGCCGAGGGCGACGGCGTTGTCGAGTACGTGGACGCGACCAAGATCACGGTCCGCTACGACGAGACCCCCGAGGATGCCGATGCGGCATTCGAGGAGCCCGTCCGCACCTACCCGCTGGTCAAGTTCCGCCGGACGAACCAGGACACCCAGGTCACGCAGAAGCCGACCGTTCAGGCGGGCATGCGCGTTGATAAGGGCGACCTGCTCGCTGACGGCGCATCCACGGAGCGTGGTGAGCTTGCACTCGGCAAGAACGTGCTCGTCGCGTTCATGCCGTGGAAGGGCTACAACTTCGAGGACGCAATCGTCATCTCGGAGCGCGTCGTCAAGGACGACATCTTTACCTCGATCCACATTGAGGAGTTCGAACACCAGGTTCGTGACACCAAGCGTGGAGAGGAGGAACTGACGCGTGAGATCCCGAACGTCTCTGAGGAGGCGACCAAGGATCTCGACGAGCGTGGCATTGTCCGCGTTGGCGCTGAGATCCACCCAGGCGACATCATCGTCGGCAAGATTACCCCGAAGGGTGAGACCGATCCGACGCCTGAGGAGAAACTGCTCCGCGCCATCTTCGGCGACAAGGCCGGCGACGTAAAGGACGCTTCGCTCAAGGCCAAGCCAGGTATGAATGGCGTCGTGATCGATACGATGCTCTTCTCACGCCGCAAGACTGACGCCATCACCAAGAAGGCGGAGGAGAAGCGGCTCGAGGAAATCGGACGCCAACTCGAGCGTGAGGTGGAGGCTCTCCAACAGTCGTTCTACGAGCGCTTCTTTGCACTCATGGGCGCCAAGAAGGCCGGTGCCGCAGTCGAACTCCGTGATGGCACCGTCGTGGTGTCTGAGGGTGGCAAGCTGACGAAGACAGCCTTCAAGGCCATCGAGCCCGCTGACCTCAAGATCCGGCAGTCGTTCACCAACGACGACGAGACGAACAAGCAGGCTTGGAAGCTGCTTGCAAACTACCAGCGCCGGCATCAGGAGGTGACGGGCTCCGCCGAGCAGGAGGAGTACCGGATCCAGATGGGCGACGAGTTGCCCCCGGGCATCGTTCAACTCGCCAAGGTTTATGTCGCCAAGAAGCGCAAGCTTCAGGTTGGTGACAAGATGGCCGGCCGTCACGGCAACAAGGGTGTCGTTGCAAAGGTGGTCCCCGAAGAGGACATGCCGTTCCTCGAGGACGGTACACCGGTTGACATTTGCCTTAACCCGCTGGGCGTCCCGTCCCGCATGAACCTGGGGCAGATCTTCGAGACTCTTCTGGGTTGGGCTGGGCAGCACCTCGGTGAGACCTACGCAACTCCCGCGTTTGATGGCGCCTCGATGGACGACATCACGGCCAAGCTTCGCGAGGCCGGTCTTCCTGAGGATGGTCGCGCACAGCTCTTCGACGGACAAACCGGCGAAGCATTTGATCAGAAGACGACCGTTGGGCAGATCTACATGCTCAAGCTGTCTCACCTGGTCGATGACAAGCTGCACGCCCGCTCGATTGGGCCATACTCACTCATCACTCAGCAGCCGCTTGGTGGTAAGGCACAGTTTGGTGGCCAGCGCTTCGGCGAGATGGAGGTGTGGGCGTTGTACGCGTACGGTGCTTCCAACGTCCTGCGTGAGTTGCTGACCGTCAAGTCCGACGATGTCCAGGGTCGTTCGAAGGCCTACGAGGCCATCGTTAAGGGCGACAACATCCCCGAGCCGAACGTCCCGGAGTCGTTCAACGTCCTGCTGCGCGAGATGCAGGGCCTCGGCCTCGAAGTCAAGATCGATTGATAGAGGGATTTGGGATGCGGGGTTGAGGGGCACGTTCCCTCCCCCGCACTCCTCCGTCCCCCATCCCTCTCATCCCTCTACAACACATTATGGCATTCGGCATCCAGCCGGCCCAGCCGGCCCCGAAGAAGTATTACAACTCGATTACCGTTAGCCTGTCGTCTCCCGAGACGATTCTGGAACGGTCGTTCGGCGAGGTTCTCAAGCCGGAGACGATCAACTATCGGAGCTTTAAGCCGGAGAAGGATGGCCTTTTCTGCGAGAAGATCTTTGGCCCCGTCAAGGACTGGGAGTGCCATTGCGGCAAGTACAAGCGGATCCGCTACAAGGGCATCATCTGCGACCGCTGTGGCGTCGAGGTGACTCAGAAGTCGGTTCGTCGTGAGCGGTTTGGACACATTACGCTGTCCGTACCGGTTGTCCACATTTGGTACTTCAAGAGCCTGCCGAACAAGATCGGCGCGCTCCTGGGCATGAAGTCCAAGGACCTCGATAAGGTCATTTACTATGAGGCCTATGTCGTTGTGAACCCGGGCGGAGCGATCAACCTGGGGATCGAAAAGGGGCAGCTTCTGACGGAGAACGAGTACTTCGATGTTCTCTACCAGATTCGAGAGGACAACAACCGTCTGGCCGACGACGACCCGGAGAAGTTCGTTGCCATGATCGGTGGCGAGGCCGTCGAGGAACTGCTCAAGCGCCTCGACCTCGACTCGCAGGCCGTCGAGCTTCGGTTCCAGGCACGCACGGAGACAAGTCAGGCTCGTAAGGCAGAGTCGCTCAAGCGGCTCGGCATCGTCGAGGCGTTCCGTGGAGCGAACGCCAAGATGGAGAACAAGCCGGAGTGGATGGTCATGAAGGTGGTCCCGGTGATCCCACCGGAACTCCGCCCTCTTGTCCCCCTCGAGGGCGGTCGGTTCGCGACGAGTGACCTCAACGACCTCTATCGGCGCGTCATCATCCGCAACAACCGTCTCAAGCGCTTGATTGACATCAAGGCGCCGGAGGTCATTCTCCGTAACGAGAAGAGAATGTTGCAGGAGGCGGTCGACTCCCTGTTCGACAACTCACGCAAGGCGAATGCTGTCCGTAGTGATAGCAACCGCGCGCTGAAGTCACTGAGCGACATGCTCAAGGGCAAGCAGGGCCGCTTCCGCCAGAACTTGCTCGGCAAGCGCGTCGACTACTCCGGCCGTTCGGTCATCGTGGTTGGCCCGGAGCTCAAGCTGCATGAGTGTGGCCTGCCGAAGCAGATGGCGGTTGAGCTCTTCAAGCCGTTCATCATCCGCAAGCTCATCGAGCGTGGCATCGTCAAGACGGTCAAGTCCGCCAAGAAGGTGGTGGACCGACGCACCGCTGACGTGTTCGATATCCTGGAGAAGGTGATTGATGGGCATCCAGTGATGCTCAACCGAGCCCCGACGCTTCACCGTCTCGGTATTCAGGCGTTTCAGCCCGTTCTCATCGAGGGCAAAGCGATCCGTTTGCACCCATTGGTGACGACGGCATTCAACGCCGACTTCGACGGCGACCAGATGGCGGTCCACGTGCCGTTGTCGCACGACGCCGTCCTCGAGGCCAGCATTCTGATGCTGGCATCTCACAACATCATGAGCCCAGCTCACGGTGGACCTGTGGCCGTTCCTTCGCAGGACATGGTCTTGGGCATGTATTACATGACCAAGTACCGGAAGGGCGAGAAAGGCGAGGGCATGGTGTTCTCCAAGACCCAGGAGGTCCGTCAGGCCTTCGACCAGGGCGTGGTAGCGCTGCACTCGGCGATCAAGCTTCGTCTCAACGAAGACGAGTTCGAGGGCGAGGGCAAGGCTGGTGAGATCATCGACACCACGGCTGGTCGTGCGCTGTTCAACGACATCGTTCCTGACGGCGTCGGCTACATCAACCAGGTACTGACCAAGAAGAACCTCCGCGGCATCATCGCGGGCGTCTTCAAGGCGACCAACTTCCCGCTGACGGCAACCTTCCTTGACCGCGTCAAGGATCTCGGATTCGGGCAGGCCATGTTGGGCGGACTGAGCTTCTCGCTCTCCGACATCGTGGTGCCGGATGCCAAGCAAACGCTACTCAAGGAGGCAGAGGATCGCGTCGACGACATCCGCTCGAACTACGAGCTAGGCTTCATTACCGAGGCCGAGCGGTACAACCAGGTCATCGATGTTTGGACCTCGACGAACAACGACATCGCAACGGTTCTCTACGATGCGCTCAAGGAGGACCAAGACGGATTCAATGCCATCTACATGATGGCTGACTCGGGCGCCCGTGGTTCCCGTGAGCAGATTCGTCAGTTGGGCGGCATGCGCGGCCTGATGGCCAAGCCGCAGAAGTCGGCCGCTGGCTCGGCGGGCTCAATCATCGAGAACCCGATCAAGTCCAACTTCAAGGAGGGCTTGTCAGTCGCCGAGTACTTCATCTCGACGCACGGTGCCCGGAAGGGTCTGGCCGATACGGCACTCAAGACGGCAGACGCCGGCTACCTCACCAGACGTCTGGTCGACGTGTCTCAGGACATTTCGATTCAGTCGGAGGACTGTGGAACGCTGCGTGGCGTCCGGATGCAGGCTCTGAAGGACAACGAGGACATTGTCGAGTCGCTGCGTGACCGCATTGTTGGTCGTGTGTCCGTCCACGACGTTCGAGACCCAGAGACGGAGGAAGTCATCCTCCGTCGTGACGACATGATCACGGACGAGCTAGCTGACCAGATCGCTGGGACAGCTATCGAGACCGTTGAGATCCGGTCGGTGCTCGCCTGTGAGGCGACGCGAGGCGTTTGCACGCTGTGCTACGGTCGCGATCTCGCGAACGGCCGGATGATCCAGCAGGGTGAGGCTGTCGGCGTGATCGCGGCGCAGTCCATCGGTGAGCCAGGGACGCAGCTTACGCTCCGCACCTTCCACATCGGTGGTACGGCCAGCCGCATTGCAGCGGAGTCCACCATCGAAACCAAGTTCGGTGGCAAGGTTGCATTCGAGAACCTTCGGACGGTCGAGACTGGCGACGGCAAGCACGTTGCGCTTGGCCGGTCTGGCGAAGTTCGCGTCCTCGATGCCGACGGCAAGCAGCGGATCGCTTACACGATTCCTTACGGAGCCGATGTGGCGGTCTCGGAGGGCCAGGAGATCGAGAAGGGTGACGTGATCGCAAGCTGGGATCCGTACAACTCGGTCATCATTGCCGAGACGACGGGTACGCTCCGTTTCAAGGACGTTATCGAAGGCACGACCTACCGTGAGGAGTCTGACGAACAGACGGGCTTCCGCGAGAAGGTGATTACGGAGACGCGCGAGCGTGCGCTGACGCCTTCGCTGATGGTGGACGGCGAGGGCGGTCGCGAGTACACGATGCCTGTCCGAGCACGCCTGCAGGTCAACAACGGCGACGAAATCACGGCAGGGACCATCCTGGCGAAGCTCCCGCGCCAGTCGGCCGGTACCCGAGACATCACAGGTGGTCTACCGCGCGTGATCGAGCTCTTCGAGGCTCGGCAGCCGTCCGACCCCGCGGTTGTGACAGAGATCGACGGCGTGGTCTCCTTCGGTGGCCGTAAGCGCGGCTCACAGGAGGTGATTGTGACGTCGAGAGACGGGGCGACGGAGAAGACCTACCTGGTCTCTCTCTCGAAGCACCTGCTTGTCCACGAGAACGACTTCGTTCGTGCTGGAGAAGCACTGTCAGACGGCCAGATCTCGCCTCAGGACATCTTGTCCATCCTCGGGCCCACAGCGGTTCAGGAGTACCTGGTCAATGAGGTTCAGGAGGTGTACCGTCTTCAGGGCGTGGGCATCAACGACAAGCACATCGAGGTGGTCGTCCGCCAGATGATGCAGAAGGTTCGGATCACGGATCCGGGTGACACGCCATTCCTCGAGGAGAACCTCGTCGACCGGATCGAGCTGGAGCAGACCAACGATGCGCTCTACGACACTTTTGTGGTTGTCGACGCGAGCGAGTCGGATTTGGATATCGGCCAGTCGATTAACCGCCGTCAGCTTCGCGACGCCAACTCGGCGCTGAAGCGGGAGGACAGGCCGGAGATCGAGGTTCGGGATGCACAGCTCGCTGTTGCGGAGCCGGTCCTCCTCGGGATTACGCAGGCTGCGCTGAAGACGAACTCGTTCATCTCGGCGGCCTCCTTCCAGGAGACGACGAAGGTGCTGACGGAAGCCGCGATCGCGGCCAAGTCGGACCCCTTGCTCGGTCTCAAGGAAAACGTGATCATCGGTCACCTCGTCCCGGCAGGCACGGGCCTTCGGAAGTACCGCGATACCATCGTGGGAAGCCGTCAGGAGCTCGAGACGCTGCAGGCGACACAGGACGCGCTCGACCGCGGCTTGTCGTCTGGAGATGGCGACATCCTCGGAGCTACGTCCGCACCGTCCGCTGCCGACGACGACACGCTGGCGGAGATCAACCGCCGCCTCGGGTAACGTCCTCGAGGCCGACGATTTGGGACGCCCCGGCTGCACGCGCGGCCGGGGCGTTTCTGTGTTCGTCCTCGAGGTCGAAGCGTTGCACGCACAGATCCAGTCCCAAGGACGAATGCGTCCACGGACTCGAGGCGGGTGGCGACCTCGAAGGCAAGTCGTAACCCTCCTGTTGATGTCCTCGAGGTCGATTTCCGAACTCGTCCTCGAGGTCTGATTGGGCGCGCCACCGGCGAGCCCCTACAAATGTGAACGCAAGCCATCCTCGAGGACGAGAGCACGTACAAAAAAACGCCCCAGTCGACCTCGAGGTCGACTGGGGCGCGCGGAGGCGGCCTCGAGGACGAGCTATTCGCCGCGACCGGTCTCGGCCTGGAGCTCGTCGATCTTCTTTGAGGCGTCTGCCTTGCTGAGACCGTCGTAATCCTTGGGGTCCTGGCCGGCCTGCTGGGCGAGCGTGTGGAGGTAGGAGCGCTGCGCGCCGGTCATGTCCTCGTCGCCGGTGGTCCAGTTGTCAGGATCCTTCTGGGCGTTTGTCGAGGTGTCGTTCTGGTCTTCTGGCGTAGCCATCGTTCTTGGGAGAGTGGACCCGCAAGCTCCACTGTGAGGGTGACGGCGGCGTGTCGGTCGGGAACACCCTGGGGTCTCAAGAGGGGAACTCCCGATCCTCCTCGAGGTCGCGGGCCGTGGCGCTACGCCACGGCCTCGAACTGGCCGCCGTGGATGTCGGCTGAGCCCCAGCCGATGGGACGGCCGTCTCGAAGGACAATGCCGCATCCATGCTCCTCCTCCCAGGGCACGTCGAACTCGAGGACGGCGTATCGGTGAGTGAGGGCGTCCTCGAGTTCGATGCTGGCTCCAGCAAGGCGGGCAGCGCGAAAGGCGTTTGCTGGGGTGCGAACCGAAAAGGCCTCTCGGTTGATCTCTGTCTCGTCCTCGAGGTCGGAGGACTCCGCGTACCCGTAGGAGGTCGACTCGAAGCACGACTCGGCGTGCTCGAGGAGCATGGACGCTACCGTGTCTTTGTGCTCCTGCCCGAGGGCCTCGAGGTCGCGGAGACTGTCCTGCATCGTATCGGAGACGCCGCCGTCCTCGAGGTCGGGAAAGAGCTTGACCTTGATGTCATCACCTCCAGCCAACGGGCACGAGACGTGCATAGTGACAAAGCCGTACTCATCGACGTCGAATGTCACGGCACGACGAGGGATCGCGCGAGGTCGAGGGCGCCTTCGACGGGCTCGGCGTCACACGTCGATACGTCCCATCCTGGGAGATGGCGTTCGAGGGCGGCCTCGAGAGAGGACTGGTAGGCGGGTTCGCCGCTCAGGCCGCCGGTGTAGCGGAGTCGGTGCCGGAGATCGTTGCCCGCGCGGGTGGCGATCCATGCCGCCTGCTTCGCGAGAGCATTCGTCTCGGACCGGAGGGCGGACTCCGCAGCCCAATCGCCGGCCTCGACGGCAGCAAGCAACAGGGGCGCGAACGACGCCAGCGGAGCATCGTCACCGTACACCGCGCCGATCACGTCCCCGGCGGCCTCGAGGCCGTGTTTTTCAGCGGCGAGCTCCGGAAGGATCGAGGGAGGACCGCCGTCAAAGCAGGAGAGCAGAATGCGGAGGGCCGCGCGTCCCAGTGCCGTTCCGCTGCCGTCGTCGCCGAGGGCCGCGCCCCAGCCACCGGCTCGGAGGGAGTCGCCAGCCTCCGTCTTGGCATACACAAATGACCCCGTCCCCACGATAAGGAGTGCTCCGCTACTCGTGCCCCATGCAGCTCGGTAGGCGACATCGCCATCGTGGACGACGGCTACGGCCTCGAGGCCGAGGCTAGACCGCAGAGCATCGGCGATGGCCGTTCGCGTCTCCTCACGCCCTGCGCCTGCGAATCCCGCTGCGACAGCGACGAGGGACGCATCTGACTGCTGTTGAGCCTGCTCCACGAGGGAGGTGACGACGGCCGCCGCGGCTTCGGGACCATCCCGTAGAGCTTGGGCTCCGGGGCCGGTTAGCCGAAAGGTGGACGTTCCGACTGCGGCGAGTGCTGCCGTCTTGGTTCCACCGGCATCGAGGCCGACGAAGAGTGAGTCGTTCATGAGGTCGGAGCCAGAGCAAGTCGTGTCTCGGGCATCGGCGCGGAGGGGTCGAGCATAAGGAATGGACCGTCTGGGCCTACGTTAAGGCCGATTCCAGCGGTCGGGTCGGGTCGGAGGTGCGGAGACCGGATGGTCGTCTGCCCGTCGGAGGAACGCAAGCGTACGGACCACACGGCGCTGCCGGGCTGATGGTCTTCGAAGAGAAGGGATGGGCCGGGAAGAAGGGAGGTGGGATGTCCGCCCGGAGGTGCAAGCGGGCGCCTAAATAATCGCGCAGCGGCCATCGTCTTGGAGGACAGAAGCGGATACGTGGGGCCGCCCTGGAGTCGTCCCCAGCGCCAGCCGGTCGTGAGGGGCCCGTAGCGGTCTCGCAACTCTGCGCGGGCGATGCGGAGCGACGACGGGAGCAGGGCGACGCTCAGCGAGTCGCTCAGGTCCGGGAGGCTGCCGGTCAGGTCGCGATGGGATCGCATCCACCACTCGAAGATGGACGGCGCGATGTCATCGGCGCGGTAGGAGCCATCCCATCCGTTCAGGTAGGCAAACGTCGTCTGGAGAACGTCGGGTAGAGAGTCTCTGGCTCCAAGACCGCGGATCAGGCCCGGAAGCCGAGCGCGGGCCCAGCCACTGGCGACGTCACGGTCTTGAGGCGCCACGTCGCGCAAGACGTACGTCGAGGTCGGTAGCGTCCTCGAGGTCGAGTCCACGCTCGAGGTCGAGTCCGTGCTCGCGACGAAAGCAACAGTGGAGTCGGCCTCGAGGGCAACGGTCGACAGAAGGCCGTACCGGGCGAGCGAGTCGGAGGCGACGAGCGTGATGCCGCCGCCCTGGACGCGGACGGGGGGCGTTCCCAGGATCCGGCTCCCTGTGGAGATAGATAGTCCGTCGCCCTCGAGGACGGAAAAATCGGCGGCCGACGGGGTGCGGCCGGAGCGCAGCGCACGGTACGCGGGGAGATCGGTGCCAAGCCCGAAGCCGGACCATCGGACTCGCCACCCGGTCCCGACAGCAGTCGAGTCGGTCACGACGGCAACGGAGTCGGCCACGCCGCGTGGGCTGGCGGCTCGCAGCACCAAGCCTGCCGTGTCGCGGGCGACCTCGAGGAGCGTTTCGTCCCCATCGCGCTCTACAATGCGGCTGTACACCGGCGGAGGCAGCGCGCCTCCGTAGCGCTCGATGAAGAGCGGGGCTCCACGAAGCAACGCCCAGCTTCGTCCGCCGCTCCATCCCGCGGGGCTCGAGAGCGTGCCCGGAATGGTCAAGGCAACAGATGACTCACCGCCGGTCCGCAGTATGGCCGGCGCCAGCAGTGGCAAGGCCGATGAGCCGGCAGAGGCCTGATAGGTGAGCGTACCTCCTCGCGCGAGCGAGTCGGACGAGGCATAGGCGCGGTCGAAGCCACCACTTTCAGCCCTGAAGAAGGCCCGGAAGACAGAGTCAGCGACCACGAACCGTGCAACTACAGAGTCCTCGAGGGCGGCGGCGGTCCAGGTTGTGTCAAGGGACAGTGCCGGGGCGTCGAGGTAAGCGTGCAAGCGCTCAACGGCTAGCGCGTCCCACGGCTCCCAGGGACCGGGGACCACGTCGGCAACGATGAACTCGTTTCCCTGGGCGACTCCGGGCTCTGCGAACCCCGCCGAGGCGCCGCGAGCGTAGGCATCGAGGACGAGACGGTCATCGTCACTTACGGATTCATAAGTGCGTCTCGCGAGCGACTCGAACCCGAGCGTGCGAGCGTGCAGGTCGAGGTCGCGGACATCCTCGCCAAACCATTCCGAGAGCGTTCCCAGTGCCGCCTGCCGCCAGAGCGACGCGGTCCAGCCGTAGTCGGTGGCATGGGAATACCCGATCCCAGCCGCCACGGCGACCTCGTCTGGGCCCTCGATCCAGACTCGTCCGCTATCGCCCCATGCGAGTGTGACTCCGCCCTCGAGGCCGTCGACCTCGAGGGTGCCGTCGCGCGTCGGATCGGTCCCGTAGGCGAGCACGCTGGCTGCGGCCGCGAGTCCGACGAGGACGAGGAGGGCAACGCCGAGCGTGAGGAGGAGACGGGTCACAAGCGCGAAAGAGGGGAGGGGAAGCTACCGAGTGAATGATGCTACTCCTCGTCGGCGCGTCCGCTCCCGTCCTCGAGGTCGTCCGTGGTGAATCGGGCTCCGTCCTCGAGGGCGTGCTACGGTGTTCCGCCAGCCTCGAGCCACGCCGCGAAGGCGTCGGCTGGTTTCGAGGTCAGGGACTGTTCGGCTGTCAGGCCGCCCTTTTGAGCAGATGCTACGCCCCAGCGCGTGTCCTTGAGGCCGTCGACAGAGTGGGCGTCAGGGTTGATGGACACCAGCACGCCTCGTTGCGTCGCGTCGCGCACAAACGTCCAGTCCATGTCGAGCCGCCACGGGCTCGCATTGAGTTCCACGGCCACGCCATGCTCGGCGCAGGCCTCGAGGACGGCTTCATGGTCGAGGGGGTAGCCTTCGCGGCGGAGCAGAAGCCGGCCGGTCGGGTGGCCGAGCACGCGAACGTGTGGGTTGGAGACGGCCTTGACGACGCGTGCCGTGGCCTCGTCTTCTGTCATCCGGAAGCCGGTGTGGACGCTGGCGACGACGACGTCGAGTTGGGCAAGCACGTCGTCCGGGAAGTCCATCGAGCCGTCCGACAAGATGTCGACCTCGGAGCCTGAGAACACGCGGAAGTCGACGCCCTCGGCGGCGTAGTCATTGTTGAGCTGGCGTACAGCGTCGACCTGGGCGAGCACGTCCTCGATGCTGAGACCGTGCGCGATCTGCAGGCTGCGGCTGTGATCGCACACGCCGAAGTAGCTCAGACCGAGCGCACGGGCCGCGTCGCACATCTCACGCAACGTGTGCGCCCCGTCCGATGATGTGGTGTGGTTGTGGATCGTGCCCTCGAGGTCGGATGAGCGGACGAGCGTGGGCAGAGTGCCGGCGGCAGCCTCCGAGAACCAGTCGTCGTCGCGGAGGGGGGCGGGAATCGGTTGAAGACCCGCAGCACTGTAGATCGCGTCCTCGTCCCCATGATCGGCGGGTTCGCCGTAGGCCTCTGTGAATGCGCTGGTGTGTGCGTCGGGGCCCGTCCGCTTCCACAAGGCCGTTCCAAACCTCGAGGCCGAGGCGGTCCAGACGGTGAGAGGGAGTCCCAGAGGCAGCATCGCCGTGACGTGGTCGCTCGCGACCTCGAGGCCGGTCATCGCATCGAGAACGGCGGCGGCCTGCTCCGGCTCGCCCTCGAGGACGAGGTCCACGCGGTCCACGACATTGCACTGGCGGCGGACGGGACCTGCGAGCTCGCAGCGGAATCCGGCGTCGCGCAGGATGTCACGTGCGGCGAGCCCGGCGAGAGCGGCGTCCCGCAGGTGCGCTTGTCCTCGGTACGACTTGAGCTCTTCGATGGCGGCCAGGATGTTCTGAACGGTCTTGGCCCCGAAGCCAGGGAGGTCTGCGAGCCGCCCAGAGGCCGCGGCGCCCTCGAGGTCTTCCAACGACGTGACGCCTGCGTCCTGCCACAGCGTGCGGACTTTCTTGACGCCCAGGCCCTTGACGCGAAGCACCTCGGGAAGTCCGGGCGGCAACGCTTGTAGAAGAGACTCGGTTACTCCCATGACGCCAGTCGACACAAATTCCTCGATCTCTGCCGCCAGCCCCTTGCCGATTCCCTTGACGCCGACGAGCTCTCCAGATGCGAGCAACTCGGAAACGGGCTCCTCCAGCCGCTCGACGGTTCGTGCTCCGGACGCGTAGGCGCGAGCGCGAAACGGGTTGCCACCGGTGAGTTCGACGAGGTCGGCGGTGAGCTTGAGCTGGCGAGCGACGGCCTTATTGGTCATTCGAGGGATCGAGGGATCGAGGGATCGAGGGATCGAGGGATCGAGGGATCGAGGGATCGAGGGATCGAGGGATCGAGGGATCGAGGGATCGAGGGATCGAGGGATCGAGAAGATCTCCGCCCCGAAAGGTTCCGTCCTCGAGGTCGCAGGCCGGCCTCGAGGTCGTGAACTGAAGAACCTCTTCTCGCATTCCGTCCGGCCTCGAGGACGCAGACGAATCCCACACCTCCTCGCCGCCCTCGAGGACGAGAACAGCAACCTCCCTATCTTGCGAGATCAGGGTGAACCGCACGGGCGGAACGCCGTTTGCCGGTACCAATGACGGACCCGCTCCGTTGGTCTGGACCACGCCCCCCGCGCATATGCTTCGCTCTCGTTTCGCCCCAGTCATCGGCGCCGGTCTCCTGGCCGTCGCGCTTCTCATCGGTGTCCAAGTACAGGACGCCGTCTCCGGTTCTGAGGAGGTAGAAGAGCTCCGCAAGATCGAGGAGGCCTACGAGTACATCACCCGTGGCTACGTCGAGCAGGTCGACTCGTCGGAGCTCGCCGAGGCCGCGATCGAGGGCATGCTCGCCAGCCTCGACCCTCACTCGATCTACATCTCCTCCGAGGAAATGCGCCGCGTGCGGGAGAGCTTCGAGGCCAGCTTCGACGGCATCGGCATCTTCTACGAGTTCGTCGAGGGCCGCGATGATGTGGACACGCTCGTCGTGCTCCAGCCCATCGTTGGTGGTCCGAGCGAGGAAGTCGGCCTCCATGCAGGCGACCGCATCGTCATGATCGACGGCGAGAACGCCATCGGGATTGACCCCAACGATGTTCCGGAGCGCCTGAAGGGGCCTCGAGGAACAACCGTCAGCGTCACCGTCGCTCGCCCCGGTTATCGCGAGCCGCTCCAGTTCTCGATCGTCCGCGACCGGATCCCACTCAATACCGTGGCCGCCTCGTACATGGTCGACGACCAGACGGGCCTCATCAAGCTGACTCGGTTCGCACGAACCAGCCACGAGGAAGTGACTTCCGCCATCCGTGAGCTCCGCGGAATGGGCATGAAGCGCCTCATCCTCGACATGCGCGGCAACGCAGGTGGGCTTCTCGATCAGGCCTACGCAATCTCCGACGAGTTCCTTGACGCTGGCGAGATGATCGTTTACACCGAGAGCCGTCACTCGTCCAACGAACGCCAATACCGCGCCACAGCAGGCGGCATCTTCGAGGACGATCCGGTCATCGTGTTGGTCGATGAGAACTCAGCCAGCGCGTCTGAGATCGTCGCTGGCGCGATCCAGGATCACGACCGTGGATACCTCATCGGTCGCCGCACCTTCGGCAAAGGACTCGTTCAGCAGCAGTTCCCATTGACCGATGGCAGCGTGCTCCAGATGACGGTCTCTCGCTACTTCACACCCTCCGGTCGCCTGATTCAAACGGCATACGAGGTCGGCGAAGGAGATGAGGCCTACTTCGAGGCCAAACGTGAGCTGCGGACGGCCGTCGAGGATCGGCTGGTTCCCAACGGTGGAGCCGTAGACGCACGAGCCTTCGGCGTGGAGGTCCCAGATTCTCTGGTCTTCCAGACTGCGGGCGGACGAGCGGTATACGGCGGTGGCGGCATCCTGCCCGACTTCATCGTCGGTCGAGACTCGCTGTCCGATGCACTACGCACCGTAATCGGCAAGCGCTACGATGACTCGTTTGCGCGAATTGACATCGAGCGCCGAGGCGATTCGTTCCGCCAACAGTGGGAGGGCCGCGAGCGTGAGTTTGTGACGGGTTTCCAGCTCACGGACGCTGACTTCGACCGCTTCCTGAGCTACGTCGCCTCTGAAGGAACGCCAGTCGTCGTATCGGCCCCTGAGGATGAGGACGCCGACGTCTTGGTCCGGTCCGATGCGCTTGCGTCCCGTGCTGACATTGAGGCTCGTGTGCGCGCATTCATGGCCCGTCGCCTGTTTGGGGCCAATGCCTTCTTCCCGGTAGTCGGCCAGATCGATCCGTCGATCCGTGAAGCCATGCGGCACTGGTCGGAGGCCGTGACACTCGCTCAGGCCAGCCGCTGAGTTCTCCCGCGTGTCGAACTGGATGGCCTCTCCTGCTTCGGCGCAGGGGAGGCCGTTTTTTTGGTTCCTGGTGAGCAACGTCGCTGGCCTTTGAGTGTCTTGGAGGCACAGGCAGAGGACACTTCTCGAATCGACCCTTCGCCTCGCGTTGACAATCCCGGGACCGATAGGGATATTGACCTCCGCACGTTTGGCGCGTCCCCCGCGCTCCCGTCTGTGCTTCTGGGGTCGGACTCGCCGCCCCATCGCCCAACCGCTTCCCCACCGAGGTACACTCACCCATGACGCTATCCGCTCTGCTGATGCAGGCCGAATTCGCCAACGACCTGGTTTTCCGCTTCAACGAGGGCGGCAGCTACATGTGGCCCGTCCTGATCACTCTGATCATTGGACTGGCCATCGCCTTCGAGCGCATCCTGTCGCTCAACCGCGCTGACATCAACGCTCCCAAGTTCATGGCCAAGGTCAAAGAGGCCTTAGACAACGGCGGCGTATCGGCCGCTGAAGACGTCTGCGCCAACACCCGCGGCCCCGTTGCATCGGTGGTCCAGGCTGGTCTGACCCGTTTTGATGAAGGCATGGCCGCAGTCGAGAAGGCTGTGGTGTCTTACGGCTCTATCGAGATGAGCTTCCTCGAGCGCGGCTTCGTTTGGCTTTCTCTCGGCATCTCGCTCGCCCCGATGTTCGGATTCCTCGGCACCGTTGTCGGCATGGTCGAGGCGTTTGACGCCATCGAGGCCGCCGGTGATATCTCACCGTCGCTCGTCGCCGGTGGTATTAAGGTGGCGCTCCTCACGACCGTCTTCGGTCTGATTGCGGCCATCATCCTGCAGGTGTTCTACAACTACTGCGTTTCCAAGATCGACCGCATCACGGCTGACATGGAGGAGGCCTCGGTCGAGCTCATCGACTCGCTTTCGATGATGTCCGTCGGTCGCACGGCGCTCTCTGGCCGCTCGGCCCGCGGGACACTCCCGCCGACGAGCGCACAGATCGGAACCGGCGACGAGCCGATCACCGACCTCCCGTAACGACCTCGCCCGCCCGGCCTCGAGGTCGGGCGGGCTGCATAAGGCGGTCGGCCTCGAGGTCGGCCACCTGACTCCCCCTCTCAGATGGTTATCGCTTTCGTTTGGCTCTGCCTCGTCTTGATCGGAGTCTCGCTCCTGATGATGATCGGGTTCGGTCTCAAGAACGCTGGCAACGCACTCTCAGGTAGCAAGCTGGGCTTGGCAGCGTTCGCGCTCCCGCTCCTCATCTTCGTGATCGCGTACCTCGTGGATGGAACCGCGACCGGTGCGGCCGTTGCGACGGCCATGTTCACGGCGCTCTCCGGCTTCCTGGCTCTTCTCATCTCTGGCGCGAAGAGCCTGTTCAGCTAGGCCGATCTCGGCACAGCTCGACCTGTTCGCTCTGGATTCTCCACACCTATGCCGCTCCTCAAGCCACGTACAAAGCGAGACGCTGAGATCCCCTCGGCCTCGATGGCGGATATCGCGTTCCTCCTCCTCATCTTTTTCCTCGTCACCACGACGATCGATGCGGACAAGGGCATTTACATGCAGCTTCCCCCGAAGCTGGATGAGAATGTCGAGCCGCCGGACATCAACCAGCGAAACCTCCTCAACGTGCTTGTGGCCGAAGACGGCCGTGTGCTGATCGACAACGAGATCACGAACATCGGGGCCATCCGCGATATCGTGAAGCGTCACATCACAAACAACGGGCGCGAGGCCAACCTCTCAGTCAGTCCTGACAAAGCCGTCGTGTCGTTCAAGACGCGTCGCGGCTTGCCGTACGTGACCTATATCGAGGTCCTCGATGAATTGAAGTCCGCGTACAACGAGGTCCGCAATGAAGCCGCGCGCTCGCAGTTCGGAACCGACTACGGGACATACAAGGCGCGCCTCGGCGAGGATGACGAGGACGCTATCGCCGATCAGTTCCCGCTCAAGCTGTCGCTCGCCGAGCCCGACCAGGAGTAAGCCGGCTTCCCCCCATAACAGAACCCTATGTCCGCCTCATTTAAAAAGAAGAGCGCCGGCACGAAGCAGGAGATCCCGACGGCCTCGATGCCGGACATCATCTTCATGCTCTTGATCTTCTTCATGGTGACGACCGTGCTCCGTGAAACAGAGCTACTCGTCAACGTCTCGATTCCTCAGGCTGAGGCGGTCGAGAAGATTGATCAGAAGAGATTGATCCAGTATCTCTACCTTGGACCCGAGAAGCTTGAGTCTGGGCTTGGAGAGCCGGCCGTTCAGATTGATGATGCCATCGTCCGGGATCTTCCTGATGTGCGCCAGGTGATGTACCGTCGCCTCCGCGAGGAGCCACGTACGATCGTCTCGATGCGCATTGACCGTGAAGTTGAAACCGGAATGCTCTACGACGTCCAGCAGGAACTGCGTGAAGCAGAGGCGCTGCGGGTCAACTATTCGACGGCCCGCGAGGCCGAGTAGCCTGTAGCCATCGACCTCGATGAAGCCGGGGCGCTCCGAAAGGGGCGCCCCGTTTTTTGTGTGCGCCCTCGAGGTCGGTTCAAGTATGCTGCCGAGTGCAACCCTCATAGCAGGGGGTACAATCTGAACTCACACTGTTGAACGTGAACGGGCCTCGGTCGCTTGAGAGGCGCGGAATGGAATAGCGCGAGGTAGAAATACCCTCCTCGATAGGTCGAAACGAACCATGCTAGGGCGTGAAGGGGTAGGTGCTATAGGGATGAGGGTTTGGGAATGGGGGCGATGGATGATGGGACCATCATTCCATTCCAAGGGGAGAGAAGGGGTTAGGGTGATGAGATGTGTTAGCGGCCCGATCCCTGCAAGAGTCAAACACACTTGACTCCCACTCAACCATGCCGCAAACTCTACTCGCCTTGATGGCCATTTTCACGGCTGGGCTATTCACCATGTCGCAGGTGGAGACGCAGCACGACACGGTCGAGTCCATTATCCGGGATCAGTTTGAACTCGCGGTGGCGGGCACGCTGCTCCATACGATGGAGTTTGTGGATTCACGCGCCTTCGACGCAGCCACCACGCCGGCACGGCTCCGTGCTCGGTACGGCTTAGGCGCATCCATGACGGAAGCAGAGCGCGATACGGTCTCATTCGATGACCTGATCGATATCCGAGTGGACGAGTTCTCGCAGATTGAGTCGTTCGGTGGGGCCTGCAATATTCTGAACCCCACCCCTTCGGCATCGTCGCCATCCTGCGACGATATCGACGATGTCCACAGTGACGAGTGGCAATCCGTGGAGCTGACTACTGCAGACGGCCATACGCTGCCTGTTGAGGTTCGCGTCGACGTGAGCTACGTTGAGGCAACAGATGGGGCGGGGATTGACGTCCCGGTCGGCTTCCGGACGAACCACAAACGCGTTGAGATCTTCGCGCGGACGACATCGCTTAAGTCACGAAGCGGAACCAACAAACCGGTTGAAGTCAGCCTTCGCCGTGTCTTCAGCTTCGACACGAAAGTAGCGGCGGCCTACCTGCGCCGCTCGATAGCGGCCAACGGCGGCACTGATGCAACGTGTGAAGCGAACGTCGGAGCATGGAACGCTCGAATGAGCGATCTCCGAAACATCCGCGATGCCGCCGTCTCTGCGTACACCGCGGCAGCTGGGGTTCTCTCAGAGGCACAGCAGGCTCACGGATCCATTCAGGGGCAGTATGACACGGCTGCCGCCGCCCTTGCGTCCGCTCAGAGTGGGCGGAATGCCGCACAGTCCGCCTACAACGCGGCGGTGCAGGCAGAGTCGAACGCTGCGAGCGCCCTCCAGGCAGCGATAGCCGGTCGCGATCAAGCCGACGGGGCCATTGCCAGCGCGCAGACGGCACTCGCAAGTGCACAATCCGATCTGCAGAGCGCTCGGCAGACACAGGCGGCAGCTCAAAACGACCTCGACGGGGCGCAGGCGGCCGCAAGTGCAGCCAGCAGCGCCTATGACCAGGCGAGTGCAGCGTCTCAACAGGCGAACGCGGCTCGAGATCAAGCTCAGGCAGCGATGAACGCCGCCGAACAGGCGAAGGACGATGCCTACAACAGCGGCACGACTGGATTCTGGATCTTCAGGCGGTGGATCTCGGACGCCCACAGGGACAACTACAATCAGAAGGTCGCAGCGTACGAGGCGGCGCGCGCGACGTATGAAACGCGCCGACAGCAAGCAAGTGTGGCTCAGAACGCCAAAAACGATGCTGCAAACGCGGTTCAGGCCGCAGCGAGCGGCGTCGAGGCCGCGCAGTCGAGGTACGATGCTACTGCCGCTGCCATCGGCCGTGCAAACCAGGCCATTGTATCAGCGCAGTCCGCCCTCGAGGCCGCGCAGTCCTCCCGAGGAGGTGCAATCCAGGGCATCTCCAACGCACAGTCCGCCCTCGAGGCCGCACAGTCGGCAAAGGCTCAGGCTGGGAGCGCTCTCTCTAACGCGGAGTCACAGGTGGGGAGCGCGTCGAGCGCCGTCCAGGCGATCCAGGGCGACCTGGATATCTCACAGGCTTCCGTCGACCAGGCGGCCATTCGGGCTACAGAAGCGCAGGCCGCCGCCGCTCAATCCCAGAACGATGTCGACGCCCATGCTGCCACACAGCCTGATTGCTCCAACGATGAGTCTGACGACAATGGCAATGGGGGCAACGGAAATGGCAACGGCAACGGTGGGAATGGAAACGGTAACAATGGTCACGGCAACAACGACGACGGTGTCGACTCCAGCAATCCTGGAAATGGCGGCGGCGGCCCGAACGGCCAACAGGACGAGTCTTGCAGCGGGAACGGACCTTGCGTGGATGACGAGAGCGGTGGCGGAAATGGCAACGGCGGCAGCAACGGCAACGGTGGCGGAAATGGCAACGGTGGCGGCAACGGCAACGGTCGTGGAAATGGATAGGACCAAAGCCCTAAGGCGCTAGAACACCTCCCATGCAATTCATCTTCGACCATCTCATCGCGACGCTCGTCGCCGCCGTCCTGGGGCTGGCAATGATCGCCCAGCAGATCAACAGCCGGCAGGCGTCGATGGAGCGGCAGTCGGTGCATCAAGCCAAGGGCCAGGCTCTTGCCTTCGCGGAGTGGCTCGAGGACGATGTCGTCCGGCTGGGAGCGCGGTTTGGTCGGGACCGTGATCGTTTCAGCACCATCACCGAGGTCATTGACGGGCGCTCCTTCACGCGCCGCTTCAACTACTACTACTACGAGGGGACTGTCACGACTGAGATCGCGACGCGCGTCGAAGTGCTCTACGAACTCGCGGAGGATGACACCCGCGTTGTCGTGACCGAGGGGGAGACCCCCGAAGACGACGTGACCATGCAGATTTACTCGATCTCCCGCTCCGAGCGGCGGGGCCAGTACAACACAGCCAGCAACGAGTGGATTACCGGCGCGCCCGCATGGGGACCGACACCCGAGTATGGCTCTCCCCACGGCCTCCGGCACTTTCACATTCAGCCCCGCGACAGCGACAGCCAGCCTGTCGGCGACGACGCTGCCGACGAAGCGGACTATGTCCGTCTCGAATTCAGCGTGATCCCCACTCTCTTCCCGCTCCACCGTGCTCGGATCATCCCCGAGAATGGCCTCCATTGGGCGACCACAGTTGAAATCCGACCATTCTAATCACCTGGCTTGCGCTTCGGCGTAGGCCCACCAACATCATGGGTAAAGTTGCTCTCCTCATCGTTCTCGCAGCCGGCGTCGCCGGTGCGACGATCATGTTCTCGTCTCAGCAAACGGACATCCGCTCAGCTAAAGTCCAGGGCGAGTACGAAGCCGACGTGATCGCGCGTGAGATTGCGCGGTCGGCATTCAACTCCGCTTCGGCAGATATCCACCGCTTTGGAACGGACATCGACGCAGCGCTCACGGCGTTTGGCGACGCGGCTACGGGGTGCGCCAACGGAAAGGCTGTCTGTGTACGGCGGACCGGTGACATGCTCGATGGTACATACATCGTAGAAGCCAGCTACGATGGTGGCAACGGAGTCGATATCTACGCCAAGGGGATGTTCTCATACAACGCGGGCGGCGATCTCGTGGAGGCAGACCACGAAATCAACGACTCGCAGTCCGTGGGTGTCCTCCGCGTGAGCGAAGGAGGTGCCTTACGGATCCAGTTTGTGGATTCCATGGCGGGTTACTGCTCGGCCGTCTTCCTTAAGCGGACGCTTCCCGGCGTGGCAGAAGAAGATCAGCCGCTTCCCGAGATGGTCTATGCTCCAGGTAAAAACCGAAATGGAGCCCGTAACGTCGGCCTCGAGGTCGAGCTTGAGCCCGGTACCCAGATGAACTTCGCCATTGGAGTTGACAACAACTGTGGAGGCAATGGCACGCGGCCGAACTCGAGGCCGGACCTCCGCTACGGTGGGGCGGGAGTCCTCGCTCGGACGCTGGACCCCAACACCAGTAACCCGGACCCGCTCTATGGTTGGAAGCTCCTCGGCGACGCGATGGCGACCTACCAGTTCCTCGAGAGTGACTGGGCCTGGGTCCACTGGGCCCTAGACGCCTCCACAGTCTCCCTTGATGATCCCTCAGAGGGACCGTGGGCGATGGTTGAGACAGATCCGAACAACAACCAGCGCTGGCGTATCGCCTTCGAGGACATCCACGACTGGAATCTGGCCTCTGACCACCGCGATTACCACAACCCGAACAAGAGTCTCTGGGCGACGAAGAAGTACGGCTACGACTGGTCCGGGAGCTACAAGACCAAAGGAAACGATGGCGCGGGGAACGGCTGGACCGACGTCGTGGAGACCCGCATCGTGGCCGATGATCCCAACGACCCGTTGAGCGCGTACAGGGTCACCGATGTCGCAGGCAGCGACGGCTTCCACGACTTGCGCGACACCGGCTCGCCGGCGGACTTCAGTGATCAGGTCATCATGGTTGAGATCATCCCGTTGAACCTCGCTGGCAACACACGCGGTTGTGCCAATGGAAACACTCGTGGCGAGGGAAACAACGGCAACGGCTGCGGGAACGGAAACGGCAGACCCTAGATCTGCCACAGAAGAGCACTCTCGACCTCGAGGTCGGCACGAGGCCTCGAGGGCGAATGCGTCCTCGAGGCCTCGCTGTAGCAAGGGGTGACGCTCGTCCTCGAGGTCGAGAACCAGTCTCCCAGACGCGCGGCGACCTCGAGGGCGGGTTACCAATCGTGACGCGGATGGGTCGAAAACGCGTGTGGAAATGACCTTTCGAGCCCCTGGTGCACCTTCTGCCGCCTCGAGGGCGAATGGCTCGGCGATTGCGTGTCGGCGACCGACCTCAAATACTGTCGTGACACCATCCACCACAACGTTCTCCACAGGCGCTCCGGCTGCCGCCGCCTCGGCCCCCGCATGGGGCGCGCCACCGTCGGCCCCGAGCGCCGCTCCGGCTGCCCCCTCGTTTGCTCCGCCGCCGATGCCCGCTCCGCCGATGGCCCAGCCGCCGCAGCAGGCGCCACCAGAGCCCGGCTTCGACGAGGTTGACAGCGATGGATTCGTTCGGATCCCGCCGTTTGTGCGCCAGATCGCGCGCTCCGCTCCGAAGCTCTTGGTGGGAGAGGACCGACTCAAGTTCTACGCTGAGCAGATTGTCCGACTTCGCGTCGATCAGCGCGAGCAGCTCCGCGCATTCATAGAACAGTACGTGGGCCGGATGCACCCGATGGGCGCCTCCGACATGGATATGGGCGGCCCGGCCACTCTCGGCCGTGTGTGGTTCCGCGTCGATGGCGACAAGACACCTCACTTCGAGCTGGGCGTTGCGAGTCACGACGAGACCGACATCCTGATCCTGAACCTGCTCTCAGAGCGGAATCAAGACGACCTCTGGAAGGTGAGGTCCGCTGACTTCTCGTACCAGCTCGACGCTGACGACGGCACGCGCCTCCGCTTTCGCTGCACGACGTACTTCGACAACCAGCACCTCGGCGTCTGTCTCCGCGCGATCAACGACGAAATTCGCCCTCTCAACACGCTGGGTTTCCATCCGGTCATCGAGCGCGGCGTCATGTTCTCGAACGTTCGCAGTGGCTTGGCGCTCGTGACGGGCGTCACCGGTTCGGGCAAAAGCTCCACGCTGGACGCCATCATCGACGCCAACAACCGCGACTTCGATGGCCACATCGTCATCGTGGCGAAACCGCTCGAGTACGTCCACCAGCCTCAGCGATGCATCATCCGCCACCGTGAAGTGGGGCCGGATGTGCCCAGCTTCAAGGCAGGCGTGAGCCAGGCTCTCCGCCAGGACCCTGACATCATCATGATCGGGGAGATGCGAGACCCCGAGACCATCGACTCGGCCATCGAGGCCGCGGATACAGGCCACAAGGTGTTCTCGACGTTGCACACCGCCAGCGCCGTTGAGTCGATCGACCGCATCGTGGCCGAGTACGCACCGCACGAGCAGGAGCGCGTCCGAAACCGGTTGGCCGACGTGCTCAACTGCGTCGTGTCGCAGAAGCTGGCGCCGAAGCTCGGCGGAGGGCGTGTGCTCGCCAAGGAAGTGCTGTGGGTGACCGCGTCCGTCAAGGCCGCCATCCTCAACAACAACACCGGCGAGATCTACCAGATGATGTGGGAGGGCAACCGGCAGGGAATGACCACCCTCGAGCAGGACCTCTTCCGCTTGGTCCGCGAGCGCAAGGTGTCGCCCGAGATCGGGCTTCAGTACTCGAACAACAAGCGGCGCTTCCAGCAGCTAATGCAGTCGGCCTAGCGCCGATCTGCTTGACCAAGGCCCCATGAGCGATTCTTTCATCTTCCCCGAGTCCCACGACGGTGCGCCCGGCTCCACGCCGGCCGACGCCGATTTCGGGCCTTCCGGGGCGTCGTTCGACGACCCGTCGATCGTGTTCAGCGACCCGATCTCCCTCGAGGACGCCGGACACGCGCCCGACCTCGAGGACGCGGCGTTTCCTACCATGCTCATCGGGGTCGAGAATGAACCCGCTGATGCCGACCTCGAGGTCTCCTTCTCGGAGGGCGAGGAAGGTGCCGAAGCGGCATCCGGCAAGGAGCCCGGCAAGACCAAGAAGGCGTCCCGTCGAGGACGGGCCAAGGATGCGCTCGTGCTGGGCATTCACATCACGCCCAATCGCGTATACGGCGTTCTGGTACGTCCCGTAGCCGACGGCTTCGAGCCGCTTCGCCAGTTTGTGCGGAACCGGGCGGAGAGCCAGTTCGGCGCTGGCGCTGTCAGCCCCGATGCCATTGGCGACGATGTAGGCTTCGAACTCGGAGAGGCCGCCGCAGCGGACCCCTCTGTCCAGTTTGGATCCGTCGGTGAGATTGATTTCGGTGCGGAGTTCGCCGGTATGGGCGTCATTACCGATGCCGCTCAGGACACGACGCTTGGCGGCGAGGTCGCTGGTGTTGCGCAGCCGATTGTCTTCGAACTGCGGGACATCCTGGAGGAATGCGCGCAGGCTGGGTACGAGCACCCTGCTCTCGCGTTCGTGATCGACGAGCCCGACGTGGTTTATCACGAGCTTGTCGTCCCGCCAAAGGCTGATAAAAAGACCAAGAAGGGAAAGAAGGCGGCGCCCAAGAAGGCGAAGGACACCGCGAGCGAGGCCGAGGACGGTCCCGTCAAGCGAGACCGGCTCCTCGAACTGCTACCGGAGACGGCGGAGTTCATGGGCGACTCGCGAGAGCGGACCGCGTTCGTCCCCATGACGTCCCGTGATGGACTGCGCCGCTACCTCGCCGTCGCGCCGACGCGAAGCGAGCCGGTGGCAGAGTCGATCAGCTTGCTTCGCGAGCAGTCGGCGTACCGGAAGGTCGCGTTCAAGACCCTCGAGGCCGAAGTGCCTCTCCTCGTTGGACTGGTGGGTGCGACATCCGCGCCAGAGCCGTACGAGAACACCGCTGTCGTTCGTGTCGGCGCTGAGGACACGCTGGTGCTTTTGCTCGCCGGCGACAAGATTCAGCACTATGAGCTGATGCAGTCCGTGACGGCCTTCGACGGGCCCGATACGATCTGTAGCCGCGTCCTCTTGCAACAGGACGTGCAGGGCGTCGGCACGGTCCACAGCGTGGTCGTGGTGGCGGAGGAACGAGAGAAGGAGCTTGTACAGGGTTTCGCTGCGTTCTACCCGGAGGCTCGAGTCGAGACCATGCGGGAGGGCCTCGCCCGTCTCGGCCTGGTAGGACCGTACGGACCACTGGCACCCATGCTGGTCGGGGCCGCAGGCGTCGCCGTCGCGGGCCACATGATCAAGCAAAAGGCAAGTCCATTTGCGGATGCAAACCTTCTCCCAGCCCACCTACTCAAGAAGAAGCGCGCCATCGAGCTCGCGTTCGCATGGCATACGCTCGTCGTGGCCGCGTCGCTGTTCTTGGTCGTCCTGTTCTTCAGCTATCGCTACGTCTCCCAGGAAGGAGAGATCGCTGCAGCCGAGCAGCGCCTCGCCGAATTCCCTCCTGCCGCCCAGATGTCAGGGCCGCAGCTCCAAGCGCGTATCGACAGCCTGCAGGCCCGCCAGGCGGCACTCTCCTCCGCACTCGTCGCCCTCGATTCGGTCCTGATTGACACAGACCGCTGGACGCAGACGCTCCTGCGCACGACTCGAGCCGCCGCACAGACCGGTGGAATCTGGATCGAGGAATGGACCCCTGTGGGCGATGACATTCAACTGGTCGGGTACTCCACGACGCGCGCCAACGTCGTCGGCCTCGCTCAGCGGCTTTCGGCCTCGATTCAAGAGGTCACCTTCGAAAGCCTGCGTGACTATCCGGTCTACCAGTACCGGTTGCAGTTCATGCAGCCGCGCGAGCTGCCCCAGGTGACCCGCGTTCTGCGCGAGCAGGCGGCCCTCGAGGTCGCCGACGTCATAGCGCCTGAAGACGACGGCCTCGATGCCGCGCCTCCTACCGACGATCTCTAAGCCGGACACACACGCGCCTCCGGGCTCACACGATGTCGAACGAACTCATTAACACGCTCATGCTCTCCGTTCTCCTGGCTGCGGCCGGAGGAGGAGGGTACTTCGTGACCATCAAAGAGCAGCCCAAGGAACTTGCTGCTGTCGAGGCCGAGATCGAGGCCATCGAGGCCCGGCAGGCCGATGTCGCGTCGCTCATGCTTGTCGAGGCCCAGGCTTCCGAGGATGCGGCGGAGACGCTGGCACGCTGGAACACTCGCTACAAGGTGCTCCCCACGTCGCTCGAGTCCTCCGACGTGGTCTCGTACCTCAACGCGCTCTCAGTGAGAGGCTTTCAGCGCTTCGACCTGTCGCTTAGTGGCATTACACCCGACGCGGCAGCCTCATACTATACGTACCAGGTAACGGGTCAGGCCTACTTCGAGAGCCTGTTCGCGTTCATCTGGCACGTCGAGAACGGCCGTGGGCTGTACCGCATCCGCGATCTGACGGTCAAGAAGGACGTCACCACCATCGGTGGTGGCGGTGAGGATGGAGGACCGGGCCGACAGGTGATCCTGGCCGAGTTCGCGTTCGCGGTCGATGCCTTCTTCAGCACCGACCCAGAGATCTCTGCGCCAGAGGATGGGGTGATCCCGCCGCCTGAGGCGTTCCCTGCGCGGCGCGCGGCCATCAACCCGTTCTTCCCATACATCCTGGAGACCCTGCCGCCAAACACGGACGACCTCGTCGAGCCCGAGACGGATATGCTCATCAGCTTGATCGGTCGCACGGCGGTCTTCGACCGCGGCGGCGAGCTCCGACAACTCCAGCCCGGTGACCGAGTCTACCTGGGCCGCATCTCGAGCGTGGACCCCCGACAGGGCCGTGTCGTGATCGACTACAACCGCGGTGGCATCCGCGAGCGGGTCGAGATCGACCTCGAGACGGGTGAACGCTACCGCCAGGCCATCGGCGATCAGGTCTTGGTGCCCTCCAGGGGCGGCCGTGTACCCCCCGGCCCGGTTCTTGAGGAGGCTCCACCCGCACCGGGTACGCCTGAGGCGGACGCCGCCGGCACCTATGACGGCCCGCCCGCCCTCGAGGGCTCCTACCAGCCTGCTGAGGTGCTCCCCCGCACCCCGACGCACGACTAGACCCGACCGCTCCGCAGTCCCCCCATCGTTATGACCCTCCGGATCCCATTCTTCAGCCGCGCAGCTGTCCTGCTCGCGACTCTCGCGGTGCTCCTCGGCCCGGCATTGGTGCCGACGGCCTCGGCCCAGCGCGCCAACGACGGCATCGTCCGTGGCTACGTGCCACCGGACGAGCTCGTCTCGTTCCCGGCCTCGACGCCGATGAACCAGTTCTTCCGCCTCGTCAACCCGACGTTTGCGCGTGTCACCGGCAAGCGCGTCGTGGACCCGATGGACCGAACGGAGCCCATTGGCGTCTCTCTCAGCGGTGTCCACTTCATCGATGCCTTCGAGGTCGTCCTCGACCGGCAAGGCTTGGACTTCAACGAGTCCGACGGCTACTTCATCGTGACGGACCCTGTCGTGATGGCGTCGACAAGCGACCGAGTGGCGATGGACGAGATTGGGGCGTCCCAAGGAGCCTCTCAGGCCGCAGCCATCGAGGCCGCCACGCAGGCTGCGACGCAGGCCGCCATCGCTCAGCTTCCAGCCTCCGCCGAATCGCGCGAGGTCCGGGTTGATGCCGTCATCTTCCAGCTCAACACGAACCGCTCTCGTGAGATCGGGACCAACTGGTCCGCCCTGTTCGGACAGGGACTAAACCAGACGGGCGCCGGGGCGAGCAACGGAGCTGGCGGCGGCACGACCGGTGGTACCACCGGCGGCACAACCGGTGGCACGTCTGGTTCGAACTCGACACAGTTCTTTATCAACGCCGGCTCGTTCTTCGACGCCCTCGATGGCTTCCTCGAGACTTCCGCAGACCGAATCGAGCTGACGACCATCCTCAATCTCTTCCGCTACTTCGAGACGCAGGGCTACGGCCAGACGATCGCGACGCCGTTCACGGTCGTTCAAAGCGGCGAGCAGGGCCAGATGCAGAGCGGCCAAGACATCCCGATTATCGTCCGCGATATCGCGGGCAACCCGATCACCGAATACATCTCGACCGGTACCATCATCAACGTGACGCCGACGCTGATTGTCGACGAGCGTGGTGACTCTCCGGTCGAGTTTGTGAACCTGCAAGTCAAGGTCGAGAAGTCATCGGCTGGCGTGGGTGGCGCCATCTTTAAGGATGATGTCACTACGCGCGTCAACGTGCTCTCGAACGAGATGGTGGCTGTCGGCGGACTGACCTCGACGGACGAATCGGTGCAGCGTCGTGGTGTCCCGATCCTTCGCAGCATTCCACTGATCAAGTATCTCTTCTCGTACCGCCAGACGCAGGTGACGCAGAGCGAGATCGTGATCGTGCTTCGCGCCCGTGTGGTGGATGATCTCCGGACACGGATGGCTCGAGACCTCTCGCCCTCAATCCTCAACGAGGAGCGCCGCGATGCGGAGCAGCGCGTCCGTCAGTTCGGCCTCGAGCCGACTGAGGCCGTCGATGTGGACGAGGTGCGCCAGGACCAGTAAGGACCGAGCGCTCGCTTTTCTGTCGTCCTCGAGGTCGCGTGTCAGCGGCCTCGAGGACGATCTGTTTCAGGCGGACGCCGAGGCCTGGATCGCCCTCGAGGGCGCTACCCTACCGCCCGGCCTTTCCAGGCGACCCGCCCGGTCGCATGGGCCCGCCAGGAGTCGATTTGGAGCGCGGCGCCGAGGGCGAGGGTGACCGGAGCGAGAGCGCTGACCCACAGTGGGAATCGGCCCGAGCGGTCGATAGCGAGCTTGATCCCGACGAGCGTCGCGAGCGCCCAGAGGCCGACGGAGCCTCCGACCCATAGCACGCTCGGGAGGACCCACGAGAGCGAGTAGAGGAACAGGAAAAAGACGAACGCCCCGGTCACGATGCCTCCTGGGCGCCCCCCCGCGAGCAAGAACGCGTTCTTCTGAAAGCCGTGCCACGCCTCGCCGAACGTCCGGTACATGCGGACCGCGACCTCGAGGCCGAGGTCCTGGAACCAGAGCTGGATGCCACACCGCTTGAGGTAACGGCCAATCTTGACGTCCTCGAGGACCTCGTCCTTCACCGCCTCGTGGGGTGCGAGCCGGTGGTAGTCGTCGGCGCCTAAGATCCAGATCTGTCCGTTGAGCGCGCTGGTGGCCGGGGACTTCGTCTTGGGGACGAGAGGGATGGGGAGGGCCGCCAAGACGGCAAAGGGGACGAGGCTGGTGAGCAGCGCCGCCGGACCTCGGTCGAGGTAGCGTGGAAGCCCCGTCAGCGCCGTGCCTGACCCACCGTTGCCGACCCAGCGGCCGACCAGCCGGGCGAGTGCTTCGTCGTCACGGAGTTGGGCGTCGGCGTCGAGGAAGACGAAGACCTCGCCGGTGGCTCGCTTCGCCGCTTGGTAGAGCGCGTGCGGCTTGCCCACCCACCCTTCGGGCGGACCATTTCCATCGACGATCACCAGACCTTGTCGGGCGTGTGCCTCGAGGACGGCGCGCGTTCCGTCCTCGCTCGCATCGTCCACGACGACGATCTCGACCTCGAGGCCGGACTGCGAGAGCAGCGTAGGCAGCAGGGCCTCGAGGTTCTCCTCCTCGTTTCGCGCCGGCACCAGAACTGACACGCGCGGGAGGGCCGTCGGGAGCGAGCGGCGTCGGTCGCGCCAGAACGAGATCAGGTTGGCTGTCAAGACAGCCATGACGCCACCGTGAAGGACAAGGACAGTGGCGAGGAGTGGGGTCACGGAGGGTCGATCAGGAACTGACGGAAGATGCGCGGAGGGTTGCGGGCCAGCAGGCGGCGTTGGAGACTCGAGCCCTGGGACGCGTTCTGCCGACGGACCGCCATCCAGACCCAGACCTCCGCCTCGAACGGGTGGAGGCCCGTGACGCCGCGACGCCCGAGGCGTCCTCGAAGCTGCTCGAACGTCCGCTGTGACGCTGCCACGTCGCCGCCGAAGACGCGGGGCTTGTAGTAGAGCGACTGACCCCGCACCAGCAGCGCGTAGGGCTCGTTCGGGTCGGCCTCGAGGGCGAGCCCCAGGATGCGCTCCGAGCGCCGTCCGTAGGTGGGCAGTCGCCAGGCGGGGCCGGAGCTGGCTCGGTACGCCCACAGCGCCGCGATCAGGGCTAGCTCTCGCGCCGACGTCACGCCCTGCTCCGACGGGATGTCCTCGATGTAGCGCTCGTCGAGCGTCATCGGGTAGAGCCGGTAGAGGCAGAGCAGCCGGTCTTCGCGAGTCCTTGCCTTGGTGCGGTACAGGCGCTCGACGCCCGACGTGTCCTGACGGGCGTAGTAGTACGTCAGCGAGTCGCGGACCGTCGAGGACGCGGCCTCGAGGGCGACCGCTTGGGGCGGGGCGACGCCTGCAACCGGCGGTGCGGCGCTGATCAGGAGGGCGGCAAAAAAAGCAAGCATGCGTCCAGGGACCGGGGGATCTAGGAATCGTGGGCCGGTGCCAACCTATTGCCCAAAGCCGCGACCTCGAGGCCGCAACGGAACGTTCATTGCTGAAAGGTCACGCGCTCGAAGAAGGGAGCCAGCCTCGACAGATCCCACCGCTCATCGGCGCCGGGCGAGCCCTCGAACAGGACTGGCAGGTCGTCTGAAGGCCGTGCGGCGTGCGCGGCCTCGAGGGCGGACTCTAGGCGTTGGCGCTCGTTACCGTCGGGCGCGTCGTGGACATCGCCCATTGCGAGAACGGCTGTCGGTCGGTTCTCGCCCCACCACTCGGTCGTGATGCCGACCGGGACCCAGGCCGTCTCCGATGGAAGGAGCCGGGCCATGCGCTCGAGGTCGGCACGGAAAGGGCCCAGGCCGTCGCCCGGAATGCGCTGGGTGCCCTCGGGGAAGAGGTAAAGCGCCGTCTTCGAGTCCGCGGTCATTCGGCGTGTGGTTTCGCGGACGGTGCGCGTGCGCCTTCGGGCGTCGTCGGCAGGGAAGGGGAGGGCGCCGACGGGGCCGAACAACGGTGCGCGGTCCCACGCCTCCATCCAGACCACCATGGGTCGGTTCCAGACCTGCGTCGTTAGAAACCACAGCAGGAAGCTGTCAGGGTAGACGTGGTGGTTGGCGTACACCACCAGAGGCCGGCCGGGCGCCGGGTCGGCCTCGAGGCCGCCCACGCCGACGGCGCGGCGCAGGCCCGAGCGTAGCTCGGAGCGAATCGTGCGCTCGGCGAAGCGCCGGGCGAGCCGCGCGGTGGGGCCATCCGGACGGGCGCTCACAGAGACTGGAGGCGGTCTCGACGCCGGGCGTATCCGTCGCGGGCGAGCGCGCTCAGCTTGCGCGGCAGTGGGACCGAGGCTCGGCGCGAGAGGTTGTCGTAGCCGTTCGCGCGGACCCCGTTGAGGAACTCGCGGTACATGCGCGCCGCACCGCGGATGCCGGTCTGGGCCGCGGGTCGAAGGGCCTGGATGCCGTCCGCGCCCTGGTCGTACAGCCGTTCGGCCTCCGCCATCAAGTCCTCCGTCAGGGTCGCGTATGACTGTGGGACGTGGGGCGCACGCGCGGCCACGACCTCGAGGTCGATTCCCCGCTCGTCGAGAAGCTCAGCGGGCAGGTACGTCCGCCCCAGGTCTCGCCAGTCCTCACCGACGTCGCGCAGGATGTTGGTGATCTGCATCGCGTTGCCGAGCGCGCGGGCCGCGTCCTCGAGGTCGTCCCGGTCTTCGGGGCGCCGGACCAGAAACGGCAGCATCGCGGCCCCAACCGATCCGGCGACGAGGTTCGAGTAGTCGAGTAAGTCCTCGAGGGTGCGGACCGGCCGGCCGTCGAGGTCCCACCGTGCGCCCTCGATGAGCTGGCGAAGTGGACGCTCTGGGAGGTCATACGCCGCGTCGACCTCGGCGAGCCGTCGCCACAACAGCGCGTTTGGCCCGTCCGGCGGGCGTCCACAAAGTGTGGCCTCGAGGCCGGCCTCGAGGACGCTGATCTCCTGCTGCGCGGCGGGGATGCCGATGACCGCGGCTCTCTCGTCGGCTAGCGTGTCGACGGTGCGGCAGTAGAGATAGAGGACCGCCACGGGCAGGCGCTCGGCTCGCGGGAGCAGGCGGGTCGCGAGCGAGAACGTTCTGCTGTGGTGCCGGAAGGCGCGTCGCAGGTAGCGGTCCTCGAGGCGCCGGGGTGAGCCGTCGGGTGGTGGGGTGGGTGCGACGAAGCGGCCGGCGGCGGTGCCGGTCGCAGCGGTCTGTACGGGCAGGGACGCCGGCACTACGCGAGGGCGGGGCGCTCGCCCTCGAGGTCCCGCTCCGGCGTGCGTGAGTGCGGCCATCGCCAGCGGATCAGGGCCAGCGAAACGCCCAGCGTGACAAGCCCGATGATGCCCGCAACGGGAAGACCATAGAGCAGGCAGATCGAGATCGGGAAGAGGACGTTGAGCGCGTAGACCGGCTCGGCCCATTTCAGCGTCAGAGCGTCCGGCGCGGGCCGCATCCCACCGAGGACTTCGAAGGCGAGCGCGATCAAGATGCTCGTCACGAACCAGCCGTACCAGTTCACCCATGGCATCCCGAAGAAGGGGCCGCCGCCGGGGTACTCCCAGAACACGAACGTGCCGCCGCCCTGATTCATCGCGGGGTCCAGGGCGACGTCCCACACGATCATCAGAACCGCCGTCGCGATGGCCCGCCCAGCCACTCCGACCCGTAGCCGCCCTCCGAGGTCGTAGCTCAAAAGCGACAGGGCATACCAGGACGTCGGGATGAAGTAGGGGACGTCGCCTAAGATCTTGGCGCCTAGCCGGTCCGTGTAGCCGTACGGCGCGAACGGGATGCCGGTGTTGGTCCCCAAGAGCTCGCTTCCTGCTCCAATCAAGCTCGCGGCGAGCAGAAACAGAAGGGACTTCCAGGGGCCGAGGGTGTCCCAGTACAACGCTAGCGTGATGATGGGCAGCAGCGCCATGTACGTCCACGTCGGCGCGGCGACGAGGGTCTCGTAGTAGGGCAGGAAGAAGTCTCGGACCGGCCCGATGAACAGAGACAGCGTGCCGAGAATCGCAAACGCGATTGTGACAGCAAACAGGCCGAAGAAGCCGAAGAAGACGCGACGGGCGGTCATGTAGTGGGGGCGGGCTCGGGGAAGCGGACGGCGCTAAGATCGTCCCCGTTCCAGTACGTTATGGGAAGGGAAGAAGGGGACAGGCCAACATCCGTCTCGCGCCCTCGAGGCCGATTCCAGCATGTTCGTTTGCAGAGCCGTCCCGCAGGGTGTCTCCGGACGGTTCACGGACCACGCGCGTCCTCGAGGTCGATCAGCGTGGTGTCGCACGGCATCGCCCTCGAGGTCGGCTGATGGAGACGGCACGCCGTGTCCTTCCGGTAATTCTGGCGTCCTCGAGGTCGGGGCGAAGGGATCTTTCCCAATCCCCAATCCCCAATCTCCAATCCTCTTGACCGCCATCCGCCCGCCCGAGTTCGCGCCCCGCGTCGAGGTCGCCGCGTTGCTGCTCGCCGTCGACCGGTTCGTGCTGGCGGATACGTTCGCGTTCAGCCGCCAGAGCTTCCACAACCGCGCCCGCATCCTGACCGACCAGGGGCCGCGTTGGCTCACCGTCCCCCGCCAGCATGCGGGTGTCGGCCAGCCGCTCCTCGAGGTCGAGGTTCTGGACGGATGGCGACGGTCGCACCGCGCCGCGCTCCGGGCCGCCTATGGACAGGCGCCGTTCTACGAACACATCGCGCCCGAGTGGGACGCCGTCCTCGAGGTCGCCGGCTCGCTGGCAGATCTGAGCGTCGCCTCGACGCAGTTCGTGGCGCGGTGGCTCCGAGCGCCCGCCGAGATCGTCCGCGCCTCGGCGCTTCCTGGCGCGCCGCGTCGCCTCGATACCATCGCCCGCGTCCTCGAGGCCGAGTCCCTTCTCACGCTGCCAGAGTCGGCTCCGTATGACCGGTCAGCGGTGCCCGGCCTCGAGATCGGCGTCCTCGAGGTCGAGTCTTTTGGAGCGGGTGAAACTGCGGAAGGTGTGAGCGTGCTCCACCTGCTGATGCACTACGGACCGGCGACGGCAGACCTGCTGCGCCGCGCCACGCGGGTCGACGATCTGTGAGGTCGTAGGTCCCGTCCTCGAGGCCGGCTACGCGTCGGTCGCGATCTCGAGGAGAGGGCGGAGGCGGGGATGGCGCTCGAGGACGCCAGTTTCGAGGAGCTCGGCGTGGAGGGGGATGGATGCTGGGTTTCCAGCTTTAGCCTGCGTTGTGAGACTCGTTACAAGAGACTCGGACATGGGCTTGTCCCTGAACGGGTACCCGGCCTCAAGGGCGCGGGAGCGGCACCCCTCGAAGTAGTCGATGGCGTCAGAAAGCTCAAGGGCGGTGTCGGTCCGGCGTTTCTCACCGGACCAATAGAACGCTAAGTGGCAAGCAGTCGGGTCACCCGCATTCGAGGCCATTTCGAGGCGGCGGAGCCCTTCGTCGCGATTTTCGAGGTTGAAGGCGAGAAACGCCAAGCGTATGGGGTCAACATCGGCGTCCTCGAGAAAGCGATAAATCGCGCGAGCCGAGTCCCGCTCAGACTCTCGCTCCGTGGCTCCGTGTCCTCGTGCAGAGAGACGCTCCGCCACTTTCAGTAGCGAGGTCGCATCTTCGGCCTCGACGCCTCTGGCGAGCGCGTCCTCGAGGTCGGACCGGGCCTCCCACTGGTGCCAGAACATGACCGGTAGGGCAACGTGTCGCTGCATCTGGCCCTGGGTATACCCCTCAGGTACACGAACGTAGCCTTGGTTGAAGACCCCTTCGCGGTATGCGAGTGCATCGAGGTCGCCAGTCTCTGCGGCGTAGTCGATGAGTGCCATCGCGCGGCGGGTGTCTCCGGCCTCGGCGGCGGCGCTCGCGGCCTCGAGGGCGGCGTCGGCGGTCAGGTCGATCTCTGGCGAGCAGGCGGCGAGGGCGGCGACGAGACCAAGGGCGAGGAGTCGCATGGAGGGGGCGGGGTGGGGAGAGCGGCGCGAGGGGAGAGCATGGGGACGCCCGGCACGAAGTAGCCGCCATCGGCGTGCGAGGGCGTCGGGACCGGCGGGCGGAGTGCGTCGTCGAGGTCGGCGCCGATGGGATCGGGGCCTCGGTTCAGGAACTCGTGGAGCGTCCAATCGGCGTGGTCGGGAAACCACCAGTAGACCGCACCGGCGGGCAGCGGCGTCGCCAAGAGGGAAAAGGCGAGCAGGATGGATCCTGTCGACATGAACCCGATCAGCACGGCCAGCGTGAGGCCGAAGGTGAGCAGGAGTGAGAGTCGGCCGAGCGTCATAGACTTGGTATCGGCGCCCTCGAGGACGGGTGACGCACGCGCCGTTTGGAGCGATGGGTTGTCGCGAAGCCGTGACATGGGACACCGCCCTCGAGGACGGCCGGGGCACTGCGCCCGCCCGGCGCCGTAGGCACGGACGCCCCGCTCCCGCCATGAACCGCCTCGCCGACGCCAACAGCCCGTACCTCTTGCAGCACGCCGGCAACCCGGTCGACTGGTGGCCGTGGTCGGACGCCGCGTTCCAAGAGGCGCAGCGCCGCAACGTGCCCGTTTTTCTGTCCATCGGCTACGCGACGTGCCACTGGTGCCATGTCATGGAGCACGAGTCGTTCGAGGACGAGGAGACGGCCCGCGCCATCAACGCCGCGTTCGTGCCGGTCAAGGTGGACCGCGAGGAGCGGCCGGACGTGGACGGCGTCTACATGGCCGCCGTGCTCGCGGCGACGGGGCGGGGCGGGTGGCCCCTGACGGCGCTCGTCACGCCCGACACGCGCGAGCCCTTCTGGGTCGGGCACCTACCTGCCTCGCGAGAGCCGGGGCGGCCGGATCGGCGTGCGCGAGCTGGCCGCCAACGTGTCCCGCCACTGGGCCGAGAACTCCGACGGCGTCCGCAAATCGGCAGAAGGGCTGACGAAGGCACTCCGCGACATGGCCCAGGCCGAGCCCGGCGATGCTCTCGACACGTCCGACCTCGAGGCCGCCGCACACGCCCTCGAGCGCCGCTTCGACACGGAGCACGCCGGCTTTGGACTGTCACCCAAGTTTCCGACGCCGCACCACTCGCTGTTCCTGCTGCGTCGCGTCGGCCCAGACCGGAGACGCGACCTCGAGGGCGATGGCCGTCGCGACGCTGCGAGCCATCCGGCGGGGCGGCGTGTACGACCACGTCGGTGGCGGGCTGCACCGCTACTCGACGGACCGCGTGTGGCTGCTGCCCGCACTTCGAGAAGATGCTCTACGACCAGGCGCTCTACGCCCACGCCTGCACCGAGGCGTGGCACGCCACCGGCGCCGACGACCTGCGCGCTGCCGCCGAGTCGACGCTCGACTACGTCGCTCCGCGACCTGCGCTCACCCACCGGCGCGTTCTTCTCGGCCGAGGACGCCGACTCGCTCAACGAGCACGGCGAGCGCGAGGAGGGTGCCTTCTACGTCTGGACGCGCGCCGACCTCGATGCCGTTCTCGGACCCGACGACGGCGCCTTGCGCAGCCGAGGTCTGGGGCGCCACCGACGAGGGCACGATGATCGACGAGGCCACGCGCCAGCGCGACCGGCGCCAACGTGCTCCACTACCCTGCGACCGACCTCGAGGTCGAGAACCCGCTCGAGCGTGCCGCGCAGTCGCCTCGGCCTCGAGGTCGGCGTCCTCGAGGACCGGCTCGACGGCATCCGCGCGACGCTCCTCGACACGCGCTCGCAGCGCCCGCGGCCGTTGCTGGACGACAAGGTGCTCGCCGACTGGAACGGTCTCGTCCATCGCCGCCTTCGCCGCTAGCGGGTCGGACGCTTGGCCGACCCGATTACACGGCCGCCGCCCTCGAGGCCGCGACGTTCGTCCTTGACGCGATGCGCGACGAGGGCGGCGATCTGCTGCACCGCTACCGCGACGGACAGGCCGGCATCGACGGAATGCTGGACGACTACGCGTTCATGGTGTGGGGCCTGGTCGAGCTCTATCAGACCACGTTCGAGGTCTCCGTCCTCGAGGCCGCGCTCGACCTGCACGCTCGGATGCGGGACCGCTTCGAGGACGCCGTCGGAGGCTACTTCGTGTCGCCCGAAGACGCGGCCGACCTGCTCGTCCGCCAGAAGAACCTGGACGATGGCGCGATCCCGGCCGGCAACAGCGTCGCCGTTCTGAACGGGCTGCGCCTCTCGCGCCTGACAGGCAACTCCGACCTCGAGGACGCGGCGCTGCGCGGGCTCCGGGCGCCGGAAGTCGTGCGGGAGCATCCGTCGGGATTCACGCACCTGATGACGGCGGCGGCGTTCGCGAATCGGCCCGAGCCAGGAGGTCGTGATCGCAGACGGCGACGGCGTCGAGTCCGTCCTCGAGGCCGTTCGGTCGGTGTACGCGCCGTTCTCGGTGGTTGCGCGTCGCTCGCCGGGGACAGGCTCGGCCGCTCTCGCGGGTCTCGCTCCCTTCGTCGAGGCGCAGGTCGCCCTCGGGGACGACGCGACGGTCTATGTGTGCCGGGACCACGTCTGCAACGCGCCGACGACAGACGGCCTCGAGGCCGCGCGGCTGCTCGCGGAGAGCGCGCGGGAGTGAGGAGCGTGGGCGGACGCACCCTCCCGTCTGCCCCCGCTCAGCCCCTTACCGGATGCGGATGGAGACGTCGCCGCTGCCGGTGGAGACGCGGAGCGGGGGGCCGCCGCCGCTGATGTCGCCTTCTGCGCTTCGGTCGCGTGTGCGCCCGTCGAAGTCGAGGCCGCTGTCGATGTCGATCTCGCCCGAGCCGGTGCCGATGCCGATGGAGAAACCTGCATCGGCAGGAATCGCGCCCTCGACGTCTCCGCTTCCCGTCTCGACGGAGATTGGAGCGGAGCGGGACACGGAGAATGAGACGTCGCCAGAGCCCGTCGAAATGTCCACGCCGCCGGCGACCACGCCGACCGACACGGAGCCTGAGCCGGTCTCGACTTCTGCCGCCGCCCCCACATCCTGCGTTTCCACGTCCCCGGAGCCCGTCTCGATGGCAATCGCGCCGCGCACGGTGCCGATGGTGACCTCGCCAGACCCAACCTCTGCGTTGACGGAGACATCCTCCGGGACTTCGACGGTGATTGTGAGCCCACGGCTCATCCGAACGCCGCTGTTTCTCCGAGGGTTGGTGGCCAGCATGAGGCGGCCGTCCTCATACGTGACCGTGAACCGAGCCCGCTCGAACTCGTCCTCCGAGCCCTCAACAATCACGCGTGCGCCGCTTCTACTCCCGGTGCGGACCTCGAGGTCGGCGGATCCAAGGCTCGCGACGATCTCGCCGCCCGGGGAAAAGTCGTAGCTCTCGTCGAACACTGTGACGCTCGGTCCGGAGCTTGAGGCGTAGCCGCCACCGCAGGCGGCTAGCTGAGTCGCAGCGACAATGACGGCCAAGCCGACGAGGCAGATAAGTGCGAAGCGCTGGGCGGTTTTCGTTTTCATGGCGGGACAGGGGAGAGGGGCGCGCGTAGACAGTGTCCTACGAGCAACCGCCCTCGAGGATACATGCCGGCATACAACCCCTTCCTACGAGACTATTTCGCCCGTCCCGCGCTCGAGGTCGCCCGCGATCTCCTGGGTGCGATCCTCGTCCATGAGACCGAGGCGGGACGAATCGCTGGCCGTATCGTCGAGACGGAGGCGTACCTCGAGGACGATCCGGCTATGCACGGCTGGAAGGCCATCTTTGGAGACAACGGGCGTGTCCTTCGGCAGGGGAAGGTGGCGGATCTGTTCGTGGAACCCGGCACGGCCTACGTCTACAAGATCTACTACACGAACTGGCTCCTCAACGTGGTCACGGAGCCTGAGGGGATGGCTGGCGCCGTCCTCCTTCGCGCCCTCGAGCCCGTCGAGGGCGAGGAACTCATGACTGCGAACCGCCCGCCCTCGATCAAGCGCCGTCGCGACCTGACGAACGGGCCGGGCAAGCTGACGCAGGCGATGGGTATCGCGGAACTGGCGGACGCCGATCGAAGCCTGGTCCACGGCACTAACCTGACGGCTCCGCCGCTGTACATCGCCCGCGGCGAGTCCGTCGAGGACGCTCGCGTCGCCACGACCTCGAGGATCGGACTTTCCCGCGGCATCGACCTCCAGTACCGCTTCCTCATCGAGGGCGACCCGTTCGTATCGCCCGGCGTCCCGAGCGATGTGCGGCGCGACAAGAAGACCAAATCGCGTTAGCTGAAGGCTCTGCGGAATAGAACGAATGCCGCCGCGAGAAGCCCTGCCTCGATGCATGTCACCACGAGGAGAAGAACGAGAAAGGCCACGGGTGAATGGCGAATCTGCTCCCGCAGCGTCAGACCCCTGCTGCTGAAGAGGGACGCTCCTGGTCTCGCGAAGAACCACAAGAACGGAGTCGCGGCCAAGACGGCAATGACCAGCAGAATGAGGACCATGCCAAGCGCGGCATGGAGTCCGCCGGCAACGCCTGCTGCGATCACGAGGGCGATGGGCGCCACCTTGGCGGCGGTCCAGCGCGACGGCTTGGGCATCGACCTCGAGGCCGCGTGTGGTGGCCGGGGGCGGGGAGGAGCCTGGAAGCGGTCGAACGTCGCGGCGATCTCTAGAAACCGGTCGCCCCAGCCCTGATCGATGGACAGGTCCTGAAGCTGACCCGTCGGCAGGAACAGCGTCTCGATGTCTTCGGTGGGTCGTCTTCCGTTCTCGAGGACGCGGAGAAGTGAGCGGATCTCGGCCTCGAGGCCGAGGGTGTCCGGACCGCTGTGGATGGCGTCGAGCGTGTCGCGGAGTATCGCCGCGAGGGGTTGGTCGTGCGGCAAGACGAGCGCGTGATCGAGCGCGCCCTCGAGGTCGGAGGCTGGCACCTTGTGTCCCCGAACGGTTGCCGTCTCGGCCTCGAGGTCGAGGGTCGTCGTCAGGGATGTCAGGCCGTCGGGGTACTTACGCAGCGTCATCGTGACGCCGCCCTCATGCCAGACGACATCGGACACCGACCACGACGTTCCTTCGAGGCTCGCGATCACCGATCTGTCCTCGAGGTCGCGGACGACGGGCGACAGGATCTCGTGCGACATCCGCATCAAGACCGCGTTGGCCTCGATGGCGTAGCGACCGTTTGGGTGCGGGAGACGAAGTCGGGCACGTCGGCGGTGGCGCGGTCGCCCTCGAGGTCGGACCTTGGGGAATTGTCCACGAGGTTCATGCGCGCCGTCTTACTTGTCGCTCTGGGAGGCGCCGTCGGGGCGGTGGCTCGGTATGGAATCGCCCTCGCGTCGGTTCGGTTCGAGGCGGTGCCGCTGGGGACGTGGATCGTGAACGCCGTCGGCTGCTTTGCCATCGGTGTCGCGATTCCCGTCGTCCGCGATGACAGCGCCCGGCTCGCCCTGGTCGTTGGGGTGCTGGGCGCGTTCACGACCTTCTCGACCTACAGTGCGGACACGGTGCTGCTCTGGGAAACGGGACGTCGAGGACTGGCGGTCGCCAACGCTGCCGGGAGCGTCGTGGTCGGCGTCGTGTTTGTCGTGCTCGGGCTGATGGTTGGTCGGTCTCTCTCGCCGAGCTAGGACCTCGAGGACGCATGCTCAAGAGGCACATCGAGGTCGTGACGTCGTCCTCGAGGTCGCGCGCGGCGTGAGCGAGTCTCCTTTCCCTGAGTTGTCTTGCGCGCCACCGTGCGCGGGTGGGATCTTGCCGCTCCTCCGCCCCCGGTCTCGATGCGCCTCGTTCTTCTCCTTTCGCTCGTCGCCGCGAGCCTGTCCGCGCCCGTGTCGGCTCAGCCGGCGGCCGCTGAGTCCATCCCTGGCGCTGAGGCCGCATTCCAGAATGCGCTCGCGAGCTACCGCGTGGGCGCCTACGCGGAGGCAGAGCGCCTCTTCTCGCGCGCCGCCGACGAGTTCGGCTACAACGAGCGCACGACCGCCGCGACGCTGATGGCCGCCAAGTCGGCCTACGCCGAGGGCGACTTCGACCGCGCTATCTCCGCGGCGACGCGCCTGGTGGCACAGTATCCCGAAAGCCGCTACATCGACGCAGCCCGCGACGTGCTCGCGCTCGCGGCGCAGGGAGGCCCGGGCGGGCGCGGCTTGCCCTTCGATCTGGGCATCATCCTGCCCGTCGGCGGCATCGACGGCTATCTCGGGCAGGCCCTGTTCAATGGCGTCAGGATCGCGGTCGACGAGCACAACGAGAGTGCCTCGGGACGTCCGGTGCGGATGGTATTTCGCGACTCCGGCGGCAACGGCGAAGGGGCACGCCTGGCGGTCGAGGGCGTCGTCCTCGAGGGCGCCGACGCGATCATCGGGCCGCTGTTCAGCGACGAGGCCGCAACGGCAGGCGCCGCGGCCGAGGCGGCGGGTGTCGTCCTTCTTGCACCGCTGGCCACTGACGAGGGCGTGAGCCAGAGCCGCCGCTACGTCTTCCAGGCCAACCCGACGTTCCCGTCGCGAGGACGTGCGATGGCCCGCTACGCCGTCGGCCGCCTCGGCCTCGAGCGGCTGGGCGTGGCGTCTGTGACGGGAACGCTCGGTGCCGACATGGCCGGCGCATTCGCTACCGAGGCTCGGCGCCTGGGCGCTCGGATTCAGTTCGAGGAGATGTTGGCCAACCCGCAGGCGTGGGAGGACCTCGACCGCGAGGTCGGCGCATCACAGCTTCAGAGCGTCAACGCGGTGTACCTCCCGGTCACGGGCCAGGACGCGCCCCGCTACGCCGCCGACGCGCTCCGCTCGCTCGACGCGCTCAACCGCGCCCCTCGCCCGCTCGGCAACACCGAGTGGGAAGGCCTGTCGTCGTCGACCTCGAGGGCGACCCGCCTGGGAGCCGTGTTCACACAGGACTTCTTCGTCGCCCCCGGGGCCGCCGATGCCTTCGGCCGCCGCTACCGCGCCCTGGCTGGGATCGGCCAGGACCGACTGTCCCTCATCGGCTACGACATTGCGCGCTTCCTGCTGGCTCAGATCGACGCCCAGGAGGGAGACCTTGCCGAAGCCGTGCGGCAGGCGGCGCAGTACGACGGCATCGGGCACCGCTTCGAGTTCGGTGGCGGGCAGGTCAACGAGGCCCTCTTCGTGCTCGGCTTCCGCGATGGACAGGCAGTGTTGCTCGAGTAAGCGCCGAGACCGAGTACCGACCTCGAGGGCGATGGCAGCAGGCAGCGAGTCCGTCCTCGAGGACGCGTCTTCGCTGCTTCTCGTCTGCCCCTCGAGGACGGGCCAGCGAACTTGAGCGGCAATAAGCGGCCAGTGAACCCGTTCGCCGCCGCGTCGCTATCTGCCCCCGCTGGTCTCTCCATGCCGCTCCGATTCGGTCTCCTCGTCCTTGCTCTATTCGCCGTCGGGTGTGGAGGAGGGCCCAAGACATTTGGCTCCGCCCAGGAGGCCTACGACCAGGGCATCGCAGCCTATGACCGCGGGCGCCACGACCTCGCCGTCGAGTACTTGCGTGCATCGCTCGATTTCGGCCGTACCAGCGAGCTCGCCGACGACGCGCAGCTCGCCCTGGCTCGGGCCTACGCCGCCGACCGACAGTATTTGCTTGCGGGCAACGAGTACACACGGTTCGTCGAGTTCTACCGGACTGACCCGCGCGTCGAACAGGCCGCCTACGAGCGCATCCAGGCCTATGCAGAGCTGAGCCCGCGCTACGAGCTGGACCAGACGGACACACGGCAGGCGCTGAGCTACATCCGCATCTACCTCCAGCAGTACCCTGAGAGCCCAAACTCGATTGCAGCCTCGGAGCTCGCTGCCGAGCTCCGCGAGAAGCTGGCACGCAAGCAGTTCGAGGGCGGGCGTCTCTATGAGCGCCGCGATCTCTTTCAAGCGGCCGTGATCGCCTACCGCGACGTCCTCCAGAACTATCCCGCGAGCGCCTACGCTGACGACGCCATTCTTGGCGCGATGCGCGCCCAGATCTCCTACGCCCAGGGCAGCATCGAGGACCGGCAGCAGGAACGCTACCGCGAGGCCCTCGACATGTATGACGAACTGACGACGCTCTTCCCGCAGAGCAACACCCTCGAGGACGCGCAGGACCTGTACGACGTCGCCTTTGCGGGCTGGCGCGCCACCGGCGGCGGCGAAGCCACGGCTGCCCAGTAATCGCGTGACCCCGAGTGCGCGACGTGCGGCACGAGCGATATCCTCGCTCCTATGACTGCCTTCGATCCCGCTACCGTCGCCCGCGCCCAGTCCGGCGATACTGTCGCTCGGGATGCGCTTCTGGCAGACATCACGCCCATCCTGCGGGCATTCTTCCGCAGCCGAATCGGAGGGTCGCCTCAGGCCGATGACCTGGTTCAGAACGCGCTCATCCGCGTCCACCGCGGTCTCGAGGCGCTACAGCGAGCGGATCGGTTCAAAGCGTTCGCCATGAAGGCGGCCGTGTTTGAGCTACAAGATTTCTACCGAGGCCGGTACAGCGCCAAGGAATCCCTCTTCGACCCCGACCTCCCGACCCCAGGCTCCGTCGCCCCCGACGACGTCGCGCTCCGAGTCGACCTCGAGGACGCGCTGGCGTCGCTTTCCGAGCACGCTCGCACCATTATCGAGATGCGTGAACTCGGGTACCCGTATTCCGATATCGCGGACACCCTCGACACCACCGAGGCCGCCGTCAAGATGCAAGTCAAGCGCGCCTTCACAAAGCTTCGCGAGATGCTCGCGGGCGCCGTTGTTGCCTTTTCGCTGTTCGGCGCGGCTCTGTAGCGACTCCCCACCCGCCACACGTGGACACTCTCGCCCTGTACGACTCCCTCGACGCTGACGAGCGCGCCGCCCTCGATGCCGCCATGGCCGAGCAGCCCGCTCTCGCCGACGCCCTCGCCCGGTGGCGTCAGCTTCGGTCCGGCGTCCGCGCCGACCTGGCGCAGTCGCTTCCCGACCGCGCCCTCCTGGTTCTCTACGCCTTGTCCGATGGCGAGGATGTCCTGACGCCTGAGGAAAGGGGCCGGCTTGATGCCGCGCGCCCCGCCCTCGATGCCGCCCTCGATCGTCACCCCGGCCTGTCTGCTGTTGTGGGCCGCATCCGCGACGACCGCGATGCCTTCGACGCCGCGTGGGACGCCGCCGCCCTCGAGGCCGAGCCGGCGCCTGCTCCGGATACTGAGCCTCCGAAGCGCCGGATCCGAACCGTGCCGGCGAACCGGACCTCGGAGCGGCGTGCAGAGCGAGCCCCTGATCGTAGCCCCGACCGTGCTCCGGCACGGCACGTGCGGCAGGCGCGCCCGATGCGCTGGGTTTCGCGGGCCGCGATGCTGGTCGCCGTCATTGGGTTCGTGTCTCTCGCCACCTGGCTTGGGATCCGCGACGCTGGGATGGAAACGCTCACAGGAGCCCAGACTGTCGCCTTCGCTGACGGCACCACGGCCGTCCTCGACGAGCGCGCCGTCCTCGAGGTCGACACCGACCGAGGCCGTGCCGCACGGCTGGTCGCTGGCCGCGCGCTGTTTCGCGTGACCCGCAACCCCGCCGACCCTTTCGAGGTCACGACGCCCAACGCCGAGGTCATGGTTCTCGGCACCACCTTCTCCGTCGACGCCACTGACGTCGAGACCGAGGTCATCCTGGTCGAAGGCGTTGTGACGCTGTCGCCGCGCGCCAAGCCGGGAGACGCCATCCGACTTGCCCCCGGCCAGCGGAGCACCGTCCTCGCCCTCGACGCGCCCTCGACGCCGGAGCGTGCTGATCTCGGCACGCTCAGTTGGGCCGATGCCGTGTTCATCGCAGAGCCGGTCGCCGGTGACATCGTCCGCCGCCTGTCAGAGCACTTCGACGTACCCGTTTCCATCGACCCCGCCCTCGAGGACGAGCGCATGTCGGCGTCCGACTGGGGCAAGGAGGGCCTCGAGCCCGCCCTCCGCCTCCTGGCCACCGCCCTTGAGGCCGACCTCGAGGCCGACGGCGACGGCTTCCGAATCGTTCGGTAGAAGACTCGCGAGGCACCGATAGGCCCATCGAGGACGTTGCCGGCGTCCCTATCCTGCCCCGATGCGCCTGCCTGCCCTCGTTGCCGTCCTCGTCGCGCTCGCGGCTGGCAGCGGCGTGCGTGCGCAGGCCGTACCCGACCCGACGGAGCTGGCGTGGACCAATGTCCCGCTCTCGGAGGCGCTGTACGATCTCGCGGAGGCCACCGGCCTCGAACTCGTGTTCGCGATTCGGCTCGTCGAGGACGTCCGGATCAACGGTCGCTATCGGGTGACGGACGATCCCGACCGCGCCTTGCGGCTGCTGCTTCGCGGGACCGGCATTCGAGCCGAGCGGATCCGAGCCGGCCAATACGTCCTGATCCGTGAGCCGCCGAACGTGACCGCCGAGATCGAGACGGTGCGAGAGGCGTACACCGGCACCCTCGATGGCCGCGTGGTGGACGTCGAGACCGGAGTCGCCCTCGAGGGCGCCCACGTCTGGCTGATTGACCTGGGGCTCGGCGATGTCGTTACTCAGGATGGCTCGTTCGCGGTCCCGGATCTCCCGACCGGGCGCTACGTCGTCCGTGTCTCCCATGTGGGCTACCGACCCGTCCGGCTCGAGCTCGACGTCTTCCCCGACTCACCACGCCTGCCGCCGACGGTGCGATTGCAACCGGACATCCTCGAGGTCCCGGACGTCGATCTGGTGGCCGGCCTATCGCCTCCCGGCCCGACGCCGGGCATGACGGAGCTCGGCGCGCGCCAGGCTGCGGCCGTGCCCTACGCGCTCGGGGAGACCGACCTCGCTGCTACGCTGTCGTGGCTCCCCGGGCTGGGCCGGACCGGCGGTGCGTCTGGCGCGCTCGTCGTCCGCGGCGCTGATCCGCACCGCACGCGCTACGTCCGCGACGGCGTCCCGCTTTATGAGCCGTGGCACGCCTTCGGCCTGTTTTCGTCGTTCCAGCCCGAATCGCTCCGACGCGTTCGCTTCCACCGCGGGTCATTGCCTGCCCCGCTCGGCGGAGGCCTGGCCGCCGTCCTCGATGTCGAAACGACGGACGCTCTCGCAGGCGACACGTTGCGGCTCGCCGGTGTGGGCGCCGTCGCTGGTCGGTTCTTGGCGGACGTAGCCCTGAGCGACCGCGTAGGGATCCACCTCGGCGCCCAGCGGTCGACGCTAGGCCTGCTGCTCCGCCCCTCTCTTCGTGTCGAGGGCGACGCCTGGGTCCTTGACCCGACCGGAGGAAGCGTCCTCGAGGCCGACCGTCCAAGCGTCGCGTTCGGCGATGCCGAGGCCAAGGTGAGCGTGCGCCTGGGCGCCGGACAGCTAGACATCGCGGGCACCGTCGGCGGTGACGACCTCGAGGTCGACCTTCCGGACCAGCGTGGGCTGCGAGACTATTCGTGGCGCACGCACACCGCATCGGCGAGGCTGCGGTCGTTGGTGGGCTCGAGGACGTTTGCGACTGCGCAGGCCTATCGGACGGGACACCGCACCGAAGAATCTCGCACGCTTCCCTTTCGCGTCGAGGCTGATCAGTCGCTTGTCGAGCACGGCTTGGCTCTCGACGTCGATCACTTTCGCTCGCTCCGCCATCAGATTCGCGGCGGCGCCCAACTCGCTGACCGACGCGTCGGAGGCGCTCGCGGCCAGCGCGGAACTCCCGAGGATCGGCAGCGCGTCGTCGAGGTCGCGGCCTACCTCGAAGACACGTGGAGACCTGGCGGCGGATGGCAACTCCAGCCGGGCGTTCGGGCCGAGATCCGGTCGAGCGCTGGTCAGGCCTCGAGGCTGGACGTCAGCCCGCGCCTGTTTGCGCGGTGGACGCCCAACGAGGACCGCCTGGTGCTGCGCGCCGGGCTGAGCCGGCAGACGCAAGCCGTGCATCGGCTCCGAGGACAGATTGCCGGTCGGTACCAACTCGCCAACTCCCGATGGCTCCTGGCCGATGGCAATGTCCCGCTGTCCCGCGCGTGGCAAGCCGGTATTGGTGCCGAGTGGACCGCGACCAGCCGCCTGGCCTTCAGCGCCGATCTCTACGCCCGGCGCTCTCAAGGCTTGCTCGAGGCCGCGACTCCAAGCCAGCCCGTCGACGACGTGAACCCGAATACGCTCTACCAGGCCTTTCCTCCCCACCGAGGCCGGGCCGACGGCCTCGAGGTTGCGGCGCGGTATCAGGCGTACCGATGGACGGTGGGCCTCAGTGGAGCCCTGGCCCGTGCCCGAGTGCGCAGCGAGTCCGGCGGCGAGTGGAGGCCCTCGACCTATGACCGGCCGCTCTCTCTCGGCGTGCTCGCGCAGCGCCGGTGGGGGCCGTGGACGGCCGCACTCCGCCTCGACCTCGAGTCCGGACTGGCGCGTCCCGGTGGGGACCGCGACCGGTTGCAAGTCCGAGCCAGTGGAGCCGTCGGGGCAACGACGGCGTGGCGAGGCGTTCAGCTCAGCGCGCTCGCCCAGGCCACGGCTCGGCCCTCGCCCTCGAGGTCGCTGTCAGCGCCGCCCGATCTGGGTCTGCCTCTCGCGACGGACGTGCGGGGACTGCCGGGATGGCCCGTCGTGACGGTGTCTGCGCGGTGGTGAGATGGGGGATGGTCGGGTGCGGCCTCGAGCGAGGCGAATAGTTCCAGTTCTCGATGTCGTTCGAGAAGTCCCCTCTCCCCGCGGGACAGGGTGAGGGGTTCACATGCCACGGATCGTCCTCGAGGTCGCGGGTCGTCCTCGAGGTCGCGAGCGGGAGCAGCTCCGCACCTCCGCTAATCCCGCCACACGAACTCGAACAGGACGAACGAGGCTGAGATCAAGAGGCCAGCATACGAGGCCATCAACACCACATCGTCGCGAGCCGCTGACCACGCATCGATCGGCGACCCCGAGGCGATCTCCGTCAGCGCGACGGCCGGGATCAGGATGGGCACCAGCACGGGAAATGCCAGCACCGGCAACAGAGGGCCGGCCGCTCTCGCCCGAGCCACCAGCGCCGAGAGCAACGTCGTGGCCCCCGCAATACCGACCGCGCCCAGAGCGAGCGCAGCCATCAGCACGCCCGGCGCGCCGAGTGGTACCGGCACGAGAATGCGGAAGCCCATCGAGGCCAGTGCGACGACCGCACTCATCAGCGCGGCGTTGAACACCAGCTTGCCCGCGTAGACCTGGCTCGGGCGGAGGTGGAGTTGAAGCAGTAGCGACGTCCCACGTTCTTCCTCGGCTACGAAGGCGCGTCCCAGTCCTACCGCCGCCGCAAACACGACCACGATCCACAGCAGCGCCGCGGCCACCGGCACCGTCGGCGCGGTCCGGCTCAGGGCGACGCGGACCAGCACCAGCGACGCAGCCACAAACAGGCCGAGGCCGCTGAGGGCCACGCGCGTTCGAAGTTCGAGACGGGCGTCGTTTGCGACGACGGCCCAGGCGCCAGCGAGCCAGTCCACGGGAACGGGGGGGAGGTGGGGAGGATAGCACGGCCCACACCGTCTGTCTCCCGCCCTCGAGGTCGTTCACACCATGCCTGCTCCCTTTCGCGACCGACTCCTCGGCGTCCTCATCGGCAGCGCCATCGGCGACGCTCTCGGAATGCCCGTCGAGGGGCTGAGCCACCAGAATGTTCGCACCTACTACAAGGGCATCAAAGAGCTCCGCGCCGACGAGAAGCGGGGCGACCTCGAGGCCGGGCAGTGGACCGCCGACACGCAGCGCGCGCGGTCCTTGATGCGAGCCCTCACCGTCGGCTCACCTGACAGCCCCGACGAGGTCCGGAAGGCCTTCGAGGCCGACCTCGAGGCCGCAGGGACGCTCCGTCGCGGTGATGTCGTGAGCCCTTCGAGCGCGGGCGCCGCGATGGCCGCTCCGTTCGGCGTCCAGGCACGTCTCCGAGGCCTCGCCGATCTAGCGGCGGCGCGTTGGGCCCTGATGCTGCTTAAAGGCATCGACCCGCATCCGGCCGCAGCGGTGGCGACGGCCGCACAGACAGCGGCCTTGCGTACGTGTCTCGGCAAGGACCCCGAGGCGCTCACCGGCTCACAGATACTAGGCGCCGCCCGCTCGGCCGCCCTCGATGGAGAACGGCTGCTCGGCGCCGACGACCGCGTCTCGTCACGCCTCGGCGTCCTCGAGGGCCACCTCGGCGAGTTTCCCCTCGACCTTCAGGACCTGTGCAACGGAACCGGCTCCGCCGTTGACGAGGCCTTCCCGTTCGCGCTCGCAATGGTGGCCCGCTCCCCTGCGCTTGTCGAGTCCACCATGTTGTCAGCCGTGAATGTCGGAGGCGACACGTCCGCCATCGGGTCGTGTGTCGGCGCGCTGCTGGGCGCGCTGCACGGCCTCGAGGCCTTCCCGACGGGGTGGGTCGACGCCCTCGAGGACGCGGGCGCGATCCGTGGCGAGGCCAACGCGATGATCACCGCCCTCGGAGGGTAGCCCACCGTTCGTCATTCCTGACGTGAGATCCTTCTAGCCGGCGGCCAGCGCGTCCTCGAGGAGAGCGTTTGAGGGATGAATCCAGCGGTCCCATTTCTCAGACCACGGCGCCTCGTTGAACATCTCCCGTACGGTCGCCGCCGGAGCGGGACGCGCGAACAGGTAGCCCTGACCGTAGTGGGCGCCCGCATCGCGAAGAGCACGGAGCTGGCCCGGCGTCTCGATGCCTTCTGCCACGGCCTGCATGCCAAGCTCGCCGGAGAGTTGGACCACGGCCCGTACGACCGCCCGCGCCTGTGGGGAGTCCTCGAGGTCGGACACGAACGATCGGTCGATCTTGACGCCGTCGACAGGGAGGGCGTGGAGGAGTCCGAGGGACGAGTATCCAGCGCCGAAGTCGTCGATGGCCACTTTGAGACCGTGGTCATGCGCTGCCTCCACGACGGCCTGTGCGGCCTCGAGGTCCACGACGGCCCGCTCCGTCAACTCGAGGACGAGGTTGCCGGGGTCGAGCCCCGCGTAGTCCGCCGTCTTGCGTGCGTACTCCACCAGGCCAGGGCCGAGGAATGTCTTGTCGGAGCAGTTCACGCTCACGTACGCGAGCGCATCGAGGGCGTCGGCACCCCACGTGCGGATTTCTGCGCACGTCTGCTCGAGCATCCACCGGTCGATCTCAGCGACGACGCCGGTCTCTTCCGCAAGAGGCAGAAACAGGCCCGGCGACAAGATGCCTCGCTCGGGGTGGTTCCACCGGACGAGAGACTCAAAGCCTGCGATCTCTCCAGACTCGAGGTCGACGATGGGCTGGAAATACGGGACGATCTGCCCGAGGCCGGCGGCGTAACGGAGGTCCTGCTCGAGCCGGAAGCGGAGCGCGGCCTCCTGATGCATCGCGCTCGTGAACACCGCAAGGCGTCCTCGGCCGTTTCGCTTCGCGGCATACATCGCCGTGTCGGCGTCGCGCAAGACATCCTCCGGGGAGTCGTAGCGGTCCGCATGGGTCACGAGCCCGATGCTGGCCGATGGAGACACAAATCGGGAGCCAAGGTTGACGTCAGGTTCGAGGGCCTCGAGGATATCGTGGCCGAGGTGCTCCGGATGGGGCGTCGAGGCCACGATCGCGAACTCGTCTCCTCCTAGGCGGGCGATGACTGCGCCCTCGACATGTGAAAGGGCAGTCCGGAGCCGAAGTGCGATCTCCTGAAGCATCCGGTCGCCCGCCTCGTGGCCCAGCGAGTCGTTGATGATCTTGAAGCGATCGAGGTCGAGGAAGTAGACCGCAAACGGAATGTCATCGATCAGGGACTGCTCAATTCTCTGGCGGAAGAGGGGACGGTTATGGAGTCCCGTCAGCGCGTCGTGTGTGGCTTGATGGAGCAGCTGCGACGACATCTGGCGCTGCGCCGTCACGTCACGAGCGACGGCGAGCATTCCCCGTTCCTCTCCATCGGAGTCGGTGAGGATGCTCGAGGAGACGGAGACGAAGCGTCGGATCCCGAAGGGGTCGATAAAGATGAGGTTGCCCTCCTTGGCCGCTTCGCTTTGAAGCGCGGCCTCGGCGTCATCTGTGATCTGCCCAAGCTCGGGAAGCAGGTACGTCACCACCTCCGTTAGGAGGCGACCCCGTACGTCGTCCGATGACCGCCCGTGGAGAATCTCGGCGCCGGCGTTCCAGTAGGTGATTCGGCCCTCGAGGTCGAGCGCGATCACGGCGTCAGAGACTTGGGCGAGCACGTCGGACTGGAACGTCCGCTGCTCTTCCGCCTCGCGACGGGCGGTGACATCACGAATAGCCGTGACACGCTCGGCTCGTTCGTCGTCGGGCGTGGGGCGTCCTTGGATTTCGGCCCAGAACCGGCTCCCGTCCTTGCGCACGGCGAGGACCTCGTAGGGCTCGCTGTGATTCTGGACCGTCATCGTGCGGACGATCTCCTGATACTCCAGGGCGGCAAGCTCGGAAACGAGCGTCCCTTCTATGTCCTGTACAGAGTCGTATCCAAAGAGATCAGCGAGCTGCTGGTTGCCATCCACGACACGGCCTTCGACGAGGTAGGCGATGCCTTCAGACGTCGCGGCGCTGAGAGCTCGGAACCGGGCTTCGCTCTTTGCAAGCGCGCGCCGGCTCATGGCGCGCTTAGTGATGTCGAGCGAGATACCGATCAGCCCGGCGACTTCCCCGTTGGGTCCTCGGACGGGCCGCGCTCGGGTCGCAAACACGACGTCTCCAATGGACGATTCCCAGGACCCAGACTCGCCCTTCAGGACGCGTCCGATGCCCTCGAGGGCGGTGGGGACGTCCGCGTAGAAATCGTAGACAGACGTGCCCACGCTTTCTCCGACCTCGAGGCCGAGACTGCTCAGGCCGGCCCCTTGCGACATCGTGATGATGCCGTTGGCGTCAATCCCGAACAGAATGATCGGGGCCTGCTCGATGACGGCTTGTAGCTGGTCGGAGGCCTTTGCAAGCTCGTGCTCGTGGGCCTCGCGCTCGAGGACGCTTCCGACCCAGAGCGACAGCAGGCGCAGCAGGTCGTGGTCGTCTGTGGAGAGCGGGTGGTCAAGGGGCGACGTTGAGAGCAAGCTGATCGTGCCCCACATCTCATCCTTGACCTGGACGGGGACTCCAACGTAGCTGCTGACGTCGAGAGGCTCTCGGCCCGGATGGTTCCGATGTGGCGACAGGTCGACGTTGGGGATCTCGACGATGTCTCCGCGCGAGGTCGTGATGCTGCAATAGGTATCGTCGACAGAGTACGTGGAGCCTGGCAAGATCTCCGCGTTGGGCGCGTGGGCTACCAGGACGGTGTAGCTCTTACCCTGAATCCGGCTCAGCAGTCCGACCTCGAAGCTGAGCATATCGGCCGCGAGGCGGAGCGCGCGCTGAACACGGTCCACGAACGGCCGCCCGTCGTTCGTGATGACAGATGCGATCAAACCGAGCCGGTCTCGTCGGCGACCGTCGACTCCCTCGCCACGCCTGTCGACGGTGTCGGGCGATCGGGAGTCGGCAGAACGGAAAGAGTGAGCCATAAAGCGCGCACAAGAGAGGTCTGTCACTCTCTGCACACACTGTGCCGCCCCTCTCACGTCTCAGAAAGGGGTTTCCGTCGGCCAGAGCGTGGCACGTCGGGTTACGATCTCTCCGTCCCGATTCCGTCTCTTCCCTCCAGGCGACTCCCGCTCGCGCCGTCCTCGAGGCCGAATCGGGGCAGTCGGTTTCGTCCTCGAGGTCGGGATGCACCCTCGAGGACGCGCCACTTTCAGCACGGCACGCCGTGTTCATACGGTTCGAGCCGTCGCCCTCCAGGTCTCGGGCAGGGCGATCTCCTCACACAGTCGCCGCGCTCGAGGACGGCTACCGACGCTCGGCGTCGCGGTGGGCCTCCGGGTGGCCTCCCGGCGGGACACCGCTCTCGAAGCCGTCTGCGTCCTCCCAGCCGTGCGCTGGAAGAGAGCCGAGCGGACCGAACTCGCCGATCATCCCGATCTCCGTGCTCAGCCGGTAGCCCTGCTCGCGCTCGACGGTCTCTTGCACGTACCCGATCAAGTGCCGCACGTCGCGGGCCGTCGCGCCGCCGACGTTGATGAGGATGTTCGCGTGTCGCTCCGTAACCATCGCTCCCCCGATTCGTGTGCCCTTGAGGCCGCACCAATCCGCGAGCCGCCCTGCGCCGACGCCGTCGATCTTCTTAAAGATGGAGCCGGCCGATGGCTGCGTGTCGAGCGGAGGGTGCCGCGCGCCGCGCCACTCGAGGTTCGCCTCCACAATCTCTCGCAGCCGAGCCGGGTCCGCGTCCTCGAGGGAGAACGTCGCGCTCAGGACCAGGTCGTCGGTGATGTGGAGCGTCGAGTAGTCATACGCGAAATCGAACCAGTCGCGGTCGACGGTCCGCCGCGAGCCATCAGCGCCCAGCAGTTCCGCGGACTCCACGACCTCCGCGATGAACATTGTCCGCTCTCGCTCCGGCGGCGGCGAGAGGAAATGGAGATTCTGCCACAGCGCGCCGCCCACCGTCGAGGGGATGCCCGCGTAGTGCTCCACGCCGCTCAGGCCGGCCTCGAGGGTGGCCTCGATCAACGTCGGCCAGACCACGGCCCCGCTCTCGGCCGTCACACGCGATCCGTCGACCTCGATGTGCGCGGCCCGGTTACGGATCACGACGCCCCGAAAGCCTCCGTCGCCGACCAGGATGTTGGCGCCGAGTCCCAACAGAAAGAACGGGACCCCCGACTCCCGAGCCGCCGTGACGGCCGCTGCCAGTTCGTCGGCGCTCTCGACCTCGATAAACACATCGGCGGGGCCGCCGATCTTGAACGTCGTGAACGGAGCGAGGGAGACATCCGTGCGAATGCGCTCGGCCTCGAGGTCGGGGAGGGCGCCCTCGAGGGCAGCGCGGAAATCCCGCTCGCGGCGGGAGCGCTCGGTCGCGGAGATCGGAGCGTCGGGGGCAGGGGAGACGAAGGCCACGGGAGATTGGGAAGACCTCGGAGTCTAGCGCGCGGAGAGCCGTCCTCGAGGCCGGACGGCCGTAGTCTCTGGTGAATCCGCCGACCTCGATGCCGCCGACCGACGACCCGACATTTTATGAGCGCGTCTATGATGTCGTGCGTGAGGTGCCGCTCGGCCAGGCCACGACCTACGGTCATGTCGCTCGTGCGCTGGGCTCTCCGAGAGCCTCACGAGGGGTCGGGTGGGCACTCAAAGCAGTGGCCAGTACATCCGCCGGGCCGATGTCCGTTCCGTGCCACCGGGTTGTGAACCGCGAGGGGCGCCTGACGGGCCGCGCTCACTTCGAGACGCCGACGGTCATGGAAGAGAGGCTTCGCTCCGAGCAGGTCCCCTTCCTGCCCGACGGCCGTGTCGACCTCGAGGCCTGTCTCTGGGTCCCGCCTGTGCAGGGCTAGCCCAGCGGCAACCTCACATTTCTACTTTGCACCTGGGAGTGTGGTCCATCAGTCAATATGTGCATGTTAAAAAGAGGCTTGGCTTGCTAACCGGGCATTGCCGCCGGCCTCGAGGTCGCTACCGCTCGTCCCAACTGTCGACGGTCTACGCTTGGCGAGCGACCGTTCAGCTCCTTGTGGGACCGTTTGGATAGTGTTTCATGATGCTGGACTAACACAATGGTCATATTTGAAATGATCAAACCCCCCACCTCCGGCGGACGGCACGGAGGATTCTTAGTACCTATCACGCACACACACATGCGATTTCTTGCTTCTCGCCCCTTCGGCCTAGTGGTCGCCTTACTGGCGATTATGGCCGGACCTGGCGCGATCGCCCAAACCGGTACCATCACCGGACAGGTCATCGATGCCGACAACGGCGAGCCGCTGACTACTGCGGCCGTTACCATCGTCGGCCGTGCTGGCGTCGGCTCTGCCGCGGATATCAACGGCACGTACTCCTTCGATGTCGCTCCGGGCACCTATACGATCCAAGCGACTTTCATTGGCTACGTGACCCAGACTGCAAGCGTCACGGTCACCGCCGGCGGTCGCGTGACGCAGAACTTCGGCCTCGAGCCCGACCTGACCGGCCTCGAGGAGGTCGTGGTCACAGGCGCGCTCTCGGAGCGGTCGCTCTCGCGTTCGGAGGTGGCTGTGAGCCGCATCGACGCTGCGGCGCTCACCGACGTGCAGCAGTACTCGGACGTCAACCAGCTTCTGAATGGCAAAGTGGCAGGCGTATCCGTCCAGCCCTCATCCGGTAACGTGGGCGGTGGCATCCGCTTCAACGTGCGTGGCGGCGGCGGCCTCAACGGTGACGGCCAGCCCCTTATCTACGTTGACGGCATCCGCGTCGACAATGCCCAGTTCGACGGCCTCGGCGCCGGCGGCCAGGGCATCGGTGCCCTCAACGGCCTCGCGCCCGATGACATCGCGACCATTGATGTCTTGAAGGGACCTGCGGCTGCGGCTCTCTACGGCACCGACGCCTCAAACGGCGTGGTCATCATCACGACCAAGCGCGGAACCATCGGCGGAGGCCCCAACTCGCCGCTCCCGTTCCAGGTCACCTACTCCGGCTCCACCGGCGTGAACGAGCAGCAGTTCGAGTACGACGCGCTCACGGGCGGTGAGACGTTCGAGGACGCCAACGGCATCTTCCAGGACGGCGGCATCGAGCAGCACACGATTGGAATTTCTGGCGGCTCCTCGGCTGTCCGGTACTTCACGCAGTTCGACTACCGCGACGAAGACGGCATCGTGTTCGGCAACTTCCAGAACCGGCGCAACGTGCGGGCCAACTTTGAAGCCTTCCCGCTCTCCAATCTCCAACTCTCCGCCACGACCTCGTACAACTACAACGCGGTCGGCCAGCCCCAGAACGACAACAACATCCTGGGCTACCTGGGCAATACACTGCTCTTCCCCGTTTCGTATCAGTTCACCGACTCGGCCGCCGTCCGAGCTATCAAGTCGGAGTATCTCACGAACCAATTCTTGGGCTCCTTTGAGGCGCGCTACACCCCCATCGAGAACCTCTCGTTCCGCGGCCAGATCGGCCTCGACGCGAGCGACACGCGGGGCGATCAGCAGTTCCCATCCAACTTTGTGTACTCGGGCCAGACGCGCGGCTCGCGTCAGGTGTACACGCGAGCCAACGACCAGATCTCATTCCTGATCGACGGTCGGTACCGCTACCAGCCGGTTGTGGGTCTCAACGCGAGTACCTCGATTGGTGTCCAGGGCTTTGATCAGCGCCGGAGGACGTTCCAGCTTTCCGTCCAGGACTATCCCAGCACCCTGATCTCTGATATTGGTGCCGGCTCTCAGTTCCAGAACACCGGCGAGTTCTTCGTCAACGTCCGCCAAGTGGGCCTCATCGCAGAGCAGTCCATTGACTACAACGACACGTACTTCGCGACGGTCGGCGTCCGCAACGACTACGCCTCGACGATTGGTCAGAGCGCGCCGAGCGTGTTCTACCCGCTGGCCCGCGCGGCCGTCCGGCTTGACCGCTTCGATGCTGTCCCGAGCCTGTTCTCGATCCTGAAGCTCCGCGCCGCCTACGGCGTGAGCGGTCAGCTTCCGGGCTCCTTCGATCCCATCGCGATCCTCTACGGTGCCGAAGTCGGTGGCGATGGCGGCGCGGCGGCTCCCTTCCAGATCGGTAACGTCGGGATCGAGCCCGAGCGCGTCGCTGAGTTCGAAACGGGACTCGACCTCGAGATCGCCAACCGTGTCGGCCTCGAGTTCTCGTACTACTACCAGACGGCGAACGAGTCCATCTTCGGCCGTCAACTCGCGCCCTCGACGGGTCTGGTCGCATCGTCGGTCCCGTTCAACGTGGGTGAGATCAACGTTCAAGGCCTCGAGCTTGCGATCAACGCGACCGCATACCAGTCGAGGCCGGTAACGCTCGACCTAGGCATCATCGCGAGCTACACGACCAACGATGTCGTTTCGGTCGGCCTCGACGAAGAAGGGCGACCGCTGCCGAGCCTGTTCGACGGGTTCGACGTGAACGTGATCAAGCCGGGCCTCCCGCGCTCCGCGTTTTACGTCACGCCGGTCAACGGTGCCCGGTTCAATGACGATGGCGAGTACGCCGGCATCGATTCCGGCGTCCTGACCGATGACGCGGGCAACCCTCTCGATGAGAACTGCAACGTCGATGACAACCGCTGCTTCCGGGGCATTCCGTACCCGAAGTACAACGGCTCGTTCACGGCCAACCTGACACTGTTCCAAGACTTTACGGTCTACGCTCTGGCAGACTGGGCGGTGGGCCTCTCGGTGTTCAACAACACGGACCTGTTCCGTTCCGACTTCGGCAACTACTCGCAGCGGGGTGATCTCGCCGATCAACTCTTCGGCTTCACCGATGACGCCGGCAACGAGGTCCCCCGCGCGTTCGAGCCGGGCACGCAGGAGTACATCGATGCCGCCGATGCGTACGCTCGTACGAGCGGCAGCTTCGACGACAACTTCATTCGCGACGCCGACTACCTCAAGCTCCGCGAGTTGACGGTCCGGTACAACCTGGGACGGCTCATCGGCCAGCAGTCGATCCCGGTCCTCGACCGGGTTCGCACGGCGGCCATCGCGTTCTCTGCGCGCAACCTGTTCCAGACCTCTCTCTACGACGGCTTGGACCCGGAGGTCAACTTCAACGGTGCCCGGAGCCTCTCGCGAGGCCAGGACTTCCTGACGCTCCAGAACCCTCGTCAGTACTTCCTCACGCTCACGCTCGGCATCTAAGACTGCTCGGATCTGTCCGGCGGAGCGCCCATGAGCCCTCCGCCGGGCGACCGACTCCAATACCATTATGCGACACTACATCACTTCAGGGCTCGCTGGGCTCCTCCTCATCGGTGGCGCCGGGCTTACCGGATGCGACTCTTTCGTCGAGGACGTTGACCCTCCCACCGACCGCTTCGCTAGCGACTCCCTCGATAGCCAGGACCAGATCACATTCCTGGTGACGGGCGTTAAGGAGGGGTTCAACGATGCGTACGATCAACTCGCGATCCTCTCGGACCTGCTCTCCGACGTCGGGCAGTTCGACACGGCCGTTCGAAACTCGACGTTCCCGACGTACGGCGACATTGACCGGGGGGAGATTCTCCCAGACAACAACTCCGTTGACGGTCTCTACGGGGCTGTCAACGAGTATCGTTTCTTGGCCGACGACATCATTCGTCGTGCAAACGAGACCATCGAGTTCTCCGACGATCCGGCCACGCCCAACGTCAACGAGGCAGACCGCGACCGGAACGCAGCGCTCTACGCAGGCAACTTCCACGGAGGAATTGCTCGGTACATGCTGGGGACGTACTTCGGGACGGACGCTACAACTGGAGGCGCTCCGATCTCGGACGACCGGGATAACCCCTCGGCTCCGATCCCGACATCGGAACTGTACTCCCAGGCTGACGCCAAGCTGGCGATGGCCGCTACGCTGACCACGAGCGGTTACGATCAACGTGTCATCAACACGCTCCGTGCTCGGATCGCGCTGTTCAGCGGCAACCGGGGTCAGGCAGCCTCGTTCGCCCAGAACGGTCTGCAAGAGGCTGATGCTCCGTACCTAGGTCGGTATGCCTCAACGTCGCTCAATGAGTACTGGAGCAACGGCGGCCGCGGACGGACCCAGGTCAGCACGGCGGACCGCTTTGTGGCGTACGACTCGACGGACACAAGGTCGCTTGTTGAAAACGCACCTGCGGCGAGCGCGGCCAATCCTGGCCCGTTCTACCGGCAGGCGCTCTACACCAGCAACAGCGACCCGATCCCGTTTGTGACATGGCAGGAGAACGCGCTCATTCTGGCTGAGGCCGACATCTTCGACGGTGGAGATACGGCTGACGCTCGGACTCGGATCAACGCCGTTCGTGACTCGCGTGGCCTCGACGCCCTCGAGGACGGCGCCGCGGTAGACCAGGCTCTGCTGATCCAGACGCGCGACCGGGAGCTGTTCACACAGGGACAGCGCTTGGTGGACCAGCGCCGGTTCGGGATCTTTCACCTGCCGGCTGGTCGGCAGCAGTACTTCCCGCTGACTCAGACGGAGCGGAACGCGAACCCGAACGTCTAGGCTCGGGGACTGCGTCCCATCTCTCGGAAAGAGACCCAGGGCGGTCCGGCTTCCCCTGCCGGGCCGCCCTCTGTTTTGTAGACTCGTCGCAGACACCCCGATACCCCATGAGTGCTCGTCTACTCGGTACCGCTTTTCTCTTGGCGCTTATTCCCTCTCTGCACGCGCAGGAGACAGTGCTGACCATTGTTGTGCGCGCCGGTGATACAGGTGCACCTCTTTCAGGCGCCGTCCTCGAGGTCGGGGGCGCGCGTGGCGCGGCCGACATGCTGGGGCAGGCCGAGCTGGTGGGCGTCCCGCCGGGGCCGTTGGCTGTATCCGCGACGTTTCCAGGCTACGTGGCCCTAGACACGACGATCACCGTGGTGGCGGACGACGCCAATCTGACCGTTCTCACGCTCCAGTCTGATGCCAGAGATCTCGGTGATGTCGTCGTCGAGGCCGAGTCGGTGAATGACGCGATGCTGCGTCGGCAGGGGTTCTTCGAGCGTCGCGACCGAAGCACGGGCGTTTTCCTGACGCGCCAGGAGCTCGATCAGCGAGGCACGACGATGTTCTCGGACGTCTTCCGTGCCGTCCCAGGAATCCGGGTTCAGCGCCAGGGGCAGGGTGGTCGGACCTCGATCGTATCACAGCGGCGCCGAGGGTGCGAGATGGCGATTTTCTTCGACGGCGTTGAGATGGCGGGGGGCGCGCTCAACGCAGACGCGATTCCGTACGACAACATCGCTGCGGTCGAGATCTACCGAGGGCCCGCAGAGGTACCGAGCCAGTTCAACTACCAGCGGATGCGGGAGACGTGCGGGGCCATCTTGATCTGGACCCGGATGGTCGCGGGCGGCGACTAGGGTTCGCTCGGCTCAAGGGGTTCACGCCCTCGAGGCCGATCCCTGTTGCCATTACCTCGACCGTCCTCGAGGCTGGTTACCGCTCCACCGATCCCCCAGCGACGCCCTCGAGTTGGTCCCAGAACGTTGGGAAGGAGACGGCGGCAGCGGAGGCGCCGTTGATGATGGTGGGTCCGTCGGCCATGAGCGCGGCGACGGCGGCGGCCATCGCGATTCGGTGGTCGTGGCAGGAGTCGACCTCCGCGCCGTGGAGCGGCTTTCCGCCCTCGATGATGAGGCCATCAGGGAGTTCTTCGACATCGGCGCCCATCGCGCGCAAGAACGCAGCGGTGGCCTCGATGCGGTCGGTCTCCTTGACCCGAAGCTCCTCCGCGTCGCGGATGACGGTCCGGCCCGTGGCGTAGGCCGCAGCAACGGCCAGGACGGGGATCTCGTCGATCAGGTTGGGCACGATGTCGCCGCTGATCTCGACGCCATGCAGCCCATTGGGGGCCTCGACGCGTAGGTCGGCAATCGGCTCGCCGGACCGCTCCCGCTCGTCGAGGACGCGGATGTTGGCGCCCATCGCCCGCAGCACATCGAGGACGCCGCTCCGAGTCGGGTTGACGCCGACGCTGAGCAAGTCGATGGTGGCCGCCTCCACGATGCTGCCCGCCACCAGGAAGAACGCCGCCGCCGAGACGTCGCGCGGGACGACGAACTGCCGGGCCGCGACTCGGTAGCCACCCTCGACGGAGACGTGCCGCTCGCCGCCGACCTCGAGGACGTCCAACTCGAGCATCCGCTCAGTGTGGTCGCGCGTGGGGATGGGCTCGATGACGGTGGTGGTGCCGTTCGCCGAGAGCCCAGCAAGCAGGACCGCACTCTTTACCTGCGCCGAGGCAACGGGCAGGCGGTAGGTCACGGCCTCGAGGTCGCCCCCGCGGATAGTGAGTGGTGCGCGGCCGTCGGTCATCTCGATGCGAGCGCCCATCTCGCTGAGCGGATTCGCGATGCGGCCCATCGGCCTCGAGGACAGTGACGCGTCGCCGATGAGGGTCGAGTCGAACGGGCATCCTGCGAGCAAGCCGGCCAACAGGCGCATCGTGGTGCCGGAGTTGCCGCAGTCGAGCGGCGCCGTCGGGGCCTCGAAGCCGGCCAGTCCCTTCCCGGTGACGAACAGGCTCGGGGTGCCGTCATCTCCCAAGACATCCGGCCGCTCCTCGATGCGCACGCCCAGGCCGCGCAAGCAGGCCAGCGTGCTGTGCGGGTCGGCTGCGTCGGAGAAGCCGATGATCTCGCTCTCTCCGTTCCCAATAGCGGCAAAGAGAGCCGCACGGTGAGAGACCGACTTGTCAGCCGGGAGCCGTGGCGAGCCGGCGAGTGCGGCGACGGGGTGGACGGTGACGGCGTCGGTGGACATGGCGTGGGCCGTGTGAGTGAGTGTGTGCGTCGTCCTCGAGGTCGGGATCGTCCTCGGAATAGTTCAGCCGAGAGGGGGGACGCTGCTAAAGGCCCGCGCCCTGGCTATGCCTTGATGAGTGGCGTCACTTCGGCGAGCAGGTCGCACTTGGGAGCGTGCTCGAGGAAGCCGTGGCGGAAGCCGTTGAGGACGACTTCGCGAAGCGCGTCGGCGCCGATGCCGCAGCGCGTGTGCGCCAGCCACAGCTCCTCGGTCGTGGTGGTGTGGCTGAACAGCGTGTTGTCGGTATTGATGGTCACCGGTACACCGGCGCGGACGTACTCCGCAACCGGGTGCGCCTCGTAGCTCGCCACCGCTCGCGTCTGCACATTCGAGGTCGGGCAGACCTCGAGGGCGATCTGGCGGTCCACGAAGTAGCGCAGGAGCTCGGGGTCCTGGCCGAGGGTCACGCCGTGGCCGATGCGGTGCGCGCCGCACTTGAACAGGGCCTGCCGGATCGAGGCCGGGCCGAAGCTCTCGCCCGCGTGGACGGTGATGTTGAGCAACTCCTTGCGCGCGAGGTAGAACGCCGCCCCGTGCATCTCGGCGGGGTTGCCGCTCTCGCCGCCCGCTAGGTCGAATCCGACCACGCCACGTCCTCGATAGCTCGCCGCAAGCTCCGCCTGTGCCAGCGATGCGCTCTCTCGCCGGTCTCGCAGGCCACACACGATCACGCCCGTCTTGATGCCGTGGTCGCGCTCCGCGTCGGCCAATCCGGCGAGGACGGCATCGTTGACCTGCCACATGGTCAAGCCCTCGTCCGTGTGCAGGATCGGCCCGTAGCGGACCTCGAGGTAGCGCACGTTGTCCTTCGCCATGTCCTCGGCGAGCTCGTACGCGATGCGGTGGAGCGCGTCGCGCGTTTGCATCACAGGGATCGAGTAGCCGAACCACTGGAGGTATTCCTCGAGGGTAGGCGAGCCGTCGATCTTTTTAAGCTCCTCGGCCATGCCTTCCTCGGTGTCGGCCGGCAGGAGATCGAGCTTGTCGTTCTGTTTGGCCAGGTCCAGCAGCGTGCTCAGACGGAGCGAGCCGTCGAGGTGGCAGTGGAGCTCGGCTTTGGGCCAGGCAGCGATGGTCGCGCGATCGAGGGGCATCCGGGGGCGGGGCGTGTCCTGCAAAGCTACCCTGTTCAGGGCCGCCCTCGAGGGCGTGGGTCGCCAAGGTCTCAACGAAGACGAGGTCGAGCGGGCACCTCTGCGGAGCCCGCACGTAGCTTGAATCCACCACTTTCACTCTGTGTTATGGGCAGCCTCGGACCCTTCGAGATCCTCGCCATCCTAGTCGTCGTGCTGCTCCTCTTTGGAGCCAAGCGAATCCCTGAGATCGCCCGCGGTCTCGGCAAGGGAATCCGCGAGTTCAAGGACGCGACCAACGATATCAAACAGGAGCTGACTGTCGAGCCACCGCGCCGGCAGCCGCTTCCGCCGTCCCCTCCAGCCACAGCGCAGCCGTCTCAGCCGGTGACCATGGCCTCAGCGCCTCCGGTCCCCGCTCCTGAGCCGCCGTCTGACGCCCAGACGCAGGCCTGAGTGGTTCGGGGTGCAGGGTTGGGTTTCGTCGCAACGAACCTCAGCACTTGACCTCGATGACTCCCGCCCGCCCTCGAGGTCGCAGAGCCAGAAAGGCGCTCGTCTTTCGTCTCGGCCTCTCATCTTGTGAACTCTGACCGCGCCAGCGACGGCGCAGCCAACTAGAACTCCGACCTCCTTATGAGCATCCTCATCGACAAAGACACCCGCCTGATCGTCCAGGGCATCACCGGCAAGGAAGGCTCCTTCCACGCCGAACAGATGATCGAGTACGGCACCAACGTCGTCGCGGGCGTGACGCCGGGCAAGGGCGGGCAGTCTCACCTCGACCGGCCGGTCTACAACACGGTCTCTGAGGCAGTCGAGAAGGAGGGGGCCAACGTCTCGGTCATCTTCGTGCCGCCGCCGTTCGCGGCCGACGCCATCCTCGAGGCCGCCGATGCGGGCGTCGATACGGTGATCTGCATCACGGAGGGAATCCCGATCCAGGACATGATCCCGGTCAAGCCGTACGTCGACAAGAAGGGCGTTCGTTTGGTCGGTCCCAACTGCCCTGGCCTTCTCACACCGGGCGCGTCCGTCAAGGTCGGCATCATGCCGACGATGATCTTCTCGCCAGGCAACGTTGGCGTCGTCTCGAGGTCGGGGACCCTGACCTACGAAGCCGTCGATCAGCTTACGCGCGCTGGCCTTGGCCAGTCGACGGCCATCGGCATTGGTGGTGACCCGATCATCGGGACGCAGTTCATCGACGCGATCCGCCTGTTCAACGAGGATCCGGAGACGGAGGCCATCGTGATGATCGGCGAGATCGGCGGAGCGGCCGAGGAGGAGGCTGCTGCCTTCGTCAAGGAGCACGTCAAGAAGCCCGTCTTCGGCTTCATCGCGGGCTTGACGGCGCCTCCTGGACGTCGCATGGGCCACGCTGGCGCCATCGTCTCGGGTGGAAAGGGTACGGCTGAGGCCAAGCTCGAGGCCATGAACGATGCAGGCATCACGACCGTCAAGAACCTTTCGAAGCTTGGTGAGACCGTCAAGGACCACTTCACGGCGGTCGCATAGCGCGACCTCGAGGACGATCTGAGGGGCGAGAGGCTGGGGTACGGCTCCACCTCTCGCCCTTTCTGTATCCAGCACGACCCATGAAAGTCAAAGACGCCAAGTTTGTCCTGTCCGCCCCGTCGTGGGCGTCGCTGCCGCCGCAGACCGCACCCGAGGTCGCCTTTGCAGGTCGGTCAAACGTGGGGAAGAGCTCGTTGCTCAATGCGCTGCTCGGGCGGAAGCAACTCGCCAAGACGAGTGGGAAGCCGGGGAAGACGCAGGCCCTGAACTTCTTCGCGGTCAACCCGAACCACGAGGGCTACCCGGATCTGTTCTTGGTCGACCTCCCCGGGTACGGCTACGCGAAGGTGTCGCAGTCGCAGCGGGCGTCATGGCAGCGATTGGTTGGGCGGTACGTGACCGAACGTGCCGAGCCAGAGGACGAGCGCCCGGCTCCGCTCCGCGCCGTGGTGCAGTTGGTGGATAGCCGCCACGGGATCACGAAGATGGACGAGGAACTGCTGGCACTCATGCTGGAGAGCTCGGCGCCGCACCTGATCGCGCTCACGAAGTCAGACAAGCTGGGGGCCAACGCGCGCCAGCAAGCGGTGGCTGGGATTCACAAGCACCTGGCTCCGTTCGGCCTCGAGTTGCCCGTCGTATTGACGTCGTCGGAGAAGAAGATGGGGCTGCACGAGCTCTGGAATTGGATCGAGACAGTGCTGTAGGTCGGGGAGAGAGGGAGTCGGGAAATGGCAGATTCAAGACCGGGAGGATGCCGACCTCTGTTGCATTCGGCCTCGAGGTCGGCGCTGCCGGAATCGCCCTCGAGGCTGCGGGCAAAACCATCTTCACCTCCGCACGCATTCCCGACCTCGAGGCCGGGAGGCGCTACAGCCGCACCCAGGCCGTCTCCGCCCCGCTGGCTGGATTCGTGAGGTGCAGCGTGTCGCCCTCGAGGCGGATCCTGAACTGGCCGTTGCCCGCCTCGTCCTCGAGGACGAGCACCGAGTCGCCGATGATGTCGTAGCGCATCTCGAAGGTGCGCGGTTCGCCAGCACCACGCTCGATGATGCGGGCCGTCCCGTCGGCGAAGAACGTATACCGCATGTCGAGCGAGTCCTGGTCGGCCGCTCGCCACGTGCCGACGTAGCCGGAGCGCCCGTCGCAGGCTGCGAGGGCGACAAGGGCGAAGAAGAGGAGGCCGAGGCGGAGCACTGGCGTAGCGGGGTCGTCTAAGGTAGCCGACCCCGACAATCTCGAATGATCCAAGACCTGCTCTCGCTCCCGCCAGTCACCCAGTTCTTTCTGGTGCTGAACGTCGCCGTGGGCGCCTACACGCTGCTCGCGAACCCAGCGCTGATCGACCAGTGGGCGTTCAAGCCGTTCCGGGTGTTCCGAGACCGTGAGTGGAGCCGGTGGGTGACGGCCGGATTTGTCCACGTCGGGTTCGCGCACCTGCTGTTCAACATGGTGACGCTGTTCTTCTTCGGCCCATACGTCGAGACCCTCCTCGGTCCATGGCGATTCCTCGCGGTCTACCTCGGCTCCGAACTGGCCGCCAACGCGCTGACCTATCTCAAATACAAGGACGCCCCGAAGTATTCGGCGGTCGGCGCGTCGGGTGCGATCTCTGGCATCCTGTTTTCCTTCTGTCTGTTCGAGCCGTTCTCGATGCTGTACATCTTCTTCGCGATCCCGATGCCGGCGATCCTGTTCGCGGTCCTGTACATCGCGCTCTCGGTCTACGCCTCCAAGCGAGAGATCGGCCGCGTGGCGCACGAGGCCCACTTAGGAGGAGCCATCGGCGGGCTCGCGCTGACGATCCTGCTGTACCCGTCCTCGCTTTCGATCTTCCTCGCCCAACTCGGCCTCGGGTAGATCATCCGTCGCCTGAGCACACCTCGAGGTCGATTCTTCCGACCTCGAGGCCGATGCGCGCTTGCTAGCCGATCTCCAGAAGGTGGAGCAAGTCGAGCCAGTCGCTGAAGACGGTCACACCGTCAGGTGCCAACTCCGCGTCCCCGTCTTTCCACGCGACGCGCCAGCCGGCCGCAACTCCGCCCTCGACGTCCGACCGGAACGAGTCGCCGACGTACAAGATGTCAGCCGGAGCGAGCGCGACCTCGAGGGCGGCCTCTGCCTCGAGGCGGACGTGCTCAAACACGCGAGGGTCGGGCTTCATCACGCCCACCTCGTCCGAGATCACGACCGTGACGGCTGCGTCCTCGAGGTCGGGGAAGCGGGCCAGCTTGCCGCGCTGTTGCGCCGAGAACCCGTTTGTGAGGATGGCGACGGGGAAGGCGCCGGCGATCTCGAAAAAGGCGTCGCGGGCGCCATCGGCCCAGCGCCAGTGGGTGGCGTAGCGCTCGAGGTAGTCCGCGCTCGCGGCGTCGGCCTCGAGGTCGGTGCACTCGAGGGCGCGGAGCGTGTCTATCCAACGTCGTCGCTTGAGGTCGTCGGCGGTGAGCGTTCCCGCGGCGAAGTCCGCCCACAGCGGGGCGTTGCAGCGGTGGTACGTGTCCTGGACGTGGTCGAGGGCGTGTCGCCCGATCTCGGCATGGCGCCCGTGCAAGTCCTCGAGGGCAGATCGCTCGGCGGAACGGTGGTCGAGCAGCGTGTCATCGAGGTCGAAGACGACGAGGGAGGGGAGAGGCACGGCGGGGGCAGAGAGGTGGGAGGCGGGCTCATGCGGGGGCTCGCAACTCCCGCAACAAAAAGCGCCCCCGCGGCCGAAGCTGCGGGGGCGCTGAGTCGATTCGAGAGCGGGCGCTTACGCCTGCGCCTCGACCGGGTCGATGTGGACGAACTTGCGACCGCCCTTCGACGCTGCGAAGCGGACGCGGCCGTTGGCGGTCGCGAAGAGCGTGTCGTCGTTGCCGCGGCCCACGTTGAGGCCAGGGTGGAACTTGGTCCCGCGCTGGCGGACGATGATGGTGCCAGCGTGGATCACAGCCCCACCGGGGGACTTCACGCCGAGCATGTTCGGGTTCGAGTCGCGTCCGTTCTTGGACGAGCCTACGCCTTTTTTATGTGCCATGTCAGTAGAGGTTCAGGGTTCGGGGTTCGTCTGGCGCGGCCTCGAGGACGGCTCAGACATGCGACAGCAGATGTCGGCTAGTTGAGCGACAGCGCGCCGATCTTGATCTGCGTGTAGGGCTGGCGGTGACCGTTCTTGACGCGGTAGCCCTTGCGGCGCTTCTTCTTGAACACGATGACCTTGTCGCCCTTGACGTGGCCGAGAACCTCGGCTGCGAGCGATGCGCCCTCGACGGTCGGGGCGCCAACGGAGACGCCGTCGTCGCCGGAGACCAGGAGGACGCGGTCGAACGTGACCGAGTCGCCGACCTCGGCCTTCATGCGGGGGATGTAGAGGCGCTGTCCTTCGACGGCCTTGAACTGCTTTCCGCCGATCTCGACGATTGCGTACATAATGGTGCGGGCTTGGTGAACCCTCGAGTCCGCGGAGGCGCGGAGGCACGAGGAGCGCAGGGCTAGAGTCGGAAAAGGTACAGGCCCACCCTCGAGGGCGATCTGGGGATTTGTCGAAGAAGGGACTTCCCACGTTCGGGCAATGGGAAGCGGAAAGCGGCAGGCGACCTCGATGGTGCCAACTGTCCTCGATTCCGAGACCGATCTTCCCCGCTCTGGAATCCCCAACTCCGTGACCGGCCTCTTCGGCGGCTCCTTCAACCCACCCCACATCGGCCATTTGGTCGTCGCCGAGACGTGCGCGCACGCCGCAGGCCTCGACCGCGTCGTCTGGATGCCGGCCTCGACGCCGCCCCATAAGAAGGACGACCCCACGATGGCCCCGTCCTCAGCGCGGCTCGACATGGTGCGAGCCGCCATCGCAGGCAACGACCGCTTCGAGACGTCCGCCCTCGAGGTCGACCGCAGTGGCGTCAGCTACACCGTCGACACGGTGCGCGCCCTCGAGGACGAGGACCTGGCGCTGATCGTCGGCGGCGACAGCCTGGCGGGGTTTACGCGGTGGCGCGAGCCGCAGGCCATTGTCGAGCGAGCGCGACTGGTCGTGTACCGGCGCCCCGGTGACGGCGTCGACCTCGAGGCCTTGCCCGACTGGCTCCGCGACGCGGTGACGGTCGTGGACGGGCCCGCCCTCGAGGTCTCGAGCACCGAGATCCGAGATCGGATCGCGGCCGGCCAGTCTGTGCGGTACCTCGTGCCGGATCCCGTCCTCGAGGTCGTCAAGGCCGAGGGGTTGTACGGGATCGGCCTTGCCGACGTGCCGTAGAAGCGAGACCCTATCTCTACGCCTGTGCCTCTCTCGCTCGAAGACAAAGCCGCCGGACTGATGATCGTCCGCCTTGGAAACAACCTGCCGCCGGCCGTCACCGCGACGGAGCAAGAAGAGGAGGTCGGGGCGCTTCTCGACCGCTACGCCATCGGCGGCTTGATCCTTTTCAATGGGCAGTGGCCGGACACGCGCGACACGCTGACTCGGCTCCAAGCCAAGTCCGAGCGTGGGCTGATCGTCACCACCGACATGGAGCGTGGGTTCGGACAGCAGGTGGTCGGCGGGACGGTGTACCCGCACGCAGAAGCGTTCTCGCAGGCGACCGATGCCGCGACGGTGCGTGAGTTTGCACGTCAGGCGAGCCTCGAGGCCCTGGCGTGTGGTGTCCACGTGACGTACTCGCCCGTTGCCGACGTCGATCGAAACCTGGACAACCCGATCATCGGCGCGCGCGCCTTCTCCCCAGACCCCGCTCGCGCCGCCGAACTCACGGCCGCATTCGTCGAGGGCGTCCACGACGCGGGCCAGTTTGCGACCGCCAAGCATTTCCCCGGCCACGGCGGCACCGTCGGCGACTCGCACTCGGAGATCCCCGTCCTCGAGGACGACCGTGCAACCCTAGAGGCCACGGACTTCGTCCCGTTCCGCGCCGCCATCGAGGCCGGCGTCGATCTGGTCATGACCGCGCATGTCATCTATACGGCGCTCGATCCTGACCTGCCGGGGACGCGCTCGCCCAAGATCCTGCGCGACCTGCTGCGCGGCGAGATGGGCTTTGAGGGCATCGTTGTGACGGACAGCTTGCAGATGGCAGGCGCTAAGGTGGAGGGCATGACCGAAGGCGATGTCGCGGTCGGTCTCCTCCAGGCAGGCGTTGACCTGTTCGTTGATGCCGTTGACCCAGTGGGAGTCATCGAGGCGCTCGTGGCGGCTGTCCGCGAGGGAACGCTCGACGAGAGTCTTCTCGACGCTGCCCTCGCCCGTGCGGATCGGCTCCGAGACACGCTCCGCGACCGCTTTGGCTCCGACGCCTTCCGCACGCCGCCCGTGTCGTCCGACGTCGTTGCGGCGCCCGCTCACCAGGAGCTCGCCGAGCGCGTGGCGCACGACGCCCTCGAGGTCGCCCGCGGCCCGCTGCCCGACTTCGGCGATGGCACCGGCACAATGGTCATCCTCGTCAAGCCGGCTCCTCGTCCGAACGAGCCCGTGACGATGCCGATGGGCGACGCCGTGGCCCGTCTCTTGCCGGGTGCCGTCTATCGTGAGCTCGAGCCGACGCATGAGGACCAAGACGACGTGTTCGATGAGATTCGCATTCTGGCCCGTGACTCCAAAGAGCTCGTGATCGCGACCATCGCGAGGCCTGCCGCCTGGAGCACGTTCGGGCTGGCGGCCCGAGAGCGCCGGTTCGCGACGCGTCTCATGGAGGCTCATCCCACCACGCTTGTCGTTCTGGGCGATGAGCGTGGCCTGCGTGGGTACGACGCCTGTGATGCGGCGCTGGTCGCCTACTCTGATGTCGCCGCGTCTCAGGTCGCAGCGGTCGAGTACTTGGCTGGAAGCCGAGGCTAACGCGCCCGTTTCGTCCTCGAGGATGGAGAGTCCTTGTTTCGTCCTCGAGGTCGGCGAATTGATCCTCTTCCTGTCTTGCCTTGAAGCTGCTCTCCGAGTTCAAATCGTTCGCCCTGCGTGGCAACCTGATCGACCTCGCCATCGGGTTCACGGTCGGGGCGGCGTTTACGACCGTCGCTCGGTCGCTGGTGGACGACCTGCTGATGCCGCCGCTAGGCCTCATCCTGGGCCGGACCGACTTCTCGGACTACTACCTGCTGCTCCGTGACGGGGAGAGCACGGCTGGCCCGTACGCGACGAAAGAACTCGCGGAGGCCGCCGGCGCCGTCACTCTCAACTACGGAGAGTTCCTGACCAACCTGCTGACGTTCTTGGTGGTGGCAATTGCCGTGTTCGTCGTTGTAAGGCTGGTCACGCGGGCGAGCAAAGCCATCGAGGACGAGTTCGGGGAGGCCGACACGCCGGGCGCGCCGGAGACCAAGAAGTGCGCGTATTGCAGGGCGACGGTTTCGTACAAGGCCAGCCGCTGTCAGCACTGCACCTCGTTTCTGGGCACGGACGGCGGTCCGCTCGAACCCGACGCTGCTATTACGCCCGTTGCCGCCTAGCGACCTCGAGGGCGGACCTTGGCTCCGCGTTCTCGGTTCAGGGGGCGTCCGGCCTCGAGGTCGGACGGGCCTCTGATGCCGCTTTGTGATTCTCCCGCCCCACACCGTGATCCGCAAGCACCTCCTCCTCATCCTCGACGGCTACGGCATCGCGGATGACACGTCCGTGTCCGCCGTCGACGCCGCCGACACGCCGTTCCTCGACAACCTGTTCGCGACGTCCGCGACCTCGACGCTTGAGGCGTCGGGCAGGGCCGTCGGGCTGCCGACCGGGCAGATGGGCAACTCCGAGGTCGGCCACCTCAACCTGGGCGCTGGGCGCGTGGTGTACCAGGACATCACCAAGATCGATAAGGCCATCGAGGACGGGTCGATGATGGAGAATGCGGCGCTGCGTCAGGCGGTCCAGCACGCCCAGGCGGGCGACTCGAAGCTCCATCTGATGGGACTGGTGAGCGACGGCGGCGTCCACTCGCACCTGCGCCACATCGGCGCGCTGCTCCAGATCGCAGCTGCCGAAGGCCTCGAGGCCGACCGTGTCGTGATTCACGTCTTCACCGACGGCCGCGACACGGCACCGGACGGCGGAGCCGACTACGTGCGCGCCCTCGAGGCCGAGATCGCGTCGGCCGGCGTGGGCGTGATTGGATCGGTGGTGGGGCGGTACTGGGCGATGGACCGCGACGAGCGCTGGGAGCGGACGGAGAAGGCCTATCGGCTGCTCACGACGGGGGAGGGGGCCAGCTACTCGGACCCGGCCGCGTTCCTCGAGGCGAGCTACGTGGCTGGCGTCACCGACGAGTTTGTCGAGCCGGGCCGCCTCAAGGACGGAACGGGCACGCGCATCGAGGACGGCGACGCAGTCGTGTTCTTCAACTTCCGCTCGGATCGGGGTCGTCAGCTCACGCGGGCGTTTACCGAGTCGGGCTTTGGCGGCTTCGAGCGGTCCGTCGTTCCGGATGTCCACTACGTCACGATGACGCCGTACAGCGCGGCCTTCACGACGGTGCCGGTCGCGTTCGAGAAAGACAACCTGCCGGACGTGCTCGGTGAGGTCGTCTCGCGGGCTGGGCTCACGCAGCTTCGCGCGGCCGAGACAGAGAAGTACCCCCACGTCACGTTCTTTTTCAACGGCGGCCGCGAGGTCCAGTACACCGGCGAGGAGAGGATCATGGTCCCCAGCCCCAAGGTGGCGACCTACGACCTTCAGCCGGAGATGAGCGCCCCTGAACTGTCTCAGCGTGTGGCGGAGGCGATCACGGAGCGAGCGCCGGATCTGGTGGTCCTCAACTTCGCCAACCCAGATATGGTCGGTCACACGGGCGTTTTCGAGGCCGCGGTGGCCGCCGTCGAGGCCGTGGACAAGGCCGCCCGCGTGGTCGTCGAGGCCGCCCTCGAGGCCGGCTACACCATCGAGGTCCTGGCCGACCACGGCAACGCGGACAAGATGATGAACGAAGATGGATCGCCTCACACCGCGCACACGACGGTCTTGGTGCCGCACGCGATCCTGGGCGGCGGCTTCGAGGGAACGGTCCGTCCGGGTGCTCTGGGCGATGTCGCCCCAACGATCCTCGCGCTCATGGGGCTCGAGGCACCGCCCTCGATGACGGGGACATCGCTCGTGGGATGAGGTCCAGAGGTCTCACAAGCGGCGCACCGGATCCAACCCAGACCTCGAGGTCGCATCTGGACATGCACCTCGTCCGTACGTGACCCCTGAGCTACGAACCCAGACCCCGAAATGGAACCCATCGCCCAGTACGAGATCCCGTTCCTGCACCCGCTGATGGTGCATTTCCCGCTTGTGCTGCTGCTCTTGGGCGCGGGTGCGGCGGCGTTTTATCTCGTGCTCGGTCGGCCGGTGTGGCGACAAGCCGGGTTGGTGTTGTTTGCTCTCGGAGCGCTGAGCGCATGGGCTGCAGGCGAGACCGGCCAGGACCTCTACAATGCGGTCGAAGGAGATCCGATGGTTGAGGACGTCATCCAACTCCACCAGTACGGGGCCGACTGGACGCTCTGGATGAGCCTCGTCGCGACGCTCGGGTTTGGCATTGCCTCAGTCGCACGCCTCCGACCACGGAAGAAACCCGTCGAGGACGAGGACGCTCCGCCGCCGCCGGCCTCGAGGACGAGGGAGCCGTTGTGGGGGAGGCTGCTTGCCTTCGTGCCCGCTACGGTCGCGGCGGCACTCGTCGCGTGGACGGCCCACCTTGGCGGCATTATGGTGTGGGGCGTCCCTCGGTGACGAGCTTGTGAAGGTCGGCAGGCATCGGCGCGACTGAGCGGCTAGATTCGTTAGCGAAGCCATGTCTCGCCCCCCTGATTCTCCCCTCTCGCCGCGCGAGGAAGACGTCCTCCGTCGCGTCGTCCAGCACTTCATCGATACGGCCTCGCCGGTCGGGTCGAAGGCGCTGGCCGAGGATGTCGATATCTCGAGCGCGTCCGTCCGCACGACGATGCGCACCCTCGAGGACGCGGGCTACCTCGGGCACCCGCACACGTCGGCGGGCCGCGTCCCCACCGAGGCCGGCTACCGGCTCTACGTCGACGACTTGATGGATGTCACGGGCCTGTCCACGCGCGAGGCCACGTTGCTGCGCGAGAGCGTCCGCCGGCGCCTAGGTGACAAAGAAGCCGTCGCTCACGACACGAGCCGGCTTCTCGGCCGGCTCAGCCAACTTTTGGGCGTCGTGCTCACGCCACGCCTCTCGACCGGCGTCCTCGACCGCATCGAGGTCGTGCCGTTGGGCGGCTCGCGCGTGCTATTCGTGCTCGCGTTGAGAGGAGGCCACGCCCGGACCCTTTCTGCCGAGGTCGACGCGGAGGTTCGGCCCGGCGCCCTCGATGCCATCGTCCAGCGACTCAACGAGCGTTTGGCCGGGCACACCTTGGAGGAGATCCGCCGCACGGGCCGTGAGCGCGTCCAAGACCTGGCCGAAGACGACCAGACCGGAATCGTGCGCGTGGTCTTGCGTGACGGCCCCGACCTGTTCCGCCAGCCGCCCTCGAGGCGAGCGGCCATCGGCGGCGCCCAGCACTTGGTCTCCCAGCCCGAGTTCGCCCAGCCCGAGTGGGTCCGCGACGTCGTCGAGCTGGCCGAGAGTGAGGACGTCGTGATTCACCTGTTGGAGCGTCCTCGATTGCTGGACGGGGATCCCGACCGTGCGCTCGTCTTGATCGGCCGAGAAGTGGAACGCGGTCGCCCTGACGGCCCGACGTACTCCGTCGTGACGGCTCCGTATCGCTCTAGCGATGGCGTCGGAGCGGTCGCGGTACTCGGTCCGACTCGCATGAACTACGCCCGCGCGGTCGGGCTGGTCGAGTACGTGGCGGGCTTGCTCGGCGACTCCCCCGACGACTAGCCGCCCTCGAGGACGGACCTCGATGCTCTGCTCGCCCTCGAGGTCCGGTCTCCCCACCCGTTTCGTTCGACCCGAGCCGGTTTCGGCCGCATCTTGCAACGAAAGCCGACCTTTTGAGCTTCAATGACTGACCGACCCTCCGACGCACACTTCGACACCGACGACGCCGCTGAGGCCCTCGAGGACGAGACGCAGCCGATTCCTGAGCCGTCCGAAGACACCGCCGAGGCGCCCGCAGACGACGCCCTCGACGCGCAGCGCTTGCAGGACCGTCTCCTCCGCGTCACCGCCGAGTACGACAACTACCGCCGCCGCTCGGTCTCGGACCGCGAGGACGCAGTCCGTCGAGGACGTCTCGGTGTGCTGCTCCCCGTCCTCGAGGTCTACGACGACCTCCGACGTTCGCTCGACGCGTCCCGGCGCGCGGCCAAGCAGGACGCCGGCTCCGCGTCGTTCGACGCGCTCAGCCAGGGCATCGAACTCGTCTACCAGAAGTTTGCCGATGCCCTCGACAAGATTGGCGTCGAGACCATCGAGGCCGTCGGGAAGCCGTTCGATGAAGAGGAGCACGAGGCCATGATGCAGCAGGCCGCCACCGACGATGCGGAGTCCGGGACGGTCCTCGCCGAGATCCAGCCCGGTTATCGACTGAACGACCGCGTTATCCGTCACGCCCGCGTCATCGTTGCCGAGTAACACATGCCTGAGACAGCTGAACGCGATTACTACGAGGTCTTAGGCGTCTCCCGTGAGGCGACCTCCGACGAGATCAAGAAGGCGTACCGGAAGCGGGCGATGCAGTCCCACCCGGACCGCAACCCCGGTGACGCAGAGGCGGAAGCGCTCTTCAAGGAAGCGGCGGAGGCCTACGAGGTCTTGTCGGATCCTGAGAAGCGAGCCCGCTACGACCGCTTTGGTCGGGCCGGCGTCTCCGGTGCGGCCGGTGGCGGTCAGGCTGGGTTCAACGACATCTCGGACATCTTCTCTGCGTTCTCCGACATCTTCGGAGGCGGCGGGGGCGGGAGCCCGTTTGGAGATCAGTTTGGTGGCCAGCGCCGGCGTCGAGGACAGGGACGACCGGGTAGCGACCTGCGCGTGCGGCTCTCTCTCACCCTCGAGGAGATCGCCGACGGCGTCGAGCGACAGCTCAAGCTTCGCAAGTTCGTCGGCTGCGACAACTGTGACGGGACAGGGGCGGAGGACGGTTCGGCTGGCTTCCAAACGTGCTCGACCTGCGAAGGCGCCGGTGAGATCCGGCAGGTCTCGACATCGTTTTTCGGCCAGTTCGTCAACGTTCAGCCGTGCCCCACGTGTGACGGCGAGGGGCGCGTCATCACGGACCCATGTCACGTGTGTGACGGCGAAGGGCGACTCAAGGGCGAAGAGGAGGTGACCGTCGAGGTCCCGCCGGGTGTCTCAAGCGGCCATTACCTCCAGATCCGAGGTGCGGGCAACGCCGGTCTGCGCGGAGGCCCCGCGGGCGCGCTTCGCGTCGAGATCGAGGAGCAGGCGCACGAGCACTTCGAGCGTGACGGCCTCGATGTCGTCCACGATCTCTTCCTGTCCTTCCCCGACGCAGCGCTCGGCACCGAGTCGACGGTCCCGACGCTTCGCGGACGCGCCAAGCTCCAAGTCGAGGCCGGCATTCAGAGCGGTCGCATCCTGAGAATGCGTGGCCGAGGTCTGCCGGAGGTGGGGGGCGGGCGCCGAGGGGACCAACTCGTGCGCGTCCACGTCTGGACGCCAGAGACGTTGTCAGAGCCGTTGCGCGAAGCGCTCGAGCAGCTTCGCCTAGAGCCTGACCTTGCGCCGTCGCCCAAGAGCCGCAAGAAGGGTTTCTTCAGCCGCGTCAAGGACGCGTTCACGGGATAGGCGTCCTCGAGGACAGAGTCGATCACGCGCGGCGGTTCGATTGTTCGCGTCCTCGAGGTCGCGGCGGGCCTGCGCAGGAAGGCTCTGATGGTGTCTGAAGGATCGGCGTCTCCCTCAAACCGGTCGAGGCCGGTTCCGTCCCCGACGCGTTCGGTCCGGTCACGACAGTGTGAGAGTATCGTGCAGGAACGCTCGAGGCCAGCGCAGACGCTCTTGCTCGCTGGCGCGCCCGCTCGTTTCGCCCTCGAGGTCGGAGACGCATCGGATCGCCCTCGAGGACGAGGCCGCACGCCAAGAACCCGGTCTTGTCTCTTCCACGTCTTCGAGGACGGTGAACCGCGCACGCCGTCTCCCGTCTCAGCGTTCGTGTCCACACCTCCCACAGATCTCGCCGCTGAGCGGCCGGCCTCGATCCCCGCGACGGGTGAGGCCCTGCGCCACGCGCTCCGCGACCTCCCGACGCCGGTCGCGGTCGTGACCACGGACCCGGGCGAGCCTCGAGGCGCCACCATTGGGTCGTTTACGAGCGTTTCGCTGGACCCGGCGTTGGTGTCGTTCAACGTGACCCATGGGACGGCTCTCCACGGTGCGTTGTCCGAAGGCTATGACTGGGCCGTCCACCTCCTCGCCTCCGATCAGACCGACGTGGCGGAGCACTTCGCCCGTAGCGACCTCGAGGGCGAGCATCAGCTGGCTCCGTTCGACCACTCTCGTGGTGGCGGCCCACCGGTGTTGCAGGGAGCTCTAGCGGTGTTGGTCTGTGAGCCGCATGCGCGGTTCGAGGCCGGGGACCACTCTGTGTTCGTCGGACGCGTGACGGGCATCATCGAGGGCGCAGGGTCGGAGCCGCTGTTGTACTACCGCCAGTCCTACCGAGGCGTGGGGGAGAGGGTGTAGACGGGGCAGCAGATCGAGCACCGACCTCGAGGGCGGGCGTACTACTGGTTGTCTGGGATCTCCTCCCCATCGTAGGCGCCCAATCCGAACAGCGCAAAGTCGTATCGCGTCGGATCCTCGACGCAGAGCGCGCGGCAGACGTCCGTCAACTCCTGCACAGCTCGCCAGTCGTCGTAGCGCCTATTGAGAAGGCCGAGCCTTCGTGCCTGGGTCCCCGTATGGACATCGAGGGGGATCACCAACTGCGACGGATCTACGTCGCGCCAAAGGCCTAGGTCGACGGGTCCCGGTCGCGTCATCCAGCGAGCGTACATCGACAACCGTTTGCAGGCGCTCCCTGTCGAGGGCCTCGCGAGATGCTTCGTTCGCATCGCAGCGTCGGGCACAATCGTCAGCAAGGTGTCAGACATCTTCTGGATCGCCGGTCCGATGTCTTCACGAGGGCGGAGACCACTCACGAACAACGCGCCCAGCGAGCCATACACCTCGAGGACGGCTCGGACGGATCGCGTCAGTGCGATCGCGTCTGCCGACGAAAACGTGCGGTGCTTGAATCCCTCGAGGGCGTCGGCCTTCGCGAGCGTGAACGAGCGGACAAAGTGGGCAGGTCGCCCGTCCATTCGCTCAACGAGCTCGGCGAGCTTCGACAAGATCACAGACCGCCGGCCCCAGGCCAGGATCGCGGCATACAGACCAATGATCTCCTGATCGTCTGGGGCGTCGAACGCGTGGACGACAGAAATCGGGTCGTCCTCGATAAATGCGATCCGCTCGTACCGCGTGACGAGAGGGTCGAGGAAGGCACCGGCGTCCTGTAGAGTCATGGAGCCGGCGCCCGTCACGTCCTCGAGGTCGGCTACTCGCTTGCGGGCTTGCCGACGGTCTTGTCCGTGTCGTCTGCAACCTCGGCTGCGACAGGGTCGCTCACGTTGGCCACAGCTTCGTTGGCTGTGTCTGTCGTCCGCTCCACGACAAGCGTGACGTCGTTGACGAGGGCCGCCAATGCACCGACGGCAGCCAGCACCGGTGTCGCGAGCAACGCCGCGGCGCCTGCGCCGACACCGACCGTGAGCGGGATCTCAAACAAGGTCTTCCCATCCTTCTGGATCGAGACGCGCTTGACGTTGGCGTCCTCAACGAGCTCACGCACCTTGTCAACGACTTGGTTCGACGCCACCTTGAGCTCGGTGAACGCCTCGCCGGCGCGACCCTTCGCGGCGTCGGCAAGGCGATGGGCCTCGGACGAAAGGGTGGGGCCGGAAGGGGTGGGCGTTGGCTGGGAGTCGGACATGCTATAGAGAGGAGAGTGGTGGCCTGCCCACGGCTGAGAGCCCTCGAGAGTTCCATTTCGGCCTCGAGGTCGGGCGAATCCTACCGGATGGTTTCGTTTTGGAACCCGGGCGGAATCGAGGTTGGCACGCCCCGAATCGGCCTTGAGGGCGCCGTAACCCTCTATAAAATCCCCAGGTGGCTCGTTTCTGTGACCGAGCGGATGGGGTAGAGCGGGAGACACGACCTCGAGGTCGGTTTCGGCACGGCCCTGGCACCTGAGCTCTTCGAATCACGGACGGCACCCCGCCGCTCCCTTGACCGCCCCACCAAGGGGGCACTTCCACCCCGGGGCACTTCCGCCCTCACCCCAACAACCCTACCACCATGGGACAGCAGCAACTCCTCCTCCTCGTTCTCGGCATTGTCATCGTCGGCCTCGCCGTCGTCGTCGGCATCCAGGCCTTCTCCGAGAATCAGCAGAAAGCAAACCTCGACGCAATGGTCAATGATGGCGTCCGCATCGCCTCCGACCTCCAGGCCTGGAGCCTGAAGCCACAAGCCTTCGGCGGTCCGGCAACTGACGCCGTAAATCCATGGGAGGACGCTGAGTTTGCTGATCTCGGTTATGAGACGGGTGGCACAGACGCTACTTGCCAAGGATATAGTAACCTAAATGGTTGCTACGCACTTGCCGATGGTGTTATTACTGGACAGGGAACAGATGCCACTGCCACCGATGGCAACCATGTTCGAATCGCAGTCGGAGGCACCACTCCAAGCGACATCACGACAACGACGTCTGCTAGTGGCCCGGCCGCAGCGCCGACCACTGACACTGACACTGACACTGACGCCTGATCCTCTCGATTTGTCTTCAGCAATGTCCCCCTGGAAGCAATTTCAGGGGGGCTTTGCCGCGTCAGGACTGGTCGATACATAAGGCAAACGCGTACGCTACTCATATCAGACTAGCCTAATTCTATTCCATGGGACAGCAGCAACTTCTCCTTCTTGTCATCAGTGTCGTCTTGGTCGCCGTTGCGATCATGGCCGCTTACCCGGTCCTCGACAAGAGCTTCCGCCAGGATGAAGCCGACGGCCTGCTTGACAGGGCGTTGGCAATCACCGGTTCTGCCGTCAAGTGGAAGATCACCTCTGATCCGTATAACGGCGGCAACCAGTCCTACGAGCGGCTTGCGGAAAACGGCCTTCAGACACTCGGTCTCGACACGACGACTGTCCGGGGACGCTTCCGCATCACTGACGCGAGCGATACACGACTTGAGGTGACGGGCGTGAGTGATCGCTATGAGGGGATTGCTGTCCGGGTGTTCATCGACCGCTACGACGTCGTCGGCAGCGACATTTCGTTCACCGGCGAGATCGACCTCGAGGACGATCTTGATGAGGACGGCGACTAGACGGCCTCGAGGACGGGTCCGAAGCCCCTGTTTGGCGCGCGTAGTTCGGGTCGAAACAAGTCGCCCGCATGGCGCGGCCAAACTGTTGCCTCAGTGACGGGGCTGTCGAAGCGCTCGCTGAGCGAATACTGTCCCCTGGCCCAGCCTGCCATTGAACTCGACGGCTCCGTTCACAATACAGCGTGACGGGGAAGCTCTGATCCGGTAGCTTCGCCGCTCCGTGCTGCCGATGGCGATCTCGACCGACCTCCGACGCCGCGCCGTCGATGCCTACGAGCGCGGCGATGGCTCTCTGCCCACCGTGGCCGCTCGATTCGCCGTCGGCGAGGCGTCGCTCGGACGCTGGCTCCGGCGCAAGCGCGAGACCGGATCCGTCGAGCGTGCGCCCCGCACCGGCGGCAATCCGCGCCGCGTCACGCCCGGCGGCGAGGTACTCCTGCGTGCGTGGCTCGACGAGGATCCGTCGGTGGCACAGCACGTGCTCGCCGCCCGGCTGGCGGACGCCGGCGAGCCTGCGGTCTGCCAGCAGACCGTGAGCCAGACGCTGGCCCGGATGGCGTTGACACTCAAAAAAAGTCCTTCCGAGCCGTCCAGCGACTCCGACCCGACATCGTAGACGAGCGCGCGGCGTTTGCCGCTTGGCAGCCGACCATCGACGGCGCCCGCGTGGTGTGCGTCGACGAGAGCGGCATCGTTGCTGGAGGCCGGGTGGCCTACGGCTACGCACCCAGGGGCGAGCGCTGTGAAGAGCACGCGCCGTATCGCAAAGGGCGTCGGACAAGTCTGCTCGGCTGGGTGGGCCTCGGACGCGGCGGCGTGGTCGCTATCGAAGGCTCGGTCAACGGCGACGTGTTCGAGCGCTTCGTGCGCGACCATCTCGCGCCGAAGCTGGGGCCGGGCGACATCGTGATGGCCAGGCCGAATGGCCGGCTGGGACAACCACTCGGTCCACAAGCGGCCGGAGCTACGAGCGCTGATCGAGGCGCGCGGGGCGGCGTTGGTGTGGCAACCGCGCTACTCGCCGGAGTTCAACGCGGTCGAGGAGATGTGGTCGAAGGTGAAGCACCTCGTCAAGCGTGCGCGGGCCGACACCGCGGCAGCGTTGACGGAGGCACTCGCGGCGGCTGTCGCCGCGCTGACGTGGGAGGACTCATTCGGCTGGCTCCGCCACGCGGGCTACCGGATCAGTCCTACCCAGTAGAGCTGTAGTCCTGCGGTGTGCGAGTACGCCGCCGCACACGCCACATCGAGGCCGTCAGGATTCGGGTGGTCCGGTTCGAGAACTAGCGGCTCGAGGCCAGAGATGGCGTCCTCGAGGCCATTCGGGCAGCAGCGGGCGCACCGTCCTCGAGGCCAAGGCCTCGACGTGGCATTTGATGCTTGCCCTCGAGGTTCGTATCCGCCCTCGAGGTCGCATCTCTAAGCCGAAGGGGAGGGCCGCCGTTAAGACAACCAGGAGATCTGGCGATACAGAGATCCCCCCGCACCCTCCCGATGGCAGAGTTTCGCTTCAATGGCGTCGCCTCCGGCGGCCAGTCCGTCCAGGGCACCGTCTACGCTCCGAACAAGAAGACCGCCCAGAAGAAGGTCGAGTCGCTTGCGGAGAAGCATGCCTTCACGATGCGCGACCTCGAGGAGCGGATGCTCTTCCACTACAAGGTCAGGAACAAGTCCGGTGAGCTCGTCAAAGGCGAGCAGAAGGCATACGCAGAGGAAGAGATCAGCAAGGCTCTCGAACGGATGGGCCTCGAGGTCGTCTCCGTCAAGAAGGCGTTGCTCAACATGCAGCGAAAGCCGCCGACGGGAGACGTCATCATGTTCGTCCGGCTCGCGGCCAACCTGCTGATGGAGAAGATGGCCTTCACGGAGGTCATGAACCTCTTGATGGCCGACATCTCTTCGAAGTCGCTCAAGTCGATTCTGCGCGATATCTCGTCCGACCTCAAGGGCGGCACGGAGGCCAAGCAGGCTTTCATGAAGCACCAGGACCGGCTGGGCAAGTTCACCTCCTACATGCTGGGTGTGGCGAGCCAGTCCGGCAACATGGCCGAGATCTACGAGGCGACCGCCAAATTCCTAGAACGCCGCGACGAGTTCAAAAAGAGCGTTCGCAGTTCGATGATCATGCCTGCGGTGACCATCCTCGCCACCATCGGCGTGTTCATCTGGTACGTGTGGTACATCGTGCCAGAGACGGCCGGCCTGTTTGCTTCCTTCGAAGGAATCGAGCTCCCCCCATTGACCACATTCTCGCTCGCGATGAGCGCGTTCCTAGACAAGTACATGGGCGTCATCGGCGTCATCGTGTTTGCCCTCTTGGTTGCGTTCGTGGCGTGGGCACGAACCCCGAAGGGCCAGTTCCTGATCGACAAGAACCTGATTCGCGTGCCTGTCATCGGGCAGCTTCTGCACAAGCTCAACATCGAGGTGTTTTGCCGTGTCTTCGCCATCCTCTACAGCGGGTCCGGCGAGAACCTGGAGGTCATCAAGGTGGCCGCCGAGGCGTCCGGCAACCGGTACATGGAGCACCAGATCAAGACGATCACGATCCCAGCCATGATGACGCGAGGCGCAGGACTGGTCGAGTCCCTCGAGGCCTCGAAGGTATTCACCCCGATGACGTTGTCTCGCTTCAAGACCGGCGCTGAAACGGGCGCGGTCCGCAAGAGCGCCCAGCAGATGGCTGACTACTACGAGCGAGAGACCACCCTCAAGCTCAAGACGGCCGTCGAAACCATTCAGACGTTCGTGGGCCTCTTCATTGGCGTGATGGTTGCCTTCCTGACCGTGCTGTCCGCTGAGACTGCTCTGATCCGTCCGTCCTCGAGTGAGATGATGGGCATGTAGGCACAGCGCCCGCCCTTCACAACCCTCTTTTCTCTCCCGTTCATGTCCGCGCTCTCCATTCCTGGCACCCGTCCCGCGACGGCCGTTGTACCGGCCCGTCCGGTTGCGGCTCAGGGCGCGACCGGTGTGGTGCCGACCGGAACGTCTCTCCCAGGCGTTCAGGACCGCGTTGTCCAAGCCCTTCACCGTCGTGGGCTGGTCACGCCGGATCAGATCGCACAGGCAGAGGCTGAGAGGAAGAAGGGGACTAGCCGAGATCCGTTGTGGCGCACACTCCTCAAAGTCGGTGTCGATCGCGATACGGTTTTCGAGCAAGCCGCGGCGACCTACGCGTTTCGCTTGGCACCCGTAAAGGACCGGGAGCCGGAGTCTGAGTTCGCGAAGACCGTCATTGAGTCATTCGATGAGAAGCTGGGCGACCGGCTCATCGAGCTCAAAACGATTCCATACGCCTACGCCCAGGATCAGCCCTCGGGCATCCTCAAGCTCGTTTTTATCACGGAAGACCCGATGCGGCCCGAGCTGCAGAAGGTCATCAACAGCCTCGAGATCGAGCGATTTGAGCTGTGCTACGCCCCTGGCAAGGTCGTCGATGCGGTGATTCAGGACGCGTTCCCTCGCAAGAACGAGTACCTGGAGCGGATGTCAAACGACACCGGGCCGGACGTCGACTTCGGCGTGTCGTTCGAGTCGGGTGAGAAGACTCTCGTGGACGAGGACCAACTCGAGGCTGAGATCTCGCAGTCGGCACTCCTCAACCTGACGGAAGCCATCTTGATCGAGGGCGTCCGTATGGGTGCGTCTGACATCCACATCTGGCCAAACGCAAAGCGCCAAACCGAAGTCCACTTTCGCGTCGATGGTCGGCTGGCGCACTGGCACACGGAGGAGCGTGGTCATCCTGAGGCCCTGCTTGCGGTGTTCAAGGACACCGCACTCAACGTGGACCGCTTCGAGCGTGACATGGCACAGGACGGGTTCATCCAGCGCGTGGTTGACGGCACTCTAATTCGGTACCGCGTTTCGATCCTACCCATCGCGAACGCCAATCCTGAAGTCCGCGCCGAGAGCATCGTCATTCGAATCCTGGACGACCGAAAGGTTATCACGGACCTCGGAAAGCTCGGGCTCTTGGAAGGCGCGTTGGCTCAGTTTGGCAAGGCGATCCGCCAGCCACACGGCATGGTGATCCTGACCGGCCCGACGGGCTCGGGTAAGTCCACAACGTTGGTGGCGGCGCTGAGCAACGTGGTGACGCCGGAGGTGAACGTGCTGACGGTCGAGGATCCGGTGGAGTACATCATTCCGGGCGTCCGCCAGATCAAGCTGTCACACAAGCTGAGCCTGGAACAGGCTCTGCGCGCCATTCTCCGCCACGACCCTGACGTGGTCATGGTGGGCGAGATGCGCGACAAGGACACGGCTGAGCTGGCGATCAAGCTGGCCAACACGGGTCACCTGACGTTCTCGACGCTGCACACCAACGACGCGCCGTCGGCAGTCTCGCGACTGTACAAGATGGGCCTGGAGCCGTTCTTGATCGCGTACGCCATCAACCTCGTCGTGGCCCAGCGGCTGATTCGGACGTTGTGCGACGACTGCAAGCGGCCGTACACGGATCGCAACCCGGTGCTGATGCACGAGCTTGGGTTCACCCAGGAAGAGATCGAGTCGGCGCCGATGTTCGAGGCCGCGAGCGGTACGTCGTGCCCGAACTGCAAGGGGAAGGGCTACAAAGGCCGTCGCGCTTGCGCTGAGGCGCTGTACTTCACTCCAGCCATCCAGGCCTCGATTGTGGGCTCGGGCGGCGAGATCAACGAGAACGAGATTCGCTCGATCGCGGAAGGGGAGGGAATGCTCACCCTCGCCGCCTCGGCCCGGGTGCTGGTCCTCCGCGGCGAAGTGTCGATCGACGAGATGCTCCGGGTCACGGCCGGCGAGCACTGATCCGTCCTCGAGGTCGGTGTTCGTCCTCGAAGCGTTTGTCGGTTGCGACGACGTAGCATCCCACTGCCCAGCCTTCTCCTCAGGGAAAGGGCGGCTGAACGGAGCGCGCGCCCTCGAGGTCGCGGATGGTCGTCAAAGTCACCGGACGGCTTTGCTACAACGGAGCTGCGTCGAGCACGCGACCTCGAGGTCGGAGATGGGGAGCATCTTTGTCTCCGCACCTGGCGTTTCGTTTGGACTCCACGGCTACCGGCGGCCCGCGCCACCTAGCTTGAGGTGTACCCACATTTAGACTGATGACCTACGACGCAACACTCATTCCTGGAGACGGCATCGGGCCCGAAGTCGTCGCCGCCGCGGTTCGCGTCGTCGAGGCCACGGGCGTCTCGTTCAACTGGGACGAGCAGCAGGCCGGGATTGGCGCGTATGAGGACACGGGCAACCCGCTTCCCCAGGCGACGCTGGACTCGATTGAGCGGACGCGCCTCGCGTTCAAGGGGCCGCTCACGACGCCTGTCGGGACCGGCTTCCGAAGCATCAACGTGGGCATTCGGCAGCACTTCGACCTGTACGCCAACATCCGCCCGTGCGAGACGCTGCCGAACACGCGGGGGCCGTTCACGAACGTCGACCTGATGCTGTACCGGGAGAACACGGAGGGTCTCTACGCCGGCATCGAGTACTTCGACGCCCAGAACCAGATCGCCGACTCCATCGCTCGGTTCACGCGGAAGGGCTGCGAGCGCATCATCCGCTTCGCCTTCGAGGACGCGATCCGTCGAGGCCGCAAGCGCCTCACGCTGGTCCACAAGGCCAACATTCTGAAGCAGACCGGCGGCATGTTCTTGTCCATCGGCCGTGAGATGGCGAAGGAGTACCCGGCCATCTCGTTCGACGAGCGGATCGTGGACAACATGGCGATGCAGCTTGTGATCCACCCGGATCAGTACGACTCGATCGTGACCACGAACCTCTTCGGAGACATCCTGTCCGATCTCATGTCTGGGCTCGTCGGCGGCCTCGGCGTCACGGGCTCGGCCAACATCGGCGATAACTGCGCGGTGTTTGAGGCCGTTCACGGCTCCGCACCGGACATCGCAGGGCAGGGGAAGGCCAACCCGACAGCCGTCGTGCGGTCGGGCGAGATGATGCTCCGCTATCTCGGTGAGAACGATGCGGCGGAAGCCATCCGCCTCGCGCTCCACGACGTCTACTCTGACGCCTCGAAGCTCACCGGCGACCTTGGCGGCCAAGCCTCCACGAGCGAGTTCGCAGACGCTCTCGTCGCCCGCGTCGAGGCCCACTCCGCGTAGACCTTCCCGTCCTCGAGGCCGAAGAATCCCATGCTGCAACGACTACAGACCCTTTACCTCGTACTTGGAGCCCTCCTGCTCGCGCTGTTCGTCGGCGTGGGCGGGACGTGGGCCGAAGCCATTGGAGACTCCGTGCCGTGGCTCGGAACGCTCGGATATGTGCTCGCCGGAATCACGGCTCTCGTGGCTCTCGTCGCCGTTGCGCTCTTCAAGGACCGAGCGACCCAGCGCCGTGTGATCGCGGCCGCTCAGTGGTTGGATCTCGCTCTCGTTACCGTCGTGATGATCGGGCTGTACATCGCGTTCGATAGCTCAGCCGGCACGGCGCCGGTCGGGTACTACCTCGTCGCTATGATGCCGATCGTGGCCTACGTGCTGCTGCGGATGGCGCGGCAGCGTGTCGTGGCAGATATCGAGCGCGTCCGCTCGATGGACCGGATCCGGTAGATGCAGGCTCCCCGAGCGGTCTGGGCGCTGATCATCTGTGGCCTCATCGCTTTTGGGGCGGCCCCCATTCTGATTCGGTATGCCGGCGATGCGCCGGCCTTGACGCTCGCGTTCTGGCGAACGACGGCGGTGACGCTTCTCCTGACCCCCTTCGCGCTCACGAGCGCGAGAGCGGAGATCGCGGCATTCACCAAGCGAGAGTGGGTACTGATCAGTAGTGCCGGCGTCCTGCTCGGTCTCCACTTTATGTCGTGGATCGGGTCTGTGCAGCTCACGAGCGTCGCGAGTTCGTCAGCTCTGGTGACGATGAGCCCGGTGTTTATCGTCGTGTTGGGGGCGGTCTTTCTCGATGAGAAGCCGACCAAGAGAACCGTCGGAGCCATCAGCGTGGCGGTGCTCGGGGCTGCAATCCTGGCACTCGGGTCCGGTGGAGAGGGGGAGGTGTTTCCCAATCCCGCCCTGGGCAATACGCTCGCTATAGGCGCAGCCGCGCTGGTCTCGGTGTATCTCGTGATTGGACGCGCTGTTCGGCAGAAGACGTCGTTCGTGGCCTACTTCGCTCCACTCAACGCCGCCGCCGCTGTGACGTGTGGACTGGGCTGCGTCGTAGCCGGCGAACCCCTTCTGCTGACGGGTGTCGCTGCGTGGCTCGCCATCGCGATGGGCATTGGCCCAGGCCTTCTCGGCCACGGCTCGCTCACCGTGGCGATCCGCTACATCCCGGCGGCCCTGGTTGGCCTGCTCACCCTCACCGAACCGGTCTTCGCCAGCGCCCTCGCGGCCGTCCTCTTCCAGGAAATCCCGAGCCGACTCACGATGCTTGGTATCGCCGTTGTGCTGGGCGCGGTCGCTGTCGTCGTTAGGACGCGAGAGGCATAAACGAGGTACGGGGGAGGTCCGAGAAGTGGCGCCGTCCTCGAAGGAGCGCGTCGGTCACGATGCGTCCTCGGTACGGCGGGAGGACCAGGCGGGTGCCCTCGAGGTCGACCTCGAGGTCGGCGATGTGTTTCGCGGCGTCGCGACGTCCTCGACGGATGGCGTCGGCTTGCTCTCGGTCGCCGGTCGCACGCGCCCGCGCCCAGGCGACGGCATCGAGGGCGCGCCGGCCTCGAAAGATGCGGGCCGCGTGCGAGGCCGGGAGGTTCTTGGCCACCATCACCAAGCTGTTGCGGACGTTGTAGTACGTCTTCCGCGGATTGCCCGCCGGCAGCGACGCGCCTCCAAGGTGGTATACCTCCGACGCCGGCTCGACGCGGACGCGCCGGCCCATCCGCCACAGCCGCCAGCACAGGTCGATCTCTTCCTGGTGCATCCCGAACGATTCGTCAAACCCGCCCGCGGCCTCGAAGGCGTCGCGGCGGACGAGCATCGCGGCTCCCGTGGCCCAGAAGACGTCCCGAGCGTCGTCGTACTGACCGCGGTCGACCTCGAGGGTGTCGAGGATCCGACCTCGAGTGAACGGGACTGCGAGCGCGTCCAGGAAGCCGCCGGAGCCGCCAGCATACTCGAACATGGAGCGGTCGTCGTGCTGGAGCAGCTTCGGCTGGACCGCCGCTACCGTCTCGTCCTCGAGGGCGGCCACGAGTGGACTGAGCCAGTGGTCAGGGACTTCAACATCGTTGTTGAGGAAGCAGATCAACTCGCCTGTCGCGGCCTCGAGGGCGGCGTTGTTGCCGCGTGCAAACAGCCAGTTGTCTGGGTGCCGAACGACCGTCACGTCGGGGTGCGTCGATGTCAGCCACTCGGCAGTCCCATCTAACGACGCGTTGTCGGCCACTACGACCTCGAGGTCGGGGTAGTCTGTCGCCAGAACAGAAGGCAGGAATCGCTTCAGGAGCTCGATCCCGTTCCAGGTGACGATGACGATGGAGACGCGCGGTAACAACAGAGAGTGCGTTGGGTCATCGAAGCTACCCGTGGCACCCATGTCCCATACTGGCCGGACACAAATCCGGCGCGACCCGATTGACCCCACCACGGGCCCGGGTCGCGCCGGCTACCACCTCAAGCAGAACGCGCAACACGCTCGCCTAACGGCTGCTTGGGTAGACCCGGCGTTTCATGTGGCATAACATGGTGCGGGACTTTTTTGAATGCGTCGGCCTGGAGGTCATAGCCACGCGTCGGCTAGCTTGAGGCATGGCTGCCGACGTTCCTCGCTCCGCCCTCGAGGCCCTCAAGGAGACGTGGGGGTACGACGCGTTCCGGTCCGGGCAGGACGAGGCCGTCACCGCCGTCCTCGAAGGACGAGACGTGTTGGCTGTGCTGCCGACGGGTGGGGGAAGTCGCTGATCTATCAGGTCCCGGCGGTTGCCTCCGGAGGGCTCGCGATCGTGGTGTCTCCGCTCGTGGCGCTGATGCAGGATCAGGTCGAGGCCTTGGCTCGGCGCGGAGTCCGGTCGCTTGCACTGCATAGCGGTCTCAGTCGCCGACAGACGGACCAGGCGTGGACCGACGCGGAGCATGGCCTGTACCGCGTCCTCTATTTGACGCCAGAACGGCTGCTCACAGATCTCTTCCTCGCCCGCGCGCCTCGCCTCGAGGTCGATCTCCTGGCAGTCGACGAGGCGCATTGCATCTCGGAGTGGGGACACGACTTCCGGCCCGCCTACCGACGCATCGCTGAGGCGAGGTCTCGGCTACAGACGTCCTCGAGGACGCCGACGCCTGTCGTCGCTGTCACGGCCACGGCGACGCCGGAGGTGCGGCGTGACATTTTGGACCAGCTCGCCTTGCGAGACCCCGCGGTCGTTGTGCGCGGGTTCGACCGACCGAACATCGTTTGGAGTGTGCTTCACGTTCAGGACCCTGTGAAGCAGGCCATCGACGTGTTCCAGTCCGTCCCTGGCTCGGGGCTCGTGTATGCGGGGACGAGACGCAACACCGAGGGCGTGGCGCGGCGTCTCGCCTCTGTCGGCATCGGGGCCGAGGCGTACCATGCCGGCCTCGAGCGCGGCGTCCGTGAGGCGGTGCAGCGCCGCTGGCTCGAGGGCGAGACTCGGGTCATCGCAGCGACGAGCGCATTCGGGATGGGGATCGACAAGCCGGATGTGCGAGCCGTGGTCCACACGACGCTGCCGCCCACACTAGAATCGTACTACCAGGAGGCTGGACGTGCGGGGCGTGACGGCGACCGCTCCTATGCCGTGCTCGCCGTCGGCCCCGACGCGGAGACGCTGCCGCGAGACTTGGTCGATCGAGGACACCCGACGTCCAGCGATCTCCAAACGGTCTATGCGGCCGCGGGAAGCCTGGGTCAGATCGCGGTGGGCAGCGAACCTGAGCAGCCGGTGACCGTGTCGCTCGAGACGCTCTCCAAGGTGGCAGGCTTGTCCTCGAGGTCGGTCCTGGCGGCGGTCGAACGCCTCGAGGCCGCAGGCGCATGGACCATCGTGCCCACTCGCGAGGGCGAGGTTCGCCTTCGCCTACCTCGAGGACGAGACGGGTTTGCAGACGCCCTCGAGGGCGAGAGCATGGCCGTGCAGAGCTTCGCCGACGTGCTCGTCCGTCGCCTTCCAGCATCCGCATCTGAGGGTGCAACGCTTCGCCTTGACGAGCTTGCCGACGCCGTCGGAATGTCGGTGGAGCGTCTCGACGCCGGCCTCGATTATCTCGCCGCCCGTCGGCTCCTCGAGGTGCAGCGGACGGCCCAGGGGCTCACGCTGAAGTGGCGAGGCGCCCGCGCCCGCACCGCGCCCGTGGATGCCATCGCCCTCGAGGCCGGTCGTCGACGGGCGCACACCCGGCTGGACAGCGTGGTGCGCTACGCCGAGTCTGTAGGCTGCCGCCGCCAACACCTACTCGCGTACTTCGGGGAGCCCTCGCCCTCGAGGTGCGGACACTGCGACGTGTGCCTGGGGCGTCACCGACCCGACACGATCACGCCTGACGACGAGCCCATGCTCCGCGCCATCCTCGAAGACGTGTCACGAGGGGAGGCGCCCGACCCATCGCGGCGAGGTCGCGTGCTGCTCGACTGGCTCGTCGCCGAGGGGCTGGTTGTCCTCGAGGACGCGTTGGAGGGACGGTTCGCTCTCACGCCTGCCGGCCAGCGCTGGACGCGACCGTCCTCGAGGTCGGGCTAGCGTCTCGTGAGCACGACACGTCTTGAGGTCTCGAACGACTCACCCGTCACGCGGAGCACGTAGACGCCAGCGGGCAAGCCCGCACCCACGACCTCGAGGTCGAGACGAGAGCCGGCAGCTGCGGTACCGTCGAAGACATCCGCGACACGGCGGCCGCCGACGTCGAACAACTCGGCCCGGACGGACTGTGTCTCTTCGACGCGAAGGGTCAGGCGGGTGCTTCCTGCCGTCGGATTCGGGAACGGCTCAGAGAGTTCGTAGCCAGAGACCGTGGGCTCGTCGTCAGGCGGATCGACGGGCGGTTCTGAGAGACTCATGGGCCGTAGTACGAAAAGACCGAAGTCGCCGTCGTTGGCAATCACCAGACCGCTTTCGAAATAGGGGTAGTTGCTCCACTGCCCGCCGAACGCAGCGGTTGTGCGCGTTGGGAACGTGTCGAAAAACGCGGCCTCGGTGAGCGTTCCGTTTTCGATCTGGTCGAGGTCCAGAATCCGAAGGCCAGACTCATAGTTGCTCTGGTAGGCGTAGCGGCCCTTGACGTACAAGTTGTGGTCGATCGTGGTCAGGTTCGACTCGTAGGTGAACGAAAACTCCGGCTGGTCGAGGTCCAGCATGTCGATCACGAGCGTCCGCTGGGTTCGCCCCGCATTCAACTCGTCGAGTTCGTCGTCAGCCAAGAAGTAGCGCTGGTCCCCCGTTAGCCAGCCCTGATGGGTGTACGACGGCGTTGGATATGCCGCCTGCGAGATCACGGTGACATTGGTTTTGTCTGTCACGTCGAAGACGGTCACGACATCTTCGTTGGACCCGAAGCAGAGCTCCCGGCCTTGATAGTCGGCGTCAGGACCTCGGTAGATGAGGCACTGAGCATCGTGGGTGTAACCCTGGTTGCGAGGACCCGTCTCGAACTCGAGGTCGGAAAAGCAGGACGCGAAGGTCGGGTTCGTGGGGTCCTGAATGTTGATGGCGTGGAAGCCTCGAGGGCGACACGTGTCTGGAAGCCCTCGGCCACTGACCAGTCCGGCGCCGACGGCGTAGGCGTAGCCCGTCTCCTCATCGATGACGATGTTGTGCGCCGAGCTGATTCCCTCGTACAGAGCGTCGGGCTCGAAGAGGACGGGGGCGCCCTCGAGGCCGCGCAGTCGCGTCAGGTCAAACACTTGCATTCCGTGTCCCGGCGATCCGTCGGCCACGACGAAGGCGTGATTTTGGTACACCTTGACGTCGCGCCACGTCGAGGCGCGCTCGGTGGTCGGCATCTTCCCGATCAGGACAGGCCGCGTGGGGTCCTCGAGGCTGACAAAGCCGAGGCCATTTGTCGTGCCGACGAGAGCGTACTCGATACCAGTCTCGGGGTCTGTCCACCCCCAGATGTCGTTGTGGCCGGCCGCCGGTGACCCCGGAATCCCAAACGCCGCTGGCGAGAGGTAGCCGACAAGGTTCACTCGGTCACACTCGAATGTCCCTACATTAGGCACCAAGGCCTGCCCGTCCCTGCACTCGATCTCCTGCGCCTTCGAGGTCGTCGCGAGTGCCAGTAGGACGAGAACACAGCGGAAGGTCATCAACATTAGCGGACGAGAACGATTCGTCGGGAGGCCTCGAACTGCTCCCCGACGACGCGGAGCACATACACGCCGGCTGGGAGTGACTCCTGAGCGACCTCGAGGACGACCGAGGCGCCAGCGACGACGGTGCCTTCGAATACATCGGCCACGCGGCGACCGGCGATATCAAACAGCTCAGCCCGGACGAGCTGCGCGTTGTCGACCTCGAGGACGAGGCGGGACACCGTCGCTGTAGGGTTGGGAGCGGGCTCTGAGAGGGCGAAGCCATTTGGAGGGGGTGGACCCTCCGTTCCGACATTGAGTGAGGCGTCCGGCCGCAGCACGAACAGCCCGTTGTTGATGTCATTCACTACGACAAGTCCGCTCTCGAAGTACGGGTACACGCTCCACGCCCCGTTGTAGTCCTTGCCCGTTCGCTGGGGGTAGGTGTCGAAGAAAGCGACCTCCTTGATAGTGCCGGACTCGATCTGGCCCAGGTCCAGAATCCGAAGGCCTGACTCATAGTTGGCCTCGAACGCGTAACGGCCCACCGTATAGAGGTTGTGGTCGATAGTGTTCAGGCCTGAGTCGTAGATAAACGCGACCTCGGGGCTATCGAGGTCCGCCATGTCCATCACTATGGTTCGCTGGGGAATCCCGAGCGTTGACTCGTCGATCTCGTCATTGACAAGGAAATACCGCTGGTCGGCCGTGAGCCAGCCCTGGTGTGTGTACACATAGTTGGGATAGCTGCCCTGCGATACGATCTCAACGTCACTCTTGTCTGTCACGTCAAAGACGGTCACGACATCTTCGTTCGCTCCGAAGCACAGCTCGCGTCCTCGATAGTCTTCATCGGGTCCCTGATAGATCAGGCACTGACCATCATGGGTATAGCCTGGCGCGACATAGCGGTCGGCCTCGAGGGCGACATCGGAGAAGCACCCGGCAAACGTTGGGTTCTTAGGGTCCTGGATGTCAACGGCGTGGAAGCCAGGGGCGTCACACTCGGCAGGGAGGCCGCGGTCTGATCGCGCGCCGGGGCCGTATCGATACCCAACGGCGTAGGCGAACCCGGTCTCTTCGTTGATCACGACGTTGTGCGCCGAGCTGATCCCTTGGTAGTTGGCGTCCTGCGTGAACACAACGGGTCCGTTCGCGAGGTCAACACCGCGTAGCCGGTTGAGGTCAAAGATCTGGATACCGTGGTCCGGCGAACTGTCAGCGACGATGAAGGCGTGACCGCCGTAGACCTTGACGTCGCGCCATACGGAGGACCGTCCATTCGGAGATGGGAGCTTCCCGACCAGGATGGGTTGCGTCGGCGACGAGAGGTCTACGAAACCTGTTCCGTTCTCAGTCCCCACCAGCGCGTACTCGGTTCCTGTCTGAGGGTCCGTCCAGCCCCAGATGTCATTGTGTTCTATCTCTGGTGAGCCAGGTACGGCGAACGCTGCTCGCGAGAGGTAGCCCACCAAGTCCACATTAGAGCAGTCGAATACCCCCACATCAGGAAGCGCAGCTTGCCCATCGGTGCACCGTATTTCTTGGGCGGCCGCAGTCGTAACAAAAGCCAGGACCGCGAGAGGCAGAGAGAGGCGGAACATCACGGACGTAGAGTAGAAGATCTCTCAACGTACTCAATCCTCTACCATCCAAAACCCAGAACGGGGGACCCCGACAGTTCGTCGAAGTCCCCCGCGCTGAGTATCTAGTACTCGAGGCGAAGCCCTATCACAGGGCGTCCTCGAGGACGGTGCCTACATGCCCATGTTCGGCATGAGCACAAACAGGCCGTTGTTGCTGTCGCTCGCGACCACGATCCCGCTCTTGAAGTACGGGTAGTTGCTCCACTGGCCGGCGAAGCTGACCTCGGTGCCCTGCGGGTACGTGTCGAAGAACGCCACCTCCGTCAGGTTGCCGTTTGCGATGTCAGTGTGGTCCACGATGCGGAGCCCTGACTGGTAGTTGCTCATGAACGTGTGATCACCGAGCACATAGAGGTTGTGGTCGATGGTCGTGAGGCCAGAATCCCACGCGCCGATGAACTCAGGCGCATCGAGGTCCTCGACGTTGAACAGGAGTGTCCGCTGCGTCGAGACGAAGCCGTTGGTTTCGTCGAGTTCGTCGTTGGCAAGGATGAAGCGGCGGTCCTCGGTGAACCACTGCTGGTGCGTGTACGCGTCCATCGGGTACTCGGCCATCGAGATGATGCGGACGTTCATCTTGTCCGACACGTCAAAGAACGTCACGACGTCCTCGTTGGAGCCGACGCAGATCTCGCTACCCGTGTAGTCGCTGTCTGGCCCGTCGTACATGATGCACTGGGCATCGTGGGTGTAGCCCGGAGCCGAGACCGGCGACGTGTCCTTCGATGCGTCGCTGAAGCAGTTGACGAACGTCGGGTTCTTGGGGTCCTGGATGTTGATGACGTGGAAGCCCGGCGCGCCGCACTCGGCGGGGAGGTCGTCGCCACGGGATCCCGAGCCGACGGCATAGGCGTAGCCCGAGTCTTCGTTGATCACGATGTTGTGGACGTTCGTGACGCCGTCGTAGAGGGCGTCGGCGGTGAACGTGCCCTGGTCCGAGGTCAGGCCGCGGAGGCGGGTCAGGTCGAAGACCTGCATCCCGTGGTCACGAGCCTCGGAGACGATGAACGCGTGGTCGTTGTAGACCTTGATGTCGCGCCAGACCGTCGAGACGGTTTCCGTGGGGAGCTTGCCGAGCAGGACGGGCATCGCGGGGTTCGAGATGTCGACGAACTCGGTGCCGTTGGCCAGGCCGACGAGCGCGTACTCCTTGCCTGTCTCAGGGTCTTCCCAGCCCCAGATGTCGTTGAGCTGGTCGGCGTCGAAGGTGGAGAGTGGGACGAAGGCGACGAGGTCGACGTTGGAGCACTCAAACGGACCGTCGTCCATCATCGAGGCGTCGTCGGTGGGCAGCGTGGCCATGCCATTGACGCACTCGGCGACGGGCGTGACGGAGCCCATCATGTCGTCCATGTCATCCGTCATCTCATTGGAGGCAGAGCAGCCTGAGGCGACGAGGGCGAGCGCAGCAGCGCTCAAGAGGGACAAACGAATCATAGGTAGAAGCAGGGTGGAGAGCGTGGTACGTACGGGCCTAAGGCGCCGAGGTGACGGCCTCAAATCGGTTTCTGTCCCGGTCTTTGCGGACGTGGTGCGGGTCGAAGACGCGCCCGTTCATTGCAACGTACGCACCAGGCGGCAACGTCTGAACCGCCGCGGCTGCGAATCCGACGTTGAATTCGGCGTCTGTAGCTTTAAAACGAGCAGGAGCGAGCGAGCCGACGAAGACCACGGTCGTGTCGTTCGATCCCGCGGCCTCGAGGGCGGCGGCGACTACACGCGCCGTATCCGCCATGGTATCGGTCCCGTGGGTGACCAACACGCGCGTCGCGGGCGACTCAAGGATGCGCGTCGCGATGAGTTGCCGGTCGGTCTCGGCGATGTCGAGGCTGTCCTTCCGCATCAAGGCCTCGACGTTGAACGGGAACGTCACGCCCGCCTCACGGAGCAGCGCCTCGATCTGCGGCTCTCCGATCTCGTAGGCGCTCTTGGCGTCGAAGTACTCCTTGTCGATGGTGCCGCCGGTGGTAAACACCTGGACGAGGTCGGTCATAGGGAAATACTAGAAGTGTGTCGGCTGGAAGGTCGCTGCCTCGAGGTCGAATCGCGCTGGACCACACGAGGAGACTCGTCCAGTACGCAGGCCGAGCCGCTGAGACTGAGCCGACCTCGAGGCTGCCGCTCACAGGGCCGTCCTCGAGGTCGCACCATTCAGAAAACGGGGGTTCGGTCTCGAGGTCGCCGCTGGAGAAATCTCTCCTCCTCTGCACCTTGTGTCGCACTCCCTCACGGCCTCGAGGTCGAATCCGGCGCGACGTTTGGAACGACGCCCTGGCGCTCCAGGCCGAGCCTCACGTCGACCGCGTTGTAGGTGGCCTTGACTCGGTCAGGGTCTGCGGCGAGGCCGTCGAGCGCGTCCTCGAGGTCGGAGTCGTCCCAGCCATGGGCCTCGAGGGCGACGCGTCGCAGGCTGTCAGCAGAAGACGCCTCGAGGGTGTCGAGTGACGCTCGGGCGTCGGCGAGCTGGACCTCGGTGAGCACGGCGACCAACGTCGAGTCCACCGCTGGAGCCTCGCCATCGGGGGAGGAGCAGGCTGACAGTGCGAGTACCGCCGCCAGCCACCTCACGCAGCGTCCTCGAGGACGGGACCGTCGACCTCAAGACGGAGCAGGTGCGCCGCGTACGTCTTGCCTTGGGCGTCGAGCTTCAGCGACACCGTCCCGCCGCCGCCGAGCGCGCCGTGGAGCAGGAAGTTGAGCGCCGACAGATTCGGGAGCTCGAACCGCTCGACCTCGCCCTCAACACGTGGGCCGAAGTGCTCTTTGACGACGTCGGCCGTGATGGTGTCGCGGAGCCACTCGTAGTGATCCGGGTCGCGAGCGATCAGGCCCACGTTGACGGCGTCGCCTTTGTCGCCAGAGCGGCCGTAGCAGAGGTCGAGAAGTTTCATGGTGTGATGTCAGATCGGGTGATGTGTCCGGTTGGTCAGCCTCGGGGGCGGCTCGACGTCCACGTCGCCCGATCTGACATCGCAAGATCGCACTTCCCCTACGGGATCATCTTGTTGAGCGGGTACTCGATAATCCCCTCGGCGCCCAAGCGCTTGAGCTCTGGGATGAGCCGGCGGACCTGCTTCTCCTCGATGATGGTCTCGACGGCGACCCACTCCTCAGAAAAGAGGGGCGAGATGGTCGGGTTGCGGAGCGCCGGCAGCGACTCCACCACCGATGCCAGATCATCGCGACGGACGTTGAGCTTGAGGCCCACCTTGCCCTCGGCGCGGATGGCGCCCTCGAGGAGCAGCGCCAGGTTCTCGATCTTCTCGCGCTTCCACGGGTTGCTCCACGCATCGTGGTTGGCCACCAACTGCGTGTTAGAGGACAGCAGGACCTCGACGATGCGCAGCTTGTTGGCGCGCAGCGAGTTGCCCGTCTCCGTCACCTCGACGATGGCGTCCACGAGGTCGGGCGCCTTGACTTCGGTCGCGCCCCACGAGAACTCGACAGCCGCCGAGACGCCGTTGTCAGCCAGCCAGCGCTCCGTGAGGCCCACGACCTCGGTCGCGATGCGCTTGCCCTCGAGGTCCTTGACGGAATGGATGTCGGAATCCTCAGGCACCGCCAGCACCCAGCGGACGGGACGCATCGAGGCCTTCGAGTACACCAAGTCCGCCACGACATGCACGTCGGCGTTGGTCTCTGCGATCCAGTCGAGGCCGGTGATTCCAGCGTCGAACACGCCGTCTTGGACGTACTTGCCCATCTCCTGCGCGCGGACGAGCATCGCCGTCAGCTCGTCGTCGTCGATGGACGGGAAGTAGCTGCGGGAGCGGACAGAGAAGCCATAGCCGGCCTTGTCGAGCAGGTCGAACGTGGACTCCTGGAGGCTGCCCTTGGGCAGGCCGAGCCGGAGGATGTTGTCGGAGTCTGCCTCGTTGGTGGCGGCGTCAGTGGAAGCGGTCTGGGTAGACATTGTGTGTGTGGTGGACTGGATTGAAGAGAGGAAAGGGGATGTCAGTCCTCGAGGGCGACTCGCGCTTACTCAGTGGGCGCGGCCTCGAGGTCGGCGGCGGACTCGAAGGAGTAGCCGATGGCCTCCATCTGTCGCAAGAACTTGCGCTTGTCGAGTGTGCGGTCGGGCGCGAACGTCATGCCGTAGTAGACGTAGAGACGGTCAGTGGCGGGGTCGAGGAAGGCGTAGCGGACGTACGAGCCGCCCATCACGTCGTAGGTCATCCGCCAAAAGCCGCGCTTCTCCTGCGCCGTCCGGCCGTTGATCTCGACGCCCTTCATGGCGACGGGCCGCTGGTCGTCGATCTCGACGTAGGAGCTGTCGAGGACGCCTCGAGCGTAGGTCTCGAGCAGGTCGTTCGTGATGACATCGAGTTCGGCCTCCGTAGGCAGAGTCTCCACACCGTCGGCGTAGAACACGAAGAAGTCGCGCCAGGTGTCGACGAGCACACGGCGGTAGCGCACGAAGTCGCCCTCGAGGCCGCCAGCGGTCGCGGTGGTGTCCTGGACCGGCACGAAGTCGTGCTGGATGCCGACGCGGAAGCCGTGCTCGGCGAGGAGCTCGTCCTCGAGGTCGGTCTGGCGAAGGCGCGCGTAGATCTCGTTGCCGGTGCGGACGCGAGCGAGGTCTTCGTAGCGCTGCCGGAGCTCCGGGCCGCGCTGGAGGAGTTGCACGGCGAGTGCGGAGTCGGTCGCGGCCGTCGCGATGGTCACCAGCTGGTTGTTGGCCCACAAATCGTCGCGGACCGTCACGGCGGCGGAGCGTCCCGAGCGGACGGCCTCGAGGCTGCCCTCGCCCACGCGCGACCGGATAAAGTCACCGATCTCGCCGGGCGCATCGACGGAGGCGGCGAAGATGATGTGGGGCGCCATCTTGAGCGATGGGAAGCCTCGGCCGGTGAGCTCCTGCTGCCGGAGCGAGAACGCGCCCTGGTTGCTGGGAAGCGTCAGGATGGGCTTTCCGAGCTCGGCGCGGATCGCATCGCCCACGGGGCCCGCCCACGTCACGCTGTCGGTCACGACAACGATCTCCTCGCTGTCGCCGCGGGCTTCGGGCTGTCCGGCCTCGACGGTCTCGCACCCGGAGAGTCCGAGTGCGATCATGACGGCTGCAATCCAGAAAAGTCGGTTCATGGGGAGTCGATGTCGTTGCCTTTCAACGCCCGAGCCCAGTTCTCGATGCCATCGCGCCGTTCGGAATCGGTGAGATCCGGGCTGTCCCACAAGCGCTCAGCCTGGCGGATCAGCGCGCTGCCGACGATGAATCCGTCGGTGTGACGCGTGAGCTTCTGGGCGTCGGCGTGGGTCGAGATCCCGAATCCGACGAGCAGCGGCTGGTCCACCAGCTCTCGAGCGCGCTCGAGGTAGGCGTCGGTCGTGTCCTGAGCGCCGAGTCCAGAGCCGGTCAGGCCGGTGACGCTGACCGCGTAGACGAAGCCCGTCGAGCGGCGGTCCACGAGTCGGACGCGGTCGTCGGAGGTGTTGGGGGCGATCAGGTGGGTGACGGAGAGGTTGTGAGCGGCGGCGGCGTCCTCGAGGTCGGCGGCCTCCTCAGGCGGGAGGTCGGGGAGGATGAGGCCGTCTACACCCGAAGATGCGGCGTCGGCGCAAAAGTCGCTCACGCCGTAGCGAAACACGGGGTTGGCGTAGCCCATCAGCACGAGCGGCGTGTCGGAGGACCGGCGGAAGGCGGCGGCGGTCTCGAACGTACCGGCCATCGTGGCGCCCTGGGCGAGGGCTCGCTCGGAGGCTTGCTGGATCGGCAATCCCTCGGCGACGGGGTCTGAGAACGGCATCCCCAGTTCCACGAAGTCGGCACCGCCGCGGTCGGCGGCCTCGAGGACGGCGAGCGTCGCGGCGGGCGAGGGAAAGCCGGCAGTCAGGAAGAGGCCCATCGCGGTCTGGCCGCGATGGCGGAGATCGTCGAGGTGGGACCGGAGTCGGAGGGAGGCCACGGGGGAGGGGGAAGAGGGAGCGTTGTGGGTTCGACCTCGAGGTCGGGTCAGGAGAGGGCGGGCGTCGTGTCGCAGAGGCCGGACCGACCAGTGAGTCCATCACCATATCCTACAGCGAGAGTGGACCTCGCACGCATCATCGAGGACGGAGCGGCACGTGTAATGACCTCGAGGCCGGTCACGCGTCCTCGAGGTCGCCGATGTGCGCCGAGATCGTCGCCATGTCCTTGTCGCCGCGGCCGGAGCAGTTGAACACGAGGTTCTTGCCCTCACCCAGTTCGACCGCCAGGTCTGGCAGAACGGCCACCGCGTGCGCGGTCTCGAGGGCGGGGATGATGCCCTCCGTCTCGCTCAGCAGCTTGACGCCCGCCAGGGCCTCGAGGTCGGTCGCGGTGCGGACCTCGACGCGGCCCGTGCTCGCGTGGTGCGCGTGCTCCGGACCCACGCCGGGATAGTCGAGGCCGGCGGAGATGGAGTGGGCGATCTGAACCTGACCGTCGGCGTCCTGCAAGAGCTGCGTCATCGTGCCGTGGAAGATGGCCGGCTCGCCGCGCGTCAGCGTCGCCGCGTGGCGTCCGTTGAGGCCCTCGCCCGCGGCCTCGACGCCGATCAGCCGCACGTCTTTGTCTCCGACAAACGGTGCCCAGATGCCGATGGCGTTCGAGCCACCGCCGACACACGCCACGACAGCAGCAGGAGTCTCAGAGCCGGTCGCCTCGAGCAACTGCGCCCGTGTCTCCTCGCCGATCACGCGATGCAGGTCGCGCACCATCGCTGGGTATGGGTGCGGCCCAATCGCCGAGCCGATGATGTAGTAGGTCGTGCTCGGGTTCGAGACCCAGTCACGGAACGCCTCGTTGGTCGCGTCCTTGAGCGTCTGGCTTCCACTCGTCGCCGGCCGTACTGTCGCTCCCAACAGCCGCATCCGCTGCACGTTAAGGTGCTGACGCTCGATGTCCTCGGCACCCATGTAGACCACGCACTCGACGCCAAACAGCGCGCAGGCAGTCGCCGTGGCTACGCCGTGCTGGCCCGCGCCGGTCTCCGCGATAATCCGTTCCTTGCCCATTCTGCGAGCCAGTAGCACCTGTCCAAGTGCACTGTTGATCTTGTGCGCGCCCGTGTGGCACAGGTCCTCACGCTTCGCCCAGATCGTGGCGCCTCCCAGCCTCGAGGTCAGCCGGTCCAGCCGCGTCAGAGGGGTCGGGCGGCCGACGTAGTCGCGGAGCAAGGCCTTGAGCTGCGCCTGGTATTCGGGGTCCTCCTTCGCCGCTGCCCACGCGTTGCGGACGTCCTCGAGGACGGGGTGCAAGATCTCGGGCACGAACGAGCCTCCGAACCGGCCGAAGCGGCCCCTCTCGTCGGGGAGCGTTTGGGTGGCAGAGGGGAGGGGGCGGGGTTCGGCTACCGTAGGCATGGCGGTGGGGCAGGTGTCGAGGTCGCGTCCTCGAGGGCGATTCAGGTAGAAGGTGCGTCGTGTGGGCCGACCTCGAGGTCGGGTCAGGCGTCTGCGATGGCCGCGCGGAAGGCCTCGAAGAAGGCGTCGAGCTTGTCGAGGTCCTTGATGCCGGGCGACTCCTCGACGCTCGAGGACAGATCCACGGCGTAGGGCCGCATCGTGTGGATGGCCTCCGCGACGTTCTCTGCCGAGATGCCGCCGGCGAGGAAGAGATCCACCTTCGAGGCCAGTTCGCGGGCGACGCGCCAGTTGAAGCTCTCGCCGGTGCCGCCCCACAGGCTCGTGTGGTGCGTGTCCAGCAACACGAAATCGACGACCTCGAGGTAGGGCTCGACCATCGCGCTCACCTGCTCCGTCGAGGCGTCGTGTTGCACCTGGATGGCCTTGATGACAGGTACCTCAATGGCCGCGCACACGTCCGGCGACTCGTGGCCGTGAAGCTGAGCGAGTCGGAAGCCGACGCGCTCGCAGATCTCGTTCACCGTCTCTGCGGTCTCGTTGACGAATACGCCGACCGGCTCCGGACCCCGCACCCACTCGATGATCTCTTTTGCGACGTCAGGCTTGATGTAGCGCGGGCTCTCCGGGTACTGGATAAAGCCGAGGAAGTCGGCTCCGGCCACGGCGGCGGTGCGGGCGTCGTGGAGCTGCGTGATGCCGCAGATTTTGACTTTGGTGTCGGACACGGGACTCATGGACTAGGCCGCCTCGGGTGTAGAGTGTGCCGTCCTCGAGGACGCGAGCTCGAGGGCGGTCTCGCGGCGAAGGGCGGCGAGGGCGCGCCCCGGATCGGTCTGGCGCATGAAGTGCGTGCCGACGAGAAACGCATCGGCGCCGGCGCGGCGCAGCCGGGCGGCATCGGCCGCGGTGCGGATCCCGCTCTCGGCCACGCGCACGATCCGCTCGGGGAGCGTGGCGAAGATGCGCTCGGCCCGTCCGAGGTCCACCTCGAAGGTCTTGAGGTCACGGCTGTTGACGCCCAATACGTCCACGGCCTCGAGGTCGAGACGGTCGACTTCGGCGTCGTCGTGGACCTCGACGAGCACGCCCAGGCCCAGGTCGCGCGCGGCCTCGAGCAGGTCGCGGAGCTGCGCGTCCTCGAGGGCGGCCACGATGAGCAGGACGGCGTCAGCCCCGTAGGCGCGGGCCTCGATGAGCTGGTACTCGTCGAGGACGAAGTCCTTTCGGATGACCGGCAGGTCGACGGCGTGGCGGACGGCAGCGAGGTGGTCCAGCGATCCCTGGAAGTGGGTCGGCTCGGTGAGGACGGAGATAGCAGCAGCGGCGGCCTGCTTGTAGGCGCGCGCGATCACTGCCGGGTCGTACTCCGGCCGGATGATGCCTTCCGATGGGCTCGCGCGCTTGCACTCGGCGATGACGGCCGGCCCGTCGGGGCGGCGGAGCGCTCGGGCGAGCGACAACGTCGGCGCGTGGAAGGCCGAGCGGCGCATCAAGGCCGCGGCCGGGGTGACGGCCTTGCGCTCGGCGACGAGGTCGCGCGTGTCGTCGAGGATCTGGTCGAGGATGGTTGCCACTAGGCGGCCTCTGCGATTTTGTTGGAGGCCTCGACGAGCGCTTCGAGCTTGCCCAGCGCGGCTCCGCTGCCGACGCTTTCGCGCGCGGCCTCGAGGCAGGCATCGAGGTCGGCGTATTCGCCGGAGGCCAGAAGCGCGTAGGCGGCGTTGAGCAACACGATGTCCGTCTGCGGACCGCCCTTGCCAGCCAGTACGTCGCGAACGATCTCGGCGTTTTCCTCAGGCGTCCCGCCCTGGAGCGCCGCCGCTGAGACGCGGGCCAAGCCGAACCGCTCGGGCACCACTTCCTGCTCCAGGATGCCGCCGTCGTAGGCGTGGCTCCCGGTTTGGTAAATCGTCGTCGGGCTGGTGGTGCTCAGCTCGTCGAGGCCGTCGTGGGCGTAGACCACCACGACGTGCTCACTGCCGAGCCGCAGCAGGATCTGCGCCATCTGCTTCGCCACGCGGTCCGAGAACGCGCCGATCAGCTGGCGCTTGACGGCGGCCGGGTTGCACAGCGGCCCCAGGATGTTGAAGAACGTCCGCACGCCCAGGGCTCGCCGCACCGGGCCGACGTGGCGCAGCGCGGGGTGGAACTGGGGCGCGAAGAGGAAGGCGATGCCCGCGTCCTCGAGGCAGCGCGTCACGCCTGCGGCGTCGAGGTCGGACCGGACGCCCAGCGCGCCGAGTACATCGGCGGAGCCACTCGAGGACGAGACGCCCTTGTTGCCGTGCTTCGCGACGGGCACGCCCGCGCCAGCGGCGACGAAGCTGGCGGCGGTCGAGATGTTGAACGTGCCGGAGTGGTCTCCGCCGGTCCCGCACAGGTCAATCGGGTCGAGGCCGCCGGTCTCGACGGGGACGGCATACTCGCGCATCACCTTGGTGAAGCCGGTCAGCTCGTCGAGGGTCTCGCCTCTGGAGCGCAGTCCCATCAGCAGGCCGGCGATCTGAGCCGGGTCGGCCTCGCCGCTCAGCATCACGTGCATCGCGGATTCGGCCTGCGCCTGGCTAAGCGTCTCGCCCTCGGCGACGAGTTGGAGGATCGGTTTGAGGGTGGGCATGAGCTAAGAGGAAACGGCAGCGAGCGTGGACTGAACCCAGTTGCGGACGAGCTTCGGGCCCTCCGTGGTCAGGATCGATTCGGGGTGGAACTGGACGCCCTCGATGGGGAACGTGCGGTGGCGGAGGCCCATCACGACGCCGTCGGCGGTCTCGGCGGAGACCTCGAGAACGTCTGGCAAGGAGGCGCGGTCGAGGACGAGTGAGTGGTAGCGGGTCGCGATGAAGTCCTTCTCGACGCCCTCGAAGACGGTCCGGCCGTCGTGCTGCACGAGGGACGTCTTACCGTGCATCAGAGTCGGCGCGTGCACGACGCGCCCGCCGAAGACCTCGCCGATGGCCTGGTGACCGAGGCAGACGCCGAAGATGGGTGTCGTCTCGCCGAACCTCTCAATGACGGCCTCGCTGATGCCCGCCTCATCGGGGCGGCCGGGGCCGGGCGAGATCAGCACACCGGACGGCGCCAGGTCGGCAACGCCCTCGAGGTCGATCTGGTCGTTGCGGATCACGCGGTAGTCGTCCGTCACCGAGCCCACCAGGTGGACCAGGTTGTAGGTGAACGAATCGTAGTTGTCGATGACTAGAATCATGTCGTCCTCGAGGGCTAGGGGCGGAGAAAGCCGACGGCGTCGCGGACTTGCGACATGACCTCGGACGCCCTCGAGCGAGCCGCGTCCGCGCCGGCCTCGAGGATGTCGAGGACACGGTCGGGCTGCTCAGCGAGCGTCCGCCGCCGCTCCCTCGCGTCACCGAACTGGCGGTCGATCAGGCGGATCAGCTCTTTCTTGGCGTGGCCGTAGCCGTAGCCGCCGGCGCGGTAGGCGGCTGCGATCTCCTCTCGCTCGTCGTCCGTGGCGAGGTGGCGGATGAGTGCGAACGTGTTGTCCGAGTCCGGGTCCTTCGCGTCCTCGAGGGCGGTGGAGTCGGAGACGATGGACATGACCGTCTTCTTGAGCGCCTTGCCCTCGTCGAAGATGCCGATCGTGTTGCCGTAGCTCTTCGACATCTTGCGGCCGTCGGTGCCGGGGATGACCGAGACCTCGTCTAAGATGAACGGCTCCGGCAGCGGGAAGAATGCCTCGCCGCCCTCGAGGAATGTCTGGTTGAACCTCGAGGCCGTGTCGCGGCTGATTTCGAGATTCTGCTTCTGGTCCGCGCCGACCGGCACCAGCAGGTCACGGCCGGGCGAGGTATACGCGAGGATGTCGGCGGCCTGGAGAATCGGATACGTCAGCAGTCCCCCGTTGGCGCTCAGTCCCTGCGCCACCTTGTCTTTATAGGCGACTCCCTTTTCCAGCAGAGACGTCGGCGTCAGGCACAGGAAGATCCAGGTCAGCTCCGCCAACTGCGGCACGTCCGACTGCACGAACAGCGACGCCTTCTCCGGGTCGAGGCCGAGCGCGAGGTAATCGAGCGCCACATCCAGCGTGTACCGCCGCAGGGCCTCAGCGTCGCGGAGCGTCGTCAGTGCGTGGTAGTCGACGATGAACAGGAACGCCTCCTCCCGGCGGCTCTCGTCGTTCGCGAGGTCGATGTTCTGGCGCAAGGCGCCGAAGTAGTTGCCCAGGTGCAGCGTCCCCGACGGCTGGATGCCGGAGACGACGACGGGAAGGTCTTTTGAGTCAGTCATGTCGTGGTCCTCGAGGTCGCGTCGAGGACGAGTAAGTCAGGGTCGTCCTCGAGGTCTCGTTCACTGTCCGCCCTCGAGGCCGAGGCGTCAGGTCCGACCTCGAGGTCGTGCTAGCGCGCGAGGTCGGCGACGACAGCGCGGAGCAGGTTGACGCGGGCGTCCGAGGCCTCGGCGTTGTGGTTCAGGACGGCGCGTGTCCGCTCCTGGTGGTGGACTTCGTCGACCTCGGTGCGGATGGTGCTGCTGAAGTCGTTCTCGGCATCCAGGAGAGCCTGGGCGAGGTCGCGGTCGCTGCCAGCCGTCGGCCCTGCGGGATCGCGATCAACGCCGGAGGGAGGCACGCCGCCGAGGCTCAGGATGGTCTCGGACATCTTCGCGACCTCCGTTCGGAGGTACGGCATCATGGCCTCGAGTTGCTCGCGGCTCGGCCCGACCGGCATTGCCGCGAGCGCGCCGTCATAGGTGTGGAGCAGGTCGAGGTGACTCTGAGCAACGGGTATCAGTCGCTCGCTGCTCTCCTCGCGGGAGATGTAGCGGCCAGCACCACCTTTGTTCAGGATCGGTCGGAGGGAGGGAAACATGAGGGTGAGGGGGAAGGGGCAGGGGGCAAGTGGGAAGGGGCGTGGAGAGAGGGCTCTTGCCCCTTCCCTGGTACCCCTTGCCCTTACAACAAATCCGACGTGGCGGAGCGCATGGCGGCAAAGAGAGCGGCGGCCTTGGCCTTGGTCTCCTCGTACTCCGCCGTCGGGTCCGAGTCGGCGACGACGCCTGCGCCAGCTTGCACGTAGGCGACGTCGTCCTTGACCACCATCGTTCGGATGGCGATGCACGTGTCGAGGGCGCCGTCGAAGCCAGCATAGCCGACAGCGCCCGCGTACGGGCCGCGACGAACCGTCTCGAGCTCGTCGATGATTTCCATCGCGCGCACCTTTGGAGCACCAGACACGGTGCCAGCTGGAAAGCACGCCGCAAGAACGTCAGTGGCGGCACGATCGGCGACGGCGCCGGACACGGACGAGACCAGATGCATGACGTGGCTGAACCGCTCCACCTCGGCGTAGCGGTCTACCGTCACGGTCCCGGTTTCGGACACGCGGCCCAGGTCGTTTCGGCCCAGGTCCACCAGCATCAGGTGCTCGGCGCGCTCCTTTGGATCGGCCAGCAAGTCGTCTGCGTTCGCGGCGTCCTCGGCCTCGGTCTCTCCTCGCCGCCGCGTGCCCGCGATGGGAAGCACGAGCGCCCGCCGTCCGGGTCCTCGCGCCTCGACACGCGTCAGCACCTCCGGCGACGAGCCGACGAGAGAGAAGCCGGAATCATCGTCCTCGAGGCCGTCCACGTCGAGGTAGAACAGGTACGGGCTCGGGTTGACCTGGCGGAGCGCGCGGTACAGGTTGAAGCGGTCGCCCTCGAAGGGCATCGAGAACCGCTGGCTCAGGACCACCTGAAACACGTCGCCCTCGACGATGTGGTGCTTGCCGCGCCGCACGGCGGCTTCGTAGTCGGACTTCTCTACCGACGACGTCGGCTCTTGTGCGAGCAATCGAACGGGCTCGCCAGGCTGGCCGCCCTGCAAGAGATCGTCCTCGAGGACGACCAGCCGCTCGGTGGCTTCGGCGTACGTCTCTCGGAGATCGGTGTCGGCGTCGACAAACACCGTCGCCATGAGCACGAGCTGGTGCTTGACCCGGTCGAAGGCAGCCACCGTGTCGTAGAAACCCCACACGCCGTCCGGCAGGCCGAGCATATCGGGCGGACCGGGCGGAAGGGATTCGAGCTGGCGCACCGCGTCGTAGCCAACGAACCCAACCGCGCCGCCGGTCAGGCGGGGCAGACCCGGAACGATGGCTTGCTCGGTCTCGGCCAGAATGCGGCCCAAGACCTCGAAGACGGTGCCCTCGACGGGCTCGATGTCGTGCGGCGCGCCGTCGCCCGTGTAGCTGCCGGCGGGGCGATGGAGTCGGACGCGGCTGCCGCGCGACTCGATCACCAAGTACGGGCTGCGGCCGAGGAACGAATACCGGCCCAGACGCTCGCCGCCCTCGACGGACTCGAACAAGAACCCGAACTGGCCGGGCTCCCTCAGCGCGAGGTAAGCCGAGACCGGCGTCAGCAGGTCGGCCGAGCGGCGGACGTAGACCGGCACGGCCAGCCGCCGCCCGTCGGTGGGAAGCTGCTCGCGGACGATGGTCTCAAACTCGGTGAGCGTCACAGGTCGGCCTCGAGGTCGAGGCGGGGAGAGAAGAAGGGTAGCGGTCGCATCGAGGTCGGACCGAGAACGGGGCCTGAAAACAAAAAAGCCCCCTGCTCAAGTGAACAGTGGGCTCGCAAAGGGTGCGCGCTTGCGTCAGGCCACAGGCCGTCCGCCCACTGGAGGAGTGGGGTGCCACCAGGGCCAGACGGAATGGATCGCGCGGTGCGTCATGCGGTCAAGCTACGGGCGTTCGCCGGACGGGGCAACCAGCGGGTCGATGAGTGGCGTAGACAGACCCCTCGGTACATCGAAGGGGAGGCGCGGCACGGCGCGTCCTCGAAGCTGGTGCTTAAAACCGGGCTTTACACCCTCGAAGTCCTCAAAGCGGAGTGGCGGAAGGTTCTGCATCAGGTTCCTCAGCGACTCGCTATCGAAGATGACCGCCGTCTCGTTGCACAGATTCGGCATGGGGACGGGCTCGATGTCGGGGGGCGGCATCACCGGCATCGAGGGCGTGTCGGGCAGGTCGAGGTCCATCGTCGGCATTGCAATGCCGGCGTTGCAGCGGCCTTCGATGACGATCGGCGCGTCCTGCGGATCGATCTCGAGAGTCTGGGCGGTAGCAAGCGGTGCGAGTAGTAACAACAGGATGTATCGCATCGGCTTGATCTGTCGTGGGTTTGGGTTCCGCCCTCGAGGTCGACTACCCCGTCGTGCTGCCCTCGAGGCCGAGAGCAGTGTACAGACGGGGGTCGTAGTTGTACGGGTCGGCGTAGATGCGGAGCGATCCGTCGGTCTCGGCCCAGGCCGTGAAGTACGTGAAGTGGCTCAGGAAGGGGCGGTCCATGCGCACGCCGCGTCGAGGTCCGCCGCGCCATGCTCGAGCCGCTTCGCCCGGCTCCCAGCCGTTGACCGATGTCAAGAGATACTCCGCCAGCTCGTCAGGTGCGCCGGCCTGCACGCAGCCGCTCGACATCGAGGAGCCCGCGCCGTCGTCGAAGGTGTATCGCTTGTTCGTGTCGTGGATCAGGATCGCGTACGGGTTGTGCATCAAGAACTTGACGCGGCCGAGCGGATTCCCCGGCCCCGGCCGCTGCACGAACCGAAACTGGTCGACAGAGACCGAATCCCACGGCACCAGCCTCGAGTCGACGGCGCGGCCGTTCTGGTAGACCTCGAAGCCGGAGCGCCAGAGCGCGAGGCTGTCGGCGCGGGCCATCGGGAAGACGTTTGCCGCCGCCAGCGAGCGGGGCACGTACCACGCCGGCTGGAACTCGACGGTGTGAACGGAATCGGTGATGACCGGCGTCGTCCACCCCGGCGTCTGCGCGTTGCCGATGTTGGCGGGCATTTTGAGCCGCTCGGCGTATTCGTCGCCGACACCTTCGCCGGTCTCGCGCTCCAAGACGCGGATCTCGAACGACGGCAGGTTGACCCACACGAAGTGCTCGCCCAGGTCGTCGGGGAGCCAGCGCCAGCGCTCGAGGTTGATCACGATCTGGTCGCGTAGCGCGGCCGGGTCCTCGTTGAGGGCGTCCGTCGCGGCGGCCTCGAGGACGCTGTCGCGCGGGAGGCCGTTGGCGTCTTGGAAGCGGGCGAGGGCGGCGGCGAGCGAGTCGTCGAAGACGTAGGGATCGGGGCGCTCCCAGGCCGTCACGGTGTCGGGATGGGCGAAGCCCAGAGCCTCCAGGCGCTCGCGGACGTGCGGCACGCGAACCGACCGTTGCCCGGCCTCGAGGTCGGGGCCGGCGGGTACGGGCGCGAGCGGCTGCTGGAGCGCGGCGAGACGGGCGCGGAGCCGCTGGTAGCCGGCCTGCGGCGGACGCAGCTCTTGGATCGCGTCGAGGACGGCACGGCCGTCACCCTCGCGGATGGCGTCCTCGAGGGCGCGGAACTCGGCGCCGGTGGAGTCGCGGAGCGTCGGAAACCACGAGTGGGTGTAGAGCCGCGTCGGGTCGGCGCGGCGTCCTCGGAGGGCGTCGCCGAACGTCAGCAATCCGTCCGTGAGGGCGACGTCGAGGGCGGCGAGACGTGCCGGGCGCGGGTCTGCGAGGGTGTCGCGGGCCTCGGCCTTGAGAGCGGACCAGCGGCGGTCGGCCAGGCGGAGGGAGCGGAGCAGGCCAGCGACCTCCTCGGCGTGGACGGACTCGGGCGTGACGCCGTCGGCCGGTGCGGCCTCGAGGACGCGGGCGAGGCCTCGGCGAACGTTGGCGGACGCCCAGCGCGGCGCGGCGCCGTCGGCGTAGATGGCGGCCGTTGCGGGATGCAGATCGGTCGCGCGCAGGCGAGCCTCGATGGACTCCGCGACCTCGAGGGCATTGGGCTCGGCGGGAGGTGGGTCCTTGAACCAGCCGTCGAACAGGCCCCATCCAAAAACGAGGGCGAGCGCGGCAAAAACGGGAATCGGCACAGACAGGTGGTGGGAGAGCGCCGGAGTCTAACGGTTCTCGAGAGCCGGAAGTGTCCCGTTCTCAAGGACTGCGGCGCTGTCGGGGGCAGGGGCCTCCTCGGTCTCGTCCTCGAGGTCGGTCTCGTCGTCCTCCTCGAGGCTGGAAAGTTCTGCGGCGACCTCGTCCTCGTCGCCGATCCGGTCCGCGATAAGGGACGCCCGCGTCGCCTCCGTGATGGGCGCGATCTCGAGGCCGAGGGCTTTCGCCAGGCGAGCGTCGCGGCGGTAGACGTCGTCGAACAGCAAGAGGCGCCCGTCGTGATCGACTTCGGCGGTGAAATAGGCGAGGTGAACGGGGACGGTGCCTTCGACCTGGACGTGCTCGGTGCGCGACCACGGGCCGTTGAAGATGGCCTCGACGCGCTCCGCCTCCCAGCCGTTGGTCCGCGTCAGCAGCTCCCGGGCCAGCCCTTCAGGGTCACCCGCGCGGACGCAGCCGTGGGATCGCGCTCGGTCGTCGACGCCGAACGACCACTTCGAGGGCGTGTCGTGGACGTAGACGGCGTGGTCGTTGGGAAACAAAAATTTGACCCGGCCCATCGCGTTGCCCGGCCCCGGAGGACGCACGACGCGTCCTCGAACGACGCCGTACGACTCGCGCTGAATCGAGGCCGGCACGATCCACGTCGGGTTGAACACCACGCTCTCGAGGGTGTCAGTGAACGATGGCGTCTCCCAGTCGCTCGCGCCAACGACCGCGCGAAAGCGGATCGCCTCCGTCCATCCCGCACCGGATCGCTCGCGAAGCGCGAGCTCGAACCGGGGCACGTTGACCCAGACGTGCAAGTCGCCAAGATCACGGGGCAGCCAGCGCCAGCGCTCGAGGTTGAGGGTCAGTAGCGGGATGAGCTCCGGGCGGCGCTCATTGAGGATCTCACGCGTGGCGGGGTCCAGGTGTCTCGTAGTCGCCAGCCCCCGCCGTGCCTGAAACGACTGAACTGCATCGGCGAGTCCTTGGTCGTACAACTCGCTCGCGACGGTCGCGTCGAGGTCGCCCTCGAGGGCGAGGCGGGCCCTCGCATCGGTGACGTCTGTGCTCGAGTCGCCGGGGGACAGGTCCTGGTTCAGCAGCGGCGCGTCCTCGAGGTCGAGCTCGCGGGACAGCGCTGCGCGCAGGCTGCGGTAGCCTGGGTGCTGCGGGCGGAGGGACGAGGCCCAGCCCTCGAGGGCGTCCTCGAGAGAGAGTTCGTCTGCGGCGACAGCCTCGCGGAGCGGCCCCGCGACGTCCTCGAGGTCGGAGTGAGCGGATGTCCAGTTGTAGCCGTAGAGCCGGCGTGCATCGGCACGGGGCGTCTGGAGGGCGCGGCCGTGGCGAACGAGAGCCGCCGTCAACCCGAGGTCGATTCGCGCGTCGGAAGCCGCCGTCGATGCGGTGTCGGCCAGCGCACGGAGGTCGGCCAGCGCAGAGTCGACCTCGAGGCCGTCGCGGTCGGCGCGAGACAGCAACTCGAGGACGGTGCCGCGGTCATCGGGGGAGCGCCACAGCGGCTGGGCGGAGGCGTACAGCGCGTGGACCTCCTCATCGAGGTCGCCGGCCGTGCTGTCGGCGCGCAGCAGAGACGTGATCTCCGCCACGACGGCTTCGTGAGCCACGCGCACCGAGCGGACTCGTACATACTCGGCAGACGCGCCCCCCGCGGCAAGAACAACGACGGCGAGGAGAGCGAACAGGATGGGCCTGCGGCCAAGAGAAGCGCGCATAGCAAAATCGGGCGTGTGTACCTCGTGGACCCGGGGCGGCTTCTCCATCGTTCCGCGCCTCTCGTCCACATGTGCAAGCTCGGCGACCTGCCGTCCTTGCGCAAGGCACAAGTCGCCCAAAATCAGAACCCAGGGATGTCCCCAATCCACACCTCTCCGTCCGCCCTCGAGGTCGCCACACGGACGCGATCCGTCCATCTTGACTTTGTGCCCTCGAGGGACGGCTTCTCCTTCTCCAATCGCTTCGAATGGACACCCGACGACCTCGATGTGCTCTCCAAGCAGCTTCGGCCGCTGACGGCCATCGTGACTGGAGCAGGAGGCGCAGCGGGCAGCCTCGTTACAACGCGCCGCTCTGGCCGTGTGGCCGGGCTTGTGGCCGGCGCTGCCATCGGCATGTCCGGCGTGGCTGACGGGCTCGTCCGGCGCATCGCCCAACGATGGCAGACGTTCGGGCTGTGTGGTGGCATGGCACTCACCGCCGTCGAGCGATGGCCCCAGCGCGGTTCGACCTCGACCTCTGAGCTAAAGCAGGAGCCGATGCGCGCTCTCCTCCGCCGGGCTCAGGAGCGGACGCTCCGTGCATCGCTGCCCCGGTTCGCCGGGTGGTGGGCGCGGTCCCAGGCCCTCCGTAGGGACACCGGCCCGTTCGCATCTGCCCTCGAGGCCGAGCTGGACCGCATCGAGGCCGCCCTCGAGGCCGGACGACCCATCGTCCTTGGGCTGATCGGTGACGCGCCGGACCCGTTCGCCCTTCACCAAGTCGTGGTATTCGGCATGGATCGCTCCGGGCCGCTCGACTCCGTCCTCGAGGTCTACGACCCCAACGCGCCGAGCCGAACTCACACCATCACGACGTCACCGTCCTCGACGCCGCGCCACACCTCTATCTCGACCTCGATGCCGACCGGGCGTCGTAAAAACGGGATCGCGCACGTTTCGACTCGGCCCAACCACCTCCACCACGTGTTCGCCATCGAGGTCGTGTAGGAACAGTCGGAAGGCGCTGCTGGGCTCTCGGTTGGGAGCAAACTTCGCCGCGGTGGGGCGTGGTGAAGACGAGCGGAGACGTAACAAATCGGGTTAAGACATTTGCGATTTGATTCGATACTCTGCACGCGCTTTCACCACTGAAGTTGTCCGAGCCTACCCCATCGATGCTGGCCAGGGCGCCTTCCGCAATTGACCTAATTCGGGTCGCATTGGTGGGTGCAAGCCTTTTGGGGGCCTTTGTCACGCTGGTTGAGATTGAAGCTGGAGCGGCAACTCCTTATCTCGTGGTGGCTGCTTTCCTCATCGGGGCGTTGGTGACTGCCTCGACGTGGGTCGTGCCGGTTGTACGGAAGCACTCGGTCGTGACGCTGATCGTCACTACGTACCTGGTGTCGGGATTCGATGTGGCTCAGAGCATCTTGATACCGACCGACCTCACCGTGGCGTGGGTCATCACGTCGAGCGTTGGCGGGGCCATCATCGTCGGCAGTTTGGTTCGTCGAGCGATGTGGATGGTGCCCTATTTCGTATTTCAGGCGATCATTATCGCTGTGACGTCCTCGGCAGTGTGGGACTCGTCTCGTTTCATTGCTGTTTCGGGTAGCATTGTCGCGTTAGGGTTGCTGATCACGGCTCTCACCTACGCTCGCGCCTCCGCCGAAAGGCGCAACGAGGTATCTCTCCGTCACCTGAAGGAGCGTGAGGCCGAGCTGGTTCAGGCCCTTCGGCAGGCCGAGGCGGCGGGGCGCGCGAAGTCGGCGTTTCTGGCCGCCATGAGCCACGAGTTTCGGACGCCTCTCACGGCCATCATCAGTTCGGCAGACGTCATCTCTGGAGACCTCGAGGACGCGAGGCGGGGAGGACCCATCGACCTCGGAGATGTGCTGAACATGGTGTCGATGATTGAGCGAGGAGGAGAACGCTTGCTCCGCACGATGGAGTCGGTCCTCGAACTTTCCAGCATCGAGGACGGAGACACAGCGTCGGTCGACGAGGAGATTCAGGTTGCCGCCGAAGTCTGCCGCATCGTGAGCGCCCTCGAGGGCCAGGCGATGCGGAAAAACCTCCGGCTGCATCTGGATCTGTCAGAGTCCCCCGCGACGATGCAGGGGGATCTCCGGGCGTTTCGTCAAATCGTACACCACCTCGTCCACAACGCCATCGTGTACACGCCAGCCGGGCGCGTCAATGTTGAGATCCGAGTGCGCGAGGACTCCGTCGAGATCGATGTTGCGGACACCGGGGTTGGGATCGAAGAGGAGCACCTCGAGACGGTGTTCGAGCCGTTCCGTCAAGCAAGCGAAGGCCATAACCGGATGTACGAGGGCGCAGGACTGGGCCTGTCGCTGGTACGGCACTACACTCGCTGTCTGAGAGGAGACATTGAGGTCGACTCGACCCCAGGTCTCGGGAGCCGGTTCATCGTGAGGGTGCCTCACCGGCTCGAGTGCCGCGGTCTATCTACAGAAGAGGTCATGGAGCCAACGACTCATCACTTGGCGCAACTCAACGTCGTTGCGAATGATCGGCTCACCCTGGATCAACTCCTTGCATGACCTCGGCCTCGAGGTCGGCGCGCTCCTCGAGATCAGTCCTCCTTGACAATCGGAGGCGACGTGACGCTTCCGTCTCCACGGACATCGGGGATGTCCGGCTCGCCGGGAGGAGTAGGTACGCCTGGCGGCGGCGTTGGGCCGGATCGGCGTTCGTGAACCGTCACGACCCATGAGACGATCGCGGCGCCCGAAATGCAGGAGACCACAACCAGCAGAGAGACCCAGGTCGGGATCTTGACCCCCCAGCCCTCGAGGAACGGCTCAGCCAGCATCTTGCCACCGATGAACACCAATACGGCCGCGAGACCGATGTGGAGGTAGCGGATTCGCTCGATTACGCCAGCCAACAGGAAGTAGAGCGCCCTCAGACCGACGACCGCCAGGATGTTTGAGGAGTAGGCCAGGAATGGGTCCGTCGTTACGCCCAGTATGGCCGGGATCGAGTCAACCGCGAACACGACGTCCGTGAGCTCGATCATCACGAGCACCAGGAAAAGCGGTGTGGCGAGCAGCTTGCCCTTGTGGCGGACGAAGAAGTGCTCCTCGTGGTAACCGTCCGTCACCGGAATGACGCGCCGGAGCAGGCTGAGAACCTTGTTCTGCGACAGGTCCTCTTCCTCCTCCGTCTCACGGAACATCCGGAGTCCGGTTAGCAGGAGGAAGGCGCCGAAGATGTAGAGCACCCAGTGGAACCGATCCACCAGCGCGACCCCCAGTAGAATCATCAGCGCGCGCATTACGATGGCGCCAAAGATGCCCCAGAACAGGACGCGGTGCTGATATCGCGCCGGGACGGCGAAGTAGCCGAACAGCACCGCGATCACGAACAGGTTGTCCACCGAGAGCGACTTCTCGACCAGATACGCTGTCAGGAAGGTCAGCCCGGGCCCCGATCCGTACACGAACCAGATGACGCCGTTGAACGCGAGCGAGGCCGCGACAAAGAACGCGGAGAGCCAGGCGGCTTCCTTCCATCGGATCTCGTGAGCCTGCTTGTTGAACCCGAGGAGGTCCAGCAAGAGGAGGGCAATGACGTAGCCGTTGAAGGCAATCCAAGCCCAGGAGGGAACGTCGAGGTGTTGCATAGCGCCCTTCCCAACGCGGCGTGTACCGCGTGGTTCGGGGAATCCTTGGTTTCACGCCGCCCTCGAGGACGTGACAGCCTCTGTTATCCCTCGCTCAGATCGCGGTGGCCGAAGTAGTAGAGGCAAAACTTGAGCTTCATCGCCTTTCCCGGTCCAAACCCTGGGAGTTTTTTCACGCGGCGCTCGACGGTTGCATTGTCGCCGTCGGACCAAAGCTGTGAGGCATCACCATCGTAGTCGTCTGCGATCACCTTGGCCACAGCCTGTGTCGTGTCCACCATCTTGTTCGTGAAGCGGTGGATGGCCGGCGACTCGACGAAGACGTCCGCGAAGGCGTCGCGGTCCATGTCCGCAATCTTGCGCAGGTCGAGATGGCCGAGTCGCTGGTGAAGCTTGTACGGCCCGAGGAATGCGGTCTCGGCGAGAATGCGCTGGTCGTAGAGAAGCCCCAGCACGATGGCCGCCGGGTGGTCGCGCAGAAACTGATCGGCCTCGCGGTCTTTGGTCGCCGTGCCCTCGGCCTCGAGGCGGTCGAGCATGCGGACGAGGCCGCCCTCGAGGGCGGAGTAATCGGAGGCGTCGAGAGGCATGGGGCGTGGGGGAGTCGGCCTCGAGGCCGGAGTGTCACAATCGGGAGGGGCGCCCTCGAGTCTGGTTTACGTCCGCCGCCACGTCGGGCCGGAGGGCGTGTCCATGACCTCGATGCCGAGCGCGTCGACCTGGGCGCGGATCTCGTCGGCGCGAGCCCAGTCCTTGGCGGCACGCGCCTCGTCCCGCTCGGCCAGCAGCGCATCCACCGTCTCGGCGAAGTCGTCGTCGGACGCGTCCTCGAGGGCGGGAGCCTGCGAGCGGACGATGCCCAGCAGCGCGTCGATCTGTTCCAGGAACGTCTGTGCTGACCTCGAGGACGAGCCGCTCAGCGGCGTGTCTCGGTCGGCCTTGACGATGGCGGTCGCGCCGCGCAGAGCTGCGGCGAGCGCTATCGGTGTGTTGAGGTCGTCGGCCATCGCCGCCAGGGCCTCGGCGTACGCAGCCTCGAGGACGTCCGAGAGCACGTCGTCGCCTGGTCGGTCGGCCTCGAGGGCGGACTGCACGGCGGCGTCGGCCTCGAGGTAGCGGGCGCGGTTCTTCTTGGCGTCACCGACGGCCTTCTGAGTCAGGTTGAACGGCTTGGCGTAGTGGCCCGAGATCAGCACGAGCCGCAGCGCGAGCGGGTCGAGCGGCGCGTTCCAGTCCTCGCGTCCTCCGTCCTCGAGGGCGGCGGTCAGGTCGCGGACCGTCAGGAAGTTGCCGGCCGACTTGGACATTTTCTCGCCCTCGACCTGCAAGAAACGGGTGTGCATCCAGTAGCGCGAGAACGTCTCGCCGGTCAGGGCCTCGGCCTGTGCGATCTCGCACTCGTGGTGCGGAAACCGCAGGTCCTCGCCGCCGCCGTGCAGGTCGATGGTCTCGCCGAGGTACTTCTGCGCCATCACCGAGCACTCGAGGTGCCAGCCTGGAAAGCCCCAGCCGCCAGCGTCTCCCGTGCCGAAGGGCGAGTACCACTGCATCAGGTGGCCGGGGTCTTTCTTCCACAGCGCGAAGTCTCTCGGATCGCGCTTGGCGTCGTCGCGAACGATCTCTCGCGTGCCGTCCTCAAGGGCGCCGGCGTCGGTGTTGCCGGACAGCGCGCCGTAGGTGGGGAAGCTGGGCACGTGGAAGTAGACGCCGTCGTCGGTCTCGTAGGCGTGGCCGTTGTCGATGAGTGCCTGGACGGCCTCAATCTGCTCACGCACGTGCTCGGTCGCTCGAGGTCGCACATCGGGCTCGAGCAGATTCAGCAGGCACCAGTCGGCCTCGAGGGCGGCGGTGTAGTGGCGTGCCAGGTCCCAGACGTTGGCGAACGCCTCGCCTTCCTTTGAGGCCAGCGCCTTCGCCATCTTGTCCTCGCCCGCGCCATCGGCCACGTCGTCTTCGGTCAGGTGGCCCACGTCGGTGACGTTCGAGACGTAGCGCACGGCCCAGCCCAGTGCCTTCGCCGTGCGGACCAGAAGGTCAGCGGTCAGGAACGTGCGGAAGTTGCCGATGTGGGCGTAGCTGTAGACCGTCGGCCCGCAGCTGTAGAACCGGAGCAGGGGCCGGCCGTCGGGCGCGTGCTCGACGGCCGTGACCTCCTGGGTCTCGCGGGCGAGCGTGTTCGTGATGCGGAGGGCGGGCGTCTCGGTCATGGCGGTGGGGGCTGCCACCAAGCTACCGGGGTCCGCGGCGCGAGGAAAGAAGAGGGGAGGAGAAGCGCCGTCCTCGAGGTCGCGGATCGCCCTCGAGGCTGCGGATCGTCCTCGAGGTCGCGGATCGCCCTCGAGGCTGCGGATCGTCCTCGAGGCTGCGGATTGTCCTCGAGGTCGCGAATCGTCCTCGAGGTCGTGGGTCGTCCTCGAGGCTGCGGATCGTCCTCGAGGACGCGCAAGGCGAACCCCGAACCCTGAACCGCGAACCACTCAGCCCACTACCACCGCCGCTCCGACACGTTGAATCCGACCAGCACGCTCGCCCTCGGCCCGCCGTCTCCGAACACGAGTGCCAGGTTCAGCGGGATGTTGACCTCTCCGATCTCATAGTTGTGCCCGAGAGCCACCGCATACGCCGCTCCGCCCAGTGACAGGTTCGGCCCGACGCCGACCTCGAAGCCACCTGGCGCGCGCAGGCCGGCGAGGAACGTCAGGCTCGGCAGAAACAAGCCACGTTCGGCACCGCCCACCAGCACGACCCACTCGGTGATGCCCGTCAGACCCTCGTTCGACTGAAAGATTCGGTTCTCGAACTGCCACCCAAACTGCGTCACGAGCGGCATCCCGCTGTCGATGAGGGATTCACCCTGGCAGAACTCGTCACTGTAGCACGAATCGAACGCCTCGTTAATCTTGTCGATGGTCCCCTGGCTCAGGATCGTGACGCCGGTCCGAGGGCCGCCCAACCGCCGCGGCCCGATGCTCCGCGCTTGGGCAACCACCGGCGGCGGCGACGGACGAGCGACCACGGTGGGACGGGGGACCGGCGTGGGTCGCTCGGGGGCAGGCCGAGGCTCGGGCTCGATGGGAACGCCCTGCGCTGAGACGGCTGTCGCGAGGGCCAGTGAGAGAGCAAAGAGTCGGATCACGGCAGTGGGGGAGTGTGTGTCGGTCAAGCTCCTCGCCCTCGAGGCCGATGCCGTGGTGCATGTGCAGGCTCTGTGTAGTGCATTTGTACCACCCGGGACCCCGTCGACCTCGAGGTCGTCCTAACGGCCATGACGAAAACGCCCCCCGGTCTTCGCTACGTCGATGACGCCCGCCCCGGAATCTCTCGCGTTGGGCGAGGAACAGGATTCTCGTACCACCACCCCGATGAGTCGCTGGTGTCGGACGATGTGAAGGCTCGCATCGAGGCTCTGGTCATCCCCCCCGCGTGGTCCGACGTCTGGATCTCGCCCGCGCCAAACGGCCACCTCCAAGCGACGGGCCGGGACGCGAAGGGGCGCAAGCAGTACCGCTACCACGACGACTGGAACGACCACCGCAACCGCCTCAAGTTCGACCGGCTGGTGTCCTTCGGCGAGACGCTGCCCGTCATCCGGGCCCGTGTCGAGGCCGATCTCCGGAAGCGGTCGCTCAGTCGTGAGAAGGTGCTCGCGCTGTGCATCCGCCTCCTGGATGAGACGTTGGTGCGCGTTGGCAACGAGCAGTACGCGGCAGAGAACCAGACCTACGGCCTGACGACGATCCGCGACAAGCACGTCTCCTTCGATGGTGCAAAGGTCACGTTCGCATTCGTCGGCAAGAGCGGGAAGTCGCACTCGCTGTCAGTGAAAGACAAGAAGCTTGCGCGGCTCGTCAAGGAGTGCCGCGACATCCCGGGCTACGACCTGTTTCAGTTCTACGACGAGGCTGGCGACAAGCACGATGTCGAGAGTGGGCACGTCAACGGGTATCTCCAAGAGACGACCGGAGAGGTGTTCACGGCGAAGGACTTTCGCACCTGGGGCGGCACCGTCACAGCTGCCGAGCGCCTGGCCGAGCACGATCCGCCTGCCGACGAGGCGGAGTCCGACGGCCTGATCGTGCGCGCCATCAAGGACACGGCCGCAGTCCTGGGCAACACGCCTGCCGTGTGCCGTCGCTACTACGTCCACCCCGACGTCCTCGACGCGTTTCGCGAGCACGACCTCCGCGACCGGATCCTGCGTCGCAACGAAGGCAACACGCCTACCGGTCTGAGGCCTTCCGAGGCCGCCGTCCTCGACTTGCTGCGGGAGCGAGCGTAGCGACCTCGAGGATGTGCGCTCGCTTCCGTCCTCGAGGTCGGCAGGGAATGCGTGCGGAGGTGCGGAAGGGGAGAAGTGCGGAGGGTTGCGTCCTTGGGGCCGCGTCGCTCGTTTCGCCTTCGAGGCCGGCGGGGGTGCGCGATGCCCCGACCTCGAGGACGAACCACCGAGCCGACAGACCTCTTCTCCTCAGGGCGTTTGCTGCACAGAGCTCCAGCGACCTCGAGGACGGACCGAGGCGCAGTCCCCCAAGCCCAAGAACCTCTTTTCCTCTTCTCGTATTCCGGTACCCTCGAGGGCGACGCTATCCGCGCCGCGAGTTGCGGTTTCCGCTGCTGCCACCGCCACTTTTCCGGCCGCCGCCGCCGCCGCCCTGTCCCTTGGACCGCGACTTATGGCCTCGAGGGTTGGACCGCTTCTTCGGGTTCGCCAACGCCTCCGACATCTTGGGTGCCTCAAAGCCGTCGATCTTGACCTGCTCGATCTGGCGGCCCGTGTGCTTCTCGATGGCCTTGAGGTTATCGCTCTCCGCCGCCGAGATGAACGAGATCGCATCGCCCACCGATTCCGCGCGGCCGGTCCGGCCGATGCGGTGGATGTAGTCCTCCGGGATGTTCGGCGTGTCGAAGTTGATGACGTGAGAGACGCCCGGCACGTCGATCCCGCGCGCCGCGATGTCGGTGGCGACCATGATCTGGAACTCGCCGCCCTCGAAACCCTTGAGCGCGCGCTGGCGCTGGCCCTGGCTTCGGTTCGAGTGGATCGCGATGGCGCTGAATCCGGCCCGGTCCAACTTCTTGCGGATGCGGTCGGCGCGGTACTTAGTGCGCGAGAACACGATCATCTTGTCCACGTCCTCGGCCTTGATGAGGTGGTGGAGCAGGTCCTGCTTCTCGGCCTCGGCCACGCGGATGGCCCGCTGCGTCACCGTCGCCGCCGGGTCGCGGCGCTCGCCGATCTCGATGGTCTCGGGCTTGTACAGGATCGACTTGGCGAGGTCCTGAATCGCAGGCGGCATCGTCGCCGAGAACAGCATCGTCTGGCGCTGATCCGGCACCGCGGCCACGATCTTGCGCACGTCCTTGACGAAGCCCATGTCGAACATCCGGTCGGCCTCATCGAGGACGAGGACATCGACGAAGCCGAGGTCGAGGGCGCCTTCTCCGAGGAAGTCCAGGAGCCGGCCCGGCGTTGCGACCACGATGTCGATGCCGTTGCGCAGCGCCGTCCGCTGCTTGCCCTTGCCCACGCCGCCGTAGATCGTCGCGACGCGAAGTCCGGTGTGCTTGCCGTACTTGGCGGCGGCCTCCGTTACCTGGATCGCAAGCTCGCGGGTCGGGGTGACGACCAGCGCGCGGATCGGGCGGCGCTTGCCGCGAGAGGGCTCCTTGACGAGATAGTCGAGGATCGGTAGCACGAACGCGGCCGTTTTACCGGTCCCCGTCTGCGCCACTCCGACCACGTCGATGCCCTTGAGGGCGGAGGGCAGGGCGGCGGCCTGGACCGGCGTCGGCGTGGAGTAGCCGGCGTCCTTGACGCCGCGAAGGATGGTCGGCTCGAAGCCGAAAGAGTCAAATGTCATGTCGATGCGGCGGGTGCCGGAAGCGATGGGTCCGCTTCCAAAGCAGGGCACGAAATCGACCTGGCGGTAACGGGGGGAGCGGAAAGATCGGCCTCGAGGTCAGGAATCGCCTCTGCGGTGCCTCCATTTGAACGCGAGAAAGAGGTGCGGAAGAGGAGAGGAGAAGGTTGCTTCGGCTGGCGACCTCGAGGTCGGACGGTTGTCCATTGTCCTCGAGGACGGTGCCCTCAGCAACTCGTGTCCCCACTCCTTTGATCGGTGAGCCCGCCGACCTCGAGGCCGGAGGGTCTGGCAACGGGGGCGCAGTCCAGCGTGAACCCAACCTCTTCTCCTCTGTACTGGACGAGTGCCAGCATGGGGGGGCCGCCGCCGCACCCTCGAGGTCGGACCTGGCCAGCCGGCGCACCACTTCTCTTCCGCACGCATCGTCCATGTCCCTCACCGTCCAGTCGTTCGTCGTCAGCCCGTTCTCGGAGAACACCTACGTGCTCTCGTCGGAGGGCGAGGCCGCCATCGTGGATCCCGGCACGGCCTCGAGGGCGGAGCGGCAAGCGGTCGAGGCGTACCTCGAGGCCGCAGGGCTGAGGGTGCGGCACCTGCTGCTGACGCACGCGCACATCGACCACATCTTCGGGTGCCACCACTTCGCGCAGCGCTTCCCGGAGGCCGACTACGGCGGCTGGCAACTCCATCCCGCCGACGAGCCGCTCCTCGGAAACGCCGTCGTGCAGGGCGAGCTGTTCGGCGTCCGCGTCGATCCGCCGCCGCCGCCGGCCCACGCCCTCGAGGCCGGTGACCAGATCTCGCTGGGCGACTCCGTCCTCGAGGTCCGCCACGTGCCTGGCCACTCGCCGGGTTCCGTCGCCTTCTACAGCGCGGCCGACGGCCTGGTGATCGGCGGCGATGTCTTGTTTCAGGGCTCTATCGGCCGCACGGATCTGTGGGAAGGCAGCCTCGAGACGTTGCTCGATTCCATCCGCCGCGAGATTCTGACTCTGCCGGACGAGACGACGGTGTACTCCGGGCACGGCCCGGCCACGACCGTCGGCGCCGAGCGCAGGACAAATCCGTTCCTCCAGCCAGGGTTCTCGGGATGAGGTCTACTGGCTCGGGGCACGGGGTCTCGCTTTCCGTCCTCGAGGACATCTCACATGCCGTGGACGTCGCCCGCTACTTCTGCCGCTGTGGCTCCGGCCAGCAAGCGGAGCGAGGCTGGCTCGGCACGGTCCAGGAGAAGTCCTAGCGACAGCCCGACCAACTCGCCCATCGTATCGGCCTTGCCGAGGGCTGGCTCGTGATAGTGGGCCGCCAGGCTCGCTCCCAGTGCCGCCACCGACTCTGGCGGGGAGATGAGGTCCTCTCGCATTACGGCCATCAGCGAGTCGTAGCGTTGGTGGTTGACGCGGAGCCGCCCGCCCATCAGGGCTCGCTCTTCCCGCTGATACTGGTCCACGTTTGGCTCCGTGAGGTGCTCGAGGCCGAACGCAATCACCGGGTTGTTGCCGGGGAAGAACTGCGGCAGGTACACCTTGCGTCGCGGGTGGTGGCTCTGCTGGTCGAAGTCGATGGCCCGCATTCGATAATGCAGCTTCTCGAAGTCCGGCGTCACGTCCATCACCCAGTTGCCCGAGTGCATGTCTCCCAACAGTCGCACGAAGCACCGCTCGTTGAACTTGACGAACTCCTTCGCCAGTCGCACCTGGTCGAACCGGCCCTGGGGAAGCTGTTCACGAATGAACGCGTCGCCCGGGAGACCAATAATGTGTTCCTCGATGATCGTCTGTTCTCGTAGCGTGGGGCCGTCGACGCGGGCTAGAAAGTTGATCGAGCTCGGCGACAGAATGTGCTCGAGCTCCAAGCCGTACACACGGCTTGCGTCCGCACGCTTGATGTAGAAGTAGTCGAAGTTCTCATTCAGCCGGTTCACGATCCGCACCCTGAACGGCAGCGTGTTGCCGTAGAGACACAGATCGACCCGGTCGATGTACAAGTGCTCGACCGTAGAGCGGTCTCCAGCGGACTTGAGGAGAGCGTACGTCGTGCGCAGGGCGTCGTGGATTTCGGCTTGCTCAGAGGGGCCGAAGTAGACCGTGCTCCACAGCGTGTCCTCGCCCAACTCGTCGTAAAGGGGAGACTGGCCCGCATAGCGAGCCAAGTCGTCGTAGCTCACGCCGCCGTCCGCGATCCGGCCGTAGCCCTCGAGGTACTCGGCGAGCATGTCGGAGACCGGGTATGCCGGCTTCCGCTTCGAGATCAGGTTGCGAACGGGTTCCACGGACATGGCAGAGAGAGTCGTGCCAACGGGCTCCACATGCGAATGTGCCCTCTTCGCCCTCGAGGTCGTGAACAAGTGCCCTCGAGGCCGCTACAGGCGCTCGATGCGAACGCGAGCCGTCCCCGACCGGATCATGCCGATCTGCTGAGCGGCGCCCTTCGAGACATCAAGAATGCGGCCTCCATGGAACGGCCCTCGGTCGTTGACGCGGACGATCACGCTCCGACCATTCTGCACGTTGGTCACCCGGAGGCGCGTCCCGAACGGGAGGGTTCGGTGAGCCGCCGTCATCGCGTCGGGGTTGAACGGCTGTCCGCTTGCCGTCCGTCGCCCTCGGAAGCGCTCGCCGTAGTAGCTCGCCGGCCCCGTCGCCAGATGCACGCCGCTCGCCTCGGCCTCGATGGGGGCGGCCTCCACGAACGCTACGATCGAGGACGAATCCACGGCCGCCACCACGACGCCGGGCACCGGAGACCACACGACGGCGAGTGGGTCCTGGGCGAGAGCCGGGACCGAGACGAGGAGGGCGAGGAGAAGCGGACGCACGACCAAGTCTACGGCACCGGCCTCGAACACGGCGCAGAGGCGCCCTCGAGGTCGCCGCGCCCGATTCTAGAGCGGGCAGCGAGCGAGTGTCTCGTCCTCGAGGTCGGAGCAGAGCGCCCCACATTCGATTGATTCGGCATCAGCCGGGCTCCGCCACGCTCCCCATGCGTACTTCCGATTCCTCTCGCTCACCGCTGCGCAATGCAACTCCCGAACGCCGTCCAACTCGTTCTCTTCGGCGCCGGGGGCGACCTCGCCCACCGCAAACTGATCCCGGCCCTCTACGATCTCCACCGGGAAAACCATCTCCCACCCGAGGTCGACATCATCGGCGTGGACCTCGCTGAGATGGACGACGACTCGTTCCTCGAGTTTTCCTGCGACGCTGCCGACTCCCTCGGTCGCTTTTTTCCAAAGGACGTCGATGCGGACAACTGGGCCCAGTTTGCCAGTCGGCTCGCCTACGTGCAAGGCGATGTGACGGAGAGTGACACGTACCAGAGGCTCACAAAGCGTCTGGCTGAGATGGCGCCGGACGGCGAGCGTCCGCACCGCGTGTTCTACCTCTCGGTGGCCCCCTTCTTGGTCGCCCCAATCGTGTCGGGCTTGGCGAAGGCCGGCCTTCTCGATGACCCTGAGCTCGACCGCTTCGTGGTCGAGAAGCCGTTCGGGCGCGACCTCGAGAGCGCCCGCCGTCTAGACAAGCTGCTCGTGGAGCACGCCGAGGAGAGCCAGGTGTATCGCATCGATCACTACCTCGGCAAAGAGACCGTTCAAAACCTGCTTGCCTTCCGGTTCGCGAACGCCATGTTCGAGCCGATCTGGGACGCCCGCTACGTCGACCACGTCCAGATCACGGTCGCCGAGACCGTTGGCGTGGAGCACCGCGGCGGGTACTACGAGACGTCGGGCGCCATGCGCGACATGGTGCAGAACCACCTGCTCCAGTTGCTATGCCTGGTCGCGATGGAGCCGCCCGTCGCGTTCAAGCCCGATGAGGTCCGAAACAAGAAAGTGGACGTCCTGCGCGCTGTTCGTCCGATCACGCCTGATCGCGTTCATCAGGTCGCCGTTCGGGGTCAGTACGGTCCGGGCTACATGGGCGGCGCCCAGGTCCCCGGTTACCGATCCGAACCGAAGGTGGCGCCGCGCTCGGCGACAGATACCTACGTCGCAATGAAGCTCGATGTCGACAACTGGCGGTGGAACGGCGTTCCGTTCTACCTCCGCACCGGCAAGCGGATGCCGCGCCGCGTGTCCGAGATCTCGGTCCAGTTCCGTCCCGTCCCGCACCGCGCCTTCCCCACTGGCGCCGACGAGGCGTTCCAGCCCAATCGGCTGGTGCTACGCATTCAGCCCGACGAGGGCATCGTGCTCCGCTTCCAGGCCAAGCGCCCTGGCCCCTCGATGCTGCTCCAGCCCGTCACGATGCGGTTCGACTACGAGGACGCCTTCGACACGCCCCCGGAGGCGTACGAGACGCTCCTCCTCGACGCCATCCGAGGGGACGCGACCCTCTTCATGCGTGCCGACCAAGTCGAGGAGGCGTGGAAAGTGGTCCAGCCCGTCCTCGACTCGTGGGCCGCGACGCCTCCAGCCGAGTTCCCGAACTACGCCGCCGGCACCTGGGGCCCTGCCGCCGCGGATCGGATGCTAGCTCGCGACGGCCGCTCCTGGATCGAGCCGCTCCCGGCCGACCCCACGCCGGTCGGGATCGCGCCCGAGGCTGCTGCGGAGGCGCACCCTCCATCGGTTAAGTAGCCGCCCTCGAGGCACGCGTCGACCTCGAGGCCGCAAACGACAGCAGGCTGCCTCCTTCCGGATTCGAGGTCGGTCCTCGAGGTCGGGTTAGCCCTCCGAGATCTCCCGCAACTCGCGGCTTCGCTCCGTCGCCATCGCGACGGCGTCGATGAGCATGGTTCGCAGGCCGTGCTTCTCGAGCTCGGCGACGGCGCTGATGGTGGTGCCGCCCGGCGTCGTGACCTGGTCGCGGAGGATGGCCGGGTGTTGGCCCGTCTCGATGGCGAGCCGGGCAGCGCCCAGCACCGTTTTGGCCGCGAGCTTGCCCGCGATAGTCCGAGGCAGTCCCTGCTTAACTCCGGCGTCCGTCAGCGCCTCGATGACCATGAACACGTAGGCGGGGCCGCTGCCCGAGAGGCCTGTGACCGCATCCATCAGATGCTCGGGCACGACCTCGACGATCCCGACAGCCTCGAAGACCTCGCGCGCGAGAGCGACGTGGGACTCGTCCGCATGAGTGCCGGGCGCGATGGCCGTCGCGCCCTCGTCCACGAGAGCCGGCGTGTTGGGCATCGCCCGGACGACGGGCAGGTCCTGCTCGAGCGCATCCGACAGCGCTGATGTGGTGACTCCGGCGAGCGTTGAGAGCACGAGCGTGCCGGGCGCGACGTGCGCCTTGATCTCGCCCATGAGCGCCGCCACGTTCTGGGGCTTGACCGAGATCAGGACGACGGTTGCGTCCTTGACGGCATCGGTGTTGTCGGTCGTGACGCGAACGCCCGGAAATCGCTCGCGGAGCTCTTCGAGACCGTGGTCGCTTCGACGCGTCGCTGTGATGCGAGCGGCCTCGAGGTCGTCTCCACGGAGCAGGCCGCCGATGAGGGCGCCGCCGATGTTGCCGGCGCCGAGGACGGCGAGAGTCTGGTCGCGAAGCATCGAGGTCGGGGCAGGTGTGGCCAGAGGCTACGCCCGTCCTCGATGGAGCGGCAGGGGAGACCGTCTAGTTTCGGCCGTTTCCCCGGCCTCGACCGTTTCCGTTGTTGCGTCGCCCGCGGCACTCGCCGAACCGGTCTCCATGGTCGAGGTGGGCCTGGACCGCGCTCTCGGGAAGCGTGCGGGTGGCGCGGCCCTTGTGGCAGATTGTATATCGGGTCTGCCCGTTCCCATTGCTGCTGGCGCGTGCCGACGCCGGGGAAGAGTTGCCGTATCGCGTCGAGGAACAGCCTACGAGGAGGCCCGTCGAGAGGACGAGCAGAGAGAGGTAGCGCATGGTTCTGTGGTGGGGATGCGCCAACAACGCAGTCACCCTGCCGTTCCTGCGAATACTCCTGATCCAGGACAATCCCGTCCTCGAGGGAGCGTCTGGAAATCGTCCTCGAGGACGAGGTCAGTCCGGTATGTCGTCGACGTGGACGACGCCGCGTTCGGCCTCGACGCGGTAGCGGTAGCCGTCGTGGTCCGCGGTGCACTCGCGGGCCGGCGTACGGCTGCACACGAGAGGGCTCCCTGGGGGCGGCCGGTACGCCGAATCAGCAGGGAAGAAGTACGACCACCTGTCGCCGGTTCGTATCGGTCCCATTTGGTTTGGAATCGGCATCCGGTGCATCCACAGTAAGGCTCTAACCTCTCCCGCGAATGACGACGGTTGGAACGACGGCGTGAAGAAGGGCTCCGAGAGCGGAGCCCCGACGACGGCCTCGACGACCTCGAGGTCGGGTGTGTTCGGCCATGTTCGCCACGTGTAGACGGCGCCAACGAGCCCCACGCCGAGCACGACGGTGCCTGACCAAAGGGAAATGCGACGCATGCGCTACGCGATCAGCCCCTCGACGACGCCGTGCTCGTCGAGGACGGTCTCTGCCGTTTGCCGGTCAGCGGTGCCCTCAATCTTGAGGGGGCCGAGGTCGAACACGCACGCGGCCCACGTGAGCCCTGCCCCGAAGCCGACCATCGCGATCCGGTCGCCAGCCTTGGCGCGCCCGGACTCGAGGACCTCAGAGAGCGCGATCGGGATCGTGGCCGCCGATGTGTTGCCGTAGTCGGCGACGTTCATCACCACCTTATCCTCGGGCAGATTGAGCTGCTTGGCTGCGTACTCGATGATGCGTGCGTTGGCCTGATGAGGGATAAAGAGGTCCACGTCCGCGACCTCGAGGTCGGCCTTGCTCATCACGCGCTCGAGGGACTCCGTCATGGTCCGCGTCGCAAACTTGAACACCGCGCGGCCGTCCATGCGGAGGTAGTGCGTCCGGTTGTCGATGGCCTCTTGGGTGACCGGCTGCCGCGTTCCTGGGCACGGCGCGATCAGGGCATCCGCCTGCGAGCCGTCGCTGCCGAGCTCGAAAGACCGCACACCACAGGGCGCGTCGACGCCCTGGAGCACGACCGCACCGGCGCCGTCGCCGAACAGCACGCACGTCGTCCGGTCTTGCATGTCGAGGTTCTTGGAGATGACCTCGGCGCCGATCAGGAGGATCGTTTTGTAGGCGCCGGTCTGCAAGAACTGATCAGCTGTGACCAAGCCATACACGAACCCGGTGCAGCCGACCATTAGCGTCATCGCACCTGCGTTGGAGCACCCGAGTTGGTATTGCACCCGGCTCGAGGTCGGCGGAGTCAGCTCGTCTGGGCTGGAGGTTGCCACCAGCACCAAGTCCACGTCCGCAGGGTCGATGCCTGCGACCTCGAGGGCGCGGCGTCCGGCCTTGACGCACAGGTCGCTCGTGGCCTGGTCCTCCGAGACGAAGTGGCGCCGCTCGATGCCGGACCGGGTCCGGATCCACTCGTCCGTGGTGTCGACGATCTCGGCGAGATCGTCATTCGTGACCACTCGCTCGGGCGCATAGTGGCCCCAGCCGACGAGAGAGGAATGCTTGCGGGTCATGGCTGTAAGTGTGTCGAACGCAGGAAACGGGCCGCAATCGGAAGCGGTTTCGGGATGTTACGCCTGTGTGTCGTGGTCAAACCGGCCGACCTCAAGGAAGTGAATCGTCTGGCGGATGATCTCGGGCGTGGCCATCGGGAACGTGTGGCCGGAGCGAACCTGCAGTTGATCGGCCAGGCCGTCCGGTGCGAATGCACTCTCAACTGACACGAAGCCGTCATTCGCGCCCTCAAGGACGCGCCCGAACGGGGGCTGCGCGTAGTCGCCCGCGATGACGCCGACCTCGAGGCCGCGGATGGGCCCGAGGGAGGCGGGCACGCTGCTGTCGCCGGTGCCGAGCTCTTGCAAAGCCGGCCCGAGGATGGCCTTGAACGGCTGGTGCTGTCCGAACCAGTCGGCCAGTGGAGAGCCGGCGTGGGGCGGCCCCAGCATCACAGCGCGCGACCCGTCCGGCAGCGGCCGACCCGCGTCGAAGCGCTCGGACGCATATGCGCGAGCGAGCACGCCTCCGAGCGAGTGCGTTACGAAGTGGACCGGTCCGTCGTCCTCGAGGGCGTCCACCCGTGGCCCGACGGCATCGAGGACGAGGTCCGCAATGGAGCGGCGCCGGGACGGATAGTCGACAATCGAGGGCGCGAACCCGGCTCTGCGGAGCGCCCACGCCATCGGTGCCATCGACAGGCCGGTGCGGCCTAGGCCGTGGAGCAGGAGGACGGGCGTTGGCATCGAGGGCGAACGCCGGGGAGTGTGCCGGGCTCCGTCCTCGGGGGCGAGCTACTCGTCCGCGCCTACGGTCTGTAGCCCAGGGTTGCGCTGCAGGTACTCCTCGTAGAGCTCCGTCTGGCGGTTGATGAGCGGCAACTGGTAGCCGTCGATGAACAGCGCCGTCACCTGCGTCTGCGGCTGGAACGGGTCGCCGTCCGCGATGAACAGCGTCGCGCTCTTGCCGACCTCGATGCTGCCCAGGTCGTCCTCGACGCCGAAGATGCGAGCCGGGTTGATGGTGACGGCCTCGAGGGCCGCCTGCCGGTCAAACCCGACCTCGAGGCCGTGGGCGACCGCGAACCCGGCGTGGAAGGGGAGGTTGCGGTAGTTCTGCATCCGGTCCGCCGTTTGGAGCGCGACCGTGACGCCGGCCTGGTGGAGCAGCGCCGCGTTCTGGTAGGTCCGGTCGTAGCGGTCGCTCGCCCGCGTCGGCAAGCCGAGGACGGGTCCCGTGATGACGGGGAGGCTCGCCTCAGCGATCTGGTCTGCCACGCGCCAGCCCTCAGCGACGCCCACCAGCACCGGACGTGCGCTCTTGCCCTCGAGCCACTCGAGGGCCTTCACGATGTCCGTTGCGGCATTGACGTTCACCAGCAGTGCGCGCTCGCCGCGGACCACAGGCAACAGGGCCGCCATCTCCGGCTGATACGACATCTCGACCTCGAGGCCGTCTGCCGTCCGTGCCGAGTCGATGCGGGCGTAGAGCACGGCCTGCTCCCAGACGCCGTCCAGCTTTTCCATCGCCTCCTTGGCCGCCTTGTCGATGGCCTCCTGCGTCCGCCGGTCGAACCGTCCTCGACGGCCTGACGGCGGGAAGTTCAGGACCACGCCCTGGAAGCCCGCCGCCATCTGATCCGGTGTGTAGCCGTGCAGGCTGACGAGCGCCGCCGTGCCAGGCATCAGTCCGCCTTCGGGCACCGAGAGGGCCGTCGTCACACCAGAGACGCGCGTGATCGGGACGTGGATCGTGGACGGGTTGACCGCCGTGAGCGCCATCATCTGCGGGATGACTTCGCCCAACTCGTCGAAGTCCTTCGTCTCCGATTGTGACCCGATCTCCTGAAGGCCAAGCAGCGTGCCGCTGTCAATCATTCCGGGATATACCGTCCCACCGCCGCATGGAACGGTGATCGCGCCCGCTGGCACCGCCGCGGTCCCAACCGCCGTGATGCGTCCGCCCTCGAGGACGACGGTCCCGCTTTCGATCACGCCCCGCGTGACCGTCTCGATGCGGCAGTCGGTGAGCGCGAAGGTGCCCGCGCGTCCCTGATATTGGGGCCCCTGGGCGAACGCAGGAGCTGCGAGGAGGGCGGCGAGAAGAAGAGGAGAGAGGCGCATCGGGTGTGGCGCTAAAGGGTGTGTCGGCGTCGAGGTCGAGACTACTCGCCGAGCATCAAGGCGTCGAGGTCGGTGCCGAGCATGCACGAGTGCGAGTGTCCGCCGTCGAGCATCACGATCTCCTCCTCGGGGTCCACGAACAAGCGCTGGTCGTCGCCGTCGCGCTCGCGGTCGAAGCGTGCCACGCCGTCCACGAACGTCATGTCCACGCGGGTGTAGATCGAGAGCGGGTTCTCGGAGAACACCGCGAGGTCCGCGTCCTTCCCGACCTCGATGCTCCCGACGCGGTCGTCGATGCCGAGCTGCCATGCGGGGTTGAGCGTCACGAGCGCGAGTGCCTCGCGGTCTTCGAGGCCGCCGTAGCGCTGCGTCTTGGCCGCCTCGTGGTAGAGGTAGCGCAAGAGGCCCGCGTCGTCCGAGTTGATCGAGGTGCGGACGTTGTTGCGAGTCAGAATCGCGGCGTTGTGGGAGGTCGAGTAGTAGACCTCGAATTTGTAGTTGCCCCAGTCCGAGAACACGCTGGCCCCGGCTCCAAACGCTGCCAGTTCGGGCGCCACCTTGAAGGCCTCGTTGGCGTGCTGGAAGGTGAGACGCTCGATGCCGAAGTCCTCGAAGACGTTCATCAGCATCAGGATCTCATCGGCCCGGTAGCTGTGGCAGTGGACGAGCACGTCGCCCTCGAGGATGCCCGCGAGGGTCTCCATGCGCCGGTCGAGTGGCGGAAGCGGACGTCCAGCTTCCTGGGCCTCGTTCTGCGCCGCGCGGTACGCCAATGCCTCCGTGAACGCCTCGCGGTAGACCTGCTCGATGCCCATCCGAGTGCTCGGGCGGACGCCTCGGCCGCGACCGTGGACACGCGTCGGGTTCTCGCCCAGGGCAAACTTGATGGTGCGGGGCGCGTCCTCAAAGAGCAGCCCGTCGGGATCGAGGGTGCCCCAGCGGAGCTTTAGCGTCTCGTTCTCGCCACCGACCGGGTTCGCCGAGCCGTGCATGACGTGAATCGTGGTCACGCCGCCCGCGAGTGCGCGATAGATCCCAATGTCGGACGGGTCCACGGCGTCACGCATCTGGACCTCCGCGACGACCGGGTTGGAGGCCTCGTTCACCGAGGACAACGCGATGTGGCTGTGCGCATCGATGATTCCCGGCGTCACGTGTCGGCCCGATACGTCGATGACCTGGACGCCGCGAGGGGCCTCGAGGCTGGTGCCAATGCGTCGGATCACGCCGTCCTCGACGAGCACGTCCGTGTTCTCGAGGGCGTCGCCAACAACGGTGTGGACTGTGCCTCCACGCAGGAGCACGCTTCCACGTTCGGAAGACGCTGGGAGGTCAAGAGGCGTCTGGGCGCTCGCGGTGAGCGTCAGAAGCAGGAGGGTGGGGAGGAGTCGCATCATGGTTACTCGGGGCGACGCGTGGCCGTGAAGGGGAGCGAGCCAAGCGGGCCCACTTCCGTCGTTCCTTCGAACTCGGCGCCGGTGATGACGCCCGCAATCGTGACGGGGCCAAAGTTCGTCGACGTGAACGCGATGGAGAGGGCGTTGCCCTCGAGGGCGACAGAGGAGAACACTTCGGTGTCGCCGTCAGTGGTGATCGACCCCGACAGGTCGCCCGGCGTGCCCTTGATCTCGAAGGTGCCCTCTTGGCTGCCCGGCCGGCGTCACGACCTCGAAGGACCACGTCCCGACGGCTTGCACCACCGCGTCCGGGTCCGAGCCCGCGACCGCGCCGTCCTCGAGGTCGTACTTGACGCCCTCGACGAACACGTGGCGGATGGCTGTCGAGTCGGTGAACAGCGGGCCGTTTGTGACGACCAGGTTGGCCAGCTTACCCCGCTCGACGGTACCGAGCTCTCGGCCCAGACCCAGAAGCTCGGCGGGCGTCGAGGTCAGCGCCGCGAGCGCTGCGTCGGCCTCGAGGCCGGCCTCGACCATGCGGACGAGGTTAGCGTGGATGTCTCCAGGCTTGACCTCGAAGGTGGCGAATGCGAACGGGACCTCGGCAGCCGCTAGCATCCCCGGCGAGGCCTCGGCACGGGCGACCGCCGCGCGCTTCTGGCCGGTCAGCGCGGTCTCCTCGTCGGAGACGTCGCGGAAGCTCAGCGTCCGGCGGTTGGTGACGAACGAGACGGCGCCGGGCGTCGTGGAGGGCATCGGGAGGGCCAGCGCAGCGCTGTCGGCCTTGACGGTGTCCGGGAGGGCGAGCGGCGCAAAGACAACCGTCCTCGAGGACTGGAGCCGCTCTAAAAGCGGAACGACATCAGGGACGCCAGCGAGCACGGGCGTCAGGCCCATCTCCTCGGACGCGCGCAGGGCGCGGAAGCCGTCGAGCCACGAGTCGGCGACGAACACGAACTGGCGGTCGTCCTCGAGGACGAGACCCAGGGCGTCGAGGACGGGGTCGAAGCGAGGGCGTGCGGCGCCCTCGCGGGCTTCGTCGAAGGCGAGGCGGGCGGCGCCACGGCGGCGGGCATTCTCGACCGTCTGGCGCATCACGCTCAGGACGCCCATCGGAGTGCCAGGGTAGGCGCCCCGTACGGGGGCGATGCGAGCCACCAAGCTGATCGGATCCGTCAGAACCAAGGCCTCACGCGGCTCCCCGCGTCCCGCGTTGCCACGTCCCAGGTCACGAAGCAGCACGACGGCTCCCTGGCCGGAGAAAAGGCCTTCGCGGGGGGCGACGTGAGCGGCCGTGAAGCCGGCCTCGCGGAGTTGCTTGATCCGAGCGTCGGTGGCGTCGAAGAGGTCGCGGACGTCACGGTCCGGGACGATGCCTGCGACCTCACGCGGTGGGTCGCCGGGGTCGCCATCGTACTCGATGCGTTCCATCTCGGCGACGCCGGCAGTACCAAAGGCATCGACGAAGCCGGCATAGACGGTCAGAGAGTCGCCCTCGACGATCTCGGCATCGAACGGCACGGTGGCGTCTTCGCCCACGGCCTCGATGCGTCCGTCACGGACAACGACCGTTGCGCGCTCCAAGACGTTGCCAGGCGACACAACGACTCGGGCGTTTGTGATCGCGACAGCGTTCGTAACGGGCCGCAGCGGAGTATCTGCGCGGACGCCCTGGGCGTGGGCAGGTCCGAAGGCGAGGAGGGCCGCAAAGGCGGCGAGGCAGGCACGAAGTGTCATCCGACGCAGGGAAGAGCGACTCGCAAGATACCCGAGGTGTGAAGCGAGTGTGACGCCCCCGAGGTCGGAGCCAGTGGGCACTTGCTTCGACCCTGTCCCCTACACTTCATCCTCGAATACATCCCACTCTCGAGCCAGCGACCGAGCCGCCGGCGTCACGATCTGGTCGGGCCGCAGCCGGATCTTGAGCCGCTTGCGCCGCGCCTGCCGAACGTCGTTCTCCGTCACCACGCGGCCCTCGATGCGTCCGTCCTCGACGTCATTCTCCGTGGTCGCGATGTCGAGGGCGAGGCCCGGCATCCAGCGTGCCGTCTCCGGCCGACCCGCACCGAGCCACAGCGCGCGCTCGACCTCGAGGACGAGGCTCGCGCCGTTCTCGACGGTGACGGCCACTGCGATGTGACCCAGCCCCACCGTCGCGGAGTCGCCGACGCCCCACGCACGCCGAAGGCCAGCGGGAAGCATCAGCCGTGATCGAACCGTTGCGACCTCAAGGACGGGCACGGCGCCGACCGGGCCTCTGAGCGAGAGGGACGTGGTCTCCATCGTGGACGCCGCGTCGAGGACGAGCAGACGACGGTCGCCGGCCTCGATGGGGACGCGCGCCACGACGTCGCCCAGTCGGATGATCTCGACGGTGGCCGAGGGCCGCAGCGTCGCTTTTTTGCCGAACAGGACCTCGAGGTCGCGTGGCGGTACGACGGCTCGTGAGCCGACGGCCTGAACCGGGATCGCGTCGGGCCTCACGCGGCGCCGGGCGCGCCGGGGAGAAACCGAGCCTCTACATCGCTGATCTTGTCGACGCGCCGAGCGTGGCGGCCGCCCTCGAAGTCGGTCTGTAGAAACTCCTCGAGGACGCGCTTGCAGACCTCGACGCCCATCGTCCGGCTGCCGAGGGTGAGCACGTTGGCGTCGTTGTGGGCGCGTGCGTTGAACGCGGCGAAGGTGCTCGGGCAGAGCGCTGCGCGAACGCCAGGCATCTTGTTCGCGACCATCGCCGATCCCACGCCGACGCCGTCGATCATCAGCCCGGACTCGACGCGTCCGAGGTGAACGGACCGCGCCACGGCGTAGGCGAAGTCAGGGTAGTCCACGCTGTCCGTCGAGTTCGTCCCGAGGTCGGTGACGGTCCACCCGAGCGACCGGGCGTGCTCTGCGAGCGCGTCCTTGATGTCGAACCCCGCGTGGTCGCAGCCGACGGCCAAGGTCTTCGACGGGGGGGAGGCGGCGTTCGTCCTCGAGGCCGGGGCACCCTCCGCCGGGGCTGACGCGGCGGAGACGAACTCGAGGCCTCGGTCGCGGGCGGTGTCGCGCGCCTGCGCCGTCACCAACGCGCCGTCAGGCACGGTCAGCGTTTTCCGCCCGGCGTCGAGGGCGTCGAGGACGGTTCGTTCGGAGATGAGGGCGCGGGACGGCATGGCGCCAAGATATGCGAGCGTCCTCGAGGCCGGCGGTGGTGCAGATGCATCAGGCGATAGTGTTCGGCAAGCTGCATGTTGGGTATGCCCCTTTCAGTCGTCATGCGAGTTCTAGGCTCTGTCTGGTGAATCGAGGATGCGGAGGTAGCGCTCCATCACGGCCAGCTGCACCATCGCACGGTAGCTCTCAGCCAGTTTCTCCTGCCGCGTCGCGATCCGACGGTGTTCCTTGAGATGGCCCAGCGCCCGCTCGACCACGTTCCGATCCCGGTACGCCACCCGGTCCAGCCGACGCCGACGCTTGCGGCTGCGTGTCGACGGGATCACGGCTCCGATGCCTCGGCAGCGCAGCCACGACCGGATCCAGTCGGCGTCGTAGCCGCGGTCAGCTACCACACGGCCCGGCCGTCGCCGCGTCTGCCCCGACCGCTGCCGCACGGCGACGACGTCGAGCACGGCCGCGAACTGGGTCGAGTCGTGGCGCTGCCCCGGCGTCAGAACGATGCCGAGCGGGAGTCCGCGGCGGTCGGTGACCAGGTGCAGCTTGGTCGTAAAGCCGCCACGGCTCCGCCCCAGCGCATGATCCGTCGGCTCGCGAGTGAGGCCGTGGCCCCCTTTTTCGGGCACCCGCCGCTGCGCGAGATGCCCGGACGGTGGTCGAGTCGACGCAGAAGGCGGACCAGTCGATGAGCCCGTCCCGGTCGAGGTCACGCTGAAGGTGCGCCACCACCCGGTCGAGCGTGCCGTCGGTGCGCCAGCGGCGGAAACGGTCGTAGACCGTCTTCCAGGAGCCGAAGCGCTCTGGGAGGTCTCGCCACTGGGCGCCGGTCTTCATGATCCAGAGCACGCCGTCGAGCATGAGGCGATGGTCTTTCCACTGGCCGCCAGGCCGACGCGGCCGGTCGAAGAGCGTGGCCACGCGTGCCCACTGGGCATCGGAGAGCGCGTGTCGGCGAGACTGCATAGTCGCGGTGGCGAGGACGCCGCCGAGACTACGAAATCACCAGACAGAGCCTAGTCCTGTCTGCCATTTTAGCCTGCTCAGTTTCTGCCCAGCCGAGAGTCGGGTTCGACATCGGAGCAGCGATCCCCGCCGGAGGTCTGGCGCTAGACCGAGCGCCTGGAATTACTGCGAACGCTAGACTTGGATACAGTAGGCCGGGTCTCTCCAAACAAATCGATCTATCCCTCACTCACTTTAGATCGACTCAAACAACCCCTGTCGATCCCACAATGCGACGCCGGGTGGGTGACTTTACGTCGGTTGGACTTCGGGGCTCACTCATCGCACGGGGACGCATCGGGCGTGTCTCCCCATACGGGTATGCTGGTATCGGGGCCTATGCGATGTCTACTGAATATGGTGGGAGCGTGTACGAGGGTGCGTTCAAACTCCATTACAGCGTTGGCCCTCATGCTGGTTTCGGCCTTGAAAGATCCGTTGAGGTCGGCGGCATCACGGCCGTCGCCATCGAGGTCGAGGCGGTCGCGGTAGTGACAGACTATGGAGCGGGCGACTTCGAATTCCCGATCGTCCACTATCCGTTGACTGTTGGCATCCGGTTCTGAGCCGTCCTCGAGGTCGAGACCGCCGAACTGACTCTGCCCGCCGACCTTGAGGCCACCAAAGGGCGTGACGGTAGCGCACCTGAACCCCCAACCGAGAACCCTGAACCAGTTCCACGCCCTGTTCGCCCGAACCGGCACCTCCCGTCGATAACTTTCGGTCTTTACGACCTCGCCCGCGCCCAACAAAATGGCCTCCACGCAAGACTTCCGAAACGGCCTCGTCATCAACTGGAAGAACGATCTTTGGCAGATCATCGAGTTTCAGCACGTCAAGCCTGGCAAGGGCGGCGCCTTCGTGCGCTCGAAGCTCAAGAACGTCCGCAACGGGAAGGTCGTGGACAACACCTTCCGGGCCGGGGAGAAGGTCGAGACCGCGCGCGTCGAGCGCCGCGACATGCAGTACCTCTACGAGGACGACCTCGGGCTCCACTTCATGAACACCGAGACCTACGAGCAGCGCCGTCTGCGCAGCGACATGGTCGAGAAGAAGGACTTCGTCAAGGAGGGCTCGAACGTGATGCTCTTGGTCGACGCCGGCACTGATGAGCCACTCACCGTCGAACTCCCACGCCAGGTCGATCTCATGGTCACCAAGACCGACCCGGGTCTGAAGGGCGATACGGCAACCGGCGCCACCAAGCCAGCCACCCTCGAGGCCGGCGCGACGATCTACGTCCCGCTGTTCATTAACGAGGGGGACGTGATCCGCGTCGACACCGAAGGTGGCGATTACATCACGCGCGTCACCGCCGCCTGACCTGACCTCGAGGCCGAGTGGCGTCTTGCCCTGGCCTCGACAGTACCTTTGGGTCCCTCTATCGTGCCCCGCCAGACATGGACATGGACCTCGACAAGATCCAACGCCTCCTCGAGATCGTCGCCGACAGCGGCTTGGACGAGGTCAAGGTCGAAGAAGGTGATTTCAAGCTGACCGTCCGCGCGACGGCTCGGCCTGGAGTCGCTCCTGCCGCCGCACCCGTGGTGATGGCGGCGCCTGCCGCCGCCCCTGCTTCGGCAGTGCCCGCCCCGGCTGCCGCTCCCGCTGCACCATCGGCCCCTGCGGCATCGGAGGAGCCCGGCTCTGGCGCCGACGAGGTGCTCGCGCTCGCGCCTATCGTGGGCACGTTCTACGAGTCGCCATCGCCAGACTCTGACGCGTTCGTCAAGGTCGGAGACCGCGTCGAGGTCGGACAGACGCTGTGCATCATCGAGGCCATGAAGCTGATGAACGAGGTCCCCGCCGAGGAGGCCGGCGTCATCAAGCAGATTCTGGCCACGAACGCCCAGCCGGTCGAGTTCGACCAGCCCCTCTTCGTCATCGGAAAGTGACGCCGCGCCCCGTCCTCGAGGCCGGTGATGGTCTTGAGGTCTTTCCTCGATTGACCGTCCCGCGTCGCTCTCCATGATCAAAAAAGTTCTCATCGCCAACCGCGGCGAGATCGCGCTCCGCATCATCCGGACCTGCCGCGAGATGGGGATCGAGTCGGTCGCCGTCTTCTCTACGGCCGACCGAGACTCGCTCCCGGTCAAGTTCGCGGACGAGGCTGTCTGCATCGGCCCGCCACCGTCAGCCAAGAGTTACCTCCACATTCCGTCGATCATCGCGGCAGCAGAGGTCACAGGCGCCGACGCCATCCACCCCGGCTACGGCTTCCTGAGCGAGAACGCCGACTTCGCCCGCGTTTGCGACGATCACGGCCTGACGTTCATCGGCCCGCGCGCCGAGACGATCTCCCGGATGGGCGACAAGTCGGTCGCGAAGGAGACGATGCGCGAGGCCGGTGTGCCCGTCGTGCCTGGCTCCGACGGCGCCGTCGAGACGGTGGAGGAGGGGAAGCGCGCCGCCCTCGAGGCCGGGTATCCGGTCATGATCAAGGCGTCCGCCGGCGGAGGTGGCCGGGGCATGCGGATGGCGAACGACGAGAGCGAGTTCGAGAAGCTGTTCGTTGCGGCGGGCACGGAGGCGGAGAACGCGTTCGGCGACGGACGTCTCTACATCGAGAAGTTTGTTGAGGAGCCGCGTCACATCGAGATCCAACTCGTCGGCGACGGACAGGGCACGGTGGTTCACTTTGGCGAGCGCGAGTGCTCGATCCAGCGGCGTCACCAGAAGCTGCTCGAGGAGGCCCCGTCGCCCATCATGGACGAGGACCTCCGGGAGCGGATGGGGCAGGCCGCCATCGCAGGTGCTCTCGCGGTCAACTACCGCGGCGCGGGTACTGTGGAGTTCCTGGTGGACAAGAACCGGGACTTCTACTTCATGGAGATGAACACCCGGATCCAGGTCGAGCACCCGGTGACGGAGGAAGTGACTGGCACAGACCTCATCGAGTGGCAGCTTCGCGTCGCGGACGGAGAAAAAATCACCTCGGGCGGCCGGACCCCGGTCGGTCACTCTATCGAGTGCCGGATCAACGCGGAGGACCCGTTTCGCAACTTCTCGCCAAGCCCTGGCACCATCACGGCGTTCCATAGCCCCAAGGGCCGCGGGGTCCGCTGCGACACGCACGTCTTCTCCGGCTACACTGTCCCGCCGACGTACGACTCGATGATCGCGAAGCTCATCGTCCGCGACGACACGCGCGAGCGGGCCATTGCCAAGATGCTCCGCGCGCTCGACGAGTTCATCATCGAGGGCGTCAAGACGACCGTCCCCTTCCACCAGCAGCTCTTGAAGGACCCGCGCTTCGTCGCGGGCGACTTCGACACGAAGTTCCTCGAGCGCTTCGATCTCACGCCTCCGGAATAGGTGTTGGGGACTGGGGATTAGGGGTTGGGCTTTCTTCCAATCCGCTCCCCAATCCCCAGAACCCACCCCCCAAACCCATGCAGTTCCCGTCTGACCTCCGCTACACCAAGGACCACGAGTGGGTCCGCCTCGAGGACGGCATCGCCGTGATCGGCGTCACGGACTACGCCCAAGGCGAGCTCGGCGACATCGTGTTCGTCGAGTACGAGGTCGATGCCGGCGACGACGTCGAGGCCGAGGGATCGTTCGGGACCGTCGAGGCGGTCAAGACCGTCAGCGAGCTGTTCGCGCCCGTCGCAGGGACCGTCGAGGCCGTAAACGATGGCCTCGATGCCTCGCCAGAGTCGGTCAACGGGGATCCCTACGGAGAGGGCTGGATGATCAAGATCCGCCCGACCAACGCGGCCGATGTCGAGGCCCTGCTGTCCGTCGATGAGTACAAAGAGATGATCGGCGCGTAGCCGTCCCCACCGCGAGTTTCTGAGGGTGCCCGACTTGGTGCGGGCACCCTCTCGTTTTTCCCCACGCCGCCCTCGAGGCCGAGACCACCATGACCCACGACCTCGTCGTCATCCTCGACTTTGGGAGCCAGACGACCCAGCTCATCGCACGCCGCGTGCGCGAAGCCGGCGTCTACTGCGAGATCCACCCGTGCACGGCTGACCCGGACTCGATTGCCGAGCTCCAGCCGAGCGGCCTGATCCTGTCCGGCGGCCCGATGTCGGTCTACGACGAGGATGGTCCACAGCTTGACCCGTCGCTGTTGCAGATGACTGTCCCGGAGTCGTCCTCGAGAGCGGGAGAGCGGGTGCCGGTGCTGGGCATCTGCTACGGGCTCCAGGCGCTCGCCCACGCGCTCGGCGGCGGCGTGGAGCCGTCGGAGCGGCGGGAGTTTGGGCGGTCTCCCATCGTGTCGCACGAGGAGAACGCGCTGTTCAAGGGCGTCCCTGAAGGCTCAGTGGTGTGGATGAGTCACGGCGACCACCTCACGCGTCTGCCCGACGGATTTCGCGCCATCGCGGCCACCGACAACGCGCCCATCGCCGCCGTCGCGGCGGAGCCAGACTCTGGCCACGGCCCGATCTTCGGCGTCCAGTTCCACCCGGAGGTGGTCCACACGGAGCACGGTGCGACCATGCTGAGCAACTTCGTCCTCGAGGTCTGCGGCCTCGAGGGCGACTGGACCACGGGCTCGTTCATCGAGGAGCAGGTGGAGAGCATCCGAGCGACCGTGGGCGACGACCATGTGATCCTGGGGCTCTCCGGCGGCGTGGATTCGTCGGTTGCCGCGGCGCTGATCGCGAAGGCCATCGGCGACCAACTGACGTGCGTGTTCGTGGACAATGGGCTTCTGCGCGCGGGCGAGTTCGAGCAGGTCCAGAAGACGTTCGAGGACGGATTCGATCTCGATCTGGTGGCCGTCGATGCGTCTGAGATGTTCTTGGAGCGCTTGGCCGGGGTCTCGGACCCCGAGAAAAAGCGCCGGATCATCGGGCGCACGTTCGTCGAGGTCTTCGAGGCCGAGACGGTCGCGGTGACGGAGCGGCTGGGCAAGAAGCCTCGCTTCCTGGCGCAGGGCACGTTGTACCCGGACGTGATCGAGAGCGTCTCGTTCAAGGGGCCGAGCGCGACGATCAAGACGCACCACAATGTGGGCGGTCTGCCTGAGAAGCTGGGCTTCGAGCTCTTGGAGCCGTTCCGCGAGCTGTTCAAGGATGAGGTCCGCGACGTGGGCCGCGAGCTTGGCGTGCCGGATGCCATCATCAAGCGGCACCCGTTCCCTGGACCTGGCCTGGGCGTCCGCATCCTGGGACCCGTCACCAAGGAGGCCTGCGATCTGCTGCGTCAGGCCGACACGATCTGGCTCGACGAACTCGTCACGTCCGGCACCTACGACGACGTGTGGCAGGCCTTCGCGGTCTTGCTGCCGGTCCAGTCCGTCGGCGTCATGGGCGACTACCGGACCTACGAGCAGGCCGTCTGTCTCCGGGCCGTGACCTCGACGGACGGCATGACCGCCGACTGGGCCCGTCTCCCGTACGACGTCTTGGGCCGGGCCTCGAACCGAATCATCAACGAGGTCCGAGGCATCAACCGCGTCGCCTACGACGTGTCCTCGAAGCCGCCTGCTACCATCGAGTGGGAGTAGCCGCCCTCGGGGCGACGCGCGACCTCGAGGACGAAATCGGCTCTGCTAGCTCTTGGGGCCGAAGAAGTACCAGAGGATCAGGCCTCCGACGGGGAAGAAGAAGACGAGCGCCGCCCACAGGATTTTGCCGCCGGTATCCGCGCTGCTGTTGGCGATCTGAACGAGCGCCCAGACGGCCGCGATGAGATGGAGGAGGCCGCAGAAGCCGCCGGGGCCGCTCATGACCATGTCGCCCAGGTTGCCGCCGGCACACCCTGCGAGCGTGAGGGCGAAGACACCGAGGACGAGCGCGGGGAAGGTGCGAAGGGAGTTCATCGGAGGAGGGGCAACGGCCTCGAGGCCGGAAGGGAGGGGGGCAATGCGCGGGTTAGCGCTGGTTGTCGCGGACGATGCGCTGTCCCCAGAACAGGAACGCGAGCACACCGATGACAGGAATGCAGAACAAGACGATCAGGCCCACCTTGGCGCCGATGGCGAGGTAGGTCTTCCACGTCGCGATGGCGGCGAGGAGGGCGAGAACGCCGTTCAAGACGGCGATCAGCGTGACGAGCAGCGTCTTGGCCAGGCCCGCAAGAGTTGCGGCGAGCGTGGCGGCGAGGACAATCGACATGGATGTTCGGGAGAATCTGGACTGCCCTACGGGAGAGCGAGAGGCAGAGTTGCGCCGGGTGTTCGTCCTCGAGGTCGGTGTTCGTCCTCGAGGTCGGTGTTCGTCCTCGAGGTCGGTGTTCGTCCTCGAGGTCGGTGTTCGTCCTCGAGGTCGGTGTTCGTCCTCGAGGTCGGTGTTCGTCCTCGAGGTCGGTGTTCGTCCTCGAGGTCGGTGTTCGTCCTCGAGGTCAGGAGATCCCTCCGCGTGGCTGCGACGTTGGCAGCGCCCGCCACGACATCCTGCATGATCCGCCTTGCCCTCGTCCTCCTCACAGTTGCCGCCGTGCCAGTGTTCGCCCAGCCGGCCGACACGCTCGGCACCGTCGAGGTGACCGCCGCGGCTCCCTACCGACTTTCGACGGCGACGGCGCCGCTCGCGCTGGCAGCAAGGACGAGAACGGCGGCTGAGATCGCGACGGAGCCGGGGCTGTCTCTCGACGCTGCGTTGGCAGGCTTGCCCGGCGTCTGGGTTTCCAACCGCGAGAGCCGCGCTCAGGGCGAGCGCCTGTTGGTCCGCGGTCTCGGCTGGCGCGCCGCGTTTGGCGTCCGCGGCACCCACGTCGTCCTCGATGGCGTGCCCCTCACCCTCGCCGACGGGCAGACGCAGCTCAACGTGGTCGACCCCGCCGTCGTGAGCGGCCTCGAGGTTGTGCGCGGCCCGGCCTCCACGTTCTGGGGATCCGGCGCGGGCGGCGTCGTGGCCATGTCAACGGCGGCCAGCGGCGGCCCGCGCGTGCAGGTGCGGGCGCTGGGCGGCGGCTATGGGACAGCGTCGGCGCTGGCGGTGGTGCGACCCGACCTCGAGGGCGGACGACTCACGGCGTGGGGATCGGTTCTCGATGAGGACGGCTACCGCGACCACGGAGCCGCGCGGCAGGCCCGGCTGGGCGTGTCGGGTGAGACGCAGTGGGGCGGGGGAGAGGTGTCGGCCGTCGGGCTTCTGGCCGTCGTGCCTCGCGCCGAGTCGCCGGGAGGGATCACCTTCGAGGACGCCGCGCAGAACCCCCGGCAGACGCGCGGCATCACCGTCGAGCGAGACGCAAGTAAGGCTCTTACGCAAGGTCACCTTGCGCTCTCGTGGGCTCGGCCGGTGGCAGCAGGGGTGCTTCGTGCCACAGCGACGGGTGGGGTGCGAACGCTCGACAATCCCATCGTGCCCCGCTACATCGAACTGGATCGCCGAACGGCCGGTCTCCGCGTCACCCTCGAGGGCGGAGCGAGCCGCGTGCGTTGGGCCGCCGGCCTCGAGGGCGAAGGGCAACGCGACGAGCGCCTCGAGTCCGTGAACGACGCCGGGCAGCCGGGGGCCGTGCTGACCGACCAACTGGAGACCGTGACGTCGGGAGCCGTGTTCGGACGCCTCGAGGTCGGACTCACGTCTGGGCTGACGGCATCGGCCGCGGCCCGCGCCGACGTGCTTCGCTACCGCGCCGAGCCTGCCGGCCTCGAGGCCGATGGTCGTACGCTCGGCGCCCTTTCGCCCTCGATTGGGCTCGCCTACCGCTGGCGCGTCCTCGAGGGCGCCGCCGCGACAGTCTACGCGAATGCGGCCGGCGCCCTCGACGCACCCACGACGACCGAGTTGGGGAATCGCCCCGATGGATCGCCTGGATTCGACCCCAGCCTCGATCCCGAGCGGACGTGGGGCGGGGAGCTTGGAGCGCGTGTGGCGCTCGCCGTGCCGGGCGGGAGCCTCGGCCTCGATGTGGCCGCCTATGGAGCGACGGTTCGAGACCTGCTTGTTCCCTTCGAGGTCGACGATGTCACGTTTTACCGCAACGAGGGGCAAACGAGACAGGTCGGCCTCGAGGTCGGGGTGCAGCCGTCGCTTGCTCTGGCCGGTGGACGGCTGGACGGAGCGCTGGCTTACGGCTGGACGCGGGCACGCTTCTCGGAGTCGGCAGGCGCCCTAGCCGTCGAGGGGAATGAGGTGCCGGGCGTTCCTGAGCACCTCGCGACGTGGACGCTGGGGTGGACCGGGCGCGGCGTTACGGCGGGAGTCTCGGGCGAGGCCGCGAGCGGGTATTCAGCCGACAGCGCCAACGAAGCGGAGACAGAAGCCTACGCGGTGCTGCACGCTCGCCTCGGCCTCGAGGTCGGGCGCGGCGCCATCCGAGCGACGCCGTTCGTGTCGGTGCGCAACGTCCTCGATGAGCAGTACACGGGCTCCGTTGTGGTGAACGCCTTCGGCGGTCGGTTCGCGGAGCCAGCAGCAGGACGTCACGTGCTGGCGGGCGTATCGCTGTCGATTCAATAGTCGTCCTCGATACAGAGTCCGGTACGTCAGAAACGATGGCGGCACTGGGGAATATGCGCCGCACGTCTCTCTTTAACTCATGTCCAAGTTCCGCTTCGCCGTCGTCCTCATCGCTGCCGCTCTCGTGATCGGGGCGGTCGCAGCACTCGCACTGTTGAGCGCCTAGCGAGACACGGGCGCCGATGCCCCTGGCCTCGAGGACGCGAGCCAGGTCGAGGGCGACGAACACTGCTCTTCTGCATTCACACGGGCGCCGTCCACCGACGCAGGCGGAGGGCGTTCCCAGCACGAACAGGCTGGACAGTCCCATCGCCGCCGCGCCCCACACGGGTGAGAGGAGCACACCTGAGACTGGGTACAGCACGCCCGCCGCAACGGGGATCAAGAGCACGTTGTAGGCGAACGCCCAGAACAGATTCTGCCGGATGGTGCGCAGCGTCGCCGCCGAGAGGGACCGGGCCGCAACGAGGGCGCCCAGGTCGTCGGCCATGAGCACCACGTCAGCCGACTCAATGGCGACATCGGTGCCGGTTCCGATGGCGACCCCGACATCCGCCTGAGCGAGCGCCGGTGCGTCGTTGATGCCGTCGCCCACGAACGCAACTGCTCCGGTCTCTTGGAGCTCTCGCACCACCGCCGCCTTGTCCGCCGGCAACACCTCGGCGATCACTCGGTCGATGCCCAGGACACGGGCCACCGCTTCGGCGGTCCGACGGTTGTCACCGGTCACCATCGCGACCTCGAGGCCGAGGGCGTGGAGCGCCAAGATGGCGTCGGGCGTCGTCGCGCGGATTGGGTCGGAGACGGCCAGCACGGCCGCAAGCGTCCCATCGAGGGCGGCGTACAGCGGCGTTTTGCCGTCCTCGGCCAGCCTCGAGGCCGCGTCCTCGAAGCGAGACACGTCGAGGCCGAGGGACGTCATGAAGCGGTCTGCGCCGACCTCGACGCGGCGACCTTCGACGGTAGCGCGGACGCCCATCCCAGGCAGCGCCTCGAAGTTGAAAGCGGTCGCGACCTCGAGGTCGGACGCGGCCTCGATGAGCGCTCGGCCGATGGGGTGCTCGCTCGGACCCTCGGCGGCCGCCACGAGACGCAGCACGTCGTCAGCGTCGTGACCGGGGCGACCTCGAGGTCGGTGAGCGTCGGGCGGCCCTCGGTGAGCGTGCCTGTCTTGTCGAGGGCGACGGTCGTGACCTCCGCCAGCGTCTGGAGCGCCTCGCCACGCCGGAACAGGACGCCGATTTCGGCCGCTTTGCCCGTCCCGACCATCACGGACACGGGCGTCGCCAGCCCCATCGCGCATGGGCACGCTATGATGAGGACGGACACCGAGGCCACCAGCGCGTACGTCAGCGCCGGGCTCGGCCCGACGGCCAGCCACACGCCGAACACCACGGCGGCGATCACCAGCACCGCCGGCACGAACACCGCCGACGACGCGGTCCGCGAGGGCCTGGATCGCTGGCTTCGATGCTTGCGCCTCCTCCACCAGTGCTACGATCTGAGCCAGCGTCGAGTCGTCGCCCACACGGGTCGCCCTCGACGAGCACACTGCCCGCCCCGTTGACCGTCCCGCCCACCACGTCCGCACCGACGCTCTTCTCCACTGGCACCGGCTCGCCGGTCACCATCGACTCGTCGACGTAGCTCGTGCCTTCGAGGACGACGCCATCCACAGGCACCGTCTCGCCCGGCCGGACGCGCACCACATCGCCTACGGCCACGTCCTCGAGGGCGACCTCGACCTCGAGGCCGTCGCGCACGAGCCGGGCCGTGGAGGGGCGGAGCTCGACCAGCCGGCGGATGGCCTCGGAGGTGCGGCCCTTCGCCAACGCCTCGAGGTACTTGCCCAGCAAGATCAGCGTGATGACGGCCGCGGCGGCCTCGTAGTACACGTGCACGGCCTCCGGTGGAAGTACGCCGGGCAGGAACGTGGCGACGACGGAATAGCCGTAGGCAGCCGTCGTGCCAAGCGCGACGAGAGTGTTCATGTCAGGCGAGCCGTGCCGCGCCGCCGCCCAGCCGGTCCGGTAGAACCGCCATCCCGGCCCAAACTGCACCGCCGTCCCGAGCGCGAAGAACACCAGCCACAGCGTCCGCATCGGGACGACGGCCTCGAGGGCGGCCATCGCGCCAGGGATCATCATCGGGACCATGTCCAGCAGCACGATGGGCAGCGTCAGCGCCGCCGCCGTGACCAGCCGACGCCGCAGCGCGAGCCGCTCCTGCTCTCTCGCCTCCCGCTCGGCGTCACGCCCTGTCGTCCCGTCCTCGGCCTCGAGGACGGAGTAGCCCGCGCGTGCGATCGCGCCCTCGAGGTCGGCGCGGGTGATGCGGCGGTCGGTGTGGACCGTCGCTCGCTCGGTCGCCAGGTTGACGGTCGCGTCGAGGACGCCGGGGACGTCCTCGAGGGCGCGCTCGACCCGGGCCGAGCACGCCGCACAGGTCATGCCTCCGACAGACAAGGTGGTAGAAGAGGAGGCAGGTGCAGGCATGTCGAGGTCGGTACGGCTCATGCCAGACGAGGTGCCGGGATGCCGTCGTACGCCGCCGATTCTTGAGCCGTCGACTCCGCCCTCGAGGACGAGTCGCTTCAGGATTTACCGACGGTCTCTGTCGCTGAAGTGCGACGAACTCGATGACGAGTCTTGGGTGAGTTGCGTCGGCGCATTCTTTGCCCTTCGTGATTACGGACTCGGTGAGCTTCGCCGATATCTCTACTGCGCACCTGGAGTTACATGATTCTGCGATTCGCACTCTTTGCCTAATCCTCGCATTTACAGTAGGCCCTGTACGCGCGCAGCTCGCCGCCGCCGCGTCATCCTCAGGATCGTCGCAGCAGGACCTGCCCGCAGGGTTCTACCTCGAGGACGCCGTCGATGCGACGTTCTTCCAGCCGGTGACGATTGCGTTCGCGCCGGGCGGCAGACTGTTCGTGGTCGAGAAGCAGGGGCTCGTGCGCGTTGTGCAGAATGGTGTGCTCCAGAGCGAGCCGTTTCTAGACCTTCGGGAGGAGGTCTCGAACAGTCAGGACCGAGGCTTACTCGGCATCGCCGTCGATCCCGAACTTCGAGACCAACCGGCGCGTCTACGTCAGCTACACCGTCGATCATCAGGAGACCGCCGACCGCGATCGCCTCGATGCCTTCGCGCGCGTTACCAGCTACGCGGGTCGCGCCGACAACCCCAACATCGCCGACGCGTCCTCGAGGCGCGTCCTGGTGGGGGAGACGTTCACGACCGGCATCCCGTCTTGTCACCGAAGCCACTCCATCGGCACACTCCAGTTCGGGAGTGACGGCACCCTTCTGGTCGGCGCCGGAGACGGAGCCAGCTACAACGGCGCTGATTCAGGCAACCTGTATGACGAGTGCTTTGGCCCAGGCGGCTCTCGGAGTCCGAGGACATCGGGGCGTTCCGAAGCCAGCGACTGGAGAGCCTGGCCGGAAAGATCTTGCGCATCGATCCGGTGACGGGCCTGGGCCTGTCCTCGAACCCATTCTGGACCGGCAACCCCAACGACACGGCCTCGAAGGTGTGGGCCCTAGGCCTCAGGAACCCCTACCGGTTCACGATCGACGCTGCGAGCGGCCTCGAGGACGCATCGGCCGGGCAGCCCGGACGTCTGTACATCGCGGATGTGGGCTGGGCCGCGTGGGAGGAGATCAACGTCTCCGAGGGCGGCGAGAACTTCGGGTGGCCGTGCTCGAGGAAGGCCTCGTCGAGCAGACCTCTATACCCTCGAGGACACCAGCCGACGAATGGCTGCAGCGATCCCCGTCCGGCCCGATCACCTACGCGCCGTACGTCTACAATCACTGGAACCCGAGTCTGTCGAGGCCTGCCGGTCTGATTGCTCGAGCCATCGTTGGAGGGGCGGTCTACGGCGGCGAGAAGTACCCAAGCTTCTATCGGGGCGCGCTCTTCTACGGCGACTACACGCAGGGGTGGACGGCCGTCGCGCGCCTCGACGCCACGGGGCGCCCGGAGCAGCAGCGCACATTTAGCCGCAGCATGGGGCCCATCGTGGCGTACGTCTACGACGACGTCTCGGGCTACCTCTACCTGGTGAACGTCTACACAGGGCGGATCCAAAGGCTACGGCACACCAGCGAGGCCGCCAACGCGGCTCCCGTCGCGCAGGCCGCCGCGACGCCTGCCACCGGCGGCTCCGGCCTTCGGGTTCAGTTCTCCCCATCCGGCTCGTTCGATCCAGACGGAGACACGGTCTCGCTACTCGTGGACCTTCGGCGACGGCACGCGCTCCGACGACCGCGCCCCCGTTCACGCCTACAACACGCCCGGCGTTTACAGCGCCGCCCTCGAGGTCAGCGACGGCGTCCTAGTGTCTCGCGCCGAGGTCTCTGTCACCGTCCGCGCGGGCGGCTCTCCCTCGATTCAGATCACGTCGCCCACGGCCTCGACGCGCGGAAGGTCGGGGCGGGCGGTTCGTCTGACGGCCTCGATCAGTGACCCCGACCAGTCGAGCGGGTCGCTCTTCGTCCGCTGGACGGTCACGCAGATCCACGACAACCACGTCCACTTCGACGTGTTCACCGGCTCCGACCCGACCACCGAGTTCACAGTCCCAGAGCACGGCCTCCCGACGGAGCAGGTCTACTACCGCATCCGCGCCGAGGTGCGGGACGCGACCGGCCTGACCTCGACGGACGAGGTCGCGCTCTCCTCGAGGGCGACCCCGGAGAACTCGACGTCACCGCGCAGGGCGGTATCGTGGCCTCCATCTCGTCCATCGCCGGGCGCGGCTCCTTCAACCCGGAGGTGATCTCGCGACGGCGTGACGCCCGCTCCGGGATCCACCGATCCGCTCCAGCAAGTCTCGACGTACACCGGCGCTCGGGACCGCGACCTCGAGTGGGTCGGATACGAGTACGGAACCGAGAAGCGGTTTTCCCGCATCCTGTTGCAGGAGGGGCTGCACCACGAGGACGGCGGCTGGTTCGAGGCCGCGCCACGCGTTCAGGTCCGTAGCGGCGGCGACTGGCGTGACGTGGCGGGCCTGACCGTTTCACCGGCCTACCGCGCCGACGACGGGCGCGGCTTCGACACCTACCATCTTTTGTTCGCGCCCTGCCACAGGCGATGCAGTCCGCATCATCGGCCCTCCAGGTGGCACGGCGGGATACATCTCCATTGCCGAGCTGAGGGCGTTCACAGTCGAGCGCCCACGTCCTGGCGCCGGAGGAGAGCTTCCCGAGTCCTGGTCGTCGATCGATATCGGCGGCCCGACCGGCTTCGGCGCGGCGTCGGCAACGGGCGGCGCGTTTACGGTCACCGGCGGCGGCGACATCTGGCAAACGGCTGACCGCTTTCACTTTGCCTACCGACCGTGGGCAGGAGATGGCAGCGTCGTGACGCGCATCGCGTCCTTGACGGCCGACGATCCCTGGAACAAGGCCGCGCTGATGATTCGGTCGTCCATCGAGTCCGGATCTGCGAATGCGGCCATCGTGGTCTCGAACCTGGGGACGCACCTTCAGGGCCGCCTCGAGGCCGATGCCGCGAGTGTCAATGTGATCGACGAGTGGGGACGCAAGGCCCCAACGTGGGTCCGCCTCGACCGCGCGGCCGGCGTCGTGACGGCATTTGTCTCGAACGACGGTGTGGGCTGGCGGGAGATCGGTACGCTGACCGTGCCCGACCTCGAGGGCGATGTGCTGGTCGGGTTCGGCGTCTCGGCGGCCGACTATGGCGAAGGGGCCACGGCCAGACGGCCCAGTTCGAGGACGTCTCGATCTCGGCAGGACTCCCGGACGGCTGGGCGTCGGAGACATCGGGCAAGTGGACATCGCGGGCACCGCCGAGGCCGATGGCGACACGTTCGTCGTGACGGGCAGCGGGGACATCTGGCAAAGCGCCGACCGCTTCCATCTTGCCTCGCGCGTCCTCGAGGCCGACGGCGCAATCGTGGCGCGCGTCGAGCGCCCCGTGGCTCCGCACGAGTGGTCGAAGGCCGGGCTGATGGTCCGCCGCTCGACGGCACCAGGCTCGCCCCATGGCTGGGTCGGGTTGTCACAGCTCGGACTCCACTTCCAGTACCGCCTCGAGGCAGACGGCGCCACGGCGGGAACCCGTCGACGTGTTCGAGGACCTCGAGGCCGTGTGGCTCCGCCTGGAGCGCTCCGGCACCGACGTGGCCGCGTTCCGGTCGGAGGACGGCCAGTCTTGGTCGCCCTTCGGCTCTGTCCGCATCGCGGGCCTGGGCACGGGTCCCGTCCTCGTCGGCCTCGGCGTCTCCGCGGCCGACTACGGCGACGGCTACGAGGCTCGCGGCCGCTTTACGTCGGTCGGCGTCCTCGAGGCCGCGAATGGCGTTCCGGCGCCGCTCGAGCTAGCGAGTCAGTCCATCGAGGCGCCGGGCTTTGGCATCGACGCCGTCTATCCGAACCCACTCCGCGACCGGGCCTCCATCTTGGCGTACCGTCCCCAACGATACCGAGCTAACGGTCGAACTCTACGACGTGCTCGGTCGGCAGGTCGCCCTCGAGGTGATCGCCGTCTCGGCGGGCGTTCGCGAGATGGGCCTCGACCTCGAGGCCGTGCCGGCAGGAGCCTACGTGCTCCGTCTGACGGACGGTGCGACCGGGGAGGCCGTCGTGCGGCAGGTGACGGTCGTGCGGTAGCCGTCCTCGAGGACGTGGAACGGGATAGGGATTTGGCTGTGTCTGTAACAGGTGTACCAGAACATCCACGTCCTCACCAACGACAGTGCTGGGAGTGCCCAATCGCTCGGATGCCCCGATGACTGGACGCGCTGGGAGATTTCAGACGACCAGAGCCCCGAGGAGGCGGCCTCTCGCGCCCTCGAGGACGGCGCAGACCTGATCGTCGCCTGCGGCGGGGACGGGACTGTCGGCTGGCGGCGTGTGCGATGGTGGGGACCGGCATCCCTCTTTTGATAGTGCCGATGGGCACAGCGAACGTGTTCGCCCAGGATCTGGAGTTGCCGAGCAAACCGGAGGCGGTAGTGCAACTGGCCACCGGAGAGATGCCGTCTCGAGAGCGATCCGTCGACGTCGGCCGAATGGAAGACGGGAGCGGGCTGTTCGTGCTCCGCCTCGGGCTTGGCGTCGAGGCCGAAATGGTGACCGAGGCCGACTCGGATCTGAAAGCTCAGATGGGTCGTCTCGCCTACTTCA
>CAWHWG010000005.1:0-368886 GCA_963832985.1 Rubricoccaceae bacterium
CGACCAGAGAAGGGAGGGCCACTTCCGCATCGAGGTCGATGGCGGCTACGCGACGCGGCAAACGTACCTGCCGGACTCCAACGTTCTGGTCACGCGGTTCACGGGCGAGGAGGGGGCAGCGGAGGTCGTGGATTACATGCCAGTCGGTGACATCGGGCCGGACGCCGGCTACCACCGTCTCATCCGTCACGTGCGCGTGCTACGTGGCACCATCAAGGTTGGGATTCGTGTTGCGCCAGCCTTCGATTATGGACGGAGCCGGCATACGGTTGAACTCACGGGCGAGGGGGCTGTGTTTACCTCGGAGTCGGGTGGACCCGATGGAGGGCCGATGCGGCTAGGGCTGTCGACGGTCCGGTCACTTTACATCGACGACACAGACCCGGATCGTCCATCGATCACGCGTGACCTTGAGCTGAAGCGAGGCGACCGGGTCACGCTCGAACTCCGGTACCTCGACGCCGTCGGGCGGCTTGAGGAGCCGCTCTCCCGTGACGAGGAGTACGACCTATTTCGAGCAACGACGGACTACTGGCGTCTGTGGCTTGAAGGGTGTACGTACACCGGTCGCTGGCGTGAGACCGTCCGGCGAAGCGCTCTTTTGCTCAAGCTGCTGACCTTCGAACCAACTGGCGCCATTGTCGCAGCGCCGACCACCAGCCTCCCGGAGAACATCGGTGGACACCGCAACTGGGACTACCGCTACTCGTGGATCCGCGACGCCGCGTTTACGCTCTATGGGCTTTTGCGGATCGGGTTCACGACAGAAGTCCGCTCGTTCATCGGGTGGCTCCGAGACCGATGCGAATCGGGCATTACGGATGATCCCAACGGGCCGCTCCAAATTGTCTACGGCATCGATGGGCGACGGACGCTGGATGAGTTTGAACTCGATCACCTCGAAGGCTACATGGGATCGAGGCCTGTTCGGGTGGGCAATGGCGCTGCGGGCCAACTCCAACTCGACATCTATGGGGAGCTCTTAGACGCGGTCTACCTCTACGACAAGTACGGGACGCCGATCGCGTACGAGTTCTGGCAGGACATCGTCAAGTACGTGGACTGGGTGTGTGCCAACTGGGACCGGCCGGACGAGGGAATCTGGGAGGTTCGTGGCGAGCGTGAGCACTTCGTTTACTCGAAGCTGATGTGCTGGGTCGCTCTTGACCGGGCGCTTCGACTGGCTGACAAACGGTCTCTACCAGCACCTCGCCGCCGCTGGATGAAAGCGCGAGACCGGATTTACAAGGCCATCATGGAGAAGGGCTGGAATGAGGAGCGCGGCGCGTTCGTGCAGTCGTTCGGCAGCGACGTCCTCGATGCCTCCAACTTGCTCATGCCGCTGGTCTTCTTCACGGGACCCAACGACCCCCGCATGATCTCAACACTGGAAGAGACGTTGAAGGCTCCCGAGGAAGGGGGCTTGACGTCCGATTGCCTGGTCTGGCGCTACAACACCGGCGAAGTGGACGACGGCGTCGGGGGAGAGGAAGGAGCGTTCAACCTGTGCTCGTTCTGGCTCGTCGAAGCCCTGGCTCGCGCGGGGCGGATCGACCCGGCGTACCTCGACAAGGCGCGCGTCATGTTTGAGAAGATGCTGGGCTACTCCAACCACCTCGGGCTCTTCTCAGAGATGACAGGCTTGAGCGGCCAGGCGCTCGGCAACTTTCCGCAGGCCTTTAGCCACCTCGGCCTGATCTCGGCGGCCTACAACATCGACCGCGCCCTGGACGAGGGCCGCGGGCAGGGGCGTCGCGGTCAGCGACCAGAGGCGCCGGCACAGGCCCGTACCGAGGTCTCCTATCCGCACCCTGGCGCGGACCCGTCATCACAGCCGGGGCCGACGGGGAGCCGGTGAGGCGCGTCCTCGAGGTCGGCCGAGCAGACAACGCTTGCGTCCTCGAGGTCGGACGGGGAATAGGAGCCGCGGCGCGGAACAGAAGGGGTCGTCCTCGAGGACGAGTGGCCCGGCCTGTGAGCCGCTCTGGGGCGGGAACTCGGTATCAGGAGACGAACCTCCCCTTCGCCTCCATGCTCCTCCGTACCGTACTCGTTCTCGCTGCTCTATCGGCATCGGCTGCTGCGCAGCCATCCTTTGTGTTCGCCCTCGCCCTCGAGGCGACGGACGAAGCAGGGGGGCTTTTCCCTGACGGCATCGCCTTGGATGATGCGGGTCGTGTTTACGTCGTCGGCAGCGTTCGGGGAACTGCGGATCTTGACCCGTCGACCGCCGAGCGGCCGGACGTAGATGTGGTGTCGAGTTCGGAGGGTGCGGGCGGCTTACTACTTCAGGGAGTCGTTCGTGGCATCGTACAGCCCGGATGGCGCATTCCGATGGGCCTTCAGCCTCGGCTCCCTCGACGCTGAGCATGGGCCGGACGTGCTCGGGCTGACCACTGACGGTGCCCGCGTCTACGTGGGAGGGATGCTCAACGGCCCGGCCGATTTTGACCTGGGTCTTGGAGAGGCTGTACTGGGTGGATCGGACCCTGAGGGGTGCTCAGCGTTCAACAATCAACTCACGTGCAGTCCATTCTTGGCGGCTTACGACGCGACCACTGGCGCGTTGGTGTTGGCGAGAGAGTTCGAGGGCGACGGGCTCTCCAACGCCCGAGACCTCAGTCTCGCGACCGACGGTGAGCGGGTCTACCCGGGGGTTCAACTCTGGGGGAAGCAGCGATTTCTCAGCCTATGATGCGGAGACGGGAGACCTCGTGTGGTCGTTCGACCTCTCAACGGATCGGACGGCCGAGCCGCAGGCCCTCGCGCTTTCGGGCGGTCGTCTCTACGTCTCCGGGGACTTCGAAGGGACCGTCGACTTCGACCCGGGTCCGGGAACGTCATCCAGGACAGCAGAGCCTGCGTCCAGCGAACTCGGTGATACGACCGACGAGTTCCTCGCTGCCTATGATGCCGCGACGGGGGACTTCGTGTGGGTGAATCAACTCGTTACGACTGGAGGAAACAGGGTGAGCAGCGATATCTGGGAGATCGCTGCGGCAGAGGGCCGAAGTTCGCAACAGGGCGGTTGGACATCGGGGGCCGATCGCAGGGGCGCATCGACCTCGACCCATCGGGTGAAGGTGGAGTTGTGACTGGAGAGGACGATGTGTTTCTCGCCAGGCCTACGATGCCGCGACCGGGACATACCTCTGGGGCTACCCTCTGGTTGGCAACGACCCACTCTCAGTTGTAGGCGCCGTCGTCGGGGCGGGCGCCGGACACGTCCTTCTCTCAGCCTCGTTCGGTTCGTCGGATGACGCGGACATCGACCTCGATCCGTCGTCAGAAGACCTCGTGATCGAGAGCGGAGAGCAGGGCGCCTGGTTCGCCGTGTATGACGCGGAGACAGGAGCGATCGTAGAGGGGAGCGCGTACGGTGACGACGCCTCCAGCCGAATGGAGATCGCCGCGGTGGGACGGCGCTTCGCCATCACAAACCGCTTTGAAGGATTGACCGACCTCGACCCCAGCGTGGCGGGATCCGACGAGCGCGAGCCTGCGATAGACGACGCGATGTTTGTGTTCGCCGGCGCCTTTCCCGGTAGCGTGGCGACCGACGATGGTCCGGCCTCGAGGCCGCGTCTCGAGGTGTGGCCCAACCCTTCGTCTGGCGCGGTTACCATCCGTCTGACGGAGGACGTCCGCCAAGGAGTGGCAGTGTTCGACGTGCTGGGGCGTCGCGTGGCCGTCCTCGAGGACGTAGCCGGCGAAACGGCGTTGCCGTCGCTGGCGCCTGGCGTGTACATCGTCCGCGTCGGGGCGGCGAGCGCCACGCTCACAGTCGTTCGGTAGCGTCGGGGTGCAGCATAGAGCCGCCCTCGAGGACAGGACCTCGAGAGCGATAAACTGACGGTGATGACGACGAGGCGTCCTCGAGGTCGGCTCGCCTACTGCCCGGCCTCGAGGTCCTCTACTTCCCCGGCCTCGAGGTCGGACTCGTCGATTATGACGTCGTCGTCGAGCATGAGGGTGTCCGTCATGGCGTCCTCGGCGGGCTCCGTGACCACCTCCGCCGCTCCCGCGGGAATGGGCGGCGCGGCAGGCTCGGCGGTCTCTTGGGCGCAGCCGGCGAGAAACGCGAGGGCGAGGGCAAACGAGAGGGTCGACTTCATGGGTGCGGGGGTGAGCGCACAATAGAGTAGCTGACGGCGCCTCGTCGGGCAAGCGCGGCCCAGTGAAAAGGACTCGACGGAACGCTTCCAACGCGTGAGGGAGGTTTCTTGACGGTTCCAAATCGCTCGACCATGACCGCTCTCAACGACCTCCTCGAACTCCTCGACCTCGAGCCCATTGAGGTCCACATCTTCCGGGGCCAGAACCGAGCGCTCGCGTCGCCGCGCGTGTTCGGCGGGCAGGTGCTGGCGCAGGCGTTGGTCGCGGCGGGGCGCTCCGTCGAGGACGGACGACGCTGCCACTCGTTGCACGCCTACTTCATTCTGCCAGGGGACGTCTCGGCGCCCATCATCTACGAGGTCGAGAAGCTGCGCGACGGCGGCTCGTTTACGACGCGACGCGTGACGGCCATCCAGCACGGGCGGCCCATCTTCAACGCCTCACTCTCGTTCCATCGCGACGAGGAGGGGCTGGACCATCAGGCCGAGCCCGCCCTCGAGGTCGCGGCAGCCGAGGAGGTGACGCCCGAGCGTGAGCTGGCGCTCGGCATCGCCGACCGCCTGCCGGAGCCGCTGACGGACGGTGCTGACGCGGGAGCGGCCCATCGACTTTCGCCCCATCGACCCCGCCGATCCGCTCCGTCCTCAGCCCCGCGATGCCCGTTCTGCGACGTGGCTCCGCGCCGACGGCACGCTTCCCGACGACCCGCTGGTCCATCAGGCCATCCTGGCCTACGCCAGCGACTGGGGACTCGCTGGCGACGGCGCTGCTGCCTCACGGCCGGTCGGTGTTCGATGGCACCATTCAGGCAGCGTCCCTCGATCACGCCATCTGGTTCCACCGCCCGTTCCGCGCCGACGAGTGGCTGCTGTACGCGATGGACGCGCCCAATCGCGGCGGGCGCCCGCGCCTTCATCCGTGGCGCCGTCACCGACGCCAATGGCGCGCTTGTGGCGAGCACCGCTCAAGAGGGGCTGATCCGCCCCGTCGACCGAACGAAGCGCTAATCTCTGGCCATGCGCGCTGCTCTCCTCGTCTCGCTCGTGTTGCCCGGGTGCCGTCTCGAGGCGCCGCCGCAGACCCAGCGCCGCCCTCGAGGCCGCGCCTGATTCCGCCCTCGAGGCCGAGGCGCCGCCTGTCGACGAGCGACGTCGTCGGCCGGCGTGCGCGCGTCCACTGCCCGACCTCGAGGACGGATCCGACGTGCTGCTCATCCCCGTCGTCGGCGTGCCGCCGAGTGAGTTGGTGGACACGTTCGAGCGATGCGCGAAGCGAGGGGCGCAGCCACGACGCCATCGACATCATGGCGCCTCGAGGTCGGGCTGTCGTGGCCGCAGCGCCCGGTCGTGTGGTGCGCCTGTTCACGAGCGACAAGGGCGGCATCACGGTCTACGTTCTCGGCCTCGACGACCAGACGGTGTACCTACTACGCTCACCTCGACGCCTACTCACGTGGCCTCGCCGAGGGCGACGTCCTCGAGGTCGGAGATCCCATCGGGACGGTGGGCGATACGGGCAACGCGGTCGCCGGGCAACACGCACCTCCACTTCGCGATCTGGACGACAGACGATCCGACCAATTTCTGGGACGGCGAGTCGGTCAACCCGTACCCGCTGCTGATGGGCGAGTAGGCGAAACGAGGGATGCGCTGTGCTTGGGATGGAGGGACGGGCCCGTGATTCCCAATCCGGGAGGACTGTGGGGTTATGGGAGGAGGGGGGTCCCACTCGCACACACCAAGCTCCCCATTCCCTCCAGTTCCAAACAGAGACCGATCAACCGGACTTGGTATGATCCCTCCGTCCCTGATCCCTCTATCCCTCTTCTCGCATTACGCCCCCGTCCTCGAGGCGATGTCGCGGAAGCGGACCGGCGTTCCCGCGCTGACGGCGCCCGAGAGCCGGAGCACGTCCCAGTTGGTGAGCCGCACGCAACCCGCCGACGACGCGTAGCCGATGGTGCTCGGCGCCCGCGTGCCGTGGATGCCGTAGTGCTCCTTCGACAGCGCCATCCAGACCACGCCGACGGCGTTGTTGGGGCCGGGCGGCAAGCGTGGCCTCGGGCTCCGAGTCGGGCACGCACTCGAGGATGGACGGCTGGTAGTGCCACCACGGGTCGCGAGTGACGCTCTCGACCTCGAAGTCGCCCTGCGGTGACGGGTCGTAGCTGGAGCCCACGGTGACGGGCGCGTGGAACAGGACGTCGCCGTTGGCAGCAAGCGCGTGGATGTAGCCGGCGTCGCCGGAGATCACCAGGCGCGAGACCTCGCCCTCGAGGCCGGGCGCACCGAGGACGTTCGGCACCCGCAGCGTGTCGCCAGCGGCGAGGCTGTCGAGAGCGACGCCGTTATTGAGTTGCGCCAGAAACGACGGCGCCGCATGGAATCGCTCGCCGAGCTTCTCGGACAGCGACTCGAACGCCAGCCGGTCCAGTTCTGGCTTTCTCGTACACGTCGTCAGGGATCTCGACGAACGGTCCCGCTACGTCCTCAGCCGTGAGCACGTGGGTCATGACGAGCTCCCGAGGGCTGCCGGCGCGCTCCGCGAGAGCGCTGATGGTGGCCTGGTTGGCGACGGTCGTCGGCTCGAGGCCGGCGGCGCGCTGAAACCAGACCAGGGCAAGCTCGGTGTTGTCGCCCCAGCGGCCGTCGATCTCGCCAGGAGAGAAGCCGGCGCGGTCAAGCAGCACCTGGAGCTTGGCCACGCTCGGCCCTTCGACGTTGCCCCCGAGCGGGAGCCGAAGCCGGGACGACCAATCGCGCGTCGAGTCAAGGGTCGCGAGCGTCTCTGGGTTGCTGCGCTCGGCCTGCGCCTGCCCAGTGGTGTCGGCGCCGGAGAGCTCGCGACCTCGTCCTCGATAGCGGTTCTGCTCGACCTCTGTGTCGGAGGGGACGCGGTCGTCGCCGGTTGTCGAGATCGTGTCTGGCGACACTCGCCCTCGAGGTCGTGCCCTCGGCGGGCGCCGGCGCTGCGGCCTCGTCGGACGCTCCGTCGAGTTGGCACGCCGAGATCGAGACGACGAGAGGCGAGAAGGAAGGCGAATCGCATGGCAAACGTGGTGGGATACGCCGCTAACGCGGAGGCCGTCCGTGCCGTTCGACCCTGAACCGTGGGGCGCCCGCTATTCACTCGGCATGCGGCGGTCGTCGGCGGAGGGGCCGTAGGTGCCGGGAACGGGCACGTCGAGCAGGCGGAGGTAGACCGTGAGCTGGCCGCGGTGGTGGGCGATGTGGCTCAGCATCCAGCGTCGGATTACTTGGTGGCGCGGATCGGTGGAAAGCGTTTTGCCTCCCATCGCAAGCGTCCAGTCGCCCTCGAGGTCGTCGTCGGTGGCGGCGTCGAATCAAGTCGCGGACCTCGCCCGACATCTGGTCCCACACGGCGACGAGATCGTCCGCCGAGTTGATCTCGGGTTGCGGTGGCCGCATCTCCATCATATCGACGCCGTCGGTCGTGAGCGTCTGCTTCGCCATCACCGGAAGCGTTGCAATGTGAGTCGCCAGGCGTCCCAGCGTCATCGACGTCTCGTGAGGCCGCCAGTCCGCGCGGTCCCACGGGACGGCTGCCAGCAGGCGCCGGGTGGCGGCGGCCTCGAGGTCGAAGTCAGAGAAGAGGATGTCGCGGAGCAATGGTGGGGCGTGGAGAACCGGCCTCGAGGCCGAAGAAGAGATCGGCCGTGTGCGCCCGCGTCCTCGAGGTCAGCGCAGGCGCAGCGTCAGGAAGTGGGGGAGGTGCTGCGGGATCGTGGCCACCGGCAGCCGTCGGCCGGGCCAGCGTGCCGGCTCTCCGGTTCCACACGTAGACCGACGCTCCGCCATCGAGGGCGATCTGGTGTTCCGGTGCGACGCCCAGCCGCGCCATCAACGACGAGAGCGAGTCGATGGGCGCCGTCCCGTCGCTCGTCCCGATCAGCAGCGTTCTCGAAATCCCAGACGAGTCGGCCTCGATGGGGCCGAGGATGTGGAACCGGTTGGGCGTGCGTGTCGGGTGTCCGCTCGGCGCGTAGCTCACGACCGACTCGGCGAACCGGTCGAGGCCGATCGGGCGCGCCGGTGTCCGGGATGTAGTCGGCCACCTGTGCCGCGTCGCCGTCGAGGGCGAGCGCGCGGAGCGGCTGGCCCCATCGCCGAAGGTCGGCGCCGGGCTGTCCCGGTCCCGCCGGGCTGCTCCCGCCCGACACGACGGTCCCGTTCTCGGAGATCGGAAACGCGAGTTGCGTCGAGGGCTCGCCAGGCGTCTCGAAGAACGCGCCATTCATGACCAGCAGCAGTCGCGGATCGGCGTATTGCTGACGCGTGACCGTCCCTGGCGGCATCATGCCGAACGCCGGACTCGAGGCCGTCGGATGGAAGTGGGACTTGGCGATCCCGCTCCCGACGACAGGCCCCAGAACATGGTTGAGAACCACGTCTCGCGTGTTGGCCCACTGGAGCGTCACGCCAGGGAGAGCAATCATCGCATAGGCCTGGCCCTCGGCGTCCAAGACCTCGGCCTCGAGGCCCAAGCTGTCGAGCACGACCTCGAGGACGACGGGCACTGCGAGCGTGTCGGACGACGGCGTGACGGCAGGCGCGTTCGGCTCGGCGGTGCAGGCGATGAGGGCAAGGGGGAAGAGGCACAGGGCAAGGGGCAGGCACCGCCCTCCTGCTCTCCGTCCCTCGCCTTTTGCCGCACCTGTCACGTCGACTGCTTGGCAAACGCGTCCATGAACCGGATCGAGGCCTCGATGCCCTGGTGGAACCGGTCCAAGTCCGAACCGCTCGTTCGGGGAGTGGATCGAGTCCGAGTCGAGGCCGAAGCCCATCAGCACCGTGTCGAGGCCCAGGATCTTCTTGAAGTCGGCCACGATCGGGATCGAGCCGCCCTCGCGCGTGAAGTGCGGGGGCTCGCCGAAGACGCCCTCGAGGGCGGTCGCCGCCGCCTGCATCGCCGGGCGCGTCGCGGTCCACGATCACGCCGTGCCCGCCGTGCAAGTTGCGGAACGTCGAGCGTCATGGTGTCCGGGACGTGTTTTTCGAAGTGCGCTCGCAGCTTGTCCGTGATCTCGTCCGGCGTCTGGTCCGGCACCAAGCGGCACGAGATCTTGGCCGTCGCCTTGGAGGGCAGCACCGTCTTGGCGCCCTCGCCGGTGTAGCCGCCCCAGATGCCGTTCACGTCCAACGTCGGCCGACCGGAGGTGCCCTCGAGGACGGAGTAGTCGCCCTCGGTCTTGGTCTCGGCGACGCCGGCCTCCGCCTTCCAGGCCTCGAGGTCGAACGGCAGCGCGCGGTACGCCTCTCGCTCGTCGTCCTCGAGGTCGCGGACGTTGTCGTAGAAGCCCTCGATGGTGACGCGGTGGTCGTCGTCGTGCAGGTCGGCGATCATCCGGGCGAGCGCGTTGATCGGGTTCTCGATGCCGCCGCCGTAGATGCCGGAGTGCAGGTCCTTGGACGGTCCCTGTCAGCTCGACCTCGACGTAGGCCAGCCCGCGCAGCCCATAGGCGATGGACGGTACGCCGGGCGCGAACAGCGCCGTGTCGCTGACGACCACGATGTCGGCCTTGAGACGGTCTTGGTTCTCGCGCAGGAAGTCGGGCAGGTGGACGCTGCCGATCTCCTCCTCGCCCTCGACCATGATCTTGAGGTTGACGGGCAGGCTGCTGGTGCTCAGGAGCGCCTCGGCGGCCTTGACGTGCATGAACGCCTGCCCCTTGTCGTCGGCTGCGCCGCGCGCGACCAGGTTGCCGTCGACCTCGACGGGCTCGAAGGGGTCGTTGTCCCACAGACTCGAGCGGGTCCGGCGGCTGGACGTCGTAGTGGCCGTAGACCAGCACCGTCGGGGCGTCGTCGGAGACGTGGTGCGAGGCGAACACGACGGGTGGCCGGCCGTCTCCATCACCTCGACGTCCTCGAGGCCGGCGTCGCGCAGGTTGTCGACGAGCCAGTCGGCCGCGCGGCGTGTCTGCGCTGCGTAGGTCGGGTCGGTCGAGATGGAGGGAATGCGGAGCCACGCCTTGAGCTCTTCGACGAAGCGGTCGGCGTGGTCCTGGGCGTACTTGAGGGCGTCGGTCATGGCGTCGAGGTCGAGGGGCCGTGCGTACGCGCGCGGTGCGCCGTGGCTCCACATCATGGAGGGCGTGGAGACGTTTGTGGACGGCCACCGCTTGTCGAAGCCGCTACACTTCGGTTCTCGCTGTTCTCGATCCGTGCGCACCGTCCTCCTCGCCCTCGTCGTCTGCTTGGCCGCGTGTGATTCGTTGCACCGGAACCGCCGGACGCCGAGCCTGGCGCTATGCCGGAGCCGCCCTCGAATGGCGATGCGTCGGTCGTACGACTGGCCCCGTTCCCTGACCTCGAGGTCTACGACGAGACGGGCGTGACGCGCCTTCGACGTCGCCGGGCGACTTCGGGGGCAACTCGGCTGCCGGCTCTGTGACGTTGAGCGCCGAGCCGCTTTCGCTAGGCGTTGTCGAGGTCGTCGTCGAGGTCGTCCTCGAGGTCGTCCTCGAGGGCGGGCTGCGGGTCCGGCCACTCGCGGTCGGGACGGTGTCAGGTACGCGTCGAGGCACGGGGTGACGAACGGCGGGCTGGCGGCGGACACGTTTCAGGTCACCGTCCTCGATCCGTGTCCGGCGTCGGCACCGACTGGTCAGGTGGAGGTCTTCCCGTTCGAGGCCGGCGAGAGTTGGCGGTACGACGTCAAGAGAACGGCGTCATCGCAGCGGGTCGGCCGACGAACGGGCGTTGGGCCAGGCACGCTTGTCGAGGTCGTCGCCGACCAGGGATGCGTCTCCGGTACCCGCACCGTCGCGGTTCGCGAGACGCTCACACTCACCACGGAGCGGCGGTTCAACGGCCAGCCGTGGGAGGTGGTGGAGCAGGACGTGGTCACGGTCCAGACCTACGCCTGGACGGTCACCGATCGTCTCGTTACGTCGACGGCGCCTCGGGTTCGCGTGACGTGGGCCGGACGGCCGGGCCTCCACCGTTCACCGACGAGGTCGGCCCGGTTCGCGCCCGTGGGCACTCAGACAACCCGCGTATCGAGACCTGGACCTGGCTACCCGGGAGTGACTCTGAGAGGTGGGCGTTGCGCCGAGACGTACTACGGCCTGACAACCAGCTTCGGGACGGGTGGGAACGGGAGATCTCTTCTGGACGCTCGTCGAGTGACTGGAAGGAGTCGGGCCCGCTAGACTCTCGCACGCTGCCTCGTCTCGCTCTCGAAACAGGCAGGCTCGGCGTTGCATGCCTAGCGTGACGGGAGCGGCCGTTCTATGACGGTGTCAGGCATGGCTTCGAAGCGCGGTGCACATGCGGTGAGCAAGAGCTTCAGCGGCCTCGAGGTCGGCTTGCCGCATTCGAAGAAGGTCCGTCATCGATGTGCAGGAAGAGTGTCCGGGCACAGATTGATGCGGCTTGACCGGGTGTGACATTTGGGTGTCACGCACCGCTCCGGATCTTGGGTCTCATCACTTGCCGCCGCCGCCCGAGATCATGTCCACACCCGCCCCCGACCGCCGCCCCGCCGTCCGCCTCGTCATGGTGACGAGCGACAACAACAACAAGGTCTACGAGATGGCCGAGAACGGCGACGGGACGTTTACGGCCCGTTTCGGCCGCATCGGCGCTCGCCTCCAGGAGCGGGTCTACCCCGCGAGCCGCTGGGACACCACCTACCGCGCCAAGACGCGGAAGGGCTACACCGACATCACGGCGCTCGCCGCCGAGGAGGCCGCCGACGGCTTCGCCGTCGCGGACGCCGACCGTCGCCGCGCTGGTGGACCGGCTCCGTGCCGCGGCCGACGCCGCGCTGCGCGCGCAGTACCTCGTCGCCCCGGCGCCGTCGAGCGCGCGGCAGGTGGCCGAGGCGCAGGCCCACCTCGACGCGCTCGCCGACCTGGCCGGGCGCCTCGAGCACCTGGAGCGCGTCCCCGATTCCGACCTTGTCGGGCGCTTCGACGCGCACCTGCTCGACCTGTACCGGACGATCCCGCGCGCGATGGGCAACGTCCGCGACCACCTGCTCGGCCAGGGCCTCGACGGCCCGACCGCCTCGCCGACGTCCTCGACGCCGAGCAGGAGGCGCTCGACCGGATGGCCCAGCGCGTCCGCCTGGGCGACGCGCCCGACGCGCCCCGACGCTCCTCGACGCCTCGGCGTTTCGACCTCCGGCCCGTCACCGACGAGGCGACGCTCGCGCGCGGATCCGCACGCACATGGGCGCCCACGCGGACCGGCTCTCGAGACCGTCGTCGAGGTGGTCCATCCCCGCCTCCGGGCGCAGTTCGACGCGCACGTGGCGGCGTCGAGGCACGAAGAAGACGCGGCTGCTGTGGCACGGCTCGCGGTCGGAGAACTGGCTCTCGATCCTGGAGACCGGCCTGGTCCTGAACCCGGCCCGCGCCGTCATCACGGGCAAGATGTTCGGGCACGGGCTCTACTTCGCGTCCGTCGTTCCAGAAGTCGCTGGGCTACACGTCGCTGCGGGGCGCGTGCTGGACGGGCCACGCCTCCGACCGCGGCGTCCTCGCCCTGTACGACGTCCACGTCGGCTCGCCGCTCGTCGTAAGCCAGCACGACACCTGGTGCTACGAGCTGACGGCCGACCGGCTCGCCCAGCGCCGGCTGTTCGGCCGCCCGGACTCGCTCCACGCCCGTGCCGGCACCATGCTCCGCCACGACGAGATCGTGGTCTACCGCGAGGCCCAGGCCTGCCCGCGCTACCTCGTCGAGGTGCGGCGACGGACGAGCAGACCGCCTCGGCGACGCCGGCCCCTCTCCACTCCGTCGATCACTCACCCCGTCCCCCGATCCCATGACCCGCTTTTCCCGCCTCACCGCCGCCGCCGTCCGCGCGGCCGCCGTCCTCGACGCCGCCACGACGGGCACCACCACCACGCTCGACGTCAAGCGCGAACTCCGCGACCGCGGCTACTGGGCCGTCCAGTCGGACGTCTCGTTCCTGATGGACGCAGGTCGCCGCGGCGTCAGGCTGGCCGTGGTGGGACCTGGGCGGCTTCCGGCTCTACGCGGTCCCGCGCGCGGCCGGATCAGACAGGGGCCACCGCGCGGCTCGGCCTCGGCCGATGCGCGGCCTCGAGGGACTGACGGCCGGCGAGCCGTGACCGGCCTACATCGAGGGCGTAGGCGGACTCCCAGCGGATGGCAGGTTGCTCGCCCTCGAAGCGTCGTCCTCGAGGCCGGGCAAACGGACCAGTTGAACTGGTGCGATCCCACCATGCCGGTCGTCCTCGAGGTCGCGATCATGAACGATCTCTCGCTCTCGCCACCTATGACCGCTCAACGCGCCACGCCTGCCTTCATCGGAGCCTCGCGGTGCTGCCCTGCCTGATCGGCGTCGTCTCGTTCATGATCGGGCTTTGGAACGCGACGCATGGTGCTCAACGAGAAGGGCTACGTACCTCGGCCGTGCTGCTGTTCGGTTTGTTCGGCGTGATCTCGCTCCAGAAGTCCGTCCGCGACCGGCTGGAAGGCATCCCCGTGACATCACTCTACTACGGCCTGTGCTGGATGGCCGTGTGTGCCGCGATCGTGCTTCTGGCCGTCGGACTGTGGAACGCCGGGCTCGCGCTGAGCGAGAAAGGGTTCTACGGCGATGGCGTTCTTGCTCGCCCTGTTCGGCGCGATCACGGTCCAGAAGAACGTGCGCGACGGCGCAGCCTATGACGAGGCCCACCCGTCGCCCGACGCCGGCCTCGAGGGCGAGACGCGCGGTGGCTTGGCATCGCTCCTGGGAGACTCCTGACGTCTACGCCGCCTCGGCCTCGAACGGGGCGAGGGCGTCTTCGACGGGCCGGGCGTTTGGCGATCCACGAGAGCAGACGGCGCCATGACGGCGTCGAGCAGCGCGTCAGGGCACGACGCGCCGGCCGTGAGCAGGACGTCCAGGGGCGGCTCGCCCTCGAGGTCGAGCCAGTCCGGCCGTCTCGCGCGGCGTCTTGGTGCGCCAGTCGAAGTGGCGGATCAGCGCCGGGCTCACCAGCTCGTCGGCGTCCTTGACGAAGTACGTCGGCAGGCCGGCGTCCTCGCACAGCTCGACCAGGTGCGACGTGTTGGACGAGTTGTAGCCACCGACGACGATCGCGACGTCGGCGCCGGACGGCGATCAGGGCCTCTGTCGCGTCCTGGTTCTCCTTGGTCGCGTAGCACAGCGTGTCGCTGGTGTCGGCGAACGCCGTCGTCGGTCCCGTCGCGGGCCTCGATGGCGACGCGGACGCGCTCGGCGATGGCCGCGGTCTCGGTCGCCAGCATCGTCGTCTGGTTGACCACGCCGACGCGCTCGAGGTCGCGGGCGGGGTCGAAGCCGTCCGAGGTCCGGCCGCGGAAGCGATCCCAGAAGTAGCCGGCGTCCCGGCGCCCGTCGATGACGGCCGCGAGGGCCTCGGTCTCCTCGAGGTCGCGGACGACCACGACCGGCGCCGTCGCGGCCGCGCGGCTGAACGTGGCGCGCGTCTCCTCGTGGTTCCACTTGCCGTGCACGACGACGGTGTAGCCCTTGCCGCCGATCTGGGCCCCCTTCTTCCACACGCGGACGACGAACGGGCACGTCGTGTCGTACGAGGCCACGTCGGCGCCTCGGTCCGCGATCTCGCGCAGCGTCTCGGTCGGCGCGCCGAACGCCGGGACGATGACCAGGTCGTCCGGCCTCGAGGTCGGAGAACGGAATCAGCGTCTCGCCCGAGGTCGTGCGCAGGAACCGGATGCCGCGCGCCAGCAAGTCGTCGTTGACGTGCGGGTTGTGGATCATCTCGGACAGGAGGTAGATCCGTCCGGCGGCGGCCTTGTCCGGGTGCTCGTCGAGGGCGCGGTAGGCGATCTCGATGGCGTTCTCGACGCCGAAGCAGAAGCCGAAGTGCCGGGCCAGCTTGATGCGGATCGACCCGAAGTCGAGGACGCTCGGGCTGAGGTCGCGCTTGCGCGGGTCGGCGGCCGTCCGGGCGGCCTTGACGCGGCCGACGACCGGGCTCCGGTAGAAGTCGGGGACGTCGAACTGGCGGGCCATGGAGAGGGCGGGGGCGGCGAAATCTACAGGGCCAACGCGCCCTCGAGGTCGCCGTTGCTCAGGTTCGGCCGACTCCTCTGAATCTGTCCGGGAGTCGATCGCTTCGTTCCGTCACTCGAGATCGACGGTCGGACCCTCGGGCGGGCGCCCCGTCCAATGCACATACACCTTCTACGCTTCCTCATGCGCCTTCGCTTCTCCCTGCTCGCTCTCGCGGCTCTCCTCCTCATCCCGTCCGCGTTCGCGCAGACCTTCACGACCACCCTCGCCGGCGCCAACGAAGTGCCGGCCGTCACGACGGCCGCGACAGGCTCCGTGACCGCCACCCTCGACGGCACCACGCTCGTCGTGACCGGCTCGTTCTCCGGCCTGGAGAGCGACTACGCCTCCAACATCGGCACACACCTCCACGGCGGCTCCGCTGCCGAGAACGGTCCTGTCGTGGTCCCGCTCACCGTCGCCCTCGATGGCGACAACCGCGGCGGCACCCTCGAGGCCGCGGCCAACACCTACACCGTCCGCGAGACGTTCGCCGACTCGATCCGAGCCGGCCTGGTCTACGTCAACGTTCACTCGCAAGGCAACCCGTCGGGCGAGATCCGCGGTCAGCTCCGGCCAGCGGCCGACCTGGGCGGCATCGTCATCAACGAGATCGACGCCGACCAGACCGGGACGGACACCGCCGAGTTCGTCGAGCTCTACAACGGGGGCACCGAAGCGGTCGTCCTCGATGACGCCGTGCTGGTGCTCATGAACGGCTCCGACGATGCGTCGTACGGCGCGTTCGACCTCGACGGGTTCACCCTCGAGGCCGGTGGCTACTTCGTGTTCTGCAACGAGGCCGACAACGTGCCCAACTGCGACCTCGAGGCCGACGTCGCCGACAACCTGATCCAGAACGGCGCCGACGCGGTCGCGCTCTACATCGGCTCCGCTGCGGACTTCCCGACCGACACGCCGGCCTCGACGGTCAACCTGATCGACGTGGTGGTGTACGGTACGAGCGACGATGACGACACGGACCTGCTCGCCGCGCTCGGCGAGACGGTCCAGCAGGACGAGGACGCTAACGGCGCCAAGGACACGAGTCCATCCAGCGCTCTCCCGATGGGTTCGAAGCGTTCGTCGCTGCGGCACCCTCGCCCGGTGCGGCCAACGTCAACCCCACGGCCGCCGAGGACGGCCCCGACAACGGGCTTCGCCTCGAGGTCGAGAACCCCATCGTCTCCAGCGCCACGGTCACGTTCACGACCTCGAGGACGGGGACGGCGCGCGTGGTCCTGTACGACGTGCTCGGCCGTCGCGCCGCGACGTTGGTGGACGGAACGGTCTCCGCGTCCGAGCAGACGGTCGCCCTCGAGGCCGACGGTCTCGCGGCCGGCGTCTACGTGCTCCGTCTGGAGACGGAGGCCGGCACCGTCAGCCGGACCGTGACGGTCGTTCGGTAGAGACCCGCCCTCGAGTCCGCCAGTGGGGCGGGGCCTTCGGGCTCCGCCCCTTTTCTGTGGCCGTCCTCGGGGCTCGCGTGCCGAGCGTTGCAACTTCGAGGGCTTCGTTCGCCGAATTGGGCTCTGTTCTCCCAGCGATCTCTCACGCCTGCGTCTCTCTGCTCTTCCTCCTCGCTTTTGTCCTTGTCGCGTCGGCCTCCGCGCAGGCGCCGCGCCCGCTCGGCCTCGACGACAACGCGGTCGGCGCCCTCGAGGCCGGCGGCGCGGCCATCTACACGCTCGACCTCGAGGCCGAGACGTTCGTGTACGGCGAGGTCGACCAGCTCATCGGTCGATGTCGTGGTGACGGTGATCGGAGCCCGACGGCGAGGAGATGCGCGCGTTCGATGAGTCCGGACGCGGCACACGAGTCGTTTCAGTTCGAGTCCGAGACGGCGGGCATCTACACGATTCGCCGTCGAGCCCTTCGAGGACGAGGCCGGTGACTACGGGATTTCCATCTTTCGCCTCGAGCCCGTTGCCACGGACCCGGCGGCAGCGCGTGGACCAGATGATGGCCGGCTTCGAGGGCGACGACCGACCGGGCGCTCTGGTGGCCGTCCTCGAGGGCGGGGAGGTCGTGTTCGAGAAGGCTTACGGCATGGCAAACCTGACGCACGGCGTCCCGATGACGGTTCAGACGCGGACCAACATCGGGTCGACCTCGAAGCAGTTCACCGCGATGGCGCTCGCGCTGTTGGACCAGCGCGGCGACCTCGACCTCGACGACGACGTGCGGGACTACATCCCGGAGCTGCCCGACCTGGGCGAGACGGTCACGATCCGAAACCTGCTCACGCACACGAGCGGCTACCGGGAGTTCCTGAACCTGCTCGCCTTGACCGGGCGCCGCATCGACAAGGGCAGCTACATCGACCGGACCGAGATCGTCCAGATGATCCAGCGCCAGCCGGCGCTCCAGGACTCGCCGGGGACGGTCTGGAACTACAACAACTCGGGCTATGCGATGGCGGCCATGATCGTGGAGCGCGTGACCGGCGAGACGTTCCCTGACTGGATGGCCGCCAATGTGTTCGAGCCGCTCGGGATGTCGCACACGGTCGTCCGTGCCGACCCGACGGTGATCGTCCGCAATAGCGCGCAGGGCTACCTAGCGAGCGAGGACGGGCTGTGGCGCGATGCCGTCGATCTCTACGGCGCGATGGGTGCGGGCGGCATGTACACGACCGTCGGCGACCTGGCGCTCTGGGTGGAGAACTTCGAGACGGCCACACTCGGCGGGGCGGACGTGATCCGCGAGATGACGACGCCGTACGTCCTCGAGGACGGGACCGCGACGGAGTACGGACTCGGTCTGTTCATCGACGAGGTCGGCGGCCAGCGCCGCTTCCAACACGGCGGCGCCGACAATGCGCACCGCTCGATGATCTCGTTCTTTCCCGAGATCAACGCGGGCGTGATCGTCGAATTCAACGCACCGCAGAATCGCGGACGCGTTCGCTGGCCGGATCGCACGCGCCTTCTTCGGTGACCAATTCGTCGAGGCCGAGGAGACCGGCGAGCCGGTCGTCAGCGTGGAGGGCGTCGACTTCGAGGATGCTCTCTTCGACGACTACATCGGGCGCTACGCTCTGGACATCGCGCCGTCGTTCGTCCTCGAGTTCCGCCGCGGCGACGACGGCGGGTACCTCACGCAGGCGACGGGACAGCAGGCGCCTCGAGATCCTTCCCACGTCCGACTCCACGTTCGTGCTCACGGCCGTCGAGGCGGGCGTCACGTTCCACCGCGACGCCGACGGCGTGGTCCGCTCGGCGACGCTGCACCAGAACGGCGACAACCGCGCCACGAAGCTCGACGTGGAGCCCGCGGCCGAGGCGGCGCCGACCGACCTCGAGGCCTACTCGGGCCGCTACTACAGTGACGAACTCGAGGTCGGGTACCGCCTCGTCCTCGAGGACGGCGAGCTGGTGGTCCGCATTCCCGGAATCGCAGACGCGATCCCGACGCGGGAGACGGAGCGAGACACCGTGATCGCGTCGGCCTATGGCGGCTTCCCGATCACAATGACGTTCGAGCGGGACGCGTCGGGCGCCGTGACCGGCTTCCAAGCCGACGCGGCCGGGCGGACGCGCAACGTGGCCTTCGAGCGGGTGGACTAGCCGCGCCGCTCCGTCCTCGAGGTCGCGTCCTCGAGGTCGCGTCCTCGAGGGCGACTACGCCTTCTGTGCCAGCCGCTCGGACCACTCGCGTCGCCACGCGGGGAAGCGGCCATCGAGGATGGCCGCGCGCATCTGGCGCATCGTCCACAGGTAGAGCGCCAGGTTCTGGACGCTGGAGATCTCCATGTGGAGCGGCTCGTTGGCCTTCGTCAGGTGGCGGAGGTAGGCCCGCGAGAACGTCTGCGAGTGGTACACCTCGAGGCCGGGATCGACCGGGCCGAAGTGCGTCTTCCACTTCGCGTTCTTGATGTTGACTAGGCCTTCGGTCGTAAACAAGCTTCCCGTGCGCGCGTTGCGCGTCGGCATGACGCAGTCGAACATGTCCACGCCGCGCGCCACGTTCTCGATCAGGTTCTGCGGCGTCCCGACGCCCATCAGGTAACGAGGCCTGTCGGCCGGCAGGATCTCGTTCACGACCTCGACGGTGTCGTACATCTGCTCCGCCACCTCGCCCACGGACAGCCCACCAATGGCGTATCCCTCGGCCTCGAGGTCGGTGAGCGCGCGTGCGGACTCGCGGCGCACATCGGGGAAGACGGCGCCCTGCACGATGGGCCAAAGCGACTGGTGGTGCCCGTAGCGCGGCTCCGTGGCGCGGTAGTGCGTGAACGCGCGCTCGGCCCAGCGCACCGTCCGTTCGTTGGCGCGGCGCGACTCGGCGCGGTCGACGGTCGCGGGTGTGAGTTCGTCCAGCACCATCATCACGTCCGATCCGATGTCGCGCTGGATGTCGACGACTTCCTCAGGAGTGAAGTGGAGCGGGTCGCCGTTGAGATGGCTGCGAAACGCGATTCCCTCTTCGGTCACCTTGACGAGATCGCCCAGCGAGAACGCCTGGAAGCCGCCGGAGTCGGTCAGGATGGGGCGGTCCCAGCCCATGAACGGGTGGAGCCCGCCGGCCTCGACCAGCACCTCGCGGCCGGGCCGCAGCGCCAGGTGGTACGTGTTGCCCAGCAGGATGCGCACGTCGAGGTCGTGCTTCAGCGTCCGTGGCGCGACGCCCTTGACGCTGCCCACCGTCCCGACCGGCTGAAACATCGGCGTCTCGACGGTGCCGTGGTCGGTGGTCAGCAGGCCCGCGCGGGCGCCGGTCTCGGGGCACTCGGCCTGGAGCTCGAAGGTCAGGGGCATGGGGTCTCGTAGATCGGACCCAGAGGGTACTTCGGGCACGACGCAGGAGGGATGGAGGGACGGGGGAAAGAGGCGGGCTCCCGACGTGCCGCTCGCACTATCCCGCCGATCCCGTCCTCGAGGACTCGCACCGTATCGATGACTCCGTCCTCGAGACCGACAACCGGCTTGACATCGCCACGTGGCATCTTCCGGCCTCGAGGGCGGGAGCATCTAGGCCAAACCGCCGTACGAAGACGTCCCCTCTCACCACACGCATCCATGAACAATCTCTTTCGCGGTCTCATCGCTGGCTACGGCGCCAAGAAGCTCGGCGGCGGCTGCTTCTCCACCATTCTTGTCTTTGTCATCCTGTGGGTCTTGCTCGGCCAGTGCGGCGCGACCTATCCGCCCGTCGAGGACGCCCCGGCGCCGACGGTTGAGTACGTCCATGCCCGTCCGGCCTTCGCCGGGAGCTGATACGGGTGCGGCGTCTGTTCGCCCTCGAGGCCGGCCCACCGACCTCGAGGGCGTTACCATGGATTCATGCGGTCCGTCCTCCTGCTCCTCGCCTGCCTGTGCGCCCTCCCCGCAGCCGCGCAAGGTCGCGTCGGGCCGCCCTTGCCAGACACGACGGCCTCGAGGTACGGCTCGAGCGGCGCGCTCGTGTTCACGCTCACGGAGTACGGAATCGGTGCCGGAGGCGCGCTTCGAGGGCGGGTCACGGATGATCTGTCGGTCACCTTCGAGGTCGATATCGGCGCGGGGCGGGACGAGCGTGAGCAAAGCTTCGTCAGCTTCTTCGGGGAGCGGACGACGCCGTTCAAGCGCAACAACGTCATCCTGGCCCCGATCCACCTCGGACTTGAGCGGCGCCTCTTTCGGGAGTCCGTCGAGGACAACTTCCGCCCGTTCGTTCACGCCGCCGCCGGCCCGACGCTGGGCTTCCAGTGGCCCTACTTCGACGACGTAAACGGCGATGGCCGCCGTGACGCGGACGCAGGGGAGGACCAGCTTGGTTACTTCCAAGGCGTGGGCGATGGCGAGGCCCGTGTGGGCGTCGGAGGCACTCTCGAGGTCGGCGCCTTCTTCGGACGGGGTCGCCGAACGGTGCAGGCGCTCCGGTTCGGGGTGCGAGGTACGTACTTCCCCGTCGAGGTCGACCTGCTCGAGATCACGCCGACCGTCGAAGGGCCGTCGCGGAAGGCGTTCTGGACGCCGACGGTGAGCTTCCACGTGGGGCGGCTGTGGTGAGCGGTTTGGGGTCTGCCGACTTCGTTCTCGAGGTCGGTGCCGTCCTCGAGGCCGACACGACATTGTCCGCTGGCTTCCCGTCCTCGAGGACGACTCGCGAGACTCCTCGGCTGAATCCTGACCTCAAAATCCTGATCCTCTGAAGTCCCTCGACCTCGATCTCATCCGCCCCGAGCCCGCCGACCGCTGGGGACGCGAGCCGGCCTGGAATGCCTACGTCGAACTCCACAACGTGGTCGCCGCGGCTGACTCGCTCGCCATGTTCGGGCCGCCCGACCGCCGCCGGATCTCGCGCGAGCGCGGCGTCGACCTGGCGCAGTACTACCCGGAGCAGCGGCGCGAGCTGTACCAGTCCGTCCTCGAGTCGTGCCTGTCCAACGGCGACCTCGACGCCAGCGACCGGTCGGTCCTCGCCCACATCGCGGACACCCTCGCGCTTACCGCTGCCGACCTTCGGCCGGCGCACCAGCGAGCCTTCGGCCTGGCCGTCATGGTCGCCCTCGAGGACGACCGCCTCGCCGTCGAGGAGCGGCTCTTGCTGAATACGCTCCAGCACTCCCTGGGTCTCGACCCTCGCGTGGCAGAAGGCGCATACACCGTGCTGGCGCAGGAGCGGCTGCTGCGGCCCGTCGCACAAGCGCTCAGCGACGGCCTCCTCTCGCCCGATGAGGAGAACGCCATCCTCGAGGCTGCTATCGCCCTCGACGTTGAGGTCTCGCCCGAGATCGAGGCCATGCTGGAAGGTGCACGGTCGCGCTGGGCTGCCCGCAACCGAAAGGCGCCGGCACCATCCGCTCGTGTCCCGCTGTCGATTGGGGAGGACGCTCGGTTCGAGACATCGGCATGGTGGCGATACGCGCATCCAACGAAGCTCACGACATGGGCCGGATATGCGGCTGTGCAAGCGGGGCAGACGCAGAGCCTGATGGTCCCGCCGTCCGTGCTGCGGGGCTCAAAACGAGTCGGCATGGCGGTGGTGTCCAGTCGGCGGCTGGTGCTCAACATGGAGCGCGCCATCCCGGACGAGATCACCCTCGACAAGGTGGAACAGACGCTGCGGTTTCGGAACGGCGCCGTGATCCGGCTCTCGAACGGCATGCGCTACTTCATCGATGCCGGTCAGCAACGCGAAGCGTTCTACCATCACCTGTACTACGCCGTCGACGCCGCGCGAATGGGCCCGGACGAGACGGAGACGCGCCCTCCGTCGCCCTCGAGGACGGCCCTCAGTGCCTCCTTCGAGTTTCCTGACATTCGGTGGCGAAAGGTGCTCGCCTCCGAAGTCCTCGAAGCCAAGGAGAGCTGGTTCGGGACGGCGCGGTCATCGACCGTCGTGAAGCGTCTCGGAGAGACCCCGGACGAGGCGTGGGAGTTGAAGGACTTCGGATACGCGGTGATCGACGCGGAGCATCTGACATATCGAGGGGGCCATCGCGACTATCGGCGTCGGACCTCTCTCCGCACCATCGAATCCGTCCGGCAACGCGGCGTCCACGTCTGGATCTCCAGACCTCAGTCTCACGATTGGCTGGTCCGATGCGCGAATGAGTCGGACGCGAATCGCTTCTCGGAGGCGCTCCGGCGTGCCGCGGCTACGGCGTAGCCGTACGGACGTCCCCTGACACCATGCAGATTTTCGCCGGCCCCGTCCTGCTCTCCGACTCTGGGTTTCGGATGCACTACGTCCCGATCCCTCAGGAGGTGGCTGACGCCCTCGAGGGCGCTCGAGTCGTGACGGGGACGCTGTGCGATATCCCGTTTCGGCGCGCAGTCCACGGTTTAGGCAACGGCACACCGCACCTGCGGTTCGGCAAACACATCCTGCGTCAAGCGGGTCTGTCGCTCGGTGATACCGCATTCCTCGAGGTCGAGCCCGCGGACCCCGACGTCGTCCACCTTGCTGTGGAGTTCGAGGCCGCCCTCGAGGCCGACCCGGAGGCGGCCGCGCGGTTCGCGACGTTCACGCCGGGCAAACAGCGGTCGCTCGGGGTCCACGTGGCCCAGGCCAGGAGGGCCGAGACGCGGGAGCGCCGTGCCGTGGAGCTGTGCGACAAGATCCGCACGCACACGCTGCACGACGATTGATCGCGCAACTGGCTTCTCTGTTGTCATTGCGAGCGTAGCGACGCCATCTCGTCCCGCGGAGTGCGGGCTCTCGAGAGTGCCGCCTCGCCGCGCTCCTCGCAATGACAGATCAAGCGGGTTGGACGACCTCGAGGGCGGTCGCAGGATGACACGAAACCGCCCCGACCGACCTCGAGGCCGACCGGGGCGGTCGTGTTTGAGTCCTCGAGGTCGCTACGCGTACGTGTTGAGCATCACCGGCATGATGAGCATCAGGATCTCCTCGCCCTCGTTGCCCTCCGACGGCGATACGACGCCGGCTCGGTTCGGGGACGAGAACTCGAAGACCACGTCTTCGCCGTCCACGTTCGAGAGCACCTCCTGGAGGTACTGCGAGTTGAATCCGATCTCCATCGCGTCCGCGTCGTAGTCGCAGAGCACGCGCTCCTTCGCCTCGCTCGCGCGCTCGATGTCCTCAGCCGAGATCGTCAGCGCGTCGCCCTCGAGGGCGAGCCGGATCTGGTGCGTCATCGAGGACGAGTAGAGCGCCACGCGCCGGACGGCGGCCAGCAGGGCTTCGCGCCCGACGGTCAGCCGCTTCTCGTTCTCGACTGGGATGACGGCCTCGTAGTTCGGGTACTGCTCCTCGATCAAACGCCCGACAACCTGCGTGTCGCCGAAGTCGAACCCGACGTAGCCGGACCCGATACGGATCGTGCATGCGTCGTCAGTTGCGGCCTTACCGGCCAGCGAGAGCGCCTTCTCGGGTACGATCACGTCCACGGCCTCAGGCGCCGTGATGCCGTCCACGACCATCTTCACCAACCGGTGTCCATCGGTCGCGACGACGGTCGCGTTGTCGGGGCGGACCTGAAACAGCACACCCTGCATGGCCGGACGGAGCGCGTCCTTGGAGACGGCGAATCCAGTCTTGGCGATGGCGCGCTTGACCACAGAGCCATCGGTTTCGACGGTCTGTGCGCCCTCCATCGAAGGGAGAGCCGGGTAGTCGCCGCCGTCGAACCCGACCATCTTGTACCGGCCTTGGTCCGTCGTCAGCTCGACGTTGTAGTCGGAGTCCGTCTTGACAGTGACCGACAAGTCGGGTAGCGCTCGCAGCGTATCGATGAGCCGCTTGGCAGGGACCGCGATCCGCTCCTTGCCATCGACGCCGTTCTCGCTGAACTGGACCTTGATGCGCTGGACGATCGAGATCTCGAGGTCCGTCGCGGAGATGAGCAGCGCGTCACCGTCGCGTTCGAACAGCACGCACTCGAGGATGGGGAGCGTGGCCTTGGAGGGGACCGCGCCGCCGGCGGTCGAGAGCGCGCGGAGGAGGTCGGCGCTGGAAGCTGTAAACGTCATGGTCGCAAGGGGAAAGTCAATCGGCCGTGGTATCGGCGGGTCACCTACCGAGGGCAAGTAGATACGCGAAAGGGCTCCGTCCGGTCCGCCTCGTCGGTGAAATCTGTGGGTCGTCCTCGAGGTCGGTGGGAGGTCGCGGCGTTCCGTTCCGAGTCCGCCGGTTTCGCCCTCGAGTGGAGTTCGTCGGTTCCGTCCTCGAGGTCGCGGATAGTCCTCGAGAGGAGCCCGCACGTTTGTCCTCGAGGTCGCAGGCAAGGTCTGCCATCTCCCTTCTCCCTTTCCCCGCGAGCGGAGCGATCCGCCGCCTCTACCGCTGGTGCAACTCCAGCTTCTTCTTGACCGCGCTGACCATCTCGCGGAAGCTCGGGTCCGTGTCTCGCTGGTTCTCGACCGACCGGACGGCGTGAATCACCGTCGAGTGGTCCCGCCCACCGAAGTGGAGCCCGATGGTCTTCAAGCTGTGGTTCGTGATCTCCTTGGAGAAGAACATCGCCACCTGCCGGGCCTGAACCACCTCCCGCTTGCGCGTCCGCGCCCGCACGAGATCCTCGGGGATGCTGAGGTACTCACACACGACCGACTGGATCGACTCGATGGTGAGTACGGGCCGCGCCTCCTTGATGAGGTCTCGCAGCACGTCGCGCGCCAACTCCTGATCGATCTCGCGCCCAGTGAGCGCTGCGTGCGCCTGAAGCCGAATCAGCGCGCCCTCGAGCTCTCGGATGTTGCTCTTGACGTGGGTTGCGATGTACTCGATGACTTCCGCCTTGATCTGGGTCCCGTCGTCGTTCGCCCGCCGGTTCAGGATCGCGACACGCGTCTCGTACTCCGGAGGCTGCACGTCAGCGATCAAGCCCCACTGGAAACGCGACAGCAGCCGCTCCTCGATGCCCACGATGTCGCGCGGCGGCCGGTCCGCCGAGAGCACGATCTGCTTGCCGAGCTGGCGGAGCTCGTTGAAGATGTGGAAGAACTCCTCCTGCGTCTTCTCCTTGGACGAAAAGAACTGGACGTCGTCCACGATCAGGACATCCACCGCGCGGTAGAACTGGCTGAACTCTGCGATCCGGTTCGTCTGGATCGACTGCACGAACTCGGCCGTGAACATCTCCGACGACACGTAGCGCACCGTCTTCGCGTGCCCATTCGCCAGCGCGTAGTTACCGATGGCCTGGATCAAGTGTGTCTTCCCAAGCCCCACGCCACCGTACACCAGGAACGGGTTGAAGGACGTCCCGCCGGGGTCCTGCGCGATGCTCCACGACGCGGCTCGAGCCAGCCGGTTGCAGTCGCCCTCGATAAATCGCTCGAAGGTGTACGAGTCGTTGAGGTGCGGGTCGAGCTCGATCGGCTTGACGCCCGGCAGCGCGAACGGGTGAGCCTGCGGAGCGGGACGTCCACTCGGCGACGCCGTGGGGCGTCCAGGAGCCAGCCCTCGAGTGCGGTCCACTGCTCGCCCCGCGTGTGACGGGACATCGGCGGTTGGGCGCGGAGGCGTGACGCCGTCCGGAAGCTCGAAAGGGGGTGGGCGCTCGGCCGGTGGGACGTTAGACGGCTGGCGAGCCGGAAGCTCCATCGACGCCCCACGCTTGCCACCCGGCGCGGGCTCGTCCCGCTCAATCACGATGTCGTAGTACAGGCGACCGCCCGGCCCCAACACCTTCGTGATCGTCTTGCGCAGCAGCGCGAAGTAGTGCTCCTCCAGCCACTCATAGTAGAAGCGGCTTGGGAGCTGCACGGTCAGCTTGAGCGCGCCCTCCTCGTCCTCGAGGCCGACGGCTCGGAGTGGCTCGAACCACGTCCGGAAGCTCTGCCGGCTGATATTATCCCTGATGATGCCGAGGCACTCCTCCCATACCTCGTCGCGCGATCGATCCATGAAGCAAAAACCAGGGAGGCAGAAGAGGAGGAGTTAGGGATCGTCGGGTGCGGAATATCGGGACCGTCACCCGTCTGCGCGAGCCCCCGTGACGAAGGATCAGCGCAGTTGTCCACATTCGCGACGGGTCCAAGAAGCGCTAGGTTCGCCTCAGGGCCGAATTGGAGCGCCACGTTGTCCACCGCGAGCCCACACTTCGTGAAATGGCCACATGCGTTGCCTGCCAATGACTTGGCAGAGCGCGGCTAATCTGGGCTGCCCACGGATGACCGGATAGTGATCAATGTGAAACCGAACCGCGTCCTATTCGACTTTCGTTATCCACACGCTGTCAACGGCCCCGCTCATGTTCTAGGTGAGGTGGGACCGGAATTCCCTGGTACCACTTCTGAATCCGCCGATTCGAGGTCGAAGTCGGTCGCCCCGTAGGGCCCTGTGAGGGCCTCGTCCTCGAGGTCGCGTCAACTTCGCGTGAGGCCCTTGTCCGCTCCAGAGCCACCGTCCTACCTTCGCAGGCTCCGAGATCGATCCGTCGGCCTCGAAGATGCCCCGCCGGACGGCCCCGCTGTCCGCGTTCCTTGACGACCGCCGCCTGACCGACCGTGCTCCAGGTCCGAATTGCTCCGCTCCCTGACGGCCTCCACCAGGAGACCCTGACGCCGACAGCACAAGACCTCGAGGTCGACCCTGACGTCTTCTCGGACATCACAGTCGATCTCACCCTCGACATCGGCGTGGACCGCGTTCTCGCGGCCTACACGGTTCGTGCGACCGCTCGCCTCGAGTGCGACCGGACCATCGAACTCTATGACCAGCCCCTCGAGGCCAGTCATGCGGTTCTGTTTACGGCGACGGCGAAGGAGGGCGACGACGACGTTCAGCCGCTCGCCTCCGACGCGCAGCACATTGAACTCGCGGACTCCGTCCGCGATACCCTGGTTCTCGCGGTCCCGCTTCGCAAGGTCAGCCCGGCGGCCCGTGCCGCGGAGCTTCCCACTGTCTTCGGCACTCCCTCGCCCTCCGAGGACGAGCCCGTCGATGACCGATGGGATGCCCTGCGCGCTCTCCGCGGCGACGACAAAGACTAGACAGAACAAGGGCCTCGGCCCATACCCCTCGACACCATGGCTAACCCCAAACGCAAGCACTCCAAGGCCCGCACCCGTGCGCGGCGCTCCCAGTACAAGGTCAAGAATGTGCCTACTCCGCACGAGTGCCCCAACTGCAGCAGCCCCAAGCTGATGCACCGCGCTTGCCCAACGTGCGGTCACTACCGTGGCCGAGCCGTCCGCGAGGTCGCGGAGGACTACGCGTAGCCATGCGCTGAGACGGCGGCTTCGAGGACCACTCGGGCTGTCTCTCGTGACCCGCTCCTGATGCGCCCGCGCACTCCCAATCTGGGAGCTTGCGCGGGCGCTCGGCGTTGGCGGGGTATCTTCGCGGTCCCCTTTCGCCTCTCCGCCTGTCGCCCATGCCCGTCCGAGTCGCTGTCGACGCTATGGGTGGCGACTACGCCCCGAGCGTCGTTGTGGAGGGCGCCCTCGAGGCCGTCGCCGACGCCGGTGACCGGATCTCGGTCATCCTGGTGGGCCGAGAGGCCGATATCCGCGCGGAGCTTGAGAAGCACGGCGCTGATGATGACCGCGTTCGCGTCGTAGACGCCCCGCAGGTCATCGCGATGGGAGAGAGCCCCACGGTGGCCCTGAAGCAGAAGCCGAAGTCCTCGGTCCACGTCGGCATCGGTGCGGTGAAAGCCGGCCGAGCGGACGCGTTCGCGAGCGCCGGCAACACGGGCGCTGTCATGGCGGCTGCTCTGTTTGGATTAGGACGGCTCCCCGGTGTGCTTCGCCCGGCGCTTCCTGGATATCTGCCCACCCCGACGGGGACGTGCGTTCTCCTCAATGTCGGCGCGAACGTCGAGGTCCGCCCGGAGCACCTTGTTCAGTTTGCTCAGATGGGCGCCGTATTCGGGGCTGCATTCCTCGAGAAAGACGATCCATCGGTCGGGCTCGTCAACGTCGGCGAGGAGCCTGGGAAGGGCACGGATACCGTCAAGGAGGCGCACGCCGCAATGGCGGCTCTCGGTGATCGTGGCGCATTCCGATTCGTCGGAAACGTCGAGGGCCGCGATATCCTCCAGCACGCAGCCGATGTCTGCGTCTGCGACGGGTTCGTGGGCAACGTCGTGCTGAAGCTGGCTGAGTCGGTGGCGACGATTCTGCCCCAAATGGTCCGCAACGAGATCGGGAGGCAGGCCCTCGAGGCCGAGTCGGCCCAGATGGTGGGCGGCGTCCTCAAGGGAATGCTCGCCCCGTTCGACTACCAGGCGTATGGCGGCGTACCCATGCTGGGCATCGATGGGACGGTCGTGATCGGCCACGGCGGGTCGTCGGCTCGGGCGTGCCGCCACATGATCTTGAGCACGGCTGGCCTGGTCGAGCAAAACTTGACCGCTCGGATCGCGCGAGCGCTCCAGGATTCTGCCGGAGACTCCACACCATAGCTCTATCCTCATGCCCGCTCGCCTGACGGCTGCCATCACGGCAGTCGGGAAGTACGTCCCGCCGGACCGTCTCACCAACGCCGACCTCGAGGCCATCGTCGATACCAACGACGAGTGGATCCAGTCGAGGACGGGGATCAAGGAGCGCCGCATCCTGCGCGACGAGACCAAGGCGACCGCGTTCATGTCGACGGAAGCCGCTCGCGAGTGCCTGGCGAAGGCCGGCGTGGATGCTGCCGACATCGAGTGCATCATCGTGGCGACGACGACCGCGGATACGGCTTTCCCCGCGACGGCGTGCCGCGTTCAGGACGCCATCGGCGCGACAAAGGCGTGGGGCTTTGACCTGTCGGCTGCGTGCTCGGGGTTCCTGTTCGCACTCACGACAGGCGCCAAGCTGATCGAGTCCGGGATGCATAAGAAGGTCCTGGTCATCGGCGCCGATACGATGTCGCGCATCATCGACTACACGGATCGCACCACGTCCATCCTGTTTGGTGACGGTGCAGGCGCCGTGCTGCTGGAGCCCACGACCGACGAGACCGGCGTCCTCGATGCGGTCCACTATTCAGATGGCTCTGGCGGCGACGCGCTTCACATGCCAGGCGGTGGCTCTCTTTCCCCTGCCTCCCACGAGACGGTCGACGCCCGGCTCCACTTCCTCAAGCAGGACGGCCGGATGGTGTTCCGCAAGGCGGTGACCAGCATGGCCGACGCCGCCGCGGAGATCATGGAGCGCAACGGCCTCGAGGCCGACGACGTCCGGTACCTCGTTCCGCACCAAGCCAACTTGCGCATCATCGATGCGACCGCACGCCGGATGGGCCTCTCGAGTGAGAAGGTGATGGTCAACATCGAGCGCTACGGCAACACGACGGGGGCCACGATCCCTCTGTGCCTCGCCGACTGGGAGAGCGAGCTCCGCGCCGGCGACAACGTGGTCTTGGCTGCGTTCGGCGGCGGGTTTAGCTGGGGCGCAACGTGGCTTAAGTGGAGCTACGACGGGAGCGAGGTCGCAACGATGACGCTAGCGGAGGCGTCCGCAGCGTAGACCGTCCTCGAGGCCGAACTCACCTCCTATGCGGTGCGCCTCGGCGCCGCGTCCTCGAGGTCGACCCGTCTGCATCTTCGTCCACACGTCCACACGTCCACACGTCCACACGTCCACACGTCATGCTCGCCTTTCTCTTTCCCGGCCAGGGCTCTCAGGCGCCCGGCATGGCCGCCGACCTCTACGAGATCCCCGCCGCTCGCGACATTCTCGACGAGGCCGACCGCGTGCTCGAGTTCTCGCTCACCGCGCTGATGTTCGGTGATGACGCCGACGCGCTGAAACCGACCGAGATCACGCAACCCGCGCTCTACGCGCATAGCCTGGCGTCGAACGCGGTGCTGGCTTCCAGGGGAATCCGCCCAGCGATGGTTGCGGGTCACAGCCTAGGCGAGTGGAGCGCGATTGCAGCCGTCGGGGGTGTCTCTTTCGAGGACGGGCTGCGTGCGGTCCGTCGACGTGGCGAGCTGATGGCGAGTGCCGGAGAGGTCCGTCCCGGCGCCATGTCCGCGGTGCTCGGCCTCGAGGCCGCCGCCCTCGAGGACGCGTGCCAGAGAGCAACGGAGGCAGGCGAGGGAGAAGTGGTGCCGGCCAACTACAACGACCCCGGCCAGATCGTGATCTCGGGCGACGCGCCCGCCGTCGAGCGGGCCGGGGTGCTGGCGACCGAGGCAGGCGCTCGGCGCGTGGTGCCGCTGCCGGTCTCGGGCGCGTTCCACAGCCCGCTGATGGCCTTCGCCCGCGACGGCCTGGCCGAGACGCTCTCCGCCCTCGAGGTCGCCATCCCGTCGTGCCCCGTCGTACTCAACGTGACCGCCGAGCCGACGACCGATCCTGAGACGATCCGTGCACGGCTGCTCGATCAGCTGACGTCTCCGGTGCGCTGGGCGCAGTCGCTCGAGCGCATGAAGGCCGACGGCGCCGAGCGCTTCGTCGAGGTCGGGACCGGGAAGGTGCTGTCCGGATTGGTACGCCGGACCCTCGGCCGCGACGCCGTGACCGCTCAGGCCGGGACGACGTCCGATTTGGAGACGATGGAGGGGTAACGCCAGGGACGGCGTTCGGTCTATTCTCGGGGCATGGAAAACCTTTCTCCGCCCCCGGGCGACTGGCGCCGGACGTGGATCCTTCCCGTCGTTGTTGGCTTGGCCTACGGGCTGATCGCTCGTCTCTTCTTTGGCTTCGAGGCCTTCGAGACGTTGTTCGGCATCATGACGATGTCGTTCATCTTCGTCGTCCCACTCGTGATTGGCGGTCTCGCGGTGGCATGGCGTGACGACGAGCCCTCGTGGATCACAGCGGTCTTCTTCCCCTGGGTGCCGACGCTCCTGACGATTGCGTGCACGCTCCTGCTCGCATGGGAAGGGCTGATCTGCGCCGTCGTGTGGATCCCGATCTCCCTCGTGTGTGCGTCCGTGGGAGGGGTGATCGGGAAGGTGGCGCGGGCCTCGAGGTCGCCGCGAGGCATGACATTCGCGCTGGCTGCGCTGCCGGTCGTGTTTGCGCCGATCGAAAACCAGATGCCGGACCCGGTGGTGTCGCGCACCGTCCTCGACTCGATCGTCATCGAGGCCGCGCCGGAGGACGTATGGCGCGAGATCCGCGAGGTGCAGCCGATCAGCGACGACGAACTCGGCAACTCGCTAGCCTACCGGATCGGCTTCCCGCGCCCCATCGAGGCGCGACTCGAGGGCGAGGGCGTCGGGTCGGTGCGGTACGCGACGTTCGACGGCGGGGTGACGTTCGTCGAGAACGTGACGGAGTGGGAGGAGAACCAGTCCATCGCGTTCACCATCGACGCGACGGCGGTCCCCTCGACCACGTTCGACCAGCATGTCGCGGTCGGAGGCCGCTTCTTCGACGTGCTCTCGGGGCGCTACGAGATCGAGGACCTGGGGGACGGCCGCGTCGCGCTCCACCTGACCAGCGAGCAGCGGCTTGCGACTCGATTCAACCCGTACACGCAGTTGTGGACGGACCGTTTTATGAGCGACATCCAGTCCACCATCCTCGAGGTCGTGAAGGCGCGGGCCGAGAGAGGGCGCACAGACTCTCTCTGACCCGCAGTCCTTCGTTACATCGCGATTCCCGTCTGGCGACCGCGACCAAGCAGCGTCAGCGGAATGGATTGCGGACCTGTTCCGCACCCGAGATCGCCCTTTGTCTCTGGGTCATTGTTCGGGAAGCACGCACCTGAGGGGAGCGACTCGGGGACGTAGCGAGAGAGGTCCGGATCGTAGAGCCCGCCCTCGAGGAAGGCCACGAGGTCATCGACCTGATCGAGCGAGAGGTTCTGGGGCACAAACCACGGCGACAGTCGGTCGGCGGGAACGATGCTGCTCTGGGAGACGGCCTCGTTCTTGTAGTCGACCACTTCTCGGATCGTGTTGAACGTGGCACCGTGGCCGTAGAAGCCGTGATCGGCGAGGTTGTAGAGGGTTGGGGTTTTGAAGGTGTACTCGTCTGATGCCCGGTCGGTGAATCCACCACGGCCGAGGTGGACGGGATCGGTCGGGTTGAAGTCAGAGAACACGCCAGGGCCGAGCAGTTCGCCCATCCCAACCGCGTGAAACTCGGTTGAGCCATTGGCTCCGGTGGAGAGGGCCGGGCCGCCGTGGCAGGTGGAGCAGTTTGCCTCTGCGAAGAACACCACCGCGCCGCGCTTCTGGGCGCTCGACATGGCGGCCGTCTCGCCGCGCAGCCAGCGCTGAAACGGCGCTCGGTCTGCGAGGAGCGTTCGTTCGTACGCGGCGATGGCGAGGCCGGCCGTCTCAGGCGTGGCGCGTTCGCCTGCGGGCCGCTCTGGGAAGGCTGCGTCGAAGAGCGTGCGGTACTCCGGGACGGTGGCGTAGAGAGTCGCCGCGCCGTCGACCAATCGGTGCACGGAGAGGCCAGCGATGGCCTGGATCTCCAAGCCTTGGAAGCCAAGCTCGTTCGTTGCGATGGGGGTACCGGCGGCCCAGCGGCTCTCGGTTCCAGCGTTCGTTCCCGTCGCGCCAAACTGGCCGTTCCAGAGCATGACGTCCTGGAACGCGGTGTTCAGAATGGTCGGGGAGCGAACGGGCTGAGTATCGAGGTCTGTCGGGACATATGCCGGGTCGCGGCGTCGTCGCTCTCCGAAACGCCCGAAGCCGATGCCGCCCTCACCGATGCCTTGGGGAACACCAGCCTGGAATCCTGATGCAGCGTGGTGGCACGACGCGCACGAGTACATGCCGGTCCCATCGGCCTTCTTCGCGTTGACGGCCATGTTCGTCTCGTGGAGGAGGAACTGGCCAAGCACCACCTTCTCGCGCGTCAGCGGATTGAGGGGATCCTGGGGAATGGCCTCGAGGTCGTCGGAAGAGGGAAGGAGATAAGACTCGGCCCCTCCAGCACGGGCGAGGGCGTCCTCGAGGGCGCTATCGAGGGGGGTGTCGCGAGAGGAGGCGATGGGGTCGCTTCCATCGCATCCGGTGAACAGGAGGAGACAGGCGGTGACAGCGGTTGTTTTCCAGAACATCAAAGGCGGAGCCAGGAAGAAGCGAAGTGAGCAGGGTGCGATGGGATCGCGAAGTCCCTGGATCTATGGATTCGGCCGTTCGTCCTGTTTTTTTAAGTCATCGCTCTGTTTCTTCCGTTTTGCCTCTGTAATCAGGGGCGAAGGTGAGCGTGTCGGAGCCGAGTTTGGATCTCTGGCGCGAGATCGGTGGTCCTGCGATCTTGAGCTTCCTCCAGACCTCGATTCATGATTCTCGATCTCACAGACAAAACCGTCCTCGTCACCGGTGGTACGCGCGGCATCGGCCGCGCCATCGTCGAGGCCGCGGCGGGCGCGGGCGCCAACGTCGCGTTCACCTATCGCTCGTCCTCTGAGACCGCCGACCAACTCGTCGAGGCGCTGGGCGGCACCGACAAGGCGCTCGCCATCCAGGCCGACGCCGCGAGCGCCGACGATGCGGTCGCGTCCGTCGAGGCCGTGACCTCGAAGTGGGGGCGCATCGACGGGCTGGTGGTCAATGCCGGCATCACCAAAGACGGCCTGATGATTCGGATGGACACCGACGCATGGCAGTCCGTGATCGACACCAACCTGACGGGCGCCTTCCACGTCGCCAAGGCCGCGTACCGGCCGATGATGAAGCAGCGCTCCGGCAGCATCGTCACCATCTCGTCGGTGGTCGGCGTGATGGGGAACGCAGGGCAGGCCAACTACGCGGCCTCGAAGGCGGGCCTGATCGGGTTCACCAAGAGCCTGGCGCGCGAACTCGGCGGGCGCGGCGTCCGCGCGAATGTGGTGGCGCCGGGCTACATCGAGACCGACATGACGGCCGGACTCGGTGATGCCACCGACAGCCTCAAGGGCCAGATCCCGCTCGGCCGCTTGGGCCAGCCGGACGACATCGCGGCGGCGGTCCTGTACCTCCTCTCCGACGTCTCGACGTACGTCACCGGCCACGTCTTGCACGTCGACGGCGGCATGGCGATGTAGAGCCGCCCTCGAGGTGGCCGTCCTTGAGGACGATTGGTGCATGTGCACTACGCCGACCTCGAGGTCGGGCGCTAGCCTGGGAATCCCTCGCCGGATTCGCTGTGCTCCGTCTATCCCTCGCCGCCGTCCTCATCGCGACCGCCGCTCACGCTCAGACCAACGAGTACCCCGTGCCCACGACGGGCGACCGCCTGCTGCTGGCGAGTGGGGCCGTCGCTGGGCTGCTGCCGGTTGCGTTCCTGGGGCCGTTCGCCGTCGTCACCGTGGGGGCCACGACCTATCTGACGAGCGCCGCGCTGGACCTGAACCCGACCGTCGGGGGCGTCGCCCTCGATGTCGCCGCAGGCACAGGAATCGCCATCGTCGTGGCGACCGCGACCGGTGCCGCGATCTACTGGCAGACCGAAACGTCTGACCTCAGCACGGGACTCTTCTCGGCGTTCGTGGGCGGAGTCGTGGGAGCCGCCGCGACGGGTGCCATCCACGGCGCCCGACTCGACTGGCTCCGGTCCGACCTCGAGGCCGCACCGACCGTCCTCGAGGGGCCCGGTGGAGAGCAGGTGCTGGGGGTGCGACTTTCCGTACGTCTATAGCGTCCTTGAGGGTGAGAGGCTGTTCGCGCCTTCGAAGACGTTACCGGCGCTCGGCGTGTATGGCGCCGACTGCGTCGATGTCCGCTCCAGGCGTTCGGCCGCCTCGATCTCCCTGATCGGGATCGTCAGTAAGCCGGACGAATCGGTACCGAGCACCTGCCGGCCCGCGACCTCCAATGTCCAGCGTGGCCGACGCGCCCTCGACGCGCCCGATCTCGATGTAGTCGACGCCGTCGACGGACACCGCGATGGCCGTGGATTCCACGTCGGGGCCGATCTCGAACACGGCGAGGTCGTCACCGTCACCGTCATAGAGCGTGTTGTCGACGAACTCGAGGACGATGGATCCGCCGCTCGTGAGCGAGAGGTAGCACTCGGAGCTAGACGGACAGGAGTCGGTCGCGTACTCGGGCGTGCCGAGCACCTGTGATGGATCCGAGTACTGGGCCCCAAGCTCTCTTGTGGGAGAGAAGCGGTCTATTCGATCCGCAAACGCGACGGCGCCCAGCAAGAACCGGACGGACTGGCCTTGCGACGTCTCGTAGGTCGTCGGGCGGGCGCCATCGATGGTGTCGCGAGCGAGTTGCTGCACGTCGGCGCAGCCGGAAGCGGCAAGGGCTAAGAGGGTGAGGAGAACAGTGCGCATAGCGAGTGGAGGAAGGTCACCGTTACTACACGAGATCAGGATCCCACCCGTCACATCGCGATTCACGGCCTCGAGGTCGGTCAGGAGATCCCCGTTCGGCTGTGGAGTCCAGCCTCGAGGCTGCCAGACCATCCGGTAGGGGATGTGGGCTAGCGTACTTTCCTGAGCGGAGGCGCCGACCGGGCGGTCCCGCACAGGGCAGCACTATGAGCGACACGGTGGACGACACGAGAGCCTCGAATGGCAAGCGACGAACACTTACCGTGGTCGGCATCGGAGCGTCGGCGGGCGGGCTGGCCGCGCTGAAGGAGTTCTTCAAACATGTCCCTGAGGACAGCGGGCTCGCGTTCGTGGTCGTGGTCCATCTCTCGCCTGAGCACGAGAGCCACCTCGCGGAGCTGCTTCAGCCCCACGTCTCCGTCCCTGTCCAGCAGGTCACGGATACGCTCCTCCTCGAGGCCGACCGCGTCTACGTGATTCCTCCGGGCCGCAACCTGGACGCCATCGACACGCACCTCCGGCTGTCTCCGCTCGAGGAGCGCCGCGCCGAGCGAGCGCCCATCGACCACTTCTTCAAGACGCTCGCCAAGACCCACGACGGCCACTCCATCGGCGTGGTGCTCACGGGCACCGGCTCCGACGGGACGCTCGGGATCCGGGAGATCAAGGAGCAGGCGGGGCTCGTCATCGTGCAGGACCCCAACGAGGCCGAGTACGACGGGATGCCTCAGAGCGCCATCGCGACGGGGCTCGTGGACGTGGTGCTGCCGCTCGCCGAGATCCCGGACGCCGTCCTGCGCTACGCCCATACTCGCCCACGCGTCGCCGCCCTCGAGGGCGAGGACCTCGAGGCCGAGGAGCGGCAGGTGCTCCACAAGGTGTTCGCCCAGGTCCGCTCGGTGACCGGCCGCGACTTCAGCCGCTACAAGCGATCCACGATCTTGCGCCGGATCGCGCGGCGGATGCAACTCCACCAAGTCGAGGAGATCGAGAGGTATCTCGACGTGCTCCGCGAGAGCACCGACGAGGTGCGCGCCTTGGCCGACGACCTGCTCATCAACGTCACCAGCTTCTTCCGCGACCCCGACGTGTTCGAGCGGCTCGCGGCGGACATCGTGCCAGACCTCCTTGAGGGGCGCGGCCCCGACGAGTCCGTCCGCGTGTGGTCTGTGGGGTGCGCGACCGGTGAGGAGGCGTATTCCCTCGCGATCCTGCTCCTCGAGGAGGCCGCCCGCCGCGAGTCGCCTCCGACGCTCCAGGTGTTCGCCAGCGACTTGCACGAGCACTCTCTCGCGCGAGCGCGCGATGGGTTTTACCCCGGCGATATCGCGACGGACGTGAGCCCCGAGCGGCTCCAGCGCTTCTTTACCAAGGAAGACGGCGGCTACCGCATCCGAAAGACCGTCCGCGAGATGGTCGTGTTTGCGCCGCACAACCTGCTGCTCGACCCGCCCTTCTCCAAGCTCGACTTGGTGTCGTGCCGGAACCTGCTCATCTACCTCGAGCGCTCCGCCCAGAACGACATCATCGAGCTGTTCCACTACGCCCTCCGCCCCGACGGCGTCCTGGTGCTGGGCTCCTCGGAAACGACAGACTCGGCGGACCTCTTTCGCGTCGAGGACAAACGGCTGTGCCTCTACCGCCGCCGCAATGTGCCAGGGCCGGAGCCACGCCTGCCCGTCTTTCCAGTCCTGAGGTCCGACTCGAGCCTTCCGCGGGGGGAGCCCGTCTCCGGCCTCGAGCCTCGCTCTTTCGGCGTCCTCCACGAGCGGATGGTGGAGCGGTATGCCCCGCCGAGCCTGCTGGTGGGGCCCGACGATCGTGTGGCGCACGTCTCGGAGCGAGCGGGGCGCTACCTCGCCCATCCCGGTGGCGTGATCACGGCCAACGTGTTCCAGTTGGTCCGCCCCGAGCTACGAGCCGAGCTGAGGTCGGCGCTGCACCAGGCGCGGGAGAGTCAGGAGCCTGCCATGTCCGGCAACGTGGCCGTCGACCTCGAGGGCGACCTCCGGCCGGTGCGCCTCGACGTTCGGCTGGCGACCGGCGGCGACGAGGATGGATATGCGCTCGTCATCTTCGACGAGCGGCCAGGACCGGAGGTCCCCGTTACCGTGCCCGTGTCGGATGCCGGCCGCGCCCTCGAGGCCGAGCGCGACCTGGCGCGACAACGCCTTCAGGCCCTCGTGGAGGAGTACGAGACGAGCCAGGAGGAGATGAAGGCGTCCAACGAGGAGCTCCAGAGCACCAACGAAGAGCTCCGGTCCACCCTCGAGGAGCTCGAGACGTCCAAGGAAGAGCTCCAGTCAATGAACGAGGAGCTCCAGACGGTCAACCAGGAGAACCGGCACAAGGTCGAGGAGCTCGCTCAGCTCTCCGGCGACTTGCAGAACCTGCTCTCGGCCACCGACATCGCGACGCTGTTCCTGGACCGCCAGCTTCGCATCCTACGCTACACGCCCAAGGTCAACGACCTCTTCAGCATCCGCCCTGCCGACCGCGGCCGACCCCTCTCCGACCTCACCGACCGCTTGGTAGGCGGTACGCTCCAGGCCGATGCCCGACGCGTCCTCGACACCCTGATCCCCATCGAGCGAGAGCTTTGTGACGACGACGGCAACTGGTACCTCACTCGCATGCTGGCGTACCGCTCCGTCGACGACCGCATCGAGGGCGTCGTAGTCACCTTCGTCGAGATCACGCGGCGGAAGCTGGCCGAGGATGCCCTTCGCGAGAGCGAGGCCCAGCTACGTACCGTCCTCGATGGCGTCCCCGTGGGCATCGTGCTGTGCGACGCTACCGGGAAACTGATCTACGGCAACCCCGAGGTTGAGCACGTCTTCGAGCATCCCTTCCGGCCCTCCGCAAGCCCCGATCACTACGGCGAGTGGCCCGTGCTCCTGCCCGATGCCGACGAGCCGTACCCCATCGACCGGATGCCCATTGCGCGCACGGTCGCGACGGGCGAGACGGTCTCCGGTGAGGAGATGCGCATCCGCCGCCCGGATGGGACCCTGAGGACGATTCTGGTCAACAGCCAGCCCATCCTGGATGCCGAGGGAGCGATCTCGTATGGCGCGAGTGCATTCGTGGACGTCACGGAGCGTCGCGAAGCCGAAGCCGCGCTGCGAAAGAGCGAGGAGCAGTACCGCCTGCTGGTTGAGAGCGCGACCGAGTACGCGATCATGATGCTCGACCCGAGTGGGGCCATCGTGTCCTGGAACCCGGGCGCCGAGCGCATCTTCGGCCTCCTCGAGGAGGATATCGTGGGCCAGCCCGCCGACGTCATCTTTACCGAAGAGGACCGGGCGGCGGGCGTTCCCCAGAGGGAAATGGCGACGGCCGCCGAGGCCGGCCAAGCCGCCGACGACCGGTGGCACCTCCGAGCCGATGGGTCTCGGTTCTGGGCCAACGGCGTCATGACGGTGCTTCGCGACGACGATGGCCGCCTTCGAGGGTTCGCCAAGGTGCTCCGCGACAACACGCTACGGAAGAGCGTAGAGGACGCGCTCCGTGCCTCTGAAGAGCGGTTCCGCCAAGCCGTCGAGGCCGCCGACATGGGTACGTGGATCTTCGATGTCGGGAGCGAGGTGCTGCGGTTCGACGACCGCGCGCGTGCCATCTTCGGCCTCGAGGACGAAGACGTCAGCCAAGAGACCGTGATGGCGGTCATTCATCCGGCCGACCTCGAGGGCTTCATCGCCGCCCGCGATCACTCCCTCGACCCGAACAGCCCGGACACGTTCTCGCAGACGCATCGTGTGGTCCTGCCCGACGGCGAGGTGCGGTGGGTGCGCGGCCAGGCGCGCGTCTTCTTCGAGGGCGAGGACACGGAGCGTCGCCCCGTCCGGGTGGTCGGCGTCGTCCTCGACGTGACCGACCAGCGCGAGGCTGAGGTGGCGTTGCGCGAGAGCGAGATGCGGTTCCGCGAGGTCGCCGAGACCGTCCCCGACATCTTGTTCACGACCACGCCCGATGGCACCGTGGATTACGTCAACCCTCGCTTCGAAATGATGATGGGGCGTCCCCCCGAAGAGGCGCGCGGCACCAAACTGTGGCCCTATCTCGTCGTCCCCGAAGATCAAGAGCGGACCGATGTGGCGTGGACCACGGCCCGGGAAGCCGGCGACCCGTTCGAGATTCGCCACCGCCTCTTGACTGGCGGCGGCGATCAGTGCTGGGTCATCATGCGTGCAAGGCCCATCTGCGACCCCGAGGGTAGGGTCTCGGCCTGGGTCGGTACCGTCACGGATGTCGACGAGTTGACGAGGGCGGCGGCTGAGGTGCGCGAACTCAATGCCACGCTCGAGGCTCGCGTCGAGGAGCGGACGGGTGAGGTCCGCCAGCTTGCGGCTGCGCTGACGGTTGCGGAGCAGGAGGAGCGGCAGCGGATCGCGCACGTGCTCCATGATGACCTCCAGCAGAGGCTCCACGGCTTGTCCATGCTCCTTGCGCAGGCCATCAAGTCGGAGGGCGCCGCCGCCGACCGCTTGCTTCTCCGCTCGGCCGAGGTCCTCGACCAGGCGACGACGTTGACACGAACCCTTTCAACGGAGCTCAGCCCGGCCGTCCTCGATTCGGAGCGCTTCGAGGACGCGCTTGGGTGGCTCGCCGACCAGAAGCTCGAGCAATATGGCCTCATCGTAGAGGTCAGGGCTGAGGGGGCTCCCCGCGTCTCATCGCCGGCGATCCGGGTGTTGATCTACCGGATCATCCGCGAACTCCTCTTCAACGTTGTCAAGCACTCCGGCGTGGACCGTGCCCTCGTCGTCCTCGAGGGCGACGGAGAGGAGGTGGTCATCCGCGTCGAGGACGATGGAGCTGGATTCGAGATGGGTGACGGGCTCCAGGGGTTCGGGCTCACGAGTGTCCGAGATCGACTAGAGTTGATCGGTGGTCGCTTCGAAGTAGAGTCCAGCGTCGGGCAGGGCACGCGCGCCACCATCGTGGTCCCGTCAGAGCCTGCATAGCCGTCCTCGAGGTCGCGCGGCGCTCCGTGTTGCGGTGCCCTCGATGTTTAAGGGATAACCGGGGGTGCTTAGTGGGTAAGTCCCTGTTTTGAAAACAAGTCTGAGGAGAGACCTTGAGGAGCATGAGCCACAATGTCTTTCTCGTCGAGGACCACCCGGTCGTTCGGGAGGTGTACAGCAACATTCTTGCACAAACAGATGGTATCTGCATGTGCGGGATCGCGGCGACGGCAGAAGATGCCCTCGCGGCTCTTGGCGACCTCGCGTGCGACCTCGTCGTGACGGACGTGCGGCTTCCGGGGATGAGCGGGATCGACCTCGTCGAGCGTCTAATGGCGAGCAGGCCGGAGCTCTTAGTACTGGTCGTCTCCGGCCACGAAGAGGCCGTGTTCGAGGATCGCGCTCTGAAAGCCGGCGCCGCTGCCTTCCTCCCGAAGCGCCTCGCGGCGACAAAGCTCATTCCGACGGTGGCGTCGCTGCTCGCCGGCCTGGGCGTATAGGCTCCGTCCTCGAGGCCGGGTACACGTCCTCGAGGTCGTGCGGGAAGAACTCCGCCGGATGCGGTCGTCCTCGAGGACTGGTGCAATCGCATCAGGCGGAAGCGAGGCAGGTCTTGATATGCTGAGGGTGAGATCGAGATCTATCCATGCGTGTCGCTGCTTTCCTGTCTCTTTTCTTCGCCCCTGTCCTGGCGGCGCAGCCCGTCCTCGAGGACGATTGGCAACCGCGGCGGCCCACGAGTGGACAGCAGACCGTGATGGCGTTCGCGGGAGGTGCAGCTGGGGTCGCCGCCGTCGTGGCGGCAGGTGCGGCTGTGAACGGGAGCGACCGGACATCGGTAGCAATCGTGGTCGCTGCATACCCGCTTGGGGTAGCTACTGCTGTGGCGCTAGTCGGCACCGGGTATGGTTTTGATGTCCCGTTTGCAGAAACGCTGACTGACGCCGTGGTAGGCACGGTGGTCGGTGGGGCCGCGGCAGCGTTGTCGGGCGCTGTGGTGGGAGGCGTTGCCACCCTCGTGACGGGGGGCGGGGAATACAACTTCATGGGACTAATCGCGGGAGGCGCAGTCGCAGTCGTCGTCGCGGCGACGGTCCCGCCGCTGTGGACGGCGCGGCGCGTTGCACTCCAGCCAGCGACGTTTGCCACGCCTTCAGGCGATACCGGCCACGGCCTGTCGCTCCGCATCGCGCTCTAACGGTCCGTCCTCGAGGCCGGTGTACGCATCCTCGAGGACGCGCGCGGAGAACTCCGCCGGAAGTCGGCGCCCTCGAGGGCGGATGCGCGGCGATCATGCGTAGTCTGACGCAGACGCAGATTTCCTGTGTCGGTGCCGAGGCATAGGCCGGCGCCTGCGACGCCGGTCGGGAGTGACAGAAGACCCGGGCGGCCCACTCTCTCCCCCGACTCTCATGGCGTTCAAAGCCGTCTTCGACCTTACCCAGAAAGCCCAGAACGAGGTCAAGGCCGAGCGTCAGCTCGAGACCCCGTTCGACTCGCCCGATCCCGACCGCGAGGACGCCAGCATCAAGGACCTGCCCGAGCGGCTCCAGCAGGGCGTCAAGGCGCTCGGATGGCCCGGCCTCATGCCCGTCCAGGCGCAGGCGATCCCGTACATCCTCGACAACCGCGACCTGATTGTTCAGAGCCGGACCGGAAGCGGCAAGACAGGCGCGTTCCTGCTCCCGCTGCTCGAGAAGCTCGACGTGCGCGAGAAGACGACGCAGGCCTTGGTTCTCTGCCCGACGCGCGAGCTCGCGAGCCAGATCCACGCTGAGTTCGAGCGCATGAACGCCGGCCTCGACGAGGACGAGCGCCTCAACGCGATCCCGGTTTACGGTGGCGTCGGCTACGAGCCCCAGGTGAAGGCGTTCGAGAAGGGCGCTCAACTCGTCGTCGGCACGCCCGGCCGCATCTTGGACCACCTCGCCCGTGGCACGCTCAAGCTGGACAAGCTGCGGACCATCATCCTGGACGAGGCCGACGAGATGCTCTCGATGGGCTTCTTCCCCGACATGATCAAGGTGCGCCGCTACCTGCCCAAGCAGCGCGACTCCTACATGTTCTCCGCCACGATGCCGTTCCAGGTGCAGCGCATCGGCAAGGAGTTCTTGACCGACCCGATCTTCCTGGCGACGGCCGGCGGCCAGATCCATGTCGAGCAGATGGCGCACCGCGCGTACCAGGTTCTGCCGATGGCGAAGGACCGGACACTCGCGACGCTCATCGAGTGGGAGAACCCGACGTCCGCGATCATCTTCTGTAACACGAAGCGTGAGGTCGAGTACCTCGCCAACTTCCTCAACAACTACGGCTACAACGCGGCCGGCATCTCGTCGGACCTGACGCAGAAGGCGCGGGAGAAGACGATGAAGCGGCTTCGCGACGGCGATGTCCGGTTCCTGGTCGCGACCGATGTCGCCGCGCGTGGTATCGACGTCGAGGATCTGTCGCACGTCTTCCAGTACGACATCCCGCAGGACCGCGAGTACTACGTGCACCGCTCCGGTAGGACAGCGCGTGCCGGCAAGGCCGGCGTCTCGATTGCCATCACAACGGCGTCTGATATGCCGACGCTGCGCTTGATCGCGCGCAAGTATGACATCCCTCTCGAGGAGCGCGACATGCCCACCGAGGCAGAGATCGCGAGCCGCGTCGGCCAGCGGCTGACGAACCTGCTCGAGGACCGGATGCGCAACCGCACCAACATGGAGCGCGAGCGGCAGGCTCGGTTCGCGGCCGTTGCCAAGCAACTCGTCGAGGACGGCGAGCCCGAGATCCTGGGCATGCTGCTGGACGAGGCGCACCAGGCCAGCCTGGGCGAATCGAACGTAGGCCCGGCGATGGACCGCTCCGAGAGCGAGTACGACGTCCAGCAGCGTGAGGCAAAGGAGCGCCGTGAGGGCGGAGGGGGACGGTCCCGGTCCCGCCGCCGCGACCACGACGACCTCGAGGACGTGGACCGCGACGACGATCAGCCGCACGCCGATGCTCGAGACGACGTCTCCGGTGACGGGTCAGATCGTGAGACCGCCAGCCCCGAGTCGACCAGTGACGAGGCCCCCAGTCGGAGCCGCCGTCGCCGGTCGCGCTCCCGCAAGAGCGACGACTCCTAAGCTGCCATGCGTTCAATAGCACCGTCCTCGAGGTCGCTCCTCGCCGTCGCCGTGGGCTTCCTGGCCATCGGCGCAACCGCACAGACGGCCGACCTCGAGGTCGCCGACCGCAGCGGCGCTCCGGCCTCGATGGAGGCCGTCATTGCGGCGGCCCTCGAGGCCGATGTCGTCTACCTCGGAGAGATCCACGACGACTCCGTGACGCATGTCGCGCAGCTCGCCGTCCTCGAGGCCGTGCTGGAGCGGTCCGGCCGGCCGGTGGCGCTCGGACTAGAGATGTTCGAGACCGATGTGCAGGTGGTCCTCGACGAGTACCTCGCGGGCCACATTCAAGAGCGCGACCTCATGGCCGCCGCTCGTCCGTGGGGCAACTACGCGACCGATTACCGGCCGCTCGTCGAGGCCGCGAAGGCCGCAGGAGCCCCGGTGCTCGCGGCAAACGCTCCGAACCGCTACGTCCGCCGATTGTCTCGTGGGGAGACGCTGGCCGGCCTCGAGGACGAGGCGCTCCAGGTCCTTCCGCCGCTGCCGCTCGTGCCACCTTCGCCGGAGACGACAGCCGCCTTTACGGAGCTGATGGGCGGGATGGCAGGCCACGGCGGCCCGTCCGTCGAGGACATGCTGGCGGCTCAGAACCTGCGCGATGCGTCCATGGCGGATGTCGTCGCGACGCACCTCGGGCGGCACCCTGGCGCGCTCGTCATCCACGTCAACGGTGGCTTCCACAGCGAGGGCGGACGCGGCATCCCGGAGCATCTCGCGCGCCGTGTGTCCGGCGTCCGGCAGCTCGTCGTCACGTTCCACCCGGATGACACACCGGCCGATCCGGGTGACGACTTCGTCGTGCGAACGGGACAGTAGTCCTCGTCCTCGAGGTCAGCTCCGCCGAACCACGAGGATGCCGCCACGCGAGCCCGACCGGTAGCCGCCGCCCTTGACGAGGGCGTCTACAGCGTGCAGCCCGTCGTCGCCCACGAGCAAGGTGCCGCGCGGCCCCAGCCCTGGAGCGAGCAGCGCGACGCCTTCGTCATCGGACGCGTAGCCCACCGCGACCGGCTCGTCCTCGAGGACGGCGCCCTCCTCGAGGATGGTGATGCGCGTGCTCGAGGGGGAGAATCCGTGACGCGTCATGGCGTCCTCGAGTTCGGACCGATCGTCGGGGTTGATCCCATAGACACGGACCTCGCGAGCCGAGATTCGGGCGTCGGCAGCCACGATGGCCGCGCCGCAGTCGCCGACGATGGCGAGCGTGCCCTCGAGGTCGGACCGCTCGGCCTCGACGACGCACTCATGGAGCTCGGCGAGCGCGCGCGAGCTCAGGTGTGTGAGGCTCTCGCGACGGACGGCCGTGACCACCGGCGGCGCGGTCCGCTCTGCGACGGCGTCTTGCACGCGCTCCACGACCGCCCGTGCAATTCGGGAGGGCAGAAGAGAAAATGGCAAGCGGCGGGTCATGCTCGAAGCTAGCCGCAGGGACCCAGACCTGCCCTAGCCCAGCGTGGGCGCCACCGTATCTTCCTACGTTCCCGCACACGACGCACGCGCCTATTCCGTCTTCGGCACTCGACTCTTTGCTGGCTCCGGCCCGCCCCGCCTGACGGTTCTATGCGCCTGTTTGTCCGCCCGCTCGCCGGGCTTCTCCTCTCTGTGCTCCTGGGAGCGCCTCTCGCCGCCCAGACGTGGGGCGAAATCTCCGGCCGCGTCCTCGAGGACGGCGGCCCCATCGCGGGAGCGTCGGTGCTGGTGGAGGGCACGTCGTTCGGCACCAACACGGGAGCCGACGGCCGGTACGCGTTCCGGATTCCCGAGGGCCGCTACGCCGTTCGGGTGTCGTTCGTCGGCTACACGACGGTCCGCGACACCGTCGTGGTGCGACGCGGCGAGGAGACACGGTTCGACGCCGTCCTCGAGGTCGCCCTCGGAGATCTCGGCGACGTCGAGGTCACGGCTGGCGCCGAGCGCGGAGTGGGCATCTCGAGGATCGATCCGACCGTCGTGCGGGACATGCCGCTGCCGGTTCAGGACGCCATCCGCACGGTCAAGACCGAACTCGGCGTCACGTCCTCGAACGAGCTCTCGAACAGCTTCTCTGTGCGCGGCGGCAGCTACGACGAGAACCAGTTCTTTATCGATGGCTTCGAGATCTACCGCCCGCTCCGCATCCGCCAGGGCGAGCAGGAAGGCCTGGGCCTGATCAACGGCGATCTGACCAGCCGGATGACGCTCTTTGCTGGCGGCTTCCCAGTCCGCTACGGCGGCAAGCTGGCCTCCGTCCTCGACGCGACCTACTCGGCACCTGAGGGCACCCCAACCTCGACGGCGTATCTCTCAACGCTGGATGCCGGCGTGGCCGTGAGTGGCGCCTTGACCGACCGCATCGGTCTCGCCATCGCCGCTCGGAGCGCTCGGCCCCAGCGGTTCTTCGCCAGCCAGGAGCTCGAGGGCAGCTACGACCCCAACTTCCGAGACCTCCAGGGCGTCCTCGATGCCCACATCGGCGGCTCGTCGCTGCGCGCTGTCGGCCTGTACGCGCGCCACCGCTTCCGGCTCGCGCCGCAGCAGCAGGAGACCACGTTCGGGATCTATCCCAACTTGATCCGTACCGTCGCCCGCGACTTCTCCGGCCTCGAGGAAGACGGATACGACATCGCCTTCGGTGGGCTGTTGCTGCGGACGCCGCTCGGCACGAATGCCTCGATGGAGCACCGCGTCTCGACGTTCACCACGGACGAGTTTGAGACCATCGACATCTCCAGCCGCTCGTCGCTGTTCCGTCGCCAGCAGAGGCCTGGCGGTTCGCAGACCGACCTCGACCGGCTCCTTGAAGGCCAAACTGTCCAGTCGAGTGTGACGGATAACTCGATCAGCCAGACCGTCGTCACGGCCGAAGGGCGCTATCTCTCGCGCCTGGGCCGGCACAGCCTCGAGGCCGGATGGAGCGGAAGGCGCTTCGCGTTCGACGACACAATCAACGAGAAGACCGACTTCACGGGCCGAAGCGACGACGGGGATGTTTTGACCATCACAGCGAGCGCCCTCGTCGCCGACACCTCGTTCGCGTCGTGGCTCGACCTCCGCCTGGGTCGAGGACGCCATCTCGGTCGGCGCACGACTGACGCTGACGCCCGGCTTGCGCGCCGACTACTTCTCGTACAACGACGAACTCACGCTGTCGCCGCGCCTGGGCGCTGTGTACACCGTCTCGCCGCAAACGTCGTTCTCCGGCGCCGTCGGCGTGTATCACCAGGCGCCGACGTACCGCGAGCTTCGCGGCGACCCGGCGCCGGGCGGCAACGTCTTCCGCACCCTCGACGGCGACATCTCGAGCCCACGCGCTCTACAGGCGGTCGTCGGCCTCGACCACTTCTTTACCAGTCGTCGCCTCGCCCTCCGTGCGGAGGCCTACGCGAAACGGTTCACGGACCTCATCTCCTACGATGTCGAGAACGTGCGCGTGGTCTACTCCGCCGAGAACGACTCTGAGGGCTACGCTGTCGGCGCCGACGTTCAGCTTCGCGGGGAGCTCGTCCCCGGCTTGGAGAGCTGGGTCTCATACGGCTTGCTGCTGACCGAAGAGCGGTTCTACACACCTGCGGCCACCGATGAGCAGACGCTGGCCCGCTTCGCCGCCCGCGGCGGTGGCGATTGGCTCCCACGCCCGACGGACCGCCGGCACAACTTCTCGCTCTTCGTCCAGGACTACGTCCCCGGCGACGACACGTGGCGCCTGCACCTGCGCACGCTCTACGGCTCGAGGCTTCCCACGACGCCGCCCGCTCGCGACGAGGACCGCTCGTTCGACTCGATCACGGTCTTCAACGACGGCCCCCGCAACGCGACTCGCCTTCCGAGTTACTTCCGGTTCGACATGGGTGCAACGAAGCGCCTCCGGGTCGGCCGGACGCCGAGCGGCGGCCCGCTGGACTTGCTCGCCACCGTAGAGGTGCTGAACGTGTTTGACCAGACCAACACGGTCGCCTACTCGTGGGTGGAGAGCAACGAGGGCGGCCGTCGCGTTTTTACCGCCGTTCCGACTCGTCTGACACCACGGACACTCAACGTCCGCATGCGGATCGATTTTTAGGCTTTTGGAGGGATGCGGGATAGAGGGATGTGAGGGGTTTCTCCGTCCCAAGGCCCCAGTCTCGTGTGCGGCGGACTCCTGACGTGTCTCGGGAGCGGGTTTTTCGAGATCCGAGGCCGTCCTCGAAGTCGCTCGATGAGTCCCCTTTCCCTTGGGGAACAAGGACAGGCAAGGGGCCGGTGTCGTTTCGACCTCGAGGCCGGGAGTGGCACTGTATGGATCCCCGCATGCGCGGGGATGACTCTGGTGGGTGTGTGCCAAGGCGAAGAACTCGCCCTCGAGGCCACACTTCGCCTCGAGCTCGACTCGTCCTCGAGGTCGCGCTAGGTCAACCGGGTTATGCCGATAGCTCTCGCACGGCAAGCGCGGCGAGGAAGGCCGTTCCCGTGCGCATCGCCTCCTCGTCCACAGTCATCCGCGGAGTGTGGAGCCCGTGCGTGATGCCCTCTGCCTCGTTGCGGACGCCGAGAACCGAAAAGCACGCCGGTACCTCGCGCGCGTAGAAAGAGAAGTCTTCCGATGCGTACCACATCGGCAGGTCCACGACGCGGTCCTCGCCCACGACCTCTACGGCGACCGCTCGCGCGAAGGCGGCAGCCTCGAGGTCGTTGACTAGCGCCGGGTAGCCCTCGAGGATGTCCACGTCGCACGTCGCGCCGAAGGCTTCCGCCGTCTTCTGCGCCGTGCGTCGGATGAGGTCCCACGCCTGGTGTCGCCAGTCCTCGTCCATCGACCGGAAGGTGCCCTCGAGAACGACGGTGTCGGGCAGGACGTTGGTCGCGCCGTCAGCGATCGACTTTCCCGAACGACAGAAGCGACGGCACGCCCGGTGGCCGGTTGCGCGAGATCACCGACTGGAGCGCCGTCAGGATGTGGGCCTGCACCAGCACCGCGTCCACGAGTTGGTGTGGTGCCGCTGCATGTCCGCCCGTCCCTCGGACGGTCAAATAGACCTCATCCGCGCTCGCCATGAAGGCCCCGCCGCGAACGCCGATCATGCCGGCCTCGAGGTCGGGGAAGACGTGCTGCCCGAACATCCGCTCGACGGGTCCGTGTCCGCTCACGTCCTCGAGGACGCCCTCCTCGATCATCACGCGGGCGCCGCCGGGTGCCTTTTCCTCGCTCGGCTGAAACACGAGCCGGACGGTGCCCTCGAGGTCGTCGCGCAGGCTGTGCAGGACCTGCGCGGCGCCCAGTAGCATGGCCGTGTGGGCGTCGTGGCCGCAAGCGTGCATCTGCCCCGGCGTCTCGCTCGCGAACTCGAGGCCGGTCGCCTCCGTGATGGGCAGCGCGTCGATGTCGGCGCGGAGGGCAACGGTGGGTCCGGGCCGTCCGCCAGTGACGTGGGCCACAACGCCAGTCTTGGCGATCCCGGTCACGACCTCGAGGCCGATGGTCTCAAGCGTCTCGGCGATGAACGCGGCGGTCTCGTGCTCCTGAAACGCGAGCTCCGGGCGGCGGTGAATGGCGCGGCGCCAGCGGATGACGTCGGGGAAGACGTCGTCGGTGAGTTGGTGGATACGGTCGATCAAAGCGTGCGGAGGTGCGGAAGTGGAGAGGTCCGGAGGGGGGCTACAAGGGCGGCGGGCGGTCGCCCTCGAGGTCGTGTCGCTCAGGGTGGGGCGGAGGGTTTCCGTCCTCGATGTCGAATGGAATGTCCTCGCCCTCGAGGACGTAGGGCTCGGTTGGTTCTCGCGTAGATCTCGCCGTTCCGGACCACTGCTCGGCCTGGCGAATCATCGTTGCCACACCACCTGCCGTTGAGCGGACCAAAGCATGCAGCGTCTCGTGCTCTTTCTTCTCTAGGTAGCCGCACTCGAGGGCGGTGTCGAGCCAGACACCCGTCTCCTCCGCCTCGCCGTGGGCATCCGTCAGCTTCGAGACGAAGTGCTTCGGATATCTCCGTTTCGACCACGCCTCCGCGATGTTGGCTCCGACTGATCTCGAGGACCGCCGGACCTGATCGGTCAGCGAGTATTGCTCCTCCTTCGGCCACGCCCTCGAGGCGCGAAACACTCCCTTCCGCAACTCGACAGCCGAGGCATACACTCGCAGGTCCCGAAAGAAGCGAACGCCCATATCTCAATCATGGCTTGATCGACCTCGACCCAATACGACCTCGAGGCCGCGGCCGACCTCGAGGTCATACTCAACCTCGGGGCTGGCCGACAGGACACCTCTTCTCCTCCGCACTTCCGCACCTCCGCACGCACTCCCGGCCGACCTCGAGGACCCAAGCCGCTAGTTGAACCCGACGCCGGAGACTGCCGGACGCTCGTCCTGGTTCGCGAGCTCCCAGGCCGTGCCGAAGATGAGCCGCGCGATCCGCGCCATCCGGTCGTAGTCGATCTTGTCCGCGCTGTCGCCGACGCCGTGATAGTCCTCGTGCGTGCCCGTGAAGTAGAAGATGAACGGCACGTCGTACTTGCCGAAGTTCCAGTGGTCCGAGCGGCGGAAGAACTGGTTCGGGTCGTCCGGCGAGTTGAAGCGGTCCGAGAGCAGCAGGTCCGTGCCCGTGTCGTCGTTGACGCGCGCGTTGAGGTCGTGGAGGTCCTGCGAGATCAGGTCGCCGCCGATGATGTACACGTAGTCCGTGCGGTCGAACCCGCGCTCGGGGTCGTAGCGCCCGATCATGTCGACGTTGAGGTTCGTGACCGTGTTTGCAATCGGGACGATCGGCTCGCGGTCGGCGTAGTACTCGCTGCCCAGCAGCCCCTTCTCCTCACCTGTGACGTGGAGGAAGAGGATGGAGCGTCGCGCGCCTTCGCCAGTCTGCTTGGCCATCTCGAACGCCTCGGCGATCTCGAGGAGAGAGACCGTGCCCGAGCCGTCGTCGTCGGCGCCGTTGAAGATGGTGTCCTCGCCGTCGCCATTGTCTCCAACGTGATCGAGGTGAGCCGAGATGACCACGAACTCGCTCTTCAGAAGCGGATCCGAGCCCTCGACCATCGCAACCACGTTCTCTGTCATGACCGTCTGCACGTCGTAGTCGGCCTCGAGGCCGAGCGTCAGCCCGGTGCGGCCCGTCGGGTAGCCGTCCGGTCCGGCCTCGAGGCCGGCCCCCGTCATCAGCGTCTCCACGACGTCACCGGCCGTCATCAAGATAGTCGGCAAGCCGCCCGCCTCGTCCTCGTCGCCCATCGGGGGCAGAGACAGGCCACCCGCACGGAAGGCCCGTGCCGCGCGATCCGTGAGTTCGGACGCCATCTGCGGCCCGACCAGGATCACCGCGTGCGCGCCCGCCGCGCCAACCGCCGAGAGCGCCGCTCGCGTCGCGCCCTGGTCGCTGCCGGGCATCATGAGCGCGTACGTGCCCTTGAGGTCGAACGCGTCGAGGTTGGAGCCATCGCCGATGTATACGAGCGGACCCGACGCGTTCTCGATGCGCCCGCGGACCGGCACCAGCTGCGCGTCCTCGAGGTCGTATGCCGTGATGGTGGACCGGACCATGACCATGTCGGCCTGCGTGACGCTCGCGGTCATGCTCTGGAGCGTGGACTGCTCGAGGGCAAACGGCTGGAGGTAGCCGTCGATCGCGTACGGACCCTCGGCCAGGCCCGTGCCCTTGGCCTCGATGCCCATCGTGGCATACTCGCCGGCGAGGTAGCGCGCGGCGAAGCGCTGTCCCGGCTCGCCGGTCTCACGTCCCGCCATGTAGTCGTCGGCGTAGACATAGAGGTGGCCCGCCAACTCCTGGGGAGTGATCGTGGCCTGGTAGCGCTCGACGGCCGGCGTCGAGGGCGCGGCTGGCGCGGAGGCGCTCGGCGCCATCGGGGCCGTGCCTGCACACCCGGCGACGAAGAGGGCGAGCGTGGAAGGAAGAAGGAGTCGCATCGAGGGCGTAAAAGTGGAAGCCTCTAGACTACTGCGGCCAGAGGCGCCGATCCACTTCCCCGGTTCGTCCTCGAGTCCGCCGCCGTGAGGGGCCGTCCTCGAGGGCGGTCCTCCCTTTGAAGACCATTGAGCATCGTCGCAGCCCTCGTCCTCGAAGCCGGTGCGAGGTCACAAAAAGGCAACACGAGAAACGCATAACCCGGGAGCGCGAACGCTGTGCGCGGTCATCGGAGCAGGGGTGTGCATGACGTGCGCACGCTCCGGCTGTGTTCCAAATGGAACGCCCTCGAGGGCGTCGACAAGAGCATCTTTTGGCGAGAGAGGAAAGTGGCACGGGTTATGCACGAGGTTGTGTATACCGAACGCACGGGCGTTCCTGTTCGATTTCCGTTCTCCCTGAACGGGATCTTCAGACGCGTTGCATATCTTTGGCAGCGTGTGTCCCCGATGCATACCGTCGGGCTCACGCGCCCTCCCCAGGTGCGACCCCTCAACCCCCACAACTCACTACTCCACATGACGAGTACCAATACTCACGGAGCTGGCCTCGGCCGACTCTTTAATCTCTGCGCCGTGCTGACGGTCCTGCTCTTGGGAGCAGGCGTCGGGCAGGCGCAGACAACCATCTTCGTGAACAACGATGGTGGTAACAACCAGAACACGGGTCAGACCGCGAACAACCAGAGCAACAACGGCCCTGTCGCGACTCTGGACGAGGCGCTCGCTCGCGTGAACGCGGGCTTCGGTGCTGGCGCCCCGTATACGATCGAGTTCGAGGCCAACGGCTTCTCGACCCCGTACTTCCTCAACCAGAACATCGGCGACGCTGCTTCGAACAGGGAGCGGGGAATCACCTTCCGTGCTCGCAACGACGAGGGCCCCGGCGACGTGGTCGCTCTCTCGATCGAAAACGTACCCGGAGATCGTCTCACCTTCTCCGACAATGCGTCATTTGCAAGCGCTGGTGCCACGTTCCGTCTCTTCGGAGATGAGGATCAGACCATCGACTTCCAGTCTGGCACCATTGCTCTCGGTACGGGCGTCGTGTCGCTGAGTGGTGTCGAGGAGATCGAAGTCACCAACGCAGCCGTCACGGGTGTCCCGACGTACGACAACGTCAACCCGGACGATGCAAACGATCCCTTCGATAACTCGATCCCAACTCAGTTCACCTTCAACGGAACGGTTGGAACGACTGGGGTCAACCCCTCTGGCACCATCATCCCGCGTCTCATCGACGTGGCGACGGGTGGCGACGAGGTGACGATCACGGTGGATCTTCCTGCCGCGGCTAACACGCTTCAGCTTGGCGCCTCGCCGATTCAGCTCAACGATGACGGTGGAAACGTAACCGTCGAGTTCGATGACGACGGCAACATCGCCGGCACGTTCAACATCCGTGACGGCAACGGTACTGCTGCCAACGGCTTTAACGGGTCCGTGCTCTTCGACAGCAATGACTACGACGTCAACTTCGGCGACGTGAACGTTGGCTCGAGCGCAACCCTCTTGTTTGAGGATAATGCGACGGTTGCCAGCTTTACTCAGACGGGTGGCGAAGTCCTGGCGGCCGGCAACTACGAGCTTACCATCGAGGACGGGGACTTTACCCGCACCGCTGGTGACTTCGACGACAGCTTCGTTCTGACGTTTGACTCAGACGATGACCAGACGTTCGCAAGTGGCACGGGCCTCGATCTCGAAGGTCTTCGCTTCGAAGGTGGTGACCGGACGGTCACGTTCGCGACCGGCGCGGAAGTTGACATCCTTGGCAACACCGGCTTCAGCATTGGTGACGATGCTGACTTCTTCGTTGACGACGACATCAACGTGATTGGCAATGGTGCCACGGTTGCAATCAACAGCGGCGCAGGCACCACATCGGTTGACGGTACGCTCAACGACGTTCTCGTCGTGTTTGAGAATGGCGGCTTCCTTGGTGGTACAGGCGTCTACGACGACATCCGCCTCGATGGCAATGTTGATCTCTCGCCTCTCGCCGACGCCGACTTCACCGGCTCGCTGTTCTTGCTCAATGGGACGCTGACGGCTCGCACGGGTACGATCACGATCGACCCCGACGGCCCCACGGGTCCGGCTGTGGGCGTGACGAGCGACTTCACCGGAGATCTCTCGCCAGCTGGCGACGATTCCGAGGTGTTCATCGACATCACGAACAACGCTACGGGCATCGAGGAGGTGCTCGCCGACGGCGAGTTCTCCGGTTTCAACGGAGACGAGCAGGAGTACGACCTGTTTATCTCGGACGACACCACGGGCGATGACGACTACACGCTCGACGGCACGTTCGACCTCGACTTCGTTCGCAACTTCACGATCGATGCCAACGACGGAGACGTCACGATCGACGATGACAGCTTCGACGGCGACGCTCTCAAGGAGATCTCAGGCAACCTCGTGGTCCGTGGCGCTGACGCCTTCCTCCAGATCGGAGGCGGTACGCTCTCCGTCGGTGGAAACCTCGACGTTCAGTCGAACGGTGAGGTCACGCTCGTGAACGACAACGGTGCTGGCAACCTGCGTGTCACCGGCCCGAGCAACAGGGTCTCCGGTGAGATCAACGGTAACGGCGGCGCCTTCCAGCTCTCCGACACGGCTGTCGTGACGGGAACCGAGGATGCCATCGTTTCGGCTCCGATCGTTCTCTTCGGCGACGACGCCGCGGCGACGCTAACCGGTTTCGAGCAGGTCAACGGAGCAATCTCCGACGCCGGCTTCGAGGGCGGTACGCTTACGCTCAGCCTCCTCGCCGATGGCGAGGGTAGTGGTGCAGAGACGAGGGCCGGAAACGTGACCAGCCAGGTCACGCTTGACGAGTCGACGCTCCTGCTCGGCTCGAACGTCCAGTTCACGTCCGCTCAGACGCTCAACATCTTTGAGCTCAACACGGGCGAGAGCGCGTACATCTTCTACACGGCTAGCTCGCAGCAGCTCACCCTCGGTTCCGACGTCGTCGGTCTCGGATCGGTGTGGCTCGCAACGGGCCTGACGAGTGCTGTGCCGGATCGCACGCTCGCTGATGGCGACCTCAACGGTGACGGCTTCGTCAACGCTGCGGACAACGTCATCGCCGATGCGTTGATCGAAGAAGTCACGCGTCCAGGTGTCACTGGAACGTTCCTCGTGCCCGCTCTCAACGCCCCGGACTTCATCGACGAAGCGGGTGGCATTGCGACAGACGGCACCAGCATCCCGGACGGCTTCGCCGATCAGGATCTGAACCGTGACGGCAACATCGACCGCAACACGGGTACTGCCATCGGTGCCGACCAGGCGATTTACAACGCCGTTGCAGCTGTCGCTGCGCCGGATGACATCGTCAACACAGACGACATCCAGGCCATCGCTGGTGCGATTGACGGGATGGGCAATGTTCTCGTAAACGAGTTCGCTGACCTTGACGGCGATGGAGACGTCGACGCTGAGGACCAGGCGATCTACGACCTCGCGGACTTCAACAACAACGGCGTTGTTGGTCTTGGAGACCGGGATCTCGCGGTTGCGGCCAGCTCGTCGGGTACTCCGACATTCGCTGACCTGACGCTTGAGTGCTTCGTGGGCGACTACAGCGCCACGTATAACCCAGGCAACTTCGCAACGGCTACGCTGCCTGCTGGCTGCGAAGACACGTACACCGTCGGTGCAGGAGCTCCCACGCTGGGAGCTGATGGATTCGTAGACAGCGATCTCGATTTCGACGGAGACGTCGATGGTGTGGATCGCCTGCTTCTCGTCAACTTCGACCGCTTCGGCGGACCGGCAGGTGGCCCCGTTACGGCCTCTGGCCCGAACGGATTTGTAAGCGAACTGGATGTCGCTGGCTTCCGGCTTGCGGACGATGAGGACAACACCACGTTTGACGGTGATCTCGACGGCGGTGATGGAGACATCAACGGCGACGGATCCATCGACGAGGACGACCAGGACATCGCGACCTTCGCGGATGCCGACGGAGACGGAGACGTTGACAACAACGACCTCCTTGTTTTCGCCAGCGCTGACGAGAACGCCGATGGCCTCTTGGACGGCTTCAACGTGACGGTTGGTGGTGTGACTCGTAGTGCCGACGTCAACGGTGACGGAGACTTCGACGCTACAGACCGTGCCATCCTGCTTCTCGCAGGTGCCGGTGTGAACAACACAGCTCCGGACTCAATCGACCTCGTGGGTCAGACGGGCGTCACCTCGGTGACCATCCCGACGTTCCACGTTGGCAACAGGGGTCTCGGTGAAGTCGATATCGTTGAGCAGGTGACAGTTACCAACCTTCTCTTCCTCGACGGTACCCTGGACGCAGCTAGCGCTGACGTTGCAACGGGCACCGGTGCTGTGGACTACGCCATCACGCTCGCGGACGGACCGCGTGCTGCCAACCAGGACCGTACGCGTCTCCGCCTTGGCAATGGCTACGACGTCATCAACAACGCTGGCAACGAAGTCATCTTCGGCACCATCGTGAACGTTGAGGACCAGGAGGACGGCGCTGTAGATCCCTTCACGGTCGCGACGCTCGCCTCCGGTAACGTCGGTGAGTTCTTCGTCTCAGGTAGCCCCGCGCTTCCTGTTGCGAGCGCAAGCACGCAGGGCGAGTTCGACATCGAGAGCCTCCGCGTTGCAGCTGGCGAGACGTTCGCTGTGAACGGTCACAAGTTCGAGCTGACCGGTGATCTCACGATCAGCGGCAACGACGTGATCACGAACAACGGAACGCGCACCAACAACGTGCCGAACGTTCGCCGTGATGGCACAGGGATCCCGTTCTCGGAGATCTCCTTCGTCGGTTCGGATGATTCGATGATCAACATCACAGGACCTACCCTCCTGGGCGATGGTGTTGACATTCGTATCAACAAGGACGCCGGTTCGTCTGTCATCCTCGACGAAGGTGCTCTCATCTTCGACGACGAGTTCGACAGCACGCCGTCGACCTCGACGGACGATCTCAACGATGAGACGCTCTTCTTGGAGAGCGGTGTCTTCGTTGTCGGTACTCAGGATCAGCAGCAGACGGTTTACGTCCGCCTCGATCACGAGAACACGCCTCAGACGTTCGGTGACATCGATGACGGCCAGGGCTTCGTGCTCGTGTCCGCTGTCGGTCAGGATGCGTCGGTTGTGCTGACGGACTCCTACATCGCTGGTAACGTGCGCAAGCGCGTCGCTAACGTTGGGACCCAGACGCCAGGCCGCGTGATCTACCCGACGGGTGAGATGGCTGCCAACGACGACGACGATCGCGATTACGCTCCGTTCACGTTCGACTTCGAGTCGAACGGTGCCGGTGCGACGTTCGGGCTCCGCTCGATCAACGTGACCTTCGTCGACGAGTCCCCGGGTGTGAACGCGAGCCTTCCTGTGGATGGCACGCCTTCGATCCAGGGTCCGGCTGGCTTCTACTGGCTCGTTTCGACGACCGGTACGGCTCTCGGCCAGGGCACGACGTTCAACGTCGAGGCTCGTGCTGATGACTTCGAGATTGTCAACAACATTGACAACTTGCAGCTCATCCGCCGTCAGGACGGCTCTGTGACCAACAACCCCTACACGGGTGTTGGTGGTCTCGCGTCGACCTTCACCATCGACCCCGATGGTGCTGAGGACGGTGATCTCAACGACGACTACGTCGTTGTGCAGGAGTCCGGTGTTGAGAGCTTCCTCGGCCCCCAGGGCACAGTGGTGACGTTTGGTCTCACGACCAGCCAGAACCCGGTCGCGAACGACCCGACTGCAGCTTCCGTCCCGACGGAGTTTGCTCTCAACGGAACGTTCCCGAACCCGTTCAGCGCTCGCGCTGAGCTGAGCTTCGACCTCCCGGAGGCCGCTACGGTCACCCTCGAGGTGTTCGACGTGATGGGCCGTCAGGTCCTCAACGTCAACACGGGCGGTCTGAACGCCGGTGGTGATCAGCGTATCGCCATCGACGGAAGCAGCCTCGCTTCTGGTGTCTACGTCTACCGCCTCCGTGCGGCAGGCGCGACCGACACCTGGACGCGCTCGGGTCAGATCACGCTAGCTCGCTAGTCTGAACTGCCTCTAAAGGCCCAGAGGGGGCCCGATGCTTCGGCATCGGGCCCCCTCTTTTTTGTGTCCGCCCTCGAGGTCGGTATGGGGAAACTGGGACGGGAAAATGGGAGATGGCAGTCACGTCTCGTCCTCGAGGTCACGGCTCGTCCTCGAGGTCACGGCTCGTCCTCGAGGTCACGGCTCGTCCTCGAGGTCACGGCTCGTCCTCGAGGTCACGGCTCGTCCTCGAGGTCACGGCTCGTTCTCGAGGTCGCGGGCTTGAGCATCTTGACCTCCGCACCTCCGCACCTCCGCACCTCCGCACCTCCGCACCTCCGCACCTCCTGCTGGATCAGTACAGACGCTTGCGCTTGTCGAGGTACGCTCGCAGCGCCTCCGCGTACGGCCGTGCGGTGTCGAGCAATGCGTAGTCCACGCCGGCCTCGCGGCACTGGCGCTTGACGTCCTCAAAGAAGAGGTTCGCGACCTCGAGGTAGCCCTCCCGTGCCTGCGCGGGCTGGACGGTGCGCTCCTCGCCCGTCTCGAGGTCCCGGAGTCGGACCGGGCGGTCGCCCACGTCGAACGTCCACTCCGTGGCTTTGTCGACCACCTGAAGCACGATCACCTCGTGGCCCCGGTGGCGGAGGTGGCGCAGCGCTCGGATGGAGGTCTCGGCGTCTTCTCCTGTTGCAAACAGGTCGCTGATGACCACAACCAGTGAGCGGCGCGGAATCCGTTCGGCGACGTGATGGAGCGCCGTCGAGGGCGAGGTCTCCGTTCCGCTGGCGCCGTCATCGAGGTCGAGGAGCCGGGACAGTCGAGCCATGAGGGACTGCACGTGGGACCGCGTGCTCTTGGGCGGCACGAGCGTCGTGACGTCACGGTCGAACAGCACGAGACCGGTTGCGTCACGCTGACGGGCCATCAGGACGTGGAGCGCGCCGGCCAGCGTCGCGCCGTACTCGAGCTTGGAGACGCCGCCGTGCCCCTGGTATCGCATCGAGGCCGACGTGTCGAGGACGACGTACTGGCGCAGGTTCGTCTCCTCCTCGTAGCGCTTCGTCACCAGCCGGTCGCTGCGGCTGTACACCTTCCAGTCGACGTGGCGGAGCGAGTCGCCGGGGTTATAGGCGCGGTGCTCGGCGAACTCGACGGAGAAGCCGTGGTACGGGCTCTTGTGCAGGCCCGTGATGAAGCCCTCGACGACGGCTCGTGCGCGCAGCTCGAACGTCGAGATCTGGGCGAGGTCGCTGGGGGAGAGAAGGTGGGCCTCAGTCATAGGGGAGGACTACGCATCCGCCGAGGTCATGGTGCCCTCGAGGACGGCAGCTCCATCGGCTTGACTGCGATGGAGGTTGGTCGATACCGAGGGCATGACGACGTTCGCGCTTCCACGGAGAGATCAGATCACACCGTACCTCTTCGGTGTGGCGCTCGTCCCACTGTGTGTTCTGTTCGCAACGGCAGACTACGTCTACGATCCGAATCCCCTGATCGTGTTGGTCCACGCGTTCGACTTGATCGTCCATGAGGCGGGCCACTTCTTCTTTCGATGGTTCGGCCAAACGGTGCACGCAGCCGGCGGGTCATTCTTGCAACTCGCACTGCCCGCGCTGTTCGTGTATCAGGGCGTCTACTGGAACAACCGGGTCGGGACGCAACTGTCGCTTGTGCTTCTCGGCCAAAGCGCCGTGGACGTGAGCATCTACGCCGCGGACGCGCAGGCTCGCGCGCTGCCATTGCTCGGCGGTGACCGCGTCTTCCACGACTGGCACGTGATCCTCGGCAACCTCGGCGTCCTCGAGGCCGCGCCCATCGTTGCGGGAGCGCTGTATGGATTCGCCATCGTGTGCTGGGCTCTCATGCTGATCACGCCGCGCTGGGTCGGATAGCCGTCCTCGAGGTCGAGTGGCTGCTAAGAGATGTATGTCAGGCATCAGGTGGTGGCGGATCCGGGGACGTAGTCGACCTCGAGGACGCGAGCGAGATCGCCCGTTCCTATTTCCCCGATCCCCCGCCCGCCCTCGAGGACGGCGCGTCCGTAGCTTTCCTCATGCCGCCGCCCGATCCGGTCAAAGCCCACCTCATGGACGCGGCCGACGTCGCCCGGACGCTCGACCGTTTGGCCCGCCAGGTCGTCGAGGAACTGGACGATGAGGCCGCTCCCGCAGACCGTCTCGCGCTCGTCGGGATGCAGACGCGAGGCGTGCACCTGGCCCGCCGGCTGAGGGACCGCATCGAGGCCATCGAGGACGTTCGGCTCCCGTTTGGTGTCCTCGACGCGACGTTTTACCGCGACGACGTGGGGCGGGGGATCGGCCGCCTGGCGCCGACCGTGCAACCGACTGACATCCCGTTCCGACTCGATGGCCGACGCATCGTCCTCGTGGACGACGTGGTGTACACGGGCCGCACGACGCGCGCCGCCCTCGACGCGCTGGTAGACATGGGCCGTCCAGCGAGTGTCCGCCTGCTTGCGTTCGTGGACCGAGGCCTGCGAGAGCTTCCCGTCGCCCCCGACTACGTCGGCCGTCACGTCCCAACGGCGCCGGGAGAACTCGTTCGCGTGCGGCTTGAGGAAGAGGACGGGGAAGACGGTGTCTGGCTGGTAGAGAAGGCCTGAGGGTGAGCAGAACAACACACAGATGACGCCTGAACCCGACCTCGAGCCCGCGTCCACGCTGCGTCACAGACACTTGCTGGGCCTGGCGGACTACGAAGCCGACGAGCTCCGCCTCATCTTGCAGACTGCACGGGCGTTCCGCGACGTCCTGGACCGGCCCATCAAGCGTGTGCCCTCGCTGCGAGGCGTGACGTGCTGCAACCTGTTCTTCGAGAACTCGACCCGCACCCGCCTGTCGTTCGAGCTCGCCGAAAAGCGTCTCTCGGCCGACGTGATGAACTTCTCGGCCTCCAACTCGAGCGTCTCGAAGGGCGAGACCCTCAAGGATACCGCGCGCAACATCGAGGCCATGAAGGTGGACCTCGCCGTCATCCGCCACCGCTCTGCCGGCGCGGCCCACTTCCTGACGCGCTGCATCGAGGGCGTGGTGGTGAACGCAGGCGACGGACAGCATGAGCACCCGACGCAGGCGCTGCTCGACGCGCTCACGATCTCCAACCTCGAGGTCCCTGGCCGGTCCGCCCTCGACGCGTACGATTTCCGCGGCCTCAACGTCACCATCCTGGGCGACATCGCGCACAGCCGGGTGGCCCGGTCCAACGTGTACGGCCTGACCGCTCTCGGCGCCCGCGTCACGCTGTGCGGCCCGCGCACCATGATGCCCGTCGACCTCGAGGGCGCCCTTGAGGGGCGCGACGTGGTCGTCACCGACCGACTTGAGGAAGCCCTCGAGGGCTGCGACGTGGCGATGGCGCTCCGCATTCAGCTAGAGCGGCAAGGCAACGAGATCGGACTGACGCCGTCGCTGCGCGAGTACCACACGCTGTACGGGATCCGGCCCGAGCACCTCGAGGCCAACCCGGATCTGTGGGTGATGCACCCCGGCCCCGTAAACCGCGGCGTCGAGCTGGCGGGCGAGGTCGTGGACTCGGACCGCTCCGTCATCCTCGATCAGGTCACGAACGGCGTCGCGACCCGCATGGCGGTGCTGTACCTGCTGACCGGCGCCGATGCGTTCACCGACGCCGAGGCTGGATCATGAGCTCCGTCCTCAAGGGCACGACTCAGGCGTCGAGGACGGATTCCAATCGCAGATCCATGACTCGCCCTCGAGGGCGCCGGAGCGCTTGCGTCTTCGTCGCCGTGCTGCTCGTCACGTCTGCCTGCGCGCAGCCGGCACCCGGCGATCCGGCCTCGATGGGTGCCGTCCTCGAGGTCGATAGGACAATCGCGATCACCATCGACGATCTTCCGCTGGGAGGACGACAGCACGACCTTGCGTATCAGCAGGCCGTTACGCGCGACTTGCTTGCCCAGATCGCTGCGGCCGACGTGCCCGCCATTGGGTTCGTCAACGAAGGCAAACTGGACGTCGAGGGGGAGCAGGACGCGCGAGTCGCGCTGCTCCAGTCGTGGGCCGTCGCCGGCCTCGACCTGGGCAATCACACCCTTGAGCATCCGTCGCTGTTCGACACGCCGCTCGCCGAGTTCCAACGTCAGGTCCTCGAGGGCGACGTGATCACCAACCGGCTGCTGGCCGCACGCGGCGATACGGTGCGCTACTTCCGCCATCCGTACCTCAACGTCGGGCCCGACCTCGTTACCAAACGCGCGTTCGAGGGCTGGCTCGCGGAGGAGGGCTACACCATCGCGCCAGTCACGCATGACAACGCCGAGTGGCTCTACGCCTTCGCTTACGACCAAGCGGAGGACGACCTCGCGCTCAAGGCCCGCATCGCGGACGCCTACATCGCGTACATGGACACGACGGCGGGCTACTTCGAGGCCCTCGAGCAGGAGCTGTTCGGCCGAGAGATCGCGCACGTGTTGCTGATCCATGCGAACGCTCTCAACGCAGACCACCTTGATCGTCTCGTTGCCATGTTCCGCCGTCGGAACTACCGCTTTATTTCTCTGGACGACGCCCTCGAGGACGACGCGTATCGGTCGGAGGACACGTACACTGGGCAGGCAGGAATGTCGTGGCTTCAGCGATGGGCCATCCACCGAGGTGTCCGTCTGACGCCTGAGCCGCCCCCTGACGACTGGGTTCAAGCCGTCGCATACCCCGATTGATGAGCGACCTCACGACTGTAGGATGGCAAGAATGGCTGGCGTTTCCCGACCTCGGGCTGCCCGCCGTCCGCGCGAAGATTGACACCGGCGCCCGGACATCGGCGCTGCACGCGCGCGAGATTGAACCGTTCGAGCGCGATGGAGAGCCGCACGTCCGGTTTGTCGTGAACCCTCTGTTTCGCGGAAAGAAGCTCGCGGTTCCGTGCGAGGCCCCCGTCGTGGACGAGCGCGAGGTGACGTCCTCGAACGGCCACGTCGAACTTCGAGTTGTCGTGGAAGCCATGCTGCGGCTGGGCTTGCAATCTGACGCGCCGGAGTGGCCCGTCGAGGTCACGCTGACCGACCGCAACGGAATGCAATTTCCCATGCTTCTGGGCCGCGAGGCCATGTCCGGCCGCGTGCTCGTCGACTCCGGCGGCTCCTTTCTTCGAGGTCGGCCGGATCATCCTGGCGCCTTTTACGAGTAGGAGTAGCTCCTAGTCGTCTCGTCTGCTTCGTCCTTGAGGCCGTGTCTGGCCCGAGGGTTTACTGTCTGTTCTCCTCTTATCCCAATTCAATGCGTCTCGCCATTCTCTCCCGCAACCCCAACCTGTACTCGACCCGCCGGCTCGTCGAGGCCGCGGAGGAGCGTGGGCACGACGTTCAGGTCCTCGACACGCTCCGCTTGACGGCCCACCTGACGGCGAATGGCCCCGAGGTTCACTACCACGGAGAGCCGCTCGATCCGCCGGACGCGATCATTCCGCGCGTCGGCGCCTCGATCACGTTCTATGGACTCGCCATCGTGCGCCAGTTCGAGACGATGGGTGTCTGGTCGCTCAACAGCGCCATGGGCATCACGCGCTCGCGAGACAAGCTGCGCGCCCACCAGTTCCTCGCCAAGAAGGGCATCGCACTCCCTCGCACCGCCTTCGCCCACCAGGCCGATGACGCGGCGGATCTCATCAAGTCTGTCGGTGGCCCGCCGTGCATCGTGAAGCTCCTGGAGGGCACGCAGGGTGTCGGCGTGGTGCTGTGCGAAACGAAGAAGGCGGCGGAGAGCGTGATCCAGGCGTTCCGCGGCATGAAGGCCTACCTGCTGGTGCAGGAGTTCATCAAGGAGGCCGGCGGCGCCGACGTGCGCCTGTTCGTCGTGGGCGACCGCGTGGTGGCAGGCATGAAGCGCCAGGGGGCTGAGGGCGAGTTCCGGTCCAACCTCCACCAGGGGGGCTCGGCAACGGCGATCAAGATCACGCCCGAGGAGCGCAGGACGGCGGTCGCAGCCTGCAAGGCGCTCGGCCTCAAGGTCGGCGGCGTGGACGTGTTGCAGTCGGACCGCGGTCCGCTCGTCCTCGAGGTCAACTCGTCGCCTGGCATCGAGGGCATCGAGAAGTCCACGAACAAGGACGTGGCGGGGGCCGTGATCCAGTTCGTCGAAAAGAGCCTGGCGAGCGAAAGCCTGATCGTCCTCGAGGGCGGGCACGTCGTCCGTCCTCGAGGGTGGCCCTCCGCGGCGGCTCCCGGCGTCCTCGAGGCCGTGCCAGGCACGACGGCCGTGATCCCTCCAGGGCGGCGATCCCGTAGGTCTAGGCGTCGCTCCACTAGACCATGATCTGCCCGCTCGTCGCCCTCGAGGCCGCTCCAGCCTACCGACACGTCCTCGAGGACGCGTAGTGACGCGATTGCTCGCATTCGGGGGGATGATTGCCGTTGCGGCGGCGTTCGTCGTCGCCGCCTGGTCCGGTGCTGGGACGTACCGGACCGTCATGACCGACGGTCCGACTCGGGCCGTCGCTGCGACCGAGAAGCGGGTCGACAACCGTCGCCGCTTCGAGGCCGGCACGCTGCGGGGCACCGAGCTTGTCGCCTATCGCGATTCCCTCGAGCAAATCCAGCGCAGCAACGCTCTCGCCGCCCAGCGCGCCACGGAGACCGCCGCCGCCCTCGCGGCCGGCCGGCCTGATCCGTACCGTCCTGTGATCCGCAGTACGCCATCGTACGGCGGCGGTCCGTCGTACGGGAAGTGATGGCCGAGCTCTCCGCCCTCGACCGCGCCATCCGCGCCGCCCGCCGCGGACACCCCGACGCGCGCCAGCTCTTGAGTGCCGTCCTCGAGGACGAGCCGCGCAACGAACTCGCCATCGCGTGGCGCGCCCGCGTCGAGGACGAGCCCGACATCAAGGCGCACTACCTCCGCCGCGTCCTCAGCGTCAACCCCGGCAGCCCCTGGGCTACGGCTCAACTCGCCGCCCTTGAGGGGAAGGCCCCGCCCTCGAGGCCGCTGGACCTCGACGAGATCGGAGTCCGGAAGGCCTCGATTCACCACCTTCAGTGCGCGAGCTGCGCCGGCCAGATCGAGGTCCACCCCGAGCGAGGATCCAAGGTCGCCGCCTGCACGCAGTGCGGCACCGTCCTCGACCTGACGACGAAGCAAGCTCGAGATCATCGGTCAGGTCACGACGCGGTGGATCGCGTCGCGCGATATCCGGCCCGGTGCCGAGGCCGTTCTCGAGGGCGAGCGCCACGTCGTGAACGGCTGGCTCCGCTACGAGGGCTGGGACAGCGAGGAGCGGTGGCGGTGGGACGAGTGGCAGCTGGTCAGCGACAGCGGCGCCGTCCGCTACCTTTCGTTTTCTGACGACGAGGGCTTCCTGCTCCAAACGCCGGTGCGCCCGACCCCAAAGGTCACCTCGAAGGGAATCGAGTTCGCCGACGGCTTCGTCCGGTTCTACGAGAGCAGCGCAGCCAGGATCGTCGCGATGGCTGGAGAACTGACGTCGGCGCCCTCGGCTCGAGGACGTTCTTCGGGTCGCCGAAGCGCGCCGCGACGGCATCCAGTACAGCGTCGAGACGACGGCCGACGAGATCGAGGTCGTTAGTGGGCACGGGATGTCCGAAGTCGAGGTCTGGAAGGCCTTGGGTCGTGAGGACCAGGTCGAGCATGTCCGTTCTCGCCTCCGGGAGCTGGGGCGGATTCAGCGGCTGCATGTTCCAGGTCGCAGCGCTGAGCGTCGTGCTAGGCATTGCCTTCTCGATCCTCTACAACATCGATCTGCCGCTCAGCAACGTCACGTCCGCCGACCTCGAGTACACCATCGTGCCTACGGTCTTGCCCGAGGACCGCGACGAGCGCAGCCTCGCGCTCTACGACACCCTCGAGGTCATGACCGTGGACCTCTCGAGCCGCGTCTACGGTCTTGGCATCGAGTACCCGTCCCCTGTCGACCCGCCGCGACAGTTCGAGGTGGATCTCGCGTGGATGGACAAAACGGACGGCCGGTTTCAGCGTGAGATCACGTTCGGGCCCAGAGTGCCCGCTGGGACCATCGAGCAGAGCACCAACGACCGCATCACGGTCGATGAGCCTGGGACGTACACGCTGGTCGCGCTCGTGCAGCGCGAGTGGGGCCTCTACGATTTCGAGGGCTACTCAGAAGGGGACAAGCAATGGCGTCGGACAATTGATGTCCCGATGACAGTTACCCTCCTCGTGGGGTGGAGTCCTGATCCGTTTCTCTGGGCGCCTGGTTCTTTTTTATGCTCTCCCTCACGGCTCTGTCCTTCGGCTTTTGGCAGCGCGCCCGGACGAAGCCATTTGGCTCCGTGTGACCCGTAATCGAAGCCTCCCCCGTATTCTCTGTTACCGATGTCTGAGACCTTCCACTGTCCCACCTGCGGCGCGCCGCTCTCGATCCGCAATCGGTTCGTCAAGGTCGTGACCTGTGACTTCTGCGGCGGCGTCTCGCTGTACGACGGCGCCCGCCTGGACCCCACCGGCCGGTCCGTGGACCTGGTCAAGATCCCAAGCCCGCTCTACCTCGACGCGACCGGATCCATCGGTGGACGCACCTTCCGCGTGCTCGGCCGCGCGATCTACGAATACGACGGCGGCTTCTGGACCGAGTGGTTCATCGAGATCGAGGGCGCCGGCCGCGCCTGGCTCATCGAGGACGAGGGGCAGTTTTCAGCGCTTCAAACCCGCGACGTCTCCGCGCCGCCTTTCGAGGGCATCCGACCCGGACAGACCATCACCGTCGGCGACCTCGAGGTCCAGGTGGATGAGGTGGGCGAGGCGACGGTCGTTGGGGCGGAGGGGCAACTCGGCGTCGAGATCCTGCCAGGCGACACTATCCAGTACATCGACGGCTCGGCGGGGGAGAACGAGATCAACATCGAGTACACCGAGACCGGCATCGAGGTCTTCTCCGGCCGGCCCGTTGAGCGCAGCGCCATCGTGATCGATGACGAGACGTATTAGCCGATCCCCCGCGCCCGTCCTCGACGTAGGACCCTTTGATACCCGCTGCTCCATGATCGGACGTCTATTTGTGTATGGCTTGCTCGGCTTCACGGGCATCCTTGCCGTCAGCGCATCGTCGGGCGGGTCTGGGGCGCGGTCGGCCTGGGAGGAGGTGACCGCCGAGGAGGCGCGCAGGCGTCTGGTGGTGGAGATCGACCGACAAGAGCGACTGGCGGCCGAAGAAGAGCGTCGCCGTCGCTACGCTGCGGGTGAGATGTCCGCGCAGGAGCGCCAGCAGTATGAAGCCGAGCTCGCGGAGAAGGCGCGGCAGGAGCGTCTAGAGCAAGAGCGCCGACGGGCAGCGGCAGCCGCCGCTGCGGCGGCCCGAAGTGTCCGTGGCTCCCGCTCGTCCGGCGGTGGCTACTCCGGTGGCAAGTGATGGCTGATCTCTCTCCCATCGACCGCGCCATCCGCGCCGCACGCCGAGGCCACGCCGAAGCCGCACGCCGCCTGTTCGACGCCGTCCTCGAGGGCGAGCCGGAGAACGAGACCGCGCTCTCGTGGCGCGCCCGCATCACCGACGACCCGGGCGCCAAGTCCACCTTGCTGCGCCGCGCGCTCGCCGTCAACCCCGACAACAAGTGGGCGGCCGGCGCCCTCGAGGGGCTCGGCGATGCCGAGGCCGGCGCCGTCCCGTCCTCGAGGTCGCTCGATAGCGTCGGCGCACGCGCCGCGGCGATCGACAACCTTCAGTGCCCGAACTGTGCGGGGCAGGTCGAGATTCACCCTGATCGGGGTCCCAAGTCCGTTGTCTGCACGCACTGCGGAAGCGTCCTCGACCTGACCTCGAAGCAGCTCGAGGTCCTCGGCCAGGTCCGCACGTCGTTCAAGCCGGCGCACGGCATCTTCCCTGGTGCCGAAGCCGTCTTCGAGGGCGAAAAGCACCTCGTGAGCGGATGGCTGCGCTACAAGGGCTGGGACGATGAGGAGAGCTGGACCTGGGATGAGTGGCAACTCATCAGTGACAGCGGACCAGATCCGGTACCTCTCGTACTCACGTGACGAGGGCTTCGTACTTCAGACACCCATCCGACCGACGCCCAAGGTGACGCGTCGCGGCGCCGAGCTGCCTGGCGGCAATGTCTCGTTCCACGAGGTCGGCCCGGCCAAAATCTCCGGCATGGCCGGCGAGCTGACGTGGCGCCCGAAGCTAGACCAGACGCTCCAGGTGGCCGAAGGCCGCCGGGAAGCCTCCACTACAGCGCCGAGATGACCGCGGACGAGATCGAGGTCGTAGGCGGTCCTCGGCTGCCCGACCTCGAGGTCTGGAAGGCGCTCGGCCGCGACGACCTGGTCAAGGCCGCCGAGGCCAAGGGGGAGCGGGCACGCCGTCGTCGCCAGCGGGCGCGGTCGTACGCCCGTCTCTTCTTCGCCGCCGCCCTGTTCTTCGGTGTACTCGCGTGGTGGCTTGTGCCGACGATGGGCAGCAACATCACGGAAGCAGCCGTCACGTACACCGCGGAGCCTGCCGTCATCCCATCAGAGGCGGACGGGCGGGCGGCTCGCATTGTCGTGCTCCATGACACCGTCGAGGTCGGCAAGATCCAACTCGAACCAGGCCGCGCCTACCAAGCTGATGTTCGCATCACGTCGCCGGTCGCTCCGCCGCTCGGTGTCGATGTCGATGTCGCGTTCGTTGGTCCTGGCGGGAGCCCCGTCTACCGAGCGCCGGTGCCGATCCTCACCGGGCCAGAGGGCTCGGAGGTCGAGGTCACTACGAAGCCGTTCTCGGTCGGGGTCCACTCCTATGGAGGCCGTGCCCCGACGGCTCCCGGCAACAGCTACCAAATGGTCTACCTCGTCGAACGCGAGTGGGGAGGACGTGGTGACCGAGCGCGGACCGAGTCGGTCACGTTCCCGATTGCGGTCGAGATCCGCAGCGTGTGGATGCCCGGTCCGTTCTGGTTCGCCATGGTGTTCTCCCTCTTCCTGTCGTTCGTCTTCTTCGTGTTCAGCCGTACCGGCCCCCGCTAACCCCGCCCCCTCATGCGTCTCCTTCGCTTCGCGCCACTCGCTCTCGTGGCCCTCGTCCTCGCCATCGACCCGGCACTCGCGCAAGACGTTGACGTGGTCGTGGCCGAGCCGAGCGACCTCAACGTCATGACGCTGATCTCGACGCTGGTCTACGGCTCCATCGGGATCCTGATGTGCGTGCTCGGCTATGTCGCCTTCGACAAGATCGCGGGCCTGAACCTCAAGCACGAACTGGTCGAGGACCAGAACACGGCGGTGGGCATCATGCTGGCGGGCGCGTTCATCGGCATTGCCATCGTCGTCGCGTCGGTGATGATGTCATAGTGGAGACGCCCGGCCCCATCACGACCGTCCCTGCCGCGTCCTCGACGACGTGGGCGGCGCCCTCGAGGTCCGGCGACGGGCACCGCGGGCCGATCCCCGTCCTCGAGGGCGACCTCGAGGTCGGGCTGTCGCGCAAGCAGACGCGCGTGCTCCTGGCGGCCGTGCTGATCGTGGCGACGTGCGGCATCCTCTACGAGTTGATCGTTGGGACGCTGTCCTCGTACCTGCTGGGCAACTCAGCGCTGCACTTCTCGCTGACCATCGGCGGGTTCATGACAGCGATGGGGCTAGGGTCGTGGGCCTCGAGGTTCATCACGCGCGACGCACTGGCGTGGTTCGTGGCAGTCGAACTGGCCGTCGGCGCCGTGGGCGGGTTGTCGGCGGCGGTGCTGTACGCCGCCTTTACCTACACGCCGGTCTACCACGTCGCGATGGGCGGCATCGTGCTGGCAATCGGTGTGTTGATCGGCCTCGAGATCCCCTTTGTGACGCGGCTGCTGGGAGGGCCGGGCGACGTCTCGGCCTCGAGCGTCAAGGACACCGTCGCAAATGTGCTCGCGGTCGACTACCTCGGCGCGCTCGTGGCCTCGATCGCGTTCCCGTTCCTGCTCCTGCCGATCTTGGGCGTGGTGCGGACGGCGTTCATCACGGGCTTTGTCAACCTGATCGTGGTCGTGATGTGTGTCCGCGCGTTCCGCCGAAGCCTCGGCCGAGCGCGCCGCCCTCTCACCATCGCAACCGTGCTCGTCGCCGTTCTCCTGCTTGCCGGCGCCATCGGAGCGGATCGGCTGGCGGACGTGTTCGAGACCAAGCTGTACCGTGACCCCGTCGTTTACACCGAGCAGTCAACCTATCAGCGGATCGTGCTCACAGCGCGTGGCGGAGACTTGCGGATGTTCTTGGACGGCGGGCTCCAGTTTTCGACCTCCGACGAGCACCGCTACCATGAAGCCCTCGTTCACCCCGCAATGGCGCTGGCCGCGCAGCGCGAACGCATCCTCATCCTGGGCGGTGGCGACGGCATGGCTGCCCGCGAAGTCCTCGAGTGGCCCGAGGTAACATCCGTCACGCTGGTCGACCTCGATCCTGCCGTTACGACGCTCTCGAGGACGCACGCTGCCATCCGTGCCGCCAACCGTGGCGCCCTCGAGGACGCTCGCGTCGAGATCGTTAACGACGACGCTGGGGCGTACCTCGCCGAGACGGTCGAGACGTTCGACGTCATCCTGATCGACCTGCCGGACCCGAACCACGAGAGCCTCGCCAAGCTTTACAGCCGCCCGTTCTACTCGTTGGTGCGCGAGCGCCTGGGCGTCGGCGGGATGGTCGCCGTTCAGTCCACCTCGCCGACGTTTGCGCGCGAGGCGTTTTGGAGCATCGTGACCACGGCGGAGTCGGCAGGGCTGCATCCGGAGCCATACCACCTGTACATCCCCAGCTTCGGCGATTGGGGCTTCTTCCTGGGCTCGACGCACGCCGTCCGACCGGAGCGGTACGACCCCGCCATCGACCTCGAGGTCGTGACGCCGGCCACCTTCGAGGCCGCTCGCCACTTCGACGCCGACGTGGATCGCGTCGAGGTCGAGGTCAGCACGCTGGACAATCCCGTCGTGCTCCGCTACTATCAGAAAGGGTGGCAGCAATGGCAGTAAACGGATTCCAGGTTCAGGATTCAGGGGTCGCACGCTGCGACCTCGAGGCCGATACGCTCCCCGTGGCAGGCGGCCACCATCTGCTGGTTGACTTCTGGGTCGAGGACGCGGAGCCGCTGCGGTGGTCCTCGACGTGGGAGCGGCTGCTACCGAGCGCCTGTCGTGGGGCCGGGGCGACGGTGCTGGGATCGCGCTTCCACCAGTTCGAGCCGGAGGGCGTGACGGGCATCGTGCTGCTGGCCGAGAGCCACGCGAGCGTCCACACCTGGCCCGAGGCGGGGCTCGTCACCCTGGACGTGTTCACGTGCGGCGCCCTCGACACCGAGGCCATCGTCGAGTCCGTTCGTCAGGCGCTTCGCCCAAGCCGCGAGCGCGTGACGGCTGTCGCCCGCGGCAACGCGACGCAACCTGACCTCGAGATCGTACGAACACCCCGCTCGGCCTCGAGGCCGCCGCACGACACACCGACTCCCGGGCAACCTCACGCCACGATGAGTCTTCCCCGTTCAGGCGGGGACCCGCACCGTCTCCCATTCGATTCAACGGTGGACCCGACCTCGAGGTCGAGCGCCGTTGGCCTCGAGGACGTACCGGGCTAGCCCTCGGCCCGCCAACATTCCGCGCCTGACACGACCTCGAGGTCGCCGCCCGACGCACTGACACCGATTCCGCCACCAGCCAACCGAACACATGGGACTCATGGACCGCCTCCGCAACGAACTCATCGACATCGTCGAGTGGGCCGACGGATCCCGGGACGACTTGGTTCACAAGTTTGACCGCCATCAGAACGAGATCAAGTCCGGCGCCAAACTGATCGTCCGAGAAGGACAGGCCGCGGTCTTCGTAGACCAGGGCCGGCTTGCCGATGTCTTTGAGGCCGGCACCTACACGCTCGACACGGCCAACCTTCCCATCCTGTCGACCCTCGAGGGTTGGAAGTATGGCTTCGAGAGCCCGTTCAAGGCCGAGGTTTACTTCATCAGCACGCGCCGCTTCCCGGACCAGAAGTGGGGGACCAAAAACCCCATCATGCTCCGTGACCCCGAGTTCGGGCCGACGCGGCTGCGGGCGTTCGGTACCTACGCGTTCCGCGTGAGCGACCCGGCCACCTTCCTTGAGGAGATGGTCGGCACCTCGGGCGCACTGGACACGGAGGAGGTGACCAACCAGATCCGCAACACCCTGGTCGCGCGGTTCACCGACGTGCTTGGCTCGTCCGGACTGGCCGCCCTCGACATGGCGTCCAACGTGGACGAACTCGGCGGATTCATCTCGGAGAAGATCGCTGGCGACATGGAGGAGTACGGCCTCGAGGTCGTGAACCTGCTGGTCGAGAACGTGTCGCTGCCGCCGGCCGTCGAGGAGGTCCTGGACCAGCGGACGAGCATGGGCGTGATCGGGAATCTCGGCGCGTACACGCAGTTCCAGACCGCGCAGGCGATTGGGAAGGCGGCCGAGAACCCCGGTGGTGGGGCGGCAGCAGCAGGCGTCGGCCTGGGGGCTGGCATGATGATGGCCAATCAGATGGGCGGCGCCATGATGGGAGGGCAGCAGTCCGCGCCGAGTGCGACGCCGCCGCCACCCCCGCCGTCCGAGAGCTACCACGTCTCGGTGGATGGCCAGACGACGGGCCCGTTCACAATGGACCAGCTTCGCGGCAAGGCCAGCGACGGTAGCCTGACGCGACAGACGCACGTCTGGAACGAGAGCATGAGCGGATGGTCACGCGCCGGCGACGTAGACGCGTTCCGTGCGGTGTTCGGTGCGGTTCCTCCTCCGCCCCCGCCGCCGGACGCGTAGGTCATCGGCCTCGAGGGCGCTGGAGCGAGCGAAAGCCCGTCCCGACCTCGAGGCCGACTGCTTTGAGGAAGGGCGTCTTCAAGGTTGGACGTGGTGACTGGCTTGGTCCTTGCATAGACCTCGGCAGACACCCTCTCGATGGAGCCTTTCGACCCTACATACGTTGCCCGGCCGTCCGCCCTCGATGCGTCGAGTGCGGAGCCGTACGACTTTGCCCAGCCTCGGTCCTTTTCGGTCCGCGACCTCCGGCGCGTCGAGGACGTCCACGGGATTCTGGCGTCGTCGCTCTCCGCCTCGCTCTCCGCTCGTCTCGGCGAGCCCGTCCGCGTCGAGGCTGGACAGGCTGTCGAAGTGCAGACCATCGACTTCGAAAAGAGCCGTAGCGTCCCGACGGTTGTCTTCGAGACTCGCCTTGGCCCCGGTGGCCCAGTGTCGGCCTTCGACGTGTCGCCTGCGCTGGCGCTCTTGTTCGTAGATCGCCACCTCGGTGGCGACGGACCGCTCGGGGCCGATGACCGCGAGCTGTCCGACCTCGAGCGGTCCATCGTGGAGCGGGAGTGGATCCCGCTGGTGACGTCCGCCTTCGCCGAGGCGTGGGGGACCATCCCGCCGACCGTGGATCGCTACGCGCCGAGCGCCGCCTTGCTGTCTCTGGCCCCCTCCGACGCCGCGGTGGTCGTCCTCGACGTGTCTGTGCGAGTGGGGGAGGAGTCGGCACCGCTCTCCCTCTGCTATCTCGCCTCGACGCTCTCGCAGCTTCTCGAGTCGCCCGTCTCGATCTCGAAGAAGACAGATAGTGCGACCTCTTTCGACGGCCTGCCGCTCACATTGCGGGCCGAGCTCGGGCGTGCGCGCCTGAGTGTCGGTGACCTTCTTCGCCTGGCGCCAGGCGACGTGATCCCGCTGTCCCGCTCGGCTGCCGACCCCGTCCCCGTTCAGGTTGGCGAGCGCCTTCGCTTCGAGGCGCGCGCCGGCACCCGAGGCAACCGAATGGCCCTCCACCTCCTGACGCCTCCGCGCTCCGACTCATGACGACCGACGCCCCCGCCGCCCTCGAGGCCGATGTCCTCGAGGCTCCTGCTCCCGCGGACGCTGCTCCGGCCGTGTCCACGCCCCTTTCCTTCGACGCGCTCTCCGACGTGGAGATCGACGTGACGGTCGAGTTGGGACGCTGTCATTTGTCTCTTGGCGAGGTGTCTCGCCTGGACGTGGGAAGCGTCGTGGACCTGGGTACGCCGGCAGGCGGAGCCCTAGCCGTGTTCGCCAACGGCCGCCAGATCGCGACCGGCGAAGTGGTCGTGGTCGACGGCCAACTCGGCATCCGCATCCGCGACGTCACGAGCGGATAGCCCGTCCTCGAGGGCGGAAGCGACGTTCTCTCGGGGAGGCTGGCAGGGGTTAGGTCTCTCCGAGAATGGTTGAGCCACGGCCCTACCGGGTGCTCCCTTGGATCGGACGAGAAGGAGCGGGGCCACGGAGGTCGTCACTCTGGATTCCCGCGTGCGCGGGAACGACATGTGGGTGAGTGAGGCCAATGCCTGCCCTTGTCAGCCCGCGGGAGAGCATCGGCGGATTTCACCGCGAGGCCGCCCTCGAGGTCGGTCATCCCTCACGACACATTGAAAGAGGCACACGCCGCCCTCGAGGTCGCGACCGGCGCACACTGAACCTCGAACCCTGAACGGGTAGGCGCGCGGCACCGTTTTCGCGTGACCAGGGGCATGACTGCACCGTCCCCCTCGTCTTTCCTCTCCGGCATCCGCGACCGAGTCTCGGGCTCCGTCGTCGATCCGGCCCCTCTCCGCCGTGCGGGCCTATTGGCCGTCGCGCTGGTGGTGCTCCTGGTGATCGGCAGAGCCTTCGGGCCCAGCGCCGCCTCGTCCTCGAGTCCGGCCGCCGAGCGGCAGAGTCTGCAGGCCCCGACGGAACAGGTTGCCGCGCCGACCTCGAGTTGGACGGTCGGCCGAATCGGCGCCGTACTGTTTCTGATGGTAGGCGGCGGCATCGCGCTCGTCCTCCGCCGGCGCTCGTCCACGGCGACGCCGTCCGAGGCCGCCCTCGAGGTCTTGGGTACTCACTCGCTCGGCCCCGGACAGTCGCTCCGGCTCGTCAGCTGCGGCGACGAAGTCCTCTTGCTGAGTGTAGGAGGCGAGGGCACACGGCTTCTCCGCCACTGGCCCCGCGCCACCTTCGGCGGCGCCACCGATGCCCCCTCGTTCGCCGAGGTGCTCGCGAAAGCCGCCCCCGACCTCGAGGACGCACCCCCGGCTTCCACCCTCGAGGTTGAGCCCCTCGAGGTCGCAGCCGACCTCGAACCGGCCGAGAATGCCGCCCTCGAGGTCGAACCCGCCGAGACTTTCGTCCTCGAGGCCGACCCTGTCGAGATCGCTTCCGACCTCGAGGTCGCGCCACCGTCGGTCATAGGATGGCCAACGGCAGGACTCCCGCAGTTCGGCGCCCGTGCTTAAAGCGCTCCTCCTGCTCCTGCTGCTCGCGCCTCTAGCCGCGGCTCAGACCTCGTCGATCACCGCCGAGGACCTCGAGGTCGCGCAGGCCATCACCGACGCGACCGTCGATCAGGCCGAGGTCGGCGGCGTGCTGCCCGACCCGAGCCGCGACATCGCACCCATCGACGACGGTCCGCAGGGCCGAGACCGCCGCCTATCGCGGGCGTCTGACGCCGCCACGTCGCCCATTCCCGGCGTCACGCTGACGGACTCCGGCGAGTACGCGCTCCCCGTTCAGCTGCTGCTGCTGCTGACGGTCCTCACGCTGGCGCCGTCGATCCTGATCTTGATGACCAGCTTTACGCGGCTCATCATCGTGTTCGCCATCCTGCGGACCGCGCTCGGGATGCAGCAGAGCCCGCCGACTCAGGTGCTCATTGGTCTATCGCTGTTCCTGACCTTCTTCGTCATGAACCCGGTGTTTACCGAGATCGACGAGACGGCGCTCCAGCCGTATCTCAACGGCCAACTCGAGCAGCGCGAGGCGATGGAGGTGGCCTCAAAGCCGATCAAGGCGTTCATGATTGAGCACACGCGCGACAAAGACTTGGTTCAGTTCATGGACCTGGGCGGCATGGATGCCGTTGCCCGTCCCATCGACGTACCGCTCCATGTCCTGGTGCCTGCCTTCGTCGTGTCCGAACTGCGGGTCGCGTTCCAGATCGGCTTCTTGCTCTTCCTGCCGTTCCTGGTGGTGGACCTGATCGTGGCCAGCGTCCTGATGTCGATGGGCATGATGATGCTTCCGCCCGTCATGATCTCGCTACCCATCAAGCTTCTCCTGTTCGTCCTCACTGACGGCTGGTTCCTCATCGTTGAATCCGTCGTGAGAGGCTATCTCGGATGACCCCAGAAACAGCCCTCTACTGGACGCAGTCTGCCATGACGCTGGCGCTGATCGTCGCAGCCCCCTTGCTGGGCGTCGCCCTCGCCGTTGGCCTGATCGTGAGCCTGTTCCAGGCTATGACCTCGATCCAGGAGATGACGCTGAGCATGATTCCTAAGATGCTGGCCGTCGCCACGGTCTTGCTTCTGTTCGCGCCCTGGATGCTCGAGATGCTCTCTGACTTTACGACGGAGATCTTCCGCGCCATCGCCGACGTGTCGCACTGATGGGGGGCTCGGGGGAACTGGGAATCGGACAGTGGGAACGGGCGGAGCCGTGGTCGCCCTCGAGGTTGCCTCTGCACAGAAAGCCACATTCGGCCTCGAGGTCGCCCGAGAAGTCCCCTCTCCATCGGGGAGAGGGACAGCGTGAGGGGGCCGAACGATGGTCCGACCTCGAGGTCGCTGCACCCGCTGCATGGGCCCTCGCCCTCGTGGGGAGGTCTCGCGTTGCGGTGTGCTTGCCTCCACACCCGAGGCCGGGACTCGTCCTCGAGGCCGAAGAGCGCCCTCGAGGTCGGATGGGCGGCCGCCAGGTTCCATCCGTCATGTCCCCACGTCCCACTCCATAGTGGCCCTCGACCCGATCTCCTTGATCCGGCTCGCGCTCGTGTTCGCACGAGTGAGCGGCGTGATGGTCGCCGCGCCGCTGTTTGGCCAGAAGAGCATCCCAGTGCAGGTCAAAGTCCTGCTCGCGATTCTGCTCTCCGTGATCCTGATTGGCTTCGCTGGCGGGCCGCTCCCAGAGCACGCGGACCATCCCGTGGGGTTCATCCTGGCCATCACGAGCGAGGTGCTGACCGGACTCCTGATCGGATACGCGGTCCGGTTCGTGTTTTGGGCCGTCGAGTTCGCCGGCGAGATGATCGGGTTTCAGACCAGCCTGTCCATGGCGCAGGCCTTCGACCCGATGACGCAGGCGGCCTCGAACCCTCTGGGAAAGGTGGTGTCGTGGTCCTTCATGCTGTTGTTCGTCCTTCTCGACGGGCCTCAAGAGATCGTGGTGTCGCTCGCACGGTCGTTCGTGGCCGTCCCTCTTGGCGGCGCTCAACTCGCCGCGAGCGGTCCCGTGCTGCTGTCATGGACCGGTGGCTTCTTCTCGACGGCCGTCCGCCTAGCGATGCCATTCCTGGTGGCCCTCTTCCTGGTCGATGTCGGGCTAGGCGTGTTCGCTCGCGTGGTGCCGCAGGCCGACCTGTTCTCGATCAGCCTCCCCCTAAAGCTGCTGGCCGGCATCTCGATCTCGATCGCATTCGTGGCCTCGTTCTGGCCGCTCGTCCCAGCGCTCATCGACGGGTCGTTCGCCGGCCTCGACGAGCTGTTCATCGCGATCTCCCCCTGACCGTCCTCGAGGACGGCCTCAGGACAGGAGCCGACACATGGAGGCACAGCGAGAGACCACACCCCGCGCTGTCTGTGTCCTCGATCTGTTGCCTGTGCGTCCTCACCAGCAGGAAGACAGGCGTCGACGGCTGCTTTGGAGAGACACAAACTGAAAACGGGACAGAGGGAGAGGCTTCTCTTCCCTCCGTCCCGTTTATCTCTATAACGCGCGATCCCTGGACGGGCCGCGGTGCTAATCCCGGCTGACGAGCGCGATGGTTGCGCCGACGACGGCTGCGGCCCCGAGCGACAGGAGTGGGTTCTGCTGCATCTGACTCCAGATGCTGTGCTCGAACACGGTTCCGTCCACGCCGCCCCGCGTGCGACCCGCATTCGAGGGTGGCTCGAACAGGGTGCCGCGGTCATTGCCCGAGGTGGGCGTTCCCGATTTCTGCTGGTTGAAGAACGCCGGGACCGAGAGCTTGTCTACCAATCCCGGAGCAACCATCCCGAGTGCTGCCATTACGCCATCCTTGGCGCCGACGGTAACGTCGCGGACGGGCTTCTCGGCGGCGGAGAGAATGGCTCGGGCGACAGTCTCTGGCGCGTACGCCGGCGTCGGGAGCGTGGGCTCCTCGTCCATGTAGTTGGCCGCGTGCTCGGTGTACGGTGTGTCCGTCGCGTTGGGCTTGATGAGCGTCACGCTTACCGGCACGCCGTCCTTATCAAGCTCCATTCGGAGCGCGTCGGTGAAGGCCTTGATGGCGTGCTTCGTCGCCGAGTAATGGCCCTGAAGCGGGAATGCCCGGTCGCCCAGAACCGAACCCACGTTGATGATCGCGCCCGACGTTCCCTTCTCCTTGAAGTGCTTCGCCGCGACTAGGCTGCCGTGGACGGTGCCCCAGTAGTTGGTCTCGAAGATCTGGCGGGCGGCCTCGAGAGGTACATCCCACACCTTGCCGTAGGCGCTTGCTCCCGCGTTGTTGATCCAGGTGTCAAACCCGCCGAAGGCGTCGTGTGCCTGCTCATGGGCGAGTTCGAGGACAGCCTGGTCCGCCACGTCAGCGGCGAGCGTTTCGACGGTCGCGCCTCGAGCGCGGCACTGCTCCGCGGCGGCCTCGAGGCGGTCTGGCGAGCGAGCGATCAGCAGCAGGTTCGCGCCGCGGTCAGCGGCCTCGAGGGCGGTGGCCAGGCCGATGCCACTGGTGGCGCCGGTGATGACGAGGGTTTGGTCGGAGACGGGTTTCAGGGAGATGGACATCGGTCGGGGAGGAGACAGAAGGGAGAGATGCTGGACAGGATGAGGACCGGGCCTTCCGCGACGGTGGACGGCCTCGAGGACGGCGAGGGGCGTTCGAGAAGTGGACATAGCAGGGATAGAGAAGGGCATCATGTCAACTGCAGTGACGAGCCTGCCGTTCGGCCGCCCTCGCGATCTCAGGGACTTCCCGGTATCGAGAGCGAGGGGCAGTCTTCGTTCTCGAGGTCGCGAACCGTCTTGCGCGGCCTCGAGTTGAACGCGCCCAACACCAACAAACAAAGATGGACACGCGACGGATCGGCTCCCTCGAGGTCTCAACGGTCGGCCTGGGCTGCAACAACTTCGGCTGGCACATCGACGAGTCTCAGTCGCGGGAGGTGATCCACGCCGCCCTCGATGCGGGCATCACGCATTTCGACAGTGCCAACGTCTACGGCGAGGGCCAGAGCGAGGAGATCCTAGGCCGCGCCCTCGGCACCCGGCGCAACGACATCGTGCTGGTGACCAAGTTCGGCATCGAGGACGGAGGCTCGCCCGAGTCCGTCCGTACGTCCGTCGAGGCCAGCCTGCGCCGGTTGGGTACGGATGTCATCGACTTGTACTACCTCCACCGGTCCGATCCCGAGACGCCTATCGCCGACACGCTCGGCGCGCTCTCGCGTCTGGTCGAGGAGGGCAAGGTGCGCGAGATCGGCTGCTCCAACTTCTCGCCCGAGCAGATGCGCGAGGCCGCGGCCGCCGACTCGTCCTCGAGGTTCGTGGCCGTCCAGAACGAGTACAGCCTGCTTCACCGCGACCCCGAAGACGGGGACCTCGAGGCCGCCCGCGACCTCGACGTGGCGTTCGTGCCGTTCTTTCCGCTCAAGAGTGGCCTGCTGACGGGCAAGTACCGCCGGGGCGACGCCGCACCGGAGGGCTCGCGCTTCGGGCGGTAAGGAGGGCAGCAAGTTCGAGTCGATGGGTGACAAGCTCCTCACGGACGACAACCTCGAGGTCGTGGAGCGGCTCATAGAGGTCGCGGAGGATCGGGGGCACACCATCTTGGACCTCGCGTTCGCGTATCTGCTGGCGCACGAGCCGGTCGCGTCGGTGATCGCGGGGGCCACGAAGCCGTCGCAGGTGCAGGGCAACGTCGAGGCCGCAAGCTGGACGCTAACCGACGCCGACCTCGAGGCCGTGGACGCGGCGCTGGCGGTGTAACAGGTAGTCTTCCTTCAAGCCGCGCATTCCGGAGAAGAACTTGGGTCGCTACGGCCAGGGGAGACTCAGCGAGTATCGTCCGAGTCCCCGCCAGAATCCCCGAATCTCGGCCAGCGTCTGCTGTCGACCTCGAGGACGGTATCGGGCACGCACCACAAGACCTCCTGTCACATAGGTGGCCACGCTCAGTACAGGCGTGTCCTTGAGGTCGGTTTCGGCGACTTGAGGTTTCCGTCCACGAGCCCGATGGCGGCGCTTGCCCGTTCTGCTTTCGCAGTCGTCTTCGCCCCGAATCCGCCCGCCCTCGACGGGCGCCGCATCGAGGGCGCCGGACCTTAGCGGTTTCTCCTGAAGTCCCGGCCGCTCCGCCATGCAGATTCGAAACGTCGCCATCGTCGCCCACGTCGACCACGGCAAGACCACCCTCGTCGACGCCCTGCTCCAGCAGAGCGGCACCTTCGCCGCCCACGAGGCCACCATCGAACGCGTGATGGACTCGATGGACCTCGAGCGTGAGAAGGGCATCACGATCATGGCCAAGAACACCGCCGTGCGCTATGTCACGGAAGCGGGCGAGGCCGTCAAGATCAACATCGTCGACACGCCCGGTCACGCCGACTTCGGCGGCGAGGTCGAGCGCACGCTGCGCATGGTCGACGGCATCATGCTGTTGGTCGACGCCGCCGAGGGGCCGCTGCCCCAGACGCGCTTTGTGCTGTCGAAGGCCCTGGCGCTCGGCCTCGAGCCCATCGTGGTCATCAATAAGATCGACCGCGGCGACGCCCGCGCCGAGGAGGTGCTGGACGAGGTCTACGACCTGTTCATCGACCTCGATGCCGACGAGCACCAGCTCGAGTTCCCCGTCATCTACGCCGTCGCTCGTGACGGCGAGTGCACGCTGGAGCTGGGCTCTGATCTCACGGACCTCAAGCCGGTCTTCGAGACCATCGTCAACACGGTCCCGGCTCCGGCCGGCAACCCCGACGCGACGCTCCAGGTGCTGGTCACCGACGTCAAGCCGGATCCCTACCTCGGACCCATCGCCATCGCTCGCGTCGTCAACGGCACGCTCAAGGTGAAGCAGCGCGTCTTGATGTGCCACCGTACCGGCGAGACCAAGGCCGCGCAGGTGACCAGCCTCTTCGTCTCCGAAGGCCTGGACCGCGTCGAGGCCGAGACGGCCACCGCCGGCGACATCGTCTACATCGGCGGCATGACGGGCATCGGCCTGGGCGAGTCGCTCACTGACGTCGAGGACCCGCAGCCGCTCGCCGCGCTCGACATCGACGAGCCGACGCTCTCGATGGAGTTCCGCGTCAACGACTCGCCGTTCGTCGGCAAGGACGGCAAGTACGTCACGTCCCGCAACCTCCGCGACCGCCTGATGAAGGAGGGCGAGGCCAACCTGGCGCTCCGCATCGATGAGACCGAGAGCACGGACCGCTACCTTGTCTTCGGACGTGGCGAGCTCCAGATGGCCATCTTGATCGAGCAAATGCGGCGCGAGGGCTACGAGTTTGCCGTCGGGATGCCTCAGGTGATCACGAAGGAGGTCAAGGGCAAGCTGTGCGAGCCGTACGAACGTGCCACCATTGACGTGGCCGAGGAGTTCATGGGCGTCGTGATCGAGACGCTCGGCACGCGTAAGGGCATGATGGTTGAGATGAAGAACAACGGCTCCGGCCGCATCCGGATGACGTTCGAGATCCCGGCGCGCGGGCTCATCGGCTACCGGACCGAGTTCCTCACCGACACCAAGGGCACGGGCCTGCTCACGCACCTGTTCGACGGATACCGCCCCTGGGCCGGACCGATCACGCACCGCGCAACAGGCGCGATCGTGGCGGACCGCAACGGCAAGGTGACGCCGTACACCATCGTCAACTTGCAGGAGCGCGGCCAGCTCTTCGTTGAGCCGGGCGACGAGGTCTACAACGGCATGATCGTCGGCGAGAACGCGCGCGACGAGGACATGGAGGTCAACGCGACCAAGGAGAAGAAGCTGACCAACATGCGCGCGAGCGGCTCGGACAACTTCCTCAAGATGAACCCCTCGAAGAAGATGTCGCTCGAGGAGGCCATCGAGTTCATCCGCGACGACGAACTGATCGAGATCACGCCGACCTCGACGCGTCTCCGCAAGCGCTACCTCGACCCGCACGAGCGCAAGCGCGCCGCGCAGGCCCGCAAGCAGGACGCATAGCGCGCCCTCGAGGTCGATCTCGCTTTCCCCGTCCTCGAGGTCGTTCGTTCGGCCTCGAGGACGGTTTGTTTTTGGGCAGCCTCGAGGTTGCACATCGGCGAGGCCTGTCCTCGACCGAGTCTCGCGGAGGGTGACCTACGCGCCCGTCTGGACCGCCCGCGCCGGGTCGATGGACGCCGCCCTCGAGGCCGGGTACACCGCCGCGAGTGCGCACAGCCCGATGGCCACCACGACCACGCCCGCGATGTCGAGCGGCCGGATCGCGACCGGGTACGCGTCGATCACGAACGAGCCCGCTGCCGCCAGCTTCACGACTCCAAACGCTTTTTGGATCAGAGCGATGGCGAGCCCGACGGTCAGGCCAATTCCTGCCCCGACGCCCCCGACCAGCAGGCCCTCGAGCAGGAAGATCCGTCGGACGTCTTTTCGGCTCGCGCCCATCGCCTGAAGCGCGCCCAGGTCCCGCTGTTTCTCGATCACGATCATTGTGAGCGCCCCGACGATGTTGAACGCGGCCACGACGATGATGAGCGCCAGGATGGCGGACGCGGCCCATTTCTCGAGCCGCATCACGCTGTAGAGCGAGCCCTGCAAATCGTACCACGTCTGGACGGAATACCGTCCCGGGGACGCGGCCTCGAGGGCGACCTCGAGGCGCTCCGCGACGGCCCCCGCGTCGTCGAGGTCGGTCAGGCGGATGTCGACTCCGCTGACGCGGCCGCCCGTCTGGAACAGGCGCTGCGCCTGGTCGAGGGCGACGAAGACGTGGCTCTCGTCGTAGGTCGGCTCGAGGGCGAACGTGCCGGTCACGGTGAACGTCCGGCGGTCGGGCAGACCAAACGGGTACAGGCCGATGGCCCGCTCCAGCGCCTCGGCGGAGAGCAGCGACACCTGGCTGCCCGCGCGGCCTCCCGACTCCGGCCCGTCTTCGAGGCCGACGCCCGGCTCGGCGGCGCGCAGGCCCGTTCGGTTGGCGAGCGCGGCGCCCATCACGATGCCTGAGGCTCCGCCGGCGGCCTCGAGGTCGAAGGCGCCCTCCCGGATGGACCGCTCGACCTCGGCATCGAGGGCGCGCCGTTCGACACCGCGGACGGTCACGACCTGACCGGCCCCGCCGTCGGCGGCTAGCAGCGCCTTGCCCTCGACGTAGGGTGTCGCCGAGACGACGCCTTCGACCTCGAGGGCGAGCGCGGCTACCTCCTCGGCGCCTTCCAGCCCGCCAGCTTCCACGGACTCGATGCGGACGTGGGGGTCGTAGCTCACCAGCAGGTCCCGAACCACGTCGTAGAACCCGTTCAGCACGCTCAGCACCACCACCAGCGCCGCCACGCCGACGGCCACGCCGGCCACAGAGATGCCCGAGATCGTCGAGATCAGCGTCAGCCGACGCCGGCTGACGAGGTAGCGGCGGGCGATGAGGAGGCGGTAGTCCAAGGGGGGAGCGGTGAAGGGTAGGCGGCTCTTGGCCTCCAAGAAGGTCGGGACCGGCCGCGCCCTCGAGGTCGGGCAGAACGGAAGAAACGAGGAGAAGAGGCCGTTGCCCCGGCGGCACCCCTCAGAATGCGCGTCGATCTCTCCGAAAGGCCGCCTCACTCCTTCGGGGACTCCCGCCGCCCTCGAGGTCGCGATCTTTCCACTCGTCCACTCGTCCACTCGTCCACTCGTCCACTCGTCCACTCGTCCACTCGCTGTGCCGCCTCGCGTCTACCTCACCGGCTTCATGGCCTCCGGCAAGAGCACCGTCGGGCCGCTGCTCGCCGACGCCCTCGGGTACCGGTTCGTCGACCTCGACTGGCTCATTGAGGCGCGGACGGGGCAGTCCATACCGGCGCTCTTCGCCCGCGGCGAGGAGGTCTTCCGGGCCGCCGAGGCCGAGGCGCTGGCCGAGACCGCCGCCGGCGAAGGCCTGGTGGTCGCGACCGGCGGCGGCACGCTCGCCGAGCCCGACAACCTCGAGGTCGCACGCAGGTCGGGCGTCGTGGTCTGGCTCCGAGCCTCTATCTCCATGGTCGTCCGCCGCGTGGGGCGCGCTCGAGGACGGCCCATGCTCGCCGACGCTCGAGGGCGTCCGCTCCAGGGCATCGACCTCGAGGACCGCGTTCGCGCGCTGCTCCGCACTCGCGAGCCCTTCTACGCACAGGCCGATCTCGTCGCCGACGCGAACGTCAAGCCGGCGGTGGTCACGCGCGCCATCCTCGAGGACCTCGAAGGCTGGATCCCAAGGCCGTAGCTCCCTACTTCGACAAACGGAACGAGCGACGGTGGTGGGGGCTCGGGCCGTGCGCCTCGAGGGCGTCGTAGTGCTGGGCCGTTGGGTAGCCCTTGTGCCGGGCCCACCCGTAGACGGGGAACGCCGCATCGAGGTCGACCATGATCGCGTCTCTCGTCGTCTTCGCGATCACGGACGCGGCCGCAATCGACAGGCTCTTGGAGTCGCCCTTGATGACGGTCTCCTGCCTCCACGGCGCGTTCGGGACGGCTCGGTTGCCGTCCACGAGCACCACGTCAGGCTCGTCCTCGAGGGCGAGAACGGCGCGGCGCATCGCCTCCATCGAGGCCCACAGCACGTTCAACTCGTCCACCTCGGCCGGCGAGCACTGGCCCACGCCGACCTCGAGGGCGACGCGCCAGATCTCGGGGACGAGCGCATCGCGTGCGTCGGCGGACAGCTTCTTGGAGTCGTCGAGGCCGGGGAGGACGGCGTCTCGTGGGAGGATGACGGCTGCGGCGACGACGGGGCCCGCCAGACATCCTCGGCCTGCTTCGTCCGTTCCTGCGACTACACGGCCGAGATCCCAGTGCGGGTGCTCGAGGTCAAGGTCTGGCACGGCTAGACAAAGAAGGCAAGCACAACGCGGAGCGCGCCGAGCGCAACGCGAAGCGCACCGCTCACTGCGCCCACCCCTTTGTTCTGCCCACGCTCCTGGGCCGTCCGCATCGAGGAGCGCACGCTGACCACCAGACCGACGATCAGCCACGCGCAAAAGAGAAGCAGGAGCAGAGACATGAGCGTCATGGCATCGAGGGCGGGTCGGAGACGGCCAACGCCAGCGCCCGTGATCCGGTTCGACCTCGAGGTCGAGGCCCGTTCTGCTGTGCCCGGAGTCCTGCCTCTTTCCGACCTCGAGGTCGCGCCTCTAGGCTCGAGGAAGGGTCGGTGAAGGTGGAGGGGTTGTAGCTCCGTTTGAAACCGTCTATCTTCGCCCTCGTCTCAAGCAGACCCCATTGGCGAACCGAACCGACGCCTGCGGGGTCTCTACAAGGCCAGGTCCAAGTCGTCGCAGCGGAGCGAGGCGCAGCCGACCGTCGGATTTCTGGCCTGACGTATTCCCGTTCGCAGCGGCCCCGCCGCGCGCCCAGGACCGGCAGCTCGCTGCCTTCTCGCTTCCCGATTCCTGCCGACCGGCGAGTCCCACTCGCTTTCGAGGCCGTGGCCCTGCCCCGCCTCGAGTCTGGCCGATCCCATGCGCCCCTGGCGCTCCCGCACGACAGCCCGCTGCTCCATGGCAGACAAGACCCCGCCGGCCGATTCCGCCGACGAGACCCCCGCGCCCAAGCCCCGTCGCCCGCGCGCTCCGATCATCGACCTCACCGGGGGCAGCAGTCCGTCCTCGAATGGGCTGGGCAAGGCCGAGGCCGAAGCCGAAGCGCAAGTCGCGCAAGAAGGCTGAGCCGGAGGCGGAGACCTCCACGGAAGCGACCGAGGAGGCTCCCAAGCGCCGCCGCCGGACGCGCAAGGCGGAGCCAGTCGCCTCTAGCGACAACCTCGACGAGGCGACCGCCTCCGACGAGGACGACGACAACAGCGACGACTCTGACGACGAGGGAGGCCGTGGCCGCCGTCGCAACAAAAAGCGGAGCCGTGGCGCAACAACGACAGCAGCGACAATGGAAAGCCGGGCGAGCCCTTCGAGGGAATGCTCGAGCTCATCGGCGACAAGAAGTTCGGCTTCATCCGGGAGATCTCGACGTCGCTCGCCAAGGGCGACAACGACCCGTTCATGCCGCCGCCGCTGATCCAGAAGCACAATCTCCGCGACGGCGTCCAGCTCAAGGGCACCATCAAGCCTGGCCGAAAGGGCGCATGGCAGGTCACCGAGGTGACCGAGGTCATGGGCGCGGCACCCGACGAGTGGGCCGAGCTCGGCGACTTCGACGACGGGATGGTGATCTATCCCGAGGACAAGCTGGACCTGGTCACCGGCGCCGAGGACATGTCGATGCGCGTCATCGACATGGTGTCGCCGCTGGGCAAGGGCCAGCGCGCGCTCATCGTGGCGCCGCCACGGGCCGGCAAGACGGTGTTGCTGAAGGGCATCGCGGCTGGACTCAGCCAGAACCACCCGGAGGTGAAGCTGGTCTGCCTGCTCATTGACGAGCGCCCGGAGGAGGTCACGGACTTCCGCCGCAACACCGAGGCCAAGGTGTTCGCGTCCTCGAACGACGCTGGCGAGGACAACCACGTCCGCGTGGCAACGCTGGCCTTCGAGTACGCCCGCCGCTTGGTGGAGCAGGGCAACGATGTCGCCATCCTGCTCGACTCGCTCACGCGCTTGGGCCGGACGTTCAACCTGCACGGCGGCAACTCGGGCCGGACCATGTCGGGCGGCCTCGATGCGCGCGCGCTCCTGATCCCCCGCAAGATCTTCGGCGCGGCCCGCAACATCGAGAACGGCGGCTCGCTCACCATCGTCGCGACGGCGTTGGTGGAGACCGGCAGCCGCATGGACGATGTCATCTTCGAGGAGTTCAAGGGGACCGGCAACGCCGAGATCGTCCTCGATCGTGACCTCTCGGAGAAGCGCATCTACCCGGCCATCAACATCAAGCGGTCTGGGACGCGAAACGAGGAGCGTCTCATCAAGGACGAGGTCGCGCACGCCCGCAACATGCTGCTGCGCGCGCTCAACAGCCGCTACCCGGACGAGGCGATGCAGGCGCTGCTCAAGCAGATCCAGCTCAGCCCGTCCAACGAGCAACTCCTGCTGGACCTGATCCCAGCCGAGTCGTAAGCCCGACCTCGAGGTCGAACCGAGGGACGTCGCACGCGCGGCGTCCCTTTTTTTGTCCGCGTCCTCGAGGTCGAGTCGTCGCCCTCGAGGGCGCCTGGAAGGTCCCCTGTCGCGTGGGAGAGGGGTAGGGGCTCGTGCGACTTCGAGGTCGCGTCACATCGCCACCTGGCCATTTCGCCCTCGAGGTCGAAGCGACGAGCCCTGAACAGTGTGCTGGCCTGGAGGTTAGGCCTCACGGCGCCTTGGGTCTACCTCGAACACTGCCGACACGCCCGTGCCTGACTTTCGCCCCGGCATTGAACTCCACGAGCCTGAAGAGCCAGAGGTCCAGTACGGCTATGTCTCGATCAAGGACCGTCCCGAGGCGGATCGCCCTCGAGAGAAGCTGCTCGCCCGAGGACCCGCGACGCTGAGCGACGCCGAGTTGGTCGGGCTCGTGTTCGGAAGCGGGACCCGCGTCGGCGGGCGGAGCGTGTCGGCGGTCGAGTTGGGGCAGGCGTTGCTTCAGGCGTACGGCTCGCTCACGAAGCTGGCTCGGCGCGACGCCAACCAGATTGCCAAGTCGACGAAGGGCGTCGGGCCAGCGAAGGCGGCACAGCTCGCGGCCGTGTTCGAGATCGGTCGCCGCGTCGAGGCCGCGCCTCCCGAGGACCGCGTCCAGATCCGGTCTCCCGCCGATGTCGCGGCCGCGTACGGACCTCGGCTTCGCGACCTGCCGCGCGAGGTGTTCGTGGTGCTCCACCTCAACACCGCCAACATCGTCACCGCCGAGTACACGCTAACGACGGGCGGCCTCGCGGCCTCGATCGTCGAGCCTCGGCAGGTGTTCGAGCGCGCCATCCTCGAGCACGCTGCGTCCGTCGTGTGCCTGCACAATCACCCGTCCGGCAACCCGGAGCCGAGCCGTGAGGACGTGGCGGTCACGAAGCAGTTGTGCGACGCCGGCAAGGTGCTTGGCATCCCTGTCCACGACCACATCATCATCGCCGGGCGCGGGTTCACGTCGCTCGCCGAGCGCGGCCTGATGGGCTGATTCGTCCTCGAGGACGACGATATACAACTGGTGCCCGACCTCGATGCCGGGTGGCGGCGCGGCCTGCACCGTAGCTTCACCGGGTACCCCGTCAGCGATATGCAGATCCAGAGCCAACCCGAGCCTTTCGACGTCTGCATCGTGGGGTCCGGGGCCGGCGGCAGCATGGCCGCCAAGGTGCTTGCCGAGGCCGGCGCGAAGGTCGTCGTCCTCGAGGCCGGGGGCCCATGGTCCGTGCAGGACGCCGACATGCTGACGTGGAACTACGAGTCGCCCCGGCGCGGCGCGGCCACGAACGGCCGCCACTTCGGCGAGTTCGACGCGTGCGACGGCGGCTGGTCCCTCGAGGGCGAGCCGTATAGCCAGGCTGAGGGGACCGACTGGGCGTGGTGGCGAGCGCGTATGGTCGGCGGGCGCACCAACCACTGGGGCCGCATCTCGCTCCGCTTCGGCCCGGACGACTTCCGCGGCAAGAGCATCGACGGCTACGGCGACGACTGGCCGATCACCTACGACGATGTCGCGCCGTACTACGACAAGGTGGACCGGCTGGTGGGCCTCTTCGGGACGCAAGAAGGGTTTCCCAACGAGCCCGACGGCATCTTCCTACCGCCGCCCGAGCCCCGCTGCTACGAGAAGCTGGTCCAGAAGGGCGCCGCATCCATCGGTATCCCGGTCCTGCCCTCGAGGCTGTCGGTCTTGACAGAGGCCAAGGGCGACCGCGCGGCGTGTCACTACTGTGGACAGTGCAACCGAGGCTGCTCGGTCGGCGCCAACTTCTCGGCCGGCCGCGTCCTGCTGAAGCCTGCTCTCGAGACGGGCAACCTCGAACTCGATCACCCACGCGATGGCGCGCGAGGTCCTGACTGACAACGAGGGCCGGGCGACGGGCGTCTCGTACGTCGACACCCAGACGCTCGACGAGCGGCAGGTGCGGGCCGACGTCGTGATCCTGGCCGCGAGCGCGTGCGAGTCGGCGCGGTTGCTCTTGAACTCGACGAGCGAGCGCCACCCGAACGGCCTCGCGAACTCGAGCGATGTCGTCGGGCGGTACCTGATGGACACTGTCGGGGCGTCGGCGTCGGCGTTCGTGCCGGCGCTCGGCGCGGCAGCCGACGCACAACTGCGACGGCGTCGGCGGCATGCACATCTACATCCCGTGGTGGCTCCACGACCAGCACGCCAACCTCGACTTTCCGCGCGGGTACCACCTCGAGACGTGGGGCGGGCGCGGGATGCCAGGCTATGGGTTCATGGGCGGAATCCAGGGCCTCAACGGCCAGTACGGATCCGGCGAGCGTCCTCGAGGCGGCGGCGGCTACGGCGCGGGGCTCAAGCAGGACTACCGCGACTTGTACGCCGCGCGCGTCGGGTTCAGCGGACGGGGCGAGATGATCGCGCGGGAGGACAACCGCTGCACCATCGAGGCCGGCGCCGTAGACCGCTATGGCATCCCGACCCTGACGTTCGACGTGACGTGGAGCGACGCAGAGATCAAGCAGGCGCGCCACATGCAGATGGCCGCGCGCGAACTGCTCGAGTCCATCGGCGGCGAGATCGACGAGATGCCGACGGAGGAGAACAACTTCGGCATCTCGACGCCGGGCTCGATCATCCACGAGGCCGGCTGCGTCCGCATGGGCGACGATGCCCAGACGTCGGCGCTCAACGGGTTCAGCCAAGCCCACGACGCCGACAACGTGTTCGTGGTCGACGCCGCCAACTTCGTCTCTCAGCCGCACAAGAACACGACCTGGACGATCCTCGCCCTGGCGTGGCGCGCGGCAGACTACATCGTGGACCAGCGCCGCCAGCGAAATGTGTAGGGCAAGAGGGTTGAGGCAATGGAGATTCACCAATCGCTACCTCCATGGAACGTGACCTCGAGGACGTGCCGACCTCGAGGTCGGTCTTCGACCTGCCGTATGCCTCTTGCTCCCTGCCTTCGAAACCATGAGTAACCGACCCTCTGGCGTCTCCCGCCGCGACGCCCTCCGCCTGCTTGCGGTCTCCGCCGCTGCCCCGGCGCTCATCGCCGGGTGTCGGTCTGAAGAGGCCGAGAGCGCCATGCGGCACATGGAGCATCGCACCAACGGCACGTTGTCACCGGCGGTCGGGACGGATCCGGGGTTCTTCACCGAGCACGAGTTCGAGACGCTGCGCACGCTCACAGATCTCATCCTGCCCGCCGACAACCGGGGGCCGAGCGCTTCGGAGGCCGGCGTCCCCGAGTTCATCGACTTCCTGATGACCGACGAGGAGCTTCGCGGCGACATGGAGAGCCGACAGATCGCGATGCGCGGCGGCCTGGGCTGGCTCGACGCGACGTGCCGCCGGACCTACGGCGGCTCCTTCCTCGAGTGCGATCAGGCGCAGCGCACCGCCGTCCTCGACCGGATCGCCTACCCCGACGACGCGGTCCCGGCAGACGCGCCGGGCGTGGCGTTCTTCTCTCGTCTGCGCGACTACACCGCTGCCGGCTACTTCTCGAGCCCCGCCGGAGTTGAAGACTTAGGCTACGTCGGTAACGTGGCGCAGGCGGAGTGGACGGGCTGCCCCGCCGAGGTGCGCCGCCACATCGGCCTCGAGGCCTGAGGGCCTACCCTTCGACACGCACCCCGCTCGAGATGGAGACAGACTCTCCCACACCGCAGGCCGACGAACCAGAGGTCTCCGCCGACACCGTCGCGGAGCTCTTTTTCGACTTCCTGCGCCAGCTGTCGACGCTCTCACTCGCCGCTGCCGGCGGCAGCGTCACCTTGATGCAAACGGCGCTGGCTGACTCAGACAATCAGGCCATGCTCGTCGGAGGCGTCGTCTCGCTGTTTCTGGCGGCGCTCTTTGCTCTCCAGACGCAACAGGTGCTGGTCGAGCGTCTCGCGCAGGGAACGCGCACCCTTCGACCGGACGACGGCGTGCTCGGGCGGCTCAAGATGACGCGGTCGTCCGCGAATGAGCAGCGGCTCATGTACGTCTCCTTCGGCCTGTTCGGCCTTGGGCTCGGACTGGTGGGGGTCGCCGTCGTCTCCGATTACCTGCTGGCATAGCGTCCGTCCTCGAGGACGCTACTGCCCGATGGGCGACCCCGGCGGGACCGACAGCGGGTTCGGCCCTGGCACCTCGTCGGCGTCGCGATCTAGGAACCGCTCGATGCGGCGCGAGAGCCAGCGGTTGTACAGATCATCCTCCGTCAGGTCCTCGAGGTCGCTCGGCGGCTCGTCGTAGACCAGGAGCGCGTCGGCGACGGCCTCGAGGACGCCTTCGGTCTGGGAGGACACGGCAGGCGCCGCATCGGGATCGGTGCCGAGACCGATGAGTTCACCGATGAGCGAGGACAGCGTCGAGCGGCGAATCGCGTCTTCGTACGCTGACGTCGTCTCTTGCTCCTGGACGCGCTCGAAGGCCTCGAGGACGACATCGGCGAAGCCAGGGAGCATGGCGTCGCGGTCGTGCTGGTACACCAGACGCGCTGCGCGGGTGGGCTCGAACAGGAAGGCGAACACCAGCGAGGCCGCGGTCTCGGCCGGGGCAATCGGGTCGAACGTCAGGCCGGTGCGTCCGTCGAACAGCTCACGCGTGGAGCCGTAGCCGGGCGGGCGCGGCGGGATGGCGTCGAGGACGGACGTCGGGAGCGCGAGCACAGACGGCTCGACGGCGTCGAGCAGCGCGTCGAGGGCGGCGTTCTGCTCGGCAGCCGAGACCGGGCGTGGTGCGTCGTCGCCGTTTCCTCGGACGGTGTAGGCGTAGTGGACGCCGCCCAGCAGGTGGGCTGTGGCCTCGACCTGGTAGCGGTGGCGCAGGTACAGCGGCACGAGCACGTCCTCGAGGGCGGCCATCGGTCGGCCCTCCCGGATCACGGACTCGCCGAACCGATCCAGGGCGGCGCGGCGAACCGCGAGCTCGTTGCGGAGCGAGGCGACCGCGTCGGTGCCGTTGTCCCAGAGCGCGCCGTCGGGGGAGGCGGCGCCCATGGGGCGGGCGTCGGTGTCGCTGATGTAGCGCAGCCCCACGGCTCGATTCTCGGCCAGCACCAACTCCATCAGCGACGGGTCGGGCACGTAGCCGTACTTGATCGCCTGGACGTCCCACCGCCCCAGCCCCACTCCGTAGGCGTCCTCGAGGTCGATGCGCCCGGCCTCGAGGGTGGCGAGCGGCGCGGGGTAGTCCATCACCGACTCGCGGCCCTGCGTCGAGGACGCGAAGTTGTGCGCGAGGCCTATCGTGTGGCCGACCTCGTGGGCGGAGAGCTGCCGCAACCGGGCCAGCGCGAGGGCCAGCATCGGATCGGACGCGGCCTCGAGGCCGACGGCGTTGGCGCCGGTGTACGGGGCGAGCAGGCCCTCGGCGATCAGGTAGTCCTGGCGGACGCGGAGGGAGCCGAGAGAGACGTGGCCCTTGATGATCTCGCCCGTGCGCGGGTCGCTCACCGAACTGCCGTAGCTCCAGCCCCGCGTGGCGCGGTGGACCCACTGGATCGTGTTGAAGCGCGCGTCCTGCATGTCGGCGCCGTCCGGCAGCATTTCCGACGCGGTAGCCATCGCGGAAGCCGGCGGCCTGGAACGCCTCGGCCCACCAGCGCGCGCCGTCGAGCAGCGCCGAGCGGACGGGCTCAGGCGTGCCCGGGTCGAGGTAGTACACGATGGGCTCGCGCGCGTCGCACAAGCCATCGTCGTCGGGCGGCCCAGCGCACTCGAGTCGGTGGCGATAGATCAACCGCTGATCGAGGTCCTCGCCGATGGGCACGCTGTAGTCGGCGTACGTCATGGGGAAATAGCCGCTGGCAGTGTGGAAGGCACGCGTCTGGTAGCCGGGCTCCGGGAGCGCCACGAACGACTGCCGCACGCGGACGGTGACCGCACTCGGGTCGGCGGCGACGTCGCGGACGTAGCGGCCGGGCGCACTGCTGGTGAACGTGAGCCTCGCCTCGAGCTCGGTGTTGCGCGGGAATGCCTTGAGTTGGTCCGGGACCGGCGCGCTGCGGCCGGCGTCGAGGGCGAACGTGCCCTGGCCGGTGCCCTTGAGCTGGTCCGCGACTCCGTGGGCGTCTCGCACGACGAACGAGGTCGCGTCCACGAGGACGCGGCCGTCCGTCTCGGCCTCGATGTCGAAGCCCCACACGACGCTCTCCGCGAACGCGTCCCGCACGGCCTGCGCCTCCGCCGGGTTGTCCGTCGTTGCCCGGAACCGCAGGTTGGGCTGCACCAGCATCACGCGCCGCCCAACACGCTCGAACCGGACGATCCGCTCACCGCCGAGCTGGCCTCGGTCGAGGCCGACGTCGTTGGATCCCAGTCCGGCCGGCAGCGACACGACGTGCAGCACCTCGAGGCCGGGTTCGACCTCAAGCCAGATCTTCCCGTTCGTCTCGTCCCACCAGACGGGCATCAACCCGTCGCGGCGCTCGAGGCCGTCCGTCTTGGCCTCGATGGAGGACAGGCCCGCCCTCGAGGGCGAGGCCGGCGTAGCCGGAGCCTGCGACGGCATCGTCGCGGAGCAGCCGGCGACAGTGAGAGCAAGGAGGACGAGGAGGAGCCGTGTCATGTCGCAATCGATCGGGTTCAGCAATCTAGTCGGGTGCGACCTCGAGGACGGAGGTCGGCCTCGAGGTCGTCGTCGCAGAGTCCTCACGCGCGGATGGTACCGGAGGCGGGCCAGCGAGGTTATTCACGTCCGTCCCCGCCGCCCACGCTCGTGCACGAGATCGACCTCGACGTATTCCAGACCTCCCTCATCATCCGACCGCTCGGACCCGCCGACCTCGATGCGATCGTCCGGCTGCACGAGTTGTGCTTCCCCGGTATGGAGACCTGGACCCGGACTGAACTCGAGGCTCTCGCCCGCGAGTTTTCCGAGGGGCAGATCGGCGTCGAGATCGACGGTCGGCTGGTCGCGACCGCCCTCGCGCTCCGCGTCGACATTGACGAGTACAACGCGACCCACACCTACGCGGATATCGTCGGAGACGACGTTCTCGCTCACCACGACCCGGACGGCGACACGCTCTACGGCATCGAGGTCGCCGTCGACCCGGCATTCCAAGGGATGCGAATCGGGCGGCGGCTCTACGAAGAGCGAAAGGTCCTGTGCCGCCGGCTCAACCTGCGCCGGATCGTGATCGGCGGTCGGCTCCCGGGCTACGACCGCCACGCGGATGAGCGGACGGCGAGGGAGTACGTCGAGGCCGTCGTCGCGCGCGAGCTGGCCGAGCCGGTCTTGAGCTTCCAGCTTGCGAACGGGTTCGCGATCAAGCGCGTGGCGCCAGGCTACCTCCCCGAGGACAAAGCCTCGCGTGGCTACGGCGTCATCATGGAGTGGGTGAACCTCCACTACCACCCCGACTCCGCCGAGCGGACCCGCAGCACGTTCCCCGTTCGCGTCTGCGCCGTGCAGTACCCGGTCCGGACGGTGGCCTCGTTCGAAGAGTTCGCCCGTCAGGTCACGTTCTTCGTCGACGCCGCCGCCGGCTACCGCGCCGACTTCGTGCTCTTCCCGGAAATCTTTACGCTCCAACTGCTGTCGTTCCTTCCGAAGGCCCGGCGGGGCGAGGCCGTCCGACAGCTTGCCGCTCTCGCGCCGCGCTACCTCGAGCTCTTCCACGACCTCGCCGTTCGCTACAACACCAACATCATCGGCGGGAGCACCTACATCGAGGAGACCGACGGCATCTACAACGTGTCGTACCTGTTCCGGCGCGACGGATCCATCGAGCAGCAGCGCAAGCTCCACGTGACGCCCAACGAGGCTCGGTGGTGGGGCGTTCGGCGTGGCGACCGCGTCGAGGTGTTCGACACCGATAGAGGACGGGTCGCGGTGGCCATCTGCTACGACGTCGAGTTTCCCGAGGTCGCCCGGATCGCGGCGAAGAAGGGGGCTCAGATCCTCTTCGTTCCGTTCTGCACCGACAACCGCCAGGGCTATCTCCGCGTGCGGTTGTGCGCTCAGGCGCGCGCCATCGAGAACCAGATGTACGTCGTCACGGCCGGCGTGACGGGTCTCATTCCCGACGTCGATAACATGGACGTGAACTACGCCCAGAGCGGCGTCTTTACGCCCAGCGACTTCCCGTTCGCCCGCGACGGCGTGGCCGCGGAGTGCGAGCCGAACATCAAGGCCATCGTCGTGGCCGACCTCGACCTCGAGTTGACGCGCCGAAATCGGCTCACCGGGACCGTGCGGCCCTGGACGGACCGCCGCGCCGATCTGTACGAGATCGTCGAGAAAGAGCCGGCCCCGGGGCGCCAGCCGCTCCCCGCGCCGGTCCCCGGAGACAGCCACGTCGAGACGGGCTGACCTCGAGGCCGCGGGGCGTCACGCGGTGCCGAGTTACGACTCGTCCGAGTACGCTCGCATCCAATCGACCTCGAGGCGGAACAGACCGTCCTGCCCATCCGCGATGAAGAAGCCGAATGACCCCACGTCGCTCTGATTCAGCGGGCCGACCTCGACGGGTTCGCCGAACGCTGTGGACTCGAGGTCGGAAAACGGGACGCGGATCGTCTGCCAGTCCTCGGTCGTCGGGAACGCGGCTCGGCGCGACACCTCTCGGCGCCGGTTGCGCGTGGCGTCGTTGACCTCGACCTCGAACGTGCGGCCGCCGCCTCGGACGCGGATCTCGACTCCTTCGTAGGCCTCGAGGTCGGCGTCGTGCTCGACGCGTGCCGATGTGAAGCCGCCACCCTGCGTGACGAGCTCGCCGGTGAATAGGAGCGTTCCGTCCTCGACCTCGAGGTTGCCCTGAGAGTTGCCGCCCATGACGCCGTCGTTGACGACGAACCAGTCTGCGGCGTCGGAGCCGTCGAAGTTGAAGAGAGTCATGGTCGAGTCGGGAGAAGTGGGAAGAGCGGTCGAGGGCTCTGGAACGGAGGTGCCGCACGCGCCGAGCAGAGACGCTGCGAGAGCAAGAATGAAGACGTGCACGGTCGGAAAGAGGGGACTGCCTTCTGACGGCTTGACGCCATATGTGGTCCTTGGCTGGCGTGTCCCAGGGCAACCCTGAGCGGTTCGTCCTCGAGGGCGAGGGCTTCGTCCTCGAGGACGAGGCAGGCTATGACGCGTGCCTGCCTTCCGATGCCTTCTTTCGAGAGCGAGAGATCATCACGGCTGCCGAGATCCCGATGACCGGCAAGAGAATCGCGGCGCCGGGGACGGTGACCATCAGAAGCCACGGAGCGACGGCCCACGGGTACAGCGCGCCTCCGATGTCCGTCCCCCACACGACGCACGGGTTCTCAAAGCCCTCGTGCAGCGTACACCCGTTCGCGGATGCAATGCCGCCGGCGATGAGCGCTCCGATCAACGGGAGGAAGGCCAGGAACAGGATGACGCCTGCGGCGATGGCATGCCACTTCAGGATCCTGCGGGTGGCCGGCGAGACGCGCGTGCGTCTTCGAGGTCGGCTGCTGTCGGGAGGGCTCGGCATTGGTCGTACGGGAACGGTCGTTGGCGTCCTCGAGGGCGTCGGAGATCGAGCGTACCATTGGGGGCCGCCCCCCGATCCTCATGTCCTCCGAGCGCTGGCGCCTGTCTGCCGAGTCTGTGACTGCCATTGCGGCGGTGCTCACGGCCGTCATTGCCCTCGCGGTCGGCGTGTGGCAGACCGCCGAGACGCGGCGCCACAACCGGCTGTCTGTCCGTCCGCTGCTCGATTTCAAGACTCGGGTCGCAATGACGCATCCCGACTCTGCAACGGCCGTGTTTGAGGTGACGAATCGCGGGCTTCGTCTGGCCGACCTCGAGGACGTGCAGATCCGCGTTCAGACTCTCTCCGGAGGCGAGGAGACGTACTCGGCGTGGACACCGGCCCTGCCAGCCATCCAGGCGTACGGCGCCTTCGTCGGCACACGCTCCGACCTGAGCCCGGGAACGCTCGTGGAGCCGGGCACCACGATCACCGTCCTCGACCTCCGCAGCTTTGGACAGATCCCGGCGGACTCTCTCTTGCAGATCATCGATCGGATCGATGTGACGCTGAAGTACAAGTCTCTCTATGACGAGATATACGAGGCTTCGCTGAAAGGGGAGCGGGTCCGCTAGGATGCTTCCGCGTGGCGTCCTCGTTTTCGAGCGGCGTTCGCCCGACCTCGAGGACGGGTCGCGATCTTGAGTCTTCTCTTGACCGCCCGCGCTGGGCACCTGCATGGCTGATCTCGACACGCTCGTCTCTCTCTCCAAACGCCGCGGCTTCCTCTTCCCGTCGTCTGAGATCTACGGCGGCCTGGGTGCCGTGTACGACTACGGCCCACTCGGCGTCGAACTCAAGCGGAACGTGCGCGAGCGGTGGTGGAACGCGATGGTGCGCGAGCACGACAACGTCGTCGGCCTCGATGCCGCCATCCTGATGCACCCGACGACGTGGAAGGCGTCGGGCCACGTCGACGCGTTCTCTGACCCGCTCATCGACGACAAGGCGTCCGGCCGCCGCTACCGGGCTGACCAGCTCATCGAGGGCGCGATCGCCAAGCTCGAGAAGAAGAACAAGACCGACAAGGCGGAGGCGCTTCAGGCTCAGTTCGTCGAGGCCCTCAATGCTGATGACGCAGCGGCAGCACTGGGTGCGCTTATCCAGGAGCACGAGATCCGCAGCCCCGACTCAGGCGCGTTCGACTGGACGGAGGTCCGCCAGTTCAACCTGATGTTTGAGACGGCGACGGGTGCGCTCGCCGAGGAGGCCTCGAAGCTGTACCTCCGTCCGGAGACGGCGCAGGGCATCTTCGTCCACTTCAAGGACGTCGCCGAGACGGCCCGCCAGCAGGTCCCGTTCGGCATCGCCCAGATCGGCAAGGCGTTCCGCAACGAGATCGTGGCGCGCCAGTTCATCTTCCGGATGCGCGAGTTCGAGCAGATGGAGATGCAGTACTTCGTCAAGCCCGGCTCGCAGATCGAGGCCTACGAGGAATGGGCCGAGAAGCGGATGGCATGGCACGTGTCCAATGGCATCCGCCCGGAGAAGCTGCGGTGGCACGGCCACGAGAAGCTGGCCCACTACGCCGACGCGGCCAAGGACGTCCAGTACGAGTTCCCCTTTGGCTGGAACGAGATCGAGGGCATCCACTCGAGGACGGACTTCGACCTGTCGCGCCACCAGGAGTTCAGCGGCAAGAAGCTCGAGTACTTCGACCCGCAGACACAGGAGCGCTTCATCCCGTACGTCGTCGAGACGTCGGTCGGCCTCGACCGGACCATCCTGATGATCCTAGCGGACGCGTACAGTGACGAGGAGGTGACCAACGGCGACAAGACGGAGACACGGACCGTCCTCAAGTTCCACCCGGCGCTCGCGCCGTTCACGGCGGCCATCTTCCCACTCGTCAAGAAGGACGGGATGCCGGAAGCCGCGCACGCCATCGAGGCTGACCTGCGCAAGCAGTTCAACGTGACCTACGACGAGAAGGGCGCCGTCGGCCGCCGCTACCGTCGCCAGGACGAGATCGGGACGCCGTTCACGATCACAGTCGACGGCGACACCATCGAGAACGGCACCGTCACGGTCCGCGACCGTGACACGATGGCCCAGGACACGATCCCGTCGGAAAACGTGCGGCGCTACCTCGAGGACAAGATCGAGGCCTGGACGCCGGGCGAGTAGCCGCGCCTCACGGCCTCGAGGGCGCGTCCTCGAGGTCTGCGATCCGGTGCAGGCGCTCTCGAACGGCTGGCGCACGGCCTCGTTCGACTAGGCTCTGTCTGGTGATTGCGTAGTCTCGGCGGCGTCCTCGCCACCGCGACTATGCAGTCTCGCCGACACGCGCTCTCCGATGCCCAGTGGGCACGCGTGGCCACGCTCTTCGACCGGCCGCGTCGGCCTGGCGGCCAGTGGAAAGACCATCGCCTCATGCTCGACGGCGTGCTCTGGATCATGAAGACCGGCGCCCAGTGGCGAGACCTCCCAGAGCGCTTCGGCTCCTGGAAGACGGTCTACGACCGTTTCCGCCGCTGGCGCACCGACGGCACGCTCGACCGGGTGGTGGCGCACCTTCAGCGTGACCTCGACCGGGACGGGCTCATCGACTGGTCCGCCTTCTGCGTCGACTCGACCACCGTCCGGGCATCTCGCGCAGCGGCGGGTGCCCGAAAAAAGGGGGCCACGGCCTCACTCGCGAGCCGACGGATCATGCGCTGGGGCGGAGCCGTGGCGGCTTTACGACCAAGCTGCACCTGGTCACCGACCGCCGCGGACTCCCGCTCGGCATCGTTCTGACGCCGGGGCAGCGCCACGACTCGACCCAGTTCGCGGCCGTGCTCGACGTCGTCGCCGTGCGGCAGCGGTCGGGGCAGACGCGGCGACGGCCGGGCCGTGTGGTAGCTGACCGCGGCTACGACGCCGACTGGATCCGGTCGTGGCTGCGCTGCCGAGGCATCGGAGCCGTGATCCCGTCGACACGCAGCCGCAAGCGTCGGCGTCGGCTGGACCGGGTGGCGTACCGGGATCGGAACGTGGTCGAGCGGGCGCTGGGCCATCTCAAGGAACACCGTCGGATCGCGACGCGGCAGGAGAAACTGGCTGAGAGCTACCGTGCGATGGTGCAGCTGGCCGTGATGGAGCGCTACCTCCGCATCCTCGATTCACCAGACAGAGCCTAAGCCTGGTAGGGCGTCTACAAACCGAGGTATGCTACACAACATGCGAATGGCTTCGGTTAGAGCATCCCGTACCTCCGGGGCCGCCGCCCTGATCTCGTCGACTATCTCCTTGCGAGTGTTGATCACGGTCAATATGTCCTCGAGATCATGGCTGCCGTACACGTCGGTCCCACGGCCTCGCCCTTGAAATGCCGCCCACTTGGTCGCAAGAAACGTAGGGGCTGACGCGATCCGGGCCGCTACCCCGCCTTCGAAAGTAAACGTCCATGCGGCCTCGAGGACGTGCGGGTACCAAGGGTTACTGAACCCGAGCACAGAGGGGTCGGTCGGCATCGCGTCCACAATTGTTGGGCCAAGCCTCCATCGGCATAGAGGGGCACCTGGCGTTTGGTCGTTCGAGAAGCCGCGGACACGCATAGCCTTTTCGAACCTGTTGAACTCGACTCGGGACACTATTTCGGCGACAAAGTCCACGTCGTCGGTCTCGCGAAAATCGGGGAGCACCGGCGACGTTGCTAAGAGGGGAATCACGGCACCCCCTACAAAAACGGTGTCTTCAGCGAGGTCTCCTAACGCACTCGCGACGCGAAGCACGGATGCTGGTCCAGGATCTGTAGGGAAAGGCAACGATCAGGGAGAAAGTCGAGTTGAGAGTATGTCGGCTGCAAGGGCGCGTTCTCGTGCCCGTCCCTCTCGCATGGCATCGGTGAGAGCGAGGAGCGTGTAGAAGTTTTTGAGCTTGGGCGCTACGTCGGGGACTGTCTTGTAGAGTGGGTCGATGGAGTACCCGAGTACCGTCCCTTCGTGGTGTGCCCAGACCGGCGTCCGTAGGGGTACTTCTCCTGCGCCAGCGAACATGTCTCGTAGCGGTTGGACAGCAATGCTCGTAGGTACCCCACGTACCACCGCTCCGCGAACGGCAGGGAAGGCGTACCTGATGCCATGGACGATGAACTCAGTTAGTTCGCCTCGGCGGACAGCTTGCCTTGACGGGTCATAGAGGTTCGACCGTTCGCACCGGACTAGACTCTTTGTGAGTTCACCAGCACTGATGCCTGACGATCTCGCCAACGCAGCAAAGGGGGCTTCCCACCCCAGCCCCCCCGATTTCGGAGTCGCTAGACGCAAGAGCACGACCACATCCTGGGGTTTCAGTGTATGCATTTCCAATTTCGAAATTGGAAACAGTATAGTCCGATCCGCATGAAAGTGGCTACCTCACGCACCGATTACTCGCCCTCGAGGCCGGACGCTCGCACGATCCGCTCCGCCCACTCACCATAGATCCGAGGTCCCGGATGAAACCCGTCGGCGGCCATGATCTCGCTCATCGGTGCGCCCTCGAGGGCGCCGGCGGCTTCCATGCGAATCGGGACGAACTCGAGGTCGGGTTGTGTCTCGGCCCAGGCCTCGAGGGTCGCGTCGTATCGGTCGCGTTGGCGGCCGATCACGAACCGCATCGGCTGGGGGAGGGCGGGGAAGCTGCCGACGGGCGGCAGGCCTGAGACCACGATGCGCTGCGCCGAGTACCGCTCGCGCAACACCTCGACGAGCGCTCGGTAGTCCGCCAGCCAGTCCTCGAGGCTGATTCCGGCGATCACGTCGTTGAGGCCCACTGCGACCACGGCGAGGTCGACCTTGAGGGCGTCCTGCTTGCGAGCGAACGCTAGCGTCTTGGCCGTCGTGGAGCCGAACCGCGTGAACATGGACCACGTCACCGTCCTCGAGGGGGCTAGGCGGGCGACGATCTGGCCGGAAAGCGCCTTCGTCTGGGTGTCGGCGCCGTAGCCGTGCGCGGCGGAGTCTCCTAAAAGCAACAGCCGGAGCGGCGGACCCTCACCAGCCGTGCCCTCGAGGTCGCCGTCCGGAGCGTCCAGCTTGGGCATTCGCGCGAACATCTGCTTGCCCTGGACCAGAAGGACAGGGGCGAGTAGTGTTCGGAGGAGATCGGGCACGGAGCGGTGGGGCGTGCGATGAACGTCGTTGACACATCGACCTCGAGGGCGACATCGTGAGGCAGCCGCCCTTGAGGTCGGCGCGCCGGTGCGTGGTTCGCGCCGGCTCCGATATCGTTCCGCCTTGGCAGATCCAACGAGGCGCAGCCTTGTTCTCCTCTCCGCGAACGGAGACATATCCGCCACCGACGCGAGCGACCGTCGATCTCATCTCGGCGATCACGCTCGCAGAGTAGGGCCACACTCTTAGGAGCCCTTTCGCCCTCGAGGACGGCCGGCCACTACTCCGCATGGAGCTATGATCGGTCCGACCTCGAGGGTCTTGGATTGAGAGTCAGCCGCCGGTGCAGGAGCACGAGGCGTCCAACTCTGCACACTCGGCCTGGAGGCCAGAGTCCTCGAGGTCGTCGAAGGCCGCGATGCGAGCGTCGTACGAGGTCTGGGCGATGTCTGGAGCCGTCATGGAATCGTTCACTTGAACCACCTCACTTTGAGCTGCCTCAGCCGATGGCCCGATGCAGGTCGCCTCGAGGAGGTCGAGCGCGATGCCTTCTCGGAGGGAGGAGATGTCGTCTTCGAAGGCTCCCTGACTCGAGGCCGAGACGAAGGCGGTCAGCAACTCCGCGTGGAGCCCTGAGCCGAGGTTGCTGTAGCCGCCGTAGTCCCACGTTTGAGTCCTGTAGATCGGCGAGCCGACGAGGTCGCCATCGTAAAGGCCAACTGCGATGGGGAAGTCGGCCCAGGTATCGGGGTCCTCTTCGCGCTCTGGAAAGTCGTACAGGCGTTCGAGCAAGTCGAAGTAGGTGACGGCACTCTCGTCCCCAATGAGCTGTGCTGCGCGCTGCCAGGTTGGAATGTCGAGGTCGAACGAGGCCTCGCTGCATTCCGCGACGCACGAGGGCAGGAGGCCGGCGAGCCCAAGCTCAGCCTGGTTGAACGTGATGACCTTCTCCATGTCCATCCCGTCGCGGTAGGGGACGAGGTCGAGGGCCTGCTCATAGGCCGCCTTTAGGTCCTCCCCGCTGTCTGCGCTTCGGAATGCCCGGTCATAGGCGAGCGCGGCCGTGACACCGTCGGTATCCAAGTACTCCTCGAGGGCGGCGCTATTGACGGGTGGCAGGTCTAGGGTGTCGGCCGCGATAGTCTCCGTCGAGGTCGGCCCCATGTCCGCCACGGGAGCCAACGTGGCCGGGTCGCTGGAGCAAGCGGCGAAGACGAGAAAGACGACGATAAACGAGGGCGCGAAAGACATTTAGGTCGAGGGGATGACGCCGAAGTATAGACAGCGCCCTCCAAACGCGGTCCTTCTCACCCTCCCGATGCCTCGCGTGCGAGAGAGCTACCGGTCGGGTGTGTAGTCGTCCGGCACCAGATCTGCCAAGCGTTCGAAGCCGAGATAGCCGCGCGTCAGGATGTCGAGGGGAGACGCCGGTGTCCCGCGCTCGTCAAGTTCGACCTCGGGTGCGCGAAGCTCGACCAGCGACTGCTGTACCGTGGCCGCCGGCCGGCTGTCCCCTCGAACCAGCGCCGAGCGAGCAAACGCAGGATCCTCGGGCTCCTCGTAGCGGACACTGAGTAGGCCTCGGAAGCGAAGCCGACCACCGCCTTCGGGATCAGCGCGGAAGATGTCGCGTCGCCGGACAGGCCGTGCCGCGTCACCCTGGCCCATGGTTCCCATCGTGCCAGTGGTCCGGTCTTCGTCGAGGGTGAGCGCAAAGCCCGAGTCCTCGAGGTCGTCCTCGACGAGGACTCGGAGCAGGTGCGCTAAAGAGCCTCGGTAGGCGTTGGCGCGGGCATCGGCCCACCGTTCGGCCTCGAGGACGGACTCGTCCTCGAGAGGTATGAACTGGACGTCGCCGTCGTAGCGAACCTCGTCGGACGTTTGGACGAACGCGCGCAGATCGTAGACGAGGCGGTAGCCCAAGGCTCGGTTCTCGATCACGATGGGCTTGGCGGCTGCTGCCTGGAGGACGCCCGTGCGCTCCTGAAACTCGAGGACCTCGGGGTTCAAGATGAGAGCGGAGTCGGCACGGGCGGACTCGCCCAAGAATGCTCGCTCGAACCGGGCTCGCTGGCCGGTCCATCGTGTGTCCCGCGGCGCCTCGACACGGACGAACCCGATGGTCCGTCGTGCAGTGTAGAGGACGAAGTCCGTCACGACCTGCTCGTCGTCCTCGAGGTCGACTTCCGTGACTACCGGTTCGTACCCGACCAGCGACCCTACGAGCCGGTATGCGCCCGGCGGGACGTCCGTGATCTCGTAACGCCCCGCGTCGTCGGTGGCATCGCCGCGCGTTGTGCCGGAGAGATACACGGTGGCGCCCGAGAGGGGCGCGCCGGCCTCATCGAGGACGGTGCCGGCGAGGGACCCGGTCTGGGCGGTCGCCGAAGTGGCGAGGAGGAGGAAGAGGATCACGCGCATGAACGATCATTACTGCGCGTGACGGGCCTGTGTCAAGCCAACACGCAGCGGCCAGTCGTCCTCGAGGCCGCATCAGGGCGGGTCGTAGTCCTCGGGGACGCGGTCGGCCAGGCGCTCGAAGCCGAAGTAGCCGGACATCGTGAGATCGTCGGGGTGCTCAGGCGTACCCTGCGGATCGATGCGGGCGCGGCCACGCCGAACGGTAACCGTCGAATGTTGAGCGGCATCTGGCTCGATCCGCCGGTCCGTAAACCATTCGGACTCGAGGTAGGACGGCGCCTCCGGCTCGCCTCGGTACGTGACCGCCAGGCTACCCTCGACGCGCAGCGTGCCCCAGCCGTCGTCCTCGATGCGCATCAGCCCTCGCTCGCGAATCGAGGAATGGGTGCGAGCGCCGTGGGGCTGGAGGAGAGCATTGGCACTGCCCCAGATGAGTCCGAAGTCGTAGCCCTCCCGTTCGGCAGTGCCAGCGAGGAGCGCGCGCATCAGGTGGTAGAGAGAGCCGCAGTAGGCAACGAGGCGCTCCTCTCGCCACCGTTCGGCCTCGAGGTCGGACCGAGGGGCGAGGTCCTGAAACCGCTCCTCGCCATCGAAGCGGATGCTTCCCGCGCTGGCCTCGAACTCACGGAGGTCGTAGACCAAGCGGTACCCGAGCGCTCGGTTCTCGATCACCAACGGCGCGGCGGCTTCGGCGTACAGCGTGCCCCACCGCAGGCGGAACGACAGCACCTCGGGATTTAAGATGCGCGTCGAGTCGGCCCGCTCAGACTCGCCGATGAGCACCCTCCGGAACCACGCGAACCGACTCTGCCAGCGCTCATCGCGCTCGGCTTCGACCTCGACGCGCCCCAGGTCGAGGGGTGTGGCCTCAAGGCTGAGATCGACCTCGAGGGTGGCGCCGGGTGCGAGCGTGATGTCCTCAAGCGCGGCCTCGAATCCAACCATCGAGGCCACCAGCCGGTAGGTGCCGGGTGCGATGTCGGTGATCTCGTAGACGCCCTCGAGGTTGGCGGCGTCGCCGCGGGTGGTGCCGGAGAGGTACACGCTGGCGCCCGGCATTGGGGCGCCCTCAAGGTCGCGGACGGTGCCGGACACAGTCGCGGTCTGGGCGACGGCCGACGCGGCCGTGAGCAGGAGAAAGAGAGCTCGCACCGGTCCGGCGTGGGCGTCACCGACGCTTAGAAGTCGGTCGGGGTGAAGTCGCTCTCGTCGAAGCCGTACGGGTCGTAGTCCTCCGGGACGAGGTCGGCGAGGCGTTCGAACGCAAGGTATCCGGACGCTGAAATCGCGAAGGGGTCTTCCGGCGTCCCCTGAGGATCGATGAGAGCCGAGTTGCCATCGACCTCGAGGCCGGAGCGCTGGATGGGCCGGGTCACGTCGCGGTCTTCCTTGAACCACTCGGACCACAGGTAGGCCGGGTCCTCGTTCTCGAAGTACGACACGATGAGCAGGCGGCTCGCGCGGAGTGTGCCCCAGCCGTCGTCGCGAGTCGTCATGAGGTCGTCAGGAGCCGGCTCCAGCGAGCGGCCGTCCGCTGAGACCATCCCGACAGAGAAGCCTTCCTCCTGGATGGTTCCAGCGAGCAGCGACCGGAAGAAGTGAGCGCCCGAGCCGTTGTAGGCGTCGAGCCGGGCCGTCCGCCATCTATCAGTGTCGCGCCATGTCGTGGACTCGAGAGTCTCGAACCGCTCGTCGCCGTCGAAGCGGATGCGGTCCGTCCGGGCCTCGAACACGCTCAGGTCGTAGACCAAGCGGTAGCCGAGCGCGCGGTTCTCGATCACCAGTGGCGCGGCGGCCTGCGCGGTGAGCGTGCCCCGGCGCTCCTCGAACGAGAGCACTTCGGGGTTCAGGATGCGCGTCGAGTCGGCCCTCCACGACTCGCCGACGATGGCGCGGCGGAAGCGCTGAAACCGGCGCAGCCAGTCGTCATCGATCTCCGCCTCCACCTGGACGTCGCCAAGCGAGACCCCGGCCTCGAGGACGAGGTCGACCTCGAGGTCGGTGCCGGCGGTGATCACGATGTCTTGCGTGGCGGCCTTGAACCCAACCATCGAGGCCACGATCCGGTACGCGCCGGGCGCGACGTCCGGGATCTCGAAGCGGCCCTGGCGGTCGCTGGCGTCGCCGCGGGTGGTGCCGGAGAGGTATACGCTGGCTCCGGGGAGCGTGGCTCCGTCGGCGTCGAGGACGGTGCCGGAGACGGTCTGTGCCGAGGCCGAAAGCGCCGTGAGGAGGAAGACGGCGAGGACACGCGCGATCGTCGCTAGTGACGCTGTGTACACAGAGTCTGGTGTTCCTGGGCGGCGCTCACGGTTGAGCGTCGAGGTGACGTGGAAAGTCATTATGGCCTGGAGATGGCGTCTGGTAAGCATTTTGGAGATGTACGGACTCTGCTCGGCGCGTGATGTTGTCTGGTGGACCGATTCCAGCCCCCACGGAGCTAGCATCCGTCCTCGAGGCCGGACGCCTCGAACACCCTCTTTCAACGCGCCATAAACGCTAATTCGTGCTACTGGGTGCGGACTGACGAGGTCGCTACGCGCCTCAGTTAGCCAGTCTCGAGGGCAGACAGAACCGAGTCGGTGTGCTCGCCCAAGCCCGGCGGTGCTGTGAGCGACCGCGCCGGTCCAGTCGCTACCGTGCGGACTGCGGCATGACCGTCGGTGTCGCGCACGACGAGCCGTGCCGCTTCAGGGTGCTCGAACACGTCCGCGACCTCGAGGACGGCACCGGCAGGGACGCCTCGGGAGGCGAGCTCCGCTAGTAGGTTTTCTCTGCTGTGTGTCGCGAGCGCGGCCTCGAGCGCGCGGTCGAGGTCGGCGCGGTGTCGCACGCGGTCAGCGTTGGTGGCCCAGCGCTCATCGGCCTCGAGGCCGAGCGCCTCGAGGAGTGCCACGAACTGTCGGTCCGTGCCGACGGCCAGGATGACATCGCCATCGGCCGTCGCGTAGGACGTTCCGTACGGAGCAATGTTTGGATGGGACGAGCCGGTTCGCTGAGGCGCCACGCCAGCCGTGAGCCAGTTCGACGCCTGGTTGGCGAGCGACGCCACCGCCGCGCCGAGCAGGGAGACCCGAACCGTTGTGCCGACGCCGCTCCGCTCTCGCTCGAGCAAGGCCACCAAGGCGGCTTCTTTGAGCTGGTGGCCCGCGAGCACGTCGATGAGGGCGACCGGCATCTTGGTAGGCGGCCCGTCGGCCTGTCCGTTAAGCGCCATGAAGCCGGATTCGGCCTGGACGACGGCATCGTATCCCGCACGGTCATCGTCCGGCCCGTAGCCATCGACCTCGAGGACGATCAGGCGTGGGTTGAGCGCTCGCAGCGTGTCTGCGTCGGCCTCGAGGCCGGAAGCGGCGCCGGGGCGGAACGCCGAGATCACGACATCGGCTCGGGCGACCAGCCGGTGCAGCGCGCTCCGGCCGTGGTCCGTTTTGAGGTCGAGGACGACGGACTCCTTGCCCCAGTTGACCGCACAGAAGTACGCCGGGCGGAGGTCCGCCGGGTCCTCCGATGGCAGGTGCCAGCGGCGCGTGACGTCGCCACCGGGCGGCTCGACCTTGACGACGCGGGCGCCGTGCTCGGCGAAGAACATGCCGACGCTTGGACCCGCCAAGACGCCAGCAAGCTCGACCACGAGCAACTCCGAGATCATGATCGTGAGGTCACGAGCGCGTAGCGCTGTCGAGGGCGTCGAACACGTCGTCTGGCATGTCGATCTCGGCCGCAGCCACATTCTCCTCGAGGTGAGCCACGCTCGACGTCCCGGGAATCGGCAGCATGACCGGCGAGCGCTTCAGGAGCCATGCGAGCGCGACCTGACTGTGCGAGGCGCCCAAGGCCTGCGCCGCGTCCTCGAGGACGGAGTCGTCGGCCAGCTTGCCAGCGTTGAGCGGGTACCACGGGATGAACCCGATGTCTTCGGCCTCGCAGAAGTCGACCACGTCTTCGTGCTTGCGGGTGCCCAGGTTGTATTCGTTCTGGACGGTCGCGACCTCGAGGCCGGCGTCCTGCGCGGCTTTGATCTCGTCCACGCCGACCTCGCTGAGGCCGATCAGCCGGACCCAGCCGTCGTCCTGCATCCGCTTCAGCGTCGAGAACTGCGCGTCGCGGTCGTGCTCGGGGTCGATGCGGTGGAGCTGGTACAGGTCGATGGTCTCGACGTCCAGGCGGCGCATCGACATCTGGACGGCCTGGCGGAGGTAGGCCGGCGTCGCGAGCGGGTGCCACTTGCCTGGACCGGTGCGGAGCAAGCCGCCTTTCGTTGCGATGGTCACGCCGTCGTACGGGTGCAGCGCCTCGCAGATCAGGTCCTCGGAGACGAACGGCCCGTAGCTATCGGCGGTATCGATGAAGTCGGTGCCGAGCTCAACGGCGCGGCGGAGGACGGCGCGGGCGGCCTCGAGGTCGTCGGGCGGTCCCCAGACTCCATCGCCGGTGATCCGCATGGCGCCGTACCCCAGGCGGTGGACGGTGAGGCCGTCGCCCAGATCGAAGGTGCCGGAGGCGAGGACGGGTTGGTCAGTGGATGCAGAGAAGGGCATGGTCGAATCAGATATGTCTCCGTCCGACCATGCCCCCTCGGTTCTCGTTCCGTCCTCGAGGTTGACGGCGGCGAACGTGCGGTGCTCGGCGATGACGACGGGGTGTGATCGTGGATGCGTCGCGTCATGCCTCTGGGTAGCCTCAGTGGCGCTCGGCCTCGAGGGCGAGCGCGGTCAAGCGGGCCGCCTTGTCGGGGCGAGCCACGCGGATTTTGCCCGTCATGCCAGGGAGTCTCGAATACCTCGGAGCGCGTCGGGCGTGGTGAGCAGACGGCTGCCGTACCACGAGAACGGCTCGCCATCGACCAGCACGACGCGGGCGCCCGGCACCAGGGCTCGGACCTCCGCGAGGTGCTTGTCGGAGAACGGGTACGGCTCCGACGACAGAAGCACCACGTCGGGCGAGAGCGCCGCGAACGTCTCGTCCTCGAGGGCGGGATACCGGCCGAGGTGCTCGGTGACGCTCGAGAAGCCTCCGCGCCGCAGCACGTCCGCAATGATGGTGTCGTGGCCGACGCTCATCCACGGGTCGCGCCAGATGAGGTACAGCGCGCGGAATGGCGCGAACGCCTCGGCCTCGAGGTCGCGAAACCCGTCCTCGATGCCGGTTGCGATCTGCTCGGCCTTGAGGCCGCGGTCAGTGATCCGGCCAACGTCACGGATCATACCGATGGCGTCCTCGACGGTCGCGACGTCCGTCACCCAGACGGGCGCAAAGGCAGCAATAGCCTCGACCTGCTCGCGCACGTTCTCCTCCTTGTTCGCGATCACCAGATCGGCCTCGAGGGCGCGCACTCGCTCCACGTTCACATTCTTTGTCCGCCCACGATGGTCTTTGCTTTTTCCACCCGGCGGGGTGAACGCAGAACCGAGTCAGTCCGACCGTTTCGTCCTCGAGGCCGAGGTCGGCCAGTAGCTCGGTCTGGCTCGGGACGAGAGACACAATGCGGCGCGGCGCGTCCTCGAGGGTGACGCGCCGGCCGAGGCTGTCGGTGGTGTCGAGGAAGGGCATGACTCAAGATCGGCTAGGCCCAGCCTCGAGGTCGGCGGCTAGAGCGCGTCTACGCCGGCCTGGGCGACGGCGTGGTCGTCCTCGACGGTGCTGCCGGAGACACCGATGGCGCCGATCACCTCGTCGCCGTCCATCAGCGGGATGCCACCGGGAAACGAGATCAGCCCACCGTTGGAGTGCTCGATGCCGTAGAGCGAGCCGCCCGGCTGCGACAGTCCACCGATGTCGCCGGTCGGCATGTCAAAAAAGCGGGCGGTCTTGGCCTTCTTGATGGCGATGTCGACGGAGCCGAGCCATGCGCCGTCCATGCGGCGGAACGCCAGCAGGTTGGCGCCGGCATCTACGACCGCGATGTTCATCTTGACGCCCATGTCCTCGGATTTTTTCTGGGCAGCGTCGAGGATGGTGGTGGCTTGTGCGGTGGTGACGGTGGTCATGGAGATGGGCAAACGGAAAGGAAAAGGGGTAGGGCTTGTATCGGGAGTCTCCCTACATCGTTCCTCCCAGCCTCGAGGTCGGCCCGCGGCCACGCGCCGTCGCAGCTCGGCCAGCGCGCCGGGCGTGTCGGCGTCGAGCGTCACGCCTTCGTCGTCGGTATCGACCTCGAGGACGCGGTCTGCGTGCGCGCGGAGCACGGCCTGCGCGCCACGGTCGTCCTCGAGGGCGAGGAGGTCCGGGAGGAACGCGCTGGCGAGAATCACCGGGTGGCCCGGACGGCCGCGCCATACTGGGCGCGCAATGGCAGGCGCCGGTGCTTTGCTCCATGCCTCCGCGAGCCGAGCGAGCGTCACGGGGTGGACCAGCGGCACGTCGCCGAGTAGAACCGCGAGCCCGTCGAGGCCGGCGCCCTCGAGGTCGGCCGCGGCGGTGGCGAGAGACGTGCCCATCCCGTCGCTCCACCGCTCGTTGTGGATCGTGCGCACGCCGAGCCTCTGGGCGACCTCGAGGACGAAAGCGTGGTCGTGCCCCGTCACGACCACGGTCTCAACGAACGGCGCCCCGGTTGCGACCTCGAGGACGTGACCGAGAACCGGGCGCCCGTCGAGGTCGGCGAGCAGCTTGTTCTCTGCGCCCATGCGCGACGACCGGCCGGCGGCGAGCACGACGGCGGCCAGTCTCACCGGCTCACACCGCACGCGGCGTCCGCTGGACTGTTGTTCACGACCATCGGGCGTGCGTCTCGGCCTCGAAGCGTCGCCAGCACCTCGGCCGTGACGGCGAGCGCGATCTCGGCGGGTGTCTCGGCGCCTAGGTCTAGCCCTACCGGCGACCTCAGCCGGCCGATGTCGTCAAGGGCCAGCCCGGCGTCCTCGAGGTCGGCGCGGAGGCGGGCGGCACGGTTCCGGGAGCCCAGCGCGCCGACGTAAAACGCCCTCGAGGTCAGGAGCTCGCGCAGCAGAACGCGGTCTTGGAGGTAGACGTGGGTCAGCACCACGGCCGCCGTCCGGTCGTCGACCTCGACGCGCTCGAGGACGTCCTCGGGATGGGTGAGAACGGTGCGGAAATCGGCCAGCGGAAACCGCTCGGCCAGCTCAGCGGGTGGCCGGGCGCCGACGAGCGTCGTCGTCCAGCCTAGTTCTGCGGCGAGCCGGACGAGGGGCACGGCGTCCGGGCCGTGGCCAAAGACAGCGAGGTGGACCGGCGGCCGCAGCGGCTCTAGAAGTACGTCGGCGCCCTCGAGGGCGACGGCGGTGGGGCGTCCGACTTCCATCCGGGCGACGGCGTCCTCGAGGGCGGGGGGCAGCGTGGAGCGCGTCGGGGCGTCCTCGAGGGCGAGGCGGCGTCGGCCGACCCATGTGGGATCGTCGGCCGCAAACACAGTGGTGAGGGTGCCGGATCGCCGTGAGTCCAACACGGCCGCAGCGGTCAGCGCGTCGAGGCCGTCGCCCTCGAGGCCGGGTCGGACGACCTCGATGAGCAGCCACACCGTCCCGTCGCAGCCACTTCCGAAGCCCAGGAGGGCGTCGAGCATCGGGTCTGCGTCGCCGAGCTGGTAGCTCACCAGCCGCGGCGCGCCGTCCTCGAGGACGGCGAGGGCTTGGTGGATGACGTCGCCCTCGAGGCAGCCTCCGCTGACGGCGCCCGTGGCCCGTCGGTCGCCCTCGACGAGCACGCGCGCGCCCTCCCGCCGAAACGCGGAGCCCTCGACGCGCACCACCGTTGCGACAGCGAACGCCTCGCCCCGCTCTCGGAGCACGGTGGCGCGGGCAGCGATGTCTCGGAGCTCTCTCACGGAAGGGTCGGGGGGCAGAGTTCGAGGTCCAGGGTTCGCGAGGGCGGCGCATCGAAGCGGGTTCGCCCTCGAGGTCGGGGCACGGCCTCGAATCGACCTGCTCGAGGACGGTTCTTCAGTTGTCGAGCCCTACAGCAGTTTGTCCAGCGTCGCCGGCAGGTCCAGCACTCGGACGCCCGTCGCGTGGTGAATCGCATTGATCACTGCCGACGAGGTGCCGACAGTCGCGATCTCGCCCACGCCGCGTGCGCCCAGCGGGTTGAGGTCGTAGTCCGGCTCGCCCACGAAGTGCGCCTCGATCTCCGGCGTGTCGCGGTTCGTGATCACGTGATACTCGGCGAGCGAGTTGTTGGCGTAGCGGTGGAACGTGGGGTCGAGGATCGCCTCTTCCATCAGAGCCATCCCCAGGCCCATGACCACGCCACCGATGGTCTGGGAGGCCGCCGTCTTGGGGTTGATGATCTTGCCCACGTCGTTGACCGCCACCACCTTCTCGACGCGGACCTCGCCGGTCACCTCCGCCACGCGGACGCGCGCGAACACGCACCCGAACGAGTGGAACGTGACGTCGGACGGCATCAGCGATTGGAGCATGTTCGGCCCCACCGTCGCCGTCGCCTCGATGGGCTCGCCGCCCCGAGCGACGACGTCCATCAGCGTCTCGCGCCCGCCCGGCCCGATCAATTCGCCGTGCTTCAGGCGCACATCGTCCTTCTTGGCGCCCTTGAGCGGCGAGGCGTCGTCCTCGAGGGCGGCCTCGATGGCCTTTTGGACAGCGGCCTCGCACGCGGCCTTGACCGCCGGCCCGACCGACGCCATCGTCATCGAGCCGCCGTGGACCGGCGTGTCCGGGAAGTCACTGTCGCCCAGCGAGAACCGGACCTTCTCGAGTGGTAACCCGAGCGTGTCAGCGGCCACCATCGTCATGGAGACGTAGGTGCCTGGACCCATGTCGGACGCCGCGGCGAAGACCTCCGCTGTGCCGTCGGGCAGCAAGCGCGCTCCCGCCGACGACTTCTTCCGAAAAGCCGGGTAGAACGCCGAAGAGACGCCGAGCCCGATCAGGTCGTCGCCGTCGCGCATCGAGCGCGGCGCCATCGTCCGGCTCGCCCAGCCGATCCGCTCCGCGCCCAACGTGTACGCCTCCTCGAGGTGCTTGGACGAAAAGGCCTTTCCCTGAACGTCGTGCGTGCAGTCGTTGAGGCGGCGCAACTCCAGCGGGTCCATCCCGATCTCGTACGCCAGCGCGTCCATCGCGACCTCGAGGGCGTGCGCGCCCGACGCCTCGCCCGGCGCGCGCATCGAGTTGGGCGACTGTACGTTGAGAGGCACCAGCCGGTACGTCGTCCGCAGGTTGGGCGTGGCGTAGGCCATCCGCGTCGTGTTGACCAGGTTCATCGTGTACTCCTCGTACACCGACGTCTCCTGCCAGCCGTCGTGAATGACGCTCTGCAAGCGCCCGTCCGCGTCGGCCGCCAAACGGACGCGGTTGACGTTGTGCGGCCGATGGCCCGTGCCGGTGAACATCTGTGCGCGCGTGAGCACCAGCCGTACCGGCCGATCCAACTCGCGTGCCGCCATCGCGGTCAGGAACGTGTGCGGCCACGTCCGGAGACCGGAGCCGAAGCCGCCGCCCACGAACGGCGTGATGACGCGGACGCTGGACTCCTCGATGCCGAGCGCGTCCTCGAGGGCGTCCTTGGCCGTGTTGAGCGCGTCCACCTTGAGGTCGACCTTCTGCTCCCGGATGCCAAACGCCAGCGCCAGCTTCGCGCGCGCGTTGTCCACCCACTGGTTCTTGTCGTGAACCGTCAGGTGGTCGCCCTCCCACCACGCAATCGTCGCGTGCGGCTCGATGGGATGGTTGAGCAGCGTCTTGACCTCGACCTCGAGGTCGACGGTGTACGGAGCGCTCTCAAACGCCGCATCGGGGTCACCGACCGTCACGTCCGCGGGGCGATTCGTCAGCTTGGAGTTCTCCGCCGGCTTCTTGGGCGCCGAGACGCGAGGCGTCTCTTGTTTCTCCTCTGCCTCGGGGCGCTTGCGGGCGGCCTCGAGGTCGGTGTCGGCGGGCTCCTCATCCACGGTCACACGAATCAACGTCGCGGCATGCTCGGCCTGCTCCAGCGTCTCGGCCACGACCACCGCGATGGGCTGGTCGCTGAAGTAGATGCGGTCGTTCTGAAGCGGCGTGAGCGGGTCACCCACCTGGGGTTGAACCTGGGGCCGCATCAGCGGCTCTTTGTACGGAAGCTGGGGCGCGTTGAGGTGCGTGAACACCTTTACGACGCCGGGCGCCGCCTCGGCCTCGAGGGCGTCGATGGCCGTGATCCGTCCGCTCGCCGCCATCGAGGTCACAAGCACGCCGTGGGCCAACTCCGGCCCGAAGTCCTGGGAGAACTCTGCAGCGTAGGTCGCCTGCCCGGAGACCTTGAGCGGTCCCGTGACGCGGCGCGTGGCCTTGCCAATGATGGGTGTCGTCTGTGTGCTGCTCATCGGTCGTCTCCGGTAGCGCGCAGCGCGATCCCGAGCGCCTTCTTCAGGGCGACGGCGACGGTGCGTGGGGCGAGGGTGATCTTGAAGTCGTTGTGGCCGTAGCCCGTCGCGTCGTTGACGATGGCTTCTCCGGCCTCGAGGAAGGCGTCCTCCGTGGCCGGGCCGCCGCGCAGCATGTCCTCGGCCTCGAGGGCGCGCCACGGCTTGTGCGCCACGCCGCCGAGCGCGAGCCGCACGTCTGCAACGCGGTCGTCCTCGAGGACGATGCCGGCGGCGACGCTGACCAGGGCGAAGGCGTAGCTCTGCCGGTCGCGCACCTTGACGTACACCGACTGCCGGCTCACGTCGGACGGCGCGGGGAGGGTGATGGCCGTGATGATCTCGCCGTCCTCGAGGACGGTTTCGATGTGGGGTGTGTCGCCGGGGAGCAGGTGGAAGTCCACCATCGGGACAGACCGGTCGCCGCTCGGCCCCGTGATCTCGACGGCAGCGTCGAGGGCGGCGAGCGCCACGCACATGTCGGAGGGGTGGGTCGCGATGCAGGCCTCGCTCTCGCCCAGGATGGCGTGGATGCGGTTGAAGCCGTCCTTCGCCGGGCAGCCGGACCCTGGCTCTCGCTTGTTGCACGGGTAGCCAGGCTCCGTGAAGTAGGTGCAGCGCGTCCGCTGGAGCAGGTTGCCGCCCGTCGTCGCGCGGTTGCGGAGTTGCTGGGAGGCGCCGGCTAGCGTCGCCTCCGAGAGCATCCGGTAGTCTCGGCGGATGCGGTCGTGCGAGGCCAGTGCCGTGTTGGACACCAGCGCTCCGATGCGGAGCCCGCCGTCCTCGAGGTCGGTGATCTCGCCCATCGGCAGGTCTTGGACGTCGACCAGATGGTCCGGCGTCTCGACGCCCTTCCGCATTAGGTCCACCAAGTTGGTGCCGCCGCCGAGCGCCATCGCGCCGGGCTCTTTCAGCAGGGCGAGCGCATCGGCGACGGTCGCGGGCTTGTGGTAGGTAAACGGGTTCATGCGGAGGCGGGCTGGGCGTTCTGGGCGGCGTCGCGGAGTGCCTCGCGGATGCCGGGATAGGCGCCGCAGCGACAGATGTTGCCGCTCATGCGCTCCGAGAGCTCCTCGTCCGACAGGTCAGCGGCGGAGCCAGGTGCGAAGTCCACGTCTACCACACTGGGCATCCCGGCGGCAGCCTCGGACAGCAGCGCCACGCCGGACAGGATCTGCCCAGGCGTGCAGTAGCCGCACTGGAACCCGTCGTGCTCAATGAAGGCGTCCTGCAACGGATGCAGGTTGCCGGGCGTCCCGATTCCCTCGATGGTCGTGACCTCCTTGCCGTCGCACGTCACCGCGAGCACGAGGCAGGCGTTGACGCGCTCGCCCTCGAGGAGCACCGTGCAGGCGCCGCACGCTCCCTGGTTGCAGCCCTTCTTGGATCCGTTGAGGTCCAGCCCAAGACGCAGTGTGTCCAGCAGGCTCGCCCTCGGGTCGAGCTCGAGGTCGCGGGCCTCGCCGTTGATGGTGATCGAGGCGCCGACGGTCGGCGGAGAGGCAGTTGGAGACATTGCGTCGGGAGGAGAGGAGCCGCCCTCCGTAAGGAGGTGTCCTAAAGACGGTTACCTCCCAGCCGAGTTCGAGGGAGCCATGTCAACGGGGATCTTCCCTAGTCGCGCCCTCGAGGTCGCGGATCGTCTTCGAGAGTCCTCACCCTCGAGAGTGGGAGTTAGGCATCCAGGTGGCGGACGATAAACGTGGCGGCGCGCTCAAGTGAGGCGTTGGCTTGGGGGAGCCAGGGCGACCAGAGCTGCCACATGTGGAAGGCGTCGGGATCGATGTGCAGGTGGATATCGGCGCCAGCGGCCTTGCCTTTCTCCGCGAGAATCTGCGCCTCGCCCAGGAGTACCTCGGTCCCCCCGACCTCGACCCAGATCGGGGGCAGAAGGGAGAGGTCGTCCACCAAGGGCGAGATCGTGACGTCGTCGTCGGGCAGGTCCACGGGGCCAGTTGAGATCGAGGCGCAGCGGCGGTCGTCCTCAGCGTTGTTCATCGCGTCAGTTTCGGAGTTGGGCTCTCGCGTGTCGCTCAGTCCGGTCCGGTCGGCGTTGGGCGAGAACACGGCCGCTACGGTTGCCGGCCGATTTTCGCGGGCCAGCTGCAGAACCGTCCCCAGCGTCAGGTGTCCGCCTGAGCTATCACCTACGACGGCAAGTGCGTGTCCGCGGTCTTGGATATCGCGGGCGACATCGAGGGCGCACGTTAGCTGGGCGGGCCACAGGCTCTCAGGCGCGAGCGGGTAGCGAGGCATGAACACGGTCTCGCCGACGGCTGCGGCGAACGTGGCTGCGGCGCGCCAGTGGGTCTCGGGGGAGCCAAAGACGTAGCCGCCACCGTGGAGCCACACAATGCGAATGTCCACGTCTCGTGCGACCTCGAGGTCGCGGCCAGGAGGGAGAGCCCAGCCCTGGACCTGTCCAATCCGGGCGGGCCGCCCAAAGGGGATCGGTGTGCCCATCGCATTCCCGCGCATGAGCCACGCGTAGGCCGCGCGCATGTCGTGAGGCGAGCCGTCGATAGGGACGCCGGCGATCCGCTGGGCGACGTCCTCGAGGGTGACCGGGTTGTCGAACGGCCCGCTAGGATCGTGGGCGGGAGAGTCAGAGAGAGACATTGCGATCGGGAGAGAGGAGGGCCATCAGCGCGCGACGGCACCATCGAGGACGGCACGTTTCCCCGCCGAGTTCGATGAGTCCATGCGAACGGGGATCTCCCTACTCGCGTCCTCGAGGACGCGGCGCACTCTGCCACTCTCTTCCCCCTACGGCATCGTCAGGCCGCCGTCGACGGAGAGCGACTGGCCCGTGACCGTCCGGCTCCAGGGCGAGGCAAAGAAGAGGACCGCGTCCGCGAACTCGTCCGGTGTCACCGTCTGCTGGAGCGGCGTCCCCTGGCGGACGTACTCGAACACCTCGTCGGAGGTGACCGCGCTTGCGTCCGTGGTCTGCAAAAGCCCGCCTGCGACCAGGTTGACACGGATGCCGTGAGGCCCGAGCTCCTTGGCCAGCGTCCGCGTGATCCCGACCAGGCCTGCCTTCGCAGCCGTGTAGTCGTGGTACGTCACGACGGGGTTGTACACCAGGTTGGTGCCGATGTGGACGATCGACCCGCCGCCCTGGGCCTTCATGGTCGGCAGCGCCGCCTTCGCGAGGTTCAGCGCGGCACGGACAGCGCCCTGATACTGACGCTCGAAGTGCGACCACTCGACGGTCTCGAGGGCGGTGTAGGCCGCCGACGGATCGAACGAGTAGCTCGGCAGCGCGCTGCTGACAGACGCGTCCAGCCGGCCCCATTTGCTCGTCACCGCGTCCACCATGCCCTGCACGGCCTCGAGGTCGGTGACGTCGGCTTGGTGAGCGAAGGCGCGGCCTCCGGCGTCCTCGATCTCGGCCGCGATCGCCTCGGCCTTCTCTTGGCTCTTGAGGTAGTTGACACACACGGCGGCGCCTTCGCGGGCGAGTGCTCGAGCGATGGCGGCGCCAGCCCCTCGGCTGGCTCCAGTGACGAGGGCGACGGAATCGGTCAGGGCAGGCATCGAGGTCGGGAAGTGGACACCCGAAGCTAGCCGGACCTCGAGGGCGTGCCAGCACGTTGGGAGCCTGCTCTTCCACCATGCCTGTGCCTCTCACTCTCATCACTGGTGCCTCCCGCGGAATCGGCGCCGCGTGCGCTGCCGCCTTCGCCGAACGCGGCGACCACATCGCCCTGGTGGCTCGGTCCGCCTCCGACCTCGAGGACGTGGCTCAGACATGCCTCGAGGCCGGCGGCCAAGCCCGCGCGTTCGTGTGCGACGTGACCGATCATGGAGCTGTCCAGGCGATGGCCGCCTCCGTCCTCGAGTGGGGAGGCGTGCCCGACGTGGTGATCAACAACGCGGGCCTGTTCGAGCCCGGCGGGGTTCAAGAGACGACTGTAGAGGCATTCCGGCGTCAGCTCGACGTCAACGTGGTGAGCGCGTTCTTGGTGACGCAGGCCTTCCTGGGCAGGATGCTCGAGCGCGGCTCGGGACGGGTTCTGATGATGGGGTCTGTCGCCTCGGTGCGCGGCTACCCGTCGGGCGCAGCCTACGGCGCGGCGAAGCATGGGCTGCTGGGCTTTGCGCGGTCGCTCCGCGAGGAGGTCAAGGGCACCGGCGTCTCGGTCACGACGCTGCTCCCCGGCGCCACACGCACCGGCTCCTGGGACGGCACCGACCTTCCCGACGGTCGCTTCATCCCGCCGGAGGACGTCGCACGCGTCGCCCTCGAAGTCGCGTCGCTGTCCGCGAGGACGGTGGTGGAGGAGGTGCTGATCCGGCCGGACGCTGGCGATATCTAGACTCACGATACCCGTCGCGATGTCCAAAATCTATTCGTTCCCAACTGTCTGGGTGTCGACCTCGAGTGCTGTGCGCTTCGCGGTGATTGGCTTTCTGCTGACGGTCGTGGGAGGCATCGTTGCCCTCATCGCCGCTGAGGATCTGTTCTGGTCGGCCGGGAGGTCGAAGGAGGGGTGAGTGACGCTGTTGCTCTTCCCCATGCTGGCTGCCGTCGGGATCGGCCTCCTGCTTCAGCTCGGCGCAGTCCTGATCGATCTCTCCAGCGCAGTACGCGAGCGGCGATGGCCGGTCCTCACGATCCTCTATGCTGTCGTGTTGATCGTGGTGGCGTTGGCGCTGACAGGTCTGAGGTGGAGCGACCTCGGAAGCGGCGGCAGCATGATCGAGGATCCGGATGTCGTCGGCATCGAGCTTCCCGCGAAGGACAGTGTGTTGGTGAGCACCACCGAGGGCACGTGGGCCATCTCGCTCGACGCGTGCCCTGGCGAGGCGTCAGACGGAATCTCAGGACCCGGCTTCCGCAATCAGGTCGACCATATTGACGTCACCAATACGCAGGACGAGCCCTACATGCGGCTTCATGTTCGCGACCGGTCCGTCGAATGTCTGCCCGGCCAGCTGCCCTCCGACGCGAATCTCGTCGTCCCGTGATGCCTACCGCACGATGGTGAACATCGCCGTTTGGGTCTCTGCCCTCGAGGTCGCGCGGACCCGATATATACCTGAAGGCAGCCCGCTGACCTCGACGCGTCCGATGCTGGTTTCGACACGGCGAACCACGCGACCTAGCGCGTCGATCACCTCGAGGACGGAGGGGGCTTCGACCTCGAGGGCGATCGCGCCTGCGGAGGGGTTCGGCCACACGCGGAGTGCGCTCGCGTCCTCGAGGGCGGGGACGTTAGAGGTGGCGCCCGTGGCCGTCAGGCGGATCGCATCGACTACGACGAAGGCAGGGGTCACGCGTCCGCTCGCATCGTCGGTCACGACTACGCTGTCTCCGGGAGCGAGCGCGAACGTGCCGATCCGGTTCCACACGCCCGCCGTTGAGGTCGGCGTCTGGTCGACCCGGATGGTTTGCGCTGCGCCGCTGGCAAAGATGGTAAACGGTGTGTCGGTCGCTCGATTGGTGGCAGCCGTCCACCACGCAGAGAGGTCGTAAGTGCCGGCCTTGAGGCCCTCGAGGACGAACGTGGCGCGGTCGTCGCCGGTGCCGACTGCGTTGAGCCTCGAGGGCGTGCCGCCGATGAATGGCGCATTCGCGCTCTCGAACCAATCACCGCTCTCGCGATAGCTGGCGTCACCGGTGTCATAGATCGTCTCCTGGCCTGGGCTTGGGTCGCGCGGAGCACGGATGCGGAGCGCCGCCGCCACGGGGCGCGACGACTGGACCACGTTGACGCCGCCGGCTGTCATCGCCGTAGAGCCGCCGCCGTCCAGGTTGACGGCCTCGACGGCGCCCAAGTCCACCATGAGTTGGGCGAGCCGGGGCAGCGTCAGCCCGTTCGACTCGCTGACGGCGACCATCAGTATTTCCCGGTTCGCCGTGTACCCGACGGCCGTCCGCGCCCTCGAGGACGTGGTGTCGACGCCAGAGCCCCCAAAGAAGACCTCCTCCGTCCACGTTAGCATCGCCTGTCCGTTCTGGACAAGAACGGGGCCGCCGCCGATGGCGGTCGTCACGTCCCACACCGCGCCGCCGTCGGGGAAACCCCTGTCGGGCTGTGGTCGAGGTGCGCCGGGCGCGTTCGGGCTGGGCGCCGGGTAGGCGTAGGTCATATTTGCTACATCGTACACCCACGCCACGTCAGGCATCCGATCCGCGTTCACGCCGATGGCTCCCCGGGTCGGGAAGAACGTCTGGCCGGACCGCGTCAGCGCCTTGATGTTGGGCGACGCCACGATGCCGTCCTCGAGGACGAGGCTGAACGACTGGCCGCCGCCGTAGTAGCCGCCGTTGATCGCCGCAAACACGCCCTCGTCCTCTGCGAACGACGGCACGGTCTCGAGCCCTTCGTCGGACAAAACGGCTTCGAGAACCCAGTCGTCGGCCTCGAGGTCGGCGCGGACGAGGAGGGCGCGCTGCGAGGTGCCGTCGCGAGTGACGCTGAACACACGGACGGACGACGGCAGGCCGTCCTCGGCGTCCGGTCTCGGGGTGAGCGTCAGCATCTGTGCCGAGGCAGAAGGAAGCAGCACCGCCATACATGCGGATAGGCGGAGCAGAGTGAGGATGGAAGGCATCGAGGTCACAAGTGGGAGACAGAACAGTACGGCCTCGAGGTCGGACCCTGACTCACGGTTCTCTGTTTATGAGGCGCCCGCCATCGTCGAGGACGGTGGCATCCTCTCTGCGCGATTGTGCGCGATCCCTGATTCCTGCATCCCAATGACTGTCCGCCACGAAACAAACGACCACCGCTTCGTCGCCGACGTCGAGGGCGGGATGGCTGAGCTCGAGTACACCTTGGACGGCAAGGTGGCGTCGTTCGTCCACACGCTCGTACCGAAGCCGTCTCGAGGCCAGGACGTGGGCACGGCACTCGTCGAGGCCGCCCTCGAGTGGGCGCGTGCCGAAGAGATGCAGGTCGTGCCCGGCGTGCCCGTTCGTCGCGTCCTACGTCGAGAGTCACCCCGACGCGCAGGACCTGGTGGCCTGACGTCCTCGAGGGCACGGAGGCCGTCTTCGACCTCGAGGACGAACTCGATCTACTCGAGGACGCGAACCGAGAGGTGAGACGGGTACTCGGGCGAGAGCAGCACTCGATGTGTGGCCGTCTGGTAGTCGCCCGCCTCCGCCTGGAAGATGGGCATGAACTGCTGCGGGTTGCGGTTCACCATTGGGAACCATGTGCTCTGGACGTGCACCATCATGCGGTGCCCGCGCTTGAAGGTGTGCGCCACGTCCTGCATGTCGAACGTGACCTCCTCAATTTGGCCGGGCACCAGCGCCGAGGGTTCGGAGAAGCTGTCGCGGTAGCGCGCGCGCATGACCTCGCCGCGGACGAGTTGCTGGAAGCCGCCCATCGGAACGGAGCAGTCACCGTCGGGGATCTGGCACTGCGCATCTCCGGGGTAGACATCGATCAGCTTGACGATGAAGTCGGCATCGGTGCCGGTGGTGGTGACGAACAGCGTTGCGAACAGGTCACCGGTGAGCGTCATGTCGTCCTCGAGGACGGGCGTCTCGAACACGAGTACGTCGGGCCGAGTCGAGGAGAAGCGTTGGTCCTCGACGAGGTAGGCGTCGTCACGGCGGATCACGATCTCAGGCGTGTTCGGCACCGGCCGGTTCGGGTCGCTGACGTACTCGGCGAAGGCTGCCGTCTGCGTTGGCGCGTCGAAACCCAGGCCGCCGTTAGGCTGGAGGTATAGGCTCCGCTCCTGCGAGGCGCGCGGAGGCCACGCGTCGAAGGCCTTCCACTGGTTCGAGCCGGTCACGAAGATGGACGCCTCCGGGAGAGCCGGATCGCCCTCGAGGCCGCGGAGGTAGTGGCGGAAGAACGGCGTCTCGATCTCCATGCGGTAGCGCTCGGACGTCGGCTCTCCGAACCACAAGTCGCCGTAGCGGTCGCCGGCGCCGCGTGCCCAGCCGCCGTGCCACCACGGCCCCATCGCGAGAAACGTCGAGGTCTCGTCCTCGAGGGCGTGGTACGTCTTGAGCGGTCCGTAGAGGTCCTGGGCGTCGAAAAACCCGCCTGTCACTAGGACGGCGGGCGTCACGTCGCGCAGATGGGGGAGCGGCGTCCGTGCCTGCCAGTACTCATCGTAGTCCTCGTGCTCCACGATCTCCTGCCACAGGTCGTTCTCGCCCTCGAGGTAGCGCTCGTTGACGGTCGCGAGTGGGCCTAGGTCGAGGTACCAGTCGTAGCCGTCGGGGGTGCCGTAGTCCGAAAATCCGCCCGTTCCCCTCGAGGTCGGCTCTGGGCGGGGAGCGCCGTAGGACGAGATGAAGCTGAACGTGGCCTGGAGCTGAAACGCGCCGTTATGGCGCCGGTCGTCGCCGAGCCACCAGTCCGTGACGGGCGCCTGCGGCGAGACCGCCACGACGGCGGGGTGCGCGTCGATCAGCGCGTGCGTGGCGTAAAAGCCGGGTGCCGAGATGCCCCACACGCCCACTCGCTCTGTCGTAGGCAGGTTCTCGATGAGCCATTCGACGGTGTCGTAAGTATCGGTGCTCTCGTCAATGTCGCGTGGCCCTTTGTCGGGGTTGTGAGGCCGCACGGCGACGAACTCGCCCTCGGACATCATCTTGCCGCGCACGTCCTGGTACACGATGATGTAGCCATCGCGCATCAACTCTGGCGACGGTCCAATGGATGTCTTGAACTGGTCCTCGCCGTATGGCCTGACGCTGTACGGCGTGCGCTGGAAGAGGACCGGGTAGCGCCTGTCGTCGCTCGCGTCGCTGGGGACGTAGATCGACGTGAACAGGCTGATGCCGTCGCGCATCGGCACCATGCGCTCCATCTTGGTGTAGTGCATCTGGATGTACTCGGCGTCAGAGGTCTGGGCCTGCGGGGTCGCGGCCAACGCGAGCAAGACCAGGAACAGAGCGGCGCGAACGATGGCAGTCATAGCAGGAAAGAGGCATCGTCCCAGGATAGCGACGAGGTCCTGGCGGTACCGCTCATCCCCGCGTCCTCGAGGTCGCCCTGTGCGCGACACGCCATGCGTCTCTGACCCGTGCCGATCGCCCTCGAGGCCGCGCTCTCGCTCGAGGGCGCAAGTCTGGTCTGTCCGTTCCAACCTCGAGGTCGTCTACCGCGAGCGGACCTCGAGGCCGCCTTCGGTGACGCGGACCTGGATGGCCTTCCCGCGGACCTGGGATGCGGGAAGGATGGCACGCCAACTATCGCCCTCCGGCGCGCGGAGGTCGGCCGCGATGCCGAGGAACGGGGCGCCCTCGAGGTCGATGAGTTCCACCGAGGACGTGCTGCCCGGCCGGACGGTCGCGTCGCGAACAGTGCCCGCGAGGTCGTCGGCCAGAAGGCCTTCGGGATCCCCCCAGAAGGCCTGTACGGGCGTCGAGAGGAACGTGGCGTCGCTCGAGAGTGGGTAGAGATAGACGCGTGCCGCATTGCCTCCGCCGTTCATCTCCAGCTCGCCGACTAGGTCGAACGCGATGGGGCCAGGCGGGATCTCCGGCTCGGCCTCGACGGGCGTCGTCGGTACGGGCTGTGCGGGCGGAGGAGCAGCGGGTCGGCTGAAGAAGCTGCACCCGCTGAAGAGGAGAGCGGTGGCGACGAGAGAGAGGCGGAGCATCATGAGGTTCGGGAGGCGCGTGCGTGTGCCAGGCTGTCGAGGTAGGCGCGGGAGAACGCGGGGCGGTAGACGCGGCGCTCGGCGGCTGCGAAGTCCTCGGCCTTCATCATCGCGCATCGCTCGCGGACGAGGTCGAGGATTGCTCGGTCCTTTCCGCCTTGCAACAGGCCGCCGCCGGTGGCTTGGCTACCAATGACATCGGGGTCGAGGCCATTAACCAAGACCGCTCCGCCGTCGCGGGCCGCGGCGCGGTACCCCTCGAGCAAGCCCTGGTGGTGCTCGAGGACGGCCTCTGCGGCTTGGTCAAGGATGGAGAGGCGTTCGGAGCGAAGTCCCTCGTCGGCTGGCGTCAGGTGCCGCAAAAGTGCATCGACATCGGCGTCGAACAGGAACGCGGTCTCGGGCGCGTGAATGACGGTGTGCCCGAGGAATTCGTGCCGGAACTGTCCCGGGATGCTGATGAGCCGGGCGACCACGGCGGCCAGGGCGCGGTGGAGATCGTCGGGTCCCTGGGCTGTGGGTGTCGGGGCCGCGACCGGCGGGGCGGGCGGTGCGGCCGGAGCCGGTGGGCTCGACGGCGCTGGCGCAAACGGGTCGAGGCCTCCCCCGATAGGAGGGCCGAACAGGTCGTCGAGGTCGGGGCCGTCACTCGCAGGAGGCGGGAACGGGTTCGAGGGATTCGAGGGCGCCGCCGGAGGCGGACTCTGCGGGACGGCAGGCGCAGGGATTGACGGCGAGACCAGCGCCGCGAGCGATGCGGCATCGGCACCGAGATGATCTCGGAGGGCGTCCGTGAGGGCCTCGTCGCGGTGGTTCTGGCCGAGGGTCTCGTAGACGCGTCGGACCTCTCTCAGCGCTGTCGCGAGGGCCGTCGCTTGATCCTCGAACGGGTTTGCGAACGCCGCCCCGAAGACGGTCCGGTCGAGGTCGTCGGCGACCATGAGGTCGCGGTCGATAGTGACGGTCACCTCGAAGGGCCCGAGTTGGGCCTTGTTGCCGTCCGTGACCGGCGACCCAGCGGTCCCAACGCGTGCGCCCTCGAGGAACGTGTGGTTCTTGCTCCCCATGTCGAACAGGCGGAGCGTCTCGCCCTCGACGCGGAGTTCGGAGTGCTGCTTGCTCACGACCCGGTTCGGGTCATCGAGGGGCAGGTCGCACGTGCCTGCCCGGCCAATCACGATACTGTCTTGCTCAAAGACGTACGTGCGCGGCGGCCCGTCCTTTTCCGTGTTGACAACGCTCAGCTTGACTCGCATGGGGTGGGTAAGGCGCCGTCACGCATCGGCGGTCGCATCGAGGACGTCGCGGAGCGCTCGGGCGAAGGCGCCAGCCGTTGCAAAGCGCCGCTCAGGGTCGGGATGGACGGACGCGCGGAGCGCCGTCACCAAGCTCCAATCTACAGACGACCACGGTGACCCCGCCGGGACCTCGTTCGGCTCCGCTGGCAGATCGAGTGCGTCCTCGATGCCGCCCAGAACCCAGGGGACCGGCTGCGGGCGCCCGAGGATGACCTCGTACACGATGAGGCCTAGTGCGTACACGTCGGCCTCGAAACCGACCGGACCGCCCAGGACCTGCTCTGGCGCCGCGAACTCGGGTGTGAGCGTCGGCGCCCCGCCTGCGCCTTTGAGGGCGATGCTGGCCTCGAGGGCGGTGTCGCGAGCCAGTCCCAGGTCCAGCACCGTCACCTCGCCGCTGGGCCGGACGATCAGGTGATCCGGCTTCAGGTCGGCGTGGATCACTCCCGCGTCGTGGAGTGCCCCGACGGCCTGGCACAGCGTCGCGGCGAGCTGGAGCCGACCTCGAGGACGCAGCGTTCGTGCGTGGTCGGTGACGCTTTCGCCCTCGACGACCTCGAGGGCGAGGAAGGGTCGCCCGTCGCGGTACGTACCGGCCTCGAAAAGACGAGCAACGATGGGTGGCTGGAGACGGCGGAGAAGCGCAGCCTCTCGGTCGAAGAGAGTATGTGCGTGGTCGCTTCCTCGTCTCGCCAGCTTGAGGGCGGAGTGTGCCACGCCAGTGGGTGTCGGCCTCGAGGCCGCGAAGACGCGAGCGCCGCCCCCGTGTCCGATCTCGCGATGAATCGCCCATCCGCTCACGCGTGTGGGCATCGTCGTGTCTTGGTCCTGGGGACGGCTCAGCGGTCCATCCATCAGCCGAGCGAAGAACGCTTCGGCGCGGTCGGGCTCAGGCGCGGAGGGGACGATCATGCTAGACGCTCTGAGGGATGTAGGGCGAGGGAGGGGGAGTCTGGGACCATTCCCTCCCTCGCACGTCTCGGCGGATGGCGTGGTGTCAATACCTCCACGCATCGGACGGTGGGCCTACGACATGCTGAGCTCGTCGAACAGCCACGACCGGGCCGCGCGCCAGCTTCGAGTCACGGTCGCCGCTGACAGTCCCAGCGTGTCGGCCGTCTCGTCGACGGTGAGGCCGCCAAAGAACCGGCACTCGACCACGCGGACACTCCGCTCGTCGCGGCGGCCCAAGCGTTCGAGGGCCTCTCCGACGCCTGCAATCTCGGCGGCGTCGACGTCTGTCATGATGACGTCGGTGGCCTCGTTGAGGGCGACAGGCCGTTGGCCACCGCCGCGCTTCTGCGCGCACCGAGCCTCGGCGTATGTGAGAAGGACCTGCCGCATCGCCCTCGAGGACGTCATCATGAAGTGGGCGCGGCTGCGGAAGCGCATCGTGGAGCGGGCCAGCTTGAGATAGGCCTCGTGGACCAGCGCCGTCGTGCACACGGAGGGCGTTCCGAAGGAGCGGACGCGATGGGCGTGTGCGATCTGTCGGAGTTGGGCATACACCCGAGCGCATCGCTGCGGATCGTCGTCGCGATGGCCAAGGATGTCGAGAAGGTGGGCGACGTCGTCGTCGAGGTCGAAGTTGGGGTCGTGGGCAGGGGACCAGCCGGCGTGAGCCGGTGGCTTGGAGGGAGGAGGAAGCGTTGCGGTCATCAGGGAGGAATCGGTCTGGAGTGGAGCGCGCCCAGCCATCCGTGACTGGTCGCGGGTCAAGCCAATGTGAAGCAGCCCTAGGTCTTTCGCTTGTCTCTGCGTCTCAATCTGTTGTCTCTGTGTCTCATCTGGCATTTTGTAAGACCGGTATTCCGTCCCCGATACACATGGGGCTCGTACACCGATGGGCTGCTCACCGCTTGTCTGTGCGTCTCAATCTTTTGTCTTTGTGTCTCATCTCGAACCTTCCCGTGTCGAGGAGGCCACAGGGCAGCCACCGCAACGGGAGAGGGCAAGGCACGCCGACGAGACAGTTTGTCCAGGCGGACCTCTTCAAGTCCGTCAATGGAGCGCGCACCGAATCCGTAGGGATTCGGTTACCCGTTCCTACGCTGAGGATAGACCGAACGGATCAAACATCCTCCACTCGGATGCAAGAACAAGACCTCGAGGACGAAACGCCAGCCTCGATTCGATGGCTCACTGCGCCATGGTGACAGGCTCCTGGCGTCGTACCCATATGAAAACGGGTCCACAGCAAACGGCTAGAAACCGTCGCTGTGGACCCGCATCGCGTGCGTAGTGCCGCGCGCTGCCTCTAGGGGCGGCGGAACCGAACGGTCAGCGTACCGCGGTTGCTGCGCTGGTCCTGGTACGTGTTCGGATCGAACGCCTCAAGGTTGACGCCGGTCAAGCCCAGCTCGCCCTCTAGGACGGTCGGCCGCTCGCCGCTGTACGAGAGCGTGAACTCGGACGGGAGCAGGTACAGACCGAGGTCGTTGCGGTCGTCCTCGGTGACGGCCTCAAAGATGGCGCGCGTCGAGCGGGCATCCACGGTGAGGCCGACGCGCCGCGAGCGACCTCCGTCGGCTGGGAAGATGACGAGTTGTGCTTCGCCGTCGCCAAAGACCTGGAGCTCCGTGTTTGCCGCGTCGAGGCGGGCACCGACATCGGCATCCGGCAACGCCTGGGTCGCGGGATCGAAGGTCAAGGCCTCGAGCTGGTAGCGGCCCTGGATGCGTTCGAGGTCGCTGTCGCTTCCGTTCGAGTCACATCCGGTGACGACGAGAACGAGGGCGGCCAGAAGGAGCGGGAAGCGGTAGGGCATCAGTAGGGGAGCGTCTCGGGGGGAGCGGTATCTACGAACGGCGCGCCGTCTTGGTGCCCAGTCGCCCTCGAGGGCGCAGGAATGCGAGAAGCGGCCCGGAAGAGGCTCGCGTCCTCGAGGGCGTGTGCTCGCTTTCGGCCTCGAGGACGGCAGGCGGGAGGAGCCTGTGTGAGAAGGCGCAACTTCAAGGCTGGCAGGCGCTCGAGCACCCTCGGAGACAGAAACGCCTCGGTGCGCGCCCTCGAGGACGAACGGCCCGGTCAAGCAAACCTCTTCTCTTCTGGTCGTTCGTGACGCGGCGACGCAGCGTCCTCGAGGCTGGATCGAGGCGCGGGGCCGCCTGTCGAAGGACCTCCGGACCTCTTCTCGTATTCCCTTTCCTTACTGCGGTGGCATGCGGACCTCCGTCACGGACACCGCGCCGACGCGACCGTAGCCACCCTCGACGTTGACAGGAAGCGCGGACGGCTCGGCGAACGGGTTCTCCTCGAAGTCGAACGTCGTCTGTTGGTAGGCCTCGTACAGCAGCGGCGAGATCGCGGTCACCTGAAGCCGGACGGCGCCCGTGTCGGTATCCGGCCGAGGGAGGGCGTCGGCCTCGATCTCGAAGGCACGTGTGCGGCCGTCGAAGGCATCGTCGGGGAACGTCACGAAGTGGATGTCGCCGCCGGACTCCCTCGCACCAGTCAAGAGCACCGGGTCGCGCGTGGCGAAGTTGCTTCGGTAGGTGTACACAAACGGAGGCGTCAGCACGACCAGCGTGTCCTTGGGGCCGCCGATGCGGCAGACGGAGTTCACGAAGCGGTCGAACTCGCGTAGGATCGTCAGCCCGTAGCGGTGGCCGAGCCCGGGTGGATCGCTGATCCGGATCTCGTACCGCCGCTTGTCGCCGAAGGGCGCGAGCTCTGCGACCTCGAAAGTGGGCGCCGTAGGGACCTCGACGGTCGCGTGCGCCGGAGCCAGACCGGGCGTCTCTACACGTACCGTGTAGGTCGCGCCGGCCTCGATGGGGACCGCGCCTGTGTACACGCCGCAGGCGTACGGATCCGACCTCGAGGACTCCCGCTGTCCCGTTTCGGCATTGCACGTCGAGGACGAGGACCGATAGCACGTCTGGTCGTTGGCCTGGAGCGTCTCCACCAACGTGTCGTCGCGCCACAGCGTGACCACCGCGTCCGTCCTCGAGGGCGTAGAGACCAGGCCGCTGGCCGACTCTGGCCCGTACGGGTCCCGGCTCGTGGTCAGGCGAACGCGCGCCGTTGTGCCGGCCTCGAGGACGGACCGGATTGCAATGCCGGGCTCGTGCTCTGGCGTCTCGATGTCGAGGGCCGATGACAGGTCGCACGCGCTCAGAACGACGAGACTGGCGAGAAGGAGTGGGGTCCTCAAAGCGAAAACCGGTAGGCGAGCGACGGAAGGATGGGAAACAGCGACACGCCGACGAGCTGCCGCCGCGTCTCTCCGGTCACCGAGTCGGTGCGGTCATCAAGGGTGGTGACGAACGGGTTCTTGCGGTTCGTCGCGTTGTAGATCGACAGCGAGACGGCGTGTGGTCGCGGGCCTCGGCGGAGGTAGAACGTGGCTCCGAGATCCAGGCGGGCGTAGGCCGGGAGCCGGTGTCCGTTTCGGGGGCCGAAGGCGACCTCCGGGACGGCCTCGGGGTTGGTGTCGGTCCAGTACTGGATGGAGCCGGGCGCGAGGTACGTCGCGTCGTAGGTGGCGGCGGGCAGCGTGACCGCGTCGCCGGTCCCGTACACGGCCACTGCCGACAGGTCGAACCGGCCGACGCGCGCGGACACCGTCGCCGAGAAGTCGTGGCGGCGGTCATAGCGATAGGGAAACCATGCTCCTCCTGCGATGGCATCGAACCGCCGGTCGGTGCGGGCGAAGGTATAAGCGACCTGCCCAGAGACGGCTCCCGCCTGGTGGCGTACCAAAGCCTCGAAGCCGCGGCTTCGCCCCTCGCCCGTGACCACCAGGTCTTGCCAGTCGTCGAAGGGCGTTGTGAAGGCCGCGCCGTCGCGGTACGCCACCAGCCCGCGCATCGAGCGCCAGTAGCCGCCCAGCGACCATGATGTCTGTCCGCCTCGGAAAGAGCCCGCGAGCCCGGCCGCAATTTGCTCGCCTGTTTGGGGACCGACCGAGTCGGCAGGGACCCACAGATCGGCGGGGAGGCCGATGCCGGCGCCGGTCGTGAGGAGGTGGATTGGTTGCTGCGTGCGTCCGGCGGAGGCTTGAACGGAGAGGCCTCGCAGCACGCGAACGGAAACGGACGCACGCGGCTCGATCGACGGGTACGCGTGATCGGTCGTCGCATAGTGGGCCGCGCGGAGCCCCAGTCCCATCGTGACCGGCCCGATCCGCCACTCGTCCTCGACATACGCCGCGGCCTCGAGGGCGACGGTTCTGTCCGCACCGAGCGTGGTGTCCGCCGGGACACCGCCCTCCGCCTCCGCACCCAAGACGGACAGCGCGCCGGGCGTAAACACATGGCGCGTGAGCGAGGCGCCGACCCGGACGGCGTGCGCTCCAAGGCCCAGGTCGAGGTCGGCACGTGCCGCGAGATCGCCGATGCCGGAGCGGTATCGGGCCGCCGCCGTCGCTACGTCGTCTCCGCCGCGCCCCTCAGTCTGCGACACATCGACGTCAAACGCGTAGTCACTCGCGATCAGCGTCACGGTCCCCAACGCGTGGTTCGACCATCGTCGCGAGGCCTGCATCGAGCCCGACACCGTCTGCCAGTCGAGGCCGCCCGCATACTCGTCCTCGATGCCGGTCGCGGTGCAGGTCCCGCCGCCGCACTCCAGGTCGGGGTCGATGGAGGTGAACGAGAAGGCGTCGCCGCCGGTGTAGAGGCTTATGTCGATGCGGTCGCGGTCGCTCGGCTGCCAGTGGAGGCGCGCATTGATGTCATGGAAGGCCACGCTGGGATCGACGGTCGCCTCGTTCCTCGAGGCCGCGCTCTCGTTGGCGCTGTCGATGAACGGCCCGACCAGCAGATCGACGTGGGCACGGCGGGCGCTGACCAAGAGGGAGGCGCGGCCGGGGACGATCGGTCCCTCGGCCAGGATGCTCGTCGAGAGCAGCCCGACCTGCCCGCTCACGCGCCGTTCCTCGAGGTTCCCGTTGCGCAGCCCGACCTCGAGGACGGAGGCCAGCCGTCCCCCATGGCGCGCGGCCATCGAGGTCGAGAGCGTGGCGTCCTCGACGGCGTCGGCGTGGAAGGCGGACAGGAAGCCGAACAGGTGAGTGGCGTTGTATACCGGCACGCCGTCCAGCAGCACCAGCGTCTGGTCCGGCGATCCTCCACGGACGTAGAGCCCCGCGGTGCCCTCCTGACCGCCGCGGACGCCGGGCAAAAGTTGGACGGTCTTCAGGACATCGGCCTCTCCGAGCAGCGACGGGATCGCGCGAGCGTCCTTGCCGGTGATCGCGGCCTGCCCTGGACGGATGCGCGTCCTCCGGCCTCCATCGACCACCACCTCGCCGAGGTCCAGAGGCAACAAGGCGACATCGAGGACACCGGGCGAGCCAGTGATCGTCCTCGAGGTCGGCCGGTAGCCAACAAGCGTGACCACGATGTGCACGCTGTCGGATGGGAGTCCCAGGCGGTAGTAGCCAAGCGAGTCTGCGACGGTGCCGATCCCGAGCGCCGGGGCGGCAATAGTAGCGGCGAGCGGGCGTCCCGTCTCGGCATCCGTCACCCTACCCTCGACCTCGAGGACGGAGCGTTGCGCATGAGCGGCCACAACAGACGCACACATGGCAGCGAACAAGACGAACCAACGAGCCTTCAAGGGGGGGCGGTGTGTGAGTCTCCATCGTGAGACACCGACCAGGGAGACAATGAGGATAACCGGTTCACACAGCCTTCGCCATAGGGCGCACGTTTTCGCACTCCATGTATCACGCGCGCCTGCCACATACACGCCTTCTCGAGTCATGACTGCTGACCGCCGACCTCGAGGCCCTCGTCCACCTGCTTCGGGGGCAAAGACTTGCCATCCTGGCCGGCGCCGGGATCTCGACGGAGTCCGGTATCCCTGATTACCGGGGTCCTGAGACGCGCTTGGTCGAGCGCCGCCCAGTTCAATACGACGACTTCGTTCGGGACGCTTCGGCGCGACGGCGGTACTGGGCACGTGCGAGTCGAGGCTGGACCCGGATGGCATCCGCCGCAGCCGAACGCGGGACACCGAGCGCTCGCCGACCTCGAGGCCGCCGGGCTCGTCGAGGGCGTCGTGACGCAGAACGTGGACGGATTGCATCAGTCGGCAGGGTCGCGCCGGGTGGTGGAGCTGCACGGAACGCTGGCGGTAGTAGTCTGCCTTGAGTGCGGCTCCCGGTTCAGTCGGCCCGAGGTGCAGGCTCTGATCGAGACGCTCAATCCGGGCTGGACACGCGCCGCGACGGCGAAGCAGATCGCGCCGGACGGTGATGCCGAGATCGCCCTCGAGGACGGGTTTCGCGCTCCGTCGTGTCCGGTGTGTGACGGTCCGCTCAAGCCGGACGTCGTGTTCTTCGGCGAGTCCGTTCCCAAGCCACGCGTCGCCCACGCGCGCGATATCGTGTCGGCAGCGGATGTGCTATTGGTGGTGGGGTCCAGCCTGACGGTGTACAGCGGCTACCGCTTCGTGCGGCAGGCGGAGGCAGAGGGGACGCCGGTCGCCATCGTGACGCTGGGGGAGACGCGGGGCCACCGCCACGCCGCCCTCGCCCTCGACGCGCGCCTCGGAGACGTGCTGCCACAGCTGGCCGAGGCGCTGGTCCGATGACGTGCGAGAAGGGGCATCGTCCTCAAGGACGGGTGCTCCGTTCTCGTCGTCGAGGTCGGCGGGCGGGCGTTCGTCCTCGAGGTCGGAGACACGTCGGGGTTCACCTTCGAGGATGAGCCGTCCTGTCGAAGACCCCCTTCCCCTCTGGTCGTTTGTGGCACGGCCACTCTGGCGACCTCGAGGCCGGACCGGGCCGCAATGCGGCGCTCAAAGGGGCATCCAAACCTCTCTTCGCATTCCGCCCATCCTCGAGGCCGAATCCGACCTCGAGGACGCGACCTACTCTCCAGCCTCCGCCGCCTCTCTCGCGTCTCGCTCGCGGACCTGCCGGCTCAGCCACTCGCTCCAGCGACGCGCCTTCGCGTTGTGCTCGGCCACCGTTCGGCTGAAGTCGTGACCGCCGGAGCCGTCGGCGACGAAGAAGAGGTAGTCGTGCTCCTCGTTGTCGAGGACGGCGTCGATGGTGCCGTCGGACGGGTTCGTGATCGGGCCGGGCGGCAGGCCGTCGATCAGGTACGTGTTGTAGGCGCTCGGGAAGGCGTAGTCGCGAAAGAACAAGCGTCGCATCTGGGGCTCGCCGCCTTCCTCCATGAGCGCAAACTGAACCGTCGGATCGGCCTGGAGGCGCATGGTCCCGACTCGAGGTCCGGCCCAGGAGTCGGTTGAGGTAGAGGCCCGCGATGCGGCGCCGCTCTTCGGGCTTGCGGGCCTCCCACTCGACCAACGATGCGACCGTCATGACCTCATCCGGAGTCAGTCCAAGCTCATCGGCCTTAGCGCGGCGCTCGGGCGTCCAGAACGTTTCGTAGCGGTCGTGGATGCGCCGAATGGCCGTCTCGGCGTCATCGGTCCAGTACATGTCGAACGTCTCGGCCAGCATTCGGCCGTGAAGGTGCTCTACATCGGTGCCGAGCGAGTCGGCGAAGGCGGGGGAGCGTAGCAGGCGGGCGACTTCCGTGGAGTCCGTGCCGAGCTGGTTGCGCAGGACGCGCGCGGTCCGCTCCGGCCTCGAGCCCGGCGGGATCGTGATGCGGATCGGGTCGCGAAGGCCCTTCCTGATCTTGTTCATCAGGTCCCAGTTGCTCATGCCGGGCTCGATGTAGTAGTGTCCCTTCTTGACCTGGTCGGCCCAGCCCGTGGTGGTCGCAAACGTGGTCAGCGTCGTCCTCGAGCCTAGCACGCCGGCGGACTCGAGCGAGTCCAGCATGACCTCGAAGGTGGTGCCTTCCGGCAAGCGGACACTCGCCCGCTCCTCACCGACGGTGTTCGGCAGAAACGCCAGCCAGCCGATGACGGCAGCGCCGATCAGTCCAAGGACAACGGCAAGGGCAAAGATTTTCTTCATAGGTGGAAAGCAGTCGGGGGGCGTCCTCGAGGACGGACCAAGTCGTGCGGTGTTGTCGCGACCTCGAGGCCGCGGGGGTGCTACGCCGCGCCGTCGCCACCGACCTCAAGGCCGGCCGGCTGATCGCGGCTGTCGACGGAGCACACGGTGTGGATGCCGCCGCGCACGGTGTAGTCGGTCGTGACGACCAAGCGGTGTGGGTCTTCGAGGTGGCGCGCGAGGTCCTCAAACAGCAGTGCCGTCACGTCCTCCTGCGCCGCGCCGATGTGGCGCCAACTCAGCAGGTAGTACTTGAGGCTCTTGAGCTCGACCAGCCATGAGCCCGGTACGTACTCGATGCGGACCGTTCCCGAGTCGGGCAGGCCTGAGAAGGGACACAGGGCGGAAAACTCTCCCGGCTCCGTCTCATACACGACCACTTGGCGCGCCGAGTGCGTCGTACGGCATCCGGTGGATCTCCTGTTGCCGCGTATCGGGCGGGAGAAACAGCGCGACCTGTCCCTCGGGCTCGATGCCGTAGCGAGACATATGCTCGAGCGACGCCTGCGTGTGTTCGAGGGCGCGAGCGTGAAAGTCGTCGAGGCGGGCGGAGGAATCGAGGTCTGCCATATGCTGTGGGGGTCAAGTTCAGGATAACGGGGCGGAGAGCCGTCTCGTGACCGTCGGCGCAGTCTTTGCAAAACCTCGAGGACACCGTTCTCACGTGCGATCTTCCGCCATGCCTGACGACGCCCGCTCCGCCATTGTCCTGTTCTCCGGAGGGCAGGATTCTACAACGTGTCTCTTCTGGGCACTCTCGCCCGCCTACGGTGCCTTCGACCGCGTCGAGGCCGTGTCGTTCGAGTACGGACAGCGCCACGCCGTCGAGCTTGAGCAGGCCCGCAAGATCGCCGACGCGGCGGGCGTCCCCCACACCGTCCTCGACGCGCGAGGCTTGCTCGGCGGCTCGGCCCTGATGGCCGACGAAGGTGGCGATACGGGCGCCGCTCATCCTCACGCGCCCGACCTCCCCGCGTCGTTCGTCCCCGGCCGCAACGCGCTGATGCTGACGGCCGCGGCGTCGTACGGCTTCCGAAAGGGAATTAAGGACATGGTTGCTGGGATGTGCGAGAACGACTACTCCGGCTACCCCGATTGCCGTCCGGACTTCGCGGAGTCGCAGGAGAAGACCCTGAGTCTGGCGTTCGGACAGTCGATCAATGTCTGGACCCCGCTGATGCACCTGGTCAAGGCGCAGACCTGGAAGCTGGCCGCTGACCTCGGCACCGTCCGAGGCCTCAACGTCCTCGAGGTCGTTCGTGAAATGAGCCACACGGACTACCACGGCGACCGGTCGGAGCGCCATGAGTGGGGCTACGGCAAGCTCAATAACTCAGCGTCGGTGCTGCGGGCACAGGGCTACTCCGAGGCCGTCGCCAACGGCTGGATCCCAGGAGTAGAGCAGTAGCGTCCTCGAAGTTGGATCGGAATGTGTGCGGAGGTCGTTTTGCGGCAGTCCCGAGGATGGAGCGGTTCATCGAGGACGAGTCGCGACCTCGAGGCCGCAAATCGGACGTAGCAACGGGGTCTCAACCGCCGGCCTCGAGGCCGATCCAACATGAGAAAGCGACCTCACCATCGGGGGCGCGCTTCCGACCTCGAGGACGAAGGCTCGATCAGACACTGACCGTAGGGCAGTCACATTCTCCCACCGCCTTGTCATCCCGAGCCTGTCGAGGAATCTCTGGTGCAGCCATGTCTCGTCACTCGCTGTGGGCATCCACCGCGACCTCGAGGTCGGCACAGATCCTTCGATTCGCGAGCTCGCTCAGGATGACAGGCTTGAGGATGTCCAGTCTTTCTAGAAGGCGCTTGCTCCGCCGCCGACCTCGAGGACGAAGACGGCGCCGCACCCCAGTCCTTATCGTCGGAGTGACCTCCTCCCAAGACGTCCATGAAATTCGTCGGCGTCCAACTCTCGTACTTCTTCAACGACTCGACCGTCCGCCGGAATGTGCGGTCGCTGATGAAGTACGTCGCCTTCGTGGGCGTGGTCGTCGTCGTGTTCGCGATCGCGTTCCACTTCGTCATGCTCTACGAGGGCCAGAGCCACTCATGGGTGACTGGGTTCTACTGGACGCTGACGGTCATGAGCACGTTGGGCTTCGGCGACATCACGTTCGAGAGCGACCTCGGCCGGCTGTTCAGCATCCTCGTCCTGATCTCAGGGATCGTGCTCCTGCTGATCGTTTTGCCGTTCGCGTTCGTTCGGTTTTTTTACGCGCCCTGGATCGAGTCGCAGGTCCAGCGTCGTGCGCCGCGGTCGGTCCGGTCTGGGACGGAGGGGCATGTCGTCATTTGCGCGTACGACTCGATCACGCCGGGCCTGGTCGAGCGGCTTGAGCGCGAGGGAATCCCATACGTTGTCCTCGAAGAGGACCCGATTAAGGCAACGGAGCGCTATCTCGACGGGGTCTCGGTCGTCGTCGGTGAGGTGGACAGCCGGGCGACCTACGAAGCGCTCGCGCTCGACCGTGCAAGGCTCGTGCTCGCCAACCGCGAGGACACGGTCAACACGAGCATCATCCTGACCGTTCGGGACGTGGCCCCGGATGTCCCCGTCGTGGCTGTAGCGAGCGCCGATGAGGCTGTCGATGTTCTTGAACTGAGTGGGGCCAACCGTGTACTCCCACTTAAGCGGGGGCTCGGGGAGCAACTGGCGAACCGGGTCAACGCGCTCCACGCCGAGTGCCACCCGGTGGGGCGATACGAGGATCTTTTGATCGCCGAACTCCCGGCTCACCGGACGCCGCTCGTGGGGCAGACCGTCCGCGAGAGTGGGTTGCGCCAAGAGACGGGTGTGAGCGTCATCGGCGTATGGGAACGCGGCCACCTTCTACCGGCCCGCGCAGACACCGAGTTGACCGACGCAAGCGTGTTGCTTGTGATCGGGACGGAGGCGCAGCTTCGGGTCATCGACCAGCAGATGCTGGCCTACGGCGAGAACCCGAATCCTGTGATCGTCGTCGGCGGCGGCCGTGTGGGCACGGCAGCGACGCGAGCCCTCGCGAAACGCGGAGTACCGGTCCACTTGATCGAGATGCGTGAGCATCTCATTCCTCGAAATGCCCCATTCTGCGAGCGGACGTTCGTCGGAGACGCCTCCGACTACGAGGTGCTCAAGGAGGCCGGCGTCCTCGACGCGCCGTCCGTCGTGCTGACGACCCACGACGACGCGATGAACATCTACCTCGCGACGTACTGCCGCAAGCTCAACCCTGACCTTCGGATCGTCAGCAGGATCACGCGCGACCGGAACATCGAGGCCATCCACCGTGCTGGCGCCGACTTCGTCCTCAGCTACGCGACACTCGGAGCCCAGGCCGTCGTTGCGGCGATGAAGGGGAAAGATCTGCTGGTCCTGGGCGAGGATGTGGATCTGTACACCGTCCCTCCGCCGCAGTCTCTTTACGGCAAGACGCTCGTCGAGACCGAGATTGGAGCACGGACCGGCCTCACGGTGATCGGCGTCGAGCGTGACGGCGAGGTCACGACTGACCTCACGGCTGAGACTGTCTTACGGCCTGGCTCCGCCCTCGTCATGCTCGGTGACGCCGAGCAACGGGCGGACTTTGCCCAGGCGTTCGAACGCCGCTAATGCCGCTTTTTTGGAGTGACCGCGCGTGGGTCTCCGTCCTCGAGGGCGGTCGAAATGCGAGAAGAGGTCCGAGAGAGGTTCGCGTCCTCGAGGCCGTGTACCCCGTTTCGGCCTCGAGGTCGGCGGATGTGGGAGCGCACGTCCTCGAGGGCGAGTCAGCCGGTCCCGTCCAACTTCTCGAGGTGGCGTCCGAACTGAGCCATCACGAACAGGTGCGCGGCGGCTTGAGTCAGGCGGTAGAGCGCCCAGGGTAGGCGAGGCGCGAAGTCGTGGATGGCGGCGATGAGGTGCCGCCCGTTCAGTACCTCTCGGAACTCAAGGCGTGCATCACTGCCCTCGTCCACGTCGGCGAGCAGGCCGCCGGTGACGCGGAAGACGGCGCGGTCCGGCTCGCTCCGGTCCGGCGCGTAGGTCAACTCGAGGACGGGGCGCGGCAGCGGGCGGACGTGGAACCGCGCGATCTGATTCGGCCCCGAGTTGTCCACCTTGACACGAATGAAGGGGCCGGCGAAGCCGTCGAGCCAGCGCATGTACTCGGCGCCGGCCCACTCGGCCGTCCGTCCTCGAGGGAGAGAGAAGCGCTGGACGGAGCGAACGAGCCGGGCCTTCCGAACCGTCTGGTCGTCGGCCTCACGGTGTCCGTGGCGAGCGTTCGGAAACGGAGTGCCGTCGGGCTGCACGGCCTCTTTCAGCGCCTCTCGGAAGGACAGCGCCTCTGGGGCGATGGCTCGCTGAACCCGGTTGTCCTCGACGACCATGTCGTGCCGGAGGCTCGCTACGAGAGGTCCTGCCAGCGCGCGCGGGCTCCCAGATACCAGGCTTACCCACAGTGTGGACAGCCGTGGGGTGATGAGCGAAACGCGCGACATCGAGCGCTCCACGCCCAGCACCTCGGCGGTCTGCGTGAGCATCTCGCGGTATGTCATCGCTGCTGGGCCCGCGACATCGAACGAGCCCTCGAACCGGTCAGGCGCCCCGAGCACCAGGCGCACTGCCCGGACCACATCGCGCAGCGCGATGGGCTGCGTCCTCGATTCCGTCCACTTCGGAAGGACCATCGCCGGGAGGCGGCGAACCAAGTTGACCAGGATGCGGAGCGACGATCCTCCAGGTCCCACCACGAGTCCCGTCCGCAGCGTCGTCACGGGGACGTTGTGAGCCGCGAGCACCTGTTCGACCTCGAAGCGGCTCCGCAAGTGCTTCGACAGATCCGTCTTGTCCTTTGGCAGCAGGCCGCTGAGGTAGATGATCTGCTGGATCCCGGCTCGCTCGGCCGCTCGCGCGAAGTTGTCGGCCAGGATCAGGTCGAGGTCCGCGAACGTGCCTTGCGTCAGCCGCGCCGACGGCAGCATCGAGTGGACGAGATAGATCGCGACCGATGCGCCCTCGAGGCCGTCCTCGATGTCGTCGGGGGAGTAGAGATCGCAATGCCGCCACCGCGTCGAGTCGCCCTCGTCGATGCGCGTGGCCCGGTTCGGGGACCGCGTCAGTCCCACCAGATCGTACTCGTCGTCGAGGGCGCGGCGCAGCGCGGTCCCGACGAACCCGGACGCCCCGGCGATCGCGACCACCGTCCGGCCGATGTCGGGCAGAGGCGCCGTATCGGCCTCGAGGTCGGATGCGTCCTCGAGGCCGGAGTCTGAGAGGTCGTCGGACACGCTAGCGCCGCGCGCCAAGCGCGAAGCCGGCTAGGAGCGCGAGCCCAGCCACCATGAGCGTGGCCTCGGCGGGAGGCTTCACCTTGACCGCCGGCAACCCGACGGCCGCCGCGATCCGGCCCGCCTGGATCGTCGGTCCGGCCTCGAGGACGGACCGGCCGCCGACGGTGACCTCGATGTCGATCCCAAACACCTCGAGGGTGTCCGTGATCGAACGCACGAGGTGGCGGCCGGGCCGGTTGGCCTGGAACAGTTGCCACGCCGTCGAGGGCGAGTCGACGGCGATCGTCAGCCGATCCCCATCGCCTCGAATGGCGACGGGGTGGCCGTCGACGGTCATGTCGAGGTCGGCGTCAATCGTGAGCTGGCGTCTCACTACTTCTTGTCGGCCGCGCCGCCGTGCTGCGGGTCGCGCGTGCGGATCGTGATCTTGCCCTTCATCTTCCACGTCGCGTGGGAGGCGTTGGGGCCGGTGCCGCTGGGGACCTCGACCTCGAAGTCGTCGCCGAATTCGTACTCGATCTCAGCGTCGCGGCCGGTGAGCTTGTCGTAGAGGCCGATCGCGAGATCGGGCCAGGTCTGTGTCTGCTGGGAGTCTGTCGTGTCTGCCATCGAGTTGGGTAGAGAGTGGACTGCATCTATCATCTTGAGCTTTCGAGGTTTCAGGAAGGAATGAAAGGGCTCGAAATCAGGCGGGCCCCTACGCGTCCTCGAGGCCGATATTTTCCGAGCACTCCGCGTGCCTCCCATGCGCCACGTTCTCGTCCTTGGCCTCGTACTTGCTGTCTCCGCGTGCAGCGGCTCGGCTCGGTTCGCGGCTACGCCAGACGACGCCCAGATCGTTACCGCCGACCTGGAACGCTTCTACGCCGTCTTCGACGCGCTGCCCGACAGCATCGCCCTCGAGGACGCCACGCGTCGCTTCGAACAGGATTACTTCGAGGGCGGGACCGACGGGCTGCGCGCGTTTCGCGACCGGACCGGCACTCCTCGTGAGTTCACGGAGGCGGTGCTCGCCCGTCGGCAGTTTTACTCCGCCATTCGGGGTCGCGTCCTCGACGCCGCGACGCACCGTGCCGTGGCCGATTCGGCACGAGGAGCCTACCGCGCCCTCGAGTCCCTGTACCCCGAGGCTCGCTTCCCCGATGTCTACTTCGTCGTTGGGCGGCTCGGCACTGGCGGTACCGCCAAGCGTGCCGGGCTCGTGTTGGGAACGGAGCACTTCTCCTCTGGCGACAATGTGCCGACGGATGAGTTGACCGCGTGGCAGAAGCAGGCGATCTCTCCACCGGCGGAGCGCTTGCCCCTGGTGGTCCACGAACTGATGCACGCCCAGCAGCGGCCTCGAGGACGGCAGGCGCGAACGCGGCTCTACGAGGCGCTGCGCGAAGGCTGCCCGGACTATCTCACCGAGCGGTTGATCGGTCGCCATCCGAACCAGACGACGGAGGCCTGGGCTGAGCCGCGAGAGGCCGAACTGTGGGCCGAGTTCCAGCCCGGCCTCGAGGAGACTGACCTCGGCGACTGGTTCTATCGCACGCCTGCCGACACGGAGCGCCCCGTGGATCTGGGCTACGTGGTCGGCGCGTGGATCTGCGAAGCCTACGTCGAGCAGGCGCCCGACCTCGAGGCCGCGCTACGCGACGTGATCACCCTCGAGAACGTGGGCCGCATCTATCGTGAGAGCGGGTACGAGGGGAGCCGGGACTAGCGCGTACGGATGCGAGAGGAGGTGCTGAGGGTCTTGGGTTCGTTGCACCGCGCCCCGATCTGTCCTCGAGGTCGCTCAAGTACCGCGTCTCGAATGGCCAGAGGGGAAGAGTTTCGTGCGCGTGGTGGTTCTTCCTCGAGGCCAAGTCTTCTCGCCTGCCGGCCTCGAGGTCGAAAGCGACTCCATGCCCTCGAAGACCAGAACCTCTTCTCCTCCGGACCTCCGCACGCATTCCCCCGCGTCCTCGAGGACACAATCCGTTTCTTCTCTCATGGACCTTCCCGACCTCGAGCGCGAAGCAGGACTGGCCGACCGCATCGCGCCGTCGGCAGGAGGGAGGAGGTACGCGGTCAAGGCGCTCTGGCGGACGGTCCAAGGCGAGGGCGCGCAGGCCGGCAGGCCCGCCGTCTTCGTGCGCCTGGCCGGTTGCAACCTCTGGTCTGGCCTCGAGGCCGATCGTGAGCGCGATGCAGCTCGCCACGGGAACGCGTGCGCGCTGTGGTGCGACACCGACTTCGCGCCCGCCGGCGCCGTGAAGCTCTCCGCCACCGATCTCGCGGACTCCGTCCTCGAGGCCGCGGGCGCCGTCCGGTTCTGCGTGCTGACCGGCGGCGAGCCATTGCTCCAAGCCGACGGAGCGTTGATCGAGGCGCTCCGCGACCGGGGCTTCTTCGTCGCTGTCGAGACCAATGGGACGGTCGCCCTCGAGGACGCGTTCGGCGATGGCCCCCGTCCGAACTGGGTCGTGTGCAGCCCCAAGCTGCCCGAGTCGCGCCTCGCCCTCGAGGTCGCGGACGAACTCAAGCTGGTCGTCCCGGACTACCGGCCGGATGCGTACCGCGACCTCGAGGCCGCCGTGCGGGTGCAGCCGGACGGACGGCGCTACCTGTGGCTCCAGCCGGAGGACGGACCGCGGCTGGCGTACGCCACTCGGCTGGCGCTGGACCTGTGCTTCGAGGACCCTCGCTGGCGGGTATCGGTGCAGACGCACAAGGCGCTCGGCGTGGACTAGAGCGTCCTCGAGGCCGGAATGGGACGTCTTCGACGGAAGAAGCTGCCGAAGGAAAGGGATGGCCGGTCCTCCTCCTCGAGAGCGTGTGTGAATGGTGTGTTGGGTGGAAGGGCTTCCGCCGCAGAACCCTGGCGAAGACTGCCCTCGAGGCCGGGATGCGCCGCGTGAGACTGTATTTTTCAGCCCGCTGGCACGATTGGTGCCGGCCTCAGGACTCGCGCCCGGTGCGCGGGTCCTTTTTGTTTGACGAACACGCAGCAGCCGCTTGACTCTCCAACTCCCCGCTTCCCTCGACCCCGCCACGCTCCGCCAGGAATGGTTCGGCAACGTCCGCGCCGACCTTCTCGCCGGCATCGTCGTGGCTCTGGCCCTGATTCCCGAGGCCATCGCGTTCTCTATTATTGCGGGTGTCGACCCCAAGGTGGGGCTCTACGCGTCGTTTATCATCGCCGTTACGACATCGTTCGTGGGCGGGCGTCCAGGCATGATCTCGGCGGCGACAGGCGCCATGGCGCTCTTGATGATCACGCTGGTGCGTGACTACGGCCTCGATTACCTGTTCGCGGCGACCATCCTGACCGGGATCATCCAGTTCGCGTTCGGCGCCTTCAAGCTGGGCCGCGCGATGAAGTTCGTTCCCAAGGCCGTGATGGTTGGGTTCGTGAACGCGCTCGCCATCCTGATCTTTATGGCGCAGCTGCCGCAGTTTGAGGGTCAGGGCTGGGTGATGTATGCGTTCGTCGCTGCTGGCCTCGCCATCATCTATGGGCTGCCGCGCCTGACGACGGCGATCCCATCCCCGCTCGTCGCAATCGTGGTTCTGACCGGCGTGAGCCTGACGCTGGCGGGTGGCTTCGGGCTCAACACGGTCGGTGACATGGGCGCGCTGCCTACGGAACTCCCGTTCTTCTCGATTCCCGCCACGGGGCTCTCCTGGGAGACGCTCTCGATCATCTTCCCAGTATCGTTCGCGCTCGCACTCGTCGGCTTGATCGAGTCCCTGCTGACGGCGCAGATCGTGGATGAGCGGACGGACACGGACTCTGACAAGAACCGCGAGGCGCGAGGCCAGGGCATCGCGAACGTGATCGCTGGCTTCTTCGGCGGGATGGCCGGCTGCGCAATGATCGGCCAGTCCGTGATCAACGTCTCGAGTGGCGGTCGCGGCCGGCTCTCGACGTTCTCGGCCGGCGTCTTCTTGCTCTTCTTCATTCTCGTCCTGTCGGACTGGCTCGTCCTGATCCCGATGGGCGCCCTCGTGGCGGTCATGGTGATGGTGTCCATCGGGACGTTCGACTGGGGCTCGATTCCGGCGCTCGCGAAGTCGAAGAAGTCGGAGTCGTTCGTGATGCTGGTTACCGTCGCGGCGGTCGTGATCACGCACGACCTGTCGATCGGCGTTCTGGCCGGCGTCATTCTGAGCGCGCTGTTCTTCGCCCGCGAGGTGGCCAACCACGCGTTCATGGAGATGGAGGAGGATCACGGCCCACTCGGCCGGACGCACACGTATGCCGTCACGGGCTCTCTCTTCTTCGTCACCGTCCAGGGCTTCCTGGCCACGTTCGACTACCAGGAGGACGTGGACCGCGTCGTCATCGACCTCTCGAAGGCCCACGTCTGGGACGGCTCTGCGGTGGATGCCATCGACCGAGCGGTTCTCCGCTTCCGCCGTCGCGGCGTCGAGGTCGAGGTGATTGGCCTCAATGATGCGAGCCAGTCCCTCCACGACCGTCTCGCGGTCCACGACAAGCCTGGCGCGCTGGAACTCGTCAGCAGCCACTGACCCGTCCTCGAGGGCGAATGTCGTCCTCGAGGTGGCACAGTCCGCGTGGTTCGTCCTCGAGGCCGAATGCGCCAGCGAGGGCGCGGGGTTGGGTCGCCAGATCCAGGCTCGACCTCGAGGGCGCTACAATGCGAGACTGGGGGTCGCGCCAACATCGAGGCTAGAGACCTCGCCGGCGGCCCATTTGTAGGCAGCCGTGACCGCGATCATCGCCGCGTTGTCGACCGAGTGCGCGAGGTCCGGCACGAACGTCTCGAAGCCGTCCGCCTCCCCGGCCTCGAGGACGGCCGCGCGCAGCCCGGAGTTGGCCGAGACGCCACCAACAACCGCCACCGCCCGGACGCCTGTGTCTTCCACGGCCTGCCGGACGCCAGATACCAGCGCATCGACGACCGTTCGCTGGAACGATGCCGCCACATCCGCGCAGTGCGCCTCGAGGACGGACTCGCGCTCATCGCCCAGATCGGCGATCCAGTAGCGGACGGCGGTCTTGATGCCGCTGAACGATAGGTCGAACAGCGCGTCGCCGCGTCGGCCCTTCGGTCCCAGGCGCGGAGAGGGAAGATCGAGGAAGGTCGGGTCGCCCTCGGGCGCCAGGCGGTCGATGTGCGGGCCGCCGGGATACCCCAAACCCAGTAGCTTGGCGACCTTGTCGAACGCCTCGCCGGCGGCGTCGTCGCGTGTGCGCCCGAGCTCTGTGCGAGACCCGTCCTCGACGAGCGTGAGGAGCGTGTGGCCGCCCGACACCGTCAAGCAGAGGAACGGCATCGGCGGTCGTGGCTCCTCGATCATCACCGAGTAGACGTGCCCCTCGAGGTGGTTCACCCCGATCAAAGGCAGTCCCGCGCCGACCGCGATCCCCTTCGCCACACTCAGCCCGACTAGAAGCGACCCGGCCAGCCCCGGGCCCACCGTCACGGCCACCGCGCCCAGGTCTCCGACCTCGAGGCCGGCGTCCTCGAGGGCGGCCTGCACCGTGGGCACGATCAGGCGCTCGTGGGCGCGGCTCGCGTGCTCCGGTACGACGCCACCGAACATATCGTGGATGTGCTGCGCGGCCACCACCGACGAGGCCAGCCGGCCGTCGGCCCAGACTGCGGCGGCGGTGTCGTCGCAGGACGTTTCGATGGCGAGGATGGGGGGGAGGTCGGGCGGAGCCACAGAGTCAGAGGCGAGGTGGACCGAGATCGCCCTCGAGGTCGAGAGGTTCCGAGCGGCACGTCTCGAAGAGGCAAGGACGGTCGTCGTCCTCGAGGGCGGCGGCTCAAGCTTCTGTGGGTGATTCGCTTCCCAGATGTACCTCCATTTCACCATTGGAACGAAAGGAGATAGGGCATCGGCGCGACATCGGGGGAGCAGTGTGCCGAGGAATGTGCACAAATCGGTTGCCTTTCCGGTAGGTTCGCTTCGTCCTTCCTTCCCTCATGAGAACGATCCCTGTCTGCGTCATCGGAGCCGGTTCCTCCGGGCTCGTGGCGTGCAAAGTGCTTCGCGAGCGCGGCGTGTCGTTCGTGTGCTTTGAGCTCGGGAGTGGGATCGGTGGCAACTGGCGCTACCAGAATGACAACGGGATGTCGAGCGCGTACCGGTCGCTCCACATCAACACGAATCGGGAGGTGATGGCGTACTCGGACTTTCCGATGTCCAAGGACTACCCCATCTATCCGAGCCACGCCCACCTCCTCCGCTACTTCGAGGACTACGCGGACCACTTCGGAGTCCGGGAGCACATCGAGTTCCGAACGCGCGTCGAGCATGTCGAACCGATACCGGGTGGCGGCTTCGAGGTCACGGTCTGCCGCATGGACTCAGACGATGTCGAGGTCGTCGTGGCGCAGTCTGTCATCGTGGCGAACGGGCACCACTGGAGCCCGCGCGTTCCGTCGTGGCCAGGGCGCTTCGAGGGCGAGATCCTTCACTCGCACGACTATAAGACGCCGCACGTGCTGACGGACCGGCGAGTCTTGGTGGTGGGCGTCGGCAACTCGGGCATCGATATCGTGACGGAGTCGGTTCGTCACGCCGAGGCCACGTTTTTGAGCGTCCGTCGCGGTGCTCACATCGTCCCCAAGTACGTGTTCGGCGTGCCGACCGACTCGCTACTCCGGCCCTTCGTGACGCGGCTGCCATTCGTGGTTCAGCGCTCGGCGTTTGCGGCGCTGCTGCGTCTGGCTCGAGGCCGGCAGGAGACCTACGGCTTCCCGACGCCGGACTACCCGTTCGGCAGCGAGCACCCGACCATCTCGTCGCATCTCCTCGACCACGTCGGCCACGGGCGGATTGCGGTCAAGCCCACCATCGAACGCTTCGACGGTCTCGAGGTCGTGTTCACGGACGGGTCGCGCGAGACCGTGGACGTGATCGTGACCGCGACGGGCTACAACATCGAGGTCCCGTTCCTGATGCCCGAGGTGTTCGACGTGACCGACAACCAGGTGCGCCTGTTTCGCCATGTGGTGCACCCGACTCAACTGGGCCTCTACTTCATTGGGCTGGTGCAGCCCCTCGGCGCGGTGATGCCGCTGGCGGAGGCGCAGTCGGAATGGGTGGCGGATCTGCTGACGGGTGTCGGCGGCCTCCCCGACCTCGAGGTGATGTCGGAGACGATGGATCGCACGCTAGTGTGCTGACAGATTGGTCGTAGTCTACGTCCGTCCAGACTACACTCCTGTGGCAGCCTTCTCGCTCGACCTCCGACGACGCATTCTCGACGCCGCACTCGCTGACGGCGCGCCCACCGAGCACGCTCTCGCCGAGCGCTTCGGCGTCAGCCGAGGCTTCGTCCAGAAGCTCAAGCGCCGCTGGCGCACGGACGGCACCGCCGAGCCCGCCGGCCATCGCGGCGGCGCTCTAGCAGACATCGAGCGGCGGTACACGCCCTCGCCGAGGCACACCATTCAGGTCGACTTCTATCCCTACCTCCGGGAGATCGCGCGCGAGCGCCGTCGAGGGCGCCGCCGTCCGAAGGCGCAGGCGGTGTCTATGGAGGTAGCGGCGTAGCCCAGCCTCGAGGTGAGCGCCATGCCACGAACGACCAGAGGAAAAAGGGTCTCTCGGCTTGGTGATCCCGCATCGAGGGCGTGTCGTCGCTGACCTCGAGGACGGAGTCGTGCCGCCCCGCCGCCCTCGAGGCGCAAACCTCTTCTCCTCTTCGCTCCCGGACCTCGTCTCGCATTCCGCCCGCCCTCGAGGACGGTCGCATCTTCCGATCTCACCAGCCCACGCCCCCATGCCCGTCTTCGTCACCATCATCCTCGACGGCGCCGGCGTGGGCGACGGCCCCGACGCCGAGGCGTACGGCGATGTGGGCTCCGACACGCTCGGCCAGGTCGTCCGGCAGGAGCGCCCGTCGCTGCCGAACCTGGAGCGCTGGGGACTGGGGCATCTCGTCGACGGCCTCGAGGTCGTGTCTCCGCCTGATGCGTCGTGGGGGCGACTGACGGAACGGGCTGCGGGCAAGGACTCCACGACGGGGCACTGGGCGCTCGCTGGCTTGGTCCTCGAGGAGGCGTTCCCGACCTACCCAGATGGCTTCCCACCGGACGTCCTCGAGGCCTTCTGCCAGCGCGCAGGGGTCGAGGGTGTTCTCGGCAACCGGACCGCGAGCGGGACCGCCATCATCGCGGACCTGGGAGAGGAGCACCAGCGGACCGGGCATCCTATTGTCTACACCTCGGCCGACAGCGTCTTCCAGATCGCGGCGCACGTCGAGACGATTCCGCTTGAGGACCTGTACCGGATGTGCCAGGTGGCGCGCGACCAGGTCATGGTTGGGCCCCACGCCGTCGGCCGCGTGATCGCGCGCCCGTTCGAGGGCGAGCCTGGCGCGTACGAACGGCTCTCAGCGAAGCGCAAAGACCTCTCTCTACTGCCTCACGGCCCGACGCTCCTGAACGCCCTTCAAGAGGCGGACGTCCGAACGGTGTGCATCGGCAAGATTGCAGCGCTGTTCGGCGGCGCTGGCGTCGACCTCGAGGTCAAGACGGCTGGCAATGCGGACGGGATCGAGAAGACGCTCCAGGCCATCCGCCACGCGGCAGCGTCGGACGAGCCTACGTTCATCTGGACCAACCTCGTCGACTTCGACGAGCTGTACGGACACCGCAACGACCCGGTGGGCTACGCCCGCGCCCTCGAGGCCTTCGACGCCGCGATCCCAGCCCTCGAGGACGCCCTACCCGCAGACGGCGCGATCCTGGTCACGGCCGACCACGGCAACGACCCGACATACCCCGGCACGGACCACACTCGCGAACGCGTCCCGGTCCTTCTCTACCGACCCGGACTCGAGGCCGGGGATCTCGGTACGGCTGGCACGTTCGCGGCGCACGCGGCGACGGTGGGCTCGTTCTTCGACCTCGAGGTCCCGGGTGGTGCGGAGGCGCAGGCGCCCTCGAGGTGAGGCCTGGAGAGAAACGAGTGCCGCCCTCGAGGTCGCCGTGGCGTGAGAGGTTCTATTGCCACACTCATAACCGCTGAGGTGTCTAGGGCCTTCCGTTACGTCGTGAAGCGCGCCGAGTCTATCGCTCGTCGTCCCCCCACGAAATCCACCGGATGATCCGTGCGCGCTCTCACTCTCGGCATTCTTCTCCTAGCGGCTCCTCTGGCCGCACAGGACCACGACGAAACGGTTTCCTGGCGGACGTACGCCTCGGAGCGCTCCGCCCGCGTCCGCGTGTTCGCCTCCGACGACGAGCGCCGCCCTCGAACGGTAGTCGTCGACGACCGCGCCTCGAACGACGATGTGATCACGGACGACGCACAGTTCGTGGCCGACGTGATCGGCCGTGAACTCGGGTTCGATCCTGTGGCCGCTACATTCGTGTTTCGGTTTACACCGGCGTCGTTCGTCGAGGACGCGTCTGGGGGTGGCAAGATCTTGCTCTTGAAAGCCACTTTCCGCCGCACATCGACTGGAGCGTTAGGGTCACCGGACTGGCGCGTGATCTCGAGCGACGTCCTCGAGGACCTGACGGACCGAGCGATGAGGTGACCCGCCTGTGGGGACGCCGAGAAGAAGGGCCTTTCCCTTCTGAAACAACCCGTTCGAAGGGAGCAAAAAGGAAGGACGAGCGTAGACGTGTGTTGTAACAGTTTCTTGCACCTGCCTTCCCTCACGTCGAATGATCTCGCCGCCCGCTGACCGCCAGACTCTCCGCCTCGACGAGCTTTCCGAGGCCATCCGCATCTCGCGCCAGACGCTGGTCCGCTGGACGGACCGCGGTCTCATCGAGGCCGACCTCGACTGGGGCGTCTCCGACCAGAACCAGGAGCTCCGCTTGATCGCACTGACGCAGTCCACCGTCGACTTCCTCGAAGGGTTCGCCGGCGAGTACCGCGAGGACACCGTCAGCCGAACCGAGGCTCGGCGCCTGCTCAAGCTCATCGACCGCAACCAGGTCCAGAAGCTGATCCGCCAGGGAAGCATCAAGGCCAAGAAGATCAAAGGCGAGACTCGCGTCAGCGTGGGCTCCGTCGAGGACTACTTGATGACCCTCGAGGAGGAGGAGTAGCCCAACCTCGAGGTCGCACGCCAAGTCGGCGTGAAGGGGCACCCGTACGAGTGCGCCGCCGTTGGCGAAGGGATCGCTCTCCCCGGCTATGAACTTCCTCTCGAACCCCATTGTCGCGCGTCTTCTGTGGGCGCTTCCCTTGTTGATGGTCGTGATCGCGATCGCGACGACGAATGCGGGATTTCAGCAGCGCGACGTGGCTGAGAGCGGGACCGTCGTGAATGCAGAAGTGACGGGCCTCAACCTCCGCGAGCGGAGCGAGATCACGACCGGGCAGGTCGGGCTCCGCTACACGCCCCCTGGTGCCACGGCTCCTGTCGAGCGCGAGGTCGAATTGCCGATCATCCTCCTGAAGGAGATCGAGGTCGACTTTCTGGCGACTCCGGAAGGCGAGACGATGATTCTCCCCATCGTGGTGTCAGCCGCGACCGATCAGATCGTGATCGCATCGCACCGCCGCGGCACGTGGCTGCTGACGTTCAGCCTGGCCGGGATGGCCGTCATCGGAGCCATTGTCTCAGCGCTCCTCGTTGGCGGGTGGAACCGGTTCTTGGCGCGCGAGGGAGACCCGGCGCTTCGGACCGGCGGCATCCCCGCGTAGCCGGCCTCGAGGTCGCCGCGTCTGTCGCTTCGCCCTCGAGGCCGGCGGTAAGTCTCCTGATCGTCCTCGAGGACGCTACTCGGAGCGCGGCGTCTGGAGCTCTCTCGCACGCACGGCCTGCTCCCACAAGAGCTCGCCCTCGAGGTCGTAGGTCCGCATGGTCAGCGTGCGGTCCGTGCGCGCGCCCTCAACGGTGAGCGTCCCGAAGTTGTAGACGCCCGCGACCAGCGTGCCGGGGACGCGTAGCGGGTTGACGTACTCTGGCGAGTCCTCACGGAGCGCGTACGTCGAGGCACCGGCCGTGAGCGGGCTCGAGGTGAACTCGTAGATCGGGTAGGTGCCGGGGCGCTCGAGCCGCATCAGCTCCGTGTGGTGGCGGTCACCGGAGAGCATCACCACGCCGTCGATCTCGCGTCGGGTGATCTCATCCAGCAAGAACTGGCGCTCGGCGGGGGCGATAGCCGAGTATGTCTCGAAGACGTCGATTGGGTTCAGGATCTGACCGCCGTTTGCGATCACCTTGAACGGCGCCTGGCTTGAGGTGAGCGCGTCTAGGAGCCACTGGAGTTGAACGCGGCCCAGGATGGTTTGCTCACCGTCGGGCGCGTCGTTGGGTGAGCGGTGGTAGCGGTCGTCCAGCATAAAGAAGTCAACGTCGGCCCACTGGAAGTGGGTGAAGACGCCGGGCACGCCGTCGATGCCACGCGTGGCGGAGGGCCAGAAGCGCTTGAACGTATCAAGGGCGTCGTCCTTCAGGACGTACGAGCGGTCGGAGTCGTTGGGGCCGTAGTCGTGGTCGTCCCAGGTCGCGTAGTGGGCCGTGCCGGCCAGAAGCGGCTGCAAGTCGCGGGCCGAGCGTGCCTGACGGTAGCGGTAGTCGATACCCTCTGGGCTCCACCAGTCTACTTCGCGGAGGTAGGTGTTGTCGCCAAGCCACAGCATCAGGTCGGGACTGAGCGCGTCGATCTCGCGGAAGATGGATGTTGGGCCGCCATAGCCATCGCCGGGGCGGTCGAACGGTGCGTCGTTCGAGTAGTAGCACGACCCGATGGCGGCCGTGAACGTGGGAGGGTCGGTGCGCCACTGCCACAGCTCCTGCGTCTGGAACTGGGTCTCGCCCTCGAGGTCGATGGGCTGTCCGTCGAGGGCGACGATGTAGTCGTACGTCATGCCAGGCTTCATCCCGAACAGGCGGACCGTGGCGGTGCCGTCGGAATAGGTCGAGGACGAGGCCTCGAGGACGGAACTCCTGTCGACGGGTGTGGCGCGGACGGTGACCTCGAGGGCGCCCTGAGCCTGGACCCAGATGGCGGCGCCGCGATGCGTGACGTCGGCCAGCATCGGACCGGCAATGAGGCCAGGGGCGACGTCTGGTGTCGGCGGCGTCTCCGCGAGGCCCGCACGGGCCAGCGCCGACTGTACAGCACGTTCGATGGTCGCCTGTCCCGTCGGCGTCGACGAGGCGGTCGTGACGATGGGGACGCAGCCGCCGGAGAGGAGAGCGAAGGCGAGGAGGAGGGAGAGGCGGCGCATCGGCGGGATGGAGGTAGCGACCAAAGAAAACGCCGCACCCGAAGGCGCGGCGTCATTAAACCGAGAACGAGACGTCCGGCCTCGAGGCCGGGACTACTCTCGTCTTCGTCGTCCTCGAAGACGGGGACCGGGCGGATGTCCCACAGGAGCATCTGCTCGAGGTCGGCGGAGTCCTCCTCGCCGTCCTCGTCGGTGAACATGTAGTCACCGAGCGTGTCGCGCTGGCCGGACGGGACACGCTTCCAGGTCTGGCCCTCCTCGTCCTGGAACTCGTCCGGGAACGGGCTCAGCACGCGATAGCCAGGGTGGTACGAGCGGTACTTCTTGGCCGCCTCGTGGAGCGCGGCGCGGCGGGCGCCGGGACGGGTCGCGCTGTACCCAAGCACCTTGAACGGGGCGATCTCGATGATGGCGATCACGTCATCCCCCTCGTCCTCCGGGTCGGAGTACTCGGGGCGGACCACCTTGAAATCGTCGGGGTGGGGATACGCGCTGCGGTCGTCAAACATAGGAATCTCAATCGTGGGGCAGAGGGCGAATGTACCCCGCTGCGGGGCGCGTGGGCTCCCATCCAACCCTGTGAGAATCGCGCTTTCCCGTCCGATTCACTGCGATGAACCCTTGCCTCGAAAGTCGGCTCCGCGGTAGACTCAGCTCGCCACCGCCTCCAATCCGATGGACGACCTCTACGACGAAGACCCCGAGTTCAACGACGACGACCTTGACATCGACGGTCTCGATGATGACGATCTGGAAGACGATGACCTCGATCTAGATGACCTCGATGACGAGGGCGTCCTCGACTTCGAGGACGATGATGAGTCGTTCGACATCGACGACTCCTTCGATGACGACGAGCTGTAGCGAGGGGTGACCCACCGCTCCAGCCTGGGGCGAGACGAGTTGGACAGGTCCGCCCTCGAGGTCGGCGGGTGCGGAGAGGCACCCGTGTCGCCCTCGAGGGTGGAAGAGAAAAGGGATAGCGCTTTGGGACGGATGGGGGCACCTTCGAGGACCAACACGAGAGACGCTCTTGATCCACCGCCGCCGTTTCCTCCTCTCCGCCGGAGCCTTCGCCGTTGGGACCACCGTCCCGGCCGCGTCCCTCCCGGCCCCGCTCGCCGCGCACGGCCTCGAGGTCGGCACCCCGCCGCCCGGCAGCCCGAGGCCCGATCTCACCACTCGCGACCTCGAGTGCGCCGAGACCGTTCAAGGGCTGTCGTTTACGCCTGCCGACCGGGAGCTGATGCTCGAGGACGTGCAGGACCGCCTCGGCACCCTCGAGGCCATCCGCGCTGCCGAGCCGCCCAACGACGTCCCGCCGGCCCTCGTCCTCGACCTCGGACTGAGCGGACGTGAGCGTCCCGCCCCGGGTCCGGGGCCCCGCATCCCCGCCCTCGAGGCCGTCCCGCGTCCGGCCGACGACCGCGACCTCGCGTTCGCCTCCATTCAGGAGCTCGGCGCGATGCTGCGCTCCGGCGCCGTCACGAGCGTCGGGCTGACCGAGTTCTTCCTCGAGCGCCTGCGGCGATTCGATCCCGTCCTCGAGGCCGTGGTATCGCTGATGCCGGAGCGCGCCCTCGAGACCGCCCGGCAGCGGGACCTCGAACTGGCGGCGGGCACCGACCGAGGACCGCTCCACGGGATTCCCTACGGCGCCAAAGACCTGCTCGCCGCTCGCGGTGCGACGACGACCTGGGGCGCCGAGCCGTACCGCGATCAGGTGATCGACCGTGACGCCGTCGTGGTCCAGCGCCTCGAGGACGCGGGCGCGGTCTTGACGGCGAAGCTGACGCTTGGCGCGCTCGCCTGGGGCGACGTCTGGTTCGGTGGGACCACCAAGAACCCCTGGAACCCGGACCAGGGATCGAGTGGGTCTAGCGCGGGTCCCGGCTCGGCCGTCTCGGCAGGCTTGGTCCCGTTCGCGATCGGCAGCGAGACGCTGGGGTCCATCGTGTCACCCTCGACGCGCAACGGCGTGACCGGTCTGCGCCCGACCACCCACCGCGTCCCGACGACCGGCGCGATGGCGCTGTCGTGGAGCATGGACAAGCTCGGCCCGATGACGCGCTCCGCCCTCGACGCGGCGCTCGTGTTCGACGCCATCCGGGGCCCGGAAGACGGCACCCCTGACGCCGCTTTTCCCTTCTCGCCCTCGAGTCCGCTGTCTGATCTTCGCGTCGGGACCGTGGTGCCGGAGGGCGACCTCGAGGACGACGGGGCTCGTCGCGGACCTGGAAACGGTCGACGTACTGCGCCGGCTGGGCGTTCGTCCTCGACGCGTCGAGTGGCCGAGCGACGTGCCCGTCGGGCCGCTTCGGCTCATCCTTGAGGCCGAGGCGGCTGCTGCGTTCGGTGAGTTCACGCGCCTGCGCGAGTCGGACAGGCTGGTGCGGCAGAGCCGGGACGCGTGGCCCAACGTCTTCCGTCACGCCCGGCTCATCCCTGCCGTCGAGTACATCAACGCCAACCGGATCCGGACGCAGCTCATGCGTGCCATGACGGCGCTGTTCGAGGAGGTCGATGTGCTGATCGCTCCCAGCTTCGACATCGGCATCCAGATCACGAACCTGACAGGGCATCCAGCTGTCGCAATCCCCAATGCGCTCTTTCCCGTCGAAGGATTCCCCGAGCGTCGCAGCCCGCACTCCATCACGGTTGTCGGGCCGCTGTGGGGCGAGCACCACGCGCTCCGAGTGGCCCACGCGATCCAGCAGGCGACGGACATCCACCTCCAGCGGCCGCCCACAAGCTGAGGGGCGCCTGATGGCGACGTGCGGAGGGGCTGTAATGACTCTCGATGTCACGCAAGGGCGTCACCAAACGGAGGTGTAAACGCGCTCTCGAGACCGTGAGCGAGCGGCCCTCGTTACTTGAGTCATCCCACCATTCCCTGATATGCTGCCCTTCGACCTCCGCCGGTTCGCCCTCGCCACGTCTCTCATCGTGCTCAGCATCGTCGTCTCCGCCTTCGCCTGACCAGCGTCCTCGAGGACGGACCTCCGGCGCCCGTGTGGCACAAACAAAGAACGCCCCCGACCTCGAGGCCGGGGGCGTTCTCGCTATCGGCCTCGAGGGTCGAGGCTACTTCTCGGTGATCGTGACCGAGGTCATCGTGTCGCCCTGCTTGATCGAGTCCACGACGTCCTGGCCCTCCACGACGTTGCCGAAGACGGTGTGGCGACCGTTGAGGTGCGGCTGCGGCGCGTGCGTGATGAAGAACTGGCTGCCGTTCGTGTTCGGGCCGGAGTTCGCCATCGAGAGCGACCCCGTTTCGTGCGTGAGCGGGTTGTCGGCGGTCTCGTCCTCGAACTTGTAGCCGGGGCCGCCGGTACCGGTGCCCTGGGGGTCGCCGCCCTGGATCATGAAGTTGGGGATCACGCGGTGGAACACGAGCCCGTCGTAGAAGCCGTCCTTCGCTAGCGTCACGAAGTTGTTGACGGTCTTGGGCGCGTGCCCGGCCTCGAGGTCGATGACGATGTCGCCGCGGTCGGTTGAGATCGTGGCGCGGTAGTCCGTGCTCGGGTCGATCTGCATCTCGGGGGCAGAGGTGTATGTCTTGGCCATGGGTGTATGTCGGTGTGTTGTGTTCAGAGGGGAGGGATCAAACTGGAATCCGGCGTTGCGGAGCCCGCTTGTCCTGAGATTCTTGAGAGGTCCCTCGAGGAGCCGTCCTCGAAGCCGGGCTACGGAGCGGTGGGGAGGGTCGAGGTCTCGGCGCCGTCGCCGCGCACCGGAGCGTTGTCGGACGGGTCGAACTGTCGCTCCGCGAGGTCGGCGTACAGACCGCCGAGCGCCACCAGTTCGTCGTGCGTCCCGACCTCGACGACGCGGCCGGCCTCGAGGACGACGATGCGGTCGGCGTCGCGGACGGTGGCGAGGCGGTGGGCGATGACGAACGTGGTGCGGCCCTTCATCAGCTTGGCGAGCGCCTCTTGGACGGCGCCTTCCGAGGCGGCATCGAGGGCGGAGGTGGCCTCGTCCAGCAGCAGGATCGGTGGGTCCTTCAGCAGGGCTCGAGCAATGGCAACGCGCTGCCGCTGGCCGCCCGACAGCTTGACGCCGCGCTCGCCGACTGGCGTGTCGTAGCCCTCGGGGAGCGCCGCGATGAAGTCGTGTGCGTACGCCGCCTTGGCTGCTGCCTCGACCTCGAGGTCGGACGCGTCGAGACGGCCGTAGCGGATGTTGTCGCGCAGGGAGACGCCGAACAGCTCGACGTCCTGTGCGACCACGGCGATGGCGCTGCGCAGGCTGGCCAGCGTCGCGTCCATGACGTTCGCGCCGTCGATGCGGACGGTGCCGGCGTCGGCATCGTAGAAACGGGGGATCAGGTTGAGCAGCGTTGTCTTGCCCGCTCCGCTCGGGCCGACCAGCGCGACCGTCTCGCCCGGCGCCGCGCGAACCGTGACGCCGGTTAGGATCGGCTGGTTGTCTTGGTACGCGAACGACACGTCCTCGAGGTCGATCTGTCCGCGCACGTCCTCGAGGACGATGGCATCTGGTCTCTCGACGATCTCAGGGTCGGTGTCGAGCAACTCGAACAGGCGGTCCGAGGCGCCCGCCGCGCTCTGGAACGACGTGTACAGTCGGCCGGCGCCCGCCACACTCCGCGCGATGTTGAGGGCGTAGAAGATGAACGCGACCAGTTCGCCCGCCGTCAGCCGGTCCTGCAAGACCTCACGCCCGCCGTACCAGAAGATGACGACCAGCGCGACGGAGAACGCCAGCCCGACGCTGTTCCAGAACGCAGCCACGATCCATGCGCGTCGCTTTGAGGTCCCGAACAGCGCCTCGACAGCGTCGCGGTAGCGGCCGACCTCGTACGGCTCGCGTCCGAACGCCTGCACCACGCGGACGGCCGTGATGGCTTCCTCCGCGACCGCCGTCGTGTCGGCGAGCTGGTCCTGAATCGTCCTCGATAGCTTGCGAACGACCTGCCCGAAGTAGCGCATCGCGACGGCGATGGGCGGCACTACAGCGAAGATGACTAACGACAACCGCCAGTTCAGCGCCAGCATCAGCGCCACGGAGCCAACGAGCGTCAGGACGAGCCGAAGGACCTCCGCCAAGTCGCTCGTCGCGGCCGACTGGATTTTGGAGACGTCGTTGGTGAGGCGGCTCGTGATCTCGCCCGTCCGCTGATCGGAAAAGAACCGCAGCCCGAGCCGGTGGAGGTGCCCGTAGAGCCGCTGCCGGAGGTCCGTGACCACGCGCTCGCCGGTCCAGTCGATCAGGTACGTCCCGCCGAAGCCGAGCACGGCCTGGAGGCGAACAGCCCCAAGAGGGCCGCGGCCAACGTGTCTAAGAGCGGCCCGTTCGCGGCCTCGAAGACGGAGTCCAGCAGGCGTTGGAGCCCCAGCGGCACCGCCGGCCCGACGGCCGTTCCCGAGCAGCGTCAGTACGATGGCGACCGTCAGCCGGGCGCGGTAGGGCCTGGCAAACTCGAGGATGCGGCCGAGCGTCTTCGTGAGCGAGCGCGGCTTGTCGGGGGAGGGAGCCATGCGGCGTCAACGGCCGGTCACGGTGCCGGGGTTCACCCTCACCAATGACTCACGCGTCCGTCCTCGAGGTCGGACTCCGCGGTTCCGAATTTGTCGGTCTCGTCCTCGAGGTCGGAGGGAGTGAGCGCGTATCCGTCCTCGAGGTCGGCTCGGGCTGGCCAGCGGTTCGCTCCTGCCCGACCTCGAGGTCGCGAGCTACACCGTGTCGGCCCCAGCGCTCGCGGGGATGACTCGTGCGAGTCTGTCTCGTGTCTGCGACCTCGAGGATGGGCCGTCGCCCTCAACCTTGCGGGGCGGAGAACACTGACCCCTGGACCGCCCTCGAGGACGGTCAGTCGTCGCGGGCCGTCGTCGGGTCCTCGTCCACCGCTTCGTCGCCGTCCTCGACGCGAGGGCTCGACTTCAGCGAGTCGTCCATCATGCGGCCGACATAGGCGTTGCCGGCCTCCGCGACACGCGCGCCCTCCTCGACCTCGGCGGCAGCGGGCGCGGCGTCTCGGTCGGTGTCCATCGAGGACGTCTTGTTCTGGGTCTGCTCGGGCTTGCGAGGAGTAGGGGCGTCGGACATGGGAGTGAAGAAAGGGGTCGTGTCGAAACCGACGGACGCCCGCTGGGTTGCGACCTCGAGGTCGAGGGCGAGAATGAGGTGTGTCGGGCCTCGAGGTCGCGTCTCTTCCTACGAACCACTAGATTGACCGTGCGCCCCCACCGCCACCTATGAAGACAGGCGCTTCTGACGACCCCGAGGTCGCTGCCCTCCTCGAGGCGATCCGCTCCGGTCAGGCCGACGCCTCGGCCCTGTACCGTCAGCTCTACGACGAGCTCCACGGGCTCGCGCCAGTCCCAGCGTGCGCGATGGCAGGGAAACTGGACCATGAACACGACGGCCTTGGTCCACGAGGCCTACGTCAAGCTGGTTGGCAAGAAGGACTTTGAGAGCCGGGCGCATGTGCTCGCCACGGCCAGCCGCGCCATGCGCCAGGTGCTGGTGAGCTATGCCGAGGCTCGGAACGCGCAAAAGCGTGGCGGGTCGACGCCAGACCTGCCCCTCGACGAGGCTGTGGCTCACCTGCTCACCGACAACCAGGCTGACGACGTGCTCGCGCTCAACGATGCGCTCGCCAAGCTCTCCGAGGCGGACGAGCGGGCGGCCCGAATCGTCGAGTGCCGATACTTCGGTGGCCTGTCGGTCATCGAAACCGCAGAGGCTCTTGACGTCTCCGAGGCGACGGTCACCCGCGGCTGGCGCGCGCGCGGGCATGGCTCTACGGCGAGCTCAAGGACGACAAGCTCATGGGCTCGAGCTAGAGCGGGTTCGTCCTCGAGGACGGTTGTCTGCTCGTCGGCTAGCGTGGAGTCGCGGCGAGCGGCACGCCTTGAGGGCGATAGGCGTTGTATTGTGGGACCGCCCCCCGGCTCACACCGTGAAAACACTCCTCTCCCAAGCCTGTCTCGGCCTGATTCTGCTCGCAGGATCGGTCAGCGCCACGCCACAGTCTCGTCTCTCCAACGCGCTCGACCGGTACCAGCGCATCGCTGCATCCGGCGGCTGGCCAACCGTTCCTGACGGCGCCGCTCGTCCGGCCCGGAGAGACCGATGCCCCTCAGGTCGAGGCGCTGCGTCGTCGTCTCCAAGCCGGAGGGCGCCTTGGGCGGAGCGTCCTCGACGGGCGCCACGCTGGACCCGGCGTTAGCGCAGGCGCTCGCTCGAGCGCAGGACCGGATGGGACTTGCCGATGACGGCGTGATCGGCCCGAAGACGCGCGCCGCACTCAACGTATCGGCCGCCGAGCGAGCGGTGCAGATCGAGGATGCCATCGGTCGTCTGTCTGCGCTCGACCTCCCGGCGTCTGGCCGCTGGGTGCTCGTCAACGTGCCCGAGTTTCGGGTCCGCGCCTTCGAGGACGGCCGCGAGACGATGCGCATGAACGCTGTGGTCGGCGCCGACCGAGAGGGCTGGCGAACGCCGCTCTTCAACGATGAGATCGAGTACCTCGAGTTTCGCCCCGTCTGGAACGTGCCGACCTCGATTGCGATCAACGAGCTTCTCCCCAAGGGCGCCGACGCCCTCGAGGCCGAGGACTTCGAGCTGGTCCGCCAGTTCTCGCCCGACGCCGAGGTTCACCCGATGACGCCTGAGAACCTCGAGCGACTGCGCGAAGGCCACCTCTTGATGCGTCAGGCCGCGGGGCCGCAGAACCCACTTGGCCGCGTCAAGGTCATGTTTCCGAACGTCAACAACGTGTATCTGCACGACACGCCGGCGCAGTCCTACTTCGCGCGTGACGTCCGCGCGCTGAGTCACGGGTGCGTGCGCCTGGAGGAGCCGGCGCGGATGGGCGCGTGGCTCCTGGGCTGGTCGCAGGAGCGTGTCCTCGAGGCGATGAACGGCGGTCCGAGCCAGCGCGTGGACCTCGAGGCTCGCGTCCCGGTCGTGCTCACCGCCCTCCCGGCCTGGGCCGGTGACGACGGCGAGGTCTGGTTCGCGGGACCAGGGTATTCGGGGTAATACCCCGTCGAGACTCGTCCTCGAGGTCGGCGCCACCGCGCGGCCTCTCTACCGTTCGCGACCTCGAGGTCGGCGCATCGTATCGCTTTCCGTTTCCGCCTTGGCTCACCGCAAGCCCCATCTGCCGACGAAGATCTGTCCTGTCTGCGAGCGTCCGTTCGCGTGGCGCAAGAAGTGGGCGCGCGACTGGGAGTCTGTGGTGTACTGTTCGGAGCGCTGCCGGCGGTCGAGGAGCGACTCCGCGACCTCGAGGGCGACCTAAGCCTCGAGGTGTGCCAGTGCTCGGACGATGCCGTACGGCCCCGCGTGCCCGGCGTATCGGCCCAGTACCTGTGGGTCCGAAAGCGGGTCGTCGCCCTCGAGGACGCCGCCGGGTCCGATCCGTCCCAACGATAGACGGTTGCCGTCGAGCACGACGACCGTCTCTCCTTCGGGGGCGTCGCTCTCGTCCACGAACACGTAGCGCGCCTCGCCAAACTCGGATGTCCGGTCCGTTCCTTCGCTGAGCTCTACCGCTTGCAACGAGGCCACGTCTGGAAAGAGCGTCGTCAGCGAGAGTCGGTCGGATGGTGCTGGCTCGATGCGGCCGGCTCGCAGGGTCCCCCGAACTCGAACCGAGCCCTCACGGGCCGCCTGCTCGATCAGCGCGTACCCGTTCTTGCTGCGTTGGAGAAAACCCTTTCTGGAGAGCGCATGGAGGTTCTGCGTCACCGAGTTCGGAGAGCGGTACTCGAAGTGGTCCGCGATCTCCCGATACGTGGGCCACACTTTGTGTTCGTCCACATGTCCACGGAGGTACTCGAGGAACGAAAGCTGCTTCTGGGTGAGCTGGCGGCGGCTCATAATTTGGTTGGAATGCTGAGTCAAGGTAGACCGCAAGGACTTATCACACAACTCGGAACCACATGTGTGGCTTCTGTGCCACCGGCGTCAACGTCACGCGCCGGGCGCCTCCTGGTCGGCGAGGGCACGGAGACGGGTCTCCATCTGGTCTGCCACGCCTCGGACGCGCTCGGGATAACGGGACTCTGTGTGGAGGCGGAGATAGGCGTCGACTAAGTTATCAACCTCACGCCGAACGTCGTCCTCGAGTCGCATCCTCCCCGCTACGTCGAGGCCCGTGCGGGCGAGAACCGCAAACGCTCGAAGTGCTGCGCGGCTGGCTCGGATTCCATCGCTCGCTCCAATCGGCGCGACGGCCCCGCTCTGAAGCCGAAGCCGGCCGCCGTCGTCCTCGAGGGCGAGCACATCCTCGCGCTGGACATCGGGAGCGAACCCGAGCAGCGACGCGAGGTGGAGTTGGAGCCAGGGCACGGCGTTCGCCGCGTTGTCTTCGGCCTGGTCGATATGGATGAGCGCGCCGACGACGAGGTCGAGCATCAATGGGTGCGCCTCCCCTTCTTCGATCACCGCTCTTGCGACCTCGACGACGCGGAGCCCCAAGGTCAGTCGCTCGATATCGCTCGAGAGTCGTTTGAACCGGACCGCGTAGGAGGTCTCCTTGAGAGTCTGGAGCCCGCGTTGGGAGCGGTAGTAGTAGACGGTCTGGAGGAACGAGGTCGGCTGCAGCGTCGCGCCGAACGTGCTCGTCGGGCGGCGCGCGCCCCGTGCCATGACCCCGATCACGCCGTGCTGGCGCGTCAGTAGACGCACAATCCGGCTCGTCTCGCCGTAGTCGAACGCGTGCAGGACGACGGCCTCGGTGCGGACGATCATGGGCGGAGGAGTGAAGGGCGTCGGTCTACGCGCCCTCTAGGTCGCCGGTCCCGTCCTCGAGGGCGGCGTTACGGTTGGGCGAGATCCGAGTCTATCGGTGACCGACTGCTCCAACGATGCGCTGGCTCTACCGACTCCAGGCGCGGTTTGGCCTCAGTGACCCTGAAGGCGCCGCGGCCTTCGCGATCCTGCTCTCCCTGACCGTCGGGATGATCGCGACCCACTACCAAGCGTCGTCGGCGCCCATCCCTGCCGACTTCTACGCGGCCTCAGACGCCGCCTTTGCCACGGCGTCCGCCCGCTCCGATTCGGCCTCGAGGGTGGAGATTGCAGGGCAAGACCCGTCCTCGAGGTCGGTGCCGGTCGGGCTGCTCTCGAATGCCGTCCTCCACAGAGGCGGCAGACTCAGACTCGTCGGGAGCGCAAGTCGCCGAGGCCGCGGTTCAGCGAGCAGCTGCGCCGCGTCGGTCAGGCCCATTGCCGCCGGTGCGGACGAACATCAACACCGCGTCGGCGGCCGACCTCGAGCGCCTGCCGGGAATTGGGCCCGCGTTGGCGGGACGGATCATCGAGTACAGAGGGCGAAGCCCGTTCCGAAGTCCCGAGCAGATCGTTGAGGTGCGGGGGATCGGAGAGAAGACGCTCGAGAAGCTCCGGCCCTGGATCTTTATTTGACGTTCTGGTGGGATGGAGGGAGGCGCTTTCCACCCACTATGCAGTCGTCTCCTCGTCCTCGAGGTCGGTCTGCGGTTGCGGCCTCGAGGACGCGCGCCGAGCGACGGAATCGTCGGTCCAGTCGTCTGCAATCTGTTCCTGGCGTCGAATGAACCGCCACACGGGGAACAGCAGGATGAACGCGAGGGCGGTGAACCCGAAGAAGGTCCCCACCATGACGAGATAGATCGAGCCGTCGTTCATGGGTTGTGAACCCGCCGGCGCCCGTTCCGTTCTCGCCCCTTGCCCTCGAGCCCATGCCCTCGATCTCGTCACACGCCGTCGATGTCTACCCATACCGCGACGGCGGCGCCGAGTGGCTCGTCGTGCGCCGCGCAGCCTCGAGGTCGGACGCCGGGACGTGGCGGATGGTGGGCGGAAAGATCGAAGTCGGCGAGACCGCCTGGCAGGCGGCGCTGCGCGAACTGGAAGAGGAGACCGGGTGGTCGGGCGAGCGCGTCCTCGAGGCCTGGACGTTGCCGTCGGTGAACGCGTTCTACGAAGCCGAGGCAGATCGCGTGGTGATGGCGCCCGCCTTCGCCGTCGAGGTCGAGGGCGATCCCGTCCTCGATGCCGAGCACGACGCGTGGGAGTGGCTGCCAGCCGATGCGGCCGCGGATCGCCTGGCCTGGCCCGAGCAGTCGAGACTGCTCCGGCTGGCAGCGTCGCTCGTGAACGCGGCGCGTCCGTACGAATGGCTCATTCCTCCCTCGCGGCGCTAGCTAAGGACGAATGGGCCGGCGTCCTCGAGGTCGGATCGTTCAGGGGACGCGTGTCACGCGCAGCGCTCCAACTGGTCCTGCTTCGGTGTCTGCCCGACGTGGTCGCGATACACGCGGATGAAATGGCTCACCGACCCGAAGCCAACGGAGGCCGCTACGTCGGTGACGCTTCGTGTGGGGTTGCTGAGGAGTTGTCTCGCGCGATCGACGCGCAGGCGAGTCAGGTAGGCGAGAGGCGTAATCCCAAATTCGTTGCGGAACGCTCGGTAGAACGACGGCTCGGACATGCACGCCGCTTCCGCGAGGTCGGACACTCGAAGTGGCTCGTGCATCCGGCGTTTCGCCACCTCGGCGGCGGCGGCCAGCCCATGGCGTGATGCTCTAGACACACTCTCCTCGAGCAACAACCGCCGCGCTTCCACGCGCAGCATTCTCACTACCAACTCCTGCACGCCAAGATCGATCAGCAGGTCTTTGTCAGGCGTGTCTTCGACGAACAGCCCGACCAGTTGCCGGACGGTGTGCTCGATGGCCGGCGTGTTCATGAAGTGACACACCGCATCGTCGTCGTATCGCCAATCGCCAGACTCCGTTGCGCGCGGGGCCGTCTCATTGAGTCGGGCGGCAACCTGCCTCACGCGGTCTCGGTCGATCTCAATGGTGAGGCACTTCGTCGGTGCCTCATCGCTCGCACCCGGGAAGTCGATCTCGATGGTCTGCCCTGTGGGGACGACCAGCGACTCCATCGGCAGGAAGGGAATGGCGTCCCCGGAGGACGTGTGGACCAGCTTCTTGCCCAGCATCATGCCGCAGTAGAGCGGGTTGCTCGCTGCCAAGGGGACGCGCTCGGCTGGGCGAACGGTGTCGTACACCGAGAAGGCGGCGTGCTCGGCGCCAAACGTCACCCTGTTCTCAACGAGGTCCGTCGGAGGGTTGTCTCGACCAATGCGGTTGAGACGAGCAGAAAACGTCGCCTCTGTTGCCATTGGGACTGGGTCTGATAGGATCGTGGCACTTTACGAGAGAAGAGACCGAGAAGTGCCCGGAAGCGCTTCCTAAATTTGAAGGAGCAGCAAAGGGTGCCACCGGATTCCCCCGAGGGTGCCTCCATTTCATTCCCATTCTCTCCCCTCCAACTATGACGTACGAGCGTCCGCAATTCAAAGACCGCTACCCCAACTTTATCGGCGGTGAGTACGCCGAGCCGGTTGAGGGGCGCTACTTCGACAACCCATCGCCGATCGATGGGAAAACCTTCTGTCAGGTGGCCCGGTCATCCGAGGCCGACATCGACAACGCCGTCGCGGCGGCTCAGAAGGCCTTCGACGAGACGTGGAAGCACACGTCCGTCACCGACCGGGCCAATATGCTCCTCAAGATCGCGCAGATCACGGAGGACAACCTCGAGCACCTCGCGCTGGTCGACACCGTAGACAACGGCAAGCCGATCCGCGAGACGCTCGCTGCCGACATGCCGCTGGTGGTGGACCATTATCGCTACTTCGCCTCGGTCATCCGCGCTCAGGAAGGTGGGATCTCTGAACTCGACGAAACGACGGTCAGCATTCAACTCCACGAGCCGTTGGGTGTGGTCGGCCAGATCATCCCGTGGAACTTCCCGCTCCTGATGGCGGCCTGGAAGCTGGCGCCCGCGCTGGCAGCTGGCAACTGCGTGGTCATCAAGCCCGCCGAGCAGACGCCGGTGAGCATCATGGAATGGATAGACCTCATCAAGGACGTGGTGCCTGCGGGCATCATCAACATCGTCCATGGCTTCGGGCCGGAGGCCGGGAAGCCGCTGGCACAGCACGAGGGCATCAAAAAGATCGCCTTCACGGGTGAAACCACAACCGGGCGTCTCATCATGCAGTACGCGTCGGAGAACATCATCCCGATGACCCTCGAGCTCGGTGGCAAGAGCCCGAATGTGTTCTTCGAGTCCGTCATGGACGAGGACGACGCGTTCTTCGACAAGTGCCTCGAGGGCGCGGCCATGTTTGCGCTCAACCAAGGCGAGGTCTGCACGTGCCCGTCCCGGATCCTGGTCCAGGAGTCGATCGCGGACAAGTTCATCGAGCGGCTCGTCGAGCGCGTCAATGCCATCAAGGTGGGCAACCCCCTTGACTCCGAGACAATGGTTGGCGCACAGGCATCGAACGACCAGTACGAGAAGATCCAGAGCTACCTCAAGATTGGAAAGGAGGAGGGGGCCCAGGTGCTCGCTGGCGGCGGCGTCTTCGTTGGCGAGCCAGAGATGGCGATCGCTGGTAACGACTCCACGAACGCGCCCAACGCTCAGGCCACACCGACGCCGGCAACCCCAGCGAATGCGAGTGGAGGAGACGGTGCCGCGCACAGCGGAGACGGTATGGCGAGCGTTCCCGAAGGCGGCTTCTACATCCAGCCGACGATCTTCAAGGGCGACAACTCGATGCGTGTCTTCCAGGAAGAGATCTTCGGCCCCGTCGTGTCGGTCACGACGTTCAAGGACGAAGCTGAGGCCATCGAGATCGCGAACGAGACGCTCTATGGGCTCGGGGCCGGTGTTTGGACGCGCGACGCGCACCAACTCTACCAGGTGCCGCGTGCCATCGAGTCCGGTCGTGTGTGGGTGAACTGCTACCACCTCTACCCGGCACACGCCGCGTTCGGTGGCTACAAGAAGTCAGGCATCGGTCGTGAGAACCACAAGATGATGCTCGGCCACTACCAGCAGACCAAGAACATGCTGGTGTCGTACTCGAAGGACGCCCTCGGCTTCTTCTAGGATCATTGTGAGGTTCGCGGCTGGCTCGCGCCTGCCTCGCGGCTCGGGGTTCAAGGTTCGCCAAGCGGCGGGCTTTGAGCCCCGAATCGCGTTTCCCGGGCACCCTCTTTCGTCCGTCCACCCTCAATCTCTCTACGACTTCGACCCACACACTCTGAGCACCCAATGTCTACCCAACGCGTCCTCGTCTCCGACGAAGCCAAGGCTGTCATCGACCAGCTTCGTGACAGCCACGGCCCTCTCATGTTTCACCAATCCGGCGGCTGTTGCGACGGATCCAGCCCGATGTGCTACCCGGAAGGCGAGTTCAAACTCGGCCGGTCTGACGTCAAGATTGGCACCATCCACGGCGTCCCGTTCTACATCGAGCGAAAGCAGTTCGAGTACTGGAAGCACACCCAGCTCACCGTCGACGTGAAGCCGGGCCGGGGCTCCAGCTTCTCGATCGAGATCCCGCTCGGCCTTCGGTTCATCGTCGATTCCCGGATGTACACCGAGGACGAGGCGGATGACCTTGCTCCGGTCGAGCGAGTAGACGTCTGACAATCAAGCGGCAACGACCGTCGCGCGTTGGGCCTACTTCTCCCAGCAGTCCATCAGTGGTGGCGCCGGTTGACCTCAGTCCCGCTTCTGACCGTCCTCGAGTGCGCAACTACGCCCATTGGACGATTTTTCCCCTATCACGTACTCCTCTTATGATCCACGTTCTCGCCACACTTATCGCCCGCCCAGATAAGGTGGACGCCACCCGCGATGCGCTCGCGTCCCTCGTTGCTCCGACGCGAGAAGAAGAGGGCTGCGAGCGGTACGACCTGCTCCAGAGCACCGACGACCCTACCCGCTTTCAAACCATCGAGCGGTGGTCTAGCGCCGAGGCCGTAGAGTCTCACATGGGGTCGGCCCACGTTCAGGAGGCGCTTGCCGCCGCCGCCGACCTTCTCGCTGCCGAGCCCGTCATCCAGACCTTCGAGTATGTCGAAGGCTAGGGAAGCCTGGCTCTGCGGACCCATCGGGGGCGTCCCGGCGCTGCTTCAGCCCGTCGCCCACGCGCTCGTTCAGGCCGTCCTCGAGGTCGACTCGGTCGCTGTCGACCTCGAGGCCGAGGACCTGTGGAGCCGGCCCGGAGGCGTCGCCTCGGCAGGCTTTCATCTTCGTCATCTGGCAGGCGTCCTCGACCGGCTGTGTACCTACGCCCGAGGCGAGTCCCTCTCACAAGCCCAGCTCACCGCCCTCGAGGGCGAGCCTGTGCCCGACCTCGAGGCCGAGCCTCGCGCGCTTGCCGCAGCGTTCTCCCACCGCGTAGACCTAGCCCTCGATCAACTCCGGCGAACGGACCCGGCGACCCTCACCGAGCCCCGAGGTGTGGGTCGAGACCAGCTTCCTTCGACGGTGATCGGCCTCCTGGTCCACGCTGCTGAGCACACCACGCGTCACGTCGGGCAACTCTTGGTGACTGCTCGCATCGTTTCCGATTCGTCCTCGAGGGCGGGTGAAGCGTAGGTTCGTCCTTCGTCCCTTCTTTCAGTCATGTCAGACGTTTTCCGCCCCTCCGAAGTCGCCTCCGAGCGCGCCCACATCGGCTCGATGGCCGAGTACGACGCGATGTACAAGCAGTCCATCCAGGATCCCGAGACATTCTGGCGCGAGCAGGCCAGCCGTGTCGACTGGTTCGAGCCCTTCCACACCGTCAAGGACGTCGTGTTTAGCGCCGACGAGGTCAACATTGGCTGGTACGAGGGCGGCGTCCTAAACGCGTGCTACAACGCTGTCGACCGCCACGTCGAGGCCGGCCGCGGCGGCAAGACGGCGTTGCTGTTCGAGCCGGACGAGATCGACGGCGACGACCGGGTCATCACGTACTCCGATCTGCACCGCGAGGTGCAGCGCATCGCCAATGTGCTCCTCGACCTCGAGGTCGGGCAGGGAGACCGCGTGACCATCTACCTCCCGATGATCCCGGAGGCGGCCTATGCCATGCTGGCCTGTGCCCGTATCGGCGCCGTGTTCTCGGTCGTGTTCGCCGGCTTCTCGCCTGATGCCATCGCGGGTCGGCTGGTGGATGCCGAGAGCGACATCATCGTCACCGCCGATGAAGGCCGCCGCGCAGGCAAGCGCGTGCCTCTCAAGGCGAATGTGGACGCCGCCGTGGAGCGTGCGGAGGCCGCCGGGCAGTCCATCCGCAAAGTGCTGGTGGTGAAGAACACCGGCCTCGAGGTCGAGATGCACGACCGTGACGTCTGGCTCCACGACGCCCTCGAGGACGTCGCTGACGAGTGCCCGTGCGCGCGGATGGACTCCGAGGCGCCGCTGTTCATCCTGTACACGTCCGGCTCGACGGGAGCGCCCAAAGGTGTCGTCCACACGACTGGCGGCTACTGCGTTTGGACCTCGATCACGCACGAGCTCGTGTTCGACATCCATGAGGACGACGTCTATTGGTGCACCGCCGATGTCGGCTGGATCACAGGGCACAGCTACATCGTGTTCGGCCCGCTCATCAACGGAGCCACGCAGGTCTTCTTTGAGGGGACGCCTACCTACCCCGATGCTGGCCGCTTCTGGGACGTCGTTGACAAGTACGGCGTGACGGTCTTCTACACCGCCCCGACTGCGATCCGAGCGCTGATGGCGCAGGGCGACGAGTTCGTGACGTCGCACGACCTCTCCTCGTTGCGCGTCCTCGGAACCGTCGGCGAGCCGATCAACCCGGAGGCGTGGCGGTGGTACCACAAGACGGTCGGGAAGGGACGGTGCCCCATCGTCGACACGTGGTGGCAGACTGAGACCGGCGGCACCATGCTCACACCGCTTCCCGGCGCGACACCGCTCAAGCCCGGTAGCGCGACCCGGCCGTTCTTCGGCATCCAGCCTGTCGTCCTCGACGCAAACGGCGAGGTGCAGAAAGGCGAAGCGGAGGGCGTGCTCGCCATTGCCGACTCGTGGCCCGGCCAGGCACGAACGGTGTACCGCAACCACGAGCGGTTCATCAACACCTACTTCACCGCCTTCCCCGGTTTCTACTTCACCGGAGATGGGTGCCGCCGTGACGCTGACGGCGACTACTGGATCACCGGCCGCGTGGACGATGTGATCAACGTGTCCGGCCACCGGCTCGGGACCGCCGAGGTCGAGAGCGCGCTCGTGCTCCACCCGGCCGTTGCCGAGGCTGCTGTCGTGGGGCGTCCGCACCCGATCAAGGGCCAGGGCATCTACGCCTATGTCACCGTCGGCGCCGGCCACGAGCCCGCCGACCTCGAGGCCGAAAACGTGCTCCGCGCCGAACTCGTCGCTCAGGTTCGAGAGTCCATAGGACCAATCGCGTCGCCGGAAGCCATCCAACTGGCACCGGCTCTCCCGAAGACGCGGAGCGGCAAAATCATGCGCCGCATCCTGCGCAAGATCGCCGAAGGGCAGGCCGGGGCCATCGGCGACACGTCGACACTGGCGGACCCGGAGGTGGTGGACCAACTGATCGCGGGGAGACAGGAATAGCCTGTCAGGGCAGGCCCTAGACCGAGTGAAAACATGATGACGCGCGATCTTCCGTCCTCGAGGTCAGTAGGAGACAGACAGCCCAGCTGTACCGTTTTCTCACCCACCCCAACTTTCATGTTTACTCGCACCGCGCTTCTCGCGCTCGCACTCTCTGTTCCCTTCGCCGGCTGTGAGGCCGATGACGCCGCCGTCGACGAAGTCGATGTTGTCACCACCGAGGACGCCGTCATGGAAGACGATGCCATGATGGATGACACGATGGTGGACGACACGATGGCGGATGACGCTGTCACCGCTCAGGGCACCCTCGATGCCGTGGGCGCGGCTGGCGGCTTGACCGCTCTCGCTCCGGGTGCTGCCGTTGCCAACATTGATGGCTGGATCGCTCAGCTCGAAGGCAACGAGGCGTTCGCCCCGACCGTCGAGGGCCTCCAGACGCTCAAGATGCAGCTCACGACAGATCCCCTCGATGGAGCCGCGATCGGCCAGACGCTTTCGATGCTCGGTGAGCAGACGACAGCTGCTGCTGGCGGTGACGGTGCCCTCGAGCAGCTCGGCTCGGCCCTCTCGGCCGCAGGCGCTGAGCTCTCTGGCATGTAAGCCTCAGACCTCCTGGTCTTTTCCGGCCACCGGCTGCCTCAAGTGCAGTCGGTGGCCGGTTTCTTTTTGTACCTCTCGCACATGCGCACTCTATTCCTTCTCACGCTCCTTCTCTCTGCCTGTCAAGCCGGCGACACGTCCTCGACGCGTTCCACCGAACCTCAGGAGGTGGACCGGGCCTCGCTTCCGGACACAGCCATGGTCCAGACGGTTACCGTTGATCAGACGGCCTCGCTGGTGGAGAACCTGACCGTCGCCTCGCCCTCGGTTGCAATCCAGACCATCGACCTGTGGACGACTCGCCTCGACACCCTCGCCCTCGAGGGGACCCTGGCGGACACGCTTTCATCGCTGCGTAGCGATCTCGAGACGTTGAGAGGAGAACTCCAGTCGAGCCCGCTCCAAGGACGCGTCATTGGGACGACACTTCGCGAGCTTGGGCGCAAAACCACTGTTCTTGCACAGGGCGATGGAGGGGTATTGAAGCTCGCAGAGGTTCTATCCGTGGCTGGAGAGAGTTTGGCACCCCGCCCTGTACCTAACGATACAAGCCGGGTGTCCACAGATGAAGAATCGTCTGTCCAGTAGAGTAGGCAACACTCTGGCAAAGGCTGCGTTGATGGGGAGTCTGGACCCTCACCCCCCGGACACTCGAGGTTCGTCCTCGAGTCGGTGACACACCCACACCACACCCAATCCAATGTTTACTCGCACAGCACTTTTCGCCCTCGCTCTCGCCCTTCCTCTCTCCGCTTGCGGTGACGACGTGGACACCTATGAGACCGATGATGCCATCGAGTCCGACGCCAACATGATCGGCGACGACATCGAGGAAGGCACGGATGATATGATGAACGACGCCGACGCCATGATGGACGAGGCAGCCATCGAAGACCGAGGAGGCCATGGACGATGCCGGAGCCGCTATGGACGAGGCCGCCGACGACACGGAGGCCGCCATTGAGGAGGCCGGAGACGAGATCGAGGCCGAGACCGACAACATGTAGTCGGACCGGGCTCCTGCCCTTGCGGGGCGGTCTTCCTTCGGGGAGGCCGCCCCGCTTTCGTTTGTGGCGTCCCCGTGCTGGAAGACGAGACGCTTTTGTGCGTGAGCATGATCTTCGACCTCGAGGTCGGAAGAGCACGTAGGGTATAGGAAGGCACCGTTTGGAGCGATACTCTCGACCGATCTGCTGCTGCTCCTATGCCGCTCCGCCTGCCTGCTCTCACCGATCACCGCCGTGTCCTGTTCGGTGCGCTCATTGCGCTGTACGTGGGACAGGGAATCCCTTTGGGTCTGTTGGTGGTGGCGCTCCCGGCATATCTCGTGGAGCGAGGAGCCGGGTCCGTCGAGGTCGGCTCGTATCTGGCGGCGGTGCTGCTGCCCTTCGCCCTCAAGGTGATCGTCGGGCCCATTATCGACCGGTACACGTTCCCGGCGATGGGGCGCCGCCGTCCCTGGGTGCTCGTCGGCGGGATCGGCGTCGTGGCGTCGTTCGTGTCGATGGCCCTGATCCAAGATGCCGCGTCATCGTTGGCGTTGCTCACCGTCGCCGGCGTCGCCGTCACCACATCGGTCGCCGTCCTCAATGTCGCCGTGGACGGCATGGCGGTGGACGTCCTCGAGGTCGAGGAGCAGTCGCGAGCAAACGCGCTGATGTGGGGCGGGGCAACCATCGGGGTTGCCGTCTCGGCCGTCGTGACCGCTCGGCTCCTCGAGGGCGGAATCGGAGTCGCGGCGGGAGGGGTTGCGGTGGTTCAGGCTCTCCTGCTCGCGGTCCCACTCCTTCTCCGGGAGCGTCCGGGTGAGCGGCTGTTGCCGTGGACTCCCGGCCAGGCCTCGAGGACGACGCAGGAGCGGCAGCCCGAAAGTTGGGGAATGGTTATCCGACGCCTTCGCGACGCGGTGGCTCTCCCGGCGAGCCTCGCGTTGCTCGCTGCGGCATGGTGCGCAGGCGCCCTCGACGGGCTGTTGCTCGCGTTCATGCCGACCCTCGCCGTCGGCGAACTCGGGTGGACCGACACGGGATACGCTGATGTCGTGGCGTTCGGACAGGTAGGCGCAGGGTTGCTAGGGATGGCCCTCGGCAGCGTGCTGATCGAGCGCATCGGACGGGTGCGGATGCTGACCGGGCTGGCTGTTCTCGTAGCGGTCGTGCTACTCGTCATGGCCTCGATTCCAAGCCTGTGGGCCACCAAGGCGGTTGTAGTGGCGTTCGCCGCCGGGTACCTCGTCACGTTCGTGTTGCTGACGATCACCCTGTTCGCGACCGGGATGGCGCTTTGTGGACCGGCCGTCGCGGCGACTCAGTTCGCGCTGTTCACCACAGCGATCAATGTTGGGCGGTCGTCCGGGTCCGGAATGCTTGGCGGACTCGACTCCGTGATGAGCGCCTCCGCCATTTTTGCCACAGTCGCAGGACTGGCGGTGGTTGTCGCGCTGCTCGCGTCCCGTCTCGACCTCGAGGGCCACCGCGCCCGTCTCGGCCTCGAGGTCGCGAAGGCGTAGCGAGAGGGTTAAGAGGCGGGAGTACTCGGAAATCCATCTCGCCGCACCCGCCGACCTCGAGGTCGGTACAAACGCGGAAAGGGACCACCTCGGGGGCGGAGCAAGCGACAAAAACCGCACGGCCTCGAGGACGGACGGGCACCACGGGACACCTCCGCGCGTTCGGAATAATCCGCGCCCAGGGTGCTCTGATGTCTGTTGACTCCCCCAGCCGCCCGTCCTATCCTGCGGTATCTGCCGCTCTTGACCATGCGCACGCTCACCCTCTCCGTTCTCCTGCTCATCGCGACTTCGGCTCAGGCCCAGCGCTCGTCGGATGTCCCCAACCGGCGTGCTACCGTTGAACTTTCCGAGACGCCAGGGACGCTCGGGCTCGGGACGCTGTTCAACGCTCAGACGCTTGATTTCAGCCAGTCGGTCGAGGTCTCATACGGCGGCGGTGTCGGCGGCACGCTCGGGATGGGGCTCTACACTGCGTCGCTGCGCTGGCAGCCGTCCTCGAAGCTGGCAGGCCGCGTAGACATCGGCGTCGCGCAAAGCTTGGGTGGCTCCGCAGCCGTCTCCGGTTTCGGACTCGACTCGCAGGACCCGCGGCTCTTCCTCCGCAACGCTGAGATCGCCTATCGTCCCGTTGGCAACGCGACGATCCATCTGAGCGTGTCGCAGAGCCCGTACGGGGCGTACGCATCGCCCTACGGATACGGCAACGGCTACGGGCGGACCGTCGGCTCCTTCGGCTACGGACAGCGGAGCGGCACAACGGGGGACCTTTTCTTCCGGGACGCGCAGTAGCGAGTGAGTTCGTCGAGGTGGGCTGACGGTGCTCTGAACGCGGCTCTGGTCGTCGGCGGGCTTGTGCTGCTCGTGTTGCTCTACGGGCTTGTCGTCCGAGCCTTCACTCCCCGCACCACGCCGACGCGAACGGACCAAGCGTTCTCCCGCGTCCAGGTTGAGGTCTTGAACGCTGCCGGCGTAGATGGACTAGCCGCCGAGGCTACAGATCTGCTCCGCCGTCGCGGGTTTGATGTGGTGTCTGTGGGGAACGGACCGTCGCGGGACACCAGCGCGGTGTTCGTGCGTTCAGGGACTGCCCTCGACGCCCGACACGTCGCCCAGGCACTCGGCTTGGGGGACGAAGCGGTCGTGACGGGGGGTCCGACTTTGGACTATAGTCTCGACGTGACGGTTGCCCTTGGTGCCGACTACGCCGCGAACGCACCGACCACACCATGACGACCGCACAGACTCAGCCTACCCGCGAACCCCGCTCCGGGACTACTTCAGGTCGCGAACTCGCGATCATTGCCCTCGAGGCCGCTCTCGACAAGCGGGCACGCGATGTGACCGTAATGGACCTTCGCGGCATCTCCGGCGAGGTCGACTACTTCGTGATCGCCACCGGCGAGTCAGACCTCCAGATCCGCGCCATCGTGGAGGGAGTGTCTATGGCCATCCGGGAGCAAGCCGGAGAGCGGCCTGTGGCTCGCGACGGCCAGCCTGGCTCGAGCCGCTGGATCGTCCTCGACTACTTCGACCTCGCCGTCCACGTGTTCGATCCCGAACTACGGTCCCACTATGACCTCGAGAGGCTTTGGGGCGATGCCCCGATGGAGACGGTCACAGACGAGAGTCCTGAAGCCGCGTTGCTCGCGCCTGGCGTTCCCCCGCCTTCCGTTCCGGAAGCCTCTCCCGAGGCAGAGGCCGACAGCGACACAGAGGCAGCCTCTTGAAAGCGCTCCTCTGCGCCCTCGCGCTGGTGCTGGTCGGATGCGGCGGCAGCACCGGCTCGTCGTCTGAGCCTGGTCGAGATCGGTTCGGATACCGCGTCGGGAGTACGGATGGGCGGGAGACGGTCTTGCTCCAACCCGTTACCGACAGCACACGCTACCTCGTCTACCCGGCCGTCGTGGACTCCGTCGCGGTCCGGCCCGCGGGGCGACCGGCTCCTGGCGACGCCGTCGCTGTCGAGGTCCTCATCCAGGGCGCCCTTCCCGACGCGTGCGCCGAGCTCACCGACGTCACTCAGTCTCGCGCAGGGCAGTTTGTCACCGTCGACTTGATGATGCGTCAGCCTAGAGAGACCGTGTGCGCGATGGTCGTCCGCCCGTTCCGCTTCTACCTCGTCCTCGATGGCCCCTTCGAGGCCGGACCGTACACGCTTCGTCTGAACGGCGCGGTGCGTCCATTCCAGGTACTCCCCGCCCTCGAGGACGTCGGTGACAGCGAGTAGTCAACTCGGCTGGCGCTGGGCCGCTGCCGCCGCTGCGCTTGGTGCGCTCGCTGTGGCTCTGGGCGCGTTCGGCGCTCACGCCCTCGAGGACGCAGTCTCACCCGACCGGCTGGTGACGTGGCGAACCGCCGCGCACTATCACCTCGTGCATGCGCTCGCCGGAGTGGCCGCAGGTGTCTTCGCCTCTGTGTCGACCTCGAGGACGGCATTGTGGGCGTCGAGGTTGTTCGTGGCCGGGATCGTTTTGTTCTCAGGGAGCCTGTACGCGCTTGTGCTCCTCGACCTCGGCGTGCTCGGCGCGGTTGCCCCGCTGGGGGGCGTCGCGTTCATCGCAGGCTGGTGCTCGCTCGCCGCTGCGCTGTGGCACAGAGGCCGTGGAGCGTGACCCCGAGAATGTCTACGAGCCCGTCTCCGCCTTGGTGCACAGCACCGTACAGTGCGCGTGATATAGCGTGGTCCACCCCGAGCCGAGCGCCCGGGGAAGCCAGAACTCTGTCAGCCGCTTGAAGAGCCGCCGCCCCGCGCTGTCCTGGCCGTACGAGAACTGGAACGTCTCCTCGTCGAGATAGGGCGCGTACACTCGCACACTCTCTACGCGCCACCCGGACCGCTCAAGCAGGTCGACAAAGGAGCGGCGGGTGAAAAACTGCACGTGGCCCGCCGCATTGACAGATCGGTCCTTGACACGCGCCTTCAAGCGTCCGGCGGGCAAGTCTTCGAGAGGGACTTCCGCGATGAAGTGGTTCATCGGGACCGCGTGGAGAGATCGGAGAAACGGCTCCGGCTCTTCGAGATGCTCAACGACATGACTCGCGAACACGAGGTCGTAAGGCCCCGCACCGAAGGGGTCGGGTGTATCCGTAATGTCCGCGACTGCGGCCTTGACGTCGGGCGCAGCCTTCTGAAGGACCTCGATGGCCTCCTCCGAATAGTCAACGGCGTAATGTGCCTCGCCAAACCCTTTCTGGCGAAGTGAGCCGATCACCGCGCCGGTGCCTGCACCGACCTCGAAGACGGACGTCGGCGACAGGCCGGCCGTTGTAGCAATCCGAATGATCGAGTCCGTTTTCTGACCCGATGTCCGGCGCAGCCACTCGGCCTCACGGTCGAGGTGGCTGCGGTATAGATCGGCGTAGTGGTCGCGGCCGGAAAGACCGGACTCGAGGTCAGAGGTGGGCATCTATGCCGCGTCCTCGTCAAACAAGATCATGAAGCTTGGCGCCAGGTTGTTGTCGCGGGCAAGCGTCATCAGCACCTCGGCGGCCTCCTCGGGCGTGCCGTAGGTCCCGTACTCCTTGCCGTCGACGGCAAGCGCGTAGTCGACCTCGCCGTCCTCGTCGGCGTCGAGCTCTTCCCACTCCACGGCCTCCTCGATCAGGAAGGTGTCGCGGTCAGGATCGTAGGATGCGAGGTAGCGCTCGCGGACGCTTTCCTTGTCGATGAGGCTGACGTTGCCAAGTGCGCCGTACTCCTCGTCGTAGAAGAGGGCTTCGGAGAGGAGTTGGCGGGCGAACTGATCTACGTTGAACGGAGGCATGAGCAAAGCGGATAGGGGAGATGCGGCTTCAACGTGTTGTCCCCCCAATCAGGTTGCTTCCGTCTCGTGAATCTCCTGAGCCCACGCCTCGCTCTCAGGTCGGTCCTCGAGGTCAAGGCCCAGTCGGGTTTCAAGATGGATGAGCAGCCGGTCTGCCACGTCCTCGAGGGCGACCGGCTGGCGTGACTCGTGGCTGAGCGACGTCACACCCCGGTCCTCGATGCCGCACGGCACGATCTCCTTGAACCAGTCGAGGTCGGTCATGACGTTGAGCGCCAGCCCGTGCATCGTGACCCACCGGCTGCACCGGACGCCCATCGCGCAGGCCTTTCGTTCTGGACCTCGGTTGTCCGGCCCCACCCAAACGCCCGTTCGACCCTCGACGCGCACGGCCTCGACGCCCCAGTCTGCGCAGGTCAGGATGACGGACTCTTCGAGCTCGCGGAGGTACCGGTGGAGATCGCGCAGCGGTTTGCTTTCTGGAGTGGAAAGCCTGTCGAGGTCGAGGATCGGGTAGACCACCACTTGGCCTGGCCCATGAAACGTGACGTCGCCACCGCGGTCCACCTCTACCACCTCCGCGCCTCGAGCGGCGAGGTCTGTCCTCGAGGTCAGCACGTTCGAGACGTCGGCGCTGGTGCCGAGCGTGAATACGGGCGGGTGCTCAACGACGAGGATAGCGTGGGGCTCGAGCCGGGGCGGGTCTGCCCGCTTGGCCTCGATGAGACGTCGCTGCATCGAGGCCTGGAGTGACCACGCCGGACGGTATGGGACTCGGCCGAGGCGATAGACGTGAGTGGGTGAGGGCATCAGGCAGGAGGCACGCGGCAAGTGGCCTTCTGGTTGCAAAGAGCCATCAAGCGTCCTCGAGGTCGGGACCCAGGGGAAAGATCTCCTGCGACCGAGGATCTCCGATGCGCGCCCTCGAGGTCGGAGGTCCCACGCCGGAGGACCTCGCTTCGACCTCGAGGCCAGGTCAGTTCGAGAACAGGATGCGGAGCGTCACGCCGCCCGTGAAACGGTTCGTCAAGCCTCCGGACTCTGAGAACGTCCGGTCATACTGGGCAATCAGGTTGGCCGTCACCTGATTCGAGACCGTGTAGCTGATTTGCGGCGAGACCTGAAGCCGGGACGTCTCCACGAGCAGCGGAGCCGCGATCTCGCTCTCAGGGTCGTTGTCCAGCAACGCCAGAATATCGTTCTGGAGCGGACGAGTCGTTGTGGCATCGCTCGCGACCAATGCCGTGAGCTGGAACCGGATGTCGTTGTTGACGCCGCGGAGACCGAACAAGCGAAGGCCTCGCTTCGAGAACGAGAAGTCCACTCGGAGGTCCTGCGACGACCTCTGGTACACCGATCCACCGGTCGCCTGGAGTGTGTACAGCGACGTCCGGTTCGTGGATAGGCTGGCCTGAATGTTCCCCTTCAGCCCCAGCGTCACGCCGATGAGCGGTTGGAACCGCTCGTTGACCGTGATCGCCGTCGGCTCATCGTAGCCATCCCGCGACAGCGCAGCATCGCCGACGAGCACAAGCGGATCTTCAGAGCCATCCACGAAGAAGTCGATCACCCTCGAGTCTGGATCGAACAGTGTCGCGTAGCGAGACTCGGAGGTTGCCGAGTAGCCGTGCTGGAGGCTGATCTGGTTCGCAAGCAGCTTGAGGATCGGCAAGCGCTCGAGGCCGGAGTACGTCACCGTCCAGTTTGGCAGCGGCAATGCATAGAGCCCGTTCGGACCGTACGACCCCATGCCACGTCCGAACACGGACGAGAAGTCATCTGCCAGTCCGGTCGGCGATAAGAACTCGGTCTGGACGGTGTCTCCTCTCACTGCTGAGACGTCTCTCTGGAACCGAGCCGCGTGCTGGTTGACTAGGCTCTCGTAGCTACCGCCGAAGCCCAAGACCGTCGAGGTTCCGTTGCCCGCGCGACGTCCGAACGACTCGATTAGGTCGCCGCCGCCCGCTGGGATCTGGAAGTCGACCTCTTCGCTTTCCGTCCAAGCTGTCCTCCAACTCAGCCCAATTGATAGACCTCGAAGTGGCGAGAGCTGGGTGCGTGCGTCAATGTCGTGCTGCGATCCGAGGAGATCAGAGAAGGTGTTGAACGCCGCGTCGTTGGTAATGCGGCGGTCGGGGTCCAACCGGTTCGTGAGGCCAAAGCGATAGCCTAGAGGAGGCGCCGTCCCGGTCAGGCCGGACAGCAAGCTATACGACTGGCCCTCGAGGCCGCCGGTTGCAGTGGTCGCCGATCCTCGGTACGTCAGCGTCAGGTCGTCAATCGAGGTCGCAGCCAGGAAGACGTCCCGTGCGAGGCCGAGCGGACGGAAGCCACCGCCGGACGAGTCGGTTTCTGCTTGGGCCGCGCGAGGCTGGCCCGGCACATTGCGGCCCGCCGACCGCTCCATTGCGCGATAGAAGGGGAAGAGACGCCAGAATGTCCGTGGCAAGACCTTGACGGAGGTCTGGACCGAACTCCGTGCGCCGGCACTCGCAATGTCGAGGTCGGGCGCTGCCGCGCTCGGCTGGTCGCGCCAGTCATAATCTGCCGAGTAGCTGATGGGCTGGAGCTGGAGCCAGCGCAGCCACGCCAGCCGCTGCGTGGAGACGCGCAGGGATGCGGTTGCGCGCTGCGTATAAGAGCGCGTTCGGAAATCGCCTCCAAATACATTGTTCAGCGTCTCGCCAATGGGGTAGACCTCGAGGTCGGAGCCGCCCAGGATCTCGACACGATCGGTGGGGAACCGGTCTCCGAAGTTGAGGCTGTCAAGAGCACCGACCAAGTCGCGGAACACGATGCTAGTCGTGTCGCGGGCCTCCGCAGGGCTCAGGTTGTACTCCTGTTGAAAATCCCCATTCCGCTCTCGGACCAAGATCCTGAACTGCTCATTCTGGCCCGCTGCACCCAGGTCCTGATCTGTATCCGACGCGTACGACAGCTGGAGGAACGGGAATGGTGTGTATTGGATGTTGGCGTTTCGGCCGTGCTGGAATCGCTGCGTCCGTCGAGTGAGGGCGCGGAATTCGCTGACGAATTCTGGCTCGGCCAGGAAATCGGCGCTCAGGCGCGGCCTCGTCGAGGACACGCTGCGGTTGGCGTCGGCGGAGAAGGAAACGTTTTGGGGAAGCAGGTTCAACCGAAGCCCACCCAGTACGTCCCGTGCAATCGGGACGCCGCCGAGGAGCCAGAACGGCCGGACCGTGAAAGGGCGTGGCACCGAGACGCGGTATCCAAGAGTCCCTGTCCAGGAGTTCTGAGACGAGAAGGCGCTTGTCGGATTCCTACCGTCCTGCGCAGAGAGCGAGTAGGACGCCGTGACGCCGTCGACGCTGTAGCGGAGCCATGGCGATCGGCTGCCCGTCTTCGAGGCCGAAATACGGACGTTCGTCGAAGCGGTCTCTGTCCGAGCGCGCTCGAGGACTTCGCTAGCACGGGTATCGCCTCCGGGGATGGTGCCTTCGGGATCGTCGTCCACACGGGCGGCCTCGACGAGGTCAGACAAGCGGACGTCACCGTTGTCAGGGTCGAACCGAGGAGTGGACTCGTTTCGCGTGAGCGAAAGAGAGACCGGAATGCTCCAACCGTAGCGCTCAGGCAACAGCTTGTGCGCCGAGAACTGGGACGTCAGAGTGAAGGCACTCTGAGCGGCGAAGTTGCGCCCGCCCAGCGCGCCGCCGAGGTCGCCGAATCCGTCCTGCGTGAAGCTGAGTCGCGCGTTGATGGACGCGAGGTCCGCCAGACCCACATTCGCAGTCACAAACCCGCTCGCGGCGCCGGCCTCGTCGTAGCCCGTCACGCGGAGTTCGTTGAACCAGAGCGAGACGGTATCCACGACAGCCGAGCCGCCGGATCCGTTGCGGACGCCGAGCACGATGGTACGGATGTCCTGAATGGAGGGCTGGCCGCGAACGGTGATGCGAGCGCCCGGAGGGGCGTCCTCGCCCGCCGGGACCGTGAACCGATCCCCGACCTCGATGCCGTCCGCGCCGCCGACGCGTGCCCGGTCGCGCTCGAGCTTGACCTCGTTGAGTCGCGCCAGGACCACGTTGATCGGGTTGAGATCGACACGCTCGCCATTGACCAGCACATTCGTCTGCCAGAGACTGTCCGACCGGACGCAGTTCGAGGGTATGTCTCCGTTGATCGATCTCGGGCACTCCGCGAAGCCGGCGAGGTCTTCAGGGTCGAAGGGGTAAACCGGCTGCTCGATCTCGTAGTAGTTCTCTGTCTCGTCGTCGCCGAAGCGAATGAAGGAGAACATCGAGTCCGAGCGCGTGAATCCGTCACCGTGGACATCGACTCGCAGGTTCGTGTACTTGGTGAGGTCGCGAGGGTTTGTGGCGTAGGAGCGAACCAGTCCCGCGCGGCGGCCGTCGGCGAGCTGCTCGGCACGGAAAACGAGCGCCTGCTCACGCGTGGCGACCGGCGTACCGCTGATGGAGCGAGCTACGTTCTGGACGGTCCCTCGCGGGATGGCGTAGATGGACGCGTTCTCCTCGTTGTTGATCGTCTCGACGAAAAGCTGAGGCGGCAGTCCACCCGTCGCGCCCTCCTCGTCCTCGAGTTCGGTTTCACCGACCGCCTCTGACTTGAGCCACTGGCTACCGACGAGTTCGAACGACGCGATACGCATCGTGGCTGGCTTGTCGTGACCCGTCGTCCAGACGCGAACGGACTCGATGCGTGAGAAGTCATCGTCATCGAGGTCGCCGACCGTGATCCGGCGGTCGGTGCGAACCGGGATTCGCATCAGGTACCACGTCTGCACTTGGTCGTCTACGTCCGTCGTAGTGAGCGCATTGAGGAAGAACGGGCTGCTCGAGATGCCACCCGCGTCGAGGGGGATGGTGTAGCGGTGAAAGGCATCGAACGGGTCGACTTGGTTGTTGCCGTTGAGGTCTTCCGTGTTCGGGATCAGCGAGATGCCGTTGCCATCAGCCAGTTCCTGCTGGGCCACGGCCGAGTTGAGCTCCGACGATGCCCAATAGTTCGCGAACCGCTCCTGAACCGTAGCTCCGATTCCGGGGATGGACGGATACACAGTCTCGTCGTTGAATCGCTCGTCGAGGTAGTAGATGTAGTCGTCGCCGGACGGGTCTCTCTCGGATCGGAGACGCTCGGCCCGCTCTTCCGGAGTTCCGTTGGGAAGGCTCGAGAGGAAGTCTCCGAACTGCTCCGTCTCTGAGATCCCGTAGGGCTGCGTACCGGGTCCAATCGCAATCGAGGACGGGATTCCATCGAGGCCGAGGTCCTCGGTGCGGTCGCTCTCGAACACATTGACATAGCCGTTAGGCCGCCCACCGCTGGCTCGGCGGCTCCAGCTATCGAGGTCGCCCTGGGTGACGATGTCTGTATCCGGCAGTCCGTCCTCGAGGTTGAGGAACCCGTTCGGAAGGACATCTTCATTGATGCGCCCAAGGTCGATGTTTAGAACCGCGCCCTGGCGGATAGCCTCCCTGCCATCTTTGCCACCGAGCGGAGAGATCAGGATCTCGATAAATTCGATGTTGTTTTGACCATCGAAGTTCGAGTACGAGCTCTCGAGTTGGCGGGCGAAGCCACCCCATGCGTCCGTCGGGTTCTGCGAGAAGGTGCTCGCGAGTTGCCCATTGAAGTTGTATGGCCCTCGACGAGTCGGGTCGAAATAGAGATCGAGCAAGTCGACAGGCAGGTTGCCGTCGCTGGCTCGCGCAAATTGCCTCTCAGGGAAGAGCTCGCTGATCGGGACCTTCTCGCTCGCTGGAGTTCTGACTCTGGGGTTGGAAAACACCTCGTCGTAATCAGTCCGGCTGAGGGAGTACCACGCGAAGAGTCCTCGCCAACTCGTGCGCAAGACGGGATCGGTGACGTCGACGAATGGCCCGCCGGCTCCGGCCCGGTCCTGGGATTCTGGCGGGCCAGCATCAGATGGCGGGGCAGCTAAGCGCCAGCCGTTCGTGAAGCGCAAGCCGGTGAAGGCGTTTTCGCTGCCCTCGAAGTCGTCGATGTAGCTGATGCCGGAGATCGCGTCGTTGCTGAAGTCGAGCCCGGCTTCCTGAAGGCCTTCGCGGGCACGGTCGAAGGCGAGTGTCTGTGGGGAGCCCGGGTTGAGCCTCGCCACCTCGCCACGAATGTCAATCCTCGAGGGCGCTCGTGTCTGGACGAGGGGCAGCGCGTCGACGGCCCGCGTCAGCCAGCGGGGCTCGGCCTGGAAGGCGCCATCGAACCCGACGATGGAGTTGCTCAAGGCCTCCTCGCCGATCCGGAACTTGTCTCCGAGCGGGCGCTCGTTGAGCCTCATCCAGGTGGCCCCGAGGTTGAAGTTCTCCGAGAGCCGATAGTCGGCTCTCATGCCGATGAGCGTCTTGGACCCGATCGCGAAAAAGTCCTGCTGCTCGGCCTCGACGCGGATACTCTGGCCCTGAAGCAGGTACTGCGGGTTCGTGATCTCGACCGTCCCGCTCGTGTAGTTGACCTGGTAGTCCACGTTCTCGGTCAGCTCGATGTCGCCAGCAGTGACGCGGACTGTACCCTCGACGAGTTGAAAGCCGATGTTGAACGAGGACTGTGTCGCACTCTTGTACTCGCCCTGGATGCTATACGCGGAGAGGCGCGGAAGGCGTCGGCGGGCGTTCTCCGGGAGCAGGTCGTAGAGCGTTTCTCTCTCTCCAGAGCCATCGGTTTGAGCAGGCACGTAGAGATCGAGGGCCTGCTGAAATGAGAGGGAGCCGTAGTTGACGTTGAGTGGTCCCGCACCGGATCCAATCGTTCCGACCGTCTGGCCGAATTCGATCACGTTCGCGAGGTAGTCGCCGAAGGGCTGCCGGACAGGGAAGATGACGCGACCGCTGGAGCCGTTGATCGTGACGCCCTCGAGGAAGTCAAATGCGTTGTCCGGCGGTGTCTGCCGCTGTTCGTTGACCCGGTCGAGGCCTAAGACCTGAGAGAATGTGAGTTGCTCGAACGAGATGTCGCGGGGCTCCGGCGACGGTGATGCGCCGGACGCCTCGTAGGTGACGTCGAGTTCGAAGGTGGTTGGGTTGAGACTCCGCCCGCCGATGCGATAGATGTTGCGGAGTGCGAGGTCCCAGAGCGGCGTGTCCGGTGACGGCCGGTCGGCCCGGATCAGCTTGAGAATCGTGCGCGGCCCGCTCTGCGAGGTGGACTGCGCCGGGCGCGCGTAGTCGCCGACGGTAATGGTGTTGCCGTTGAGGTCCTCGTACTGATACGAGACCGCGAGCAGGTCGCTGTCAGTGAGTTGCGACGAAAGCGAGAGCCATCCCAGGTTGGCGTCGAACGTGTAGTCCACGTTTGCCTTCAAGCGCTTGAACACCGTGTTGGAGTACGCGCTGGTCGGGAGCGCCTCTCCGATTGCAGCGTTGATGCTTTGGATGGACGCGCCGTCTCCACCTGCACGCACCCGCGTGAGGAGGGCGTCGTTGTACTGGTCAATCTGGGGCGCTGGGAGCGGAGCGCCCCCCGGCTGGTCGTTCTCGTTCGAGTACCGCCCCGTGCCACCGTCGTACTCACCGAGGTAGGCTTCTCCGCCCTCGAGGACGGCGCTGGGCTCTGCGAGGTCGGCCAGGGCCACGGCCCACGTGGTCTCGATGTCCTGCTCGATGGCGTTGACCAGACCGGGCTCGTGCTTCCAGACCTCGAGGCCGATGATCCGGCGGAAGCCAGGAGGGAGGACCGGGTTCGACGGGCGCTCGTGGGCGCGGTCCCACCAGTTGTGGAAGGCGTAGCCCAGGAAGAAGTGAGTGTCTTCCTCGTACTCGTACGGCGCGATCGAGAACTGCTGAGCATCGGAGCCGCCCTCGAAGACGCTCTCGGTGCTCTCGGCGTCCTGCTGGGAGGCGACGGCCGTGAGCGCGAGCGGCCCAAACTGCAAGTCGGTGCGCAGGCCGAACAGGCGCTGGCCGCCTCGGATCAGCGTGGCCGGCGTCTGGAGAAAGACGTTTCCGGCCTCGATGCGCTGGATGATGTCATCCTCATAGCCCGTGTAGACGAGCGACACCTGGTTCTCGAAGTCGAACTGGCTCTGCGTGTCGTAGTTGACGTTGATCGCCAGCTTGTCTCCGATGGTGCCGGCGACGTTGAGGTTCAGCTCCTGGCCGAAGTCGGGCGCGAGGGCGCTGGCGTTGCGGTTGGTCGCCTGCTGAATGCTGTTCTGATCGTACCGGAAGCCGAGATTGACGTTCGAGGTGCCGTTGACCGTCAGGGCGACCTCGTTCTTGCCAAACAGCGTCGTGAACGCGCTCTCGTTGCCACCAGGGATGTCGACAGCGATTCCGATGCCGCCGCCGCGTCGCTGCTGGTCGCGCCGGTTCGCGCGCTGTGCCGAGAGGGTGCGGAACTGGTCCCCGATGGCCTCCTGCTGCCGGACCTCGAGGAACTCGGCGAGGGAGAGCTGAACGGGTGCTCGCTCGGCGCCCGCGATGTCTTCCGTGACGCGGTAGCTCAGGGCCGAGGAGTCAAGGGAGACCTGACGGCGCCAGTACTGACCCAGGCGACCACGAACGCCTGGAATGCGGCGCTCTAACACGGCCGCACTCACCCCGACATCGGTGGGCACGGGGAAGTAGGCGCGGGCGCGGAGCGTGGAATCGACCTCGACGGTGTCCTCAGCGACCTCTAGTCCGAGGCTGTCCGCATCCACGGTGTCCGCAGCGACCTCGAGGCCGAGGCTGTCCGCATCCACGGTGTCCGGCGCGGCCTCGAGGGCGGAGGCGTCGACCTCGATGGTGTCCGGTGCTGCGACCGCGACAGAGTCCGTGTCCGCCGGGGCGAGCAGGCGAGGCCACGCGCCGGGGCCGGCGGAGACCGCATCGGGCCACGCGGCGAGGACGGCCAGGCCTGCCAGCGCGAAGGCGCAGGAGGCAGCGAGGCGGCGGGCGGCTCTGGTCGGCGACACGTATTCGACGTGGGTAGCGGCTACGGAACTCCCCGATGACCCCGACTAAGCGTGGAGCCGGACGGCGGGGGAGCAGACGGGGCGTAGCGAACGCGTCGATTGGTCGAAGGCAGTGAGAGCCGTGGGAGAGGGCGTCCTTGTCGGCGCCAGTCTCATCCCTGTGCCGCGAAAGTACCGGCCAGGGTCACAGCCGACAAGGGAGCTTTGCGGTGCCCCGGCTCTCAGGAGCCGTCCGTGCGTAGTCTTCAACGCCACCGCACACCGCCTCATGTGTTCCGCCCGCTTGTTTGTCCTCGCCGTGCTCGTGTCCGGCTGCGCATCGTCGTCGCCCTCGAGGGCGCCCGCCCTCGACGCATCAGTCATTGAGGCCGGCGTGCGGGCGACGCTCGACGCTCAGGTGGCGGCGTGGAATAGAGGATCTGTGCGGGGCTTCATGGACGGCTACGCCAATGCGGACTCGCTCACCTTCTTGTCGGGTGGGACGGTCCGTCGAGGGTGGGAAGAAGCGCTCTACGGATACATCCGTGGCTACCCGGACGCCGCGGCGATGGGGCGGCTCACGTTCTCCGACCTGTCAGTGACGCCGCTCTCGCCGGACCGCGCGCTGACGTGGGGGCGCTGGCGGCTCCAGCGGCAGGGCGATGAAGAAGGCCAGGGGCCGGGGGGCCTGTTCACGCTCGTGCTGGCCTCGACGCCGGAGGGCTGGCGAGTCGTCCACGATCACACATCGTCGGAGTAGAGACGCGACGGGCTCGCGTCCTCGAGGTCGGAACTGCGAGACTGGGATCATCTACCGTGACGTGGCAGATCTCGTCGGCCTCGAGGTCGACGAGGCAGTTTTTTGTGTGGTCGAGAGGAGAACAGGGGGGCCGCCCTCGAGGTCATGCTTTGCGCCGTGACTCTTGGATTTCGGCTGCGGAGTTCCTACGATTACCGCCTCACCTACCGCCTTTGCCATGATGCGTCTTGCCGCGCTCGCTCTGTTCATCGGGCTCACCGCTTTCGCCGCCCTCGCGCAGCAGGCTGACCTGCTCGGAACGTGGGATGTCGAACGGCTGATAGACTCAGCTGCCGAGCCTGTCATCGAGGGTAGCCTTTCCGCGTTGCTTCCCGACAACCCGTACACGCTGGCACCAATCGCGCTTCGCCTTGGAGGGTCTGGAGAGGCCGTCGTCACGCTGTTCGCCGCACGTCAAGACGGATATGAGTTGGTACACGTCCCGTCGGCCTACCGCGTCGAGGACGGTCGACTCGCCATCTCGCTCGGTGGCGTGGATACGCACTGGGGCGTGGAGCAGCAAGGCGATGTTTTGATTCTGACCGCCGAGGATGGCAGTTCGCTCGCTCTTCGCCGAACTCGGGGCGCGTAGCTCGCTGCCATCTGTGGGCGTGGTCTGGGACAAGGGCCGGTCCGGCCTCGAGGCCGGGCGCACGTCCCTCATTGGAATCTTGCGCTAACGCGGGTCTGCCGCATGACTGCGATCTTATGGCTTCGATTCCAGATCCCTGATGGCTTCCGACTCGTCCACCCCTGACCTCTCGTCCCTTGTCGCCGTCGTGACCGGCGCGGCAGGCCGCCTCGGCCGTGTTGTGGCGCGCCACCTCGAGGACGCGGGCGCCGTCGTGGCCGGCATCGACCGGTCCCCACATGACGTTGGGACGGTCTCCGTCGTGGCCGACGTGACTGATCCTGCCTCGACGGCCGAAGCGCTGGCCCAGATCGCAGGCGCCGTCGGAGAGCCGTCCGCGGTGGTACACACCGTTGGGATGTGGGCGGGGGAACCGTTCACCGAGACCACCCTCGAGGAGTGGCGCACCGTCCTCGAGGTCAATCTGACGAGCGCGTTCGTCGTGTTGCAGGCCGCCGCACGGCGCATGCTCGAGGGCGACGGGGGCCGGCTGGTGGCGCTCGCCTCGGGGCAGGGCGCGGACCGTGGCGTCGCGGAGCAGGCTGCCTACTCGGCCTCGAAGGCCGGCGTGATCCGACTCGTTGAGGCCGTCGCTGCGGAGTACCGGGGCGAGGACGTGACGGCTGCTGCCGTGGCACCCTCGATGATCTTGTTCGGCGACGAGCCCGAGGGGACGGCCGGCGTTGCCGTCGACGAGGTAGCGCGGCTGTGCGTGACGCTATGCGGTCCGGCGGGCGCGGTCCACAGCGGGTCGGTGCTCCGGGCCTACGGCTCGATGCGGTAGCTCGCGCGGACCGTCCTCGAGGACGGTTCCTACTGTGCCAGCGCTGCCGCTTCCCACCTCCGGTGAGCGACGATGCCGCGCTCGGCCAGGCGGGCGAGGAAGAAGCCCCGCGGCAGGACTTGGTCCGCCGCGCCGACACCGCCTCCCGTGAGCCCACGCTCGGCCAGGAGGACTGCCGCCGTCGAGGCCGGGTACCCCGTGCATCGTTGCATCGCCGAGAACCCGGTCTCCGTGTTGCAGCGGTCCACCATCTCGTACACGATGGTGCCCTCCTCGCCGTCCTTGACGCCGTCGATTTCGATGCGGAGCAGCACGGCGTCGTCGTAGGCGCCGCCGAGCCGCTGGCGAAGGCGTCGGACCAGGACGTCGCGATAGGTCAGGTGAGTGCGAACGTCGAGAGAGGTCCGCTCGGCCAGTCCAAGGTCAAGGACGAAGCGCATCCGCTCGGCGTGGCCGGGGTAACGGACGGTCTTGATGGACAGCCGTTGGACGCGTCCCTCGAGGGCCTCTACGAGCGCGCCCAATCCTGCGCCGGTGTAAAACGCCTCCATCGTGCCGAAGTCGTCGATCTCGACGGCCTCGAGGCCGGAGAGTGGCTCGCGCGTCTCCAGCTTTCCGTCGCGGACCACCGGCGCGGGCTTCGTGTAGTCGTCCAGGAGCCGGTCCGCGGAGTGGGCCAGGCGGTGGCGAAACGGCTCGGTCGGGTTCATCGGGACGTCGCCGACCCGGATGCGAATGGCATGCGTCTCGTCCAGATCCTCGACGCCTTCCATCGCCAGCACGCCTACCAGTCCAGGGGACAGACCCGCACCGGTCACGACCCAACGCTGGCGACGGTCGGCGAGCTCGGCAAGGTTCTGGAGATCGTTCTCGCCTCCGAGATCCACGAAGTGAGAGCCGAGCTCGAGCGAGAGACGTGCGAGTCGCTCGCTGTGCTCGGAGCCGACGCAGGACACCACGCATGCGCTGCCGCTCAAGATCGGCTCGAGCGACGTCATGTCGCGGGCGTCGGCCTCGTAGGTGCGAAGGCGCGGATGGGCATAGGATGAGCGGAACGACCGGAGAATGACGGGTTGCGCCTCGCACATCTGAACCCGCGCGACGCGGTCATCGTGAGCGAGGTCGACGGCGACGGCCGTGCCGATGGCGCCTGCTCCGAGGACGGTGATTTTCATGACGGGCGCCCGATGTCGTGGTGAGGTGCTCCAAAGGTAGGGAGCCTGCCGGCCTCGAGGTAAGCGCTTTCTTCTGAAGCAAATCAGGAATCGGAGGCCTCAAACAGCAGAGGGTGCGCCCTCGAGGTCGGGCCGTCGTCCTCGAGGTCGGCCGGGCTGACGGGAGCGAAGAGCAGCCGACTCAGGATGGCGTCCTCGAGGCCGCGCCGCACGATTCGACCTCGAGGACGTGGGCGAAGCAAGCCTCTCCTCCGGACCTGTCGCGGGTGTCCTGATCCGTCATCGAGGAGGGTTATCCCACCCGGACCGTGCCGCCGAGCCAGCGGCTTGCGCCCACGGCCACCACCACGAGCGCCATCAGCAACACGCTGTAGGCCGCCGCCTGTCCAAACTCGAAGATGCGGAGCTGGGCGAACACCTCGACCGCGATCGGGCGGTTGGCGTAGACATAGAGCATGATCGAGGCAACGAACTCTCCGAGCGCCGTCACGAACGTCAAGAGGGCGCCCGCGATCACGCCCGGCGCGATGGCGGGCAGGACCACGCGCCGGAACGTGGTACGGGGCGCGGCTCCCAAGTCGGCCGAGGCCTCCGCGAGCCGGTCGTCGAAGCCCTCGAGGGCGGCCTGCGCAGCGCGGACGACGAGGGGGATGTGGCGGACGAAGTAGGCGAGAGGAAGCAGCCAGACGGTCCCAATCAGGACGGCGCCGCCCGCGAGAGCGCTCGGCTCGTCGAAAGCGACCAGCAGGCCGAGCGCCATCACCGTTCCTGGAACGGCGAAGGGGAGGAGAGACAGCGCGCGGAGCATACCTCGGCCCGGCACCTTTCCCTTTGTCACGACCAGCGCGACCGCGACGCCAAACACGACGTTGGCGGCGGTCGCCAGGGCGGCCATCCACAGCGACGACGTGATCGGGGCGAGCACGTCAGGCTCCGTCGCGAGGGCTGCGTAGTTGGCAAATGTGAACGTGTCCGGAAGCACCTGCGTCGTCCAAGTCCCCTCGGCCACGAACGACAAGAGCACGACGGTCGCAACGGGCAGTAGCACGATCATCAACGCGACGCCGACCAGCGCGCTCGCGACGACACGCGCCGGACCTCGAAGCGGCCCCGGTCGCCGCCCAACGCCCTTGCCGCTGGCCGTCCTCGAGGCCAGGCCTCGCGCCTCCGCGCCGGCGAGAAACAGCAGGCAGATGCCCGTCAAGACGACCGACACGGCGGCGGCGCGGTCGACGGCGCCGTTGGTCTTGAACTGGTAGATCTGGGTCGTCAGGAAGGGCTCACCCTCGGCGAACAGGAGCGGCGCCGTGAACGAGGCCATCGACAGCATGAACACCAGCAGCGACGCGCCTAGCAGCGCCGGCCGCAGCAGCGGCAGAACGACGCGGCGGAACGTGGTCCAGGCGCTCGCCCCCAGGTCCGCACTCGCGTCCAGTAACGACGAATCGAGGCCGCGCAGCGCGGCTCCCACGAACAGGTAGAAGTAAACGTAGAACACGTACACGTGGACGAGCAGCACCGCCGTGATGCCGCCGAACGCGAACGGCACGTCCTCGAGGCCGAACGCGAGTTGCAGCGCACGTGGCAACATCCCGGACTCGCCGTAGAGGAAGAGGAACGCGAGCACGCCGACGAGAGGCGGGAGGGCAAGCGGCAGCGCGGCGACGGCGCCCAGCGTCTTGCCGAGCGGCAGGTCGTAGCGCCACAGCGCCCACGCGAGTCCCGTCCCGATGGCGCCGCCCAGCACAACCGTCCCCAGCGACACGCTGACGGAGTTGACGAGTGCTCGCGTGCCAGCGGCTCGTCCTCGGCCGAACAGATCGGTGAGGAGAGAGCCGTCGAGGCCGAGCCGGAACGTCTCGAGGTTGGGCCACAGGACATATCCCACCAAGACCAAAAAGACCGGGACAGCGAGCGCCCAGCCGGCGCGGCGACTCAGCATCCGGCCTCGAGGTCGGACCCGTCCTCGAGGCCGAGACGGTCGGCCAGGGCGTCGGCGGAGGGCTCAACAAGGATGGCGGCGCGGCGGTCGGCGGCGACGAAGCCCTCCGCGACGGCGTGGTCCAGCCAGCCCACGAGCGGCGTGTAATAGCCCTCGACGTTGAGCAGCGCGCACGGCTTGGCGTGGAAGCCGAGCTGCGCCCACGTCAGTACCTCGGCGATCTCCTCGAGCGTACCCATGCCTCCCGGCATCGCGACGAAGGCGTCGGACAACTCTGCCATCGCGGCTTTGCGCTCGTGCATCGTCTGGACGACGACCAACTCAGTGAGCCCCTGGTGCCCGACCTCGAGGTCGAACAGCGCTTGTGGAATCACGCCCGTGACCTCGCCACCGGCCTCGAGGACAGCGTTCGCGATGACGCCCATCAGGCCAACGTGACCGCCACCGGTGACGAGCCCCACGCCTGCGCTGGCGAGACGGGCTCCCAGGCGCTCGGCCTCGAGGGCGTATTGGGGGCGCGCTCCCGGTCGGGAGCCGCAGTAGACGCAGACGCGGCGGAGGGGCGAGGGCATGGCCGAAGCTACCGGATCCATCGCAGGCCGATGCGGGCCTCTCGCCCCGGAGCCGGCAGCCCGGCCTGAGGGAAGCGTTGCGCGTCGAGTGCGTTGTCCAGGCGCGCGAACACGCCGATCAGCCCGCGGCCGACGGTCCACCGGTAGCCGACGCGCCCACCCAGAATGACGGCGGCCTCGAGGTCGATCAACTCGCGAGGTCCCAGCGACACCGCTGGCCCCGTCGCGACGGCCTCGAGGGCGGCCGTCCATCCGGACGCCGGGAGCCACGACGCGGCCACGCGGCCCAGCGCCGACGGCTGTTCGGGCAGGCGGAGGCCGTCCGCTTCGGGCGTCCAGGCGCGCAGATGCATCAACGTTCCGCTCGCGTCGATCCGCGCAGAGCCCTGCTGCGCTGCCATTCCGGCCTCGAGGCCGAAGGCTCGGCTTCCACCCAGATTGACGCGCTGGCGGCGCCCGTCCTCGAGGACGGCCTGCTCGATGGTGCCGTCGGTCCAGCGCGCGAACGCGACGGCTCTTGCTTCGAGGCCGGGTCGCGATCTCGACGCCCCGAGTTCGGCCTGCCACGTCGTCTCGGGAGCCAGGTCGGGGTTGAGCACGAACCGGCCGAGGGCGCCGCCGAACAGTTCGCGCATCGTCGGGAAGCGGGCCGCGCGTGCGACGCCGCCCCAGACCTCGAGGTCGCGGATCTGCGTGTCGAGACGCGCCGAGACCGCTGGCGACTGGAACGTGCCCAACGACTCGCGCCCAGCCGTCTCGAGCGGCGCGAACCCGTCCCACGCCGCGCCGACGCGCGCCCGAACCGTCGTTCCCGTTTCGGCCTCGAGGGCGAGCCGCCACTCTCCAGCTCGGAAGCGGTCCGTGACGCCGCCTTCGATGCGATGGTGGTCGGAGACGAGTCCAAAGCCGAGTGCTCGAACCGTGATGCCCCGTCCGGCGGTCTCGACCTGCGCCCGCGCTCCTGCCGATCGGTCTCGGTCGTCCTGGACGTCCTCGAGGTTGGCGTAGCGAGCGGACGCGAAGGCCTCGATCACTTCGCTGGCGAGCGCGCCCCACGCCGTGGCCTCAAGGACGGCCACGCGGCCGGTGACCCGGGCTCGGGCGACGAGCGCCGTCTGCCGCCATTCAGGCACGCGCCAGAACCGGACGCTCTCGAGAGCGGGGTCGAGGTGGCCCTCAGGCGCCACGCCCTGCGCCGACGAGACGTGCAGCGCGGTAACCGCGAGGTCCGTCCTCGAGGTCGTGTGCGTGACGCGAGCGAGCGCGGCGGCGGACTGCCGGTCCGTGTTGGTGCGGAGCGTCTCGGCGTCCTGGCTGAAGGGGAGGGGTCCGGCCAATGCATCTCCAGATCGTGCTCCGGCGTCGGCGGAGAGCGTTAGGCCCCACCGCCCTCGACGCCGCAGGTGGGTCGCGGCAAGACGTCCTCGAGCGGGAAGGCCACCGCTGGCCTCGACCTCCGTCAACGCGCCGTCGCCTTCGAGGGAGCGAGGAGTGAGGTTGAGCGCTCCACCGGACGTGTTCGGGACGGCCATCGAGGGCAGCGTCTCGACCTCGAGGGCGCCGACGACGCCGGCCGGGACCAGACCGAGGTCGATGCGGCGGTCCCAGGGCACGGTCAGCGGGGCGCCATCCAGGAGCACGGCCGTCTGACGCTCACCCGCGCCGCGAATCGCGAGGATCGTCTGGCCGCGCGAGTTCGTCGGGGCGGCGGCGGATGGGATGAGCCGGGCCACGTCGGCCACCGACACGGGGTCGCGCGTCAAGATGTTGGCGATGGGGATCCGCTCGAGGCCGCGCCGTGCGGGCGCCTCTCCGACCACCACTTCGCCGAGTGCCCGCGTCGTGTCGGCCTGAGCCACGGCCGGTCCGGCGAGAACGACCGCGAGGGCGGCGGAGAGGAGCATTCGAGACACGGACGGTAAGGTAGAAGCGGCACCAGCGGCGTTCGTCCCCGAGGTCGGAGTGCGACACGCCCTCGAGGGCGACCGTGGAACCGCGGCACGGCCTCGAGGCTAACCGGCCGCCTACAGACTCTCTCTTCCCCATGGACCTCACCAACACCGTCGCCGTCGTCACCGGCGCCAGCCGAGGCATCGGCCTCGCCCTCTCTCGCCAACTCGTTGACGCCGGCGCTCACGTTGCCGGACTCGCGCGCTCCGGCGACGACCTCGAGCAAATCGCCGGGGTCCTGGGCGACCGCTTCGAGCCCGTCGTGTGCGATGTCACCGACGCCGCCGCAACCAAAAAAGCCATCGATGGCATCGCCAAGAGCCACGGCCGCCTCGACATCCTGGTCAACAACGCCGGCCTGGGCCGTTTCGATGACGTCGACGCCCTCGAGGTCGACGAGTGGGACGTGCAGGTGGACACCAACCTGTCCGGCGTCTTCCACTGCACCCGCGCCGCCGTGCCCCACATGAAAGCGCAGGGCGAGACGCGTGGCAAGGACGAGACGGCCGGTTTCGTGGTCAACGTCGCCAGCATCGCCGGGCTCATCGGCAATCCCGGACTGAGCGCCTACAACGCCACCAAGTTTGGCCTGCGCGGGTTCTCGGACTCCATCATGAAGGAGCTTCGGCCGCACGGCATCAAGGTGTCGTGCCTGTACCCCGGCTCCGTCGACACCGACTTCGGCGCGGGCGCTGGCACCAAGACCAACCCGGACGCAATGACGCCCGAGTCCATCGCCGCGACCGTGATGCACCTCCTCGAGGCCCCGCACGGGACGCTGATCTCGGAGGTCGTGATGCGGCCGATGGTGGGGAGGAAGTAGTCGACCTCGAGGTCGACCGGGAAACGGAGGTGCGCACGAGAGACGGTTCATCTTACGCGACCTCGAGGCCGCCGCCACGACCTCGAAGGAGGAGAGGCACGGCGCGTTGCCGCCCTCGAGGACGAGCCTGAGCCACTAGCGAGTGGGACGACGGTTGGGGAAGTGAACCCGCCCCTCCTGCCGTGCGTCGCCTTCTCGCCCTCGCTGTCCTCCTCCCGTCGGTCGCCTCCGCTCAGGCGCTCGACGCTCGCGTGATCGCCCGCACGCTCCTCAACCCCTCGTGGTTCGAGATCAACGGCGGACTGCCGGAAGGCATGAGCTCGTTCATCGACGCCGCACACCGAGCCTACATCGATACATACGAGGAACTGCTCGCGTCCGACCTCGAGGACGACGGGTCCGGCCTCGAGGTCGAGGTTCTGGACTTGGTGAGCCTGAAGATCGACGAGGCCAACGTCGATCCAGACGAGGAAGAGGCCCTGCTCGATGCCTACTACCTCGGCGAGGTATCACCCGCCCTTGGACTGCCTGACTCCGCCCAGGTGCATCGCTACCTCCTTGCCTCGGGGTTTCTGGACCGATTCGCGGCGTTCAGCTACCTCCAGCTGTCCAGCGTACAGAACCCGTACCTCCTCCTCGTCGATGAGAAAAAGCGCGACGAAACCCTCGAGGCCTACCGGGGCCTGGTGTGGGGCGAGTTCCACATCGTCCTGCGGTACAACCTCCGCGACGTGGCGCCGGCCGACCTCGAGGCCGTGACCGAGTCGCACGAGAGCCCGGCGGGTCAAGCCGCCGTCGCCCGGTCCGTCGAGGCGGTTCAGGAGCTTCAGCCCTTCGTGGACGAGATGATGGCGTGGTCCAACGCCCTCCTCGAGAATCCGACCAAGAGGGTCTCTATTCGCGTCCCTGCGAGTCGCTGACACGAGGCCGGCACGGTGCACGGCTAGCTTCCGTCGTGCACACCGACGACTCCGACGACGCCCTCCTCTACGGCCACGACCCGGCCGAGCAGATCGTCGCGCTGCATCCGACCGGACCGGCCTCGATGCGGCTCTACCGGCGCCGCTCCATGGACGAGGTGGTGACGGAAGACGTCCGCGTCCACCCGTTTTTTTTCCTCTCCGATGCCGATCTGCTTCGTCGCTTTCCTCGCGATCGCTTCCAGTTCCAAGAGCTCGCCGGACCGGGGTTCTTTAAGAACGTCGTCGCGTTTCCAGATCGGGGCAGCTACTTCGAGGCGCTACGCCACATCGAACGTGTCACGGAGTTGGAGAAGACGCGGCCGGACGAGATCTACCTGCCTGGCTCCCCCGAGCAGCAGTACTTGATGCAAACCGGCCGGACGCTCTTCAAGGGAATGGCCTTCGAGGACCTCAAGCGGCTCCAACTTGACATCGAGGTCTACAGTCCCGCGGGCTTCCCCCAGGCAACGGTCCCGGAGCACAAGATCATCCTGGTCGCCCTGAGCGACTCGACGGGTTGGTCGAGACTGGTCGGGGATCCCGGCATGACCGAGGAAGAGGTGCTGCGGGAGACGTGGGACCTAGTCAAGGAACGCGACCCCGACGTGATCGAGGGCCACAACATCACGGGGTTCGACTTCCCGTACCTCTTCGAGCGCTGCCGGCGTCACGGCGTCCCCGTGGACATTGGGCGCGACGGAAGCACGCCGCGCAGCTATCCGACCTCGATGCGCTTCGCCGAGCGGCAGATCGAGTTCGACGCCGTCGAGATTGCCGGGCGCCATGTCATCGACACGCTGCACCAGGTGATGGCGTTCGACGTGGTCAAGCGCAACCTGCCGAATTACACGCTCAAGGGCGCCGCGAAGTACTTCGGCTTTGCCCCAGAGGATCGCACGTACGTCCCTGGCGACGAGATCGCGTCGGTGTGGGACAGCGATCCGCATCGGCTGATGGAGTACGCCATCGACGACGCGACAGAGACCGAACGGCTGGCGCGTCATCTGTCCGGGAGCACGTTCTACCTGACCCAGATGGTGCCGATGCCCTACGGTCAGGCGGCGCGGACCGGACCGGCGGCCAAGATCGAGAGCCTGTTCGTCCGGGGCTACCTGCACGCCCGGCAGGCCCTCCCGCGCGCGCAGTTCGGCAGTCAGGTCGTCGGTGGCTACACCGATGTCTTCGTGACCGGAGTCGTCGGGCCGGTCGTCTACGCGGACGTAGAGAGCCTGTACCCGTCGATTATGCTCAACTACGACGTCCAGCCCAAGAGCGACACGCTCGGGCTCTTCCCTCGTCTCCTCCAGCGGCTCACCGATCTCCGCTTCGAGGCCAAGGACGCAATGAGTACCGTCCTCGAGGGCGAACGCGCGGAGCTAGACGCGCGGCAGTCGGCGTACAAGATTGTGATCAACAGCTTCTACGGCAACATGGGCTTCGGCTACGCCCTGTTCAACGACTTCGCGGAGGCTGACCGCGTCGCCTCAACCGGCCAGGAGTTGCTGCGCCAGATCATGCGTCTCGCTCGCGACGCCGGGGCGAAGGTCATCGAGGTCGACACCGACGGCGTCCTGTTTGTGCCGCCGTCCGGCCTCGAGGGCGAGACCGAGGAGCGAGCATTCGTGGAGGCCTTGAGCGAACAGATGCCGGAGGGAATCCGCATCGGGTTCGACGGACGGTTTCGGCGGATGCTGTCGTACAAGAAGAAGAACTACGCGCTGCTGAGCTACGACGGAACGCTCAAGTTCAAGGGCTCGAGCCTCGTGTCGAGATCATCGGAGCGGTTTGGGCGGGCGTTCGTTCGCGACGTGATCCGCCTTCTGCTTGACGAGGATGTGCAGGGGCTCCACGACCTCTACCTGCGCCACCGTCGCCAGATCGAGGCTCACGATTGGCAAGGCATCGAGAGCTTCCAGCGGACGGAGACGCTCAAGACGTCGTTGCTGGACTATCAGCGGTCCGTCAACGCGAACGACAGGACGCGGTCGGCCGCCTACGAGGTGGCGCGGCGCGAGGCAGAGCGGACGGGTCGGCAGACGAGAATCGGAGATCGCATTTCGTACTACATCGCCGAAGGCGGAGGGCGCGTGTTCGAGACGGCTCGGGCGTCGGCGCACTGGGACGCGGCGATGCCGGACGAGAGCACGGCGTTCTACCTCGACCGCCTGGACCAACTCGCAGCTCGGTTCGAGCCCTTCTTCGAGACGTCGGCCCAGTTCCGGCTCGTCTTCTCCGAAGAGGACCTGTTCGGGTTCGACCCGTCCAGCATTCGGCTCGTGGTGCGGGAGAGGGTGCCTGAGGACCTCGAGGACGACGTGCCGTTCTAAGGACGGCCTGAGGTTCGTCACCTGCGACCTCAAGGCCGAATGCAGCACACAGTGCCACTTTCCGACCTCGAGGACGAGCGCGAGCAACTCGGTATGCCGCCCCTACAGAAGACGGAGAGTGTGGGGAGGATCTCCGTCCTATCCAGACTCAGCGGTCCGACCTCGAGGTCGGCGGCCCTTCGCCTTGTAGGGCAAGCCCTTACGCAACTGTCAGACATGGCCGTAACCCGTCCTCGAGGCCGAACACGGTACGGGGCGCGGGGTGAGAGGACTTCATCCACCTCTTCCTCCCGTCCCTGACATGACACGAATTCTCCTCCTCGCCCTCGTCCTCACCGCCGCCGGTTGCACGTCCTCGTCCTCGATGAGAGCCGACTCCCAAGGCGTCATGGTTGGCGGCGCAATGATGCTCCCGACCCAGACGCTGGTCGAGAACGCCTCCGGCGCTTCGAACCTGACCACATTGGTCTCTGCCGTTCAGGCCGCCGACTTGGTGGCTACACTGAGTGGCCCGGGCCCGTTTACCGTCTTCGCCCCGGACAATGCCGCCTTCGGCAAGGTGCCGTCCTCGGCCGTTGAGTCGCTGATGATGCCGGCCAACCAGAGCCAGCTTCAGGGCGTGCTCACGTATCACGTCGTGCCCGGCATTCACACCGCTGAGTCGCTCCGCAATGGCCAGCGCCTCACGACCGTCAACGGCGAAGTCCTGATGGTCACCAAGGCCAACGGCAGCGTCATGGTCGGCAACAGCAGCGGCATGGCGACCGTCACCCAGGCCGACGTCTATGCCTCAAACGGAATCGCTCACGTGATCGACTCCGTCCTGATGCCGTAGCGTCAGTGGCTGGCCGTCCTCGAGGACGGCGTCGCATGGTTTGTGGGCGGGGGCTGCTTTCGGGCGGCCCCCGCCTCTTTACGTTTGGGCACGTTCCCCGGTCGCCCTCGATGTCCTCTCGCACCGCCCTTTTGCTTGGCTCTACCGGATTGGTCGGAGGCCACATGCTGCGGCTCCTCCTCGAGGACGGCCGCTGGAGCCGCGTCGTGACGCTCGGGCGCCGGCCGATGCCAAGTGCAGGACCCGCGCACGAGCACCACGTGGTTGACTTTGACGACCTCGAGGCCGTCGCTACCCTGTTCACCTGCGACGACTACGTCTGCTGCCTCGGCACGACGATGAAGCAGGCAGGCTCGAAGGCCGCTTTCCGCCGGGTCGACCTCGAGATCCCGGTCGAGGCCGCCCAACTCGCCCTCGAGGGCGGGGCGACGCAAGCGCTGCTGGTGAGCGCGATGGGAGCGGATCCGTCCTCGAGGATCTTCTACAACCGCATCAAGGGCGAGGCCGAACGCGACCTCGAGGCCGTCGGCTTTGCGTCGGTCGTGATCGGGCGGCCGTCTCTGCTTTCGGGCGACCGCGACGAGGAGCGCCTGGGCGAGCGGATCGGGCTGGCGGTGCTCGGCACGCTCGAGCCGCTGATGGTGGGACCGCTGCGCTCGCTCCGTCCGACGCCCGCGCTCGACGTGGCCCGGGCGCTCGTGTACGCGTCGGAGTCCTCGAGGACGGGCGTGCGTGTGTTGGAGCCGACGGAGATTCGGGAGGTCGCTCGTTTGGGGACGGCCTGAAACCAGACACGCACTGTGCGTTCGGCCTCGGGGGCGGTCTATTTCGGGAACTGCGAGTGTGTTCACGTAGGGCGAGAGGATGGGGATTGAGCCATCGAGATCGGATCGCGTAGATTGTCCCCGCTCACCCGCCTCCCCTTGCATCTGACCGCTTGACACGCTCGCCCGACTCCTTGGCCAGCCCGGTCTCATGCTTCGTGAACGCAGTCTCATCCTTCAGCGCCTTCTGTTCGTCGCAGATCTGGCGTTTGTGGCCCTCGCGTGGGTCCTCGCGTGGGTCGTCCGGTTCGAGGTTCTAACTCCTCCCGAGTGGGTCCCGATTGAGAAGTACATCGGGTTCTTGCCTTTCGTGATCGCGATCTGGGGCGCGGTACTCTTGGTCTCCGGACTGTACCAGACGCGCCGCGCGCAGCGTCTCCCGCTGGTCGTGTTTGCGGTGGGCCGAGCGGTCGCATTGGGGTTGGTAGCGTCCTTTGGGGCGTCGTTCTTCTACCGTGAGTTCTCGTTCTCGAGGCTTCACGTCGCCCTGTTCGCAGGCATTGCCTCAGTTCTGCTTGTCAGCCTCCGGCTTGGGATTTACGTCGTGCTCCGTCGAGGACGGCAGAGCGGCCGCAACGTCCGCCGCGTGCTGATCGTCGGCGCCGGAAAGGCGGGGCAGCGGCTGGCACGCGCATTCCACCACTACCCGTGGATGGGCTTCGAGGTGCTTGGCTTTCTCGACGACCGGGATGTGGTACCGCCGGAACCGACGCTCATCTATCCAGAGCCCGCGACCCCACCGAACGTGATCGGCCGGGTGGACGACATCGAGGCAGTCCTTGATCGCTATCAGGGGGCCGTGGACTTGGTGTATGCGGCGCTCCCTCTGACCGCGGCTCCCAAGATTGAGGCGGTCGCGGATGCGTGCGCGCGACACACTGCACACCTTGCGCTCGTGCCGGACCTGCTGGGTCTCGACCTGCTCAACAGCCGAATCTCGGACGTGGATGGGCTTCCGGTGATCCACCTGCTGGACGAGGCGCCGCTCGACATCCGACAGTTCGCCAAGCGAGTGGGGGACATCGTCTTCTCGACGGCCGCGCTGGTGTTACTGTCGCCGCTCCTGCTCCTGATCTCGATCGCCGTCAAGCTCTCGTCGCCGGGACCAGCGCTGTACCGTCAGACGCGCATGAGCCTGAACGGACAGACCTTCGAGATCCTCAAGTTTCGGTCGATGCCGGTGAACGCTGAGGCGGGAACGGGCGCCGTGTGGTCGCAAAAGGGCGAGTCTCGTGCGACGGGCGTCGGGTCATTCCTGCGGAGGACCAGCTTGGACGAACTCCCCCAATTCTGGAACGTGCTTCGAGGCGATATGTCGGTCGTCGGGCCGAGGCCGGAGCGACCATCTCTCATCGAGGGCTTCCGCCACGAGATCCCCGGCTACATGCTCCGTCACAAGACGAAGGCCGGCATCACGGGCTGGGCACAGGTCCACGGCTGGCGCGGCGACACGAGCCTGACCAAGCGCATCGAGTACGACCTCTGGTACATCTCCAACTGGTCGCTGTGGCTGGACCTCAAGATCATCGTGATGACGGTGTTCAAGGGCTTCGTCCACGAGAACGCGCACTGATGGGGCGAGAGGTGTGGGGCAAGGGACAAGGGGCATCCGTCCTCGAGGTCGACCGATGACCGTGCCGGACGGGGGAGGCCGCCATGCTTCAGCGCAAGTGGGGCCCGCCCTCGAGGGCGCGGCTCGTCCTCGAGGGCGAAAAGCACTCGGCATTCTCGCCGCCAACATCGTCGGCGTGGCGGTGCTCCTCCTCGTCCTCGAGGGCGCGGTGCGCGTGGCGAGGCCGGACGTCCAGCCGGCGGGGACGGACCAGGGTCTGTTTCTCGACTCCGCATTCGTAGACGCTCGAGGACGGACGACAGGACTGCGGCCGGGCGCGACAGGACAGGCCAACGGCGAGACCGTGCGCGTGGACGGTGACGGCTTCCACGCCTACGCGGGCAACCTCGAGGCCGCGGACTCGGCCGGGGTCTGGCTGTGGCTCGGCGACTCGGTCACGTTCGGCGTCGGCGTCGTTCAAGACTCGACGGTCGCCGGGCGGATCGCGGCGCGGCAAGACACCGCGCGCGTCCTCAACCCGTCAGTCCTGGGCTGGGGTACCGCCGACTACCGCCGCCGCCTCCAGGCCGCCCTCGAGGCCGGGCTCCGCCCCGACCGTGTGACGCTGGTCTGGTGCCTCAACGACGCCGACCCCTCGAGGCCGTCGGCCACCGGCGAGGTCTCCGCCCTCGAGGACGCCAAGCGCAAGACGGTGGCGTGGCTCAACGTTCACAGCCGGCTCTACCGGATCGCGAAGGATGCCGCCCTCGACCGGCCGGCGCGGTACTACGCCTACGACCGACAACTGTACCAGGACGCCCGCCTCGACAGCGCCTTCATGGACCTTGAGGCCGTGGCTCGCGACCTCGAGGGCGTCGGCATCCCGCTCGAGGTGGTCGTGGTGCCGTACGAGCCGCAGCTACGGCCGGATGGCGACCGGTCGGCGCAAGAGGTGCTGGTGCCTCGGCTGAGGTCGCTGGGCGTCCCCGTCCTCGACCTGTTCGATTCGTTCGCGCGCGTCGAGGGCGATCCGGCGGGGCTGTACCTGTGGTCAGACGGAATCCACCTGTCGGAGCGAGGCCACGCGGTGGCGGCGGACGCGATTGCGCGGTGGCGTCCTCGAGGGTAGTCGCCCTCGAGGATGGAGGATCATCGTCGTGTGACTTGACAGTGGTGGAGAGCACCCTATTCTTGTGGCAGGATCACAAGGCACAATGCGTACGCTCTCTCTTTTTCTTCTCGTCGCGGCCCTCACGTCACAGGTGCAAGGCCAGGACTACTTCCCGCTCGGCGACGACGACGTGTGGGAGTACGGCTACATCATCGACCCACCATTTGCGCCCGCCGACACAGCACGCGGCGATTTTGCGCGCGTCGTCGAGCGGGTAATGATCAACGACACCTCCTACACGGTCATCGACTTCCCTGTCGTCCCATCGGACACCCTCCGTGTTGACTCACAGAACCGAGTTTGGGGACGCGTCGCTGGACGGGACGCGCTGCTGTTCGATGTGACGGCATCGGAAGGCGCGACATACCTCTTCGACCGAGACGGCACCGGAGCCTATCCGTACGTGGTCACGGTCCGACGGCCGGGCACCGTCGAGGTCCCGGCGGGACGGTTCGAGGGCGCCATTGAGTTCGAGTTCGACGTCCCAGGGACTTTCGACGGTGTGTTCTACGTCACACTTGCGCCAGGCGTCGGGGTCCTGTCTGGCGACTCGCTTTACGACTTGGGATATTTGTTCACGGCCACCGTCGGCGGCCGGTTCGTGACTCCCCTCGAGGACGGCCCCGCCCCCGAGGACGCCGCGTTCGCCTACCCGAACCCTACAACCTCGGCCACGACCGTCGCGCTCCCGCCCGGCCGGTGGGACCGGGCGGTCGTCCTCGACGTGTTGGGCCGCCGCGTGGCCGTCCTCGAGGTCGGCGCGTGCGCGGCGAGTTGTGAGATCGTGTGGGACGGGGCCGCAACCGCCGGACGGTACGTGGTCCGCGTCGAGGGCGAGCGCGTGGTCTCGGTGCCCATCACGGTGGCGCGGTAGCCGACCTCGAGGGTGGGGCCGACTGAGCACGCGTCCTCGAGGCCGTTCCGCCCGTTCTTCGCTGGTCTGGCCCCAGTGGCGGGCTAGCTTTTCGGGACTGCCCCCACGCCCATGCTCGTCCTCCGTGATCTCCACCTCGCCTTTGGCGGCCGCGTCCTGTTCGACGGCCTCTCGTGGACCGTCAAGGCCGGCGAGCGCGTCGGGCTGGTCGGCCCCAACGGCGCTGGGAAGTCGACGCTGCTGCGCGTGATCTCGGGCGAGCAGTCCGTGGATCAGGGCGATGTCGTGTACGAGGGCGGCGCCTCGGTCGGCTTCTTGCGGCAGGACACGCAAGAGGAGGACCTCGACATCTCGCCCCTCGACGAGGCGCTGCACGCCTTTGACGACGTGATTCGCCTCGAGGCCGAGTCGGTGCGCCTGACGAAGGCAATGGAGGATCACGCCGACCACATGTCGGACGACTACTTCGGGCTGGTCGAGCAGTTCTCCAAGGTCCAAGACCGACTCGTCACGCGTGAGTCGCACACGGCTGAGGCCCGCGCCGGCGCCATCCTGTCCGGATTGGGGTTCAGCGACGAGGAGATGCGGCGCCCGCTCCACACGTTCTCTGGAGGCTGGCGGATGCGCGTTGCCCTGGCGCGTCTGCTCCTCGGCCAGCCCGAAGTGCTGCTGCTTGACGAGCCGACGAACCACCTCGATATCGAGTCCATCGACTGGCTCGAGCAGTACCTCAACAGCTATCCCGGCGCTGTCGTGCTGGTAAGCCACGACCGGTACTTCCTGGACCGGATGACGACCTCGACGGCCGACCTCGTCCGTGGCCAGATTGACTCGTACCCCGGCAACTACGAGAAGTACCTCGAGGCCCGCGTCGAGCGCCGCGTCCACTGGCAATCGCGCTACGACAACCAGCAGAAAGAGATTGCTGAGGCCGAGCGGTTTATCGCTCGCTTCCGAGCCAAGGCCACCAAGGCAAAGCAGGCGCAGAGCCGGATCAAGGCACTCGAAAAGCTGGAGCGGATCCCGCCGCCGCCGCCCGAGGCGGCCTCGATGAAGTTCCGTTTCCCGGACCCGCCCGCGTCCGGCCGGCAGGTCGTGGAGGTATCCGAGTTCTCGAAGTCCTACCCCGCACCCGAGGGCGGCGTGACCCGCGTGTTCGACGGTGCGGACCCCATCATCCTCGAGCGCGGCGACAAGGTGGCGCTCGTCGGCAAGAACGGCGCTGGCAAGTCAACGCTGGCGCGCATCCTGCTGGGGACCGAGACCTTCGAGGGCGAACGGACGGAGGACCGCCGGGCCGAGATCGCGCACTTCGCGCAGCACCAGGCCGAGTCGCTCGAGCCGAGCCACACCGTCCTCGAGTCGCTGCGCGAGAAGTCGCGCGGGCACTCCGAGACCGAACTGCGCTCCATCCTGGGCGCGTTCCTGTTCTCCGGCGACGACTCCGACAAGAGCGTCTCCGTGCTCTCCGGCGGTGAGCGGTCTCGCCTCGCCCTGGCACGGACGCTGCTCTCGCCCGCCAACGTCCTCGTCCTCGACGAGCCGACAAACCACCTCGACATCGTTTCCAAGAACGTGCTTGCGGAGGCGCTGCGGCAGTACACGGGCACCTTCGTGTTGGTGTCTCACGACCGCGCCTTCATCGACGCCGTCGCCGAGTCCACGTGGTACGTCGAGGACGGCACAATCCAGGCCTATCAGGGCTCCTACACGGAGGCGCAGTGGCAGCGCGAGCACGGCACGGCCTCGAAGCTGAACGTGACGCCCTCCGGCGACGGCGCGGCCTCGAGGTCGAGCAAGGCCCCGACTCCGGCCTCGAAGCCCGCTCCGAAGAAGTCCGGCGGCAAGAAGTCGAAGGAGGAGAAGCGCCGCGAGGCCGAGGCTCGCAACGCCCTTTACCGCATGATGCAGGACGGCAGCGTCCCGCCGGCAAAGGAGCTCGGCCCGGACCTCGCCGCCCGTGCTCTTGAGATCCTGGAGCAGTCGGTCGAGAAGAAGGAGACGGAGGCGACCGACCTCGAGGCCAAGATGGCGGACCCGGAGCTCTACTCGGATCCCAAGGCGTTCCAGAAGACGTCGCAGCAGCTCCAGGCGGCTCAGCAGGAGCTCAAGAGCCTGATGGCGCGCTGGGAGACGCTGGCGGCCGAGGTCGAGGCGCTCGCCTAGCGCCCTCGAGGACGGCTACAGCCTCACGCGGACGACCCGGCCCTCAGGGCCGATGAGCCAGACGGCCTCTCGACTCGCGGCAGCCACGCCCCAGAACGTCCGGCCATCGAGGAGAACCCAGGTGTCGCCATCATCGCGAGAGAGACCCGCGCCGCCAGGGCCGACGGCCACGATGGCGTCGGAGTCTGGGACATGGGCCACGCCGTACGCGGCGCCGGGGAACGGAAGCGTGCCGCCGGGCTGCCACGTCCGGCCGCCGTCCGACGTGCGGGCGACGGACGCCAGGTACGCATCGGGCTGTCCGAGGTCGCCGCCGAGCACGATGCCGTTTCGGTCGTCGCGGAACGAGATCGTGGTGCCGCCAGCAGCTTCACCGGCCACAAGTGGGACCTCGGCAGCGGCCCAGGTGGCGCCTGCATCGTCGGTGCGCAGGACGCGGGCCGGGTCGGCGTTTCCGGTCGCGATCCAGCCGAGTCGGTTGCCTCTGGTGTGAACCAGCGTGCCGGACGACGCGAACCCTCCCTCGCCCTCGAGGGCGGGCGGCAGGGCGGATGCCGGGACGCGGCTCCACGTCTCACCGCCGTCGTCGGTCACGATCAGGACGAACGTCTCGTCCACGGAGTCGCTGTAGGCCACGCCTCGGTCGGTGCCCCAAAACGAGAGGCCGTCGAAGAACGCGTCCTCGAGGTCGTTCACGAAGACCGTCCGCCATGTCACTCCTCCGTCCATTGTCTTGACGATCCTCGAGGACGCGCCGTTGCCGATGCTGAGCGCGAGCGCCGTCTGGTCGTCGAACGCGACGACGTCTCGGAACTGCAACGTGTCGGCGCCCGGCGTGAACACGTCCCACGTCGTTCCGCCGTCGATCGTGCGGATGACGGTCCCGAGGGCGCCCGACGCCCAGACCGTGCCCTCGTCAACGGCGTGGGCCGCGATCAGGAGAGCATCCGTGCCAGAGGTCTGGTCCTCGAGGCGAGGCGGCAGGAACGAGTGGCTTTTTCCAGCGATCCCGCCACATCCGGCGAGCACGAGGACGGCGAGGGCAAACAGGGCGCGCATGGCAGCGGGGGAGGGAGCCGAACGATACGCTGAGACCCGACCTCGAGGACGCTCTGCGCGACCTGCCTCTTTACGACGTCGAGACGTCGAGGCCGACGGCTTCTCTTGCGAGTGCGAGCGCGCCCAGAACGCCGGCCCGGTCGCCCAGCGCCGGCGGCACGATGTACGCGTCCACGTCCTCGAGGACGGCAGGGACCGCAACGTAGCCGTTGAGGACAGTCTGTACCTCGTGCCGCACGAGCGGGAAAAGCTGCTCCTGGCTCATGACGCCGCCACCCATTACGATGCGCTGCGGAGAGATCGTCAGGATGAGGTTCGCGAGGCCGAGCGCGAGGTAGCGTGCCTGGAGCGCCCACGCCGGGTGGTCGGGGGGAAGCTCCGAGCCGGGTCGTCCCCAGCGCGCCTCTATGGCAGGACCGTTCGCGAGCCCCTCCCAGCAGTCGCCGTGGTACGGGCAGCCGCCCTCGAAGTCGTCGCCCTCGATGCGGGGGACGCGCAGGTGACCCATCTCTGGATGTGTGAGACCGTGGATCCTGCGGCCTGAGACCATGCCGCCGCCGCCGATCCCTGTGCCAACGGTGAGGTACACGAACGAGTCGAGGTCTTGGGCCGCGCCCCACCGATGCTCGCCCAGGGCCGCCACGTTAACGTCAGTGTCGAACCCGACAGGGACGTCGAGAGCGCTCGTAATGGCCCCAATCACGTCGGCGCCGTTCCAGCCCGGCTTGGGCGTCGTCGTGACGTGCCCGTACGTCCTCGAGGTCGGGTCCACGTCGGCGGGCCCGAAGGAGCCAATGCCGATGGCCTCGACGCGGTCCGGCTGGCGCTCGAAGAAGGCGACCGCCCGCGCCAGCGTCTCATCGGGCGTGGTGGTGGGGAAGCGCTCGAGGTCGCGGACGTCGTCCGGACCTGTCCCGACCGCGCAGACGAACTTAGTGCCTCCTGCTTCGATGCCGCCGACGATCATGGGAGGAGGGGAGAGATGGGCTGAATGCGTGCCCAGAACTTAGAAGCGTTTGCCACGCCCCGGGCCGGTAGTCTGGAGCAGTGGTCAAGGATGTGGAGGATGACGGGTTCGACCTCGAGGCCGACGATTCGGTACATGAAACCGCGTCCGACCTCGAGGACGCGCGACCCCTCACCCTGTCCCTCTCCCCAAGGAGAAGGGACGTCGTTCGCGACCTCGAGGCCCCGTCTTGAGCATGAGCGCTCTAGACACGTCTCCTCACTTCCGCACCTCTTCTCGCATTCCGCCCGGGCTCGAGGCCGACGCCCACCTAGACCTCGCACGCCGCTCCGGTATCTTGCGGCGATGTCCTCCGCCACCACTCCCGACGCCGCCCACCGAGACCGCTTCGAGCGGACGCTCGCGTTCGTGGCGCAGACGCTGGCGCCGCCGGCGACTCTCCTCGATGTCGGCCCCGACAACGCGCTCGCGGGCGACTTCCGCGCCGCCGGCTACACCGTCGAGAACACGGGACTGGCCGACCTCGATGACGAGCCGAAAGTCGCCGCACCTCGAGGCCGACGCGATGGTCGCGTTCGAGGTCTTCGAGCACCTGGTCAACCCGCTCGGTGTGCTGCGAGCATCGCCGGCGAAGCGGCTGTTCGCGTCCGTCCCGCTGCGGCTGTGGTTCGCCTCGGCGTACCGCAACCCGGCCGACGAGTGGGACCGCCACTTCCACGAGTTCGAGGACTGGCAGTTCGACTGGCTGCTCCAGAAAGCCGGCTTCGAGGTCGTCCGCCGCGAACACTGGACGCCGGCCCGGACCGGGCTCCCGCTCGGTGTCCGCCCGCTCCTGCGGACCGTCACGCCACGCTGGTACGTCGTCGAGGCGCGTCGCCCGTGACCATCCTGCACCTCGGGACGACGCACCGCGCCGGCGACCCGCGCATTGTCCACAAGGAGGCCCGCACGCTGGCCGGCGCCGGCCTCGAGGTCGGCGTGGTGGTGCCGGGCGAGCAGGCGCCGGGGCCGGCCCCGACCTCGAGGTCGGAGGCATTCCCGTGTTCACCGTGTCTGTTCCCGAGACCGGTCGCGAGCGCATCACCACCACGACGGCGGCCGTGGTCCGTCGCGCCCTCGAGGTCGCCGGGCCAGACACGGTGCTGCACCTCCACGACGCCGACCTGCTGGTCCCGGGACTCAAGCTCGCGCTCGACGGCCGGCGCGTGGTCTACGATGCGCACGAGGACGTGCCGCGCGCAGACGCTGCACCAGGCCTGGATCCCTCGGCCGCTGCGCCGACCCGTCGGCCTGGGATACGCCGCCCTCGAGGCCGCCGCCGGCCGCGCGTTCGCCGGCATCATCGCCGCGGAGCCGGTCATCTACGACCGATACCCGGCGGCCAAGACCGCGCTCGTCCGCAACTTCCCGCTTCCCTACGAACTCGCGCCGCCATCCGACCTCGAGTGGGCCGACCGCGAGCGCGCCGCCGTCTACGTCGGGTCGATCACCGAGACGAGAGGCGTGTGGGAGATGATCGACGCCGTCGGCCGCATCCCGAGGCGCGAGGCTCCACCTGGCCGGACCGTTCCACCCGGACGCCCTCGAGGACAAGGTCCGCGGCCTCGAGGCCGACCACGTCACGGTGTGGGGACGCGTCGACCGGCCGACCGTGGCTCGGCTGCTGGCACGGTCGCGCGTCGGGCTGTCCGTGCTCCACCCGACGCCGAAGTACCTCGAGGCATACCCGACGAAGCTGTTCGAGTACCAGGCCGCCGGCGCTCCCCCTCGTCGCGAGCGACTTCCCCGTCATCCGCCCGTTCGTGGAGCCGCACGACTGCGGGATTTTGGTGGACCCGCGCGACGTCGAGACGTTGTCTCGCGTCATCCGCCACGTCCTCGAGGACGACCCCGACGCGGAGGCCATGGGGCGACGGGGCCGCGAGGCCGTCCTCGAGCACTACTCGTGGGACCTCGAGGGCGAGCGTCTGGTCGCGTTTTACCGCTCGCTGCTGAACGGCGACCGACATCCCGGTGCTGCGGCGCACCAACGCGTGCCATGCTGAGGCGCTTGGTCCGCCAGAGCGGCGTCTACTCCATCGTCAACATCGTGGGGAAGCTGAGCGGCATCTTCCTGCTGGCTCTCTTCGGCGACCCTGAGATCCTGTCTGAGGCGGACTTCGGCTACCTCGGCGGGCTCAACGCGGTCATGATGTTCTCGATCCTGCTGGCGGGCGTCGGGTTGCCGCTGGGGATCATCCGCTTCTCGTCCGCGCCGACGCTCAGTGAGGACGAGCGGGCTGCGGTCCCTGCGACGGCGTTGTCGGTGGCGGCCGTCGCGGGCGTCCTGTTCACGGTCGTTGGCTGGATGGCGGCGGGGTGGGGCGCCGAGGCCCTGTTTGGCGACGCCTCGAGGACGGCCGCGATCCGATGGCTCGTTTTGTTCGTCGGCTTCAAGACGATCTCGGATGTCTCGTACACCGTGCTTCGGCAGCGTGAGCAGGCGGGGTCGTATGCGCTCATCGGCGCCCTCGAGGCCGGACTGCTGGCTGTGTTGGTCGCCGTCTTCCTGCTGAACGGCGAGGGACTGGCGGGCGTGATGAAGGGCTACGCGATCTCGGCCGGCGTCATCACGGCTATCGTGACGCCGGCGCTCCTGAAGCGGATCGACCGTCGCATCCGGCGGGACTTGATCGTGGCCGATGCTGGCGTTCGGGGCGCCGCTGATTCTGTCGGGCGTGGCAGGCCGCTTCCTGAATCTGGGCGACCGGTTCCTGATCATCCACTTCCTAGGACCGGAGGCCAACGCGCCGTACGAGTGGGCGGCTCGGTTCGGCGGCGTCGTGAACACGCTGCTGGTGCAGAGCTTCATGCTGGCGTTCACGGTCTTGGGAATGAAGTCCCTCGACGAGACCGGGACGCCCGATCTCCACCGCCAGTCGTTCCGCCACTTCTCAGCGCTCGCCGGGTGGGTGGTGCTCGGCTTGGCCCTGTTCGTGGGCGATGTCAGCCGTCTCCTCACCGATGTCCCGGCGTACATCGAGACCGACGGGCTGGTGCTCTTGGTGGCGGGCGGATTCGCGTTCTACGGCCTGTACTACGTCGTCGTGAACGTGCTCTACGTGGCGGGGCGCACGAAGGCTGTCGCCCTAAGCGTCGGAGCCGCTGCCCTGCTCAACTTGGTTCTCAACCTGGCGCTCATCCCCACGATGGGGATTGCCGGCGCTGCCGTCGCCACGCTGCTGGCCTACGCGGCGCTCGCCGCCGGAACGGCACACCTGGCGCAGTCCTCGACGCCGGTGGACTACCCGTGGGGCTCATTGCTGGCCGTCACTGCTCTGGTGACCGGCCTGTGGTTCCTGGGCCAGCCGACGGAGGACTGGAGCACTCCGTCCCGACTCGCCGCCCGCGTCGGGATCGCCCTCGCCTATCTCCCCGGTCTGTGGGCGCTCGGCGTCTACCACCGCGACGACCTCGAGCGCGGCCTCGACGTGCTGCGGACTCGAGGACGGGACGCGTGAGGAGACATGTGAGTAGAGGAGTAGAGGTCCTTTGACCTGGAACGATGAACCTCGGCTTCGACCTCGAGGTCGCTGGGATGCCTCGCCTGGAACGACCAGAGCGGAAGAGGTGGTTCAGCGTCGTGGTCCGTCCTCGAGTTTGAGCACAGGAACTGTCCGCTGGTCCCGAGGCCGAGAGCCGACCTCGAGGTCGCAGCCGATGACACCTCTTCTCTTCCGGACCTCTTTTCGGATTCCGGCCCGTCCTCGAGGACGAGTGACACACTGTGGTCGGGCGGTCGTCGTAGCCTCCAGCGTTCCCCTCCGAATCAGTGGCTGGATATCGCGGACATCTCGCCGGCGCGACGGCGTTCTACGGCGTGTACCTCGCCGGGCTCGCCCTGGTCTACTCCGTAGATCAGGCCTACCTCCAGTTCTCCGATATCGAGCTGGTGGCCTACCCGCTCGCGCTGTTTGGACTGTGCCTGATGTTTGGGCTGTGGCCCGACGTCGACACGAACTCGAAGGGGCAGAACCTCTTCTACTCCATCTTTTTCTTCGTGGACGTGATTCTCATCGCGGCGCAACGGTTTGAACAGGCGGCGTACCTCGGGCTGTTCTGCATCCTGCCCGCCATCGGGAAGCACCGAGGGTGGACGCACTCGCCGTGGGCCATGATCATCATTCCGAGCCCTTTGCTTGCGCTCCCGCTCCTGATCTCGCCGGACAAGCCGTTTGCCGGGCTCCCGTTCTACGGAGCCGCGGTCATCGGCTACTTCAGCCACCTGGTGATGGACGGGCTGGTGTGGCGTCTGCCCGGTCGCCGCAAGGGAGCCGGCTGGTAGCCTATCGCCGGACCAGTCCGAGGAGGACGGTCGCGACGAATGCTGCGAGCCCGACGCGGAGCGGGATGGGATCCGCCACGGGTGCCGGGACAGACACGATGCCGGTCTCGTCGGCGACGGCCGGCACGCGGCCGTAGCGATGCTCGAGCGGGACCTCCATGGTCCCGGCGTACGCCCGCAAGCGACGGGCCGCGTCCTCGAGGACGGGGAGCCCGTGACCGGCCGCCACGACATCGGCCTCGAGGTCGGCGAGCAGCGATACGCTGGCGCGGGCGGCGTCCCAGTCAGGCGTGAACGGGACCGGAGGGCGGTCGAACTCGCGGGGCTTGGTGACCTGGGCCGACCAACTGTCGAGGTCCATCGTCGCGACCGCGTCCCCCGCGATCAGCGTCCGGTCGAAGTCGCGAAACAGGCTGACGTGACCAGCGGTGTGTCCTGGCGTGTGGAGCCAGCGCCAGTCGCGGGCGCCGGGGACGGAGCCGTCCTCGGGGAGCGGCATCACGTGGTCTCCGAAGTCGTAGCCGCCACCGGGGAAGAACCGGGCCAAGAAGGCGATGGCGCCGGCCATCGTCGTGTCCTTCGGCGCGAAGTCGGAGCGGCCGGTGAGGTAGGGCAGCTCGAGCGAGTGGGCGTAGATGGGCACGTCCCAGTGGCGAGCGAGTGCGATCGCCGATCCGGCGTGGTCAAAGTGGCCGTGCGTCAGCACAATGCCCTCAGGGCGGGCGCCTGGCCCGAACCGCTCCTCGGCCGCTCGAATGGTCAAGGCCGATGTGCCCGGCAGCCCAGAGTCGACCACAATCCAGGGCTCGTTGGGCTCACCTACGAGGTACACATTGACAAAGGCGACGGGGACGCGAGCGAGACCGGGCGCGACGGGATCGAGGAGAAATGACATCGAGAACGGGAGAGAGGACGTCTTCTACGAGTCGGAGTACAAGTCGTTCGGGCACGGGGGCGGGGGCGGAGTGTGGGGGGCCGCTCGAGGTCGCGCGCGGCCTCGAGGACGAGGTTGGCCTGCCGCTTCTCCAGTCACAGCGTCCTCGAGGTCGGGTATCCTCACGTACTGCTGCTCTTCCTCTAACGCCGATGCGCTTCGTCGCCCTTCTCGTACTCGTCCTATTCGCTCCGCTCGTCGAGGCTCAGGCGCCCCCCGCCGTTCTCTCCATGCGGGAGCGCGCCGAGGTGCAGGACCGCTGGCTCGCTGAGCGACTCGACACGGTCATTCCGGCTTTGATGCGACGAGAGGGGATCGACATGTGGATCGTGTCGGCGCGGGAGTACAACGAGGACCCCGTAATCGAGACGATGCTGCCGGCGACCTGGCTGGCGGCGCGGCGCCGGACGACGCTGGTGTTTTACGATGATGGCGAGACGGTCGAGCGGCTGGCGGTGGCGCGGTACGACGTCGGGCCATTTCCTCGAGCGTGGGATCCGGAGACGCAGCCCGATCAGTGGGCGCGTGTCGCGGAGATCATCGATGAGCGGAATCCGCAACGGATCGGCGTCAACCGCTCGTCCACGTTTGCCCTCGCGGACGGCCTGACAGGAACAGAGTATCAGGCCTTCCTCGAGGCCCTGACTCCGAGCGTTCTAAACCGTGTCGTGTCCGCTGAGAAGCTGGCCGTTGGCTGGCTCGAGACCCGCATTCCTGCCGAGATGGACGTGTATCCGACCGTCGTCCGCATCGCGCGCGCCATCCTGCACGAAGGCCTGTCCGAGGCGGCCATTACGCCGGGCGTCACCACCACCGACGACCTTTCCTGGTGGTACCGCGACCGCATCCGATCGCTCGGGCTCACGACGTGGTTTCACCCCAGCGTCTCCGTCCAGCGCGCCGACGCCCCCGGCCGCTCTGACGACTTCTCCGGCCGCCCTGACCTCGAGGTCATCCAACCCGGCGACCTGGTGTGGGTCGACTTCGGGATCTCGTACCTCGGCTTGCAGACCGATACCCAGCAGCTCGCATACGTCCTCCGCCCCGGCGAGACATCGGCGCCCGCCGGCCTCGAGGACGGGATGCGAGCCGCCAACCGCGTCCAGGACGTGCTCACCGACCAGTTTGCGACGGGCCGCAGCGGCAACGCCATTCTGGCCTCCGCCCTCGGGGCGCCCGAGTCGAAGGCCTCGACGCCACCATCTACACGCATCCCATCGGCCTGCACGGCCACGCCGCCGGGCCGACCATCGGGTTGTGGGACCAGCAGGGTGGCGTGCCGGGTCGTGGCGACTACCCGCTCTATCCCAACACAGCACATTCCATCGAGCTCAACGCCGTCGCGGCGGTGCCGGAGTGGGGCGGCAAGCGCATCCGCTTCAGCCTGGAGGAGGACGCGTTCTTCGACGGCGAGACGGTCCGCTACATCGACCCGCGGCAGGAGGCGCTGCTGCTGATCCCGCGGCAGCGGTGAGTGGAGAAGAGGGTCCTGGGTGCTCGAGGCTGGGATCCTACCTCGAGGGCGGAGCCCAAGCCAGCGTCACGGGACGGCAATCCTCTACTCCTCTCGGTGGAGTCGACCTCGGGACGGACAAGTGAGTGGCAACCTCGAGGTCGCGGCCTGCGCCGACAATGCCCCTCTTCGTGTACGTCCGCTACCCCAGCCGGTCCCACAGCGCCGCCACGCCCTCTCGGAACAGCGTCGCCCCGCCCTGCGACGGGTGCCGCACGTAGACCGGACCTGCTCCGACGGCCTCGAGGGCGCCCTCGGCCTTGCGGCCGACCGCGATCACGGCGGCGGGCTGTAGGATCTCGACCGTCGAGGCCAGCAGTCCGTGCCACCGACGAACCTCGCGCACGCCCGGCGTGCGAATTGTCATCTTCTCGCTTGCCTTGTGAGGATGGAGCGGAACGGCGTTCCAAGTCCAAAACCGACCCCAGTGCGGCAGCATGGCCTCCCAGTAGATCGAGCCGCTGTACTCGTTGATCGGCTCGCCGGTCGTGGCGAACTGCCTCGAGGTCGGCTGGCCGTCGACGGGGAACTCGGGATCGAGGAGTTGGCGCTCGTTGGTGAACGGAATGCCCGAGAACCGGCAACCCCATGGTCCGGGCGCCTCGGCTACGACCAGTACATCGGGCGTGCCGTGCGCGGCGACGGCCCCAAGCGCGGCCTCGAGGTTGGACCTCCGCGTCGAGGGCGCGTCCGGTGCGTCGTACTCGTCGGTGTCGAGGTAAGGGTTGACCATCCGGTCGCCAGCCTCGGCCTCGAAGAGTTCGGAGTGATAGAGGTCGAGAAGATGGTTGTGCCAGGTAGGCATTGATTGGGCGTTTGGACGCAGGCAGCGAGACGCAGTGCGCCCTCGAGGCCGTACGTCAGGTTCTGGTTCTCTGTTCGAGAGTGTCATACCAGCGATTCCACTCCTCTCCGTCCTCGAGGTCGATGTGCCCCCTCGGCGGATGCCACAACCCTGCCACGGTCCGATCTCGAGGCCGAGGTCGGGCGCGCTATGGATCGGTCAGTTGCCGAAGCGCGCGTTGACGACCTGGTTGTAAATCGAGCCGAACGAGTACGACACGCTCACCCGCCCGAAATAGCTGAAGCTCGTAGCGAGCTCTTGGTCGTTGGTCAGGATTTGACCGTCGTCGGCACGCGTGGCTCTGAGGTTGATCTGGTCCTGGATGTAGCTGTACCGACCGTCGAGGCGAAGGTTGAAGCCGCGGAACAACCGCAGGTCCACGCCGCCTCCGATACCGAGGTTGTAGCGGTCTGGTCGGTTGAGGTACTGAGAGGCACTGGCGAAGACGTCGACCGACCCCCAGGGCTGAACGAACTCTGCGGTCACGCCACCGTCGTGCTGAGGGAGCACCTCAGACGTCTCCAGCAGGATCGTTGTGTCCTGGTATGCGACAAACTCTACGCCTGGCCGGTAATAGAAGCGCACCTGGCGCTGTGTGGCCTCCGAATACGGGTACACGTTGTATTCGACGGCTGCCGACGTGGACGCGCGGAAGTCGTAGTTGGAGAACGTATTTCTCGACAGGTCCAGCCGACTGCCTGCAGACCAATGATCCGTCAAGCTGAACACGGCTTGGGAGTTGAGACCGTAGTTCGCGTTGTCACTCGTGAACGTGCTGTCTTCGGAGAGCTTGAAGTCGCTTCGATTGTAGCTCACTCGAGGACGAATTGACACTTTTAGCGACTCCGTCACGCGCTGTGCCGAGACCGATCCAAACAGGTCGTAGCTCTGTGATTGCGACTGCCCCTCGAAGAACCCGCTCCCGCTGATGCGGAACACCCAGCTGTTCCATGGATCGACGACCTCCTCCTCTTCGGGTTCGGAAACGTCAGGACCGTTGTACGTGATCGTGAGCCGGTTCGCCAAGTTCGTTCTCGAGGCGTAACCCGCCAAGCCAAGGGCCAACCGCCCGAGAAGAGCTCTGCGCTGGTCGTCGTCGCTCGCGGCTGGTGGTGAGGTGGTGACGAGTGTATCGATGCGGCCCTCGAGGGCGGGAGAGCGGCCCTCGAACAACATCGTGAAGCGCTCGCCGCCGCCGCCGGTGTCCTGGTCCACGATCAGCACATATACGTCGGCATCGGCTTGGTCTCGGACGAAGCGGGCAAACCCAATCTCGGTTTGGAAGAAGTCGATGTCGCAGCCTGGGACGTAGCCTGGACAATCGACGAAGGTGGTCAACTGGCCGCTCTGAGCGAGGCTGGCCGTTGACGTGAAAATGAGAAAAGCAACGAGACGCATGAGCCGGGGGGGAGCCTTTGAAAGGTTAGACACGCGAACCTCCCTGTCGTCGGTGCGCTCGTGACGATCCCTCGAGTACGGCGCCCATGCTCGGGATCAGGCTCGGGCTGGCTGCGTCCTATCGGACCCCTCTCCCTGCCCCGTATGGTTGCCTCTCTCTCTGCCCAAATCGCCGAGCTCCTTGCTGAGACGGAACCCTTCGACGTCCTCTCCGACGAGGAACGGCAGTCGCTTCTCCAGAAGATGACGCTCGAGCTCTACGCGCCGGGTGAGGTCATCCTTCAGCAGGGTGACGACATCCACCGAGCCCTCTACATCGTCACTGAGGGGCTCGTCCGCCTCGAGGAGGCCGAGACCGGGCGGACTGTGGACATGGCGGGGTCGGGGTCGCAGTTTGGGTCGTATGGGTTGCTTCAGGGTGGGGCGTTGCCCTACGAGGCCCGCGCCGTAGAGCAGACCTCGTGCGCGCTCATCGCAGCTGATGGCTTCCAGCGCTTGCTCAAGAGCAACGAGGCATTCCGGGCCTACTTCGAGGCCGACATCAAGCGCTACGTCCGCACCCTCGATGACGACATTGATGCGAGTGGGGCCTTTTTGCTCTTCGACGCCTCCATCGGAAGCGTCCTCCGTGCCAAGCCGACGACCGTCGAGGTCGGGGCGACCGTCCGGGAGGCTGCTGAAGCGATGGCCGCGTCGGGCTCGGATGGCGTCGTGATGGTGCAGGAAGGCATTGCGATGGGCATTGTGACGGAGGGCGACCTCGTCAAGCGGATTGTGGCGACCGGAGAATCGACGGACGCGCCGGTGATGAGCCTGGTGAACCGGCCGCCGGTTGCGCTTCGCACCGACGCGCCGCTCTTCGAGGCCATCCGCACGATGATGCGCGAGCGGATCCGCCGCGTGGTAGTAGTCGACGTCGAGGACGGCCAGCTTCGAGGTCTCTTGACGTCTGAGGACGTCAGCCACTTCCGAGGGCTCGACCCCGTCGCGACGATCGAGCGAATCGAGAGGGCGCGGTCCGTCGCGGAGCTTGCGGGGCTCCGTAAGGACTCGAACCGTCGCCTCTACCGGCTCTATCACCAGGGTGTCCACTCGGAGGACTTGCTCGACATCGTGACGGAGGTGGACGACCATCTCAAGCAGAGCGTCCTCGAGGCCGTCGAGAAGGAGGTCCGCGACGAGTTCGAGGACCGGGCTTACGAGGGGCCATGGGCGTGGCTCACATTCGGCGCCGCCGGACGGCGGGAGTCGGTGCTGCGCGCGTGGCAGGACAACGGACTCGTCTACGCCGATCCGGACCCGGCCGATGCCGAGCGTGCGGCGGCGTTCTACGAGGCGCTTGCGAAGCGCGCGGTTCTGGCACTCAAGGAGTGTGGCTACGGCGATCCTGAGAACGGGATTGACGCGAGCGCCGAGCCCTTCCGTCAGCCTCTCTCGGCATGGAAGGCGGCCTTTGACACGTGGTCTTCGGCGACTGACGGCGAGGCCTCGAGCCGGGCTGCACTGTGCTTCGACCTGCGCACGCTCCACGGCGACACAGAGCTCGGCGAGGAGCTCCGGAGAACGATCTCGAGTCACCTGCCCAACGACCGCCTGGGTCGCATCTTGGCACGTGAAGGCACGCGCATCGACATCCCGCTCTCGACGTTCGGGCGCATCGAGGTCGACGAGGTGGACGGCCGGACGGGTCTCGATCTCCGCTCGCGCGCGATCCAGCCGATTGTTCGGATGGCACGCGCGATGGCCGTCGACGCGGGCTACCTCGAGTCATCGAGCACGTTCGAGCGGCTCCGCTACATCGGTCAGAGCGACCATCCGCTTGCGGCGCAGGCGAAGGCCCTAATTCCGCCCTTCACGACTTTGGTGGACATCCACCTCCGTGAGCAGATGCGAGCCGCCGAGCGTGGCGCGACGCCGTCGGATCTGGTGGACCCGGACGGGATGCACAAGAGCCAGCAGAACTTGCTCAAGGAAACACTCAAGGACGTCCGCGACGCGCAGGGAGCGGTCAAGAAGCACTACGGTCTGTAGCGTCCTCGAGGTCGAGATGTCGAGTGCAACGGCCGCCAGGTTCGTACAGTCTCTCGGCCTCGAGGTGCCCACCGGTGGGCTCTGGGGGTTCCACGTGCAGTGGGGCACCCGCCATCCGGCAGACTGGGTGACCCGCAGAAACGCCCTCGAGCCGCACGACCTGCTGCTGACATTGTCAATGTCGGGGACGGGCTGGACCGTCGGTCTTCAGCGTCACGACGGTCTCTTCCAGGTTGCGTGGCGCTCCGGTCGAGTCGATGTCGAGTCGCAGCAGATGCGGTACCGCGTACAGACTCCGTGGCCTGTGATCGCGGAGCCAAGAGAGGTTCCTTCATTGGCTCGCGACCTCGAGGACGCGCTGGACGTGAGGTTCTGGCGCGAGGTCAACATGCAAGGCTCGCTCGCAGACCAAGTCTTGGCTCCAGAGTTTGACGACTCGAGGCTTCTGGACTGGCTGCGCCCGTCCGCCGAGCAGTGGTCGGTCTTCGGGCGCCGGTAGCTACGGGACCTGCCGCCCCACACACGCGGTGACCCGGTCCGCGGCGGCCGTCGCCAGCACATCTCGCAGGCGGCCCATGCCGGCCTCGAGGGCGAGGTCACGGACATCGCTTGCAAACCGGCGGCGCTCGGCGCGTGACAGCTCAAGGTCTTGCCAGTCTCCATTGTAGCTGGCGACGTCCACGGACTCCTCGACGCTACGCCGAACGGTCTCCTCGCATACCAGCCGTCCTGCGGCATCTACAATCACGATGTCGAGGCCGGCCTCGAGGTCGATCTCGTCACGGCGCTGCTGATACGTCGCGCGCGCTGAGGTGCTGCGCACGGTCGCGGTCTCGTTGCGCTCGCGGCCTCGCGTGATCGACTCCTCGATGGGTCCCAGCACCGCGACGATGCCCATGTCGGCGCCGACCTCGAGGGCGGCTTCTCCCAGGAGCCGGCGGCTGTCGCCGAGATCCGGGCGGCGGCGGCCTCGCTCGCGGCGCTCCCACCGGCGGACCTCGGACGGGTCCACGACGCCGATGAAGGGCGGGGGCGGCAGCATGTGGTCCTCGACCATGGCGTCGCTCAGGTCGCGCAAGAACAGCTCGTCAGCGTCGCCTTCAGCGGGGAAAACGGCCACGACGACGGTCCCGGCCTCGAGGACGGCGAGGCGGAGGTCCAGCAGGTCGTCGCGCTCGGGGCCAGCGGCAATCGCGTCGTCCACGCGGCCTAGGGCCGAGCGGTACCGGCCGGCCTCGAGGTCGGCCTCGGCCCAGTCACCGTGGGCGTCGGCGATCGTGCCATCGAGGGAAACGGCGGACCGTCCGGCCGGGTCGAAGCGGCGCGCGCGCTCGGTCAGGTCGATGGCGTCGGCGTACTCGCCGTCGGCTAGGGCGCCGCGGCCACGTCCGTAGAGGTCGCGGACGGCCTCTTGAAACGCGGCGTCGCGGTCGCCCTCGAAGGTCGCGGGGCGCTCGAGGTCGATGCCGAGAGCGCCGGCTCGCTCAATCAGGGCGTCGGCCTGGAGATAGGCGGTCGCCGCGGCCTCGAGGTCGGTCGTGTTGGCGGCGGCGAGGTATTGGGTGATGGCCTCGCGACCCGCGATGGTGAGGCGCCCGGCGACGTTAGGGAGATCACGGTCGCGCTCGAGGGCGAGGGCGTAGGCATCGGCCGCGCCGGCGTAGTCGCCGGCGGTCTCGAAGTCCATGCCGTCGCTGTAGGCGCCCTCCGCGGAGCCGCCGCACGCAGACGCGACGAGGACGAGGGCGGCGAGGGCGAGCAGGCGAGACATAGTTCTGGGAGTGTGCGCCGTGAACCTAGCGCGGCGCCCCCAATACGCGATGGGCGGCGATCGCTTTCGCCCTCGAGGACGAGTCTTAGCCGTCGCGGCGGGCGTGCTCGGCGAGCAAGGCAGGCGCGAGGGGAACCGCCCGGGCGGTGTAGTGCGCGCGCAGGATGCGCTGCTGCTCGTCCTCGAGGTCGGCGTGCTTGCCGGTGCGACGCAGGCGGTCGGCGCGGGCGTGGTAGAGCGCGATCGCGGCCGCGACGGACACGTTGTAGCTCTGGACGAACCCGTCGAGCGGGAGGAGGAGGGCCGCGTCGGCGGCCTCGAGCATGGCGTCGCTGGCGCCCGCGTGCTCGTTGCCCACCACCAAGGCCGTGGGGACCGAGAAGTCCCACTCGGCGATGGGAAGCGCGTCGTCGCGTAGGGCCGTGACAGCCACCTTGCCTCCTCTCTCGTGGACCCAACGGACGTACGCGGTCGGATCGTCCCACGAAATGACCTCGACCCACTTGTGGGCGCCCTGGCTCGCGCGCCGCCGCGCCCGGAGGTCCGAGACGGTCGGCTCCTGCTCGCCGTCCTCGATGGCGCGCCCAAGCGCTGCCGCGTCGCCCTCGAGGCCGACGACGTGCGCCGCGCCAAACCCCAGACCCTCAGCGCTCCGAAGCACCGCGTTGACGTTGCCGGGATCGACCAAGCCCTCGAGGACGGGCACCACGCCGAACGCGCGCGTCGCGACCACGGCGTCGATGCGGTCACGACGGGCGTCGCTGAGGTACGCGCCGAGGACGCGCGTGATAGTCTCGGCTGGGTACGAGACGCCCTCGACAGGGACGGTGTCCGTGAGAGGGAAGAAGGGAGCGGGCGGAAGCACAGGCGTGGGGTGAGACGACGAAGGATAGAGACCTCGTCGGTGTGATCGAGGGGACGCAGGGTGAAACGAGCGCTCTCCGATGTTCCACGCTGTATCCGCTGTCCATGTCGGCGGCCGGCCGGTAGCTTGACACGCCCCAGCCGACTGACCATGCCTCGCCTTTCCCTACTCCTCGCCTGTCTCTTCCTGACCGCTTGCGGTGACGGCGGCGAGACGGAGACTGATACCAACGCGGCCAGCGCCGTGGTTCAGCTCAAGACGGCAGAGTCCGTGGCGGACGCCGTTCGCGAGCGCTACGACGCGAACCTGGGCGCCATCGACAGCTTCGTGGTGGTGAGCAAAGGCGTCGAGGCTCGCTACGTCCCGTCTGGCGATACGACCGGCCTCGATCGGTTTGGAATGCCTGAGGTGAACCCCGTTGGCGACTCGCAGATCGCGCCGGAGACGGCGCAGCTTCTCGCGAATCACGTGCCCAACGGGCGCCGACTGGCACAGGGACTCCGAGCGGCCGTGTTTGGTGGAGTCGTCACTCGCGATGGCCGTCGGGCGTACCTCCTTCAGTCTGACGACCCTGGCGTTCTGATCGGGGAGCCCGGCTCGGGATCCGAGGCGGGCCTTGAGACCCGCGTCTACGTTGATGCCGAGACCTTCGACATCTTGGAGATCTACCGCGGCATCGCTGCCGATTCGACGACAGAGGCGATCACGGGCCGGATCGTGTACAGCGACTTCCGAGACGTCGATGGCCTACGCCTGCCGTACCGCGTCCGCGAGATCACGACCGGCTTGTCGAGCGCGATGGACCCGGACACGCGCATGGTGCAGGGCGGGGCGGTCGCGCTTCAAAAGCGACAGCTCGAGATGGCACCTGCGAGCCCCGAGCGTGACGAGCGCCTGGCTCAGGTGGAGGCCCAACTCCGCCTGCTCAACGAGGGAATCATGGAGAACGAGGTGGTGATCGAGTCCGTCCGCGTCGGGAGGAAGTAGCCCTCGAGGGGAGGCGCGTCCTCGAGGTCGTCTGCGGCTTATCGACGCAGAGTGCGGTTGGTCGGATAGCGTGCGTCCTCGAGGCCGGGTCTCGTTTATCGTCTGAGGACCATCGCTTCTCAGACCTATGATTTTCGTCCTCGCCCTCCTCTCGCTCGCGGCCACCGACTGCCGCCCGGCACACTCGCCGGGACCTTCCGTGTGTGAGGTCCGCACGCTCACGCTTCCCGCCCAGTCGCTGACGGTCCGCAACGACGTCAGCGGCGGCATCGAGGTCGTCGCGTGGGACCGAGACGAGATCGGCGTCCAGGCCGAGGTCCGCGCCTACGACTCGCGAGGCCGCACGGCGGCCGAGCTCTTGGCGGCCACCGTCCTCGAGGCCGACGGCGTACTGCGGCCCGTGACCGAGGTCGAGGTGCGGTTCGTGATTTCCGTTCCGCGCGACACCGACCTCGACGTGTACACCAACAACGGCGGGCTCCGCGTCGAGGGCGTAACGGGCACGCTACGCCTCGACACGAACAACGGGCGGATCGACCTCGAGGACGTGTCGGGCGACGTCACGGCGTCCACCCAAAACGGCAACGTGGTCATCGACCTCGAGGGCGAGACGTGGGCCGGCGGCGGTCTCTCGGCCTCGACGCAGAATGGCAACGTCCGGTTGGTGGTGCCCGACCGATACGCGGCGCTCGTGGACGCTGAAACTGGGTACGGCACCGTCGGCGGACGCGAGGACAGCGGCATTGAGGGCTTCCGCTCAGCGCGCGAGTCGGCCCGCCTGTACCTCGGCGCAGGGGGACCCACGCTGCGGCTCCGGACCTGCTACGGCGACGTGCGCCTGGTTCGTGGATAAGGGTCGGCCCTCTTTCGTCTCTCCTCTGCCTGTCATGCGTCTCCTTCTCCTCGCCGCTCTCACCGTTTCCGCTTGTCACGCACAGCCTACCGCCCTCGAGTCCGAACCGGTCTCGCCCTCGATGGCCGAGACGGCCGCGTCCTGGCGCGCCCTCGAGGTCGAGCGGTTCACGGCACCGCCGGAGGAGGGCGACGATCTGCTGTTGGCGGGCCTCAAGACGGCGACGCGTGGTGACCTCGAGGCCGCATCGGATCTGCTGCGCGACGCCCTCGAGGCCGCGCCCGACTCGCTGCGCAAATGGATTCGCACGGTCGCCGCTGACGTCGCGGAGGAGAGGTTCGCGTGGGGCGAGGCCGTGGCGCTTCGCCTCGAGGACGACCCGAGCGCGGCAGCGTCCATCGCGGCCGGCTACGCTCGCTTCCCGCGTCCGTCGCTCGCCCTCGAGGGCGAGACGTCGGTGCCGTTCGATGGGCTGAGCGCTCCGGTATTCGTCAACGGCGTCGAGGTCGATGCCGTGGTGGACACGGGGGCGCCGGGGACCGGTATTCCGCGCGGCTTGGTCGAGCGGCTCGGTCTCCGCGTCGACACGACGGCGCGGGGCATCTCGCGCGTCCCGTCGATGAACCTCGAGTTCGAGGTCTTCGCCGTCCTGATCGACAGCGTCCAAGTGGGCAGCGCCACGTTCTACAACGTTCCGGCAACCGTCGGATGGACCGAGGAGGATCCCGACGATGAGGGCACGTTCTTCCTCGGCGCCAACGTCCTTCGCCTGGCCGACGCGCTCCGCTACGACTACACCGACTCCACGTTCACCGTCGTCCGCGGCGTGCCCGACCTCGAGGGCGATCCGAACTTCGTGATCGATGGCGGCAGCGCGCCTGTCGTCTCGGTGATGGTCGGTGGCCAGCCGTCGAACGCCATCGTCGACACCGGCAACCAGAGGTCGGTGTACCTCGCCCGCGGCGCTTTCAACCTCGAGGACGCGCCGGTCCTGCGGTCACTTTCGGGCGACGGATGGTCCGTGGACTTCCGCGAGGTCACATTCCAAGTACCGGGCCACGCTCCATTCCTGGATGAGGCGTACGAAGCGGACTTCCTGTTCCAGGCCGGCAACCCCATCGAGGTCATCCTGGGCCGAACGGTCTGGGACGACGGCGCGCTCACCGTCGACGTTCGCAACCGACAGGTCCGGTACGAGCCGTCCGCCCTCGAGGTCGGTGCCCGGGCGCCACGGCGCACCCTGGACATTCCCGCGACGGCATACGTAGACGTGACGGTCGTCGCGCTCGATTCTGCGCGAGCAGTGCCGGGGCAGTCCGTCGTGGTGGAGGGGGATCGGATCGTCGCGGTTGGCCCGACGGCGACGGTACAAGTGCCTGCTGGCGCACGCGTCGTCGATGGCCGGGGCCGCTTCTTGATGCCAGGGCTGGCCGATATGCACGCCCACCTTGCAATGCCTGGCACCGAGTATTTCCCCATGGACAACCGGGCGACGTTCGCGCTGATGCTCGCTCACGGCGTCACCCAGATCCGCAACCTGTGGGGCACGACCGGGCTGCTCGCTCTTCGCGACAGCGTCGAGGCCGGTCAGGTTCTCGGGCCCCGCATTTGGACAACGGGACCGTTCGTCATTGCTCGCCCGGACACCCTCAACGAGCCGTGGTCGCCGTCCGAACTCGGGATGGACGACGAGTACCTGCTGGCCGGAACCGAGGCCGACGGACGAGCGGCGGCCCGGTACCACGTCGAGGCCGGGTACGACTTCGTCAAAGTCCACAATCTGACGTCCGCGGCGGCCTACCGAGGCCTCGTCCTCGAGGCCGAGCGCTTGGGCCTCCCGGTTGTCGGGCACGCGCCGTGGGCGGTCGGGCTTGCGTCTGTTCTGACGGGCGGCCGGCAGAACAGCCTCGAACACTACGACACGTTTGCCGGCCTCGCCCAAGCGTCCGAGGCTCCGTCCCGAACCGCGTCGGAGTGGTACGACCGCGTGTTTGGGCCATACCGCTCCATCGAGCCCGAGCGGCTCGCGCTTCTTGCCGAGCTCGCAGCGGCCTCGAGGGTGTGGTTTGTGCTGACCGTCATCGTGTCGGAGTGGTACAGTGGCCCCCAGCCCAAAATGATCGCTCACCTCGACAACCCGTTGCTCGCCCGCTACACCTCGTTGGCCCAGCGGGCGTCGTGGCGTGAGTACGCCGAGGGGTGGGCCACGAACTACGCCACATGGGGCGTAGACATGTCGCTTGAGCGGCCGTTTGCGCTCTCGCTCGTCCGCGCGCTGCACGATGCCGGCGCCCGGCTCCTGATCGGCAGCGATGCGCCGGCGACCATGGTCCCGCCCGGTATTGGCGTTCACGACGAGATGGCGCTGTGGGCTGAGGCTGGCATCCCAGCCCTCGATGTTCTGCGTGCAGCGACGACTCGCCCTGCGCGCTATCTCCAAGAGGTCGGCCTCGCCGACGGCCCGTCCGGCCTCGAGGTTGGTGCTCCGGCCGACCTCGTACTCCTCCGGTGCGATCCGCTCCTCGATGTCGCCAACGCGCGTGACATCGAGGCCGTCATGACTCGAGGCCGACTTCTGGATCGTGCCGACCTCGATCGCATGCTCGCGGATGTCGAGGCTCGCTACGCAGAGAGCCCATGACCTCGTGGGCTGGACGGCACCTCACACGGCGCCGGCCTCGAGGACGCACCCGAGTTTGCGGCGGCCGAGTGAGCCGACTAGGTTTGGTGCCGATGGACGACCTGCCCCCGCCTCGGATTACAGCGACCGGCGTTGCAATCGTAGCGGCGGCCTACGTCGTGCTCGCGCTGTTTTACGCCGCGACCATCCAGCAGTGGGCGCTCCAAGAAGGCATCGGCGTGTTCGTGCGAGAGACGCTGGCTCTCTATCCGCGCTCCCTCCTCGACTACGGGCTCAAGGGTGTGTTGACGGTCCCCGTCTGGTGGGTCATTATCCGCCAGCTCGACGGGCGGCCAAAGCTCCAGGTCGTGGCTCACGTCGTGCTCGGGCCGCTGTGGGTATGGGCGTGGTACCTCGCGTACCGAGGGCTCGCTCCCGTGCTTGGCTATGGTGTTCTGGGCGACGCGGGTAAAGCGTGGGACATCTACATCCCAGCGCTGGTCTACCTCGCCCAGTTCGGCGCCTTTCACGCCGCACGCTACGTGTCGCAGGTGCGCGCGCAAGCCGCCCTCGAGGCCGCGCTCCACGCCCGCCAGGCCGCCCTCGAGGCCGCAGCGCAGGAGGCGCAGCTCGCCGCACTCCGAGCGCAGATGGACCCGCACTTTCTGTTCAACACGCTCAACACAGTCGCCGCCTCCGTCCCGCCGGAGCAGGGCGCCACGCGCGATCTCGTCGCGCGGCTCGCCGGACTGGTCCGCTACACCTTGACCGCGGCCCGTCGCGACCGCGTGCTGCTGCGCGAGGAGCTCGACTTCGTCCGCGACTACCTCGCCCTCGAGCAGGAGCGGATGGGCGTCCGCCTCGAGGTCGAGATCGACGCCGACCCCGATGCCCTCGATGTGCCGATCCCTCCGATGCTGATTCAGCCGTTGGTCGAGAACGCCGTCCGTCACGGTCTCGCGCCGACCTTGGAGGGTGGGACGGTTCGAATCGAGGCACGCCGCATCGACGGAGCCGTCCATGTGATGGTCCGCGACGACGGGGCCGGTCCCAGCCAGCCGCCGGCCGACCTACTCCGCCCTCGAGGCTGCGGCCTCGAGGGCGCGGAAGCCGGAGGGGTCGGATTGTCCAACACGGACGCCCGCCTGCGAGCGCTCTTCGGCGATGGCCTCGTCCTTGACGTGCCGGGCTCTGGCGACGGTCAGGCCCGCGGCTTCCAGGCCCGGTTTGCGATCCCTGCACGTCCGTGACGCGAGCCCTCATTGTAGACGACGAGGCCCCGGCCCGCCGCATGGTCTCCGATGCCATCGCGCGCTCCGGCGCCGACCTCAAGGTCGTGGGCGAGTGTGCGAACGGCCTCGAAGCGGTCCAGTCCGTCCTCGAGGCGGCCTCACCCATCGGCCTGCTGTTCCTGGATGTCCAGATGCCCGGCCTGACCGGGTTCGAGGTGCTGGACGAGATCGGTCGCCGCGACGTGGTGATGCCGGCCGTCGTGTTCTCGACCGCGTTCGACCAGTTCGCCGTGCGCGCCTTCGAGGTCGCGGCGGTCGACTACCTGCTGAAGCCGTTCACGCAGGCGCGCTTCGAGGAGGCCCTAGACCGCGCGCTCCAGCAGCCTGCCGAGCGCGTCCTCGAGGTCGTGCGCCCGACGACGTACCCGTCGCGGTTGCTCGTTGAGGACGGCGGCGTGTTCGTCCCGGTCCCGGTCGGGGACGTGCTGTGGGCCGAGGCTGCCGGCGACTACACGACGCTGCACACGCGCACACGAACGTATCTCGCCTCGCAGGGAATCGGTGCCCTGTCCGAACGGCTCGACCCAGTCCAGTTCGCCCGCGTCCATCGCTCCACGGTCGTCGCCCTCGATGCGCTGCACGCCTTGGAGCGTGACAATTCCGGTGGCTTTATCGCCCGGCTCGTGGATGGATCGACGGTCCGCGTGAGTCGTACCTACGCCGACACGATCCGAGACATGATGGCGTAGTGATGGACGAGAGCACCGCCTATCTCACCGCGTAGGAGCGGACGCTTGTCTGGTCCGGCTTCTACGACCTCGAGGACGCACGCCTCGTCCTCGAGGTCGAGTGGGACGGCGACCCGGGCATGCGCATCCACGTTCAGATGGAGTGGAGGCGCAGAAGCCCGGTATAGCTCGGCTAGAGCAGCGGCCTCGAGGTCGCGAGCGGCTCGGCCTTCGGGACCAGCAGCGGCATCAGCGTGCCACGGTACGCCCACAGCAGGAACACCAGAAACGCCGCGACGAGGTAGGCTCCAACTCCGCCAGCCGCATCGAACTGGAGGTGATACGTCACGATGCCGACGGCAATTGGGACCAGCATCACAAGAGCCAGCGGCACGAAGCGGCCAGCTAGCAGAAGCGCACCGATCACGACTTCGAACACTTTCACGATCGGCAGTACACCGCCAGCCATGAGCGCACCCAGGAACGCACCACCATCTTCTGGCGGAGGTGGTTGAGGGATGAAGTTCAGAAAGCCGTTCAGGCCGAGGACGAACAGCATCACCCCGAGCAGATAGCGAACGACGGTCACGGCGGTTTTCATAGCAGTATGGATGAGAAGCGCGTTGCAACAAGTATTTGGAACGGTTGTTCCATTACGCTCTCTCGCTTTGTCCTCGAGGCCATTTCTCCTCCGCTAGCCGTGTTTAGGCGGCCACCCCCGTCCTCTCCCGCGCCCGCTGGATGGTGTCGGCGAGAGTCTCTGGACGGATGGGCTTCGGGACGTAGTCGTCCATTCCGGCCTCAAGGCAGGCTTCGCGGTCACCCTCCATCGCGTTCGCCGTCATCGCAATGATGTACGGTTGGTCCGCCGCGCTCAGGCGCTCGCGGATCTGTTGCGTCGCTTCGTATCCGTCGAGGCGCGGCATCTGGATATCCATGAACACGACGTCGTAGGGCGATCCCTCGGCGGCGGCTCGAAGCGTGGCGTCGACGGCCTCGACGCCGTCTGTGACGATGTCGGCCTCGATTCTTGCCTTTGAGAGCAAGCGGACAGCCACTTTCTGGTTAACCACGTTGTCCTCCGCCAGTAGGACGCGGAGTGGGAGTACGTCTTCGAGCGGGGCCGACGGCTCAGACACGGTCGTGACCTCCGTCTTGCCGAGGGCGCGGGCGAGCTCGCGTCGGAATGGTCCCTGTTTGGTTGGCTTCGCGAGCCACACGTCGAACAGGTCGATGGCCACTTTCGGCCGCTCCGACAGCGAACTGAGCATGACCAGAGCGGGCTGCCAATCGGCCCTCTCGGTCTCGGCCCGGATCGCTTCGGCGACCTCGATGCCGTCCATTCCAGGCATGTGATAGTCCAGGACGACGGCGTCGAACGGCCGAGCGTGCTGGAGCGCCGTCCGGTACGCGCGAAGCGCCTCGAGGCCGCTCGAGGCGAGGGTCACCTGCACGCCGAAGCGAGAAAGCTGAAGCTCGACCATTCGCCGGTTCGTCGCCGTGTCGTCCACGACCAACACGCTGCGGCCCATGAGGGTGCCCTCACGGATCGGCATCGGCGCGTCGGCAGGCGTGGCCGTGATGGTCAGCGTAAACGTCGAACCCACGCCAGGATCGGAAGTGACCGATAGGTCCCCGCCCATGAGCTCGGCCAAGCGCCGAGAGATAGCGAGTCCGAGCCCGGTGCCGCCGTACTTCCGCGTCGTCGACGAGTCGGCCTGGGTGAACGCGTGGAACAGACCGGCCTGCTGCTCGGCTGAGATCCCGATGCCTGTGTCTCGTACGGCAAACGCAAGCGCGCTGTTGGCCCAGGTGACCTCGACGACGATCTCCCCGCGCTCGGTGAACTTGACGGCGTTCGAGAGCAGGTTGAGGAGGACCTGCCGGATCCGCGTAGCATCGCCGGTCACGGCAGGCGGCACGTCGCCGGCCAGGAGATAGGCAAGGCTAAGCCCTTTCTCATCGGCCCGCTGGGAGATCAGGTCGAGGGCATCCTCGACTACCGTGTGGACCTCGAAGGGGATGGCCTCGAGGTCGATTTTGCCGGCCTCGATCTTGGAGAAGTCGAGGATGTCGTTGATGACGGCGAGGAGGGCGTCCCCGCTCATCCGAATCGTCTCCACGAACTCGCCCTGGTCGTCGTCGAGGTCGGTGTCGAGCAGGAGCGACGTCATCCCGATGACTCCATTCATCGGCGTACGGATCTCGTGGCTCATGGTGGCGAGGAAGTCGCTCTTGGCCTGGGCTGCCGCCAGTGCCTCTTCACGTGCGACCTCGAGGCTTGCATTCATCGTTCTCAGGTCGTCACGGCTTACGGTGAGTGCGCCGAGTGCCTGAAGACGGCTTTGTCCTGCAACGCGGAGCAGGATTCCGATAAAGAAGATGTAGCGGAGGAATTCGGAGGCTGGCATGCTCAGTCCCGACGCCATGAGGAGTGGGGTGGCGATGGCACCGAACGCCAGCACAAGCTCAACCGTTAGAGACCTCTCGTCGGGGGCGAAGTGCGCGATCAGTAGACCGCAGCCCGTAAAGGTGAGGCAGAGCCCAGCGACCCAGCGACCGGGGAGTCCGTTCGCACCCGCCAGGTACGAGAAGTAGGCGAGGAGCGTAAAGAGATACGCGAGACCAAGCAGGCGGATGTTCCGTCCGACCCAGTCATTCGCGTATGAGAGCCCGATGAGGGCGAACGCGACCGACGAAAGCGCGAGGCGGGCTGCCAGTGGATCGTACAGGTCTCCGAGCCAGAACAGGCTCACCCCCACGCCCGCGATGAGGAAAATCGCGCGGTGCCCGCGCATGTCGCTGGACGAAGGGAGCGATAGAAGAGAGGAGGGCATCGACTGGAAACCAGGTATCCCTTGATCTATCGGTCAGCCAGCTAGCCCCGTTAACTAGGGAAAAACCGGAGTGATACCGCTCCCTACATCCCTGCCCGGCCCTCGAGGGCGCGACTCAGGGTCGCCTCGTCGGCGAACTCGAGGTCGCCGCCGATGGGCAGGCCGCGCGCAATCCGCGAGACCGTGATGCCGAACGGCGCCAGCATCTGCCCGACGTAGTACGCCGTCGTATCGCCCTCGACGTTGGGGTTCATGGCCAGGATGACCTCTGTGACGTGCACGTGTTCGACCTCGAGGGCGGTCGGGTCGTCGGTGCTGTCGTAGCCCTCCGCCGGCTCGGCAACGGTCGCACTCGAGGGCGACTGCGCGACGCGGGCGATTAGCTCGGAGACGTGAAGGTCGTCCGGACCGATGCCGTCGAGAGGGGAAATCACGCCGCCGAGGACGTGGTAGAGGCCGCGGAACTCGCCGGTCCGTTCGAGGGCGAGAACGTCCGAGGGCTCCTCGACGACGCAGATGATGCTCCGGTCGCGGCGCTCAGAGCTACAGACGGGGCACGGGTCGAGGTCGGTGACGTTGAAGCACACCGAGCACGTCTTGACGCGGTCCTTGGCCGCCACCATCGCCTTGGCGATCTCGACCACCTCCTCGCGCGGCATTTTGAGGATGAACGCGGCGAGCCGCTGGGCCGTCTTGCGGCCGATCGTCGGCAGCCTGGAGAGCTGCTCGACGAGCGACTCGACGGTCTCGGAAGTCAGATGCATCGGGAAGGGTCCGAGTGGGGAGGTGCTCGAGTGGGCAAGGTCGTCCGCGTGGCTGACAAGGGACGTTCACACGCGTCCACTCGGTCACTCGCCCACGGAACTCTACATCCCAGGGATGCCCATGCTGCCCAGGTCCATTCCGGGCGGGAGCATCGAGGACGCGGCTTCCTGCATCTTCGAGGCCTTCGCTGCCTCGGCCTCTTCGATGGCCTTGTTAACGCCGGCCACGACGAGGTCCTCGAGCAACTCGAGGTCGTCCGGATCCACGGCGTCGGGGTCGATTTTGATGGAGACGATACGGCCGGTGCCGTCGGCGGTGACGGCGACCATGCCTCCGCCGGCCTCGGCGGTCACGCGCTGCTCTGCGAGCTGGGCCTGGGAATCCGCCATGCGCTGCTGCATGTCGGCCATCTTGCCGAACAGGTCGGCCATGCTTGGGACTTGTCCGTCCATTGGAGTGGGGGTCAGGGGGCGCGGTTGAGGGCCGCTGGGAGTTCCAGCGGTTCCACCATCCGCGATTGAGGTGAGGCGAGAGGCTCAGCTAGCACTCGAGGAAGCCTGGCGGCGATCCGTGAACGCTGAACGTTGCCCGTGCTATTGGTACACGATCTCTGCGCCGAACTGCTCGAAGAGAGCTTTGATGACCGGATGGTCCTGGCGCATCTTCTTGAGCTCCTCGAACGGATCGGTGGGAGCGCTGGTTTCGGTCACCTCCTGGGGAGCGGCAACCCAGCGAATCGGGGGCGCGTCGGGAAGAAGCTCCGTCAGCACCTCGTATAGCGCGTCCTGATTGTCCGTCGTCACGCGAACGCCGAACTGATCTTCCATGCCGACCTCGACGGCGCCGCGCAGCACGCGGAACGGAGCGCCCGACTTGACGATGGCGCCAACGCGGACGCCCACCCGCTCGCGGACGGCCTCGATGAACCGAGGCCACACCTCGGTGACCGCATCGAGCGCTGAACTGAGCGGATCGGTGCCGACATGACCGTCTCCTCCTAGGTCGCTATCAGGGGCCTCGAGGGCGGCGGAGGATCCGTCACCGCTGGTGGGGCGCCGGAGTGCGGGGGCACCGAAGAGGTTCGCTCCCGTCCGTGTGGGACGAGGCGTGGGCGCAGGCTTCTGGGCGGCAGGTGGTGGTCCAGGCGGGGGGCTCGGATCATCGTCCCAGTCGGACGCGAACATGCCGCCGTCTTCGTCGGTGTGCGGCGGCGGCTCGTCAAACGGCGGTGGCCCGGGACGTCCGTCCTCGAGGACGGGCCTCGACGGGTCGCTCGTGGGTGTCGGCCTCGAGGACGGCTCGGCTGGCGGAGCAACGGCGACCGGCGGAGTAGGAGACGCCGACCTCGAGGTTGGTTCGGCGGTCGATCTCGACGGGTCTGGCTGCGCCGGTGCGGACGGCTGAGGAACGGCCTCGAGGACGGGAGGCGCCGGTTGCGTCCTCGAGTACGAATCCGGATCGAGGGTCAGAGCCGGCCTCGAGGTCGCCGGGGAGGCTTGGAGTATAGACGATCCCTCACCGGACTCCCCCGTGGGGAGAGGGGCCGTCGTTTGTGGCCCCGAGGTCGGTTCCGGCTCTGCGGCGGCGTTCGGCTTCGAGGTCGAGGCTGCCGGGGTGTAGGCCGTCGCCGGCTCTGAGGTCCGTGTCGTCGGCCTCGAGGTCGCGGGAGTCGACGACTCCGTCGCGGTGTTCGTCCTCGAGGGCGGGGCGGCCGGCGTTGGCGTGATGGGAGCGGTGTTCGTCGGGAGCTCTCCCGCCTTCGCGGCGGCCTCGAGGGCGGAGAGCCGGTCCAAGAGACGGCTGAGGTCGGCGGCGGACTCCAGGCTCGCCATCTTGAGCAGCGCGAGCTCCAGCGTCAAGCGAGGCTGTCGGCTGTCGCGCAGGTCTTGGGCGGCCCGCTCCGACAGCATCAGAAGGTGCAGCAGGTCGGCCTCGCCGTAGGCCGACGACGCGTCGAGGTAGCGCTCCTTGGTGGCCAGCGTGCCCTCGATGAGGTCGCCCTTTCCGGTCGACCGGGCGACGAGCAAGTCGCGCAGGTGCTCGGCCAGTCCCTGCACCAGCTCGTCGAGGTCGTGACCGGCTCGGACGACGCCATCCACGAGGGACAGCAGGCCCGCTCGGTTTCCCTCCCTGGCGCGGTCCGTGATCGCAAAATAGACGTCGGCATCGACCACGCCGAGGGCTTGGCGTAGCGCGCCGATCTCGAGGACGTTACCGCAGACGGAGACCGCCTGGTCGTATACCGAGAGCGCGTCGCGCAGGGCACCGTCGCCTTTGCGCGCCAGGAGCACCAGGCTCTCCTCGTCGGCAGTGATGCCTTCGGCGGCCGAGATCTCCTTCAGCCGGTCTACGATCTCTGGGACCGAGATGCGGCGGAAGTCGAAGCGCTGTGAGCGCGACAGGATCGTGGGCAGCACCTTGTGCGGCTCTGTCGTCGCGAAGATGAACATCACGTACGACGGCGGCTCTTCCAGCAGCTTCAGCAGCGCGTTGAACGCGCTCGCGGAGAGCATGTGGACCTCGTCCAGGATGTAGACCTTCTTCTTGGCCCCCTGCGGTGGCACCAGCGCCTTGTCGCGCAGGTCCCGCATGTAGTCGACGCCGTTGTTCGAGGCCGCGTCGATCTCGAACACGTTGAGCGAGCGGCCCTGCTCGAAGGCCTGGCAGGACTCACAGTCGCGGCAAGGCTCGGCGCGGTCGCGCTCTTCGAGCGGCGTCTGGCAGTTCACCGCCTTCGCGATCAGTCGCGCCGCCGTCGTCTTGCCAACGCCTCGCGGGCCACACAGCAGGTAGACGTGTGCCAGCCGGTCACGCGTGATCGCGTTGCGGAACGTCTCCGCGACGTGCTCCTGGGCCACCAGATCATCGAATGTCTGGGGCCGGTATTTGCGCGCGGTGACGGTGTAGCGGTCGCCGGAGTCTCTCGTCGTGTCGGCCATCGGGGGCGGGTCCGTGGGTGGGGCGGCGGTCGCCTGTGGGTACCGCCGGCCCCGTCCAACATACCGTCACCCCCGCACCGGCCGGGTGCCTGTGGACAACTGCTCGCCCTCGAGGACGCGTGAGCGACGAGCGCCCTCGAGGACGGCGTTCGGCCTCGAGGCCGAGGCTACAAGCCAGCCGGAACGGTCGCGTCCTCGATGACCTGCGTGCCGCCGGTCCGGTCGCCGATGCGACGGCCTTCGCTGTTGGTCACGACCAGGATGGCCTCGACAAGCCCGAGCAGGCCAACGGCGATGCTTCCGATGAGGACGAGGATGCCCAGGATGGCCAAGGGGCCCATCGCCAGCAGGACCGTGCCGATGCCGGACACGATGTTGCCGGCTGCCAGCGTCCAGTTGCGCCGGATCGAGGTCTCCATCGTCATCGGGCCTCCGTCGAGACGCACCGCGCGCAGGCCGATGATCTTTTTACCAAACGAGCGTCCGTCCGTGTAGGGCGTCTCCAAGCCGTCGCGCACCAAGATGTAGCCCGCTCCGATCAGGATGCCGAGCCCTGACATGAACGTCCCGAACAGGCCAAACACCCAGGCGATGGCGCCTGCTGTAAGGCCGTCGATGAGGACGGCGAGGAAACGCTTGACGAGATCGGCCTTAGGGCTATGCATGAGAGCAGGGGGAGTGGGTGTACCCCTAGCTACGCAATTCGACGCAAACAGCGATCACAACCTTCTGATTCTCTTGACGGATGCGGCAGCCGCACGTCCTCGAGGACGGGTCTGCGTCCTCGAGGGCGGCGGGGCGCGGCGGCGTGACCTGTGGGGAGGGGCAGGTGTCTCGTACCTTGTCGACTCACACGCGATACGCCTAGCGCCCCTTCGAGACGGTTCCGCACGCTCTGCCCTTTTCGGGGCCTCCGACATGCAACCACGTCTCTTCATTCTTGGGGTCGCCCTCGCCGCACTTGTGGCGTCGGCTCCTGTCGCGCTGGGCCAGGCCCGGACTCAGACCTCGTTCGACCTCGTCCGCCTCGATGTCTCCGCGCGGGCGGCAGCACTCGGTGGACCGGCAGCACTCTCGGCAGGCGACCCCGCCACGGCGTTTGCGAACCCAGCGTTCCTGTCGTCGGAGGCCAGTGGCGCGCTCGCCCTCGGATACACGAACCTGATCGGGGACGTTAGCGCCGGCTCCGTCGTGATCGCGCGCGACCTCCGCAGCCCAGGCATCAGCCTGGCGGGTGGCGTGCGCTACTTGTCCTATGGCGAGTTCGAGCGCCGCGCCAGCGCCGACCCGTCCTCGACGGCCGACGGCACGTTCAGCGCGAGCGAGGCCGCCGTGACCATCGTGGCCTCGAAAGAGGTGATGCCGCAGCTTCGGCTGGGCGTGGCGGCGCACGCCTTGTTCGCGTCCATTGACGAGGCTGGCGCGCAGGCAATCGCGGGCGACATCGGCCTGAGCTATCAGGTGCCGTCGGAGGGGATCACATTTGGGGCGAGCGTCCACCACATCGGCGCCGTCCTGTCGTCGCTCGGAGATGAGTCTGACCGCCTGCCGCTCGATGTTCGTCTGACGGTTACGAACAAGCTCCGTTACCTCCCGCTCACCGTCTCCGTTGCCGCCATCGACCTGCAACGGTTCGAGGGACCTCAGTCCGACTCGTCGTTCGTGAACCGCGCCCTCGATCACGTGGCCTTGGGCGGCGAGCTTCAGCTTGGGAAAGTCTTTGCGGTGCGTGCCGGCTACAACGGCCGCCGCGGCGACGATCTCCGCTCGGGCGGGCGTCTTGACCTCGCCGGCGTCAGCGTGGGCGCAGGCATCGCACTGCGCCGCATCGGCGTCGACTACACGTATTCGAACTGGGGCGACTTCGGAGGCCTCCACCAGTTCGGCGTCCGCACTCGGTTGTGATCCGGCTCGCGCTGGCGGCCTCGATGATGGTTGTTGGCTGCGCGGGATCCGGCGCCCTCGAGGTCGCGCCTGGCGTCCCGTTCAGCCTCGAGGTCGGAGACTCCGCCGTCCTCGAGGGCGTCGAGGTGAGCTTCGCCGAGGTCGTCGAAGACAGCCGCTGTCCCGATGGTGCGCAGTGCGTGTGGGCTGGGAAGGCACGCGTTCGCGTCACGGTGGACGGGACCGACGCGGTGCTCTCGGTGCCGAACTCTCCGGCTGACGGGCCGGAGCCTTCAACGACCATCGTCGGCACCCTCGAGGTCGCGGTGCAGGGGCTGACGCCGTATCCAAGCCTGGAGCCGTCAAGTGATCCGCTCGAGGTCGTGCTGGTCGTCGAGATGGCCGAGTAGGCGACCTCGAGGTCGGAAAACAAGGACGCGGCAGACGCCCTCGCGATCTCAGAGGCGTGGTCCGACCTCGAGGACGGAAGCCTCCGTATCTCTTCCGCACCTCCGCACGCATTCTGAGCGTCCTCGAGGTCGGCTACTCGTCTTCGTCGCGCGGCTTGAGGAGGCCCTGCTTCTTGAACGAGATCATCGTCGTCTCGAGCGTCCCGTGCCGCATTCGCCGGCGGACGTCGTCGACGGGCATCCCGGAGTTGAGCCAGATCAGCGCCGCCGTGTGCGTCAGGCTGTGCGGGCTGATGCCGCGCTTTTTGAGCTTGGCCGCGCGCAGGTGCGTGTTGATCCGGCCGCGGACCGAGCGCGTGTTCAGTCGCGTCCCGGCGCTGCGATGGCCGAGCGAGACGAACAGTGGCGCGGTCGGGTCGGACTCCTCGCGCGTCATCAGGTAGATCTCGAGCGGGTCCACGGCCGTGCCGTCGAGCGGGACCGTCTGGTCTTTCGTCTGCCGACCTTTTCCCTGCACGCGCAGGAAGGTGCCCATCAGCGTCCGGTCCACATCGCCGATGTCGGCACGGACGAGTTCGACCTCCGAGAGCCCGCCGTACACCATCAGCGCCACCAGCGCACGGTCGCGACGTCCAATCTCCGTCACCTGCGGGATCGACTCGAACAACGTCTCGACTTGCTCCTCGGTGAGCACGCCGCGTGAGTGGGAGGCCGGCCGTCGGTTGCCCTTGACCGCACGCGCCGGATTGTCCTCGAGGTCGCCGCGCGCGACGAGGTAGTCGCACAGGCGGCGCAGCGCCGTGAGGTAGGTGCTGACCGAGACCTGGCTCAGCTCGCGCTCCTCCATCAGGTACGTCTTATACGCCTCGATGTCTTTCTCGATGAACCGAAACGTGCTCGACGGCCGGGCGGCGCGCACGCCGTGGTAGCGCTCAAACTCGTTGAGCGCGCGTCGGTATGTCCCGCGTGTCTCCTTGCTCTTCTCCTTGAGGTAGTCCGTGACGAAGCTCTCCAAGCGGTTGGCGAGGTCGGCGACGGAGAGACGGAGCGGGGGATCGGCCACGGCGGTCTGGATAACGGTCATCGCAAGCTAGACCTCGAGGTCCGGCCGGGCAACGGGGGCAGTCCCCACATCGAGACCAAAAACCATGCGCGCAACGGTGTCGGAGAGGACAGGCGCTAAGGTCCTCTTCCTCGAGGCCGGTGGAGCGGTTCGCGACCTCGAGGTCGCCCGGTGGTGCCCCTAGCCTGTCCAGTCCTCGAGGTGGCGCACGAGCCAGCCGCCACACGCCTGCTCAAACGTGGGTGCCCCTGCCGGCCTCGAGGACGGATACCAGCCGTGGCCCAGTCCTGGCAGCACCGTCACCGACGTCGTCGTGAACGCCGATGCCGCGGCCTCGAGGGCGGTCGGCGGGGCTACCGGATCGGCGGAGCCGGCGAGGAAGTGCGCCGACCTCGAGGCTGACACGCTGCTCACGTACTGGATGGGGTTGAAGTCTTTGGTCGCGCGCCCGCCGCGCCCGAGCGCCGCCAGCATTCGGGCAAACCGCACGGCCCCCACGGCCTGATCGCCGCCATAGCGCCGGGCCGCCGCATCGGCGAGTGGCCCGAGCCGAAGCCCGCCCTCGATGACACTCTGGGGCAGACCTGAGAATCCGGCGAATGCCGTCACCAGCCCGCGCGACATGGTGGGAAGGTCCGGGTGCCCGATGGCTCCAAACAGCCGGTCGCCGAATCCGTCCCGCGCGAACGCCAGGCTCGAGAGCAGGCACCCAAAGCTGACGCCGAACAGCGCCCGCCTCTCGGCGCCAAGTCCGTGCTCGGCCTCGACGAGCCCAAACACGGCGGGAAGGTCCGCCGCGACACCGTCGAACAGGCGCCGAGCCAGTGGGACATCGAGGGCGATGCCGCGCCGGGCGATCTCGGCCAGGTCAGTGCCTGGATGCCCCGCTCCCAATCGCCGGGAGCCGCCGAGCGGCGTGTCGATCAGCACGGCCCCGAGGCCGGCCTTCGAGGCCGCCACGGCCGCAGGAATGCTCCGGTCGAGCCCCTTCGTGATCCCGTTCATCAGCGACACCAACGGCGCACCGCTCCGCCCATCGGCCGGAGGGATGACCACCGCGTCGAACGTCGAGAACGCGGTGTCGAGGTCGGCGTCGCCCGTGTACGGGTGGGACCGTCGGAGCCGATACATCACGGCCCCAACTCCGCTGACGCGGGCCGGTCGGCGAGACACGACCTCGAGGTCGGACGGGGTGGGAGAGGGGAGGGCGGACACGGAAGTGGCGGTTACCAAATCGTTTCCACGCTCCGAGACCGCCACCGTTCGCCCTCGAGGCCAGACAGACCTCGATTCAGGCGAACCTCCATGCGCCATCCTCGAGGCCGAGCCGACGCCGTGCAACCGGCCGACCTCGAGGACGGAATGGCTAAATCAGCGGCGAGTCCGGCCCGATGGCCTCGAGGGCCGCGCGGTACGACGCCAGGAAGCTGGCGGCCATCGCGCCGTCGATGATCCGGTGGTCGTAGCTGAGCGACACGTACACCATGTGGCGGATCGCGATCACATCGCCAACCTCGGTCTCCATCACGACCGGCCGCTTGACAATGGCGCCCGGCGACAGGATGGCCGACTGCGGCTGGTTGATGATCGGCGTGCCCATGAGCGATCCCAGGCTGCCGACGTTCGTGATGGTGAACGTGCCGCCCTGGAGCTCGTCCGGCTGGAGTTTCTTGGTGCGCGCCCGCTGCGCCAAGTCCGCGACGGTGTGGGCGAGACCGGTCAGGTTCTGCTGGCCCGCGTTGCGCACCACGGGCACCAACAGCCCCTTGTCGAGCGCCACCGCGATACCGACGTGGTAGTCCTTCTTGAGCAGAACCCGCGTCCCCTCGACCGAGCTGTTGAGGAACGGATGCTCCCGCAGCGGCTCGATGGAGGCCAGGATGAAGTAGGGCGTGTACGTGAGCTTGGTGCCCTCGCGCGCCTGGAACGACGCCTTGTAGCGCTCGCGATGCTGCACGAGTCCGGTGACGTCGATCTCAGCAAAGCTGGTGACGTGGGCGCTCGTGTCCTTCGAGCGGCGCATGTGCTCGGCGATGAGCTGTCGCATCCGGTCCATCTCCACGACCTCGACGCGCTCACCAGCGGTGTCGCTCGAGGACGGGGAGGGCGCCCTCGAGGCCGGAGCCTTCGGAGCGGCCGGCTGGGCCTTCGGGGCGGGCGTCGAGGTCGGCGCCGGAGCGGGCGTCACGGCCTGTACCGCGGGCGCTGCCGTCGGAGCGGACTCGTCTGCGCCGTAGCTCTTGGGCTCTGGGGCAGGCGTCGAGGTCGGCTGGCTGGCGCCGCCTCGCGTCTCCAGGAACGCCATCACGTCGGCCTTGCTGACGCGTCCGTCGCCTCCGGTGCCGGTGATCTGCTGGAGCTCGGAGAGCGCGATGCCCTCGGCCTCGGCGATGGAGCGGACCAACGGGGAGTAGAAGTTGCCCGCCTCGTCGCGGCGCGGGATCGGGCCGGAGGGCTCGTCATTCGCGGTCGCGGCGGCAGCGGCCTCGGCACCTCTCGCCTCCTGGACGGCGGGCGCGGCGCTGGCCGTCGTGCTCTCGGCGCTGTAGCTCTTCTCGTACGGCTCGGGGCTATCCGACGGCTCGTCCTCGACGGGCGCAGACGCCGCGGCACCGGCCGCGCCAATGATGGCGATGGGCGTGCCGACATCGACGGTGTCGCCTTCCTCGACCAGGATCTCCAGCAAGGTGCCCGCCTCAGGGGACGGCACCTCGGAATCGACCTTGTCAGTCGAGATCTCGAGGAGCGTCTCGTCCTGCTCGACGGTGTCGCCGACAGCCTTCTTCCACTCGAGGACAGTTCCCTCCATCACGCTCTCGCCCATCTTGGGCATCACGACCTCCGTCCGGGCACTGCCGCCGCTGGGCGCACTCGAGGACGAGTCGGTCGACGGAGCCACGTCCTCGACGGGACGGACATCAGGCGCGGCGGGCTTGGCCTCCGGCTCTGGGGTCGGGTCATCACCGACGGGCTGAACCTCGTTCAGCGGCTCCGCGGCGACCTCGACGGCGGACTCCTGCGGTGCAGGCTCGCTCGAGGCCGGTGCGTCGCTTCCTGCCGCATCGGCATCCGTCTCGATGATGGCGATTGGCGTGCCCACGTCGACGGTGTCGTTCTCTTCGACCAGGATCTCTACGATCACGCCGGCCTCGGGGGACGGCACCTCGGAGTCAACCTTGTCGGTCGAGATCTCGAGCAGCGTCTCGTCCTGCTCGACGGTGTCGCCGACGGCCTTCTTCCACTCGAGGACAGTTCCCTCCATCACGCTCTCGCCCATCTTGGGCATCACAACATCAACTCGGGCCATGAGGGGGGCGCGCTCGCGCAGGGTTTGAAGGGGGGACGGTAAGATACCGTGCTGCCTTACTACGCCCGCCCGGCCGGGAGCGCTCCCGGCCCCGGGAGCGAAATGCAAGAAGAGAGGCCGCTGACGTCCTCGAGGACGTCAGCGGCATGTCTCAGGTAGCGAACAGGCTCGAGAGGTCGTGGAAGGCCTTGAACTCGAGGGCGTTGCCGGACGGGTCGAGGAAGAACATCGTGGCCTGCTCGCCAGGCTCGCCCTCGAAGCGGATGCCGGGCTCGATCACAAACTCGACGCCTGCGCTCGTGAGCCGCTCGCTGAGCGCCTTCCAGTCGTCCAGCGTCAGGACGACGCCGAAGTGTGGGATCGGCACGTCATGGCCGTCGACCGGATTGCTGTGCGATTTCGCTGGCATGGCCGTCGGCTCCTGGATGTGGGCTACGATCTGATGGCCAAACAGGTCGAAGTCGATCCAGTGGTCCGAGCTGCGGCCCTCGGGGCATCCCATCACGCCGCCGTAGAAAGCCCGCGACTCCTCGAGGTCGCGGACGGGGAACGCGATGTGGAACGGGCGGAGCTCGCTCATGGTGAGCGTCGGGGTGCGCGATGCCGAGAAGCTAGAGCGTGTTATGGACTCGTCGGGTCGCGATAGCTTTGGCGGATGCCGCACCGCTATCCGTCCGATGTCTCGGACGACGAGTGGGCTTTCGTCGCCCCCTACCTCGCTCTCGTCGCTGAGACCGCGCCCCAGCGCCGACACGACCTCCGGCGCTCGTTCGACGCGCTCCGCTACGTCATCCGCTCGGGATGCCCCTGGCGCTACCTGCCTGGTGACTTTCCGCCCTGGGCAGCCGTCTACCAGCAGAGCCAGCGCTGGATCAAGGCGGGCGTCTTCGAGACCATCGCCTACGACTTGCGCGTGCTGCTGCGCGGCGTCGCCGGCCGGCGCGCGCACCCCTCGGCAGCGATCCTCGACAGCCGTACGCTGCGCTCGACACCCGAGAGCGGCGCCCGCGCCACCTACGACGGCGGCAAGCGGATGAAGGGCTCGAAAGTCCATATCGCCGTCGACACGCTCGGACACCTGCTCGCACTCGTGGTGACGCCCGCCAAGGACCAGGACCGCGATCAGGTCGGCGCGTTGAGCGAGGCGGTGCAGCGGGTGACCGGACAGACGGTGACGCTGGCGTACGTTGACCAGGGCTACACCGGAGCCCGTCCCCGAGACGCCGCTGCGGCACACGGCATCGAGTTGGCGGTGGTCAAGCACACGGAGGCCAAGCGCGGGTTTGTGCTCTTGCCGCGCCGTTGGGTGGTCGAGCGCAGCTTTGCGTGGGTGGCTCGCTTTCGGCGGATGGCGCGTGACTACGAGCGTCTGCCCGCGACGGTCGCTGGCATTCATCTGGCCGGCTTCGTGATGGTGATGCTCGGGCAGGCGCTGCCGCACCTCGCCGCAAGTCCATAACACGCTCTAGACCGCCAACCTCGAGGTCGGCCGGCGACGCAATGGCGCGGACCCGCCCTCGAGTGACTCTGCCCTGCGCATTGGGCATCTGGACAACCTCGAGGCACGTCTCTTTGCCTCCTCGCGCAGTCCAACCGCCCTCGAGGTCGACCGGCGACCTCGAGGACGAAGCGGGCTACACTGCCGCTGCCCGGCAGGTCCAGGACCGTCCGCAGGCCTGGCCTCGAGGCCCGCACGCGCGGCGCGGCGTTCACGACGGCGGCGACGGTAGCCGTGTCGCCGAACGTGCCGCCCTCGACCACGACCGTCAACGGCGGATCGCCCGCGATCACGATGCGGTCCTCGTCGGGGGCGCCGACGGCCATCGTGAGCGTCAGCACCGCGCGCTCCTCGCCGTCGACGGTGACCGTCGCGGTTTGGTGGATGCCTGCCACGTCGCCAGACTTGACCGTCGCATGGTCCGTGGTGTGGTCGGCCGTCGCCATCGACGGGCCAAAGGTCTCGGTGACGACGGCGCCGTCCCAGCCGAGCCCGGCGGCGAGCGCGTAGGCGCTCTCGACCATCCCGATGTGGCCGAACCCGCCAGCGGCCTCGCGCTCGCGGAACTGATCCTCGGTGAGACCGGCGCCCACCTTCTTCTGAAGCGGCCCCCGACGACGGCCGGCATCGACTGACCGGGTCGCATCGACGCGATCCACGCGAGCGATCACGCTGTTGGCCAGCACAACGGGGAAGACATCGAGGACGAAGCCTGGGTTGACGCCCGTGCCGACGATGGCCACACCGGCCTTTTCGGCGGCCGCGTTGATGCGCTCTGAGAACTCGGCGTCGCGTTCGTAGGGCCAGAACAGCTCCTCGGAGGACGACACGACGTGTGCGCCGGCCTCGATGCAGGTCATGAGCTGGTCCTCGATCTTGTCGAGGAACGAGATGGTGGTGTGGAGCACGACGTCTGGCTTCAGCTCCTCGAGGGCGGCCTTGGCGTCGTCGCGGACAACCACGCCGAGCGCGTCGCGGCCCAGCACCTCGCCGATGTCTTGTCCCACGCGGGACGGATCGAGGTCGAGGGCGCCGACGAGCGTGTGGCCCCTATCGAGGGCGAGGCGGGCGGTGGCTTGGCCGATGGGGCCGAGGCCAAACTGAACGATGCGGAGAGACATAGACACGCCTTGAGTGGCGGCGGAAATGGAGCCCGAAAACTCGCTCGGACCGCGGAGAGGGCGCACAAAAAAAACCGCCGCCCCGGACCAAGTCCAAGACGGCGGGTTCGGGGGCCGCATCCCTGGTAACGGCGTCCCGAGCTCTGTCGGTTGAGTCGTGCTACCAAGGGGACGCTCGGAGTGTTCGGCCATGCACGACCTCAAGGACGAACCGCAGAACATCGGTCCGTTACGGGACAGAGGGTTGCGCCGATCTGTCCGTCGAGTCCGACGCAGGCCTCAGCGCCTGTCCTACAGGCTCATCACGTCGTCGAGGCGGTCCATGAACGTGTCCGTCATCCGCCCCATCTCGACCTGCACCAGCGGCGCGACCACGCCGCGCATGAATCCGGGCGCCGGGATCTCCAGCATGGCGTCCATCAGCAGCGTCCCATGCGTTTCGCCGTCGGCGTCCTCGAGGACGCAGTGCCCCGCGAACTGTCCCGTGCCGACGCCCTCGACGGGTGTCCACGTCAGGGTGTGCGTGTCGTGGTCGGGGTGGTAGCGGCAGGCGTAGACCGTGCGGACGCGCGCGCCGGGCGGGCCGAGCGGCGACATCCGCCAGATAAACGCGTTGTCGCCAGCCTCCGGGTACGGCTCCACGGAATCGACGTGCGGGAACAGCGGTCCCCACTTGGAGACGTCTACGAGCACCGCCCATGCGTCCTCGATGGGAGCAGAGAGGTGGCGTTCCCGCTCAATGCGGGCTCGGGCTTCGATCATGGCGTGGCGGCTGCGTTGAACGAGCCGAGGATGGTGAGCGTGTCGGAAAGAGCTACGGAGTCGGGCTCGAGCGCTACGACACGCACGACCGTCGCACCGAACCGTCCGCGCGCGTGCCGACGGCCGACGTCCTCGAGGTCGAGCGTCCCGCCGACGCTGGTGTAGCGGTCCTGCCCAATGTCGAGGTCGACGCTGTGGGGGTTGCGAGTCAACTCGTTCAGGACGAACGAGCCCCCATTGGGAAATCCGCTCTCCTGGAGCGGGCAGGCGTCCGCGATCTCGAGGGTGGAGCCGAGGTCGTCCTCGAGGACGATTGCGACGCACCCGAACTCGTTTGGGCGGACGGCAGCCGAGCCGCTGAGATAGCTGACGGTGCCCTGTATGCCCCTCGGGTTGAGGATCGACACGGTGAACGTTCCGTCCTCGAGGCCGGGCGTAGCGCAGCCGATCAGGAGGGCGGCCGCGAGACCAGCCGCCGCGGCTCTCACGCGACCTCGAGGGCGGAGAGTGCCGAGCGGAACAGTCGCGCGCCGTCGGTGCTGCCTCCGACGCGAGCCTCGACGGCGCGCTCGGGGTGCGGCATCATGCCCAGCACGTTGCCGCGCGCATTCGTGACACCCGCGATGTTGCGCGCCGATCCGTTGGGCGCGGCCTCCGGTACGGCCTCGCCACTCGCATTGACGTAGCGGAAGACGACGTGGCCCTCGCCCTCGAGTCGGTCCAGCGTATCGTCGTCGGCCACGTAGTTGCCCTCGCCGTGGGCGACCGGGATCGTCAAGATGTTGCCGGCCTCGAGGCCGGACGTGAACGCCGTCGAGGTCGACTCGACGCGCAGGTGGGAGGGCTTGCAGGCGAAGCGCAGGCTCGCATTACGGATCAAGGCGCCGGGCAGCAGGCCCGCCTCGCACAACACCTGGAAGCCATTGCAGACGCCGAGCACGGGGCCGCCGGTACCAGCGAACCGCACCACGTCTTTCATGACGGGCGAGAACCGAGCGATCGCGCCAGCCCGCAGGTAGTCGCCGTAGGAGAACCCCCCCGGCACGATCACCAGATCAGCGTCGCCGATGGAGTCTTCCTTGTGCCACACCATTTGTACGTCTTGGCCGAGCACGGCCTCGAGGGCGTGGTGCGCGTCGTGGTCGCAGTTGGACCCAGGGAAGACGAGGACGGCGACGTGGGCCATGATGGGAAATCGGAAATGGGGGGAATAGGGAAACGGGCAGCCACTGGCATCGGCCGTGCGCGTTGTCCCTGTTGGGTAATCTACCCGTGGGAGCAGACGACCTCGAGGGCGACCTCAGTCTTCTGCTCCGTTCCCCCTCCTCATTTTCCATTTCCCCCCTTGATCCCCAGGGAGCTGTTCAAAAAGATTCGTCACGTCGAGGTCCGCACGCGCGGGCTCGTGGACGATGTGTTCGGGGGGGAGTACCACTCGGCGTTCAAGGGTCGCGGCATCGAGTTCGCAGAGGTGCGTCCGTACCAGATCGGCGACGACGTTCGGACCATCGACTGGAACGTGTCGGCGCGGACGGGCGAGCCGCACGTCAAGCTGTTCGAGGAGGAGCGTGAGCAGACGCTCATCTTGGTCGTGGACGTGTCGGGCAGCGAGAGCTTTGGGAGCGCGAGGTCCAAGCGGGATCTCGCCGCCGAGGTCTGTGCTGTGCTCGGGTTCTCGGCGCTGCGCAACCACGACAAGGTGGGCTTGGTGCTGTTTTCGGATCGCGTCGAGCGCGCCGTTCCGGCCAAGCGCGGCAAGCGCCATGTGCTGCGGCTGGTCCGCGATTTGTTCGCCCACGAGCCGATCGGGAAAGGCACCGACATCGCAGGCGCGATCGACCACGTGCTCCGCGTCCAGCGCCGCCGCGCCATCGTGGTGCTGGTGAGCGACTTCCTTGTTCCGTCCCCAGCGCCAGGCCGACGTCGCGCGGTCGCTCCGCATCGCGGCCCAGAAACACGACGTGGCGGCCATCCGGCTGGTCGACCCTCGGGAGGAGACCCTTCCTGCCGTCGGATTGCTGCGCGTGGTCGACTCGGAGTCCGGCCGTGCGTCGTTGGTGGACACCTCGAGCCGCCGCGTGCGGGAGGCGTTTGCCATCCGCGCTGGCGACCGGGCCTCGCGCATCGAGGCCACACTGAAGGCCTCGAGGGTGGACCACGTCACGCTGCGGACGGACGTGGACTACGTCGAACCGCTGTCGTCCTTCTTCCGAAACCGGACGCGGCGATGAGTGTGGGGAAATGGGAAGTGTGGAAGGCAAAACCGCCCTCGAGGACGATTCGACCCCACCCTCGAGGGCGGACCGATGGGCGCTCATTGAGAGTGGCGCTCGTGATCGCAGTCGCCATGCTGTGCGCCGCCTCGGCGAGCGCCCAAACCGCGAGGCTCACCGTCCTCGAGGACTCCGCCACCACCGGCGAGCCCTTCGAGGTCGCCGTCACTGTGCGCCACGCGCCGGGCCAGCAGACCGCGTTTCCCGTCGTCCCGGCCGGAGGCGCCGAGGCCCGGCCTCGACTCGAGATCGGCGACGCCATCGCCCTCGAGGTCGAGCGGTTCCCACCGAGGCGGACCGCCACGGCTCGCATCGACAGCGCCGTCTACCGCGTCGTCACGTTTGCCGCGGACACCGCACGGGTCGGTCCCGTCGAGGTCACCGTGACAGACGGGGGAGAGGTGATCCCGCTTGCGACCGGGAGCGCCGTTGTGCCGGTGCGGTCCGTCCTCGAGGGCGAGTCTCCACCGTACGAACCGGCGCCGTTCGGCGACCCCGAGCCGTTCCCCAGTGCCGCGCCAGTCTGGATCGCGCTCGGCATGCTGGCCGCCCTCGTGATCAGGCTATCGGTGTGGGGAGTGATACGGTTGCTGCGCCGCCCTCGAGGGCACGTCGAGCGGGCCGATCCGTATCAGGTGGCACTTGCTCGCCTGGGCGTCCTCGATGCCGACGCTCCCCAGACGCCCGAGGCCGTCGAAGCCTTTGTCGTGGAGGTCCGTTCTGTGGTGCGCCGCTACCTCGAACGGCGTCTCCGCGTCCCCGCCGCGACCTCGACAACGGGCGACCTCGAGGCCGTCCTCGAGGCCGATGCTCGCCTGTCCGACGCGTCAGTCGGGATGGTGCGGCACGTCCTCCGCCCTACCGACCTCGTCGCGTTCGCCCGCGTCCGCCCGGCGGGTCACGTCGCGGCCCAGATGCGCGACCAGGCGCGTGCCGCCCTCGAGGCCGTCGAGGCCGATGTGGTGCGCTCGGAAACTCCCGTCGAGGTCGCGCCTTCGTAGACCGTGCACCAGCCTCTCTACCCGTTCTCTGACACGCTGGTGCGCCGCCTCCTCGAGGCCGAGCGCGTCGCGGTGCTCACGGGCGCCGGCATCTCGGCCGAGAGCGGCGTCGCCACTTTTCGCGACCCGGACGGCTTGTGGCAGCGGTTTCGCCCCGAAGAGCTCGCCAACGTGGATGCGTTCCTGGCCAACCCGACATTGGTGCAGGGCTGGTACGCGCATCGCCGCGCCATCGTCGAGGACGTGGAGCCGAACGACGGGCATCGCGCCTTGGCCGCGCTCGAGCGCTGGGTCGTTGGTCGAGGAGGCGAGTTCTTGCTGGCGACGCAGAACGTGGACGGCCTTCACCGCCGCGCCGGAAGCTCGGAGGTGGTCGAGCTGCACGGTACCATCACCCGCTCGTCCTGCATTCAGTGCCGCACACCGGCGGAGAGGTCCGCCCTCGAGGACGGGCCGCTGACGTGCGAGCAGTGCGGTGGGTTGGTACGGCCCGACGTGGTGTGGTTCGGGGAGCAACTGCCGGAGGAGGCCATCGGCCGGGCGACGGAAGCGGCGGCGATGGCCGATGTGTATCTGTCGGTCGGTACCAGCTCTGTCGTGTACCCGGCCGCCGGACTTCCCCAGATTGCTCGTCAGTCAGGCGCCTACGTCGTCGAGGTCAATCCCGAGCCGAGTGACATCGCGTGGCGGCTGCACGAGCAGGTGCCGGGCCGCGCAGGCGACATTCTGCCTGAGCTCGTTTCTGCCATCGGCGGCACAATGGCAACCCCTGACTGATCTCGCACGTGGCCTTCGCATCTCCCTTCTGGCTTCTTCTCCTGCCCGCCGTCGTGGCGCTGGCAGTCATGATGTGGCGTCGTCGGAGCGATGCGGCGGGCGTGCAGTACTCCGTGGCCGGCGACGCTGCGGCGCTCCCCTCAACGGGCTGGGCGCGGTGGCGCAGGCTCCCAGATGCCTTGCTGGCTTGCTGCCCTCGCACTGTCGGTCGTCGCGATGGCGCGGCCCCAGGTGCGCGACGCGACCGTCGAGCGCTCGACCGGAGGGCATCGACATCGTGCTCGCCCTCGACGTCTCGACCTCGATGACGGCCGAGGACTTCGTGCCGAACCGCTTCGAGGCCGCGAAGTCCGTCGCTGCTGAGTTCGTGCGCGGCCGGGAGTCGGACCGGATCGGACTGGTTGTGTTTGCGGCCCAAGCCTACACCCAGGCGCCCTTGACGCTGGACTACCCGTTCCTGCTGTCGATGCTTCAGGAGGTGCGGATGGGACTCATCGAGGACGGGACCGCCATCGGGACGGCGCTCGCGACGGCGACGGCGCGGCTGCGCGACTCGGAGGCCGAGTCCAAGGTGGTGGTGCTCCTGACCGACGGCCAGAACAACCGCGGGCAGGTGGACCCTCAGACGGCGGCCGAGGCGGCGGAGGCGCTCGGTGTCAAGGTGTACGCCATCGGTGTGGGTGGCGAAGGCGGGCAGGTTCGAGGACGGACGCCCTTTGGGGCTCGGCCGGCTCGGTCCCGCGCCGGAGGTGGACGAGGTCGCGCTCCGCCAGGTGGCAGAGACGACCGGCGGGCGCTACTTCCGCGCCACCGACCGCGAGGCGCTTCGGCAGGTCTACGACGGATCAGCGCCCTCGAGCGGACCGAGATCGAGGAAACGGTGCTGCTCGACGTGGAGGAGCGGTACCCGTGGGCGCTGTGGCCCGCGCTGCTCTGCTTGGTCGCCGCCGTCGCGCTCTCGACGACCCGGCTCCGCGAGGTCCCGTAGCGAGCCCCCGTCCTCGAGGCCGCCAGAATCGGACGAGCGGCGTGCCTCGAGGACGAATGGCGCGAGACCTTGCCGAACGGGCACGGCACAAGAGTGCCCAGCGTTAGTAGCCTCCGTCGATGTCGTTCCGCTCTCCCTGGTCCTGCTCTCTCGCTGCCGTGCTCGTCCCGGCGGCGTTCGTGGCGTTCCGCTACGCGGCGACGAAGCGGACCGAGGCTCTGCGCATGTTTCTGGGCGCCTCGAGCCAGCACTCAGCCTGACCTCGAGGGCGTGACGACGGCAGCGCAGGATCCGAGCCGTTCTGCTGGCCGCCTCCGTGGCCTGCGTCGGCATCGCTCTGGCCGGGCCGAGGCTGGGCACCGCGATCGCGGAGGGCGGCAGGAGAGCCTGGACCTGCTCATCGCCCTCGACGTGTCGGACTCGATGCGGGCCGAGGATGTGGCGCCCTCGAGGCTGGAGCGCGCCAAGCTCGAGATCGAGCGCGTGGTGACCGGCGCGCCGTGGCGACCGCGTCGGGCTGGTCGTGTTTGCGGGCGAGTCGTTCCTGCAGTGCCCGCTCACGACCGATCGCGGCGCGCTGCGCCTCTTCCTCGAGGCCGCCGACCCCGAGCAGATCGCGATCCAGGGCACCGACTTCTCGAGCGCCCTCCGGATCGCGGACCAGGCGTTCAACGCTGCGCGCGACAAGGCCGACCGACGCGGCCGCGGGCGCTTCTGGTGGTCGTCGGACGGCGAGGACCACGAAGGCGGGCCTGGCCGACGCCGCCAACACGCTACGCGACGATGGCGTCGAGATCCTGGCGCTCGGCGTCGGCACGGAAGAGGGCGCGCCGGTGCCGGACGTCCGTCGGGGCCAGCAACGCGGCGACCGTCGCGACCGCGCGGGCAACGTCGTGGTGAGCCAGTTCCAGAGCGGCGCCCTCGAGGACTTGGCCGGCGACCTGCTGTTCCGTGCCGGACCCCGCCCCGCCGCTCCCGCGCTCAACGACGCTCTCGACCGCCTGGATCGTGCCGTCGTGTCACAGGATGAGTTCGCGGCGTCGGCCGAGCGCTTTCAGTGGCCGCTCGGCCTGGCGCTACTTCTGCTGATGGCCGAGCGCGTCGTGGCGATGCGTCGTCCTCGAGGCCGTGGCGCGAAAACGGGAGATGGGAATGGGGACATGGCAGATGCCGCCCGCACCCTCGAGGGCGCTTCCGCTCGTGAGGCCTCGACCGCGTCGACTTCGAGGACGGCGGTGGCGGCCGCGCTGCTGCTGGTCGTGCTCGGCGGCTGCGGCATCGACGCGTTGCAGCCGGGCGTACGGGAGGGGCGGCAGGGCGTCGCCGCCCTCGAGGCCGGAGACCTGCCACGCGCCGAGGCAGCGTTCATCGCGGGGTTGGCGACGCAAGACCTCGAGGCCGAGACGGGCGCGCGGCTGTGGCACGGGCTGGGGCTGGCCCGAGCGGCACAAGAGCGACCTGCCGAGGCCGACAGCGCGTTTGCCCGCGCCCTCGAACGCGCCACCGACCCGGCCCAGCGCGGGCGCTACGCCTACGACGCCGGCTCCGCGGCTCTGCGCGCCGGCGACCCAGTCCGTGCGGACACGCTCCTTCAACTCGCGCTCCTGCTCGCGCCGTCGCCCAATGCTCGGCGGAACCAGGAAATTGCCCGCCGCTCTCTCGACCAGCCGCCGCCGGAGCCCTCTGACTTCGCCCAGCAACTCAAGGCCCGCGCGGACTCGCTGGTGGCCGAGCGGCAATACCGCGACGCGCTAGACGTCATGGAAGGCGGTCTGGCGCGAGATTCCAGTGTCGCCGCGTTCTCCGACTTCATCGACCGTCTGGGCGGCGTCGTTCAGATCGAAGAGTCGGCTCCCTAACTGACATGATCCGTCCGCTACTCCTCGTCGCATCGCTCGCGCTCTTGGCGCAGGCTCCGCCGCCATCGGCCACCAACCGCTATCACCAGGGGGCTCAGGCCTACGTCGGTGGCGACAACGCGCGCGCCCTCGAGGCCGTCAACGCCGGGCTCGCCCTCGAGCCGGACAACGCTCGCTTGCAGGCGCTCCGCGACCTGATCCAGCAGGATCAGCAAGAGCAGGAGGACCAGCAAGACGGCGGCCAACAGGACGAGAACCAGAACAACAGCGACCCCGGGGAGGACGGCGAGCAGGGCGACGAGAGCGAGTCGGGTGAGAATGGGGACCAGGGCGAGCAGGAGCCGCCACCGGGCGAGGATGAGGCCGAAGCGGACCAGACGAACACGGCACCTCAGGACCCTGCCTCAGGCGAGGAGGGCCAGTCTGCGCCTGCGGAGGCGGGCGAGATGACGGAGGCCCAGGCCCAGCGACTGCTGGACGCAGTGGGAGGAGAAGAGCAGTTGCTGCTCCGCGAGCTCCGGCGCGCGCCGAGCCGCCAGCGCCAGTCGGACAAGGACTGGTGACGCACTCGCTTTTCGTTTCACGCAGGTCTCCGGCCTCGAGGTCGGGATCGTCCTCGAGGCCGGCTCGTCGTCCTCGAGGTCGCGGGCGGCGTCTGCCCGTTCGTCCTGCGCCGCGCCGCATCCTCGAGGTCGGCGTTTGGCTCGTGCTGCTGGTTCTGTCCGCCCCCTCGCTCTCGGCCCAGTCCGTGTCGAGCGACGTGTCCTCGAGGGCGGCCGTCGTGGGGGAGACGATTACCTACACGGTCACGCTTCGGGGCGGGCGCGGAGACCGCGTCGGGGCGCCACTCGCAACGGGCGCGCTCGAACTGGTGTCTCGGTCGCCCATCTTGGACGCGACCACGATTATCAACGGCGAGACCGAACGCCAGCTCGCGTGGGCCTACCGAGCGCGTCGGCCGGGGACGGGACAGATTCGGCCGTTCCGCGCCCTCGTCAACGGGTCGCCGGTGACGGCCCCAGGGGCGACCGTCGCCGTCGCCAACGTGTCCGGGGTGCCGTCCTCGAGGACGCCAACCTCACCGGCCGTCGGCCGCGATGCGCTGTTCGTCCGAGCCGAGCCGAGCCGGCAGACGGCCTACGTCGGCCAGCAGATCGTGGTGGACTACGTGCTCTACTTCGAGCCCGAGATCCAGCCCCGGCAGACGGCGCCCATTGGGACGTGGGACGCGGCCGGCGCATGGCGCGAGGAGATGGACGTCCCGACCGCCTACCCGCGCCCCGCGACTATTAACGGACGTCCCTACGAGGCCGTCACGATCCGCCGCATCGCCCTCTTCCCGACGCGCAACGGCACCTTGGATCTTGCGCCGATGCAGTTCACCATCGACCTGGTCCGCATCACGGGCGGAGGTCGGTCGTCGGACCCGTTCGCGCCGTTCTTCTCGCCGTTCAGCCAGCGCTTCGAGGACCGAGAGGTCACCGCGCCCGCCGCCAGCGTCGAGGTCCGAGCACTGCCGGATGGCGCCCCCGCTGCGTTCGCTGGCGCCGTCGGCGATTTCTCCCTAACCACGACCGTCGATGACCGGCGTGTGCAGGCGGGTGAGCCGGTTCGCGTGCAGGTGGCAATCCGTGGGACAGGCAACACGGCGCTCCTGGAGGCTCCCGCCCTCCAGCCCCCTCCCGGCGTCGATGTGTATGATCCGAAGGAGGACCGAGAGGCGTTCCGGTCGTCGGAGCCGCTGCGTGGCATCAAGACGTTCGCCTACACCTTCGTCCCTCAGGGCGGCGGCGACTTCGAGATTCCGCCCGCCCCGTTCGTCTACTTCGACCCTGCCGACGGCCGCTACAAGACGCTCGAGACCGACGCCGTCGCGGTCGAGGTCAGCGGCGACGCCCTGAGCGCTGCGCCCGCGCAAGGGCCCGATGCCCCAGCCGCCCTCGCCCTCGAGGCCGACTGGCAGCGTCCTCGAGGCCGAGGCACGTGGCTGTGGGGGCTGCTGGGTGGAGGCCTCGCGCTCCCGCTCGTGGCCGCCGGTCTGTTCCTAGGCGTCCGTCGAGGACGCGAAAAGCTGGAGGCCGACACGCCGGCCAAGCGCCGGCGCCGTGCGCGGTCCGTCTCGCGGCAGCGCCTCGAGGACGCTCGGCGTCTCTCGCCCGCCCAGGGCTTCGCCGAAGTGGAGCGCGCCCTCGAGGCCTACCTCACCGACCGCTCCGGGACGCCGCCCGGCCCTGCCTTCGTCGACGCCGACGTGCCCGACGACCTTCGACCCGACCTCACTGCGCTCGTCACCGACCTCGAGCGCGGCCAGTTTGCGCCCGGCATGGCCCCCGCCCTCGAGACCGTCATCGACCGCGCCGATGCGCTGGTGTCCGCCCTCGAGGACCGGCCGGTCCGCAGCCTCGAGGCCGCGTGATCGTGCTTCTTCTTCTGCTCCTGGCTCAGCCCCTCGAGGCCGACCGTTTGTTCGCCCTCGGCAATGATCTCGTGGTTGAAGGAGACACGGCTGGCGCAGTCGCGGCCTGGCAGGGCGCTGCCGCGACCGGATGGACATCGGCGGCCGTCGAATACAACCTGGGCACCGTGGCCCTGATTCGCGGGGAGGTGGGGGAGGCGCGGCTCCATCTCGAGCGTGCCGCGCGTCTCGACCCGCTCGCCGCCGACATCGATCGGAATCTGGAACTCACCCGTGCACGGGCGGGCATCCCGCCTCGAGGGGCGGGCGAGAGGCTCTGGGCGCGCGCCGTTGCCATCGTTTGCCCGTTTGGGCTGGTGGTCCTCGCCCTCGCTCTCGCGTTCGGCGCGCTCGGCACGATGCTGTTGGGCCGCCGCCGTCTGGCTGGCGGCCTCGCGCTGGTCGCTCTCGTCGCGGTCGGCGCGGCCTCGTTTGCCGTCTGGGACACGACGCGTCTGCTCGGGGTCGTCCTGACGGAAGCGTCGGTGACGGAAGGCCCCTCGTCCTCGACGCCGAGTATCGCCCGCCTGGCCGCTGGCGAAACCCTCGAGGTCGGCCTCGAGGTCGACGGCTGGCAGCCGGTGCGCATCGGGCGGAGCCGAGGGTGGATTCGCGCTGGGGCGGTGGAGACGATCTGAGTTGAGGGGCCGAGGGACTCGCTTGTAACCTGCCGATCTCGCCCTTGAACAGCGACGCGCACGACGGATCGGTGTCTTCCCGTTGACCGCGTCCGCCCTTGCCCGTGTACCTTCCCCGAATGGAACCCCACGTCTATCCCCTCGACGAGAGCGGCCGACGCCGTGGCTGGATCGAGGTCGTCTGCGGCTCGATGTTCAGCGGCAAGACCGAGGAGCTGATCCGACGTCTTCGGCGCGCCCGCTTCGCACGCCAGAAGGTGGCGCTGTTCAAGCCCGCCCTCGACACGCGCTACGCCGATGCCGAGGTCGTCAGCCACGACGCGACCGCGATGCCGTCCGAGGTCGTGCACACCGCCGAGCCGATTCTGCTCCTGACCGGCGACGCCGACGTGGTGGGAATCGACGAGGCCCAGTTCTTCGGACCCGAACTCGTCGATGTCGTCGAGACGCTGGCCATGGACGGGAAGCGCGTCATCCTGGCCGGCCTCGATCAGGATTACCTCGGGCGTCCCTTCGAGCCTGTCCCGCAGTTGATGGCCGTGGCCGAGCACGTGACCAAACTCCACGCCGTCTGCGTCCGTTGCGGAGCCCCAGCCAACCATTCGCAGCGGATCGTGGCGAGCGGAGGCCGCGTGCTCGTGGGCGAGTCGGAGGCCTACGAGCCGCGCTGCCGCGCGTGCTTCCGGCCTGAGGCCGTCGAGGCCGTCCCCGTCTCGCTCCCGACCTCGAGGCCGTCGCCCACGCCTGTCCCACCGTCGGCCCCGTCCACACCGCAGCGCGCGCCCAACCCCACGCTCGCCCTCTAGCTCATGTCCCTCGTCGAGGTCGCCACCATCCTGACCGTGCTGATGCTGATCGCATCGGTCGTGCTGGCCTGGGTGGGTGATCTCAAACGGACAGGCGGAGCCGTCTCGGCACGCGAGAGCCATGCCGCCGCCGAGCGCGCCGCGAGAGGAGGCCGGACGACATTCTACACGTCAAAGGCCGACCGAGCGGAGGCCATGCGTGACCGCATTCGCCGCGAACGCCGGCGCCGGGAGCGGTCTCGCACAGCCGCGCCCGCTGGCCACGCTCCACCCCGACCGTCGGCTGAGCCGAGCCGCCCCACACCTCCCCCGACCTCCGACGAGGCCCGGCACCGAGCCGTCCTCGAGCTCGATCCCGGCCCGGTGTCCTCGAGCACGCTCCGCACGCACTACCGCCGCCTGGTTGCGGGCTACCACCCGGATCGCGTGGCCGGCCTAGGCGTGAAGCTCCAGCGCTTGGCAGAGGAGGAGACGAAGTCGATCAACGAGGCCTACTCGTTCTTCAAAGCACGGCTGAAGGACTGAGGACCGTCGTTCTCGAGGGCGGGCGGTGAGTGAGAAGCGGGTGTTTGGGTTTTCGGGCTGATCGCTCGGTTTCGACCTCGAGGTCGGCGGGGCGTGAAGGGGCGTCCTCGAGGGTGGCCATGCTTGGAGTCGTCCTCGAGGGCGGACCGCCACCCGAAACCACCTCTTCTCATCTGGCCGTTCGTGATTCGATAGCCGTATGACGTCGAGGACGGACCGAAGCGCGGGCGATCAAGCCAAAGAACCTTTTCTCCTCTTCTCGCACTCCGCTCCTACGGGAGCGGCGCAGAGGCTTCACTGGCCCCGAACACACCGGGAGCGCTATCGTCTAGGCGCCCTCCCGCGCTCCCTATGCCCACGACGGCCCGTCCCGTTCGAGTCCGCCGCTTCGCCGCAGCACTCCTCGATGCCACGCTCGCTCTCATCATCGCGCTGACGCCGGCCGCCCTTACCCCTGGCGTCCTGAAGGGGCGGATGTTTGGAGTTGGCCTGCTCCTGGGTGCGCTCTACCTCCTCTTCCGCGACTCGATTCCCTACGCCGAGTGGGGATCTCGGTCGCTCGGCAAGCGCTGGCTCGGGATCCGGCCGTACCGCATCGACATGGATCCGATCACGGCCGTGACGTCGGCCCGCCGCAACGCGACCATCGGCGGAGCGGCGATTGTGTGGGCGGTGCTCTACCTCGCGGGCGGCTACCGCGGGATTCCGTTTGGCGAGTTCGTGCTCTACGGTGCCCTCATCGTCGTGGCCGCTGAGGCCCTGCTGGTGTTGGTCGATCCCGTGGGCCGCCGCCTGGGCGACCGGATTGCGAAGACGCGCGTGGTCGAGGCGCGGGCGTAGCGAGCCATCCTCGAGGTCGAGGGCCGGGAAGGGGGCTGGTTAAAGTCCAGATGCGAATCGCTCTCGAAGGCGGGCGAGATCCTGTGGTTGCCCCGTTCCTGCCGAGTCCCTCCTGGAGGACGCATCCGCAGTGCTCCGACCTCGAGGGCGACACGCGGTCAGCAAAGAACGTGCGGATCGTATCGGGACGGCGAAACGAGCACGCTCTTTGCCTCGTCCCACACCGATTCCCTTGACGCCGCCCGTACGTTCGGCGCGGCTCCAACACCGACCACGACACATGCTCAAGGCCCTCCAGAAGCTCTTCGGCGGCGACTCCAACGACCGCGACCTCAAGAAGATCTGGCCCACCGTCGACGAGATCAATGAGATCGCCGAGCGGCTCCAGCACGTCACCGACACGGAACTCCAGGCCAAGACGGCGGACTTCCGCGACCGAATCGCGCAGGCCTCCGATCCTATCGAGGCCGAGCAGGCCGAGATCAGTGCTCGCCTCCAGGCCGCCGGCGGCGACGATGCCGACGCGGATCCGACGACCGGCTCCACGATCTCTGTCCGCGAGCGTCAGGACCTCTACCAAAAGCTCGACGACCTCGAGGGCGACTGGCTCGACGCCGTCGAGGACGTCCTCGATGACATCATGGCGGAGGCCTTCGCCGTCGTCAAGGAGACGTGCCGCCGGTTCGTGGGCAAGTCGTGGGTCGCTGGCGGAAGCGAGGTGACGTGGGAGATGGTCCCGTTCGATGTCCAGCTTCTCGGAGGTGTCGTGCTCCACCGCGGGCAGGTCGCAGAGATGAAGACGGGTGAGGGCAAGACGCTCACGTCGGTCGCGCCCATCTACCTCAACGCGCTCGTCGGGCGGGGCGTCCACGTCGTCACGGTCAACCCCTACCTCGCCCAGCGCGATGCGGAGTGGATGGCGCCGATTTTTGAGTTCCACGGACTCACCGTCGACTGCATCGACAAGCACCCGTCGCACTCGCCGGGCCGGCGCGGGGCGTACCGCGCCGACATCACGTACGGCACGAACAACGAGTTCGGGTTCGACTACCTCCGCGACAACTCGTTCGTGGTCGACGCGAACCAGCTGGTCCAGCGGCACCACCACTACGCCATCGTGGATGAGGTGGACTCCGTCCTGATCGACGAGGCTCGGACGCCACTCATCATCTCCGGCCCCGTCCCACAGGCCTCCGTCGACGAGTTCGGCGAGTTCCAGCCTCCGATCGAGCGGATGGTCCGCGACCAGCAGAAGCTGGTGGCCGGCTACGTCTCCGATGCCGAGCGCAAGCTCCTCGAGGCCGACAACCTCGAGGCCAACGGCGACAAGAAGCAGGCGAACCGGTTGCGTGACGAGGCTGGCCTGGCCTTGCTTCGCGCCCAGCGTGGATTCCCGCGCAACAAGAAGCTCATCAAGATCAAGGGCGAGCCCGGAGTCGAGGTCCTGATCCGACGCGTCGAGGCCATCTACCTCGCCGAGTCCGCCAAGCGGATGCCCGAGGTGGACGAGCCGCTGTACTTCGCCCTCGAGGAGGCGCAGCACCAGATCGAGATGACGGACAAGGGCCGAGACGCCATTGGCCGCTCCGCCGGCACCGACGCTGAGTTTTTCGTCATCCCCGACGTGGGCAATGAGATCGCCGTCATCGAGCGCGACTACAACGAGAAAAAGGCCGACCTCATCGAGGTCCTCAAGTCCGACACCAGCTTGGACGAGGAGAAGCGCCAGAACAAGCTTGACAACGACTTGCGCGTCCTGCGCAACGAGGCGGAGGAGGCCAAGCGGCTTCTCTACACCAACTACGCCGAGAAGTCCGAGCGCATCCACGCCGTCAACCAGCTGCTCCGCGGCTACACACTGTACGAGAAGGACAAGGAGTACATCGTGCAGGACGACAAGGTGATGATCGTCGACGAGCACACCGGGCGCGTGCTCCCTGGCCGCCGCTACTCCGACGGGCTCCATCAGGCCATCGAGGCCAAGGAGAAGGTCAAGGTCCAGGCAGCGACGCAGACCTACGCGACCATCACGATCCAGAACTACTTCCGCATGTACGCCAAGCTGGCGGGCATGACCGGTACCGCCGAGACGGAGTCGGAGGAGTTCGGCAAGATCTACGATCTGCCCGTGGTCGTCGTCCCGACCAACCGCCCCATCGCGCGTGCTGACGACGACGACCTGATCTACAAGACGAAGCGGGCCAAGTACAAGGCGCTCGTCAATCGCGTCGAGGAGATTCACGAGACCGGCCAGCCGTTGCTGATCGGCTCGGCGTCGGTCGAGACATCGGAGCAGATGTCGCGGCTGTTGCAGCGCGCGGGCATCAAGCACAACGTCCTGAACGCGAAGGCCTCGAGGGCGCAGAGCGAGGCCCAGATCGTGGCCGAGGCGGGCCAGAAGGGCGCCGTCACCATCGCCACAAACATGGCGGGCCGTGGTACGGACATCAAGCTGGGCGAGGGCGTCAAGGACCTCGGTGGCTTGGCCATCCTCGGCACGGAGCGCCACGACAGCCGCCGCATCGACCTTCAGCTTCGAGGGCGCGCCGGCCGCCAGGGCGACCCCGGCTTCAGCCAGTTCTACGTCTCCCTCGAGGACGACCTGATGCGCCTGTTCGGCCACGACCGGACGGCGAAGATCATGGACCGTCTGGGCATGGAGGAGGACGAGGTCCTGACGCACAAGTGGCTCACGAAGGGCGTCGAGCGGTCCCAGACCAAGGTCGAGCAGAACCACTTCGCCTCCCGCAAGCGCCAGCTCGAGTACGACGACGTGCTCAACGCGCAGCGCGAAGTCATCTACGACCGCCGCATGCACGCCCTCGAGGGCGACCGCCTGCGAGGCGACATCCTGGACATGCTCCGGGGCTTGGTCGAGCGCATCGTCCAAGAGCACTACGGCAACGGCGACATCGAGGAGATCCGCGAGTCGCTGATTCGTCACCTCGCCTTCGACCTCGAGGTCGACCCGCTGACGGCGTCCAACCTGGGCGAGGACGGGATGATCGAGAAGATCCTGGACGAGGCGACCTCGCACTACCGTCGGAAGCGGGCCGCGCTCGCGGCGCCGTTCTACACGTCGGCGAGCGAGATGATGGCGAACGCGGAGGAGGACAAGCGGCCCAAGAAGCTGTTCGTCGACTTCACCGATGGCCGCAAGGTGCTGCGTGCGACGGTCACGCCCGAGGCCGTCCTCGAGTCGCAAGGCCAGGAGATCAACGACTCGCTCGAGCGCTCGGCCGTTCTATCGGTGATCGACGAGAAGTGGACGGAGCACCTGCGCGACCTCGATGAGGTGAAGCAGGGCGTCGGCCTGCGCTCGTACGGCCAGAAGGACCCGCTCATCGAGTACAAGATGGAGGCGTTCAAGCTCTTCAAGGAGCTGGTCCAGACCGTCGACGAGGACGTGATCGGGTTGGTGTTCAAGGCAGGTCCTCTGGTGCAGGGCGATAGCCAGCGTCAGGCTGCGCGCCGTGTTCAGCAGGTCTCGAAGCCGCGTCTGGACGCCAGCCGCGCCCAGGCCACGCAGGAGAAGGCGACGCCGGATTACAAGGCCGGCGTCGGCGGCGATGGCGCCTCGAGCGCGGACCGCGACCCGACGGCCAAGTCGGCACCGGTGGTGGTCGAGAAGACCGTCGGCCGCAACGAGCCGTGCCCGTGTGGCTCGGGCAAGAAGTACAAGCACTGCCACGGCCGCGGCTAGACCGACATCCGGCCTCGATGCGTGGAACTGCGCATCGAGGCCGGTGAACTCCGCTGTCGTCGCCCTCGAGGACGAAACCGTACAAGCCGTCCTCGACGTGGCTGATTACGCGCCGAAGTCGAGCAGGGCGGTAGGTTGGCGCTCCACGCACGGACGATCACTCATGTCGCAGGACGCCCTCGAGGCCGTCGCACGCCCTCGGCGTTCCGGTGGAGCCGCCCTCGAGGCCGGAGACCCTGCGGGGGAGGCGCCGCGCGTTGCGCTCTGGCCCTTCGTGTGGTCGCTGGCGCTAGGGCTCGGTGCGCTGGGCGTGATCGGGTACCTGACGTACGACCCGGAGGCCTTGGGACTGTTCGTGCGAGATCTGAGCCCGTGGCTGCTGGTCGCTGCCGTCGGCACGGTGGTGGTCCGGGTCGTGTTCGGAGCATGGCGGTTGCAGCACTTTTCCGACGGGCGGATCGGTCTGGGGAATGGCATCCGGGACCAGATCGTGTGGGACTTCTTCGCCTACGTGACGCCCTCGACGGTAGGAGGAGGTCCGTTCCTCGCGGCGTTCGTGGCGCGCGACCGGCAGCTCCCGCTCGGCGACGCGACCTCCGTGATCCTGTTCGCCATGTTGGTCGACCAGATCTGGTTCGCGCTCACTATCCCGGCGCTCCTGATCGGCGCGACCGTCCTTGACGTGTTTCCTCAGTCGCTCGGCACGGTGGGGACGGGAGTGCTGATGCTGTTCTTCGTGCTGTACCTCGCGTGGGTTGCCGTGCTGGCGTACGGAACGCTGTTTCGGCCAGACCATCTGGCGCGGGCCGTCGGTGCCGTGTTTCGGTGGCGCCCACTACGCCGGTTCCAGTCGCGCGCTCTCGAGGCCATGGCAGACATGGAAGGCCGCTCGCGCACGCTCCGCACCAAACCCGCCGGTTTCTACGTCAAGGGGTTCGCCATCACGCTCGTGCCGTGGATCTGCCGCTACCTGCTTGCCGTGTTCGTCATCTGGAGCGTGGTCCCAGGCGTGGATACGCTGTTGGTGTTCCTGCGCTCGGCAGCCTTGCAACTCGGAACGCTCGCCGTGCCGACGCCCGGTGGCGCGGGTGGAGTCGAGGGACTCTATCTCCTCTTCCTCGGTCCTCCTCTCGTGCCCGAGGCTCTCGTAGCTCCGACGCTTTTGGTGTGGCGGCTGCTGAGCTTCTACGTGTTCATCGCCGTCGGCCTCGGCTTGGTTGCACACCATGCCCGCCATCGCCCGTCCTCGAGGTCGACGCAGGTGCCCGCCCTCGACGCACCTGCCCTCGAGGGCGCTGACCCCGCTGCCCACCCATGACCGCCAACAACGAAACCGTCAAGCGAACGAGCGAGATCGAGGAGCCGACCAACCGGTTTCTGATCCACCCGCTCAGTCATGCCTTGGTGGTCCGCTTCGCGCGGTGGGGTATCTCGCCCAACGTGGTGTCTCTGATGGGACTCGTGTTTGGCGTGGGTGCCGCGGCGGCCTACCTCGAGTACGAGCGCTGGCCCTTCGTGCTGCTCGGCTTCGCGCTGATGATCGGCTGGCACGTGATGGACGGCGCGGACGGGCAGCTGGCTCGGCTCACCGGCAAGACATCTGAGATCGGACGGGCGCTCGACGGGTTAGTAGATCACGGCACGTTCGTGCTTGTGTACCTCGCGCTGGGGTGGGCCTCGTCGCAGGTGCTCGGCTCGTGGGTGTGGATCTGGGCGGTGGCCGCCGGCGTGAGTCACGCGGTGCAGGCGAGCACCTACGAGGCCCAGCGCTACGCGTACGACTTCTGGGTCCAGGGAAAAGCGTCTGCTCGCATTCCGACGCCGGACGAGTTTCGTGACGAGATCCGCGGCGCTCGCGGGGGCGCATGGATGCTCGGACAGCTCCACCTGTTCTATCTCACCGTTCAGCATCGGACGGGTGCCGGAACGGGCCTTCTCCATGATCGACTGACGGCAGCGGCTGCCCAGCCGGGAGGGGCCGCACGAGTGGCGGAGGCATACCGGGCCGTCCATCTCGAGGGCGTCCGCCGCTGGAACGGGCTCTGCTCCAACTACCGCACCGTCGCGATCGCGGCGGCCTGCCTCATTGGGAGCCCGTTGTACTTCTTCGTGTTCGAGGCCGTGGTCCTGAACCTCGTGTTCGCAGGTCTGGTGTGGATGCAGCGCCGCAACGACCAAGCCCTCCTTGCCCGCCTGGACGGCCTCGAGGCCGCACCGGCGTAAGCCGTAGGGCCGGTGCGACGTACACAATCCTGCTTCGCCCATCGGCTATTTGAGGGAGAGCGTGTGAGAGATAGGCAAGGGCGAACCCTGAGCGAGAATTAAGGGTCTGATAACCTCCCCACTAGATTCCGCTTATGTCCGGCCACACCGTCACCCCGCACGACGGGAAACTCTTGGTGCTCACCCCCGGAATGGGTGCAGTCGCGACCACGTTCATGGCCGGTGTCGAGCTGATCCGCCGTGGCGACGCAAAGCCCATTGGGTCTCTGTCGCAGATGCAGACCATCCGTCTGGGGGCTCGCTCGGAGAACCGGACGCCCTACATCCGCGAGTTCTGCGACATCGCCCCGCTCGACGACCTCGAGTTCGGTGGCTGGGACGTGCATGACGATGATGCGTATGAGGCTGCCATGCACGCCGGTGTGATCGACAAGCATCAGCTCGCGCCCATCGAGGACACGCTTCGGGCCATCAAGCCGATGTCGGCGGCCTTCGACCAGACCTACGTCAAGCGCCTGAGCGGACCGAACGTCAAGGAGGCCGCCAATAAGAAGGAGCTCGCAGAAGCCCTCCGCGCGGACATCCGACGCCGGATGAAGGAGACCGGCGCCTCGAGGGCGGTGATGGTGTGGTGCGGATCGACGGAGGTGTACCTGCGCCCGGCGGCCTGCCACGCGACCATCGAGGCCTTCGAGAAGGGCCTCGAGGACGACGATCCTGCCATCGCGCCGTCTCAGTTGTACGCCTACGCGGCCATCATGGAGGGCGTCCCATATGCCAACGGCGCGCCCAACCTATCGGCCGACGTGCCCGCCCTTGAGCAGCTTGCCCAAGAGAAGGGCGTCCCGCTCGCGGGGAAGGACTTCAAGACCGGCCAGACCTTGATGAAGACGATGCTCGCGCCCGGCTTCAAGGCGCGCATGCTGGGCATCGAGGGCTGGTTCTCGACCAACATTCTGGGCAACCGCGACGGCGAGATCCTGGACGACGCCGACAGCTTCAAGTCGAAGGAGGTCACCAAGACCGGCGTCCTCGACGCCATCCTCCAGCCCGAGCAGTACCCGGATTTGTACAAGGACCTCTACCACAAGGTCCGGATCAACTACTACCCGCCGCGTGGCGACGCGAAGGAAGGCTGGGACAACATCGACATCTTCGGCTGGCTGGGCTACAAGATGCAGATCAAGGTCGATTTCCTGTGCCGTGACTCGATCTTGGCCGCGCCTATCGTCTTGGACTTGGCGCTGTTCATGGATCTGGCCTCGAGGGCGGGGCGGAGCGGCGTCCAGGAGTGGCTCTCGTTCTACTTCAAGAGCCCCCACGTTGAGGAGGGCCACGTGCCCGAGCACGACCTGTTCATCCAGCACGTCCGCCTCAAGAACACGTTGCGTGTCATGATGGGCGAGGAGCCCTTGACACACTTGTCGGAAGGCGACGACGCCCATGTCCACCTCGAGGTCGAGTGATCGAGACTGACACGTCCTCGAGGTCGGGCCGCACGGGCCTAGTTCTGGCGGCCGGCTTCGGCTCGAGGCTGGCTGGCGCCGACCGGGATACGGACCTCAAGCCGCTGACGTCGGTCGCGGGCACGCCGCTCATCGTCCGCACCCTGCGGAGCCTCGAGCGTGCGGGCTGCGACCGAGTCGTAATCGTGCTGGGCTTCCAGCCGGACGCGATGCGCGAGGGCGTCCTCGAGGTGTACGACGGACCGCTGGCCTTGACGTTCGTCGTCAACGAGCGATACGCCCTCAGCAACGGCATCTCGGTGCTCGCCGCGCGACCCGCCCTCGAGGGTGACTTCGTGCTCACCATGGCCGACCATGTGATCGGAGACGAGGTAATGGACCTCGCCCGCGACCACCGGCCAGACCGCGACGGCGCGACGCTGCTGGTGGACTACAAGCTGGACTCCATCTTCGACATGGACGACGCGACCAAGGTGCGCGTCGAGGACGGCCGAGTCAGCGCCATCGGCAAGGAGTTGGAGTCCTTCGATGCCGTGGATACGGGCGTTTTCGTCTGCACCGCAGCGCTCTTGGACGCCCTCGAGGCCGTCGAGGCCGAGACCGGCGATGCGTCGTTGTCGGACGGGGTTCGTGGGTTAGCGGACGCAGGGCGAATGCGCGTCCTCGAGGTCGGCCAGGGATTCTGGCAGGACGTGGACACGCCTGAGATGTTGGCCCACGCCGAGGCGGAGCTACGGAGGCGGGAAGGGTGAGCCCCTGCCCTGTCTGAAGAGACAAGCACTCACCGGACGACCGTGACCGCCCGGCTAACAGTACCAGCCGGGGTGGTGAGGCGGACGATGTACACGCCAGTGGGCAACCGGGCTGTATCGAGCGAGAACATGTGCTCGCCGGCTGTCCCTGGTCCATCGTGGAGGACGGCCACGTACCGGCCGAGTGCGTCGAGCAAGGTTACCGTAGCCTGCCCTGGCGTCTCCTGACGGAGGGTAATCGACATCGGGCCGCGCGTCGGGTTGGGCGCGACTTGGAGCGTGAGCCCATCGATCTCCGGCGAGCTCTCTCCCGCGACTGCGACTCGGCGCGACGCGGAGAACTCGCTCGTGTTCGAGAAGGCGTCCGTCGCCGTAGCAACCAGGTCGTCGTCTAAGAGGACCGGAGCCTCCGGCTCGAACCAGACCTTCTTCGGGCACGGGGCCGTGCCGCCCGACCCGAGACACGCTCCGTAGTCGCTCTCGGTATATCTGTCGCGCCCAACGAGAAGACGGCCCTCCTCGCCGTCGGCGTCTGCGAGGAAGAACTCGATGCGGAGTGGGTAGGTGCTGGCCCCAGGGTTCGAGAGGGATGGGTCGGAGTCGACGACATAGGTCACCGAGATGGAGTCGCCGACAGCCGCGGTGCCCACCGAGCGGATCTCGGGGAAGTTCTGAAGCCGGTTGGCCTCGTTGTCACCGTCGGCATCACCCGGGTCATTTGGAGTGAGGCCGTCGTCCTCGAGGTCGATCCCGAGGCCGCCATTCTGGTAGATCCGGTTGCCCAGGATGCCTTTGTCGAACGAGACCGAGGCCTCGGCGTGGATGACGACGCCGCTTCCGCCGTTGAAGGCGATGTCGTTCCCCTCGCAGCATCTGCCTCCGACGCCGTACGTCCCCCCAATCACCTGTGGACCAGAGTTGATGGCCCGAATGCCGTCGCCACCATTCCCAAGGTCGTCGCCTGCTTGGTTCGTCCCGATGAAGTTGCGGGCGAGCACGTTGTTCTGCGTATCCGTCCCCTCAATGAGGACGCCCGTTTCGGCGTTGCCCGAAATCACGTTGTCGTACAACCGGGTGCTGAATGAGCCCTCGGTGAGGTCTACGCCGTTTCCCTCGTTGCCCAGCGCGGCGGTCCCATCGGCCGTCGTCCCAACCCGGTTGAACTGGACTGAGTTGAAGGATGCGTTTGCACCAAAGACGCCGATGCCGACACCACTGTTGCCGCTGATGAGGTTGCCGGCTTCCTCAGTCTCCCCGCCGACCGTGTTGGAACTGGCGCCGTCGACGAAGACGCCGTAGAGCTCGTTTGGGAGCGCCCGCGTACCTGTGGCGTCGGTGCCGATATAATTGCCTTGGATGAGGTTGCCCGATGCAGCCGACGCGCTGAATCCGTCGATCTCGACGCCCGCGAGGTTGCCAGAAATCAGGTTGCGTTGCGAGGGGCTCAGGCCACCGATCCTGTTGTCATCCCCGAGGATAAAGATTCCGACGTTCTCGTTCCCGACGACTTCCGTACCAGCGACGTTTGTGCCGATATGTGAGCACTGGACCACGTTCTCGTCCGACACGATTACGATGCCAAGGGCGCCGCCGCCCCGCCCGGACCCGTTGTTCGTGAACCCGTTGACGACGAGGCCTCGAACCATTGAGCCATCGCTCCCGACATCGAGAAAAAGGCCCAGCCGGCCGCTCAGGCGGGATCCGTCAATCTCGATCTGGAGCGTAGCGGGCCACGCTGAGCAGTCGGCGCCCGGCTGTGTAAGACCGTCAATCGTGACCGCTTCGCGGATGGGGGGGAGTGCTGAGGCGAGCGTGATCCTGTGCGGTCCGTCATTGGGGATGTCGAATGCAATGACGTCGGCTCCGCGCTGCTGGTTGGCGCTGAGGATCGCCTGGCGGAGCGAGCCCGCCCCCGCGTCATTGCTGGTGGTGACGGTGAACGTCGTTTGGGCCGAGGCGCCGGTGGCGGCGATCATCGCCAGTGCGACGAGGAGGAAGGCAAGGGGCATGGGCGAAGGAGTGGTCTCGATACAGCCACCGAGATCACCCGCTACAGCGGCTCACATGGGCCGTGTTTTTTTCCTGGTGGACACTGGTCCCCGTCAAAGCGGTTCATCGGGTTATGGCCGCCCGCCCTGGTACTCCGTAGTCTCACCACATACGACTACGCACTTCTCGAACTCGGCAGCGGGCTCAATGTCTGTAGCCAAGCCAGATGTCCCAGCGCCGCCACGACGACGAGAGCCTTCGTCTGGCCTCGAGGCCGCCCGCCGATTCGCCCTCGAGGCTGACCCTTCCGGTGGTCTGAACGGCACGGCTTCAACAGTCCATTCTGCTCCGTCCTCGAGGTTGGTTCGGTCAGGAGGTGGATGCGCCCGAGGGCCATCCTGGTGCGGTGCTCCGCGAGCAGGCCGCACCTTGACTGCTTCCTAGACCGCGAGGGACGGCTGCCCACTGAACGCGGGCCGATGCGCGGCGAAGATCTGGCCGGCCGTCATGCGTGTCGGATGGCTGGATGCTTGGACGCGCGCGACCTCGAGGGCATAGGTCCCCGTTCGGCCACCCACGGCGCGGAAAGAGACGCGGTCTCCGACCTCGAGGCCGGTGTCGTGAGAGGTGAAGGGGAAGCGACCGCCGGCGGCACACGCGACGGTGCCTGTTCCGCGGGTCGAGTTGAAGAGGGTGACGGTTCCGGTGGTCATCGGTCTGTGTGAAAGTGATGAGGGCGCTACGAGGCCACTGCCTTCGGGTTACACAATCGGTCGTCCTCGAGGCCCGGTTTACCGCACCATCGTTAGCGTCCTCGACGCGCCCGCGTCCCCGGCCTCGAGGCGGACGACGTAGACTCCTGGTGACAGGCGCCTCGTGTCGAACGCGACCTCGAGGTCGCCCGCGGAGCGAACGCCGTCCTCGAGGTCGTGACACCGCGCGGTCTGGCGTGGCGGAGACGACTGCTGGTCCAACGCAGAGCGTGGGAGGCGATCAGCGGACGACCGTGAATGTGCGCGTCACAATGTCTGCGCCAGCGTCCACGCGGAGGATATAAACACCTGGCGCCAGCGACGATGTTTGGACGGACAAGTCGTGCCAGCCCGTCGGAAGAGAGTCGTCGAGGACGCGGACAACCGCGCGCCCGCGGACGTCATAGACCTGCACCAGAGCGGGGCCGGCTACGTCGAGTCCGAGCGTGAGACGGAAATCGCCGTGCGTTGGATTTGGGTGCGGAGGCAAAAGGACGAGGCGGCTGGGAGCCTCGGGGCCGGGCGCTTCTGGCGTTGCCAGCCCGCCAAGAGCTGCCAGAGCGACATCGCCGAGGGGCATTGACGCGCTGGAGCACGCATGTCGAGTGCCGCCAATGGTCTGAGTGACCGTCTCCACCGGATCCCAATGGCCCGTCGTCGCTCCGCTCCTCCACACGACGAGGGCCGGGTTGGACGTGGGAAGCGGGAGGCAGACGTCGACCGTTTCGGTGGGCAAGATCTCCGTGCTCGACAGTCGCCATGACGGCCCAACTCGAGCGCCGGGCTGGGTGGCGGGGCCGCCGTCAATGCCTGCGACACCGCCTGTGAACATCGTATCCGTGGCGGCCTCGAGGTCGTCGCGCGTCACGGCGAAGGCGCGTTCTCCGTCTCCGGTGACGCGGCCCGTCTCGGCCCTCAACGTGACGACCAGACTAAGCCCCTCTTGCAGGTCGCCGGGCACGAGGGTCATCCACTGCGTCTCGCCCGTGCTGCTGGCCGAGACGCAGTTGCCGACCTCGCTCGTGTTGCCGTTCTCGTCGGTGATGAGCGCGCCGTAGCTGGCGAGATCAGGTCCGTATGGAACGCGCATGCGGAGAGTGTCGAGCGCGGCATCGGCGCGGGGGAACGTCACCGTCGCCGATGACAGTCGCTGGGTGGCATCCGCCATCCACCCGCGGCATCCTGGGTTGCCGTAGACATCGATCCGGTAGGATCCGGCTTCGCTACCCGACCACCAGGTAAGCAACTCCGCCTCGCCCGCACGGGCCAGTCTGCCCTGGACAAGTGTCGGCCAGTTGAGCATCTCGTTCGGGCCGTCGTCGGTGTCACCAGGGTCGTTGGGTGTGGAGCCGTCTGCGCCCCGGTTCGTCGGCACCAGGTCGATGGGGACACCGCGCCCTGTGATGTGGTTGTCTCGGATCGTGTTGCCGAGCGAGGCGCCACCTTCCGACGTGACGCGCACGCCGACGGAGCCGTTGCCGATCATGAGGTTTCCCCGTGTACCGTCGGCCTCCCCGATGCTCCCGCCGACGACGGCATTCGTCGTTCCGGCTCCCAAGAGGACGCCGCCGACGCCATTCGGCGCATTCAGGTCGTCGGTCGCTCCGATCACGTTGTTCTGAATCTGAAGTCCGGTGGGTCCGCTCCCAGAGTTGAGGCCGGAGACAAACGTTTCCTTCTTGAGGAACCCGCCGACGATGCCGTACCCGTCGTTGGCTCCGATCACGTTGCAGGCCCCCTCGCACGTCCCGGACAGCGCGCCGCCTGGAGCACCGATCTGCACGTCCGCTCCAGAGACGAGAAGGCCGTGCCTATTCCCAAGGGCACTCTCGTTCTTCTCTCTGCCGATGTAGTTGCCCAGGATCTGGGCGCCCGTACCCGCGGACGTAACCCAGATACCGGCCGCGCCGTTGCCGGTGATAGCGTTGCACGGGCCATCACACTCCGCGCCGTCCCGTACTCCGCCGATCGCAGCCTCCGCTCTATTGACGACGATCCCATAGTGGGTATGAAACGTGATCTCGTTTCCTCGGATAAGGGCCGCGAGCCCATCCAGGCTGATACCGGAATAGCCGTTTCGAACAGTATTGCCCTCGATCACCACGCGATCCCCCTGCACGAGGATTGTCGAGAGCTTGGCCTCCGTGACGGACTCCGACCCGACGAACGTGTTTGCCTCACCATCGGCGAGGCCTCCAACCTGGACGTCGTCACTGGGGACGTAAAGGGGCCAGTCCGGGGTGGCCCGCTCGTCGGTGATGAGGTTCCCCTGGAGCACGGCCCGCGTCGCGAACACAAGAGAGACGCCATTGAGGACGTGGTTGCCTAAGCCCAGGCCAGGCGTCTCCGTGGGACCGCCGATCTGAACATCGGAAACGTTGAACACACGGACCCCGCCTCCCACGTTGCGCTGCGTCAGGTTGCCTACGATCTGGATGTCGCTCGTCTCCGACCTTTCGGGCCGCCTCGCGCTGGAACCGCCTACCGATATCCCGACGCCCCCATTGCCTTCGATGGTGTTGCCAGCCTCAATTGCGTCGCTCCCGATAACGGCGCTCGCGCCGGACTCCACATGAATGCCATCTCCTTCCCCGAACCGGACAAAGTTGCCCGTGACGGTAGCGCGCCGAGCAGAACTGGTGAGAAGGATCCCTGTCCCTTTTGCAAACTGGATCTTGTTCCCGTCTACAGTCGCGGCATTGGCCCGAATGATAATGCCCTCTTCAAACGGGCCGATTGGGCGCGCATTCCCATAAATCTGATTGCGAACGACCTGTGCGCTGTCACCCTTGATATCGATGCCGATCTCAACCCAAACGAAATCGTTGGAACTGGCGGCTGTGCCGATTTGCGCGAGCGCGCCTCTGACGTCAATGGCTGGACCTGAAATGAGCGCCGCTTCCGGTATTCCGTCGCCTGCCCACGTCGCACCGAAGCGGTTTCCTGTGACCGTGACGCGTCGCCCCTCGACGACCAGTGCCGTTCTCAGAAAAGAGAGTCCTCGAACGGCGCTCCCGTCTCCCCCGAGCGTCAGTCCAAGTTCGACGATGTGCACTCCCCCGTCGATCTCGATGTTGCCCGGTTGCGAGGTCCCGTCGATGACGACAGGGACCGAAGACTCGAGCGGGTAATCGAGAACGATCCGCGGCGTGCCCTCGCCGGGAATGTCAAATCGGATCGTCCCGCTCCCCTCCGCCTCGACGGCTTCTAGGGCTGCCCGGAGAGTGCATTGCAGGCCGGGCTCATCGGGGTCGGTGTCGCACACCCCGTCCGTCAAGTCGGAGTCCGCTTTGTCGCCGTCGACGGTGACGATGATGCCCGTTCCTGAGATTTCGAGGACGCGACACGCGCTGCGGCCCGGCTCCCCGCACGTCGACCGAGACATGATCTCGTCCGGGTAGTACCGGCTGTACATCCCTCGGAGCACCGCCTGACCCGTGACGGGGCCTTCTGTCTCCGCGGTGAGCGTGTAGACGAGTGTATCTGCTTCGGCCTGGGGGACCGAGGCGAGCATCGCCGGAACCGGTCCGGCGTCGATCGTCACTGTCCCGCCGCCGGTAAACGTTGGGGGGGCCGTCGGGCGGACATCGTCGATGGTGCCTTTGCGACGGTGCCGAGTGATGACGTATGCCTCAAAGGTGTCGCCGACGGCGACCGTGTCACGGCTGAAGGCGACCTCGGCCTCGAAGGCGTCGAATCCGGAGGCGTACATGGTCCACGGGTGCATGTCGGGGCGCGTGGACTCTCGGACGAACTCCCGATTGGCCCGTATTGCGTCGGATCGCGCCGGTTCGCTGGTAGGGAGCGGGGTGGAGACGATGACCGAGAAGTAGACGAGATGGCCCGGCGTGGCCTGGATTTCGCGAGGGAACGTGCTTCTCGGCCCGAACGACTGGGCGTTGGCAAGGCTGATGTCGTAGACATGTGGTCCATCCGGGTAGTGGCCGTCGACGTGGTAGAACGCAGCACCCGCGGCGTGCTCCCACTCGTAGAAGTAGCCAGCGGCGTGGTACTCCTGACCGTTCTGGACGTAGAGGACCTCTTCGGGAAAGAGGCGAATCGGAACCTGGACGCTGTCATTTCCCGCGCGTTGAGTCTGCGCCATCGGTCGAGCGGGAGTGATGATGGTCATACCATCGCTCTCGATCGTGCAGGTTTGTCCAGCGGTGGGCGTGGCACCTGATAGGCAGTCTTGAGCACTGGCAGAGCCGGCCAAGAGGGTGAAGAGGAAGAGGGGAAAGACGTAGCGCATGCAAGAGGCGGGGCGAGTATCCAATCCACCGAGATCTAGCTGGACAACGGCTCACCATGCCTGCCTTTCATTCACACTCAGGTCGCGGTTCCTCCTCGAGGTCGCGCATGCCCTCACCGCACTACCGTCAGCGTCCTCGACGCGACCTCGCCCCCGGCCTCGAGGCGGACCACGTAGACGCCGGGCGACAGGCGCCCTGTGTCGAACGCGACCTCGAGGTCACCGGCGGAGCGAACGCCGTCCTCGAGGATGAGGACCTCGCGGCCCAGCGCGTCGAGGACGGACAGGCGGACGGGGCCCGCCTCAGGGATCGAGAACGGGATTGTCGTCCTCGAGGTCGCCGGGTTAGGGTATGGGAATGCCAGCGCTGTCTGGCGAGCCCCCTGTGATCCTTCGGCGCCTGCCGTTGGGCGGTCGTTGCGGACCGTGATGGTCCTGTCGGGGGTGCCGTCTCCGTTGTTATCAACGTCGACGGAGAGGGGGCCGTCCTCGAGGTCGCCCCACTGCGGGTGGAGCGTGTGGATGGAACCAGCAGCCAACTCGACCCCAGCCCCGATGAACGCGCCCGTCTTGTCGCCTACCGTGTCGTACACGCGGAGATCGTAGCGCGTGCCGCCGCCATGGTTGGTGAGGCGGACGCTGTCATTAGTCGAGGCCACCGTCACAGAATTGGATGCGCCAAGTGCCATTCGCTCGATCAATGCCACCCGCTGCCCGGTTGGGTTCAGTAGTCCGAGCCCGACGACTCGCGAGAGACTCGATGGGTTGGTCGCGGTTAAACCAGCCTCCGTGTCATAGGCTAGCACGTCTTGTTCTCCAGATACGGCCGACAGCCGCGAGTAGAAGAGCGTCTGCCCATCAGGGCGCTCTACGGTGAGATGGGCTCCACCAGATTCCACCTCGGCTTCGACCCGATACGCCCCTGATGGAATGCTGTACCCGACAGGCGACGATGGGCCTCCGGTAGGGATCAGGATCGGTATTCCTTCTGACGGGTCGAAGTCGCTGAACCCCTCGCCATCGACCGACCCAACCGACCGACCCTCCGCATCGGTGATGAGGACATCAGAACTAGCTGTGACGAAGAGGCGGTTATCTCCTGAGTCACTACGTCGTCGAGGAGAAGATTCGCTAAACGCGACGGCGTTCCTGAACTGCTGAGCTTGCTGGGTTGAGATGAAGTTGGCATACTGAAACCCGTTCCATCCGTACGCGGGGAACGACCATTTCCCGTCAGATGCAACGATGAGCGAGTTGCTTCCCCCAGGAAGGTTGGGGTCTGAGACGTTGATCGCGAGGCCATCCCCGAACAAAGGTTTGACGACTCTGTACGGAGCGACGGCGTGGCACGCTGTCACGGTGCGCCTAAACAAGGAAGGTTTGGTTTGACAAAAAGAGAGCACCACGTCATCGGCCGGGTCGTCTGTTAGGAGGGCCGCCTGGATGGTGGCAAGCTCTGCGGCTCCGCTGGATGAGGCTTTCGATCGACCGTCCTCGCGGAGTGTGGAGTACTGCCTCGCGTACAGGGCGTTGACCACTCTGCGGTACGGAGCGAACGCATCACCCGGCGTTGGCGGCGTGGTCACCGTGAAAAGCTGGCGAGTGGCTTCAAATCCTGGCTCCAGTGTTGCTGCCCATCCAGGATCGGCGAAGGTCAGGAGCGCCGCTGTGGCCATCCCAAAACAAGCGCCCTCGAAATTGCCCTTGTAGTAAGCACTCACCTTCGATGCCCACAACTCGACATGGAAGGGAGTCTGTACGGACATCCCTGCCCCATCGGAGGTGTAGGTGCTGGTGAAGGCGTTCCCCCAGGATGGCCAATCGGGGTAATACTGGGATTGTGCTGCAATGGATGGTGCTCGGAATAGGTCAGGATAGGGTGCCTGTGTGCGTGGGTCACGGCCGCCGTCGGGGTAGTCGAACGCAGGGTTCGCGTACCACGCCTCGGGAAACCACACGTCGGGTGAGTTGGCGTAGCTCCACCCGTGGAGGTTGGGCACAAACGATTCGTAGACATCACGCTCAGAGTGCTGTGCCGTCCGGTAGAGAGCCCAGCCATAGCGGACGCGGGACCGCTCGGAGACATGGTAGACCGTGGCATCGTCTTCGTTGCGAAGTCGTAGCCTGACGCTTGGCGAGACAGCCATCTGAGGCACCTTCCACGCGAACATGCCTGCATCGGCATCAAGGCCTGTTCCGACAACGATCGGCCAATGGGTGTCATTCTCAGGGTCGGGGTCCCGGAGTAGTGAGGCATGGATCTCGACGGTCGTCGCGCCGTCGTTTGTCCAGCGGAGCGTGTACGTAGTATCCGGCCAGAACAGGGAGTCCGCATCCATGAACGCACTCTCGGTCGTGAACGCCAGCCCGCCGGGCTTCACGACCACGCGGCACGCGCTGCGGCCGGGCTCCCCACATCTCGACCTCGAGGTGAGCTCATCGGGGTAGTACCGGCTGTACATCCCAAGCAGTGACGACGAAGCCGTGACAATGCCCTCCTTCTCCGCAACGAGCGTATAAACGAGTGTGTCGGGAATGGCCTGGGCAACAGAGGCGAGCACGTCAGGAACAGGACCGGCGTCGATCTTCAGTTCCCCGTCGCCGGAGAGCGCCAGCGGAACCGAGGGGCGGACATCATCGATAGTGCCACGGCGTCGGTGCCTCGTGATGACATATGCCTCGAACGTGTCGCCGACAGTGACGGTGTCACGGCTGAACACGACCTCGGCGTCGAAGGCGTCGAACCCGGAGGCGTACATCACCCACGGGTGCGTCTCGGGCCGGGTGAACTCGCGGGCGAGGTCGCGGTTTGTCTGCATCGTGCGGGAGCGCTCCGGTTCACTGGCTGGAAGCGGAGACGAGAGGGAGGTCGCGCGCCCGATCAGGTGGCCAGGTGCTGCCTGGATCGTCTTGGGGAAGGAGGCCGTCGCCTCGAACGTCTGCGCATTGGCGCGGCTGTCATCCATGACCTGTGGTCCGTTCGAGTAGTAGCCGCTGACGTGGTAGAACGCGGCACCTGCGGCGTGCTCCCACTCATAGAAATAGCCAGCGGCGTGACGCTCCTCGCCGTTTTGAACGTAGATAACCTCTTCGAGGAAGAGGCGAATCGGGACCTGGACGCTGTCTCCTCCTATGGGTCTACCCATCGGCATCTCTGCCGGCGAGACGATCAGCACCCCGTCTCGCTCCATTGTGCATGTCTGCTGCGCATCGAGCGTAGCGCCCGGCGGGCAGTCTTGGGCGGCAGTAGTGCCAGCGGCGAAGGCCAGAAGAATGAGAGCGAGGACGCAGCGCATACAATGAGGGGGGACCTATATCTATATCTACCGAGAACCAGTCGAACCGCGGCTCACCGCGCCCGCCGTTCGTTCGTCCTCGAGGGCGGACCGCCCCCAAAAAAAAGCTCGGGACTAAGCCCGTGTCCTCGAGGTCGCCAGTAGACCCGGCACTGCCCTTGAAGGTGACCACGTCCGTCCCAGCGATTTCACCTCGAGGACGCGCCCATCGCCTCTGCAACAGAGTCGCAGAGATCCTTCACCGCGAGCAGGGTGACACAACGCCCTCGAGGCCGTAGCCTTCTGTATGTCCCGCACGCTCTCCCGTCCTCGAGGCCGCCATGCTGCGTAGCCTCACCATCCGCGACTACGCGCTCATCGAGCGCCTCGAGGTCGAGTTCGACAGCGGGCTCAACATCATCACGGGCGAGACCGGCGCGGGCAAGTCCATCCTGCTCGGCGCGCTCAAGCTGCTGCTGGGCGAGCGGGCCAGCACGGAGGCGCTCCGCACCGGCGCCAAGAAGGCGTACGTCGAGGGCGTGTTCGACAACGCCAATGAAGGGCGGCTGCCCAGGCTCCTCGAGGAGCACGAGATCGACCCGTCGGAGAACGGCAACCTGGTCATCCGGCGAGAGATCTCGGCGCGTGGCTCGAGGGCGTTCGTCAACGACACGCCGGCGACGTTGGACGTGCTGCGCGAGGTGGCCTCGAACACCATCGACCTGCACGGCCAGCACGAGCACCAGTCGCTGCTGCGGACCGAGACGCACGTCGAGTTGCTAGACAACTTCGGCGGGTTAGGCGGTCTGGTCGGTACGTACCGGACGGCGTACCAAGCCGTCGCGGTGCTGCAAAACGAACGGGCGGATCTCGTTCGGCGCGAGAAGGAGCTCCAGAAGCAGAAAGAGCTCTACGGCTTTCAGATCGAAGAGATCGACGCGGCCGACCTCCAGCCTGGCGAGGCCGACGCCCTCGAGGCCGAGCGTCGCGTCCTGGAAAATGCCGAGCACCTGTACGAGGCGACAGCCGAACTCTACGCTCAGATCTCAGAGTCCGACGACGCGCTCTACGACCGGCTCGTGCTGGTGCGAAACCAGCTTCAGGACCTGGCGAGGATCGACTCGGCATTTGACGACACGCTGTCCGAGATCCGCTCGGCCGAGATCGCGCTCAAGGAGGCGACGCAGTTTCTCCAGGGCTACAACGCCGAGATCGAGTTCAACCCGGAGCGCCTGGACGAAATCCGGGAGCGGATGGGCGAGATCGACTACCTCGAGCGCAAGTACGGCGGCACCTCGGAGGCGGTGCTGGCCTACCGCGAGGACATCGGCAAGACGTACGACTTGGCGAAGGACTTCGAGGGCGCGATCGCCCGCCTCGATACTCGAATCGAGGCGGCGCAGGAGACGCTCAGCCAGGCAGCCTACCGGCTGAGCCAGAAGCGTCACGAGGTGGCGGAGCGCATCGAGGCCGCCGTCATGGTTGAACTGGCGACGCTGGGCATGCCCCACGCTCGCTTCGTGGTTCAGTTCAACTACCAGGACGACCCTGCTGGCTGGGTGACTCTAGGGGACGCAATCGGGCGCCGGGTCACGGCTTTTCCGGCAGGCGCGGATCTGGTCGAGTTCCACCTGTCGGCGAACTTGGGCGAGGACCCGAAACCTCTCGTCAAGGTGGCGTCCGGCGGCGAGGTGTCGCGCATCATGCTGGCGCTGAAAGCCATCCTGGCCAAGTCCGAGCGGCTGCCCATCTTGGTGTTCGACGAGATCGATACGGGGATTTCGGGTCCCATCGCGCGCCGCGCGGGCGAGTCCATGCACCGGCTGGCGCAGTTCCACCAGATCATCGCCATCACGCACCTGCCTCAGATCGCGTCGTTGGGCGACGTCCACTTCGAGGTCGAGAAGATCGTCGAGGACGGGCGGACGCGAACGCGTATCCGGCGCTTGGACGAGACAGAGCGCGCGGCGGCCGTCGCGTCGCTGCTGTCGGGCGATGCGGTGTCGGAGGCGGCGTTGCAGTCTGCGCGGGAGCTCATCGAGGGCGGACGGCAGGACGGGTAGCGGCCTCGAGGGCGGCTCAGAACCGGACGGCCACGCCGACGTGCGGCTGGACAAACACCTCGCGCGTTCCGCTGACCTGGGAGCTGGCCGCGCGGACGCCGTATAGGGCTGTTCCACCGGCTCGCAAGTCTAGACTGCCGATCGACAGCCGAATACCGAGCGACGCCGTGGGTAACACGTGAACGTCCCACTCTCCGTCCTCGACGGCGCTGCCGCCGGAATACAGCGCTGGGCTGTCAGAGGCCCCGACGACGACGCCAGCCCCGAACTCCGGCCGGACCACCCCAAGGCTGACTTGAGGTGTCCAAAGTGCGGACACCGGTGCCGCCCCCAAGATGACGAGGTACGTCACTCCGGCCCGAATGTGGACGTCGCTCGCGACCGACCGCTCGTAGGTCAGGGAGTACACCCCGCCTGCGCCGCCGATCTCGAGGCCGAGGGCGTTCGATTTGGTTTGGGCGCTCGTCGAGGTGGCGAGCAGGGCGAGAGCCAGAAAGGGGAGTGTGCGGAACGGCATCAGTCGTTGAGGAGGGCTTCGGTGATGGTCGCAGCTCCGAGCAGGCCGTAGCCGCCGCTCACGTTCGAGGGCAGGTTCACAGGCTCGGCGAACGGGTTGTCCTCGCCGCCGCCGAACCACGCGATCTGATAGGCCTGGAACGTCGCCTCGTCTGCGGAGATGATGCGGGCGCCGATGGGTGGCTCCGGCTCCGGACGTCTGTACGAAGGGAACCAGATCTGCTGGGCACGGACCAAGAACGACCGACGCCGGCCGTCGAACTCGTCGTCGGTGAATGAGATGAAGCTGATCCCAGTCGACGGGACGGCTCTGGCACCTGCGAGCAAGACCGGGTCCGTCGTTGTGTACCCGACGCCAGGGCTTGCGACGTAGGTCGAGTCTGGCGGATCGTCGGGGACAAACGTGCAGTCTCCGTTGCTGCACAGTGTGCCCCCGTGCGGGTAGTAATACGGCCGGCCGAGCACCTGAAGCGCGTAGCGCTGGCCCCGGCCCGGTGGGTCCTCGATGGAAACAACGAGGTCAGTATCGAACTGCTTTCCGTCCGCCGCGTAGCGGCCTTCGGTCGTCGGACCACCGGAAACGGAGGCCGTCACACGTCGCGGGACCGTGACCGTTGCCGAGGCATCTGGGAAGCCCGGCGCCTCCGCGCGGACGGTGTACGTCCGTCCGGCCTCGACGACGACATCGGAGACGAATGCGCCGCACTCGAACGTCGGGACCTCTTCATCGGGACGAAACCACCCCGATGAGTAGTCCTCGCACAGCACAGACTCGAGGCGGAGCGGCCCCTGGGACACCCCGTCGCTCTCGAGGACGACCTCGAGGCCGTCGGGCACGCGGAAGGTGTCCCCGTCTGGCTCGGCGGCGAACGGGTCCGTCGCCGCTGTGATGCGCACCTCGATGGTCGAGTCGGCCTCAAGGACGCCGTTGAGGGCTAGGCCTGGCTCGAACTCAGGGAGCGGGATGTCGAGCGTAGGCGTGAAGTCGCAGGCGCTGAGGGCACTGGCCAGGAGCGCGAGGATGAGAGCGATGAAAAGGCGCATCAGAACGAGAACTGGTACGACAGAGTCGGCAGGAGGGGGAAGAGCGCGACGCCGGTGAGCTGGCGTCGTCCCTCAGCGCTGACGTCGCGGTCGAGTGTGGTGAGGAACGGGTTCTTTCGGTTCGTCGCGTTGTAGATGTTGAGCGAGAGCGAGTGCGGACGGGGACCGCGCCGGAAGTACCACGTCGCGCTTAAGTCGAGCCGGGCATAGGCTGGCAAACGGAATCCATTGCGCGGACCATAGGCTTGCTGGACACCGCCCAGTCCGGCACTGAAAAGCGACTCTCGAAGCGGGTCAGCGTAGGCCGCCACCGGCAGGGTTACGGCGTCGCCAGTGCCGTAGACAAAGGCGGCCGACACGTCAAACTTGTTGGACAGCTGATAGATCGTGGCTACCGACAGGTCGTGGCGGCGGTCGTAGCGGAAGGGGAACCGAGCGCCGCCGTCGATCGCGTCGAACTGGCGATCGGTCTTGGCCCAGGTGTACCCGAGCCACGCCGTCAGTCGGTCCGTTCTGTGCTGGACGAAGGCTTCGAGGCCGAACGAGCGCCCTTGGCCGACCTCGACGAGATCCTGCCAGTCGTCGAACGGCGACGTGAACGCGGCGCCCTCGCGGTAGGCGACCAGGCTGCGCATCTCGCGCCAGTAGCTCTCGAGCGTCCACGATGTCCGGCCCGACGGCAGCGACCCGGCCGCGCCGAGCGCTGCTTGCCACCCACGCTCCGGTCCAATTTGATCGGTGGCTGGGACCCACAGGTCAGCGGGAAGGCCGATGCCGGCGCCGGTCGTGAGCAGATGGATTGGCTGCTGGGTGGTCGCGAACGACGCCTTGAGCGCGAATCGGTCTGTGGCGCGGTAGGACGCCGCGAGGCGAGGTTCGAGCGTCGGGTAGACCGCGTCGCCGGTCGCGTAGACGGCGCCGTGGAGGCCTAGGCCCAGCGTGAGCCGGTCCGAGACGCGCCACTCGTCCTCGAGGTAGCCAACGACATCGAACCCGTTGGTCGGATTGGAGCCCAGCGTCGAGTCGACGGGCGCCGTTCCCGGTGCGCCCGATCCGACGAGCGAAAGCGCGCCGGGCGTGAACCGGTGGATGCCACCACCGCCGCCAATCCGGACCGTGTGCCCGCGTCCGGCGGCCCAGTCGAGGTCGACACGTGCGGTTGCGTCGCGGATGCCCGAGTTGTAATCGGCCTGAGCGAACGAGGCATTGTCCGTACCGACGCCGTCCTCGATGTCGATCCCAACGTCGAACGAGTAGTCCGTCGCAGCAAGCGTGACGGCACCAAACAGGCGAGGCGAGAGCACGCGTGTGCCGCGGAGCGAGCCTGTGATGTTGCCCCAGTCCAAGCCGACCGATGCAAGGTCCTCGGAGTCGCCGGGTCTCGGCTCGACGATGTCGGCGCCGAACGCATCAGTCCCGCGGTAGAGGCTGAGATAGACGCGGTCGCGCTCGTTCGGGCGCCAGTTGAGCTTGGCGTTGAGGTCGTAGAAATAAGCCGTCGGATCGACCTGTTGGCCGTTTCGCTCGGCCGAACTGCGATTGGCGGCAGAGATGAACGGGGCCGCAATGATGTCCGCGTAGGTGCGCCGGCCGCTGATCAGGAACGAGGCGTCGTCCGAGAGCGGCCCTTCGGCGAGTAGCCTCGAGGACAGAAGCCCGATCTGGCCCTGGACCCGGTGCTGCTCATCGTCGCCGTCGCGCAGGCGGACGTCCAAGACCGAGCCAAGGCGACCTCCGAACCGAGCGGGGTAGGCGCCCTTCGTCAACTCCGCGCGCTGGACGGCGTCGCCGTTGAACGTCGACAGGAAGCCGAAGAGGTGGTTCGAGTTGTATACCGGGACGCCGTCGAGCAGGATCAACGTCTGGTCCGGTGAGCCGCCCCGAACGTAGAGTCCGGCTGTGCCCTCCTGGCCGCCTCGGACGCCTGGAAGAAGCTGGACGGCCTTCAAGACGTCGGCTTCGCCCAGGAGCGCCGGCAAGCCATGCACGTCGGCGCCGGTGAGCGCTACGCGCCCCATCTGCAATTCCGTCTCGGGACGCATCCCTACGTCTTCCTCGGCCTCGACGACAACCTCGCCCAGCCCGGCGGCCTCAAGGTCGAGGTCGAGGCGAAGATCGGCCTCGAGGACGACGGTCTGCGAGATGGCCTGGAAGCCGACGGAGCTCGCGACGACGCGGGTCTCGCCCTCGGGCAGCGGCAGGCTGTAGAAGCCGTACGCGTTGGTCGAGGCACCCCGGCTAAGCGCGGGCACATAGACCGCAGCGCCGGCCAGCACCTCGCCCGTCGCAGCGTCACGGACAAACCCACTTAGCGTATGCGTCGGGTCCGGCCTCGAGGTCGCGGGCGTCGCGGCGTCGCGTGCTGGTCTCAATGGCGGCGTCGGCCTCGAGGTCGTCTCGGCTCGGTACAGCGCGTAGGTGCCGCTCGGCAGGCGCCGAGCCTCGAGGCCCGTGCCTCGGAGGATGCACTCGAGGACGGCGGCGGCGGGCTGACCGGACGTGCGTGTCGAGGCCCGGCAGGTGGTGCGCCGGCCCGCGACCAAGTCGCCGGAATAGACCAGTTGCAGTCCACGGCGCTCAGCTACGTCGCGGAGGGCGTCCTCGAGGTCGGCGCCGGTCTGGGCGGCCAGTGGTACGGCCAGAAGCAGGAAGAGAAATCGGATCATCGGGCGAGCAAGTCGTAGCGGTCGGGGCCCGCCTGGAGGCGAAGGCCGAGGTAGGCGGCGACATCGCCGAGCACCGCGTCGGCGGTCTCTGCGGCGGGAAGAAAGAGGGTGAGGCGCTGCGTAGGATTGACGCCCTCGCCCAGTCCGACCTCGAAGTCAAAACGGGCTTCGACGGCGGCTGCCACCACTTCGAGCGGAGCGTCCACGACGGAGAATCCGCCGCGCTGCCATGCGGTCACGGCCTCGAGGTCGACCGCCACTGGTGGTGTGGGGGCGCCGCGCCCTGCGACGCGGCTGACGTCTCCCGGCTTGAGAGTGACCTCGCCGCCGTCGGAGCGCAGCCGTACGGAGCCCTCAACGAGAGCTACGGCCGTTTCTGTGCCCGGCCACGCGAGCACGTCGAACACGGTCCCCAGCACCTCGACCTCGGCGTTGAACGTCTCGGCCACGAACGGCCGCCCATCGGTCGCGACCTCGAGGGCGACGTGGCCCTCGACCTCGACGCGGCGTGTGTCGCCCCACATCCCACGCCGGTGCTGAATCTCAGAGCCGGGCGCCAGCGTGGCCGTACTTCCGTCGGGAAGCGCGACCTCGAGGACGGAGCCGTCGGCGCGGATTGCGACGGGCCGAGTTGCGACGAGAGCGATGAGTGCCGTGGCGGCGATGAGCGCGCCTGTGAGCCAGCGTCGGCGCGTCTTCGAGGCCGGTCGGTTGGCTGCGCGCGGTTGTGGCCTCGGGAACGGCTTCGACCTCGGGAACGGAAGGGCCTCATTCTGTCCCTCTTCTAGAGAAACAGGGGGCGTCGGCGCGTCCTCGAGGGCGCTCTCGAGGCGAGACCATGCGGTCTCCAGGTCCGGCGCGTCCTCGAAGTCGCGGGCAAGGGCGGCGGCGTCCCAGGTACGCGCGAGCGCTTTGCGGTCGGGCTCGGGCTGGCGCTCGATCCAGTCGCGAACGTCGGGAGAAGCAACAGGCATGGCTACAGGGCGAGCGCGTCGGGCGCGTGGAGGCGAAGGTGATCGCGGAGGGCAGAAAGGGCGCGGCCGACGTGGTTCTCGACGGTCTTGGTGGAGCACCCCATCACATCGGCGATCTCGGCGTGACTCAATCCGTCGAAGCGGCTCAGGCCAAACGCCTCCCGCTGCCGGTTCGGGAGAGTCGCCAGCCGGTCCCGAACGAGGGCGCCGAGCAGGGAGGCGTCCATGTGATCGTCGGGCTGGGGTGGGGAGTCGGGAGCGTCCATGGTCTCGAGGAGGTCGCGGCGCCGGGCGTCGTCGCGCTGACGGTTGAACAGGCGGTTCCGCACGGCGGTGTAGAGGAGGGCACGGGCCGAGCGGTCGGGGTCGAGGTCGGCGCGGCGGCGCCATAGCGTCAGGAAGGCGTCCTGGACCGCGTCGTCGGCCTCGAGGGCGGAGAGGGAGTGGGCGTAGCGGGCGAGGTCAGGATGGAGCGACCGGAACAGAGCCTCGAAGGCGGCCCGGTCGCCCTGTCGGACGCGGGCGGCGAGGGCGGATATCGGGTCGGTGGGCTCGGCCATGTGACAGAGATACCCGCGAGACGGGCGCTCCCCCCAGCGGCGCTCCCTGAATGTGTGCGGAGGTGCAGAAGGGGAGAGGTGATCGTCTCCGAGGTCGCGCGTTCATTCGACCTCGAGGTCGGCGAGTACCGTCTAGTTCGCCCTCGAGGTCGGAAGAGCAAACCGACCTCGATTCCGCGCGCAAGGGTTTGGGTCACATAGGGACTCGCCACGCTTCTTGCCCTCGACGCGATTGTGCGCGGCCGTACGTTGGCGCCAGAGCCAGAGCCTCCCCAATCTCGATGCGCATTCTCACCGCCCTGTTTGTTCTTGCCGCCGTCCCGGCCTTCGCCCAGAGCACGCCCCCGCCCGACTCGCTCGTGACGGTCACCGGCCGCGTCCTCGATGCCGATACCGGCGCGCCCGTCGTCGGCGCCGGCGTGATGCTGACGGGACTGGAGAAGGGCACCGTCTCGCAGCGCGACGGGAGCTTTGTTATCGAGGGCGTCGCGCCGGGCACGCACGCGGTCCGCATCGGCGCGTTCCGCTACCACATGGTGACGGTCGACCTCGAGGTCGACGCTGAGACGCCGCTGGCCCTGACGCTGGAGCCGGGCGCGGGCGTCGGCTGCGCCGTCGTCCACGAGCACGGCGATGACGGCAGCCACATGGAGCCGACCTCGAACGGATAACGCTCCTTAGAGACGTGGGAGAGAGGGACGCGCTTCCTCCGCGCTGCTCACTTCTCGGCTCCTCCTATCCCGCCTCCCCGCGTGGACTACTACACCCTCCGCGCCCTCGCCCTCGAGTGGGACGACCTGCTCGCCGGCGCCGTCCTCGAGGACGTGTGGACGCAGAGCCCGCGTGAGATGAGCCTCGCGCTCGAGGATGCCGCAGGCACCCGACACACGATCCGGGTCATGTGTGACCCGAGCTTGCCGCTCCTCTTCCGGTCGAAGGGCACCGGCCGCCAGCGCCGCAACACCGCCGATGTCCTCGAGGGCGTGATCGGGCGTGCCATCGTGGGCGTCCGTGTGGCGGAGCGGGACCGGCACGTATTCATCGTCCTCGAGGGCGGGAGCCGCCTCCAGATCGTGCTGTTCGGGCCTCGTCCAAACGTGTTCTGGACGCAGGGCGGAGTGATCCGTGGCGCGTTCTTGGATCACGATGAGTGGCGAGGGGAGCCCGCCCCCGCGCCGCGTCCCGCGCCTGTCGTGTCCGACCTCGAGGCCTTCAGGGCTCGGTGGAAAGCCACCCGAAAGACGAAGGGACAGGCCGCCGCCGGAGCCGCGCCGCTGCTGACTCGAACTCTCGCGGACCAGGCGCTCCGCCACGCTGGCCTGGACCCCGACACGCCTCCGGGCGACGACCTCGAGGACGTGTACGCTGCCGTTGAGGCCTTTGAGGACGCGTTGCTGTCACCAGAGCCGCACGTCTACTGGCGCGGGCCCGTGGCCCAGGCGTTCTCCCTCGTCCCGCTGGCGGACTCTGGCGAGTGGCGCGCGGAAGCGTTCGACACCACCGACGCCGCGTTGTCGGTGTGGTCGAAGCGATCCCTCGCGCAGCGCGCATACACGTCGGCGTATGGTCCGCTCGAGAAGGCATTGGCGTCGTCGGCGGGCCGTCGGGAGCGGTCGGCGGAGGCCATGCTCGAGGAGCTGTCGCAGCCCTCGAGGGCGGACGGCTACGAAACGAACGCTCACTTGCTCATGGCTCTCGAGGCCGGCGCCGGGCCGGGACGCGAGTCGGTCGTCCTCGAGGACATCATGGGAGAAGGCGGTCCCGTAGAGATCCCGCTGGATCCAGCACTCTCCGCCGTCGAGAACGCCGAGCGACTCTACGACAAGGCGCGTCGCACGAGGGGCGCTCGTACCGCCGCCGAGACGCGATGGGCGGAGGTCAGCGAGCAGGCGGAGGCTGCCAACGATCTCTTGGCCCGTGTCCGCGCGACGACATCGCTCCCGGAGTTACGCGCCCTCGAGGACGAGGCCGGCGACGCCATCGCGGCGGTCATCGGACAGAAGGGGAGCAGCGGACCTGTCGAGCCGTTCCGCCGGATCGCGCTGCCGGGCGGCTTCGAGGCGTTGGTCGGCAAGCACTCTCGGGGTAACGCCTACCTCACCACGCGTGTCGCGAGTCCACATGACCTGTGGCTCCACGCGCGCGGCGTGCCGGGCTCTCACGTCGTCGTCAAGCGCGCCGGCCGCACGACCGAGGTGCCCCGCGCCGCCCTCGAGGCCGCGGCCCGCCTGGCGGCGTGGTTCTCGACGGCCAAGACGCAGTCCATCGTGCCGGTTACGGTGACGGAGCGGAAGTATGTCCGCCCCATCAAGGGCGGCCCACCAGGCCTCGTGCGCGTCGACCGCGAGGACGTCCTCGATGTGGTGCCGTCGGCGCCATAGAATGGGGAATGGTCGGGCGCGGCCTCGAGGTCGCGGAATGGTTTCAAAGCCTCGATCCCACCTACGGGGTCCCCTCTCCCCGCGGGAGAGGGACAGGGTGAGGGGTTCACCTGTCCCGGCTCGTCCATGAGGTCCCGGCTCGTCCTCGAGGTGGCGGGATCGTGCGGTGCGAGGCGGCGTAGGTTGGAGCCGCCGGCTCCAGAGTGCCGTGCCCCTTCTATCGACTCCCTTCTCTATGACCTGGTGGCAAGCGGCCATTCTCGGCCTGCTCCAAGGAATCGCTGAGTTCCTCCCCATCTCGTCCTCGGGACACCTCGTCCTGGGGCAGCACGTCCTGGGGATCGACGTGCCCCGGATGCCCAATGGGGAGCCCGATATCTCGTTCGAGGTGTTCGTCCACTTCGGGACCGTTTTGTCCATCGTGGTGGTCTACCGCAAGCGCATCTGGACCATCCTGAAGGACCTCGCGAGCGCCGTCCGACAGCCGGCCTTGATCCGTCAGGCGTGGGGTGGCGGGCCCATCGAGCGGGCGCCAGAAGAGCCCTTCTCCGAGGAGTTCGGCGACGAAACAGGAGGCGCGAAGGGCATCGTCCCGAGCACGCGTCTCTCGCTCTACATCCTGCTCTCAATGATCCCGACCGGGATCGTCTACGTTCTGTTCAAGGATTACTTCGAGGAGGCCTTCTCGAACCCCAAGCTGGTGTGCGGGATGCTCTTGGTGACCGGCACCGTGCTCATGCTCGCCCGGCTTCGCCCGAACCCCGACGGACACCTCACGCCGCTGAAGACCGTCCTGATCGGGTTCGCGCAGTCACTGGCGCTGATCCCCGGCATCTCGCGCTCTGGCTCTACGATCTGCACGGCCATCTACCAAAACGTGGATCGGAAAGAGGCTGCCGACTTCTCGTTCCTGATGTCGCTCCCGGTCATCGTGGGCGCGACGGCACTCAAGACGCTCGACCTGCTCGACACTGGAATCACGGTCGGCGCGGTTCCGCTTTTGGTCGGCACCGTGGTCGCGTTCGCGAGTGGAATCTGGGCCATCAAGGTCGTGATCGCGTTCGTGCAGCGGGGCAGCCTGGCGTGGTTCGCCGGCTACTGCTTCATCGCTGGCACGCTCGGTCTCCTCCTGATCTAGCCACCCTCGAGGTCGATCCGCTAGCGGATGGATGGATCCGGTTCGTCCTCGAGGCCAAGGCGTACTGTCTCGGTCTTCGATCTCGAGACTGAGTGCGCGAGCCCGTCCTCGAGGCCGAGGCATGTCGTTCAAGGTCTCCCCTCTAGAGGGGAGGTGCTGACAGGGCCTGGGGTCTAGCATGAGAGATGCGTCTTCCGTGTCTCCTTCGCATTGCTCTCTCGGTGGCCCTCGCGTCCGCCGCGACGGTGCACGCGCAGCCGGGCGGCGTCTACCTCGTCGGCGTCGCCGACCGGGCACAGTTCGATGAGGCCGGGCTCGGTGTCTTCGCCGAGACGTACAGCGAGTACTACAGCGGGCGCATCGCCAAGCCCTTGGCCCCGTTTCCAGGTGAGGCGCAGGCGTTGGGAGCGGGTGGGCTCGGTCGCATTCGGCTCGGTCGCGTCGCGGTCGGCGTGGGCTATACGTACCTCCGGCGCCCTGAGTACGACGAGACGGCCGACCTCGACGGCGTCGCTCAGCGGTTCTCGCTCGAAGTGTGGGACCACACGACGTGGCTTGAAGTCACGGTCAACGCCGGGCCGATCTTCGTCGGCGGCGTGATGAATGTGCTGGTTCGCGGCGAGCGTCTCCGCGCGCGGACGATCTACGCCGACGGCTCGGAGAGCCTGGGCTCGGAGTACCTCTTGAACGGTGTCTACCACGGCACGACCTCCGCGAACGAATTCGGCGTCGTCGCAGGCCTCGCGCTGGGCAACCGCATCGTGATCCCGGTCCGGCTCTACCTCACCCGGTTCGTGCCTGCCGAGGACTCGTTCTCCGACCCGCTCGACGATGATGATCTCTACGAGTTCAACTCAGCCTTCCCGCGCGACTTCTCCCGCTACCTCGACGACCGGCGCGGCCTCGATTTTGGCAACGCGCTCGGCGGCAACGAGTTTTTGGGCGGTCGCATTCAGGTCTCTGTCGAGCTCCGCCTGTTCTGACCATGCGTGTGCCCCTCTTCCTGCTGGCACTCGCCGTGGCCGGGTGCGACGCCGTCTTACCCAACGACTCGGCGGCGCTCGACTTCGCGGACCGAATCGAAGGCGTGTGGTCGCTGAGCATCACGGCGATGGCCGTCGCGACCGACGGGCAGACCTCGCCGCTCCTCGGCGGCCCGCTCACGGGCGGACGCATCGACATCGTCGAGGGGATCAACGACGAGGGGACCGTCTTTCGGACGTTCGCGATCTCGCTTGGGAATGACTGGATCAGCCGTGGCTTTCGGCCGCCCACGACCCGCGGATTCCTGCGTGCCGACGACCGCGCCGAGCGGATCATCTTCATAGGCGCCAACTCAGACCTGACCGATGTCGCAGGCACCATCGAGGCCGACGAGACCGGCCGCCAAGCGTGGGCCTTCTACGTCTCTGACGCCTCCGGCGCCACGCAACGGATTCTCTGGACCCTGACTCGCTAGCGCCATGACTCGAGCCGCCGTCCTCTTCTTATCCCTGCTCGTGGGCGGGTGCGATTACATCAACCCGTTGGGCAAGTGCCTGACCACGGATGTCGGTTGCGAGTTGCCCGGCGACTACCGGCTCGTCTCCATCGACGGCGAGGCGGCGACGGGGGCGCTCACGATCAGTTCGGGCCAGTTCGAGCGCGACGGGTACCTCGACCTGCCAACCGGCCACGAGCGGTTTCCCAGCCTGAGAGGTCCCTACCTGGGTAGCATCCTCACCCAGGCTGTGCAAGACGAGGACCCGGACGGGTTCGAGCTCCAGGCGACGATGGAGACGGAGGTGTTCATCACGGCCAACATCAAAACGTCGGCGAGCGTTGAGGGCGACCGTCTCACGCTGCGCGTCCGGTCGACAAGGGCGCGCAACCGAACCAGCGGCGGGGATCTGGACTTCCCAGCACTCTCCTCAGGCGCTGTGCTCGTGTTCCGGCGTCAGTAGCCACCCTCGAGGACGGAGCGCACTCATCGCCCGCCCTCGACGGCAATGCTCTCGCTCAAGGCTCCGTCCTCGAGGACGATGCCGTAGACTCTACTGTGCCGGTATGAGCTCGCGAGGCTCGATCGACAGCAGGAAATCGGCCACCTCTTGGGCGAGAGTCTCGTCCAGGGCCCGGTCGGGATCCATGTATGAGCCGACCATCTGCTCTGCGAGCGTTCCCGCGTCCTGCACCAGCACGTGGTTCATGTCCTCGATGAGCAGAAGCCTAGCAGCGGGCTGAGCTGCCGCGAGTCGCTCCGCGTCGGACACCTCGACCTGGACGTCTGTCGTGCCCTGGACAATGAGCAGCGGACCGCCGTAGGCGGCGGCCTCGAGGGCGGGATCGAAGCGAAGGATGTCGATCAGGAACGGCTGGACGGTGGGGAAGAAGATCGACGCGAGGGGAGGAGACACATTGCTGACAAGCGTGCCGGCCTCGAGGGAGTCCATGATGGCCATGGCCTCGGCCCGAAGCTCCTCCTGAGGGAGGCGTTCCGGATCGGAGAGTTGGCGGCGCAACGTGGCTCCCATGGTCTCGCCCATCCCTGCCAGGGTGACCACGGCGTCGGCGCCGCGCGAGCGACCCGCGAGGAGCGCGTGGAGCCCGCCCTCGCTGTGGCCGATGATCGAGACCGTCGAGAACCGGGCGTCAGCTTGCAAGCGGTCCGTCCAGTCGGCAGCGTCGGTCGCGAAGCCCACGGCCGTGATGTCGTCGAGGGAACGGATGGCGCCCATGCTTTGGCCCACGCCGCGCTTGTCGGCTCGTAACGTCGCGATGCCGCGCTCGGCGAGGGCGTGGGCCAGCTTCTGAAGAGCGGCGGGGCCTGCTCCTCCTTGGTTGCCGTTGCGGTCGGTCGGGCCGGACCCGGCAATGATGAGGGCAACCGGGACAGGGCCGTCCGCGACCGGCAGTGTGAGGGTGCCGTAGAGCGCACCGGACTGGCCGGCGAGTGTGTCGGCAGATTCCGTCCAGTCTTGCGCGCTCGCGGTGGCACAGAGGAGAACGATGGCAAAGAAAAGGCGCATGGTCAGGCGGGGCGGCGGGAGAGAAGCCAGGAGTAGACGAGAATGGCGACCGCAGCGGTACCGAAGGCGATACCGGTAAGCGTCTGGTAGGCACTTGTATCGAAGAGCGGCCACAGTGCGGCGAGCCCAAGCGAGATGGCAATGAGGCCGTGTCCCGCGATGCGATGGGTCTGCGCCCACACGCGATGATCGCGCAGCGTCCACGGGAGACGGATTCCGATAAACAGGTTCGGTGGCAGTGCTGGGAGCGCGTTCCCGATCAGGGTGAGCAGCGCTACCATGGCGAGCAGGCTGATTCGGCGGGCCGCGTCGGGGTCTCCATCAAAAAGAGCACGTGCCACAAACAGCGCCGCTGCAGTCGAGACCACCGCCGATGCCAGGCGGAGAATCGGGAGCGGCTTGGCGTCCCATCGGATGCGCTGGATCGGGTCGATCAGCGGGAGAACGATGAGACCAGCGTACAGGCCGACGCCGGAGAGCGCTGCGCCGAAGGTTGCATCAGGGAGCGCCCTGCCACAGGCGGCGCTCGCGGCGAACGGCACAGCCAGAGCAATCAGAGCGGAGGTCTCACGACGGAGATGCGACACGAACGTCATGAGGATGGGGAGGGAGCGGCCGCGGGCGCGTGGTCGAGGAGCCCAGCGATCCAGCCAGCAGCTTCTTCGAGCGCGGTGGTAGCAAGCGTGTAGCGGACGAATCGGCCATCCTTCTCCGACGTCACCAACCCGGCGTTGCGGAGCAGCGACAAGTGATGAGAGGCCGTCGGTGGAGGCAAGCCAAGCGCCTCTGCGATGTCGCCCGCGGTTCGGTCACCGTCGCGTAAGAGATCGAGGATGGCGCGGCGCGATGGGTCACCGAGGGCTTTGAAAAGAGACATCGTTTCGACGTTTTTAGAAATGTTGAATTGATGGTACGCCTCCGTCCTTGTGGAGATGCAGGGGCGGTCAAAAAAAATGAGGCTCCGTCTCACTCTGAGAAAACAAAGGCGCTGACGGGAGCCGCACGGCGTCGTGGCCGTCGCGTAAACGAAAGGGACTGAACGATTGGGTATGTGCGCCGATACCGAGCGCCCCACCTCCCTGCCCGCCTGTGACCACCCGCCTCTTCGTTGTCGACGACGACAAGCATTACGCCCGCCTGCTCTCCTATCGGCTCGACAAGCCGAAGGACCACGAGGTACAGGTCTTCCACTGTGGTGAGGACGCCCTCGACGCCCTCGAGGCCTCGAGGCCGGACATCGTGTTCCTCGACATCATGATGCCGGGCATCGGCGGAATGGAGACGTTGCGGCGGCTCCAGCTTTTCTCGCCTGATCTGCCCGTCGTGATGATCTCGGCGCAGGGCACCGCCGACGTCGCCGTCGAGGCCATGAAGGGCGGCGCGACGGACTACATCACGAAGGGGCAGGACGACCTCGTCAAGCTCGACGTGGTCGTGAACCGGCTCAAGGAGTCGGTGCGGCTCGCTCGTGAGGTGGCGCACCTCCGTGCTGAGGTGGCGAAGAAGTACGGGATGGACGAGATCGTGGGTGACAGCCCCGCCATGGAGCGCGTCTATCAGCTGGTTCGGAAGACGCTCCGGGGCAACCTGACGGTCGCCATCGAGGGCGAGTCGGGGACGGGCAAGGAGTTGGTGGCTCGCGCCATTCACTTCAACTCGGACCCGCCGCCCGGCGAGCCGGAGGTAGGGCCGTTCGTGGTGGTCAACTGTGCGGCCATCCCCAAGGAGCTGATGGAGTCCGAGTTCTTCGGCCACGAGAAAGGCTCGTTCACCGGCGCTCATGCCCGCCACATCGGGAAGTTTGAGCAGGCGGATGGCGGGACGCTGTTCCTCGATGAGGTGGGCGAGCTCGATCTCGGCTTGCAGGCCAAGCTGCTCCGGGCGCTCCAGACCCGAGAGGTGACGCGCGTCGGCGGCGACAAGACGATTTCGTTCGAGTGCCGCGTGATCTCCGCCACCAACCGGAGCGTCCTCGAGATGGTCCGCGCGGGCACGTTTCGGGAGGACCTCTACTACCGCCTGTTCCAATTTCCGGTGGCTCTCCCGCCCCTCCGTGCACGCGGCAACGACGTGTTGCTCCTGGCGCAGGGGTTCCTGGAGGACTACCTCACGTCCCACCCACAGTTCAAGGGCAAGAGACTCGGTGCCGACGCCGTCCGCGCTATTCTCGAGTACCCGTGGCCGGGCAACGTCCGCGAGCTCAAGTCGACCGTCGAGCGCGCCGTCCTGATCGCTGACAGCGACGAGATCGGCCTCGAGGACTTGCTGCTCAACGGCCCGCACGCGATCCGTCCGTGGGCCGAGCGCACCGGCGCTCCCGCCCCTCCGTCGTCCGGCGACTCCGTCGACCGCAAGCCCATCCCGCGGGTCTCGACCTCGAGGCCGGCGTCTTGGGACGACCTCCCGTTGTTGGCCGTCGACCGTGGCCCAGCGTCCGCCCTCGAGGCCGAGGCGCCGTCCTCGAGGACGGCCACGCAGGAGGTGTCGCAACTCGGCGGCGATGGAGCCAGTACCACGCCTCTCGTCCCCACCGACGAGGTCGTCCCCCTCGACGAGCTCAAGCGCCGCGCCGTCGCGCACGCCTTCGAACTCTGCGAAGGGAACGTCGAACGCGCCGCTGGCGAGCTCGGCATTGGCCGAGCCACCATGTATCGCTTGCTCAAGAAGTACGACATTAGCACGGAGTGACGCGGACCGCGTGGCTCGACACACGCACCCCGCACGCATGCGCCTGACCGAGTACGAACGCACCGCCCAACGTGAAGTCGACCGCTGGGAACGCGGCGAGTCGCTGTTCCAGCAGGCCCTCGGCTTCGCCATGAAGCCGGTCGACTGGGCCTTCGACCAGTTCGTCCCGGAGTCCGTCCTCGACGCGCTCACGGACGCGCTCACACAGGCGCTCTCGACGCTGAACGACGCGAGTGCGTGGACCTACGACGAGGACGACGTGATTGCGAAAGCGGCGGCTGCTGGCCTCGAGGTCGAGACGGTGGCCGCGCTGCGCGACCAGCCCCTCGAGGACTTGGATGGGCTGGCGAAGCAGTACGCGTCGCAGAACTCGATCCTGGCCGCGCTCTCGGGCGGCGGCGCGGGACTGGGCGGCGCGTTACTGTTGGCGGCTGACATCCCGGTTCTGTTCACGGTCAACTTCCGTCTGATCCAGCAGGTAGCGGCGGCCTACGGCTTCCCGCTCAAGGGGCCGGGCTACACGCCCTTAGTGGTCAACATCTTCAACGTGGCGGCAAGTGGCTCGCGCGAGGCCAAGTCCGACGCGCTACGGGAGTTGGCGGTCGCGGCGGCAGCCATCGACTCGGGTGGCTATCGAGGACGGAAGGCGCAAGGGACGCTGCGCGAGCAACTCGGGCACGTGCCGCGCGAGATCGCGAAAAACTTGGGCGCGCAGAAGCTGGCGCAGACGATCCCGATTGCGGGCGCGGCCATTGGCGCTGGCGTCAACTACTGGTTTACGGACCAGACGGCGCAGGCCACGGTCATGCTGTGCCGGGCGCTCTACCTGGAGCGGAAAGAGAGGCTGTGAGCCGGCCGGTCGTCGGGCTGTCGCTCGCGGGCGCCTGCCGTCGTCGACGGGCCGGTAGGGTGGACCGGATGCTGCGCTCGATACAGAACGAGAGGCCGTGATGAGCAGCCGAGGTCGGGTCGCAGTCACGTTCGGAATCCCCGGCGCCGCCATCGGGCTGGCGACGGGACTGGCCAATGGAGCCGATCTGTGGACGGCGGCATGGACCGTGGCAGGGTTTCTATGCACTGCCGCCCCTGGCTATGCGCTCGCCCGATTCTGGTCCTCGAGGTCGAGTCTGTTGTCGGCCAGCGCGGTCGGCGCGTGCATCATGGCGCTGGGATTGCTGATCGCGATGCTGGGCGTCACCGTCCTCGAGGCCGCGACAGGCGGCCCCTTCTTCGCGGAGCGTCCTGGGGATGTGATCATGCTCGGTGCTCAGTTCTTCCTCTATCTCTCCGTCCCCGCGATGATCGTCGCGCCGGTCGTCTTGGCGGTCGGCGCCGCGACGGGTGCGTGGCTGCATCATCGAGGACGGCGCCTACCGGTCTCGTCAGACTACTAGCCATGTTCGGTCACCTCCCCGGCCTCGAGGTCGGCGCTCTGTTCACGGACCGCGTGGCGCTGTCGCTCGCGGGCGTGCACCGTCCTCGACGCGCCGGCATCTGCGGCCGTGCGAAGGAGGGCGCCGAGTCGATCATCCTGAACTGCGCGTTCGTGGACGATGTGGACCGTGGCGATGTCGTGCTCTACACCGGGTCCGGCGCGCGTCACCCTCGGACCGGCCGGCAGATCGGAGACCAGACCCTGACGCGGAGCAACCTGGCTCTGGCCGAGAGCGCTCGGCGGCGCCTGCCGGTTCGCGTCTCTCGCGGTGTCGGAGCCCGACGTGTGGGAGCCGCCCCTCGAGGGCTACCGTTACGACGGGCTCTACACCGTCGAGGACTACTACCCCGACACCGGCGACGACGGCTATCGGATCTGGCGCTTCCGCCTCGAGGCCGTCGAGGGCGAGAGTCGAGCGCGACCCGGCTCCGTGTAATCCCCCCGGGTATACTCCGGCTCCACGCTTGAGAGCCACGGGATGGACTGGTTCTACATCACAACGGCCGCGCTTCCCCGACTGAGCCTCGTGCTTCTCACGTCGGTCATGCTGGGTTACTTCGCATCTCGGGTGCGAAAGGCGCCGGGAACGATCTGGCTGGTGGTTGCGATGGTGGGCTTCACGGTCCACCATGCCTCATTCGCCGCGTACAACGTCCTGTACATGGGTGACGCGAGCAGGGTCTTGACTCCTCTGACGTGGAGCAGTGCCGTGCTCTCGACCTGGGCGTTCATAGGCGTCGCGTATGGATTCCGGAGCGCCGGCTACACTCCTACGGCGCGGCGGGTGCTGATCGGAACGGGGGGGGCCGCCGTCGCTGTCGTCGCGTTTCTCCACGTCGGGTTTCCGAGTCCTGCCGTCTCAGGCTCCACCGTCCAACTCGTTGGGATGCTAACCGTGATGGCGTTTAGCATCGGGACATTTGCCATCCTCACCCTCGAAGCTCGCCGGTTGAGACGGGAGGCCTCGAGGGCGAACGATCCCTCTCGCAAGGCGCTCCGTACGTTCGGTGCTGTGATCCTGAGCGGCCTGGTGATCCCGGTCGTGGGCCTGTTTCGGGACGCAGGAGTGGTCTCGGCCGCCCTCGACGAGCAGGTCGCGCTCGTCATGTGGTCCATCGTGATGATGGGGCTGATCACGCTCTACGTCAACTACGACCCCGAGCCGACGAGCTTCGTGGTGAAGGTGGTCGCGTTCGGATTCCTCGCCGTCGTGACGTCGCTCGGAGTGGCGTCCGTGGTCGTGTTCTCCGAGACCGTTCCGGCCGAGGGCGACTCGCCCCAGCCGCTGGCCTACGTCCCTGAAGGCAACCAGTACCGAGTGGAAGACGGGGAGGCTCTCGACCTCGAGGTCGGGGATCCCATCGAGGTCGGAGATGGAGAGGTGGCTCGGGTGCGTCTCGGATTCGCCTTCCCCTTCGCGGGTCAGACGTGGTCTGAGGTCTTGGTCGATGACGACGGGTACGTCTCGTTCGGGCCGGACACGCTCCAGAGCTATTGGGACATCGTGGAGGGGTCCAGCATCGGGTGGATCGCGCCGATGTACATGGGTCTCTCGCCTGCCTCGGGAGACGTGAGCATCGCGCGGTCCCCGGAGGGTGCGGTGATCTCGTGGCGAGACGTTCCCGGCTCGACGGTCGAAACGGCTGTGACGTTGCAGCTTCGCCTGCTTGAGAATGGGACGTTCTCGTTCGCCTACGGGGAGGTCCCAGAGGGACCTGCTGTGGTCCAGAGGGTTCTCGGTCGGAGATGACCTGCGACCAGAGCTGGCCTCGTGGACGCCTGGAGCCACGGCCCCGGTCAACGGGGCGGTCTTCGAGAGCCGGATCCACGACCGTCTCGAGGCTGATCAGGTGCGGGCGTTGCCCTACGTGTGGCTGCTCATCGGCGCCGGGTTGTCCGTCCTGCTTGCGTTCCCCCTGTACCTCCACGAGGGGCTCACGCGCCCCCTTCAACGCCTCCTCGACGGCGTCCGTCGTGCCGCGCGCGGGCACCTCGACGAGGACGTGCCGGTCGGCGCACGGGATGAGATCGGGCTTCTGACCGAGGACTTCAACCGGATGACGGGCTCGCTCCGCGCCGCCGAGGACGCCCTGCGGCGCTACGCCGACGAACTCGAGGACCGCGTCGAGGCGCGGACGGCCGAGCTGGCCACGTCTCTCGACGACCTGAAGGCGCGCAGGCCCGGCTCGTCCAGCAGGAGAAGCTGGCATCGCTGGGCCAGCTCACGGCCGGCATCGCCCACGAGATCAAGAACCCGCTCAACTTCGTCACCAACTTCGCCGACCTGTCGGTCGACCTGGTCAGCGACCTGAGGTCGAGACCGACCCGGAGCGAGCGCGCCGCGCTGCTGACCGACCTCAAGGCCAACGCCGAGAAGATCGCGGAGCACGGTCGCCGCGCCGACGGCATCGTCCGCTCGATGATGGACCACGCGCGGAGCCGCGGCGGCGCGCGCCAGCGCCATCGACGTCAACGCGCTCGTGGCCGAGTACGTGGGTCTGGCCTCCACGGAATCCGCGCGCGCCACCCCGGCATCATCGTTCGCGCTGGCCCAGGACCTCGAGCGACGGCGTGGGACGGCGGAGGTGATCGCCCGAGGATCGGGCGCGTACTCGTCAACCTGGTCGACAACGCCTTGGACGCCGTCAAGAGCGTCGCCCTCGAGGACGGACGGAGCCTCACACCTCGGCCACTCGGCGCATCGAGGACGCGCGTCGAGATCGCGGTCGCGGACAACGGGACCGGGATGCCGCCTGAGGTCGCGGCGAACGCGTGTTCGAGCCGTTCTTCACCACCAAGCCGACCGGGGAGGGACCGGGCTGGGCCTGTCGATCAGCCTACGACATCGTGGCGCAGGGCCACGGCGGCACCCTCGAGGCCGAGAGCGTCGAGGGGGAAGGGACGACGTTCGTGATCTCGCTTCCCGTCGTTGAGACGTCCTCGAGGCGAGGCGACCTCGAGGACGAGTCGTCGGCCTAGCGGCCGAAGGCGCGGGCGTACTCGCCGTAGCCAAGACGGCGGAGATCGGCGGCCGGGACGAAGCGCATGGCGGCGCCGTTCATGCAGTAGCGCAGGCCCCCACGGTTGCGCGGACCGTCGCCGAAGACGTGGCCCAGGTGCGAGTCCGCACGGCGTGAGCGGACCTCGATGCGGACGGTGCCCAAGGACCGGTCACGATGCTCCGTGACGGCGTCCTCGTCGATGGGCCGGACGAAGCTGGGCCAGCCGGTGCCGCTGTCGAACTTGTCACGCGACGAGAACAGCGCCTCGCCGGAGACCACGTCCACGAAGATGCCGTCCTCGTGGATGTCGTCGAGGGGACTGGTGCCGGCTCGCTCGGTCGCGTCCTGCTGCGTGACGCGGTACTGGATCGTGGTCGAGACTGGCGGCGCAACTGGGCGTCAGACGGCTTGTCGCCAGTCGGAGCCCGGGGCCTGGGCAAACGCGGGTGCCGCGACGAGGGCGGCCAAGAGGAAGGATAGAGCGCATCATGGGTCAGGCGTCGGAGGTGGCGTCCTCGAAGAGAGACGAGTACTCGCCGTAGCCCTCGGCCTCGAGGTCGGCGACGGGGACGAAGCGAAGAGCGGCCGAGTTGAGGCAGTAGCGCAGGCCGGTGGGCTCGGGGCCGTCAGGGAAGACGTGCCCGAGGTGGCTGTCGCTCGAGGCCGAGCGGACCTCAGTGCGAGTCATGAACAGTGACTTGTCCTCCTTCTCGACCACCGGCGCGCCCTCGAGTGGGCTGCCAGAAGCTGGGCCAGCCGGTGCCGGACTTGTACTTCGTCGTCGAGGCGAACAGCGGCGTGCCGTCGACGACGTCGACGTAGAGGCCGGCCTCCTTGTTGTTCCAGTACTCGTTCGTGTACGGCGGCTCGGTGCCGTCCTTCTGCGTCACGTAGTACTGCATCCGCGTCAGGCGGTCCTTGAGTGCAGAATCAGACATGTCGGTCTCTTGCTGGGTAGTCGAAGATGGGGACGCCGATGCCGACGCGTCAGGCCACAGAAAGAGGTAGCCCAGGACGGCGATCAGCGCGACGACGGCAGCCGCAGGGCTGAGAGCAGGCCTTTGGTCTTGGTCGGCGGGGGGCTCATGGTCTCGGTGAATGTGAGGGCGGCCTCGAGGTCGGCGCTAGAGAGCGGCGCCGAGGTGCCCGGCGTTGTCGCCCCAGAGCTCTTCCAGGCGAGCGTCGCGACGGCATCCGGTCCGGTAGCGCTGGTAGTGGGCCGCGTTCGTCCGGTAGAAGTCCTGGTGGTACTCCTCGGCGGCGTAGAACGGAGACGCGTCCAAGACCTCGACCTCGATGGGCGCCGAGAAGCGACCGTCGAGGAAGCTCTTGGTCCGCTCTGCGGAGGCGCGCTCGGCTGGCTGTGCCCACGAAGATGGCCGGGCGGTACGGGCTCCCGCGGTCGCAAAACTGGCCGCCGCCGTCCAGCGGGTCCACGTTGTGCCAGTAGACCTGAAGCAGCGTGTCGTAGGGGACGACGGACGGATCGTAGATCGACCTCGACGACCTCGTAGTGGTCGGTCCGCTTGTTCGCGACCTCGTCGTAGGTCGGGTTCGGGGTCGTGCCCGCCAGAGAATCCGGAGACAACCGATGCGACGCCCTCGAGTTCTTCGAAGGGCTTCTCCATGCACCAGAAGCAGCCGCCCGCGAAGATGGCCGTGTCGGCGATCGCCGGGTCGATCTCCATCCCGACCGTCGGGCCAGCAGCCGGCTCGGGCTGCGTGGTGCCGCACCCCGCGGCAAGCGTCGTCATGATGACGATCGGTAGAGCGAGGGCAAAAAGAAGGCGGCGCATTGAGCAGCGTGTTGGACGGTCCCTAGACGTCCGTACACCGCGAAATATTCCTCCTTCGCCGAATGCGCACGTCCTCGAGGACGAGATCGACTACCCCAGATCCGATAGACTGAAGGACGTCCATACCAGGATGACACCGCAGCCATCACTCTGGCCGAGCCGGTTGTACTGAAGCGGGACCTGAGCCGTGCGCGGGTAGACCTCGACGGCGACGACGTCGCGCGCGGAGACCGAGTCGAGGTTCTCGCTCGCGAATGCGTAGTACGTCCCATCGAGGTAGACCGCCATCTGGCACTCCGCCCCGCCTGCCTGGGCCGTCGCAACGGGACCACTGGGGCCGCGACGAACGCGGACCCCGGCTGCACTCCCACGGATGATCTCGGTGAGCAGGATGGGCGCCCGCCGCTCGATGTCCTCGACGGTGAGCACCGTCCCTGACCCAGCGCCGTCGAGGCGGTCGAAGAAACCGTCGGCCGCCATCCTCGAGGAACTGAGGTCGCGAGCCTCTACAACGACGTCGCCCAGAGAGATCGGGTTGTCCGCGAGTTCTACGATGACGCCCCACGGGCCGGGGGCATCGAGACGGGCTGCGATCTCCCGCGTGATGCGCCCGACGAACGACACGCGGACACGGTAACGACCAGGCCTTAACCCTTCGACGGTGGCCTCGCCATCCGCATTTGTGCTTGCTCCCATGTCGGCAACCAGCACAGATGCGCCGACGATCGGTTGGCCATCAGGCGTCTGGACGCCAATGATGAAGTCCGATGTATAAGCGGCGTCCTGAGCGAAGGCAGGTAAGGTGACGAGTGACACCGCGAGGAGGAGAAAGGACAGGCGCATGTCGCGAGGGTTTCTACTAGGGGGGTGGCTGTGTGGGAGTGGAGTGGTTACCGGCCCGTAGGGTGGTTACAAGGAGTTCGCCAAACTGGCCTCGGTCCAGATAAGAAGAGAGCCGCACGTTGCGCCCCGCGCATAGTCACCGCGGCGATACTGAACCGGGATCTGACCGACATAATCGTAGAACTCCACCACGAGAACCTGCTCCAGCCTAAACGCCAGGATGTCTGTGGTCAAGGCATCGGAATAGTCCCCATCCAGAAACACTCGGACTCGGCACGACGAGTTGAAGGGTGTGAGAGCTTTCCCATATCGGGTGCTGCGAGAGCGAAGGCCCTGTACGAGCGTCGGGAGACGGTCCAGAAACGAAGGAACATCTGAATCGATGTCTTCGGCATCGAGGATGGTCCCGAGTGAGGCCGTTTGCCGCTCGAAGAATCCAGATGCTGCAAGGCGCGAGCCGCTGAGGTCTTGCGCGTGACCGTTCTCGCCAAGAGGCGCGGTTGGAGAGTCGCCGAGGCCGACGCTGAGACTCCAAGGACCCGGACCTTTCAAGACGGCCAGCACGGTTCTCGCCGGCTGGTCCGCATGCGACACCCGGACGGGGTATCGACCGGAGCGGAGACCCTCGAAGGTGACCTGTCCGTTCAGGCCCGTCGCGGCTTCTGAGTCCCCACCGACCGCTACCACGGCCCCAGCAATCGGTCTGCCGTCTGAGTCTCGGGCTTCCACGACGAAATCAGAGGCACCGGGTTGTGCGCTAGCGGAAGCGACCAACAACATCACGGTGGCTACGGAAAGGATAGAATGACGCAAGCTATGTGACGGAGATGGGCGCACGTCAAAGACGCGTATATCGAATCCAAGGTAACGGGCGATGTCTCTCGGTCCGATCAGGGAAGTGCTCAGGCGAAGACGGCGCAGAGGCTCTAAAGAGACGTTCGGACTAGCTTCTCAGGTCTCCTTCTCTCCTCTCCGATGGCCCTCGTCGCGATTGTCGGACGCCCCAACGTGGGCAAGTCGACCCTCTTTAATCGCCTTACCGAAGAACGTCGCGCCATCGTGGACGACCAGCCAGGCGTCACGCGCGACCGCCTGTTTGGGACCGTCGAGTGGACCGGCCGTGAGTTCAACCTGGTCGACACCGGCGGACTCGTGCCCCGCTCCGCGGAGCGGTTCGACTCCGCGATCCGCGAGCAGGTGATGCTGACCATTGAGGAGGCCGACGTCATTCTGTTCGTGGTCGACACCGAGACGGGTATCTCCGACCTCGACGCCGAGGTGGCCGCCCAACTCCGCCGCGCCGACCAGCCGGTGATCGTCGTCGCCAACAAGTCCGACAACGAGACGCGCAAACTGGCCGCGAACGAGTTCTGGGGTCTTGGCTTTGAGCAGCTTTTCGCACTCAGCGCCATCAACGGCACCGGCACCGGCGACTTCCTCGATGCCGTCGTGGCCGCTCTCCCCGACGAGCCGGAGAGCGACCCCGAAGATGACGCGCCGCGCATCGCCTTCCTGGGGCGGCCTAACGTGGGCAAGTCGTCGCTGGCCAACAAGCTGCTTGGCCGGACCCGCTCCATCGTGACCGAGGTGGCTGGCACCACACGTGACGCCGTCGATGCACGCCTCACGTACAACGACCGCGAGATGGTGCTGGTCGATACGGCCGGTCTCCGCAAGAAGGCCCGCGTGAGAGAGAACGTCGAGTTCTACTCGACGCTCCGCACCGAGCGCGCCTTGCAGTCGTGCGACGTGGCCGTGGTCCTGATCGACGGCGAACGTGGTCTGGAGTCGCAGGACGCCCGGGTGCTCCGCGAGGCCGAGCAACTCAAGAAGGGCATGGTCATCGTGATCAACAAGTGGGACCTGGTCGAGAAGGAGACCAACACCGCCCGCGACCTCGAGGCCTCGATCAAGGAACGTCTTGGGTTGCTGGACTTCGTGCCTGTCGTGTTCGCGTCGGCCCTCACCGGGCAGCGCGCCGAGAAGGTGCTGGATGTCGCCCTCGAGGTCTTCGACGAGCGCCAAAAGCGCGTTCCGACGGCCCAGCTCAACGACGTCCTCGAGGCCGCCGTTCGCCGGACGCCTCCGCCGACGTACCGAGGCAACTACGTCAAGATCAAGTACGCGAGCCAGGTGCGTTCCGAGCCGCCGGTGTTCGCGTTCTTCTGCAACGCGCCCGAAGGCATCAAGGAGAACTACCGCCGCTACCTCGAGAACCGGTTCCGCGAGGCGTTCGGCTTCGTCGGGGTCCCGCTCACGATGTCGTTCAAGCGCAAGTAGCGACCCGAGCGAGGTGCGGCGGGCTGCCTGGATCACGACGGGGTCGCCAGCGGATCGTCCTCGAGGTCGGGTTTGCTAGTCGACCACGTCTTGAGAGAGGCAGTGGCAGGCGCCGAGTCCCCACACCAGACGCCGCGCCGGGATGTGCGCGACAGGCCTTCCGGTCACGGCCTCGAGGACGGCCGCGGCTTCGAGGTCCTGAGGGACACCGAACGCCGGCATCAGCACGGCGGCGTTTGCGAGCAGGAAGTTGGCGTAGCTCGCCGGCAGCCGCTCGCCCTCGTGGAACAGCGGAGGCGGCATCGGCAGCGGGACGACCTCGAGGCCGCGACCGTCCTGTCCTCGCCACGCCTTGAGGGTTTCGGCGGCCTCGAGGAGCGGCTGGTAGTTGGCATCGGCCGGGTCGGTCTCCTGGGCCACCACGACCGTCCGCTCGCCCACGAACCGGGCGAAGTCGTCGACGTGGCCGTCGGTGTCGTCGCCCGCGATTCCGTCGCCCAGCCAGATGGTTTCTGTAACGCCGAGCCCGTCTAGCAGCAGGTGCTCGAGGTCGGACCGTGACAGACCGGGGTTGCGGTTGGGGTTCAGCAAGCAGCTTTCGGTCGTGAGTGCGAGCCCGGCGCCGTTGACGTCTACGGAGCCGCCCTCGAAGACGGCCTCGAAGGACACGCGCTCGAGGTCGTGGACGGAGGCCATCAGCTCGGGGACCGTGTTGTTCTGCTCTGTCCGGTCGTACTTGCCGCCCCAGGCATTGAACACCCAGTCGGTCGCGATCCGCCGACCGTCCTCGTCCTTGATGACGAGCGCGCCGAAGTCGCGAACCCACTCGTCGTCCGTCGGCCAGACGTGCAGGCGGACGGCCTCGAGGTCGGACTCCCCCTCGAAGGCACTCGCAATGCCAGCGGCCTCGAGGACGGACTGGACGGCCTGACCGTGGGCCTCGCCTTGAACGATCACGCGGACGGTCTCGCCACCTCGCAGCGCGTCGATCATGGCGACGTACGCAGGGGCGACGTCGGCCTCGAGGTCGAGTCCCGGCCACGTGTCGGTGCAGTGGGGCCAGACGAGCCACGTCGCGGTGTGCCGCTCCCATTCGGCGCGGCGACGGAAGCCTCGGGCGCCGGGCGATCCCGTCGTGGGGGTGAGGAGAGCCATGCTAGCGGCCGTAGCGCTGGTCGAGGGCGCCGTACGCATCAACGCGGCGGTCGCGCAGGAACGGCCACCCGTGGCGCTGCTCGTCGATGGCCTCGAGGTCGGCCTCGATGACAAGTACGCCTTCCTCCTCTTCGCCGAGCTGGCCCAGGATCTGACCGTCCGGCCCGGCGATGAACGACGAGCCCCAGAACTGAATGCCGCGGCCTTCGCGCTCGGCGTGCTCGTCCTCGAGGGTGACCGGCTCGAACCCGGTCCGGTTGACGGCCACCACGTAGACGCCGTTGGCGATGGCGTGTGAGCGCTGCATCGTGATCCAGGCTTCCCGCTGGGCATCGCCGTGACTCTCCTTCTCGGACGGGTGCCACCCGATAGCAGTGGGATAAAACAGGACGTCGGCGCCCTCGAGGGCGGTCAGGCGCGCCGCTTCCGGGTACCACTGGTCCCAGCACACCAACACACCCAGCTCACCCTTCGAGGTGTCCCACGACATGAACCCGAGGTCGCCAGGTGCGAAGTAGTACTTCTCGTAGTAGAGCGGGTCGTCCGGGATGTGCATCTTCCGGTACTTGCCGAGGTACCCGGCCTCGCCATCGAGGACGGCGGCGGTGTTGTGGTACAGCCCTCGAGCTCGTTTCTCGAACAGGCTCGCCACGATCACCACGTCGAGGTCGGCCGCGAGGGGCGCAAGCGCGTCGGTGGTCGGTCCGGGGACCGCCTCGGCCCAGCCGAATGGCTCCGTGCTCTCGGTCTTGCAGAAGTAAGGCGAGAGGAACAGCTCGGGAAGGCACACCACGTCGGCGCCCTCGAGTGCGGCCTGACGCACGAGCTCTCGGGCGCGCTCGAGGTTGGCGTCGCGGTCGGTGGTCATGGCCATCTGGACGAGACCGAGTTTCATGGGTTCAGGGTTTGTTTGGTGCGACCTCAAGGTCTGTCTTGCGTCGAGGTGTCTGTCCACCTCGAGGCCGGGAGGTCATCAGAGCATTCATCCATCCGCCGACCTCGAGGTCGGGCAAGGCCGCGAGTCTTCAGGTCGCGAACCCTGAGCCGAGAGCTCTGAACTTCACGCCGGGTCGAGGTACGTCGTCATCTGGAAGAAGGCGCGGTAGTCGGCCAGGATGGCCTGTGCTTCCTTGGGCCGGACGACGCCGTCGCGGGCCTTCTCGCGGACGAGCGTCTGGACGCGGGCCTGCAAGTCGGAGGGGAAATACTGGACGCGAGCCAGCATCTCTTCGATGGTCGTCCCACGAAGCGTCTCCTCGACGTAGTAGCCCGAGGGCTCGGTCTCGTCGAGGTAGACGTGGGCTTCGGAGACGCCGCCGAACAGGTTGTGAGCGTCGCCCAGGATGTCTTGGTAGGCGCCGACCAGAAAGACGCCCAGCCGGTAGGGCTCGTCCTCGAGGTCGTGGACCGGGAGCGTGCGGCGCTCTCCCTCTGGCGAGACGAACCGCGTGATCTCGCCGTCCGAGTCGCACGTGATGTCCACCAGGCGCGCGCGGCGGTCGGGCTCGCGATCGAGGCCGGCGATGGGCATGACCGGGAAGCGCTGGCCGAGTGCCCAGTGGTCCATGAGCGACTGGAAGACGGAGAAGTCGCACAGGAGCTGGTCGGCAAGCGCGTCGCCCAGGGCGTCGAGCTCGGGCGGGGTCCACTCCGGCGACGCGTCCTCGACGCGGGCGTGGATGCGGCGGCACACGGACCAGTAAAGCTGCTCGGCAAGGGCGGCGGCATCGAGGTCGAGGTAGCCGTATTGGAACAGCGCCTGAGCCTTGGCCAAGGACTCGTTGGCGTCGTGCAGGACCTCGAGGAGCTCACCCAATCCCCGTGCAGCGTCGGCCGACTCGCGGAGTCCGGCGATCTCGACGGCCACGGGGTGCGTCCCACTGGGGAGTTCGAAGCCGTCCGGCACGCCGGGCTTTCGGGTGGCTCCGAGCACGTCGACCACCAAGACCGAGTGGTGGGCGGTGACAGCGCGGCCGTTCTCCGTCACAATCCGAGGCTCGGGTACACCCTCCGCCGCGCACACCTCCTGGACCGCGTAAACCACGGCGTTCGCATATTCCTGGACCGAGTAGTCCACGCCGCCGGAGCCGGCCCCGAGTGGGAGCGCGTCGTAGTTGACGCCGAGCCCACCGCCGACGTCGAGGAACTCCGGGGTCAGCCCGCGGCGCACCAGCCCAGCGTAGATCCGGGTGATCTCTTTGACGGCCGCTTTGAGCGCGCCAACGTCGCCGATCTGGCTGCCCAAATGGAAGTGGAGAAGCCGGAGCGCATCGGGCCGCCCCTCTTCGATCAGCCGATCTGCCGCGGCGACCAACTCGGGAAGGCTGACGCCAAACTTGGAGAGCGATCCGCCGGACTTGGTCCACGGGCCGGGCGCGACCGCGGCCAGCTTGACGCGGAGTCCGAACGCGGCGTCCTGTCCTGTCTCGTCGGCCAGAGCCAGGATCTGGCTGAGCTCCACCGTCTTCTCGACGATGGGGAGCACGCGCCGACCTAGCCGCTGAAACGTCGCAATCAAGCGCAGCATGGCCGCGTCCTTGTATCCGTTGACCAGGCACAGCGTGTCGTCGGACTCGAGACGCGGCAGCGTCGCCACCAACTCGGCCTTCGAGCCGCACTCGATGCCGCAACCGAACGGCCGCCCGGCCTCGACGATCTCGTCCACCACCTCGCGAAGCTGGTTCACCTTGACGGGGTACACCGACGTGTAGCCGCCGCCGTAGCCGGCCTCGAGGGCGGCCTTCTCAAACGCGCCGTTGAGCGCGCGGACGCGCGACGCCAGCACGTCCTGAAACCGGATCACGGCCGGCAGTGCCAGCCCACCCGCCACGACCTCATCGACGACGGCCCCGAGGTCGATCTGACTCTCGAGACGGGGGTCCGGGCGGACGCAGACATGACCCGCGTCGTTGACGCCGAAGTAGCCCTCACCCCAGGCGGCCATGTGGTACAGGCCCTCGGCGTCGGCGGAAGACCACGCCTCGAGGGCAGCGTCCTCGAGGTCGGCGGCGGGGGCGAGAGCGTCGAGGTTAGGCAATGGGATGGCGGATGAGGCGAGGGACGGACACTTGTTAACAACGCGGAAGGTCCGGTCGGCTGTCCCCGGCCTTCGTCAAGCGTTCCCCAATCCGTCGCCCTCGAGGCGGCGGCGGCGCACAGTCACTCGGCCGTGACACGAAACGTCGCCTTCTCCCGTCCGTCCTCGAGGTCGGGTCGTTGCTTGTGCCGAGGTGCCTCCTCGAGGTCGCAAACGAGTCCCTCTCGCCCTCGAGGACGGCGGGCCGAGGAACGCCGACCTTGGTCTCTGGGTGACAGGCCACCCTTTCTCCTGACCGACTCGAATGGCCGACCGCCCCGTCTCCGACTTCCTCAAGCACCACTACCGCCACTTTAACGCCGCCGCGCTCGTGGACGCCGCCGAGGGATACCGCGCGCACGTCGATGGCGGGGGCAAGATGTTGGTCGCGCTGGCGGGCGCCATGAGTACCGCCGAACTCGGCCTGTCGCTGGCGGAGATGATCCGCCGCGGGTTCGTGGACATCATCTCGTGTACCGGCGCCAACCTCGAGGAGGACCTGTTCAACCTGGTCGCCCACGACCACTACGAGCGGATTCCGCGCTGGCGCGACCTCACCCCCGCCGACGAGCAGGCGCTGCTGGAGCGCGGCATGAACCGCGTGACGGACACCTGCATCCCCGAGGAGGAGGCCTTCCGCGTCCTCGAGGCCGCGCTCGTGGACGAGTGGACCTCTGCCGAGGCCGAGGGGCGGCGCCACTTCCCTCACGAGTTCCTGTACCGCATCATCCGGTCGGGCCGCCTCAAGGACGCCTACCAGATCGACCCGAAGGACTCGTGGCTCGTGGCCGCCGCCGAGCGCAACCTCCCCATCGTGACGCCGGGCTGGGAGGACTCGACCACGGGCAACATCTTCGCTGCCCACGTCCTCGAGGGCGACGTCAAGAGCCCGCACACGGTCAAGCACGGCATCGAGTTCATGACGTGGCTCGCCGACTGGTACACCGAGGCCGCTGGCGACGAGGGGCCGGGCATCGGGTTCTTCCAGATCGGCGGCGGCATCGCGGGCGACTTCCCGATCTGCGTGGTCCCGATGCTGGAGCAGGACCTCGACCGGCGGACCCCGCTGTGGGGCTACTTCGCCCAGATCTCCGACTCGACGACGAGCTACGGCTCGTACTCGGGCGCCGTCCCCAACGAGAAGATCACCTGGGGCAAGCTGGCCCCCGACACGCCGAGCTTCTTGGTCGAGAGCGACGCGACGATTGTGGCTCCGCTCATCTTCCAGTACGTCTTGGAGACGTCCGAGCGAGTCACGTAATCGGGCAACCCAATCGGTGTTTGGCTTCGTCGGTGCCCCGCGCGCGATGCTCCTTTACGCGCTCGCAACGGCGCCTACTCGACGCGAGCGAAGTGCAGCCGGTTGCCTCGAGGAAGGAAGAGGTAGGCCAGCGATGTATCGGTGATGGCATCGACTACGAAGCACCGGATCCCGTCCTCGCCCTCGAACACGAAGACGTCGCTAGACGGGTCGTCCTCGAGGTCGTCGCAGTCCTGGACGGCGCGGACCGTGCTGGCGGGATCGGCTACGCCGGCATAGCTCTCGATGACGCGGTCGCCCTCGATCTGCATGGTGTACAACTCATCGTCCTTGGAGCGCCATGTGCCCTGCATCGCAGCGACAATATCCTGGCTCTCCGTCCTCGATGGCGCTGCATCCGGCGTGGAAGCCACAGCGGCGGTCTCCGCGTCTGCGGGTAGAGTCTCGGTAGAGGAGGGGGTGCAGCCGACGCCGAGGAGGAGAAGGGCAGAGAGAAAGAGACGCATGAGAGGAGGACCGGCGATTAGTTGCCGATGCAGTTGTACCCGCCGTAGAGTTGAGCGACCAGAGCATCCGGCCCCGACCCGTCAAGATATCCGCCGATCCCGTCGACCAAGCGGATGGCAAACTCGTCCTCGAGGTCGAGTCGCTCGACGGTCGGTGTCATGTCGAGGATGTCAGACGGCGTCCCGAGCTGGACGCCCTCGACGGTCTGGAGCCGCTCGTCAGACCCGCTCGCGTTCCACCCTTCGAACGCCGCGACGCCATCGGTAACGGGGAAAAACAGCATCAGGCCCTCGTCCCAGGTAGCGAGGGTGGCCGTTCCTGCGCGAGGGCATCCATCCTCGATGGTGTCCCGGAGCGGACTGCCGAGGTATGGCATGAGCGTCGAGACGGCGGTGTCGTAGTCCATTCCGAACGGGACCGCGACCTCGGTACCGTCCGCGCCGATCACGGTGAGGCCATCCCCAGTCCCCACGACGGCCTCGAAGCCAACAGGAGATGCGCTCTCAGGTTGCGATACCTCGAGGTCCTGAGACGAGTCTGAGGGGGTGCAACCCGTCGCAAGGACGAGAGCGAAAAGCAACGGGCGAACGGTCATGGTGAAGATGTAGGAAGAGATGTGTAGCGCCGGGCGAGACCTGCGATCACGACGCCGGCGGCGCTCGCCGTGCCTCCGTAGGCCGCGCCGACGACCACCGCGACCGGCCACATCGAGGCTCCGCCACCCGAGTAGGGAAGGGCGAACTCGGCGAAGAGGACGGCCACCGGGACGATCATGGCTCCGAGGAGAATGGCCGCTCCGGCGCGCCACCCTCTGTACCTCAGCACGAAACCTATCCCGCCAGCGAGAGCGATGAGGACGAACGCCATGCTGGGGTTGGGCTAGTTCAGGTCGTAGGAGTAGTACACCTGCCATTCGTACACGTCATCCCATGCGATGAGCACGCTCTGGTACATCTCGAATCCCTCGAGGGAGACGATCTGGATGTTGTGACACCCGACCTCGAGGGCGTACACGATGCTCTGCCCCGGACTGACGACGCCTTCCGGGAAGGACTGCCGGCTCATCGGGAGCCGCCGACGGGCCGACCGGTCCTCGCAGGGCCAGGAGTAGATCTCCTGGATCTCGAGGTCGCCCATGTTGTAGATGGTGAAGTTGAGATCCCGCGCGGGTTCGTCCGCAGCCAAGACAAGGTCGGCGGCCCGGACGAGATCGTCTGCTGCGTGGGGGCCGCGGAGTGCTTGGGCGCTCGCTGGACCAGCGACAGCGAACATGACAGCCACGGCGACGAGGGAATGAAGGCGAGTGGACATGGATGAGAAAGGGGAGAGCTGTGGATGGTGAAACGGATCAGGTCGACTGTTCAATCGGCGACTGGCCTTTGACCGCGCGGTAGGCCCGTCTGAATGCGGACACGTTCCGATAACCCACCGCGCGGCACGCGGTGCGAACCGAAGACCCGTGTTCGAGGAGGGTCTCGGCCCGCTCCACTCGGAGGCGGCGAAGGAGTGCCTGCGGTCCCTCTCCGGTCTCCTTCATCAGCTGCCGGCGGACATGGCGGTCGCTCACTCCAAGGCTTTCCGCGAGGTGGCCGAGCCCGAAGGACGGGTCGGACATATGGTCGTCGTACAGAGCGAGGACACGGTTCAGGATGGGTGTCGGCATGGGACCGGCGGTGGGGACTCCAAACGTCCCTCTCTCCGCTCTGCCGAATCGGACATGGGGCGCGCCAAATCGGACATCTGTCGAGCCGAATCGGACATTTCGTTCATCCCCAGCGCCACAGCGCTCCCATGGAATCACGGGGCTCCGCTCTTCGCGCCCGCAGAAGGCGCGTCCTCGAGGATGGCTGATCTGGCCTTGAGTCTGGCCGATTTGTCCCCAGGAGAGGTCCGGTTCTGCACTGGCGGCGCCTCTACTCTGGGCTCGCTCTCAACGACCTGCCGAACGCAAGGTCACTTCCCACCGCCAATGACTGCCCTCTACACCCTCCTCGTTGTCCTCGCCTCGGTTGTCCCTGCTCCATCGGCGGCGGCGGCCTCGAGTGGGCCACCCCTGATCCGGTTCGTGAACTCGTCCGGCACGGATATCACGGGTCTCTACGTCGTCGAGTGTGGCGCCCAGGACTACTGGGAGAACCTGCTCGACGACAGCGACTACGACGGTTCGATCGTCGACGGCGCCACCGCCGAGTTTATGGTCTCGCCTGGATGCTGGGATCTCTACGCCACGATCGGCTGGGACGAAACGACGGACGTGCGCCAGACCAGCATCAGCCTCGAGGACGACATGCTCCACCAGTGGGAGGTCGACTACTCCTGGATGTTCGGTGAGGACACCGAAGAATACGGGACAGGCACCCTCAACGTCACAAACCACGCAGCCCAGTCGCTCGTCGTTTTGTACCTCAGCCCTTGCGGAGAAAGTTGGGGAGACAACTGGGTGTCTGATGAGCCGCTCTACACCGAGCAGTCCGTTGACCTCGAACTGTCTCCCGGCTGCTGGGACGCCCAGTCACACCTCGATGATGGCACCGTGATCGAATACGAAGCCTTCACCATCCGCGAAGGCCAGACCTACAAGATCTGGGTCAGCCCGCGTGCGGAACGCCGATGACGCGGCCTCGAGGCCGCTCAGGGTTGCAGGCTCTTCCTGCATGTTGGTCCTTGCTGGGCCGCCGGTCCAGCGACTCCGGGTACTCTCGTGCCCATCATTCACTCCAATGACGTCCCTACGTGTGCTGACCCTTGCGGTCATCGTCACCGGCCTCACGGCTTTCTCCTTCACGCCACGCGTGGGCTATCTCTCGTTCGAGAACGATAGCTCGTATATCGTCACCCACATCTACGTCTCTCCGTGCGACGAGGACGACTGGAATGGCGACCTCCTTGGCGAGTCCGAAGTCGTGGACTACGGCGAAGCCGTCGACTTCGAGGTCGACCCCGGATGCTGGGATCTGAAGGCTGTCGTCGAAAACGACTACGAGTTGGCGATCTACACCATCAACATCGACGACGGTGAGCAGATGGAGTGGACGGTCTACGACAACTAGGTGAGGAAGGGTGGCACGTCCGCCCGCTAGACCACGTCGCCGAGTCCGGGTTGGAGGTCCAACCTGGGCTCGGTGCGTTGATACCGGGTCTGTCTAACCCCGCTCGCCGCGGACGGCGGCCAGCGCTCGGCGGAGGCCCCCGGAGTCGGCATACCCCACAGCGTTCGCGGCTTCGCTGATGGAGAGGCCGTCCTCGAGGAGCACTTCGGCGGCATCGACGCGTGCCCGCCGGAGCCGCGCGATGGGAGAATCCGCGGCGACCGCCCGGAGCTTGCGGCGGAACTGGCGAGGCGAGAGGGCAAGTGCCTCCGCGAGCGTCTCGGCACCGAAGAGCGTATTCGATAGGTTCTCCGCGATGGCTGCATCCACGTCCTCGAGGAAGCGCCGGTCGGCGGGAGGAAGCGAGGGAGGCTCGGGCTCTGAGCCCTGCGAGTCCGTCCCATCGAGGCCGTCGCCTCCCGTGCCGAGCCGCTGAAGAAGGCGGCGGCGCTCGGTGATGAGAGCCGAGGCCTGGGCTCGAAGCACGTCGGCGTCGAAGGGCTTGGCGAGGTAGCCGTCGGCTCCGGCCTCGAAGCCCTCGACCGTGCCTGGTGCGTCGGCGCGAGCCGTGAGCAAGAGGATCGGGACGTGGCTCGTCCGACGGTCGGCGCGGAGGGCGCGCGTCAGGGCGAACCCGTCGAGGCCGGGCATCATGACGTCGCTCACGATCAGGTCCGGTACGACCTCGAGGGCGAGCGCAAGCGCGGTGTCTCCATCGGCGGCCTGGACGACGCGCGTCGGCTCGCCCAGGTCTCGCTCGAGGTGCGACGCGATGTAGGCCCTGAGGTCGTCGTGGTCCTCGGCGACGAGCACCAGCAGGGCGTCGTCCTCGAGGACGGGCAACCCGACCTCGAGGACGGTCAGCGGCGTGGCTGGCAGGGGCAGCACGAGCGTGAACGTGGAGCCGCGGTCTGGGGCGCTCTCGACCTCGACGCGCCCGCCGTGGCGTTCGGCCCACTCCTTCGTCAGTGCCAGCCCTAGGCCGGATCCTGTGCCGCGCTCGTCGGACCGGTAGAACCGCTCGAAGAGGTGGGGGACCGCGTCCTCATCGACGCCCGGACCAGTATCGGCAACCGCGATTCGAGCCCATCCGTCCGCCGCCGTCAGGGCGACCTCGACGCGACCCTCTTGGGGCGTGTGGCGAATGGCGTTGGCGACCAGGTTTGCCAGTGACCGCTCGATGGTGGCGGCATCGAGGACGGCCGGCACCGGGTCCGAGGGCAGGGCGACCTCGAGGGCGACGCCGGCTCGCTCCGCGTGGCTCTGGAAACGGTGTGTGGTCTCCGCCACGAGGGCGCACAGATCCGTCGACGACGGGCGGTGGGGCGTCTGTCCCGCGTCAAGGCGGGCGGCGTCGAGGAGGTCGTCCACCAGTCGGCCCAGCCGGGACGCGCTGGTGTGGGCGAGGTCGGCGGCGTGACGGGCCGCTCCGCTGATGGGACCGTGCGTCTCGCGCAGGAGATCGTCGAGAGGACCGAGCGTCAGCGTGAGAGGGGTGCGAAGCTCATGGCTGGCCGTCTGGAAGAAGCGGGCCTGCGTCTCTCTCGCTTCTCGAACCACCGCATTCGTCTGGGCGAGGTCGGCATTGGCCGAGGCGAGCTCTTGGGCTTGTCGCCCGATCTCCGTGTTCTTGCGACGAACCGTCCGCAGGTAGGTCCCGCCTCCAAACACCGTGAGCGCACCGAGGCCGAGGACGGACATGAGGCCCCACGTCAGTCGGGTCCGCGTACGGCCCTGGGCTGCGCGGTCGCGCTCGAAGGTGGCCTCGGCCTGGAGGCGCCCCACGGCCCGCGCCTGCTCGACGCTTCGAAGGCTATCGCTGAGGCTGGCCGCTCGGCGGAAGGCCACCAGCGCCCCAGCGGGATCTCCAGCGGCCTCGAGGGCGGAGGCACGCTCGGCGTAGGCGTCGCGAGCATGTCGGACCAAGCGCGCCCGCTCGGCGACAGTGATAGCTCGTTCGGCGAGGGCGGCGGCCTCGAGGGCGCGTCCGTCGAGGCGGGCGTCGCGAGCAAGCAGCGTGAGCGCGAGGGCCTCAGCACCGGGACCTGGCGGATTGGCGACGACCGAGTCTGCGGCCGGTCGGAGGAGTCTGCGCGCCTCTGCGACGCGTCCGGCGTCGAACAGCGCCGCGGCCTCGAGGACTCGGAACTCGAACCGATACGCCTCCACGTCCGATCCGGACATGACGGAGTAACCGTCTTCGAAGGCCTGGACGGCGTCAGCGGTGCGGCCGGCGTCGTGGTAGACCTCGCCCAGCAGGAGGTAGTAGCCGGAAGCGTAGCCCGCCTGGCCTTGACGCGCTTCGGCCTCCGCAAGCCGCCGGAGAGTCGCAGCGGCCAGGTCGACCTGACCGAGCGCGGCCTCGACGCGGGCCTGACCGGCCTCGACGTCGGTGATCCAGCCGGGAGTCTCTTCCGATTGGCGAGCAGCGACGTCGGCGGTGGCATACTGGGCGAGGGCATCGACGAGATCGCCACGGGCGAGCGCGTAGTCGCCAAGCGAAAGGGCCGCCAGCCCGATGCTCGTGTCATCTCCAAGCGCCTGTGCCTCACGTAGGATCCGGCGGTTCAGCCTCGCCGATCCGTCCGTGTCGCCGGAGAACGAGAGTTGGTTCGCCAGCATGTTGAGGGAAACGAGTCGTGCCGTCCGTCCCTCGTCGCCTGGGATGGCCTCGTGGACGGCGATGGCCTGCCGCCCGATCTCTTCCCCGCGCGCCGCATCGCGGTCTCCGATCACCATGCCTTCCCACGCGAGCGCGATCCCTTCCGTCCGGGGGTCACGTGCGCGGTGGGCGGCCCGGGCGGCATCCCCGAACAGCGACTCGGTCCCGGCGTCGCCCTGATGGTAGCGAGCGTAGGCGAGCGCGTAGAGACTCCTGCCAATCCCTCGCTCGTCTCCCGCCTGCCGAGCGGCCTCGAGGGCGCGCTCTCCGAGCACCTGCGCGCGGTCCGGCGACGAGGCGTCGAGAGACGCATCGACGAGTTGTTGGATGCGTTCGGCCCCCTCTGGCGGCGCCCCCGTCTGTGCGACCGACCCGGTAGTGAGCACGCACAGAAGAAGTCCGGTCAGCAGACGAGCTGACATATGAGAGTCAGAGGAAGCCTCTGAGGGTTGGGAGACGAAAGTACGTTCTCGAGATCTCGTTTCCGGGTCTGTGTCGACGTTACGCGTTGCATCAATCGTAGGTGAACTGTCCTGCCTCGAGGCTGAGAAGGGTCGATTGCGTTCTCCGACAGCGCATCGGAGGGTATCGAGGAGAGGGGCCGCCGTTGTCACAAGAACCGATTCGGTGACGCGGTCGTCGTCCTTGCATCACCCGTCATCCGGACCATAGCCGCCCTCGGGGCCGATCATGACCGACCGCGACCACGCCTTTCTCGCCGCCCGCCCCGCCGTCAACGCGGATCCGGAGCTGGCCTCGAACGACCTCGAGGCCTTTCTGCACCGCACGCTGCGCCCGGTCCTCAAGCTTCAGAACGACGTGATCCTTGCGCTCGTCGCCGCCGACATCGCCAAGCGCGTTCCTGGCTTCGCGTCGTTCGCACTCGAGGACCAGCGCGACCGCTTGGGCACCACGCTGCGGTCGGACTCGAGGCTGAAGCGCGTGCTGCTCGGTGTCGTGTGGGGCGCGCTGACGTCCGAGGAGTTGACCTTCGCCCTCGAACACGAGTCCGAGGTGCGGCGCCGGGTGGCGGCGCTCTTGACGGAGCGAGTGGTGAGCCAGACCGAGACCGTCGCCAAAGCTGTGGAGACGCGGTAGCGGGCGACCTCGAGGACGGTCAATCGACGAGCGATTCGGGATGCTTCGCGATGTAAGCGTCGAGGGTCTTCGTGGCCTCCGAACTCACCTTGGCGCGAAGCCACGGCGTCCAGCCGAGGAGGAGTCCTGGGGCACCGAGCGCCTGCCGACTCCATGTCCAGAAGTCGAACCGGTCGGTGTGTGTTCGAATGAGTTCGTCCTCGAAGGTGAACGCGGCGTCGATCTCGTTGTGGACCTGGCGCTTCGTCTGGGAGAACGAGTAGTCCGCCTCCCAGTGCGCCGAGCCCGAGGCGTCGTCGGCTGTGACGTCAGAGAACGTCAGGCGGAGGTCCTTTCCGCGGGCGCAGAGCATGTGCCACATCGCGCCAGCGCGCGCGCCCTCGAGGTCGAACGCCGGGTCCTGAAAGTGGACATCGGGGTGGTAGCAAGCCGCCATGCCCTGGGAGTCTCGGTCCGAGAACGCGGTGTAGAAGCGCGTGATGAGATCAGCGTGCGGGTGGGCCATAGCTGTCGGGAGAGAGCAGGCCTCAAGGTAGGCGTCCCCTTAAGAATGCCCTTCAACACTCGATTCTTGGTACGGGCGTTCTCTGTGCGAATCGGCCTCGAGGGCGTCCGAGGGTCTTGTTGGCAACGGGATCCGTTCTGCGATAGACTCGGTATTGCTGCCCGTCCACCACAGTTACACATCTAATGCGCCGTCTCCTCTGGCTCGTCGTTCTGCTCGCTCTCGCGGCTCCGGCCGTCTTCGCCCAATCGCTGCCCTCGGCGGCCCGCGCCTACTTGGGCGACTGGACCACGTACAACGATGAGGGAACGGAAGCCCAGTCCGTCGTTCGGATCACCGAGTCGAACGGCGTCCTTCGAGGTCGGATCATTCGCCTGCTTCCCACCGAGGCCTACCCGAACCCGCAGTTTCAGTGCGACGACTGCACCGGTGACTATCAGGGTGCAGACCTGCGCACGGTCCCGCTCATAGAGGGGATGAACTGGGGAGGAGACGAGTTCTCCGGCGGCCGCATCACGGACCCGACGAACGGCCGGCGCTACCGCGGCGTCCTGCGACTGGACGGCAACGACCGGCTTCGCGTGCGCGGCTTCATCGGCGTCCGAGCGCTGGGCCGCACACAGGTCTGGCGACGCGCGCGCTGAGCCTGGCGAGACGGGGCTCACTCGACGCGTAGGGCGTTCATCTCCTGGCCGTCTACGTTCAGAATCATCCCCTCCGCAGGTTCGCCGTCACTCGCCATGAACCGGATGCGAGCATCGAGGGCGGCGACGTAGAACTGCGACTCTGACGTCGGGACCAACTCGAGCCTGGGCTGCCCGGGGGCGTCCGCGGAGAGCCGTCCGTCCTCGAGGGTGATCGCGACCACCATGCCTGGCTGGATCGCGTAGGTCCCCACGTAGCGTTCAAGGACGGCAACAGGAACGCGTACCGTCGCGTCCTCAAGGTCAACGCCGAGCTGCGTCAGCACGTCGCGTGAGCTCTGGCTGCCGGGGTTAAGTGCCACAGCACGTCGGTAGCTCTCGACGGCCCGCTCGCGGTCGCCAGCCTCGAGGTAGGCCTCGCCCAAGCTGTCGTGAGGGTTCCACGACTCGGGGTACATCTCGACGTTGAGCTCGAAGATGCGAACGGCGTCCTCGAGGTCGCCCCGTCCCAGGAGGAGATAGCCCAGCATGTTGAGCTCGTTCTCGCCGAGGTCGTACGCGTCGGCCTCGAGGTCGCGGATCTCCCGGTAGCGTGCGATCCCAGCTTCGATGCCCTCGTCCTCGAGGACTCTTGAGATCGCGAGACCAACGGGCCGCTTCGGGGTCTCGACAGTTCCGCCGTAAAGGAGTCTCGCGAGATTGAGGGCGATGGGCTGGACGCTGCCCTCGGTGTTCGCCAGCACGACGACGGTTCGATCTTGGTCAGGGAAGTGAAGCATGAACGTCGAGAAGCCGTGAGTGCCACCGGAGTGGCCGAAGGCGCGCACGGGCGTCGGGCCCACAGGCAGCATCGTGACGCCGATGCCGTAGGCGTAGTCCTCGAGGACGGGCGTCATCATGAGGGTCAGGGTCTCGGGGTTCTGGAACGGAGCGGCTTGGGCCAGGGCCTGTGTCCATTTGAAGAGGTCCTGCGCCGTTGAGTACATCATGCCCGCCGCGTACGGCACACTCGGGTCGAAATAGGTGGCATGTTCGTAGCTGTCTCCGGCGCGGGTGTAGCCGCTCGCCATGCGATCAATCACCTCTATACCGTCGTCGTAGCCGGTGTCCTCGAGTCCGAGAGGTGCGAGAAGACGGTCGCGCAGCGCGTCGGCGTAGCTCTGCCCCGTAACGTGCTCGATGATGACGCCGAGCAAGTAGTAGTTCGAGTTGCTGTAGCTGTGTTGGGTCCCAGGCTCGAAGTCGAGGGGCAGGCCGGAGAACACCTCGAGGAAGGCGTCCGGCTCATATGGGGTTCGCTTGATTGCGTCGAATCCCGGAAGCCCCAGGTGCTCGGGGATGCCGGAGGTGTGGGAGAGCAGCTGGTGCACCGTCACGCGGTCGCCTTGCGCCGCCGGGTAGTCTGGCAGGTACGTTGTGACCACGGTCTCGAGGTCGATCTCGCCGGCCTCGACGAGTTGGAGCACCAGGGCGGCGGTGAACTGCTTCGTGAGCGACGCGATTCGAAACCGCGTGTCCGGCGCGTTCGGGATGCCCCACGACCGGTCTGCCTGGCCGAACCCCCGCTCGTAGATCACCTCGCCGCCTTCGGAGACGAGCGCGGAGCCGTCGAAGCGACCCGCGTCGTGAGCGGCCGCGAGGTACACATCGATCTGAGACGGGAGGTCCTGGGCCAATGGCGCGTAGGCGAGGACGAGAGCCGTCAGAAGGAGCGCGAGAGGACGGAGCGAGCGAGAACGCGACATCGAGATTCGGAAGTAGGGAAGAGGGCAGAGAGGTGCCCTGCCTTGACAGACAGCGACCTCGAGGGATCGTTGCTCGACCTCGAGGTCGGATCCCCGCTCACGCGACGCGGCGTTTGAGGGCTTCACCTCTTCTGTGCTGTGTTTGCCCTGCGCGCCCGTGTGATCGACTTCTGGGACGAGGTCCGGTCCAGCTACTGGTTTATCCCGTCGCTCATGACCATCGGCGCGGGGGTGCTGTCGGTCGCTCTCGTGAGCGTCGACGAGCGCGTGGGGCCCGATTGGATGCAGAACGTGTCGTTCCTGACGGCCAACAAGCCTGACGGCGCCCGTGTCTTCCTCTCGACCATCGCGGGGTCGATGATCGGCGTCGCCGGCGTGACGTTCTCGATCACGATTGCGAGCGTCGTCTATGCGACGGGCCAGTACGGGCCGAGGTTGCTGACCAACTTCATGGACGACCGGGGCAACCAGATCACGCTCGGGACCTTCATCTCGACGTTCCTCTACTGTCTGCTCGTCCTCCGCACCATCCGCGCGTCCGACGAGGGCGATGGGCCGCAAGTGATCGCGGAGTTTGTGCCCCACGTCTCAATCCTGATCGGCTTGATCCTGGCGCTGGCATCGCTGGGTGTGTTCATCTACTTCATCCACCACATCCCGGAGAGCATCCACGTCTCGAACCTGGTGGCGGGTGTCGGGCGAGATTTGCGCGAGCGGCTCGAAACTCTATTCCCAGAGCGGATCGGAACGTCCGAGACGACGCGCGACGCGAAGAACGACGGTGACGCGAACACGTCCGTCCCAGAACGCTTCTTCGAGGAGGCCAAGCGCATCGCGGCGGACAGCGCCGGCTACGTCCGAGGGGTCGACTCGGTCCAGCTGCTCAACCTTGCGAGCGAGCACGATCTGCTCTTCCGCATCCGCCACCGACCCGGAGACTTCGTGGCCGACGGCGATACGCTGGTTCTGGCCTGGCCGCCAGACCGTATCAGCGACGACGTCCTCGAGGACGTGCGGCTCGCGTTCGCGTGGGGCGCTCAGCGGACGGCCCGTCAGGACGTCCGATTTCTCGTCAACGAGTTGGTCGAGATCGCCGCCCGCGCGCTGTCGCCCGGCGTCAACGATCCATTCACGGCCATCTCGTGCCTCGACTGGCTGAGCGCGACGCTCAAGGCCCTCGCCGGCCGCGACTTCCCCGAGCCGACGCGCTACGACGAAAGCGGCGCCCTTCGAATCGTCGCCGAGCCGACCACCTTCGGCGAGTTCGTCGACGGCGTCTACGGCCAACTCCGCCCCTACCTCGTCACCGATCGCAACGCGGTCCTGCACGCGCTCACCACCATCGGTGAGATCTCCGGTCGCATCACAGACCCGTCGCAGGTCACCGTCCTTCGCGACCAGGCCGACGCGCTCCTTCAGGGTGCGAACGCCGCTCTTCAGATCGACGCCGACAAGGCACAGGTAGCAGCTCGCCATCACGAGGTGGTCCGCCTGCTCTCTGGCCGCGTCGACTACGAGACCGTCGCCGCACAAACGGACTGGATCGGCGGAACGGCCTGACCTCGAGGTCGCGTCCTCGAGGACGTGCCTCACTGAGCCGGCCTCGAGGACCAGCGTCACATGTCGCCGAGCTCCTCCGTCAACTGATCGAGTACCTCGAGGAGGTGTTCGGCCTCCACGAGGACCAGTTCGAGGATCTCCTCAGCTTTCGCGTCCTCGAGGTCGGACTGCGAGGCGACGATGGCCTCGAGCCCGAGCCGGAGCTCTCGGATGTGGATTGTGGCGTTGTCTTGCTCAAAAAGGTCTGGACCTGAGATGAGCTTCGTCCGCACGGTGCCCCGCGGCCCGACGAGCCATTCGACGACGGTCGTCCCGGCTCCATCGCTGTATGTCCCGTTCACGACCATGTTGTTGGTGCCCAGGATAGGACGCACCTCGACGTTGTAGAGGTGTGGACCCATGCTATCGGCCATGCATGAGACGTCGAGGTCGAGGCGCTCGCCGTAGCGGTCGATCCACCCCTCGAGGAACGCGCGTTCGGGCGTGTCGCCGCTGTCGTCGCCTTCACCGTACCACTCGTTGCACGCGCTGCGCTGAGGGGCGGGCCCTGAGACGAGGTGGATCCGGATGCCCTCGTCGAGAGTCTGGACGACCGTCGTGAGCGAGTCGGACTGCGCGGAGGCAAGCGGAGCGAGGGCAACGGCAGCGAGAGCAATGGAAAGGCGCATGGCACAGAGAAAGGGGGGAGGCGCAACGTACGAGGTGCAGACTTTACAAGAGCCTACAGGCTGGCCTCGAGCGTTTGGGTGTAGGTGTTGGCTGACGCGTCAGGTCGAAGCCGGTCGCTGGAGCGAGCGAGGGCGTGAACGTTGGCCCCGACAGGAACGAACCGGACAGCCGCGTACTCTGAGAGCAGGCCGTCTTCTCTCTCTGGCCCCACCATCTGACCCCACCCTCCGACCCGGCCGACCGCGTAGCCCACGACCTCGAGGCGCGCGGCTGGTCCGTCCAGCCTGACTTCCTCGAGGCCGCCACTGCGTCGGCCCTCCGTGGGGAGTCGATGGATCGCCGGGCTGAGTTTCTACATGCCGGCACCGGCCGGGGTGCGGGCTACACGCTCGAGTCCAGCGCTCGTGGAGACGATGTCCTCTGGCTTCGCAGCGACGCCGAGGCACCCGGAGAACGCGGCGCCCTCGATGCGCTGGAGGCCCTGCGCGTCCATCTCAACCGGACGCTCTTTCTGGGACTCGAAGGGTTCGAGGCCCACGCGGCGGTCTACCCACCGGGCGCGGGATATGCGCGTCACCGTGACGCCTTTCGTGGATCGGCTCGAGGTCGCGTCCTGTCGACGGTGCTCTATCTGAATCCGGACTGGGACGAGGCCGACGGCGGTCACCTGCGCCTCTTCCTCGAGGACGAGTCGTTCCTCGATGTCGCTCCGATGGAGCGAACGCTGGTGGCTTTCTTTAGCGAGGAGATGGAGCACGAGGTCCGGCCCGCCACCCGAGAGCGGATGAGCGTCGCGGGGTGGTTCTCGGGTCGCGTGTGAGCGCCGGCCTCGGTCGAGGTCCCGAGATAGATGCGACACCCACGTCCTCGAGGCCGCGACGGGCGACCTCGAGGACGGAACTCAGGCCTCGTCCGGCAGCGACTCGTGGTAGATCTGGCCGCCGAGCGCCTCGAACTGCTTCGATTTCTCGCGCATCCCCTCCGGGATGGCCGCCTCCACGTCCACGTCGTGCTCAGCGGCGTAGTCGCGCACGTCCTGGGTGATCTTCATCGAGCAGAACTTGGGCCCACACATCGAGCAGAAGTGGGCCACCTTGGCGCTCTCTTTGGGCAGCGTCTCGTCGTGGAAGGCGCACGCGCGCTCGGGATCGAGGCCGAGGTTGAACTGGTCCTGCCAGCGGAACTCGAAGCGGGCCTTCGACAGCGCGTTGTCGCGGGCCTGCGCGCCGGGGTGGCCCTTGGCGAGGTCGGCCGCGTGCGCCGCGATCTTGTACGTGATGACGCCCTCGCGCACGTCGTCGCGGTTGGGCAGGCCGAGGTGCTCCTTGGGCGTCACGTAGCACAGCATGGCGCACCCGAACCACCCGATCATCGCCGCGCCGATGCCCGACGTGATGTGGTCGTAGCCCGGCGCGATGTCGGTCGTGAGCGGGCCGAGCGTGTAGAACGGGGCCTCGCCGCACCAGTCGAGTTGCTTCTGCATGTTCTCCTGGATCATGTGCATCGGCACGTGGCCCGGGCCTTCGTTCATGACCTGCACGTCGTGCTTCCAGGCCGTCTTGGTGAGCTCGCCCTGGACGTAGAGCTCGGCGAACTGGGCGTCGTCGTTGGCGTCCTCGATGGAGCCTGGGCGCAGGCCATCTCCGATGGAGAACGAGACGTCGTAGGCGGCACAGATCTCGCAGATCTCCTCCCAGTGCGTATAGAGGAAATTCTCGCGGTGATGCGCGAGGCACCACTTGGCCATGATCGAGCCGCCGCGCGACACGATGCCCGTCCGCCTCGAGGCCGTCAGCGGGACGAAGCGCAAGAGCACGCCCGCGTGGATGGTGAAGTAGTCGACGCCCTGCTCGGCCTGCTCGACGAGCGTGTCGCGGAACAGATCCCACGTCAGGTCCTCCGGCACGCCGCCGACCTTTTCGAGCGCCTGGTAAATGGGCACGGTGCCAATCGGGACCGGCGAGTTGCGCAGGATCCACTCGCGCGTCTCGTGGATGTGCTGGCCCGTGCTCAGGTCCATGACGGTGTCTGCACCCCAGCGGATGGCCCACGTCAGCTTCTCGACCTCCTCGGCGATCGAGGACGTGACCGCCGAGTTGCCCATGTTGGCGTTGATCTTGACCAGGAAGTTCCGACCGATGGCCATCGGCTCCAGCTCCGGGTGGTTGATGTTGGCCGGGATGATCGCCCGTCCTCGAGCGACTTCGCTCCGCACCCACTCAGGCGTGATCTCGCGCGGGATCGCCGCTCCGAAGCTGTTGCCGGCGTGCTGCTGGAACAGGCCCGGATCGGTCTCACGCAAGGCCTCGAGGTTCTGCGCCTCGCGGATGGCGACGTACTCCATCTCGGGCGTCACGATGCCCTTCCGTGCGTAGTGCAGCTGCGTGACCGTCTTGCCAGGGAGGGCGCGTCGAGGACGGTGGACGTGCTCGAACCGCAGGTGCTCGGTCCGGTCATCGAGGGCGCGTTCTCGCCCGAAGTCGCTGGTCAGGCCGGACAGTTGCTCGGTGTCACCTCGCTCCTCGATCCAGGCGCCGCGCACGGACGGCAAGCCAGCGCGCAAGTCGATCTCGGCCTCGAGGTCGGTGTACGGACCGGAGCAGTCGTAGACCGGGAACGACGGATTGGGCTCGTCGCCGAACGAGCCGGTCGTCGGCGACTGCTCGATGAGCCGCATGGGGACGCGCAGGTCCGGCCTCGAGCCCGTGACATAGATCTTGCGTGAGCCGGGGAGAGGGCGGCGGACTTCGTCGGAGAGCTCCTCGAGGCGGGCGTGGGTGGCGTCGTTCGCGGCGCGCTTGGCGGCAGCGGTCGTGGGCATTTCCATTGGTTCGGGGGGAGAGGCTGCATCGGCCTCGAGGCCGTGCGGCGGACGGTGCGGGACAAGAGGCGAGCAGAGGGATGCGCATCCGCACTCTCCGTCCCGTGTCCCTCATCCGTCTTTGGCTACAGGGCGAAGTCGTTGGTCCAGTACACGTCAGGCCCCGGCGCGTCCTCGATGAGCCCCCGGTCCAGCATCCAGGCCTCGAGGGCGCGGTAGTAGTCCGTCGACATCGAGAAGTCGTGCGTGAAGCAGGGAACGGTCGCGTCGTAGATGGCGCTTGTCAGCTCGTCCTCGAGGTCGGACCCGGTCATGCGGAAGTAGGCCTCGCGGGCCGCGTCAGGGTCCTGCTTGACGGCGTCGACGCCGCGGCGCAGGACGCGGACCAGCTTCTCGAAGGTCTCGCGCTCGGCCTCGAGCTTGTCCGGGTGCGTGATGAGGACGAGTTGGCAGAAGTCGGGCACGCCCCAGTCCTTGAGCGCGAACAGGTTGACCTCGAGGCCGCGGCTCCGAGCCTCGACGATCTCGAAGTTGTGGAAGACTAGCGTGGCCACGTCCGCCTTGTCCTCGGCGAGCGCGTCGGTGTGGTAGAACGAGTTGTTGACCCGGCCGTAGCCGTCCTCGGTGCCCGTCGGGCCTCCGTCGGCCTCGACCATGGTGGCGACGATGGCGGGGCCGCCCTTGCCGGGCGCGCCGGGGTACTGAATCCGCTTGCCGGCCATGTCGCGCGGGCGCTCGATGCCGGCCTTCGCCATCACGCCGCCGTTGGTGTGCAGGAAGCGGGCGAAGCCGACGCACATCTCGCCCTTGGCGCGGTCCTCGACCAGGTGCAGAGGCTCCGTCACCGCGCAGTCCATCTCGCCGGCCTCGATGGCTTCGACGGCGTCCAGGTGCTCCTTCGGCTCGATCAACTCGACCTCGAGGCCGACGTCTTTGAACCAGCCGCGGTCTTGCGCGAGGAGGAGGGGGGCGTGGTCCGGGTTGGTGAACCACTCGAGGCCGAGGCGGAGGCGAGTCATCGTGCTGTCCAGAGGTGAAGGGTCTGGAAGCCGGGGACCGCCGCGCCGACCTCGAGGTCGGGTCGCGTTGGAAAACCGGAAGCTCTCCCTACGCCGGTGCGAACCGGATCAGGTGCGGAGGGTCTGTCTCAGCCGCGTTTGTTGCGGCACCCCTGGCTTCTACGATGAAGGTACGGCGGGCGCCGCCCTCGAGGTCGGTGACAGTTGCACAGCTACGATGCGTCCTCGAGGTCGAGCCGCCGGCCTCGAGGACGGGTAAGCACCTGTTGGGGGCAACGCTCGCTACGGGCGGCTGTAGTCGAGGCGGAACGTGGCGCCTTCGTAGGGCTGCGGCGGGCGCCGATCCTCCTCAAACTGCATCATCGCTGCGAGGCCGGCCGCCATGCTGCCGAAGACCCTTCCAGACGTGTTCTCGACGACCTCGACATCCGTCGTCGAGCCGTTGGGGAGCATTGTGTAGCGGATGGTCACGGTTCCCCCGTCTGCGTCACGCTGGTCGAGGGCGAAGAGCGTATGCCGAATCATACCTCGGACCAGCCCCTCGTTATCGAGGAGCGAGAGGTCGGTACCGGAGTGGGGAAGACGCCGTCGCCGCTCGGACTCGCTTGGGGTTGCGGCCCCTCAGTCCACGCCGTCACCGCCCGGCAGGCGGAACGTGACCGGGACAGCAAACCGGACCTTGACGGGCTCGCCGCGCTGGCGCCCCGGCACGAACTCTGACCCGTTCACGGCCTCGAGGGCGGCACGGCTCAGCATCTCGTCCGGCGACCGGAGGACCACGGCGTCTTGGACGCGGCCCTGCTCGTTGACGACGAACTGAACCACGACCTGGCCTTCGATACCAGCGTCGCGAGCCTCCTGAGGGTAGACGACACGAGCTTGGAGCGCTGCGAGCCCACCGACCAACTGCGGCTGCACCTCGGCGACCTGGAAGATGTCAGGTGCTGGCGCCGACTGTCCAGCCGATGGTGGCGCAGGTGGGGGAGGAGGCACGTTGCCGACGGTCAGGGCGACGTTCAACTCGGTCTGCCCGTCGGCTAGGTTGACGGCGCGCCACTCGAAGCCTGGAGCGGTGACCTGAACGACGAGATCTCCATCGGGGACATTGAGGACGGTGTATCGCCCGTCGGGACCGGTTGCCGCGCCCATGGACGCTCCCAGCGTCGCGCCAGTGATCAACACGTTTGCGCCGACAATTGGGAGACGCGTATCTGCATCCACCACGAGTCCTTCGACGGTGCGGACAACTGGGGCGCTTGGCGCTTCGGACGGAGTGGCATAGACCGTTGCGCCGGCAACCGTCAGAGCGAGCGCCGCCAGGCCTGCGAGCCGGCCGATGAACCCGAGGCGACGGGAGTGAGCGAGGGAAAGAGGACGTTTCATGGCATCGATGCGGGATTTGAGGGAGGAGGATCCACGCGCGGCTCCAAGGGCAAGGGACGGCGCAGGGAGGGTGGCAAACGAGAACAACAAGTCGGCGTAGGTGCGTCGGTCAGCGCCGGCCTCGAGGACGGCCGCATCGGCGGCACGCTCCCGGTCGAGGTCGAGGCCTCGTCCGAGTGCCCACACCAGCGGGTGCGCCGCGAACACCGCCGAGACGGCGCGCTGTGCGGCGTGCCAGGCGTAATCAGACCGGCGGATGTGGGCCACCTCGTGCAGTGCCGCGACCTCGAGGGCGCCGGCGTCGAGGGCGGTCGGCAGCGCCACGACAGGGCGTCGCCAGCCGACCGTAAAGGGGGCCGCGCCGTCGGGCGCCCGCACCGCAACGATGCGCTGTGCGACCTCGAGGCGCCGGCGCGCGCCGTCGACGGCACGTTGGTCGGCATCGGACCCGGCCTCAAGGGCGAACCGCACGCGGCGCGCGTCGAGGACGCCAAACAGCAGACGAATCAGAGCCACGACTGAGGCAAGGGCGACGATAGCTACACCGATGCCGAGGGCGACCTCGAGGGCGGGAGGGCCGGAGTCCTCGACGATCGGCGCTGGCCCTCCGGTGGCGATCTCGGGCAGCCACACCACACTGGGCACGGCTGCCGCCACAGCCTGAACAGTGGCAGGCGCAAATGCGCGGAGTAACACTGGAACGGCCACCGCGAGAGGCAGAGACGCCAGCAGCGTCCCGCGCACGGGGAGCGACAGCGCTGCGGCCGGACGCGTCAGCCGGAGCGCACCCTCGAGGACGAGGGCCACCGCAGTCCAGGCCGCGATGGGCAGCCAGAGGACATCGACGGACGCCCGGCCGAGATCGGCGAGTGTGTGGAGGTCAAGCATCGGAGTCGGGGGCGTCGGCCTCGAAGCCGTCGATCAGGCGGCGGATCTCTGTTCGCTCGTAGTCGCTGAGGGTCTCGCGCTGAACGAGGGCTTGCACCAGGCTTGTGGAGGAGCCACCGAACACTTTGTCGAGAACGCCCGATAGAACGCTCGCGCGGACCTCTTCGGGAGAGCGGGCGGCGGTGTAGAGGTAGGCCGTGCCCTGGGCCTCGAACTCGAGGTAGCCCTTCTCGGCCAGGTTCTTCATGACCGTCATCACCGTCGTGTAGGCGACACGGCGGCGGGCGGAGACGCGGTCGTGGACGTCACGGGCGGTGGCTTGGCCCAGCGTCCACACCTCGCGCAGGACCTCCATTTCGGTGCCGCCGAGTGGGAAGAGGGGGTTTCTCATGGTCTAGTTGATTGGTAGTACTAAACATATAGTAGATAGATCTGGGGCGCAAGTGTGCCCGAGCATTTTCTCGTCCTCACGAGGCCGTACCGTCGCCCTCGAGGACGGTCATGTCCACTTCCTCCCGCCGACCTCGAGGTCGTTTACAGCAGGATCAGCCGTTCGCGCAGTGCCTCCACGCGTGTACGTCCCACCGGCACCTCGGCGCCGGACGCGAGCACCGCGCTGTAGCGGCTTCCCTCCTGCACCCGCAGTTGCGTCACGTCCTCGACGCGGACGAGGTACGAACGATGCACGCGCTCGAAGGACGATGGCAGCACCGCCAGCAACCGGTCCAGAGACTTGCTGTGAAGCGTCCTCGAGCCGTCACGCAGCACGAGCTCTGAGTACGCGCCCGCCGCCTGCACGTAGTCGACGGACTCGACCGGGACCAGGGTGACGCGTCCCGCAGAGCGGACGGCCAGCGACGCGGCGGAGTGGTCGGCCCGAGCGCCGCGGAGGCGTTCCAGCGTTTTCTGGATCCGCTCCGTCCCGAAGGGCTTGCCTACGAAGTCCAGCACGCCGACCTCGAAGGCCTCGAGGGCGCGCTCGGTGTGACCCGACACCACGACGGTGTGGAACGACCTCGACACGGCGTCCTCGAGGAGGTCAAAGCCGTCGCGGCCGTTCAGGTTGAGGTCCAAGAAGACCACATCCACGTCGCCATCGGCGAGCCGCGACTGCGCGTCCTCGAGGGTGGCGCTCGTGTCGAGGTGCGTGATTTCGCCGGGCGCCTCTTGGCGAAGCAGCCGGGCCAGGCGCCGGGCAATCACCGGCTCGTCCTCGACGATCAGAACGTGCATTACCGTAGGGGGGAGCCAGCCTCGAGGACGGGAAGAGAAATCCGTGTCACCCAGTCTCCGTCCTCGACGGATGACGACAGCGCCCAGCGTCCGGTGACGCTTTCTTCGAGCCGCCCTCGGATGTAGCGCAGGCCGCCGCCCTCGAGGTCGGAGTCGGGGTCGCGCGGGGGGCCGGCGAGCGGGGCACGAAGGGTGAGCGTCCGGCGGTCGCCGTCGCGCGTTTCAGACAGTCGGAGCTGGACGGTGCCCGGCGGGTAGGCGTTGTGTGTGATCGCGTTCTCCACCAGCGTGTGCAGCACGGCCGGAGGGATTGTGCCCTCCAGATCGACACCCTCGGCCTCGAGGACGAACTGCACCTCGCGGCGGAAGCTCATCACCTCGAGGTGCGCCCGGCACAGCGCAAGCTCACGGCCGACTGAGATGAGGCGCTCGCCGGAGATGTCGGACAGCGCTCGAAGCTCCTCGGCCAGGGCCTCGAGGGCGCGGGCTCCGGTTGCGGGGTCGGTCTCGACCCACTCCAGAATCGAGGTCAGCGTGTTCATCAGGAAGTGCGGCTGGAGGTGCTTCTTCAGCAGCTCGGCCTCGAGTCGGGCGGTCTCTGCAAGTGCGGCTTGGTGTCGCTGTCGCTCATCGCGAGCCTGGAGCCCAAGGGACGCGAGAAGCCCTGCCATCAGCACGCTGAATGACGGAAAGAACGCGGCGTCGAGAAAGCGGACGCGGGTCACGATCAGCGCAATCAGGCACACCGCCACGCCCGCCGCCGCGAACAACGCGCCAGGCTTCCTGCGCACGACCGCCCAGACTGTGATCGCAAACGCGACGGGGATCGAGACCACGAAGACGCTCATCGCCTGCCCGTCGTAGCCAGTCGGAAGGGAGACCGCGACTCCGATGGCGAGCGCGAGTGCAGCCAGTACCGCGCGTCCTCGAGGGACATCGAACTGGGACTCAAACACTGTAGACAGCAGAAACCCGACGGCGCACGTCAACCCCGATATGAGTCGTAGGCGCACGACGTGAAGGTCGTAGTCGTAGTTGAAAATGGCTCGCCAGCTTTCCGAGACCAGCAGCGCGCCGACGGCCAGGCACAGCAGCGCCGTGAGGAGGTAGGGCGTTCGTCGCCGGTCGGTGAGAAAGAGGACTCCGTAGTACACCGCCACCAGCATGAATCCACCCAGGAATACGAGCGGGATCCCGATGGAGAGCAGCGGCGCGGCGGTCAGCGTGCGCAGATCGCCGACCCGGACGTTCTGGATGTAGGCGCCGATGCTCGGATGCCGCCGAAACGTCGAAAGGCGGAGGGCCAAGAGGTGAGTGCCAGGCGTCGCGAGCGAGTCTGGAATCGGAAAGACGGCGTCGATGGGGCCAACCCGCTCGGTTTCTCTGTCTGTCCCGACAGTCCCGCTCTGCCCGATCCGCACGCCGTCCCAGTACACCTCGCGAGCAGCCACTCCCGAGACGTCGACGCCCGCGGCCTCGAGGTCATCAATCCCCACGTCGAATCGTGCCCACATCACCGCCGCGGTATCGGGTGGCGCGTAGATCGATCGCCGCTCCCAGTCGCCGTCCTCGAGGTCGGGTCGTGCCCACGCCATATCGTCGCCGACGCGGAAGCGGATCTCCCAGATGTCGACGCTCGCCTGCGCCCAGGCGCTCCCGGCCTCGAGGACGAGCAGGACCGCGAGGATGGAGAAGCGAGCGAGCACGAGGGGGACGTGGGACAAACACCATCCTACGTCCGTCGGCACGGCCGTGTGGCGTCCTCGAGGGCGGAGTATGAGACGTTCGTACGAGGTGCGAGACGTTGGTGTGTGGCACCGTAACCCGTGCCACCAAGAGCCCGTGCGGAGAGCCAGATCACTCTCCCAATTCCCATGCGCCGCTTCTCTTTCCTCCTTTTGCTGCTCGCCCTCGAGGTCGGCGCCCAGCCCGCGTTGCGCGTCGAGGCCACCACGTTTACTCCTGAAAACGGCGCGGCCGTCGAGGCCGAGATCGGTCGGTTCCGGGTGCCGGAGAACCGCGCCCTCGAGGACGGTCGCACCATCGAACTCGCGTTCGTCCGCTTTCCGAGCACCAACCCGAACCCCGGCCCGCCCATCGTCTACCTCGCTGGAGGCCCCGGCGGTTCGGGAAGTGGCACGGCGAGAGGGTCGCGCTTCGACCTCTTTCAGTCGCTCCGCGGCGTCGCTGACGTGATCGCGTTCGACCAGCGCGGGACGGGGCTATCGGAGCAACTCCCCGACTGCCCGCACGAGACAGTGCTCCCGCTCGACGTGCCGGGCTCGCGGGAGTCCTACACCGCCGCGTGGGCCGAGACCGCCCGCGCGTGCGCGGCCCACTGGCGCCGCGCCGGTGTCGACCTCGACGCGTACAACACCGAAGAGAGCGCCGACGACCTCGAGGCGCTGCGTCTCGTCCTCGAGGCCGACCAGATCGCGCTGTGGTCCATCAGCTACGGCACGCACCTGGCGCTCGCCACGATCCGCCGTCACCCGTCCTCGATCTCGAGCGCTGTGATGGCCGGCGTCGAGGGGCCGGACCACACCGACAAGATGCCTCGGGACCAACAGGACATCTTGGAGCGCATCGACGCGATCCAGCGTGCTGAGTCTCCCGACGCGACGTTCCTCGAGGATATCGAGGCCGTCCTCGAGCGGCTGCGCGAGGCGCCGGTCGAGGTCGCCCTCGAGGATGGGACCGTCGCGATCACGGCGTTCGACGTGCAGTGGCTGGCGGCCAATATGCTGGGTGCGCCGGATTTGTCGCTACAGCTCCCCGAACTATTTCAAGAGATGCGTGCCGACGACTTCAGTGGCGTGGCCTTCTGGATCCGCTACCTCAAGTCGTCAAGCGGAATGGGCGCCATGTCAGTCGCGATGGACGCCGCCTCAGGCGCGTCGTTGTGGCGACAGGCACAGATCGCGAGCCAGGGCCGCGAGACGCTGCTGGGCGATGCCATCAACTTCCCATCGCCGGTGATCCGCGATGCGATCCGCGTCCGCGATCTCGGTCCCGCGTTCCGCTCGCCCGTCCTCTCGGACGTGCCGACGCTGTTCATCAGCGGCACCCTCGACGGCCGCACCGCACCGGCCAACGCCGAGGAGGTCCGCGCTGGCTTCTCGCGTCACGCGCACCTCGTCCTCGAGGGCGCGGGCCACTCGGACCCGCTATTTCTGAGCTCGCCGCTCATCTTGGAGCGGATACGGACGGTGTTCAGCGGCGGTATGGTAGAGAGCGAAACCCTCGAGGTTGGGCCATAGCTGGGGCGCCCTCGAGGCCGGCGCGTGGATGCACCCGCGCGAGGTCTCTACGGCATTGCCCGCCCTCGAGGTCGCGACGCACAGCTTTCCCTCGACCTCGAGGGCGGTGAGTCTTCGACGTGACGCCCGCGTCAGACCTCGAGGACGGAGCAGGGCTAGCTTGGTGCCGCTGATCCCCTCATGTTTGTGGCCTCGAGCCGACCCGACCGTTCCAACGAAGACTGGCTCGACGCCCTCGCCTCCGAGGGACCTTCGCTCTCGGCGGCGCTCGACGATCTGCGCCCGATCCTGCTGCGGGCCTTGCACGCTACGCTTACGCCCCGCGTCGACCGCGGCTCTGATGCGCTCGCCCAGGACCTCGTCCAGGACGCGCTGCTGCAGGTGCGGGAGCGGGCCGACCAGTTTCGAGGCGACGCGCGGTTCACGACGTGGGCGCAGAAGGTGGCCGTCCACCTCGCCCTGAGCGAACTCCGCCGCAAACGCTGGGAGGACGTTCCGCTCGACACACTCCTCGCCGCTCCGCCGCGGACGTCTGACCCCGGCGCCGACACGGTCATGGAAGAGGCTGAGGCTGTCACGATGGTCCGCCACCTGATCGCGACCGAACTCACCGAGCGGCAGTCGCAAGCCCTCCAGGCCGTCCTCGCCGGAATGCCGATGGACGAGGTTGCGAGGCGGCTCGACACGAACCGGAACGCGCTCTACAAGCTGCTCCACGACGCTCGGCTCCGCTTGCGCAAGGCCTTCGAGGAGCGCAATCTCACGCCCGACGACTTGCTCCCGTAAGCCCCGTTCGCATCGCCGCGTCTTCTTTCCATGGCTCTATCCACCGACTCTCTCCGTCAGATCGTTGCGATGTCGCTCGCGACTGCCGACACGGAAATGTCGTGCGGCGAGTGCGACCTCGAGGTCGACCGGTTTGCCGAGATGACGCTCGCCGGCCTCGACGCGGCGGAGGCGCTGCCCATCGTTGAGGAGCACCTCGAGAGGTGCCCATGCTGCCACCTCGAGTTCGAGGCGTTGATGGACGCGCTCCGGGCAGCCGAGCGAGCAGATCGGCCGTGGTGGAGCCGCTGGCGCACGAGACGGCAGTAGGGAACGGCCGTTCGATGGTAACGTAACCCGATCTGTCTCACCGCCTTGCAGATGACATCGTCCTCACCGCTGGCCGATCTTGCCCTGCTCACGCTAGTCGTGGCCCACGGCACGGACGGTGACCTCGACCCTCGTGAGACGCACGAGTTGGTGCATCAGCTCAACATGCTCTCGAGCCGATTCGAGGACGCGCACAGTGGGGAGGACCTGAGCAAGCTGGTGGAGCTTGCCGTCAAAGCCTACGGGTCTGTCAGCGTCGTCGGCCTCGACACGGTCGTGATTCGGCTCCGTGACTCTCTGTCGTCCACCGACCTCGCGCGCGCGCACGCTGCCCTCGTCGAGGTCGCCGATGCGGACGGCGTCTTTCACACGATGGAGAAGACGCTGCTGCGTCACATCGCCGAGGCCTGGGACCTGGATTGAGCCCTCGTCGTCGCGGCGCTGAGTCGCCGTCCCGACCTCGAGGTCGGGACGGCAAGAGAACACGATCCGCCTTCGAGGCCGAGCGACATGGATCCGGCCTCGAGGTCGCACCGCCCAGGGTTGCATAACGGAGATCTATTGGCCCGCCGACTTGGGACCGTTATTGATTTTGCGGACATGATGCGACGTGTGTGCACGACCTCGAGTGCGTCGCTTGGGGAGTCTCGTCCTCGAGGGCGAGTCTGCATAACGGAGGTGCATCGAGGTCCCGTTGGGGCGCCCTGAAGATTCTTGGACAGCGAATCGCGCCCTGAGCGCGCTCATCCACGATGTGGATAACCCGTGGACGGAACGGCCTTGCGGGGGAGCCCCGCGACCCGGTTACTTGGTGTTCGTCCGACGGCCGTCCCCCGGTCCACCGTCGAGCGCCTGGTCCCGTCGCGTTGCGCGGCCCGCCAGCGCCCTCGGCCTCGATCTGACCGTCCTTCCGGCGCTTCCGGCCGTCCCCATGCAGCGTGGAGGCGAGGCCCCGGAGGCGCCGTTTTCGTCCCCCCACTTTACTATCACCCATGGGAAAGAAGAAAGCCCCCGCCATGTCCGGCGGGCTCACGATCGACCGCGTCTTTTCGACTAAGGGACAGCATCCGTTTGACAGCGTCTCTTGGACCTCTCGCGACGCCGCCATCAAGAGCTTCAGCGGCGAGGCCATCTTCGAGCAGAAAGATGTCGAGTTTCCAGAGGCGTTCAGCCCGCTTGCGGTCAACGTCGTTGCCAGTAAGTACTTCTACGGCGACATCGACGCGGGCAACGGCTCGCCAGCCAAGGGTCTCCGCGAGCACAGCCTCAAGCAACTCGTCCACCGCGTCACGCGGACCATCACGGACTGGGGCAAGGACCAGGGCTATTTCGCGTCGGACGCCGATGCTGAGACCTATTACGACGAGTTGACCTGGCTTTGCACCAACCAGTACGGTGCGTTCAACAGCCCGGTCTGGTTTAACGTCGGGCTCGGCGCCCAGTACGGCGTGCGCGACTCGGGTGGCAAAACCATTTCGGGCTGGGACTTCGAGAAGGAAGAAGTCGTGCCGGTCGATCCGTACGAGCGGCCTCAGGCGTCGGCATGCTTCATCATCTCCGTCGAGGACTCCGTCGATGACATCTGGCAGCTGATGGGCGAGAGCGCCCGGCTGTTCAAGTTTGGCTCCGGCGTCGGTGCCGACTGGTCGAAGCTCCGCTCCTCGCACGAGAAGCTGTCGGGTGGCGGCATTCCGTCCGGTCCGGTCTCCTTTATGAAGGTGCAGGATGCAACGGGGGGCACCATTAAGTCTGGTGGCAAGACGCGCCGCGCGGCCATCATGCAGACGCTCAAGGTCTGGCACCCGGACATCCTGGAGTTTGTGACGGCCAAGCAGATTGAAGAGCGCAAGGCGTGGGCACTCATCGAGGAGGGTTACGACGGCTCGTTTAACGGCGACGCCTACGGCTCGGTCGCCTTCCAGAACGTGAACCAGTCGGTTCGCCTGGACGACGCATTCATGGAAGCGGCGCGGGACAATACGTCCTATGACCTGACAGCGGTCACCTCGGGTGATCCGGTCAAGACCGTTGACGCGGCCGACTTGCTACACAAGATCTCGGAGGGCACGCACATCTGCGGCGACCCCGGTGCGCAGTACGAGGACACGATCCAGCGCTGGCACACCTGCAAGAACACCGGCCCGATCAACTCGAGCAACCCGTGCTCCGAGTACATGTTCGTCGACGACTCGGCGTGCAACCTGGCGTCCTTGAACCTGATGAAGTTCAAGACGGAGGACGGCCTGTTCGACATCGAGCGCTACCGCGCCGCGGCCCGTCTCTACCTGACGGCTCAGGAGATCCTGGTCGACAACGCCGGCTACCCGTCGCCACGCATTGCGGCGAACAGCCACAAGTTCCGTCCTCTCGGGCTCGGCTTTGCCAACCTGGGGGCGCTCTTGATGTCGATGGGGTTGCCCTACGACTCCGACGAGGGCCGCGCAGTCGCAGGTGCGCTGATGGCGATCGAGCACTGCGAGGGCTACGCCCGCAGCGCCGAAATGGCCTCGAACCCGAAGATTGGAACCTTCGAGGGCTATGCCGAAAACCGCGAGCCTTTCCTCGAGGTCATGCGGATGCACCGAGACGCCGTCGCCCAGATCGACGCGTCCTGCCCGCAGTACCTGCGCGACGCGGCTCAGGAGAGCGCCGACCGAATGGTGGCCCTCGGTGAGGAGCACGGCTACCGCAACGCGCAGGCCACGGTGCTCGCGCCGACCGGCACCATCGGCTTCATGATGGACTGCGACACGACGGGCATCGAGCCTGACCTCGCGCTCGTCAAGTACAAGCTGCTCGCCGGCAAGGGCGACGGGCTGATGAAGATCGTGAACCAGACGGTCCCAGAGGCTCTGACGCGGCTCGGGTACACGGACGCCGAGCGTGCGGTCATCCTGGAGTTCATCGAGCAGAACGACACCATCGAGGGCGCTCCGGGCCTCCGCGCCGAGCACCTTCCTGTCTTCGATTGCGCGTTCAAGCCGCACAACGGTGAGCGCTACATCTCGCACATGGGCCACATCCGGATGATGTCGGCGTGCCAGCCGTTCATCTCTGGCGCGATCTCGAAGACGGTCAACCTGCCGGAGAGCGCGACCATCGAGGACATCTCGGACGCCTACATGAAGTCGTGGGAGCTCGGGCTGAAGGCGGTCGCGATCTACCGCGAGAACTCGAAGCGGAGCCAGCCGCTCTCGACCAAGTCGGGTGGCAACACGTCGGGCAAGACGGTCGCCCTCGAGGTCGAGTCCAGCGGCGATGGCGCGGTGTCGGGTGACGGCGCAGCGTCCGGAACGCCGGAGATCCGGGAGATCGAGAAGATCGTCGAGAAGGTGGTCTACCGTCCGCACCGCGAGCGGCTGCCGGACGAGCGCCCGTCGGTGACGCACAAGTTCTCGGTGGCGGGCCACGAGGGCTACCTCCACGTGGGGCTCTACCCGGAGGGGCACATCAACGCTGGCCGGCCGGGTGAGATCTTTATTACGATGGCGAAGCAGGGCTCGACGATTGCCGGGTTGATGGACAGCTTCGCGACGGCGATCTCGCTGGCGTTCCAGTACGGCGTCCCGCTCGAGGACCTGGTGAGCAAGTTTGGGCACGTCCGGTTCGAGCCGGCCGGGTTCACGAACAACCCCCAGATCCCGATCGCGAAGTCGATCACGGATTACATCTTCCGCTACCTCTCGCTCAAGTTCTTGGGCGGCGGTGACGGCGCGACTCAGGACTTGGCTGAGGAGGAGGTGACCGTGGACCCTACGATGGCCGCGGCCGCTGAGGCAGATCGCCTCGGTCCCGCGGCCGACCAGACGCAGGCGGACCTGTTCGCGACCGCTCAGGCGGTCGTGGACGCCGGCCAGCCCTCGGCCCACATGGGCGGCTCCGTCGAGGCCGTCCTCGAGGCCGACGCATCGGGGCAGCTGGGCGCGTTCCAGAATCAGGACGACTCACCGGCCTGCCCCAACTGTGGTGGCATCACGGTGCGCGCCGGGTCGTGCTACTCGTGCCCGAACTGCGGTTCCTCCACGGGCTGCGGCTGATCCGACCTCGAGGTCGATTCTATTGAGGCTCGTCCTCGATGACGAAAGGCGCCCCCGGCTGCGAAAGCAGTCGGGGGCTTTTTTTTCTGTTGCGTGGTTCGTCATAAATGCCAACTGCTCGAGGGCTCGGACTCGTTCGCTTGTCATCCTGAGCGAAGCCGAAGGATCTTTGGTGCGACAGTGTCTTGTGGTACACCGGGAGCATCCGTTTGCGACCTCGAGGTCGGTAGAGATCCTTCGACTCCGGGCTGCGCCCTCCGCTCAGGATGACAAAGGTGGGAGGCCGCGTGTACTATCGAGGGATGTCGCGGCCCCTGAAAACGTACTCGGTATACATCCTGACCAACCGGTCTGGGACTCTGTACGTCGGCGTGACGAATGACCTCGAGCGGCGCATGGTCGAGCACGCCTCGGGAGACGCGAAAACGTTCACGGGTCGTTACGCGCTGGACCGGTTGGTCTATGTCGAAGAGTATCCAGAAGTCCGTGATGCCATCCGCCGCGAGAAGCAACTCAAGGGGTGGCGCCGGTCGAAGAAGGTGGCGCTCGTCAACAAGCAGAACCCGTCGTGGCGAGACGTGCGGGCCGGTGACCGTCCGGCCGCCCTCGAGGCCGCGTAGGTTCAGCCGCGCCCTCGAGGCCGCCTCCCACCATGCCCGACCTCGACGATACGCGCGACCTCGCCCTCCGGCTGATGGACGACCTCGGCCTCGAGGTCGCTGGCGCCTCGCTTCAGAAGCGAGGGTGGACGTTCGGGTTCGACCGCGCCCGGAAACGATTGGGCGCATGCCATCCTCGCACGAAGCGGATCACGCTCTCGGCGCACCTGACGGCGGCGCTTCCGGCTGAGGACATCGAGGACACGATCCGGCACGAGATCGCTCACGCCCTCGATTTCGAGCTCCACCCAACGCCGTGCCAGCGTCGAGGACGGACGGCGCACGACGCGACGTGGAAGGCGCTCGCGGTCCGCTGCGGCGCCACGCCGACGCGGTGCTTCCCGAGAGCCCTCCCCGCCGACCTCGACGCGCCGTACTCGGCGTCGTGCCTGTCGTGCGGCGAGACACATCCGGTGTACCGGCAGCCCATCCGAGCGAGCCTGTGTCGCGCGTGCTCCACGCCCTCGAGGCCGGCGCACCTCCGAGTGGTGCAGCAGAGGACCGGGCGCGTGATCTGGGCTGGCGGCTCGGAGCGCGGCGAGTACGGGGGAACGGCGGGCGCCACAGGCACCTGCCCTCGGTGCCGAGAGACGGTTCGGCGTGCTCGTCGCCCAAAGCGTGCCGTAGCATGCTCCGCGTGCTGCGCCCGATTCGCCGGCGGACGCTACGACGAGCGCTTCCGCCTCCGCTTCGGCTGACCTCGAGGGCGAGACAGGGCATTCCCCATCGAGGACGACATCGGAACGCGCGTCCTCGAGGCCCCATCCAACCCCGCCCGACCTCGAGGACGATGGCAACCATCTGGTGGATCAAGCAGGACTTCAGGCTCGCCGACAATCCGGCTCTGGTCGCCGCCCTCGAGGCCACCGAGAGCGTCGTGCCGGTGTTTCTGTTCGAGCCCACCGTCCTCGAGGCGCCCGAGACGAGCGCATTTCACGTCGCGGCCTGGTGCGAGGCACTCGCGGACCTGCGGGACCGACTCGGCGGCAACGTGCTTGCGGTTCATGGCGACGCTGTCGAGACGTTCGAGCGGATCCACGATTCCGTCGGCCTCGAGGCCATGTACTCGCATGAGGAGATTGGCGCGAGCGTGACGTACGAGCGCGACAAGGCGGTCGCGGCGTGGTGCGAGGCGAACGGGGTCGCGTGGCACGAGCATCGTCAGACAGGCGTCTTTCGTGGCAAGCTCGATCGCGACAAGCGGGCCAAGCGGTGGAAGGAGTTCATGGCGGGAGGTCCGCTCCCACCGCCGTCGCTTCGCGACCTCGATCGGCTCCGTGTCCCGGCGTCGCTGCTCGACCTCGAGGTCGGGGTCCTCGAGGCCGGAGCGTTCGGGCACGAACTGAGCTCAGAGCAGCGCGCCAACCGGCAGCCGGTCAGCGAGACCGCGGCGCGCGAGACGTTGCAGAGCTTCCTGTTCGACCGTGGCGAGTGCTACTCGGGCGGTATCTCGTCGCCCAACCTCGCATTTGTGTGCGGGTCGAGGCTGTCGGTTCACTTTGCGTGGGGCACGACCACGGGCCGCGCGGTGTACGCCGCGACCGAAACACGGCAGCGGGAGCTCCGCGCCGATCCAACGGATGCAGCTCGGCAGTGGCAGAAGTCGCTCAAGTCGTTCAAGAGCCGACTCCACTGGCGCGACCACTTCGTGCAGCGTCTCGAGACCGAGACTCAGATGGAATACGAGGCGCTCAACCTGGCCTACGACGCGCTCCCGACACCCGGTGATCATCATTTCGAACCGTGGTTCGAGGGCCGCACCGGCTGGCCGCTAGTCGACGCGTGTATGCGCTGCGCACACGAGACCGGCTTCCTCAACTTTCGGATGCGCGCGCTAGTGACATCCGTGGCCGTCCACACGCTGCGGATCGACTGGCGAAAACTGATCCACCCCGTGTCCCGGTTATGGGCCGACTACGTGCCGGGCATCCACATCGCACAGACGCAGATGCAGGCGGGTGTCGTCGGGATCAACCAACTCCGCGTGTACTCGCCCGACAAGCAACTCGAGGACCACGACCCGAACGCGACGTTCGTCAAGCGCTGGCTTCCCGACCTCGAGGACGTGCCTCCCGAGGTGATCCTGAAGCACCACGTCCGCCCGATCCCTGGGTATCCAGAGCCGTTGGTCGACCGGATCGCGTGGGGCAAGGCGTACAAGGCGGACTTCTACGAGATCAAGCAGCGGCCCGAAACCAAGGCTCTCGCGGATGAGGTGTACGAGCGTCACGGATCGCGTCGTCCTCGAGGCGCTCGGACGTGGAAGAGCAACGGGCCGCCGAAGAAGCGAGCACCGAAGAAACCGCCGGTGCAGAAGGCCGTCCGCGACCTGTTCGACGACATGTAGACGCCCGTCTCACGAGCTGTCATCCTGAGCAACCGGGCGCCAGCCCGCAGTCAACAGATCTCTGCCGGCCTCGAGGTCGCACACGGACGCTCCCGTCGTATCTGGAGACGCCGTCATACCAGAGATCCTTCGGCTCGCAGGCTTGCTCAGGAGGACACGATCTATGGTCTCGTCCTCGAGGGCGACTATCGGACGATCATCCTTGAGGCCGTTACGAACTCTCAGGTCGCGCCGTGTCGCCCTCGAGGCGGCGACCTCGAGGCGTAGGTTTGCCGAACCATTCTCGACCTCAATGCGCCTCGTTCTTGTTCTACTGCTCGCAGCCCCCGTTCTCGCCCAGCCCGGCGTCGAGACGAACCGGCCCAACGATGCTCCGTGGCCGGACTCGCTGATGCAGGGCATGCGCCCGCCCGTCGAGGTCGCCGCCCTCTACGCGATCGCTGCCGCCGTGGACGCGGACCGCGTCGAGGCCGACATCCGCACGCTGGCTGGCTTCGGAACGCGGCACACACTGAGCGACACCGTCTCGAGCACGCGGGGGATCGGCGCGGCGCGGCGCTGGATCAAGGCCGAGTTTGAGCGGATCTCCGCCGAGTGCGGCGGCTGCCTCGAGGTCGTGGAGCAGCGGCGCGTCATCTCGGGCGAGCGGCGAATTCCGGATCCCGTCGAGGTCGTCAACATCCTCGCGATCCAGCGTGGAACGACGGACCCGAACCGCTACGTCGTCATGTCGGGCGACATCGACAGCCGAGCCTCCGACGCCCTCGATGGCGTGAGCGACGCGCCGGGCGCCAACGACAACGCGAGCGGCATGGCCGGCGCCCTCGAGGCCGCACACGTCCTGAGCCAGTACCAGTTTCCGGGCACGATCATCTATGCCGGGCTGAGCGGCGAGGAGCAGGGGTTGTTCGGTGGACAGATCATGGCCGAGATCGCCCGCACCGAAGGATGGAACATCGTCGGCGTGGTCAACAACGACATGATTGGAAATAGCTGCGGCATCGATGGCGTGTGCGACAACACGTCGGCGCGGGTGTTCAGCGAGGGCACGCGGCCGACGGAGTCTGAACGCGAGGCCCGAGCGCGTCGGTTCACGGGCGGCGAGGTGGACTCGCCCTCGAGGAACCTGGCCCGCTACGTGGACCGGATGGCGGACGACTACATCCGCAACCTCGACATCATGATGATCTACCGGCTCGACCGGTTCGGGCGCGGCGGTCACCACACGCCGTTTACGAACGTCGGATTCCCGGGCGTGCGGATCATGGAGACGCATGAGCACTACGACCGCCAGCACCAGGACCTGCGCACGGAAACCCACCCCGACGGTTCGCCGCGCCACTTCGGCGACACCATCGAGTACGTCGATTTCGACTATGCGGCCAAGCTGACGGCGCTCAACGCGGTGGTGCTGGCCGGTATCGCGGGCGCTCCGCCGCCGCCCAAGAACGTCGCCATCGAGGGCGCCGTCCAGCCCTCGACCACGCTTTCGTGGGACGCGCCCGACCCCACGACCAACCCGCAGCACGTCGGCAACCGCGTGTGGTGGCGATTGACGACGAGCCCGCAGTGGGAGCATTCGGTGTTTGTGCCGGCCTCGAGGACGGGGCGCCAGAGCTACACGTTGGAGAACATCGTGATCGACAATTTCTTCTTCGGCGTCTCAGCCGTCTCTGCGGACGGGAGCGAGAGCCCCGTCGTCTTTCCGGGCGTGATCGGGGCATTCGACTATGCCCCGTCGGAGTAAGCGGGATCGTCGGGGCGCGCACGGGGTAGACCCTCTGCTCCCGCTCACACCGTCCATGCACCGCTTCTCCCTGGCTGTCCTCGTCCTGTTCGCTGCGGCCTGCGCCGAAGGCGAGGTGCCCGAGCCGACCTCCAACTCCGCAGAGGGCGAGGTCGAGGTCGTCTCGAACGAGACGCCTGACGGCGACGGCGTCTCCAACCTAGAGGCCAACCCCCGCATGGAGGTCGACGTTGACACGACGGGTCCGGCCCGTGTCGAGGTCGCCGGCGAGACGCTCCCGACGCGCGGCGTAGCGAGAAACATCGAGAGCGGCGACCGAGCCTGCTACCTGACGGTCCAGGAAGACGGTGGCGCCTCGACGACGGTGATGGCGGACTACTCGGTGTGCGACTCGAACGCGATCCTGGACCGGCGTGTCTACCTCGAGTACGCCGCCAACGACGTGATCGCGGCGTCGTGCGAGGGGGACCCCGACTGCCTCGAGACCGAGACCGTGGCGATGGTCATCGTGGCGACCCCGATCGACACCGAGTGAGAGCCGTCGTCACGGGCTCGAGCGGCTTCTTGGGCGGCGAGATCGCGCGTGCCCTCCACGCGCGCGGTGACACGGTTCTAGGCCTCGACCTCGAGGTCGGCGATGCTCCATTCGAGACGCGTCGTGCCGACCTGTCTCAGAAAGGGGAGTGGGCGCACGTCCTCGAGGGCGCCGACGTGGTGGTCCATGCCGCCGCCCGTGTCGGCGAGGCCGGGACGTGGTCGCAGTTCCGCTCGCAGAACGCCTACGCGACACGCCTCGTCCTCGAAGCTGCGACGGGAGCCGAGCGACTGGTGCACCTGTCCTCGATCGTCGTCCACGGGCGGACGTTCCCAACCCCGTGTCCTGAGGAGCATCCGGTTCAGCCGACCGGCAACCCCTACACCGACACCAAGATCGCGGCCGAACACTCCGTCCTCGAGGCCGCCGCCGCCGGCCGGGTTTCGGCGACAGTGATTCGGCTGGGCGACGTCTACGGACCGGGGAGTCGGCAATGGACGGTTCGCGCCGTGGAGATGCTCAAAGCCGGCACGTTCGCGCTGGTCGACGGGGACCGAGGCGTGCTTTCACCGGTCTACGTCGAGGACGTGGTCTCGGGCGTCCTCGAGGCCGCGGGCCATCCGAACGGGGCAGGGGAGACGTTCCACCTGACGGGCGGCGTAGGTGTCTCGCCCCGGGAGTTCTTCGGCCACTACGCCCGGATGGTCGGTGTGCGGCTGCGGTCCGTCCCGCCCGTTGCCGCCCGGGTCGCCGCGCCACTCGTTGCTGGCGTCAGCCGCCTGATCGGCCGAACGCCGCCGCTCTCCGGCCGCACACTCGAGTACGTCACGCACTCCGGCACGTACGCCATCGACAAGATGGAGCGGGTGGTAGGATGGACGCCGTCGGTCGGCCTCGAGGACGGGATGGCGCGCACGGAGGCGTGGCTGCGCGAGACAGGGAGGATCTGATCTCGGCTGCAAAGAGGCGTTGCATGCCTGAGCTACGCTATCGGCACCGGACGTGTCGAGGGCGTTGTGTCGCACCGCTTTGAAGAACGCTCCCGCCTCAGCAGACCCGAACGGGTGATCGAAGTCCATCCTCGAGGACGAGCAACATCGAGGGCGGCTGTGTGTCTCCTGAACACACGACTGCAACACTCATGTCTCTCATCCGCCGTACCAGACTGACCGCGCCCGCCACGCTTCCGATGGGCTTCGGAATCGTCCTCCTCGGCATGCTTGTGTTTGCCTTGATGGCGTCCGGCTTGATCGCCGGCTGACGCGGCCTCGATGCGTCGCCCTCGAGGACGGATCTACTCGACGGGGAAGTCGAAGTGGGTACGTGGGTGGGGCTCGTTGCGAAGCGTGAAGTGCCACCACTCCTTCGAGTAGTTGCGGAAGCCTCGTCGGCTCATGGCCGTACGTAGGCTTTCGCGGTTGCGCCGGGCCTGCGCCGAGACCTCGCGGCTCTCTGTCGCGGCGGCCGTGCTGAGGCAGTCGTATGCCGTACCCATGTCGAAGTCGCCCTCGTCGATGCGCTCACCGCGTGGCGCGTCACACCGGGCCAGGCCCTCTGCGGGATCCGGGTAGTCCTCGAGGACGGACGCCGAGACAGGAAGCCGCACCAGCGTCAGGTCCACCGTCGAGCCGCGACTGTGGCCGCTCCGCGTAGCGATGTAGCCTCGCGAGAAGAGTTGCCCTTTGGGCTCGTCCGGGTAGAACGCGTCTCGCATCTCGAGGGCGTCCGGCGTATTCGCCCACCGCACGAAGTGGTTGACGGCCGTCTGTGGGCGGTAGCAGTCGTACACCTTGAGTCCCAGCCCTTGAGCTTCGAGGTCGCGGGCGACGTCCGCGAGAGCGGAGGCGGCACGGTCCGTCAGGATGCACTCGGGCGCGAGGTAGCCATCGATGGGCGCGCCGACGAAGTTGTAGGCCGTCGTGTAGCGGATCTCCTGGCCGATCTCAGGCGCCGTCTCGCTCAGCCGGACAAACCCGTCGGGCAGCGGCGGCCGGGACATCTCGTCCGTGGTGTCGGCCTCGAGGACGGGAGTCTCGACCTCGATGGAGGTCGCCTCAACGGGCGCGTGCTCGATGGGGTCGTCCTCGAGGACGGCGGGCTCAGCGGACGCTTGCCGCTGGTGGCACCCGGAGGGCGCGGCCAGCGCGACGCCGACGATGCCCGCGAGGAGCCAAGGGAGGGCGGAGGAACGAGGCATCGAGGTCGGTGGTGGGTCTCCAAAGGTAGAGAACGCCGCCGCCGCCCCGATTCGCCTAGCACAGGATCAGGGTGACCTGTGTGCTGTCCTCTTAGGTCGGCTCAACGACGTAGCAGCCGTCGGAGAGCTCGATAGTGACCGAGGCGTCTGGCGTCCATGACATCCTACGGGCCGTGAGGAGCGTAGCGAGTCGGATCATGAGAACAAGGGAGCGCATCGAGACGACTCCTGGGCGCCATCGAGGCCATAAAACCCCAGATCCTCTTCTCGAGGGATCAGCCGTCAGTCGGTACCTTCAGGGCTCCTACCGGTGCCCCATGTCCTCCCCTCTCGTCACGATTGCTGCCGTCGTCGTGCTCGGCATTGGCGCGCAGTGGCTGGCCTGGCGAACCAAGTTTCCCTCGATCCTGCTTCTGCTAGGATTCGGCTTCCTCGCGGGACCGGTGACGGGGTTCTTGCCCCAAGAGGCGTTGCAGGGCGAGTGGCTGTTTCCGTTCGTGTCGCTGGCCGTCGGGATCATTCTATTTGAAGGCGGCCTGACGCTCCGCTTCGACGAGTTTCGGGAGGTCGGCAAGGCGGTCGTCAACCTGATCACGATCGGCGTCGTCGTGACGGGCGTGCTCGGTGCGATCGGGGCGCACTACATCGCTGGGTTCTCCTGGGATGTGGCCGTCGTGCTCGGCGCGCTGCTGACAGTGACCGGTCCAACAGTAGTGCTCCCGCTCCTACGACACGTCAGGCCAGCGGGTCGAGTGGGGACGATCGCAAAATGGGAAGGCATCACCATCGACCCGATTGGCGCCATCCTGGCAGTTCTCGTCCTCGAGACGGTGATTCTGCTCCACGAACCGTCCGAGGCGGCCGGCGTCCACAGCTCGCCCTGGAGCGCGCTGGCACAGGGGATCGCGTTCGAGATCGTGGTGGGTGTGGGCGTGGCGGTGCTGGCTGCCGTGCTGCTGGTGTTTCTACTGCACCGCCGGTTGGTGCCAGACTGGCTCCAGAACCCTGTCGCGCTGATGGTGGTGGTGGCGGCGTTCGCGATATCGAACACGTTGCAGGAAGAGGCTGGGCTCCTCGAGGCCACCCTGCTGGGCATCATCATGGCGAACCAGAAGTACGTATCGGTGCGGCGGATCGTCGAGTTCAAGGAGGACCTGAGGGTGTTGCTGATCTCTCTTTTGTTCATCATCCTATCGGCCCGGCTGGACCGAAGCGCGTTCGAGATCATGTGGGCGCCGGGTCCCCTGATTTTCCTGGCCGTGCTGATGCTAGTGATCCGGCCGCTATCGGTCGTGCTGTCGTCGCTCGGGACCGGGCTGAACTGGCGGGAGCAGACGTTCCTGTCGTGGCTCGCCCCTCGAGGCATCGTGGCCGCCGCTGTTGCGAGCTTGTTCTCGTTCCGCCTGGCCGAGTTCTTTCCGGCCGAGGCCGAGCGGATTGTCCCCGTCGTGTTCTTGGTGATCGTCGGCACCGTGGCGGTGTACGGTCTGACGATCTCGCCGCTGGCACGATGGCTCGGATTGGCTCAGCCCGACCCTCAGGGGATCTTGTTCGTCGGCGCCCAGCCCTGGGTCCAGCGCGTGGCGAAAGCACTTCAGTCGCTCGGAGTTAGCGTGATGCTGATCGACGCGAATGCGCGGAACGTGCGCTCGGCCAAGCGAGCTGACTTAACGGCGCAGCGCGCGAACATCTTGGCCGAGGGCGTGATCGACGAGATCGACCTGAGCGGCATCGGCCGCCTTCTGGCCGTGACGCCGAACGACGAGGTCAACGCGTTGGCGGCGCTTCACTTCGGAGAGGTGTTCGAATCCGATGAGGTGTACCAACTCCCGATGCGAGCCGACGGCCCCAAGAGCGCTGCCACAGAGATCCCGCGTCACCTTCGAGGACGGCCCTTGTTCGCGACCGACGCGACATACTCGTCGCTCGAGGAGCGCTTCACAGGCGGGGCCGCGATTCACGTCATCCATCTAGACGACACGCATTCTCTCGAGAACCTGCGTGACGAGGTGGAGGAGGGCATCCTGACGCCTCTCTTCCGAGTTCGCGACGGGAAGGTCAAAGTCTACGCCGAGGACGCCGATGTGCAGACCCAGTCGGGCGATGCCATCGTGGTGCTGGCCAACGACGAGCCGGGGGATGAGTGGACAGCCGATGCCGAGGCCACGACGCTCGACCTCGAGGGCGATCACGAAGGGGACGGATTGCCCGCACCTCCCGCTGCTCCTGCCGTCTGAGGCTTGCTCCGGCCTCGTCCTCGAGGACGGTCCAGAGAAACATGGCGTCGAGCATTCGACGTACCGATGGTGAGCCCGCGCCCTCGAGGCCGCTAGTGAGCAGGTCACGGGACCCGAGGGAGAGGTCCGCAACGCGTTCGATGCGCAGTACTCCGAGGTCTTCGGCGCGCCGATCTCCAACTGCATCTGCTGGCCGGCATCCGCCTCGCGCTCGGGCGTGGGGCCGACCTCGAGGGGGTGGAGTAGACTTTGGGCACCGCGCCCTCGAGGACGCGTCTTACACGCCCCCAAGCGCTGGATCATGCGAATCGCTCTCTGCCAGATCAACACCACCGTCGGCGACCTCGCCGGCAACGTCGACCGCATCCTCGAGGACGCGCGCCGCGCCGCCGACGCCGGGGCGGACCTAGCAGTCTTCCCCGAACTGTGCGTCACGGGCTACCCGCCGCAGGACCTGCTTGATCGCCCGTCATTTCTCGACGACGCGAATGATGCGGTTCAGCACCTCGCAATGTCAGCCCCTGAGGGCCTCGCCTTGCTGGTGGGCGCGCCCGTCCGCAACACGACATCGGTGGGGAAACGGCTGTACAACTCCGCGCTGCTGCTCGCTGATGGCAAGATCGTAGACACCATCTCGAAGACACTGCTCCCGACATACGACGTGTTCGACGAGTACCGCTACTTCGAGCCCTGTCCCGACCGTCGCGTCCTCGAGTGGGGCGGCCTGCGGCTCGGCCTCCACATCTGCGAGGACATGTGGAACAACGAGGAGAAGGCTCCCTACCACCTCTACGCAGCGAATCCTGTCGATGAGCTCGCGGCCCTCGGTATCGACCTGTTCGTCAACATCTCCGCGAGTCCGTACGCGGTCGGAAAGCCTGCCGAGCGGCGTCTGCTGATCCAGGAGAGCTGTCGTGAGCACAGCGTCCCGTTCGTCTATGTGAACCAAGTGGGCGCAAACACGGAGTTGGTGTTCGATGGCGGGAGCCAGGTCCAATCGGCCGGCGGCGAGGTGCTGTGGCACAGCGACCTCTTCCAGGAGGACTTCTTTGTGTGGGATTCAGAGAGTCCGGGTGCGCCCGTCGAGGTCGCCTTCGAGGACGTGACGGCCGAGATCCACGACGCGTTGGTGCTAGGCGTCCGCGACTACGTGCAGAAAACGGGAGCGGGCGTATTCGACAAGGCACTGATCGGACTCAGCGGCGGAATCGACTCCGCGGTGACGTGCGCCATCGCCGTTGCCGCTCTCGGAGCCGACCGCGTGGTGGGCGTCACAATGCCGTCCGACTACTCCTCGTCTGGCTCCGTCGATGACAGCCGAATTCTGGCCGATAACCTCGGCATCGAGTTCCGTCAGATCCCCATCGCGACTGCCGTCGACGCGTTTGGCGAGATGCTTGCGCCTCTCTTCGTCGGCCTCGAGGACGGCGTCGCAGAGGAGAACATCCAGGCGCGAACGCGAGGGGTGACGCTCATGGCGATCTCGAACAAGTTCAGCCACCTGCTCCTCACCACCGGAAACAAGTCGGAGATGGCCGTCGGCTACGCGACGCTCTACGGTGATATGTCCGGCGGTCTCGCGGTTCTGTCCGACGTGCTGAAGATGGACGTCTATCGCGTCGCCGAGCACATCAACGCTCTTGCCGGCTACGACGTCATCCCCCGCAACACCATCACGAAGCCGCCAAGCGCCGAACTCCGGCCCGGCCAGGTCGACCAAGACTCTCTGCCCCCCTACGAGGTCCTCGATGAGATCCTGGCGCGCTACGTCGAAGAACACCGCTCGCCATCCAAGATCGCTTCCGACACCGGGTTCGACCTCGAGGTCGTGGAGCGGATCGCGCGAATGGTGGATCGCAACGAGTACAAGCGCCGGCAGGCCGCGCCGGGGATCCGCATCAGCGGGAAGGCCTTCGGGAGTGGCCGCCGCGTCCCCATCGTGATGCAGCGAACGCGCGTAGACGGCACCGTCCTCGAGGGCGCCCCAGCGGCGGTGGGCACCGAGGCGTAGGAAGCTCCCCTCGAGGACGGGCGCTTGAGGTAGCCGCTGTGTGACGTGACTTCGAGGCCGAGTCTTGTCATCGATCCTCGCCGACCTCGAGGACGAAGCGGATGCTTTCGGCAGGAGGGTCGGCCTCGAGGTCGGATAACAAAAAAAGCGGCCCCGCTCCCGAAGGAACGAGGCCGCTGGCGGAAGGCCGGCCGGGGAGCCGACCCCGAACGCCCGCCTAGTACGGATCGTAAGAAGGGTTCTCGAGCAGGTACTCAAACCGCTCGCAGTCCACCGGGAGGGACTCGACGCGGCGGTTGCGCTCGCAGCCCGGGCCCGGATCCTCCTTGTCGCAGGTCGGGACAGCGGTGCCCCGGTTGCGGACCTGGAGGCGTGTCGAGTTAACACCGCGGCTCAGGTAGTAGTCGTAGACAGCCTGTGAACGGCGTCCAGCGAGACCTGAACCGAATCGGTCGCCCTCGGCAGTGTCGGTGTATCCGTCGATGAAGACGCAGCACGACGAGTTGTCGAGAAGCAGTTCGACGTTCTCGTCGAGGAGTGCTCTGGAGCGGCGATCGAGCGAACCTGTTCCATAGTCGAAGTAGACCGAGTTGAGCTCGATGATGTCGCAGACCAGCGGTGCTGGTACGGGCCGCTCGACGACGGGCGGAGGCACCACGACCGGTGGGCGAACGACTGGCGGCGGGATCGGAGCGCGACCACCACCTCCGCCGAAGCCAAACCGAAGGCCACCACCGATCAGCGCCGAGTTGAAGCGCTTGTCGAAGGACGAATCGCCACCGCTGATCGGAGGCTCTGGGTTCTCCGGGTTCTCCTGCTTGCTACAGTCGTGCGCGTTGTACTCCGGGTCGTCTTGCTTGCAGACGTCAGGGTCCATCCCCGCCGCAGCGGTTACCCTCTGAGTACCTACCTCCGTGATGCCAAACCGGTAGCTGGCTTCACCGTAGAGAGAAACGTTGTTGCTGATGCCGTACTCGAGGCCGACACCAACAGGAATAGCGAGAGCCGTCGTCTCTACACCAGGGGATGCGTCGCCTGTCGCGAACAGACCGGAAAGGCCAGTGAACACGTACGGCGCCAATCCGCGACGCGGATTGTTGAAGTAGTACAACAGGTTCGCCTCGGCCAGGATGACCTCGCTCGTCAAGAACGGGTTGTCCGATGCGAAAGCGAGGTCAGGCCGGTTGTCGTCTGCTCCAATGTTGAGGAGCCCACCCATCAACCGCCCGTAGAGCGGGGCCGAGAGAGGAAATGTGACTTCGGCTGTGACGCCTAGGTTCGTGGCGACCACGTTGTCCTGGAAGGCTGGATCGCCAACCAGAATGTCTGGGCCGTTGTAAATCGAGGCTCCGAGACCAAGGCCGAGTCGCACGCCAGGCCACTCATCGCCGTAGCTGTCATAGTCGTCGTAGTACGGGTCGTCGAGGCCATTGTAGACGGGCTGAGCCATCGCCGACGCGGCGACAACCAAGCCAAGGGCGAGGGTAGAGAAAAGACGAGTCATAAGTCCGAAGGCGGGGAAGGGTGTAATCCGCTGAGCCGGCGTCGGTCTCAGGCGAGCGTTCAGGCAGCACTCATCAAAAACCCCGCACGACGTGTGTGGCTCCCATTCACCACCGAAGACAGGTCCGATCCGTTTCCCGAGGATCAATCTGTTGCCCATCCACCCCTAGGGCGCTGGCCTTGGAGGGTGTAAGAGCTCGAGGCAGCTGAGGTTGAACCTAGTCGTGGTCCGTTTCAACCTGCCACAAAAAAAGGGGGCGACCCGCCGAAGCAGGTCGCCCCCAAGAGCACAGGGCTCAGGGCCGTCTAGGCTGGCTTAGAAGCCGGCGCAAGAGGACGGGATCGAGTCGGCACGGCGTGCGCGGCTGTCACCTGGGCCCGGATCTTCCTTCGGGTTGGCGTCCGGATCGACACCGCGGCCAATGGCGCGGAGGCGGTCGGCGTCGACACCCTGGGAGACGTAGTACTGCATCACTGCGTCGGCACGGCGCTGCGAGATCCGCATTGCGTCGCCGGGCTCAGCGCCATCGCTGTAGGCGTTGATCGTGACACAGATGTCCGGGCAGCGACGGAGGATCTCGATGTTCTCGTCGAGGCGGCTCATGGCATCAGCCGTGAGCGTCGCGGCTCCGTAGCCGAAGAACACCGGGTTGAGCTCCGTGATGTCTGCGCAGAACGAATCGCCAACTGTCACCGGGATGGTGCAGGTGTCGGTTCCGTACTCGTTGGTCGCGGTGATCGTGACCGTGTACGAGCCCGTCTGGCTGTACGCATGACGGGCGGGCAGCGTCGAAGCCGTCGTGCCGTCACCGAAGTCGACGCGGATTTCGTCAGCATCGGAGGCCGTAGCGTTGATCGTGACCTGCTCGCCAGCGTTCACCGTCGAAGGCGTCGCGCGGCAACCAGCGAGGACTGGCGGTGTCGGCTCAGGAACGACCGTCACGAGGCAGGACTCGGAGTCTTCGCCACCCTGGTTCATCGCCATCGCGGTGACCGTGTAGGTCCCCGGGGCCGAGAACGAGTGGGACGAGCTCATGCCAGCGCCTGTCGTGCCGTCACCCCACTGCCACGTCGTGGTGACGGGCTGTGTGGCGTCGGGGTTGGTCATCATCATGAACGAGCCCGAGCGGCCGGTGTAGAGCTCGGCGGGGCACTCGAGGCCCTCGATCTCCACAGCGGTGTACGGTGCGCGGAACGCGTACTTGAGACCACCGCCGAGAGTGGCGAGGATGTCAAAGTCGGCATCATCTGCAAGGTCGCCGAACGCGCCCGGGTCGGCGCCATCGAGGGCGACATCAGGGAAGACGAACGTGGACTGGCCAGCGAGGAAGAAGCTGAACTGCGGCGTCAGCGCGAAATCGACTCCGAGACCGAGGACCGGTCCGAATCCGAAGACGTCATCACCACCGGAGGTTGGGTTGTTACGCTCTGCTTCTGTTCCCTGTCCCGAGACGAGGGCACCGCCAAGCTCGACGAACGGGCTCAGACGAGCAGTGTCGAACGGCATGTATCGGAACAACGCCTGGAGCTGATATGCCTCGCCGCCGTCGACGTTAGACGTCCGACCCGGAATGACTGCACCATCGATGTCTTCGATGTTGAACGTGTAAAGGAAACCGAGCCCGAGCGAGAGGTTCTCGTTGAACAGGTAGCCGATCTCTCCACCGACCGAACCGCCGGGGTTGTCGAAGCCGTCTCCGATGTCAGGTGTCGCGGAGTTCGGGTTGCCATCGGAGTCACCATCGAGGTCGCCATAGTAGCCCGTTGCGCCACCACGAAGGAGAACATAGATGGATTCGCTAGGCCGTACGACCTGGGCCTGGGACGCGGTTGCCAAGAGAATGGCAGCACACCAGAGAAAGAGGGACGAGAATCGCGGCATTGCGACGTTCTCTGTTCGAGTTTGGGTCATTGGAGAGGAGGGTGGGTGTGTGGTCCCGCGACCGGAAGGGGCGTGGCCGCGTACGTGGTGGGCGTTCGGACCCGGTTTCAAGTATCCGAACGGCTGGCCATAGTAGCAAGGCAAGCTCAAAGTTCACCGCTAGGACTGACGAACAAGCGGTTTAGAACTCACACGCCTCAGAAGGATCAATCGAAGTCGAAGGAGCCGAGGAGAGCGCGCAGGGCGGGCAAAGAACGTGACCTAAACCAGCGCTGACCTCGGTCGGTTCCGCGTATGGGCTGCTACCGGTCGTCTATGCAAGGTCTTGGATCTCCGATGTCGGTCTCTTCATCGCGCCTCAATTGGACCACTTCGGTCCTGAAAGGCGAGCACGAGGTTGAGTGCTTTACGCGTCCAGTCTGGCAAGATCGTGTCCAAAGAGAGCGACTCCCTTCAGCGGATAATCCATTCCCAATGGCAAGAAAGACCGATTTGTTCAGCGGCCCGGGCACGATGCTGATGTGATTACGACGCGTCGTCCTCGACTGTCTCCAGCACCTTCATCCGAGCGAGAATCAGCATCTGGCGCAACTCCCCGCCCGAAGGCTTGGATGCGCTCGGCCTCGAGTCCCTGTCCGATGAAGTAGAGGCGGGTAGCGTCTGCTCGACGCTGCGAGAGGCGAGTTGCGTCGCCTGGCTCTGCCCCGTCGCCGTAGCCTTCGACGGTGAAGCAGACGGCTGAGCACCGCAGAGCCGTCTCGGTTGCCATGTCAAGAGTAGACATGGCGTTGGGCGTTAGACCCGTCATCCCGAACTCGAAGAGCGCCGGCTCGACCGTGATCGGGCGTGAGCAGAGCGGGTCCGTCACTTCGACCTCGAGGACGCAGGCGTCGCTACCGGCTTCGTTGAAGGACGTGATCGTCACGGTGTAGGTGCCCGTCGAGTAGGCGTGCCGAGCCGGTACGACAGAGGCGGTTTCTCCGTCGCCGAAGTCTACCGTCGTGCGCTCTGCGCCGATCGCGGACGCCGTGATCGAGACAGGTTCTCCTGCTCGAGCAGAGTATGGGCTGGCAGAGCAAGAGGTAAGCCTCGGTGCTTGGACGGTCTGGACGACAGGCTCCTCGACCTCGAGGACGGCAACTGTGCAGGAGTCCGATGCTTCCTGGCCAGAGCGAGCGAGGGTAGCCGTCACGGTGTACGAGCCAGGGCTCGAAAAGGAGTGCTCTGTCTCGCCGCCTTCGTCCTCGAGGCCGTCGCCCCAAGACCACGTGGCGCTCGCCTGCTCCTGTCCCCGAGGCCGGACTTCGAAGGCTCCGATCTCGCCGACGCGCAACTCGGACGGGCACTGAATGCTCTCGACCTCGAGGGCGGGTTCAGGGGAAGGGGGCGGCTCAGGGGCAGGGAGGGGCTCCGGCTCGGGAGTTGGAAGCGGTGCGGCCTCGGGGACAGGAGACGGCGTAGGCTCAGGAGCGGGGGGAGGTGACGGGCGAGGTGTCGCCGGTTCTGGTACGAACGGATCTGGCGGGGCCGGGCGTGGGGGGAGAGGCGTAGGAACGCGTGGCGTTGGACTACTCTGCCGTCGCGCGAAGCGGTACTGGAGTCCGGCTGTCACGTTGGTCAATACATCGTATCCCGTGTTGTCGGCGAGAGCGCCGGACGGGGGGCGTGGCTCGTTCGCGAAGGCGCTCGGGTCCGCGCCATCGAGGGCGACGTCGGGTACAACGATTGTGGACTGGAACCCGAGGTGTAGGCCGAGCCGAGGTGATACGCTCACGTCAGCGCCTAGTCCAATGACAGGGCCAAAGCCCAATACACCGTCATTGGCGCCATCCACGTTTCGCTCGGCCTCGGTCCCTGGCCCGACGACGAGGGCCCCGCCGACCTCGATGAATGGTGAGACGGAGCGGCCTCCGACCTCGAAGGCGCGCGCGAGTGGGCGAAGGCGGGCGAGTGCCTGCACCTGATAGACCGACGTCCCTTGAGCATTTGGAGCGCCTGCCGATCCGAACCGGAATCCGTCAGCCAGCGACGGCAGGTCCTGGTACCACAGGCCGACTCCGACGGCGACCCGCTCCGAAACGGCGTAGCCGGCCTCGAGGCCGAGTCCGATTCCTGGTTCGTCAAACGCTCCGCCGAGGTCGCCCTCAGCCCCAGCGACAGACCCACGGGCTAGGACGTAAATGGGGTCCGCGGACTGCGCCGACGAGGTCAGCGAGAGGGACAGCCACAACGTCGTGAGCAGAACCGCTCTGAGGACGGCGGTGGGCGCAGAAAGAGACACGGACATGGGCACACGCAAAAAGGGTCGGCGGGCGCTGCGGCATTTGCCACGCGCACCGCCGACCCAATGTATAGGTCTCCGGGCTCGCCTCGAGGCGAACTAGCCCAGGTTCTGGACGAGCTTCGCTAGGCGCCCCTTCTCACGGGCTGCCCGGTTCTTGTGAACCACGCCGCGGCCTGCAAGACGGTCAATCTGAGCCTGGATCTCGCGGAGCTGCGTCTCGGCAGCGGCCGCATCCGTTTCGGCCTCGAGGTTCTTAACGAGCGTCCGCAGGCGAACCTTCTGGTAACGGTTGCGGAGGCGGCGCTTGGCGTCTTGGCGAACGCGCTTAACGGAGGACTTGTGCTGTGGCATGGAAAAAGCGGGCCGAGCGGGGCCGTTCGGGAACGGCACGGGGGATCAAGAGCCGGGTAAGTTAGAGGGTTGAGCGCGGCCTCGCGTGCAAATGCAGCGAACTAGGACGGTCTCGGGCGCTCTCCTTCAGTCTCCTGCCTCATCTGTGACAGACTTTCTCGCCGACCTCTTCAGTCGTCCCGGCTCGGCTCGGACCGTCATTGTGATGGAGCCGGACACGATGAGCACCCCTCGCCAATACGAGGTTCGGCCGGGCTACGCTCTCTACGCGGCCGTCATCGGCATCGTGGTGCTCGGCGCTGTGGCTGTCGCTGCGATTGTGCTGACGCCGCTTCGGGGACTGGTTCTCGGACCGGGGACCGGAGAACTCCGTGGCGTCGCGGAGGCGAATGCTCAGCGGGCCGCCGCCCTCGAGGACTCGCTCGCGCTCCAGTATCAGCAGATGGCTCAACTCCGCGCCATCATCACGGGTGACATGGACGACATCGGCACACTGGATCCGACGGCGTTCTCGCTGCCTGATCCAGGTGACACGGCTCTCTCAGCCGAAGGAAGCGCGCCGCTGAGCGATCATGCGCAACCGGCGCTTCCCCTTCGCTCCATGGGTCCGGCGTCGGACCAGGAGCGCAATGCGCGAGAAGCAGAGCGATACCTCGATGGCCTGCGGCTTCCCGTGCTTCCACCTGTCGATGGAATGGTGTCCCGAGGGTTCGATGCGGGGCGTGGGCACTTTGGCATCGATCTGGTCGCCACAGAGGGCACGGCGGTGCGTGCGTTCGCAGATGGGTACGTCGTGTATGCCGACTGGTCCAGTGACGGGGGTAACACCGTGGCGGTCCAGCACCCGGACGGCTACCTTTCCGTCTACAAGCACAACAGTCGGTTGCTCAAGCGCGTCGGGGAGCGCGTTCGGGCCCGCGAGTCCATCGCCCTTAGTGGCAACACCGGGCGCATCACGTCAGGGCCGCACCTTCACTTCGAGGTCTGGCGCGACGGATTGGCCCAGGACCCGGCTGCGCTGCTCTCGGCTCCATAGACACTCGCCACATGGCCCTCTTTCGCTCGTCGAGCCCAACCACCACGCAGCCCACCCCGATGGCTAAAACCCGCACCTCTGCTCCCGCGAATCCCGCCGAGCAGCACAACATCATTGGAGCCTCGACGACGATCGAAGGCACCGTCCGCTCGAAGGGCAACGTGAATGTGTCTGGCACCGTCAACGGAAACGTTGAGGTCGAAGGCCGGACGATGGTGATGCCTGGTGGCGTCGTTGATGGTGAGGTGACCACGACCAGCGCTGAGATTGCGGGGACGGTCCGAGGACGATTGATTGTTCGGGAGCGCCTGGTGCTCAAGGCGTCGGCCGTCATCGAGGGCGATATCCTCACGGACAAGCTTGTCGTCGAGGACGGCGCCACATTCAACGGTCAGTGCCGCATGGGGCAAGCCGCGTCCGACTCGTCCTCGAGGACGGACCGCGCGCCAAGCCGTGGCAAGAAGGACGCCGATGCCAGCTTCACCGTCGTGTCTGGCGACGCCGCCTAGACGTGGCTAAGCGCGACCCCTGGGCAGACCGCCCTGACCGTTTCGACCGTGCCGACCGTGAGTGGTCCCAGAAGTGGGCCGCGCCGAAGGACGACCTCGAGGACGACGACCCCGAAGCGCCAGGCGCAGGCTACATACCCGGGAAGTCGACGCCGGGCGCGATTCAAGACGCGTACGGCGATGGGATGCGAGCGGCCGGCGAGCACATCGGGCTCGGTGTTCAGATCGGCGGCGCGATGCTGTTCTTCGTCGGACTTGGGATTGCAGCCGACCGGTGGCTTGGGACGGAGCCGTGGGGCGTGATCGTCGGGGCCGTGTTGGGAATGGTCGGGATCGTGGCTCTCGTGGTCCGGGTGGCGAAGGAGTCGTAGTCGAGCCCTCACCCCGCAGCGAGAGAGGGAAAGCATCTGTCGTCCTCGAGGACGTGTGTCTCGTGCATTTCTGTCGGTTGGGTCCGCCCTCGATGCGTGGCTTCGTCAGCCGGAGACCGCGCTCGTTGTCCGTCGCCCTCGAGGTCGTCAGGCGAGCATGAACGCTCGCCCTCGAGACTGTCCGCTTGTCTTCATCTTCATCCCGCCTTTGGTGAGCCTCAGCAGGCGCCCGGCTAGCTTGGCCGTCCATCGTCCCGTTCCCCTCGAGCCCGACCGTCGCGTCCCCTCGATGACCGTTCCTGCAAGCCTCCTGATCGGCGCCCTTCTGGGCATGGCCAACGCGGCAGCAGCGGTGTGGACGGCTCGTCGTGCCGAGCGCCTGGACTCGAGCCGCGCGCTGCACCTCGTTTTGGGAGGCATGGGGGCCCGGCTCGTCATCGTACTTGCCGTATTTGCCGTCGTGCTCGTTTTCGTTGACGTCCATCGCGGTGCCTTCGTGGCTGGCCTCGGTGTCACGTTTGCCGCCGGCCTATTCGCTGAGATCGCTCTCGTGATGGCCTCCGACCGACCCCGTGCCGACGCCTAACTCCATGCGGACTGCCTCCCGGATCGTCCTCCTGCTCGCTCTCGCTATTTGCGCGATTGCTCCGGCCCACGCGGCCGAAGGCGGAGAGTTTGACGCCGTGCACCACACGGCGAATGGCTACTACCTCGACTTTCAGCCGCTGCCAATGGGCAAGGTCGAGTTGCCACGTCTGTTCGTCGTGCGTCGCGCCGATGGATCTATCGGCTTCGACGCGTTCGGCTCCTCAACAGCCGCTGTGGCCTCGGGCAAGTATGCGATCGAAGCTGAAGGCGAGGGCGGACACGGGGAAGGTGGCGGCCACGAGGCTGAGGGCGAGTACGATGCAGAGAACGCGACGGCTGGCGGCGACAACCTGACGGTTGAGGAGTTGCGCGAAACCAGCGCGGAAGAGGTCTTGGGCGAAGGCGTCGAGGCCGAGGCCCCGTACGATGCGCACTTGATAGCTACTAGTGGCGAGATCCTCGTCGACATGTCGCTCTCGCGGCATTTGGTATTCATCTTTCTCGCCATCGGAGTGCTGTTCCTCCTGTTCCTGCCGGTCGCCGGCAAGTACAAGCGCGGCATCGGCCGGACGAGCGCGCCTCGTGGCGTGATGCAGAACATGCTCGAGACGGTTGTGATCTACGTTCGCGACGAGATCGCACGGCCAAACCTGGGGACGAAGACGGACAAGTACCTCCCGTACCTATTGACGGTCTTCTTCTTCATCCTGACGTGCAACCTCCTCGGCCTGCTGCCCTTCGGCGCGACCGCGACGGCCAACATCACGGTGACGACGGTCCTGGCCCTCTTTACGTTCGTCATTACGCAGTTTGCTGGAACGAAGGACTACTGGGCGCACATTTTCTGGCCCCCTGGAATCCCGGTCTTTCTCAAGCCGATCCTGATCCCAATCGAGGTTCTGGGGCTGCTCACGAAGCCGTTCGCGCTCGCCGTCCGGCTCTTCGCCAACATGACCGCCGGTCACTTGGTGATCCTCAACCTGATCGGTCTGATCTTCCTGGTCGGTGCCATGAGCCCGGCCGCCGGTTACGGCACCTCGATTCCAGCGCTCGGCCTGACTCTCTTTGTCTATGGCCTCGAGCTTTTGGTGGCTTTCATTCAGGCCTACGTGTTCACGATCCTCTCCGCCCTGTTCATCGGGATGGCGACGGCAGAGCACGAGCATGACCACGACCACTCCGAGGACCACGGGTTCACGGCGCATGACGTCGCGGTCTCCCAGTCCAACGGCCACCACGCGACGCACAAGGCGCACGACCGGACGGTCGGCACCGAAGGCGTGCTCGCTTAACCGATACCCGCGGCAGACGCCGCAGCGGCCTCGAGGCCGCACCTCCCGGGCATTAGCCCTCTCTCGTACAACCCTCACCCCTGTACACTGACATGGACCCCATTGGACTCGGCTACCTCGCCGCTGGCATCGGAGCTGGCCTCGCTGTTATCGGTGCCGGCCTCGGCATCGGCCGCCTCGCCGCCGCCGCCCTCGAGGGCTCGGCCCGTCAGCCCGAAGCGGCTGGCGACATTCGGACCACGATGATCATCGCGGCCGCTCTCATCGAGGGCGCGACGTTCTTCGGCCTGATCGTCTGCATCCTGATGGCGATCGCCTAGCGCGACCGTCGTCCGGCGCTTCGGCGCCACACTGCCCGGGAACGCGGCCCCGACCTCGAGGTCGGGGCCGTGTCTGACCCCGAACACGCCTCCCGACTATGACATCCCTCGTTCTCGCTGCTGGCCTGCTCGACGCCGACTTCGGTCTGGCGATCTGGCTTTTCATCGCGTTTGTCCTTCTGTTGATCTTGCTCGGCAAGTTCGCATGGGGTCCGATGTTGTCCGCTCTCAACGAGCGCGAGAGCACCATCGAGGAGTCGATCTCTCGCGCCGAGCGTGCGAATGCTGAGGCACAGGCACTCCTGGCCCAGAACGACACTGCTCGCCGCGAGGCCGAAGGTCAAGCGCAGGGCATCCTTCGTGATGCTCGCGAGGAGGCCGCGCGCCAACGTGAAACCGCCAAGACAGAGCTCCGCGAGGAACTCGCTGTCGAGCGTGAGCGGGCCACCGCTGACATCCAGCGTGAGAAGCAGCAGGCGCTCTCCGAGCTTCGCTCTGAAGTCGCCGCCCTGGCTGTCGGTGCCGCGGAGAAGATCCTCCAGAAGGAGATCGACGCCGACGAGCAGCGCAGCTTGGTCGACCGATTCATCGCCGACTTGCCCCAGAACTAAGCAGTTCAGGGTTCGAGGTTCAGGGTTCGCACGGACCCTTACCTGAACGAATCCTGAGCGGCGAACCCCGACCCACCGATGGACCCCCACACCAGCAGCGTCGGCTGCGAAAGCTGAGACAAAAGTACATTGCGGCTGGCGCTGTAGGTCGAGCTGGTGGCCGCCTGGGTAAGACGACACAAGGTTTGTGCAGCTCCCCGGTCTGCGGTGGGGGCAATTACTTGGGCCACTAGCTCATCAGTGACCGACGCAGGATTAGCGTAGGCGAGTCTGAGCCCCCTGCGGATAATGCGGGGTTGCCGAACAATTCGAAAAATCAGCCGAATTAGCGCTGGGGAGGCGACCAAACCCTCAATGGTCTTGATCGCTTGCCGCATCTGCGGGTTACCCACTACCTCTTGGCGCGTTTCCGGTAGCGTGAGCAAGACTACCTTATGCACCGACTGGGGCTGCTCTACCGCTGCGGTCGCCGCCACTAGCGCCCCCAACGAGTGGCCCACCAGCACCATGGGCTGGCCAATAAAGGTCTGCCAAAAGTCAAACACCAGCTCGGCCCACAGCGCTACTTGGTAGGCGGTCGCTGCCTTTTGCGACTGGCCAAACCCCAGCAGATCCGGCGCATAGACGGGATGCTGCTCGCTGATGACGGACAAGTTGCGGTGCCACTGCTGCCAAGAAGAGCCGAACCCATGAATGAATAGAACTGGGCGGCCTTGGGCGGCCTGAGCTGAGGCAGGAGGGCGAACGTAGGCGTATCGAATGCGCCAACCCCGCCAGATCCAGTCTCGGCAGCGGGGCGTTGGCGCGGGTTGCGGTGAGGCCAATGTTTAGTCTTAGAAGAGGGCTTTCTCTAGGATAGCGGCTGCAGGAGGGCGGCAAACCGGTCCCATGCCAGAACATCCTGCAGAAGGCCGTCATAGCCCGGGGCATTGGGATGCAGACCATCCTCAGAGAGACGCGATCGCCACCAAAAATCGCCTCGGGAAAGCCATAGGTCGAACAGGTTGAGGTGGGGGATGCCGTAGTCGGCACAGGCCTGGCGAACGGCCTCGTTATAGATAGACTGATCGGCATGAGCGTAATAGAGGCAGTCGGCAAACGGCATCGCCGCCTCATCGACCGGCGTCATTCCCACAAAGAGAACCGGGCAAAGCTGCTGGGCCTCAGCGAGGAGCGTCGAAACGTCCTGCTGAAAGCGGTCCAGCGGAGTGAAGTGCCGTCCCTGGGAGCGCCCTACCCGACAGGAGTTATTGACCCCCACCGACAGAATGATGTAGTCAGGGAGGCGGTGGCGTAGCTCCCCGCGGCAGCGATATTCTCCCTCTAGTCGCTGCGCAACCTGCTCCACGCCATCCCCACGAACGCCCAGGTTGTAAAGCACGTGCCCCGCGCTGTCTGGCCTCATCCACTGTCGCCTCAGGCGCTCCACCCATCCCCCACCGTCAGGGTCACCGTAGCCGTAGATGAGGCTATCTCCTAGCGCCACTAGCCGGAGCGGGGTCGCACGCTGCAGCAGGGTTGACGTTGTGCGAATGGGGGAAAGGGTCTCCATAAGCAAAGGTGTCGACAATAAAAGTTAACATCTCGCTATATCGTGACATACGATGGTCCCCATCACGTCAAGGGAGGCTAAAGTTTGCCTAAAAAAATCAAGATGCTGCAGTGCTAAGATGAGAAGACGCTTGGCTTTTAGCCCAGGCTCCCGCTAACCTGCCCATATACCGTAGCCCTAATGACTTCAAAGCGTCCTGCAATCGATAACGCCCAGCTGATGTGCCGCGCCGAGGATCTGATTCAAGCGGCCTCCAATCGCTACCGGATTACCGTTCAGGTCGCCACCCGGGCCCAGCGCCGGCGCTACGAAGACTTTGACAGCATGGACGAATCGAAGATGAAGCCCGTCATTCGCGCCGTGATTGAAATGTCCGATGAGTTGACTCAGCCAGAAATTATTGGCGAGTAGCCGTGGGATGGGCTAGGTCTATCCGCAGCATGGTTCACCCTCTTCGCCGTCGCGGCTATCTCGGAATAGCGGTCTTGGCGCTAATCTCTGTGCTGCTGGTTTTACCGGGGCGGCCTCAGCGGGCTACGGCTCAGGGCATCGCGCCTTCTCGGCAGGTGGCTGAGCAGATTTATGCGCAGCTGCCCGGCCTGCCCCTCGAAAACTACTACGAGCGTGCGGGCACGAACGATGTCGACGAATCGAACACGCTGATCAGCCGCTTCGTGCGCTATCACCTGTTCGTACAGCGCCGTCAGCCCATCTATCGCTTGGACTGGAAGCTGACGCTAGCGGACTACCTGGGGGTCAATGAGTGGGTGCTTGAATCCGCTTACCCTGGCTTCGCTGAGCTAGATGGCTCTCCCCGCAACGCCGACATGACTGCAGTGCGATCGCTCACTTTATCCCAGCGGCAGGCGCTCGTTGAGGCGCTGGTTGCTATCTATAGGCCAAACTGATCTGGTGCCCCACCATTTGAAGCAGGGCAGCGGCTGGCGACTGGGCTGGAATCCGGATGCGCCCGTCTTTACAGGGCTGGTGGGGAGCGATCGCTGGTCTTTAGAGTTAACTCAGGCCGAGCTAGAGGACTTCTGCCGGCTGGCGCTGCAGCTCTCCGAAACTATGGCGGCGATGGTGTCGGAGCTGATGCCGGAGGAGCGACTGTGCTGCGAGGCCGAGTCCGAACGGGTGTGGTTGGAGGCGGAGGGATTTGCCCACTGCTATGACCTACACCTGATTGTGCAGGAGGGACGCGGGGGGGAGGGGTATTGGCGCGCCGAAGCGGTACCGGATTTGATTACGGCAGCGCAGACGCTAGGCGTGTTTTGAAGCGCTTCATCTGGGTTGAGAAGTTTTGGGTTTGTGCTATAGTTGGAAAGCATTGCGGGGCGTAGCGCAGCTTGGTAGCGCACCACTTTGGGGTAGTGGGGGTCGTGGGTTCAAATCCCGCCGCTCCGATTTAATTGAAAGCCGCTCACCGAGCGGCTTTTGTTTTGCCTATTTTAGCTAGTTCGTGAAAGCCCCGCGCTGTACTCGGAGAGTCAGCGTCGGGATGTAAGCGATCGCGGCGGCGACGATCATTTCTAGGGAGTAGCGCTGCTCTTCCTAGAAATGTTATGATCGAGGCATGTTGACCTTGAACTACTCCTACAGAATTTATCCGTCTCTTGAGCAGGAAGCCCGTATGGTCTGTTGGCTTGAGACCTGTCGCGGCGCCTACAACTATGCACTGCGCGAACGCAAGGACTGGGTAAAGTCGAGAAGCTGCGTAGCTAATGCCTGCTCGCTTCAGTCGGAGTACATCATGCCAGCAGATGTACCCTACCCCAACTACTACGCTCAGAAGCGATCGCTGACTGCCGCTAAAAAAGTGTTTCCTCACCTGAAAGAAGTGCAGTCGCAGGTTCTTCAAGACGTTATGGGACGGATAGAGGCGGCGTTTGCTGCGAGAAAAGAGCGAGGTCATGGTTTCCCGCGCTTCAAAAAGTTTGGGCAATACCGCTCGTTTCTCTTTCCGCAGTTCAAGGAAAACCCGGTGACGGGTAGCCAAATCAAGTTGCCTAAGCTGGGCACGATGCGCATCATTCTGCACCGCCCTATTCCTGACGGATTCAAGGTCAAGACGGTGCGCATAATCAAAAAACATAGCAGCCTGTCGACTTGACTGGCAGTTCAAGCTGGCCCACAAGCTTTGTGACCAGGCCCAGATAATCTTCGTGGAAGACCTTGACTTTCGCGTCATGGCGAAAGGGATGCTGGGCAAGCACACCCTGGATGCTGGTCTGGGGCAATTCGTCAACCAGGTCTTGCCATGGGTGTGCTTCAAGCGCGGTGTCTACTACGGCAAGTTTGACCCCTACGGCACCTCTCAAGAATGTCCTGACTGCGGCGCTGCGGTCAAAAAGTCGTTGGGCGATCGCGTTCATCGTTGTGGTGAATGCGGGTCGCTCAAGCCGAGGGATATTGCTGCTGCTCAAGTCATCAACGCCCGTGGAACTTCGGGTATTCAAATTGCCTGTGGAGTCGAGGTAGCGGGAATGTGGGAAACCATATCTAGCCAACCGGCCCAGAAGCAGGAAGCTCATCGGGTGACCGATGAAGCCCGCGCTCTATCCGTAGGATGTTCGCAAAGCGCTTCCGCAGGAAGAACGTCGGGAGTATTCACATTTCCCCTAAATCAGGTAAAGCTAAACCAAACAGTCTAGGCTTGCCTTTGCCTCATCTCTCATAACTTCCTCAAACTCTTGATCTATAAATAGTCTGGAGCATTTGAGAGAGGGAATATTTTGACAACAGCTAGCAACTGATGGTCATTGACTGATTTGAGTGCGTCCGGTAGCTGTTTTTCAGAAGAGCGCCTATCGGCTCGCGTATGGCTGACGTTAGAGGCCTGACTTTTATGAATATCTCTACTGCACACAGCATTCAAGTTGAAGACGATCGCACCGGTTTATCTATTGAAACCCTGCGCCGCGCCTTGGCCGACAACCTATTCTACGTCCAGGGAAAGTTTCCCGATATCGCCACTAAGACCGACTACTACATGGCCTTGGCTTACACCGTTCGCGATCGCCTCCTCAACCGCTGGCTGCACACCATCGAAACCTACCTCAATCAAGACGTACGGTTAGTGGCCTACCTGTCGGCGGAGTTCTTGCCCGGTCCTCATCTAGAGAACAACTTAATCAACTTGGGCCTCTACGACCAGGTGAAGCAGGCGGTGGAGGACTCTGGCCTCAACTTCCCGGAGATAGTAGAACAGGAGGAAGAGCCAGGCTTAGGCAATGGCGGTCTAGGTCGACTGGCTGCTTGCTACATGGACTCCCTGGCCACCCTAGAGATTCCCGCCGTGGGCTACGGTATCCGTTACGAATTTGGCATCTTTAGCCAAGATATCCGAGACGGCTGGCAGGTGGAGCTCACTGACAAGTGGCTGCAGTATGGGAACCCCTGGGAAGTCGCCCGCCCTGAAGGGGCTGTGGAAGTGGGATTTGGCGGCCACACCGAGCCCTACACCGACGATGCTGGAAATTACCGGGTACGTTGGGTTCCAGCCCAGGTTGTGAAGGGCGTGCCCTACGATACGCCTATCCTAGGTTACCGGGTCAGTACCGCTAACACCTTGCGGCTGTGGAAATCGGAAGCGCCAGAGTCGTTTGATTTTCAGGCGTTCAACGTGGGCAACTACTACGGCGCTGTAAACCAAAAGGTTGTGGCAGAGAACATCAGCAAGGTGCTCTATCCCAACGATGACGCCGAGCAAGGCAAAGAGCTGCGCCTGCAGCAGCAGTTCTTCTTCGTGTCCTGCTCCTTACAGGATTTGATTCGCATTCACATTCGTCGAGGCAACGGCGTTGCCTCGTTTCACGATAAGTTTGCCGTGCAGCTCAATGATACCCACCCTGCTATTGGCGTGGCGGAGCTGATGCGGCTTTTGGTCGATGAGCACCACCTGGGGTGGGACCAGGCCTGGCATGTGACCCGCAACACCTTTGCCTATACAAATCACACCTTACTCTCAGAGGCATTAGAACGCTGGCCCATCAAGCTATTTCGCGCCGTTCTGCCTCGCCATCTAGAAATTATCTTCGAAATCAATCAGCGGTTTCTAGACGTGGTGCGGCTGCGGTTTCATGGTGATAGTCACCTGGAGCGTATGTCCCTAATCGATGAGAGCGGGGAGCGCTGTGTGCGCATGGCAAATTTGGCCTGCGTCGGCAGCCATGCCGTTAATGGCGTCGCTGCCCTACATACTGACTTGCTCAAGTCCACGGTGCTTAAAGACTTCTACGAGCTGTTTCCAGAGCGCTTTGAGAATATAACGAACGGCGTCACCCCCCGCCGCTGGCTGGTGCAGAGCAACCCCCGGCTGACCCGCCTCATCACCAATAAGATTGGCGATCGCTGGATTAGACACCTCGATGACCTAAAACAGCTTGCCGCCTTTGCTCAAGATAAGCAGTTCCGGCATGACTGGCGGCAGATCAAGCTAGACGTCAAGCAAGACCTCGCTACGTACATCCAAAGTCGTACAGGCCTCCAGGTCAATCCGCGATCGCTGTTCGATATTCAGGTGAAGCGCATCCATGAGTATAAGCGCCAGCACCTCAATGTGCTGTACATCATCACCCTCTATAACCGCATCAAAGCTAACCCCGATATCGAGATTCAGCCCCGCACGTTCATCTTTGGCGGCAAGGCAGCGCCGAGCTATGTCATGGCTAAGCTGATGATTAAGCTGATCACGGCGGTAGGGGATGTCGTGAACCGTGACCCTGATGTGGGCGATCGCCTCAAAGTTGTGTTTTTGCCCGACTACAATGTGACCTTTGGGCAGCGGGTCTACCCGGCTGCCGACCTCTCAGAGCAGATTTCTACCGCAGGTAAGGAAGCCTCCGGTACCGGCAATATGAAATTTGCCCTGAACGGGGCACTGACCATCGGCACCCTAGATGGAGCCAACGTCGAGATTCGCGATGCCGTAGGAGCCGACAACTTTTTCCTGTTCGGCCTACGGGCTGAAGAGGTGGCGACGCTGCAAGCCAAAGGCTACAAGCCCTGGGACTGCTACAAACAGAACGGAGCGCTCCGGGCCGCCCTCGACTTGGTAAGAGCGGGCTACTTCTCCCATGGCGACCCAGAGCTATTTCGTCCCCTCGTAGACCGTTTGCTGCAGGACGACCCATTTATGCTGCTAGCAGACTATCAGTCCTATATTGACTGCCAAGACAGGGTAAGTTTGGCGTACAGCGACTTCGAAAAGTGGAGCAGCCTGTCGATCTGGAACGTGGCGCACATGGGCCAGTTTTCATCGGACCGCGCAATTTGTGAGTATGCCGAAAAGATTTGGCAGGTTCAACCTAGTTCAATACCGCCGCAGTCCTACATTCAGGCCCATGCCGCTCTCCAGGTTTAGCGGCCTACTGTGACCTTGATGATACGCTCTTCCTTTTCAGCCTTTGTCGTCCTCGTACCCAGCCGCAGCTGTTTTTGGGGAACCTCTACCACCTTCACAGCATCCTCACAGTCTTTGGATAGTGTGGTAGTTGACAAGAACTGGTGGTCCGCCGCCGTAGTTTAAGTCTTCACGCTAACCTGTCCGCAGTCCTGATTTGCCGGTACCGCCTCCATGATCTTCTTAGGGTCGGGCAAATCGAGGTTATTCATAAACTCAATGAAGCGATCGCGGTCCTTGCCCACAAAACGAGGATTCCAGCGCTTTTCTTCGCCAATGGTCGAGACTGTATGTCCTCGGTAGTCGTGGGCGGGGTAGACGAGAGTTTCATCAGCTAAGGGACATTCAAATTAAAAAGTATGCCAAGGCTCAAGCTGTAGTCCAGGGAATGTCCACAAACCATTTACCGAGGTCAGGCTGACCTTCCTGGTCAGCCTGAGAGAGCCTTTGGATTTGTTGTTCCACCTGTGCCATCGCTTTTTGAGTTAGCTTGACCCCAGTTTGGTAGGTCTTCGTGACCAAGTTGACCATCGGATGTCGTCCATGCCAGCACATCGTTTGGGCAAAACGGACCACAGTGTCAACCTCATCAAGGATGCTGCCGTTCCAGTGCTGCTCCAAGATGCCCCAAACGCGCTCAACTGGGTTGTACTTGCTGTGGTAAGGCGGATAGTAAGCTAGACGCAAATTGATTTGGTGAGTCTGAGCAAACACCACGAGGCGGTGCATAAACTGGGTGCGCCTAGAATGATTTTCAGGGCCATTGTCCTGGTGAAGCAGCAGCGTCTGAATCTGAGGGAACCGCTGCCGGTTAGCACCCCACCACGATTCGAGCATATCGACCATGAAGTCACTGGTCACCTTCGAGGTACTCAGATATAGGAACACCTCATCCCACTGGGGCAAGAAAATGCCGTAGGGCACCACGCTCGCTTTTGGCTTGAAGTCATGGTCGCACCCCTGGGTGTCAGTTCGCGTTTTCCCTCCTCTTGAGAACGGACCTACCTTCACCGCCGCTTTGCTGTCCAACGAGAGTCTCAGTATCGTTGGGTCATTCTCCACTTCCTCGTAGACCCTACCCAGTTGATCAAAGATGGCATCGGTCAATGCAATTTTTTTTGAGGACGCGTTTTACCCACTTTGCTCGGATAGTACCCCAGCGTATTGAGCCGATTACGCAGCGTTTCATTGCTGGGCAATTCCTCGCACCTGTAGCCTTTACTCTCGATTAGCTCCGCTCGCACCCTCGCTACGCTTAGCCGGGTGTATAACCGTTGGTTCTTGAACTGTGGGTCGCTCTGACTTTGACTATCGACGATAGAGCGCAAGTCCTCTACCAGTCTCGGCAAGTGGTGCTCTGTCCGGTTGCGTCCTCGTCCCTTGAAGTTATCGATACAGATGATGCCGCTACTGACTTCTCGCTGCCCTTTGCGGATCACCTCGCGGCTCCAACCCAGCTCCCGCTCGGCCAGCCGCTGCCCTCCCGCTCCTAGTTCAGTGACGGTCTTTGCCATGAAGCGACGGCGTTCATGCCCCTTCAGCGTTTCTGCGGTCTCTTTGAGAAGCGACTTTAGACCTTCTGTCAGTTCCAATCTTGCCTACCCGGTTTCGATGACTCCTTCTAATTCTAGACGCTCACGCTGGAACGACGTTTTATTTGAATGTCCCTAAGGTGAAGAGCCGCTGAGTGACGTGGTCATATAGGGTGCCCGCGTCGCCGCCCTGAAAATCTGTGCGTCCGCAGCCGCGAATAAACAGCGCGTCACCCGTGAGCGCGTGCGTACCGTCGACGAGATAAGCCATGTGGCTATTGGTGTGGCCGTGGGTTTCAATGACCCGCATCTCAACGCCGCCGACCTTAAAGACGTCTCCGTGGCCAACGTGCCGGCTGGCGCAGGCCACCTCTGCATTTTTGGGAACAACGCCGCTACAGCCGGTGAGCTCCCGCAGTTTTCCTGCACCCGTAATATGGTCTGCATGGATATGGGTTTCTAGGCAGGCCTTAAGGGTAAGATCCAGCTCATTCAGTAGCTTAAAATCGCGCTCGACTTGCTCTATAACCGGATCGAGTGACATCCTCCCGACGCTGATGCTACGCATACAGCGCGGGCTTCCTCAGTGACTCCCAGCTACCGCTGAGACATTTCCTGAGAGATTAAGGGCTTGATGTCCCACAGCCCTATTCAATAGGTTGATAGCCGCGTTGTGGTCGCGGCAGATCGTTAAGCCGCATGACGGGCAACTATGGACCCGATCGGCCAGCGTCTTTGGTACCCGCTCACCACAACCCGAGCAATCAATGCTGGTTCCGCGTGGGTTCTCAGCGATGGTCATCTTTCCAGCTTTCGCGGCTTTGAAAGAGCCTATCTCCAAGAATGTACCCCATGCGGCATCAGCGATTGACTTTGCCAGTCTGGTTCGAGCAAGTCCTTTGATGTTGAGCTTTTCATGAGCGACAACATCGTACTTTGAAAACAGCCAATCCCACACCTTAGAAAAGAAATCACGACGCTGACGCGATATCTTTAGGTGTAGTTTGGCTATACGATTCACCTGCTTACGCCAGCGGTTAGAGCCCTTCTTCTGTCTCGATAGCTGCCGCTGCAGCTTGGATAGCTGCCGCTCTGAGCATCGAAAGAACTGAGGGATAGGAACGCTCTCACCGTCACTGGTAACCAAGAAATCCTTCAGCCCAACATCAACACCGACAGACTTAGCCCTATCGACATCCGGAGTAAGCATCGGAACGGCATTGTTTTCCAGTAACAGGCTCACATACCAACCATCTGCTTTGCGAGTCACCTTGGCCGTTTTGACAGTAAACCCATCAGGTATCGGGCGATGAAGGATTAGCTTCACCTGGCCAATCTTAGGCAGGGTAATACGACTTCCATCGATGCAGTCAGGTTTCATCTGAGGGAACGTGAACGTCCTGTAGCGCCCCGCGCCTTTGAACCGAGGCTTGCCGCTACGCTTACCGTTTTTATCACCTTTGATGAAACGCTCGAACGTCTGCTTTACCTGCTTCGTCACCTCCTGAAGCGCTTGTGAATGCAAATCTTTGTACCAGGGTCGCTCTCGCTTAAGAGGCACTAGGCTAGCCTTCTGGCTGTAGTAATTAGGATTATCTTTGAGTGGCGCAAGGCTACAGGTGAGTGGGCAGGCGTTGACCGAACAGCGGTTCATCTCCCACCAGTCGAAGCGCTCAGCCAGCAACCAGTTGTACTGTGCCCGAAGCATATCTAGCCATCGGGTCATGGTAACCGTTTGCTCAGCCGCTGGACGCAACTTGTACTGATGGGTGACTTTCATGCAATAATGATAGCATATTGACATCAGAACGACATGCAGCAAATAACTATTAGAGCCGCTGACAGAGAAAAGCAGCATCTTGACAAGTATTGTGAGATGACCGAAAGAACTATCAACGATGTCCTTAGGGAGTACATCCGAAGTTTGGCCGTCTCCGGGGCATTGAGCCCCATCGACGACCGCGACTCTCATCCCGACGCTCACCCTGACGGGTAGAGCGCGGGGCTTCCTGTCTAGTAGCTAAATTTCCTTAAAATCTCTCGAAGCCTAGATTTTTCAGCTCGCGCTTTTCCAAGATAAGGCTACGTCCTCCCGAGCATGAGCGCGCTTTTGAGAGCATATACTGGTGCTTGAGCGGCGATGGAAGTGGGCATATTCTGAGCTGCTATTCTGGGCATCCAGCTTGTGCCAAAGCTGCACTTAGCCCTAGCGCTGGCTCGCCGCCCGTAACGACTGCCTGATTGTCGCCTATAAGAATAGAGATTTGCGCCGAGTTCTGCATTCCTTCTTGTTGATAGGTATACCTCGCATCGACAGTATCGTTGGCGAAAGTTCCTTCAAACGTGCTAAGGCGGCGATCTTTGAAGACGGGAAGCCAATTATACTCGCCCGTTGCCTGAGATCCTGCAACGTTAACTATCAGCTCTTCCACGTCCTTATCGCTCCCGGTACCATATTCGTTCCGGAAGCAGTACTGCACCGAGCCTGCTGAACCTGGGCTAGCCTGGGCGGAACCGGAGTTGCTGAGGATTGCGCGTACGTCACCAATCGTAGCAGCACTATCGCTTAGCAATTCTTCGATGGACGGCTCTCTATAGAAGTTATCGCTGCCGTCGTTGAGAAATACAGTGGGGTACGGGAAAGGCTGTCCGCCCGTTGGGCCAGCGCCTGTAGTATATTGAGCGATCGCAACCACACCGGGACCCAAGCCATCGCTATTGATGTCTTCAAAGGTAACTGCATCTAGCTCAAAAAAGCGCCAGGCATCAGAAATAAACAGAGAACTGTAGCTGCCGGTCGTATCTCGCCATCGCAGCGACGCAGCTTCCGCTATCCTCGTAAGCCTACCGGAACAAAATCGACAAGACTGATTATGCCAGCAGTTCTCGACCTTGGCAGTTTTCAACCTGACCGTGCCGCGATGCCTTCGACTAGAGATGCTGCGCAAACGCGAAGCATAGGCTCCGGCCTGGCGCGAATAGTCGCGTCGGGCCGGAAAGCGTAGCCCTACGGTCAATTCCTTGTCATCCGCCAAATTGAGAATTACTGATATTTATCGCTGTTGACTGACTTATGCCCTTTGAACAATTTCAAAACTCGGACAAAACACACGATAGGTAGTAGCGAACTCGAAAGAGCTCTAGACACTTCTTCATAGTTCTCACTACACCTAGCAAAAATTATGGCCACAGCAAAAATCAGCAATCAATACGACATTCTTGACTCTGAAACGCGTACCCGCAGCCTCCCTTTCCGCGCCAGCCACAGAACGCGCCAGGCCTTGCTGCCAAGATGGACCCCGAGCCTGATCATGGGGAAAAGAGCTACCAGGGATTTGGCCGCATGAAGGGCCGCAAGGCGCTGATCACCGGCGGCGACAGCGGCATCGGCCGTGCCGTCGCCATGGCGCCTATATGCGCGAGGGTGCCGAGCGTCGTCATCAACTACATGCCCGAGGAGGAAGAGCGACGCGCAGTTCGCTCTTCGCGCTTGCCGAGAAGCGAGGGCGGCAGCGATCAGCGGCATTCCCGGCGATCTGCGCGAGGAAGAGTTCTGCGAGCTTCTCGTCGGGGCAGGCGGCCGAGCAGGCTGGGCGGGCTCGACGCGCTCGTCATCAACGCGGGTTACCAGATCTTCGCAGGAGATCATCACCGACATCACCACCGAGCAGTTCGACCGCACGCTGAAGACCAACTGCTACGCGCATGTTCTGGCTCTCGAAAGCGGCGCTGCCGCTGATGCCGCCGGGAGCGAGCGATCATCAACGTCTCCTCCAGTCGCAGGGCTACGACCCCAGCGCCGGCATTGCTGGACTACGCGTCAACCAAGTTCTTCATCCGCGGCTTCACCCAGGCACTTCTCCAAGCAGGCGCTCGAGCCGCGGCATCCGCGTCAACGCCGTCGCGCCTGGCCCGTTCTGGACGGCGCTGCAGCCCATCCAGGGGGGCCAACCGACGGAGAAGGTGGAGGAGTTTCGGCAGCGCTTCGCCGATGGGCCGCCCGGGCCAACCGGCAGAGATCGCGCCGACCTTCGTGTTCCTGGCGACGCAGGAGTCGGGCTTTGTCACAGGGGAGATCATTGGCGTCACGGGGGGCTCGCCGATTTCCTAACGCTGGCGTTGACGGCAATTTAACTGCTCTCGCTTTAGCAGAAGTGCAGTTAAATTGCGCTGTCCGGCTGGCCTGGCCAGTGCCCTTGTCAATCGCCCGGTGTCAGGCTGCACGCCAGTAATCCGCTACGCTAGTAGGACGTTATTTCTCGAAGGAGATATCCGTTGGCCCTCCCCCGCGTCCGGCAACATGTCAACCCCCTCAGCGATCGCGATAGTGCGCCTGCGGTACTTCCCAACTGGGACGAAGTGTATGCCGACCCGGCCCAGCCGCTGCTCCTCGATATTGGCTCCGCCAAAGGCACCTTTTTCGCTGGGAATGGCGCAGCAGCAGCCCCGCCGTAATTTTCTGGGCTCGGAAATTAGGGCAGCGCTGGTGGACGGCGCGCTGCGCAAGCAGCAGCAGCTGGGCTTATCCAATCTGCACTTTATGTTTTGCAACGTTACCCCGTCCCTGTCGC
>CAWHWG010000006.1:0-1057771 GCA_963832985.1 Rubricoccaceae bacterium
ATGGTTCGCGCTCCGATCGTCTTCTCATGTCTTCTCCTCGGATCGCCCTCGTTACGGGCCAATGCCGTGGGACCAGCTGCGGATTCGAAGGCGCGGCGCTAGCGGAAACAGACGACCGCCAGATTGATCGTTCCAAAGCTACTGGTGCGCGAGGGCGCCCAGCGCGGCCTCGAGGACGAGCAGAGAGGTCTACGTCGTCGAGGTCAACTCCGCCTCGGTGAGCGCTCGCGGGTACCGGATCTGCTCCACGAGCGACTGCACGTGAGCCGGCGGAGGCGGCGTCGCCAGCGACACGCCGACGGTCAGGGCGAAGTTGAGCAGCATCCCGACGACCCCGATCCCCTGGGCCTTGATGCCCAGGAACGACTCGAGGACGGGCGTCTCGCCGAACACGCCCGGCGCGACGACATGCGCCCGCATCAGCACGATCATGATGAATGTGAACGCGAGCCCGACCGCCATCCCTGCGATCGCGCCCTGTTTGTTGGCCCGCTTCCAGAAGATGCCGAGCACGATGGTCGGGAAGAACGAAGCTGCGGCCAGCCCGAACGCGAACGCGACGACCTCGGCCACGAACCCGAGCGGGAAGATGCCCAGCAGGCCGGCCCCGATCACGGCCACCAAGATCATCCAGCGTCCGACTCGGAGCCTTTTGGCGTCGTCGGCATCGGGGTTGATGATCTTGCCGTAGATGTCGTGCGCGAGCGCTGACGAGATCACCAGCAGCAGACCGGAGGCGGTCGAGAGCGCGGCGGCCAGTCCTCCCGCGGCGACGAGCGCCACGATGAACGCACCGAGTCCGGCGATCTCCGGCGTCGCGAGCACGATGATGTCGCGATTGATCGCGCCCAAGAACGCCGTCACGTCGCCGCCGCTCGCTCGGATGGCCTCGAGGTCGATGAGCCCGGTCGCCGCCCAGCTCTGCACCCACGTCTGCGCCGCGAACGCTTGCGGCCCCAAGTCTACGTACTGCTGCAGGATGGCCGTCTTGGCAAACACCGCGATGGCAGGCGCCGTCGTGTACAAGATCGCGATAAAGAACAACGCCCAGAACGCCGACCACCGCGCGGCGCGGACGCTCTTGACGGTGTAGAACCGGACGATGACGTGCGGTAGACCCGCCGTCCCGACCATCAGGCACAGCGTGATGCAGACGACGTTCAGCAGGTCGTTGTTGACGAACGGGCTCGTGTACGGATCGAGGCCGAGATCGGCCTGTAGGCCGTCGAGCAGCGGGATCGCCTCGCCGATGGCGACCTGCGGGATCGGGTTGCCGAACAGCAACAGCGCGATGGCCACGGCCGGGATCGTGTAGGCCACGATGAGCACGCAGTACTGCGCGACCTGGGTGTACGTGATTCCCTTCATCCCGCCCAGAACCGCAAAGAAGGCCACGATCACCATCCCGATTCCCACGCCGGCCTCGAAGGGGACCTGCAAGAACCGGCTGAACGCAACCCCGACACCGCCCATCTGACCGGCGACGTAGGTGAACGAGACAAAGATGGCCGCTACCGCCGCCACCAATCGCGCAGTTGTCGAGTCGTAGCGGGCCGCAACGAAGTCGGGCACGGTGTACTGGCCGAACTTTCGCAGGAACGGGGCTAGCAGGAGGGCGAGCAGCACGTAGCCCCCGGTCCAGCCGAGCAGGTAGACACTACCATCGTAGCCGGCGAACGAGATGATGCCAGCCATCGAGATGAACGAGGCCGCGCTCATCCAGTCGGCCGCGGTGGCGGCGCCGTTGGCAACGGCCGAGACGCCCTGACCCGCGACGTAGAACCCACGCGTCGAGCCCACGCGCGAGCGGTATCCGATCCACAAGTAGGCCGTGAACGTGATGCCGACGGTGACCCAGGTCCAGGCTTGAATACTCACGTCAGTGTCCCTCGCCGGCTTCGGTGGTCGTCTCGGCCGTCTCCTCAAGGCCGGCGGCGCGGTCGGCGCGGTCGCTGGTCCAGGCGTAGATCCAGATCAGCGCCACGAACACGAAGATGGCTCCTTGCTGCGCCATCCAGAATCCGAGCGGGATGCCGCCGAACGAGATCTCATTGAGGGCCGGCGCTCCAAAGATGGCGAGCCCGAACCCGACGACTGCCCAGACGACGAGCAGGATGCCGATCCGTCGCTTCTGGCCGCGCCAGTAGTCGTCCTTCGTGACGAGCATGACCGGGGAGGCAGGCGTGTCTGCGCAGTCTAGGGACAAGACCCCGCCCGCGCCCACTCCGCCGCTCGAGGCCGCTCGAGAGACACCTGCATCGGAAGACGCGCGGCCGACCTCGAGGTCGAATCGAACGGGTCCCAAATCCCAGCGGCACTGACCTCGAGGACGCCTGGCACGATGGCCCAGGTCTCATGCGCAACGCCCCGCTGTGCCGCCGAGCGCCTACTCCTCCGGCAGGATCATTCCCCCCACGCCGTTCTCGTCCCCGTCCTCGAGGTTGAGGATGGTCTCGAACGAGATCTCGCGCACGTTGACGACCTCGAGGGAGGCACTGTCCAGCGTCATCGTCACCTTCGCCCCTTCGGTGAGGCTATCCAGCAGCGCCGGCGTGAACAGGCGGAAGGCCATCCTCATGGCAGGCATCCGGCCCGGGATCGCCTCGTGGTGGACGAAGATGGCCTCGCCGTTGTAGGCCGGCTCGATGTAGAGCGCGCGTACCTCGATTTGCGGCTCGGTCGGTGCGGGGGCGTCGGCGCACGCTGCGAGGGTGAGCAGGCCGAGGAGGAGAAGGCGCATCGGGGACGAATGGAGGGCCGCAGTGGACGCGTGGCAGCCGCCTCCGTTCGCCCTCGAGGACGCGTCCCCGCGAGCTTCACCAGAGCGCACATGTATCGCACCCCATGACTCGCACGGTGTCAGCCCCATGGCCGTCCTTCGGCGTGCCCTTCTGTGCCGCCCGTGCCCGCCACTCTTCTCGGCCCGTTCTGCCCCCACATCCCGGCCTCGAGGCCGCTTCTGCTCACGCGCGTCCCGGCGGGCTTCCCCTCCCCGGCCGACGACTACGTCGAACAAGAGCTCGACCTCAACCAGTTCGTCGGGTTCGACGCGGGGACGTACTGCTTCCGCTGCGAGGGCGACTCGATGACGGACGCCGGCATCTTCCCAGGCGACGTGCTGATCGTCAAGCGCGGCGCAGAGCCTCGGAGCGGAGACATCGTGATCGCCGAGATCAACCAGGAGTACACCGTCAAGCGGTTCGTGCGGCGGGGGCACCAGATGTGGCTCGTGCCCGAGTCCGACCGCTACGAGCCCATCCTGATCTGCCCCGGCCACGAGTTGGTCGTGTACGGCGTCGTGAGCCACTCCGTCCGCACGCACGGCCGATGACGCGCAAGCTGATCGCCCTCGTCGACTGCTCGGCGTTCTATTGCTCCTGCGAGCGGGCCTTCCGGCCGGACCTCAGTTCGAGGCCCATCGTGGTGCTGTCCAACAACGACGGCTGCGTCATCGCGCGTGACCTGCGATCGAAGGCGTTGGGCGTCCCGATGGGTGCGCCGTACTTCCAGATCCGCCACGCCCTCGAGGACGACGGCGTCGAGGTGTTCAGCTCCAACTACGCGCTCTACGCCGACCTCTCACGCCGAGTCATGGAGACGCTGGAGCGGTTCACGCCTGACGTCGACATTCACTCCATCGACGAGGCCTTCCTGACACTGCGTGGCGACGCCGACCTCGAGGGCGGACCGTTACCGGGCGAGCGCGAACGCCTCGAGGACGTGGCGGCGGAGATCCGCGACGAGGTGAGGCGGGTGACGGGAATCCCCGTCCGCGTGTCCATTGCGGAGACGCGGACGCTGGCCAAGGCCGCCAGCGAGTACGCGCGCGACCACGGCGGCGCCGTCTGCTTCTGGGGCCACCCGGACCGTGACGCCTTCCTGGCCGAGATGCCTGTCCGCGACATCTGGGGCATTGGGCCGCGATGGGCGGCTCGCCTCGAGGGCGAGGGCGTGACGACGGCCGCCGCGTTCGCCTGGCTCCCCGAGGCACACCTGCGGCGCTACACCGTCGTCGGGATGCGGACAGCCTGGGAACTGCGGGGCGTCCCGTGCCATGGATCCAGCACTGGCCCGTCCTCGAGGAAAACGCTGGTCCGCTCGCGGTCGTTCGGTCGCAAGACATCCGTTCTCGAGGTCGCCCTCGAGGCCGTTGCCAACCACGCGGCGCGCGGTGCAGAGAAGCTGCGGGCCGAGGGGCTGGCTGCCGGCGCCCTCCAGGCGTTCGTCACGACCGGCGGGGCTCGGCACGGGACCGGTCCTCATCGCCACGGTGCACAGATGGCCGGGTTTACGCACCCGACCTCGAGCACGACCGAGATCGTCGGGCTGGCGCGGCGCCTGCTGCGGTCGTGCCACCGCCCGGCGTCCTCGAGGGGCGAGCCGTACCGCTACATGAAGGCTGGCATCATCCTGACGGAGCTGACGCCACGCGAGGCCTGCCAGGCGGATCTGTTCAGTCCGAGGAATGCGGAGAAGCCTGAGTTGTGGGCCGCGATGGACCGGATCAACCGTCAGTTTGGCCGGCATACGCTGGGGCTCGCCTCGCAAGGGCTTCCGTCCCAGCGCGTCGCGATGGACGCCGGGAGCGGAGGCCCCGAGTGGGCCATGCGGCGGTCGATGATGAGCCCTCGCTACACGGTCACCTGGGAGGGACTGCCCACCGTCTGGTAGCGCGTCCTCGAGGACGAACTGTGAAAAGAGGGCGCACGGGGACAGACCTTCGCGCTCGCTGTTTAGACTCAGTCTAGACAACGGAACACAAATGTCTCGCATCGCCCTCCTCTGCCTCTTGGCCCTCGCCGGCTGCGCCGCCGCCGACGACAACGCCGAACCTGTGCCCTCGACGGAGCGCCGCATCGTAACGATCGGCGGGCCGGTCACGGAGGCGATGTACGCGCTCGGCCTGGGCGACGAAGTCGTCGGGACGGACCGGTCGAGCCTGTACCCGGAGGCGATCGAACGACAAGCCGCGGCTCGACTACTTCCGCCAGACGTCGGCCGAGGGCGTGCTGTCGCTGCGCCCGACGCGTCGTGTTCGCGGTCGAGGGAACGGGACCGCCGGGCGTGCTCGACCAGATCCGGTCGGCCGGCGTGCCGGTCGTCGTGCGGAGCGAACCGACCGACATCGCAGGGCGCCGAGGCGCGCATCGGGCGCATCGGTGCGCATCTCGGCCGAGGCCGGCGCAGGCCGACTCGCTCGTGGCGACGATGCGCGCCGAGGTCGGCGGCCGCTCAGCGCTCGGCCGTCGAGGGCGCCGCGGGCGTTGTTCGTCTACGCCCGAGGCGCGCGCGTCGTGCTCGCGTCCGGAACCGGCAACGCGGCCGACGCCGTCCTGCGCCTCGGCTGGCGCCGAGAACGTCGTCACCGGGCTACGAAGGCTTCCGCCCGATGACCGCCGAGGCGGTCGCCCAGGCGGCGCCCGACGTGATCGTGGTGCCCGCGGACGGGCTCGAGTCGCTGGGCGGCGTCGACGGCGCTGCTGGCGCTGTCCGGGCGTCGCGCAGACGCCGGCCGGCCAGAACCGCCGCATCGTCGCCGTCGATGACGCGCTCTTGCTCGGGTTCGGACCGCGCGTCGGGCAGGGTGTGCGGGCGCTCGCCGACGAGGGCTCGCTCGAGGCGCGCGTCGCCGGAGCACGTCGAGGTGGACGCGGCTCTGTCCATCGCCGAGGCGCGCACGGAAGCACCGGCGTCGCCGTTCGAGGTCGCCGCGGCGCGGCGCGTGCGTCGTGCGCGCCTCGTGCCGGGCGCGCTCGTGGTCGCGCTCGTGGCGCGGCGTACTCGCGTCGGTCGGCGTCGGGCGCCGTCGGGCTGCGGCCCGGGCAGGTGGTCGGCGTGCTCGCCGGCAGCGCTGGGGCTGGAGTTGTCGTCGCCGGCGTTCGCAGCGACGGCGCAAGAGGCGGCCGTGCTGCTCGCGATCCGGCTGCCGCGCGTGCTGCTGAGCGTCGTGGCCGGCATGGGGCTGGCGGTGAGCGGGGCCCTCATGCAAGGCTTGTTTCGCAACCCGCTCGCCGACCCGGGCCTGGTCGGCGTGTCGAGCGGCGCGGCGCTGGGCGCGGCCGGCGCCATCGTGCTGGGCGCGACCGTCGGCGGCGCTGGGCGGCGGCCGCGCTCGTCGCCGGGTGCGCGTTCGCGGGCGGGCTGGGCACGACGGTCGTCGTGTACCGCGTCGCGACGCGGCGCGGGCGGACGTCGGTGACGACGATGCTGCTGGCCGGCATCGCGGTCAACGCGCTGTGCGGCGCCGGCGTCGGCGCGCTCGTCTTGTTCGCGGACGACGCGCAGCTCCGCGACCTGACGTTCTGGACGCTGGGCAGCCTGGGCGGCGCGACGTGGGCAGTCGCTCGCCGTCGCCGGCTCCGCTCGTGTTGGCCGCCGTGGCCGCATCGCCGTGGCTTGCACGTTCGCTCGACGCGCTGCTCCTGGGCGAGTCCGAGGCGCGCCACCTGGGCATCCAGACCGAGCGCGTCAAGGCGCGTCGCGGTCAGGCTCGCGGCGCTCGCCGTCGCGGCGGTGACGGCCGTTGCGGGCCTGATCGGCTTTGTCGGGCTCGTCGCGCCGCACCTGGTTCGGCTGCTGCTGGGGCCGGGCCACCGCGCGCTGCTTCCCGCGTCCGCTCTGGCGGGCGCCGTCCTGCTCGTCGCGGCCGACCTGGCCGGGCGGACGATCCTGGCGCCGCTCGAGGTGCCGATCGGCATCGTGACCGCGCTGGCCGGGGCGCCGTTTTTCCTGTGGCTGCTCTTGCGCGACCGTCCCGCCTGACCTGCGCGCTGGTGCGCGCCGAGGCGCGCACTCGTCCAGTGTCTCGTCGTCGATCGTGTCATCCCGGGCTCCGACTCGGGACCTGTTCTGCACGCGCGGCGCGCCGGTGCTGCGTCTAAACATGGGCACAGCCACCCACATCCGTCTATGCTGTCTCTCGATTCCGTCACGGTCCGCATCGGCACCTCGACGCTGCTGGACACCTCTCGCTCGACGTCGCGCCGGGCGAGGTCGTGGCCATCGTCGGTCCGAACGGCGCGGGCAAGACGACGGCGCTGCGCGCTGCTCGCAGGCAGACCGCGCGCCAGACGAGGACGTGCGCGCCTCGACGGGCGCCCGCTCGCCGAGGCGCCGGACCTGGCACGGCGCCGCGCCGTGCTGCCCCAGGAATCGGCGCTCGCGTTCGGGTTCTCGGCGCTCGACGTGGTCTTGCTCGGGCCGGACGCCGCACCGGACCGGACGCGCGCCGACGACCGCGCCGCGGCCGCGACGCGCGATGGACCGCGCCGCACGTCGCGCACCTCGCCGACCGGCTGCTACCCGACGCTCTCGGGCGGCGAGCAGCAGCGCGTCCACCTGGCGCGCACGCTCGCCCAACTCGACGGGCACCGAGGCGCGCTACCTGCTTCTCGACGAGCCGACGAGCGCGCTCGACCTGGCCCACCAGCACGCGGTCCTCGCGATCGCCCGCCGGCAGGCTGCCGATGGCGTCGGCGTGCTCGCCGTGCTGCACGACCTCAACCTGGCCGCGCAGTACGCCGACCGCATCGCGGTCCTGGCGGACGGCAGCTCGTCGCCGCTGGCCCGCCGACGCCGTGCTGACGCCGACCGTCGTGCGGTGCGCGTTCGGCATCTCGGTCGTCGTGACCCGCACCCGTGCGCCGCGTGCCCGATGGTCGTCCCGACGGTGGACGACCTCGAGGACGACCTGTTCGCGCCTCTCCCTATCCTTGCCTAATCCCGATGCGTTCTCGAGGACGAGATCCCCTTCTGCTGATGTCTGACCTCCGCACCACGTTCGCGGCGTTCCGCGACGAGAACCCCAAGACCCGCATCCGCACCGCCGCCCGCGAGCTCGGCGTGAGCGAGGCCGAACTCGTCGCGACCGGCGTCGACGGCGACGTGATTCGCGCTGGCGGCGCCGACGGCGGCTGGCGCGCGCTGCTGCACGAGATCGAGCCCTTCGGCGAGGTCATGGCGCTGACGCGCAACGACGCGTGCGTCCACGAGAAGCACGGCGTCTACGACAACGTCTCGACGGACCTGCCGCACAAGATGGCCCTCGTCCTCGACGACGCCCATCGACCTGCGCCTGTTCTGCGGCCGCTGGGCGTCCGGCTTCGCCGTCGCGACTCCGATGGGCGAACGCGCCGGAGCCTGCAGTTCTTCGACGCCCACGGCGACGCCGTCCACAAGATCTTTCTGACCGACAAGAGCGACGGCGCACGCCTACGACGCGTTTGTCGAGGCGACCCACGCCGCGCCGATGCCGTCCTCGAGGTCACGCCGCGCCCCGCGCCCAAGCCCGACACGCCGGACACCGACCTCGAGGTCGACGCCTTCCTCGAGGGCTGGGCCGGCCTTCAGGACACGCACGACTTCTTCCCGCTCCTGCGCGACCACGGCGTTGGGCGGACGCAGGCGCTCCGGCTGGCCGAGGGCCGCTTCACCGAGCGCGCCGAGCCGGTCGCCGCGCGACGCGCCCTCGAGGCCGCCGCCGAGACCGGCACGCCCATCATGGTGTTCGTCGGCAACCCCGGCGCGATCCAGATCCACTCCGGCCCGGTCGAGCAGCCTGATGGAGCGCGGCCCCTGGTTCAACGTCCTCGACCCGACGCTTCAACCTGCACCTCGACGAGACGCAGATCGCCGACGCCTGGGTCGTCGTCAAGCCGACCGAGGACGGCGACGTGACGGCCCTCGAGGCCTACGACGCCGAGGGTCGCAGATCGTGCAGCTGTTCGGCAAGCGCAAGCCTGGCATCCCGGAGCTCCAGGCGTGGCGCGAGATCGTCGCGGACCTGCCACGCGTCAATGTGATGGCGTAGCGTCCTCGAGGACGCGGCCTTTCGCTCGTCGACCTCGAGGACGAACCAGCGCTGCAACCTCTCATCCTGGCCCTCTCCCGCGGGGAGAGGGGACCTCTGGAGCGACCTCGAGGACGGTCCGGCCACCGCCGTCGTTCGCGGGAACGACCTGGAGGTGCGAGGCAGCAGCCGGCCATCCGCGGCCTCGAGGACGAGCCACAAAGAAGCCCGTCCCAACACTGAGTTGGGGCGGGCTCGATGAAGGCCGATGTCAGCCGCAGCGAGTGGTTAGTTGTCGCTCCGGGTTTCGTCCATGATCTGCTGGAGCCGAGCCTGCTCTTGCAGACGCACCGCTTGCTCGAACTTATCGGAGACCAACTGCCGCCGGATGGTGAGACGGGTGTGCTCGGTTTGCGCCTCTGGACTGGCATTCGCTGCAACGACTTCGGCTCTGATAGCTTGCAGCTCGCGGCCGACCGTGACCAGCTCAGCCTGTAGACGCTCCACGATCGCGTCCAAGTCCGCGCCCGAAGGTGGAGCCGGCGGCGGGGGTGGGGGCGGGGGTGGCGCGGGAGCGGCCGGAGGCGCAGGGAGAGCTTCCGGAGCAGACGGCGGCGCGGGAGGCGGCGGCGGTGGGTCGGCGGGGCCGGAAGGCGCCTCTCGGGGCGCGGGCGGCGGCGGCGGTGGGGGTGGCGGAGGAGGAAGGACATCCGTTCGAAGAGTCGAACGCTCGATCTGAAAGCCGTCTCCTAGCACGACCAAAGATCCAGATTCGCCTCCCAACGAATAGAAGTCGGCGATGGCGTTCGCGTCCGCACGTGACGTGCCCGACTGGAGGGTGATCTGAAGACGACTCGTTCCGTTGGTACGGCGGAGCCCGAGATTGCTGATCTGGTCGGCGAGTGCACTAGGAAGAGAGTCTAGCGAGGCGACGCTAGCGGCGGCTGGTCGCGGAGCAACCTGGGCATCTGGAACGGAGGTGGCAGCCAGCAACAGCGGCAGGAGCAACACGACGGCGCTCGCGAGACGAGCAACGCGTCGGCGCTCAGGGACAGGGCGAGTCATGGAAGCGAGGCGGTGAATGAGAGGAGAGGTGGACGCACCGAGGGCAAAGCCCGGTGACGGCCGGCGAGCAAACGAGTGCAGGAGGCGCCCGTACGATGAGGCGAGATCAGGCCAGAGTCGGAGAACAGCGGAATCGGCCGCGCGCTCTCGGTCGAGTGTGAGTGCGCGGCCCAACACGTGGAGCATTGGGTGCCACACAAACGCGGCCCGGACCACGCGTTCGGCCAGCGACCAGGCGTAGTGGGCGTCCCGAACGTGTGCCATCTCGTGAGCCAGCGCGAGCCGCAGAGGGTCGCCCCGGAGGTCCGGCGGCACGGCAATCACAGGCTTGAGCCAGCCAAGCGTGAACGGAGACGAGGCCGGCTCCGCGAGCGCAACATGAGGCGCACGGCGGATTCCAAGCTGATCGGCCACGGAACGAGCGTTTTCAGCGATGGCCTGTGGGGCCGACGCCAGATCTCGGCGGTAGCGAGTGAGCCACCAGAGCCCGCCACCGAGCACTCCCAACGCCGCAATGGCGGCTACGACGGCTAGAACCGTCGCGACGCCGAGCACGAGGTCCATCGACGAGACCGGAGCGACAAATGCTTCTCCAACCGTCGACGGCGCACTCTCAAGAGCTACCGACAGCGATTCCGCCGATAGAATCGGGGCGGCTTGCGAGACGACATCGGCGGGATAAATAGACGGAAGCCACCGCGAAAGCAACGGAATCGTGACCAGCCCGAGAGGCAGAAGCGACACCAGCGCACCACGGACGCCCAAACCAACAGACGCCGAGGCCTTTCCGAGCCGAAGCGCGACGTCGGTGCAGACAGCGAGGGCCGTCCAGGCTACGATGGGCAGCCATAGCGCGCCGATAGACGCAGCGCCGAGATCGGCCAACAGATGAACGATATCAGGCATCGGAGTCAGGGGCTGTGCCGAGTTGATCGAGCAGGCGATGGACTTCGGCCTGCTCGGCGCCTGTCAAAGACTCGTGCCCCGCCAAGGTCTGGATCAGCGACCGCGCCGATCCGCCAAACACCTTGTCCACGACGGAGGTGAGAAGCGACCGGCGGACGTCATCGGCCGGGCGGGCGGCGGTGTAGACAAACGTCGCGCCGTCGCGCTCGTAGCTCAGATACCCCTTGTCCGCGAGGTTCTTGATGATCGTCGTGACGGTGGTGTAGGCCACGTCGCGGTCGATGCGATCGTGGACCTCCCGGGCCGTGGCACGGCCGATCTCCCACACGTGGTGCAGGACTTCCATCTCGGTGCCGCCGAGAGGGGTGATGGGGTTACGCATGACAGGATTCGATTCGGTTCGAAGGACAGGGTACGAACTAGATCGAACCCTGTCAAATCACCTGCTCTCGCGACGCGGCACCGGGCTATTGTGCCTCTCCTTTGGCGATGCGCCGACCTCGAGGACGGACCACAAAAAAGCCCGCCCCGACGCAGTGTCGGAGCGGGCTCAAGGGTGACGGCCGAAGCGGTGCGGCCGCTACATGCTCGCCTCGTCCTCGAAGGACGAACCCGTCCGGGTTGGTCACGAACGTGAACGAGTAGTACCGGTCCTGCGACTGGTCCGTGATCGAGGACGGGTCCGGGAGCCCTGGTAGTAGCTCGTGGAAGTTGACCTTGGCGTAGCCCTGACCGTCGGCGAGCCGGACCAGGAGTGTGCGGCCCGCTGTCGGGACGATGTAGCCGCCGCGGCCGCCGGGGAACGGGACGTAGGTGTACCAGCCGTTGCCGGTAGCCTCCGCAGACCGCACGCGCAGCGCCAGGAACCGGGCCGACCGGCGTCTGGACATCGGGGCATGGCGACTCACCGTCGCGACGGTACGTGTACGTCGTTCGCGAGCGCGTCCTCGACGTCGTCGAACGCCTCAGGGACGACCACGCCGAGCGCGGCGCCGGGGCCACTCGAGCCGCCGTTCAGGATGACCTCGGTGCCGCGGAAGCCGATGTCCCACGCCGTCGAGGCCGAGTCGGCGCGCTCGGTGTCGTCGTAGCTCAGCGACGATCGCTCGTCGATGGCCGTTGTCGAGTCGTCCTCGATGCGGAGCGAGAACAGGGTAAAGTTGTCTGTGCCGCCCGTCACTCCCGTCGTCGGGTCGCGCTGGGCGGGATCGGCCGGGATGTCGCTGGCCTGTCGGGGACGGTGACGAACAGTTCCGTCTCGGACGAGTCGCAGGCGGTGAGCGTGAAGGCGAGGAGCGCCGTGAAGAGGATAGTGCGAGTCATGCGTGTGGCGCCTTACGGGGCGCCGGTGGGGGGATTAAAGCGAAAGCGTGGCGGCCGCGAAGAATCGGCGGCCGGCGAGGGTGGGCACGAGCGTCGGGCGCGTCGTGTCCAAGAGGTTGTCGACGCCGACTTGGAGCCGGAGCCCGGTGCCGCCGACCTCGAGGTCGCGGCTGGCGGCGAGGTCGAAGAGAGCCGTGCCCGGGACGAACTCGTCGTCGCGGTTGGCAAAGCCGTTGCCGTCGAGGTCGCGCAGGCCGTAGCGGCTCCGCCAGCGTCCTCGAAGGGATCCCGTCCAGGCGCCCGACCGCACGGCCGCGCGTGCGGACGCGGAGTGGGCCGAGCGCCCGAACAGGTTTTCGTAGTCGCCCGGCCCTAGACGCGAGTCGCGCCCCGTCACCGGATCACGGCCGAAGACCGTCCCGTCCTCGAGGTCGGCCAGCACGTCGAGGTCGCGAGAGCGGAGCCACTGGTAGCCCGCCGTCAGCGACCACGCGCCGACGCGGCGGCGGGCCTCGAGGGTGAGCCCTTCGGTGCGGATGCGTTCCAGGTTGACGTAGCTCAAGACCGGCGCGCCGTCGGCCAGCAACGCGACCGGCTGGACGTCGATCAGATCGCGGACGGCATTGCGGAAGGCGCCCGCCGTGACCTCGAGGCCGGCGAGTTTGGTTTCGACCTCGAGGTTGAGGGCGACCGAGGTCTCGGGGCGGAGCGCATCGAGGGCGTCGCCGGATGGTCGCGACCGGCGTGTAGCGGCCCTGTGCTTCCAGGCGGTCGAGTCCGTCCTCGAGACGGTCGGCACCGAACAGCGTGTAGCCGCCGACGGCGTTCGAGAACTCGAGGTAGAGCTGGCGGAAGTCGGGCGCCTTGAAGCCGCTGCCGACGGACAGCCGAACGCGGGCGAGGTCGCCTCGAATGAGCGCCGCAAGCTTGGGACTGACGCGCGTGCCGACGTCGCCGTAGGCATCCAGACGTGCGCTCGCGTTGAGCGCGACGCGTTGCGTCTCCCAGTCGTGCTGGACAAAGGCGAACGCATTCTCGGCGCTGGGCGCGTTGTCACCGTAGCGCTCGCCCTCGAGGGCGTCCTGCCACACGCCGGCGCCGACGCTGGTGCGGTGGCGGGCACTCCACAGCGCGTCAATCTGCGCCTCGGCCTTGAGCTGGCGCTGATCGAAGCGGTCGTCGTAGGTCAGGCTGTCGGCGCCCCCGCGATCGGTCTCGAAGACCTGCGTGTCGAGGCGGTAGCCCGTCGCGTAGCCCTGGAGCCGGAGCGCGTACCGCCCGCCCCAGGTGTGCTGGAGCTCCGGGTGGACGCTCCAGTCGCGCCGCTCGCCCGTCTCGTTGATCGGGAAGACGGCACCACTCACGTCGGCAAATGCAGAAACGCAGCCGGTCGTCGCCCATCGTGCCCCGAAGGCCCAGGCGGGCCCGGGTTTGAGGCCCGAGCTCGCCGGTCAGCCGCACGTCGGCCGTCGTCTCGACGCGCTCCGGCGTCGTGTTGCCGAAGAGATTCGGGTCGAGGTCGTAGCCGTCCGTCGAGGTCCGGTCCAAGACGAGTCGCCCGCCCCACGCCCGTCCTCGAATCTGCGTCCCACCCTCGGCCTCGAGGGCGAGGGCGCCCTGGCCGAAGGAGCCTGCGCGGCCTCGAAGGCGGAGCGCCGGCTCGCTGGGAACGCCCGTCACAAGGTTGACCACGCCCGCCAGCGCATCGCTGCCGTACAGCGACGACGACGGCCCGCGCACGACCTCGACGCGCTCGATCCCGCGCACCGACAGCCGCGACACATCGAGGACGCCGGCCGTCCGCCCCACGACCGGCTGGCCGTCGATGAGGATGAGCGTGTAGGCGGGATCGAGGCCCTGAATCTGGATTCCCGTCCCACCGAGACCGTCCGTCAACTCGAGGCCGGGCAGGTCCTCGAGGACGTCGTTCAGACGCAGCGACCCGTCGGCCTCGATCTGGGCGGCGCCGATCACGGTCGTAGGCACGGCCACGTCCTCGAGGGCGGCGGCGGTGCGGGTGGCGGTGACCACGACGCGATCGAGCGTCGAGTCGGGCTCTGCCGTTTGGGCCAGGGCCGACGTGGCTGTGGCTAGAAGCAGGAGGAGCAGGCGGCGAGATGTCATGATCTCTATTTAGACCAGATCCAGATAGTGTGATATGACGAGTCTGTCAATCGAGTCGGCTACGCCTCTCCCCTCGGCCCGTCCCCCAGTTCGTCCACGCCGTAGCCCTCCGCGATGGAGAGCTGGACCTCGTTCGTGAACGTGTTCACCTTGCGCGTCAACTCGACGCCCGGCCGCTCGCCGGAGGCAGGGTAGAACGACGTCGACTCCGAGAGCACGTCGCGGAAGAACAGCGTCGCGCGGAGGGCCGCGGAGTACGGCATCCCTGCGTCGCGCAGATGGACGGCGTAGAGTTGCGTCAGGCGGCGGACCTCCGGCCACAGTTCGGCTTCGTCGATGGTACCGGCGACGTGCTGGAGCAGCAGCCCCATCAGGCGGCGACCGTTCTCGCGGCTCAGCGCGCGGTCCGAGTCTGACATGGCGGTCTTCCACTTCGTCTCCGGCCTCGAGTCGAGCTCGTAGCGCGTGTGGACGAGCGCGTGGTTGGCCCACGCCTGGTCGGCCGGCTCGCCCGCGTCGGGAAGCTGCGGCGCCGGGGGCTGACCACTCTTGGCGCCGGCACGCAGCCGGTCGATGGCCGCACGCGGAATCCGACGGTGTCCGCCGGGTGTCCGCGTCTCCGGTAGCCGTCCCTCATCCGTCCACCGCCGGACGGTGTCGACGTGAACACCGAGCAGGTCGGCGGCGGCGGCTACGGAGAGGAAGTCGGACATCGAGGACGCCAGGTTTCAGGTGAGACTGAAAGATAGAACCTAGGCAAACCTAGGCGCAGTGAAGAGGGCGGCTTCGCCGAATGCGAGAAGAGGCGGGAGAAGGTCTCCGGCGGTGAGCGGGCGCCTCGAGGTCGCGCCGGGACATCTCCATCCTCGAGGTCCGTCCGGGCAGAGGAGAAGAGGTTTCCGGCTGGGCCTCGGGGCGGTCCGATGCCGTCGCCTTGCGCACCCGGAGGTACGCGGCGGCACGCGACCTCGGGTCGCGGCGCAGCACGAGAAGTCAGGTCCTTCGGCTGATTGCGACCTGAGCCGTCCGCGACCTCGAGGGCGAGGACCGAGCGAGTCATCGTCAGAGACCACAACCTCTTCTCCTCCCCTCTTCCGCATTCGCGATTCCGGAGGCCGCTCTACATCCCGAACTCGAGGTCCACCTCGGTCGGCGTTTCCACCCAGTCGGCGACGAATACGTTGGTGTCACGACTGTCGGCTCGGTCGCCGCGACGGTTGGATGCGAAGACCAGCTTCGTGCCGTCGGGCGAGAACATGGGGAAGCGCGTCGAACGTGCCGGAGAAGGTGACCCGCTCGAGGTCGCCGGATGCGATGTCGACCAGGAACAGGTCGAACTCGCGACCGCCCTCGGCCAGCGTGTGGTGGTTGGTTGCGAACAGGATCTTGTCGCCGGACGGGTGGAAGAACGGCGCCCAGTTGGCGCCCGGCAGGTCGTGATCTGTCGCGCGTTCGACCCGTCGATGTCGGCGACGTACAGGTTGAGCGCGCCAGGCTCGACGGCGTAGGTCTCGAGGAGCGCGCGGTAGCGGTCGGCGTCGTCGCCGGTCGGCCTCGAGGCGCGCCACAGGATCTGCTGGCTGTCCGGCGAGAAGAACGCGCCGCCGTCGTAGCCGAGCTCGTCGGTGAGTTGGATGATCTCGCCAGTCGCGACCTCGTAGCGATACAACTCGAGGTCGCCGGAGCGCGTGGACGTGAACACGATGAACCGGCCGTCCGGACTGACGGTCGGCTCGGCGTCGTAGCCCGGCCCTCCGATCAGGAGCTCCGTGTTCGACCCGTCGGCGTCGGCGACGTAGATGTCGAACGTCTCGAACACGTCCCAGACATAGCGCCCCGTCCTCGAGGCCGCCGTCGTGGGGCATTGGCGGTTGCCGTCGTGCGTCGAGGAATAGATGATCCGGCCGTCGGGCAGGAAGTAGCCGCAGGTGGTGCGGCCCAGACCCGTCGAGACGAGCTCGGCGCCCGAGCCGTCGCGGCCGGCGCCCTCAGCCACGGACATCACGAACTGCTGGTCGCACTCGCGGGGGTTGATCACGTCCCAGTCGCTCTGGAAGATGAGGTCTTCGTTGTCGAAGCTCCAGTACGCCTCGGCGTTGTTGCCGCCGAAACGTGAGCTGGCGGATGTTGCGAATCCGCGTCTCACCGGCAAACCGGAGCGTGTCGAGCGACGGATCGTAGTCCGCCGTCGAGCCCGACGCCGGGCGCCCTGTGATGGGCTGGTCGGCCTGGGCCGACTCTACAGCTTGGCGCTCCTGCTGGGCGAGATCGGCCTCGAGGGTGCCGAGCGTGGACGAGCATGCCCCGAGGGCGATGACGGAGACGATGGAGAGAGCGAGGCGCATGGGGAACCGGCTGAAATTGACGTCCGTGACAGACTCGCCCAACCAAAGCCCCGGCGCCGTGTTGCCGAGGTTTGCCCCATTTCCCGTTTCTTCGATATGTCCCCGGACGACCTGACCGTGCCCCCCTCCCTCGACTTCCAAACGGACGTCCTCGAGGCCAGCCACTCCCGACCCATCGTGGTCGACTTCTGGGCGCCGTGGTGCGGCCCCTGCCGCGCCCTGGGTCCGACGCTCGAAAAGCTCGACCTCGAGGCCGGCGACTGGTGGACACTGGTGAAGGTCAACACCGATGAGTACCCGGAGCTGATGCAGCGCTACGGCATCCGTGGCATCCCGGCGGTCAAGTTGTTCGTCGAAGGCGAGGTGGCGGGTGAGTTCACGGGCGCCTTGCCCGAGGCGCAGGTCCGGCAGTGGCTCGAGCAGCACATCCCGTCGGCCGCCCGTAAGCAGGTCCAGTCTGCCACCGCCGCCCTCGAGGCCGGAGACCGGACGTCCGCCATCGCCACTCTCGAGGACGCACTCCCCGCCCTCGAGGCCGAGACCGCTCCGTGGGCCGTGATCGCCCGAGTGGATCTGGCGCGACTGATCGTCCTCGAGGACGCCGAGCGGGCGACGACACTCGTTGAGGGCGTCCACACGTCCGAGGCGGACGCCGTCCGTGTCATCGCCGACGCGCTGGGGCGCGACGTGGCCGACTTGCCTGAGGGTGGCGCATGTGAGCAGGTTGCCGCCGCCCTCGAGGCCGTGCAGTCGGGCGACCTCGACGCAGCGCTCGGTTCGCTGGTGGAAGCGATTCAAGGGGACCGTTTCTACGATGACGACCGAGCGCGCGAACTCGCTGTCGCCCTGTTCCTGACGCTGGGTGAGGCCCATCCGGTGGTCAAGGCGCACCGGCCGGCGTTCAATCGGTCGCTGTACTGATTCGGCCTCGAGGCCGCGGAGGCACGACCTCAAGGACGCGTGACGGCTGGGGAGGCAGGAAACGGTATGTAAGGGTGCACACCCTTGATCCTGCCATGACCTCCACCGCCCGAGTCTCCCTCCTCGCCCTTCTGATCGCGCTCACTGGCTGCGCCAACATGGCCGACCGAATCGTCGACCGAGCGGGCAACGTCGCCGAGCGCGCCGTCAACCGAAACGTCGATTCTCGCACCGACCGCGCGATTAACGGCGCCATCGACGGCGCCTTCCAAGGCGCTGAGAACGCCGTACGCTGCACCTACGACGACAACGCCTGCGTCGAGCGCGCCCAGAACCGAGGCGAAAACGTGGTGCTCGTCGACCGCGACGGGACGCCCGTCGATCGCAACGGGACGCCCGTCACCGAGACGAACGTCGAAGACGCGATCGTGCGCACGACCGTCGCTGGCGCGAACTCCAACTACGACTTCACGCCCGGCGAGCGAGCGCTCTTCGAGGAGGACTTCGCCTCCGACCGGGTTGGCGACTTCCCCCGGCGCCTTCACTACCTCAGCGGGACCGCCGAGGTTGTCGACTTCCAAGGCGACCGGTTACTCCGCTACACGAGCGGCGGCGCGTTCGAGGTCCGGCTCGGCCAGACACTCCCGAGCACGTTCACCATCGAGTTCGATTACCAGGGCGCCAACGACGGATGGGTCGGCATGTATACCTCCCCCGTGTCAATGACAACGACACGCGCCCGTTCTCCGGGTACGAGGGGGGATACCTGAACGTCGGAAGCTGGCGCGGCTCCGGTGTGTGGAACGAGGACGGCCCCATATCGGTGGTCCGTACCGCAACCGACGAGTTGATCCACATCGAGATCACCGTCGATGGCCAGTACGTCAAGATGTACGCGGACGGGGAGAGAGTCGCCAACGTGCCACGAGTGGATCTCGGCCGGCACGATGCGCTCACGTTTACGTTCAGCGCTCGCGACGACCGGCTTATCTACATCGGCAACCTCCGTGTCGCGGCGGGCGGAAACGACCTCTACGGCGCCCTCGAGGCCGAGGGCCGCGTCGTGACGGAGGGCATCCTGTTCGCCACGGGCAGCGCCACGCTACAGTCGGAGTCGTTCGCGGTGGTGCAGGAGATCGCGACCATGATGCAGCAGCACCCCGACCTCCGCGTCCGCGTCGAGGGCCACACGGACAGCTCAGGCCAAGCGGCCACGAACCAAACATTGAGCGAGAGCCGAGCGAACGCCGTCCGGACGATGCTGATCGGCCTGGGCATTGACGCCGGGCGCGTCGAGGCCGCGGGCATGGGCTCCTCGAGGCCGATCGCAGACAACGGAACACCCGAGGGTCAGCGTCAGAACCGACGCGTCGAGTTGGTCCGGCTGTAGTGTGCACTGCCGGCCCGAATGCACCGGCCTCGAGGGGGTGTCCTTCGAGGCCGGCGTTTTTCTGTTCGCCCGACGCGTCCTCGAGGGCGCGCGCTACACGTCGTAGTCGGTGACGCGCTTGGCAGCGAGACGGGCGTGATGTTCGTCGGCGCCCCGGCGGGCGACGAGGGTGTCACGGGCGGCCGTCATCATGCGGACGCCTTCTTGCTTCCGTCCGGTCGCGGCGAGGATGGCTCCGAGCACGCTCTGAGACCGAGCGCGCTCCCATCGGTCGGGACCTTGCGCGTCGTAGATCTCGGCCGCCTCACGCGCGACCCGAGCGCTTCGGCCGTCCGACCCGTCCGCAAGCGAATCTCGGCCTGGTCGATCAAGACATCCGCGACGTCCGTGCTCTGACGCGGCATCTCGACCTCGAAGAGGCGGACGGCCTGCGCGTAGTGGCGGTCGGCGTCCTCGAGGTCGCCCCGCATCAGCGCCGCGTTGCCCTGGCCGACGACCGGGTAGGCGCGACGCGTCGTCTGCTCGGGGAATCGCTCTTCGAGGTCAGCCTCGAGGGCGGCGAACATCCCGTCGGCTTCGTCGACGTGGCCCGTCATCAGGCGTCCGTCGGCGACGCCGCCTCGGATCGGGTAGTAGAGCGGATTATCCTCTCCGAGCGCCGTCGCCGCGACGGGAAGCGCCGCCCGGAAGATCGAGTCGGCGAGCACGTAGCGCCCAGCGTCGTGGTGGAGCTTGCCGAGGTTGCTGCTCAGTTGCACGAGGGCGCCCTCGGCACCCTCTGTCGCCCGCGCGTGGCGGACGGCGTCGCCCAAGGCCTCGATGGCGCCCTCGATGTCGCCGCGGCGCAGCAGGATGGCACCCAGGTTGTTGTAGGTCCTGTAGGTCGCGTCGTGCTTGCCGAGCGGCTCGGTGCTCCAGAACGCGAGCGCGGCGCGGAGCAGGGGCTCGGCCGAGTCCGCGTCGCCCATCATGAGATGGGCAGCCGCGAGGTTGCTCTGGATGCGCGGCGACCGTGAGCGGGTGGCCATCCACCTCCTCGGCGAAGGAAAGAGCGTCCTCGAGGACGGGAAGGCCCTCCGACGGCAGACCGAGGGTGAGGTACGTCGCGCCAATCGTGCGCAGCAGTTCGGAGGCCACCTCCGGACGGTCGGCGAGCTCGGTGCGGATGCGCTCGGCACCGACATCGAGGGCCTCGCGGACGGTGACGTCGGCGCCGCGCGACCGGGTTGGGTCGGCCTGTTGCAGGATCGAGGCCAGCAGATCCGAGACCTCGGACGCCTTCTGCGACTCCGTCTCCGCGACCTCGAGGGCGCGCCTCGCCTCGGCTCGCCTGCCAGGTGGCCGCGCCGGCTCCGCCAATCACGGCGACGAGCGCCACGGCCGCCGCCGCGACGGCCGCGCGGTGCCGTCCCACGAACTTGCGGATGCGGTACGCCGTCGACTCGGGCCGAGCCTCGATGGGCAGTCCGTCCAAGTGACGCTGGACATCGGCGCCGAACTCGGCGGCCCCCCGGTAGCGACGGTCAGGATCGGAGCGGAGCGCCTTGAGGACAACCCGATCGAGGTCGCCGCGGAGCCGCCGCCGCAGGCGCTCGGCAGTCGTGGAGCGGAGCCCGGCGGTATCAGCCTCGAGGGCAGCTCCGGCAGGGTCGGCGGGGACGCGGCCGCCGGTGGGAGCGGCTGTCGTGACGGCGTCCGAGGGGCGGGTGTCGCCGCTGGGGCGCGTGCCGGTCAGGAGCTCGTAGAGCAGCACGCCAAGGCCGTAGACGTCCGTCGCCGTCGTGATGGAGCCGCCAGCGGTTTGCTCGGGAGCGGCGTAGGCCGGCGTCAGGATAGGTTTGCCCGTCTGTGTCAGGTCCTCGTCGGCGTCGAGCAGCTTTGCGATCCCGAAGTCCAATAGCTTGACGCGGCCCGCCTCCGTGACCAGCACGTTCGATGGCTTGAGGTCGCGGTGGACGACCAAGCGCGCGTGGGCGTAGGCGACAGCGTCGCAGACTTCGGTGAACAGCGCCAGGCGTTCGTTGACACCCAGCCGCTTCCGGTCGCAGTACGCTGTGATCGCTTCGCCGTCGACGAACTCGAGGGCGAGGTACGGGCCGGCCGTCCGACGCCTTCCCGCCGTCCAGAAGCCGCGCGATGGCCGGGTGATCGAGGCCGGCCAGGATCTGACGCTCGGACCGAAACCGGGCCACGAGCGACTCGCCCAGTCCAGGACGCACCAACTTGACCGCCGCCGTCTGATCGAACGCCCCCTCGCGCTGGGCGCGCCACACCTCGCCCATCCCGCCGCGCCCGATGCGCTCCACCAAGCGCCACGGGCCGGCCTGCGGCGGCGCGGCCTCGAGGTCGGGACCGGCCGTGCCGTCCAGGAACTCGTCCTCGAGGTCGGCTGCGAGCAGGCGCTCGACCTCCTCGCGCAGCGCCCCGTCGGTGTCGCCGTCCGGCCTGACCGCCTCGAGGTCGAGGAATGCGGCGCGGTCGGCAGGATCGAGATCGGCGGCGCGGTCGAAGAGGTCAGATACGCGGGACCAGCGGTCGGGAGTCATCGGGGTAGAGCGGGTGTAGGGTGCGGCCTCGAGGTCGGTCGGAATGAGAGAAGAGGGCCGGAGGTCCGCCGGCTTCGGTGTGTGCCTAGAGGACAGGTCAAAGCGAAGCGATCAATGAGATCCGTTCCCACGGAATAGACAGGGTTCGGACCGCGCTGGCCCCGAAGGCGCGCAACGCCAGTCGGTCCTCGAGGACGCCGGGCACCCTCAGAAAGGCCGTCTCGACCTCGAGGTCGCTTGTCAAGACACCCCTTCTCCTCTGGACCTCTTCTCGCATCTCGGCGATGCCGGTACCTCCCTACACGCAGGACATCTGCGCGCTCCGTCACGACGCCAGCGTGGGCACCTCGCCCAGCTCTGCGCGGAGCCACGCTCGCGCACGGCGCCAGTCGCGTGTGACGGTCGCCTCGGAGACGTCGAGCTCGGCGGCGATCTCGTCGAGCGTGAGCCCGCCGAACGTCTTGAGCTCGACGACGCGCGCGGCGCGAGCATCGAGGTCGGAGAACCGGCCGAGCGCCTCGTCCAACCCGAGTACGTCGGTCGAGGCGTCTGCGGACAGGAGCGCGTTTGGTGGGGCGTCCTCGAGGGCGACGTCGCGCCCCACGCCGCCACGCTTCTGGGCGCCCTGCTCTCGGGCGTAGCTGACCAGCACCTGGCGCATGGCGCGGCTGGCGACGCTCAGGAAATGGTCTCGGCCGTTGTAGCCGTCGCCGCGCGACAGCTTGAGATAGGCCTCGTGGACGATGGCCGTCGTGTTCATGGTCTCGTTGCCGCTCCAGCGTGAGCGGTGGCCTCGCGCGAGCCGCCGGAGGTCGCCGTAGAGGTGGCGCGTGAGGGCATCCGGGGGGACGCCGCCGCGCGTCGCGTCATCGCGCAAAACGCGAACGAGGTCGCGAGCGGGAGCATCGAGGACGGCATCCATGGGTGGTGGGACCATTGACAGACAGGATAATAGGCGGTTAGGCAGACCTCGAGGGTTCTGCGCACTGGCTTTTTTGGATCGCCCGTGACGGACGGACGCCCTCGACTGCGTGACGGATGGGAACCCCTCCCCTCCCGCCATGACCTACACGACCTGGCGCCTCGCGCCTCTCGCTCTCCTAATCGCGCTCACCGGCTGCGCCAACACACTCGACCGAGCGATGGACCGCGTTGGCAACGTGGCCGAGCGCGCCGTCAACCGCAACATCGATCGCCGCACCGACCGGGCCGTGAATGGCGCCATCGACGGGGCCTTCCAGGCCGGCGAGGATGCCGTGCGGTGCACCTACGACGACGATGCCTGCGTCCGCACCGCCAACGGTCGCGGTGAGAACGTGGTACTGGTAGACCGCGACGGCACCCCCGTTGACCGCAACGGCAACCCCGTGGACGCCGACAACGTCGAGGGCGCCATCGTCCGGGCGCCCGGCAGCGCCGGCCCGCCAAGCGGCCCCCGCCCCGGCGTCTCGAACACCAACTTCGACTTCGAGCCCGGCCCGCGCACGCTCTTCGAGGACGACTTCGAGGGCACCCGGACCGGCAACGTGCCGGGCTCGATTCGCTTCGTCAAAGGTGAGATGGAAGTCGTCGAGGACGGGAGCAACAAGACGCTCCGGGTGCTCTCAGGCTCCATGTTCACGGTCCCGATGGGGAGCCGGCCCAATCTGTTCACCCTCGAGTTCGACCTCTACCTGGCGGACGGTGGCGTCTTGTGCATCACGACCACGCCACTCGACGACTATAGTCGTCTCGACCGAATGGACACGTGCAATCAGGCTCAGGCGTGGATGGACATGACTGCTCTAGAGATCTCTGGAGGGAACATCATGAATGTCACGACTGGCTTCACGGCACCCGCCGGAAAGGGCGGCACCGGTGAGTATGGCATGTACCCCGCGCTCAACGAGCGCTACGTCCCTGTCCGCGCGACGGTGGACGGGACCTACCTCAAGGTGTACCTCGATGAGACCCGCGTCGTCAACATTCCGAACGTCGAGTTGGACCCAGGCTCGGAGCTCTACTTCTTCGTCCAGGACGGCAACGGCAACTACGACGAGACGGCCTTCATCGACAACATCCGCGTCGGCGCGGGCGGCCAGGAGACGGGCTATGGCGCGCTCCAAACCGGCGACCGCATCACGGCGCGCGGCATCCTGTTCGAGAGCGGGAGCGCCCGGATCACCGGCTCGTCCTCGACCGAGTTGAACCAGCTGCTGGCCGCCCTCGAGGACAACCCGAGCTTGCGGATCCGCATCGAGGGCCACACCGACTCGAGCGGCGGTGCGAGCACGAACCAGCGGCTCAGCCAGCAGCGCGCCCAGGCCGTCGCGGACTGGCTTGCGGGCCGCGGCATCTCGTCGGGGAGGCTGCAAGCGGTCGGGATGGGGGAGGACCAGCCCGTCGCGAACAACGACACGCCGAGCGGTCGCGAGCAGAACCGCCGCGTCGAGATCGTCGGCCTGTAGCACGCTCGTCCTCGAGGTCAGACCGGCCTCGAGGACGGCTCCCCTCTGCAGCCTCTCGCGAGGCTCTCTGCGTCCTCGAGGACGACACCTCACCCTTACGCATCCATGCGCACGCTCCTTTTCCTCCCCGCCCTCGCTCTCGTCGCCTGCGGCACCGACTCCAGTTCCTCCGGCGACGCTCCTCCTCGCGTCGACCAGACCGTCGAGGCCGACGTCGAGCCGTGCGAGGCCCTCACAACGAGGATGGTTGCCGACGCCTTCGGGGTCCCTGAAGCCTCCGTGACAGTCCCGGAACTCGACCCGATGGTGATTCGGATGGTGGAGAGAGGCGGCGCGATGGCGGACAGGATCACGAACACGTGCACGTACGAGATCGCCGGCGAGGGCAACTACGACGGCGCCAGCGTCTTCATCTCGGGCTACGAAAGCGCCGATGGGGCCGAGGGGATGTTCACGTCGACCTACCGCACGCAGACCGCCGAGGACCTCGACCGGATCGAGGGCGCCGGCGACCAGGCGATGGATCAGATGGAAGCCGAGGGCCGCGACGTCTCCGCTCTAGAGGGCGAGGATGTAGGCGGCATGCTCGCGGGTCTGGCCTCGAAGACCACCTACGACGACGTGCCCGGCATCGGCGACCAAGCGACGCTCGAGACGAATCGCATCACCGACCCTCCGCAGCTTGCCGCGATTCACATTCGCGATGGTGCCGTCGTGTACTCCGTCTCGGTATCCCCGGCGTACCTGTTCTCCCAGCAGGAAGGCTCGTTCGACGACATCCGAGACAAGACCATGGAGCTCGGCCGCCTGGTCGCCGCGCGTTAGGCGGTATCCCCTCGAGGACGTGGGCGATAGCGACATCGAGGACGGCATGAAAGCAGCCTTGGCCCTCGGTTTGAACAAAGGTCATCGTCGGTCGCCCGCTCGATGTTCGAGGGCGACAGTCATGCCCGCCGCGACCTCGAGGACGGGGCGAGATCCGAACCGGACGCACCCACCACCGGTATCCAATCGCCCCATCGCCCCGATCATGTTCGACGTCGTCCCCCTGGGAGTTGGCTCCGCCATCCCGACCCGTGACCGCCACCTCGCCGGCACCATCGTCCGCCGCGAGGGCCGGAGCGTCCTGTTCGACTGCGGCGAGGGCAGCCAGCTCCAGCTCGTGCGGGGCAACCTGACTCGAGGGCCGCTCGACGCCATCTGCATCACGCACCTGCACGGCGACCACTTGTACGGCCTGCCCGGTCTCATCACGACGCTGGCCATGCTGGAGCGTGAGGACCCGCTGGTCATCATCGGGCCGACCGGCCTCGAGGACATCGTGCGCGCGATGCCGGGACTCCAGAAGGGCAGGATTCCCTACGACGTCACCTTCCGCGAACTCGAGGGCGGCTTCGAGTACGAGGTGGTGTACGAGGACGAGCACGTGACCATCGAGGCGCGGCCCATCGAGCACCGCGTCTTCTGCGCCGGCTTCCGCTACCAGGAGAAGGAGCGGCCCGGCTCCATCGACGGCGACGCGGCGCGGGCGGCGGGCGTCACCGAAGGCTGGCAGTACGACGCCCTCAAGAGCGGCGAGACCGTCGACCTCGAGGACGGCACGACGCTGGCGCCCGACGGGCTGGTGGGGCCGCCCAAGCCCGGGGCCGCGTTCGCCTATGTCTTGGACTCGGTGCCGTGCGACGGGGGCCGTTCCCTCGCCCTCGAGGCTGATCTTCTGATGCATGAGGCCACGTTCACCGACGAGCACGCCGAGCGCGCCATCGAGGTCGGGCACTCGACGGCGCGGCAGGCGGCCGAGGTGGCGCGCGACGCCGGCGCGAAGCGACTTTTGCTGACGCACTTCTCGGCCCGGTACCAGGACCCGGCGCCGCTGGTGGCGGAGGCGCGTGAGGTGTTCGAGGCGACCGAGGCGGCCGTTGAGCTTGAGCGGTACGAGGTCAAGCGGTAGCGTCCTCGAGGACGACGCCAGGCGTGCAGTCACAGCGCGGTAACGACCCGGTAACGATTTGGCTACGCGAGTCTTAGCGTCTGAAGGATAGGCTTCGGGCCTCCCCTCCCCGACCCGCATGTCTCTTCGCCACGCCGCTCTCCTCTTCGCCTTCCTCGCGCCGGCCGCGCTCGCCCAGCCGATCGACGCCGCCCGTCTCGATACCTACTCCACGGGCCTCTTCGCCGAGGGTGCCGCCGAGATCGCCGCCTACGACGCCGCGACCCAGCGCATCTTCTTTGTCAACGCCGACGCGGACGAGGTCGTCGTCCTCGATGCGTCCGACCCGTCGGACCTCGCGCTCGCCTTTACCATCGATGCGACGCCGTATGGCGCGGGCGTTAACAGCGTCGCCGTCTCGAACGGCATCGTCGCACTCGCCGTCGAGGCCGACCCGTCGACGGACCCCGGCATGGTCGCGATGTTCGACACCGACGGGACGTTCCTCACAGCCGTCGAGGTCGGGGCGCTGCCGGACGCGCTCGCATTCTCTCCGGACGGCCAGATCCTCATCGTCGCCAACGAAGGCGAGCCTAACGCGGACTACACCATCGATCCCGAAGGCTCCATCTCGATCATTGACCTCAAGGACGAAACCGCGACGGTCCGCACGATCACCTTTGAGGACTTCAACGTCGGCGGCTCGCGTGCCGGCGAGATCGCGGCGCAGGGCATCCGCATCTTCGGGCCCGGCGCCAGCGTCGCCCAAGACCTCGAACCGGAGTTCGCCGTCGTCAGCCCCGATGGCACGACGGCCTACGTGTCGATCCAGGAGAACAACGCGCTCGCCATCATCGACCTCGAGTCCGGCGACCTCGAGCTCCTGGGCCTGGGCTACAAGAACCACGCGCTCGCGCAGAACGCCCTTGACCCGTCGAACCGCGACGACGGCATCGCGATCTCGACGTGGCCCGTCTACGGGATGTACCAGCCCGACGGCATCACGGCGTTCGAAATCGAGGGTGAGACCTACGTGTTCACAGCCAACGAGGGCGACGCCCGTGACTACGACGGATTCTCCGAAGAAGTGCGCATCAGCGACCTGACGCCGGACCCCGTCGCCATCCCCGACGGCGCGTTCCTGCTGGACGATGCGCGTCTGGGCCGCCTCCGCGCCACCGACACGCTCGGCGATGTGGACGGCGACGGCGACTTCGAGACCTTCTTCGCCTACGGTGGTCGCTCCTTCTCCATCCACAGCGCGGACGGCGTGCGCGTCTGGGACTCCGGCGATGACATCGAGCGCCAGATCGCAGCACTCGTCGCGGACGGCACCCTGCCCGAAGACGCGTTCAACGCGACGAACGACGAGAACGGCTCGTTCGATGGACGCAGCGATGACAAGGGCCCCGAGCCCGAAGGAGTCGTCGTGGGCGAGGTCGACGGCCGGACGTTTGCGTTCGTCGGCCTCGAGCGGATCTCGGCCGTGATCGTGTACGACGTCTCCAACATCGAAGCACCGGCCTACACCGGCTTCCTCATCAACCGCGACTTCTCCGTCGACGCGCAGCTTCCCGACGGGTCGACCAACCCTGCCGTCGGCGACCTCGGGCCAGAGGGCCTGGTGTTCATCCCGCCCAGCGACAGCCCGACCAGCCAGGCCTTGCTTGTCGTCTCCAACGAGGTCAGCGGCACGTTGACCGTCTGGGGCGTCGGGAGCGCCAGCAGCACCGGCCTCGAGGGCGGCCCCTCCGACGCGCTCCTGACGCTCGCACCGGCGCGGCCCAACCCGGCGCGCGCGCCCCGCCTCGCCTTCTCGCTCGCGGCCCCAGCCGACGTCGAGATCGTCGTCGTCGACGCACTTGGTCGCGAGGTCGGACGCGTGTCTCGGTCCGCCGGCACAGGGGAGACCGTCCTCGACGCGCCGGTCACAGGCCTTGCCTCTGGCGTATACCACGCTCGCGTGACCGCGACGGCCGGCGGGACCGTCGAGACACGCTCCAGCTCCTTCACGCTGGTCCGGTAGAGCCGACAGATGCCGGTGACAGCCACCCTCGAGGGCGAGCCACGCCGACGGCGCCCTCGAGGGGCTGCTTCCTGAGACCGGACCTCGTAGCGAGCGGCCTCGAGGCCGGCCCAGGTGCGCGCGGAGAGACGGAAGAGAAGGAGGTGCAGAGAGTGGCGTCCTCGAGGACGAATCGGCGGGAGCGCTGAACCCGGCGCGCCACCTGCCGATACTGTCTCCATGAGTCCGGTCCTCACGCTCGCCGCCGCCCAACTCCGGGCCGACCTCCGCCACCGCCGGTCGGGCAAGCTGAGCGCGGGCCGGCTGCTCACGACCGTGATGGCGTACGGCTTCTCCGGCGCCGTCCTCGCCCTCTCCCTGGGCAGCGCCCCTGCCGAGCAAGCTCTGTTCGTCGGGGCCAGCTTCGGGATGGTGCTGTCCGCGTTCGGTGTCGTCGGGTCCTACGACGACCTGATGGGGCGGCCTCGCGACAACGCATGGCTCACGACGCTGCCGGCCAGCGAGGCCGCACACTATGGCGCACGGTTGCTCGGCATCAGCGTGTACGTCGGGCTGATGACCATTGGCATAGCCCTTCCTGTCGGCCTCCGGGTCGTGGCGTCCAGCGGAGCCGCGCTCGGCCTGATGGTCGGAGTGGGGATCACCGCGTCGATCGTGTGGACCTCGTTGGCTGCGCTCTTGCTGCTGTGGACGCTCACGCTGACGCTGCCTCGAGGTCCGCTACGATGGGCCATCGGCGTCGCTCGGGCAGTCCTCATCGGAGCGCTCGTACTCGGCTTCCAACTCGTCGGCTCGCAGTCCCAGGCGATCAGCTCGCCGTGGTGGCCCGCCGCCTGGCTCGCCGATGCGTTCAGCGGGCGGCCGACGGTTGGGCTGGGCGCTCTTGCGCTCTCACTGGTCACGTTCGCCATCGCATTCGGTGTCCTGATCCCGCGTCGTTACTTCCGCCTGCTCCGCCGTCTGGCCGATGGCGCCCGCCGCGACGGCTCGAGGTCGCGCCTCGGTCGCGATCTCACCGCGCCCGAGCGCTGGATGACGCGCCCTGGCCCCCTCCGTGCGTCCTACGGATTCGCCGCCGCCGCCTTCGCCGACGACCGTCTGGTGCGAGGGCGCCTGTGGCCTGCCGTCGTCCTTCCCATCGGGTTCGTCATCTTTGGCTGGCTGAGCGGCGGGCTGGGCAGCGTGGTGGGATACGGAGACCTGGGCGCCCTCGAGGGCACGCTGCGCGCGTTGCAGAATTCGACCACGCAACTCCATCTGTCTGTCGTCGTCGTGCTCCTGTTCTGCGTCCAGTCCCTCGTCCAGACCGTCCAGCACTCCGACCATGCCGAGGCCGCCTGGGTGTTCAGCGTGATCCCCGACGCGCCGGTTCGGGTCGTCCAACTCGGCGCCCAGCAGGCGCTCACCTTCCGCGCCCTGCTTCCACTGCACGTCGCGACGGCCGTCGTCCTGTCTGCGACCATGCCCGCCCTCGATGCCGTGCTGCACGCGGCGTACTGGTTTGCGGTGGCCGTGCTCTTCTCCCGTCTCTTCGCCCTGGCGTACTCGACGCCGCCCTTCTCGCGTGGCTCTGACAAGTTCGACGCCGCCCGCCGGTTCGTCCCGATCCTGGTTTCCATCCCGACCGGCGTGGGCGTGATCATCCTCCAAATTGCCGCCTTCGCATCGAGGCCGATTGCACTAGCGGTCATCCTCGGTTTGCTCGCGGTCTCCGCCATCGTGGGCGAGATCGTGGTGCGGTGGCCTCGAGGACGGACCCGCACGCCCCTCCCGAAGGTGGTGCCAACGCCGCTGCCCGCGTAGCCTCGAGGACGGAACACGAGGGGCGGCCGAAGAACGCATAGGGCGTCCGACCTCGAGGGCGAACCCGGCCCCTCAACGACACGCCGAGGCCTCCGCCACGCACCGGTCCCGACCTCGAGGACGGCCTTCGCCACACGAAAACGGCCCCCGCCGGAATCCAGCGGGGGCCGTCACAAACGAGCGTCGAGGCCGATCTAGTTGCCGCCTCTCCGCGATGACCGCCGAGAGCCAGACGACCTCGAGGACGAGGACCGGCTCGGGCGGCTCGCACTCGAGCTGCTGCTCGACCTCGAGGGCCGGGCGGACCCGTTGTTGCCTCCGCGCGAGCGGCTCGGACGGCTGCTCTCTCGGCGCGGCGCCGGGGCAGGCCGGCTCTCCCGACGCGGTGCAGGCGCCGGACGCGACTCACGGCGCGGTGCGGGAGCAGGACGCGACTCACGGCGCGGTGGCGGAGCCGGACGGGTCTCTTCACGGCGAGGCGCAGGCGTCGGGCGCGACTCACGACGCGGAGGGTCTGCACGTCCCCCGCGGGTGGGCGCGGGACGTTCCGTGCGACGTGGTGCGACACGCTCTTCCGTGCGGCGCTCCGGCGGAGGTGTGTTCGTCCGAGACGGCTGGCGAACGGTCCGGCCAGGGTTGGTCTGACGCTGCGGTGCAGCCGTGGTACGTCCCGGCGTCCGCTGAGGCGCCACCGTGCGCCCTCCGGTGGTGCGGTCTGGAGCCGTACGCGTCGAGCGGTCGGGCGACCACCCGCGCGTGGGTGCCGCATCACTGCGTCCGGTTGAGCGCGTGATGCCTCCGCGGCCTGCGGCGTCGGCAGACGGGCGAGGGAGGCGGGCCGGAGCCAAGCCTCGACGCGCCGGCTGACGCGACGGGTCCGGCGACGACTGAGCGACGCGCCCAGGGACGGCCTGGACGCGGCCTCGAGCGCCATCGTCTCCACCCCTTACCCCGTCGTAGTACTGACGGTGTCGAGGACGGCCGTAGTAGCCCGGCCCGTAGTAACCCGAGTGCGTGCCGGCGTAATAGCCATCGCGATAGCCGCGACCGTAGCTCCCGTACCCGTAGCCACCCCAACCGTACCCGACGGAGATGTACACGCCGGGGCTGTACCACGGGTCGTAGTACCCGTAACCGCCGTACCAGGGATCGTAATAGTGCCCGGCGTAATAGCCATAGCCTCGACCCCAACGATGGCGCGAGTGCCACGTGTCGTACCAGCCATAGTGGACGTACGGACGGTACGTCGCATACGGACGGTAGTAGGTGTACGGCGATGGGTAGTAGGCCGGGTCCGAGTAGCGGTAGTAGCTCGCATCGTACCCGCCGTAGTAGACGTCATCGTCGTAGCCCTGACCGTCGTCCTCGAGGTCGGCCGCGACGTCTTCGTAGTAGAGCGTGCCCTCGTCCTGGTAGTAGTAGCGCGAGACCGTGATATCGGACGGGTCGAGGCTGTCAGGGTCCGGCGAGTAGCCGAACGGAGCAGCGCCGGAGGCGATGTCGACGGGATCCGGGATGTCCACCACGGCAGTGTCGCCGTACGGGTTCTCCGGCATATCCATGGTGGCGGCTAGACCGACGCGGGCCGGACCGGCCTGGGACGGAGCCTCTACCGCCGCCTGGGCGACGGGAGCGCGCGGCGGCGGCTCAGGATCGGCATCAGCGCTTCGGAATGTCGAGGCGCAGCCGGTGAGGCTGGCGGCAAGGACCAGCGCGGCGAACGGGCGAAGGGAAAAGCGCATGGCAGGTGTGTGAGCGAGGGCGAGGGGCCGTGCGGGCAGGACGACGGGCCGACCTCGACGCGGACGCCGGGGGTAGCTTCTGGCCCATCACATAAGAGAGCCGCGCCCCGAAGCGGAGAGGTAACGCCGACCGTCGGTATCTCGATCCGCCCTCGAGGACGCACTCAACGTACGCACATGGCCGAGACCATCACGCCCCGCTCCGACGACTACGCACAGTGGTACCAAGACGTCATCCGAGCCGCCAAGCTGGCCGAGACGTCGCCCGTCCGCGGCTCGATGGTGCTGCCGCCGAACGGATACGAGCTGTGGGAGAACATGCAAGACGGCCTCGATGGCATGTTCAAGGCGACCGGCCATCGCAACGCCTACTTCCCCCTCTTCATCCCGAAGAGCTTCTTGGCGAAGGAGGCCAAGCACGTCGAGGGCTTCGCCAAGGAGTGCGCCGTGGTCACGCATTACCGGCTCAAAGAGGAAGACGGCGACCTGATCGTGGACCCCGATGCCGAGCTAGAGGAGCCGCTCATCGTGCGGCCGACGTCCGAGACGATTATCTGGGACACCTACTCGCGGTGGATCCAAAGTTGGCGTGACCTGCCGCTCAAGTTGAACCAATGGGCCAACGTAGTCCGCTGGGAGATGCGGACGCGGCTGTTCCTCCGCACCGCCGAGTTCCTCTGGCAGGAAGGCCACACGGCCCACGCCACGGAAGAAGAGGCCGTCGAGGAGACCAAGACCATGCTGGACGTCTACGCGACGTTCGCGGAGGAGTGGATGGCGATGCCCGTCATCAAAGGCGTCAAGACGGCCTCCGAGCGCTTCCCCGGCGCCGTGGACACGTACTGCATCGAGGCCATGATGCAGGACGGCAAGGCGCTCCAGGCTGGCACGAGCCACTTCCTGGGACAGAACTTCGCTAAGGCCTTCGAATGCACGTTCCAAAACCAGGACAACGAGCAGGAATACGTCTGGGCGACCTCGTGGGGCGTCAGCACACGGCTAATCGGCGCGCTCATCATGACCCACGGCGATGACCAGGGCGTGATCATGCCGCCCAAGCTGGCACCGGTCCAGGTGGCCATCATCCCGATCACGCGCAAGAACGGCGACAACTCCGCCGTCCTCGAGGCCGCGGCCGACATGCGAGACTCGCTCACGAAGGCGGGCTACCGCGTCGTCCTCGATGACCGCGACCAGTACCGTCCGGGCTGGAAATTTGCCCAGTACGAGGTCGAGGGCGTGCCGGTGCGGCTGGCCGTCGGACCTCGCGATGTCAAGAACGGCGCCGCCGAGATGGCACGACGCGATACCGGCGAGAAGACATCGGTGAGCCAGCGCGAGATCGTACCAGCCGTTCGCCAAGCGCTGCACGACATCCAAGAGAACCTGTACGACCGCGCCTATGCGATGCGCCGCGACGTCACGACGGTCGCCGAGAGCTACGACGCGTTCAAGAGCCAGATCGAGGACGGCGGGTTCGTCCTGATGCATTGGGACGGCACGGCCGAGACGGAATCCAAGATCAAGGAGGAGACCAAGGCGACCATCCGCTGCATTCCGTTCCCCGGTCAGTTCCCCGGCATCGACACCGAGGAAGCGGGGACGGACCCCGTCAGCGGAGCGCCCTCGACGGGCCTCGTGGTGTTCGCTCGGGCGTACTAGGCCGTGTCCGAGATCTCGGAACGGGGCACGCCGCCCTCGAGGTCGGATCGGCCTCGAGGGCGAACCCAGCGCAGTGCTGGCGCGGGACGTCCCGCCCTCGAGAGCGGGACGATGTTTGGAGACGCGGCTGATCGCAAAAACACAACGAGTCATCCTCGCGCAGGCGGGGATCCATGCGGCACCATGGTCGGCCTCGAGGTCGTGTCCTCCACTAGGATGCCTACCCTTGAGGCCGGACGTGGTACCGAGCCCCCTTGCCCTGTCCCTCTCCCCCGGGGAGAGGGCACTTCGTAGGGAGCGTCGGTGGCGAAGCGATCCGCAGGACCCCCGACGGCCGACCTCGAGGACGCCATCTCGAGGACGCGAGGCGTGCGCGTCGCGAATGCCGTCTCGTACGCGCTCAACCCGCTGGTCCTACCCCCGGTCGCGTTCGCGCTCTTAGACGCCCACTTCGGCGGGACCGCCCTCGAGGTCGGGCGCACGTTCGGGATCTCGCTGGTGTTCTTCTGCCTGATCCCGCTCGGCTACGCGATCTCAATGGTCCGGTCCGGTCGGACGGCCACCCTCGAAGTCCGAGAGCGGGAGAAGCGACTGGCCCTGTTTCTGGTTGGGATCGCGTCCTACCTCGTCGGCGCGACCGCGCTGTGGGCGACCGTTGACGGGCCGGCCGTGCCCATCATCGTGACGTTCGCGGCGCTGTATCCGATCAACACGGCGGTGCTGCTGCTCATCAACACGCGCTGGAAGATCTCGATTCACATGTCGAGCCTGGCCGGATTTGTAGGCGTGCTTCTGTTCACGGCGCTCACCGTGTGGCGCGACCTGCCGCCCGACCTCGAGGTCGCCCTGACGACTGCGACGGTCGGGCCGCTGCTGGCACTGGTGCCGCTGCTGATGTGGGCACGCGTCAAGGTCGAGGCGCACACGGTCGGGCAGGTGTGGGCGGGCGCGGCGTACGGGCTGATCGTGCTGCCTGCCGAGCTGTGGTGGGTCGTGTACCGCTGGCTGGATCTGGTAGGGTAAGTGACGTATGCACGTCCTCGAGGTCGGAACTGTCCGCCCTCGATGCCCGCGCGAGAAACGAGCGCTCAGTGATCCTTCTGCGTATCGGGAACGAGCGCCCGCCGCTGCCGCGTTCGAGGCCGTCCCCCCGACAGCAGAGACATGGAAGCGACCACTGGCACAGGCACACACGGCGAGCACGGCGTCCCCGACGCCTTCGAGCACCCCCGCGGGCTGTTCTGCAACCGGACGCTCAACCTGCGCAAGATCAAGGCCGTCGGCTACGACATGGACTACACGCTGGTCCACTACCACGTCGCGCTGTGGGAGCAGCGGGCCTACGGCTACATCCGCGACGGATTGGACCGGCTCGGGTGGCCCGTCGCCGACCTCGAGTTTGACCCGGACCTGGTCGTGCAGGGGCTGGTGATGGATACTGAGCGGGGCAACGTGGTCAAGGCCAACCGGTTTGGCTACGTCAAGCGCGCCTTCCACGGCACGCGAGCGCTCGGGTACCAGGAGCAACGGACGGCCTACAGCCGAACCCTGGTCGACCTCCACAACAAGCGCTGGCGGTTCATGAACACGCTGTTCTCGTTGTCCGAGGCCAGCATCTACCTCCAACTCGTCGACAAGCTGGACGCGGGCGAACTGCCCGCGGGGCTGGGCTACGACGACCTCTACCAGACCGTCCGCGAGACGCTGGATGCGGCGCACATCGAGGGCGTCCTCAAGGCCGACATCCTGGCCGACCCGGACCGCTACGTCGACGCGGATCCGGACGTGCCGCTTGCGCTCCTCGACCAGAAGAACGCGGGCAAGAAGGTGCTGCTCATCACGAACTCGGAGTGGGAGTACGCCGCGCCGCTCTTGGAGTATGCCTTCGATCCGTACCTGCCGGGCGACATGACGTGGCGCGACCTGTTCGATCTCGCCATCGTGGGGGCTCGGAAGCCGGCGTTCTTCTCCGAGGGCGCCCCCGCCTTCGAGGTCGTCGGTCAGGACGAGGATGGGCGAGGCGTGCTGCGGTCGCACACCGGAATGCTTCGAGAGGGCCACGCGTACATCGGAGGCAACGCGGCCCTCGTGGAGGCGAGCCTGGGGTTGCAGGGCAGCGAGATCCTGTATGTCGGAGACCACGTGTTCGCAGACGTCACGGCCTCGAAGAATGTGCTCCGCTGGCGGACCGCGCTTGTGCTGCGGCCCCTCGAGGACGAGATCGAGGCCTTGGACGCGTGGCGTGGGGATCAGCAACGACTCTCCGAGATGATGGCCGAGAAGGAGCGCCTCGAGGCCTACTTCTCGGCGCTGCGCCTGGAGCGGCAGCGCAACGAGCAGGGCTACGGCCCGCAGACCGAGCGCTCCTCGACGTGGTTGTCAGAGCGAATCGGGACGACGCGGGAGCGGCTGGTCGCCATCGACGCCCAGATCGGGCCGCTGGCGGTCGCCTCGAGTCGGCTGGTCAACGAGCGCTGGGGGCCGCTGATGTGGGCCGGCAACGACAAGAGCCACCTGGCCCGCCAGATCGAGGCCTCGGCTGATATCTACACGGCGCGCGTCTCCAACTTCCTCCACTACACGCCGTTCGTCTACCTCCGCAACCCACGCGGAACGCTGCCCCACGACTTCGAGACGCCGCAGGACGCCGGCCTCGAGGCCGCGGCCCACGACATGGGCGTCGACGGGTTTGGTGGGGAATAGGGAAGTAGGGAATGGGAAACGGCAGAGACCCAAGACCCATTCCATGACCGAGATCGCACTCTTCTGCCAGTTCACGACTCCCCTGTCTCAGTGCCTCCCTCTCCTCTCTCCCCCGCCCAGCGCCGCGTCTTGGACGGCGCCCTCGAGGTCGTCCGCGACCAGCGGAGGCGGGCCGTCCTCGAGGACGACGCTTTCGAGCCCATCCAGGCCTGGGCGACGCCGTTCGGCCTCGGCTACCTAATCGGCGTCGTGGACGCGCTGTGCCAGGTGCACAAGGCGCCGTTCGACAGCATGGCGCTCGCGGTGTGGGCGCTCGTCCTCGAGGACACGTTCGGACGCGTCGAGGGCGACCGGCTCCGGCAGCGCGGACTCGACGCCCTCGAGGCCGAGGACGCGGACTTCAACCGGGGCCGGCCGTGGGGCGGCAACGAGGCAATGGGCCATGCCCAAGGCCAGCACGTGCCGATGGGACTGGTCCACCTCGCGCGCGGCAATGAGCACCGCATGGGCGGAGCCGGCTGAGCCGCGCTCGCAGCCAGGCATGACTCTGCACGACCTCGAGGCCGTGCTACCCCGCCTGAATGTGGATCAGCGTTCCGTCGGCCGTCACGAGTTGGATCTCTGACCCGTCGCCGCTCATCTTGTACTCGGTGATGGCGTCCGGGAAGACCTCCTTCGGCGTGTCCATGTGGAAGAACGCGTCCGCGACCACGCCCCAGTCCTCGGGCGTCAGCGCGACGGTCGCCTCGCCGTCCTCGACGACGTACGGTGCGTAGGCCAGCACCTTGTTGAGGTGGTTGATCGCTTGCTTGACGTGGAGGCCGGGGTCCATAATGGATCGAGTATGAGAGAAACGGAAGATGCGCAGCGCACCGCCCTCGAGGTCGGAAAACCACGTGGAAGACTCCCATTCTTGAGGGCGTGGACGCAGGCCGCGTGGCTCTCCCCTCCCATCACCGTGTCATCCTGAGCGATCCTGCGAGTCGACCGCGAAGCGAAGGCGCAGCCAAGGATCTGTGCCAACTGGGGCACTTTGACCAACGCTTCCAGCGTCGGCAAGAGATCGTCACATCAGAGATCCTTCGACTGCGCGCAGAATGACAGAGAACACGCACCTGGTCTGGGGTTGTGCCGCGCGTCCTCGAGGGCGGCGTCCACAAGATGAACCGGACGGGGACCGACACCATCGCCTCATTCGCGGAGCACTATACCGTCGACCTGGCGGGGGGCTACCCGCTCCTGACCGCCAAGAAGGTCTCCTTCAAAACCCCCCGCCGACCTCGAGGCCGACGGGGCGCGTCATTCGTCCGAAACGGGTCTGCTACCGGACTACGGTGAGCGACAGGACCTCGGCGAACCCCTCCCCCGTCGCGCGAATCACGTACGAGCCCGGCGCGAGGCCAGCAGCGACCTCGAAGCGGGATTCGCCTGCCGGGACCGCGCCGTCGTGCAACACCGCCACCTCTCGGCCCAGCGCGTCGTAGACCGCCACCCGCACCGAGTTCGACGACGACGACAGCGTCACCGTGGCTCGGCCTGCGGACGGGTTCGGCCACACCGCGAGTGCCACTCCGTCGAGGTCAGTGTCGTCCGTCGACACGCCCACTCCGAGCGAGATCCGCACTGCGAACCGACCGCTCACAGCCACCGTGTCAGCGTCTGTCGCCTCGAACGTGAACGGCGCGCCGTCCTCGAGGACCACAGGCGTCGTCCCGTCGAACAGTTCGACCGTCACCGGGCGGCCGTCGATCTGTCCCGGCATCGACGCCAGCGCGATCTCGTATCGGCCCGCCTCCGGCACGGCAACCGCCAGCGGCACCGTCACGGACTGCGCGCGGCTCACCTCGCCGACCGAGAGCGCCGCCCACAGAGCCGACTCGTCCACCAGTCCGACCGCGGCCAGCGTGCCGCCGAGCGGGCTCTGCACGTCAGCCCCGTCGAATGGGTCCAGGCCATCGATCCCGATGCCGACTCGCAACGCGACCACGTCGCCCGGCGTCGCGGCCAGCCTCGAGGCCGACGTGCCTGAGGCGTCATCAGCCGCCGTCGGGCGCAGTGCGAGCACGACCGCTGTCTCGCCGTCGGTGGGCGTGAACGGCTCGTCGGTGAGACGCGACGTACCGTCCGCAGCGGCCTCGCTCGTCGCGAGCGTCACCGAGACGTCGGACGTGGAGCCGGCGGGCACCACCTGTACCACCACGACCTCGAAGGCGCCCAGCGCTGCACACTCGAGGTCATTGCCCGAGAGCCCATTGCAAGTGTTGTCCAGGCCACCGAGCGAGACGGGCCGGAAGGCGCCCAACTCCTCGTCGAACACCAGCACGACATCCGCGAGAGTGCCGCCGCCGACCTCGAGGTCGGCCAGCGACACCGCGCCGCCGGTTGGGTTGCCCACCCCGACCAGCACGCGCGCGCCCTCGGCCACGGCCATGCCCTCGAATGTGAGCGACTCCAGCGGCGACGAGCCCGAAAGCTCGATGGGGCCGTCGGATTCGAGGACGACCACCTGACCGGCGAAGAGGACCGCGTTGGGATCGACCTCGACGAGTTCGGCGCCCTCCAACACGAACACAGTGTCGGTGCTGGCGGCCGCGGCGACCTCGGCGGCGGTGAGCCCGTTGACAGGCACCGCGAAGGCCACCACGCCGTCGGCAGGCACAGTCACCGTGACCGCCTCGCCGTCGTTGTCGACCACGACCACGGCCGTCTGGCCGCGATCAGCGACCAGCGGCGTCTCTGTGTCATCATCGTTGTCGACCGAGAGCTCGAACACGAACGTCTCGGCGTCCTCCGGGCGCGCGTCGTCGGTGACAGGCACTGTGACGATGTAGCGGCCCTGGTCGTCGGCAGAGTCGTCCGGGCTGCCGATGGTGAGCGTGGCCGAGGTAAACCCGCCTAGGTCGGCCGAGTCGCCGGAAACGAGCGCGACCGTGACGGTGGCCGGCAGGTCAGGCACATCCTCGACCTCGATCACGAGATCGACGGAGCCGGCTCCCTCGAGGACGGCCTGCTGTACGACGGCGAACGAGACAGGAATCTCGACTGCGACGGCCCGGGAGAACTCAGACGTGCCGCCGAAGCCACTCGGTTCCGCTGCGTCGATGCGGGTGGCCGTCAGCGTGATCCACTCACCGACCTCGAGGTCGGCGGTCGTCACTGTGTTCGAGATCGGGCCGGACCCGGCCGAGGTCACCGTCGTGGACCCGAGGAACCGGGCACCCTCGCCAAACCCGCTATCATCGGGCTCGTCGCTCGCAAACGCCTCGATGCGGTAGTCGCCTGCCTGAGTGTCGAGCGTGAACGCGACCTGCGTTCCGAAGGCGCGCCTGATGACGGGGTAGTTCTGGAGTCCATTCGGGCCGTCGTCGCCGTCGCCGGCGTCGTTCGCCGTTACTCCATCGCCTCCGAGGTTGATGCCGAGTTCGGCGTTGACCGAGATCGCGTTGCCGATCAAAGCCGCGGTCGCCCCATCGGTGACAGCGATGCCGGTCCCGCCGTTGAACGCAACCGTGTTTTCCTCCACCGTGACCGAAGGAGCGCCAAAGATGGCGATGCCGCTGCTGGCGTTGCCGAGGTTGGCCCCGTCGGCGTTCGTGCCGACGAAATTGCCCGAGACCTCAGCCTCCGAAGTCCCCGCGCCGAAGAGGACAATGCCGACGGTGTTGAACCCAATCGTGTTCTCCACGATCACAGGGGACGGGGCACCTCCAATGTCGACGCCGTTGCCCACGTTGCCAAGGGGAGCACCGCCAGCGTTGGTCCCGATATAGTTGCCCGTGATCTCGGCCTCCGACGAGCCAGCGCCAGAGACGGCAACCCCGGATCTGTTGAACCCAACCGTGTTGGTAGAGATCGTTGCCGACGGAGCATCCTGGACGAAGATTCCATTCTCGATATTGCCAAGGGGAGAACCGGCGGCGTTGGTCCCAATGAAGTTGCCCGAGACTTCAGCCTCCGAGGTCCCCGCACCGAAAAGGATGATGCCGTTGACGGCGTTGAATCCAACCGTGTTGGTGCTCACCACCACCGATGCCGCGCCACCCACGTCGACGCCGTTGCCCGCGTTTCCGAGGTCGGCACCGGCGGCGTTGGTCCCGATAAAGTTGCCGGTGACCTCGGCCTCCGATGAGCCCGCACCGGAAACGGCAATCCCGGTGTTGTTGAACCCGACCGTGTTGGAGGTGACCTCTGCCGATGGGGCATCCTGGACGCGGATCCCGTTGCCCGCATTGCCAAGGGGAGTACCAGCGGCGTTCGTGCCGACAAAGTTGCCTGAGACCTCGGCCCCGGAGGATTCCGCTCCAAAGAGAATGATGCCGTTGACGGCGTTGAATCCAACCGTGTTGGTGCTCACCACCACCGATGCCGCGCCACCCACGTCGACGCCGTTGCCCGCGTTTCCGAGGTCGGCACCGGCGGCGTTGGTCCCGATAAAGTTGCCGGTGACCTCGGCCCCCGACGAGCCCGCACCAGAGACGGCAATTCCGGTGTTGCTCAACCCGACCGTGTTGGAGGCGACCTCTGCCGATGGGGCATCCTGGACGCGAATTCCATTGCCCCTGTTGCCAAGAGGGCTTCCGGCGGCATTGGTCCCGACGAAGTTGCCCAAGACCTCAGCCTCCGTCGAACCCGACCCAAGGACGGAGATGCCGATGTTGTTGAACCCGACCGTGTTGGTGGAGATCGTGGCCGACGGAGCGTCGATGACGAAGACTCCATTCTCGACATTGCCGAGAGGATCACCGGCGGCGTTGGTGCCGATGAAGTTGCCCGAGACCTCCGCCTCCGAGGTCCCCGCGCCGAAGAGGACAATGCCGTTGGCGCCGTTGAATCCAATCGTGTTCTCCGCGATCACGGGAGACGGAGCATTCCCGATGTCGACGCCGTTGCCCGCGTTTCCGAGGTCGGCACCGGCGGCGTTGGTCCCGATAAAGTTGCCGGTGACCTCGGCCCCCGACGAGCCCGCACCAGAGACGGCAATTCCGGTGTTGCTCAACCCGACCGTGTTGGAGGCGACCTCTGCCGATGGGGCATCCTGGACGCGAATTCCATTGCCCCTGTTGCCAAGAGGGCTTCCGGCGGCATTGGTCCCGACGAAGTTGCCCAAGACCTCAGCCTCCGTCGAACCCGACCCAAGGACGGAGATGCCGATGTTGTTGAACCCGACCGTGTTGGTGGAGATCGTGGCCGACGGAGCGTCGATGACGAAGACTCCATTCTCGACATTGCCGAGAGGATCACCGGCGGCGTTGGTGCCGATGAAGTTGCCCGAGACCTCCGCCTCCGAGGTCCCCGCGCCGAAGAGGACAATGCCGTTGGCGCCGTTGAACCCAATCGTGTTCTCCGCGATCACAGGGGACGGAGCATTCCCGACGTCGATGCCGTTGCCCGCGTTGCCGAGGTCGGCGCCGTCAGCGTTGGTCCCGATAAAGTTGCCTTGTACCCACACAGCTGACGCTTCAATGATGCGGAGTCCTACCTGAGCCGACACAAGCGAGAGGCCTCTCACGACGGATCCACTCGCTGCGCCGCTGAATACGACCAGGGCATCGCCACCGTCCAGCCCGTCGATGACTAGATCGCCGGCCTCGAGGCCGTTCGCGGTCCCGTCGATCGTCACCGGCGTCGTGATGGTCGGCGTCGAGGCCGGCGTGATTGTGCCCGTGACCGAGAACGTCACCTCGTCGGCGGCACCGTTTATGTTCGCCAGCGCCAGCGCCTCTAGGAGCGAGCAGTCCTGGATCGTGTCGGCGCCGTCGGTGCCACACGTGCCGTCGTTACCGCCGTCCAGCGTGTTCACCACAATGGTTGCGCGGCTCGAGGCGTACCACGCCGGTACGACGGCAGCTCGCGCCTGCCTCATGGCCTCGGCCGCGACCGCCTCGGTGGCGCGTGCCTGAGCCGCAAGGTCGGCCTTGAGGACGGATGCCGGGAGCTCGAACGCGGGCGCGGACCGCCTGTCTTCGAGCACGTCCTCGAGGGCGCTCCCACGCATGGCATCGGCGGAAGCCCCGAGCAGTGGGGCGGGCGGCCGGGCCACCTGGGCGGCCAGGGGGCCGGCGGAGAGCACGAGGACGGCCGCGATGGCAACCAGACGGAAACGAAGCATGAGAGCGAGAGCGTGTGAGCGAGACGACCCGTCGGTCGGACCCCGACGAACGTGGGGACGGTGCGCGTCCCGGTCTCCGTCGGCCGCCCGAGCGGAGGGAAGTAACGGTGAACCTACTACCGATTTCTGAACATGTGTTTGCGTGGTGCGTCACCGGAGCTCCGCGTCGGGGAGCAAGGCCATGGTCGAGACGGAGCGGCGGATCTGGGCGCGGAGTCGGGTGGGGAGCGGGGGGGCATCACCCTGCAAGTGAGAAAACGGCGCCCTCGAGGGCGGACCCGACTTGTCCGAGGCGTGATCCTTCTGCGTACTGGGAACGCCCCACCGCCGCCGGCGCGTTGAGAACCTCCCTCGCCAGAGAGACCTGGAAGCGACCATCGGCACAGGACCCCCCGGCGAGCCCGACATCACCGAACACGAAATCCCGCCCCTCGATATGAACGCCGTCGCAGAGCCCACCACGACCGCCGCCGAGACTGCTTACCTCGAGGTCGTGCAGCGCGTCCTCGAGGGCGGCGTCCGCAAGACGAACCGGACGGGGACCGATACCATCGCCTCGTTTGCGGAGCACTACAGCGTCGACCTGGCGGAGGGCTACCCGCTCCTGACCACCAAGAAGGTCTACTTCAACTCGATGCTGCGAGAGGTCCTGTGGTACCTCTCGGGCGAGGACCACATCCGCGAGCTCCGCCAGCACACCAAGATCTGGGACGCGTGGGCCGACGACGAGGGCCGGCTCCAAACTGCATACGGTCGCTTCTGGCGACGCTTCCCCATCCCCGAGGCCGGCGTCGCGTTGGGCGACGAGGTCTGGGCCGACGCCGAGCATCCCAACGTGAAGCGGGAGGCGGACGGATCGCTCTCCTTCGACCAGATCGGCTACGTCTTGGACACGCTGCGGACGAACCCGATGAGCCGCCGACTCGTGGTGAGCGCATGGCACCCTGCGAACGCGGCCGTGAGCCGGCTCCCGCCGTGCCACTACACGTTCTGCTTCCAGGTCACGCCCTCGAGGTCGGGACCTGACCTGCTCAACTGTCACCTGACGCAGCGCTCCGCCGACCTCGCGCTCGGCGTCCCCTTCAACCTGGCCTGCTACGCCCTGCTGACCCAGGTTCTCGCCGAGGCCTCCGGCCTGCGCCCCGGCCGTTTCGCCCACACCTTGGTCGACGCCCACATCTACGTCGACCACGTCGAGGGGCTCAAGGAGCAGCTCTCGAGGACGCCCACGCCGGCCCCTCGCCTGTCCATCGCGCGCCACGCCGACGGTCGAGCCAAGGACCCGGACGAGCTGAGGTTCGAGGACATCGCCCTCGAGGACTACAACCCACAGCCGGCGATCCGCTTCCCTGTCGCCGTGTGAACGGATACTTGTCGTAACGTGGACTCCACACACACGCTATCGACTGATGTCCATGTTCTCCCGCCGCTCCGCCCTCCAAAGCCTGGGCGCCCTCGGTCTCGGCGCCGCCCTTCCCACGGTTGCCGCCGCCCGGTCGCTCCGCGCTGAGGCTCGCGACCACCACAACGTCTCGGCCCACACCTTTTCGGTTGGCGAGGCGCGCGTGACCGTCGTTCGCGACACCGGCTTCTCCATCCCGCTCTCGGCCATCGGGACCAACGTGAGCGACGAGGCCGTGGCGGCGCTCTTGGACGAGTTCGGCCTGCCCTCCGACGCCGTCCCTACAGACGTCAGCGCCCTGGTCATCGACATCGGCGAGCTCCGCGTGGTTGTAGACACAGGCACTGGCACGGGCAACATGATCCCCGCCATGCAGAAGCTGGGGCTGGGCGAAGACACCGTCGACCGCGTGGTGATCTCCCACTTCCACGGCGACCACATCGGCGGCCTGACCGACGGCGTCATCCCGACGTTCCCGAACGCCAGCGTCCACTTCCCCGAGCCCGAGCTCACGTTCCTCGACAGCTTCGAGGGCGAGAACCCAGCTGTCTCTGGCGCCCTCGATGTCCTGGGACCTGTCCGCAGTGGCTTGCAGACCTACAACGACGGCGACGAGCTCGCGCCCGGCCTCACGGCCATCGCGGCGCACGGCCACACGCCGGGCCACATGGCCTTCCTCCTCGAGTCCGGCGACGCGCGGCTGATGATCGCGAGCGACGCCGTGGCGCACCCGGTCGCGTTCTTCCGCTACCCCGAGTGGCTGTTCGGCTTCGACATGGAAGGCGACGCGACGGTCGCGACGCGTCGACGCCTGCTCGGCCGCGCCGTGGACGAGCGGCTCCCGCTCTTCGCCAGCCACTTGCCATTCCCCGGCGTCGGCCGGATCTCACGCGACGGCGGCGGCTTCCGCTATACGCCGACGCCGATGCTGTAGGCATGGCCTCGAGGTCGACCAGTGTGCGAAACGACGCTGGCGGCCTCGAGGGCGTGCGGAATGCGGGAAGAGGTCTGTGTCCTCGAGGGCGAGTGCTCATGCTCCGCCCTCGAGGGCAGATACTCAGGATCGTCCTCGAGGGCGTGGAGTGGTCATGCGACCTCGAGGGCGGAGATGCCTTGGGGCGCGGCGTGCCCAGCCGACGAACCTCCGCACTTCGGCGAAGCTGTCAGTCCCCTCGAGGACGGTACTTCGCGGCCAGCATGCGGATGCCAGCCGGCTCGCCAATCACCGTCAGGCGGTCGCCGGCGCGGAGCACCGTGGCGCCGCTCGGGACCGCGACGTCGCCGCCGCGGTGGACCAAAGCGACCAGCACGCCCGAGGGAAGCTTGACGTCCTTGAGCGTTCGGCCCACGAGGTCAGATGCCGGGCCGTCGTTCGACACAGACAACGCGAGGAAGCGGTCGTTCTGGATCAAGACCTCCTTGAGGTCCTGCTCCGTCTCTGCCGCGCGCCAGTCCTCGAGGAACAGGTCCTCGTCGATCCGCCCTGCGATGGCCGCCAGGGTGCGGAGGTGCCGGCCGGGCGGGTCTTCGGGGCTCAGCAGGAAGAACACGGCCCAGACGCGGGCGGCGTCGTCCGGGCGCTCGTCGCCCGTTGTGTCCACGGCGACGGTCAAGCCGTTTCGAGCGCGCACCATCACGAGCTCGGGGCGGTCCACCTCCGGCAGGCGTAGGTGGGGAAGGGCCACGCCGCGCGAGACCGGCGTCGCACCCGTCCTCGAGCCGTCGACGAAGCCTTGAACCAGACGGTTGCGGTCCAAGCGAGCACGGTCGGCGAGGAGTTCGGCCGCTTGCCGCACTACCTCCTCGAAGGCGTGCCCGGAAGGCTCTCCCTCGTCGCCCTCGACGTCGAGGACGACTGCTCGCGTGACCAAGTGCTCGAACGGCGTCTCGTCCTCGAGGCCCTTGTCCTTCAGGATCGTGCGGAGCTCGCCGTCCAAGCCTTCGTAGCGGCGCCGGCCCAGGCGCTCGAACAGGTGGTAGATCGCGCCCTCCCGCACCACGTTGGGGTTCGGAGACACGTAGTAGAAGTACCACAGCACTCCCCCGACCCCAATGACGAGAGAGGCGCCTAGCGCGAGCGCGCCGAGTTGGGCGACCAGGATGAACGGCACCGCGATGCCTGCGATCTGCATCCACGGGTAGAACGGGCTCCGGTAGCCGGGCACGTAGCTCGCGATCCGGCTCTCCCGCATCACGATCACGGCCACGTTGAGGAGCCCGAACAGCAGCAGCTGGAACGCGCTCGCCAGCTTCGCGATGCCCTCGACGTCGAGGGCGAGGATCGCCACGATCATCAGGCCCGCTGTCACGATGATGGCCGGGACCGGGGTCCCGAACCGACCGAGCGCGCCCAGCTTGGGACTCACCAAGCGGTCGCGCGCCATCGCGAGCGGGTACCTCGAGGCCGACAAGATCCCGGCGTTGCCTGTCGAGGCGAACGCGGCGATGGCGGCTGTGACGATCAGAAACAAACCCCAGCGTCCGGGGAGCCAGTCGAAGAAGGCCTCGGCGGCCGTCGCCACGGGCGTCAGATCGCTCCGCAGCTCGGACGAATCGAGGACGGCGATCATGATGAACACGCCCACGCAGTAGATCGCGGTCGCGGTCGCGAGCGACAGAAACATGCCAAGCGGCAGGTTGCGGTCCGGGTTCTGCACCTCCTCGGCCACGCTCGCCACCTTGGTCAGGCCGGCGTAGCTGACGAACACCAGACCGACCGTCGCCAGCAGGCCCTCGGTGCCGAAGGGCGAGAAGGGTGTGAACTGAGCCTCAAGTTGGGAGGCCTCCATCCCAAAGACAGCGCTGAGCCCCTGGACCACGAAGAAGGCCAGCACGCCGATAAGCACCGTCACGAGGATGCGTTGCAAGCTGCTCGTTTCTTTGGCGCCCACGACGTTGAGGACGGCAAACGCCACCGTCAGTCCCACCGCGAGGGGCTTGATGGGGACATCGAAGAAGAACACGAGGTACGCGCCCATCCCGACCAGCGCGAACGCGCTCTTGAGCACCAGAGCGAGCCAGGTCCCAATGCCTCCGACGGTGCCGGCAAGCGGGCCAAGGCTTCGGTCGAGGAAGTAGTAGGCTCCGCCAGCCTTGGGCATGGCCGTGCTCAGCTCAGCCGCGCTGAACATGGCTGGCAGGATGAACACGCCCGCCAGGAAATACGCGAGGACGGTTGCAGGTCCCGCCTTTGCCGTTGCCAGACCAGGAAGAAGAAAGAATCCCGAGCTGAACATGGCGCCTGTGCTAATCGCATAGACGTCGAACAGGGTCAGGCTCTTCTTGAGTCGGGGAGCGTTGTTGGGCATTGGGCGTCGACGCTAGCAGAGGGGCGGAGTTCGCGGCCTCGAGGTCACGTCTGCTTGACGCTGGGCGATGGGCACGGAGTCCAAGGTATCCAGGGGAGCCCTTTCCATTTCCTCGCTCTTCATCTCCGAGCCGCTTTGCTGGCGCGCCGTCCTCGAGGACGTTGGGCCTGCGTTAGATTGGTCGCCCGGCGCAGGTCCGCGCCCCCCTCTATTTGAACCCCCCAAGTATGCCCAACGGAGACTACGGCGCCGCCCTCGGCATGGTCGAGACGCGAGGCCTCGTCGGCGCCATCGAGGCCGCCGATGCGATGGTGAAGGCCGCTCGCGTGAACCTGATCGGCAAAGAGCAGATCGGAGGCGGCTTCGTGACCGTCATGGTCCGCGGCGACGTCGGCGCGGTCAAGGCGTCCACGGACGCTGGTGCCGCCGCTGCCGAGCGCGTCGGAGAGCTGGTGTCGGTCCACGTGATCCCACGTCCGCACGCGGAGGTCGAGGCCATCCTCCCCGGCGACGGCGGCAGCGAGTAGCCCGGTGGCCCGGGGAGCTTCTGGCGGCGCGCTCGGCCTGCTCGAGACGGTGGGCCTGGTGGCCGCCATCGAGGCCGCCGACGCCATGCTCAAGACGGCCGAGGTCCGCCTGGTCCGCCAGCAGCGGACGAACCCAGCCCTCATCACGCACGTCGTGACCGGTGACACGGCGGCCGTCCAGGCAGCGGTGGACGCTGGCGCGATGGCTGCCGAGCGCGTCGGGAAGGTGGCCGCACGGCTTGTGATCCCGAGCCCCGACCCCTCTGTGTGGCGCCTGCTGACCGGCGCACGCATGGACGCCGTCCTCGAGGACGCGCCTCGTGTGGCATCGCAGGGTGCCGCCCTCGAGGACGACTACGAGGACCGCACCGTCCGCGAGCTCCGCTCGGTGGCCCGCGACCGCGACGACGACGACTTCAGCGGCCGCACCATCTCGAAGGCGTCGAAGGACGAACTGGTTGCGTTCCTGCGCGCCAACGACCGAGCGTCGTGACGCGCCCGACCACGTCTCGCTGGGGACGCCTCGGCATTCGCGAGCGGATCCGGGCGATCCTCCCATCGGCAGGCGTGCCGGAGGATTCCCTCGAAGAACCGCCCTCGCAGCGTGGACTGGCGATGGCGCTGTCGCTGGTGGTGGCTGCCGTGATGTGGTTCAGCTTCAGCATGCGCGAGACGTACCCCATCACGATGCGGGTGCCCATCGAGATCTCTCGCACGCCGTCAGGCACGGCACTGCGGGAGGCACCGCCTACGTCGGTCACGGTCACGCTCTCCGGCGACGGCTGGACGCTGCTGTCGTTCATCCGCAACCTGCCAACGATTCGCGTCGCGGCGGAGCGCTCCACGGTCGACCTCGAGGCGGCGCTCCAGGAATCCGGCCTGCCGGTGGGCGTCCAGCTTCAGGCGGTCCAGCCCGCCGTCATCGAGCTCGCCCTCGACACGCAGACGCGTCGTCGCTTGCCGATTCGGCTTCGCGAGAACATCCGCACCCTGACACCTCACGACCTGCTCAGCCCACCCACGCTGTCACCGGACACCGTCGAGGTGACCGGCGCGCAGTCGCTCCTCGCCACCCTCAACGACTGGCCGACAGACGTTCTCGTCCTCGAGGACCTCGACCGGAGCACGACACGGATGGTGGCATTGGCGGACACGTTCGGAGGGCTCCTGTCGCCAGCCATCACCGCCACGCGCGTTCGTGTGGACGTGGGTGAGTTCACGGAGGGGCGCCGCCGATCGACGGTCGAGGTCGAGAACCTGCCGCCAGGCATTGCGGGTGTCCGGTTCGAACCGGCGCAGGTGGACGCGGTCTTCCGTACGCCTCTCGAGGGCGAGACCTACAACCAGGCCCTCACGACGCCCGGCTTCCGCGCCGTCGTGGACTACTTCGACATCCGCCGTGACACGACCGACGGCGAGGTCCCCGTCTCGGCACGGTGGCCCTCGATGACGCTGGACATCCGCGACGTGACGCTGAGGCCGTCGCGCGTGGGCTACTTCATCCAGCGTCCGGCGGTAGAGCCTGACACGATCCAGGCGGCGACCGAACGGTAGCGCCCCTCGGGAGGACGACGGGATAGGAAGAGACTAGCCGCGTCGTGTCATGTGGCAAACGGCGGTCTCGGTACAGGAATCCTCCGCAACCTCGAGATCCGTCCTCGAGGGCGAGTGCTACCCTCGAGGTCCGATTTCGCCCTCGATGGCGGCCCACGCCATGCTCTTTCTCGTCCTCGCCGTCACCTGCAGCCTCGCGATTGCAGTCGTGTTCAAGGTGGCCGAGATGCGCGACCTCGACCGGACCGCGCTCCTGACGGTCAACTACCTGGCGGGAGCGATTCTCGCGATGGCACTGCAAGGCGTGGCCCCGGCGGGAGACCTCACGGCGGGGCTCGTGGCGCTCGGCGTGGGACAGGGCGTGCTGTTTATCGCCGGGTTCTGGCTCTTCTCGCTCGCGATCCGCGAGGCAGGGATCGGGCTGGCGGCGGGCGTGATGCGGCTGTCCGTCGTGGTGCCGTTCCTGGCATCGTGGGCCATCTGGGGCGAGGCCCCAACCTTGTGGCAGATCATCGGTCTCGTGCTGGCAGGCGTGGCCTTCTTCCTGGTCGCGCAGCCCGCTGCCGAGCCCCCGGCAAGCTCGGCCCGCCCGCCCTCGAGGGCGAGACCGACCTCGAAGACAAAGACGACCTCGAGGACGAGACCGGCGGCAAGGCAGTGGTGGGCGTGCTGGCGCTCCTCTTCCTGGCCGGCGGAGCGGTGGACATCAACATGAAGGTCTTCCAGGAGGAGTTCGCCGGTGGCGGCGTCCCGATCTCGACGTTCCTGCTGTTCGTCTTCGGCGTTGCGTTTGCCGTCGGAGCCATCGCGGTCGCAGTGACCGGCGTTCGGACGGGGCGCTGGCCGAGCCGGCAGGCGTGGGCGTGGGGCGTGGGGCTCGGGCTGGTCAACTACGGCTCGGCCGAGTTCCTACTGCGAGCGCTCGACCAGATCAAGGGGACGGTCGCGTTCCCAGCCAACAGCGTCGCCATCGTGTTGGGCGCGGCGCTTCTGGGCCGGTTCGTGTGGGGCGAGCACCTCTCGCGGGCCAATGTCGCAGGCCTGGGGCTGGCAGCCGCCGCGCTGGTCCTCCTGGCGGGATAGGCGGAGAATCGGGTACCCGAACCCTGCTCGGCTCATGCCATCGCGTCCCGCACGGCATCAACCAGATCCTCGGCCTCGACGATGCGCACCAGCGGCCCCGTCACGTCCTCGAGGCCGGCGCGTGTGAGATCCGTCGGGACGGCCAATACGTGGATACCGGCGGAGACAGACGCGCGGACACCCGCCGGCGAGTCCTCGACGACGAGCGCATCGGCAGGAGCGACCTCGAGGTCGGCGAGGGCGCGGAGGTAGCCCTCAGGATCGGGCTTGGTCTCCGCCACATCGTCCGCCGTGACGATGAGGTCGAACGCGCTCTCGAGGTCGAGAGCTTCGAAGACGCGCGTGGTGGTGGGCCGGTCGCTCGTCGTGACCAGGGCGACCGAGCACGCGAACGAACGGGCGTGACGCACGAGCGCGTCGGCGTCAGGGCGCGCGGCCTCGAGGACGGTCGCGTCGTCCTCGATCATGGCGCGATAGTGGCCGAGTCGGATGCGGACGTACGACTCCCACGGCTCCTCCCCGTCGCGACCCACGCGTCCGAGCCGCGTCCTCGAGGCCGAACTGCTTGACGAGACCGCTCGCGACCTGCTCTCGACTGCGTCCGACGAGGTCTCGGTATCCGGCCTCGACGCGAGCCGCGAGAGTGGGGTCGTCGGGCTCGAGGTCGGCGGCGGCGAGGGCGTACGAGCGAGCCTTGAGGCGCTCCGTCTCGACGAGCGTGCCGTCCATGTCGAACGCGAGCAGGCGAAGGGGCATCGTGGGCGGGAAGTAGATGGACGAAGCCAACAGATACGCCGCATCGGATGGTCCCGCACGAGCGCCGACGGCGTAGGGCAGGCAGACTCTACATCCTGTCATGCCCAATCCAGTCCTCCCGCGCCTGATCCTCATCGTCGCGGCCGTCATGGCCTTCGTCCTCTCGCTCGTCATCACGTTCGTCCTCGAGGTCCCCATCGGAGGTGCGATCGTGGCGGGCATGGGAATCCTCGCGGCGATCGGCTCGTGGTGGGTGGGCCGTCCGCGAGACACCGGCTCCAGAATTCGATAGCCCCTGCGGACCAGGGTCGACCTCGAGGTCGGTTCTGTCCACGGGGAGAGAGCGCTGGCGATGCACGTCCTCGAGGACGGATGACCTGTGGGGATGGGATCTCCCGTAGGGAAGGAAGACGCCTCTTCTGCCGTGCCTGTCCTCGACGCTGCCTCCCGCCACTTCAGAGCGACCGCGTGGGCACTGGGCATGGCGACCGTCGGTGCTCGGCGCCGTGGGCGTGTGGCTGGCGCTCGAAGGCCAAGTGCTGTGGGCGATGTGCAGCCTGGGCGCGGCTGCCGCGTCTGCCGTCTGGGCGCGAGCGCTGATCCGACGTGTCAGTAGCCGTGTCGCGTCTGACGCACCCGATGCCGACGAGACTCCCGCCCCGCCGAACCTCAGCCCCCGATCCGCCCGACCCTGAGGCCGCGTTCGTCCAGCGGAGCCTCGAGTCGCCCAGCACGCCCTGGACGTTCCGCGACGACTGGAGGAGCGGACGCATGGTGGGCTCGAGCACGGCCGGCGACGCGGTCGTCGTCCTCGAGGTGATCGCCCAACTCGGGACGCGGCTTGCCGGTCGCGTCCAGACCACCCTCGAGGCCGTGCCAGAGCCCGGCGTCGAGGTCGCCCTCGAGTGCATGGCCCAGCGACGGAGCGGCCTCGAGGACGACGAGCAGGAGCCGGACGACGACATCGTGCTGTGGGCCACCTCGATCCAGGCGCACGCCGATCTCGGACCTGGCGGTCGCGTCGAGGTCCCGTTCTCGATCCCGATTCCTCGGGACGCCATGAGCCCGCTGGGCTTGAGCCCGCATCCCACGACCGTCCTCTCTCCCGCGGAGATGGCCGCCGCGTCGCGCCGCATCCTGTGGCGGCTCGTCCTCGAGGCCGCAGACTACCGTGCGCACATCGAGGTCCCGGTGTTCGCGGCGACCTGCGACCTAGCGAGGCCGCGGCTCGAAAGCCATCAAAAGCCACCTCGCTGCAGACGTAGGTTCGGCGCGTACTCCTGTGCTCGCCATGACCGCCCGCCTCGCTCCACTCTTCGCCATTCTCCTGCTCGCGTCGGCGTGCCGCGCCCAGCGGTCGCCCACCGTGGATCCCGTCCAGGCCCGAAATGGGATGGTCGTCTCCGCCGAGGTCAACGCCTCTGCTGCCGGCGTCGAGGTCATGGAGGGCGGCGGCAACGCCGTCGACGCGGCGGTCGCGACGGGCTTTGCCCTGGCCGTCACGTTCCCGGTCGCCGGCAACATCGGCGGCGGCGGCTTCATGGTGATCCGCTTTCCAGATGGCGAAGCCACGACCATCGACTACCGCGAGATGGCGCCTGGAGCGGCCTCGAGGACGATGTACGTGGACGACTCGACGGGCGAGATCCGCCCGGACCTGAGCCGTCGCGGCTGGCTCGCGTCCGGCGTGCCCGGTGCCGTCGCCGGTCTGTTGGACGCTCACGAGAAGTACGGCCAAGCCGACCTCGAGGACGTCATGGCGCCTGCGATCCGTCTCGCGGAGGGCTACCCACTGAGCGCCTCGGAGGCCAGCTTGATGAACGTCTACCGCGAGCGGTTTTCGAGATACCCCGGCACCGTCCGCCACTTCACGCAGGAGGGCGGCTACCAGGCCGGCGAGACGTTCCGCCAGCCAGAGTTGGCCGCTGTGCTGCGCCGCATCCGCGACCAGGGCCGCGACGGCTTCTACAAAGGCGAGACCGCAGACCTACTCGTCGCCGAGATGGAGCGCGGCGGCGGCCTGATCACGCACGCCGACCTCGAGGGCTACGTCGCCGTCGAGCGCGAGCCCCTCGAGGGCGACTACCGCGGCCACCGCATCATCTCGATGCCGCCGCCGTCGTCGGGCGGCGTGGCGCTGATCCAGATGCTGGACTCCGTCGAGCCGTTCGACGTGACCGCGTCGGGCTTCAACTCGTCAGCCACGGTCCACCTGATGGGCGAGGCCATGCGCCGCGCCTTCGCCGACCGCGCCGAGTTCTTGGGCGACCCCGACTTCTCGGAGCTCCCCACCGACGGCCTGATCTCGGAGGCGTACTCGAGGGCGCGCATGGCCGACTTCGACCCCGTCAAGGCCGACCAGAGCACGGTCATCGGCGCCGGCCAGCCCGCTCGGGAGTCCGACCAGACGACCCACTACTCGGTCGTCGACTCCGAGGGATGGCGGTCTCCGTCACCACGACGCTCAACGGCGGCTTCGGCTCGCTGGTCGTGGTCGAGGGCGGGGGCTTCTTCCTCAACAACGAGATGGACGACTTTACATCGGCGCCGGGCGAGCCCAACATGTTCGGGCTCGTCCAGGGCGAGGCCAACGCCATCGAGCCCGGCAAGCGGATGCTGTCCTCGATGACGCCGACCATCGTCGAGGACGCGCAAGGGCCGGCTGATGCTGGTCATCGGATCGCCGGGCGGGCCGCGCATCATCACGGCGACGTATCAGGCCATCCTGAACGTCATCGACCACGGGATGGACATTCAGGAGGCCGTCGCCGCGCCGCGCGTGCATCACCAGTGGCTGCCCGACGTGCTGTACTGGGAAAACCAGGGCCTCGCCCTCGACGTGGTGGTAGCGCTCCAAGAGCGGGACTGGAATCTCGACGAGTCCGGTGGCTACTGGGCCCGCGTCGACGCCATTGAGGTCGTGTACGACGACGCGACCTCGAGGACGGACCCCTCCGGGCTGGACCGCATCGATGACGCGACGGCCGGGCGCGTGCTCTATGGCGGAGCCGACCCTCGAGGCCAGGATGCGGCAGTCGGGTACTGAGCAGTCTCGAGGACGGGACAGGCGAGGGTCAGTGGCGTTCGCCCTCGATGGCCGCGGGCTGTGATTCGGCCTCGAGGTCGGCGGGCGAGCGTGCACCTTCGAGGCCGAGTGGCGCTCGCGGGCAACCTGTAGGATGTACGCAGCCGGCATGTACGCGACGTAGCGTCCTCGAGGTCGAATCGGACGCTCTGCACGTTCTCCGTCCGCGTCATCGAGGTCGCGGCGCTGTATCGAAAGACGCTGTGTTACCGCACTGTAACCTCTTCGTGAGCAGGGGGTGATGAGCCGGTTAAGCGTCAGTTGCTACATCTGTTCTGCATCGGCGGGCAAGCGTCTATGGGATACGTTTGGTTCCATCACCCACGGCGTCTCGGCGCCGAGTCTCCCGACTCCTCACCCCCACTCCATGCGTACTGCAACGCTTCGCTGGCTCGGCCTCGTCCTCGCGACGCTCGTCGTCTCCAGCGCCCCCGCCTTTGCTCAGGGCGTCACGACGGCGGCCATCAACGGCACCGTCCTCGACGAGGCCGGCAACGGTCTCCCCGGTGCTACCGTCCTGGCTGTCCACGAGCCCTCGGGGACTCGCTACGGCGTCTCCACTCGGACCGACGGCCAGTACAACCTCCGCAACCTGCGCGTTGGTGGTCCCTACACGGTTTCCGTCTCCTTCGTCGGCTACACGACGACTCAGATCACCGACATCACGCTCGAACTGAGCGAGAACGAGAGGATCGACGTTCAGCTATCGTTGCAGAGCGCATCGATCGGCGAGGCCGTCGTCGTCGGCCAGTCGAACGCGATCATCTCCTCGTCCAACATCGGAACAGGCACCAACGTCTCCGAGGAGGAGATCCAGCGGTTGCCGACGATCACGCGGAGCCTGACGGACTTCACGCGTCTGACGCCGCAGTTCTCGCAGGTCGGCAGCGGCAGCGAGGCCGGCACGTCAGTCGGCGGCACGTCCAGCCGGTACAACAACATCCAGGTCGACGGCGCCGCGCTCAACGATGCCTTCGGCCTCGAGAGCTCCGGTACGCCGGGCGGCTCATCGGGCACGCAGCCGATCTCGCTTGACGCTGTCAGCGAGTTCCGCGTTGCCATTGCGCCTTATGACGTGACGCAGGGTGGCTTCACCGGCGGCAACATCAACGTCATCACGCGCTCCGGCACGAACACGTTCACGGGCTCGGTCTACGGGCTCGGCCGGAACCAGAGCTTCGTCGGCTCCGACGCCGACGGCGTCGCCTTCGACGACTTTACGGACGCGACCTACGGCGCCCGCCTGGGTGGCCCGATCCTCCGCGACAAGCTGTTCTTCTTCGGCAGCGTCGAGCTGGGCGACACCAACGAGCCCATCGTTGCGGCGTTCAGCGCGCCCGACCAGGCCGCCGAGATCCAAGAGCATCCTGAGCTCGCAGTACGGCCGCGACACTGGCACGCTCGGGGCCTTCGACAGAGCGACGACCTCGACAAAGGTCTTCGGCCGCCTCGACTACAACCTGAACCAGGCCAACAAGCTCACGGCCCGGTTCAACTACGTCCAGGGTCGCCTCGACGACGGCATCTCGCGGAGCTCCACGTTCTACACCCTCGAGGACCGGCTCTACACGCGCGAGAACACCAACACGTCGTCGGTGGTCGAGCTCCGGAGCACGTTGGGCCAGAACATGGCCAACCTGTTGCGCGCCAGCTTCCAGACGAACCGCCAGCCGTCGGTGCTGGAGTTCCCTCCGTTCCCCTCGATCGAGATCCGCGGCCTCGGCTCGGACGGCCGCTCGACGGTTGTTGCCGGCCCGGACCAGTTCCGCGGCGCCAACAACATCGACGCCGACGTCTTCGAGATCGCGAACAACTTCAACTACTTCGTGGGGGACCACGTGGTGACGGTCGGGACGCAGAACACGTTCTCGCAGTTCTCGAACCTCTTCATCCGCAACTTCTACGGGTACTACCGCTTCAGCAACCTCGAGGACTTCCGCAATGGGCGGGCGTCGCTCTACGAGCGGAACTACTCGGCAGTCCCTGGCGAGGACCGGCCGCTGGCTGACTTCGCCTACGCCAACTTCAGCCTCTACGCACAGGACGAGTGGTCCGGCATTGAGAACCTGAAGCTGACGGCTGGCCTCCGGGTGGACATGGCGAACTACTTCGACTCGCCAGGTCAGGCATATGCGGCCTCGAACGGCACCTTTGAGAGCCTCTTCGGCTTTGACAACACGGATGTGCCGAACGGCAACCCTGTCATCCAGCCCCGCTTCGGGTTCAACTACGCGCTTCCTGAGTCTCAGACCCAGGTGCGTGGTGGCACAGGCATCTTCAACGGCAGCAACCCCGCAGTCTGGATCTCGAACTCGTTCTCGAACGACGGCACGCTTCTCGGCGGCGTCTCTGCGCGCAACGCGGACCAGATCCTGGCGGCCGGCGGCTTCCGTACAGATCCGGCCAACCAGTACACCGCTTCGGACTTCGGCTTCGCCGAGGGCTCGGCTGAGATCAACCTCACCGACCCCGACTTCAAGTCGCCGACGGTGTGGCGCTCGAACCTCGCCGTGGACCAGCAGCTTCCGGGCGGCTTCGTCGCGACGGGCGAGTTCCTCTACACCGACGTCGTCGACGGCGTCCAGTGGCAGAGTCTCAACCGGGCTCCGTTCCAGCTCGACCCGAACACGGTGGACGGCCGGAACGCTCAGCGCCGTGCAACGATCTCGAACGACTACCAGGACGTGATCGTGCTGACGAACACGGACCAGGGCTACTCGCTCAACGCGACGGCCCAGCTTCAGAAGCCGGTCCGCACGGGTACGTTCCCGGCCCTCGGCGCCAGCTTGAGCTACACGTTTGGCCAGACCAAGGACATCAACTCGGTCACGAGCAGCCAGGCCCGGTCCAACGTCCGTGACCTCACGGTTGGCCTCGACGTCAACGATCCGCCGCTGACGACCTCGAACTTCGAGGTCGCCCACCGCGTGCTCGCGACGGCGTCCTACAACCTCGAGTACGCAGACCGCTTCTCGACGACGCTCTCGCTGATCTACGACGGACAGGCCGGCCGGCCGTACTCGTTCGTCTACTTCAGCGGCGACGATGTGAACGGCGACGGCTTCGACCGCGCCGACCTGATCTACGTGCCGAGCGATCGGAGCGAGGTCGTGATGAGCGACGAGGACTACGCGGCGTTCGACGCATTCATCGAGGCGAACGAGGACCTCCGCAGCCAGCGGGGCCAGATCTTCGAGCGCAACTCGACGCGCGCGCCGTGGCTCCACTTCCTGGACGCTCGCATCGCGCAGCGCGTCCAGACGGTTCGCGGCCAGGACGTCGAGATCACACTCGACATCCAGAACGTCCTTGACCTCCTCGGCAGCAGCCTAGGCCAGGTCGAAACCGTCGGTGACCGGTTCACGCTGGTCGACTTCCAGGGCTACGACGATCAGGGTCGCCAGATCTTGACCTTCGACACCCCGGACACGATTGCCGAAGTCAGCGACTTCGCATCGCGCTGGCGCATGCAGCTCGGCCTGCGCTACAACTTCTAGCCCACCCGGCTTTGAGGCCACCGGCGGCCCCGCTCTCACTCGAGGGCGGGGCCGCTTTCGTTTGTGGCCCGACCTCGAGGTCGGTACCTCGGCGAGATGTATCGAGGTCAGCAGGACCGCATCGCAACACCCTCGCATGAAGCGCCTCGAGGACGTGCCGCCGTCCTCGAGGTCGAAGGCGCCACACCGCCCTCTCGCGCGACCTCGAGGTCGGAAACGATTCGTTCACATGCCGCCCTCGAGGGCCTGAATCGCTGTTCTCAATCGGGATGCGCCCTCGAGGACGGGAGAGCATCAGGGCATCCCGGAGTCCTCACCTGGCACTTCACCGCGACTCCCTTGGAATGGGCGGCCACCGTTATAGATTCGACGCACACGGGATCACGCCCGTGCCGTTCTACAGGTTGGTCTGTCTATGCGCTTCCGTCGAGCCGCCCGCGCGGCGCTGCTGGTCTTTCCCCTGCTGCTCGCCCTCGAGGCCGACGCGCAGCCGTTCGAGCGCATCGCGACCGATGTCGGCGACACGGGCCTCGCGCTCACCAACGTCGGTACGCTGGGGCGCCCCGGCGTTAGCAACGACCCTGGCGGCGTGCCGTCATTCGAGTACCCGTTGGACTCGGGCATCGAGCACCTGTTTGAAGCCGGCCTGTGGATCGGCGCCCGCCGCGCCGACGGAGTGATCTCGGTGCGCACCGGAGCGGTCACCACGTCCGGCGGCTACTCGCCTGGCGCGCCCGGCTTCGAGTTCGCCCAGGAGGACGTGTTCTCGCGTCGCTCGACGTTGGCCACGAGCGCCTTCTTCTCGCCACGCGCCGTCAGCCAGCAGGACTTCCTGACGGTCTACAGCGACACGGCGGCCGTCCTGCCCGGCACCAACACGCCGCTACCGGATGTCCAGAACCGGCTCGGCCTCAAGATCGAGCAGCGCTCCTACGCGTGGAGCTTCCCGTTCACCGAGTACTTCGTGATCGTCGAGTACGACATCACCAACGAGTCCAGCCAGCCCCTCGAGGACGTGTGGGTCGGGCTGTGGGATGACCTGGTCGTCCGCAACGTGGTCACCACGCTCGACGGCGGCGGGGCCTTCTTCAACAAGGGCGCGCGCGGCGCCATCGGCTACCCCGAGTACGAGGCGACGACCGGAGCCGTCCTCGAGGCCGCGCCCGACAGCCAGTTCGTGAGCTACGCGTACAACTCCGGCGGCACGGAGGAGAGCTTGAACACGTACGGCGCCGTCGCCTTCCTGGGCGCCGAGTGGCAAGACGCCGGAGCCGCCGGACGTCCCGCCGCGACACGCTTCTTCCACCCCGCCGTCGCCGACCGCTACACCGCGCTCGGACTCGAGACCCCGACGTTCAACCCGCGCTTCTGGCTGTTCGCCGACCCGACGCCCGGCCTCGAGCGGCCCGCTGACGACCTCGAGCGGTACTCGAGGATGCAGAACCCCTTCCCCGACCCCGACCTCGTTCGACAACCAGGCGGCATACCTCCAGGCCCGACGCGGCGTTCTTGGGAGATGGCGAGGGCAACGGCGACATCCAGACGCGTGGCGTCCTGAGCCAGGGCAACTGGCTCGGCCTGACGTCAGTCGGTCCGTTCGCAGAGCTCGCGCCCGGCGCCACCGTCACGGTCACGTTTGCGCTCGTCGCCGCCCTCAAGCCCGACGAGTTCCAGACCGTCCCCGCCGGACGTCAGGCCGACACGCCGGCCTCGAGGTCGATCTTGCGCAACAACGTCTTCTGGGCGACCGAGACCTACGCGGGCGAAGACGCGGACTTCGACGGCGAGCTCGATGCCGGAGAGGACCTCAACGGCAACGGCGTCCTGGACCGCTACCTGATCCCCGAGCCGCCCTCGAGTCCGCGCCTGCGCGTCGAGCTCGAAGAGGGCAAGGCCGTTCTCTACTGGGACGCCACGGCCGAAGGCTCCATCGACCCGATCACGGGCCGGACCGACTTCGAGGGCTACCGCATCTACCGCTCCGACCCCGGCGACGACCTCGACGGCAACGTCCTGGGCTCGGCGGGCCTGATCGCGCAGTACGACCGCCCCGACAACGACGTCGGGTTCAACAACGGCCTCGAGGCCGTGCGCCTGGACCAGCCGGTCTCCTTCGCCGGCGACGCCACGAGCTACGAATACCGCTTCGAGGCCGATGGGCTTGCTCGACGGCTGGCAGTATGCCTTCGCAGTTACGGCCTTCGACGAGGGCGACACGCAGAGCGGGCTCCGCTCCCTCGAGTCGTCGGTCGCGTCGAACGCCGTTCGCGTCTTCCCCGGCCCCGCGGCGGGCGGCGGCCTCGAGGACGATGGCGTTGGCGTGTTTCCGAACCCGTACCGCGTCCGCGCGGCGTGGGACGGGCCGCTCTCGACGCAGCGCAAGCTCTACTTCTACAACCTGCCCTCGAGGGCGGACATCCGCATCTACACGCTTGCAGGCGAGGTCGTCACCGAGTTCAGCCACGACTCGGAGACCTACAACGGCGACATCCGCTGGTTCAACGACTTCGCCGGCGACAGCCGCGAGATCGCAGGCGGCGTCCACGCCTGGGACCTGCTCTCGGACAACTCGCTCCGCCTGTCGTCCGGCCTCTACCTGTTCTCCGTCCGCGACCTCGACTCGGGCGACGTCGAGACGGGCAAGTTCGTGATCCTTCAGTAACCGACAGCTTCGGCCTCGAGGCCGATTCTTCTGACGTCCGGCACCGCCGGCTTTTTCCCTCCCCCTCCTCCACCATGCGACACGTTACTCGTCTCCTTCTCATCGCCGCCGTGGCGCTCTCTGCCCCGTATGCGGCAGCGCAGTGCACCGGCGTCGCGGGCACCGACTTCCAGCAGGTCACCATCCGGGACATCAACACGATCCCACAGGCCAACATCGACCAGCTCAATGCGGCAGGTGCAGACCTGACCGTCGAGCAGATCGAAGCCCTCGCTCTGAGCCCGCTCCAGGGCGAGCGCGTCGAGCTCCAGGCAGTCATTCTGACCGACCCACTCAAGTCGGGTCTCGCGACAGCCAACGACGGTATTCCCGGCCGCATCCACGTCTTCATCCGTGACGTGGCCGCCGAGACTGACGGCGTCGCAGGCATGGGTAGCCAGATCGTGGACGGCCGCGGCGACGGTGCCATCCAGCAGTTCTTCGTCGGCGACGAAGTGACCATCTGCGCAGACGTGACCTACTTCCGCCGCACGCTCCAGCTTGCGCCGGTCTCGATCACGAGCAACGACAACCCGCGTGGCCCCGGCGACCCGATCCTAGACCCCGTTGTGACCACGACGGGCGAGATCCACGACACGTTCGGCACAGGCGACAATGTCCAGAGCCAGGTCAACTGGGACGTCTACTCCGACTTTGTCAACCAGTACGTCCGTCTCGAGAGCGCGACCCTAATCCAGGGCATCCCAGGAGCCCGGCCGAACATGCAGTTTGCATCGGCCGGTGACGACGCCACGATCCGCTCCTATGACACGTCAGTTTGCTTTCGCAACGACCGCGACGCGAGCTACTTCCCCGCCAACCAGGAGCCGGCCTGCAACATGGACGACTTCGTTCCTCCGGCGACCGGGATTGTCAACGTACAGGGCTTCCTGACGTTCTCCGGTCCGTTCGACGCCTTCGGCAACAGCACCACTCCCGAAGACGGAGCCTTCGCGATCAGCCCGATCGAGGAGAGCGACTTCGAGATTGCCGTCGCTCCCCCGATCGTCACGTTCGACGACGCCCCCATCTCCAACCCGACGGACGGCGCCTTCATTAGCGTGACGGCGACGCCAGGCACAGCTGGCAACACCGTCGCTTCTGTCGTGGCGGATTTCACCACGTCCAGCGGCGCGAGTGGCCAGGTCACGCTCACGAACACGAGCGGCGACGACTTTGAGGGCTCCATCGAGAACCTCACGGCCGGAGACTTCGTGACGTACACCGTCACAGCCACTGACAACCAGGGCGCCGCCTCACAGTCGGACTCAATCACTCGTCGTGTGGTCGATGGTCCCGTCTCGTCCATCCTCGACGTCCAAGCGACACCGAACGGCGGTGAGGGTGCGAGCGGCATCACGACCTCGAGCGCGGTCCCCTTCAACCTCGATGCCGTCGTGCAGACCGCCTACGTGGCAGGCACGCGCTTCCAGGTCACGATCCAGGACGATCCGTCTCTCGGACCCTTCTCAGGCGTTCTGGTTGACTTCGGATCCACGGACCCCGGTCTGAGCGTCGGTGACCGGATCAACATCTCGGAGGCTCAGGTCAGCGAGTTCCGCGATGCCACGCAGCTCACGAACGTCGAGTTCACCACGACGGGGTCGGGCGATCCCTACCCGGCCAAGGTGGTCACCACGAACATCTTCAACGGCAGTGAGGGAGATGCGACGGCCGAGCAGCACGAGGGGATGCTTCTCCGGTTCGAGAACGCTGTTGTAACCAGCACGAACCCGGACGGCGATAGCGACTTCGGCGAGTTTGCCTTCTCCAGCGATGGCACCGCAGCCAATCAGCTTCGCGGCGACGACGTCTCGAACGGCATCGAGGCCGGCTTCAACTCGACGCTCTCGGAGGGTCAGGCCATCACGATCCAGGGATACCTGACGTTCTCGTTCGGCAACTACAAGCTCATCCCGATCACGACCGACGACATCACGCTCGGAACTGTCGCCGTCGGAAACGGACCGGGCGAGAGCCGCATCGAGATCCAGAGCGCGTACCCGAACCCGACCGCCGGCACGGTCAGCGTTCGCTTCGCACTCGCCACGTCCGGCACCGCTGTCCTACGCGCGTTTGACGCGACGGGCCGCGAGGTCGCCACGTTGGCTCAGGGCGAGTTCACAGCCTCGACGCACGAGGTGACGGGCTCCCTCGAGGGTCTCGCCACGGGCGTGTACGTCCTGCGCCTCGAGGCCGGTGGAGAGGTCGTGACCTCCCGCATCGCCGTCGTCCGCTAACCCGGACTGTTTCGACCTCGAGGACGCGACCCGTCCTCGAGGCCGACCGGCCGTCCTGTAATGGGGCGGCTCGGTCTTTTCCGATTCTCTGTCAACGTCCGCGTGCCCCAGCCTATCTCTATGTCCGTCGAGAAGTCCCCTCTCCCCATGGGAGAGGGACAGGGTGAGGGGTACTCGTCCTCGAGGCCGCGCTTCGTCCTCGAGGCCGCCGCGTTGCTCCTGATGTTCGTGGTCGCCGGCTGCGACGCCGGATTCGAGGGCGACCGGACCGGCAACCGCGAGCCCGACACCGAGCTCTCCGTGCGCACGGGCGACCTCACGGAAACCCTGGACGGCCGCCGCCTGATCTCGACCGTCGAGCTAGCGTGGAGCGGCACCGACCCCGACGGCGTGGTCGTGGCCTTCGACGTCCGCTCGTACCCCAACGGCACCACGCCTGGCGGAGAGGACGGATGGTCGAGGACGGTACGCCGCGACTCGACGCTGCGACTTGCCATCCCCACGGGAAATACGGTGGCCGATGTCGTCGTGGAGGTTCGGGCCGTGGACAGCGACGACGCCTTGGACCCGACGCCCGCCCGCACCGTCTTCCCGATCATCAACTCGGCGCCCCAGCTTCGGTTGGTGGCCGCAGAGGCCCCGCCGGACTCGACGTGGCCCATTATCTCGTTCTCGCTCGCGGCCTCTGATGTGGACGGCGACGACAACCTCGACGCCATCGAGGTCGCCCTCAACGACACGACCGCCGGCTTCACGCGCCTGCCCGCCGACGCGACGTTCATCACACTCGTCGCCGACGACCCTGGAGCCACGACCTCGACGGCGTCGATCTTTACAGGCCGAGGCTTCCGAGGCACTGGGATCTCGCTGCCGGGCCTCGTCCTCGAGGGCGACAACGTGGTGTACCTGCGGTCCCTCGACCGTGCCGGGGCATCGAGCCGGACGCTCCGCTACCCCGCCCTCGACGAAGACGGCGATCCTGTGGGCGCCCTCTACGTGCGCCGCGTAACGAGTTCGGTGCTGCTCGTCAACGACGTCCGCTCTGGCGACTCCGCCCAGGTGCTGGAGGTGGCTCGCGCCGCCCTCGCCACACACGGGACGGCGAGCTACGACGAGTGGGATCTGTCGGCGACGCCTCAGTCCGCGGCCAACCCGGTGTTCTCCGATGCGCTGCCGTCCGCGGCGGACCCGACGCTTCGGCAGACGCTGGCGCTGTGGAACCGCGTCTATTGGGTCTCGAACGCCGTCACAAACGCCAGCCAGGGCAACAACCTGCCGCGCTCGGCCTCGGTGATGGACCTCTTCTTCGAGGGCGGCGGCCGGCTGCTGGTCCAGGTCCCGATCTCGCTGCCGCAGGGCACCGATGGCGGCGCGGCGAACGCCGCGATTGACTTGCTGCCGATCCGGGACTTGATCGAGTTCGAACCGGGCGTCCGTGCCTTGCGCGCCAACGGCGACACGCCGGTGCGTCCGCAGGCTGAGGTCCCCGGCACCGGGCGCACGCTCCCGCCGCTCCAGGCGACTCGCCTGATCACGAGCGCGCTGCCGTACAACGTCGGCCCCGACGACGTGCCGCTGTACGAGATGTCCTTCTACGAGAACAACCGTCCAGAGAACGTCTGGCAGGGAAGCGAGGTGCTGGCCTCGATCCGCTCCGACCGACGCGTCGGTTTGTTCGCGCTCCCGCTCTTCGGCGGTCCCAACCTGCTCTTCGAGGCCACCGACGACAGCCAGGGCGGCGTCATCGAGGCCTTGTCCCTGATGCTCGACGGCCTCGACTTCCCCGGCTCGGGCCGCCTTGCTCAGCGCTGATGAACGCCTCCTCCCACATGGATTCCGTCGCTCCGACCTCGAGGTCGATCCCCTCTTCTGTCGAGATGCCACGCCGTAGCGCCTGTGCCGACCTCGAGGACGAACCGACCACCGGCACGTCACTCGCCCTCGACGCGTCGGCCTCGAGGACGATGCGGGCGCTTGCCGTCCTCGCTCTCCTCTTGCTCGCCGCCGTGCCAGCCTGGGCGCAGGGCGCCATCGCAGGCACCATCACGGATCCCGACTCCGGCTTCCCGGTCATCAGCGCCAGCATCCTGGTCATCGGCACAACGCGTGGCGCGGCCACCGACCTCGACGGCAACTTCCGCGTCGAGGGATTGCGAGCCGGCGACTACACGCTGCGCGTCTCGTTCGTGGGCTACCAGACGAAGGAGTTCACCGGCATTGCAGTTCAGGACGGCGAGACGACGCGCCTGGACATCGAGCTTCAGGAGGCGGTGCTCGGGTCTGAGAACGAGATCGTGGTGGTGGGCGACAAGCCCCTGATCGACGTCGAGCGGGCGGAGAGCGCGTACACCATCACGCAGGAGCAGATCGCCTCGAGGCCGGTCCGCGACGTGCAGGACGTGATCTCGAACCAGGCCGGCGTGACGCAGGACCCGACGGGCTTGTACATCCGCGGCGGCCGCGCGACCGAGACCGGCTACGTCGTCGATGGTGTCAGCGCGAAGGACCCGCTGGCAGGGACCGGCTTCGGCCTCGACCTGGGCGCCAACGCGCTCGGCGAAGTCGAGGTCATCACGACCGGCGCCGACGCGAGCCAGGGTGATGCCACGTCTGGCGTCGTCTCCATTCGCACGAAGGAGGGGACCGACACCTTCCAGGCCGCTCTCGGAGTGCAGCGCGACAACCTCGGGTTCAACGACGACTGGTCGAGCACCTTCAACGAGGACAACTACGAGCTCTCGCTCGGAGGCCCGATCCTCCCCGGCCGCCTGCGCTTCTTCCTCTCGGGCCAGGGCAACATCGCCGACGGCTTCGAGCGGACCATCACGACGGCGGACTCGACCTTCAGCTCGGTCCCGACTCAGGTAGAGAGCTCGCTCATCGATGCCGACGTCTGGGCACCCCGCCGCGGCAACCGCTGGAACGGGCTCGGCAAGCTTGTCCTCCTGCCGAAGCCTGGCATGAAGCTCGTCGGCAGCTACCAGCGGTCGATCGCGATCAACCAGAACACGCGGATGCTCCAGGTGACCGGCAACGACGCCGTGATCTCGCCGGGTTTCCAGTACGCGTTCGCGCTCCAGCCGGACCGCGCCAACACGTACACGCAGGACTCGAACCTGAGCTACCTCGAGTGGACACACGCCGTGGGTCCACAGTCGATCTACGAGGTCCAGGTCTCGCGCCTGTTCACGCGCCTGCGCTCGGACGCGAACGGCCGAGACTGGCGTCCCGACAACGTGGACTCCGAGCTCGACCCCGGCTCGATCCCCGGCTTCCCCGGCAACATCTTCGGAAACCCCGGCGATATCCCGGCAGACACGGCGCTGTTCGTGCTCCCTGGCCCCGGGTTCTTCAACAACGGCGGCGTCGCGACCGACTGGCACGACCACTTTGCGGAGCAGCTCACGGCCCGTGCCGAGTTCACCCGGTTCACGGCATCCGAGGCCTACGAGCTCACGCTCGGCGCCGAGGCGACGCTGAACGACTACCAGTGGATCGACATCGCCCGGCCGTGGGTCGGCGCCCCGATCCAGCTTCCCGACGGCACGTTTACGCAGTCGAACCGACTCGGCCAGTCGTCGGACGTGTGGCGCGTCAAGCCTCGCCGGACGGCGTTCTACACGACGAACCGATTCCGCTACAACGGCCTCATCGCGTCCGTTGGCGCCCGCTTCGAGGCCTGGGCGGCCGGCTCCTACGTCGATGACCTGGTTGCGGACAGCGCGTTCACGATCCCGGCCACGATCCGAGAGTCCTACCAGGACGAGACGACCTCGATCTTCGGACTCGGCTGGAAAGCGCGCCTGCTTCCGAAGCTCAACGTGAGCTTCCCGATCCGGGACAACCAGGTGATGTTCTTCAGCTACGGCCACTCGATGCGGCTGCCGCACCCGACGTACGTCTACGCGAACCTCGACCCGTTCTACCAGGACCGCTCGTTCTTCTCCGACCTGGGCAACCCGAACCTCGACCCCGAGATCGACGTGGCCTACGAGTTGGGCGTCCGCAACCAGATCACCGCGGACGATGCACTCAACGTGACCGCGTTCTGGCGTGACAAGTTCGACTTCATCACCGTCGCGTCGGTCTCCATCGAGGACCCGACGGGCCGCGAGACGAACCGCGCCTTGCGCGTCAACGGCGACTTTGCGCGTGTCCGCGGCATCGAGGTCAGCTACACCAAGCGTGCCGGAGCGTGGTTCTTGGGCCAGTTCTCGGGCAGCTACAGCCGCGCGACGGGCCTCTCCTCGACAAACAACGACGCGCTTCAGGACCTTATCCAGGACGGCAACACGGATAACACGTTCGAGACGCCGCTCGCCTGGGACCGTCCGCTCGACCTCAAAGCCTCGGTAACGCTATCGCACAACGAGACCGAGCCGTTGATGGGCATCCCCGGCCTCAATCGGATCAAGCTGTTCGTCCAGACCACGTTCCGCAGCGGTCAGCGCTACACGCCGGTCGAGTTCGTGGGCAACGAGCGCAACCCGTTCACGGGCGAGCGCGACTGGCGACCGATCTACGAGCGCTCGGACGATCCGGCGCTTCGGTTCTCCGAGTCTGGCAAGGCATGGTGGTGGTTCGACCTGCGCGCCGAGCGCCGGATCGCGCTGGGCGGCTCGGACCTGCTGTTCACGATGGAGGTCGAGAACCTGTTCAACCAGCAGAACAGCGTGATCGTGAACCCGGTGACGGGCGAGGCCTACCCCCAGGTCGACGCCGGCACGGACTTCACGGCGCTGCGCGGCAACCCCGACTACGACGTGCCGACGTCGCTCCGCGACCCGCGCTTCGAGGACCCCAACACCGGCGGCTTGCCCCCCTTCAACCCAGCCCGCTTTCTCACGCCTCGCCACGTGGTGTTCGGGCTGAGCTACCGCTTCTAGAAAGGCTTCCGACCTCGAGGCCGCACACGCCGAGGTCCGTCCTCGAGGACGCGCCTTGTCTCCCACCCGTTTTATGATTCGCTCTCTTCGCTTCGGGCTCGCGCTCGGCCTGGTCGCAGCGACCTCGGCCTCTGCCCAGATCCTCCCGTCCTACGGTGAGGACCGCGCGGGCACGGCCGGCTTCCAGTTCCTCGAGGTTGCCGTCGATCCACGAGGAGCGGCGCTCGGCGGGACGGCTGTCTCGACGGCCAACGACGCGTCGGCGCTGTTCTGGAACCCATCGCTTGCGGCGCGCGGCGGAGACACGCAGGTGATGGCGGCGCACCTCTCGTACTTCGCCGACATCGGGATGAACTACGCCGCGGTGACGCAACGCGTGGGGACGTTCACGATCGGGGCGCACGTCCAGACGCTTGACTCGGGCGAGATGCGCGTGACGGACGAGTTCTCCGGCCCGGCCGGTACCGGCCAGACGTTCAGCTACCTCGGTGTCGTGGGCGGCGTGACGGTGAGCCAGGCGCTTACCGATCTGTTCGCCTACGGTGTGACGGCGAAGGTGGCTCGGGAGGCATCGGCCGACATTGCGATGACGGTTCCTCTGCTGGACCTGGGGGTCAGCTACAACGTCGGGTCGACGGGCGCCAAGATCGGCGTCGCGATCCGCAACTTCGGTCTTAGTGGTCAGGCCACCGGTGAACTCGAGCGGCCCACGGTCGGTGGCGGAGTCGTCATCGAGGACGACTTCGAGGACTTGGTCCCTCCGACGACTTTCTTGCTCGGCATGAGCTACGACGTGCTCCGGGGTGGTGACCATGCGCTCACGGTAGCCGGCCAGCTCACGAACCCCAACGACAACGCCGAGCAACTCAACGTCGGCGCGGAGTACATGTGGAACGACTTGCTCGCGCTGCGGGCGGGCTACCGCTTCGGCGTCGAGGAGACGGTGATGCCGTCGGTCGGCTTCGGCTTGGTGATTCCGGGTCTCGGCAGCCAGACCATCCGCGCGGATTACGGCTACGACCGCCTGGACCGCCTGGGGACCACCCACCGGATCGGTGTCTCCGTTCAACTCTAGCGTCCTCGACGCGCCGGCCTCGAGGCCGGCACACTCGCTTTCGAATGATCTCGATGCCTTCTGCTTTCTTTCGGTCCGCGGCGCTCGCGGCGCTCGTCCTTCTCGCCGGCTGCGATTCCGTGTTCGGCTCAAAGTCGGACCAGACGACCGACGAGATTTTCGATCAGGGTCAGACCGACCCGACACTCGTCAGTGACGTTGGCTATGTGCCGCTCAACCCGGCGTATGCGCAGGGCGTGGGAGGCGCGTTCCAGAACCCGGTCGACGTGTACGTCGGCTACGACGAGTTCGTGTATGTGGCGGACGACCGCGGCGTTCACGTCCTCGATCTCGCGGGCCGGCCGCAGTTCTTGCTCTCCGACGCAGAGGGCCAGCCGCTGCGCGACATCACAGCGATCCACCAAGACCGTCGTCTCGACCTCTACGTCGCCGCCCGACGGGACACCACCGTGGCGGGCGCCAACTGCCCCTCCCCTGGGGGAGCGGAGCAGTGCGACCTGGCGGTCATCTACCGGATTCGAGGACTGACGGCAGGCACACCGCGCGTGGTGGACATTCTGTGGCACCCGTTCGACGACGGCAGCCGCCGCTTGACTCGCTTTGAACCACCGGCGGTCTACTCGACGGGCGCGAGCGACGAGGACGTCGAGTTCACGGGCGTCGCCACCCTGGCCGACAACACGCTCTACGTCACGCGCCGAGGACCCGTCAACAACTCGGCGACAGGCCGACCGAGTCAGGCCTTCAGCCCGTTCAACGCCTTCATTCAGTACACCGCTGCGGGGGACTACATCCAGTACGTCCGAGCGCTGACGCCGGACCGGGCATCGCTCTTGAGCGCCTACTTCCCATCTGACATCGCGACGTTCGTCGGCCCACCGCAGCGTGCGACGGTGTCTGACAGCGACGACTTCTTCCTCGCCCTCTCCCCGCCACCGGGACAGGCGCAGCCGACCTACGGCGTGCTCTCGATCCAAGTCGTTGCGACGACGGACGGCATCGAATACCGCGTCGACTCCGGCCGACTCGGAGCCGCTGGTAACCCGGACGCCGGCGACGGAGCTCTCTTTGAAGCGAACCAATTCCAGCAAGCCTCGAGCCTGGCGGTTGCTCCGGACCAGACGGGCTACCTCTTCGTCCTCGACGCGGGCAAGGACAGCCTGTATGTATTCAACCAGAACGGCATCGAGGGCGTGGCGCCGCCAGCAGGAGCCGGCTCGACGCTGCCGGTCAAGGTGTCGTTCGGCGGCTCGGGGGGCGGCCCACTACAGTTCTCGAACCCGCAGGGCGTAGCGTACTACGAGCGCATCGTGTACGTGGCGGACACCGGCAACAACCGGATCAGCCGCTTCCAGCTCAACACCGACCTCGAGTAGGCTCGCTGCGCTCGCGGGAAGGGGACATGGGATACGGCAGACGTGTCTCGCGACCTCGAGGCCGATTCGCGCTGTAGCGCCGACCTTGAGGTCGGACGGCCAGATTGGATCTCCCGGTGCGTCCTCGAGGACGGCGCCTCTCCCCCACTCGCGGCGCAACATGCGGAGCCGCTCTGCGCTATCTACCCGACCTCGAGGACGACTACCGACATGACCGTGCGCCGCATTCTCTCGTCTCTGCTCCTGCTGATCTTTGGGCTCGTCGTGGTCCAGCAGCTTCACGGCTGCGCCGCCAGCGCTCCCGTCCTCGAGGCCGAGGCGCCCGAGCGAACGCTGATCCTGGTCTCGGTCGACGGCTTCCGGCACGACTACCTCGACCGCGACCTCGAGGCGCCGACGCTGCGTTGGATTGCGCAAGGCGTTCGCGCCGAGCGACTTGTCCCTGTTTTCCCGACCAAGACGTTCCCGAACCACTACTCGCTGGTGACCGGTCTGCACCCGGAAAGCCACGGGATCGTGGGCAACTCGATGCGCGACCCGCTCCGCCTCGAGGACGGTGCGCCGGCTCAGTTTTCCCTCTCCAACCGCGAGGCCACCGCTGACGGCCGGTGGTGGGGCGGTGAGCCCATCTGGGTCACCGCCGAGCGGCAGGGCGTGTCTTCGGCCACCATTTTCTGGCCGGGCTCCGAAGCCGAGATTGGCGGCGTGCGCCCGACGGCGTGGCTCGCGTATGATGGCGACATGCCGTATCTCGACCGCGTCGGCAGCGCCCTCGAGGCCGTGGATGACGGCGCAGGACTGGTCACGCTCTACTTCGAGGGCGTCGATTCGGCTGGGCACCGCTATGGACCGGAGGCACCCGAGGTGAACGCTGCCATCCTCGAGGTCGAGGCGGCACTCGCAGCGCTGAAGGAGGGGCTGCGCGCCCGAGGCGTCCTCGAAGACGTGGACGTTGTCGTGGTCAGTGACCACGGAATGACGCCAGTGTCGCGTGACCGCGTGATCGTCCTCGATGCCGCCCTCGAGGTCGAGGCGAGCGACATCGACTGGGGCGAGCCAGTCGGGATCTGGCCGACCGCTGGGCAGGACGCCGACGATCTCGTGCGGCGGATCTCAATGCTCGACCACGTGACGGCGTACCGAAAGGAATCGACGCCCGCGAGACTCCACTACCGCGACAACCCGCGCATCCCGCCTGTCGTCCTGATCGCTGACGATGGCTGGACGGTCACGTCGCAGAGCTACCTCGACCGCTCATCGGACCGGCCCTCAGGCGGCACGCACGGGTTCGACAACCGACACCACTCCATGTCAGGCATCTTCCTGGCTCGCGGCCCCCGCTTCCAGTCCGGCCTCGAGGTCGACTCGATTCAGGCCGTCGATGTGTACGGCATCATGGCGAACGCTCTCGGCCTCGAGGCCGCGGCGAACGACGGCGACGCGTCGGCGCCGGGACGCGTGTTGCGGTAGCCGACCTCGAGGTCGGCTACTCCGTGACCGGCGGGCGAGCGGCGATCTTGACGCTTCCATCGACACGCATCTGGTTGGCGACGCGCTCGGCGGCTCCGAGGACACGCATGGTGTTGCCACCCAGAATCTTGCGGATGTCAGCCTCGGAGTAGCCCCGTTGCAACAAGCCGTACGTGATCCAGGGAAGACGGGTCACGTTGCTCAGGCCGACCGGCAGGCTCGGCACGCCATCGAAGTCGGAGCCGAGCCCGACGTGCTCGACGCCGGCAATCTGGACCGCGTGGTCGATGTGATCGAGGACGGTCTCCACCGTCACCCGGCCCGTGCCGACGAACGTGCGGTAGAAGTTGATCATCACCACGCCGCCATTCTCGGCCACGGCGGACAGGACCTCGTCGGACGCGTTGCGAGCATGGTCTCGGAGCGCGCGGCACGACGAATGGCTCAGGATGACGGGCGCCGTCACGACCTCGAGGGCGTCGAAAACCGCCGCGTCGGAGACGTGTGAGAGGTCCACCAGCACGCCTAGCCGGTTCATCTCGCGGACGAGGTCTCGGCCCCGGTCGTTGAGCCCGTTCCACCGCGGCACGTCCGTAGAGGCGTCGGCGAAGGAGTTGGTGTTGGTGTGCGTGAGCGTGACGTAGCGGATGCCGTTGCCGGAGAGCAGTCGCAGGACCTCGGTCGAGCCCTGAAGCGCGTGTCCGCCCTCGAGGCCGAGCAGGATAGCGCGCCGTCCTCGAGCGCGGATCGCGGAGACGTCGCCGGCGGAGTACGCCATCTCGGCATCCTCGGCCGCGCTCACCTGCCGCTTGATCTCCTCCACGAGCCGAAGCGCGCGGTCGGTGGCGGCCTGCCCCTCACCGTAGCTCCGCGCGACGTAGACGGCGAAGAACGCGGCGTCGAGGCCGCCCTCGACCATCCGGGGTAGGTCGAGGTGGTCGCCCCGGTGCCGCTCGGCGACGGCGTAGCCGCGGTCCACCATCAGAGTCGGCGTATCCACGTGGCCGTCCACGACCAGCGCGTCATAATGGATGCGGAGGGCTTCAGCCCATAGCGGATCTTGGGCCATCAGACGCTCAGCCTCTTTGTCGCGCATCGTGATCGCGCCGCCGTCGGACTCGAGGTCGAGGGTGTCTGCGGGCGCCTCGTCCTCGAGGTCGGCGGTGAGGTCGGGCGTGCCGTCCTCGAGGTCGGAGCAGGCGAGGACCGCGCCCACGAGAAGGGCGGCAGCTACAAAGGCGAAAAACGTCGTCACGGGTCCGGGGGGAGACGGCGGGAGTCTACGGCCGTTCGGCCTCGAGGTCGCGGCGTTCTGACTCGCGGGCGACCTCGAGGACGGGTAGGTTTTGGGTGTCTGCTGTGCTCTCGATTGATGCGTCTGCTTGCTCTCTTTCTGTTCGCCTTGGCTCACAGTGCGGCGGCGCAGGACGTGCCCGTGGGGTCGTGCGAGCGAGGAACGGCGTCGGCCTTGTTGAGCACAGGAACGGTCTCCGCCCCGTTCCAAACAAACGGGGAGCTTCTCAGAACTCGCAGAGGGACACAGCGATATCTCGTCCCGGCCCGAGACAGTGTGTCGACAGCGTACGGGGCGTATCTCTGGCTGACCGGCTACGTCCAAGACTCCCTCCGAACGGCGACGGCACTCTACTCCCAAGGCGATTTCTGGCCGGGGCCGCTCCGCGACGCGGAGGCTCCTCCATCCGACTGCACCGCGTTCGACCGGATCTGGACGGTCTCTCGATCCAACCTCGAGCGGTACTACCTCACGGGCGAAGTGACGGCGGATCTCGCAGAGTGGCCCTTCGAGGCCGGTGCCCCCGTCCTTGATGGGGACGGGGACGCCACCAACTACAACCTCGAGGGCGGAGACCAGCCTGACCTCTTGGGCGACGTGGCCGTGTGGTGGGTCATGAACGACGCTGGCAACGAACACGGGATCTATCGGAACGACCCAGAGAAGGCACCAATGGGAGTCGAGGTTCGAGCTCACGCCTTCGCGTTCGAGCGCTCTCCGTTCCCAGGCGTGTCCGATCCCGCTCTCCGCGAAGCCTCATTCCTGCGTCTTGAGATCTCCAACCGCCGACAGGTCCCGCTCGACAGCCTCCGGCTCAGTCTTTACGTCGATCTAGACCTCGGTAGTGGCGTTGATGACCTTGTTGGAACGGACACGCTTCGCCACACGGCCTACGTCTACAACGGAGACAACGAGGACACGGGGCCGCGCGGATACGGGGTGGCGCCTCCGGCGTGGGGCGTCCAAATCCTACGGGGACCCGTCGGCCTCCCGAATGGTCGCGACGACGACTACGATGGACAGATCGACGAGCCAGGCGAACGCGTCCGGTTGACGACAGCCCCTGTCATCGATGACGACTACGGGACGCGGTACCCGAATGACCCTCACGAGTTCGTAAACGTCCAACGCGGGCGGACCGTCTACGGCGCCCAGCTCGCCAGTGTCGGCAGTAGCGTTCCGTGCTATGAAGGAATCTGCGATCAGTACCCTCCGTCCGCATTCGCCTACCCCGCAGATCCAGCACAACGTGCGTTCTGGTCAGAAATGAATGCCGATGGTGAAGGGCGGACCAACTACTACGGCGCTCGCTATCTCGTGGTATCGACGGGGGCGTCCTCGCTCGAGCCAAACGAGTCAGCATCCTTCCTCTTTGCTTTCCCGTTCGCCCGAGGAGCCGACCATCTCGATTCTGTTACTGCGCTCCGAGCCGTATCCGGTGGTCTCCTTGCATCATTTGGCGACGGTTTTCCCTCGCGCTCAGTCCCGCGCACAGAACCACCCCCGCCCTCGAGGTACACCCTCACCCGCGTGCGCCCCAACCCGACCTCGAGGTCGGCCGAGGCCATCCTGGACCTGCCGGAAGACGCCGTCCTCGAGGCCGCTGTCTACGACGTGCTCGGCCGCCGCGTCGCCATCGCCGCGAGCGGCACCCGTCCTCGAGGGCGGACCGTCATCCCGATCCCAGAGGGCTTGGCGCCGGGCGCGTACATGCTTCGCGTCGAGGTCGACCGGGCGCGCGTGGGCGCCGTGCCGTTTACCGTCGTGCGGTAGCCGGCCTCGAGGACGAGCCTACTCGATGACCCAGGTGTCGCCCGAGGCCAACAGCGCCGCCAGGTCGCCAGGGCCTCGCGCCGTGCGGACCTCGTCGACCTGCGCGTTGAGCACCGCATCGTACGCCGGACGGTCCTCCTGATAGAGGACGCCGAAAGGCCGCGGGAGGTCAGCGTCCCAGAACAACTGGTCGATCACCAGGAACGCGAGTGCCTTGTCCCGCGAGTCGTACACGACGCAGTCGTCGGCTGAGTGCTCGCCCTCGAGGTCGACGGAGCGGAGCCGGAGGCCATCGAGGACGAGACCCTTGGTCCCGTTCGCGTAGAGCGCCGGCTTGCCGTCCTCGAGGAAGACCGTCCGCAACGGCTTCGAGTCACGCTCGGTGAAGTCGAAAAAGGCGCCATCGTTGAAGATGTTGCAGTTCTGGTAGATCTCGACGAACGACGTCCCACGGTGCTCGTGCGCGGTCTTCAGGATCGTCTGCATATGCTTCGGATCGCGGTCGAGCGTCCGAGCGATGAACGTGCCGTCGGAGCCGAGCGCCAAGGCCGCCGGGTTGAACGGATGGTCGAGCGACCCGTACGGCGACGACTTGGTCACCTTGCCCACCTCGCTCGTCGGCGAGTACTGGCCCTTCGTCAGGCCGTAGATCTGGTTGTTGAACAGCAGCACGTTCAAGTCCACGTTTCGGCGCAGCATGTGGGCCGTGTGCCCAGCGCCGATGCTCAGCGCGTCCCCGTCGCCAGTGACGACCCACACGTCGAGTTCAGGACGCGTGCTCTTGAGGCCTGTCGCCACCGCGGGCGCGCGGCCGTGGATGCTGTGGAAACCGTACGTGTTCATGTAGTACGGGAACCGGCTCGAGCAGCCGATGCCGGAGATGAACACGACGTCCTCTCGCTTGTCGGCCAAACTGGGCAGCGCGCGCTGGACGGCCGCCAGCACCGCGTAGTCACCGCAGCCGGGACACCAGCGCACATCGGCGCCGCTGACGAAGTCCTTCCGCGTCAGCACCGGCAGCCCGAACGCCGCGCCGTCGCCCTCGAGGTCGACGGTCCGCGCCTTGGCAGGCACAGGCGGACGCTTCGCCCCCGGCGGGCGAGCCGGCTTTTTGATCGCACCCGGTGGCCGCGTCGGCGTCCTCGAGGCCGAGGGCGGAGTGCCGGTGTCAGGCTCCGTCTCCGGGATCGGCGGCCGTGCCGGCTCGCCCTCGAGGGCGGGGCTGGCAGGCGCGTCCACGGGCGGACGCGTGCCCGCGGGCTGCGGCGTGTCTGGCCGAGCACCCTGGTCGCCTCGAGGCTGAGGCGGCGTGCCGCCGGGGCGGGCAGCGGAGTCGTCGGGAAGCATGTCAGACATCGCGGGAGAGGTCGAGGATGGCGGCTTCGATTTCGCGAGCCTTAAAGGGAACGCCCTGAACCTTGGCGAGACTGCGGGCGGGCACCAAGAACCGCTCGCGCAGGATGCGGACGAGTTGGCCGTGGTTGAGCTCCGGCACCAGCACCGAGCGGTAGCGCCCGATCACGTCCTCGAGGTCGGGCGGCAGCGGGTTGAGCCAGCGCAGGTGCACGTGCCCGACCTCGAGGCCGCGCTCGCGTGCGTCGCCGACGGCCTTCTTGATGGCGCCGTACGTCGAGCCCCACCCGATGACGAGGACATCGCCCTCATGATCGCCCTCGACCTCGGTGGGCGGGAAGTCCTGCGCGATGCGAGCCACCTTGTCGGCGCGCGTCTCCGTCATCCGCTGGTGGTTCTCCGGGTCGTAGCTGACGCCGCCCGTCCTCGAGTCTTTTTCGAGCCCACCGATGCGGTGCTCGAGGCCAGCGACGCCGGGCCGCGCCCAGCCTCTCGCCAGCGTCTCATCGTCGCGGACGTACGGCAGGAACGCGCCGTCTTCGAGGGCGCCTGCGTCTTTTGCGGCCTCGAGGTCGGAGAAGCCCACGGGGATGTCCGGGAGCGAATCAGCGTCGGGCACAAGCCACGGCTCAGAGCCATTGCCGATGTAGCCGTCGGACAGCACCACGACGGGCGTCATGTACTTGAGCGCGATCCGGGCCGCGTGGAAGGCGGCCAGGAAGCACTCGCCCGGCGTCTTCGGCGCGATCACCGGCGTCGGCGCGTCGCCGTTGCGGCCGTAGAGCGCCATCAGCAGGTCGCTCTGCTCCGTCTTGGTCGGCATCCCCGTGCTCGGCCCGGCACGCTGCACGTCGATCACGACGAGCGGAAGTTCGACCATCGTCGCCAGCCCCAAGAACTCGCCCTTGAGCGCCATCCCCGGTCCTGACGTCGCCGTCACGCCGAGATTCCCTCCGAACGCCGCACCCACGGCACTACCGATGGCCGCGATCTCGTCCTCGGCCTGGAAGGTCTTGACGCCGAACGCCTTGTACTTGGCGAGCGCGTGCAGCAGGTCCGAGGCCGGCGTGATCGGGTACGTCCCGTAGAACACGTCGAGGCCGGACTTGACACCCGCGGCTACTAGCCCGAGCGCCAACGCCTCGTTGCCCTTGATGGCGCGGTACGTGCCCGGCGGCAGATCGGCAGGAGCCACCTCGTAGCGGGCGACAAAGCTCTCCGAGATGTCGCCATAGTGATAGCCCTTGTCGAGGGCGCGCAGGTTGGCGTCGCGGATCTCAGGCACCTTGGCAAACTTGGACCGCACCCACGCCCGCGCCGGCTCGATGGGACGCGTGTAGAGCCACAGCGAGAGGCCCAACGCAAACATGTTCTTCGCCCGGTCGATCTCCTGCTTGCTGAGCCCCGTGTCCTCGAGGGCGCGGTGCGTCAGCGTGGTGAGATCGACGTCGTGGCGCTCGTACGAATCGAGCGTGCCGTCCTCGAGAGGGTTAGCCTCGTAGCCAGCCAGCGACAGGTCGCGGTCGCCGAACGCGTCGGTATTGACCAGCACTGCACCGCCGGGCTTGACGCGAAACAGGTTCACCTTGAGGGCCGCCGGGTTCATCGCCACCAGCAAGTCCACCTCGTCGCCCGGCGTCAGGATGGCGCCGGAGCCGAAGTGGAGCTGAAAGCCCGAGACGCCGTACAGCGTGCCGGCGGGAGCCCGGATCTCGGCCGGGAAGTCCGGCAGCGTCGCGAGATCGTTGCGGGCATGGGCCGTGGCCAGCGTGAACTGGCTTCCGGTCAACTGCATGCCGTCGCCCGAGTCACCCGCGAACAGGACGACGACGTCCTCGAGGGCGATGGTGGGGACGGCGTGGGGCGTGGGCGTCTCTGCGATCATACCAGACGGTACGACTGGTAACGGGACGTGATTCAGTCTGCGGCGACCTCGAGGTCAGTCTGAAAGCGGGGTTCGCCGGGTTTTAACCGCCGCCGATGATTTCGAGCGCGGCGACATCACCCATGCTCTCTGGTATTCATGGAACAGCAGGCGCCTTGCAACCGGTTAGACAGCTATGCCTGACACCATCCACTCTCTCTTCACGCGCGCCAAGCCGGTGATCGCGGTCCTCCACGTGGGGCCGTCTCCGGGGGTGCCAGGAAGCATCGGCATCCGGTCGGCGGTGGACCGGGCGATGGCAGAGGCCCGGCTGTTGGTCGAGCTCGGAGTGGACGGCCTGCTGATCGAGAACGCGCATGACGCACCGGCGCTGGGAGACGACGAGACCGGGCCGGAAGTGGTCGCCTACCTGACGCACGTTGCCGTTGCGGTCCGCCGCCACGCCCGGCGGCTTCCGATCGGGATCCGCGTGCTCCACGCCGACCAAGCGGCGCTCGCTGTCGCACACGGAGCCGGCTGCCAGTTCGTCCGCGTCAACGGGTGGGCCGAGAACCCCTTGGCGGCTGCTCGCTTTCACCGCTACCGAGAGTCCTTGGGCGCCACGTCCGTGCCTGTGTTCGCCGACATTCGCCCGACGTCAGTCGAGGAGGTCCCATCCTTGGTCGCCGCGACAGAGGCGGCTCGGCCGGATGGCCTCATCGTCCTTGGACCTGCCGTCGGCCACGAACCCGTTCAGGGCGTCGTCGAGGCGGCGGCGGCAGAGGCCACTCTCCCCTTGTTCTGCGGCGGAGGCCTCGACAGCACCAACCTCATGGACTACCTCGATGCGGCCGACGGATTCCTGGTCGGCAGCGGCCTGAAGGAAGAGTGCCGATGGCAGGCGCCGGTCTGCGAGCCTCGCGTCCGAGCACTCGTCGGCGCCATCGAGTATGCACGCGGCCAAGAGGTGCGTCAGTAGCTGCCCCTTCCACTACGCTCAGTACAAGCCTCGAGGTCGGACACCGACCCCATCGAGGTCGTTGAAGCAACCGTTTTAGACAGACGCATGGTCACCTACGACGCCACCACTGAGACGGTCCGCATCACGGTTCGCCCGGCCTACCTCGACGGAAAGTCCGACGCCGTCGAGGGCCGCTTCGTGTTCGCTTACTTCGTCCGCATCGAGAACCACGGGGCCGCAGAGGTGCAGCTCCTGCGCCGCCACTGGGTCATCACCGATGCGCGCGGCCACGTTGAGAACGTCGAGGGCGAGGGCGTGATCGGTGCGCAGCCCGTGATCGCACCCGGCGACTCGCACGAGTACCAGTCGTTCTGCGTCCTGGAAACCTTCGAGGGCTCCATGACGGGGACGTATCTGATGCAACGAGAGGACGGATCTCGGTTTCGAGCTCAGATCCCAGAGTTCCACTTGGTCGCGATGGCGAACTAGGCTCGCCGAAAGCCGGCGTACGCACAGACAACGAGTCCAGTAGCCCGAGGGCACGACCTCGAGGGCGAACCAGTCCCCTTCGCTCCGAAGAGGGCGTTCCTCAAGGCGGGCGTCCCGACCTCGAGGACGGAGGATCGCTCCGAGGGTGGCGAGGCGCGACCTCGAGGCCGTTCCCTCAGCGAGCGTCCTTCTTGTCGAGATGGCAGCGCAATGCAGGGACCGAGCCTGGCCAGCGGGACAGCGTCCTCGACGTGGAACGAGATGGCGCGACGGCCCTCGTCCTCGAGGCCGCCTCAGCACCCCGGCCTTGAGTGACCGATCTTGGCAGACGGCCCGTCCTCGAGGCCGAGAGCAGCGTATCTCGGTTTCGTGACTGACTATCCGGCCGTTCTCTGTATATCAAGACGTCGGCGCGTCCCAGCGCCGCGCCGCTCCCAACGCTCGCCTGCCCGTGTCCGACCGCCGTCGCGTCGTCTGGTATGAGGGGATGACCCTCGACCCGCACCACCTCCAACAATGGGACCGCGCCGTCCGCGCGGAGATCGACGCGCGCGTCGACGCTGTCGCTCGGTATGGCTGGGGGCTCGCTCACCTCGAGATCGACGCCGACCGGCTGGCGAACGGGGAAGTCGCTGTCTTGGGCGCCCGAGGCGTGATGCCCGATGGGCTCCCGTTCCGCTTTCCCCAGGACGCGCCCGTGCCCGCCACCCGAGACGTGCGTGACGGCCTCGGCCCAACGGCCGAGAGCGTACGTGTCTACCTCGGCATCCCCTCCGTCCGCGCCGGTGGCGCGAATGTGCTCCTCGAGGGCGCCGCCGCCCGCCGCGAGACCCGGTTCGTGGCGGAGCCTGTGTCCGTCGTCGACGACACGACGGGCACTGACGACCGCGATCTCCAGGTGGCACGCGTCAATGCACGCATCCTGTTCGAGGGCGAGCCCCGCGAGGACTACGTCACCGTCCCCATCGCCGAGATCGGCCGTGGCGCGGACGGATCGTTCGAGGCCCGGAAAGACTTCATCGCGCCATCAGTCCAAGTCGGCGCGACGGGCGCCCTCGAGGCCGTGCTGCGCCAGACGACAGAGCGCTTGGCCGCCCGAGCGGGCGAGTTCGCTCGTCGCTGGCAGGCCGCCCGCAACCAGCGCGAGATCTCGCCGAGCGACGTGACCGCCCAGGCGCTCCTGTCTGCCGCGGCCGAGTACACGCCCCGCCTGGACCACCTGCGCCGCACCGAGGCCCATCCCGTCGACGTGTTCGGCGAGATGGTCGGGCTCGCCGGCCGCCTGTGGGCCGCTGTCCCCGGCACGGGACCCGCCCCGAGCGAGCTCCCGAGCTACGACCACGCCAACCCGACGGCCCCCTTCCTCGAGGTCGCCGCGGCTATCAACCAGCTTCTGGGAGGGAAGGCGCCGAAGCAGAACTACACCCGCGTTCAGCTGGTGCGGAAGCGCGCCAACCTGTTCTACGCCGAGGTCGCCGCCGAAGTGCTCAACGCCACGAGCCTGGTGCTGGCCGTCCGACGCGAGGGCGTCAGCCCGGAGCACCTGCGGCAGCAGCTTCCTTCGATGCTGCGCATCGCGTCGCCGGACTCCATCGAGGCCGTCCTGCGCTCCGCCACCCTCGCACTGACGCTCCAGCCGACCGAGACGCCGCCCTCCGGCCTCCCCGTCGATCCCCGAGCGGCGTACTTCGTGCCCCGCCGGAGTGGCCCCTTCTGGGATGCCATCCGAGACGCGGGTGCCATCGCCTTGTTCACCCCCACCGAGTTCGCCGACGCTGAGTTCGAGCTCCTCGCGCCGACAGGCTGATCTATGGCTGACGACCACGACGACGACGCCACGCGGATCTACCGCCCCTACGGAAGTCCTCCCCCGGACCCCGCAGAGGACACGACTCCGTCTGACCCGTTCGCACCCGCAGCGCCCTCGAGTCCGGCGGCAGATCCGTTCGCACCGGAGCCGGCGGCAGCGGATCCGTTCGCGCCCTCGACGGCCAACCCCGACCCGTTCACTCCGGCAGCTGTCGAGAGCGACGACCCGTTCCGCCAGCCAGAGCCATCGGGCGCCGACCCGTTTGCGCCGGCCGCGCCCTCGACGCCACCGGCGAACGATCCATTCGCCCCCGCCGCGTCCTCGACGCCTGCGCCTGCGGACCCCTTCGCGCCGGACGCGTCCTCGAGGACGAACGACCCCTTCGCGCCGGCCGACCCTGACCCGTTTCGCGCTCCTGCGCCGCCATCGGCAGGAGACCCGTTCGCTCCCAACCCGCCACCGGTCACTCCGCCACCCGCCGCGCCGGACCCGTTCGCGCCGATCTCGTCCTCGAGCCCGAAGAACGATCCCTTCGAGAACGACTGGACACCCTCAGTCTCTCCCGACCCGCCACCGTCCTCGAGGACGCCGCTGTCAGGGGGCGACTGGAATGCGAGCCCAGCCGACCCGTTCGCGCCGGCTCCCACGCCCGCCCCCGCTCCAGGCCCAGATCGCGCAGACCCGTTCGCTCAATCGCCCTCGACAGGGACCGACGACCCGTTCGCAGCTTATCAGGGTCCCGGTATCCGCTCGGGTGCGGGCATGGACTCCGGGTTCCACGCCGCGCCCGTCGCAGGCGTCGAGGTCGAGCTTCCGAAGGCGTTTGGCGCGGAGGAGACCCTGGCAGGCGCGTTCACGCCGGTCTTCTCGCTCATCCTGCAAATCCGCGCCTCCGACGATTTGGGCGATGCGACGTCGCTGCGTCAGCGCATCGAGGCCTTACTCAGCGAGTCGGCACAAGCAGCCCGACGCACCGGCGCCAACGACGTGGATGTGGACGAGGCCACGTTCTGCCTGATCGCCTTCCTCGACGAGGCCATTCTGTCGTCGACGTGGCACGGCCGTGACGGTTGGTCGGCGCAGCCGCTTCAGCTCGCCCACTACGACCGCTACGACGCCGGCGAGCGCTTCTTCGACAAGCTGAAGGCTCTTCTCGAGGGTGGAGGCACGCGCCGAGCCGTCCTCGAGGTCTACTACCTCTGCCTCGCGCTCGGCTTCAAGGGCCGCTATGCGATCCACGGCCGCGAAGTCCTGCGGCGCCTGGTCGACGATCTCTACGCCCGGCTCTCGGCGAGCAACCCACCCGGCGCGCTCGCTCCTCGAGGCACCTCCAGAGAGGTGGCCGCCCAGGCTGAGAAGGCCGGCCTGCCCACGTGGGCCTTGTGGGTCGGCGCGGCGGTCCTGGTCGCCGTCATCTACCTCGTCCTAAGCCTGATGCTCTCGAGCGCGGCTGGCGAAACCGCCGACGACCTCCGCACCCTCTCGGCTCAGTCCGAGTAGCTCCCCATCGGTATGTCGCCAAAACGGCTTCTTCGTCCTCTGCTCGCCGCAGCCGGCGTCAGTGGCATCTTTGTGATGCTCATCCTTGGGGGCGTTCCCAAGACGATGATCTTATACCTCGTCATTGGGTTGCTGGTCTCCATGGTGGCGGCCATCGCTGCGTGGGCACGCAAGTCGCGCAAGAAGGGCGGCGGCATCGAGGACGCTCTCAAAGCCCAGTCCGAGCGCGAGGCGGCGTCCTACACGCCCGACCGTAAGGCCGAGATCGACCGGATGCAGGAGTCGTTCGACCAGGCGCTGGCCCAGCTCAAGGCCTCGAACCTGGGCGGCGAAGGGCGCTTCGGCAAAGGAAAGAAGGCGCTCTACGCGCTGCCGTGGTACCTGATGGTCGGGCCTCCAGGCGCCGGCAAGACCACGGCTCTGCTCAAGAGTGGCCTACGCTTCCCGGCTGGCGCCGAGCGTATCAAGGGCGTCGGCGGCACGCGAAACTGCGACTGGTTCTTCACCGACGAGGCCATCCTGGTCGACACGGCGGGTCGCTACACGACCGAGGACGAGGACCGCGACGAGTGGAACGCCTTCCTGGACGCCCTCAAGGACAGCCGCCCGGACCGCCCCATCAACGGCATCATGGTCGCCATCAGCGCCCAGGACCTCTTGGGTGACGAGCTCGACCTCGAGGACCACGCCGACAACATCCGCCGCCGTGTCGATGAGTTGGTGCAGCGGCTTGGCCTCCGGCTGCCGGTCTACCTCGTCATCACCAAGACCGACCTGATCCCCGGCTTCGTCGAGTTCTTCGGCGAGCTCGACCGCGACGGCCGCGAGCAGATTTGGGGTGCTACCGTCGAGCCGTACTCGACGGCGGATCCGGCCGAGGTTGTGGAGCGTGAGTTCGACGGCATCATGGACGCGCTGCGCCCGCACCGCAATGCCCGCCTGTCGCGCAACCTGCGCCGCGAAGAGCGCCAGCGCGTCTACGACTTCCCCCTCGAGCTCGCGTCAATGCGCGACCGTCTGGCTCGGTTCTCGTCGGTCGTGTTCGCCCCGAACCCGCTATCTGAGGGACCGCTCTTCCGCGGCTTCTACTTCACCAGTGGCACGCAGGAAGGCGCACCCATCGACCGTGTGATCGGCGCGCTTGCCCAGCAGTTCGGCTTGCGCACTCCGCCGCCGCCCCGCGCTCCGTCCGAGCCCAAGAGCTACTTCCTCAAGGACGTCTTCACCGACGTCGTCTTCCCAGACCGCTTCATCGCGCGACGGACCAAGAAGGCCGCCGGCGCGACGTGGCGGGCCATGACGCGGACAGGCCTGGCGGCACTCGGAACGGCCGCGCTCATCGCCATCCTGCTTGGCTTCGCCGGAGCCCGCAGCAACGCCCAGCTCCGCGGCGTCCTCGAGGCCGGAGATCGCGCGTCCGGCGTCACGTTCAACCCCGCTGGCGCTCGCTTCGACGACGTCAACCGCCTCGAAGGCTTGCGTGAGGAGGTCGCACGCCTCGAGGACGCCAGTCCGCTCTCGAGGACGCTGATGCTCGGGCTCGGCCGAGGCTCGACCGTCCGTGAGCCCGCCCAGGATCTCTACTACATGAGAGCCCGGGATCTCGTGAGCGTGTACGCGATGCGGCAGCTTCGGGCATCGCTCCAGGAGGCCCAGTCGCTGAACTCGCCGGACACGAGCGCGACGGCAGGAGCGTCGGCGGCCTCGAGGCGTGCGGCGCGGCGTGTTGAGATCGAGGAAGACCTCAAGGCCTACCTCTTACTCACAACGAACGCGGACTCGCTCGCCTCCGACGAAGGGCTGCGCGATGTCCTCAAGGCACGGCTTGCAGAGATCGCGCCCCGAGCAGCGCTCGGTGGCGGCGGCGACCGAGAGGCGATGACCGATATCGTCGCGCGCCAGACCGACGCCTTCGTCGATGGTCTAGCAGCGAAGCGCGTTGAGCCCTTCGACGCCGACGATGCGCTGATCCGCTCGGCCATTGCCGTGATTGATGTAGCGCCCAGCCTCGATGGACTCTACGCCCGAATCCGGCGCGAAGCACTCGCCCGGCTCCCAGACTTCGGGCTCTCACGAGCCGTCATGCCCCAGCACCTCGATCTGTTTGCCCCGGCACGGTCCGTGCCGGGTTTTTTTACGCGTGAAGGGTGGGACAGGGTCGTCAAGCGCCGGTTTGAACAGGCCGCTGAAAATCCCGCCCGCGAGTTCTGGGTGACCGGCCGGACCGCCGCAGACCTGCCCTCGGAGCTCCGTGACCCCGATGCTGTCTATGATGCGCTGATGGCTCAGTACCAGACCGACTACGTCGACTCATGGACTCGATTCATGCACTCGGTACGTTACAAACAAGCCAACGCTATCGAGGCCGAAGCGCGGCTCGCCATCCTGGGCTCGACGACAGACTCCCCGATCGGGTGGTTTCTCGCTTCCGTCACGCAGCAGACGACGTTGCCGGATGAGGACACGGCCCCCCGCCGGAGCCTGATCGACCGCGCTCGTGGAGCGATTGGAATCGGTGGCGAAGACGCCGACTCAACGGCGGTCTCGAATCCGATTACGGAGGCGTTCCGCGGCATCCATCGTCTCAATACCCAGGGCCTAGCCGCCGGCTCCGCCGATCCTGCGTTCATCGGTGCCCTCGAGGCCCTTTCGCAGTTCGGCCGCCGCATCGCGGGCGCTGCCGGCGACCCGGGCATGGCCGCTGAGCTTTTGGCCGTCACCAAAGACGCAGTCGAACAAGGAACACGAGGGATAGACCGACAGACGCGAGAAAACCTGTTCTTTGCGCCGCTTGACATTTCCCAGACCGGAGCGGTTGCCGCAGCCTCGGAAGCCGCCGCCAGCGCGGCCTCGGAGGCCGCGTCCGAGGCCACAACCAGCGCGCTTGCCGTCGCCCTCGAGGCCTACAACGCAAAGATCGCCGGACGGTACCCGTTCTCACCCCGCAGCGACCGCGACGCCGCCCTCGATGCCGCCCGCGAGTTCTTCGACCCGAACGGAGGCGACCTCGCCACGCTCGCCGAGGCTCTGGGTGACGAAGGAGGCTCGCGAGCCCTGCGCGCTGCCGTCACGAAGGGCCAAGCCATCGGCCGAGCCCTGTTCAACGGCGACTTGACGTTCCGCCTCAAGCCCGACCTCCCGACATACTCGTCGGACGTCGCCCAGCGCGAGCTCGCCGCCGACGCCGTTGCCGTCGGCATCCACGGAACGAACGACGTGTACCGACTGGGGAGCACCCGCTTCGCCGACTTCCGCTGGCCCGGCCAGCCCGGCTCGTTTATCACCGTTCAGCGCACCGGCGGTCCGCTGTCCAAGGAGTTCGAGGGCGACTGGGCCGTCTTCCGCCTGATGGACGCTGCCACGGTCCGTCCTCGAGGCGGCACCGTCTACGACGTCCGATGGTCGTTCCGCGAGGGCCAGAACACGGTCACAGCCAACTACGAGATGCGGACCACGTCCGAGAACTCGCCGCTGGCCAACCCGAGCGCCTTCTTCCAGTTCGCCCTCCCCCGCTCTGCCGACTAGGCTCGTCCTTCCCCACCCAGGCAGCGCCCCCAGCGCCCCTGGCCCGGTCTTGTTCGGCAAGATTCCGGCCCGGGGGGACTTCGTACGGCTCGGCCCTACGAGCCCCATCCTCGACGTCCTCGACGACCTGAGCCAGCGCGCGCTGCGCTCGAGGTCGGTGGACCGCGTCGGGCCGCTGTACCGGACCATCGTGATGCCTCCTCGAGGGCCGCACGCGTTCGTGGGAGCGTTGCGGATGAGCCGCGACACCGTCGGGCGCGCGTTTCCGATCATCATCGGGCGAACCGTACCACGACGAGCCCTCGACCCCGACGCGTCCCCATCGTGGCCCCTGCGGTGGTCGTCCGTCCTCGACGGCTCGGCCCGCCTGGTTGTCCACTCGGAACGCGCGCCGCTGCCCGCCCTCGAGGACGGCCTGACCCATCTGCCAGGTCCGCCACCGGCGCAGGGCCGCGACCTCGATGTCGACACCCACGTACGAGCCATCCGCGCGCTCCCGGCACACGCGCTTTGGACACGGACCTGGGGCGACCCCGACGCCGAGCGGATCGCGCTGGTCGCCAGCCGGCTCGCCGCCACCACCGCCGGTCCCGTTGCGTACGGCCTGCGCGTCTCGCTCCCCGCTCCCGCCCCCGGCTTCCAAGGCCGCGACGCCGTTGCGTTCTGGCTGGCGGTGTTCTGGCACCTGCTCCCGAAGGCGCCGCCCCCGACGCTGTTCTGGACCGGTGGGCCTCCGGCCGCACTCTACGCCTTCTTTGGAGACGTCTCCCCAGCGGCGTTCCGCGCCTTGCTGACAGGCGTTCCCAACACGGACCGGATCGCCACCCTTGACGACGGTCCAGCGTCCGCCCGAGTCCGCGCGTTATCGGGCCTGCGCTCGGGCATTCGCACCCTTCTCCTAGACCCCGAGGCGTCTGTCGCAGACGTCCTCGACCGTCTCCCCTCGCTCCGCTAACCATGGCCGACGACGACGCCCCCACCGACGACGTCCTCGAGGACGACGCTTCCGACGAAACAGCAGCGGACGCCGACCTCGAGGACGAGGCACCTGCCTACTCGACGCCCCGCCTCGAGGCCATCCGAGCCCCCGTTCCCGGCGATGCCCCCGCAGGCATCGACATGAAGTACGAGGACGAGTTTCAGGAGCTCAAGGACCAGATCGACGCGATGGGCGCCGCCACCGGCGACGTCAGCTTCGACGAGATCGTGAACCTGGCGACCTCGATCCTGAGCGACAAGTCGAAAGACCTTACCGTCGCGAGCTACCTCATCCTGGGTCTCACCCGGACGAGCGGGTACGCTGGAGTCGCAGAGGGCCTGGCCTCTGTCCGCGCCGTCGTCGAGGGATTCTGGGAAGACGCCTTCCCGCCGCTGCGACGGATTCGAGGTCGGCAGTCGGCCTTGCAGTTCGTCGCCGAGCGGACGAGCGACTGGGTCAAGCAGAACAAGTCCGTCCTCGAGGACCGAGACGCCATCGAGGTCGCACAGGCTGAGGTCGCGGCTCTGCAAGCATTCGTCACAGAGACGATGGGCGAGGACGCGCCAGCATTCAGCGGGCTCAACCGTGAGCTCCGAGAGCGACTGCGGCTCACGCCCAAGCCAGCGGCGCCAGAACCCGAACCAGAGCCCGAGCCAGAACCCAAAGCCGATGCACCGGCGGCCGCGGCAGCACCGGCGGCGCCTCAGGCACCGGCCTCGACGCCCGCACCCGCCAGCGGAGGCGGAGGCAGTTCGACGTACACGACGGTATCGGAGGCTCAGTCCGCCATCTTCCAGATCGCCGGCTTCCTTCGCTCGCAAGACCCCAACAGCGCGACGGCCGTCTCGCTTCAGCGCGCTGCGCGGTGGGATGCAATCCCGCAGGCACCGCCGACGGGTGCGATTCCAGATCCGCCTGAGGATGTCCGGCAGATCTACGCCGGCATGGTGTCAAGCGGCAACCACGCCGTCCTGATCAAAGAGGGCGAAGGAGCCTTTGCCCGCCCGCCGTTCCACTTCTGGCTCGACCTCCAGCGCCTGCTCGCGACCTCGTACAAGGCGATGGGGCCGCCCGGTGCCGCGGCGCTCTCCGCCCTCGAGGCCGCGACCGCCGCGCTCGTCCGCCGGCTCCCCGCCCTCCCGACGCTCACGTTTCTCTACGGCACGCCTTTCGCCGATCCCCTGACGATTGCATGGCTCGACGAGATTGCGTCGTCCGAGGAAGGCGGCGGTGGTGGGGGAGGCAGCGGGCTGAGTCCCGCCACCGAGGAGGCGATCCAGGAGGCCCGCGAGAAGGCATCCGGCGGAGACGTGCCGGGCGCCGTCGCCATGCTCATGACCGACGCCGGTGCCCCCCGCGATCGCTTCGAGCGGACCGTGACCGCTGCCGAGCTCTGCCTCAGCGCAGGTCGCCACGACGTGGCACTTGGGCTCATCGAGGACGCCGACGAGGCCATCCAGAAGCATCGCCTCGATATCTGGGACCCGACGACGGCAGCACGCGCCCTCCGCATCTTGCACACGTCGAGTGCGGCGCGAATTGGGTCGGCAACCTCGCCCGCTCAGGTGGAGGCGCTGTCGGCACGAGCCAACGAAGCGTTCAGTCGCCTGACACGCATCGACCCCGCGCACGCCATGCGGAGCACGAAGCCGCCGGCCAAGTAGAGCGCCTGCGACTCGTGCGGAGAAAATCCAAACGGCGGCGTGAATTGAGTTGTCGGGTGACCCTTTCGGCTTGCCTCTCCTGTGTTACAGGTAAAGGGTCTCCGTCTTCCGCCACTTCCCGTCCAACGACATGCCTCACCCCACTGCGCAGGCCGCTCTTACCAGCTTAAAGAACGCTCCTCGAGCGTTCCTCCGGAAGTATCCGTTGGTCATCGCTGGAGCGAACTCAGTAACAGTCGGCGCGGAGAAGAAAAAGTCTGGAGAGACGCAGTATTCGATCAGTCTAGAACCCGGAGGCTCAACGTCTCAGCGCCCTCACAAAATACTGAGGACGAAGTTGATGGTTGACACGGCACTCTACAGGATCAGTCCCGGGGGGTTTGGCGAGCACACGTTTCAGGCGCACTCGATCGGGATGTACCTCAGCGACCAAAACGACGCAGAGTACTACTTCCTACCATCCAACGGCACGGACATCATGGTGACAGGAGCACTCTCAGGGTGCAGCTTCGTCGTCCAGCAAGGCGCAGCCGGAGCCCCCTCTTGTACGCACATCAAGCCCACGGGCGGTGTGAGCGGCTCGCAACTCCATACGACGCTCGACAGTGACCCCAACAACTCGGTGGTCTATGGCAGAAACGATTACGCGCACACCACGACCACTGGCGCAAACACGAGCCCAGACCGGAACGTGACCATCGTAGGGGTCCGAAAGCCGGGCGGATGGGAGGTGTACGCACAGAAGAGAGACACGCTCAATAGCCAGGCGGTCCTCAGCGTACACCGTGTCTTCCCTGCCTGACGTTCGTCTCATCGTCGCAGCGAGTTTCGGGAATAGACGCCGGCCGGCTTCGAGGTCGACTCGGCCTCGAGGCCGGCCGGAGCCTGTGTAGGAGTACACGTCCTCGAGGGCGAATGGATCTGCTCATTCCTATTTCCCACTCTCTCGTTTCCTGTCTCGACCTCGAGGCCGAACACCGACGTCGAGGAGGCGGGCATCTCGAGCCACTTTGCAGCACGGCCCCAGCTGCCGGAAGATTTTCAGTACCGATGGAGCTATTTGCTCTCGACTTACACCTTACTCCTCGTAAACTCCATAGACGTAGTAAACGCAGCGCTCCAAGAAAAATGGAGAACCAGGCAGACGCCGTGACTGCTTCCGAGCGCCTTTCCTGTTTCCCATAGCAGACGCCCTCTCTTCCTTCCCACGACTCACCCCGAGATGTCACAGAGTTTCCAGCACGAGAAGCCGCCCGCCCGCGTCAACCTGTTCCTCGAGGTCGCCAAGGGCGATGCGAAGGAGAAAGTCGAGCTCCCGATGCGGATGCTCGTCATGGGTGATTTCACCAGCCGCGAGGACGGCACGCCGCTCGAGGAGCGCGAGGTGATCAACCTCAACAAGGACAACTTCGAGGACGTCCTCAAATCGCAGAACGTCGCCGTCAAGACGGCCGTCCCGAACGCGCTCACCGGCGAAGGCGACATCGCCGTCAACCTCAAGTTCGACTCGATGAAGTCGTTCTCGCCGGACGCCATCGGACTCCAGGTCCCCGAGGTCGCTCGCCTGCTCGCCGCCCGCAACCTGCTCCAGGACTTGCGCAACCGCCTGATCTCCGCCGCCGACTTCCGCAAGCAGATCGAGTCCGTCATCAAGGACGATGCCGCTCGTGAGAAGCTGCTCGCCGAACTCGGCGCCGTCGTCGAGGATGAAGCCGAGGCAGACGAGGCCGCCGGTGACGACGCGTAGCCCTTCCCACACACTCTAACCCAATACTGTTATGGCCGAGGGCCAACTTGAGACTGAAGGCGCCGCCGCTGCCGAAACCACCGAAGAGGGCTCCCTCCTCGATTCTATCCTGTCCAAAGTCGATGTAACTGCGCCAAGCTCGGCCGTCCACGTCGGAGATTTCAGCGACGCGGAGACGTTGGGCAACCAAGATCGCGGGGCGATGATGTCCGCCGCGCTCCGCGTGTTCATCGATGCCGTCGCCGCCCGGGATTCGCCGCTTGTCAAGATCGATAAGTTCCTGGTGGACAGCCTGGTGGCTGACATCGACGCCAAGATCAGCGCCCAGATGGACGCGATCTTGCACAACGAGGAAGTCCAGAAGCTTGAGTCCGCCTGGCGCGGCCTGAAGTTCTTGGTGGATCGGACCGACTTCCGCAAGAACGTCAAGATGGAGCTTCTGAACGTCTCCAAGGAGACGTTGCGGGAGAGCTTCGAGGATGCGCCTGAGCTGATCCAGAGCGCGCTCTACCGCCACGTCTACACCAACGCCTACGACCAACCGGGCGCCGATCCATACTCGGCCGTCGTTTCGAACTACGAGTTTGACGCCTCACCGCAGGACGTGGCGCTCTTGAGCGACATCTCGAAGGTAGCGGCCTCTGCGCACGCCCCATTCATCGGGTCCGTCGGGCCGAAGTTCTTCGGAAAGGAGTCCATGGAGGAGTGGAAGAAGATCCCGGATCTCTCTGCCTACATGGAGCTCACCGACTTCACCAAGTGGAACGCGCTCCGCGACAGCGAGGACTCGCGCTACCTCGGCTTGACGTTCCCTCGCTTCCTAACCCGCCTTCCGTACGGCCAGGACACGGTCCCGGCCAAGACGTTCAACTATTCGGAGAACGTCGTCGGCGACGATCACGACAAGTACCTGTGGGGCAACGCCTCGTTCTCGTTCGCGAGCAACATGGTGCAGGCCTTCCAGCGTGACGGCTGGAGCGTCCAGATCCGCGGCCCGCAGTCGGGCGGCAAGGTCGACGATCTCCCGGTCCACCTGTACGACGTCGGTAAGGGCAAGCAGGCCAAGATTCCGACCGAGGTTCCGATCTCGGAGACCTTGGAGTTCGAGGCCTCGAACCTTGGGTTCATGCCGCTCTCGCACTACCAGGGCCGCGACTTCGCGTGCTTCTTCTCGGCCAACTCGACCCAGCGCCCGAAGCTCTACGATGACGCCGCTGCGACGGCCAACAGCCGCATCAACAGTCGGTTGCCATACATCTTCCTGGCCTCGAGGATCGCGCATTACCTCAAGGTGCTCCAGCGTGAGAACATCGGCGCCACGAAGGACGCCGTGACCATCGAGAACGAGCTCAACCGCTGGCTTAAGGGCCTGGTGACCGAGATGGCGAATCCGTCGCCCTCAACGATTGCCAAGTATCCGCTCAAGGCCGCATCGGTGACCGTCTCTGAGATCGAGGAGAACCCCGGGTTCTTCCGTGTCCAGACGGCCATCCTCCCCCACTTCCAGATCGAGGGCATGGACGTCAGCCTCTCGCTCGTCGGCAAGATGCCGAAAAAGTAGCGTGTCCCTTCTGGGACCGTGACCCGGTCCGGCCTCGAGGCCGGACCACATTAACACTCAAACCAAAAAAACAAAACCCATGGCTACATCTATCTACATGAAGGCGACCGGCGCCAAGTCCGGTCAGATCAAGGGCTCCGTCCAGACCGACGGCCGGACCGACCTGGTCCAGATCGAGAGCGTCTCTCACGGCGTCATGATCCCGTGGTCGATCACGCAAGGCGCGATCCAGGGCGGTGGTCACCACCAGTCCGAGATCTCGGTGAGCTGCGTGACCGACAAGTCGCTCGTGCCACTGATTAACTCCTCGACGAACTCTGAGGAGTTCACGACGGTCGAGTTCACGTTCTACAACCGCGACGTGACCGGCGCCGAGGAGATCTTCCTCACGACGACCATCGAGCGCGCTCACATCTCTTCCGTCAACTGGGGCATGAGCGCCGGCTCGCCGTCCGACTCGTTCGGTCTCTCGTTCCACTTCGGCAAGATCAGTTTCTTGTGGGCCGACGGCTCCCTCGAGGCCGAGGACGACATCCTGACGCCGAACTCGTAGGCCTAGCGCGGGATGGCCCGGCCTCGAGGTCGGGTCCCCGCCACGCTTGTGGACCTTGCGCTATTCGATATCCTCGAGGGCCGGTTCGGTGGGGGCACCCCTGTCGAATCGGTCTCTCAGGACGAATGGCGCCTCCACAGCATCGTCGGCAACCTGGAGCGGATGTTCAACACGCGCCAAGGAGCCGTCCCACATTTGCCCGAGTACGGGCTGCCGGACCTGGCCTCGATCCAGCGCGAAGCGCCGACCTCCCTCGAGGGCTTGCGTGTCCGGCTTCGCGAGGTCGTGATCGCGTACGAGCCCCGACTCAACCGCGTCCGCGTTGAGATGGACGGCCTCGATGCCGTTCACATGCGGACCACGTTCATCATCAGCGGCGAGATCGCGCCGGGACAGCGGATCCGACTGGAGACCGTGTTTGAGTCCCAGGAAGCCGCTCACGTTCGCCCCGCCTCTCGGTAGAGTCCGCGCGACCCGCGGAACCGTCCGCGCCCATGCTTCTCCGCCACTACGAAAGCGAGCTCCGCTACCTCCGCGAAGGAGGCGCCGCATTCGCAGAGGCGCACCCGGAGCAGGCCCGAATGCTGCGCCTGGACGCACTCGAGGACCAAGACCCCTATGTCGAGCGCTTGCTCGAGGGCGTCGCCTTCCTGTCCTCGAGGGTGCAAGAGCGCCTGGACGACGACCTACCTGAGTACACGCAACGGCTCGTTGGCCTGCTGTACCCCCACTTTTTGCGGCCCTTCCCATCGTGCTGCGTCCTAGAGATGACGCCCAAGCCCGGGATGGTGCCTGAGACCACGACGCTGCCCGCCGGCACCGAAGTCCTGACGGACCGGATCGGCCCGGAGCGCGTCCCGATTCGCTTCCAGACGGCACAGGATGTCCGGTTGCACCCGATGGAGCTCGAGTCCGTGGAGCTCCGCTACGACGCGGACGAGACGAGCCGCGCGCGGCTCTTGTTCAAGCTCGCGAAGGGCACACCTGTCAGCGCGGTCGACCTGTCCCGACTCCGCCTGTTTCTCCATGCCGAGAGCACGGTGTCCTCGACGGCGCACCTCCTGCTGACGCGCCACGTCACGCGCGTCGAGGTTCGCACGGGGGATGACCTGACCCCACGACCGGGCGGAGGCAGTCCGCCGGTCGTGACCATCCAGGGGCAGAAGGGCGTCCAGCCCGCCGCCCTCGAGGCCGAGGACGGCCTGTTGCCCCACAACGACGCGCTGCCATCCGGTCTGCGTCTGCTTCAGGAGATGCTGATGTTCCGGCGCAAGTTCTGGCAGGTCGATCTCGTCGGCCTCGAGGCCGTCATCGAGGCCGATCCCGATGCGGAGCAGTTCGCGGTCGACATCGTGTTCGACCAGCCGTACCCGGAAGACCGGCAGCTTCTGAAAGAGCACGTCCGGCTCCATTGCACACCGGCTGTCAACTTGTTTGACCACGACGCCGAGCCGATGCTGGCCGAGCACACCTGGGCCGAGCAGCGCGTCATCCCAAGTCTTCGCCAACGGCGAAGCATCGAGGCGTACGACATCAAGGGCGTGGTCGGCATCGAGAAGGGGACCGCGAAGAAGCGGGAGTACGCCCGCTCTGCCGGCCTGTCCTCGAGCACAGAACGCAGCTTCGACGTGCTTCGGCGCCCGGGCGCCACGCCTGGCACCGACCTCTACCTCCAGCTCGCCGGCCCCGACCTCGACGCCGGCACTCCGGTCCCTGAGACGCTGTCCGTGTCGATGCGGTGCACCAATGGGGCATTGCCGTACGAGGCCCTTCAGCCCGGCATGGTAGACCGGCTGGCACCTGACGCGCCCAAGATTGCGACCGTCGCCAACCTTGACCGTCCCTCGATGATTCGGCGTCCGCCGATGGACAACCACCCCGATCTCCTGTGGGCGCTGCTCGCGCACTGGTCGTTCAGCCACGGCTCTGTGGCGACGCACGAGGCACTGACGGGCCTGCTCTCGCTCTACGACTGGGCCGACACCGAGGCGAGCAAACGTCGGCGGCGCGGCATCCGTGAGGTCTCATGGGCACCGGCTGAAACCATGACCCGCGGCGCGGTCCGTCGGGGCGCGCACGTCACCATCAAGGTCACCGATGGTCACTTCGCCGACGACGGTGACTTGGCTCTGTTCGGCCTGGTCCTGAGCGAGTTCCTATCGCTCTATGCGACCCTCAACGCGTTTGTCCACCTGACCATCGAGACCGTCCCCTCCGCCCGCACCATGACGTGGACGCCCGACCGCGGACAGCGCCCGATCGTATGACGGAGCGCACCCCAGACCCCTCCGTCGGCGTGGACATGCCCGACCTCGAGGCCGAGAAGGCGCGCATGGCGGAGCGCGGGTACGAGTACGAGTTCTTCCAGGCCGTCCGACTGCTGGCTGCCGCCCGGGGCGGACCGCATACGATTGGAGGGCCGTCGCCCACGAGCGAGGCCGTCCGTGTGAGTCCCGATCCGGCGTCGGTCTTTCCGGCGTCCGACGTTCGCCGCATCCGACCTCGAGGTCGGGACGAGCCAACCTCGATGGTGGTCGGGTTCGGCGGCCTGTTTGGCGTCGATGCCGCGCTGCCGACCACATTCCACGAACGCGTCTCGCCGGGGACGGAGGAGGCCGCACCGCTCCGAGACTTCCTCGACTTTCTGGGGCACCGTCCTTACGCGCAGCTTTGGCGCGCGTGGGCGAAGTACCGTCCCGAGGTGCGCGGCACGACCGGCCGCCGCGATGTCCACGCGGTCCGCGCAGCGGCGCTCAGCGGCATTGGGGAGACCGATGCTTCGGCACCCGACACCGCCGAGCTTCTTCCCCTTGCCGCTCGCCTGTCGTCGTGGTCTCGCAACGCCGAAGGGTTACGAGCGCTCATCCAGCACGCGACCGGCCTCAAGGTCCGTGTCGTCGAGAACGTGCCGCGCCGCGTGAGCCTAGGCGAACGGCCAGGGCTCGGGTCCGCGAAGCTGGGCCACGACACCATCGTGGGCGACCGCATCTACGACGAGTCCGGCATGTTTCGACTCCAGATTGGTCCGCTCGGGTTGAGCGAGTTCCGTGATCTCCTGCCCGGGCAGAGCGGCGCCCGTCGCGTCGCGGCGCTCGTGCGCCTTTACACCTCCGACACGCTCGACTACGACGTCGAACTCGCCCTCGAGGCCGCCGAAGCGCCTCCTCTCAAGCTCGGCGACGGTGACAGTGCCCGCTTGGGCCGCAACGCCCATGTGGGCAAACCCCGGACGCCCTTGGTCCATCGTCGCGTTCGCTACGCCGCCGCGTGATCCTCGAACGCTCATAACCCCGTACTTGACAGCGAGCCTGCTCGCACAAGTTTGACTGCCCTCGTCACGCGTCGCGTGCGATCCCGGCTCACTCCACGACTCCTATGATCTCGAAAGACGTCAAGCGCCTGCTCCAGAAGCTCAACGACCCGATGACGCGCGCCCTCGAGGGCGCGGCAGGGCTGGCCGTCGGTCGCGGCCATTATGAGGTCACCGTCGAGCACGTGCTGCTCAAGCTCCTCGAGGACGGAAACGGAGACGCGCCGCTCGCGCTCTCGCGGCTGGGTGCGGATCCGGGCCGGGTCGGGAAGGCGCTGACGGACACCATCGAGCGCTACAAGACGGGCAACGCGGGGCGGCCGGCCTTCTCGCCGCTGCTGCTGGACCTGATCGAGCGCGCGTTCGTGGCGGGCTCCGTCCACCACGGACTCGGTGAGATTCGGTCAGGTGCGTTCCTGGAGGCCTACCTCGAGGCCGACTCCTTTGCGACGTCGCCGGCCCGTGACGCGATGGGCGAGGCGAAGGCCGACGACCTGCGAGACCGGTTCTTCGACCTCGTCGATGGATCGGAGGAGAACCGCGCAAGCCGTCGAGGCAGTGGGGGGCGTCTCCCGGACCCGAGCGGTGGCAGCGAAGGCGAAACGGCCCTCGACCTGTACACCGAGTCGATGACGCAGCAGGCCCGCGATGGCAAGATCGACCCGATCTTTGGGCGTGATCGTGAGATCCGTCAGATCATCGACGTGCTGTCGCGACGTCGCAAGAACAACCCGATCCTGGTCGGCGAGGCCGGCGTTGGCAAGACGGCGGTCGTGGAGGGCTTGGCGCTCCGGATCATAGCGGGCGACGTGCCGGACAGCCTCAAGGACGCGGAGATTGCCGCCCTCGATCTGGGATCCTTGCAGGCCGGCGCCGGCGTCAAGGGCGAGTTCGAGTCGCGCATGAAGGCGGTCATCGAGGCCGTCCGCGATGCGCCACGCCCGACCATCCTGTTTATTGACGAGGCGCACACGCTGGTTGGCGCGGGCGGCGCAGCGGGCACCGGCGATGCGGCCAACATGCTCAAGCCGGCCCTGGCGCGCGGCGAACTCCGCTCCGTCGCGGCCACGACGTGGAGCGAGTACAAGAAGCACATCGAGAAGGACCCGGCTCTGGCCCGTCGCTTCCAGATGGTCAAGGTGGACGAGCCCGACGTCGAGACCGCCGTGGTCATGATGCGCGGCGTGCGCGACCGCTACGAGAAGCACCACAACGTCCAGATCACCGACGAGGCCGTCCGCGCCGCCGTCGAGCTGAGCGACCGCTACCTCTCCGGTCGCCAGCTCCCCGACAAGTCCGTGGACCTGCTGGACACGGCAAGTGCCCGCGTCAAGATGTCCCAGGACGCCACGCCGGCCGCCCTCGACGACATCGGCCGCCGCCTGCATGAGGTTGAGACTGAGTTGACCGCGATCAAGCGCGACGTCTCCGCTGGGCTCGGCAGCAACGAGACCGTCCCCGACCTCGAGGCCGAGCGTGACGAGCTGACTCAGAAGAAGGCCACCCTCGAGGAGCGCTGGAAGAAGGAGCAGGGCGTTGCCCGCGACCTCGAGGCCGCCCGCAAGGATGCCGCGACGGCCGGAGGCGAAGCCCCCGCAAGCGTCCGGGACCTGCACGCGCAGTTGGACGAGATGCAGCACGACGAAGGCCCACTGGTTCACGCGGAGGTCGGCCAACGCGTCGTGGCGGAAGTCATCGCGGACTGGACGGGGATCCCGATTGGGGATATGGTCAAGGACGAGGCCCAGATGCTCCTGGAGCTCGAAGACCGGCTGACCTCGCGGATTCGAGGACAGGACAACGCGCTCACCGAGATCTCGGACGCGATTCGGACCTCGAAGGCCGGAATGCGGAAGTCGGACGCGCCACTTGGCGTGTTCTTGCTGGCCGGACCGTCCGGTGTCGGCAAGACGGAGACGGCGCGTGCGCTCGCGGAGCTGCTGTTCGGCGGCGAGCGCTTCTTGGTCTCGATCAACATGAGCGAGTACCAGGAGAGCCACACGACGAGCCAGCTCAAGGGCTCGCCTCCCGGCTACGTCGGCTACGGCGAGGGCGGCGTGCTGACCGAGGCCGTGCGGCAGCGGCCCTACTCGGTGGTGTTGCTTGACGAGGTCGAGAAGGCGCACATCGACGTCATGGAGATGTTCTACCAGGTCTTCGACCGGGGCATTCTGCGCGACGGCGAGGGCCGCGAGGTCGACTTCACGAACACGATCATCCTGTGCACCTCGAACGTGGGCTCGGCCCTCGTGCAACAGGCCTCAATGGCCGAGGAGGCGCCGACGCTCAACGAGCTTCGTGACCTCATCCACGAGCCGCTCGCGAACCACTTCCAGCCGGCGCTGCTCGGCCGCATGAACGTGGTCCCCTTCCTTAGCCTGGACCGCGAGGCCATGGGCGCCATTGCGCGCCTCAAGCTCAACAAGGTCAACAAGCGGCTTCAGGAGAACCACGGCATCCAGTTCGTCTACCCCGACACCGTCGTCGAGGAGATCGCGGACCGCTGCACGACCATCGATGCCGGCGCTCGCAACATCGACGCCATCATCGACCGGACGGTGCTCCCCAACGCGAGCCGCGCGCTCCTGGCTCGCCTGGCCGACGAGAACCTTCCGGCGGCCCTCCAGCTCGGCCTCGACGAGGCTGGCGACTTCACCTATACCTTCTACGACTCCCTCTCCGACCTCGAGGCCGCCCGCGCCAGTGGCGACGGTGCCGTCCTCGAGGCCGACCCGGCCCCAGAGCCGAGCGCCAGTCCCCTCGAGGCCGAGGCTCCAGACCTCGAGGACGACGCGCCCGACCTCGAGGACGAGGCAGACCTCGTCGAGGCCGGCGCGGGGGACGGTTCCACCACACCCGATGCGGACATCGAGGCCGATGACGACTCCGATCCCGTGACCTAACCCTATGGAGAGCTACCGCGTCCGCCACCAGTTTTCGTGCAGCGCCCTTCCCCCGGACACGTTCCGGGTGGCGGAGTTCAAGGGCACGGAGACGATCTCGCAGCCCTTTCGGTTTGAGATCGAGCTAGCGTCGGCGGACGCGGAGATCGACTTCGAGGACGTCATCAACAAGCCGGCGACGCTCTCCATCGGGCGTGGCGACGACGACCCGTCTGAGATCTCCGGCATCGTCTCCCACTTCGTGCAGCTCCGGCAGGTGCGGTGGGAGAACCGGCACTACTACCTCTACCGGGTGGTGCTCGTGCCTCATCTGTGGCGGCTCACGCTCTCGACGCAGAGCCGCATCTTTCAGGACTTGACCGTCCAGGAAATCGTTACGGGCGTCCTCGAGGACGCGGGCGTCGAGCACGAGTGGCACCTCTCGGAGTCCTATGAGCCGCGCGAGTACACGACGCAGTACAAAGAGACCGACCTCGAGTTCGTGCAACGGCTCCTCGAGTTCGAGGGCATCCGGTACGCGTTTCAGCACGAAGGGGGCGCCGAGACGCTGATCCTGAGCGACGATGCCGGCGACGCACAGCCCATCGAGGGCGACGACCTGCTCCCGTACAACACCGAAGGCTCCACGGAGACCGATGCCGTCCAGTCGTTTGTGGCACATCGGCAGTTGGTGACGGCCAAGACGGAAACGAAGGATTACAACTACCGGACGCCCGCGGAAGCCCTCATCGCCACGTCCGAGATCGACTCGGTGGCGGCGACCGGCATCTCGTCGGACTCCATGATTCATGTGGACACGCAATCGAGGGCGGATTATCTGACGGTCATCCGCAACGAAGAGATTGAGTCAGGGCGGCTGGTCATGGAAGCCTCGAGCAACTGCTTCCGCGTGCGCACCGGCTTTCGGTTCGCCCTCGAGGAGCATTTCCGCAGCGACCTCAACCAGGAGTACCTCGTTACGCACGTCACGCACTCCGGGAAAGAGGCCAACGTGCTAGGCTCTGCCGGAGGCGAGGAGTCGGGCTACAAGAACGAGTTCACCTGCGTCCCGGCCTCGACGCCGTACCGGCCGCCCCGGCTGACGCCCGAGCCGAAGCTGCCTGGCGTGCTCACCGCGAAGGTCGAGAGCGCCGGCGGCACGTACGCCCCCGTGGATGACCAGGGACGCTACCGCATCCGCTTTCCGTTCGATCTTGGGGACGGAGGCGCCGCGCAGGCCACCAAGCCCGTGCGCCTCGCGCAGCCGTACACCGGTCCTGGCTACGGCCAGCACTTCCCCGTCCACAAGGACGCAGAGATGGTGGTGGCGTGTGTCGACGGCAACGTAGACCGGATCGTGGGCCTTTCGACGGTCTACTACCCGACACAAGACTCGCCGGTCACGAACGAGAATGCGGCCCAGAACGTGTGGCGCACGTGGGGCCAGAATGAGCTCACGTTCGACGACACGCAGGGAGAGGAACTCGTCTACCTCCGCGCGACGAAGGACCACCTTTCGGAGATCATCGACAACCAGGAAAACCACGTCGGCACGAACCGGACGCAGACCGTTGGCAACGACGAAGCGCTCTCGGTCGGGCGCGACCAGAAAGAGGAGGTTGGACGTGACAACAGCATGACGGTTGGGCGCGACCAGACGCTCCTAGTTGGATCGAACCGCCAGATCACCGTCGGCACGAGCCATACCGAGAACATCGGGTCCAGTATGTCGGTGACGGTCGGCGTCTCCGCGAGCGAGACGGTCGGCACGGTCAAAACCGTCAATGTGGGCGCGGCCTACGCGGTCTCCATCGGGGCCGGCTACCAGGTGAGCGTCGGAGCCGTCAGCTCAGAATCCGTCGGCGGGGCGAAGTCACTGACTGCGAGCGGCCCCATTTCCTACAGCGCCGGCGCGACCTACGAGGTGACCGTCGGTACGGACATCTCTTGGACGGCCGGAAAGGAGGGCAAACTCGTCGTTGGCAAGAAGCTGTTCGTCGAAAGCGGTGACGACCTGAGCATCAAGGGCGGCAAAAAGATGAGCATCGAGGCCGCAGACCAGCTCACGCTCAAGTGCGGCAAGGCCTCGATCATCATGAAGAAGAACGGGGACATCACCATCAAGGGAAAGAAGGCTCACGTCAAAGCCTCCGGGGACATCATCCTCAAGGGCTCCAAGATTGCCGAGAACTAGCCATGACACCAACCCTCGACCTCGCCACCCAGGAAGCCCGCGTCCTCGACGCCGCCGACTTGAGCGTCGCCCTCGAGGACGGCTCCGTCCTTGCATGCCGCCTGCTCCAGACGAGTGCCGCGCCGCCCCTGGCACTCGCCGTTGACGACGTGGTGCTGGTCACGCGCCCGCCCGGCCTCGAGGTCGGCTACGTCCTGGGTCGCGTCTCGAGCGCCCTCGAGGCCGCACCCGATGTCCGCATCACGATGCCCGGCAAGGTGGACACCGTCCGCCTCAACGGCCGCCGCATTCACATTCAGGCGGACGAGGAGGTCGTCCTCGAGTGCGGCGACGGCCGGATCCGAATCGACCGCCACGGCAAAGTGACCGTCCTGGGACGCGACGTGACCAGCCGCGCGCGGCACTCGCACAAGATCAAGGGCGCCAGCGTCGCGATCAACTAGGCCTCTCCACGGAGTCCCTGTCTCCATGGAGATCATCAACCCCACTCCTTTCGTCGCTGCCCCAGCTGCCGTCGCCGACCTCGAGGGCGCGGCCTATCTGGTGGTCGTCTATAAGGCGACGTATGCACTCGACCGAGAGGGCGGGCTCACTCCCTCCGAGAAGCAGCGCGAGGTCGCGATGGGGGACACGTTCGTGGGTGAGGCGGGCACCTCGAGCGTCGCGTACGCCTCGGATCTCGCCATTGGAAAGACATCGACCGATGTCGTCGTAGCCGGCTCGGCGTACCCTCGCCAAGGAAGCGTCGAGGGCGAGGTGGGCATTCAAGTGGGATCTGCGAGGGCCTCGTTCCGCGTGTTCGGAGATCGGGAATGGCAATCGGCGCTGGGCGTGACACGCATATCGCGGCCGAAACCGTTCGACCAGCTTCCCCTCGTGTACGAGCGCGCCGCAGGCGGCACAGACGCATCCTCGAGCGCCGAGCGCGATCACGAGTTCGACGGCCGTAATCCGGTCGGGCTCGGCTTTCGTGCCACGCGGACCCGCCTCGACCTCGACCAGTCTCGCCTGCCCAACTTCGAGCGTGCCGACGCGCTCATTCGAGACCCAGACGACCGGCCGCCGCCGGCTCCCGTCGGTTTTGTCGCTCCCGGCTGGGAGCCCCGCATCGGGTTTGCGGGCACCTACGACGTCGCCTGGGCAGAGACACGCAGCCCGATGCTCCCGTCCGATTTCGACGTCAGGTTCTTCGATGTCGCCCCGCCCGGCCTAACCGTGCCAGGCCGCCTACGCGGAAACGAGCATGGCGCGGCGACGGGCATCTCGCCCTATGGGCTCCTGCGGTTCACACTTCCCGGCCTCCAGCCTGTCGCCGAGGTCGCGAGCCGCGTCGCAGGTCGGCTCCCCCTCGCCCTCGAGCTTGACCGAGTGGTCGTGGATGGCGACGGAGGTCACGACGGAGAGGTCGTGCTCGTGTGGAGCGGGGGCCTGCGCGTCCCGCGCGATTTCCACGACATCCGATCCATCACGCTCTCGCTCAACTAGCCATGTCCGTCACCGTCGGCGTCAACTCCCTGTCCGTGGTCCACAAGTCGAGCATGGGGACGACCATCGCGTTCCCTGATGTGTGCAAGACGCCCACGCCCGGCGGCCCCGTTCCGATTCCGTATCCCAACATCGCGATGTCGTCAGACACGGCGAAGGGAACCAAGAAGGTCAAGATGGACGGCAACCCGATCTGCACCAAGGACTCCAACTTCAAGATGAGCACCGGCGACGAGGCCGGGAGCGCCGGCGGCGGCGTCGTGAGCAGCAAGATCAAGGGGAAGGCCGAGTTCCTGACGTGGTCTTCGAACGTCAAGTTCGAGGGGAAGCCCCTGGTACGCTTTGGAGACCTCATGCACCACAACCAGAAGAACACGCCGCCGACGCCGGTCTTGCAGCCCCCGGTGATCGCGATCGGGATGCCACCGAAGCATGATTGCCTGTTCTGCGGGAAGACGATCCCGTGAGCACAGGCGTCCGCCTCTCTGTGACCGGCCTGGGCATGGTGTCGAGCCTCGGCCTCGAGGCCCCGTCCGCGTGCGCCGCGGCCTTCGCGGGTTTGACACGCCCCACCCCGATGCCTGGCGTCGACGTGTTCGATCCCGAGGCAGGAGAGGGCATTGACCTCGCTGTCTACGCGGTCCCAATGGTGACGGAGGGATTTGTGGACGTCGCCCGGTTCGCCCGTCTCGGGGTCGCCGCCCTCGAGGATGTGACGCGCCGAGCAGAGATTCCAAACGACGGGAAGACAGGCATCTGCATCGCCCTTCCCAGCGGCTACCACCTCCGCCGCCACGAGCAGGCCCTCGCCCTCGAGGACGACGACCCGCCGGCCGAACCGTACGACATCGAGGCCGACATCCGTCTCGAGGCGCTGCGCGCGCACCTCATCCCGACGATCCGACGCTTCTCGGACGTGTCGCTTCACCCGAGCCCCGGCGTCACCACGTTTCAGGACGAGGCCGGCTTCGGCGCGCTCCTTCAGACGGTGGCCCGCGCCCTCGAGGGCGGGTCCATCTCGCGATGCCTTGTCGGCGGTATCGACTCGTCCCTCGACCCGGACACCATCGGCGCGCTCCAGTCAGCGGGCGTCCTGCTGACGCCGGAGAATGCGGCAGGCGTGATGCCGGGTGAGGCGGCCGCGTTTGTCCTGGTCGAGCGGGCAACTGACACCGCCGACGGTCTCGTCCTCGAGGGCGTGGCGCAAGCGCAAGGCATTCCGTTCGTTCCCGGCGCCCACGAGCGGCCTGCCGGCGTGGCCCTGTCAAAGTCCCTCGCGGCAACGCGGGCGGCGACCTCGAGGACGGTCGACACGCTCTACACGTCGCTCAATGGCACCGCCCACCGCGCCTTCGATTGGGGCTGTGCTCAGGTCCGCCTTTCCGCCGACGGTCCCTTCGAGCCGACGACCGTTCACCCGGCGACGTCGTTCGGCGACATCGGCGCGGCGACGGGGCCGCTCTCGGTGTGCCTCGCCGACCACGCGCGGCGTCGAGGGTGGGGGCCGCCAACCTCGGCGGTATGTCTCTCCAGCGACTCCGGCCTCCGCTCCTCATTCGCTCTTTCTGCCTGACCCATGTCCGAAGACAAACACGTCGCCGCGTCCGTCAAGCCAAGAAAGGGCTTCTATCGGAAAGAGGGCGATGGCCAGGAGCTCGACTACAAGAAGACGTGGGCGAAGAACGGCTATGGGAAACTGGTCTACCAGATCCACCACATCATCCCGGAGGATGCGATCTACAACAAGGCGGTCAGCAAGATCAAGGATGACGACAAGCGGTGGTTCGTCAAGGCGTGCCTGCTACGGTCGCCTTGGAATATCAACGACGCGCACAACCTGATCGGGCTGCCGGACCTCTACACGTTCCTGATCCACTTCGACCGGAAGCGCGGGCACGACCAAGCCAAGGTCAAAAGCAAAGGCGATGGCTCGTACATCGCCAACAAGATCCGGCGACTCAACCAACGGTCAAACAAGGACGACGATTGGATCAACCTCGATAGCCTGTTCAGTGAGCTCAGCGAGGCTGGCTCCAGCCCTGAACACTACCCAGTGCACCTACCCGTGAGCTGGGGCCACACCAAGTACAACTACGCCGTCGCCGACGACATCAAGGCGAACGTCATCGACCCGCTCAACGAGATCGCGGACGAGCACAAGATCGTGTTCGACAACGTGGCGAGCATCTTCAAGGCGCTCACCGACGTGTGGAAGAGCTACCTGCTCACGCGCGCCGCGACAGCGACCTACGAGACGTGGTGCCTTCGCTACAAGACACCGACCGTCCCGGAAGACACGTGGCGCACGCCATTCACGATGCACACCAAAAGCTCCTCGATCACCTGATGGACCTCGTCTACGCACAGCACGCGCCCTCCCCTCACGCCGGGATGCTCGGCCCGATCCAGGAGGTCGAGGACGACTACCAGCTCACGCGCGGCGTCCCGCGCCTCGAGGACTGGCCGTCGGACGCGCACCTCGAGCTCGATGAGGACTTCGGAATCGGCCTCGATGACGTGATGAAGTGCCTCGGGTCGCTCGTGGTCGTCTCCGACCGTCTGCGGGCCGTCCTCGAGGCCGAGGCGCTCGAGAACACGGAGATGCTGCCGGTCACGCTGATCGACCTCAAGGGCCGCGAGATCGAGGACCCGTACTTCGTCTTTCACCAGACGCAGCTTCAGGACGCACTCGACCTCGAAGGTTCAGGTGCGAAGGCCAACATAATCAACCCGGACCTGATCATGTCAGTCGAGCAGCTCGTGCTTCGGGAGACCGACCTCGAGGACGGCGTACGGGTCTTTCGGCTGGCTCGGTACCCGCGCCCCGTCCTGTTCGAGCAGTCGCTTGCCAAGCGCATCACAGCCGAGGGATTCACGGGCATCGGGTTCAGCCCGGTGGAAGACTTCGACCGCTTTACGCTGCTCTAGTGCCCCCCACCCCCCTCCACCTCGCCGCAGGACAGGAGCTCCGCCATGCGGAGTTCTACATCGCGACGGCCGAGGAGATCGGCCGCGTCGAGGTCGGTGGGGCTGTGTACAACGCGATCAGCGAGCAGTACCGGAAGGTCGGCGTGTCGTACCTGCTGCTGGACGGCAACCTGGACGACTACGCTCACAGCCTGATCTCGAGCGCGCTCACACGCCGGGAGTTGCTTCGGAGACCCGAGCCTCTCGAGCCCGACCATGCGCGCCGAGCGAGCTTCCTTGCTCCCGCCCTCGATGCGGTCGCCGTGGCACAGTTCGGGCTCGCAGCCGAGATCGGACGCCTTTCCCCGTCAGTGTGGTACGAGGGCCTCGAGTACGAGGAGGACTTTCTGTACGCCCGGTTCCTCTTCGGCCTGCTCAGCGGCCATACGCTCGACCTCGAGGATGTCCTCGACCGGCACGAGGCCGCGCTGCGTGGCGTCCACGATCCACGGAACGCTGTGGGCCGTGCGCTCTACCTGCGCGACCCCGTTGCGTTCGTCGAGGCCTTCGACGAGTTCGTGCGTGTGACCGCCGACGAGATCGCGGAGGCGCGGGTGTCGGCGTACGCCTTCTACGACTTCCAGGAGGTCTCCGTCGAGGGGATCGCGCTGTTGCAACTCGCGGACCGGCTCGGCCTCCCGACGGAGCGCGAGTACCGGCACTGCCCGTCGTGGGCGCGCCGAACCGACTACGCTCCGTACGTGCCGGAGTCGTTTCCCAACGTCGCCCTCGATGGCTGAACCGTTTCCCCTTCCATCGACACTGGAGCCCGGCCCGTCGGAGCGTGGCTTTCGCATCGGCCTCTACCTCGAGCATCTCGAGGAGGCAGCCTCGATGTGGGAGCAGCGCCCCGCCGACCGCCTCAACCCAGACCTCGCGTGGTTCGACCTCGAGGACGACGAGAGCCGGCTGGAGCTCCACCTCGATGCCTTGGTGCTCGGCGGCGACCTTGCGCTGGCCGTGTGCCGGCAGCGAGCCCTCGAGGGCGATGCGGGCGAGCTCCACGCCGCGCTCCGCGTGTTCTGCCGTCAGGGCCGCAGCGATCTGGTCGGCGTCGCCATGGAAGGCATCGACCTCGAGGACGAGGAAGCCCTGGACGCGCTCAGCGACGCGCTGGTGGCAGAGCTCCCGTCGGACTGGGAGGCGGGCGCGCTGCGGCCCGACCGCCTTGACGATCCTCGGCGGTTGCGCGTAGCGACGGACCTGATCATCCATCGCGCCCTCGAAGGCCACGGCGCCTTGCTCGGCGCACTGCCCTCCGCCACGGGCCCCCACCGGGCTCGGATTGTGCGCGCCGTCGGCCGGTCCTCCGGGATAGACCTTCGCCCGTTCCTCGACGACCTCGAGGCCGACGTCCGCCTCGAGGCCGCGATTGCGCTGCTGAAACGCCATACCTCGGACGCGACCATGACCGTCCTCCAGGCGACGCGCACCGACCCTGCGCTGGTTCGGACGCTTGCGCTCGCAGGCCGAGAAACGGCCGTCCCCTGGCTCCTGGACGTGCTCAAGCACCCGCCCACCGCCCTCGACGCCGCCGACACGCTGGGCCTCATGGGCGATCCGGCCGCCATCCCCGCACTCATCGTCGCCCTCGAGGGCGACGCCGCCGACGCCGCCGCCCGAGCCCTCTACGTCCTCACGGGCGCCGACCTCGAGGTCGAGACGTTCGTCGAGGACATCCTCGAGGACGACGAGCTGTTCGAGGACGAGCGGGAGGCACTGGCACGGGGCGAGGCGATCACTCCACCGGGCCAGGCCCCACGCGGCACGACGGTCGTCGGCCCGAGCACCGACCCTGCGGTCTGGCAGGCATGGTGGGACCAGCACCGGGACGCGTTTCTGGGCACCGATCGCTTTCGCTTCGGCCAGCCCGCCGGGCCCGTCTCGCAGGTCACCTCCCTCGAGGCCCCATTCGTCCCCCACCGTCTGCGCCGCTGGATCGCCGACGAACTCGAGGTCCGCTACCGGATGCACATCGCCTTCGACCCCATGTGGTCCGTCGCCCGACAGCGCGCGGCCCTCGAGGTCATGCACAAGTGGGCCGCCGCCCAGCACGTCGTTCCAGGTCGCTGGTATGTCTCGGGGCACTACGCGAGCTGACGTCCTCGAGGGCGAGGCCATGGAGTCTCGTCAGAACCGCGTAACCGCCGTGCAAACAGTCTTCTCCGTACCATTCGGTCCGACGCATGACGGCCAAAGCCCCCGTTTCCAGTGTATAGGAACAACCAGGCCGCGCCAAACAATCGGCCTGACTCTGCCTCATGGCCTCATGCTTCCGCCCCTGCGTCCTGCCCATGAGGACATGGTCGTAGGGCCTCTCAATCCTGCCGGCCCTCGCATGAGCACGGACTGACCGCCTATCCACATGGAGATTCACCACGTCGTCCGCCACGGGTTTACCTGCAGCGCCCTCGACCCAGACACCTTCCGGGTCGCGGAGTTCTCCGGGACCGAGTCGATATCCCAGACCTTTGAGTTCGAGATCGAGCTCGTCTCCTCGGACGCGGAGATCGACTTCGAGGACGTCATCAACAATCCGGCGACGCTCACCATCGCGCGTGGCGACGACGAGGCATCGGAGATCTCCGGCATCGTCGTGGACTTCATCCAGTCGTACCAGATCGAGGGGAAGAGCGGATACAAGTACCTCTACCGTATGGTACTGGTACCTCGCCTATGGCGGCTAGGGCTCTCCACTCAGAGCCGCATTTTCCAGGATCTCACCGTCCAGGACATCGTCACCAATGTCTTCAAGGACGCGGGCGTCGACCACGAGTGGAACCTCAAATCGTCCTACGACCCGCGGGAGTACACGACACAGTACAAGGAGACCGACCTCGAGTTCGTGCAACGGCTCCTCGAGTTTGAGGGCATCCGGTATTACTTCGAGCACAAGGGCGGAAAAGACACCGTCATTCTCAGTGACGATGCCAGCGACTCGGAGCCTGTCGAGGGCGAGCCAGCGCTCACGTACAACCACCTTGGGTCCCCCTTGACCGATGCCGTCCTCGGCTTCACTGCTCGGCGCCGATTGGTAACAAAGGCGGCGGAGACGAAAGACTACAACTATCGGACGCCAGAGGCTGATCTCCTCTCGAAGGCTAACGAGCGCAACGCCGAGACAGGATTCCTCTCGGACTCGATGATCCACACCGGGACGCAGAGCCGGAGCGACAAGCTCACGAAGGTGCGGGACGAGGAGCTCGAAACAGGACGCTTGGTGATGACCGGAACGAGCAATTGCTTCCGGCTCCGAACCGGATTCCAGTTCGACCTCAAGGACCACTACCGGCGCGACCTCAACCAGACGTACCTCGTCACGCGAGTGGTGCATCGTGGCTCCGAGGCTGATGTCTTGGCGGCTGGGGCTGGAAGCGACCGGGAGTCCGGCTACCAGAACGAGTTCACGTGTGTCCCGGCCTCGGCTCCGTACCGCCCGCCACGGATCACGCCCACGCCCAAGTTGCCTGGCGTGCTCACAGCCAAAGTCGAGAGCGCTGGCGGCGACTATGCCCCCATCGACGACCAGGGCCGGTACCGCGTTCGCTTCCCGTTTGACCTCGGCACCGAGGGCGCCGCCCAGGCGACAAAGCCCGTCCGGCTGGCTCAGCCGTACAGCGGGCCGGACTATGGACAACACTTCCCCGTCCACGCCGATGCCGAGATGGTGGTCGCCTGCGTGGATGGCAACGTAGACCGCATCATCGGGTTATCGACGGTCCCGAACCCAAGCCAGGGATCGCCGGTCACGAGCGACAACCAGACCGAGAACACGATCCTGACAGCGGCCGACAACCGCATCATGCTTCAGGACCTCAAGGGCAAAGTCGGCATCGACATCATGACGCCGACGGCCAAGAGCCGGATTCACCTTGGCGCCGATGAGAACGCGGTCCAAGGCATCCAGTATTCGACGGAGGGGACCCAAACGATTCAGGCCGACAGCGGTGTCTTCATCAAGGTCGGCAAGACGGCAGACCACCTCAGTGCGATCACAGGCTCAGACGACCTCAGCGAGTTGATGAGCAACTTGACCAAGGTCGACGGCGCCATCGGTATTGGGCTCGCGGCTATCGGTGCGGGCAAGGGCTTTCTGAAAAACGCCTCGTTCTGGCAATCGGCGGTTAACACTGCCATTGGTACGACGATGGGCCTCGAGTGGCCTGGGCTCTACGCCGCGGCAGAGGGCGGCGTCTTGATTGGCACGCCCGCCGGCATCTCGGCCTACGCGGGCGGTGGTGGCATTGGCCTCACCACGGCAGCCGGCATCGACCTCACGGCGATGCAGAATGGGATCAACCTGATGGTCGCTCAAGGCGGCGTCAACATCGGTGTCGGTATGGGCGACATCGACATGGCGAACGGGATCGGCGACATCAAGGTCAACTCCAAGACCGGCAACCTCCTGACCGAGGCGCAGGACAACATCCTGTTCACGTCGCACAAGAAAAACTTCCACGTCCAGGCCCCCGACGCGAGCGGCAATGTCAGCTTCATGGCTGGTAACAACTTCGAGATCGAGGCCAAGAAAAATGGCAAGGCGAAGTACGGCGACAATCTCAACATCAAGGTCGGAAAAGCGACTGTGATCGACGCTGGCGACAAGATCACGCTCAAGTGCGGTCAGTCCTCGATTGCGATGTCCAAGGACGGCTCAATCACAATCAAGGCGGGCCAGAACCAGATCAAGATGGGGCCGGGCGGCATCGAGGTCAAAGCCGCCACCAACGTCAAGATCAAGGGCACGACCGGCGTCGAGGTCAAGGGGCTCAAGGTGGACATCAAGGCCGACATCAAGGCCGCCCTCGAGGGCGTCATGACGGACGTCAAGGGAAGCGGAATCGCGTCGATCAAGGGCGCGCTCACCAAGGTCGGGTAAGCCATGCCACAACCTGCTGCTAGAGTCGCCGACGCTACTATGCACGGCCCGCCGTTGCTGGGAGCGGGATGCCCAACGGTGCTGGTGTGCAACATGCCGTCGTGGCGCGTCACGGACCAGCACACGTGTCCGATGGTGAACCTGCCGCCCCCTGCCGGGCCAGGCACGCCTCACGGCCCCGGCATCACAATGCCGCCGGGCAACCCGATGGTGCTGGTTGGCAATATGCCCGCCGCTCGGATGGGCGATCAGGTGATGGAGCCCGGTGCCATCGTCCCGCTCCCACCTCCAAACCCGATCCTGATGGGAGCCATGACGGTGCTGATGTGATCCGCGCCGCCTCCCCTGCTCGTCTCCGCGTCGACCCGGCAGCGGGAGCCGTCTGTCTCGACGCCGTCGATGCGGTCCTCCCCGGCCCGATCCCGCTTTTGCTGTCGCGCTCCTACCGGAGCTCCGTCCTCGAGGCCGGAGCCCTAGGGACGGGGTGGAGCCTGGGCCTGGACGCCGCCCTCGAGGTCGGCGCGGAGACCGTCAAATGCCTCGGAGGACCATTTGATGGCGCCGCCTTTGTGCCTGTCGGCGTCGGCCGTGCCGCGCACCAGGAGTCGACTGGAATCACGCTGGAGCATTTGTCGGACGCGTTCGTCGTCTCGGCGTCGCCGCGGCGGCAGTTCGTGTTTCTCAAGCGCCACGCGTCGGGCACCCGCATCCCGCTCTCGGCCGTCCGCGACGGCTCCGGAGGCGTGCTCACCCTCGAGCGTCGGGCGGAGCGACTGGTGGAAGCGCGCGACCCGCTGGGGCGCGTGCTGCGGTTCGAGCACGGCGGCGGCGGCCTCGAGGCCGTGACCCTGGCCGGGCCAGGCGGCCGTCCCGAGACCCTGGCGCGCTACACGTACTCCGGCGGCACCCTGCGGTCGGCCTCGACCTCGAGCCGTCACTCTGAGTACTACGACTACGACGGAGCACTACTCGTCGAGCACCGCGCCTTGACCGGCGTCCCGAGCTACGCGCAGTATGATGTCGAGGGCCGGTGCGTCGCGTTGTGGGGTGGCGACGGTCCCGGCGTTCGCCTCGCCTACGACGCACTCCGTCAGACGACCCGCGTCTTGGACGCGAGCGGTGGGCAGGTGCTCTACCGGCACGCGCTGGGCCAGCGCATTCTTGCGCGAGTCGGCCATGCCGGGACGAACCGCGTCTACTACTACAACGAGGCCGACCGCTACATCGGACACGGTCTCGGCGATCACGTGTGCGAGCATCAGCAGTTGGACCCGGCAGAGCGCCGGCTGTCCCTGCTGGACCACGAGGAGCGCATCGCGTTCGTGGACTACAGCGAGAACGGGCTGGCCTCGAGGGCGTCCGACGTCACAGAGCATGCGGCGGCCTTCGAGTGGAACGATGCCCATGCGCTCATCGGCCTGACCACTCCGGGAGGCGCCGCGTGGGCCTTCGCGCGAGATGCCGCCGGACGCGTCGCGACCATGCGAAGCCCCATGGGCCGACTGGCAACGCTCCGGTGGAGCCCGAGCGGTCTCGCCCTCGAGGACGCCGAGGGCACACGATGGCAGGAGACCTGGGATGCGAGAGGCCAGGTCGTTGGGCGCGTGGATCGGCTCGGACGGCGACAGCAGCGCCGCTACCGCCCGGACGGGCGTCTTGAGGAGATCAAGGTCGGCGACTACAGCGCCGAGTTCCTCTACAATCCCGGCGGCCAACTCGTCGCCCTCACCGACTCCGACCGCGAGCGCACCACGCTCGACCGCGACGCCGCCGGCCGCGTCACGCGCCTTCTCACGCCCGGCGGCCTGGAGGCACGGTTCCGCTACGACGCCCTGGGTCGCGTCCTCGAGGCGGCCAGCGCACATGCCACCGTGCGCCTGACCTACGACGAGCACGACTGCCTCTCCGCCCTCGAGGACGGAAACCGCACCGCGAGCTACAGTCATGAGGACGGCCAGACCCTCATCGAGGACGAGCGTGGAACGCGGCGCTACGGACGGCTCGGAGACCTGGTGGAGCAAACCGACTCCGGCGGCACCTCGACGTTTCTGTACGGCCCCAGCGGCGAGCTCCGCATGTGGTCCCGCGAGCAGGATGGCCTCGAGGACGACGACACGGATGAGAAAGCCCTCGTCCTCGAGTACGACGCTGACGGCCAGCTTGTGACCGTTTGCGGCTACGTCCCAACGTCCGAGTCTCTCGAGGGGCGCATGCCGCTCGACCTGGCTCTGACGTACGACGACGACGGCTGGCTCACGCGCGTGTCGTCCAACGGCGTCCAGCGGCTGCGGCTGCGCCACGACTCGCTCGGGCGCCCCACCGAGGCCGACCTCGGCGGCACGTCCGTCCGTCTCACCTTCGACGGGGCCGACCGGATGACGCAGGCGGAGGCGCACGGCTCCGTCCTCGAGGTCGCGTACGACGTGCTCGACCGCCCCATCGCGGCGCGGCGGGACGGGGAGACGACCGACTTCCGGACCTCGCCAGGCGGCGTCTGGAGCGAGCGCCTGCTCAACACGCCTCGAGGGCTCGGTGCCGAGCCCTCGAGTTCATGGGTCTCGGCGCGCGTCGAGCGCCACGGCGTCGCGGTGTTCTTCCACATCGAGGGCGTCGCGCTCACGATCTGGGCGCGCTCTGAGACCCGGTGCCCGTCGGTCGGTCTGGGCGCCCGTCGCGTCGCGGCGTTGGTCCGCGGCGAGGCCGCCGCGCTTCCCCGCCGCAGTCTCGCCCCGTGGGACGCCCTCGAGGCGTGGCTCCCCGATCCCCACCGCGGCCTACGGATCGACCACACCGCCGTCCCCCGCTCGAGCGATGTCGGCCTGCCGTGGCCCGCGCTCGATGCGTTCTACCTCGACCCGGACGTCCTCGAGGCCGTGCCCGTCGAGGTCGGCGCGGCACGGCTGCACCACGCGGACCGCTCACGCGACCCCCTCGACCACGTGACGGGATCTCATGGCGCCGGCTCGCTCCGTCCGGCGCCGTGGCGATCGCGATCGATGCGGCGGCTGCTCGGCCAGCCCGACGTGCTCGCCCTCGATGGCTCGCCTCACCTCGACGACCTTCTCGTTCTGCTGGACCGCTAGAGATGGAACACACACCCGTCCCGACTCGCGACCTCGAGGCCTCCGACCTCACCGGCGTGGACCTCACCCGGGCCGACCTCCGGGGACGATCGTTCACCGGCGTTCGTCTGGCCAAGGCCAACCTCCGCGGCCTCGACCTGCGCGAGACGCGTCTGTCCGGTGCCTCCTTGGCCGGAGCGTTCATGGCCGGAGCGGACCTGCGTGGCTGCGTCCTCGAGGGCGCCGTCCTGTCCGGCGCCGATCTCCAGGGCGCGGACCTGCGAGGCGCGACGCTCCTGGAGTGCGTCTTGGAGGCGGCATCGTTCGAGGGGGCTGCGATGGACGGCGTCACCATCAAGGACTGCGCCGCTCGGGGCGCCCGGTTTCGAGGGTCATCGCTCCAGCGATCCCGTATCAACGCGACGTTTTTGGCGGACGCCGACTTCGCAGGCTGCGACCTGACGCGGGCAGACCTCCAGGAGATGATTGCCCCGAACGCCTCGTTTGCCCGCGCCCGTCTCTACGGCGCCGATATGCGCACGGCCGTTCTCACCGATGCCGTGCTCGCCGAGGCCGACTGCACCGGCGCCGTTCTGTCGGGCGCCGTCCTCGAGGGCGTGACCGCGCCAGGTGCCACCTTCCGCGCCGCGACGATGGTGACCACGTTCGCCCGCTACGCGGACCTGACCGACTGCGACTTCGCCGGCGCCAAGCTGTCGCTCGGCACCTTCGAGCGGGCGGCGATGGGGGGCACCGTCTTCGCCGTCACTGAGGGCGACTACGCCGTGTTCGAGTTTGCCGACCTGCGCGGCGCCCAATGGGCCGAGTCTGACCTCGCCTTCGCCAACCTGACCGGCGCGGACCTGCGCGGAGCCCGCGCCCAGCGCACCCGCTTCCACGGCGCCGACCTCCACTGGGCGCGCGTCGAGGGCTTCGACCTGGCCGATTGCAGCGTTGAGAACGCCCGGATGCCAGCCGCTGGCCCCGCCGCGCACGGCCCCTCGGCGCGCCCGCCCGCCATCGAGCCTCGCCCTCTCTACCGTGCCGCCCTCTCCTCCAAAGATCGCCGCGCGCTTCTCGAGGCCGCTCCGCCCCGCCCGGTGGGCCGAGGGTCGTGAGTGGGCACGAGAACAGTGTCTTCGGCTCGGGGCGTCCGACCTTGAGGGCGGGCCTTGGCACCCGCCCCTGTCTTGTCATCCCGAGCGAAGCCGAGGGATCTCTGACGCGACGCTCCTTTCAGCACGCACCGAGAGCTTCCGGACGCGACCCCGAGGTCGGTAGAGATCCTTCGACAGGCTCAGGATGACAGGCTTCGTCCCCATGCCACAGCCATCGACCTCGAGGTCGTAGAGGAGCCCGCCTCCTCTCGCATTCCAGTCCCTCATGGACATTCGCAACGAGACTCCGTTCGAGCACGGCCTGGCCATCGGGATGGGGCCGGACCGTCACCCACACCTGGCCGTCGTCGTCAAGGCGACGTACACAATCCCAGAGCGCACCGGCGATGCGCCCGTTCCAGCAGACGAGCAGATCGAGGTCACAACAGACGACGAGTATATCAAGGGCGACGTGACCGGCAGCATGCGGACGGAGTCCGACGCGGTTGTATTCAAGCCTCGCGCCGACGTCGTGCTCATCGGGCAGGCGTATGCGCCTCGAGGACGAGCCGTTACCGACCTCGAGGTCGGGCTGCGGGTGGGGCGGCGGCAGCACCGGATGCGCGTCGTGGGCAACCGGCGCTGGAGTTTCCCAACCAAGCTGGCCGTGGTGCCGGACGCGACGGCGCCGGAGCCGTTCGTCGCGATGCCCCTTGTCTACGAGCGCGCGTTCGGCGGATTCGACCACGAGGGGCGGGCGTGGTCGAAGCAGAACCCCATCGGCCGAGGGTTCATCAACCAGAAGACGCGGGAGTCGGTCGACGGCCGGACGCTGCCCAACCTCGAGGACCCGGCCCGGCCCGTCCGCTCGTGGGACGACCGTCCCGAGCCCGTCGGATGGGGTTTCTTCGGGCGCGGGTGGCAACCGCGGGCACAGCTCGCAGGCGTCCGCGGCGACGACCTCGACCCGATGTTTGGCCTGCCCTCCGACTTCAACCACGGCTTCCTCAACGGCGCCCACCCAGCCCTCCAGGTGCCGGGCTACCTCGAGGGCGACGAAGAGATCGAGATGATCCACGTGACGCCGGACGGCCACCGCCGATTCCAGTTGCCCGGTTGGCGTCCCGAGATCAGCCTCCGCCTGCGCCCGGTCCGCGGCGCGACGGAGCCGATTACGTACCCCTTTGCCCCCGTCCTCGACACGCTCATACTCTTTCCCGACGACGGCGTTTTTACGCTTGTGTGGCGGGCCAGCCGGGCCTTGACAACCGGCGTCGAGACCGCCCTCGAGCAGATCGCCTCGATCCACATCACGGAGGCGAGCCTGACCTCGACGCCGCCGGCTCGCACGCGGTGACGGAAGCGGGCAGCATTTCCGGTGTATACAGACAGTCGGCCGTCTCACTCCGAGGCGGCCCGTTCCCCGTTTCCCATGTCCGAGTCTCCGTCCGTCGGTTTCCAGATCACGTCCGACCCGGACACCACGTCTGTCGCGGCCCCGTCGCACCGCGCGTCTGAACGGGAGAGCGGCGGCGCGTTCCGCCTCTTTCTGGTCTCCGATCTCGACCCGCAAGGCGTTGTCGAGGACTGGTCCGACGGCGAAAGGTCGTGGGACGTGGACGCCAACACGTTTGCCGACCGGATGCGCGAGCACGGCCCGCGCCTCGAGGTTGCCGTCGGTGGAGACCACGACCGGCAGGCGCTCGCCTGGACGGCCGACGCCCTCGACGCGTTCACGCCCGCCGGCATCGCCCAGCGCGTGCCGACGCTCGCGTCCGTCGCCGCGGCCCACTCCGCCCTCGAGGACGCCGCCGGAGGCCGCCTCGACCTCGACGCCCTGCGCGCCCGCCTGACCGAGAGCGGCGTCGACCAAGCCGATGCACTCGCCGACGCCGTCGTCGCCAAGACCTCGTCCTCGACGCCGTCGGCCGACGACGGCAGCCTGGACACGCTGCTGGGTATGATCTCGCTCGACGGCGACGACTCGCCGCCCGACAACCCGCTCGTTGGCTCTCTCGTCGAGGCCGCCTCGAGCTCCGCGCCCCAGATCGACCGGGACTCGGCCAGACGGCTCGCAAGTAGCTTGGCCGAGCGGCTGCGCGGGACCATTGCCGCACTCATCGAGGACGATGAGGTCCGCCGTGCCGAGGGGGCATGGCGCGGACTCAAGATGCTGGTGGACCGACTGGCCTTCCGCAAGGGCGCCCGGCTCTCCGTCCTGGCCGCGCCGAAGGCCGTGCTCGACGAGGCCGTCCACCACCAGGTCCTGCTGCCCGAGTACGAACACGGGACCTCGAGGACGCCGCTCGCGGCCATCATCTTGGACCACGACGTGGTCGCGACCTCGAACGACCTCAACATGCTGGGCGACCTCGCCGCCTCGGGCGCAAGCCTTCAAGTGCCGGTCGTGATGAGTGCCGCGCCCGCCTTCTTCGGCCTCGAGGCCGAAACCGACTTCTCGAAGCTGCCGCCGACGACGGCGCTTCTCCAACAGCAGGAGTACGCGCGCTTCCAATCGATCCGCAAGCGCCCTGAAGCAGCGCAGCTCGCGCTCGCCGTCCCGCCGTTCCTGATTCGCCCGGCCTACGGCCCGGACCATGTCGACAAGGCGTTCGGCCTCGAGGGCGGACGGCGCCTGTGGGGCGGCGCGGCGTTGCTGGTGGGCTTCGCGATGGCCGAGGCGCACAAGTCTCGCAGCTGGCCCATCGCAGGGATGGGACAGGCCGTCGCCGACCTCGAGGTCCGCAAGACGCGGATGGGAGCGATGCCGCTGGCGGCCAGCTTCAGCGACAGCATCCTTGACGACCTGGCTCGCGCCGGCCTGATTGGCTTCGCTGGGCCACTGCGCACCGACAAGGCTGTGATGGGGCCGCCGGCCTCGACGGCGACACCCGCCGACACCTCGGGCGACGCTCGAGCCCGCGCCACCTTCCCGGCCGCCGTCACGTCGGCACTCGCGTCGCACCGCGCACTGACGGTTGGCCCAGAGTGCGCCGGTCTCGGCATCGAGGTCGCGATCGCGGAGATCGAGCGCCGCTTCCGGTCGTTCCTGGGCGGCGCCACTGAGGAGGACGCCGTGACAGTGCAGCACCTCGAGGAGCACGATTCGGAAACCTCCAAGACGTACGGCGTCCGTCTCCGTCCACCGCGCGAGATCATGCCGCACCCGGTTGGGATCGTGTTCGGCGTCGAGGTCCCCAATGAGCGGGCAGATGCCGCCTGACGCCTCGGGCATCGCTGTCACGCCGCTGACTGTGGAGTCAGGAGGTGAGTCGTGGACGTTCGACCGGCCGTTCACGGTCGGCCGCGTCGAGCCAGCAGACGTAGTCTTGGACAACGCGCGCGTGAGCCGTCGCCACCTCGAGGTCGCGCCTCACGACGGCGGCTGGCGCGTGACGGACGTCGGCAGCGCCAACGGCACGTTCGTCGACGGCGAGCAGGCCACCATCCTCGAGGTCGACGACGCCCTCGAGGTCCAGGTTGGGAAGGGCGGCCCGTACATGACGCTGTCCGTGGGAGGCCCTCCGGCCTCGAGGTCGGATGCCGCACCCGACCCGAACGACTCGCTCCCACACGCGTGGGAGTCGTTCGACCCGGAGCGCGGCGTCGACGCGCGAGACCCATCCGACCCGGAGCATGGCGTCGAGACGCAGGATCCGTTCCGGCCTGTCCACCCTCCCACCGAGCCCGCCGGCCTCGAGGCCGCAACTCCCCCGCCGACCTCGAAGACGGAGACCTCCTCACCCGACCTCGAGGACGCCACACCGCCGGAGCCAGCCGACGCGCCACACCTCGTCCTCGAGGGCGGTCCTATGCCCGGCCCCGCGCCGGAGCCCGCCGTCAGCACGCCAAGCGAGGACCTCTCGCACGACGATCTCCACGACCGCTACTTCGGCGAAGGCCCCAGCGATGGCCCGGTCGGCGAACGAACGATGTTCATCCGGCAGGCCTACGACGACATCAAAAAGACGCAGGAGGCGTCCCAGAAGAAAGAGCGTTCGAAGTACCGGTCATGGATCATAGCGGCAGCCGTTGTCGCCGTTGGTGCGGCTGGGTACGCTGGGTTCTTGCAGTACCGCTCCATCCAGTACCGAGCCCAAGCGCAGGAGCTGTTCTACCAGCTCAAGACCTTCGAGATCAACAACACCGTCGAGGTCCAGGCCATCCAGGACGAGATCGAGGCCAACCCCGAGCAGGCTGACAGCCTCAACGTCGACCTCGAGCGCGCCCTCGAGGCCCGACGCCAGACGGCCGCCCGATACGACCGCTTCGTCCGCGATCTGGGCGTCTACGACGGCCTCTCGTCCAAGGAGGAGCTCATCTACAAGACGGCCCGCGCGTTCGGCGAGAGCGAGCTCACGATCCCACCGGAGTTCGTGGACGAGGTCTCGGTCCAGATCAACTACTGGGCTAATGGAGGCCGGTTTGTACGCGGGGTGCGCCACGCCCAGGCCAACGGGTTCGACGTCGACGCCGTCAACGCGCTCCGCCGCCACGGCATGCCGACCGAGTTTTTCTACCTGGCCCTCCAGGAGAGCGACTTCAATGCGCGTGCCGTCGGTCCAGCCACCCGATACGGCTACGCGAAAGGCGCCTGGCAGTTCATCCCAGCGACAGGCCAGCGCTACGGCCTCGATCCCGGCCCACTCGTCGCGTCGAACCAGTACGACCCCCTCGACGAGCGTCACGACTTTCCTGTCGCCGCCGACGCGGCGGCCCGCTACCTGCACGACATCTATACCCACATCTCCCAGGCGAGTGGGCTTCTGGTGTGTGCGTCCTACAACTGGGGCGAAGGACGCATCCGGCAGAACATGCGCGGCATTGCGAACGACCCGGCCCACCGGACCTACTGGAAGTTCCTGACGACCTACCGCAACCGGATGCCGCAGGAGACCAAGGACTACGTCATGAAGATCTTCGCCGCCGCGGTCGTCGGGCAGAACCCGCGCATGTTCGGCATCGACATGGACCCGCCGGTTCAGGTGGCCCTCGCGGGCGGACGTGGCGGCATCCGAACCGATGGCCCAGCCTCCGGCCGCACAACGCGGCTGGGCACAGACGCCATCGACGCCCAACGCAACGCCAGCCAGTAGCCTTTACGCCCGTGCTTCCGCTCCAGGCCTCCTCCTCTGCGACTGCCCAGACGCTTCGCGTCGCTGCCGGCGCGCGAACTGACGTCGGGCTGGTTCGGCGCGAGAATCAAGACGCGGTGGGCGTCCTGCCCGCGTCCCTCGTCGCATCCGGCCTCGAGGCCGCGCGCGCGGTCCCGCAACCCAGCGTGTTCGTCGTGTGTGACGGAATGGGCGGCCACGAGGCCGGCGCTGAAGCGAGCACTGTCGCAGTCGAGGCCATCCTGGCGTCGTTCGGACCCGGCTTCCGCACCCAGACCGACCGGCTCGCGCTCCTGACAGACGCCGTGACAGCCGCCAATGATGCCGTCTGGGCGCGGGCCATCGGTGGCGACCATCACCGGCGGATGGGAACGACGTGCACGCTGCTGCTGATCTCGGACGGCCAAGCCTACCTCGGCCACGTCGGCGACAGCCGGGCGTACCGCATCCGGGGCGAGCAGGTGGAACAGCTCTCGACCGACCACACGATGGGCGAGGCCGCGAAGCACGACCCATCGCTGGCCGAGATCGCGAAGACCCGCGCTCACCATTTGACCCGCGCCGTCGGAATCAAGGAACGCGTCGAGGTCGATGCGATTTGCGCCGGACCGCTCATAGCGGGAGATCGGTTCGTACTGTGTTCGGACGGCTTAGCCCCCGTCGACCTCGATGAAGTAGCCCGCGTCGTCCAGACGTATGCTCCCCAGGAGGCGTCCGACTGGCTGGTGACGCTCGCCAGCAAGCTCGGAAGCCGAGACAACGCGACGGCCATCGTGGTCCACGTTGCCCCCTGACACCCCCGCCATGAGTGACGCCCCCGCCCGCACCGGACCGCCCGCCGACCCACTGATCGGGGTCCGCGTTGGGGAGTACATGATCGAGAGCGTCCTCGGCCGCGGCGGCATGGGCGTGGTCTACAAGGCCGAAGACACCGCGCTGGGCATCCCGGTCGCGCTCAAGTCGATCTCGGCCGAGATGGCGAACGACGCCACCTTTGTGCGCCGTTTCCGCACCGAGGCCCGCGCGATGGCGCGCGTCGCGAGCCCGCACATCGTGCGCGTGATGGCGCTGCGCGAGACCGAGCACGGGCTGTTCATCGTGATGGAGTACGTCGACGCCGGCGACCTGCACGCGCGGCTGGGCGCGCCGATGGCGTGGGCTGAGCTGTGGCCTTTGCTCCGGCAGATGCTCCTTGGCCTCGAGGCCGCCCACACGGTCGGCGTGGTACACCGCGACATCAAGCCGCGCAACGTGCTGCTCACGTCCGACGACACCGTCAAGCTGACGGACTTTGGCTTAGCGCGCTTGCAGGCCGATGGCGACGTGACGCGGACGCAGGCCGTGGCCGGCACGTTGGCCTACATGTCGCCCGAGCAGGTCCGCTCCCTGCCGACGCTCGACCACCGGAGCGACCTCTTCTCCCTCGGCCTCACCGCCTACGAGGCGCTCGCCGGGCGGCTTCCGTTCGACCGCGACGGCGGCGACTTCACGACGATGCGCGCCATCGTCGAGGATGACTTCCCGCCGCCGACCAAGTTCAGGCCAGAGGTCCCCGCGGCCGTCGCGCACGCCCTGATGCGCGCCCTCGAGCGCGACCCCGACCGCCGCTACCAGTCGGCCGCGGAGATGCGCGACGCGCTCGCCAAGGCCGGCGACGAGAACTCGGACACCCGGACCCGCATCCCGTCGGCTCCGTCCTCGAAGACAAAGAAGAAGGACCGGCCCGCTGTGGCCCCCGCGGCGCCATCGAGTGCGACAGACTCGCCCTCGAGGACGAAAAAGCCGTCGCCGCTCCTCCTGGGCGTGGGCCTGCTGGCCGTCGCCGCAATGGCCGCCGGCGGTGTGTGGATGGCGACCCAAGACGACCCCGCCGACCTCGAGGACGGAACCGAGCAGGTCGCGACCTCGAGGACGACCCCGGCCGACGTGGCGCCGGACTCCAGCGCGCAAGTCGCGACCTCGACGGACGCGGCGGTGCCGGGCAATGTGGCCATGGCCGACCCGCCGCCGGCTCAGATGCAGCAGATGCAACAGCCACCGCAGCAGGTCGTGGTCCAGCAGGCGCCACCGCCGCGGCAACAGCAGCAGACTGCCGCGCCGCCGCCCGCGATGGGCGCTGTGGACGGGATTGCGGCCGCCGGCGTGACGCTTACTGTCGACGGTTCCAGTATCTCAAACGCAAGCAAGCAACTTGCTCCCGGCACCTACACAGCCCGCTGTGCGGCCGGACCGCTCTCTGAAACCACTAGTGTGACGGTCTCCCCCGGCCAGCGCACGTCTGTCCAGTGTTATGCGCCCGCCCGCGCCGTCCGCGTCTCGACGTCTGGGGCCGAGGGCGCCTGGATGAGCGTCATCTTGAACGGGCAGGCTGTCCAGGGGGGACAGACACCCACCCAGATCTCGCTGCCTGTTGGCCGCCACACGGTGTTTGTGAGACGCCGCGGATTCGATGTCGTGAACGATCAGATCGTGACGGTGGACGTGCCGCCGCGGTTTACACCGGAGCCGCTTCCCGCGGTGCCGGTGGCCTTCCAGATCCGCGCTGCGGCATCTGGCTACTAAATAAAAGACCCTCCCTGAAATGCATCGTCTCTCTCTCCCCACCGCGGTCCTGACCGCCGCTGTCGCGCTCAGCGCCTGTAGTGGCTCCGGTGCCTCGACCTCGTCGTCGTCTGAGATTGCCGCCTGCCAAGGCTCTCGCACTCCAGCCAACGTCGCCGTCGTCAATGCGCCGCCACCGCCGCCCGCGCCGCCACAGACAGAGCCTAGCTACTCGTCCGTCCGAGGACAGAACGCCGCCCTCGACGCCGCCGCGACCGCGTACAATGAAGCCCGCTTCGATGCTGCCGCAAGTCAGTTCGACGCCGTCGCAATGGCTTCCGGCTCGAGCGCTCAGGTCAAGAGAGTCGCTCTTCGCATGTTGGGCCGCACGCGCCTCGCTCTCGGCGACCGTGCCGGGGCTGCGGAGGCCCTACGCCGGCTGGTCGAGAACGAGCCGCCGATGGTCCGCCTCGACCCCGACGTGGAGCCGCTCGCGCTGCTGGAGGCCTTCTACGAGGTTCGCCGCGACGTTGATGGCTCGTACGCCGTCCAGACCAACCGCGGCCGGACGCTGGCCATCGCCGACTTCACCAACGGGTCCATCACCGACCACGATGCCGTCGACCCGCTTCGTCTCGGGTTCGCGTCCTTGATGATCAACCGGATGCGCAACTCCACCGACCTCGAGTTGGTCGAGCGCGTCCGGCTCCAGTGGCTCCTGGACGAGCAAAACCTGGCCGCGACACAGGAAGGAGGTCGCCAGGCAGGCCGCCTCCTCGGTGCCGATCAGGTCGTCTTCGGGACCTACATCAAAAACGGTGACGACATGCTGCTCACCGCCCGCGTTGTAGACGTCGAGACCGGCCGCATCCTGATGGGCGAACGTGTCGAGGGCCGAGCCTCTCAGTTCGACGCCCTCGTGTCGTGCCTCAGCGAACTCGTTGCCGAGTCTGTCGACGCCCGCTTGCCGGCCCAGCCAACCGCACAGGCTGCCCCCGAATCCCTCGACGCCGTGATCGCCTACGCGCGTGGTCTCGCCCTCGAGGAAACCGAGGACTACGCCGCCGCCGCCGAGCAGTACCAGCTCGCTCTCAGCCTGGACCCCCAGTATGAGCCGGCGCAGCTTCGCATGGACGAAGGCGTCGTTCCCCTGATGGCCTCCAACAATTGACGAGTGGCTGACTGCTCTTGAGAGCAAGTGTCGCCCCCGTTGGCGGCACCGCTCCCAAGATCGTCGCTCGCAGGTTTGACTTTCGCTTTGTTGGCGACGCCCCAGTGCGTCCCCATTCCACCACGCCTATGGCTCGCCTCTCCCTGCTTGCTCTCGCTGCCATCACCCTTGGTGCGTGCTCGGGGCCGGCGGTCATTCCCACACGCGTCGACCTCGAGGCCCGCGTCGCGGCGAACCCCAATGACGTCGAAGCGCTCCGCGACCTGGGCGCGATCCTCGCCCTCGAGGACGACTACGGCCCGGCGCTCGGGGCCTTCTCCCGGGCTCTCGCCCTCGAGCCCAACGATGGGCAGACGCTCTACTTCCTCGGCCTGTCGAACGAGGCGCTCGGGCAAACGGCCGATGCCGAGGATGCCTACGCCCGCTACCTCACCGTCGATGCCGGAGACACGTACCGCGACTCGCTTCGAGGCCGGCTGAACGGCCTGGTGCGAGCACGCCTCCAGCGCGAGTTCGCCTCCGCCCTCGAGGTCGAAGACGACGTGGCCGGCGTCTCCGGGACCGGAGCCATCGGCGTGCTCCCGTTCGCCTACCGAGGCGACAACGCCGAGTACTCCGCCCTGGGCCGGGGGCTGGCCGAGGTCCTGTCCATCGACCTCGCCTCCGCCGACCTCGAGGTCGTGGAGCGCGCGCGTCTTCAGGCGCTGCTGGCCGAGTACGAGATGGCGGAGCAGGGCATCCTCGACCCGACGACCGTTCCACGCGTAGGTCGCTTGCTGCGAGCCGACAAGCTGGTCGGCGGCGAGGTGGACGTTCAGGGCGAGGCTCTGCGCATCGAATCGGCCGTGTGGCTCGACGGCCTTCGGGAGTTTGAAACCACAGAGGGCACCGTCGCCGATCTATTTCGCGTCCAGAAGACCATCACGCTGGCCGTGATGACGCGTCTCGGAGTGGTTCTGAGCCCGACGGAGCAGGCCCAGCTCCTCGAGCCTCCTACCACCGACCTGCTCGCCTTCTTGCTCTACAGCCGAGCGCTCTTGCTCGAGGACGACGGCGACTTCGTAGGCGCGGCGGACCTGTATGCCCAGGCGCTCGCTCGCGACCCGTCGTTCGGACTCGCGGCGGAGGCCCAGGCCGAAGCTCAGGTCTCGAACGCCGGCTCCACGCCTGCGCGCCCCACCCTGTCTGTCGCCGTCAGCGGCACCATCAATCCCGTTGGACTGCCGCCGATCAACGTCGTCACGCGCCGCGCCGACGCGCTTCGGGGCACACTGGGCAACCACGTGACGCCGAGCCCCGAGACGCGTGAGCCGGGCGTCGAAGGCAACCGCGCGGGTGTGCTCGGCCCGCTCCCTGACCCACCACCGGTCCCGCCCCGCCAAGGCAACCGCCCATGACGCATCTCCGACTTCCTCTTCTCGTCCTCCTCGCGGCGCTAGCCGCGCCGACGGCATTCGCTCAGGGCGGACGCGTCGAGATCGGCGTCATCTCGTCGGTGGATTCGCCGTTGCCGCCGGCCGGGCTGTCAGTTCAGGCGACCGTCCTGTTTCTCGACACGCGCCCTCAGTCTGCCACGCTCAACATTCGTGTTCTTGGGCAGAACGCCTTCCAACAGTTTCCGGCGTCTGACCAAGGGAACGGGCTATGGACCGTGGACCTCCCGTTCGTCTTTCCCGCTCAGGGTGTCGAGGTCTTCGCGTCGTTCGTCCTCGATGGGCAGACGATCACGGAGCCGCTCGAGAACCCTCAGGGGAATCCCTTTCGAGTGCCGGCGCTGATCGCCGCCATCACCTCTGATGTGTCGCTCCCAGCGCGTGGGTACCGAATGGTGACCGTCCCCGTCGTCTTGGGTGCCGACAGCGGCGCCCCAGAGAGTCTCGGAAGCGACAGTCCTATCGACGTCATCGGGGGGACGTTCGGAGCGAGCGGGGCACCCGATCTCTGGAGAGCCTTCCGCTGGAACGCGGAATCAGAGACCTACCGAGATGCTGTCCGCGACCCGGCTGCGGTTCGCATTCGCCCTGGACGAGGCTTCTGGCTCATCACGAACCGTGGCGGCACCTTCAAGGTGGAGAAGGGAATCTCTGCAGGTGTCTCGTTCGACGGCGACACGCCGAGGGCGGCCCCTGTCATCGTCCCACTCCAGAGTGGGTGGAATCAGATCGGAAACCCCTACCTCTTCCCCATCAACTGGTCCGGTGTGGAGCGCTCAGGGACCGTTGAGGACCCGGTCGCCTTCGAGCGCAGCGTCTACGTCGGCGGCCAGGCGACGCTGACCCCATGGGAGGGTTACTTCGTGTACAACGACGGACCGCCGACCGAGCTTCGGTTCCGCGTACGCCCTGAGAACGGCGCCCGGATCGACAACCGCCCTCTCGCCGAGCGGATGCGGGCGCGCGCTGGGTCCTCCGCCTCCGTGCTCAGCCTCACAGCACGCTCCGGCGACCTCGAGGACGCCGTCTACCTCGGCCGCGGAGCGACGCAGGCCGACGCGCCGGTCAGCCTCCGCAAGCCGCCCGCTATCGAGCCCGGCTTCCGCCTGAGCGTCGTCGCCGAGGATCAGGACTGGATGGGTCGCTTCGACGACGACGTGTGGACGCTCGCCCTCGAGGCCGACGCGGCCGTGACGATTCGCCTCGACACCTTCGGCGACTGGCCCGGCACCGTCATCGAGGACGTCGACCGAGGCGTGGCCCTGGCCACCACCGGCGACGAGGTGCGGGTCCCCGCCCTCGAGGGCGTCGCCGTGAGAACGCTGCGCGTTCGCCTGGGAGGCGCCGAGAGCGGGTCGTCGCTCGCGCCGTCCTTCGGCACTGCTCGTCCCAACCCGACCGTCGGGCGCGTCTCGATTCCCTTCGCTGTCTCTGCCGCCGGCCCCGTCGAGGTCGACGTCGTCGACGTTCTCGGCCGCTTGGTCCGCCGCGTCCTCGAGGACGACCTCGAGGCCGGCTCGCACGTTGCCGAATGGGACGGCCTCGATGACTCGGGGGCACCGACGGCCGCCGGCCTCTACCTCGTGCGTCTTCGCTCCGATCTCGGCACCGCCACCACTCGTCTCACGCGCCTCCGTTAGCATGACCGTTGCCGCCCGGCGCTGTGCCGCCCTCGTCCTTGCCCTGTCGGTCTCTCCGGCATGGGCTCAGTTCTCTCCCGCCATTACCGTCGAGGCCGGAGTGGTCAGTCAGAGCTATTCCACCAGCGACACCGAGTCGGTGAGTGAGGTGGCCGTTCCCATCGCGGTGGGGCTCTCGCTGGACTCCGGCTTGAATGTTTCCCTGCGCACGGCCTACGCCGACGTCAGCGGGGACGGCCTCGAGTCGCTCGGAGGCTTGGCCGACACCCAGCTTAGCCTCGGCTTCCGGCGCACCTTGGGAACGGCCATCGTGGACCTTGCGGTGGTGGGCAACCTCCCAACCGGACAAACCAGTCTGACGCGCGACCAGTTCGCGACCTCGACGCGGATTGCCTACGACGACTTCGCCTTCACGGTCCCGTCGCTCGGTCAGGGATCCGTCATCTCACCCGGCATCGCGATTGCGTTCCCGTCGGGTCCTGGCATGGCGTTCGGCGTCGCGGCGGCGTACTCGGCACGCGGAGCCTACACACCGTTCCTCGAGGACTCGTTGACCATCGACTACACGCCGGCCAACGAGATCGTGCTCTCGGCTGGTGTCGACGCCGCGCTTGGCGCGCTGTCCACGTTTTCCCTCGAGGGCTCGTACGTCATATACGGGGATGACGAGGTGGACGGCGTCACGTTCAGCCCGGGCGACAAGCTAGCGGGCACGATGCAGTTGGTTGTCGGCGGGTACTACGCGCGAGGTAGCTTGCTCGCGCGGTACCGGCACGTCATGGACGGAGCGCTCGGCGCGTCGGATCGCGTGGTCGGGGACATTCGCCCGTCGCAGGCGCGCGTGGCTCTGGGGCTTGAGATCGGCCCGCCCTCGACGAACGTCGCACTCTCAGCTGGAGCCCGCTATTACGGCTCCATCGAGGGCACCGACGGCGCGCTCGAACTGGCCTCGTTCCTCGCGGACCAGCAGGTGCTGCTGGACATCGGCGCCGCGCCAACCTATACGGTGAGCCCGGGCGTGCAGCTCCGAGGCTCGTTCACGTACACGCTCGGCCTGGCGGACAACGTGGGAGGCGCGTCGCTGAGCGGATACCGCGCCAGCGGCGGCTTGCGCGTGGATCTGTAGGCGACCTCGAGGCCGGCGGCGCAGCCGTTCCACTTCGTACACGAGGAGAGCCGTCCTCGAGGCCGCGGCAGTTGCGCGAGAAGTCGTCGCGTTGTTCGGATCTGCCGAGTCCTCAAACAACGTGTATAGGCTCCACCCACCGCGCGTGGGAGTGGAGCCCGAAAAAGCTGAGTCCGACACAACGATCCTGAGATACTCGCGGTACAACCGCTATCGCTCGGATCGAGGTCGGCCAGCCCGGCACACGTTAGTTGCGTACCCGCGCTGCCACCGGAACGGTCGTACTGACGGAGAACCGCTCACCTGCGCCGCTCTCATTGATACCAGTGAACGTGAACGACCAGGTCCCACTAACCCGGAAGAAGATGAATCCTGGCTCTTGGAGCAGGATCCGGGTGCCAGCGAGAACGAGAGTGTTGCCGGCGTTGAATGTGACCTGATCTCCGAGTGGGTTGCGAATCACGACAGAGGAGAGCTCAATGTCCGTGTCAGGGACAGCTGCGAACTGGAGGCCTGCGGTGCCATCGGAAAAGGACTGGGGGATTGCTGGAACCTGAAACGAAGGATCAGGAACACCGAATTCCATGGGCTCTGACGAGTCACAGGCGGCGACGGAGAGCACGAGGGCGGCGAGAACGAGGAGACGAAGCATGGCGGTGGGTGAAGGCAAGGCCCGCTTTGCTGAGCAGAATGCGGGTTGATGGTCAAAAAGGCCGAAGGCTCAGGCGACAAGCCTGGGAGCGATCGGGAGGCTTGACTACTAGACCGACATCTCCGCCCGGATTGGCTCACGCTGCCGCAAGTCTTTTCGAGGCGGGCACTTTGACGGGTCAGATCCGTCTTGAGTGTCAATCGACAGACCAACGCTTGCCCTTTATGAACGCATCCACTCTTCCCCCCGACGTCGCCCTCGCGCCTTTCCCCGGCCTCACCGACGAGGCGATGTCGTTCCTCCGCGAGTTGCGGAAGAACAACGACCGGGAATGGTTCAAGCCACGCAAGGACGTCTACGACGAGCAAATCCTCGAGCCGATGCGGATGCTGGCTGCCGATCTCAGCCGGCAGCTCCCCGCCCGAGGCATTCCGCTGTCTAGCCCTCCAAAGCGGGCGGTCTTCCGCATCTACCGGGACACACGGTTCTCGAAGAACAAGGCGCCGTACAAGACACACATCGCTCTCACGCTTCACCGCGGCGACAGCAAGGCAAGCCCCGGGGCACTCTACGTTCACGTAGAGCCCGGCAAGACGCGCATCGGCGGCGGCTTCTGGCGCCCGGACAAAGACTTCCTCCGCCACTGGCGCGAGAAGATGGTCGCCGACCCCGACACCTTCCTCCAAGTCATCGCCGACCTCGAGAGCGCCGGCCTCGAGGTCGAGACGCAGGGCAGCAAGCTGACGCGGATGCCGCGCGGGTTCAACGACCACCGCGACAGTCCCGCCGCCGACTACCTGCAGTGGAAGGGCGGCATCGTCGCGTTCCGCGAGAGTCTGCCCGATGAGGCTGTCGAGACGCCGAACTTTACCGACACCGTCCTCGAGACTGCCGAGGCACTGCGTCCGCTCCTCGAGTACGGCTGGGCCATCGTGGACGACATCAACAGCTGAGGACACCTCTCGACGTAGAGGCCGCGCCCTCGAGGTTGACCGTCAATGGTCCTGACCTCGAGGGCGTGTCGCGTCAGGAGAAGACGTTTTCCGGTCTTCGGACGGAGAAGGATTCAACACCATCCTCGAGGACGACTCAGTTGAGCAGTGCCCAGAACACGCCAAACCGGAGCGTCGGTGGAGACAGCGGCTCGCCCTGCGTCACGAGCGCGCCGTTGTAGACGCGGCCGGCGAGCGAGTTGTCGTAGCGCAGAAACAGGGACGCGCGTGCGCTGAACGTGGCCGTGGCCTCGAGGCCGAGGATGGCTCGGCCGGGGATCTCGATGCCGAGAGCGCTCGCTGGATCGGGCAGCACGAGCGCGCCCGTCACGGGCTCCACGCGGCGGCTCCGAAACGACGTCCAGCCCTCCGCCACGACGGCCAGGTCGAGGTCGAGAACACCGTCGCCGACGTCCTCCGCCCGAACTCCGACGCGAGCACGTCCCCACGCTCGAGGCAGGGCGTCGTCCAGTCGTTGCTCGAAGTCCGATGCCGCCCCGAGGACGGATCGCGCGGTGCCCCCGATGCGCACGTACAGTCCGCGCCTCGTCTGCTCGCGCCAGCCGACCTCGAGGCCTACGCCTCCCTGCTGCGTCGTCCCGTCTGAGATCGCAACCGCGACGAGGGAATCGCCCTGAGCGACGAGATCGTGGCGGTACTGCGTGGACTCGCCGAATGCCCGCACCGACACGCGCCACGAGCCAGGAGCGACCTCGAGGCCCACGTCGGCCGCGACCGACCGCTCGGTGCCCGGCCCTCCCGGCACGACGGCGCCCTCGAGGCCGACCACGTCCAGCCTCGACCGCGCTCGCCCGCCGACGCGAACGCCGCCCCCGAAGGCGCCTCTGCGAACCCGCACGGCGCCTGACGGCCACGCCTCACCACCGACAGTGTGGGCTCCGGCCTGCGCCGCGACCTCGAGGGCGCCGACCCGGAGCGAGTCGGACACGACCGCGTGGATGCCGAGTCGGTCGTCGGCGAGGAGGACGCCGGTGTCGGGGCCCAACGGAGGCTCGTAGGCGGCGTCGAGACGCAAGCGGAGCGCATGGGGGCCGGCCTCGAGGGGCTGCTCGAGGAACGCCGCCACGCGGCGTCCGTGTACGCGCATCGTGTCTCGGCTTCCCGGCGCGTAGATCCGTCGCTGAGCGGCGAACGACACGCCGAGCTCGGTCGGGGTCGAAACGATGGGAATGCGGGCTCTCGTCCACGCCTCGGTGCGCAACGTCCGCCGCGTCGCGCTCGGCTGGCGGATGTTGACCGTCGGCAGGTCGAACAGCGCCGTCGCCGGCTGGCCCGTTGCTGCGACGACGCCGGTCCGCGCGCCCTCGAGGCGGTCCACGTACGAGACGCCGGCCTCGAGGACGAGACCCGGCCGCGCCAACAGCGCTCGGGCGAAGGCGTCGGTGTGGCGGAGCTGAGCGCCCGCAAACAGCCCGTCGGACGCTCGGTTCGCCGCGTGTCCCGTCAGCGTGATCCGCGCCGACTCGGCCCGGCTGAAAAACTTCGGCGCGCGGCGCGTTTGAGCGTGCGTCCCCGACGCGTGCCGCGTGCCGAGCCCACCGCCGAGGTAGCGAAGCTCGGTCACGGGCACACCGACCGCGAACGACCTCGAGGACGCGTGCACGGCCGTCGCCCGGCCAAAGGCGCCATCACTGACCCGGAGCGGGCCGACGACGCCGAGTGGCAGCAGGTCATACCTCGGCGCGCCGGTGATCACGTCCTCGATGGACCGCCCGTCGAGGACGAGGGCGGGAGCCGCCGGGTCGAGGCCGTCGAGCGACACGCCGCCAATGCGTCCGGGGGCGCCGAGGGCGTAGACGAATGCGGCGGGCGCTCGCCCAGACATGCGTGCGGGACCGTCGCCCTCAAGAAGCTCCTGCACGTCGAGGACGGCCGTCACGGCGGGGACGGCCGTCACGCGGCGCCCAGGAGCCGGCCCAAACGGCATGAGCGCAGGACGAACATCGACGGGCGTCGCCAACACGGCGGCGGTGTCCCGCGCGACCTCGAGGCTGTCCGGCCTCGAGGGCGTCGAGGACGAGTCCGTCACTTGGGCGACGGCGGGACATGCGAGCAGGACGCACCATACCGCGACACATCTGGCGACCTCGAGGCCGAGTCGGCTGCGTTTGTGTTCGCCCTCGAGGCCGGACAAGCAACGCGCCCCCTCACCCTGTCCCTCTCCCCCGGGGAGAGGGGACCTTGCGAGCGCCCTCGAGGCCGAGCCACCCTCGGCATCACCGTAGGGGCGACCCGACGGGTCGCCCGGCCCGACATCGAGGCCACGGCCGACTTCGAGGCCGACCGCGAGCAGGCGCCCTCGAGGACGAACGCCTTCGCACCTCTTCCCTTCCACACCTCCCCACGCATTCGGCGAAGCTCGCTCCTCGCCCCATTCCCTGCGCCGCAGGCGCCTCACGCGCCGACGGGGAAAAGACCAAACAGACGGCTCTCGATCCGGCTCAGGATCTCGTAGCGATCCTCGTCCTCGTTCACGAAATCGAGGTTATCGGTCTCGATCACCATCTTGGGATACGGGTACCGGTCAATCCAATCCTCGTAGAGCTCGTTGAGTCGCTCGAGGTAGTCGAGGCGGATCGAGGTCTCGAACTCGCGGCCTCGGCTCTGGATGTGGCTCACCAGCGTCGGCACGCTGGCGCGGAGGTAGACCAGCAGATCCGGCGGGCGGAGGTAGCCGACCATGATCGAGAACAGCTCGACGTAGTTCTCGTGGTCGCGCTCGTCCATCAGCCCCATCGAGTGGAGGTTGCGGGCGAAGATCTCGACGTCCTCGTAGATGCTCCGGTCCTGAACCACAGACCCCGCCGTGGATTCGATGTCCTTCTGGTGCTTGAAGCGGCTCGACAGGAAGAACACCTGCAAGTTGAAGCTCCACCGCTGCATGTCGTCGTAGAAGTCCGCGAGGTACGGATTGTCATCGACGGACTCGAAGAACGGCGCCCACCCGAAGGCGTCGGCCAGGATTTGGGTGAGCGTGCTTTTGCCCGCGCCGATGTTGCCGGCCACGGCGACGTAGAGCTTGCGGGGGCCGTCGGCGGCGGAGAGGTCGAGGTCGGTCTGCATCGGCGTCAGGGGGAGCCGGAAGGTAGCAACCGGCCTCGAGGACGGACTGTGAGAAGAGGTGCAGAGGCGCGTCGACCACGACCTCGAGGACGACTCGAACCTGAGAGAGGACCGACCTCGAGGCTACGGCCGACCTCGAGGTCAGACGCGAGCAGGCGCCCTCGAGGGCGAACACCTCCGCACGCATTCCCTCCGCCCTCGAGGCCGGAATCAGTACGTCTGGAGGTAGTTCAGCGCCGGTGCGTCGAAGTCTGGCGACTCGACCTCGAAGTCGTCGAAGAAGGCGGCCGGGTCGCAGGTGTTGCCCTCGACCAACATCTCGAACTGGGCCGGGGAGATCGGCAGCATGCCCGCCTTGCCCAGCGTGTTGACGCCGATCCGTGCGAGGGCCACAGGGACGCTCGCGGTCGGCTTGGGGCGGATGCCACCGCCGCGCGCAATCCGGCGCAAGGCCTCGCGGTACGGAATCCGCTCGTGGCCGGCGACGCAGTAGGCCGTCCCGTTCGAGGCGTCCCGAGTGACGGCCTCTGCCATGGCGTCCGCGCACGCCTTGACGTGGACGGGCTGAAGCTCATAGCTGCCGTCGCCGAACACGGGAAGAATGGGGAACGGCTTGACGAGCGTCTCCCACAGCCGCTTGGCGAACTCGGGGTGATTGGGGCCCGGATCCCCAAACAGCGTCGAGGGCCGGAACACGACCTTGTGCGTAAAGCCGGAGGCCCAGACGGCCTGCTCGGCGCGCCACTTCGTCGTCTGGTACTCGCTCACGCCGTCCGCTCGGGCCCCGTTGGCACTCATGTGGACGAAGCGCGTGATGCCGGCCGCGCGCGCGGCCTCGAGGACGTTGACCGTTCCGTCGACGTGGATGCGCTCGAACGTGACGCCCTTCGAGGGGGACTCGTCGATGATGCCCACCAAGTGGACCACGGCGTCAACGGCATGGAATGCGTCTGTCAGCGTCTCCGGCCGGGTCACGTCTCCGCGCGCGACCTCGACGCCGTCACGGATGGCGAGTTGGTCGGCTCGGTCTCGGGCGAGCGCCCGAACAGAATGGCCGCGCTCGAGCAGCGCGTCGAGGACGTAGGAGCCGACGTAGCCGGTGGCGCCGGTGAGGAGAACGGTCATGGTGGGATGGGGAGAGGGGCTGCATCAACCCGCCCTTGCTGGCGGCGGTTCGCGTGGCCTCGAGGGCGGACGCACTTTGTACGGAAGAGGAGACCTACAGATGTGTCCTGCTTGACAGCTTCGAAGCAGATATATCTCATAGGGGACAACCCGTCCTCGAGGTCGGCGCGAACCCGACCTCTTCTCTTCTGTACCGGACGAGCCTCCCCGTGTGTGCCGTCGCGATCCGCCCTCGAAGACGCGACCTTCCAGCCGACGCACCTCCTTATCTCATTCCGGCCTCGAGGCCGGCTCCCCCGTGCCCGGCTACGACCCCGCCCGTCTCGCCCGCGACCTCAAGGCCGAGGCTCGCCGCGTCGGGTTCGACGGCGTCGGTATCGCGAAGGCGGAGCGGCTCGACCTCGAGGCCCGGCGCCTCGAGGCGTGGCTCGAGGGCGGACGCCACGGCGGCTCGGACGGGGCGATGACCTGGATGGAGCGCAACTTCGACAAGCGCGTCGACCCGCGCGAGCTGGTACCGGGCGCCCAGAGCGTGGTGTCGGTCTTCCTGAGCTACTTCCAGCCCGGCAAGACGCCCGGTGGCGGCCTCGAGGACGCGGCCAAGATCAGCCGCTACGCCTGGGGCGACGACTACCACGACGTGCTCAAGGAGAAGCTGTTCGAGCTCTTCGACTGGCTCGACCGACGTACGGGCGGAGCGGGCGGGCGCGCGTTCGTGGACTCGGCGCCCGTCTTGGACAAGGCGTGGGCACAGCGAGCGGGGCTCGGCTGGCAGGGCAAGAATACCAACCTGCTCACCACCACCCACGGCTCGTTCATCTTCCTGGGCGAGCTCATCGTAGACGTCGCCCTCGAGGCCGACGAGCCGTTCCGGGCCGATCACTGCGGAAGCTGCACGCGCTGCCTCGACGCCTGCCCCACCGGCGCCCTCGACGCGCCGTACCAGATCGACGCGACGCGCTGCATCTCGTACTGGACCATCGAGCACCGTGGGCCGGACCTTCCGGAGATCGCGGCCGAGTTCGGCGCGTGGGCCTTCGGCTGCGACATCTGCCAGGACGTGTGCCCGTGGACCAAGTTCTCGAAAGCGACGCGGGACTCGCGCTTTCTCCCTCGCCCCGGCCTCGAGGGCACGCCCGCTAGAGAATGGGCGGAGATCGACCTCGAGGCGTTTCGCGAGCGGTTTCGGAAGAGCCCGGTCAAGCGCGTCAAGCACGAGGGGTTCGTGCGAAACGCCGAGAATGCCGACCAGAACCTGAGGCGCGGCTCCTGAAAGAGGCTGCTCGCTACGAGCTACGCGACGTGCTGCCCACGACGGAGCGCTGCCAGGGCTCGCTCGTACTTCAGTAGGCGCTCTCGATCCCGTTCCGAAGGATCCGGGATGCGGCTGAGGTCCATGTTCTCTTGCAGATCGGCGACCTTGACGCGCGCCGCAACCGCATCGGAGCCGGCACGCTGGACGAACTGCTCGTACGTCTCTTCCTCACGTCGCGTCAGGTGCTCGATGGCTCGAATCACCTCCGGCGAGAACCCCTCCGTGCGAAGCTGGTCGAGCGTCCAGTCGGAGTCCTCGACCACATCGTGGAGGACGCCAGCCATCTGTTCAGCCTCGCCGTCGAGCCGAAGCATGACGCGCAGCGGATGGAGGATGTAGGGGGCACCGCCTTTGTCCTGCTGGCCTGCATGGGCCTCGGCGGCAATGGAGATCGCGCGTTCAAGTGTGCTCATGCGCGGAAGCTATCGCAACGACCAGGAACGGCGTCTCGATTCAAGTCCGAGTCGAGACGCGAGTGACAGTCTGATCCACTCGTCCTCGAGGACGTCTACACGGGCAGCGACAGCGTGAACACCGACCCCTCGCCCTTGACGCTCTCGACCTCAAGGACGCCGCCCATCTGGCGGGCCAGCCGTGACGCGATGGCCAGCCCCAGGCCTGTGCCACTGTACGAGCGGTTGACGCGGGCGTCCTCCTGCACGAATGGCTCGAAGATGGCCTCGAGGGCGTCGCTCGCGATCCCGACGCCGGTGTCCGTGACCGTCAGGCGCACCCCCTTGCCCTCGAGGACGGACAGCGCGACCTCGATGCGGCCGGACGGCGTGAACTGGACGGCGTTGGAGACGAGTTGGTCGATCACCTGCTCGGCGCGCGCCGGGTCGGCATCGACGTAAACCGGGACCGCGGGGATCGCGACCTCGAGGACGGCCGTCGCCGTGTCGGAGTAGCGGGCGGCAACGGACGAGGCGAGGGCGCCGATATCGACGGACTGCTTGGCCAGGTCGAGGGCTCCGGTCTCCAGACGCGACAGGTCCAGCAGGTCGGTGACGAGCCGCAGGGCGCGCGCGGTGGCGTCGCGAATGGTGCCCGCGAACTCCGCGATCTCGGGTGGCGCGTCCTCGAGGGCGGAGGTCTCCTCGACCAGGATGTCGGCAAAGCCGCGGATGGCGCCGAGAGGCGTCCGGAGCTCGTGGCTCATCATGCGCAGGAAGGCCATCCGGGTCTGCGCCGCGCGTTCGGCCAAGCGTCGAGCGCGGTCCAGTTGCGCCTCAGCCTCTTTCTGTACCGTGACGTCGGAGAGCAGGCCGCCGGCGACCGGCCGGCCCGCGGCGTCGACGCTCGGCGTGGCGCGCTCGGACAGCCACACGATCTCGCCGTCGATCCAGGCACGGACCTCGATGCGAGACGGCTCGCCCGCACGGAGCCGAGCGTCGTGTGCCCGGAAGGCGACAGCGTCTTCATCGGCCACCAGATTGGCCCAGTCGAGGTCGCCGGCCAAAATCCCGTCAGGGTCGAGACCCGTCAGCGCCTCGACCTGTGGCGTGACGAAGGCGTACGTCCGGCGGCCGTCCTCGTCGTGGCCGAACGTAAATAGGGCGTCGTCGAGGTCGTCGACGGTCCGCTGAAACCGGGACTCGGCCTCGGACCACGCCCAGAGGATCCCGAACAGAACCCCCAGACGTCCGGCAGCGGCGCGCTCGGTATCGCTCCACGGCCTCGAGCGCCCCAGCACGAACGCCCCCGGCACTGAGCCATTGAGCGGCACCACCAACACGTGCGCCCGCCCGACTCCGGCCGGCAGCGGCCCGTCCTCGAGGACGCTCGGCACCAACGACCGAAGCGCTGGGACGACTCGGGCGTCGGCCTCGAGGAGCGCGCACGGATCCGAGGGAGGCCACGAGGCGCAGCGCACGAAGGCGTTACCCAGTCCTTCGCCCACGAGCGCGACACCGGTCTCGGCCTCGAGGGCGTCGGCGAGCCGGTCGAGGCCGCCCTCGAGGAGCGCGAGCGCGTTGGGGCGGGACAGGGCTCCGTTGCGGAGCGCAGACTCGGCAGCTTGGACGCGGGAGTCGAGGGTGTCGGTGTCAGTCACCGCAGAGGTATCGGCGCACGGGGGCGGGTCTTGACTCACGCAGGGTGCGACTCCGCCTCCTCTCGCCACCGACGCTCCGCCGGGACCACCGTCGCGATCCACGCCAGTCCCGCCGCGACCTCGAGGACGCCCAGCCCAGCGATGACCGTCAGCAGGCTGACACCGGCCTCGAGGAGCAGGCTCGCCACGAAGATGGACACGCTCTGGATGAGCGTCACCAGCAGCCAGTCCGTCGCGATCACGCGGCCTCGGAAGGCGTCGCGGGAGCGCTCCTGCAGAAGCGTCGTGGAGAGCACCCAGTTGGCACCGCTCGCCGCGTGGGCGAAGACGACACAGGCCGCGACGACCCATCGGTAATCCGACACGACTGTAATAGCGAGGTAGCCGAGGCCACTGGCGATCACGCACGCGCCGAGCACGACAGGCCAGCGCCGCTCGTCGGTAAAGAGCGACCGCGCCACAATGGGGCCGATGCCGGTGCCGAGTCCTCGAGCAGCGAACAGGATGCCGATGCCCGTCGTCCCGGCCGTTGGGAAGAGGTCGTTGCCCAGGAGGGCGAGCGCGAACACGAGCCCACCGCCGCCGATGCCCCACGTCGCCTTGGCGAACGTGATCCGGCGCACCGCAGGCCGCGCCAGCACGTAGCGCCAGCCCTCGATGACCTTGCTCCCCGCCACTCGCAGGACGCTCTGCCGAGGTCCCGGCTCGTCCTCGAGGACGGTCTTCGGCACGCGGATCCGGGCGATGAACACGGCGCTTACCAAGTACGTCGCGGCGTCGAGGACGAACACGACGTCGGTGCCGAACAGGTCCACGGCTGGGCCGCCCGCGGCGGCACCCACGGCCAGCATCGTGGACCACGTCGCAGCGAGCAGAGCGTTGGCCGTCAGCAGTTCGCCAGGCTTCGTGATAAGCGGCAAGACCGCGTTCTTCGCCGGTGTAAACGCGGCACTGACAGCGATCTGAGCGGCGCCGAGCGTATACAGAAGCCATAACTGGTCCGGCTCTCGGATGAGCAGGAAGCACAGCACGATACCAGCACGCACCAAATCAGCGCCGATCATCAAGTGGCGCCGGTCCAATCGGTCGGCCAGGACACCAGCAATCGGTGAGGCCAACGCAAGCGGCAGCATCTTGGTCAGGAAGACGCCACCGAGTGCTGCCTCCGATCCTGTCAGGTCAAGCGCCAAGCGGTACAGCGCGAGGGTGTTGAACCAGTCGCCGAACAACGACACGATGGTTCCCCCCCACAGCCGTCGCACGTCGGCGTTGCTCCGCAAGAGCGCGACGAACCCGGCGCTCTCGCGGGGACCGTCGGATGGGGGGGCGTCGAAGCAAGAGGCGCGATGAGGTAGGCCGCGCACACGAACCGTTCCGCGTCGGGGTTCACCGAACCCGGCCCCATGATCGGGCGTCCGGGCGGTTCTGCCGCGTCTTCTCGCAACGCACTGTGCGCCTCGCCGCCCTCCTCCTGCTCGCCCTCGCCGGCTGCTCGTCCTCGAGGCCGGCGCCCGACACCGAGGCGCGAGTCATCGACCTCGAGGGCCGGTTTGTGACGGTGGCCGACGGCTCGATGGTCGGCGTCTACGGCCTGCGCGTGCATCTGGTGCTGCGCCGCCCCGACGGCACCTGGGAACGACTGCCCGGGCCGGAGCGCCGACACCGCCATACCGACGTCCTCGACGAGCAAGGCCGGTTCCGCTTCACGCTGGCCTCGAGCCGATTGGGACGCTACGACTCGCTGGCCGTCGTCCCGGAGACCGCCACCGACGCGGTCCGCATCGTGCCGGTCCCGCGTGGCGCCATCCGTCTGCGCGGCCTCGAGGACGCTCGGCAAGACGACGCATGGCTGATGATGGCCGACGCCGTCCGCCTGCCTGTTCCGGCCGCGGGATCGGTTCGCCGTCGCGGCCTCGAGGTCGGGATTCGGCCCGAGATTGGCGTCACGGTGCGCTACTCGACGCTGTCTCGCGAGTTCGTGTCGGCGCGCTACGGCGGCGATCCGCCATTCGAGGTGCCACAGGTTCGTGTCGAGGTCAGCCGCAAGGGGGGATTCATCTTCCAGCCCATCGACCCGGACGTGCTGGGCGGCACCGAGATCGAGCTCAACGCGGCGCGCGGTATCAGCCCGACGCTGGTAGGCCACGAGTACGGTCACTACGTGACGTTTCGGATGTGGGGCGCGAGCCCACTTCGCTATGCGCTCCGGAACCGCAACCTGCGCGAGGGCTGGGCCATCTTCTTCTCGTTCGCCATGCGCTCGTGGGTGGCGGCGGCGTACGGCGACGAGCACCTCGAGGCCTCGAACACGGAGCGCGCGGCGTTCTCGCATCTCACGGCGGCGGGCCGGCGCTACGAGGGCATCGTCTACGGACGGTCGCACCCGGACTACGCGGCCATCGGGTCGCTGTTGTGGAATCTCTACGACGGCCCCGACCGCTCGCCGTTCGAGCCGGCCGCCCTCGATGGCGACAACGATGACATAGCGCTCGGCCTCGAGGTCTTCGAGGCGGTCCGCCAGACACGGACGTCGGTGTTCAACGAAAGCGGCATCCTCGAGGTCGTCGCCTCGCTCGCGTCCTCGAGGGCGGACCTTGCACCATCCATTGAGGACGCTCGGGACCACTTCCTGTGCCCTGCTTTCCCGGCCTGCGATTTCAAGGCGCCGCCAGACGCGCGGCCATCGACAGGTTCGCCCCTGCCCCGCTCCATCGGGCCACGGCCTCGAGGGCGCCAAGTGGACGCTCCCCGATAGCCTCAAGCGGGTCTAGTCGACCAACCGGGCGACGTCCGCGAGCAGCAGGTCGCGTCCCTCTCGGAGACGCTCGGCCACCAAGCCGCCCAGGGCTCGTGCGGACGACTTCGAGGGCTGGCCGGCCGCTAGCATCGTGATGTGCTCGGCGCTCTGTCCCAGGGCTTCGACGGCCGCGGCGGCGGCGGCAAGCCAGGTGGGAGTGGGCGCACCGCCTTGGGCACGCTCGGCGGCTCGCTCGCGAAGGCGCGGGAGCCAGCCCGGCGACGGGCGCAGCGCGCGGACGCGGTCAGCCGGGCGGCGGCGGTCAAGGCAACGAGCCTCGGCGGAGATCCCGGCGCACAGCGCCTCGGCGACGACCTCGAGGTCGGCAGCGACGGCCGTGACCGTCTCGCGCTGGCGCAGGCTCAGCGCCGCGCCCTCGGCCTCGAGGACGGTCTGGCGGGCCGTGCGGACCGCCTGCGCCGATGCCGCCAGGAGCGCCTGGAAAGCCGACGACGAGTCACGAGCGACGCTGCGCTCGGCAAGCGCGCGGACGGAGTCGGCGGTCAGAACGGACGGGATAGAAGCAGTCAAGGTCATAGACACGAGGTCGCAAGTCCTCAATAACGGGTCTTCCGAGGCCAGAGGATATAGAGTCGGGCCGTATCCACAAACAGCGAGCCGTTCCGTCTCAGGTCCTCCGCCGTCCCTTCGCGCAGGATTTGCACAGGGGGCTTCAGAGGGCAGGGGGCATGTGGGAAGAGGTACGGGGGATTCGCCCGAGACGGCCCTCCCCTGCCGCAGCCTCGAGGACGGATCTCAGCTTTGAGGGTGCAAGTGTTAGCTCCACATGCCCCTCGCCGCTTCTCCCCGTGCCCTCACCCCGCGCCGTCGCCCGCGACCTCGAGGCCGACCGGCGTCGTAGCAGCGGGCAGGGGCAGAGTCACCATCTTCTCCATCAGGCTCAGCACGTCCTTGGCGCGCTCCGGCGACAGCTTGTTCGCGCGGACGGCCAACCGAACCGTCTCGACGGACAGCGCCGCATAGGCTGGGACCAGGTGCGGGAGGTGCTGCCGAAGCGCGAGGCCGTGCGCCTTCAGCGTCCCCAGGTCGCCCCGAGCCACCGGACCCGTTAGCGCGTCCTCCGGCGAACTCGAGGACAGGTTCTCGATGGTGCTCTCGAGGAGAGGCCGCAGCATCCGCATCGTCTCCTCGCGGTCGAGGCCGATGGAGCTCGTCACCTCGTGGACCATGCCCATCAGCGTGACCAGCAGGTTCGAGGCCATCGCCGAGGCGAGGTGGTAGCGCGACTTCTGTTCGGCCGAGAGAGAGACGTAGCGGAGCCCCAGATGAACCGCGAGCTCAACGCCCGCAAACCGACCCGCCTCTTCGCCCTCGAGGCCAACGGTCACGCCATCGAGGGCGGACGAGTCGGCGCCGCGAGGCAGCGTCTGGATGGGGTGGAAGGCCAGCGTTGTGGCGCCCAGCGCCGCCAGAGGGCTCAGGGCCGAGGCGGGCACGGCGCCCGACGTGTGGAGCACGACGGTGCCTCGCCACGTGCGGGGGGCCTCAACGAGGGTCTCTGCGAGATCCGCGATCTGATCGTCGGGGACGGCCAGGATCACCATCGGGGCTGTCCCCAGGTCGCGCAGCTGGTCCGAGGCGACCGGCGCTCCGAGCAAGCGGGCGAGCGATTCGGCGGAGCCTCGAGTTCGGCTCACGACGGCCGAGATGGGATAGCCCGCCTCCGACAGCCTCAGCCCGAGCACCCGCGCCATCGCCCCCGCCCCGATGAGGGCGACGGCTGGACGGGGGCTCTGAAACGGCGAGGCATGGGAGGTCATTCGGTCAGCGCCACAACGCGACGGAGAGGACGCCGGGCGCGTCCTCGGTGGCGCCCTCGAGGACGAGGACCTCGGCGCGCTTTGCACCGCGGCGCTGTGCCGCGATGAGCGTCGTGATGAGAGAGCCCATGCCCTCCACTCGCACGGTCTCACTGCCCAGCAGGTACATGAGCGTGCTCTCGTCGAATGCCTCGACAGCGGTCTGGAGCTTCTCCAGGTTGTCCGCGTCGGCCTCGAGGATGTCGCATGAGCCCACGACCACGGAGCGGCGGCCGTGCATCACTTCGCCGACGGCGGCGCCGAGCTCCCGGCAGAACGCCGGGCTCTCCTCGCCCATCACAATCGGGACGATGTCGAAGTCGCCCTCGAGGGCACGGAGCAGGAACGGAAGTTGGACGTCGGCGCCCTCGGTGTGATAGTGGCCCGTGTCGTCGACGTAGATGTCGTCGTCCTCGTCGCAGAGTTCGTTGCGCAGGTGGTCGTTGACGGTGATCTCACCGAGCGGCGTGTGGTAGGCGTCGGTCTGGCAGATCGACAGGCGCCCGAAGTTGCCGTTGTGGCTCGGCGAGATCACGATGGCCGTGTCGACCTCGAGGCCGCGAAGGAGCGAGTAGGCGCGGGCGGCAGCGGCTCCGCCGGAGGCTCGGTTGGAGTCCGGCACGATGAGGCCCACCAGGACGCCGTCGTCGGCGTCGCGAGTGGGGGCCTGGTCGAGGAGACCGTCGAGGTGGGAGCGGAGGGGCGTCGGCTGGGTGGGATAGACGGCGCGAGCGGCGAGGCTCATGGGAGCGGTCGGCGGGTGGGAGGAAGGGGCGCCGGGCCACGAGCCCGGGTCGCGCCCTACGCGCAAGATGCGCAGGCGGTGCCGAGTGTGAGTCTTTGAGAGTGAGACGTGAGACATTTCAGAGGGAGCCCGCGTCGCGATCCGATTCCGTCACAGCCTGCTATCCAGCAGATGCGGCCTCGAGGGCGGGTATCCCTGTATTACCCAACATCAGTGCCAAGCCGGCCTCAAGGAAGCGAGCGTCCTGGCCTCGAGGGCGAGCCGGGACTGTACCGTCGCCACCTCGAGGGCGAAGCACGCACGACCTCGAGGACGAACCAGCGCTCTGTCAAGACGCATCCCAGACGGCGCAGGTGGTGGACGCGTCGAGGTCGACGGGGCTAGCTTCGGTCTCCGCGCCCGGATGGCGGAATTGGTAGACGCAGCAGACTCAAAATCTGCCGGCCTTCGGGTCTTGGGGGTTCGATTCCCCCTCCGGGCACTATAAAGCGCGTTAGACGCCGGCCAGTTCGCGTACGACGTTCCCGGCACGAAGCGACGAGGGATGAACGCCCATTTCCACGTCTCTCCAGGAGAGCTCACTGTCCTCGAGGACGAACGCTTCGAACGCTGCCGGATCGAGGTAGCGGCCGAAGATTGGATTCAAGGTGTTGGCCCGTAGCCAGAGGCCGAAACCAACGATGCTCGTGTGGCCGTCCTCGAGGTCGAGTGTGTGGTCTCTCTACGTCAGAGCCCGCCTTGCACGAGAGATGTAGAACAGCTTCGGTATGGACAGACCGTAGTTGAGGGATGTCCGCCCTCGAGGCCACATTGACCTCGAGGACGGCACTCTCAGTTGCTCGGCGCGCGGGCGGGGGCACGGCACGGGCCAAACTCGCGAGGCTCGCCGGTGCGCGGGTTAATCGGCAGGTTGGCCGTCTCGCGCGACATCCGCTCCGGGTCCTCCGACGCGCGGTACACCAGCATCGCCGCCAGCGTCGCGTTCTGCTTCAGGTCATCGAACACGATCTTGTCGTAGGTGTCCAGGTTGGTGTGCCACGTGTACTGCCGGTACTCGTCGTACGGCGACTGCAGGCGCAGGACCGGAGCCTCGGCACACACGAACGAGGTGTGGTCGCTGCCGCGGTTGTTCTGCTCGCCCGGCACCTCGACAGTAACCTGGGCCTGAATCTCGGTTGGGACGGCAGCCATCCACATCGGAAGGTGTTCGGCGGTGTCGAGGAAGCCTTGCCCCTCGATCCGCTCGAAGCGCCACGTCCCGTTGTCCTGGTTGAACCCGACCTGCAATCCCTCGACGACCTCCGGGTGGTCCTCGCGGAAGGCCCCTGACCCGATCAGCCCCATCTCCTCGGCGCCCCAATGGCCCACGAGGATTGTGCGGCGCGGATTCGGATAGGTCTCCCGCAGGATCCGCATCGCCTCCAGCATCACAATCGTGCCCGTCCCGTTGTCCGTCGCGCCCGTGGCGGCGTGCCACGAGTCGAGGTGGGCGCTCAGCAGCACGTACTCGTCCGGGAGTTCCGTGCCCCGCATCTCGGCGATCACGTTGAACTGAGGCACCACGCCCATGTGCTCCGCCTCGGCGTTGACGCGAACGCGGGGCGTGTGACCCGACTCCGCCAGGCGCGCTAACAGACCGTAGTCCTCGCACGACACGTCGAGGCCGACGGCCCGCTGGTTGTCGGTGCTGAACACCTTGTTCGCGCCCCAGCCGCCCGACCAGCGCGACGACAGCGTCCCAGCGATGCCCGCGTCCTCGAGGACGCTCGTCAGGTCACGAGGCGAGCCAAGAGCCGAGAGCCGGTTCCGCCAGTCCGCCCTCGAGGCCGACCGCAGGGAGTCGAGCCGCAGGACCGTCTCGGGGCGGGCGTTGGCCGTGAGCTCCTGCGCGGCACGGCACATCGGCTCCGGCGCGTCCATGAGCACAAACGCGCCCTCGAGCGTGGCAAGCCACGCGTCGGCCGTCGCAGCCGTCAGGTCGGCGGGTGGAGCCACGACGGCGCCCTCGACGGGACCGTCGGTTGCAGGGCTCCAGGCCAGAAGCTCCGCGACCAGCGGCTGCACGCGCGGCCCCACCATCTCGACGTGCAGGGCACCCGGCTGCCACCGGTTCCACGTTCCGTACTCCTCTCGGCGCGCGGTGACGCCCCACCCTTCGTACGTCTCGAGCAGCCAGTCCTGCGCCTGCTCCAGCCCCGGTGACCCGGCCAGCCGCGGGCCAATCACGTCGACCAGCATGTGGGCGAGGGGCTCTGTCTGCGACTGCTCCATCCCTTCGGTCCACATCTCGCGGATCACAGGGTCGTCGGTGGGAAAGTGCTGCGCGGAGGCTGAGGCCGCGAGGACCAGTAGAAGCGCGGCGGTCAGGGAGGAGAAAGCGTGACGCATCGAGGACGAGGCTGGTGGATACAGGGCCGAAGGTTGCACAAAGGTAGGAGCCGCGCACTGCGCACCGGCCGCGTCGCGGCCCGGCCTCGAGGACGACCGCTCCAAGGCCTCCGCCGAGTCGCAGGCCGGGGTGGCGGGAGCCCGACGGAACGGCCAGGCGTTAGGCTCGCGCCGTAGACTTCGGCCACATCTCCCCTGCCCATGTCTGACTCCCTCGACATCGTCGGCGTCATGGGCGTCGAGCCTCCTCCTCTCGTCGCCCTCGCCTATCTCTCCACGCCCACCGTCGCCTTCTCGGACCGGGACCTGAGCGACCTTCTCCTCGCCGCTCGCTCGTGGAACGTGCGCAACGAGATCACCGGCAAGTTGATCGTCCTCGAGGACGGCGACCGGATCGCCCGGTTCGCGCAGTGGATCGAGGGTCCTCCGTTACAAATGGAGGCGTGCATCGGTCGGATCTTGGGCGACCCGCGGCACGGCGAGTTCGAGATTCGGCACCGTGGGGCCGTCGAGGGCCGACGCTTCCCGGGCTGGGATCTCGCCATTCATCCCGCCGAAGACGCCTCGTTCATGGCTGAGGCGAAAGGCCTGATGGCAACCACCGACGCCGATGTAAAGCCTCCGGCCTCGAGGTCGGACGGGGCGCCCGACGGGGCACGGACGTTGCTCTAGATTGGTAGCACCCTGCACACGCTCTCATGCCCACCGGCGGCGACGACGTCATCCGCTGCTCGTTTTGCAGCCGTACTGCCCATGAGGTCACCTCGATGGTGGCCGGGCCGGACGTCTACATCTGCGACCGCTGTATCCACGACGCCTCGGGCATTGTCCGTGGCGACCTCCAGGCCTATGTGCCCCCAGCGGGCGGCACCGTAGCGCGGCGATCCAACGGCCATCCTCAGCGGATGACGCCGCGAGAGATCAAGGAGTCCCTCGACCAGCACGTCATCGGGCAGGACGGCGCCAAGCGGGCGCTCTCAGTCGCGGTCTACAACCACTACAAGCGCATCGACGCAGAGGACTATCTCCACGCCTTCGATGACGTCGAGCTCGAGAAGTCGAACATCCTGCTGCTCGGGCCGAGCGGTACGGGGAAGACGCTGCTGGCACGGACGCTGGCGCGCATCCTCGATGTCCCGTTCTCGATTGCCGATGCGACCGCACTCACAGAGGCGGGCTACGTCGGTGAGGACGTCGAGTCCATCCTATCGAACCTGCTCCAGGCCGCCGACTACGATGTCGAGCAAGCCCAGCGCGGCATCATCTACGTCGACGAGGTGGACAAGCTCTCACGCAAGGGAGACAACGCCTCCATCACGCGCGACGTGAGTGGCGAGGGCGTCCAGCAAGCGCTCCTGAAGATGCTCGAGGGCACCGTTGCCGGCGTCCCTCCGAAGGGTGGTCGCAAGCATCCGGAGCAGTCCCTCGTCCAGTTCGACACGCGGAACGTGCTGTTCATCTGCGGCGGCGCCTTCGATGGTCTCGCGCCGCAGATCGCACGCCGGATGTCGAGCGGCCAGATCGGCTTTCACAGTGGCGACGCGACCGCGATGGATCCCAAGGACCCGACCGTCTTCCGCCATGCCGAGCCGGACGACCTGCTGCGCTACGGTCTCATCCCGGAGCTCATCGGCCGCCTCCCGGTTCTCACGTCGCTCGACGCCCTGACGCCGGCAGACCTGCGCCGCATCCTGACCGAGCCCAAGAACGCGCTCGTCCGGCAGTACCAAAAGCTGTTCGCAATGGACGGCATCGACCTCGTCCTCGATGACGGCGCCCTCGAGGCCGTCGTCGACCGAGCGACGGAGCTGCACACGGGCGCCCGCGGACTTCGGTCCGTCCTCGAGGACGCCATGCTGACGCTCATGTTCGAGGCGCCCGACACGCACGCTGGCACCGTCTGCCGCATCACGGCCGCGACCATCACGGACGGCGCGCCGCCGATCATCGAGGAGCGAAAGGCGACGGCGTAGCGGGAGGTGCGGAGGTGCGGAGGTGCGGAGGTGCGGAAATGTCCGACCTCGAGGACGAGCCGCGACCTTGAGGACGAAACAGACCTCGAGGTCGCTACGGGATCAGCGCAAGCACGGAATCGGGCAGCCCGCTCGACACCGCAGGAGCCTCGGCCGCCGTCTCCCACGGCAGGTCCGGCCACCACGCCCTCGAGGACGCTGAATCGAGGGTGACACTCTCGCCGGGGCGGGGGAATGCGACCTCGACGCCCGCACGCTCGGCCGCAGCCCGGACGCGCTCCGCCGGCTCCGTCCACCCGTGGAGCGCCAGGTCGAACAGGCCCCAGTGGACTGGCACCATGAGTCCGCCGCGCACCATCCGGTGGACGGCCACCGCCTGCTCCGGCCCGAGATGGACGTCTGCCCATGCGGCGTCGTAGGCGCCCGACTCGATGAGCGTCATGTCGAACGGACCGAGTCGCTCGCCGACCTCGAGGAAGTCGGGCGAGAGCGCGGTGTCGCCGCTGTAGAACACGCGGCGTTCGGCCCCGACGAAGGCCCAGCCCGACCACAGTGTCTGGTCTCGGTCGGTGAGCGAGCGTCCCGAAAAGTGCCGCGCCGGCGTGCTCACGAGCCGCACGCCTCCGACCTCGAGGCCGTCCCACCAGTCGAGCTCCGTGATGGCCTCGCGAGGGACGCCCCACGACTCGAGGTGCGAGCCCACGCCGAGAGGGACCACGAAGCGCGACACGCGGGCTGCGAGCGCCTGGATGGTCGGCATATCGAGGTGGTCGTAGTGATCGTGCGAGATCACGACCGCGTCGAGGACGGGAAGGTCATCGAGGGCGAGCGGTGGCTCGTAGAACCGCCGGACGCCCAGCAGCGGCGACGGCGCTGCGTGCTCGCTCCACACCGGGTCTACCAGGAAGCGGGCGCCCTCGAGGTCGACCAACATCGTCGAGTGACCGAGCCACGTCACGCGAAGGTCAGCCGGCTCCGCCAAGTCGCCGACGCTACGGGCCATGACGCCCTCAACGGGCGACGACGGCTTCCGAACATCACTTCCACCCGTCAGGTAGCGCCACGCCGTTTCCCACGAGGCGCCGTCCTCGAGGGTGGGAAGGGCGTTTGCGAACCGCCCGTCGCGGTGGTTCGGCGATTGCTGGATCTGCGCCAGCCTCTCGCCGTCGGGTGCGGATCCCAACGCTGGCCACACGTGCCATGCGAAGGCAAGAGCTAGCAAAAGAAGCACCGCTGCCACGACGCCCAGGCGTCGGAGCCAACGGTGGCTCTTCGCCGGGGGCGTGTGGTCAGGTGTCATGAAGCAGAAACCGTTCGCCGTTCAGGCATCAAGCCGCGCCGTGCGGGTTCCGCCAATCACGACGGGATCCGTCTACCTCCGAGGCGACCTCGAGGACGCTACTCGCTCTCCATCGGCTCTAGACGCCAGACCGCGCCGTCCGTCTGGTCCACCAGCACGTAGACCATGCCGTCCGGGCCTTGCTCGACGTCCCGGATGCGGGCACCGAGCGACAGCGTCTCCTCACCCACGACCTCGTCGCCCTCGAGGGTGAGGCGCACGACGCCTTGCTTGGTCAGGCTCCCCAGCATCAGACTGCCCGTCCACTCCGGAATTACGCTCGACGTATAGAACGTCATGCCAGACGGCGAGATGACCGGTGTCCAGTGGCGGACGGCGTCCTCGAGGTCGGGGCGCGTCGGCGGGTCGGGGATGGGCGAGTTGTCGTAGTTGCTGCCCCAGCTCACCGTCGGCCAGCCGTAGTTGACGCCGGGCTCGATGCGGTTGAGCTCGTCGCCGCCCTTCGGGCCGAACTCAGCCTCCCACAGCGTGCCCGTCTCCGGGTGGAAGCCCAGGCTCTGGGCGTTTCGGTGGCCATAGGACCAGATCTCAGGCTGGGCGCCGTCCTGACCAACGAACGGGTTATCGCTGGGAATAGAGCCGTCGCGGTTGAGTCGGATGACCTTCCCGAGGTGGTTGTCGAGCTCCTGCGCCGGCTCGAACTGGAAGCGCTCGCCGGTGCTCACGAACAGGTGCCCCTCCGGCCCAAACGCGATGCGCGCGCCAAAGTGGTTCGGCCCGGTCAAGAACGGCTCCATGACCCATAGCTGCTCGAACGACGACAAGTTGTCGTCCTCGAGGACGCCTCGGCCCACGGCCGTCGCGGCACTGCCATCGGGACCGGGTGCCGCGTACGTGAGGTACACGAAACCGTTGTCCTCGAAGTCGGGATCGAGGGCGACGTCCAACATGCCGCCCTGCCCGTTGGCGTAGACCGTTGGCGTCCCCGAGACGATGGGCGGGATGTCCACCTCGCCGCCGACGATGCGCAGGCGGCCGGGGCGCTCGGTAATCAGCATCCGACCGTCGGGCAAGAACGCGATGCCCCACGGGTGGTCGAGGTCGCCCTGCACCTCCACGACGGAGATGGAGCCGGCCTCGGACATTGCGGACTCGACCTGAGGTTGAGCGCAGGCCGTGACCGAAAGGAGGACGAGGAGTACGGAGAGGCGCAGCATGGCAGAAAAGTTCTATCCGCCGTAGACCCCACGGCTGGAGTGGCTGTTCCGGTTCTGCCGCGCGCCCTCGATGCCGAGCCCTCTCGATGCCCCTTCTAGTCCGACTCCGGCATCGAGGTCTCGATCGAGCGGAGCACCAAGACGCGGCCCTGGGGGTCCGACTCGTCGGTCAGCAAGTAGACGTGGCCGTCTGGGCCCTGCTCGACTTCGCGGATCCGCACGCCGATAGGGAAGATCTCCTGGTCCACGATCTGACCGTCCTCGACGACGACCCGGACGACGCCGCGGTACACCAAGCTCCCGATGAGGAAGCTCCCCTGCCACCCCGGAAACACGCCGCCGGTGTAGTGGGCCATCCCCGACGGCGCGATCGTCGGCGTCCAGTAGCCGACGGCGTCCTCGAGGTCGGGCCGGGTCGTCGGGTCAGGGATGAGCTCACCGTCGTAATCCATGCCCCAGCTCACCACCGGCCAGCCGTAGTTGGTCCCGCGCTCGACGAGGTTGAGCTCGTCGCCGCCGAGCGGCCCCATCTCGGCGACGTAGAGCGCGCCGGTGATCTTGTCGAAGGCCATGGCCTCGATGTTGCGGTGGCCAAAGCTCCAGATTTCGTCCTGGGCCGACGCGTCGCCCACGAACGGATTGTCTGCAGGAACGGTGCCATCGGGGTTGAGACGGATGACCGTCCCAAGGTGGTTGCTGAGATCCTGGGCCGGATCGAACTGGAAGCGCTCGCCGGTCGCGAGGTAGAGGTGGCCGCTGTCTGAGAACTCGATGCGGCTACCGAAGTGCGCCCCGCTCGTCATGTAGGGCTCCGACGTAAAGAGGACCTCGAATCCTTCGATCCAGTCGTCCACGAACCGGCCGCGGCCGAGCGCTGAAGCGGCTCCTTCACCATCCGGGTTGGGCCGGGCGTACGAGAAGTAGACGTAGCCGTTGTCCTCAAAGTTGGGGTCGATCTCGACGTCTAAGAGCCCGCCTTGGCCCCGGGCCCACACCTCAGGCGTTCCCTCGACCGGTGCCGACACACCACCGTCGGTCGTGACGATGCGGAGGTGGCCCGGCTTCTCCGTGACCAGCATCCGCCCGTCGGGCAGGAACGCTAGGCCCCACGGGCTCGCGAGTCCGTCGGCCACGGGGTAGACCGCGACGGGGCCTCCGGCGGCGGAGAGGAACGAGCCAATCTGGCCTGGGGGCGACTGGGCTGCGAGGGGGCCGGCGGCGGCGAGGAGAAGGGCGAGGCTGAGAAGACGCATGGTGACGGTAGAGGTGCTGTTCGGGCACCGATGCGCGGCACGCCCTGTTCCGTCCTCGAGGTGGAACGGGGAAGTCCCCGATGAAACGGCGTTGGACAACGACTCTGGAGAAAAGCCCTCAAAGCACCCCCGCGCCGTCGGCGACGAGAACGGTGCCATCGGCTGCACGCGCTGCAACTCTCGGCGTCCAGACGCGATAGCCAGAGCGTCCTCGAGGGCGTCGGCGTACGCTACGCCGGACCGCCAGACGCTTTATGTCTCCGCTCTCCCGCCTCCGCGCTGCCTTCGCCCGAGACCCCGTCACGTGGCACGAGGTCGGGCGCGTCGCCGCGTTCTGGCTGGCGGTTGGCCTGGCGTACCAGTCTCTCCGCGTCGTCAACATGGCGGCCTGGGGAGATCCAAGGCTGGGGCCGGTCATCGTCCTCGCGCTCGCAGGGCAGAACCTCGCGTTCATCCCCGCATCGCTCGTGCTCCGCCGAGCGGCCCGGCTTTGGGTGGCAAGACCTCAGCGCGGACGGACGGCATCGACGGGGGCCGTGGTCGTGGGCCTCTTGGTCGCCAGCTACGCGTCGTGGAACCTTCTGGCCCTCTTCGCCCGCCCTCTGTTGGACGCGTGGTTGCCGGCCCTCGGGTTCGCGGTCCCTCAAGCCCCGGATGCGCGGACTCATCTTTCCAGCCTCCTCGACGCGTTCTGGCCATTCCTGCTGATGGCCGTCTACTACACGGCGGCCGCCTACCGGACGCGAGCTGCCGAACGTGAGCAGGCGGCCCTCGCCCTCGAGGCCGAGCTCGCCCGCGCCCAGGTCAAGACGTTGCGGATGCAGCTCAACCCGCACTTCCTGTTCAACACGCTCAACGTCGTCTCGGGCCTGGTCGAGGAGCGGCCCCGGCACGCTCAGGATGCCCTCGCCAAGCTGTCCGGCCTGTTGCGCGGCGCCCTCCGGGACCAAACCGCCGACGCCACTCTCGCGGACGAGGTCGCATGGCTCTGCCCCTACATCGAGCTCCAGCGCCTACGCTTCGAGGATCGTCTGGACGTCGACCTCGAGGTCGACGCGGACGTGGCGGATGTGCAGGTGCCGGGGTTCTTGCTCCAGCCGCTCGTCGAGAACGCCTTCGAGCACGGCGTGGCACGCGTGTCCCGTCGAGGACGCGTCTCGATCCGAGGCCAGCGCCAGGACGGCCGGCTCGTCCTCGATGTGCTCGACAACGGCCCCGGCCTCGAGGGCGCGCCCGCAGCGTCCGATCGTGGGCTGGGCATCGCGACGACCCGCGAGCGCCTTCGGCGACTCTACGACGACCGCGCCACGTTCGAGCTTGCCGACCGAACCGACGGCCCCGGGACACGCGCGCGCATTGTCCTTCCCCTGTACACTTCTTAGCCGATGGCTTCCGATCCGATCCGCGTCGTCGTCGTCGACGATGAGAAGTGGGCGCGGCGACGTCTCGAACAGTTGCTCGCTCGGCATCCCGGCGTAGAGGTCGTGGCGACGGCCTCGAGTGGCGAGTCGGCCGTGCGGGCGGTGGCGCAGGAGACACCGGACGTTCTGTTCCTCGATGTCCAGATGCCTGAGATGGACGGCTTCGACGTGGTCCGGCAATTGCAGTCCTCAGCGCTGCCAATGCCGGCCGTCATCTTTGTCACCGCACACGACGAGTACGCCGTCCGCGCCTTCGAGGCCAACGCCCTCGACTACCTCACCAAACCGTTCGAGAACGCCCGCTTCGAGGTCGCCCTCGATCGCGCCCTTCGACACCTTGAGCGCGAGCGCATCGTCGAGCATCACGAACGTCTATCGGCCGCGGTCGGCGCCACGCCTCCGGGCGCTCTTTCGGCGGAGCGGTTGTGCGTCAAGGAGGGGACGCACTATGTGGTCATTGACCCCGACACGCTCGTCTGGGCAGAGGCACAGGATGTCTACGTCGTGCTCCACACGGACGATGGAGATCGCTTGGTCCGGGAGAGACTCTACCAGATCCACGAGCGGCTCGACACAGAGCAATTCGTCCGCGCGCACCGATCCGCTGTCGTCAATGGCCGGCGCGTGACACGCCTCGTACCCGGGCGCCAGGGGCGGGCCACGCTCGTGATGGACAACGGCGACGAGGTCCCCGTCAGCCGCTCCTGCCGTCCCAACGTCAACGCGTTTCTCGACCGGCTCGGCGATCAGAGCCGTTCGACGTGACACGGGCGAGGCGCTCCCGTGGCTATGGCTTGGCGGCCGCGAGCGCGTAGTCCGAGAGCAGTCGGTACGAGAGAGCGTGCGCGTCGCGACGACCGAAGTTCTCGGACGTGATCACCACGACAACCTCGAGGTTGGGCACGAGCGCGACCAGGTTGCCGCCGGACCCCGACATCAGAATGATCGTCACGGCCTCGCCTTCGACCTCGAGCGAGCGGATCCACCAGAGGTAGCCGTACTCGTACTCGTCCCCGCCCGGCGACGAGAACGCGGCGTGGGGCCGGATCGAGGTCGCGACCCAGCTCTCGGGTACGACCTGCTCCCCGTTCCACGCGCCGCCGTCGGCGTAGAGTTGGGCCAGCTTGAGCAAGTCGCGGCTGCGCAATCCCAGCCCACCGCCGGTCTGTACCTGCCCCGTCGGCGAGTCTTGCCACTCGAGGTCGTCGATGCCGAGGGGCTCGAACAGGTGATCCGCCGCGAAGTCCCTCACCGGCTGTCCGACGGCGCCCTCGAGGGCGCGCCCCAGCGTGTAGACGCCGGCCGTGCAGTAGCTGAACGCGCGGCCGTACGGCTGGTCCTCCGGCTTCGGAACCCAGGCCGGAAAGCCTCGGATGGGCAAGTCGAGCGTGAACTGGAGCCAGTCCTCGACGAGGTACATCCGCTCCTCGTTGCCGTTCGAGAACGGATTCCAATCGTCGCACTCCAGCACCGACGACATGGTCATCACGTCCTCGATGGTGATCTGCGCCTTTCGAGGATCGCCGTGCGGGTCAGGGCGCGCGTCGAGGTAGGACATCAAGGCCGCGTCAGATCCGGATAGATGCCCCCGGTCGATGGCGATTCCGGTCAGCATCCCGGTCAGGGTTTTGGTCGCTGACCGAGTGTTGCGCAAGGTCTCGGCATCACCGGAGGCGTAGGTCTCGTAGGCGAGACGCCCATCTCGAGCAATCAGGACACTGGTCACATTTCCAAAGACGCCCGCCGCGAGCGAGTCGTCCAGCGCGATCAGGAGCGCCGCGTCGAGACCGGCGGCGGCGGCACCGGAGACGGCCCACCCGTCCTCGAGGGCGAGAGGGACGGATGGTTGAGCGCTGACGGACGCCGCGATCACGAAAGCGAGAGAGAAAAGGCGAATGGGCATGGGAATCGGGGGAAAGTGACTCCTGTTCGGCGCTGGCCCCTGCCGGATTCACCCCTGTCACCAATGGGTCCAACCACGTAGCAAACGGATCCCGCCGTTCGTCGTCCCCTAGGTCGAGCCAAGACGAGCCTGTCATGGCGTTCGGACGTCAGCCCGAAGACCTCGCCGGCGGTGCTAGCCATACCGAGACCGCGCCACAGACCGACCCGGCCACGTCCTCGAGGACGCAACATGACAAAGTGTGCTATTTTTTTAGCACCCTGTAACCAACCCGGTGGTCTCAGCCGTAATCAAGGTCCCAATCCCTTCCCACGCCGATGTCCCGCTTGCACCTCCAACGCTTCCCCCTCGCCCTTCTGGGCCTCCTCTTCCTAACCGCCTGCTCGACCTCGAGTGCTGCCTCCTACGACTACGACAGGCCCAGCACCTCCCAGAGCGACGTCCTGTTCGACGAGACGTTCGACGTCCGGTCCGGCGGCGACCTGCTCGTTGATCTCGGAGGCGAGAACGTGACCGTCCGTACGGTGTCGGGCACGCGCGCCCGCGTCACCGTCGAGGGCCGAGGCCGCGACGCAGAGTCCGAGTTTGAGCGCCGCCGCTTCAGCGCTCGCGAGAGCCGCGGCAACCTGACCGTTCGGACCAACCCGCCGCGCACCAACTGGCGCGGGAGCCGCAGCCGGAACGCCAGCTTCCAGGTCACCATCGAGGTCCCACGCCGCTACTCGGCCAGCATCGACCTCGGCTCAGGCAACGTGGATGTCGCCTCCATGCAAGGCAGCCTGACTGTGGATGTCGGCAGCGGGAACGTAGACGTGGCGAACGTGGACGGCGACCGCATCGTCCTCGACACCGGCTCGGGCAACGTCCGCGCGCAGTCGCTTCGAGGACGCGTCCGCATCGACACCGGCTCGGGCAACGTCGAGGTCGAGCGCGTCGAGGGCGAACTGGTCGTCGACACGGGCTCCGGCAACGTCGAGGTGGCTCTCCACTCGTCCACCGCGGCGAACATCGACACGGGCAGCGGCGGCGCGACGGTCCGTCTCCCCCGTGGCACCGACCTCGATGTCGACCTCGACGGGTCTTCTGTCCGCATCGACGATGCCCTCAGGTTCTCCGGCGACATCGAGCGCGACCGCGCCCGTGGCCGTATCGGTCGCGGCGGACCGAGGCTGCGTGTCAACACCGGAAGCGGCTCGATTCGCCTGGTGACAGCCTAACGCACGACCGGTTACGTCCTCGAGGGCGGGCGCGATGTCCGCGCGACGAACTCGAGGACGTGACCGGCGATCTCGGCACCGTACTTGTCCTGCAAGAAGTGCCCGCCGCGGACCTCAAGGGCGGGGTCGGCAGACGGAATCAGACGCTCGAAGAACGACGCGGCGCGCCCCAGAATGGGGTCCTGAGGTGACCAGATGAGTTGTGCCGGCTTGTCCCAGGTGGCGAGGGCGGCTCGTGTTCGCGTCATGACGCCCGCGACCGGTCCGCCGGGCGACGTCGGGACCAAAAGGGGCCACGCGGCCGCGCCGGCCTTGTACCTCGAGGACGGAAACGGCGCTTCGTACGCGCGGACGAACCGAACCTGACTGTCCGGCAACGCCAGCTTCATCAGCCTCCCGATGGGCAGCCGCCGCCCCAAGAGTCGCACGCTTGCCTTCCACACCTTAAACCCGAGCGACGGCGTCTCGTCGCCTGTCGGCAGGAACGTGTTCATGATGACCAGGCGCTTGATCCTGTCGGGCACGTCGAGGGCGGCGACGCTCAAGCCCATCAGCCCACCCCAGTCCTGAACGACGAGCGTCACGTCCTCGAGGCCGAGTCCGTCGATCACGCGCAGCAGTGCCGCCCGGTGGAGCGCGTAGCTGTACGCGCCGACCTCGGTAGGCTTGTCGCTGCGCCCGAAGCCGGGGAAGTCGAACGCGACCGCACGGTGGCCGGCCTCGACGAGCGGCGGAATCATGCCGCGGTAGAGGTAGCTCCACGACGGCTCGCCGTGCAGCATCAGGATGGTCTCGGCGGCGTCACGCGGCCCCTCGTCCACGATGTGCAGCCGCAGTGGGCTCGGCGCGCTGGGCGCGCCCTCGAGGTCGAGGTAGTGCGGCTCGAACGGCCAGTCCTCGAGGTCGGCGAAGCGAGCGTCGGGTGTGCGGGCGACGTTCGAGGGGAGGTCAGACATGGGGCTGGCCGATGGAGCCGAGATGTGTATCACGAAAGCTCGTCGGAAGCTTGAGGCCGTATCCGAGCATCCTGTCCATCCCTATGTGAGCCGCCCAGATGAGAGCGAGGGGAAACGCAAGGCTCCAGAACACGGTCATCGTGGCTAGCGCGAGCGGGGCGGCGTAGGTATGAGCCGCGTTGTAGACTGCTGCCCCGACGCGGGGTCCTCGGAGGTAGCCGGCCATCGCCACGTCTGGTGTGAGCAGAAGAGCGACGAACAACCACCACGAGCTACCGAGTTGTGAGAAGCCCCAGACTGCGAGGCCCAGGACGGCCGCGCCCTCGAACCGGAGGAGAAGGGTGGGACGAGTCAGCATGGAAACGGCGAACGTGCGGCCGGACTACGTGCGCGGGTGGACCAGGATGCGCTTGTCCTCGAGGACGACCCCACTCTCTCGAGGAGGACCCCACTCTACCGAACGGTGCACACCATGCCCGCCCAGGGCGAGGCCGCTGGTCTCCGTGCCTCGAGGCTCCGGGTTTATCGTCGGCCATGCCCTCCTCAGTATCTAATAACCGTAATCGGATCTGTAGAGGGCATCAGAGAAGGAGTCCCTGCCTGGGTGAAGCCGATGCTAGTAGCGCGAGGGCTAGGTGAGGAGCGGATAGCGGCGTACAGACAGGACTCTCACGGTAGCTCACTCATACGGCCCGAACCATACCGACCTCGATAGCCTCTCCTGCACAGGGCAGGCATTCTCGCTCTCCAGAGGATCTACTTCACCACCACGATCCGCTGCGTCGCCCTCTCGACGCCTGCCGACACGTACACCACGTACTACAGACCCGCCGCCAAAATGGTGCAGGTCTGGGCGAGGACGGGGCTGGCAAAGAGCGCAAGCGAGGCCAGGAGAAGCGGTCGGGTCACCGCGAGCGGGAGTCGCAACATGGGAGAGGGGTCGTGGGGTCGACCGAGATCCGGGGCCGAGACGTGACACCGGCGGCCGTTCTTTTCGCGCCGTCTGGCACGCGAAGGTTAGCGCACCACCGTGACCGTCCGACTGGCCGCGCCCACGGACGTGATCGCGCGGACGACGTAGACACCCGTTGGGAGGGCGCTCGCGTCAAGCCCGATCTCGCGTATGCCCGCGTCTAGTGGGCCGTCGTGGAGCACCATCACGCGGCGGCCCAGCGCGTCGATCACCTCGACACGTGCCGGGCCTGCCTCGCCGAGGGCGAGGGTTACCGTGGCCACGCCGCGGGCAGGGTTGGGGTGCGCGTCGAGCGCGAGCCCGGCCACCTCGGGGGCGGCGTCGGTTGCCACGCCCGCCTCGGCGCGGAGGAGCACCGAGAGCCCGTCCGCCGCCGTCTCGGCCACGAACGCGATCCCGACGGGCGAGTCCTCCACCACCACCTGCGCGAACGCGCCCTCGATGGCCGTCTCGCTGGTCAAGACCGTGAACGCGTCGCCCACGACCGGCGTGTAGCCCGGGCGGACGCGCACGACGAGTGTGCCGCCGAGGCGGGTGTTCTGCGAGCCCGGTGCGAACAGCACCGCGAGCGTGTCGCTGCGGCCCCCGGCGTCGACGTCGATCACGAGCCGGGGATCTCCGGTGGTGAGGCTGGGCCGGAAGTAGCTCGCGGCGGCCAGCGTGGCGAGCGGCTGGCCGTCCGTGCCGGGGCTGACCGTGCCCTCGGGCTCGAACGAGATCGCGGTGCCGACGGTGCCTGCGCCGGTCAGCGTCGTGCCCTCGGGCAGGTTCCGCGAGGCCGGCCCCGGAAGGTCGAGGGCGCCGGCGAGAACGCGGAGCTCGGAGCCCGGCTCACTGTACGGGCCGGAGTTCCGGCCGAACCCACCGTCGCCAAAGCCGAACGTCTGACCCGGCGCATCGAGGACGAAGAGGCCCACGTTCTCGAACCGGCCCGTCCCGTTGCCGTCTCCCGACAACCGCCCCCCGCCCGTTACGCGGACGACGCCGCCGGGCTCGTTGCGGAGCACCCCCTCGGCGTACAGCCCGAGACTCGACGGGATCTCGATGACGCCCTCGTTGTGCAGGGTCACCGCTGCGAGGCCCGAAAAGTTGCTGCCCGTCGCCGCCTTGAGCAGCAGGCCGGTGTTGGTGAACGTCCCCCCACCGCTTCTCAGGAAGGACGTGCCGACCATCTGAAAGCCGGTCCCGGTGACGTCGAGCGTGGCGCCCTCCGGACCTGCGAACAGGTTGAGGCCGGACATCCCGACCGTCCCCTGCGGGGAGCCCTGAATCAGGCCCTCGACGGTCATCCGGTAGGGCGCGATGAGGTCGGCGTTCAGGATCAGGGCCGACTCGGGGCCGGCGTCGAGTGTGGCGCCGTCCATCGTACCCCCAGCCTGAAGCACGAGCACGCCGCTGGCGGCGCGGAGCGTCCCGCCGAGCACCTCGACGGGCGCCAGGATGGTGCACTGCCCGGTGTTGATGGGGAACGGGCAGCCCGCGCCCTCGACCGCCCCCCGGACGCGAAAGAGAGAGTTGACGCCGCCCACGGTGGCCCCACCGCTCACGCGGAGCGTGCCGGACGGCGCCACGTCGAGCGTGCCGCTGTTTCGAAGGAACGTCACGCCCCCGGGCACGGACACCTCGCCCTCGACCGTGATCGTTCCGGTCAGGTAGAGGCCGTCGTCGGCACCAGGTGTGATTTCGAGGAACCTCAGCCGGCCGTTCGGCCGGACCTCCGCCGACTCGAGGCCGATGTATCCCCGCGAGGTCAGCGTCTGCGTCCCGCTCGCGCCGCCCAAGAGGAGGGTCCCGGCGGGGGCGGACACGAAGTCGCCGATGGAGACGGTGTAGGTGCCGGCGGCGGTGATGCAGGCCACATCGCCCGAGGTCGGGACCTCCGCCGGGGTCCAGTTGGCGGCGACGGACCACGAGCCGTCGACGGGCGCGGCCCACGACCGCGTGCAGGTCTGCGCGAGAGCGGGGCCGGCGAGGAGCGCGAGGGCGGCGAGGAGGAGCAAGCGGGGCATGGGAGCGGGGGAAGGGAGGGCACCCGCGCAATCGGATTCCCGCGACCCACCGGACCACCAGCCGACAACTTTTTATGACGGCATCAGGTGCGCTTCTATCTTCGACGCTCCTCGCCCTGCTCTCGTGGCCGACCCCGACGTCACCGTCCTGCTCGACCGCGCCCGTCTGGGAGACGCCGAGGCGTTCGACCAGCTGGTGGGCCGGCTCTACGGCGAGCTCCGCGGGATCGCCCACGCCCAGCGGCGCCGCCTCGGCGCCTCGGACACGATCAACACGACGGCCCTCGTCCACGAGGCCTACGCTCGGCTCGATGGCTCCGCGGACTTCGCCGACCGTGATCATTTCCTCCGCGTCGCGTCCCGTGTCATGCGAAGCGTGATTGTGGACTACGCTCGCGCCCAGGGTGCCGTCAAGCGTGGTGGCCCGGGCCGGCCAGTCGGCCTCGAGGTCGCCGGGCCCGTCCTCGCCAGCTCCCACCTCGATGCAACAGAGGTGCTGTCGGTCGACCTCGCCCTCGACGACCTCGAGCGGATCGACTCCGAGGCGGCTCGGATTGTTGAACTCCGCTACTTCGCCGGACTCACCATCGAGGAGACCGCCCAGGCCCTCGACCTCTCGCCGATGACCATCAAACGACGGTGGGCACTTGCCCGGGGGTGGCTCTACGGCCGCCTCGCCGATCCGCCGACCACGTTGTAACGAGGTTGGTCCTCTCGACGGCTGAATTTCGGTTTCTCGGTACACGCTCCTGCTGCCATGACCGACGCCCACTGGCGACGCCTCGCCGATCTCGTCCCTGACGCCCTCGCCCTCCCCACCGAAGAGCGAGACGCCTACCTCGAGGCCGCTTGCGTGGAGAGCGACGGGTCGCCGAACAGAGAGCTTCGCGACGAGGCGTTACGACTCGTGGCCGCCTCAGAGGCCGCCGATGCGTCTGATGCATTCGTATCTCCGATCGAGGCCGTCATGTCCGAGCGGAACGCCCCTCCAGGACGCATCGGGCCCTGGCGCGTGACCGGACTGCTGGGCGAGGGTGGAATGGGAATCGTATACCGCGCCGAGCGCGCCGACGGCCTTTTCGAGCGGACGGTGGCCCTCAAGCGCATCCGTCCTGGACTGGCCGACGCGCTTGCCGGACGCCTCGACGCCGAGCGACAGGTGCTGGCCCGGCTCGAGCACGATGGCATCGCCCGCCTCTACGACGGCGGCCTGAGCGAAAGCGGCATTCCCTATCTGGTGATGGAATTGGCTGAGGGGGGCCCCATTACCGATTACGTCCGCGCCGAAGATCTCTCTGTCGAGGCGCGCGTCCGGCTATTCGTGCGCGTCTGTGAGGCGGTCGCGTACGCACACCAGCGGCTCGTCGTCCACCGCGACCTCAAGCCGTCCAACGTGTTCGTGACGCCCGATGGTCGAGCCAAGCTGCTCGACTTCGGCATCGCCAAGCTGCTGGACGACGGCGATGGGCTGGCGACGATGCTGACGCGGACGCAGGCCGCCATGACGCCGTCGTACGCGGCCCCCGAGCAGCTTCTGCGCGGTGAGGTCACCACCGCCACCGACGTGTACGCCCTCGGCGTGATGCTCTACGAGTTGCTGGCCGACCAGCGCCCGTACTCGCTGACCGACGCGACGCCCGCCGAGGTCCAGCGCATTGTCTGCGAGACCGATCCGCCGCCGCCCTCGACGGCTGCCCCTCCAGAGCGAGCCCGAGCGATTCGGGGCGATCTCGACACGATTTGTCGTAAGGCACTCGCCAAAGAGCCCGAACGCCGGTACCCCTCAGCGGAAGCTCTGGCGGTGGACCTAAAGCGCCACCTCGAGGGCGTCCCGGTCGAGGCCCGGCCGGCAACCGTCGGCTACCGTGCGGGCCGGTTTGTGCGGCGGCACCGTACGGGGGTTGCCGCTGCCACGCTGGTCGCGGTGGCGCTAATCGCCGGTGCAGGCGTGGCGTTGTGGCAGGCGCAGACGGCACGGGCGGAAGCCGCAAAGGCCGAGGCGATGAACGACTTTCTCGTCGGTCTGCTCGCCTCGGCCGACCCAACCGTCGAGGGCCAGGATGTGCGCGTGGTGGACCTGCTCGCGCGTGCCGCTGCCGACCTCGATTCGGTCTTCGCCGGCCAGCCGGACGTTGAGGCGACGATGCGAATGACGCTCGGTGAGACCTATTACCAAATGGGGCTCTATGACGAATCCGAAGCCGAGCACAGACGCGCGCTCGCCCTCCGTGATCGACTCTACGGCCCACATCATCCCGACCTCATCCGGGCGCAGGCGGACCTGGGTTTCGTCTGGGTGCAGCAAGACCGACTCGAACCAGCGGACTCGCTCCTCACGCTCGCTCTTGCGTCTGCGCGCACGCTCCGCGGCGAGGACGCGCTGCTGGCATCCATTCTGTCCAGTCTTGGCAGCCTCCGCTACTGGCAGGGCGACCAGAAGGAGGCGCTCGACTTCAGCCTCCAGGCCGTCGCCGTGCTGGAAGACTCCGATGAACGGGACGAGGTCGAAATCGCCGCCGGCTACGGCAACGTCGCCGTCATCCTTCACGAACTCGGACGCGACGATGAGGCCATCGTCTACATGGAGCGCGAGTTGGAGGTCTACCGCCGGACGTATGGCCCGACCAACGCCCGCGTTGCGATGGCACTCCGGAACCTCGCGACTGGCTATCACGGTGCCCGCCGCTACGAGGAGGCGGTGCGTATGAACGAGGAGGCCATCGCCATCTTCCGCCGGGACGTCGACGCGGACAGCCCCGATCTCGCAAACGCACTCAGCAACCACGGACCGACGCTCATCAAGGTCGGCCGCTACGCCGAGGCTGAGGCTGCCGCGCAGGAGGCGATGAAGATCTACGCGCGGTCCGTCGGGACGGAGCACCAGAACTACGCCGCGGCGCTCCTCAAAGCCTCACAGGCGCAGGAGCTACAGGGCGAGACCATCGAGGCTGAGGCCGGTATTCGCCAAGCGATCGCCATCTTCCGTCGCACCGGACCCGAGGATCACCCGGCGATGGGCTACAGCCAACTCGCGCTGGGCAGGCTGCTCGCTTCCGAAGGCCGCGACCTCGAGGCCGCGCCGGTCTTACGCCGCGCGTTCGCGATCCGCTCTCAGAGCCTCGCCCCGGACCACCCCGATCGCGCTGACATCGCGAGCCGGCTGGGCGACGTCCTTGGACGTCTCGGGCAACGCGCCGAGGCCGAGTCGCTGCTCGTCGTCGGTGCCTCCGTTCTCCGGCGCGCCTCGAACGACGAGGAGCGGGCCGACGAGGCGCACGCACGTCTCGCCGCCTTCCGGGCCGCTCGTCCGGCGCCAACGGTCGCGCGCCGGTAGAACCTCCGCTACCGCACCACGACGCTCAGGCCCATTCGCCCGCCCCGGTCCTTTCCCACAGAGGTCAGGTCCTCGAGGCCGACTCGCTACCGGAAGTTGCAGTAGACTCCGCCCCACAAGGCGTCGACCGTCGCGTCGGGGCCGGGGCCGCTCAAGATGCCGAAGAGCTCACCTGCCGAGAACTCGGTCCCCAGCGTCGTCTCCATGACCTCGGCGCCATACGCGTCCTCGAGGTCGGACCGTGCCGAGCCGATACCGAGACCGGCCATCGTGGTCAGGGTCTCGACGCCAGGAGCGTCGCCATCGACGGCCCAGCCGGCGAACTCGCCGTTCTGGCCATAGACCGTCAGCCCATCGGCCCACGACGCGTAGTCAAGCGGCCCGGCTCCGCACTCAGGACTGACTCCCTGATCCGATGGCTCCCCCCGGAGGCGCGTCACGGCCTCGAGGACAACCTCGAAGACTGTTCCGAACGCGAGCGGCGTGGCGGATCCTGACGGAGCGACGACGCGGAGCCCCTCGGCCTCGAGAGCGAGAGCAGCGGCTATATCGCTCTCGATGGATTCGTCCTCAAGAGGGATCTCTGCCGGATCCGCTGTCGACGGAACGGCCACGGGTTCGGTATCGGAGTCAGGCTCCGAAGCGCAGCCCGCAACGAGAAGGGCGACGGCGAAAAGACGGATATACATCGGAGCCAGAGAGCGAGAGCCGCATCCAACGGTGCCTTCCAAGCGGGGTTCACTCTATGCCCGCGCCGATTCGTCCTCGAGGCAGGCTCAGGAGCAGCCCTCAACCCACATCACCTCCGGCATCCGACCGGCGCGCACCCTTGTGACGGTATCTCCGTCGGTCTCGAATACGATCCGGCGGTCGGCATCCGCGTCGATGATGAGGTACTGACCGTCCGTGTAGACGTGCGGCTCCTCTGTGACGCGAGCGCCGTAGGCCTGCCGGACGCTCTCGGCCGTCGACCCCACGCCAAGGCCTTCTGCTGTTTGCGCGCCGGACTCCGACACGTCGATTCGGGCAACCGTGCCCTCGAAGATCATGGCGATGAGCCCGTCAGGAGCGCCGGCAGGCCGGACGTAGTGGCATTCTCCCTGCGGATCGTACGGCTCCTCGAAGGGACCCGCCGATGCAGCGGCCTCCTCTTCCGTCGCCCCAACGAGCAGCGGGCCGGCGCCGGTCGCCGTCACGACCCACTCCCCAATCTCCGAATCGGCCTCGAGGGAGTCGCCCTCGACAGGTCCAGCTTGGGCAGGTCCAATGTCGGGAGAGTCCGCCCTCGAGGTCGGCGCGGGCTCTGGAGCGGACTGGCAGCCGGCGAAGAAGAGAGCGAGAGCGACCGTCCGGACAATCATGGGTCTAGGGAACGTGCCGGGCTCAAACCGCCCTCGAGGCCGCGTGTTCTCTGGCGCGACCACGAGGATTCGGCGGACGAGACACAAACGCCGCCCGTCGCCCGTACAGACCTCATGCTCGCCAAGACGACCGCCCCGCCCCTCCCGGCCGACCCACCGCCGCTCCACGACCTCGAGGTCGGAACGACGGCCACCGTCCTCGAGGCTGAGCCGGCCCGCACCATCGAAGCCAAGCCGGTTTCCGTCCTCGAGGTCGAGGACATCGAGGTCGCACAGCCGGCGCAGCGACGCTTCCGGGTATGGCGAGCGTACGCCGCCGCGCTCCGCGTCGCGCTGAGCTATCTGTGGTTCGACGTGGTCGCCAGGATCCGAGGCCCGAAGTGGGCGCAGCGCCGACGAGCCGCGCTCCACTCGCGCAACGGGCGACGCATCCGCCTGTCGATCCTGCGTCTGCGAGGCCTGTTCATCAAGGCCGGGCAGCTCGGGAGCGCGCTCACCAACCTCCTACCGGAGCCGTTCCGCGTCGAGTTGGAAGGCTTGCAGGACCGCGTGCCCGCCAGCCCGCCCGAAGCCGCTCGAGCGCGCGTCGTGGCCGAGCTCGGCGCGCCGCCGGAGTCGCTCTTTCTGTCGTTCACGCCGCTCCCCGTCGCGAGCGCGTCGCTCGCTCAGGTTCACCGCGCCCGCCTGGACAGGTCCGTCCTCGAGGGCGAGAGCGGCGGCCTCGAGGTCGGAGGCGACGGGCAGGCGGCCGTCCTCGACGTCGCAGTCAAGGTGCAGCACGCCGACATCGACGCGATCGCACGGCTCGACTTGCGCGCCATCGAAACCATCCTGCGCGTCGTCGGGCGTTGGTTCGGGATACGAGGGCTGCGCGAGCAGTTTCGCGAGATCGAGGCCGTGATCCTGTCGGAGCTCGACTTCACCCTCGAGGCCGCGAACGCGACGGCCATTGGCGCGGTGCTGGGCGAGGGCGTCTCGGTCCCGGCCGTAATCCCGGAGCGCTCGTCCCGGCGCGTCATGACGACTGAGTTCGTCGACGGCATCAAGTCGGGCGATGTCGCCGCCCTCGACGCCGCGGGTGTGGACCGGCTGGCTCTCGCCGAGCGGATCCTGGACGCCTACGGGGCCATGATCTTCCGCGACGGCCTCTACCACGCCGACCCGCACCCCGGCAACCTGTTGGTCCGGCCCGACCCTGGGGCGCCGGGCGGATTCGAGCTGGTGTTCCTCGACTTCGGCGCGGTCGCCCGTCTGACGCCGGAGATGCGAACGGGGCTGGCCGAGATGATCGCCGGCGTTCTGGCCCGCGACCCCGCCCGCGTCACCGACGCCCTCGACGTGATGGGCTTCGTCGCCGACGCGGGCTCCCTCGAGGCCGACGCCGCCGTCCGCGCACTCGTCGAGGGTGTCCACGAGCGGATGCTGAGAGGCATGGACCCGCGCGCCTTCAAGCTGGGCGACCTGACGCTCGACCTCGCGATGCAGCAGCACGCCGAGACGTTCGACCAGATGGCAGACCTGGGCGTCTCCGTGACCGACCTCGCCTCGGCGTTCCGCGTCCCGCGCGACTGGATCCTGCTCGAGCGCACGGCCCTTCTGCTGATCGGCCTGTGCGGATCCCTCGCACCCACCGTCAACCCGCTCACGGTCATCGAGCCGTACATCAAGCCGCTCACGCGCGACGTGACCTCAAACACGGCATCGGCCGTCTGGGACCGCGTTCAACTCGAGGGCCGGCGGCTGCTCACGCTCCCCGGACGCCTCGATACGGTCTTGTCCGACCTCGAGGCCGGACGCATCGCCGTTCGTCAGCCCGACGTGACGGCGGCGACGGACCGGCTGGCCGGCGCCGTCCGGTCGCTCGCGTGGAGCGTCGGCGCGGTGGGCTCAGGCGGGATCGGATACGCGGCGTGGGCTGGCGGCAGCGCAGGCATCGGCATCACACTCGCCGTGCTGGCGGGTCTGTGTGGACTCGGCGCGCTGCGGTCCGGGACGCACCGCTAAGCGACCTCGAGGACGACCTACCCGACCTCGATGTGGCGCCCGACGTGGACCGCCACCTTGCTACCGACAGCCAGAAACGCCGAGCGCGGAGGCCCAGACAGCACCTCCGCAAACTGCGACCCGTAGAGCGCCGACACGTCGCCCTCCAGGCGGGCGTCCTCGACGGTCCACAGGCGCCACGACGGATGCTCGACCTGATACTCGACGGTGCCGCCGTCGCGCTGGCGTGTGTAGCCCCAATAGTGCTCCGTGATGAACTCGGCCTCCGACCCAGCTTCGGCCTCGAGGGCGGGTCCCTGAGCCGTGGCCTCGAGGGCGAACGGCTCGCCGTCGTGTCGCCATCGGTACGCGACGTGCCCGCCGGTCTCGGCCTCGAGGGCGACATCGTGGCTCATGGGCGCGGCGATGTAGGGCTCGTTGTACAACCAGCGCGCAACAGAGGCAATCGCGCGGCGCGGCACGATCTCGCGGACGAACGTGACGGCCCGCCGTGTCTCGCCCCCGTGCTCGCGGCGGACGTAAAACCGCAGGTTCACCTCCTCGAAGTGGCGGTGGAACGGGATCGGGACGCCCGCGAGCTTGGTGTCGCGAAACAGAAACCCGACCACGCTCACCAACGCCTCGCCCCGCCACAGGTCCAGCGTGGTGCCCGCCGGGACGAGCGGCTCCAGCGTCTCGGCCGGGACAACGTAGTTGGCGAGGAGCAGGCTCTCCCAGCGGGCGGTCAGGAAAGGTCGAGACATGGCGCGAGCATTGGAATCCCACAGGCTACGTCCTCAAAGGCGAGCCGTTGCAGCGACCTCGAGGGCGACTACTGCGGACCCGGCCCTTCGAATTCGTCGGCGTAGTCGGCCTGGGAGGCGAGGACCACCTGTTCGGCGTGCTCGCGGCCATAGGTGCGCGCGATGGACGCCTCGGACTCGCTGCCCGGCACCATCTTGTACGTCGAGAAGTAGTGCGTCAGACGCTCGATCAGCTTCTCAGGCAGGTCATCGAGGTCGGTGACGTTGCCCCAGAACAGGTCGCCCTGGAGGATGGCCACGATCTTGTCGTCGGCCTCGCCGTTGTCGATCATCTGCAAGCCGCCCACGACGCGGGCCGCAAGCGTGATGTCGCCCCGGTCGATCTGTCGTTCCGAAATCACGCAGACGTCCAGCGGGTCGCCGTCGCCCTTGGTGGCCTCGGGGCCGGAGAGCGCCGCGACGCGCTCGGCGCAGTAGGTCCGTGGGATGAATCCGTAGATCGTCGGCGGGTGCGACGAGCTTCGCTGCGGGCGGTCGACGCGCGTGTAGCCGGTCACCTTGTCGAGTTCGTACTTGACCGGGTCCGACGGCGTGATCTCGACGTAGGCCGTGACGATGCGGGGCGCGTCCGGTCCGGCCTCGAGGCCGTGCCATGGGTGCGGACGCCAGCGGTAGAACGGAGGTGGGAAGTGAGTCACGAGAGGTCCGGGGGTGCGTGCCCGAAAGGTCTGTCCTCGAGGACGTGCCGGAAGAGAAATTGCCACGCGGGACGGCGAAGACATCGTAGGACAATGCCCGATATTCGCCCTCGAGGGCGGCCTGAGCGGATCGGTGGGGACGAGGCCCGGTATAAAAGGTCCATTCATTTCCCCCCTCTCTTATGCCCAGTCTCCAGACCTCAACCGCTCAGCCCACCGCCGAGCTGTTCTACCAAGACCTCAACCCGAGCGGCACCGCCGGCACCGTCGTCCTGATTCACGGGTGGCCACTGAGCCACCGCATGTTCGAGCCCCAGCTCTGGCCCCTCACCGACGCCGACTACCGCGTGATCGCGTACGACCGCCGTGGCTTTGGCTCATCGTCGTTCCCCGCCTCCGGGTACGACTACGACACGTTTGCGGACGACCTCAAGGACCTGCTCGAGAGCCTCGACCTCGAGGACGTCAACCTCGTCGGCTTCTCGATGGGTGGCGGCGAGCTTGGACGCTACGTCGGGCGCTACGGGACGGGCCGCGTCAAGAAGATGGTCTTCATGAGCTCCGTCTTCCCCTACATGCTCAAGACCGACGACAACCCGAATGGCGTCGAGAAGAGCGTCTTCGAGGACATGAAGGCCGGCATCAAGGACGACCGGCCGGGCTTCCTCGAGGGCTTCGGGAAGAACTTCGTCAACTACGACAAGCTCTCCGACAAGGTTAGCGAGCAGATCCTCCACTACCACTGGTCCATCGCCGCGATGGCGCAGCCCAAGGCGACCGTCGACTGCGTGGATGCCTTCGGCCTGACTGACTTCCGGCCCGACGCCGCCAAGATCGACGTCCCGGCGTTGTTCATTCATGGCGACGATGACCAGATCGTCCCGTTCGAGACGTCGGCCAAGACCGGCAGCGAGTTGGTCGAGAACAGCACGGTGCACACCGTCAAGGGTGGGCCGCACGGCCTCAACCACACCCACACGGACGAGGTGAACCGCGTCCTGCTCGACTTCCTCGGCTCGTAACGCCAGAGTCGTCCTCGAGGACGTGACGCCCGCTCCGGTTCGCCGGGGCGGGCGTTTTTGTATTCGGCGTCGAGGGCAGCCGTGACCGCGCCTCGGGACCGCGTGATCCTCGCTGCGCTTGAACCTCGTAGGGAAGATGACCAGCCGTACCCAACCATGAGACTCCTCGCCCTCGCACTTCTCGTCGCTGCTACGCCCCACGCCCAGCAGTCCCCCGCCGTAGACGTGCTCGATCTGATGCGCATCCCGTTCAACGACGACCGCGGGACGTTCTTGGCCAGGGGTCACGAGATCGGGGCCCTCTTCCCCACCGATGGCGAGTACCAACTCGCCGTCCTCGATGCGGCGGGCACCACCGTTGCCACGATGCGCTACGTCCCACGTCCGTACAACGGACAGGCGGCCTTCGCCGAGCTTGAGCCGCGCCGAGACTTGGTGTACACATCAGATCCAGCACCAGGTGCCTACCGGCTCGCGGTCCTTCTCGATGGGGACGTGGTCGGAGCCCTCCCGTTTACGCTCTCCGCTCAGACCGACGACGACCCCTTCACCCCCTCGACGACCTGGCATCTCGACGGCCCCTGGCGTACGACGGCGCTCCTCTCCATGCCCTCCGACGACCCCGACGGCGACATCACGCTGTGGTACTGGCTCGACCCCGCGGACGCTGGAGACGACTCGGTTCGGTTCTCGGAGGTGCTCACGCGCGACGGCGTCGAGGTCGAGGGGGCCGGGACGGACGGGATGCTCTTCGCCTCGTTCGACGCGCCATTCGAGCGGTCCCAACGGCTCGGCATCCGCCGCGGCGACCTCGAGGACGGCGACTACGGCCTCGAGGTCGTCACCGCCGATGGGCGTACGCTTCGGTCGTTCCGCTTCCGCGTCGAGGGCGGTGCTCCCGTGGCGCACCCTCAGAGCGCCCTGGACGCTCCTCGCGACCGCTTCCTGACGCCTCGTGCACACCGCCGCACGGACCAGAGCGGAGGCTGGAACGGAACGGAGGATCGCATCTGGATGACCGCGGAGTAACCTGCCTGCCGGTCCGTCCTCGAGGGCGGGACCGCCAGCTCAGACGTACCGTCCCGCGTTCCCGTGGTCGACCGTTTGGACGCGGTCGGAGTCACGCACGTCGCAGAGCAGGCAGGCCTCGAGGTCGGGTCCATCGGGATCGCCGTGGAGCACGGAGATGTCTCCGGTGGCCTCCAGCACCACGGCACGCACCTCGTTCGTCTGGATCACGTTCGCCTCGCGCAGCTTGGCCCAGATGTCGCTCTCGGTGACGTGGGTCTTGCGAAGGTTCTCCTCGATCATTCCGTCGCGTGTCATCAGCACGACGGGGTCGTTGTCAATCAGGTTCGCGAGCCAGCCGACTCGCTTGCGCAGCGCGGCCGTGCCTACCTGAATGATGAACACGACCGTCAGCGCGGCAACCGCCCGCAGCACAGATGGTCCGTCGAACAAGATGCTGCCCGCCACGATGGAGCCGATAGCGACTGTCATCGCGAAGTCGAAGGCGGCCATCTTGGAGAACGTCCGCAGGCCCGCGATCCGACTGTAGGCGATCAGCGTGACGTACATGATGACGGCTGTCAAGACGACATCGCCGACGGAGCCCCAGGTGGTAAAGAGCCAGTCGGAAAGGGCGAAATCAGACACAGACGATTGGAGCGAGTGAGCGGCCGGCGGCAGCGAGAAAGAGACGCGACGAGCTAGCCATCGTAGTCGTCGGGGCCGAGGTCGAAGCCGTCGGCAGGGCGGACTCCACGAAGCAGGCACGGGTGGAGATCCGGTCCGTCAGCCTTGGCGTGGAGGACTGAGATATCGCCGGTCGTCTCCAGGATCACGGCACGGATTTGTCCGGGGTGGATCACGTTCGCCTCTCGCAACTTGGCCCACAGATCGTCCTCGGTCACGCGCGTCGACTTCATGTTCTCGCGCAGAATGCGGTCGCCTGCCATCAGCACGACCGGCTCGTTGTCGGAGATGTCCTCCATCCAGGTGGTGTCCTTGCGCAACCGGGCGACGGTCCACTGGATGCCGAACAGGCTCGCGAGCGCGATGGCGCCCTGCGGCAACGACGGCGAGGACGAGAGCACCGTCGAGGCCAGCACCGAGCCCATCGCGATGGTCATGGCGAAGTCGACGCTGGTCATCTTCGAGAAGCTGCGCAGACCGACCAGGCGCACCAGTGCGATGAGCACCGTGTAGAGGATGATGGTCGAGAGGACCGTGGCGAGCAGATTGGTGGGGTCGGCGGTAAACCAGTCGAGCATGGGGTATACGGGAGAGCCGACCTCAAGAGTGAGGCAGACAGAATGAAAGGGGCCGCAAGATCAGGACGCGAGCGCGGCGACGGCCTCGAGGGTGTCGATCTCCGACGCCGGCTTGTCGCGCCGGAGCCGCACGATGCGTGGGAAGCGGAGCGCGTAGCCGCTCTTGTGGCGCTTGGAAACTTGCACGTTGTCGAACGCGACCTCGACGACGATCTCCGGCTCCACCGTCCGCACCTTGCCGTGGGCGAACGTCTGCAACGTGTGCGCCTCGAACCATTTCGTCAGTTCCTTCAGTTCGACGTCCGTCAAACCCGAGTACGCCTTGCCGACATTGAGCAGCGTGTCGTCCTCGAGGCCGGCCCGCACGGCAAACGTGAAGTCAGATAGCAGCTTGCGGCGTCCCCCATGGCCTCGCTCGACGGCCGTCACGACCACGTCGAGCGTCGCGAGCGCCTTCTTGACCTTGAGCCAGTCTCGGCCTCGACGGCCCGGCTTGTATGGCGAGTCGAGACCCTTGACCATCAGACCTTCATTGCCGCGCGCTCGTGCTTGATCGAACAGATCGTCCAGTTGATCCAAGTCCTCGAGGACGGTGACCTCGGAGCGCCGAAGCGGGTCGTCGAACGGCAGCCGGTCCAGCATCTTTTGCCGCTCGCGATACGGCACGTCGAGGACGAGGGCGTCGTCCCAGGCGAGGACGTCGTAGACGACGAACACGACGGGGTACTCTTCCTGGAGAGCGGCACTGGCCGTCTTCCGGCCGAGCCGCTTCTGCAACGACTGGAACGGCTTGATGCCGCCCTCGAGGTCGACCGGCACGATCTCGCCGTCTAGAATCATGCCCGTCGGAGAGGCCTCGGCCCAAGCCGCTAGCGGGCCGACCAAGTCGGGAAAGGCGCGCTGAATGGCGTCCAGCGTCCTCGAGAAGATGGCCACGCGGGCGCCGCCGACCTCGAGGCCGTGGAGGTCGGGGTCGCCGGGGTCTGCCGCGACGTGGATCTGGGCGCGGATGCCGTCGAACTTGTCCTCGACAGCGACCGGCGGCGGGATCTGGCGGCCGACGTCCTCGGCCAGGGTCCGGTCGTCGCTGGCCTCGGCGGCCGTCGCCAGCATGAACTTGATCGGGTGAAAGATGCGGAGGCTCGCGTCCTCGAGGCGGCCGTGTCGGGCCAGAACAGCGGCCTCGCCCACGTCGCCCGTCAGCATGTTGGCCCGCTGCACCGCGCCGACCTCGAGGTCGTAGAGGCGGGCGATTGCGTTCTCGACGCCGCCCTCGAGCATCCCGATCCGAAGCTCGCCGGCCAGCAGCTTGACCAGGAAGCGGGCCTCGACCGGCGTCACGCGCGACAGCATGCCGGTGATGAGCTCCGTCTTGGCTCCGCCACGCGTCTCTGCGACCTGGGCAAAGAAGCCCTCCACCTCCTCAAGGGTGAGGGTCGGCTCGATGGGCGGGACCAGGGCCTCGAGGGCGCCAGCGGCCACGTCGCCGGGATCGCCCAGGCGGACGAGCGACGCGGCCAGGTCATCCTCCTCTGCCCCCGTCGCGGCGGCAGTCGCCTTGCGCAGGGCTGAGAACCCGACGCTCACCGTCCGCTGGTCGCTCAGCGGGAAGACGCGACCGGCAGCCCAGCGCGCGGCGCGGCGCAGGTCGTCGTCCTCGAGGCCGGACAAGAGGGCGCCTAGACGGTTGGCCTTGTCGTTGCGGCCCGGCGTCTCAGCGATGTCGGCGAGCGCGGTGGCGAAGTCGAGGAAGGAGGCAGAGTCAGGCATATGAGTTGCGAGGCACGCCCTCGAGGACGGCGCATGGTGTCGAGGACGGAGGTGAGCACGCTCTCGAGGACGGCTAGGAATCGCTCGGGTCGTTTTCTTCGTTCGGCGCGGCCCACTCCGAGTCCGGCGGTCGGCGGTCCTTGTGCGGACGAGCCTTCTTGACGTGCTCTGGCGCCACGCCCTGGCAGGTGGGACAGAAATAGATAATGCGCTTCTTCTCGACCGTCTCGCCGTCGTCGCCCTCCCACGAGTGCGAGAGCTGCTTCTTCTGGCGGACGTGGTCGTCGCAAGTGACGCACGGCAGGTTGGTCCGGCGGAAGACCCAGTGCTTGGTATTCCACGGGTGCGCGTGGGGAGAGTAGCGCATGTCTCGATCCTCGGCCTCGAGGGCCTGAACCTCTTCGGGGACGGTCCGCCCGCCCTCGTGGTAGGCCAGCCGGCACAGACGCGGCGTGGTCTCGGCGAGGCACGCGCGCTCGCCGCCATCGAGGTCGCCGACCAGCCGGTACGGGTCCATGCGGCACTCGTACAGGATCTCGGCGCGGAGGTAGTTGCCGATGCCCGCCGCAACGGACTGATCGAGCAGCGCCGAGCCGATCTCTCGGTCTGGGTCGAGGTCCAGGCGCCGCAGGAACCCGTCGGCATCGAACGGCTCCTCGAGGACGTCCGGCCCGAGCAGCGGGAGCGCGGGGATGTGCTCGTACGGATCGCCACGTCCCACGTTGAACTTGGGCGCCGAGTAGAGCAGCGCCGCTGTCTCATCGGTCACGATGCGCGCTCGCTCGCGGCGGTCTCGCGTCTCCACCTCCGGCGCGTCGGGCGCGACGACCATCCAGCGGCCCCACATCAGGTAGTGCGAGTGGAAGAACAGGTCGCCTTCAACCTGCCCGACCAAGTGCTTCCCGTGCGCCCACACCTTCTCCACCCTTTTGCCCGCAAACGCGCCGTCGTGCTCCTTGAGCCACGCCTTCGCCCCTTTCGTGCGGGCCTCGAGGACGCGGATGGTGCGGCCCGCGAGCGCGTCGTGCAACAGGTCGGCGGAGCGTTGAACTTCGGGTCCTTCGGGCATGAGGCAGCGAGGGGGACTGTAGATATGGCCTCGAGGCCGGGTGGTTCGGCAGGGCATCCGAATCGGGATCGCCCCGATGGCCGGTAGCTTGGTCCGTCCTCGAGGCTCGCATCGCCACCGTCGAGGCCACAGACGGGACGGTCCGCCGCGCCGCGTTCATCGTCACCGATGGCGTGTTCAACAGCGAGCTGATGGCGCCCTACGACGCGCTCCACCACACCGTCTTCCGGGACTCCCTCGACTACGTCGAGCCGTTCGTCGTCTCCCCCGGCGGCGGGCCGGTTACCACGTTCGAGGGGTTGACCGGGTGCACTACAGCTACGCGACGGCGCCCACGGCAGACATCCTGGTCATCCCCAGCACCGACGGCAGCATGGGCCGCGACCTCGAGGCCGTGCCGCATGTGGTCACCGACTCCGCCCTCGATGACGCAGACCCCTCTGACGCCTGACGCCTCGCGGGACGTGGACCTCGAGGACGCAACGTTGTCCACGTCTGTGGGCCACCTGTGGACAACCGCGTTCGGGCGTGGACTGCGGGAACACGGCCAGTACCACCTGCGCCGTCGTTTCATCTCAAGGTGAGACCTGCCGATGAGGGAGCCGCTCACACGCTCACTCCCATGCCTCATACCCATCCTGCCGTTACGCCGGCCCGGTGGCCTGTCCCTGCTGCCCCCTCCTTCCCGACATGGTCGCCGCCGCCGCCGACCCCGAAGGAGACGCCCGACCCTGAACGCCCTTCGGTTCGCGCCGAGCGGGCGCCGCGGCCCGTATGCCGCCGCGCTGCGTGACAATGCAGCCCTCGAGGGCGCTTACTCGTCCTCGAGGACGGTGCTTTCCAGTTGGTGACTCAGCAGCCACTCGTAGACCTCCGGGTTCGCGTACGTCTCGGTCCACGAGTCGTGGCCAACGCCAGGGTAGACCGTGAACTGAACCTGGCCACCGCTGGCCTCTAGCGCGTTCACCATCACGGCCGACGCCGCGAGCGGGACGACGGGGTCAGCATCGCCGTGGAATGCCCAGACCGGGACGTCGCGCGCCTCCGCGAGCCCAATCGGGTTGCCACCGCCGCAGACGGGGACGGCCGCCGCAAATCGCTCGGGCATGTGCTCGATGGCTTCCCACGTTCCGAAGCCGCCCATGGACAGGCCCGTGAGGTAGACGCGCGATTCGTCGATGCGGTACGCTGCAATGGCGGCGTCGAGGGTGGCGGCCACGCGACCGACCGACCAGCGCCCGCCCTCTGACACCTGCGGCGCGACGATCACGAACGGCAGATCTCGTCCCTCCCGTCGCTCCTTAAGCGGCCCGTGGATCCCGACGAGGCTGAGGTCGCTGCCTCGTTCGCCGGCGCCGTGGAGGAAGATCAGGAGCGGCCACTCGCGGTCATCAGCGTCGTAGCCCTCCGGCAAGGTGACGAGTGCATCGCCAGACGCGGTGTCGGCCCAAAATCCGTCGTAGGCGAGAGTGGTCTGTGCGTGAACGGCCACGGTGGAAAGCAGAAGAGCGAGGAGGAGGGTGCGCATGGGTCGGCGGAGAGTCCGTGAAGCTACGGCTGCGCTTCTCCACCTCACACGACGTAAGGACGGTGCGCTCCACGAGATCGGCCTGTTCGAGAACGCGTCCTGGGCGACAGAGCGCCTACTCGAAGGCCGCCATCGCAGGCGTCATGACAGGCCGAGGCGCGCTCACATTGGGGACCCGCAACGGCGCGATCTCGGCCTCGAGGGCGGCCACGTCGGCCTCGAGTTCAGCGATCCGGTCCAAGTCCGACGGCCTCGAGGTCAGCCGGCGTCCCCAGGTGAACCATCCCAGGATGACCCCGACCAGAAGAGCGGCCAGGAGCGAGAGGGCGATCTGGGTGACGAGGTACATCATGAGCTAGCGGAGGTCGAGGGCGAACACAACGCGGCGGTTGCGCGAGCGCCCGGCCGGCGTGTCGTTGGTGTCAATAGGCTCGGACTCGCCATAGCCCTGAGCACGGAGTGAGGAGTCGGGTACGCCGGCCTCGAGGAGATAGGCCGCCACGGCGTCGGCGCGGCGCTGACTGAGGCGGCGGTTGGTGCCGTCGTCACCCTCGCTGTCGGTGTGGCCCTGGACCTCGGCGACGAGCCGCGGATAGCGCTCGAGGACGGCGGCGACGGAGTCGAGGATCTCGCGGGAGCCGGGCGTCAAGGTTGCGGTCCCGCTCTCGAAGGAGATCGCGCCGTCTGCGAGCGCATCACCCAGAGCCACCTCGGCGGCCTGCACCTCCGCGTCCTCCGAGCCAGAGGCTTCAAGCTGATCCTGCCCGCTCGAGGTCGCGCCCTCGAGGTCGAGGATGTCGCCTTCGACGGCGACTGTGTCCACGCTCTCGAGGACGGACGCCGCCAGTCTCGGAGCGCGGGCCACGTACACGCTCTCGACGCTTCGCACGCCTGACAGCCGCCACAGCTCGGCGAGCACTCGGTCGCGATCATCCATGCCCAGTCCCCCTCGGAGCGTGATGTCCCGTCCATCGACGCGGACCGCCGCTTGGGGCAGGCCCATCTCATCGAACAGCTCCACCGTCCTCGCCTCGAGGTCGGACTCGATGCGCGGCGCCGTCTCCCATACGGTCAGCGCTGTCAGTCCAACGACGGCGACGAGTCCGAAACACAAGGCCAGCACGCGAGACATCAACGAAGGAAGAGGGAGACGCCAAGATGCCCTACGGCGCGGCCCCGTTCAACTCGAGCAGGAGAAAAGGAGAGGCGGTTTGTGTCTCTGACCTCGAGGCCGAGCACACGCCCTCGAGGCCGAGCCTTACCCCTCGCTGACGCCGACCGTCGAGGAGTTCTTGACCAGCCGGGCCACGAAGAAGCCCTCCAAGAGGCCATCCGGAAGCACGCGGCGCGTCCGCTCGAGGGCGGGGTCGAGGGGCCGGTCGCGCCACTCCGTCAAGCCTGCCATCACACGCTCGGCCACGGGACCGGACGTCGGGAGGCCTGCATCGACGACCTCGATGGCATCGCCAAAGGTGCGGAGCGCCTTCGCGACGACCGACTCGTTCTCCTCCGGCGCGAACGTGCAGGTCGAGTAGACGAGCGTGCCGCCGGGCTTGAGAGCCTGGATGCCGGCCCAGAGCAGCTTGACCTGCTTGGACTTCATCTCGCGGATCTTGCGGGCGCTCCAGTACGCCGTCGTCTCGGGATCGTGCGTGCGGAAGCGGCCCTCGGTCGAGCACGGAGCATCGACGAGAACGCGGTCGAAGGCTTCAGGCTCGCGGCGCCAGTAGGCCGCGCCGTTGCCCATCCAGGGCAGGACGTTGGTCGCGCCCTGCGCATACACATTGGCCTTCAGCTTGTAGAAGCGAGGGCGCACCTTCTCGACGGCCGTCACTTCGCCGTCGGGTCCGACGAGCGCGGAAAGCTGTCCGGTCTTGGATCCCGGAGCGGCGCACAGGTCGAGGACGCGGTCTCCCTTGCGGGGCGCGAGCGCGAGCGGTGCGAGTTGGCTGGACACGTTCTGGATGTAGACGTGGCCGTCGGCGTACGGCCTCGAGGCCATGAGCTCGGCGCGGCCCTCGGCGGGCACCGAGTACGCGCCCGCCAGTCCCTCGACGGGCTGGAGCGGAACGCCCTCAGCCAGGAGGTCGGCGATGGTCTCGTCTTCGTCTCGAAGCATCGTGTTGATGCGGAAGCCTGTGTCGAGGGGCTCCTCGAACGAGGCGAGCACACTGTCGAAGCGGTCCTCGGGGAGGATCTGCTGGAGGCGGGAGACGAAGGAGTCTGGAAGCGGCACGAGTTGCACGGGGTCGTAAGCCGGCAGAATCGTCTTTTTGGATCCACAAGACCGGGAAAACGGCAAGGAGACGTGTGCGCTCCGCGAGTGCGAGAAGAGGTGCGAAGGCCCTTCGGCCTGTTTCTTTGGGGCCTCGGCCCGGCCCCGAGGGCGCCCTGGTACCGCGTCACGAACGGCCAGAGGAGAAGAGGTTCTTCGGCGTGGTGCTGCGTCCTCGAGGACGCGCCCTCCGCGCTGACGCCGCCCTCGAGGTCGCATGGCCGCCCGCCGACCTCGAGGTCGAAACCGAGTACGATCCATCGAAGGAAGAAACACCTCTTCTCTTCTGGACCTCTTCTCGTATTTCCTCTCTACAGCGTCCCCTTGTAGCTCAGACGGTGCGCCAGGTGCGTCGGCTGCGGCAGCTTGAACCGCTCCGCGAGACTCAGAGCCAGCCGCCCCGCGTCCTCGAGGCCGATCCGGTGGCCCACCGACACGTAGACCGGCTTGACCCGCTCGCGCGTCCGGAGCGCCAGCCCGACGGTCTCGCCCTTGTGGACAAGCGGCTGCATGCTCCCCTTCGCGTCCTCGAGGATGGCATGGCGCCCGACAAGAATGGACTTGGCGACGCCGAGCGCTGGCGCCTCGAGCAACACACCGAGATGGCACGCCAGCCCGAAACGACGTGGATGCGCGTAGCCCTGCGCGTCCAGCATGTATACATCGGGCAGCGCGCTGAGCTGCTCGAGGGCGGGCAGGATGGCAGGCACCTCGCGGAAGCTCAGCAACCCAGGCACGTAGGGGAACGCAACCGGGCCCTCCCAAATCGCCTGGTCTACGACGGCTCTCTCGTGCACGTCGTACACGACCACCGCCGCCCGAACGCGGTCGCCACGGACGCTCACGTCGAGGCCGGCGACCGTCCGCACGGCCTCGAGGTCGATGGGCGCCTCCCGAACGAGTGGCGCCAGCTCCCGCTGGATCGCGACGGCTTCGGTAGGCGTGACGTTCCAGTCGTGAGCGTGGTGGAGGTCGAGCGCAGGCATGGAGAGCAAGAGACAGGAGCCGGGAAGATGCCAGCTCCCCAGCCTCGAGGCCACAGGAATGCCCGCAGAGGCGGCACGGCGTGGCACCTATATGATGCTCTCGAGGACGCGACCCGACCTCGAGGACGAACTGGCGCTACTCGGCCGGTGCGCCCTCGTCCCCCTTGTCGCCGCGGCGGAGGAACCGCGGAAGCTCCACCTTGGGCATCTCGACGACTGGAAGATCCGCGGGGTCCTCCTCCGGCATCGCGTCAGCGCCGTCCGTGGCACCCACCGGAGTGGTCCCTGCCAGCCGAGCCGCGGCATCATGGACCGCTGCCACATTCGGTACTGTCGAAGGTCCGTCGCGTCGCGCCTCGTAGGTCGGGCTCAGGATCTCGACACCGGCCTCTGCGAACCGGTCTTGGATGTGCTGATGGATGTCGCTGTAGAGGCGCGCCATCCGCGTGACCTCCTTGGTGTACGCGTTGAGCTGATACGCTACGGAGAAGTCGCCAAGCGAGGTTTGGAGCACGAATGGCGGCGGCTCGGCCTCCGTCCCGACCGTGTCTCTTGCCGCCTGCATCAGCAGGCCATGCACCTGTGGCCAGGGCACGTCGTAGCCAATCGTGATCTCGGTGTTCAGGATCACGCCGCTCCCGTCCCGTGCCATCGCGGAGTAGTTGACGATGTAGTTGGAGAGCACGTTGGCGTTGGGCACCGAGATGTCCTCGTTCTTCGTCGTGCGGATGCGCGTCACTAGGAAGCTTTTCTCCACCACGTCCCCGAACGCCTCTCCAATCTTGACGCGGTCGCCAATTCGGAATGCGCGCGTGTAGGTCAGCACGATGCCCGCGACCACGTTCGAGATGGCCGTCGAGGAGCCGAGCGAAATCAGGAGCCCGAAAAACACCGTCAGCCCCTGGAAACCGCGGTTGTCCGAGATCGGCGTATACGGGTAGATCAGCATGACGCCCATGACCACCAGCAGGAACTTGACGATTTTGCGCGTCGGGTCGGCAAGCTCGGCGTGGAACCCCTTTAGCTCCGCTTCTCCTCGCGCCACACGCGTGAAGAGGTAGTCTGCGATTCGGATCGTGTACCGGACCACCGCGATGATCACGAGGATCGCGATCACGTTATCCACCGACGAGGCAATGGTTGACGCAAGCTGGCGGAGAGGCGTCAGGGCCGCACTGAGCAGGTTCTCGCCCCAACTCTGGGTCCACGCGAACTGGCTGAACGCGTAGGTCAGGAAGAAATAGACCAAGACAAGCGAGAGTGCGATCCGAGTGATCGCGGTCAGCGCGCGGCCGAACCGACCGACTTGGTCCTTGCCCACGACCTCGAGGGTGCCGATCCGCATGCCTCGGATGTAGCGCCGCCGGAGCGCGGCCGTCCGCTCGTCCAACTTGCCGTACACCCAGCCCAGACCTCGGAGTGCGAGCAGGAGCGCGACGAGTGCAATTCCAGATCGGGCGGCTCCCCACAGCACGCCTCGGATCGTCGCCTGCTCGCGGTACTCGAGGACGGCCTTGATGATTTGGTCTCGGTACCGTGTCGCAGCCGTGGCCCGGTCCACCCCCAGCGCTGTCGCGTCCTCATCGGTGACGCTCATCACGATGAAGTCCGCCACCTGGATCGTCGAGATCGTATTCCCATCGAGGACGCGCAAGGCCGTCGGGTCGATCTCTCGGCTCTTGGCCAGATCGGCGAGGCGAGTGGAGAGCCGCGTGGCCCGCATCTCGGGGGTGACGACACCAAGGCCTCCCCAGATCTGAAAAATCGTCCGACCGACAAGGCTCACCTCGACGCCTTCTCCAAGTGCTTCGGCCATCGTCGAAACGGTATCCGAGAGGGCCGCAACAGCCGCTGAGTCGAGTTCCACCGCTGCTGAGTCGGACAGCGTGACCACGCCCGGCCCGTTTCTCTGTGTCGAGTCGACAGTGATGGCCTCGAGGGAGTCTGCAACGGCGGAGGCCGTGGAGTCCACAAGCAGGGAATCGGTCGGCTCCTGGCCCGCGACAGTCCCCGCCAGCAGAGTAGCAAACAGCGCGAGACGGACGACAGCGAGCGGCAAACGAATCATTCCCCACGTTACTGCCGTCGCTCTTCTCGCTCAACTCGGCCTTTGCGTCGGCGTGCTACGCCTCACCAGAGCCCACCCGACGGAAGAAACCGTCCGGGTCCTAATAGAGTCGCCGACTCGAGGACGAGCAGCGCTACTCAGCCGTGCACCACACGAGACCGACAGGCTCGCACGCTCCAACCTCGAGGCCGGCGGACCGAAACGAGGCGGCATCCGGCACCCCCTCCATCCAGACGCTCTCGACGCCCTCGCAGGCCAGCGTGAGGACAAACCGCTGGGCCGCCGTCCGGCACCGCTCGTGCAGGTGGACCTGATGCCCCACCTCCGCCGAGCACCGGACCGTGACCAGCACCCATTCCCCTCGCCCTGCTCCTGCCGGACGCTTCGAGTCCACAAGGGAGCTCGCCTTGCCTACCAAGGGCACGAAGCTGCAGGGGGACGTCACGAAGGCCCCGGACACGTCTCCCACCTCCTGCACGGCGCGGTGCACGACCTCGAGGACGGACGCGGTAGCAGGCGAATAGGTAGTAAGTCCCAGCACAGGTCACGACGAAACGGATGTGCTGGACGTGTACCCAAGGCGTGTGCCAACGCGATGGAGGGGCGACGCAGATGAAGCCTTTAGCGGCCTTCGCCTCCTCCCCTTGAGCTTCTGACTCTCGGATTGTCACGCTGACCACAGGGGTGGAGCCCGACTAAACCGCGGGATCTTTTTCGCAGCAGCGCCGGGATGCGAGGTGCTCTCGGCCTCGAGGGTCCGATTCGTAACACCGCCCTCGAGGACGAACATTCGGGCCTCATTCACACGCCGAGGGACTCCTCGCCTTGCCGGGCGCTATCGGCCAGCGGTATGTTCGTGGCCCCCGCTCGGGTGGCGTTTGCGCCGCCGACGCAGGGCTCTTAGCTCAGTTGGTTAGAGCGCGTCGTTGACATCGACGAGGTCACTGGTTCGAATCCAGTAGAGCCCACCAGCCCTCCCCGCAACCCCTTGCGGCGGAGGGCTTTTTGCATGAGAGGTATTTTCCGTGGCGGGGCAAGCCCGCGCGACGGCCAGCCCTGCTCCACCCCACCTCGTGCCCACGAATCGCCTCCTGATCGAATACGACGGGACCGACTTCGTCGGGTGGCAGGTCCAGCCCACCGGCACGACCGTGCAGGGCGTCCTCGAGGCTGCGCTTGCGACCGTGCTGCGCGATCCCGTAGACCTTGTCGGATCGGGGCGGACAGACGCTGGGGTTCACGCGCGAGGACAGGTCGCGCACTTTTGGACGGAGACAGAGCCTGATCTGCATCGTCTCCACGCATCCCTCAATGGGCTTCTCCCGTCATCTGTCTCCGTGCTCGACCTCGAGGCCGCGCCCGACGGGTTTCATGCCCGGTACGATGCCCGCCGGAGGCGCTACGTATACACCGTCTCGACAGCGCCCCGCGCCCTCGACCGACACACGCGAGTGCAACTCCGGTCCGTCCCCGACCTCGAGGCCATGAACGAAGCGGCGCGCGGCCTGATCGGCCGACACGAGTTCTCGTCGTTTTGCCGCACCAAGTCTGAGACCACGAACCGGGTGTGCACCGTCCAGCTCGCGCGTTGGTACGAGCAGGAGCGGCCTGGAGACCTCGCCTTCGAGGTCGAGGCGGACCGCTTTCTGCATGGCATGGTCCGTGCGTTCGTCGGTACGCTCCTCGAGATCGGGCGCGGACGGCGCACGCCTGACAGCATTCCAGACGTTCTCGCCGCCCACGACCGCCGAGCCGCAGGTCCCGCCGCTCCGGCGCATGGCCTCGTCCTCGACCGCGTCGACTACTCCACGCCTGTCTTCCAGTGAGACGTCTCCTTCTCCTTGCCCTCCTCGTCTTGGCCGGCTGCGACCGAGCCGAACTCGCCGGCCTCGAGGACGGCTCGCTTACGACGTCGCCCGACCTCAGCGTCATCCGCCTGAGCCCCGACCTGCGCGTCGAGTTTCGCCCATCTCGACTGGAGACCATTGCAGCGCTCCGCATCGGGCCTAGAGAGGTCCCGTTCGACTCCATCGGCGGCGCCTTTGTGTTCGACACTCGCCTAAATGAGGGTCTCAACACGATCATTGTCGACATCATTGACGACGAGGGCGTGTCGGAGCGCGACACGCTCTACGCCATGTACCTCGATGCGTCCTCGGTCCCCATCGGCCGTGCGAGCACCTTACGCGCGGATGCGGCGGTCAGCGACGCGCCCAGCGGCCCGCTGGTCTCGGGAGGAGCCGATGGTGGCGGACGAGCGCAGTCGACAGGGTCGCTTCTCAACGCCGGCGGATCAGGATCTCTCGAGATCGACCTTCTTCTGGCCCGGACGGGCCACACCGCGTCGCAGGTCGAGGGCGGAACGCTGCTCCTCGGAGGGACCTCCGCGTCCAACCCCACCGGCCCCGCGTCGTTCGTCAACTCGGCCGAATGGATCGACAGTGGCGGAAACTCCCGGCGCGTCACCGTCGAGGGCGGACTTCCAGAGGACCGGGCACACCACGCGCGTGCTGCGACGCCAAGGCAGCAGCTACCTCTACGCCTACGGCGGTCAAGTCCCCACATCATCCGGCGTGACGGTCTCCGGCACGGTCGACGTGCTCCGGTTCGACCTCGAGAACGACGACATGCGTCTGACTCGGATCTCGCCGCCGGGCGGCGCGGGTGCATTTCCTCCGCTCGCGGGCCACCTCGAGATCCCGACTCGCGCGATGTCCTCGACGGTGTTCGGGATCGGCGAGGATCCATCGTTCATTCTCCAGTGGGTCCCGGCGGATCCGCCTCGGTTTCCGTTCAGCTTCACCGCGCTCCCGTCCGCCCCACTCCTGACAGAGCGCAGAGATGCGGCAGCGGTCCGCTTCGGAAACGACCTGGTCGCGATCCTCGGAGGACGGGCGCCAAACGGCGAGGTGCTCTCCAGCATCGAGGTCTTCTCCCCCCAGGCCAATCGGTCGTTCATCTTCCCGCCCTCGATCCAGCTTCTGATCCCGAGGGCGGACCACATCGCAACTATTTTGGGCGCCAACCGAATTGTGGTGTCCGGCGGCCGTTCCTCTGACGGCACCGTCCTCGGGTCCGTCGAGGCCCTCCAGCTTTAGTCCCATGTTGATCCAGCGCCTGCTCCAGATCCTGCTGGTCGCCATCGTGCTGATGGCGGCGTTCAGCGTCCTCGCGGTCGTGCTACAACTAGCCGGATGGCTGCTGGCATTGGCCATCAAGGTCGTGATCGTGCTCGTGGTGGTGGCCGCTCTACTGCGGCTCGTAGAGCTGATCCGCAACAAATCTCGGCGCTAACGTTGTCGGGGACCGTCCTCGAGGACGCCGACTGAAAAAAGCCGACTGCAAAAAGAGGAGAAGAGAGTCTTCGGCTCTCAGCACCGCGCGTCGCGCCGACCTCGAGGTTGCTGCGCCGACGTGCCGCGAACGACCAGACGAGAAGAGAGTCTCCGATGTAGGCGTCCGTCCTCCAGGACGTGGCCTCAGCGCTAACGCCGACCTCGAGGTCGAAACCGAGCGCGAGCCCTCGAGGTCGAGACACCTCTTCTCGCATTTCCCCGGCCTCGAGGACGCGCGCCGCTCCCGTAGCTTCGGGAAGCCCCCCTTGACTGCATGACTGCCGACACCGCCCTGGCCCCGTTCTACATCCCATCCGAGACGGCGCCGCTGCGACAGGTCGTGGTTCACACGCCAGGCGAGGAGATGACGCTCGTGACGCCGCAGAGCGCCGAGGAGCTTTTGTTCGACGACATCCTGTTCGTCGACGAGGCCCGCGAGGAGCACGCGACGTTGATCCGCCTCTTCCAGGCGGCCGTCGGTTCCAACGATGCGGTCGTGCAGCTCACGACGCTCTTGCGAGAGGCGTTTCTCCAAGACGGCGCGCGAGCGGCCTACGTAGACCGGCTCATCGAGCGGCTGCCGAGCCGCAACTTCGAGGCCTACGAGAGCGAGCTCAAAAGCCTCGAGGCCGACGATCTGCTCCGGTTTGCAGTCACAGGCAAGGCGCCGTTCGCGGTCACCGCATGGCCTCACCCAAACCTGCTGTTCACGCGCGACCTCTCGGCCGTCGTTGGTGACCACGTGCTGCTGAGCCACGCCGCAACGCCGGCTCGAGCGCCGGAGAGCGTGATCGTACAGACGATCTACGATCACCATCCCCGGTTTGCGGAGGCGCGGGACCGCGTGATCGAGCTCCCACCGGACGTGTCGTTCGAGGGCGGAGACTTATTGGTCGTAGACGAGTCGCTGGTGCTGATCGGGCAGAGCGAGCGCACGAGCCTGGGCGGAGTCCTGGCCGCGGCACGGGCGCTCCTGGACCGCACCCCGGTGGAGCACGTCATCATGGTCAACCTACCCGAGGAGCGCTACTGCATGCACCTCGATACGGTGTTCACGTTCGCCGACGCGGACACCTGCGTGGTCTTCCCCCCCATCATCGAGGACGCGCGCGACCATGTGTTTCTGATCGAGGCGATCGACGAGCAGGACCTGCGCTTCCGGCCGTTCCCGACGCTCAAGGACGCGATGGAGGACGTGACCGGCCGGTCGTTCACGTTCGTGCCGTGCGGTGGCGCCGACCCGGTCCGCCAACGCCGTGAGCAGTGGACGGATGGCGCCAACCTGTTCGCGATTCGGCCCGGCTTGGTCGTCGGCTACGCCCGGAACCACGCGACGTACGACGCGCTTCGCTCGGAGGGCTTTCACGTCGTCGACGCCGAGAGCTTCCTCGACTTCTACGGCGACACGGCGTCGGCCTCGACGGCCCGAGTCGCGGTCAAGCTGTCCGGCAACGAACTGTCCCGGGGACGCGGCGGCCCGCGCTGCATGACGATGCCGCTAGTTCGGGGATAACTCTCCGCTTCGGCCTCGAGGGCGGTAGGGTGGCTCCGGATCCTGGTTCAAGGTTCTCGGTTCAGGGTTCGCAAGACCGGGACGTCGCAGTAGGTCCGTCTTCGAGGTCGCCCCTCAGTTGTGGGCTCGCCACACGGTGACCCGCTTCGAAGGCCACCTTCGCTACGACCTCGAGGCCGGCCAGCCTCCTCAATCGTCACTCACCCGATCACGAATCGTCAATCCTGGTGTCCCTCTCCTCTCTTCTCGACCCCGACCGCCGCTGGATGCGCCTCGCCGTCCTCGAGGCCGAGCGCGCCTACGACGCTGGCGAAGTGCCCGTCGGCGCCGTCGTCGTCAAGGGCGGGCAGGTGGTGGGGCGCGGCCACAATCAGGTCGAGCGGCTGGCGGACCCGACCGCGCACGCGGAGATGATCGCGGTCTCGGCCGCGTGTCAGACGCTGGGGACCAAGAACTTGGCCGGCTGCACGCTCTACGTCACGCTCGAGCCGTGTCCGATGTGCGCCGGAGCCTTGGTGTGGGCGCGCCTCGACCGGCTGGTGTTCGGCGCCCTCGACGAGAAGGCCGGCGCGGCCTCGACGCTGTACGACATCCCCCAGGACCCGCGCCTCAACCACCAACTAGAGGTTGTCTCCGGCATCGAGGCCGATGTCGCGGCCGATCTGCTGCGGTCGTTCTTCCGCCAGCGCCGTGTCGACGCCTCCGGAACGGGGTCGCCTCGCGCCATTGGAGACGGGGCGGAGGGCGAACCGCCGGCACACCGCCCCTCGACGTGACCTTCGTGTCTTGACGGCCGCTTGGCAACCCTCGAGGCCGGACCGGGTATCCACCCCATGGAAACGCCCCGCACAAACGCTCCTGTTGACCTTCTCGTTGTCGGTGCTGGCCCGATTGGAATTGCGTGCGCCCTCGAGGCCGAGCGCGTCGGGCTGACGGCCCGCGTGGTTGAGAAGGGAGCGCTCGTCAACTCTCTCGTTGGGTATCCGACGCAAATGGAGTTCTTCTCGACGCCAGAGCTTCTTGAGTTGGGCGGTCACCCTCTCGCGACCACGAACTACAAGCCGCGACGCGAAGAGGCCATCGACTACTATCGAGGTGTGGCTCAGAGGGAGGGCCTTGACGTGCGGTTGGGCGAGCGCGTCCTCGACGTCGAGGGCGATGCCGGTGCGTTCACCGTTGTGACCTCAAAAGGCACGCATGCCGCTCGAGCGGTCGCCATCGCGACGGGCTTCTTCGACCAGCCGAACAAGATTGGCGTCGAGGGCGAGGACCTTCCGCACGTCTCTCACTACTACAAGGAGCCGTATCCCTACAGCGGCCGGCGCGTGGTGGTGGTCGGCGCAAAGAACTCGGCGGCCAAAGCGGCGCTCGAGATCCATCGCCACGGCGGCCACGTGACACTCATCGTCCGCGGCGACGAGATCACGACGAGTGTCAAGTACTGGATCCGCCCGGACCTTCTGAACCGGATCAAGGAGGGCTCAATCGACGCGCTCTACAACACGTCCGTCGAGTCCATCACGTCGGACGCGGTCCGCGTCCGCACTCCCGACGGCATCCGCGACCTCGAGGCCGACGCGGTCCTGCTGATGACGGGCTACCACCCGGACTTCAGCTTCCTCGAGCGGTTGGGTCTCGACCTCGAGGGCGACGCAGCGCGCTCCGGCCGTGAACGACATGACCATGGAGTCGTCAAGGCCGGGCGTGTACCTGGCCGGCACGGTGTGCGGCGGCTACGCCACGAGCCGCTGGTTCATCGAGAACGGCCGCATCCACGCCGCTCGCATCGCCGCCAGCCTCGCCGGCTTGCCCGCTCCCGCCCTCGAGGCCGTCGGGCAGCCGTAGCGGACTGGGAGGAATGCTCGGTGTTGCGACCTCGAGGTCGGGTCAGGAGGTGCGGAAGAAGAGGTCCGGAAGAGTAGAGGGGCTTCGGTTCGGCTCGAGGTCGGTGGGGGATATGCGTCCTCGAGGGCGTCAGCGCGGGGCGCCTCGAGGACGACCACCACGTCAGAAAACCTCTTCTCTTCTACCGGTTAGCGGTACGTCGGCGCAGCGACCTCGAGGTCGGAACGACGCGCTGTTGCCCGAGCCGAAGACCCTCCGCACATCTTCTCGTATCCCGCAGCTACCCCGCCGCCTGCTGAAGGATCTGGAGCACCTGCTGCGCAGTCCCCTGGTTTGGGTTGAGCGACAGCGCCTGCTGCGCTCGTTCGAGAGCCTCTTGCGCTCGGCCCTCGTTGAGCCAGTAGAGCGCCAGGTTGGCCTGCGCGTCGGCGTTTCGAGGGTCGGCTTGGACGGCGCGCTGGAAGAGACGGCCGGCCTGTGCCACGTTGCCCTGCTGCGCCAGGATGGCGCCGAGGTTGGTGAGCGCGTCGGCCTGCCCCGGCTCGAGGTCGATGCCTGCGCGGAGCGCCCGCACCGCGCCCTCGAGGTCGCCACCCTTCGCGAGCGCGCCGCCCAACAGGACGTGGGCTTGCGCGAGCCACGGCTCTTCGTTGATGGCCGCGCGGTATGTCGTGACCGCCTCCGCGATCCGCCCCTGCGACTCGTAGAGACGGCCCAGGTTGACGCGGATGTTCGCCGCCGCGGGTTGGATCTCGAGGGCGCGGACGTAGAGCCGCTCGGCCTCGGCCGGTGGGCGGCCCGTCTGCTCGTAGGCCTGACGCGAGCGCGTTCAGCCGCTCCGGGTTCTCGCCGGCCTCGAGGGCGCGCTGCAACGGCTCGACGGCGGACCGCGCCTGCCCCTGTTGGAGACGGGCGTAACCCAAGAGGTACTGCGCCTCACCGACCTCGACGCGCTCTCCTGTCCGCTGCTCCAAGAGCGACACGCCGCGGCGGAAGTCGCTCGTCGATCCGCCCTGGCGGGCGTAGATCACGTAGGCGATGCCCTCCTCTAGGCTATCCTCTCGGTCCTGTCGAAGTACGGCGTGAGCGCGCCCGCCTGCACCGTCCCCTCGATCACGTCGCCCTCGACGACTCGGATCTTGTGGTCGGTGAATGACGCGTGCGGCACGTCGTCGGCCTCGACCTTGGGCATGTGGCACGAGAAGCAGTTGGCGGTCACCTGGTGCTGGACCTCGAGGTCGGGCGTCGGCATCGAGGACGCGAGCTCGGTGGGGTCGTGGCAGGTCTGGCAGGTCGCGTTGAAGTACTCGGGGCCTTTGTCGCGAAAGCCTTCGTGTGGGTTGTGGCACGTCACGCAGTCCATCGAGGCCGACTCGATGAAGCAGGCGCTCTCCTTCATCCGGTCCGAGTGCGAGATCACGCTGACGCGGTTCGGGTCGTCGCCCTCGAGGGCGAAGATGGCTCGGTGCGCCGAGAGCGGTCGGCCGGGGCGGTAACTGTACGCCGTCTCGCCCTCACGCAGGACGGACACCTCGCCGTTGAGGTGGCACTGCTGGCACACGTCCAGGCGCAGGTCGATGGACAGCCACTTCGGGTTCACGATGGTGACGTCCATCGAGTCCGGCGCCTCGGGGTTGGCGGTCCGGGCCTCGACGTGCAGGTCGCCTGGTCCGTGGCACTGCTCGCAGCCGATGCCCTCCGCGAGCGACGCAAACTTGCCGTCGGCGAATGGGACGGGCTCGCTGATTCCGTTGTGGCACGCCATGCACCGATCCGGGACGGTCCGGTCGAAGCGGGCGTTCTGCTCTTCGTAGCCGGGGCTCAGCCCCCACCGCCCTTCGCCATCGTTGGCCTGCGTGTACCACGTCAAAGGAAGTTGGTACAGGCGGCCGTTCTCCTCGGTGAGGTACGTCCGTCGCCGCAGATCCGCTACCGACGACGTGTACCATCTCGCGTACCAACTCGTGGTCGCGCCCATCCGGGCCATCACGGTACTCGACCTGAACGAAGCGGTCGCCGTCTCGCCGAGCCGTGTAGACGAACCCCGTCGGCTCGTGCCGGACCTCGATACCGGAGTAGTCCTCGACGGCGACCTCTGGCGTCAGCGGGTAGAAGGACTGCGCCATCCCGTGCGTCTGGTAGCTCGCGTAGATCTCGTCGTGGCACGTCGCGCACGTCGCCGAGCCGACGTAGGCCACATCGGGCGCCAGGTTCAAGAACCGCTCGTCCGTGGGCGACGCGTCTGTCGTCAGACACGCCGACAGCCAGACGGCTGCCCCAACGATGAATCCGACCGCGATACCAAGAGAAGACCAACGCATAGAGTTCGGGCCCCACTTTATCCGGCAGGACGCTCGAGGAAACTACATCCGGCCTCGAGGCCGATCAGGGGGCAGCGGGCACGCGGGAAAGGGCAAGAGGACGTGCCTAACGGCGACTTCGAGGGCATCACGGAGCAAGAGGGAATGCCTGCCCCCGACCTCGAGGACGCGGCGCAACACACGACCGTCCTCGAGGACGCAGACGGAAACCACTCGTCCCCAACTTCGAGGCCGCTACAGGAACCGCCGGAGATACGCGACCACGGCCTCGACATCCGGCAGCCGGTGACCAGCGACGGTCTCGCCCTCCCCGACTTTGACGGTGACCGATGGTGTACGCAGAGCGTGCAGCGCGACAAACGCGTCCTCGTCCGTCACGTCGTCGCCCAGATACACGGGCGTCCGGTCGGGGTGCGCCGCCGCGATGCGAGTGACCGCCGTGCCCTTCGAGATGCCCTCCGCGCGGAGCTCGACGACGGCCTTGCCCCAGATCGGGACCAGCCCGTTCGGCACGGCCTCGGTCCAGTCCTCGAGGGCGAGACGCGCGGCCTCGAGGTCGGGAGCGTGGCGGTAGTGAACGGCGAAGGCAGCGCCCTTGTCCTCGACGTGCACGCCCTCGAGGTCGGGGACGGCGGCTTTGAGATCGACCAGCACGTCCGCGTGCTCCTCGCCCGCCTGCTGCTCGACGGTGCCATCGGCCCAGCCATCCTCGGCCCCGTGCAGCCCGACGGCTCGCACTCGAACGCCTAGCAACCGCCCCAAGGCCTCGAGGTCGCGGCCTGTCACCACGACGACGGGATGCGCGGCCTCGAGGGCGACCAGCAGGTCGGGCACGGCAGGGTGCGGTGCAGCAGCGGCGGGGTCGTCCACGATGGGCGCCAGCGTGCCGTCGAAGTCGAGGAACAGGAGCGGGCGGTCAGGGACGGGAAGCATGGGGGACGATGCGGGATGAATGGGCCGGAAGGATGTCTGCCCGCTGGCCTCGAGGCGTCGCGCCGCCCTCGAGGGCGCGCTATGCCTCGGAATCGAGCGACGACAGGAACTGCTCCGCCCATCGGTGGACGTCGAGACGGCTGACGGCGTCCGCCATCCGGTCGAGCCGCTCGCGGCGGGCGTCGTCCTTGAGGTCGAGCGCCTCAGCCAAGACCTGGGCGAGGCCGTCGGCGTCGTAGGGGTTGACGAGGAACGCGCCGTCGAGGTAGTCGGCCGCGCCCGTCAGTTCGCTCAGGACAAGCGCGCCCGGTCGACCTCCGCCGGCGTGGCTCACGGCGACATACTCATGAGCCACCAGGTTCATCCCGTCGCGCAGCGGCGTCACGAATGCGACGTCGGCGGCGCGGTAAAAGGCGGCCAGTTCCGGCTGGTCGAACGACTGGTAGCGGTAGCGGAGCGGCGCCCACGATCCCTTGGCGAACCGTCCGTTGATCCGGCCGGAGACCTCATCGAGGTCGCGCTTGAGTTGGGCGTAGGCCGGCACGCCCGTCCTCGAGGGCGTCGCGATCTGGACCAACGACACTGTGCCATGGCGCTCGGGGTACATCTCGAGGAACCGCTCATAAGCCTCCATCCGCAGTAGCAGGCCCTTCGTGTAGTCCAGGCGGTCGACGCCCAACACGATCTGCGGGACCTTGAGGTCATCGCGGATGCGGTCGGCCTCGAGGGCGGTCGCAGGGTCACGGGCCAAGCCCTCGAAGCGCTCCACGTCGATCCCAATCGGGTGCGACTCCGCCCGGCAACGGTGACCGTCTAGCACGACGGTTTCGCCCTCGATGGTGGCGCCGAGCAGGTCGCGCGCCGACTCCCGGAAGTTCTCGGCGTAGCCCTCCGTGTGAAAGCCAACGAGATCGGAGCCCAACATGCCCCGCAGCAGCGCTTTCGCCGACGGCACCACCCGAAACATCTCCGACGCCGGCCATGGGACGTGCCAGAAGAACCCGATGCGGGCGTCGGGCCGGCTCACGCGGATCGTCTCGGGGACCAGCATCATGTGGTAGTCCTGAATCCAAAACGTCGGCACCTCGGTGGAGGCGCGGGCGATGTCGAGGGCGGCGTGCGCGAAGCGGCGGTTGACGGCGCGGTACGCGTCGCGGAAGCTCCGGTCCGGCTCGACGTGCTCTAGGAGGTAGTGCGAGAGCGGCCACAGCACGCGGTTCGCCATACCCTCGTAGAACGCCGCGTATTCGGCGGCCTCGAGGGGGACGCGGCGGATGGTGAACGCCGGCTGATCGGCGGGGTACGTCTGGCTGAGCGGAGTGTCCTCACCCGGTGGCTGCATCGAGACCCACGCGCCGCCTCGGTCCTCGAGGACGGGCAGCAGGGCCGAGGCGAGGCCGCCCAGGCTCGGCACCCACCCTGATGGGGTCTGGCGGACGGGCGCGCGGTTGGCAACGAGGACGAGGGACACGGTCGATGGAGTCGGGGTCGAGAGCTACGCTGTGGCACGGTCGCTGTTCGCCCTCGAGGACGGGCGGAGAGACGGGAAACGGGAAATAGGGAAATGAGCGAGGCTCGCGTGCCGCCCTCGAGGCCAGACCGCTCTCGAGGCTGCCCCATCTATCTTGACGCCCGATGCGCTGCGCCATCCTCCTGTTCATCCTCCTCGCCGGGTGCGAGCTGCAAGAACCGCAGGGCCCCTCCCCCACCGCGACCACCGACGGACTGACCGCGGCCGAGGACTCGCTGCTCGTGCTCCGCCTGGCCCAGTACGCCACCGCGAGCCTGGCCCCCGACCTCGAGGGCCTGAGCGATTCGATGCGCCTCGCGCTCCCACACCTGATCGAGGCCGCACGAGCGATGGACGGCGTGTTCCAAACGCAGACCGGGGCGCCCGACTCGCTCGAGTTTGGCGAGGCCGCCCGGCGGTACCTCGCCATCAACTACGGCCCCTGGGACCGCCTGGACGGCGACGCTCCCTTCCTCCCCGGCATCGGAGCGAAGCCGCCCGGCGCCGGCTTCTACCCTCTCGACCTCGAGGTCGAGACAATGCTCTCGACGGCTGACCTCTACCCGGAACTCGGTCTAACCTCGAGGACGACGCTCGTCCGGCGGGAGGGCGGATCGTTGACCGGCGTCCCATACGTCGACGCGTTCGCCGACGCGCACCGAGCGGCGGCTGGACACTTGAGAGCCGCCGCCGACGTCGTGCCCGACTCTGCGCTCGCCCGCGCGTGGCGGCTCCGCGCCGACGCCCTCGAGGACGGCAGCGACCTCGAGGCCGATGCGGTCCAAGCCGCCCTTGAGGCGCCCATCCTCGACGTGATCGCCGGGCCCGCCGAGACCTTCGAGGACGGCCTGACCGGCCGAAAGGCCGCCCACGGAGGCGTCGTTGTGGTCCGCGTCGAGGACTGGGCCGAGCGCCTGGCCCGCGCCGACTCGCTGCTCCGCACCGACTCGCTCGACACGACCTCGAGGCCGCGCATCGAGGTCGTGGATGCCGTCGTGCTGGCGGGCCAGTACAACGCCGGCCCGAAGCCGCTGTCCATTGACCTGCCGGCGGGCGCCGAGTCGCCCGCGAGGCGAGTCGTGCTGCGCAACGTGGCCGCCGCGAAGGCCGAGCGCGTGCTCGTACCCATCGCCGACCTCGTGATCGCGCCCGACCAGCGCGCCCTCGTCACCGCCGATGCGTTTGTCACGCACGTCGCACTGCACGAACTCGCCCACGGTGCCCCGACCTCGAGCCTCGCCCTCGACGAGGCCGCTGCCGATGCCCGCGCACTTCTCCTCGTCGCGCGCGTCGCCGGCCTCGAGGGCGACTCGGACTCCGACGCCCTCGAAGCCGCTACCGTGGTCTACGTCGCCTCCGTCGTCCGCGCCGTCCGGTTTGGAGCCGCCGGCCCTCGAGGCCGCGCCCACCTAATCGTGTTCAACCGGCTGCGCGACGGCGGCGCCCTCGAGGTCGAGGCGGACGGCACGTGGAGAGTCGAGGGCGACCGCGTCCAGCCTGCCCTTTCCGTGCTCTTGTCCGACCTCGAGGCCGCCCAAGAGGCGGGGGCCGCTGAGGCCTTTGTGCAGCGGTACGGGCGGACGACGCCGAACCTGGTCCAGGCGCTCGACAGGCTCGAGGCGGCGGGCGTCCCAGCCGATGTCGTGTTCGAGGACGAGACGGCGACAGAGCCGCAATAGCTTCCAGCCCGGATCTCCCACCCCATGCGCCTCGACAACCTCACCGTCGTCGTCCCGACCAAGAACGAAACGGCCAACGTCGGCCCGTTCCTGGCGAGCCTCGACCCACGCATCGAGTTGATCGTGGTGGACGCCAGCGACGACGAGACGCGCGACCTCATTCAGGAGCTCAGACCCGAGCGTACGACGGTCATCTTCGACGAGGGCACGATCCCGGAGGCCCGCCAGATTGGCCTCGAGCGCGCGACCACAGACTGGGTGCTCTTTACCGACGTCGACATGTCGTTCGGGGATGACTACTGGACGGCGTGGGAGGCCCTGGATCTCGGCCCCAAGACGGGCGCCATGCAAGGCGCCAAGCTCTCCGCCGACGACGAGTTCCAGACGTACTACAAGCTGTTCTCGCTCGGCATTCGCGTCATGTCGTGGATCACCGTCCCGGCCGGGTCGGGCTCGAACATGATCTTCCGTCGGACCGCGCTCCTCGAGGCCGGCGGCTTCGACCCCAAGCTGACGGCCAACGAGGACATCTACGCGCTGTGGGTCGTGCGCAAGGCCGGCTGGCGCGTCGGCTACTCGGGCACTCTGAAGGTGTTCGAGCGCGACCATCGGCGCCTGAAACAGGGCCGAGCCAAGAAAACACTCCACGGCTGGATCCGGCCGCTGATGCTGTTTACCGGCATCGGCAGCGACCGCGTCCGCAAGTCGAGCTGGGGCTATTGGAACGACGACTCGGGAGAGAGCGACGAGAAATCAGGAAGCTGAGAGAGCTCGCACGGAGGCCTTGCATTCGTCGGCGCCCTCGAGGTCAGCCGGGCTCTCCTTCAGCCGCCGCGCGCAGCCGGTCTTCTGCCAAGTCTTCCTGCCGGCCCTCCCACAGCGGCGACCCATCCGGTCGCGTCCGGCGGTCACAGTAGACCTCGACGCGCACCCCTTCAGGATCGTAGAAGTAGCACTGCCACGCGATCTGCGCCTCCTGCAAGTCGACCTCGAGGCCGTGCTCGCGGAGGCGCTGCACCAGCGTCCACAACTCGGCCTCGTCGTCCACCTCCCAGGCGAAGTGGTCGAAGCGACCTGTCGGCCCTGGCGGCTCTCCCGACCTCGATTGGCGGAGCACCAACCGGTGATGCATCCCATCGTCGGCGCCACCGGGAATGGGCTGGCCGTCGGTCAAGAAGGCGTAGTGGCTCTCGCCGTCGGTCACGCGCTCCCTCACCGAGAGGCCCAAGACGTCCGTGTAGAATGCCGTCTGAGCGTCCAGGTCGGCGACGTCGAGGCGGAGGTGTCCCAGGCGCACAGGCATAGCAGTCGGTGTCAGGTCGCATGTCCGACCCGTCGCCCGGCGCGAGGGTTTCCCTGATCCGTCCTCGAGGACGGATGCGGCGGCTCGTCCTCGAGGACGGCTACGCGGCCAGGACCAGCGCGAGCACCATCGGAGCCAGGCTCATCAAGACGGCCAGCACCACAAATGTCACCTGCGGCCACGCCACCGACCGCAGACGCGGGCCGACGGGGACGATTTCGTAGGGCGCTTCAGACGTGGGAGGCATCGACTCGGTAGGAAACTGGCTGAGTAGCCGTGGAAGAGACTACCCGGGTATCGGTGATCGGTTGACCTTTTCAACCGGCTCCACCGACTCTTCCCTCCACCGTCCCGGCACGTTGACAAACGCGCCCGGACGGCGGAGGATTACAGGGCTAGGCCGTGATGCCGCCGTCGACTTTCAGCTCGGCACCTGTGATGAACGCGGCCTCGTCAGAGACCAGGAATGCAATCGCAGACGCGATCTCGTCGGCTGTGCCGTAGCGGCCGAGCGGCGTCATGGATCGCATGTAGTCGGCAGTCGGATTCTTCTCGGTGTCCGCCGGGTTCATGTCGGTGTCGATCGGGCCCGGATGGACGGTGTTCACCGTGATCTGGCGCCCGGCCAACTCTTTCGCGACGGCTGCCGTCAAGGTGCTCGACGGCCGCCTTGGATGCACGCGTAGAGCGAGTGACCCGGCATCCCGGTCGTCCCGACGACTCGACCCGATGTTCACGATCCGTCCGCCGTCGTTCAAGACGGATGCAGCGTCGCGAATGGTCTAGAACGTGCCGCGGACATTGACATCGAAGTTGGACGCGAAGTCGTCGTCGGTGAGTTCGTGGACCGGGTCCGGTCTTAAGACGCCAGCGTTGTTGACCACGATGTCGAGGCCGCCGTGGTCCTCGACAACCTGACGGACGAGATCGCCACCGGCCGCGATGCTCGACGCGTCAGCCTGGTACGCCTGGGCGGTGCCACCAGCCGTGGTGATGGCATCCACGACGGCCTGGGCGGCGTCGGGCGACGCGTTGTAGGAGAGGGCGACGGTCGCGCCGTCAGCGGCCAAGCGCTTGGCGGTAGCGGCGCCGATACCGCGGCTTCCGCCGGTGACGAGGGCGACTTTTCCTGTGAGGTCTGACATGAGGCTCGAAATGTTTTGGAATGATCATTCCAAAACCTGACAGACAGAGCTGTTCCCTGTTGCACCAACTATTTCCAAATCGACCTCGAGGCCGTCCTCTCGCCCCTACGCCGCCGGCCGCAGCACCGCCATCGCGCCCTCGACCACGTCCTCGAGGGCGGGCGTCTCGGCTCCGGACGTCTGAAGCGTGCGGATGCCGTAGAGCGCACCGGTCAGGAAGTGCGCCAGTCGAGGGCGCGTCGAGGGCGGCGTCGACCTCGAGGGCGGCCTGGGCGTGACGGACGAGTCCCTCGAAGCGGGCATCGAGGGCGCGCCGGGCGGCCGCGGACCGGGCCGCGGTGTCGGAGTCTCGGCTCGCGCGTTCCACAGAGGCGTTCACCATCAGGCAGCCTGGGCCATCGCCGCCCTGAGCGGCCTGCTCGAGGACGGCACGGATGGCGTCCAGGGGTGAGCACGACGCGCACACGGCGTCTGCGGCGACTCGCCCGGCCTCGGCGTAGCGATCGAGGACGGCCAGGTAGAGACCCTGCTTGTCGCCGAATGCTCCGTACAGGCTCGACCGACTCAGGCCCGTTGCGTCGACCAAGTCCTGGATGCTCGTCGCTTCGAACCCCTGCGCGTGGAAGACGCGCTGCGCTGCGTCGAGGACGGCATCGGAGTCGAACTGTCGAGGTCTGGGCATGGGGACGTCAACGCCAGCGGTGGCGTTCTGGTACGATCAGTCGTCCGACGGCTCGGGCATGGTGCCCATCACCACGTCGTCGCGGACGGCAGACATGAGGGCCTCGCGGGCGTCCTCTCGCGTCTCGGCCTCGAGGAGCGCGTCCGACGGTCGACTGCGAGCGGACGAGTTGGGCCGTGATCGAGAGGTGCTTGAGGTAGGCCTCGGCGGGCATCGCGTCAGGCGCGAGCAAGACCAAGATCACGCGAGCGGGCTGCCCTGTGTGCGGCAGCGGCGCCCCCGCCGGGCACACCCCGACGTGGACCTGGGGCGCGTCGACCTCGAGGACGTGGGCGTGGTAGAACACGACGCCGGGCATGACCTCGGGCGCATCGTCAGCGTCGGCAGCAAGCTGGGTGGCCAGGCGAGCGGCGAGACCGGGCTGGTCGGGGAAGCCGTCGGTCAGGATCTGGCGCAGCATGGCTTCGGGGGACCGGGCCTCGAGGTCGATCACGACGTGCTCGGGCGGCAGCACGAGGTCCTCGATGCCGTCGCCGTCGACTGCTTCGGCCACGAGCGGGACCACCTCGGCCTCGGACAGCGTGATCGAGAGCAGGTCGATGTCGTCGTGTCGGCGGGCGAGCACGCGCGGTAGGCGTTGGAGCGCCGGACGCCACGCGACGGCCCCGTGGCGGACGCCGATGAGCACGATCACGTCGCCGGTCTGGACGATGCCGTCGACCGTCTTCATGGCGTCGGTCCACGTCGGGACGGCCTCGAGGTCGAGCGCCGCCTCCGGGCGGGCGGCGCGCAGGCGCTCTTCGACCTCAGCGCGATCCTCCTCGGTCACGACGACCAGGATGCGGAGCCCTTTCTGAGCGGCCAGGACTTTGAGAATCCGAGCGGCGCGGGCGAATCCGGCTTCGCGGTACACCAGCGGCGGCACCAGCACGACCAGCCGGCGGGCGGCGGCGAGCGGGGCCACCAATCGGGCCACGACGACCATCGCGCGGCTCTCCTCAAGGACGCCGTCGATGACTTGGCCGAACACCGAGCGCGCCGGGTGAACGCTGGCCGTTCCAACCGGCGACGATCTCGGACGCCCGAAGCTCGCGGGCCCCTCGGACGATGCCTCGCACCGGGTTGTCGTCGATGCGGACGGTCGGCGAGACCGGGACCGATGCGGCGGTCGCGTGAAGCACGGCCTTCTCCATCAGACGCTCCGCCATGGCCACGTTCTCGCTCTCGTCGGCGCCGCCCCGAGCGACGGCGATGGGAAACACGGACTCCTCGCTCTGGGGACTCCGCAGGAGGAGGGCGAGCTCCATCAGGTCGGCCGCAGTGTCGGGGTTGGAGAGCGGGATCACGATCCGCTCCGGCGCCGATGCCGGCTCGTAGGGGCGGTCGGCCTCGGCAAGTGCCACCTTGCGGCCGAACATCTGAACCAGGCTCGGGCCGAGCAGGCACGTCAGGACGATGACCAGCACGACCGCGTTCACGGCTGTCTGGGAGAACAGTCCGATGTCGAACCCGATCAGCGTGACGGCGAGTGTGGCGGCGGCCTGCGGGAAGGTCAGGCCAGCGACGGTCAGGCCCTCGTTGCGGGTGAACCCGAAGAACGGGATGCCCAGGAGCGCCGCACCTCCCTTTCCGAAGATCACGATCGAGGTAAACATCAGCGCCAGCCCCCAGACCTCGAGGGAGCCGAGCACGGCGACATCCACCAGCAGCCCGACCGAGACCAGGAAGAACGGCACCAGGAACGCGTTGCCGACGAACTGGAGCCGCGTCATCAGCGGGCTTTGCTTCGGGATCAGCCGGTTGAGCGCGATGCCGGCCAGGAAGGCGCCGATGATGGGGGCCAAGCCAGCGAGCGAGGCCGTCCAGGCGGCGAAGAAGACAGCAGCGAGCAGGAACGCGAACGCGGCGTCGTCCTCGCGGCGCACGCGGCGGAAGAAGGCGCGCGCGGCCTTTGGCAAGAGCCACAACACGGCGAGCGCCCACACGATGTCCTTGACTGCAAACATGAGCCAGAACTCGGCGTCGGCGTCTCCACTCGCAACGCCCTGCACGACGGCCAGCACGAGGAGGGAGAACAGGTCCGTAACGAGCGTCGCCCCGGTCGCGATCACGAGCGCCTTGTTCTTGGCGATCCCAAGCCGCCCCGCGAGCGGAATCGCCAACAGCGTGTGGCTCCCGACGATGGAGCCGAGGAGGGCGGCGGCGGGCCACCCGTAGCCCAGGAGTTGGGGCGCCAGCAGCAGCGCGAGCGCCATCGGGAGCGCGAACGAGAGCGCGCCGAACAGGAGGGCCTTCGTTCGCTGCCGTGCAAACTCGGCGAGGTCGAGCGTGATGCCCGCGATGAACATGAGGTACAGCAGACCGAACGTGCCCAGCAGCACGAACGTCGCGTCGCGCTCGAGCAGCCCGGTCATGCTCGGGCCGGCGACGGCGCCGAGCGCGATCAGCCCGACAAGACCTGGAATCCGCAACCGCTCGAACAGCAGCGGGCCAACAAGCAGGATGCCCATCGTGATCGCAACGATCAGGACGGGGTCAGTGACGGGAAGGTTGGGAACGGGAAAGTCCACGAGCCGGGTGCGAGGGAGGCCCAGAAACGTAGCTACCGACCATAGGTCCCGGCCTGCGCGTGTTTCTTCCGCGACCTCGAGGACGGAACGTGATGCGGCAGAACGCCGCCTGTCGACCTCGAGGGCGCATCCCGTACGTTGCCTCTTCTCCGACGCCACGCCGCGCCATGCGCTGGACTCTCCTTCTCCTCGGCCTCGCCGCTTGCGACAGCTCCTCGGTCGGCGCCATTCCTGACTTCGGCGACGCCTACACCGTCTTGGAGGGTCTCGTCCTCGAGGGCGACGTCCTCGAGGTGCCCGTGCAGTCCAGCGGCGGTTGCGAAGACCACACCTTCGTGGTCAACACCCGATCGGTGGACACGACGACCGAGCTTTGGCTGACGCACGACGCTAACGGCGACCTATGCGAGGCGCTCGTCACCGACACCGTAGCGGTCGACCTCGAGGGCGTGGCCGCGCACCGTCGTGCTGCTGGCGCCGGACGGCAGGCGCGTGCCGGTGCGCGACTAGTTCGACGACCTCGAGGGCGCGAGCCACTCGAGGACGCGGGCGGTGACCGCGGGATTGCGGACCAAGTCGAAGTGGTTGATTCCCTCTGCGATCCACTGTTGGTCTTGTGGCACGACCAGCGTTCGCTCAGGGTCGAGGTGCTGACCGAGGGCGCTGTCGAGCAGGACCAGTCCGTCGCCCAGAGTCCGGTCGCGGAGGCCTTGTGTGCCGCTGGGCGACGCAGCCACGATGTAGCTCCGGACGCCGTCGGGCAGGGGGACGTGGTGGCGGTCGTCGGGGCCGCGCTCGAAGCGGTCGCGGTCGGCCCAGTCGTCGTCATGGACGCTTCCGAAGCGGAGGTCCGTGACGCCGGCGCTCCGCGCCTTGCCCAGTCGCGCGTAGGGCTTGAAGAAGCGGTTCGAGCCCAGCAGACCGTCCACGACGTTGCCCAGCCGTTCGAGCGGCGCCCCGTGGTGCGGCGTTCCCAACATCACGAGGTCGACCTCGTGATCGGGCCACGTCTGCCCGGCCACGCGTGCGACCTCGAGGGCGCTCCTGGCCACCAGCCCGCCCATGCTGTGCGTGACGAATACGATGCGGCGGAGCCCAGGCCACGACGCCGTCAGCCGCTCCAGCAGGTCCGCGAGGTCGTGGCCGTTTTGAGAGACGTGCCGGCCGCTGTTGTATCGGACGCCGATAGCCGTGGCCCCCAGCCCGCGAGCAAGCTCGGCGGTCATGTCGTGGTCGGCATCGCCCCACCGGCCGTCGTGCATGCACAGGCCGTGGACCATCAGCAGCATCGTGTCCGACGCGCCCTCGAGGACGGAGGCCGCGTCTTCCGGCTCGAACGGCTCGCCCTGGTAGCGCAACGTCGTGGGGAACGCGAGCGGGTTGCCTTCGGCCTCGAGGGTGTCGCCGAAGGCTCCGTTCAGGATCGCGACGACGGCGTCCCTCGAGGGCGAGGGGCGGACCGGCCCCCAGGGCTCGCGGCCAGCGTGATGCCCAGCATCCGCGCCACACCTCGGGTAACGGCTCGAATGGAGCGGTACACCAAGCGAGAGATGCCCCGCGTCTTCCCTCCTTCCGCCACGGACGCGCGATCGTGGCGTGCGCGGACTCGACGATGTCGGTGACGCCAAGGACGGCGTTGGCAGACGCCTGGACGGCGCCGCGGAGATCGTCGCGGGAGACGGGAAGAGACATGGCGTTCTGGCGGTCACCGTGGACGACACGGCCGCCGCGGGGGTTGCAGGCGTCCTCGAGGGCGGGTCGTCCGTCCTCGACACGAGTCTGGCGCGACGTGACCGTGCTTCTCTCTGGAGGAGGCATCGAGGCCGGGACGGTACGGATCAGTCTCGATGGGGCACCCCAACCAATCCAACAATGGAGCCGCTCATGAACGTCCCAGACTCGGGCCGATTCGCTGCTCTCACTCGATGTCGAGGTCTGCGTGGGGACGCTCGGCCAGAACGAACCACGCCCTCGAGGACGCGGCATCCCCCTGATCTACGGCCCGTCTTCGCTCGAGACTCACGGGATCCGACCCTTCAGCGGGTGGACGGCCCCTCTTCAGCGCCGTAGGTTCGTGGGCTCCGCGTCATGCACTGCGCGCGGACACTCACAGTGACTCTTTTCCGGCGTTCCCGCCGACCGATCCGATGGCACGCAAAGACCAGATCACCGGCAAAGGACCGATGTTCGGCAACCACGTCTCCCACGCACACAACAAGGTGCGTCGGCGGTTCAACGTGAACCTTCAGAAGAAGCGTTTCTACGTGCCCGAGGAGGACCGCTGGATCACGATCCGCGTCTCCGCGACGACGATCAAGACGATCAACAAGAATGGGATCTCGGCGGTCCTCAAGAAGGCGCGTGCTAAGGGCATGCCCCTCGTTTAACCCGCCCTCCCACCGCGCCGCTCACCCGGCGCCATAGACCCCAAGACCGATGGCAAAGGGCAAAGACGTCCGCCACCAGGTGATCCTCGAATGCACTGAGGCTCCCGGTACGTCGCGCTATGCGACGATGAAGAACCGCCGCAACACCACGCAGCGGCTCGAACTCAAGAAGTACAACCCGAAGTTGCGGAAGCACACGCTCCACCGCGAGATCAAATAGAGAGGCCCGGATTCTCCGAGCGCCCCTCCTAGCCCCCCACTCCAATGGCAAAGAAAGTTTCTAAGAACCAGCGGACCAACCGTGGCGCTGGCCAGGAGGCCAAGCAGATGGCAAAGATCATCATGGCCTCGAAGAAGGACAACGGTCAGTTCGAGTTCCGCTCGAAGATGGTCGAGGCCAGCACGGTCCAGGACGAGCTCAAGGCCGCCCAGAGCGCCTAGCCCGACCGGCTCCAGCCTTTGAGGGGCGGCTCCACAGTGGGGTCGCCCCTCTTTTTGTGTCCGCCATCGAGACCGCAGTGGTGGGAATGGAGGAGAGGATCGCCGGCATGTGGGTCGAGACCTCGAGGACGCCGTCGTCTCGGTCCGGCCTCGAGGCCTGCATGCACGACAATGCGGTTGCGTCCTCGAGGGCGCAGTGATCTGCTGACCTCGAGAGGGAATCACGCCGAAGCCGAACATCCCGTTCGGGCTGTCGGTGCGAGCGAAGCACTCTCGCTACTCATCGCTCGTAGGCGAGGACTTGCCGTGTCGCTGCGCTCCTCCCGATGGCAACAGTCGCCGACTGGGCAACCCGCAGGTGCTCGGCCTCGAGGACGAGACTCAGCCGGGCTCGCATCGAGAGCCACATTCCCACGCGGTCGTCGCTGGGCCATGTGAGCCATGCGAAGGCGAAGAGGGGCACCGCAAACGCGAGCGACATCATGTCGCCGGTCAGGAAGGCGGCAGTCGCGCCCGCCAGCGCTGGAACCTCGGCCGCCGCTAGGGAGGCGACTCCGAACGTGCGCAGCGTGCCTTCTGCTTCGGCGTCGGACCCGGCACGGATGCAGGCGAGACTCCATCGTGCGCTGGAGCGCAAACGCGGCGATAGTCCCCACGATGGAGATCAGAGCCACGAGGTAGAAACGCGTTCTCCGCATGCTCAGGCATCGGAGCCGGCCTCGAGGACGCGAGGACACCGAGCACACCGACAGCAACGGCGGCTCCAGAGCACACTGCGAGCCAGACGAGGCGGAGCGGGCGGGCAATCGTGGAGATCTCGGTCATGGATGCAAGGTGGGCGCCCCCCAAGGTAGGGAGCACTATCTTGGGCATTCATTCGGGGCGTGGCGCAGCTCGGTAGCGCGCCTGCTTTGGGAGCAGGAGGTCGTGGGTTCGAATCCCGCCGCCCCGACTGGCCGGCAGAAGCTGGCATTTGACTTTGGGCCTGTAGCTCAACCGGATAGAGCGTCGACCTTCTAAGTCGAGGGTTCCAGGTTCGAGTCCTGGCAGGCCCGCCCTCGAGGGCGGATCTTCGCCGTCGGTCCGCGCGGGGTCGCCCTCGAGTCCGTAGATTTGCTGCATGGTGCCGTGGCCGAGCGGTTAGGCACAGGTCTGCAAAACCTGCTACACCAGTTCAAGTCTGGTCGGCACCTCCCGCCCCGCCGGTTCGCCCGGTGGGGCGTTTTGTGTTACCGGCCTCGAGGTCGGTCGGGTACGCGCAAGGCTTGATTACGTCCTCGAGGACGAGAACTCGAACGCGCGGCCTCGAGGACGCCGCCAACAAAAAACGGCACCGCGCAGGACAAGCCCACGCGGTGCCGCGAGATCTGAGACGCAAGGCCTCTAGATGTAGAGCGAGGCGAAGGCCGCGAGCGCGGCGGTCGTCCCGATGATCGATCCCCAGTACATGATGCTTCTCGCCGGTGCCCATCGGTGAGCGCTTGGAGCCCTCCTGGAACTCGGCGTCGTCGGCGGCCACGTCGACGGTCGACGGAGCGACCCAGTCGGAGAGGTCGATGTCGGCGGTCAGCGACGGAGCCTGCTCGGCCTCGAGGACGGGGGTCTGCTCGACCTCGAGGGCGGGAGCCTCATCGAAGACGGACTGGGCGGAGGGGGCCACGGCAAAGGCAAAGACGGCGGCGAGGGCGAATGCGAAACGCATGGAGGCGGGGGTGCGCCGGGTTCTCGGAGGAACAGACCGACTGATGGAAGGGAGCGACACCGAAGGAGGCGAAGCCCCACAGTCACTCGTGAAAGTCTCATCCCTCTATCGAGAGATGTGGACAGGAGATCAAGGCGCGCATCCCGGAAAACCGCAGATTCGCCTTCAGCAGTCCGATTCGGAACGGCAAAGCTCCCGGCGGCGGTGACCGAGCACGACCTCGAGGACGAGGTGGCAGGGGCCAAACGGAGGACCCCAGGCACTGCGGTAGCGTACAGTCTCGTCCTCACTGCCAGTCTCTCACAGGCCCGCACCTCGATCTCGCCCATGCGCTTCTCCGTACTGCTCGCCGTCCTCACCCTGGCCGGCTGCTCGTCCGTCGACCGTCTCGAGGCTCCCACGCCGACCGGCCTCGACAGAGCCCGTGTTCCAGCCGCTCACGCCCGAGGAGATGATGCCCGCCGAGGCCGTCGAGTTCTCCGTCCCGGTTCGCTACGACACGCTGGCGAACGGGCTCAAGGTGGTGGTCTCCGAAGACGACACCGCGCCGACGGCCGTGATCGCGGTGTACTACAACGTCGGGTTCCGCATCGAGCCACGCGACCGGACGGGCTTCGCCCACCTCTTCGAGCACATGATGTTTCAGGGCTCCGAGAACCTGGGCAAGAACGAGTTCATCGGGCTGGTCCAGCGCAATGGCGGCATTCTGAACGGCTCGACCCGATTCGACTTCACGAACTACTTCGAGGTCGTGCCCGCCAACACCGTCGAGACGATGCTGTGGGCCGAGGCCGACCGGATGCGGGGCCTTGCCATCGACCAGGACAACCTGACCAACCAGCAGGGCGTGGTCTCGAACGAGGTCCGCGTCAACGTCATCAACCAGCCGTACGGCGGCTTCCCGTGGTTGGACCTGCCGCAGTCCGCCAACGAGAACTGGTACAACGCCCACAACTTCTACGGCGAGCTGAGCGACCTCGAGGCCGCCAACCTCGAGGACGTCCAGGACTTCTTCGACACGTACTACGCGCCCAACAACGCAGCCGTGGTGGTCGTGGGTGATGTGGACGCCGACGACGTCATGGCGTGGGTCGAGGAGTACTTCGGCGGCATCGCTCGTGCCGACGTTCCCCCGATCCCGGACCTCTCGGAGCCACGACAGACCGAAGAGAAGCGGTCCTCGAAGGTCGACTCGCTGGCCACGCGCCCGGCCTTGGCCTTCGCGTACCACATGCCGGCCCGCAATACAAACGCCTACTTCGCGATGGGCCTGCTCCAGCAGATCTTGCTCGCCGGCGACGACTCCCGGCTGCACCAGGCACTCGTGACCGAGACCGGCCTGACCTCGAGCGTGTCCGGCGGCATCAACTGGCCCCTGGGCAACATGTTCAACTACAACGGCCCGATGCTGTGGTCCGGCTGGTTGATCCACGACGACGAGACCGACCCCGACTCGGTACTCGCGCTCATCGACCGCGAGATCGAGAAGATCCGTGACGACGGCGTCGACGCGGACGTCCTCGAGCGCGCCAAGGTCAAGCTGCGCAGCGAGCTCTACGACACCATCGGCGGCACGTTCGGCGTGGGCCGGGCGGACCTGCTGGCCACGTTCGCGCTGTTCGACGACGACCCGTCGCGCATCAACCGGCTGGTGGAGCGCTTCGAGGCCGTCACGCCGGGACTCATCCGGCGAACCGCACGCGAGGTGCTGCGCCCTGAGAATCGCACCGTCATCACCCTCGAGGCCGCCGGGGGCGGGTCGTGAGTCCGTCCTCGAGGTCTCGGCCTCGAGGACGCTACCGCCCAAGCCGTACGGGCGTAGTGCGATACGCCCCTACCGATTCAAATGCCACGTCCTCGAGGCCGACAGCTTCTCCGCTCAGACCATGATTCGCTCGCTTCTCTTCTCCCTCGCCCTCCTGCTCGCCGTCCCGGCGATGGCGCAGGACTTCCCCTCGACGCCGCCGGAGCCCGGCCCGCCGATTCCGTTCACCCTGCCCGAGGGCTCATCATTCACGCTCGACAACGGCGTCGAGGTCACGCTCGTCCCCTACGGCGCCTTGCCAAAGGCCACCATTCGGGCGGTCGTCCGAGTGGGGAATGTGGATGAGGCAGAGGGCCAGTCGTCGCTGGCCGACTTGACCGCATCGCTGCTGACCGAAGGCACGACCTCGAGGTCGTCGCAGGAGATCGCGACGCAGGCGGCCGAAATGGGCGGGTCGATTGGCGCCGGCGCCGGCCTCGATCAGACGTTCGTGTTCGGCGAGGCGCTGAGCGAGTTCACGCCCGACTTGGTCCGGCTCATGGCAGACGTGCTACAGAACCCGGCCTTCCCGGCGGAGGCCTTCGACCGCATCCAGCGCAACCAAGTCCGGGGAGCCGCCGTGGCGCGCTCACAGCCGGGCACGTTCGCCCGCGCCGCCTTCGCTCGCGCGCTCTACGGCGATCACCCATATGCGTCTGTGATTCTGCCCGACGCGGCTCAGATCGAGGGCGCGTCCGTCGAGGACGTCGAGGCGTTCTACGACGACATGTTCGGCCCGGAGCGGACGCGGATCTACGTCGTAGGCCGGTTTAACGAGATGGCTGTCGAGACCGCGATCCGCCGGGCGTTCGGCAGATGGTCCGGCGCCCCTGGCACCTCCGACCCGACGCCTCCAATGGCGGAGTCTGGACGGCGTGTGTCTCTTGGTCGACCAGCCCGGCGCACAGCAGTCCAACGTGTACGTCGGCCTTGCCCACCATCGACCCGTCCGACGACGACTACATCGCGTTGGCGGTGACGAATGCGCTCTTGGGCGGCTCGTTCGGCTCGCGCATCACGCGCAACATCCGGGAGGACAAAGGCTACACGTACAGCCCCAGTTCGTCCGTCTCGTCGCGGTACCGAAGCGGATTCTGGGCTCAGAGCGCGGCCATCCAGACACCTGCGACGGGCCCGGCGATCACGGAGATTCTGTACGAGATCGACAGCCTGGCCACGACGGCGCCCTCGATGGACGAGCTCGAGGGAATCCAGAACTATCTCGCGGGCACGTTCACGTTGCAGAACTCGTCGCCCGCTGGCATCGCGTCGTTCCTGTCGTTCCTCGACCTCCACGGCTTGGGCCGCGACTACCTCGAGGGCTACGTCGAGCGCATCTACGCCGTCACGCCGGAGGACGTCCGCCGAGTGACGGAGCAGTACCTCAGCGCCGACGAGCTCGCCATCGTGGTGGTGGGCGACCGCAGTGTGGTCGAGGAGCAGCTCGCGCCGTTCGGCGCCGTGACCGTCGAGGTCCTGGAGTAGGCCCGCCCTCGAGGACGCAGAACGCGCGATGGACACGGCCTCAAGGGCGGCGTACCATCGCGCGCCATTCCCACCCCTCCGATGCGCCGACTCCTCGTTGCCCTCGTTCTGCTCGTCGCCGCCTGCGACTCCACGGTCGACCCCGCCGACCTCGAGGACGACATCGTGGGGACGTGGGTGCTGGTCGAGGAAACCAGCGAGACTCTGGTCACGAGCCGGATCGACCAGTCGGTGCCCAACTTCAGGGTCCGGGGCGAGGGCGGCATCGTGCTCTCCGGCGCCCTCGAGGACCGGCTGAACTACGTGAGTTCGCTCGATCGCTACAGCGAAGCGGTTCAGGGGGTCGACGGCCAAAGCATCACGTTGGTGTCCGCGGCCCGGACTCGACCCCGAGGACGGGCCATTCACCATCCTGCGCGCGGACAGCAGCGCCAACCCGCCTTCTGCCATCATCAACCGGGTGACGGCCGGTGCAGAGACGTACTACGACGGTCTCTTCCCAGCGGGCACCGGCCCGTTCTCGTACCGAGAGGGTCGGCTCACAGTGCCCTCGGTAGAGGTGGTCTCCGAAGACGGGCTGGACCGCGGAATCACAGTGGGCGGCACGCTCACGTTCCCTCTCGTCGCGCTGCGCGCCGGACAAGAGACCGTGCTTTCCTCCGAGGCCTCGGTCATCGAGGGCGAGCGGACCGTCACCTTCAACTCGGATGGCAGCTATCGCGAGAGCAGTGCAGGCAGCACGACGTCTGGACGGTGGCGGCGGGATGCCTCTGGCGACGTGATCGTCGAAACAGGCTCCGTCGCGCGGCGCCTCGGAGTCGGCCTCGAGGGCGGACGCCTGGAGCTCCAGTACCAAGAGCCGGCGGAGGGCGCGGGGTGCGTCCTCGAGTGCGTCTCGAGCACGGAAGCCAACCTGTTTGCACCCATCGGTTCGATCTCCACTGTTCGGTATGCGAGCACCACCACCTACCGTCGCCCGTCCGACGTCTGAGCCGTCCTCGAGGACGGCGCTTATCGGGTCGGGATCTGGAACAGCACCTTGATGGCCTCCTGGCGCCGGAGCAGGTCCACGCCCTCGGCGTAGCGCGACATCGGCAGCGTGTGGGTGACGAGCGGCGCCAGGCGCAGCGACCCGTCGGTGACGAGCGCCGAGGGCACGCTCGGCGGCGCCCCGGTTGTGCTCGCCGTAGCCCAGCAGCGCGAAGCCGCCCCACCAGTGCTCCGGCCCAAACCCGACGTGCTCGCGGAGAACGCCGAAGAGGGCGACGGTCTCGGTCGTCCGCTCGATCAAGAACTCGATGGCGCCTTTCGAGCCCGGTCGTGTCGAGGCCGGTGTCGACACGACCTCGAGGCGCTCGCCCGGCCAGCGGGGAACGGCCGCGCGTCGGGCGGCCAGCACCACGTCGGCTCCGAGTGACTGCGCCGAGCGCTCGCCGCTCTGGCACGCGGGTCGATGGCGACGACCTCGCGGGCGCCGTACGCCTTCGCCATCTGGACCGCGATCAGCCCCGCCGGCCCGAGCCCGCTGACGCCGACGCGCTTGCCGCCGATGCCGTCGCGCGCGATCAACTGGTCGAACGAGACCTGCACGCACATCGCGAGTTCGAGCGGGGCGAGGTCGGCGTCCGTCGAGGTCGTCCGGGACGGGCAGGACGTGGTCCGCGTCGACCGGCGCGAACTCGGCGTAGCAGCCCTGCCGCCGCCCGCCGGGGTCGCGCCACACCGCCACGCGCGTGCCGACCGCGAGGTCGGTCGACGCCGTCTCCGAGCGCGACGACGTCGGCCCACGGCTTCGTGGCCCGGGCTCGCCCGGGACGTAGGGGTAGTCGAACGGCCGGTCCGCGAACATCGGCTCGCCGTCGAGGACGTGGAGGTCCCAGTGCGGGCACGTCGACACGGCGGAGACCTTCGAGCAGAACCTCGCCGGGCGAGGCTCGGGGCGGGGCACCTCGCGCCAGACGGGCTGGCCGGGCGCGTCGATCTGGAGCAGCTTCATGTGCGGGGGGCATGGGTACCAGTCGAGGACGACGCCGAGGACGGGCTCGCGCTTGGACTCGATGAGCGCCCACGCCTCGGCGGCGCGCGTCGACGGGAAAGCGGTGCGTGAGGAGCGAGAGCGTGTCGAGCGTGCCGTCGGCGACGGCCGCGAGGGTGGCGTCGAGGCGCTCACGGGTCCAGCCGGAGACGAGGTGGATGGAGAGCTCTTTGTAGCGCGGCGGCTGGAGCGCGAGGCGGTCGTCGGGGCCGTAGAACCCGGCGGAGACGAGGTGCCCGAAGCGCCGCGCCACGGCCTGCAGATCGCCCATCACGGCCAGGCTCCCGACCGTGTCGACGCCGACGTGCGACGCCGTCCGGAAACCGATCTGCGGACGACCTCGACCCAGCCCTCGATCGCTCGCGTTGATCGTGTGAGCGCCGGCCCAGCCCGCGGAACCGCGCCAGCCGGTCGTCGTGGCGCCCGACGAGGACGACCTCGGCGCCGCGGCGGCTGAGCGTCTGCGCCGTCCACTGCCCCACCATCCCGTCGCCGACGACGACCGCCGACGTCGCCCGGCTCGAGCGGGCGGGCCGCATCCCGCTGTTGTACCCCACCTGCGCGAGCACGAGCGGCGCGAACGCCAGCGGCTCGACGCCCTCGGGCAGCTGGAACACCTCCCGCCGAGGGCACACCGACGGCGAGACGTGCCCCGCGTAGTCGTGGTGCATCCCCTCCACCATGCCCGATCGTGACGAAGACCGTCTCGCCGACCTCGAGGTCGGACACCTCGGCGCCGACCCACTCCACGACGCCGATCTTCTGGTAGCCCGCGACGACGGGGAACGGGGCGGAGTCGCCCTCGGCGAAACGGCGTGTCACCGTCGCTCCGCTCGCCGCGCAGGTACGAGCCCTCGGTCCCGTTGCTGATCCACGAGTGCGTGATGCGGACGACCACGTCGCCCGGCCCTGGGTCCGGACAGGTCACGTCCTCGAGGACGACGGTGTTGGGCGCGGTAAAGACGACGGCTCGAGCGTTATGTGAGTGGGGCGTCGGAGAGCTCGAGGGTCGTCGGCGGACGGTCCAGGCGTGGAGAACGTCGAGCGTCGGCAGGAGTCCCGCCGTGCTGGATCGTGAGCCGCTGGCTGTCCGCTCGGACTGGAGTGGGGGCCGTCCCGAAGAGCGGCCACGTCGTCGTCCGTGAGCGGCTCGCCGTCGAGGATGGGCGGCTCCCGTACGTCACGTCGAGCGTCGAGCCGGCCAGGGTCGTGAACCGGACGCTCGGGGTCGGGTCGAGGGCAGACGGCTCGAGCCCAAGCGCGCTCGACGGCCGCGAGCAAAGTCGTCGAGCGAGGCGAAGGCGGACGGCCGGGGCGACCTGGACGACCAGGCCCGTTCTTCCGGTGCGGGCTGTGGAGGCGGCGGTCTCCGCCCGGCTCGTCGCGCCAGTGAACGGCGCGAGGGGGCGGTACGGCGATCAACGCGTCGCCCCGCGCGCGACGATCCAGCCCGACGGCCGATCCTCAGCGTCACTGGAGCGTCCGCGAGACGTAGCCGCTGACGTGCTCGTAGCGCGTGCCCGGGCGCGATGTCGTAGAGCACGACGACGGCGTCATCGACCTGGACCACCTGCTCGAACGGCGACGCGCCCGTCCACTTGTCCGGCTTGTCGTACGTGTTCTTCTCGTGCTGGACGACGGCGTCCACCAGCAGCCGGGCTCCTCGGGGAAGTACATCCCCAGCTCGTGCGGGTCGGCGTACGGATGGACCGTAAACAGCACGTTGAAGCCCTCCGGTCGTGCCGTGGCCCACAGCACCTCCCACGTGTGCTGCTGGATCGGCTGGAGGAGGCCGCCCTGCACCGAGCCGACGGCGTACCTCGCTGGCGCATCGCCACCGTCTTGTAGACGGGCGCGTTCTCGGACGTCGCTGTACCGGATCCGGTGGCGCGTCCGCTTCGAGCTCGCGGTGGACGATACGGCGTGCTCCGGTCGGTCGCAATCCGGCGGATCACCTCGGGCGGCTCGTAGCCGCTGAGCGCGAGCATCAGCGCCACGCCGTGCGGCCGGTAGCCCGGCGCGGGGCAGGACGACGTTGACGGGTCGGGCCGGAACGGCGTGTTGCCGAACAGGAGCCACGCGAACGTGGTGCTCCCGTTGCTTCCAGCGCTCAAGCGTCGGCTCCGGGTAGATCCGGCTGAACGCGCCCGACGTACAGCCCGTCGAGCGTGTCGACGGCGAAGTCGGCGATGAGCAGTCGATCATCATGCCCGCCCGCGCCGCGCATCGCCTCGTCGCGAGGCGAAGCGGTGCAGCATCGCCAGCGGGGCGAGGAAGAACGGGAGGTAGTGCGGCGAGTCGAACTCGCCCTGCCCGCGCGTGCGTCGTCAGGTCGGCCCAGTGGGCGATGTAGCTCGTCGGCCTCGGCGAGGTTCTCCTGCGCGCTCCGGCCGTTGAACCACGTCTGCGGGGTCGTCCGCGGTAGAGCTCGCGCCAGGAGGTAGAGCGAGGCGTAGTACTGGAGCCAGTGGTTTTCCGTGTCGCCGCGGTACGGCGTGTACGTCCGCCACAGGTCGCGCATCCGGCCGAGCACGGCGTCGGGCAGCCGCCCCGCCCGCGCCCTCCGGGCCGCCCGGTCCCCGCGACGTGCTGCTGGCCCGGTGCGACGATGTGGTGGACGAACGCCATCGGCACCATCCAGAACATGTCCCCGGTCGGGTCGTCGAGGAGCGGGTCGAGGAGCGGCAGGATCTCGTCGAGCGGGCGGTCGAGGGCGAGACGGGCCGCGACCTCGATGTAGCCGAGCGCCGGCCGCTGGTCTGCCGTCGTGCTCGCGGTCGGCGTAGTACGCGACGAGCGCCGCGCGCGCTCGGCGACGGAGGTCGACCCGGCCGGGTCGCGGAAGATGTCGGCCGTCGAGGGCGTGCGTCATGCGAAGGTCGAGGTCGTAGACGGTGGTCTCGGGGAGCCCGGCGTCGTGCCACGTCGCGCCGAGGTCGTCCGTAACGAACACGCCCTCCCCGACGGTCCCGAGCCACAGACGTCCGGCGTCGAGGTCGAAGGCGAGCGCGTGGAGAGCGGGCGCCGGCACGTCGAGCGACTGGCAGCGCCAGTGCTGCCCGCCGTCGCGGCTCGTCCACAGATCCGCGCCGTAGCCCGCCGCGGCCATGCGCTCCGGGTCGGACGCGTCGAGGGCGACGGCGTAGATGGTGCTCTCGCCGGCGTGGGCCGACCACGTCGCGCCGTCGTCGGTGGAGAGGAGGACGCCGTGACCGGCGGTCCCCGCTAGCCAGAGCGCCGGGTGGGCGAGGCTCTGCGCCAGCGCGCGGACGGCGACACGGGGCCCGAGCGGCTGCCACTCCTGTCCGCCGTCGAGGGACTCGAACAGCCCGTCTTCGGTCGCCGATCACGATCCGCCCCGGCCGCGCGACATCGAGGACGAGGGCCGACGTAAACGTGGCGTTCCGGTGGGAGCCGGCGGGCGGCAGCGCGTCCACGTCTCGCCCTCATCGGGCGAGTGCCACAGGCCGTAGGCGCTCGCGGCAACCACCCGACCGGCGTCGAACGGGTCGAGGGCGACGTCGAGGACTTCGCAGACGCGCCAGTCCGTCGTGACGCGCCACGTCGCGCCATCGTCGCGAGAGCGAAGGACGCCGTTGCCGGACGCCAGAAACAGCGCCGACGGGCCGACCTCGAGGGCGGTGCACCGGAGGTTGCGTCCACCCGGAGTGGACCCAGTCTGTCCCTTGCCTGTCGGTACAGCCCGCTCGCAGCGTTGGCCGCGCCGACCACGTAGTTGCGCGTCTCGAGGACGGCCGCACACAGCGTCGGACGAGAGACAGAGCCCTACGAATGGTTGTCATTTGAAACGAGGTTTCAATAATAGAATGTAGCTCATGGATTCGGTATTCTGACCACTGCACTGTCTTCCTGCTCCGTGTTTGACACGCTTCTCGACCGACATCCAGAGCTAGCCTCCTGCTGTAGTAGCATCGAGGCCGCGTTCGACATGCTCGAAGCGACCTACGCTCGTGACGGCCAGGTCTTGGTCTGCGGCAACGGCGGCAGCGCGGCGGACAGCGAGCACATCGTCGGCGAGTTGATGAAAGGGTTCGCTCGGCACTCGGCCCAGTCTCGGCGGCAGTGCGAGACCAGCTCGAAGACGGCAGCACCCGAGACCGGGCGGATACCTCGCCGATCACCTCCAAGGCGCCTTGCGAACGATCTCGCTGGTGAGCCAGACCAGCCTGACGACGGCGTTCTCGAATGATGTCGCACCGGACATGGTGTTCGCGCAGCAGGTGTTCGGCTACGGCCGCCCTGGCGATGTCCTGTGGGCGAATCAGCACGTCCGGTACTTCGAAGAACGTGGTCCACGCCGCGCACGTCGCGCGGGCGCGTGGCCTGGGCACGCTCGCGTTCACCGGCCTCGAGGGCGGAGAACTCGCCGCGTGCTCCGATGTCTCGATCCGAGTGCCGTTCACCGAGACCCCTGCCGATTCAGGAAAGCCACGTCGTGGTGTACCACGCGCTCTGCCTCGCCCTCGAGGACCGCTTCTTCGGACCATGAGTGTGCACGACCACTCTCGCAGGCGTCGACATCGGCGGCACGACGTGCGCGGTGACCCTGGGCCGGGCGACTCGACGGATCGGTCGAGATCGTCGGGCGCCAGTGCGTTCGCCACGCTCTCGAATCCCGCCGAGACGCTGGTCCGACTCCGCGAGGCACTGACGCTCTCGTCCTCGAGGACGGCGCAGCGCCCGACGCAGTTGGGATCAGCTGCGGAGGCCCGCTCGACAGCCGCGCGCGGTCTCATCTTGTCGCCGCCCAACCTTCCCGGCTGGGACCGCGTGGATGTTCTCTACACCGTTTCGACACGCATTCGACGCTCCGGTTGCCCTCCAGAACGACGCCAACGCGGGCGCTCTCGCCGAGCGGACGTGGGGCGCCGGACGCGGCTGTCGGCACATGGTCTTCCTCACGTTCGGCACGGGAATGGGCGCTGGCCTCATCTTGAACGGTCGTCTCTACAGTGGCGCGACAGACTCCGCCGGCGAGGTCGGCCACGTCCGCCTCGCCGACGATGGCCCCGTCGGCTTCCACAAGGCCGGCTCGTTCGAGGGCTTCTGCAGCGGCGGTGGCATCGCGCAACAGGGACGCACCGCCGCACGACGCGCCCTCGAGGACGGACACGCTCCCGTGTTCTGCCCATCGCTCGACGACCTCGAGGCCGTGACCGCCGAGACCGTCGGCAAGGCCGCTCAGGCCGGAGACGCGGTCGCCCTCGAGGTCTACCGGACGGTCGGGGAGCGCCTCGGGCAAGGGCTCGCGCTTCTCATCGACGTGCTCAACCCGGAGCGGATCGTGATCGGGAGCATCTACGGACGGCAGCAGAACCTGCTCGAGCCCGTCGTCCTCGAGGTCGCGCGCCGCGAGGCCCTGGGGCCGTCGCTCGCCGCGTGCGAGATCGTCCCCGCGGGGCTCGGCGAGCGCGTCGGCGACTACGCGGCCCTCGCCGTTGCGCAGCACGCTCTCACTGATTCATAACGCCCGCACTTGCGTCCTCGAGGACGAACCGCCCATGTCCGACGACCTCTACCAGCGAGCCCGCGACCTGATGCCGTGGGGCACGCAGACCAACGCGAAGCGCCCCGTCGCCGGCCTCGAGGACGTCATGCCGCTCTTCTTCGACCGCGCCGACGGGCTGCCGACTCCGCACGCCCGAGGGCCGCTGGTTCATCGACTTCCGCTCGTCGCTCGGGCCGATCCTGCTCGGCTACCGACACCCTGAGGTGGACGCGGCCGTCCGTGAGCAGACTGGACCGCGGCGTCCTGTTCAGCATGGCCTCGCCCCTCGAACTCGAGGTCGCCGAGCGCTTGATCCGCGCCGTGCCGACGCTGGAGCAGGTTCGGTTCATGAAGACCGGCAACGACGCCAACAGCGCCGCCGTCCGCCTGTCGCGAGCGTTCACGGGCCGCGACCACCTGGTGACGTGCGGCTACCACGGCTACGGCGACTGGTTCGCGTGCGGAACCGGGGCCGCAGCCTCCGTCGTGACGTCGGACGTGACGGGCGTCCCGAAGGCGCTCGACGCACTCGTGACCCGGGTCACCTACGGCGACCTCGAGGCGTTGGAGACGGGTTTTCGAGGAGCGGGGGTCGAGATCGCGGCGTTTCTCACGGTCCCCTACGACTGGGGCGAGCACGTCGCTGGCTCGGCGTTCCTCGAACGGGCCCGAGAGCTGACGGAGCAAGCCGGCAGCCTTCTCGTCTTCGACCAGGTGCTGACGGGCTTCCGGCTCGCTCGCGGTGGAGCGGCCAGGAGTATTTCGGCGTCGTGCCCGACCTCTCGACCTACGCCAAGGCGCTCGCCAACGGCTACCCGCTCTCGGCCTACGGCGGGCGCCGCGACGTGATGGAGATGCTCTACCGCGTCACGCTCACGACGACCTACGCCGGTGAGACGCTCTCCCTCGCCGCCGCCGCCGCCACGCTCGACGTGATCGAGCGTGAGCCCGTCCTCGAGCACATCTGGGCGATGGGCGACGCCTCCGCGACGGGTTCGACGCCGCCGCCCGACGCCTCGGCCTCGACGCGCACAGCTACGGACTCCCGCCGGCCGTCCAGTTTCGCTTCAGCCGCGACCCCGCCCTCGAGGCCGAGTCGCGACTCGTCTTCGACCGCGAGCTCTACCGACGCGGCATCTTCGCCTCGCACCCGTTCTTGATTTCCTACGCCCACCAGCCCGCCGACATCGACGAGACCATCGAGGCCATGGACGCCGCCCTCGAGGTCGTGGCCGGGCGCTGAGGCCTTTTTCGTCCTCGAGGCGACGGAATGCGGCGGGCCGGGAGAGAGGTGCGGGGGCGTCTTCGAGGTCGGGGCTTCGGTCGCTCGTGGCGCGGTGACAGGAGCAAGGGCGGCTCGGAGGTCGCGACCGAGAGCACACGGTGGATCTGCTCACGCCGAAGGGCCTCCTCTCCTCTCGTCTCGGGCCGATTCACGCGGCCTCGAGGCCGTACCGCTCCCGCAACGCCTCCGTCGGAACGCCCGCGTGCTCGAGGACGCGGAGCATGTTGCCGCCGAAGATCTTCTCCTTGTCGGCCTCGGAGATCCGGCTGTAGGCCACCCACCCGAACTGCGGGATCGCGTCTCGCATGGGCGCGTCGGTGCAGTAGAGCACCTTGTCGGCCAGGCCCTCCTCGACGAAGAACTCGACGACGCCGTGGAGCACGCTCGTGAACGTGAGGTCGAGGTAGACGTTGGGCCGGTCGCGCGCGAACTCCGCCCGCTCTCGCGCCACCTCCCACGTCCAGCCCGAGTGAGCCAGCAGGTAGTTCATGTTCGGATAGCGCGTCGCGATGTCGTCGATCTCATCCAGGAACGAGTCGCCGATGGCCGTCTGGTGGAGCTTGACGAACCCGCCGATCTCGTTGCCCTTCGCGTACCACGAGTCGTAGAGCGGCGAGTTGTAGGGCAGTCCCACGCGCGGGTTGTACGGCTTGAGGCCGCGAAAGCCGTACGTGTCGTGGCAGAGCGCGATGTCGGCCGCCACGTCCTCCGACTTCTTCGGGTCGATGGTGGCGTACCCAATGATGTCGTCCGGGTATCGCTGGGTCAGGTCGTGGATGAGCTCGTTGCCGCGCCGATAGTCGATCCAGATGCCGATCCACGACGAGCAGCAGAACTGGTCGACGCCAAGCGGCCGGTTGCGACGGATCATGTGCTCGGCGTCGCCGTGCGGCATCGCGACGTAGCCGCCGCCCATCAGCCCGTCGTGCAGCACGTGCGTGTGCGGGTCGATCACCGGGATGTGATCGAGCGGCTGACCGGCTTTGGCCTTCGTCAGGATCGGCCCATCGACGGCCGGCGGGATACTCCGGCGGCAGCGCGTCCAGCCCCAGGAGCCGAGCCAGATTCCCGCTCGCCATCTTCGCCTTGTCCTCGTCCTCGAGGTCGCAGTAGTCGATGAACGAACGCGCCGCGCCGGGGCTCTTGAACGGCCACTCGGTTCCGAGCAGGAGCCGGTCCGCGCCCACGGACTCGGCGAAGATACTCCAGACCGTAGTGGACCTGAAGCGTCGAGAACTCGACGTACGTGTTCGGCGTGCGCGGCGAGCAGCGCCAGCAGGTCTCGCGTCTGGTTCCACTTCGCCTTCTGGAGCAGGACCGGCAAGTCCGGGTGCCGGCGGCACACCTCGGCCACCTCGCGAGATCGTCGCCTGCCCGTCCTCCTCCCCCACGCCGACGTCGATGAGCAGCGGAATACTCGCGCAGCCTCGAGGGCGGAAAAGATCTCGCCGCACACCTCCTCGTCGAACCGGTAGCCGTGGCGGCGGGGAAACATCTTGGCCGCCCGCACGCCGCGCTCCCGCATCTCGGCGACGACCTCGAGGCCGGGCGCCATCTCGCCCGCGTGGTGCGGGATCAGACACCCAGCACGGAAGCAGACGGTCGTGCGTCCGCCGTCTCTTCCAGGAGCACGCGGTTGCCGTAGCCGGGGTCGTACTCACGCGCGAGCCAGTGCCACACGAGCGCACCGTGGATGCCCGTGTGCTCCATGTCATCCAGCAGCGACTCGGCCGACCATGGAATACGAGCGTCAGTCGGGCCATGCATGCCGATGGATGCAGACGAATCGAAGTAGCGACGCATGATCTCACTCATCTCAGCTGTTTTCAATATGAAACAAGGTTTCAATAGTAGAATGTAGCGCCAACATTCTGTATCCTCTCCTTCACGCCCGCTTCGTCGGGCGCCACTTTGGAAGCGGTTCCGATTCTCCCACGCCCTCGATGCCTTCCACACCGGAGCTCACGTTTTTAAACGGCCTCGATTACGCCGTGCTCGGGCTGTACATGCTGACAGTTGTCGGAATCGGGGTGTACGTATCGCGGTTCAACCGCAAGACCGATGATTACTTCAAGGGCGGCGGCCACGTGCCCTGGGGGCTTGCCGGGCGTCTCGCTGTTCATCTCGGGCTTCTCCGCATTCATGTTCGTCGGCGCGGCAGGGGTGGCGTATGGCAATGGCGGCGGCGCGCTCGTGCTGTTCGCGCTCGCGGGGCCGGCCTATCTGTTCGGCTACTGGATCTACGGAAAGCTCTGGCGACGCAGCCGCATCGACACTCCGATGCAGTTCTTGGGCCGGCGCTACTCGCCGGGGACGACGTACGTCTACACGCTGCTGGCTGTGATCCCGAACGTGCTCGTGCTCGGGATCATGATCTACACGCTCTGCATCCTGACCTCGACCGCGTTCGGGTTCAACGAACTGACGTTCGACCTCGGGATCGCAACGGTGAACGGATTCCAGCTGAGCCTGGTCGTGACGGGTCTTGTGCTGATGGTCTACACGATGGTGGGTGGGCTGTGGGCCGTCATGGTGACCGACGCCCTCCAGTTCCTCATCCTGTTCCTGCTGACGCTGGTGATGCTGCCGGTGGCCTACCACTTTCTCGGTGACGGAAGCATCATCGACGGGGTCGGGCGGCTGATCAGGGAAGCACCAGAGGGCTATTTCTCGGTGACGCTCGATGGGCAACCCAAGCTGTTCTGGGCGGCCTACTTCATGAGCATTCTCATCGGGTACAACGTGCAGTGGCACATCGCTCAGCGCTATTACAGCGTTCCAGACGAGCGCGACACGCGCAAGATGGCGCTGTGGTGTGCTGGCCTCGGCGTGCTGATGCCCATCCTATGGATCACGCCTGTCTTGGTGACGCCGATTCTATTCCCGGACATCGCGACGATGTGGCCCGATCTCGCAAAGCCTTCAGAGGCTGCGTTCGTGTCGCTCGCGCTGACGGTCCTGCCGCACGGGATGCTCGGCTTCATGGTCGCGGCCATCTTCGCGGCGACCATGAGTTCGGCAGACTACGACGTTCAACTGGCTCGCGGCCGTGCTCACCAAAGACGTGTATGTGCCTATCAAAGAGAAGCTGGGCCACGAGGTACCCTCCGACCGCCGCCAGCTTCTGTTCGGCAAGCTGAGCGTGGCAGCGATGGGCGTCATCGCGATCTGGATCGCACTCAACATGGACCGTTTCGGCGGCGCATTCGACGTCTACCTCCGCGCGGACTCGCTCTACAAAGCGCCGATGTTCATGCCGGTCATGCTGGGCCTGATCTACACAAAGACGCCCTGGTGGTCGGCCATCGTAGCGTTCGTGGCAGGCGTGATCGGCGTGATCGGGGTGGGCGTCTGGGCAGGCGTGTCGCAGGGGCAACCAACCGCCGACCTCCTGAACATCTTCGCCGACGTTCGCCTAACGGTGTTTGGGCTGGAGATGGGACGCTTCGAGGTCAACATGCTGGTCGGCACCGTCGTGAGCACGGTGGCGTTTTTCGCGACCGCACTCTTTAACAAGCGTGAGGGCGCGTTCCTACAGACGCATCGAGGCCTTCGAGCACGACCTCGACACGCCTGCGCTTCGCGGACCCTGGCGCGCCGCTTGACCTCCGCGGCCTGCGCGCCTACCGGTTGGCCGCGCGCCTAGGAATGGGCGTCGGCGTCCTGCTCATCGGTTTCACAGCCCTCACGATCGACGAGCGCGGCATCCTCAACCTCATCGCCGGGCTTCTCGCGCTCGTCCTCGGCGCGGCCATCGAGGTCGGCACGCGGCGCTACGAGCGGCGCCACACCGTCGCCCTCGAGGGCGACGCCTCCTGACCCCACCACACCATGCAACGACGCGACCTCCTCAAGACCGGCGCCAGCGCGCTGATTCTGTCCGGCTGTGCTCCACGACTCGCCTTCGCGCAGGGCACCACGGCCCCCGACCGTCTCTTCTTCTCTCCTGCGGACCTGCCTCGCATTCGGGCCAACGCCGCCTCAACGCTGCTGAGGCCCACCTTCGAGATGTGGAAGGCAGAGGGCGCCCAAGCACTCTACGACGCGTACGACACGGCCACCGCGTCCGGCGACATCCTCACTGACCAAGCGCTGGCTGTGAACAAGCTCACGCAAGCTCGCGACGGTCCACGTCGTCGAGCCGAGAGCCGAGTTGAGGGACGCCCTGCTGTACGGGATCCGGGCGTCCGTTGCTTTCCCGAAGTGGGACTACTTCTACGACGGCGACGAGGTGATCGGGATCATGCGGGCATCGCTCTCCAACACCCGCTTGCTCTTCGCGCGCGAGGTCCTGGGCGACGAACTGCCGGCCGACCTCGAGGACGAATTGATGGACGCGATCGCGGAGAAAGGGTGTCTCCCCTGCTACCGCACCATCGTAGGAATGAACCGCCCGGAGACGGTGACGGGCTGGCGTTTCGACGAGAACCACCAGCAGGTCTACGAGATCGACATGGCCAACTGGCCAACGATCCTGGGCGCCAACAACCTGCGGGCGATTCCGTCGAACGGCTTGGGTCTAGGAGCACTCGCGCTGCGCGATCGCGACCCAAGAGCCGGACTGTGGCTGGACACAGCCATCACCAGTTCGAAGTCCGTCCTCGAAACGATCTCCGCCGATGGGAGCTACTTCGAGGGCCTGAGCTACATCGACTACACCTTTCGGACGCTGTTCTCCTTCCTCGAGGCCCACGAGCGCGTGGATGGCTCCATCGAGTGGGCCACGCAGGCCAACTTCGCGGGATGCGCCGAGTTCATCGCCGCCATGCAGGCGGGTCACAAGGAGGACGGCACGCCGGACATCGTCAACTTCAGCGATGCCAATCGCACCGTCTTCCCCTGCGTCGGCGCGTGGATCGCGCGGCAGACCGGGAGCGAGCTCGCGCAGCACGTGGCCGAGTCGATGTCGGAGCCCGGCTTCTACCTTGACTTCTTGTGGATGGAGCAAGAGCGGGCGTCCATGCCGCCGCCAGCCCGCCTCGAGAACGCGCGGCTCGACCTCGACTGGATCATCGCCCGCTCGGGATGGGAGCCGGACGACGCGGTGCTCGCCTTCCGCAGCGGGATGCCGGCCAACCACGAGCACGCCGACCGGAACAGCTTCTTCTACAAGTACAACGGGGAGCGGCTGCTGAACGACCACTTCCGAGCCGCCTACGATTGGCGCGAGCCCAAGTGGCTCCTCCGCTTGACCGAGGCGCACAACGCTGTCCTGGTGGATGGCAAGGGACATCAGTACCACAACGGAGAGGAGGGCACCAACGAGAGCCAGTCCGAAGCCCACGTGATTCGCTTCGAGGACGACGGCGACCGTGTCTGGTGGACGAGCGATGCCACGCAGGCCTACGCGCTGGTGAACCCGGACATCACGCTCGTCCGGCGCACGGTGCTGTTCGACAAGCCGGGCGTCATCGTGCTGTTCGACGAGATCGAGGCCGACACGCCGGTCACCTCTTCCGTCCGCTTCTTCCCCGACAACCGCGACGAGGCCGCCGTCCTCGAGGTCGACGACGGGAGCTTCACGATCCTGCGTCCTCGAGCGGAACTGAGCGGCTCGACGTTCGCGCGGTCCGACCTCGAGGTCGCCGCCAGCCGCCTCGACCTCGAGGCCGACCTGGGCGTGTACCCATACGTCGAGGTCGCCGCCGAACGGAGCCGCCGGCACCAGATCGTGACGGTCTTGGTGGCGCGGCCGTCGGAGTCTCTGATCCCGGCCGACACGGCTCTGGGGAGACCAGAGGTTCGCGTCACGCCTGATGCTGACGGGTGGACCCTCGCGGTGGGTGGCCTTCGCGCCCGCATCGGAATGGTGGACGGCGGAGCGCTGGGGCCGGTCCCAGACGTCATGTGGTCGTGACGCTGTAGGAGCGGACGACGCGCTCCGCCTCTCGCCTGGGCGTCCTGACCTGATCCTTTCCGTGTTTCCATGCTGAGCCGACGAGACCTGATCCGATTGAGTGGCAGCGCCGCGGCACTGGCGATGCTGCCGCTGCCGGCCGCTGCGCTGGCGGCGCATCGCGCGGATGGGGGTCCTCGTCTGTTCTTCAGCCCATCAGAGATCCCACGTATCCGAGCGACCGCCTCGAACTCGATTCTTGCGCCTGTCGTGGACGGGTGGGCCGTGGGCGGCGTCGCTGCGACACGACAGTCCCTCGCGGAGGCGGAGCGCACCGGCATCCTCTACCGGGAATTCCGCGCCGCCCTCAAGCACCTTCGCCAGCAGGGCGTGGTCCATCTGGTCGATCCAGACCCTCAGCGCGAGGCCGTGCTACTGGAAGGCCTCGACCAGATCCTGGCGATGCCGACCTGGGACTACATGCTCGACGGCGACACCACCATCGGACTGCTCGTCGCCTCCGTGACGACCGATACGGTGGTGTTTCTGCGCGAGGTGCTGGGCGACGCCCTCGATGCCGACCGCCAAGCGCAGCTCTTGGAGAGCATCGCAACGAAGGGCTGCGCACCCTGCGCGAAGACGATCGACGGCATGGAGGACCCGAGCACGGTGGAGGGCTGGCGGTTCGACGACCTCCACGCCGACATCCTCGACATCGACCTCTCGAACTGGCCGATCATTCTCGCCACCACCAACCTCCGCGCCGTCCCGGCGGCGTCGCTCGGCATCGGCGCGCTGGCGCTGCGAGGGCATGACGACCGCGCCGAAGGCTGGCTGGATCAGGCCGTCCGCAACTCTCGCGCGATCCTAGGGCTGTTCAACTCCGATGGCAGCTACCACGAGGGCTTCGGCTACGCGACGGGCACGTTGCTGCACCTCTTCGGCTTCCTCGAGGCCCACCAGCGCGCAGACGGCTCGATTCGCTGGGCCGACGAGATCAATCTGGAAGGCATGGTCCAGTTCTTCCTCTCGATGCAAGCGGGACGAAAACCTGACAACAGCCCAGACATCGTCAACTTCAGCGACGCCTGGAATACCGGGTCATACTGCGTCCCGGCATGGATGGCACGCCAACTCGAGGGCACGACGATGGGTAATGTGGCCCAGTTCGCTGTCGAGCGGGCGTCCTACCCCAACTCATACCTCGACGTGCTCTGGGTGGACCCTGACCGCCCCGTCAGTCAACCACCAGCGTCGTTCTTCAATGTCAGACTCGACCTCGATTGGATCGCGTGCCGCACCGGATGGGGCGCTGACGATGCCGTGCTGGCATTCCGAAGTGGCGGACCGGCCAACCACGAGCACGCAGACCGCAACCACCTTCTCTACAAGGTCTACGGTGAGCGTCTCCTGACCGACCCGCTCAAGTCCTCCTACGACTGGCGCGAGCCCAAGTGGCTCCTTCGCCAGACCGAGGCGCATAACACGGTGTTGATCGACGGCCAGGGCCACCAGTACCACAATGGTGAGGAAGGCACCAACCCGAGTCTGGCCGAGGCACGCATCACCCGCTTCGAGGACGGCGGCGACCGCGTGTGGTGGACGAGCGATGCCACACCTGCCTATGCGCTCGTGAACGACGCTGTCTCTCGCGTTCGGAGGACCGTCCTGTTCCAGAAGCCGGACGTGGTGGTGGTGTTTGACGAAGTCGACGCCCGCTCGCCGGTCTCGGCAGCCGCTCGGTTCCACCCGGACAACCAAGACGGCGCCGCGACCTTGACTGTAGGCGGCGACCAGTTCGAGATCGTCCGTCCCTTCGCAGCCCTTGCTGGCCACGCTTTCTCCGATGCACCACTGGACGTCCAGACGCACCGGCTCGACCTCGAGGCCGAACTAGGTATCTATCCGTTTGTCGAGGTCACGTCGGCTCCAGCCCGGTCGCACCAGATCTTGACGGTGCTTTCTGCCACACCCACCAGAGCAGATGCTGTCACGGTCTCCGTCGAGGGCGACTCAGACGGTTTGAGTGTCTCCGCTGGAGCCTTGCGCGCCCGCATCCAGATGGTAGACGATTCCCCGGAGGTCACGTGGTCATGACGCCGATCTCAATCTCCCACGCCGTCGTCCCCGCAAACGCGGGGATCCAGAGTCCAGGCACTGTCTCGCGTTGCTACCTCGAGGTCGCCTCTGGTTGGCTGCGGCATCCTCGAGGACTAGGGTCCCGCGTTCGCGGGACTGACGATTGCGGGTTCGGAGCAAGGACGTCTTTTCCTGCTGCGAAAGCCCCTCTAATGGTTCAGTAGCGATTCGACCTTCCTCATGTACCCATGCTGACCCGACGTGACCTGATCCGCCTGAGTGGCAGCGCTGCTGCGCTGGCGATGCTCCCCGTTCCGGCCTTCGCGCTTCCGCTTGCTGGCGCGGCGTCGAGTGCCAGTCAGCGCCTGTTCTTCAACCCGGTCGATGTGCCACGGATTCGGGCCACGGCGGCTAGCCCGATGCTGAGCCCAACGCTCGATGCCTGGGCCGTCGAAGGGCTCGGTGCTGCCCGAGTGGCCATCGAGAAGGTGGCGATGACGGGCGAGAAGATCCGAGACTTCGCCGCCGCCCTCGAGCGGCTGACGGAGCAGGGCGTGCTCCACATCATCGACCCCACACCGCGTCGTGAGGCGGTCCTTCTCGACGGGATCGACACGCTGCTCGATCTGCCGACGTGGGACTACTTCCTCAGCGGCGACACGCCGATGGGCATCCAACGCGCATCGGCGGCGACGGAGCGACTGCTGTTTCTCCGAGAGGTCCTTGGCGATGACCTCGAGGCCGCGCGTGAGGCTCGGCTGCTGAGCAACATTGCCGAGAAAGGGTGTGCGCCGTGCGCCCTCACGCTCTCCGGGATGGAGAACCCGGAGACCGGGCGCGACTGGCACATGGATGAGCAGCACGCGGCCTATCTCGACATCGACATGACGCGGTGGCCGGAGATTCTGGGCGCCAACAACCTGCGCGCGGCTCCCATGTCGGCCCTAGGTATCGGCGCGCTGGCGCTCCAGGGGCACGACCCCAGAGCGGACGGCTGGTTGGAGCAGGCCATCCGAAACGCTCGCATCTGCCTCGACTTCTTCGACCCCGACGGGACCTACTTCGAGGGCGTCAGCTACGCTGACTACACGCTGCGCTCGCTCTTCGCCTTCTTCGACGCGCACCAACGCGCGGACCCGGCGGTGCGCTGGGCCGACGAGGTTAACCTGGAAGGCATGGTTCGCTTTGCGCTGGCGATGCAGGCCGGCCGGCAGGACGACGGCACGCCGGACGTGGTCAACTTCAGCGACGCCAACGGCTCCACCTCCTACTGCGTCCCGGCGTGGGTGGCACGCCAACTCGAGGACACGTCTGCGGCAGGCGTCGCACAGTTCGCCGTCGAGCGCACCTCACGGCCCGGTTCGTTTTACGATGTGCTGTGGACCGACCCGGACCGCGCGCTTGCGTTTCCACCCGAGTCGTATCACAACGTCCGTCTGGACAACGACTGGGTGGTCTGCCGGACCGGGTGGGCCGCCGACGACTCGGTACTGGCGTTTCGCAGCGGAGGCCCGGCCAACCACGAGCACGCAGACCGCAACAGCTTTCTGTTCAAAGCCCACGGCGAACGCCTCCTGACCGACATCCACGGGGCAGCCTACGACTGGCGCCAGCCGAAGTGGCTCCTCCGACAGACCGAGGCGCACAACGCGATGCTGATCGACGGCCAGGGACACCAGTACCACAACGGCGAGGAGGGCACCAACGAGAGCCTGGCCGAGTCGGAGATCCTGCGCTTCGAGGACGACGGCGATCGTGTCTGGTGGACGAGCGACGCGACAGCGGCCTACGCGCTGGTGAACGACGCCCTCGAGGTCGTGCGGCGCACGGTGCTCTTCGCCAAGCCGGACGTGATCGTGCTATTCGACGAGATCGAGGCCGACGACGTCGGTCACGCCGTCCGTCCGCTTCTTCCCCGACAATCGCGACCAAGCGGCGGTGCTCCGCACGCACGGCACCACGTTCTCTATCGAGCGCCCCAACGCATCCCTGTTCGGGGTCACGGCCTCGAGGGCGGGCTTAACGTTGGCCTCCGACCGCCTCGACCTCGAGGCCGAGTGGGGCGTCTATCCGTACCTCGAGGTCGCCGCGGAGCCGAGCCGCCGACACGAGATCGTGACCGTGTTGGTGTCTCGTCCAAAGGGCGCGGTGGATCGGCCGGTCGTGGAGATCACACCGGGGTCGCAAGGCTGGCAGATCACTGCCGACGCCGTGCGCGCGAGCATCCGAACGGACGCGAACGGAACTCCGGAGGTGGAGTGGCTCTCGTGAGTGCTCTACCGGACAGCGGCCTCGAGGTCGAATGCGGGGAAACGGGGATGGGGAAATGGGAACGAGCAGACACCCTGCTCGGCCTCGAGGACGGACGCGGCCTCAAGGGCTCTACCCCGGCACATCCCCACACGAGTCATCCGCGCGAAGGCGGGACCCGAGTCCTCGAGGACGGCGCAGCCAACCCATGTGGTGCGGCCTGCGACCTCGAGGTGGATCAGACACCTGAACCCCTCCTCTCCCACGGGGAGAGGGGACGTCACCTGCGACCTCGAGGACGCGAGAAGGACGTAGCACCGTCGTATGCAACGGCGTCGGTCACGCACAGAGGCGGACGCGACCTCGAGGCCGAGGACACCCTACTTCACACCCGGCATCACCGACTCCACGAAGGCCCGGTCACGCTGTGCGTTCGCCAGCACGACCTCGAGATCGAACATCGACGGATCCGGGACGACGCAGTCCTTGACGAACTCGATGGACAGCGCGCCCTCGAACCCGTCCGCCGCCAGCGCTGCGAGAAAGACGGCGTAGTCCACGTCGGCCTCCTCGAGGAGCGACATCTCATCGTTGCGGCGGCCTTGGAGGTGGACATGGACGACGTGCTCGCGGAGCGCGCGGTAGTCGGCGACGGTCTGCGTCGTGCTCGTGAAGTCGTACGGCTGGAAGCAGACTCTCAACGCGTCGCTGCCGACGGCCTCGAGGAACGCTCGCGTGGCGTCGACGCTGTCGCAGAGTGTGTCCGGGTGAGCCTCCGCGATCAGCGTCATTTCGCGTTCTCAATCCACGGCGAGGTCGCGAGCGAACACCACCGACCGTCCGACCTCAAGGCGCTCGCCGCCTCGGTCCCGAAGCTCCCGGCGAACATCTTGACGGCGGTCGCCCCGAGCCGCTGTGCGCGCTCGATGGTGAGCACCAGTTCGTCCCATTGCCGATCTCGCGCGTCGCCCTCGAGGTGGAGCGACGGGTAGACGCCCACGATGGGAGCGTCGACCTCGAGGTCGCGGGCCGTCGCCACCAGCGTATCGGTGGCCGCTTCGCTCAGCGTCGACAGGTGGTACTGCCAGACCTCGAGGTCGCGAAAGCCCGCCGCCACGACCGCCGGGAGGACCGCCGTCAGATCGGTGTGCGGTTGCTTGTCGGCCGTCCAGCGATTCGGGTCGAGGGCGATCGTGTTGAGGAGAAGCTGAGACATAATGCGAAGCGGCGGTGGCTCTCGACTGAACCCCTTTCCCCTTGTTCTGATTCCGCCCACGATGCCTGACTTCCCTCCTGCCCTCCCTGACGACGACGCCCTCGACGACTGGATGTCGCGCCCGTCCGACGCCCTGGTGTCGTTCATCACGACGCTGCGCGGCCCGCTCGTCGTGCTGGGCGCCGGCGGCAAGATGGGTCCGTCGCTCTGCGTGCTCGCCCGGCGCGCTGCCGACCAAGCCGGTCACGACCTCGAGGTCGTCGCCGTCAGCCGGTTCTCGGATCCCGACGTGAGAAGGTGGCTGAGCGAGCAGGGTGTCCACACGCAGGTCTGCGACCTGATGAGCGACGATCTGGGCGCGCTCCCGGACGCCGAGAACGTGCTCTACCTCGTCGGGCTGAAGTTCGGGACGCAGCAGGCGCCGGCGCGGACGTGGGCGGTCAACACGCTGATCCCGGCGCGCGTCACGGAGCGGTACGCCGGATCCCGGATCGTCGCGCTGTCGTCGGGCAACGTGTACCCGCTGGTGCCGGTCGACTCCGGCGGCTCGGTCGAGGACGATCCGCTGATGCCGCTCGGCGAGTACCCGAATGCGTGCGTGGCCCGGGAGCGGCTCTTCCAGTACGGCTCCGAGACACACGACGCGCCGGGCGTCTTGGTCCGCCTCAACTACGCCACGGACCTGCGCTACGGCGTGCTGGTGGACCTCGCCCAGCGGATCGCCGCCGGCCAGCCCATCGACGTGACGATGGGATACCTGAACTGCATCTGGCAGCGCGACGCGAACGACGCCGTGATCCGCGCCCTCGAGGTCGCCGAGACGCCGATGCGACCGCTCAACCTGACCGGCACCGAGCGCCTGTCGGTTCGCTGGCTGGCCGAAGCGTTGGCCGAGCGGATGGGCCGCGACCTCGAGGTCGTCGGCGAGGAGGCCCCGACGGCGTTGCTGAGCGACGTGTCCCGGATGGTCGAGACGCTGGGCGCCCCCGATACGCCGCTCGACGTCGTCCTCGACTGGACCGCCGCCTGGGTTGCGTCCGATGGCTCGACGCTCGGCAAGCCCACTCACTTCGAGGTCCGCGACGGCCAGTACTGAGCCCGATGCCCACACCTTCCCGATGCCGCCGACCTGGGTCTACCGACGCCTTCCGCGACGGACTCGCGATCCCCGCCCACCCCCTCGCCCTCACCTCCGACGGCGACCTCGACGAGCGCCACCAGCGAGCGCTCACGCGCTACTACCACGCCGCCGACGCCGGCGGGCTCGCTGTCGGCGTCCACACGACGCAGTTCGAGATCCGCGACGTTGGATTGCTGGAGCCCGTGCTGTCGCTCGCGGCCGACACGGTGGCCGCGTGCGACGACGCGACGGGCCGCCAGACGGTCCGAATCGCGGGCGTCTGCGGCGGCACCGCGCAGGCGGTGGCGGAAGCCCGCCTCGCGTCCGACCTCGGCTACCACGCCGGCCTGCTCTCGCTCGCCGCCCTTCCCGACGCCTCCCTCGACGCGCTCATCGCCCACGGCCTCGAGGTCGCGCAGGTGATCCCGCTCGTCGGCTTCTACCTGCAGCCGGCCGTCGGCGGGCGGGCGCTGCCGGTCGACTTCTGGCGTCGGTTCGCCGAGATCCCGAACGTCGTCGCCATCAAGGTGGCGCCGTTCGACCGGTACCGGACGCTCGACGTGATCCGCGCCGTCGCCGAGTCGGGGCGCGCGCCTCGAGGTCGCGCTCTACACCGGCAACGACGACCACATCCTGCTGGACCTGTTGACGCCGTATGAGATCGGCCTCGAGGACGGGACGCAGACGCTCCGGTTCGCGGGCGGGCTGCTGGGCCACTGGGCGTGCTGGACGACGCGCGCCGTCGAGCACCTCGAGGTCGCGAAGTCGCTACCGCGGACGCGGACACGCTCCCGTCCTCGATGCTCACGCTGGCCGCCCAGATCACCGAAGCGAACGCGGCGCTGTTCGACCCGTCGAACGGTTTCGCCGGGTGCATCGCCGGCATCCACCAGGTGCTGCACCGGCAAGGGCTGCTGGCGGACCCGCGCACCCTCGAACCCGGACGAGGGCCTGTCGCCGGGACAGCGCGACGCCATCGACCGCGTCTACCGCGACACCCCTCACCTCACCGACGACGCCTTCGTCGCCGACCACCTCGACGACTGGCTCCGATGACCGACACCAAACCCTGGGGCTTCTACGAGCGCCTCCGCCCCGACCAGATCGAGGCCATCCGCGACCGCGCGCCCATCGCGTACCTCCCGTGGGGCGCCCTCGAGTGGCACAGCTACCACGCGCCCGTCGGCCTGGACGGGTTGCAGGCGCTCGGGCAGTGCCGAGCCCTGGCCCAGGCGACCGGCGGCGTCGTGCTCCCGCCGGTCTACGTCGGCACCGACACGATCAAGCCGTTCAAGGGCTTCCCGCACACCATCGAGCACCGCGCCGAGACGGTCCGCGCGCTGTGCCGCGAGTTCCTGTCCGGCCTCGAGGACGAGGACTTCCGCGTCGTCGTGATCGTGACCGGCCACTGCGGCGGCGGCCACGTCGATGCGTTGCGCGAGACCGTCGAGGCGTTCGGCCGAGGACGGTGACCTCGACGTGCTGCTGGTGCCATCGTTCGAGCCGACGCAGGACACGTATCCCGTCGAACCACGCGGCCCTCGGCGAGACCTCGTACCAGCTCCTGTTCGACCCCGAGCCGGTCGACCTCGGGCGCCTGCCCGCAGGACCGCGAGCCGACGCTCGACGAGGACGGCGTCTGGGGCGAGAGCCCACGCACCGCCTCCGCCGACGCATGGCGCGGCCATCCTGTCGCTCTTCGTCGAGCACACCGTTCCTACGATTCGCCAGCTTCTCGACCGCCACACCTCATGACCACTCGCACGCTCGGCCGCACCGGCCTCGTCACCTCCGACATCGGCCTGGGCACCTGGGCCTTCGCCTCGCAGATCTACGGCGACGTGGACGCCTCCGACGCCCGCGCCACGATCCGCGCCGCCCTCGACGCCGGCATCACGTTCTTCGACACGGCCCCGCTCTACGGCGACGCCGAGCGCGACGGCATCTCGGAATCCATCCTGGGCGCCGCCCTCGGCGGCGACCGGCAGCGCGTGCTGATCTCGACCAAGTTCGGCCGCTACGCCACCGAGGACGCGGCGCCGCACTTCCACGCGCAGCGCGCGCGAGAGTCCGTCGAGGGCAGCCTGCGGCGGCTCGGCACCGACCATCTGGACGTGCTCTTTTTCCACTCCCCCTTCGGCGCCGACGAGATCCACGACGACGTGTGGGCCGAGCTCGCGACGCTCAAGGACGAGGGCAAGGTGCGCGTGATCGGCCACTCGATCTCGAAGTTCGAGGACACCGAGGGCATGGCGCGGGAGTGGGCCGCCGAGCGCCGGATCGACGTGGTGCAGGTGGTCTACAGCCTGATGAACCGGCAGTCCGCTAGCCTCATCGCGGACCTCGGCGCGGACGGCGTGGGCATCGTCGCGCGCGAGTCGCTCGCCAACGGATTCCTCTCGGGCGCCGTCACGCGCGACACGGTCTTCGAGGCCGGACACCTCAACGCCCGCTACCCCCGCGACGAGATCGAGGCCCGCGTGACGTACGCCGAGACCCTGACCGACCTCTTGGTCCGCGACGACATCGCCTCGCTTCCGCAGGCCGCGTTCCGCTGGGTCCTCGACGACCCGAACGTGTCGCTCGTACTCAGCGGCGCCAGCACGCCCGCCCAGATCATCGACACCGTCGCCGCCTCCGACGCCGCGCCGTTCACACCGGCCGAGCACGCCCGCGCGACCGAGCTCCACACCCGCGACTTCGAGGCCGCATAAGCTCAGCTGGCGGCTATTAAAACTTGCTTCGCAACATGTAAGGGTCCCAAGATGTAGCTTCATTAGCTACCCGATGATCCCTGATGCCCCCCCCGCCTTCTGCTAATGTTCGATTGGATACCCGAACTGGCAGAGGCCGTCGGTTGGGAACGAGCTCTTTTCATCTCGGTAATCTTGATTCTCCACGTCGCACTGTACCGTCTTTACGCTGGGCGGCTGAAGGATAGAACAGGCTGAGATCGACCGCCTCGCGGCAGACAACAGAGACTATCGGGAACGATTCACTTCCATCCTAGATCAACACCACAAGTACACTCCAAAAAAAGCCCCCGACCCTCCCGCTACACCCCCTAAGCGCCGCTTCTGGCAGTCCCGATGATATTCTACGCTGTAGCCTTCTCTCTTGTGCTGTACTTGGCATGGATGGTCAAGCGAATGTTGGATTTACGGAGACACGACTCGGTGCTGTATCGATTTTGCGCTATCAGACGAGACGCCATGGAAATCATGCGTGTCGACGGCAAAGACCTAGACTCGAGCAGCTACGCTGAGCTTAGAGAACTCGTAGACACCGTCGGTGACGTAATCCATTACTTTGATAGCTACAAGAGTCATCTATTCAATATGAGAAAGATGATTCAGGATGCAAAATATCTAAAGAGATCAGTTACCTATACAAGAAAAAAAGTATCCGGTGTCGCATCTATTGACGAGCTATACATGAGAACATCAGTCTCTATGGTGAGAGCATTTTTCTCGTATACGCCATTTTTTTGGGTGACTATAGTTCAGATAGTCGCACGAGCACTAGCACATACAGGAGTAAGGCTATTCGGCAGAGCTGCAAATCAGCTTAGCGATTTTGTAATATGGTCACGGCCTCAGGTCGACCCGTTCTTCAAGCGGGCGATAGGGTAAATACCTGCCCCCCCCCCGCTAGCATCACACCCCAAACTAAAGGCTACACTTGCAACAGTAGCTACCTCGTTGAAAAGTCTTGCCTGCCCTCTGATAGTATTGAGTAACAAGGACTATCGACTTATTTAGGGATGAACTGCTCCCCAAGGGCGAACGCGACCTCGAGGGCGAACATGGCCTCGAGGACGACGACCCCTCGCTGACTACCCGTCCTCGAGGAGCATCACCACCAAACTCCGCGCCCCGTGCGCGCCGATCACCAGCGACTGCTCAATGTCCGCCGTCTTCGACGGCCCCGCGATGAACACGCCAAAGCCCTCGGCCTCGAGGTCGGCGTAGGCCTGGTGCATGTTCCAGACGATGGCGTCGGCCTCGAGGGCGAGGACCAAGTGCTGTGTGATAAACGGCGCCGCGCGGTAGTCCATGCGCGACTCCGGCAACTAGACGACTCCCACCCGCACCGAGCTCAGGTTTTTCGATACTTGCGAGCATGATGGCTATCATCATTCAGCCCCACGTGCCAGCCCTCAGCTGAAGCCGGCGGAGCGGTCCACTGTCGCGCGCCCCTTAGCCTGAGAGAAATGGAATCGTCTAGAATCAGACTGGCGCTGGCAGGGGTCGTGGGTGGCCTCATCAGTTCCATCATCGGAATCATCCCCGCCGTTCTCTACTGGTCGAGGGTCAACGCCGATTGGAATCTCGATATCGCAAATGAGATCGTAGCCACCTCCGTGATGGCTCCCCTGGGGTGGCTCATGTGTGCCGTCATCCCGATCAGCCTCTTGTCTTCAGCGGCGTCGTGGCTGCTGATCGGGTCCTTCGCATGGGCCGTCAAAACCAGAAAGAAAAGCCTGCTGTCCATCTGCTTTGCCGGATGTCTCGCATTTGGACTGTTCTGGCCCATGACGTTTTGGTCCATGATGAGCGTTTAGCACGCTAGGTCGGCATCCCATGTCCTGAGGGCCATCCTGTTCGTCGTGCGAACCACGTCCGATCCCGAGACCAAACGCTACGGGCGCCGTCCTCGAGGACGACCTCTCCCCCGCTGCTGCCGTCCTCGAGCAAGAGCACCGTCAGGCTGCGCGCGCCGTGCGCGCCGATCACCAGCGACTGCTCGATGTCGGCCGTTTTGGACGGCCCGGCGATGAACACGCCGAAGCCCTTCGGCGGCGACGTCGAGGCGGGCGTAGGCGTGGTGCAGGTTCCACACGATGGCGTCGGCGTCGAGGGCGAGGACGAGGTGCTGGGTGATGAACGGCGCCGCGCGGTGGGCCATTCTTGATTCTGGCAGCCAGACGGCATGTCCGCCGTCTTCGACGGCCCCGCGATGAACACGCCGAAGCCCTCCGCCGCGACCTCGAGGTCGGCGTAGGCCTGGTGCATGTTCCAGACGAGGGCGTCGGCCTCGAGGGCGAGGACCAGGTGCTGCGTGATGAACGGCGCCGCGCGGTGGCCCATCCTTGACTCCGGCACCCACACGGCTCCACTCTCGGCAACGCCCAGCACGCCCCGGCACACGAGCACGTCGAGGTCGGCGAGGGCGTGCGGGCTGTCGAGCGCGTCGAGGTCGGTCGCGACCTCGAGGACGTCCGGCGCGGCCGAGGCGACCCGACCGCCTCGGGGAAGCGCTCGGCCAGCGCGGCGCCGATGTCGGCCAGCACGCATCGACGCACCTCGCCGCCGATGCTGGTGACGGACTCGACGAACCGGGCGCGGAGGTCGAGGTCGGGCCGCTCGAACCGCTCGGCCTCGGCGGCAGCGGAGTCGCGGACGGACGGTTCTCGCGGACCGCCCGCAGAATGGCGTCGCGGCTGCTCATCGGTCGCGGGGGTCTTGGCGTAGCCCTCGAGAAAGCTCTCACGCGGAGGCTCGGGCAGGTCGCGCGCGCGGCCCCACACGTTGGCGCGCGCGTAGACGGCACCTCGCGGCAGCCAGCGCAGGAGACGGCGGGCTACCTTGCCGCCCATCCGGTAGAGCCCCGAGCCGCCGGAACACCTGCCCGACCATCGCCATCACCGGCGCTTGCCGCGCCGACCGTCCCCTGCTCCCCGACGATCTGGCGCCATTTGTAGAGCTGCGTCGGGATGTCGATTTTGACCGGGCACACGTCGCCGCATGAGCCGCAGAGCGTCGACGCGAACGGGCAGCGCGCTGTATTCTTCAGGTCGATGCCCGGCGTCAGGATCGAGCCGATGGGGCCGGGCACCGTCGAGCCGTAGCTGTGGCCGCCGCTCCGCCGGTAGACCGGGCACGTGTTGATGCACGCGCCGCAGCGGATGCACTTGAGCGCGGCGCGAAAGTCCTCGACGGCCGAGGTGCTCGCTCCGCCCGTTGTCGACGAGCACGACGTGCATCTCCTGGCCCTCTCGAGGTCGGTGGATGTGAGATGTAGTACGCGTCAGTTCCTGCCCGTCGCGCTCCGCGCCAGCAGCCGCAGAAAGACGCCCAGATGCTCGGTCCGCGGGATCACCTTTTCGAGCCCCATGCTCGCGATGTGGAGCGGCGCGAGGTGGATGCCGAGGTCGGCGTTGCCCTCGTTGGTGCAGACGACGAGTCCGCCCGTCTCGGCGACGCCGAAGTTGACGCCCGTGAGCGCGGCGTCGGCACTCAGAAAGTGGGCGCGGAGGTGCTGACGAGCCGCCTCGGTCAGGACCTGGGGGTCGGACTCTCCCTCGGCCGTCCCCAGCTTGTCGTGGAAGAGCGCGCCGACCTCCTCCTTGCGCACGTGGATCGCCGGGAGGACGATGTGGCTCGGCGCCCTCGCCGGCCAGCTGCACGATCCGCTCCCCGAGGTCGGTGTCCACCACCTCGATGCCCCGCGCCTCCAGGTAGGGGTTGAGGTGGCACTCCTCGGTCAGCATCGACTTGCTCTTGACGACGCCGCCGGACGCCGCGCGCCGCCAGGATCTGGTGGACGATCCGGTTGTGCTCGGCGGCGTCCGCCGCCCAGTGGACGTGATGCCGTTCGCGGTCGCCTGCGCTTCGAACTGCATCGAGGTACTCGTCGAGGCGGGACAGCGTGTGGTCCTTGATCTGCGACGCGTGCTCGCGCAGCGCCTCCCACTCCGGCACGCCGTGCGCCGACCGGTCCCGCTTCTCGCGGATGTGCCACAGCGCCCCGTCGTGCCAGTCCGTCCGCGCCTCGTCGGCGATGAACCGGGACGCGGCGGCGGCGTGGTCGATGACCGGTAGCTCGTACTCCATCGCGCTCATGCGGACCCCGAGAGCGCCTCGCCGTTGAGGATCTGAGCGACGTGGCGAATCTGGATCGGCAGCGCCTGTCGGTGGGCGAGGCCACCGAGGTGCATCAGGCACGACATGTCCGTCGCCGTGATCACCTCGGCGCCATGGCCGACGTGGTCGCGGAGCCGGTCGCGACCCATCTTGACCGACAGCGCCTCCTGCGTCACCGCGAACGTGCCGCCGAAGCCACAGCACTCGTCGGCCCGGTCGAGCGGGACGAGGTCGAAGCCGTCGACCATCGCCAGCAGTCGGCGGACTTTGCTGAACGGCTCGACGGTCAGCTCGGACGCGCTCCCGAGGCGGAGGCCCCGCAGCCCGTGGCAGCTCTCGTGCAGCCCCACGCGGTGCGGGAAACGCGCGTCGATCGACGCCACGCCGAGTGCGTCGGTCAGGAACTCGCACAGCTCGAACGTCCCGTTGCGGACGTGCCGGACGGTCGCGGTCTGCTCCAGCCGCCCGTAGTGGAGGCGGACCTGCGCCACGCAGCTCCCGGACGGTGCGACGATGGCCTCGTACGGCGCGAACGTCTCCACGAACCGCCGCATCGCCCCCTCGCTGTCGCGCTCGAAGCCCGCGTTCGCCGTCGGCTGGCCACAGCACGTCTGGTCGAGCGGGACGTAGACGGTGCAGCCCTGCCGCTCCAGCACCTCCAGGGTGGCCTGCGCCACGCCCGGGTAGAGCTGGTCGACGTAGCAGGGGACGAAGAGGGCGACGGTCATCGGCGGTGCGGGCTGGAGTGAGCAGCCGTCTCCGCTTCCGGTCGCTGCTCGCGCACGCGGGGAAGAGTCCACCCTGTCACGGCGACAGGACGGCCGCCCCTAGAGCGCAGCGACGGGAGAGGACGGGGTGCGGCTCAGGTCAGGGCGACGAGCGCTGAACGTGAACCCGAACCACTAGCGCAGGAAGGCGTCGCGGAGGCCGCCGTCCACGGTGAGGATCTGGCCGGTCGTTTTGGCGAGCGTGTCGCTGAGGAGCAGGTAGATCGCTTCTGCCTGATCGCTCGGCGTGACGGGCTGGTCAGTGAGCGTGCGGCCAGCGTAGAACTGGGAGAGGCGCTGGCGGAGCGTTTCGGTGTCCTCGTCTTGCGCGTAGCTCGAGGTCGTACTTGGCGAGGGACGCGATCACGCGGTCGCGGGGGAACATCGAGGCTGCCCTCGACGACCGTCGCCGGGGCGACGCCGTTGACGCGCACGCGCGGCGCCAGCGCGACCGCCAGTTCGCGGACCAGGTGGTTCGCGGCGGCCTTCGACGGTGTCGTACGCGAAGCTGCCGGCCTTCGGGACGACCGCGTTGACGCTCGTCGTGATGACCAGGCTACCGGGCAGGTCCTGCACCTCCCACACCCGCGCCGCTTCGTCGGCGACCAAGAACGGGCCGGTGACGTTGACGCGGAACGTCGTGTCCCACATCGCGTCGGGGATGCGGCCATCGGTGTCGGGGTTCGGGTAGAGGCCCGCCGTCACGACCACATGGTCGACGCCGCCGTACGCCAGGATCGCCTGCCCGAGCGCCTCGCGGATGGCCGCGCGGTCGGTCATGTCGCAGCCCGAGGCCGATCACGTCGCCCGAGCCTGCGATGCCGGTGCCGGCCACGCCGATGCCCATTCCGAGGACGTCCAGCCTCTCGTCGGCCGTCGCCTGAGCCGTCTCGGCGTCGAGGTCGACCGCCGCGACGACCGCGCCCTCTCGCGTCGAGCCGCCCGACAAGCTCTTTCCCGATGCCGCTCCCGGCGCCGACGACGACCGCGATCCGCCGGGCGAGCGACTTCTCGGCCGGCATCCGCTGGAGCTTGGCCTCTTCGAGCGCCCAGTACTCGATGTCGAACGCCTCCTGTCGCGGCAGCGCCGTGTACGTGTCGACGGCCTCGGCGCCGCGCATCACCTCGATGGCGCACTTGTAGAACTCCGCCGTGACGCGGCTCTCGCTCTTCGACTTGCCCCATCCGATCATGCCGACGCCCGGAATGAGGACGACCGTCGGGTCGCCGCCGCGCATCGCGGGCGACTCCGGGTCCTTGCAGGCGTTGTAGTACGCCGCGTAGTCCTCGCGGTACTGGCGCAGCCCGTCGTCGAGGGCCGACTGCAGCGTCTCGGCGTCGCCCGACGCCGGGTCCCAGTCGACCAGCAGCGGCTTGATCTTGGTGCGCAGGAAGTGGTCCGGGCACGACGTGCCGAGCTCGGCCAGCTCCGCGGCCCGGTTCGAGCTCACGAAGTCGACCACGTTCGGGCTCGCTCTCGACGGTCGCGATCATGCGCCGGTCGCTCCCGAGCCGCCCTCGAAGCCACGGCAGCACGTCGATCAGAAGCGCGTCGCGAGCATCGTCCGCCATCGGCTCGACGCGGGCGCCACCGAAGACGTCCTGGCCGGTGTCGTGCTCCGCGAGATACGCCGCCGCCTGGTCGATCAGGCGCAGCGTGAGTTGGTAGCACTCCTTGTCGTCGTCGGCCCAGTTGATGATGCCGTGCCCGCCCATCAGGATGCCCTTGGCTTCGGGGTGCTCGCGGCAGATGCGCTGCATCTCCAGCCCTAGCTCGAAGCCCGGCCGCATCCAGTCGGTCCAGATGATCTCGTCGCCGTAGACCTTCTTCGTCAGCTCCGGCCCGTTGGCCGCCGTCGCGATCGCGATCACCGCGACCGGGTGCATGTGGTCGACATGCTTGTGCGGGATGAAGCTGTGCAGCGGCGTGTCGATGGACGGCGCGCGCGGGTTGAGGTCGAACGTGGTGTGCGGGTACATCGCCACCATCGCGTCCTCGGCGGGCGTCTTGAGGCCACGCTCGGGGAAGCGTGCGTACACCTGCTGGAGCGTCCATCACCCGATCCTGATACAGCGACGCGAAGTTGGCGCGCTTGGCCGTGCGCAGGTCGCCGCCGGAGCCCTTCACCCACAGCACCTCGACGTCTTCGCCGGTGATCGGGTCGGTCTCGGTGAGCTTGGACGACGTGTTGCCGCCGCCGGTGTTGGTGATCCGCCAGTCGCTGCCCAGAAGGTTGGAGCGGTAGACGAGACGCTCGACCGGATCGAGGGCGTCCGCGACGGCGTCGTCCCACACGTCTTCGACGTGGTTGAGGGGCGGGTGTCAGTCTGGAGGTCCATGGTCGGGGTCGGGTGGAATAGTCGTGGAGGTCGCTCGACTGGCGGGCGACGTCGCGGAGTGTGAGCCCGTCGGGCAGATCGCCCATCGTGCGGGCCTGGACGAGGAGGTTGCCGAGCGCCGTTGCCTCGGCCGGCCCGGCGACGACGCGGACGCCGCAGGCGTCGGCGGTGAGTTGGCAGAGCAAGGCGGTTCTGCGACCCGCCACCGAAGAGGTGGAGCGTCGCGACCGGCCGCCCGGTGACGCGCTCCAGGTCGCGGAGCGCCCGGCGATAGCTGTCCGCGAGGCTCGTCGAGCGATGAGGCGGACGACCTCACCACGCGTCTGGGGCTCGGGCTGGCCCGCATCGCGGCACGCCTGCCCGGATGCGAGCCTCCATCCCGCCTCGGGGTAGGAAGCGCGGATCCTCGAGGTCGATGGGTCGCGCGGCGAGACGGCCGGAGGCGGCCTCGGCCTCGAGCGCGGACCAGTCGGCGACACCCCATTCGCGGGCGCACTCCTGAAGCGCCCACAGGCCCGTCAGATTCGTCGAGAAAGCGGACGGTCCCGTCCACGCCGGCTTCGTTCGTGAAGCCGGCCTCGCGGGCGGCGTCGGTCAGGATCGGCGCGAGTTCGACGGCCCCCAGCAGCGACCACGTCCCGCAGCTGACGAACGCCCAGTCGTCGCTCGTGGCTGGAGCCGCCGCGACGGCGCTGCCGGTGTCGTGCGAGCACGACGCCACGACGGCCACCTCGGGCGCCAGCCGGGCCGAGCCGAGGCGTCGTTCCCGCTGCCACGATCTCGGGCCACTGGCGGATGTCGAGGCCGAAGGCGTCGAACAGCTCCGCGTCCCACTCGCCCGTCCGGGCGTTCATGAGCTGCGTCGTGCTCGCGTTCGTCCGTTCGATGGCCTGCCGACCGCTGAAGCGGTAGTTGAAGTAGTCTGCGATGAGCAGGTGCGTGGCCACGCGACCGAGCCCGTCTGGGTCGTCGCGCTGGTCGGCGAGGAGTTGGTAGAGCGTGTTGAAGGGCAGGAACTGGATCCCCGTCCGTGCGAAGAGCGCCGACCGCGAGAGCGTCTCGAAGGCGTGCTCCATCACGCCGTCCGTCCGTGCGTCGCGGTAGGCGTACGGTCGTCGGATCGAAGCGCCGTCGGCGTCGAGCGGGACGTAGTCCACGGCCCACGAGTCGACCGAGAGCGAGCGGAGACAGGGCGCGACGACAAGGGCTTTCTGCAGCCCGATCTGCAGGTCCTCCCAGAGCGCGTCGAGGTCCCAGAAGAGGTGTCCGTCGTCCTCGACGACCGGCGTCGGAAAGCGGTGCACCTCGTCCATCGCCATCCGCCCATCGTCCAGCGTGCCCAGCACCGCGCGCCCACTGGACGCGCCGAGGTCGAAGGCGAGGTAGGTGGAGAGCGACATCGGGCTAGAGGGGGACGACCTCGAGGACGCGCGCTCACCTGCCACGACGCGCGCTCGCTCACTCGTCCGCAGGATCACTCGCCCGCTCATCACAGACTCTGCGGAGGGACGTAGCCGCCGCCGACCCGCTCGGCCGTCTTCGACGTCGCGGTAGCCCGACGCGCGGAACGCCGAGATCGGATCGAGCGCGCCGCCGGCCCGCTGGCGGACCTCGGCGACGAGCGCCGACACATCGGACTCGTACGCCTCCTTGAGCGTCTGCTCGGCCATCAGCACGTCGTTGCCCTCCTGGCAATCCGAGAGCACGTCCCGGCGCACCAGCAGCGCCTTCGCGTACGCCCGCTGCAGGTTGTCGACCGTCTGGATCATCGCCTCGATGGGGTCCTTGAGGTTGTGGCTCTGGTCGATCATGTACGCCGGGTCGAACGCGTCGTCCTCGGCGGCAGCGTCGACGAACTCGTTGAACACGAGGAAGAGCTGGTACGGCTTGATCGAGCCGGCTGTCAGGTCGTCGTCGCCGTACTTCGAGTCGTTGAAGTGGAAGCCGCCGAGCTTGCCAGCCGTCACGAACCGGGCCACGATCAGCTCGACGTTCGTGTTGGGCAGGTGGTGGCCGAGATCGACCAGGCACGACGCCCGGTCACCGAGCGCCTGGGCCAGCAGCAGCGACGAGCCCCAGTCCTGCACAACGGTCGCGTAGAAGGCCGGCTCGTACGGCTTGTGCTCGGTGAACAGCCGCCAGTCGTCGGGGAGCGCTGCGTAGATCTGCTGCAAGCCCGTCGCGCACGCGCTCGAAGCTCTTTCGCAGGTGCATCTGGCCCGGGTAGTTGCTCCCGTCCGCCAGCCACACCGTCATCGCCTTCGAGCCGAGCGTCTTGCCGACCTCGAGGACGTGGACGTTGTGGGCGATGGCCTGGTCGCGGACCGCCGCGTCGGTGTGACTGAGCGAGCCAAACTTGTAGCTGTGCGCCTGACCGGCCTGGTCCTGAAAGGTGTTCGAGTTGACGGCATCGAACCCCAGGCCAAGCTCGTCGGCGTGCTGGAGGAGCGCGGCGGGATCGTCAGGCTCGTCCCACGGAATGTGGAGCGAGACGGTCGGCGTGGCGCCCGTGAGCTGGTGGATGACGGCGATGTCCTCCATCTTCTCCAACACGTCGCGCGGCTCTCCCCCGCCGGGGTAGCGCCCGAAGCGCGTGCCGCCAGTCCCCAGCGCCCACGACGGCACCGCGACCTCGAAGGCCGCCAGCGTCTCGAGGACGTCCTCGAGGACGAGGCCTCGGCGGTCGAGTTGCTCGCCCACGTGCTCGAGGTCGCGGCGGTGCGCGTCGCGGCCGGCGGCGTTGGACGTGTCGAGGGACTCAGCAGTCAGCATGGGAAGGGACCTCAGCCGGCGCGATTCGGAAGCGCTTCGGAGTGAACGGAGTCGGGATAGCAGGCGGCCGTGGCAAAATCAAGGCCTGCCCCTGACTTTCCACCAAGATACCGATATCTTGACGGTGATTCACAATTGAAATGTTGTTTTATATGATCAAACGACCTATCCATCTCACCACGCCGGCATGCTTACTACCCCGCCCCTTGCTGTCGCCTTCGGGCTCGCGGCCGTCCTGCTCACCGCATGCGGCACGACGCCTCCGCCGATGGATTCGCCCTCGAGGTCGGCGCGGTCCAGTCTGGAGACACCGCCCTCGATGGAGCATGGGCCTACGACGCAGAGCTCAGCCGAGCCATCGACCCGTGGCGCAACCTCAGCCTCGACATCGCCACCGACGGCGACGGCGTCGTCCTGAAGCGGATGTGGCGAGGGTCCCGCGAAGGGCGGCGCCGCGACCGACTCGGTCCGCTTGGTGCCGGGCACGACGGTCCGAAGCGCCCCGATGCTCCAGTGGCCGGACGAGCGTCATCTCGGCGTGTACATCACGGGCGACCGCACCAAGACCGTCGCGTCGCGATGGGAGGACGACGGTCGCACCCTCATCACGGAGAGCGCACTTCATGGTGAGCGCCCAGCAGGGCGAACGCAGGATCCGCATCTACACCGAGTACCGGCTCTCCCCAGAGGGCGACCGCCTGGACGTGCTGGAGGTGCGCTCGACGCGCCCGCGCCCGATCCACTTCGTCTTCCACCGCGCCGACGCCTGATAACCCCATGCTCCGACTTCTCTCCGCTCCTCCTCGTCCTCTCGACTGGCGACCGCCGCCACGAGCCAGACCGCCGAGCCACCGGCGCGCGACGCCACGGTCATGCGCCTCAGCGACAACTGGCACATCGACGGCGACCTGCCGGTCCAGTCGCATGCTCATCAGCCTGCAAGGGCTGGCCAACCGCGACGCGCCGCGGCTCTACTTCATCTACCCGCCGAACTGGACGTTCACCTTCACCGAGTCGGTCTACGACTACTACGGCGACGACGCACAACATCACGTTCGACGAGATCGACTCGGCGGAGGAGGCCCTCGACCGGTTCGCGCAGTACGCCGACGGCTACGTCGTGTGGGACGAGGAGGAGCGGACGTCGCTCATCGTCGCGTTCACCATCGCCGGCCTCGAGAACGCGATCGTCGTCAGCGAGGCGCTGATCCCGATCGCCGAGGCCCACGGGCTGACGCGAGGTCGACGACCTGCGCGGGCGCTACACCGGCCAGACCGACGCCCAGATCTACGCCGACGCCTGGGAGCGCTACGGCGACCGCACCAGCAAGGACTTTATCGTGTGGATGGGCGGCGTCCACGGCAACGCGATGGAGCCCGGCGTCGCCGACTTCGGCATCTACCAGCAGGCCTTCTTCACCGACCTCTCGGCCAACCCCGAGGACCAGGACGAATACTGGCTGGCCGACGAGATGCTGGGCACGATGAACCCGAACGCCCTGGTGATGGGGTGGCACTCGTACAAGAAAGACACCGAGGGCCAGCACGTCACGCTCGTGTCGCAGAACGCGCTGCGGATGGAGGGCCTCAATTCGCTGCCGAACACCAGCTTCAACTTCCAGATTCCCACGACGCCGGGCTACACGTTCGAGAACAACCACAACGTGGAGCCGGGCGAGGTGCTCGTGCCCGAGCAGAAGGTCTACGTGTCGGCCGTGCAGACCGACGGACTCGGTCTGGGCGCGTGGCTGAAGCCAGGTCGCGGCCAGATCCCGTACGCCTGGGAGGTCACGATGAACTGGTCCTGGATGAGCCCGGCGCTGCTCCAGTACTTCTACCAGCAGGCGACGCCGAACGACTACTTCATCGGCGTGCTCTCGGGGCCGGGCTACATGTACCCCAAGGCGATCCCGGACGACCGCCGCCCGGCGCTCGATTGAGGAGGCCCGGTTGCTCACGGAGACGCTCGACCTCGAACGTCTTCGAGATCATGGACTACTCGGAGGGCACGCGGACGCTGGGCAACCTCGACCTGACGCGAGGGAGTGGTGGACGACTACTACGAGGGAATGCCGGACGCCCTCGGCTTCATCAACGGCTACGGCCCCGCCAACACGTACGACCTCCGCGACGGCCGCCCACTCGTGTCGTTCGACTACTACCTCGGCGAAGGACGACCGACGGAGGAAGCCGTGGCCGACCTCCAGGAGCTCGCCCGGATCAACAGCGACCGGCCGTACTTCCTGCTGCTCCACGTCCGCCAGTGGAGCACCATCGAGCACGTCAAGGGCATCCTGGACCAGCTCGGTCCAGAGGTCGAGGTGGTCGCCCTCGACACGTTCCTCAGGCTGGCCGCGAACCAGCCGGACTTCGAGACACGCTACGCCAACCCCGACCGTCCGCTCACCGGCCCTCTCCACGCGCCTGGCTCCCGAGGTGTCCGCGACGCCGAGCGGTAGTCGACGTCCTCGAGGGCGGACCTGCGAATGCGAGAAGAGGTCCGGAAGAGAAGAGGAGAAGAGGTTGTCCTCGAGGTCGCATATGCTCTCCGTTTCAGGCGTCGACCTCGAGGGCGAACACGCGATCTCGGAGGACGACACCCGCCCTCGAGGTCGGCGAACCAGCACATTCTCACAACGAGTCATCCCCGCGAAGGCGGGGACCCATGCGGCGTCACTCGCGACCTCGAGGGCGGACCTGATGACGCAGAGACCTCTCACCCTGTCCGCAAGGAGAGGAGACGTTGGCCGCTGACCTCGAGGTCGGATCACGCGCCCTCGAGGGCGAACCTGACGACCTCCCGATGCCATGGCGCGACCTCGAGGACGAGCCACTCCGTCACCTCCCCCACGACCATGGATCGCCGCCGCTTCGTCCAGCTCTCCGGCCTGTCGAGCGCCGCGCTCGCGCTCGCCCCGGCCGACCTCGTCTTCCCCGGCACCGACCGGCTGGCGGGCGTCTCCGACGCCGAGCTCGAGGCCGTCCTGAACCGACTGCGGACGTGAGCCGCCGTGCCGCGCAGAGGTCCGGTCGGAGCGCGGCGGGCCCGCGCCTGTTCGTCAACGACGAGGAGACGCTGCCGGTCTGGGGCTTGAGCATCTCGCTCCTGGAGACCATCGAGAACTTCAAGGGCATGGGGATGCAGCTCCTCCAGCCGCAGATGGGCATGATGAGCGCGTGGACCGGCCCCGGCGAGTACGACTTCACCGCCCTCGAGGACTACCTCCTCCGCGTCTCCGCCATCGCCCCGAACGCCTACTTCTTCCCGCGCGTGCAGCTCCTCACGCCCGTCTGGTGGAAGGAGGCGCACCCCGAGGAGACCGTTCAGTACGGGATGCGCGTGAACCCGCGCAACTGGGACGGCTGGCGGACGCGCCCCGAGGACAGCCCGATGCGCGAGGGCTTCCACCACTTCACCAACTTCTACGGCGAGGCGTGGGAGGCGTCGTACGCGTCGGAGGTGTGGCGTCGCGACACGGGCGACATGCTCCAGGCCCTGGTCCGGTTCATCGACCAGAGCCCGCTCGCGAGCCGCATGATGGGCTACTTCTTCGTCCACGGGCCAACCGAGGAGTGGAACGAGCCGGGCGACGACTTCTGGCCCGGCTACGAGGCGCCGATGCAGCGCGAGGCCGGCCCCGTGCCACCGCCCGCGCGACCGCCTCGACGCGGGCTTCGGGCTCCTGCGCGATCCCGGCCAAGGAGAGCCACGTCATCCGGTTCTACCGGCGCTTCCACGAGGTCCGCGCCGAGACCATCGCTCACCTGGCGCGGTCCGTCAAGGAGGCGTCCTCGAGGCCGGTCATCGCGGGGACGTTCTACGGCTACCTGATGGAGAACCCCCGCATCCAGGAGAGCGGGCACCTCGCGCCCCAAGCCGTCTTGGACAGCCCGGACGTGGACGTGATCGCGTGCCCCTACACGTACACCGCCACCAACGACCCGGCGAAGGCGCGTTGGGAAAGCGACCTCTACGACGGCGCCGAGAACTGGCTCGGCCGCGCGCGCGGCGTCGGCGGGGACGGGGCGTACCGCACGATGGTCGAGTCGTACCGGCGGCGTGGCAAGCTGTACATCTCCGAGATCGACCCCGGCTCGTACCTCCACCAGGCGCAACAACTGGAAGGAGATCGGCGGCTCGGGCTCGATGACGAAAGAGGGTACGATCAACATCCTGCGCCGCGACTTCGGCAATGTCTTGGCGGCGGCGTCCGGCTCGTGGCTCTACGACTTCGGCCCGTACAACTGGTCCGACTACGGCGAGGACACCACGACGCCGGGCGGCTGGTACGGCTCGCCCGAGATCATCGAGGCCGTCGGGGGCATGATCGAGCTCATGAAGACGCGCCTGACGAACGACATCTCGTCGGTCGCCCAGATCGCGGTCGCGGGCGACCCGGCGGGGTTCTTCGCCTCACGGCACTGGATGGCCGACCGACCGTGGCCGGACCAGGGCATCCGCTACACCGACCTCGTCAACCACTGGTTCTTCAACGCCCAGTCGAGGGCGATGTACCGCGGCGGCCAGCCGGTGGACCTGATCTACCGCGACGACCTGACGGCGGAGGACTTCCGCCGGTACAAGCTGGTCATGGTGCCCAACTCGTTCCTGATGACGCCCGCCCAGGTAGACAGCATCCACGAGCGGCTGCGAGGCTCGGGAGCGACGGTCTTGTGGACCTACGCGCCCGGCTTGCTCCGGCCGGAGCAGACCGGCGTCGCCGGCGGCGTCGACCTCGCGCCAGATGGAGCGTCTGACGGGCTTCGGCTTCACCCAGATCGACGACCCGAGCCCGCTACTCATCACCGCGACGATGCCGGGGACGAGTCACGAACGTTCGGAATCAAGAGCCCCGACTACTTCTCGCCACGCTTCATCGTGGATGGCGACCAAGACGGCGTCGAAACGCTCGGCGTCTGGGGACGGTCTTCGTCGGTCGCGTTTGCACGTCGCGCGATGGACGGATGGACGAGCGTCTATGTGGGCGCACCGCCCCTCCCGACCGAGATCTTGCGCCAACTCGCGACAGACGCCGGAGCTGCTCCGTGGACCGACCGCACCGCCATCGTGAACGGCTCGAGGGCGGGCGCCATGGTCGTCTGCACCGACCCGCCGACGCCATTCGGCGCCCCCACTGGTGCGACCGAGCGTCCGGCTGCGGGCCCCTTCACCGTCACGTTCCCGTTCCCCCTCCGCGACGAGGCCGGCGGTCCTGCCCGCACCACGCACACCCTCGACCTCGCATTCGGCGACGTGCGCCTGTTCACCCCGCCAGCGTGATCGCCTCAGCGGCACGGGCCGGGCTCGACGGCGAGGGCGATCTGGCGCGTCTGGGCGGTGTCCACAGCCGTGTAGAAGTGATGGTGCCGTGTGCCGGTCCGCACCACGAAGGGCTTGTGGGCGTGCTCGTCGTCAACGGTCCCCGGCGCGCCAATCCGCAAGACGGGGTTGCCTTCGTACGGCACCCAGCCGAGCGGAAAGGCCTCTGCACTCGTCATTGCGAGACCGTCCTGGGCATTCTCGCCGTCCCAGCTGTAGTAGGCCATGTACCACGTGTCTCCGACACGGTAGAGGCTTGGGTCCCCCGCCCGTCCAGACGAGTCCCACGCGCCCGGCTGTCGGCTGCCGACGAGGATCGGATTGTGCTCGTCGTGAACCGTCCACGAGAGCAAGTCCGCCGAGGTCGCGTAGCCGATAAACTCCTCGTAGTGACCGTCCTCGAGGCCAGAGGCATTGAAGAACAGGTAGTACGTCCCGTCCACCTCGACGATGTTCGGGTGCCAGATGTGGTCGCGGCGCCAGCCATCGCCTGCAGGCTCGATGACCGGGTTGCCCGGGTACCGCTCCCACGTGACGAGGTCCGTGGAGGTCGCCAGGTTGAGCGTCTTGTGCCCGCCTTCGTAGCCGGCCTCAGTCGTACCGAAATAGTACATGTAGTAGGTACCGTCCTCGAGCCAGAGGAACGGCCCGGTGACGCCCTCCGCGTCGGGGCTCCCGGCGACACCGCTGGCGGAGAGGATGGGGCTGCGAGGGTCCTTCTCCCACGCAAGCAAGTCGTCGCTCCAGGCGAGTCCGATGCGCGGGCCGCCCACCGACTCGTAGCCCCTCTGCTCCGGGTGGCGGAGATCGTAGCCGGTGTAGACCATCCCCCACTTCGCGCGGGCGTCGTCGTACCAGATCGCGGGCGACTCGACCATCCCACCATCCCAGTCTGCGGGCCTGCCGACCGGCAGCACCACGCCGCACTTGGTCAGCGTCGCGCCAGGCGGCGCAACCTCACCGGACGGCACTCCGCCAGACGCGCACCCCTGGACCATTCCGACGGACAGCAGCGCGATGACGACCGCGCTCCTCATTTCACGACGGGGCATCTTAGACCTCTTTAGAAGCTGTTTGGCAAGCAGAAGGTCGGGAGCAGAGACCGACAATGACAACTTTAGCTCGCGCCATACACCGTCCGTTTTGCGCGCCCTGTGAGCGTGCATCCCCCGCTCTCTTTCTCCAGCAAGACGTTTCGCAATGGACCTGTTCACGATCCAAGATCACGAGCCGCCGATGGGCGACACGGCGGGCCACCAGCCCCTCTCATTCTGCCGCGCCATCTGGACCACACCGACCGACCTCGAGGACGGTGCTCCCGAAGACCGGATCGTTCACGTGCGCGTGCTCCAGCTGCACGCCCCGGCCCGCCTCGACCGGCTCGGGCTTCGTCGCGCTCAGGGGTACCACAAGTGCGGGAGCACCGTGGACCGCGACTGGGTGACGGCCTTCCGCGTCCTCCTGTGGGACGGGGAGTCCTGGACGGTCCACCGCGACGAGCGCGACGTCCCGCGCCCGGAGCCTGAGGACGACGTGCTGTGGTTCGACCTCGAGGGCGTCGAGACAACGGCGGCGATGATCGAGGTGCGCCGCTGCGGCATCGACGAGTGGTGGCCGTCGTGGAATGTGGTGTCCGGCGCGCTCGTCCTCGAGGGCGAGCCATTGGGACCGCTGTCGCCACGGTCCGAGACGCTGCTCGACGTGTCCGAGGTCTCGCTGGACGGCCTGCCGCACGGCCTCGAGGTCGTGCATCGGCAGGGCGAGGTTCGCTACCGGTCTGCGCATCTCGATGTTGGATTCTGCCTCAATCGGGCGGGTTTCTCCTATCTCGCCCTCGACAGCGAGGGGACGAGCGACCTCGATACGAACCTGCTTCGGCACGGCCCTGGCCTCTTCTTCCAGGGACCCCAGCTTCATCCCGTCGGCAGTGCTCCGGTCGCGATGACATCACTTCGCAATGAGGCACGAGGGACGACGCGCGTCCAGGGCAACCGCGTCACGTACACGCTCACGCTCGGAGACACTGGCGTCCGCTACCGGCTCGCGTGGGAAGTCCTCCCCGACCGTCTCGTCTTGCGCGCGGACCGGCACTCCGAGACCGACCTCCGCGCGTGGCGGTCGAGCGCGTGGACGCTCGGCCTCGACAGCACGGCCGTCCCCTGTCATGTGATCGGGAAAACGATCCGACTGAGCGAGACGGGCTTGGTGCAAACCCCAGCCTGGGAGCACGCCCCCGGATTCGGGAGCTTTCTCATCGAGGCCGAGGGCGACGACGTGCTCCTCCGCTCCGATGCCGCCCGCCCACTCAACCTCACCACCCTCGAAGTCAAACTGGGGGAGGAGCCTCAGCCGGAGGGCGATGTCCTCTTGCCCGCCGGCAGCGTTCGTTCCCGCATCGAGTGGCGACTGGACCGTCCGGACGTGCCCCTGCGAGACGACACGCCGCTTGAAATCCAGCAGGCCGTTGAGCAGTGTGCGCTGACCGCGCTCAGCTACCGCGCCGACACCGCCACGCTGACCAACAACGGCGCGTCGATGCACTGCCCGATTTGCATGGACACGTGGTCGACCTCGGCTCTACAAGTGGGCCGCGTGCTCCCCGACCTCGACGCGCTCGACCTGGTGCGAGACTCGCTGGAGCGCTGGCTCGACGGCGGCCCCGGCTACACCAGCGGGCGCATCCAGCAGGACGGCGAGATCCACGACGCCGAGGACGAATACATCATGACCGGCACGGCCTGCCTCCTGGGATTGGCCGACCTCCTGGACCGCGACGGCACGGCCGAGTGGGTGGCCCGCTACCACGATCCGATCCGCGTCCAACTCGACAAGATGAAAGCCCGCGACCTCGATGGCGACGGCCTGGTCGAGAGCCCCTACCGCACAGGCGTTAGTGGGACCGGCCAGTGGAGCACCTGCTGGTTCGACGTTGTGTCGTACGGCTGGAAGGACGCCTTCAGCAACGCGCTCCTGTACCCCGCGCTCGTCCGCCTGGCTCGCGTGCTGCCCGACCTCGAGGCCGCGGATCTCGCCGAGGGGCTGTCAGAGTGGGCGGATAGGCTTGCGTGAGAGCTACACCCTGACGTTCTTCAACCCAGAGACCGGCTGGCTCGCCGGCTGGCGCTGCAAGGAGGGCCAACTCCACGACCACGCTTTCCTCACGCCGAACGGCGCGGCCGTCTGCGGCGGCGTCCTCGAGGACGGTCTCGCCCGCGACGTCATGGAGCGGCTCTGGGAGGAGAGCTTGCGGGTCGGGATGCCGGACCCGTACCTGGGCCTGCCTGGTAACCTGTGGTCCATCCCCGACGAGGACCTGGCCGACATCATGCAGGGCTACCCGTTGGGCTACTACCAAAATGGCGGGCGGACCCACTCGCAGTCCCGCCACTTCGTGGGTGCCCTCTACCGGGTAGGGATGACGAGAGAGGCAGACTACCTCCTCAGCCGTTTGTGCAAAGGCCTGGCCGATGGCGCCGTGTATGGGGGGTCTGGCAGCGGCCTCGACTGGCGCTATTGGGACGGACGCCCGTGCGGCTACGAGGGACTGCTGACCGACCAGTTCGGCATCTTGTCTGTCGCCCTTGCCCGCTACGGCACGGCCGGGGTCGCGCTCGAAAGCGAGGAGTCAGTCGCTCGGGGATAAGGTTCGCCCTCGAGGACGGCGCAGACAACTCCTGCGGCGCGGCCTCGAGGGCGACGCCCGTCAGCCCGCGTCGAGCCCCAGGAAGCGATCCCGGCCTGCCGCCAGCGCCTCGATCTTGCGGTCGGCGATGGATCGCTTGAGCATCCAGAACCCACAGTCGGGGTGGACCCACCGGATGCGCCCGGCGCCGACGGCGTTGACGGCCCGCTCGATGCGGCCCGCGATCTCGTCCGGCGACTCGACGTGGTTGACCTTGATGTCCACCACGCCGATGCCAAGCGCGATGCGGTCGTCGATGTCCTTCAGGGCCTCGAGGTCGCTCTCCGGCCGGTGGGCCAACTCGAGGACGAGGTGGTCGCAGTGCAGGCTGTTGAGGAAGTCGGTGAGCGCCTTCCATGAGCCCGCCTGGATCGTCTGGCCGCCGTAGTTGCCGAAGCAGAAGTGCACCGCCGTCTCGCCCTCGACGCGGTCCAGGATCCGGTTGATGGCCTCGGCCGCAAGTGGAGCGTGCTCCGGACTACCAGGAACGTTGGCCTCGTCCACCTGCACGACCGCGCAGGGGAGTTCGCTGACCTGATCGGCCAGCACGTCGGCAATGGCGAGCGTGAGGGCCTCGAAGTCGTTGTAGTGGCGATCGAGGAGCGTGCGCGCCAGCATATAGGGGCTCGTCAGCGTGAACTTGAACGCCCCACCAGCCACCGACGCCGAGCGGGCGCAGGCCTCGTACAGATCGAGGCTGCCCTCGCCAAGCGCGTCCACGACAACGCCAGCCGGCTTGCGGCGGAAGCCCATCTCCCGCTTCTCGCGGAACGCACGCCCATCGGAAATGCCAACCTCGCCCGAGATTCCGCCAATGCGGCGGATGAAGTACTCGATCATCCCGTTCGTGTCCGGGTGGCTCGGGTCAAAGCGGTATAGCTCGCCGTCCGTGGGAAGGTCGACGCCAGCGCGGCGCTGGGTGTCGAAGACGACCGTCGTGGCATCGACCACGGCCTGCTCGCTCGGCAACGCCGCCAGCCAGTCGATGGGCGAGTACGACCCGACCGTGGTGGTCAGGATCTCGGGTGAGGTCGGGAGCGACTGGTCAGGGAACGAGCGGGTGTGCTGAGCGGCGAGAGCCATTGAAAAGTGGGGTGTGAGTGAGACTCGAGGCCGGCTGGACCTCGAGGTCGGAATACAAAAAGAGATCGACCGTCCTCGAGGCCGAGAAGAGACCGCCTCGCGTTCCGCGTCGACATCGAGGACGATCAGTCGGCGGTCGCGTCCTCGAGGTGGTCTTGGAGGAATCCTCGGAACGACTTCTGGAACGTGTTCGCCAGCGTGTCGCCGGGCGAGACGAAGACGCCCCAGCCGCCGCGCCCCGGGCTGATCGGGACCTCGCGCGGCCGCTGGCGCTCGCACATGAAGCGGTCCTCCTCGAGGACGGCCGTCGAGAATGCGACCTGATCCTCCAGCGGCGGGACCGTCGAAGTCCGCCGGCTGCGCTACGAGCCAGAAGACCGTGCAGGAGTCGTGTGTGTTGGGGCTCGGGATGTGGACCAGCATCCGCTCGTCGCCGTCCTCGAAGGTCTGACGGATGGTCGTGACGTTGGGCAGGAAACAGCGCTGATGACGCTGGTGCGCAGCTCTGGAGCTTGGTCGGCGTCTGGCCCGGAGCCTCGAGAGACGGGAACGGCGCCTTCATCTCGAAGCCGTCCTCGAGGCGGTTGATCTCCATCGGCGGCAGCACGACGTCTGCGGCGGCGCCGAGGGTGGTGCCATGCGCAAACGCGAAGTGCGTCATGTCGAGGTAGTTCTCGATCTCGCGGCGGAAGCCGCACGCGAACGCCATCGGCTCAGCAACGAGCACCTGCCAGTCGCCCACACCATCAAACTCGGGGACATCGGGAATCGAGGCCGCCTCGTCCGGGTCGAGCTTGACCCACACCATCCCATAGCGCTCCCGCACGTCGAACGTGTCGAGGGCGGCCTTGTCCAGCAACCGCTGTGGCGGCTCCTTCAGCGACGGTACCCCAACGCACGCACCGTCCGTTCCCCACTCCCAGCCGTGATAGGCGCACCGGAGCCGTCCGTCATCGACGTGACCGCAGCTCAGTGCCATCCCCTTGTGCGGGCACGCATCGCGCGTCGCCAGCAACGTCCCGTCCTCGAAACGGGCGATGGCGAGCGGCTCCTCGAGCAGCGTGTACCCGACCACTCCGCCGGCCTCGAGGTCGCGGGAGAGAGCGACCGGTTGCCACGTCTTGCGGAGGACCTGAAAGGGCGTGTCTTCGGTGATGTCCATGACGAGCCGGAATTAGAGCGCTGGGACAAGCTCCTGCACATCGGCGCGCTCAACCCAGCTGTCGTTGGAGACGAAGTGCGTGGCGAACGCACGGCGGACGCGGTCCTTCGAGCGGTTGGCGTACGAGCCGTGGATCGTGTAGCCCGAGAAGAAGACGCCCGCGCCCTTCGGTACAGTCAGGCGCTCGATGGCGTCCTCGTCCAGCCCGTCGATGTCGAAGGAGTAGAAGCTCTGCGTCCACTCGCGGCCGGTTCGGTCCCGCATCAGGTGATCCGTTTCCCAGGCCTCGTGCTCGTCGGCGTCGTCGTTCTTCTTCGCGCCGTACATCCCGTTGCGGTGGCTGCCCGGGACGACGCACAGCCCGCCATTGCCAGCGTCCGTGTCGTTCATCGCGATCCAGCACGCCATCAACGTCGGCGGGTCCGTCGGGAGGTAGTGGAGGTCCTGGTGGAGTGCGATTCCCTTGCTCCCGACCTCGAGGTCGCCCGCCGGCTTGCGCTCCATGTACATGGTCTGCACCAGCATCGGCGTCTCGCCGCCGAGCAACTGCTGCGCCGCGCCAGCGACGTTGGGGTGCGTAGCGATTCCCGCCCACATGGGGTCGTCGGCATGATGACGGAGGTTCTCGCGCCATCCCTCTGGCTTGTCTCCTGCCTCGTACGCCACGAAAGCGTCCACCTCGTCGCTGGTCAGCAGGTCGCGGACGACGAGGTAGCCGTCGCGCTCGTACTGGGCAATTTGTTCGTCACTCAGGGTCATCTGTCTATGGGATTGAGAGAGGAAAAGAGCTTCTGATCGTCCTCGAGGGCGACCTAGAGTCGGTCGAGGGTGAGGCCGCCGTCGACCATCACGACCTGGCCCGTCGAGTAGGGGAGATCTCCGCGCGCCAGCATCGCGACCGCCTTGCCGACGTCCTCGGGCTCGCCCCATCGCGGCTGCACGAGCAGCCCGTCCTCGATGAGCCGGTCGTACTTCTCGGTGACCCCCGACGTCATGTCGCTCCGCGTGATGCCGGGCCGGACCTCGTAAACAGGGATACCCTCCTCCCCGAGCCGCGCGGCCCAGAGCTGCGTCGCCATTCCGATGCCGGTCTTCGAGATGCAGTACTCGCCCCGGTTCGTGGAGGCCACGGTCGCAGAGATCGAGCCGATGTTGATGATGGTCTGGAATCGGTCTTCCGCCTCATCCTGCTGCTCGATCATCCAGCGCGCGGCAGCCTGCGTGAGGAAATAGGGGCCTTTGAGGTTGATCCCCATCACCCAGTCGTAGCTCTCCTCGGTCGCGTCCAAGATGTCGTTCCGCTCGCGCGGACCCACACCAGCGTTGTTGACCAAGATGTCGAGCCGGCCGAAGCGCTCGCGGATGGCCTCGAGGACGGCCGCTCGGTCTCCCGAGTCGGCGACGTCGGCGGAGACGTAGAGCACCTCGACGCCGAGGTCGCGGAGTTCGTCGAGCGGGCCCTGGATCTCGCTCTCCGCGCGCCGGCCGCACAGCGCGAGGGAGACGCCCTCGAGGGCGAGGGCATGGGAGATGCCGTAGCCGATGCCGCTGGCCCCGCCGGTGACGAGGGCGACTCTGGAAGAACTGGCCATCAGGAGGAGAGGCTAGGGACGTCGACCCAGCAGCGCTTCTTCCAGGACTCCAGCCCGAGCTCCGCCATCTGGACGCCCTTTGCACCCTCGAGGAGGCCGAACCGATACGGCTCGTCCGTGACCACGTGGCGCAAGAACATCTCCCACTGCGTCTTAAACGCATTGTCGTAGTGGCGCTGCTCCGGCACCTTCAGCCAGCCCTCGTAGAAGTCGATGGGCTGCGCGATGTCCGGGTTCCAGACCGGCTTCGGCGTGTTGCCGTAGCTCTGCGTCCAGCACTCGCGGAGGCCTGCAATGGCTGACCCCTTCGTGCCGTCGACCTGGATTGTCAGCAAGTCATCGCGGCGGACGCGTGTGGTCCACGACGAGTTGAAGTGTGCTACGATTCCACCCTCGAGTTCGAACGTTGCGTAGGCGCTGTCGTCGGCGGTGACGTCGTACGGCTCGCCGTTCTCGTCCCAGCGCGTCGGGATGTGCGTCGCGCCCAGGCAGGTGAGCGACTCGACGGGGGCGAACACGTTATCGAGGACGTACCGCCAGTGGCACAGCATATCCAGGATGATGCCTCCGCCGTCCTCCTCGCGGTAGTTCCACGACGGACGCTGGGCCGGCACCACGTCGCCCTCGAACACCCAGTACCCGAACTCGCCGCGGACGGACAGAATGTCTCCGAAGAAGCCAGTGTCGCGCAGCGCTTGGAGCTTGAGCAGGCCGGGTAGCCACAGCTTGTCCTGCACCACCCCGTGCTTGACGCCCGCCTCCTCCGCGAGCGTGTACAACTCGAGGGCGTCCTCTGTCGTCAAGGCCGTCGGCTTCTCGCAGTAGACGTGCTTTCCAAGCCCGATGGCCCGCTTCACGGCCTTGACGCGCCGGTCCGTCGTCTGTGCGTCGAAGTAGATGATGTTGTCCTCGTCCTCGAGGGCGGCCTCGACGTTCGTCGTCCACTTCTCGACGCCGGAGCGCTCGGCGAGGGCCGCCAGCTTGACTGGGTTGCGCCCGACCAACGTCGGGACGGGCATGATGAACTCGGTCGGACTCAGCTTGACGCCGCCCTGGTCGATGATGGCCTTGATGGAGCGCAGCAGGTGCTGGTTGGTGCCCATGCGGCCCGTCACGCCGTTCATGACGATGCCGACGTGGTGGATGGTGGCGTCGCCGTTCTGGGACGAGGTGGAGGGAGTCTCTGACATGTCAGTGCGTGTGCGCACGAGGGTTAGGAATGAGCGAGGTACGCGTCCGTGATCTGGTTGAGAAAGACGTGCTGGTCCTCGCCCCAATAGTGCTCGGAAAAGATCTCGACCTCGACGTAACCGTCGAAGCCGGCATCCTCGACCCAGCCACGGATCTGGCGGAGCGGGATGCATCCCTCCCCCATCAGGCCGCGATCGAGGAGGAGATGTTCGGTGGGCGACTTCCAGTCGCAGATGTGGAACGCGAAGAGGTTGCCACCCTCCCCGCAGCGCGCGACCTCACGCTCAAGTCTTGGGTCCCACCACAAGTGGTACACGTCCACCACGACACCCAAGAACGGCGAGTCGAAGGCTTCAGAAATGTCGTTGGCGTGAGTAAGCGTATTGATCGAGGAGCGGCTGTCGGCATACATGGGATGCAGAGGCTCGATGCCGAGCTTGACCCCGGCCGCCTCCGCATGGGGAAGGACGGCCTCGAGGCCGTCCTCGACCTGCGCGCTCGACAGGCCCAAGCCCTGGCCCGGACTCGACCCTGGGACCAGGACCACGAGCGGCGCGCCGAGCTCAGCAGCCTCGTCAATGATCTGCTTGTTCTCGTCGATGGCCTTCTGCCGGCCCGCCTCGTCAGTCGCCGCGAAGAACCCCCCACGCACCAACGACACGACCTCGAGGTCGGATGCCCGGGCCATTTGGCCAACTTCAGCCGGGGTATGATTCTCGAAGCACTCGCGCCACACGGTGATTCCGCCGAGGCCAGAAGCCGCGTAGTTCTCGACGGCCTCCTCGATGCCCCACGGCCGAGTGGTCACCGTGTGGATGCAGAGACGGGAGAGATCGTCGAAGGGTTGGGCGCTCATGACAAGGGGCGCACGCCGGCAGTAAGCGACGGCAGAGGGGTAGTGACTGGAGGCTAGACTCGCAGGATATACACCGACATCAGGGGGCTAAAAGAAGGTGTAGTAGTCTTCGTCCTTGGCGAGGCGTTGCACGTAGAGCGCGGCCTCGCGGGCGTGGTAGTCGCCCCACATCGTGGCCTCTCCGCAGGCGACCTTCTGACCCTCAGGGACGTGATCCCAGCGGTTTGGCCAGTGATAGACCGAGTGAAGCACGAGGCCCTGGTGTTCAGGATCCGTGCTCAGATAGGGCTCACCGAGCAACGTGTCCATCACCTTCAGCCCTGCCTGCGTATACCGTGATCCGTCTTCGCCGCGCGCATCGAGGATGCGTCCCAGTCGCAAGAGGCCCTGCACGGCGATGGCCGCCGCCGAGCTGTCGACGGGCTCCCAGTCGTTGAACGGGTCCGCGGGGCGGTCGAGGTAGTCGCCGAGTTGGTAGAGCGTCGGGGCGCCGGTGTCCCAGTATGGAACACCACACGTCGGGGTCTGCTCGATGTAGAAGTCACACGCGGCGCGGGCGGTGCGAAGCATCATTGCTTCAATCTCGTCGCGTCCGCCGAACGGCTCGAGTTCATCGTCGGAGCGCGTGGCGAGATACTCGATCTCCTCGGGATAGCCGCAGATCACCCAGGCCAATCCGCGCGTCCAGGTCGTGAACGGGGTGTAGCCCTGCTGGGTGCTCGGGCACCTGTAGTTGCCGTCGTTGAGGTTGAAGATGCTCTCGTGGACGACGCGCCCTCGAATGTCGTAGCCATCGCGCCCCTCGCCGTAGTACACGTTGTACCGAGCCGTTGCTCGTGCGTGAGCCAGCAAGCGACCGAGCAGCGAATGATGGACATCGTTCTCGCCTCCCAGCGTATGGCCAAGGGAGTGGGCCATCGCAAGCGAGCGCATCGAGCGGATCGTGTCGGAGAACAGCGAATGCGGCCCGTTGAAGGAGTAGACGTATCCCTCGCCATCGCCCAAGTCGGCCCACCGGCTGGCCTGAACGGCGCCCGACACCTTGAGCGCCATCTCGTAGAAGTTGCGCTGCCCCTCGTCCTCGAGGACGCGCCCTTCGTTCATCAGCCGGCGCAGCGCGCCATACGTGCTGACGTTGTTGAACCCGTGATCGTGCACGCCCACGTGCGAGACGTGAGGCGCCATCCGCTCAACCGTCTGACGACGTCCAAGATCTAGAAACGCCTCGTCGTCGGTGGCATCAAACTGTAGGAGTGCCGAGCCGAACTGGAAGCCTTGCGTCCATTCCGTCCAGCCGCGCGAGGTGTACTTGCCCTCGACAGTGAACACTGGTGCCCCCTGGTCTGGGTCGTACCCGTCCTCGATGGCGTTGATCTTGGCGGCGGACGCCTTCCAGAAGCGCTCCAGCTTGGGAGCGAGGTCGGCAGGAGTGAGAGTGCGAGAGAGATCGATCACGTCGAAGCGGTGAGGGTCAGAAGTCCCAAGACGAGTGCAGGGGTCGGGCCGGTAGCAAGAAGCCGTTCCCCCACACTCGCAGGGAGTCGGGGTCAGGCGAGCTCGAGGAACTTGGTTCCGCGGAGGGGCTCGCCCTTCTGGCTTGTAATCGAGTCACTGAGCGGGCCTTCCATCTTCTCGTCGGCGGCGAAGGTGACGCCGTCCGGGATGTAGATGGTGACGAACGCGCGGCGTGTGTGTTCGGTCGTGTTGGGACGAGCGAAGTGAAAGGTGAGTCCGTGGTGCCACGTGCAGTCGCCGGCCTTGAGCTCAACAGGCACAGGGTTCCACTTCGCCTCCTGCTCTTCCGACAGCAGGTCTCGGAGGGCTGGGCCGTCGCCTGCGAACGAGATCGGGTCGAACTCGCCCCACTTGTGCGTGCCGGGGATGAACTGCATGCAGCCGCGGTCGATGGTGACATCGTCGAGGGCCATCCAGCACGAGATCATGCCGGGCTCCTTGGACGGCCAATACGGCTGGTCCTGGTGCCATGGCGACGCTGCGCTCGGGCCAGGCTTCTTGACCAGGGCCTGGTCATGAAAGAGATGAGCCGAGTCGCTGCCGGTGAGCCGCTTCGCCATCCCGGCCAAGCGCGGGCTCGTGGAGTAGGCCTTGCAGACGTCGTTCACCTCCCAGAGGTTGACCATCTGGACGATCTTGTCGCCGCCGCCAGCCAAGTCGCGAGCGGAGTCCTTCTTCGCCTCCATTCCGACCTCGAGGGCGGCGCGCATCGCCTCGACCTCGTCGCTGCTGAGGACGTTGTCGAAACGGACGTAGCCGTTCTCCTCGAAGAAGCTGACCTTGTCGTCGGAGACGGGATAGGGGGTTTTAAAGAGAGAGCTATCCATGAGAGTGGGGTGGTGGTAGAGAGCTATTGGGAAGAGGGGTAGACGTAGGCCATGTCGAAGACGAGCGTGCCGTAGAGGCCCGCCGAGTCCCACGTCCGGCCCATGTCGTCGGAGTAGTAGACGCCCTCCTCGAGCGTCGCGACCCAGATCCGACCGGGCACGTTGGCGTCGAAGACGGCTTCGTAAAACTTGTCCGTGGGAAGCGTGGCGCCGCGGCGGGTCCAGGTGCGGCCCCCGTTCTCTGTGACGTACACGCCGGTCTCCCACCCGACCGCCGTCATGCGACGAGCATCGGTGGGGTCGATGGCGACGCCGTGGACACTCTTGTCCTCGAGGGCGTCGGGGCCGTCGGTCCAGGTCCGCCCGTTGTCAGCCGAGAGCAGCACGCCGTTTCGGTAGGTCGCGGCGATCCATACGTCGGCATCGCTCCGGCTCTGCTGGAGGTCCAGGATCTCGACCTCGAGGCCGCCGCCGACGTGGCGCCACGACTGGGCGCCGTCAGTGGATTCGTAGATGCCGCCCTCGGTACCCACGAGCACGCGGCCCTCCTGGGTGTGGTCGACCTCGATGGTCTGAGTGTAGTGGTTGCCCGGCGGCAGCAGGCCGTTGTTGGACTCGACCCAGGTCTCGCCGCCGTCCTCGGTGCGCCAGACGCCGTACGCAGAGGCGAGGTACACGTGATCGGGCGCGTTCGGATCGAGCGACACGTCCTGCACCTCCGTGATCCGCCAGTCGGTCGTCAAGCGCCACGAGTCGCCGCCGTCGCGTGTGCGCAAGACGCCGTTGCCCGACGCGAGAAACATCGTCTCCGGTCGATGCGGGTCGTACGTGAGCCCGACGATACGCGGCGTGTTCCACCCGCTGTGCGTCCAGGTCGAGTCGCCCTCGAAGCGCACCAGCCCGCTTTGGGTAAGCGCGGAGCCGACGACATAGCCCTTCGACTGAATCATACCTGCCCACAGCCGCGCCGGCTCCGACGCTCCGCCACGAGCCGTGCCGGTCTGGGCACACGCGGACGTGGTGGTGGCAAGCACCATCAGCAAGACGAGAAGAGAAGGACGTCTCATCATGGCTGGCGGGGGCTAGACGCGTCGACCCAGTCGCGGACCGACAGTGTGTTGAAGTCGAGGAGTCGGTGCATCGGGCCGTAGGTCAGTTCCAGTTGGCGGCTGCCCGGCTCGGCGTGCGTGAACGGGCCGTCGAACAGCGGCCAGTCGTCGTAGCTCACGGCGTCGCCGTCCACGACGAGCGGCTCGCCGTAGCGGACCGAGAGGCGACGACCACTGAGGGCCGTGAAGCGAACTGTCGGGACCGGCTCGGTGGCGGTCTCCAGCGGCAGGGCGCGGACGGCTGCCTGGAACGCTTGGAACGACGGATAGGCCGAGGCCGGAGCGACCTGCACGACGGCCCCGTTCTTCGTGTACGGGCTCATCAGCCGCTGGTGCACGATGGCGTCGTCGATGTAGTCCGCCTGGTCCTCCCACGTGTAGGGCGCGAGCGGGTAGTAGGCGATGAGCGCGTCGCCGCCACGCGCGAAGATCCAGCCGGAGTCGTCCTCGAGGACGTCCTCGAGGTCGGCGGAGAAGTGGGCGTTGACGTGCGGGTAGCGGTCGTCGGGCGCGATGTCGTAGAGCGCGATCAGCACGTCCTCGTCCTGGACCACCTGCTCGTAGGGCGATCCGCCGGTGAGCTTGTCCGGCGAGTCGTACTCGGTCTTGGAGCGGACCACGATCTCGACGATGAACTCGCGCAGCTCGGCGAAATACATCCCCATCTCGATGTCGGACGAGTACGGGTGCAGCGACGTCAGCATGTTGCGCGCCTCGCACCCGGTCGTCGGCGGCCCACAGCAAGCTCCACGTCTGCTGCTGAATCGGTTGGAGCAGCCCACCCTGGGACGAGCCCAAGACGTACTCCGGCCGCATGAACGTGTACTTGTAGACGGGAGCGTTCTTGACGTCGCTGAACCGGAAGCGGTGGCGCGTCCGCTTGAGCTCCCGGTGCACGTACGGCTGCGACCGGTCCGACGCGATCGCGTGCAGGATCGGGGGAGGCTCGTACCCGCTGATCGCCAAGATGAAGGTCTCCCCGCTCGGCATCATCTCCGTCTGCCCGAAGAGAAGCCCCGCAAACCGGGTGGCTGCCGCGTATCCGGGGGCAACGGCCTCTCGTTCGTAGACGCGGGAGTGGGCGCCGCCGTAGTGCCCTGCCAGCAGTTCGGTGGCGTAGTCCGCGGTGATGTAGTCCAGCATCATCGCTGCGCGCTGGCGCATTGCGGGGTCCTCCGCGTAGGCGTACAAGAGAGCCATCGGCGCGTAGTACACCTTGATGTAGTGGGGCGAGTCGTACTCGCCCTGTCCCATCGTCGTGGTCAGGTCCATCCACGACAAGAGGTATTCCTCGGCCTCGTCGAAATTCTCCTGCGAGCTCTTGCCCGTGAACCACGTCTCGCCCGGCTCGTCGGGGTACATCTGGGCAGCCAGATACATGCAGGAGTAGTAGAGCGCCCAATGGTTCTCGGTGTCGCCGCGATACGGCTGGTAGGTGCGCCACAGATCGCGCATGGCTCGCTGCGTCGACTCTGGGAGCGCGTCCTGACCTGTGTACATGACCGTCGTGAACGGGTACATCCAGAACATGTCGCCACGAGGCGCCTGCATGAGTGTGTCCATCCGGGCCGCAGCCCATCCAGTGTTTGTCCCTCGGTAGAGGTTGGCAGCGATATCGAAGTAGCCGCCCTGAGAGAGATCCGGCGCGACGCGCTCCTGATAGAAATCGATGAGCGAATCCCGCCGGACATCGAAGGCACGATGCAGACTCCCGACCTCGAGGTCGAGCATCGCCGGGCGGGCGGGCTGCGCCGACGTGGGCACGGCGATCAGCACCGCGGCACCAATCAGCGCGAGCAGGGAGCGGGCGTCAGGACGCATGACTCAGGGCGTGAGGATGAAGAAGGGGGATCTCGACGGGCGCATTCTGAGCGATGCTCTCGGTCATCGCCTCGATGACGGCGAGCGCTTGCGTGCTGGCCCACCCGTGCGTCTCGGGCTCCGTCCGGCCTCGAACGGCGTCGGCAAAGGCCTGCATCTGTGCCGCGTAGGAGGCGAACCCATTGGCGGACGCGTCGAGGGTCTCGGACTCGCCGCCCGTACGGGGCGTGAACGTCATCACGGCCGGAGTGCCCGCCAACGTGCCCTCGGTGCCGGCGATGACGATGCGGAAGTCGACCGGAGAGCAGTAGTTCGAGATCATCGTGCCGAGTGCGCCGCCCTCGAGGTCGAACGATGCCGAGACGCTGTCCACGACGCCGCCCGTCGTGGTGACGGCGCGAGCGCGAGCGAAGACCGACCGCACGGGACCGACGAGGTAGTGGAGCAGGTCGACGCCGTGGATGCCGAGTTGCATCATGGGCAAGAGCGGGCACTGGTCGGGCTGCAGGCGCCACGAGGTGGAGTCCAGCCGGAGCGCCGTGTCGGACGAGAAGTGAACCTCGACGCTGACCACGGCGCCCAGCCGTCCGTCCTCGAGGACGCGCCTTCCCCACCGCATCGCGTCGCCGAAGCGCATGTTGTGACCCACCATCAGGCGCCGGTCTAGTCGCTCGGCGACCTCGATCATGGCGAGGCCGTCGGAGACCGTGTTGGCGATGGGCTTCTCGACGAACACGTCGAGCCCAGCCGCGAAGGCCGCTTCGGCTTGGGACCGGTGCGCGGCGTTGGGCGAGCACAGCGACACGGCCTCGAGGCCGTCGAGGGCGAGCAGCGACTCGTAAGAGGGCACCGCGTCGCACCCGAAGTGCTCGGCGGAGCGCGCCGCCTCGGTCGGGTTCGGGTCGTACACCGCGACGACCTCGAGGCCGTGAGCCGCCTCGGCCGCGCCCTGGATCGTGCGGCCGTGACCGCCCAGGCCGACGAGCGCAATGCGAACAGGAGTGGAGGAAGCAGGCATCACGCGACCTCGATGGGGCTCGACAGGATCCGGCGGATCGTGTCCAGGCTGCGGCGCGACGACTCGACGAGTGGAACGCAGTGCGTCTCCAGCGTCACGTGCTCGAGCACGGACGATGCCTGCACGGCAGGCAGGAGCTCGTCCCACGGTGTCTCGCCCTCGCCGACGGGAAACCACGGGGCTTGGGGCCGGCCCGGCGCATAGTCCTTGATGTGGAGGTTGGCGAGGTGCGGGAGCACGACCTCGAGGTCGACGACCGTCGGCAGGTGGCCGCCCCAGTGCAGGTTGGCGGGGTCCCAGTTGAGCGACAGCGCCGGATGACCGATCTCGTCCAGCATCGAGGCCGAGGGCTCAGGACGGTCGATCCAAAAGTTGGGCTCGTTCTCAATGGCGATCCGCATTCCGGCGTCAACGGCCTGGGTGGCGGCGGCCTCGAAGGCGCGCATCGCTAGCAAACGGTTGCTGTCGGGCTCGTTCTCGGTGCGCTCGAATCCGAAGACGATGATCAAGGGACACTCGAAACGAGCGGCCATCTCAATCGTGCGCGGGAGCGTGTCCTCGAGGGCGGTGAGGAGGGCCGCCTCGTCCTCGAGGGGTGCCTTGAAAATGCCGGGCGAGACGGCGGTGACGAGCCCTCCTTCGCGACGCGCGTCCTCGAGGACGGTGATCTCGTCGCGGGTGAACGCGGGGAAGCGGCGCTCCTCGCCCTCGCGAAGCTCGAAGCGGGACAGGCCCCATTCCTTCGCGTACGCCAGCGCCTCGGGGAGCGACCGCGAGATCTCGTCGGTGACGACGCCGATGGGGAGAGTGGAGACGCTCACGAGTTGGGTGTCGGAATCGAGGACGGCCCAACGGCGGCTGCCCGGCGGTTTGGTGCGAGCACGGCGTTGACGTCGCGCGTGGCGCGCTCGAGGACTTCGTCGGCGGTCAGGTGGCCGTAGCAGAAGCGCTCGATGTAGGCGCCCAGGATGTCTGCCGCGCGGCTCGCGCGGGGGAAGCCGCCGGTGCTACGAACGGGCTGGCGGAGGAAGACCTGCATGCCAGGGTCGGCATCGTAGACGGGCAGAGACGAGACGGTCTTGGTTACCGGCAGCACGCCCGCCGCCGCGGCGTAGCGGGTGTAGCTCGAGTCGCTGGTCAAGAACTCGGCGAAGCGCCACGCGGGATCGGGGTGCGGCGAGTCGCCACTGACGGCGAACATGTAGCTACCGGCGGCGCTGATCGAGGTGTCGCGGCGCGGGATCATGGCAACGCCGTAATCGAGGTCGGGGTAGTTGTCGTCGAGCCAGCCCATCACGTGGGGCTCGCGGATGAACATGGCAACGCGTCCCTGCCCGAACCCTTGCTGGTCGCCCTCGAGGTCGACGGAGTCGATGCGGCGGTCGAACAGGATCGTGTGGTAGAAGCCGAGCGCAGCGCGGCCCGCCTCGGAGTCGAACAGGGCGCGGGAGCCATCGGCGGAGAAGGCGGTGCCGCCGGCGGAGAAGAGGAACGTCATCCACTTCTCTGCGGTGCCGGCCTTGAAGCCCGACTTGCGGAGCGAGAGCCCAGCGCGGATCGGCGACCCGTCGGGCGCGCGGACGGTTAGAAGGTCCGCCATCTCGATCAGCTCGTCCCACGTCTCCGGCGGGCGCTCGGGGTCGAGGCCGGCCTCCCGAAACATGTCTTTGTTGTAGTAGAGCGCCGTCCACACCCCGTCGCTGGCGATGCCATAGTGGGTCCCGTCGAAACGCCCCGCGTCCTCGACATACTGATTCAAGCTTTTCGCCTCCACCTGCTCCACGACCGACGGCGGCGCCGGCGCGAGCAATCCGAGCGACGCGAGTTCCGAGGCCACGTTCGTCTGGACGTGGAAGAGGTCCGGCGCCTGGCCGCTGCTGAAGCGAAGGCGGAGCTTGATCTCGAAGTCCTTGAGTGAGCTGCCCGGGAACTGCTCCACGATCACGTCGAGGTCGGGGTTCTCGGCCTCGAAGGCGCGCTCGGCCCAGTCGTAGAACTCTACCTGCCCGGTGCTGATGAGGAGGAGAAACACGCGGACCGGCGTCCGCCCGTCGGGCATGATGTCCGGCTGCGGGTCCTGGCACCCGCCGAGGAGGAGCACGAGGAGAGTCGCGAGGCAATGCCAACGCAGCGTCCGACCTCGAGGGCGTGTCCTGGATGAGCCCGTCCTCGAGGACGAGGCACTTTCCAGGCCGCCACGTTGCTGTGCTATGCTCATCCCTTTACCCCCGTCATCGTGACGCCCTTGATGAACTGGCGCTGCATGAACAGGAAGAACACCACGACCGGCGCCACGGCCACCGTCGCCGCGGCCATCATCTTGACGTAGTCCGGGTTGTTGATGTCCGAGAAGCTCAGAATGCCGACCTCGATAGGCTTGAGCGCCTCGCGGTTGAGCACGATCAAGGGCCACAAGAAGTCGCTCCAGGACCACATGAACACAAAAATGCTGTAGGCCGCCAGCGTGGGACCGATGAGCGGCAAGACGATGCTTCCGTAAATCCGCAGCGTCCCCGCGCCGTCGATCCGTGCCGCGTCCAGGAGCGAGTCCGGAATGCCGCGGATCGTCTGTCGGAAGAGGAAGATGCCAAGCGGTTCCATCAGCCCCACCACGATGACGCCCCAGTAGGTGTCCACCCAGCCGACCTGCACAATCATCTCGTACAAGGTGAGCATCTTGATCTGGAACGGGACCATCATCGTGACGATAATGGCGCCGAAGATCCACTCGCGGCCCGGGAAGGTCATCTTCGCGAACACGAATCCGGCCAGCGAGCAGAGCAGCAGGCTCGGGATCAGGCGGAAGACGGTGTAGATCGCGCTGTTGGCGAAGTACATCAGCATCGGGCGCTCCGTGAACACCGCCCGGTAGTTGTCAAACGTGACCGGGTCGGGCCACAGCCCCTTCAGCACCGCCCCGATCTGACGCGGCGTGTCGAAGAACGCCTCCGCATCGGCGGCTGTCTTAAGCGACGTCAGCACCATCCACACCAACGGCCCGATCATCACGATGACGCCCAGAATGAGCACCGTGTGCATCGCCCACCGACCCACGGGGAGCTTTCGCCGCATCGGCCTCGAGGACGGCGCACTCGTGGAGGTCGCGATCTGGCGCGCGGCCTCGGCTTCGGACAGGATGGCGGTGGACTCCGGCATCTAGGCTCTCCCGAGGGTGTCGCGGGTGACGGCGATCACGCGGTCGCACTCCTCCTCGCTGTTGAACAAATGCGTCGAGACCCGGACGGCATCGAGGCCCTGCTCCATCACGACCCGGCAGCGCATCTGTGCCTGGCTGTATGCGGTATAGAGATCCCGGAAGGGCACGCGAGCGCTCTTTAGAGTGGTCATCCCGATCCCGAGCGCCGGGTCGCTCGGCGACAGGATCTCGACGCCGGAAATCTGGCGGAGACCGCGCTGGAGGTACTGCGTCAGGAACGATGCTCGCTCTTCGATCCGCTCCATCCCGATGTCCGTGAGGAGGCCCACAGCCTCTCCGAGGCCGACAATCGAGGCCGTGTCTCGCGTGCCCGGCTCGTAGCGGCGCGCGTCGTCCACGTACTCGAATCGCTCCGGGTGGTACAGATCGGCCTCACCGGAGCTGTAGGCGCCGACCTCCGTCGGCCACACCTCGTTCTGCCGATCCCGGCGGACGTACAGAAAACCGGTCCCGTGGGGCGCTCCCATCCATTTGTGGCCGCTCGTCCCGTACGAGTCGCAGCCGATGGCCCCAAGATCGACTGGAATCAGACCTGACGACTGCGCCCCGTCGATGTGGAACCAGATCCCACGATCAGCGGCAAGCGCCGCGACCTCGAGGACGGGCATCCAGATGCCGGTCGGCGCGGTGATGTGGCTGACCTGGATGACGCGCGTGCGCGGGGTGATGAGCGCCTCGATACGTTCCAGGTTGCCTGCTGCATTGGTCGGGTCCGGCTCGAAAACCTTGACGACGATGCCGTCGCGCTTCTGCCGACTAAGCCACGCGAACGCCCCTCCCGGGTGCGCGTGCGACTCAAAGATGACCTCGTCGCCGGCTTGCAGCTCGAGGCCGGAGGAGATTGTTGAGTTGGCCTCGGTGGCGTTGCGCATGAACGCTATCTCGGCCGGCGACGCCCCAACAAAGGCCGCCACGGTCTCGCGCACGCCCTCGAGGGCGTCGTGCCCATGCTCCACGATGGTCTGCTGCGCCATCGTCGCGCGGTGCACGGCCTCGAGGACGCGGGTGGATGCTGGGCCGAGACCGCCGGTGTTGAGGTACGCCCGCTCGCGCGTCATCGGATAGAGGTCGCGGACACGGTCCCAGTAGTCCGGGTCGGAAGCCGCTGGCAACGACCTCGAGGGCGGCCCCGCCGAGGCGCACCCCATCGGCACAGCGGCAAGGCCGAGGCCTAGCGCTGCGCGTTGGAGGAAATGGCGGCGTCCGGTCATCTTAGGAATCGTTGTCCAGCCGAAGCTGGATGAACGTCACGATGCCCACGAGCATCAGCAGCACAACCGCCGCCGCCGATGCGTACCCCATGTCGTCGTACTGGATACCCTGCTCGTAGACGTGGTACACGATGGTGCGCGTCGCGTTGACCGGCCCGCCCTGCGTCATCGCTAGGACAATGGTGAACACTTGGAACGAGCGAATGACCGCCGTAATCGCGACCAGCACGACGATGGGCCGAAGCTGGGGAAGCGTGATGTAGAACGCGTTCTGCAACGGCGTTGCGCCGTCGATGCTCGAGGCCTCGTAGATGTCGTTGGGGATACCCTGGAGCGCTGCCGAGAAGAGGATCAAGTCGAAGCCGAGGTTCTTCCAGATCGTCAGCACCATCAGCGACGGGAGCGCCAGGTGTTCGCTGAGCAGCCACGTTTGCGCATCCAACCCGATGAACGTCATCAGGAAGTTGAGCAGCCCGTTGGAGGCGTAGAGCCACCGCCAGATCATCGCCGTCGCCATCAGTGACGTCACGACCGGGATGAAGTAGAGCGTTCGGTAGATACCCGCCCAGCGCCCCGTCTGCTCCACCATCATCGCCACGGCCAGCGCCAACACCACGCCGATCACGACCACGATGCCCACGAACACCAACGTATTCCACAACGCCGACAAGAACAGCGGGTCCTGAAACTGGCGGATATAGTTCGAGAGCCCGACAAACGGAGTCTCGCGACGGAGCAGGCCGTAGTCCGCGAAGCTGATCGCGAAACTCTTCAGGATCGGGTAGTACTGGAAGACGGCGAAGAACACCAGCGTCGGCGTGAGCAGCCCGATGGCCGTCCACGCCTCCGGCGTCCACCGGCTCCGAGGCAGGCTAAGCGTCGACATAGCGCACCTCGACCGTCGTACCAGAGCGCACGTCCCCCCGCGCGTCTGCGTACACACTGCCCTCGACCGTTACGACCTCGAGGTCGGCGGCCTTTCCGTTCCAGACCACAGACTCCGGCCGCGTCCCCGGCGGCATCAAAAGGTGTAGGTCCAGGTCCGCCTCGCCCTCGAATCGCAGGGTCATCGTCCTCGAGGACGCGTCATGAGCGTAGTCGTACCTGAAGCCCGCGCCCGACGCCGCGTACCCGACCTCGACGGAGGCCTCGTCCTCGAGGGCGGCGACCCACCGCGGCGAGCAGCGGACGCGGCGGTACGAGTGCTCGAGGTCCTCGATGCCGCACAGCCCCTCGACGAGCGCGTAGAGCATCGCAGACGATCCCCAGCCGTCCGTCGGCATCGCATCCGGGCTCGTGCTTGACTCGACATCCGAGGGCGTTCCGTCCGGGAAGTACCACAGGTAGGTCTCCCCCGTCTCCGCGATCAGCTCGCTGTACTGACGGAGGATCTGCACGCCGTAGTCCTCGAGGCCGTGCTCGAACGCCGCCCGCGCCAGCTCGCCCCCGACCAGCGGCATGATGCCGCCGTTGATGTACGCGCCGCCCACGATCTTCTCGTCCCCGAACGCGCCGTCTGGGAACGGAGGGTCAATGCTGAACCACTCCGCGAAGGCTCCCGTGGTCTCTCGCCGCTGCTGGTACTCGCGTAGGATCGAAACCGCCATCTCGTGCGTGGCGAGCCCCCGGTTGATGTCCATCGGGTTGCTCAGGCTGAGTTGCTCGGCCTCATCAAGTCCGTCGATCGTGACGGGCGTGAGCTTGTGGAAGTGGGTGTAGAAGCGCCCGTTGAACAGCAACTCGTTGGCGCGATCGCGCATCGAGGTCGCCTTGTTGCGCCAGCGAGCGGCGGCCTCGAGGTCGTGGAACCGCTCGTAGAGGTCGGCCAGCATGCCCATCGCCTCGTACATCCCGCTGACGTCGCCGTGCATCACGCCCCAGAACGTCTCATTCGTGACCGAGAAGTTCAGCCAGGGATTGCGACCCGCCGTGTAGTCGAAGTCCCATGTGTCCATCGTGTAGGCGCGCTTCGGGAGGTCCACGCCGTCGTCCCAGCGCCACGGGTGCGTGCAGGTGTAGGTGAGGGCGGCCTCGAGGGCGGGCAGCAACGCCTCGATCCAGTCGTCGTCACCGGAGGCTTTCCATGCCAACACGGCGGCCTTGACGAAGCGGAACTCGACGTCGGCCTCGACCGGGACTCGGACCCACTTCTCCCAGTTCTCCGGCTCCGTGCCGGCCTCTGTGGTGACGTAGTCGAAGACACGCCCGTTCGCCGACTGGTACGCCGCGAACAGGTCCACCGCGCTGTGAACGTCGGCGTGCTGATACACCCCGCCTCGCAAGATGTCAGAGTGGTCTCGGATCCAGAGAGCGGGCGAGTCAGGGCTCCGAAACCCGGTTACATCAACGCCGTCGACCTCGAGGTCGATCAGATCAGCGGCCAGAAAGTCCGAAACCTGGGCGCACAGAGCAGCCCAGGAGCCGGACGGAGTCTCGACACGAAGCACGGTGGTACAGGACGTGGTGGGGGCGTCCGGATACACACCGGACTGTCGACCTAAAGACCGATTCGCAGTGACACGCGGTGGACAGGATCGAGAAGGTCCATGCTCGTAAACGCATAGTCGATCCCGATGGGGTTGTCTCCGACTACGTACTGGATGCCGCCGCCGAGCGAGAAGTTTTCGATCGAGGTGTCAATCGCCTCACGCGCGTCGGTGCCACCGTCGGAGCTCCCGCTGTAATTGAACTTGTAGCCGCCTCGCAGGAAGACGAGGTCGTAGAACGACACCTCCGCGCCACCGTAGAGGAGCTGCTGTGCGTCCTGAGGCTTCACCGCGTCAACCGAGAGCATGACTCGCGTCTGTTCATTGTTAACTGGGTAAATGGAGCTTCCAATCGAGAACGTGAGCGGCAGTGGGTTGTCCTGGTTGTAGAAGGACAGACCAGTCCCGAGGTTGTTGAGACGCGCCGCAATCCGCCATCCCGACTCGTTGATGTCGTAGACCGACCCAAAGTCGAAGCCGAATGCCGTTGCGCTCTCCCCGTCGATGGACTCATTGACCACCTTCGCTGTCGCACCGAGAGAAAGCCGATCAATGACGTACCTCGAGTACGACGCGCTGACGGCGAGATCGAGGTAGTCGTACGTATCCGACGTGTTGGTGTCGGTGACGAGATCGTTCAGGATGGGATCGGTAAAGCCATTCTCTCGGTTGGCTGGAATCCCATTGATTCCGAAGGCCTGGATGCCCAGCGTGACCGTCCCTGATCCTCCCAGGTTATAGCCGACCGCAGCCGCGGAGTAATCGATGTCTCCGATCCAACTCCCGTAGGAAAGACCTGCGTTGAACGTCTGGTCCGGCCGCAGAGCCGTCCCAGCTGGGTTCCAGAAGATCTGGTTGGCGTCATTGCGGATGGAGCTAACAGCCGATCCCATCCCCACCTCGCGAGCGCCGACGCCCACCTTGAGGAAGGCGGCACCGTTACGCCCAGCATTGCGCTGGGCCTCTGCGGGCAGGAAGGGCAGCATGAGCAGCCCAATGAATAAAATCGTCCGGCGGGTTCCCGATGTCATAACAGTATCCGGCAGGTGGAGCTAGCGCAGGATGGCGAAGTGTCCAGTCGTAGCGCGGTCGCCCTCGTACTGGATGTGGTAGAGGTAGACGCCGCTCGCGACTTCCACCCCGTCTTTCGAGAACATGTCCCAGATCAGTCGTCCGTCGACCGCGTTCTCTACGACCTCCTGGTAGACGATCTGCCCAGACACATCAATGATGGTGAGCGTGAAGTCCGACGGGGTGTTGAGGAAGCTGATCGCGTGACTTGCAGCGTCGTTACGGACGTCGTTCAGGCCTGTGATCTTGTATGGGTTGGGAGAGACCGTAATCAGGTCCTCCACTTGATCCGCGGATGCGACGGGGGGGACCACCGTGAAGGGAATCCCCAGGTTCTGACGAGCCTGAGTGCCCTCAGCCGGGTAGGCCGCATTCCGGTCCGCATATGGGTAGGTCCCGCCCCACTGCGTTCCGAGGCCAATCTGCCCGGGAGCCGCAGTCGGGTCGTTCCGCCCATTCCGGTTCATGTTCGACGACTCGATACGGCCTCCGGCAACCGCACCCTGAGGTCCGGTAAACGAGCCTTCTCTATACGCAGCGACGTAGTACCAGTAGGTAAATCCAGTGATCGAGTCCTCGTCATCGAAGGCGTACTGGTATCCGCCCGAGGCGTCCTGAAACGCGCTGAGTTCGCCATTGGGAATGGTGGCGACCAAGTCGTAGGTGCCCCACTCTGCAGGCTGGTAGGACCCCTGGATGTCGCCAGTGAAGATGTCAAAGGCGTCGAAGGCCGGGTTCCTGTCGTCCAGAAGCGGTGTGATGTCGGCGCCAGGCTGCTGCTGCTCCTGGTACCGATCCTGGAGCCGCATTCCAACGTCTTGGTAGCTCGTCCTCTTGAACTGCGAGGCGCGCCAGATTTTGTATCCGTCGATCGGGCGAATGCTGGAGACGTCCGTCCAGCGAACTCGAGCGCGGCCCTCTGGGGTGCTCTCGATGCTGATGTCGGGTGCCGCTGGCGTGGGAAGCGAAGCGTCGACATCCCAACCCTGATCCCACGCCCAACGCGCTGCCTCAACGGCGTCCGAAACGCCCTCGAACCGGAACCCCGCAGCGGCGGTCCACACGATGGTCATGGACTCCCCGACCTCGAGGTCGAAGGGGCCAATGCCTTGGGTCAGCGCCTGACCGAACGTGTATTCCCGAGCGAAGCCTTCCAAGCCGCTGTAGAAATCGCCATTGGCTGCGGAGGCATTCCATTCTGGCTCCCAGACGGGCTGTACCCCCTCAATGTTGGCGACTCCAACATCCTGGTGAGCGTACTTGAAGTCGCCATTCGGACGAGCTCCTGCGTTTCCAACCGTCCAGGTCGTGATGTCATCAGCCGTTCCGCCGGAGAAGAACGCTGGGTTCGGTGCCAGGTTGGCCGGTACGGATCCGCCGTTGGAGGCCTTGCCGTAGTCCGCATACCACGTCGCCGTCGAGTTTCTGAAGGCGATATCCGACGCACTCAGACTCGACAGAGAGCTCTGCCACTGAACGGATGTGTACCAACCGCGCTGCGCACCCGTCCCGACCGAGTGCGTTCCGAACGCCGTCTGCTTGTCTGCAGAGGACGCGGTGATGGCTCCGAGATCCGTGTCGGAAATGGCGCCCTCCTTGACACCCATGAAGTTCCAAGCATTCCAGATGTCGGTGTAGCCTTCCAGCCTGTTCCGGTTGTTGATCCCGAACGAGCGCTCACCCGCCGGAGGAACTGTCCGCCCGGTGGTCACCGTCGGCGGAACGTTGGCGAACCATGCCCACAGGCCATACGGAGATCCGGTCTCGTCGGGCGCTGCAACGTATCCAAACGTGCGACCAGCGTTGAGGAAGTTGCCGGCGCGGTCACCCCGACCGTCGAGGAAGATGGTGGGAGAGATGGTCGCGTCGAGCATCATGCCCACGCCATCAATCGCATTGCCTGTTGCCTCGGGCGTTCCATCACCGTTGGAATCGACGACACCCGTGTTGGTCATCGACAACTCGAGGACGGTGAAGTCGTTCAGGTTCTGCGTGTTGGACGTGAACTGGTGTGCACGAACCTTGAAGTCAATACCTGCGGTGGTCGGCCATCCTGCCTCATACACCAGGTGAGTTCGAGCCTGGTCAGTGTATCGGGCTGGACGCTTGTAGTTACGAGCAGGGTCGTTGGCACCAGCCACCCTCTCGCCAAAGGTGGCGAACATGAATCGGCTGGTCCCTCCGGCTCCAGCAGCATCTGTTCCAGCGTCAGCCGCGCGCACCGGGTTACCAGCTCCGTAGCCCGGCCAGCCAGTGCTCTTGAAGACGGGAAACACCATGAAGTGCGAGTTCCGGAACGTGTCCGTGTACGGATATCCAGACGGCCATTGTCCACCCGGCTCCTGCCAGTTCCCGCGAGACCCGAACAGGACACGGTTGTTCATCCCGCCCGCGACCCCAGCAAATGAGCTCCCCAAGCGGGAAGACTCAATCGTGTTCGAGGGCTTGAGCGTGTTCCAGAGGTCACCGCCAACGAGATAGCCATCACCGGTGTCGGTGGTCCGAGCATTGATGTAGTTCAGCGACTGGGAGGGCCGAGCCGCCGGCTGAGAGGACGCGGGGGCCGTGAACACGACTCCGAAGAGGAGTGCGGCGAGGCTTGTTGCGAAGGGGAGTTTCATAGGGAGACCCATCGTGAGAAGTAGGCTGCAGTTCTGGGCTAGAAACGGGCGCGCAGTCCGAGGAAGATGTTGCGGGGCGGTCCGTAGATCGAGGTGCCATCTGCGAGGATGAGCCGCTCGCCCGGCCTGCCGGTCTCCTCGAACACCGCCGGCCCATCCGTGGTGAAGTTCTCGTAGGCCACGATGTTCTGCTGGTTCGTGATGTTCGTGGCATCGACGTAGAAGTCTGCCCCGAACCGGTCCGCGAAGGTGAATCGCTTCTCGAGGCGGAGATCAATCTGGTAGTTGGTCGGCCCCGTCAGAAGCGCGCGATCTCGAGGATCAGCCCCGATGGTTCTTGGATACAAGAAGCCACTCTCGAGCGACCCTGTCATTCCAACCGATATCTCGAACGGTAGCGTCGCGACTGCCCGAATGAGCCCACGATGCGTGCGGCCGTACCCAGCAGTGAGAGTGGAACTGCCGCCACGAACCTCCTGTGGGAAGTTTCTGAAGTTCTGAGCGTTGTCGAACGGGAGTTGTGTGAGGCTGCTGTCGGTGCCCGCCGCGGTGTCGGTGAATGCCGTCGTGTTGGTCCCCGCGAAGGAGGAGACTTCAACAGTTGAGAACGTGTACGACCCGGTGAGTCCAAGCCGAATGTCATCTGTCAAGGCGAGCGGCCGACGCCGAACGACGAACTCGATACCTCGCGAATCGGCGTAGCCAGCGCTGGTGGCAAAGCTGTTGATGGTGAGCCCTGCGATGGCTGGCTCGCCCTCTGGCGTCCTGTTGGTCGCTTGGAGGGTCGCCTGGCCGTAGTTATCGATGCTCCTCGTGTATGCGTTCACGTCGAGGCCCCATCCATCCACAACCTCCCACTGGACGCCAAGCTCGTAGTTGTTCGACGTGATCGGCTTCCGCTCTGGGTCCTGGTAGGTGAAGAACCGGTTGTTAGAGTTGTTGCCGTCGTAGAACTGATAGAGCGTGGTAAATGGCTGGAGTTGCTGACTACGTGAGAAGGAGAAGTACATCGACGCCTTCGAACCAATCGGGTGCGAGACACCCAGGCTGGGGTTGAAGAAGACATCGGTAGCGACGTCTTCGCCACGGTTGAACGTGTTGCGTGCGAGCTCACGAGGGATCTGGTTGCCATCGGCGTCGAGCGCTGGCACGACGTTGCCACTCGCATCTGTCGTGTACACGATGCCTGCCGACACCGTATCGCGACGGAAGGGATAGAAGAAGTCTGTGATCTTCTCCATGTCTCGGTCCGCAAACTCGACTCTCATGCCAGCGTTCACAATCAGTCCGCCGTACTCCATTCGGTCAGAGACATAGAGGCCGAGGTTCCAGGGGTTACGGTCCCACTGCTGTGGCGCGAAGGGCTCGAGGGCGCCGTTCAGCTTGGAACCGGTCTGGTCGATGCCGTAGACCTGCTCGTAGCTCAGGTCATAGAGCTTCAACTCTGTGCCCGTCTGGATGTAGTGGTTTGGCGTGACCTGATTGCTGTAATCGATCTTAAAGCCATTCGTGATTTGCTCCGCATCCTCGGAGTATGGCTGAGGCTGGCCAGCCTTATAGCGCTGTCCGTTAGGCAGGTTCAGGCTTGTGTCGGAGAAGCCGTCGGAGATGTTCTCGTAGAACATCTTGCTACGGTCCGTCCCAGTCCCGATGTATCGGGCGATCACCTGCGGATCGTTGAAGTCTAGGAATTCTCCGTCCTCCCCGAGGTCCGTAAAGCCGTTGCCGTCGTCATCGACGTACCCGTACCGGGTTCTCTGGTACGTCCGGTACGCCTGGACATTGATGAACGAGGTCGGAGAGAGAAGCTGGCGGACCCGGACCGAGCCGAGGTAGCTGCCTGCGTCATTCTGCGCCACGCCCTCGAGGTAGAACCGCCAGAAGTCGGTGTAGGCCGTGTTGTTCCACCCGCCCCAGAGGCCACGATCCTCAAGAAGCCCGACGACGCTGATCTGCGTGTTCGCTCCGAGATCGTACGTGCCTTTGAGCTGACCGCTGATACGACGGCGGAACTCATTGGGTTGGTAGCCATGTGTCTGGAACCACTGACCCGAGGTAGAGAACCGGAGGCGATCTGTAATGGATCCACCAAGGGAAAGCCGAGCGTCTACTTCAGGCTCCCCTGTGTCGTATCGATCTGGTGTCCATGTGTAAAGCGATGCGGCGGCGTCCCCGTTCGCGACACGCTGGTCGCGCTCTGCGATGTAGTCAGTACCGTCGACGTAGAACGCCAGCGAGTCTGGCCCAGGGCGGTTGCCCTGAGGCGACATGCGGAACGATGCCGAGCCCCGGATCGGCCCTCGGCCCTCCGCGAGCGTGATCGCCACAACGCCGCCCGAGGCCGCGCCGTAGCGAGACTCTGTTGCACCGGAGTTAACAGACACCTCCTCGACACCTTCGGGGTTGAGAGTTAAACAGGCTCGGGTTCGTCTCGGACGACCTGTTGGTACTGCTGTACTGCTGCCCAGCGAACGACCCGTTTGTTCCGTTCGGGGCGATCTGGTTGAGCGCGTCGCTCACGTCCACTCCGTCGACAATCGTGCGGGTCTCGAATCGCTGACTTCCTCGGATGAAGCCGTCGTACGAGTTTGAGGTTCTCGAGATGACATCCTGAAGGTCCGAGACAGGTAGCTGGGAGATTTCCTCCCCTGTCACGAGCGACCTCGAGGTCGTCTGGTTGGCATCCACGACAGGCCTTTCGGCTATGACTCGGACCTCGTCGCTCTGCACCGTCGAGGAAGTGAGCTCGACGTCCAACGTCGTGGTGATATCGGACACGATGCGAAGCTCAACGAGTTGCGTCGTGTATCCGACAAACGACACTCTGACCTGATACGTCCCTGGCGTGATGCCAATCACGTTATACCGGCCATCGACATCGGTGGAAGCGCCGAGCTGGGTTCCGTCCAGGAATGCTGTCGCGCCTATTAGAGGATCGCCACTGCTGGCATCCGTGATCACTCCAGAGAGCTTACCGGTCTGGGCCGAAGCCACAGACGGAAGCGCTCCCAAGAGAAGCACGAAAAAATATCGAGGCCAGGAATCGTCTGCTGAGGTGTGGGCTCATGAGTTCAGGGGTGTCCCGAGTCTTGGAGACGGAAAAGCGTACCAGGGCCGACGCGCATCGACTGCGATGCGCTCGAGATGAACGGGCGGGTGAAAGCGGTGGCACACGGACTAGTCGGTTTCGGACACTGCGAGACGAAGTGGCTCACCGCCACCCAGCTCGCGAGAAAGAGAGCGAGCCGCACTGCGTACAGCCTGTCCGATGCGCTCAATAGTGGCAGAGTCTCTGGCCTGAGCTGAGAGCATCGTCGCGGTCAGCGCCGCGCACGGCTTCCGCTGATGGTCGAGAACTGGAGCGGCGATGCACAGCAGTTCGTCGTTGTACTCCCCATCGACCACGGCAAACTCTTGGTCTCGGACTTGAGCCATCCGGTCGCGAATCACACGCTGATCCGTCACCGTGGAATCGTTGAACGTCTGCATCTCGTGCTGAGCAAGGATCGCATCGATCTCATTCGATGGCAGCCATGCGACTAGAGCGAGGCCCGTGGCCGTGCAGTGAATGGGCGCCCGAGTTTCCAGCTTGCGCACGGCGGCTATCGACTTGAGACACTCGACTCGGCGGAGGTACACCACCTCGCCGTCCTCGAGTTTGCTAAGAAAGACGGTCTCCCCCAGTTCGTCCGCCAGGTCCGCCATGTAGCTGGCTGAGACGCGAAACAGATCACTGTGGTCGGCAAACCGACTTCCCAATTCCCATAGATGCGATCCGAGACGAAACGTCCGACCTGTGGGGTCGGCCGCAACACAATGGTGCTTCTGGAGCGTCACCAGGATTCGGAAGAGCGTGCTCTTGGGGATCTCTGTACGGCGGGCGAGATCGGCTAGAGAGATCCCCTTCGGCTCGTCGGCGAGCAACCCTAGAACGAGTACAGCTCGCTCGAGGGAGGGGATGACATATCTGTCGTTCTGTTTCAAATTTGGAACGCCGTTTTCATTGCTATACGATTTACGAGTTCTGCACAACATTGTCAAGTCCGTGTTAACGAACCGCCCGCTCTGATCGGCTGACATGGTGCCGTTTCGGACTAGCAGGGTCTTGCTAGGGGCTTTTCAGCTCTTGAGTCCTTGTCTCTTTTTTTCTGGACAAACGAGCCCAAGCGCACCACCTACACCTATTCACCCTCCAGAATGGTAGCAAAAACGAAGCTAGGCGAGACAGACTTTGTTTCTTAAATGAAACAGCATTTCAGATTTGGGGACTCTATCCTTGGTGAGCGTTCCTCCTCATTCCGATGACTTCCACCCCCGTTCTCTCCTCGATCCGGACCATCGGGATACCGCTCTCGGCCCACCCTGGAGTGATGTCAGCAGCCCAGAAGCTGTGTACCTATTTGGGAATCGAGTCTCCTGTCATGTCGGAAGAGCCTGGAGTGGGCCTGAATGTAGATGTCGCGTCCGGGCCATGGTCCCTCCCCGTATCACACCAAGGGGGCGGCTGGCTATGGGCTCGACTCGCAGCGGACGGCTCCGGCGAACTCTCTGCCTCTCATCCTGCATTCCTTACTGCTCTTGTCGGTCTTCTGACCGACGGTGCTCTGGACGACCGCGCGGAGGAGCTGGCCCAAGGGCTTCTACTCCCGGCCTCGTTCCCCTTTCACCGCCCTCTCTACGATCACGTCCTCACGCAGGTCTCGAGGTCGGTGCGCGACTTCGACCCGGAGCCGTATATCGCGGGGCTTGCCCGAGCGGGGTTCACGCATCTGGAAGTGAATGCCCTCGAGGCTCACGTCCCTTTTGAGCCGGGCATCCCGAGCGAGTATTACAACCAGTTCTATTCCTACTGCGCCGGGCTGAGTCACTTTGTAGAGAGTGCACTCACGCGCGGCCTGTATCCGGCGGAGTACTTACAAGCCAACCTCAAACGACTCCAGAGCCTCGCAGAGATTGGCCGGAGCTACGGGCTGACACCAGGAATCCTGTGCTTCGAGCCCCGAAGCCTCCCGGAGCATTTCTTCCAGCGGTACCCGACGCTCCGCGGTGCGCGGATTGACCACCCGTTCCGCTCGCACCTTCCACGGTACACGCTCGCGCAGGACCATCCGGTGGCGCGTGAGCACTACGCCGAGCTCATGCGCAACATGATGGAGGCGGTGCCGGACCTCGGCTACCTCTCGGTGTGGAGCAACGACAGCGGCGCTGGGTTCGAGCACACGTCGTCTCTATATGTCGGGCGGAATGGCGGGCCGTACATGATCCGCGAGTGGCGCGAACACGACCAGATTGCGGAGACTGCGGGTCGTGGCATTCTTCGCTGGATGCGGTTGATGCAGGACGCGGCGGCGGAGACGAACCCAGACTTCGAAGTGCTTCTTCGCCTCGAGCCGTTCAAGGTGGAGCACGAGACGTTGATCGAGGGCATGGGCGACGGGGTCGGCGTAGAGGCGCCGTCTTTGCTCGTGCGAGGCTACGAGCTTCCGTACGCCCACCCGACCTATCCGGAGCAGACGAGCGCCGCAGGTACACTCTTTCATGCTGAGTTGGTCGACGAAGAGAGAGAGCTCGCCACGACATACCGAGCACAGGGATTCGAGCCCAAGATGACGTACGCGGCCACGACGGCGTACAACATCGAACCGTTGCTGGGCACTCCGTTCCCACGTCTCCTGCACGAGAAGCTTCTCTCGATGCGAGAGGTCGGGTTCGAGGCGGCGAGCGCGTGGGGCGGCCTACTTCATACCGAGAAGACGCCGTACTGGCCGCACCCTGAGGTCATCCGCGCGGCGCAGTTCACGCCAGACGTGCCCGATCGAGGACGTGCTGACGCAGACGGCTTCGCGGTGGGTTGGAGAGGACGATGCCAGCGACCTCGTCGAGGCATGGGACGCGGTCGAGGAGACGATCGCGTACTTCCCGATTGTGCCTCTCTACAGTCACTTCGGCTTTGTGTGGCTCCGCACGTGGGTCCGCCCACTGGTCCCAGACATCGAGGCGATTCCCCTCGAGGACCGGCTCTACTACGAGCGTTTCCTGGTCAGCACGGCCAACAACCCGAACATCAACGACCTCGAGCCGAGACGTCCTCTTCACGCTCCTCACCGAGGAAGGGGCGCGGCGCATGACGGGGCAGTTCGACGAGAACGCTCTTCCCCGAGCGGACGAAGCCGTCAGCCTTCATCGATCGGCTTATCGAGGGCGCGGCGAAGGAAGAGGCGCGCCGCGTGTACGTCGACCTTCGCGACCGGATGGAAGCGTTGCGGTGCTGGGCGACGACGCAGCGCAACACGTGCGCCTGGGTGGCTGGCGTGTACGGCTACCTCAACGCCGACACCGATGCGGAGCGTGACCGCTACCGCGGACGAGGTTCAGGCGATGATCGACCTCGACCTCGAGAACACGCAGGCGCTTGCTGACCTTGTGGGAGACCAGCGAGACGGAGACGATGCTCATTTCGGACGTCGGTGAGACCAGCTTCGTGTACGGGGACAACCTCGGCGACCTGCTACGACGCAAGATTGACCTGACAGAGCGCTACCGAGACCGCGCGCCGCGCATCGACCACGACCTTATCTGGCGGCTTCCATGACAGACGACACACACAATCCGTGTCGGCTTGGTCGGGCTGGGTGGGCACGGGCGCCGCATCCGGGACGCCGTCGAGCGAGTGAGCGACCTCGAGGTCGGAGCGGTGTTCGACCTCGACCTCGAGGACGCGCAGGCGGCGGCGGAGCAGTTTGGGTGCCCAGTCGCGCCGTCGTTCGAGGCCTTCCTCGAGACCGACGACCTCGACGCGGTCGTGCTCGTGACGCCCGAACGGTCTGCACCGTGCGCAGGCCGAGGCGGCGTTCGCGGCCGGCCTCGACGTGTTCGTGGAGAAGCCGATTGCGAACACGGTCGCCGACGGACGCGCGATGATCGAGGCCGCTGATCGAGCGCAGGCGGTGCTGATGGTGGGGCACAACATCCGGTACGGGCGGCTGCGCGACAGGCCAAAGACACTCGTGGACGACGGGTCGCTCGGGGAGATCGTCAGCGTCGAGATCCACTACTCGGCCGACAACGTGCAGAAGGGCACGCACGAGGGGTGGCGCTTCCAGCCGGCGCAGTGTCCGCTCTTGCCCATGATGCAGCTCGGCATCCACGCTGTCGATCTCGCGCAGTACCTCATTGGACCGGTGCGCGAGGCGGCGGCTCATGCGAGGTCGATTCTGACTCAGCCCGGAGTGGTGGATGCAGTGACCGGACTGCTGGTGTTCGAGAGCGGAGTCGTGGGCACGGTGGTCAGCAACTACTGCACGCCGGTCCTCTTCCAGGTCCGCCTGGCGGGGACGAACGGCATGTTGCTCGTCGACTGGATTCCGCACCGCCTGACGGTGCTGACTCGGCACACTGAAACGGAGGCGCCTGTGGTTCACGACTTCGCCGGCCTCGAGGGCGACGAACTCGAGGGCGAACTCCGCGAGTTCGCTGACGCGGTGAGGCTTCGACGTGCTCCGGAGACGGACGGGCCAGCGGGACTGCGCGCGCTGGCGGTCGTGGAGGCGATGTCCGAGAGTGCGATGTCGGTGGAGACGCGGCAGGTTCCGAGCGCGCAGCGTCCTCGAGGGCGCCGGGCGGTAATACGAGAGGGGTCATCGTCCTCGATTCAGTACGCCCAACAAAAGGTCTGCGACCTCGAGGCCGCAGACCGCTGTCAATCAGAACGGCGACGCGTTACGCGTCGTCGCGGTCGTTCACGCGGGCCGGGGGCGAGGTCGCCTCGACGGCCTCGAGGTCTTCGAGGATCTTGTACTTCCGCGTGGCGCCCTCGGGCAACGAGGTAGCTGTCGCCGGCGCCGCACGTGATCATGTCGTCGCCGACATGGACCTCGACGCGACCGCTGACGACGTAGCCGACGGTCTCGTAGGGACGGGTGTGCGCGTCGCCCTCGGTGCCGGCGGACTCGGACCAGCGGCGCATCGCTAGGGCGGTGCCGGAGACGAGGTAGGTCTGGCCCATCTCGCCTTCGGGCGAGGCGGAGGAATCGATTTTCTTAACGGACTGGTCGGCCATGAGAGGTTGGAGAGAGAAAGGGACGTATTGAATCCGAGCGCGGCCCACGGGGTTTCTCCGGCCATGTCTGATCCCGCCCCGTTCGACGTTGCCATCGTGGGCCTTGGGCCGGTCGGCGCAACCCTGGCGGCGACGCTGAGCGCCCGTGGCGTGCGCGTCGTCGGCCTCGAGCGGGACACCACGCCGCATTCGTTGCCGCGCGCCGCACACCTCGACGGCCACGCCCTCGAGGTCCTGCGGAATGCCGGCGTCGAGGTCGAGGGCCGCCCTATCGACGGGTTCGACCTGGTAGACCGCCACGGCCGCCTGCTGCTCCGGGGCCGGCCGGCGGAGCCGAGCCCTCCTGGCCTCGAGGCCTTGCTGATCCACCAGCCGACCGTCGAACGCGCTCTGCGCAGGCGTTTGGAAGAGCTGGGCGTCGAGGTCCGCCTGGGTCACACCGTCGAGGCCGTCCTCGAGGTCGCAGGCGGCGTCCGGCTCGAGGGCGAGGGGCCGAAGGAGCGGTTCGACCTTGAGGCCGCACTGGTCGTCGGGTGCGATGGGGCGCGGGGCGTGGTGCGGCCGGCTCTCGGAGCCGAGTGGGTCGGGGGCAGTTTTGAGCAGCCGTGGCTGGTGGTGGATACCGTTCTATCTCGCCCAGTGGAGCTCCCGGAGCGTCTCCAGCAGATCGCAGACCCGGCCCGGCCGACCACATTCGTCCCGTTTCCGGGCGACCGCCGCCGCTGGGAGTTTCGACTCCGGTCCGGGGAGACGGCCGACGAGATGATGCGCCCCGACATCGTCCGGTCACTGCTTGCGCCGTACGTCGACCCGAGCGTCCTCGAGGTCGAACGCGCGGCGGTATACACCTTTCACGATGTGGTCGCGTCGCGGTGGCGTCGAGGACGGATGATGCTCGCGGGCGACGCCGCGCATCAGATGCCTCCGTTCCTGGGTCAGGGACTAGGCGCGGGGCTACGCGATGTGGCAGTGCTAGCGCCCATCCTCGAGGCCGTCCTCGAGGGCGCGCCGCTCGATGCCCTCAACGCGTACGAACGGGAGCGCAGGCCTCACGTCGAGGCCACGATGCGGCAGGCGGTTCGGCTGGGCCGGCTGGTGACACTCCCTCAGCCGTGGGCGATGGTCCGCGACGCCGCACTGCGGTCGGGAATGCGCGTGCCGAGGCTCCGGTCTCGCCTGCTCGACGTCCGCGGGTAGTGTCCTCGAGATCGGATCTCGAGTCTGGGCTTCAGGGTTCGCCAACTGCGACCTCGAGGTCGCCCCCATAATGGCTCGTTTGCTGATCCAGACTCCTATGACCCACAGTCCCCTCTTTGTCGAGATCGTCGACGCCGCGCGACGCGAGATCACCGAGACCGACATCAAGACCGTTCGTGACCGCATCGAGGGCGGAGACTCGTTCGTCCTGATTGACACTCGCGAATCAAGCGAGTGGGACAAGGGCCACCTCCCCGGCGCCGTCCACCTCTCGCGCGGAGTCTTGGAGCGCGACATCGAGGACGCCGTACCCGACCTCGATGTACCCATCGTGGTGTACTGCGGCGGTGGCTACCGATCGGCGCTCGCGGCCGAGTCACTCGGACGCATGGGCTACACGAACGTCGAGTCGATGGACGGCGGCTGGCGCGCCTGGACGGAGGCCGACTACCCGACCGAAACAGACTGATGCAAGTCGTCCCCACCAAGAGTGTCCTGGGCGGCGACCTCGAGGCCTGCTCTCTCGACCCGCTGACCGGCTTCTACCGCGACGGCTGCTGCGGGACCGGCCCCGACGACCGCGGCACGCACGTCGTCTGCGCCGTGATGACGGCCGACTTCCTGACCTTCACGCGCTCCCGCGGCAACGACCTCTCGACGCCACGCCCCGAGTACCGCTTCCCCGGCCTCGAGGCCGGCGACCGATGGTGTCTTTGTGTGAGCCGCTGGCGCGAGGCCCTCGAGGCCGGCGTAGCGCCACCTGTCGTGTTGGAGGCGACGAATGCGACCGCCCTCGAGGTCGTGACGCTTGAGGAGTTGAAGGCGCACGCGGCTCCTTAGAGAGATAGGGATTCGCATCCCCGTCCCTCGACTCTCAATTGCTCAAAACCCGACGCCCTTCGCTGAGATGCGAATGCTTTTGGAGACGGTCGTGAGACGTGAGGTAGAGCACATGACCGTCGTCACCGAAGGTGACGTTGGCCGTCTGCATCGACGTGCGGATCGTACCGAGGTGCTGGCCGTCCGGCGTGAGTACGAGCACACCGCCGGGGCCGGTCGCGAATAGCGTCCCGTCGGCGGCCATCGCCATGCCGTCGGGCAATCCCGGTGTGGCGGCGTTCACCATCGAGGTCGCGTCGAACAGCAACCGCCCCTCGCCGAGCCCCCCGCCCTCGAGGACGGGATACGACCGCCAGATGGCACGGGCGGGGTCCGAGTTGGCGACGTAGAGCGTCTGCTCGTCAGGCGACAGGATGACGCCGTTGGGGCGCATCAGGTCGTCGATCAGCAGCGTCACCGTGCCGTCCGGGTCCAGGCGGTAGACGCCGTTGTGCGGCTGCTCTTTCTGGGGCGACGCGTCTCCGCCCTCGAGGCCGTACGGCGGGTCGGTAAAGAACAACGCGCCCGACGAGTGGAGCGCCAGGTCGTTGGGGCTGTTGAGACGCCGGCCCTCGTAGTGCGTCGCGAGCGGCTGCCGAACCCAACGGTCTGCGTCGAGTCGCGTGACGGAGCGCGAGCCGTGTTCGGCCAGGAGAAGCTCGCCCTCGAGGTCGAGAATCAGCCCATTGCTGCCCGCCTCGCCCGGCGTGTCGGTGCCGAGCGCGTCGGCCGGCGGGCCGTAGGAAGACCTCGAGGCCGTCGGCGTCGGTCCAGCGCCAGACGGTGTTGCCGGGGACGTCCGAGAACAGCAGGTCGCCCTCGACGGGCGCGCCAGACGGGGCCCTCGGCCCAGCCGAAGCCGGTCGGCGAGGACCTCAATCTTGGCTTCCGGCGGGACGAGGTCGGCGAACGTCTGGGGCGAGGCCGACGGCCGACAGCAGGGCGGCGAGCGGAAAGTCGGATCATGGGTCGGCGTCGAGGACGGGCGAAGAATAGCTGCGTGCGCCCTCGAGGCGATGGCCGGCATCGAGGGCGACGTCGCTACACGCCTGCGCTGGCGAACGCACCGGACACGATCTCTTTGGCCTCCGACTGGATCTGCTCGAGGTGCGCCTCGCCCCGGAAGCTCTCCGCGTAGATCTTGTAGATGTCCTCGGTGCCCGAGGGCGCGCGGCGAACCAGCCCGTTCTCGGTCTGCACCTTGAGCCCGCCGATGGCGGCGTCGTTGCCGGGCGCTCGCGTCAGCGTCGCGGTGATGGCGTCGCCGGCCAGCTCGCTCGCGTCGATGGCGTCGGGCGAGAGGTCTTTCAGGACGGCCTTCTGCTCGAGCGTCGCGGGCGCGTCGATGCGCGCGTAGACGGGGCTCCCGAAGCGGTCCTCGAGGTCGGCGTAGCGCTCGCCGGGATCGCGCCCGGTCACGGCCGTGATCTCGGCGGCCAGGAGCGCGAGCAGGATGCCGTCCTTGTCGGTCGTCCAGGCCGTTCCGTCCTTGCGCAGGAACGAGGCGCCGGCGCTCTCCTCACCGCCGAACCCGAAAGTCGCCGGAGAGCAGGCCGTCCACGAACCACTTGAACCCGACCGGGCACCTCGGCCAGCGTCCGCCCGAGTCGAGGACGCGACGCGGTCGATCATCGAGGACGAGACCAGCGTCTTGCCGATCGCGGCGTCAGCAGGCCAGTCTGGGCGGTTCTGGAACAGGTACTCGACGGCCACCGCGAGGTAGTGGTTGGGGTTCATCAGCCCGGCGCTCGGCGTCACGATGCCGTGCCGGTCGGCGTCGGGGTCGCAGCCGACGGCCACGCCGAAGCGGTCCTTGAGCTCCACGAGCCCGGCCATCGCGTACGGCGACGAGCAGTCCATCCGGATCTTGCCGTCGCGGTCGATACGCATGAACCCGAAGGACCCGTCCACGACCTCGTTCACGACCTCGAGGTCGAGGCCCCAGCGCTCCGCGATGCGCGGCCAGTACCCGACGCTCGCGCCCCCGAGCGGGTCGACACCGATGGTCACGCCCGACGCACGCACGGCCTCGAGGTCGAGGACGGCGCCGAGGTCGTCGACGTAGGGCGCGACCAAGTCACGGGCGTGCGTGGTATCGGCGGCGAGAGCGCGGGCGAATGGGACTCGCTTCACGTCCTCGAGGCCGTTTGCCAGGATCTCGTTGGCGCGCGCCTGGACGGTGTTCGTGATGTCGCTGCCCGCCGGGCCGCCGCTCGTCGGGTTGTACTTGAAGCCGCCGTCCTCCGGCGGGTTGTGGCTCGGCGTGACGACCACGCCATCGGCGAGCCCGGAGCGCCGGTCGCGGTTGTGCGCCAGGATGGCGTGCGAGATGGCCGGCGTCGGCGTGAAGCCGTGGCCGTCCTGGATCACGACCTCGAGGCCGTGTGCCGCGAAGACCTCGAGGGCGCTGACGAACGCGGGCCACGACAGCGCGTGCGTGTCGAACCCGACGAACAGCGGACCGTCGATCCCGGCGCCCGTGCGATGCTCCACGAGCGCCTGGCTGATGGCGAGCACGTGAGACTCGTTGAACGCGCCGTCGACGGAGCGCCCTCGATGGCCGGAGGTCCCGAAGGAGACGCGCTGGCCGGCGTCCTCGAGGTCGGGCTTTTGCGTATAGTACGCCGCGACGATGCGGGAGACGTTGGGGCGGCGGCTCGGCGGGACGGGCTGGCCGGCGAGAGGGTCGACAGACATGGATGGATCGGAGAGATCCGGCAACCTACCGTGAGCCCATCGAGGTCGGTCGGGGAAACGAGCGGCTCGCGGCGACCTCGAGTCCGGCGCGTCTTCGAGGCGCCCGACCGATAGGTCCTCCTGTGCCGACAAGGCCGTCCAACCATTCTCCTCCTGGACACACCGTCAGCGTGTCCTCTCGCGACCTCGAGGGCGGCGGATCAGAACAGAGAGATGACCGCGGTCAGCAACACGATCGACACGAACGTCGACCGAATCGCGGTACGCGATGGAAGGTGGAAGGAACCCATCGATCCAGGGGAGGAGCGTGAGTCTCAAAGTGCAGTAGCGGAACTCCTCATCCAAGCACCAATCGCTGATCGTTGCATGAGGAATTTCCCTGTATACCCTTACATACATTGCCGATGCGCCGACCTCGAGGGCGTGAAGCGGTCCTGACGCTGGCGCTAGGTTTCAGACCTCGACCCACGACTTCTATGCCAGCCTGCGCGTTTCTCACGATGGCCGACATCGGCCACTACGTCGACTACGACCAAGACGCCGTCGTGCCGCTGGCGGCCCGCGGCTGGTCCGTGGACTTCGTACCGTGGCGGTCCGCTGCCGACTGGTCGGCCTACGACCTCGTTGTGATTCGGACGCCGTGGGACTACCAGAACGACTCCAACACCTTCCTCGAGGTCTTGGCCCAGATCGACGCGGCGACGCGGCTGGAGAACCCGCTCGAGGTCGTCCGGTGGAACTTGCGCAAGACGTACCTCCGCGACCTCGAGGCCGCCGGCGTGCCCATCGTGCCGACGACGTGGGGCCACGGCCTCACCGCCAGCGCGCTCTCCGACCTCGAGGCCGAGTGGGGCGAGCGCGGCGGCGTGGTCAAGCCGATCGTGGGCGCGTGCGCCGAGGATGCGTTCCGGCTCGGCCCCGGCCTCGAGGCCGCGGAGGCCGTCGCCACGTTTGACGGGCACGACTACATGGCGCAGCCATTCATCGAGTCCGTCGTCCTCGAGGGCGAGTTCTCGGTGTTCGTGTTCGGCGGCGCCGTTAGCCATGCCATCCTGAAGACGCCTGTCGAGGGCGACTTCCGTGTGCAGGAGGAGTACGGCGGCCACATCGTCGGCGTCGAGCCGGAGCCGGCGCTGGTCGAGCTCGCGGCATCCGCCCTCGAGGCCGTGCCTCACGACGCGCCCCTGCTGTACGGCCGCGTCGACGCGGTCCGCCTCGAGGACGGGACGTTCGCCATCATGGAGTTGGAGTTGATCGAGCCGTCGCTCTACTTCCCGTTCGCGGAGGGCTCCGCTGAGCGGTTCGCCGACGCCGTCGCAGCCCTGGGCTGACGCTGGCGGATCACGAGCGCGATGCCGCCTAGGGTCACGGCGGTCGCCAGAAGGAGACGCACCGTCAGTGGCTCGGAGAGGAACGCGGCTCCGCCCAACGCGGCCAGGGCCGGGACCGAAAGCTGGACCGTCGCCGCGGTCGCCGCCCGCAGCGACGGCAGCACGGCGTACCACGCGAGGTAGCCCAGACCCGACGTCAGCGCGCCGGACGCGACGGCGTAGCCCCACCCCTCGACCTCGAGGCTGCGTCCGCTCGCGACAAACGCGCTGGCCAATGCGGCTGCCAGGACGCTGGCCCGGATGAAGTTGCCTGCCGTGGCCGCACCCGGATCTCCCGCGCGCCGTCCTCGAAGCGAATACACGCCCCACGCCGCTCCAGAAACCGCCATCAGCAAGGCAGGCCCGAGCGGCGGCGCCTCCACGCTGGGTGCCACCAGCACCACGAGCCCCGCGATCGCAACTGCCAGCCCGACCCACTGCACCGCGCTCAGTCGCTCGCCGCCCATCAACCCCGCGCCGATCATTGTGATTTGGACCGCTCCGAACAGCACCAGCGCGCCTGTCCCGGCCGCGAGTGACACGTAGGCGATGGAGAAGGCCCCCGCGTAGGCAAGCAGCGCTGCCGCCGATGTCCAGTCGCCCTCGAGGTCGGTCCGGCGGAGGAGCGCGACCAGTCCCAGCGTGACACCCCCTGCCACCAACCGGATGAGCGTGAACCCCGCCGCGCCCTCGAGGCCAGCGTCTCGGAGCGCAACTCGCGCCAGAATCGAGTTCGCGGCGAAGGCCGCCATTACCAGCGCGGTGGCGAGCCAGAGGGTCGAGCGGCGGAGGGGCAAGCGGGCGGTGTGGGCGCGCCGAAGGGTACGAGTCGAGGCCTGGGCGAGCCGTAGGTTGGCGCGCTCCATCTCTACCGATTCTCGTGCGCCTCCCTTTTTTCCTGATTGCTGCCTTCGCCCTCGCCTTCGCAGCCTGTGACTCCAGCGAGCCAGAGGACTCGGCCGCCAGCAGCGTGATTTTGGCCAGCAGCAATGTGACCGTCGCCTACGAAGGCCGCCTCACCAACGGAACCGTGTTCGACTCAAGCAACCGAGCCACCTTCGACGTGAACCGCCTGATCCCTGGCTTCCAAGCTGGCATTCTCGGAATGGCGGTGGGCGAGTCGCGGACGTTCGAGGTCTCCCCGGATCAGGGCTATGGCAACCAACAGGTGGGTTCCATCCCGCCCAACTCGACGCTGATCTTCGACGTCACGCTGATCTCGATCAACTAGCGCCTCGCCCTCGAGGTCGCGTGCCGCGCGTGAGCCGCGCCGCCGGCCTCGAGGACGACTCCGACCTCGATGTCCGAGCCCTCTCTCTACGACCGCGCCCGAGGCGCCATCGCTCGCGCGATGACGAACGTGCCGGAGGCCGTCTCGCTTCGCCTCACCGGCGGCCCGACCGTCCTCGAGGGCCAGCGGCTGGACCCAGCGCTCCAGCTTGTGATGGCAGCGGCAGCCGGACCTGACCCGGCTCCGATTGTCCGATCCGATCCGCGCCGCGCGCGGCGTCGGCTCCGCCACGACCTCCTCGCCATCCGGGGCCGCCCGACGCCCGTCGGAGCCGTGCGCGACCTCGAGGTCGACGGCGCGACAGGACCCTTGGGGGCGCGACTCTACACGCCGCCGCACGAAGACAGTGCGCCGCTGCTGGTGTACCTCCACGGCGGCGGATTCGTCGAGGGCGACCTCGATACGCACGACGAGCCATGCCGCATCCTGTGCGCCGAGGCCGGCCATGCCGTCTTGAGCGTGGACTACCGCCTAGCTCCCGAGGCCCCATTCCCGGGCCCTCTCGAGGACGCCATCGCCGCGTTCGCGTGGGCGCAGCGCTGCGCCACGCGCCTCGGTGCGGACCCCGCCCGCGTCTCCATTGGCGGCGACAGCGCGGGCGGCACCCTGGCAGCCGTCGTCGCGCAGTCGACCTCGAGGGCGCCAGTGGCGCAGCTCCTGATCTACCCGGCCACCGACCACCCGACAGAGCGGCCCTCGAGGTCCCTCTTCGACGGCTACCTCCTGTCCGACGCCACGCGCCGAGCCTTCTGGGACGTTTACACCGCCGGTACCGGAGTCGCCGACGACGACCCGCGCCTGTCCCCGATCTACGGACGCCTCGACGGCCTCGCGCCCGCGCTCGTGATCACCGCCGGCTTCGACGTGCTCCGCGACGAAGGCGAGGCCTATGCGCACGCCCTCGAGGACGCCGGCACACGGGTCGCGCTCTATCGGCAGCCGGACTTGCCCCACGGGTTCATCAACCTGACCGACATCAGCTTGTCCGCGCGCCGCGCGACGGTGTCGATGGCCCGGCGATGGCGCTCATTCGTCGACGCGGTGTAGCGTCCTCGAGGACGGCTATGGCTTCAGCGGCCCGAGAGCGGCGACCGCGAGCAGAGCGGCGACGGCGCCGAAGACGCCGTGGAACCAGCCACCGGGGATGGTGCCGAGAGTGCCCGGCTCGGACGGAGCCACATAGGCACCGGATGAAGAGTCGCGCGTGACGCCGTACTGTCCGGCAAACGCATCCTGGGCCGCGATCTGAGCCGGCGTCGAGGCAGAATCGACCCGGGCCTTGTCGAAAACGTCGATGAGCACAAGTTGCTGGGCGACGGCGTGCTCGCTGCGCTGGTTGTCGCGAACAATCCCGAGCACCGCCCACGCGGCCACCAAGGCGATCAGAGTCAAGAGGACTGCAGGGGAGCGCATAGTCATCATTGGGAATCCGTCCTCGAGGACGCAAGCGTCATGCCATGCGCAGTTGTCCACCTTCCATCCACGTCGTGGACAACTGTCCTTGGAGAAGGCGGACCGTCCTCGAGTCAGAGCTGGATGAGAGCGCTCACGAGCGCCTTCAACTCAGCCGTCGGCGGAGGCCCACTCCAACGCACCGTCGCCGGCCCCACCTCGAGGACGGACTGCACCGACCCCTCACTCGGATGTTCGCCCTCGAGGTCGACGGCCGCGACCAGCCGCCTGATGGTTCGCTGCTGCCTCGAGGTCAGCATCCCGTACCGGCGCCCGCCGGTGACGTAGCCGCCGCGCTCGATGGAGAACCGGCCATCGGCCTCGAGGACGACCTCGAAGTCGGCGTCGTACTCGCCGGACTGGTGGAGGCGGAGCGGCGTCACTCGGCCTCGAGGTCGAACCAGCGGCGCTTCATGGCGCGCAGAAACGTCTCTGTGATGGGCAAGCCCGACGCGTCGCCCAGGACCGCGTCGATGCCGCAGGCAGGGCAGATGGCCGTCTCGCCGCCGTCGCCTTCAGCCACCCAGCGCGTGACGGTGGCTGGCGAGTAGACGGCGAGGCAGTAGAAGCACCCGCACGCGACACTCGCCTCGATCTCGGGCCGATGATGGTCCGAGTGTCCATGCGCGGCTCCGAGGTCGGCCTGTCCAAGGTCAGCCATCGATTACAGAGGGGGCCACACAGGCCTCGAGGACGATACGAAAGAGGGATGCCACAGTGCAGAATGTGGAGCGGAAGCCGGAAGGTAGACCGACGCACTAATGCCCACGACGCACGACACCGGTCGGGTCTGCGACCTCGAGGACGACCACGTTGTCGGACGCATCGCCACACGCCAGGAGGGAGAGAAGGACCATCTGAGGCATCTCGACTGACGGAGGGATTCCCCATACCACGCGGCCGCCATCTTTCAGCGATACACCTCAAGGACACTTTCATGGCGGCCTCGCCCTCGAAGCCGCGACCGTCCTCGGGGCGGCTCTAGCTTCGCGCCGAGCCTCACCGCCCATGACCCACGCCCTGTTTCTGATCGACCTCGAGGGCAAGCCAGCTGGCTTGCCGGCGTCGTGACGCGCCCTGCGTTTCTTGCCACGGCGCTCACGAGGTCGGCGGCGTTACCGTTCGCGGCGAACGGCGTGCTGTATGGAACGTGGGCGGCTCGCATCCCGGAGATCCAAGACCGCGCGGGACTCAGCGAAGGAGAGCTTGGGCTGGCGCTGCTGGGAGCGGCCGTCGGCCTGATCGTCTCGGCCTCAATGGCCGGGCCTCTGGTGTCCCGCCTAGGCGCGCACCGCGTGATGCTGGTGGCGCTGGCGCTGTTCGCGGCCGTCGTCGTCAGTCCAGGGCTGGCGGTCGGACTGTGGAGCCTAGCAGGTGCTCTGATCCTCGTCGGGCTGACGAGCGGGCTTCTGGACGTGTCGATGAACGTCTGGGGAGCGGAGGTCGAGGAGGAGTCCGGCGCCACGATTCTGGGAGCATTTCACGGCATGTTCAGCCTGGGCGCCATGATCGGCGCAGGGCTGGGAGCGCTGGCTGCCGCGCAGCACATCCCCCTCGCACTCCACTTCTGCGCGACCGGCGTCCTGTTCGCGGGCGGCGCGCTGTCTCAAGGAGTACGCGTCGCGGCCTCGAGGCCGGACCTCGAGGACAGAGCCGTCGAGAGCGGAGGCCCGATGGTGGCGCTCCCGGTCGGGCCGGTGGCGGGTCTCGCGGTGCTGGCGTTCGCCGGGCTCATCGTCGAGGGCGCGATGTCCGACTGGGGGGCGGTCTTTCTGAGAGAAGCCCTCGAGGCCAGCCCCAGCGTCGCCGCGCTGGGCTTTGCAGCCTTCTCGGCATGCATGGCCGGCGCCCGCTTCGGCGCCGACGCACTGACGGCCCGCTTCGGAAACGCGCGGCTGGTGACGGTCGGGGCCGCGCTGGCTACATCTGGGCTGGTACTGTGTGTCGTGGCCCCGGTCGTGTCGCTCGCCGTCGTCGGGTTCTCGCTGGCAGGATTGGGACTCGCTGCGGTTGTCCCGTCGCTGTTCCGGGCGGCCTCGAGGGCGCCGGGGTTGGCTTCAGGCGTGGGCATCGCAGCGGTGACGAGCTCGGGCTACCTCGGCTTCCTCGCCGGTCCGCCGGCGCTGGGCTTCCTGGCCGAGGAGGCCGGTCTACGGGCCGCCTTCAGCGCGCTGATCGTTCTTGCGGCGGTGGTCAGCCTAGGGGCCGGATGGGCATTTGCGAGGGCGCGGCTGGCGTGACCTCGAGGAAGAGGTTCTCACCCGTCCTCGAGGACGTCTACAGTTACCGGTACACCCTCGAGAGCTCGTCCAGAAGCGCACGGCGCACGTCTCCGTGCTCACCGACCAGCGTGACGTCTGGATTGGTCTCCGCGTCGAAGTAGTCCAAGCCGGTCTCGCGGCCCGTCACCAGGAAATCGTTCGTGGCGACGGTGTACGTCCGCGCGGCCTCGAGGGCGGAACCGGCGACGAACCAGGCGCCCGGAGCGCCTTCGATGCCAGCCGTTTGCAGAAATCCGCCCGTCCCGGCATTGGCCATGCCCTGGTCGAGGACGCGGGCCAGCAGCGCACCCGGCATCTCGACGGTCACGACCTCGCCGCCGAAGGGCAGCACCCGGATGGCGTCGTACTCGGTGAACGGACCCGCTGACAGCACGTCGTCCACGCGGACCGAGCCGCCGTTGAACAGACCGACCTCAGCGCTGGCGGCACGACGGAAGCCGTCCGCGATCAACTGTCCCAGCCGTGCTGGCCGTGTGCGAACCGTGCCCTCGCGACCGTCGAGATCCTCCGTCGTGACGACGGCGACGCGCTCGGGGTCGAACCCGTCGGCACGGAATCCGGCCGAGGCGATCTCGACCCACTCCGCTACAGTCGCCGCGACCGCCGGGTCCTCCGGCGTCGAGGACGTAATCGGGACCAGCTCGGACTCGACCTCGAGCTCGCCCGTCCGGCGGTCCAGGCGGATGCGGTGCACGAAGGCCGTCCGCGCATTGGCGTCGGCCTTGACGACTGGCGTCAGGCGAGGGCCTCGGTAGGCGCGGACGTTCTCGTGCTCGTGCCCTCCCATCACGACATCGAGGCCGGGGATGGTGGCTGCCGCCGCCACGTCGGCGGCGAAGCTCTGGTGCGTCAGCCCGATCACGACGTCGGTCATGGGGTCGAGGCGAGCGACCTCGGCACGCAACGTGGAGTCGGCCTCGAGGTAGCGGACCCAGTCCTTGTCGTTCGAGGGCAGCACCACGCTCGCGATCCCGACGCGGACCGTGTCGCCGGGTGCAACCTCGAGGCCGAGCACTACGCGCGGCTCGACGTCAGAGAAGCGAGTGCCGTCCGGGCGGATGGCGTTCGCCGAGACGAACGGGAAGTCGGCCTCGGCGATGCGGGCGTGGAAGGCGTCTTCGCTCACGTCGAACTCGTGGTTGCCAATGGCGGCGGCATCGAGACCGAGCGCGTTGAGCACGGCCACCATCTGCTTGCCGTACAGCCGCTCGCCCTCGACTCGCGCGGTCCCCAGCGCCGACGGGCTCAGGAAGTCGCCGGCCATCACGGTGATCGTGTTCGGGTCCTCGAGCAGAAGCTGCTGTCGCAGTCCGGCGACGCGCGCCAGGCCGCCGGCCCGGCCGCCCTCGACGGGCGTGATCTCGTACACGTCGTTGATCTGCAGAACGGTCACCGTCACGATGTCCGACGGCGTGGCGCCCGGCCTCGAGGTCGAGACGGACGCGCCGGCGCATCCCGAGACGAAGAGGACGGCGACGAAAAGGCGGGGGGCGAATGGTAGTTTCATAGCCTGGGGGAAACCCTCAAGATGCTTGATCATTGAAGAATAGGTAGGCGACGCTCCCCGCGCTCTGTTCTCTACGTGCTGCGTCTTGAGCCCCCGCCCTTTTGTTTCACCATTTTTGAGGTCCCACTTTGTCTCTCTACGAACTCCAGGACGCCAAGCTCGCCGGCATTGAAGGGCAGGGCTACGTCTTCCCCGTCGACACGTTCGAGGGCAAGCAGTACCGCGGCGTTTTCTTCGCCAACGAAGAGACCGATGCCATCTCCACGGACATCGACGAGGCCACCTTCGAGGGCCGCATCTACCACAAAACGACGTCCGGCGAGGGCGACGTCACGGTCGATGTCACCAACATCGTCGAGACGGCCGTCGGCTCGCGCGCTGACTTTAAGGTGATCTAGAGCGCGTCTCGCTCCAGCCTGTGCGGGCCTCGGTCGTTGGACCGAGGCCCGCTTTTTCGTGTGCGCCCTCGAGGTCGGCCAGAACGCGGAAAGAGGTGTGGAGGGGAAGAGGTCCGGAGGTTTTGTCCTCGAGGCCGCGTCGCTCGATTCCACCCTCGAGGTCGGCGGCGGCGCCCGTGTCACGTCCTCGAGGCCGAACGACCAGACCATAAGCCTTCTCCTCTGATCGCTCGTGGCGCAGCCTTATAGCGACCTCGAGGTCGCATACGAGCACGCAACCGCGCCGCCCCTACGTCTCCTCGTCCACGAACAGGACGGCTCGGACCAGGTCTTTGCTGTCGGCGCGGCCACCGAGGGAGCCGGCGAGCAGGCCAAGAGCGGCGACGAACAGGCTCAGCTTGACGTGGTCGAGGACCTCGATTGCAGGGTCCACCGTCGGCCACGTCTCCATCAGCTTGCGGGGGAAGATGGTGACGACACCTAGGTAGGTCAGCAGCGCGAACCCTGCGAACAGCAGAAGCATCGTCAGGACCAGGCACAGCGCCGTCGCCACAGCCGTGACCACAGACGACTCCGTCAGGACGCGGCCGCGCCCCAGTCCACCGCCAAGCGCGAATGCGCGGTAGAGCACGATTGTCGAGGCGGCCACAGCCGCGACCGAGAATCCTACGATCTGGTACAGGTCCACTGTGCTCGCCACGTCCCACATGTCGGGCGTGAACAGCAGGAAGATCAAGACGGACAGCGCAGCCGTGATCATCGTCGGGAGTTGCGTCACCAGCGAGAACGGGTTCGCCCGCCGCACCGCCGCGCCGATGCTGAGCGCGTCGCGCGCGACCGTCGACATCACGAAGCGGAGCCGACCGAGGCCGCGCGCTCGGGTCGTCCGTTCGTGGGCTTCGCGGGGCAGCACCCGCCTCATCGCGTCGCGCTGCGCCTCTGAGAACCCGCCGATGCGGTCGAGATCCTCGACGGCCTCGACGTCGAACATGGCGTTGGACGGGTCCGGGTCATGGTCGAGGTTGAGCAGGTGACCGAACGAGTGGAGCAGGAGGCCCGTGAGCCGCCTCACCGTCACATCGTCGCTGGCCTCGAGGTCGTCGCCCCAGAACCCAGGGTCGAGGCGCTTCGTGGAGACGACCGCCACGTTTGTGAGTTGGCTCGGCAGCGCCAATGTGTACGAGAGCGTCGAGGCCGCGAGGTCCACCTCCGTCACAACCAGCAAGAAGTGAACGCCGCGCTCCACCTTCTCCGACATCCCAATCTGCAGGAAGTCCAGCGGGGCATACGCGCCGGCCGACGGCGTCAGGTGCGGCCCCTCGAACGAGTGAAGCACCACGCGGACGCCGAGCGCCTTGGTCAGCACATCGTCCACCACCTTCGAGGCCGCCGCCACGCGCCGCCGGAAGGTCTCCGAGTCACGCCCCTCCGCCTCCATCGTCATCACGCCGACGGTGTAGTCACCCGACCTCGAGGGCGGGGCGGCTGGGGAAGTGGAGTCTGGAGGCGCGGGCATCGAGGACGGGAAATGCGAAACGAGGAGAAGAGGTCCTGCGACTGAACGAGAGCACCCGAACGGAGTGACGGCCGCGTCTCCGCCCTCGAGGTCGCATGGACAGAGGGGAAGAGGCCTGCGTCCTCGAGGACGCGTATTCGGCTGTCCGACCTCAAGGTCGCCGGATGCTTTCGGTTTGCGCCCTCAAGGGCAGACGATCAGATCACTTCCTCTTCTCCTCTGGTCTTCTGAGGCACAACGTTTCAGTGGCCTCGAGAGCGAACCTGGGCACGGGACCCCATGCCGAAGAACCTCTTCTCTTCCGGACCTGATCGTCTTCGAGGACGGTCAGGCCGCGACGGCGTCGTACATCTCCGTTACCGCGCGCGCCTGCCGGACCACCTCGTCGCGAAGCTCGTCCGGCGACACGACCTCGACATCGGTGCCGTAGCGAAGGAGCCACTTGGCCACGTAGGCAACGTTCTCGAACTCGAACGTGACCTCCGTCCAGCCGTCCTGCGGAAGCTCCTGCTCGATGTCGGCGGGGACCTGCGTCCGGGCCCAGCGCCACGCGCGGTTCTTGAAGCGGACCTGCATCCGCACGTTCTCGGTGCTCGTGCCGCGCTCGCGGAGATGCTCCTTGAGGTCGAACCCGTCCGGCAGCTCGAACCGGTCGAACCGGGTGCGGAGCTTCCGGATCTGGTCGAGCCGGAAGTTGCGGATGTCGTCGCGCAGGTGGTCGTAGGCGATGAGGTTCCAGTGGTCCGAGTAGTAGACGAGCCCGAGCGGGTCCACCTCGCGGACTGTCTCCTCGTCACGCGAGGCCACGTAGTAGGTCATCTTGACCTTCCGCTGTCGGGCCAGAGCCTCGGAGAGCTCGAACCACAGGCCTTCTTCGTCTCCTGTCGCGCCGCGATCGCGGACCTCGTTGAACGGCGCCAGCACCGTCCGCTCCTGCAACCGGTCGATGTAGTCGCGGACCGGCTCAGGGAGCACGTTCCGGATCTTCATCGCGACGGCGTCGGCGTCGGTGCGGAGGGAGGCGTCGGGCTGCAGCTTGGTAAAGCCTGTCCCCACCAGAAGCGTCGCGGCCTCGCGCGCGCTGAACATGAGGGGCGGAAGCTGATAGCCCTCCAGGATCTCGTAGCCGCCGGTCTCCGCGTACGTCAGCGGCACGCCGCTCTCGCCCAAGGTGCGCAGGTCGCGGAAGATGGTCCGGCGGCTCACATTGAAGTGCTCCGACAGGTCTCGGCTGGTCATGTTCGGGCGGTTCTGGAGCAGGAGCACCAGCGCAAACAGGCGCTCGGTCTTGTTGATGGAGCGATCGTTACGGGCCATTCAGGAGTCGCGGTCGAGGCGCGAAGGTGACGACGAAGGCGGGCGGACGTGTCCGCAGGAGCGGACGGGTGACACAGATCTGTCAACGCCGATTCCGCTCTCGAGGTCCATTCTGAGCGATAAAGACTGTGTTTACCGAAACTCGGGGCCGTTGGCGCGCGGCTTGAAGGACACGGCCTCGAGGACGGACCACCGACCTCGATGGCGCACATCCACCACCACTTCTAGATCCATGCGCACGCTACTCTTCGCCGCTGCCCTCGCCTTCGTGGCGGCCCCCGTCTCCGCCCAGACTCAGTTCATCGTCAAGGGCGGGCTCAACACCGCCTTCTTCTCCGGCAGCGATGCCGGAGGCACCGAGCCTCGCTTGGGCGCCGTCGGCGGGGCGGGGCTCCGGTTCAATGCCACGCCGTCGCTCGCCGTTCAGGTCGAGGCCCTCTACAGCCAAGAAGGCGCCGTCGAGGACAATGGCGAGGGCACATACAAGCTGGACTACCTCGACATCCCGATTCTCCTCCGCGCGGGCATTCCCGTCAGCCCGTACGCCGATGCCGGGATCTACGCCGGTCCTCAGATCGGCATCCCGCTCAATGCCACCTTCGACTCTGAGTTCGGACGCGAAACCGATGAGGAGACGCTGACAGATATCGGCCTGGCTATCGGCGCCGATTACTGGTCTGGCCCATTCGGCGTCGACTTGCGCTACGTGGTTGGCCTGACGGACACGTTCGACGATGAGATCGGTGGCCTGTTCGACCCTCTCGACATCCAGAACCAGACGTTCACCGTCACGCTCGGCCTGCGCTTCGGCGACACGGGCGCCCGCCCTCGAGGCCGCCGCTACTAACCCCGATCTCGGACGGGTCGTCCACCACCGACCTTCCGTGACCCGCGCCCGCCGGCCCGCACCCGGCGGGCGCGACTGTATCTGGCCTCGAGGTCGCGCCCTCGAGGACGACGCCCCCAGCGTGACCCGACCGCCCTCGAGGGCGGATAGCTTGGAGCATGGCGCTGCGTATCGCTCTGCTCGCTGGCCTTGTCGTCGCCGCTGTGTTCGCGTGGGCGAACTGGCCGTCGGTCCCACTATCGCCGGACTCCCAGGCAGACCGTGTCGTCGTGGACAAGGGCGAGCGCACGCTCCAACTCCTCGAGGGCGACGACGTGCTGAAGACCTACCGGGTGTCGTTCGGCGCCGCACCCGACGACGGTCACAAGCAACGTGAGGGCGACGAGCGAACGCCGGAGGGCACCTACGCTCTCGACTGGCGCAACGCCGAGAGCTGCTGCTTCCGCTCGCTCCACGTCTCCTACCCCGACCTCGAGGACGTGGCTCGCGCAGAGGCGGAGGGCGTGTCGCCGGGCGGCATGGTCATGATCCACGGGCTCGTGAACGGCTTCGGCTGGATCGGGCGGCTGCACCGCTTCGCGAACTGGACGGACGGCTGCATCGCCGTCACGAATCCGGAGATAGCCGAGATATGGCGCGCGGTCCCGGACGGGACACCCATCGAGATTCGCCCGTAGCGCCGCCCTCGAGGACGCCACGGCCAGTACGTTCCGTCTCGACATGCCGACCGTCCCATGCCCCTCGTCTTTGCCATCGCGACGGCCCACGCTCGACCGACGACGCTGCACGCGACCCTCGACCTGCACACCGGCCTCGAGGACGGATGGCTCAACCCCGCGACCGAGACCGCCGGGCTGCGAGGTCGACTCTTGTGATTGTGTGCCGAGTCGTCGCCCTCGAGGTCGGATCACAGAAGCCATCTTCGACCTCGAGGCCACCCGCTAGAGCGCCATCGAGGGCGGCGGGCGCCAGCGGTACAGGTCGATCCGGCTGTCGGGCGTCCGCATCAGGCCCGGCGGGCGGGTGAACAAGACCGCGAACTCGATCTCGCCCTCGAGGCCAGGCCGAGCGACGAGATCGAGGGCAAAGACGGTCTCGGGACCTCGCGCCCGGCGCGTGGACAGCACACGCTCTAGGCGCCCGTCGCGGCCGTAGACGTCGATGCGGACGTGGTCGGTGCGCATGTTGAGCACGAACAGACGGTCTCCCACGGCCGTCGCGCTCGCGGACAGCAGCGGTGGCTCGTCCACCTCGCCGCGCTGGTACTGCGCCGAGCGGACGTACTGCGGCGTCGAGAACCCCACCAGCGCCAACGTGTCGACCTCGAGGCCGGACGGGCGGATCACGTCTACGACAGGGCGATAGCCGGAGAGCGCCAGCACCGAGTCGCCCCAGGCGCGCAGGAAGCCGATGGACCGCCACGGCGCGCCGGGCAGGGCCACGCGTCCGACCTCGAGGCCGGACTCGTCGAGGGCGACGACGGCGGGCGCGAGTGTGTCGGCTCCGCCGCCGACGCGAGCGAACAAGCCTCTAGGCGTCGCGAGTACCGCGCTCGTGCCGGAAGGAGAGGGGACGCGCCGCACGATCCCTAGACCCGGCAGAACCCACTGAAGCTGGCTCGAGCCTTTCGCAAACACGACCAGCGTGTCACCTCGGGCGCCGGCGGCGTAGGGATAGCTCTCGGCCTCGAGGTCGGTTCGGTCGAAGTACTCGCCGTCGCGGAACCTCCGGACGCTGCCCTGCTGGGTCTCGACAACCGCGAGCGCGTCTCCAACCCAGGCCATCGAGGACGGGACCGGCATCGGGTCGTCGGCAGGCGCCACTGCCGACCACACGAGGTCGAGAGAGTCCACGGGGACGGTCTCGGCGAGCGCCATCGAGGTCGAGTCGGCGGCGGAGATGCCGCGGCCGTTCTGGTGCTGGCTCGAGGGCAGGCAGCCGGATAGAGCGACCAGGACCGCGACGGCGAAGTAGCGTGGGGTCACCGCGACGGCTCCAGGCGAAGGGCGATGGCCATCAGGTCGCCACGTCGCAGGATGCCGACCTGAACGGTGTCGCCCGCGCGAAGGTCAACGAGACGGTCGCGGACGTCCTCGTTCGTCTGCACATCCTCCCCACCGATGGTCACGACCAGATCGCGAGGAAGCAAGCCCGCGCGCTCGGCTGGACTGTCGCTATCGACGGAGGTGACGACCAGCCCTCTGGCCTCGCTCAGCCCGAGGGCACGCGCCAGCCGGGCGTCCACGGGGCGGATGCTCAGGCCGGTGTAGAACGTCCGGTCTACGGTCCCCGACTCTCGAAGCTCTTCGACAACCCGGCGGACGCGCCATGCGGGCACGGAGAACCCGAGGCCCACCGATCCGCCGGTGCGGGAGAAGATGAACGTGTTCATCCCGATCACGTGGCCGAGCGCGTTGACAAGCGGACCACCCGAGTTGCCTGAGTTGATCGCGGCGTCGGTCTGGATCATATCGCGGAAGGTGCGGCCCTGCTGCATCGGGAAGTCGCGCCCGACGGCGCTCACCACGCCCACTGTGACGGTCGGCTCGGCGGCCTCGAAGAGCCCGAACGGGTTTCCGAGCGCGATGGCCCACTCCCCCACGACCGCGTCGCCCGCGTCCTCGAACTCGAGGTGCGGGAGCGGCGACTCGGGGTCAACCTTGAGAAGCGCAATGTCCGTTTCCGGGTCGCTCCCCACCAGTTCTGCCGGCATCGTGGTGCCGTCCGCAAACGCAATGGTGATACGGGCGGCGTTGCCGGCCACGTGGTCGTTGGTCACGATGTAGCCGTCAGACGAGACCAGAAATCCGGACCCGAGCCCCTGGACCTCCTGCTGAATCACCTGATCCGGGATGCGGCGTCCGTAGAACAACTCCTCGATAGGGTTGGCGCGACGTACGTATTCCCGAACCTCGATCACGTTGACCGACACGACAGCCGGGCTCGCGGCCTCAACGGCGCGCGTGATGGCCGTTCTCCGTGTCTCGTGGATCTGGCCGTCGGCGGCCTCGAGGGCGACGGGCGACTCGGCGGAGGCGGTCTGTTGGGACTGAGCCGTCTGCTGGCAGCCGGCCAGGGCAGTGACGACGAGGAGGAGCGGGAGACGCATAGCGGAGCGACGGGGAAGGCGGACCTACGGAGCACGGTCCGGTCTGTTTCTCTCGCAACGGCTGAGAGGCGCTTGTTGTGTCCGTCCTCGAGGGCGACGGGGCCGTTCAGGGTTCGCGGGCTGCGCCCTCGAGGGCGAATCGTTCCCGGAGTTGCTCGCGACGTCCCCTCTCCCCGGGGTTAGAAGAACAGGGTGAGGGGTTGCAGTGTCCGCGAGGATGGTCCGTGTGTGTGCCCTCGAGGTCGAAGTCGGGGTTCACCAGTTCCCATTCCCCCGCGTCGACCTCGAGGCCGGGGACAGGCGTCCTCCTTGCCTCGTCACTCGTGCCTCTTGCGCTACGGGCGGATGCGGCGAGTGGCGTTGCGAGGCGTGGCGTCGGGGGTGGCGTCCATGAGCCAGCCTCGGAAGACGACGCGGGGCGCAGGGGTGGGTCGGGTGCCGAAGAGCTCCCGTGCCGCCAGTGCCGAGGTGGCGGGTGCGGAAGGTGGGGCGAGTGGAGAGGCGGGACGTGGTCAGCATAGCGGTAGAGGTTGGAGTTGTGAGGGAGAGTCCAACAGCTGTGCCAGTCCGGGATTCGCCTTGAGAGGCTGCTTTGGGGCTCTCGAGGCGTGCGGGAGCGCCCACCGGCGTGCCGAGGCGCACACCGCGCCGCACAGACTTGAGGGCGAGAGCCAGCCTCGAGGACGCCAACACGGACGTCTATGACCTGGCATCATCCGGTCAGCCCGCGGTAACGTCCTATCCCGCTGCCCCTCCACCCCACGCCACTCCCATGTCCCGCCCCGTCACCCTGTTCACCGGCCAGTGGGCCGACATGCCCATCGCCGAGCTCGTGCCCAAGGCCGCATCCTGGGGCTACGACGGCCTCGAGCTCGCCACCTGGGGCGACCACCTCGACATCCACCGCGTCCTCGAGAACGACGGGTACGCCGAGCAGCACATGGGCGCCCTCGAGGACGCCGGTCTCAAGGTGTGGTGCATCTCCTGCCACCTGGTGGGCCAGGCCGTCGCCGACAGGATCATCGACGGGCGCCACAAGGCCATCGTGCCGGCCCACGTCTGGGGCGACGGCGTCGCGGAGGACGTCCGGAAGCGTGCCGCCGACGAGGTCATCAAGGTGGGAGAGGCCGCGGCCAAGCTCGGCCTCGAGGTCGTGAGCGGGTTCACGGGCTCGCCCATCTGGCACCTGTTCTACTCGTGGCCTCCGAATCTGCCCGAGGACATCGAGGCCGGATTCCAGGAGACCGCCGAGCGCTGGACACCCATCCTGGACCGCTATCAGGAGCTCGGCGTCAAGTTCGCCCTCGAGGTCCACCCGTCGGAGATCGCGTTCGACGGGCCGAGCTGGGAGCGCGCCCTCGAGGCCATGGACGGTCACCCGGCGTTCGGCATCAACTTCGACCCGAGTCACTTCGGCTATCAGAACGCCGACTACGTCCGGTTCATCCGCGACCACGGCGACCGCATCTTCCACGTCCACATGAAGGACGTCTGGTGGAGCGACGTGCGCACCGAAGCCGGCACACTGGGCGGCCACACCGAGTTCGGCGACGCTCGCCGGTCGTGGGATTTCCGATCCCTCGGGCGCGGCAAGATCAACTTCGAGGACATCATCCGCGCGCTCAACGACGTCGGCTACGACGGGCCGCTGTCGGTCGAGTGGGAGGACATGAAGATGGACCGCGAGCACGGCGCCGCCGAGGCCGCCGCATTCGTCAGGAGCGTCGACTTCCCGGCGTCCGACATCATCTTCGACCAGCAGTTTTCCAAGGCAAGCGAGGGCTGACCCCTGCCGTAGACTCTTTACACCTCTCCCTCCGACCCATGTCTGATCTGAGCCGCCGCCGTTTCATCGCCACCGCCGGAGCCGCTGTCGGCTTCGGCTCCATCTTGTCCGCCTGCGGCGGAGGCGACGTCACGGCCGCCTCGTGCGACGGCTACTCCGACCTCACACCGGGCGACCTGCAGGCACGCCAAGCGCTTGGATACGTCGACGTGACGCCGGACCCCGCCCAACAGTGCGACACCTGCCGTCTCTACAACGCACCGGCTGCGGGCGCGGCGTGTGGCGGCTGCCAGCTGTTCAAGGGTCCCGTCGCGCCGGCCGGATACTGCACCGCCTGGGCTCCGACAGCCTAGCGCGTGTCCACTCCGAGCCTTCGCTCCCGAGCCCGCGGCTGCCTGCTGGGCGGCGCCCTGGGCGACTCGTTGGGCGCGGAGATCGAGTTCTGGACGCACCGCCAGATCATCGAGCGCTACGGCCTCGACGGGCCAGACGACCTCGAGGTCGCGTACGGCGTCCAGGGCGCGATCACGGACGACACGCAGATGACGCTGTGGACGGCCGACGGCTGCCTGCGCGCGTACCTCCGAGGTGCCTCGCGAGGCATCGTCAGCATCCCATCGGTGGTCACGCAGTCGTACCTCCAGTGGCTGCAAAACGCAGGACGCCGACCCGCCACTCGGCGACGATGCACACGGCTGGCTCTTCAGCCACTCCGCCCTCCACACTCGACGTGCGCCCGGGCTCACGTGCCTGCGCGCCCTCGAGGCCGGCGAGACGAACCGTACGCGTCACCGAGCGCCGACGAACGACTCGAAAGGATGCGGCGGCGTCATGCGGATGGCTCCCGTCGGGCTCCTCTCCGATACGCCGGAGAAGGCCTTCTCCGTCGGGCTGCGATCTGGCTCGAATCACGCACGGACACCCGACAGGCTTCATCGCCGCCGGAGCGTTCGCCGCCGCGATCGCTGCATCTCCGCGACGGAGCCGACCTCGAGGTCGCACTCGACCATGCTCGCGAGGCCGCCTCCGCCCTCGAGGGCGGACAGGAGACGGCCGAGGCGCTCGACCGCGCCCTCGAGGCCGCCACGTCAGACCTCTCCGATGCCGACGCCGTCCACTCGCTCGGGACGGTCACGCCGGACCGAGGCCCGGGATGGGTGGCCGAGGAGGCGCTCGCCGTCGCCGCCCTGTGCGCGCGGCGCTACCCGACCGATCCGCGCCGAGCGCTCCGGATGGCCGTCACGCACACGGGCGACAGCGACTCGACGGGCGCGATCTGCGGCAACCTGCTGGGCGCGTCTCTCGGCCTCGAGGCCTTGCCGTCGGACTGGCGAGACGCCGCCGAGCTTCGCGACGTGATCATGCAGGTGGCCGACGATCTCTACGACGCCCGCACCGTCGAGGTCGATTGGCATTCCGGCCTCGAGGACGTGGACTGGATCTCGCGGTACCGATAGCGGGGCGGCGCCCTCGAGGACGGGATTGACTATAGGGCCACACCCGACCTCGAGGACGCGACCTCGAGGCGGAACGGTCCGATCTTGCAGCACGCCCTCGCCGGACCGCTGACCTACCTCCAGTTCCACTTCGTCTTTACGCTGCCGCTGCTCGCGGTCCTGGCCCTGCTTCAGCGGCGGACGCGCGAGCCGTGGTGGCCGCTCGCGGCGTTGGTCGGCATCGCGGTCGTCTACACGACGCCGTGGGACAACTACCTCGTCGCGCGCGCGGTGTGGACCTATCCGCCGGAGGCCGTCTGGTTCACCATCGGCTACGTGCCCATCGAGGAGTACGCCTTCTTCGTGTTGCAGACGGTCATCACGGGATTCATCGTGCGGCTGCTCCAGGCGCGCTGGCCGGTCGCAGGTCACGCCGCCGGCTGACCTGGGCATCCGCGCGACCGGCGCGACGGTGTTCGCCGTCTTAGCCGCACTCGGTGCGTGGTGCGTCCTCGAGGGCGGGCACTGGCTCTACCTCGGCCTGATCGTGGCCTGGGCGTTCCCCGTGCTCTCGGGCATGTGGTGGCTGGGCGGGCACCTCATCTGGGCACGTCGAAGGCTCATCGCATGGGCCATCTGTACCGATCACGCTTTACCTGTGGATCGCCGACCGAATCGCCATCGGCCTGGGCATCTGGAACATCACCGACGCCACGCGGACGGGCTGGGAGATCGCAGGTTTACCTGTCGAGGAAGCCCTGTTCTTCTTGGTCACCAACCTGCTGGTGGCGCAAGGCCTGGTGATGCTCGAGAGTCCGAGCGAGGACGCAGTGTGACGACCTCGAGGTCGGACGGGCCGAGGCGCCCTCGAGGACCGATTGGCTCCTCGTTTTCGAGGGTATCCCCTGAGATCCGACGCAACTTCGAGGACGGCGTCTGGAATGCGAACACTCCAGGGCGGGGGGCCGATCTTGCAGTCTGCCACTCCCGGACCACTGACCTACCTCCAGTTCCACCTCGTCTTTACGCTGCCGCTGCTCGCGGTGCTGGCCTTTCTTCAGGGTCGGACGCGGGAGCCGTGGTGGCCGCTCGGGGTCATCGTGACGATCGCATTCGTGTACACGACGCCGTGGGACAACTACCTGGTCGCGCGAGAGGTGTGGACGTACCCGCCCGACGTCGTGCTTGCAACCATCGGGTACGTGCCCGTCGAGGAGTACGCGTTCTTCGTCATCCAGACCTTGATGACGGGTCTGGTGGTGCGGCTTCTCCAAGCTCGCTGGGCGCCGCCATCGAGTGATGACACAGGGAGGGCCCGGTGGACTGGGGTGGCTGTATTTGGGGTTCTGAGTCTGATCGGAGTTGGGTGTTTCATCGCGGGTGGGCACGCGCTCTACATGAGCCTCATCTTGGGCTGGGCCTGCCCGGTTCTCGCGTTCATGTGGTGGGTCGGGGGGCACTTGATCTGGGCCCGTCGGCGGCTGCTCGCGTGGGCGGTCGTCCCGATGACGCTCTACCTGTGGGTGGCCGACCGGATTGCGATCGGGATCGGAATCTGGGACATCACGGATGCCACGCGGACGGGCTGGGAGATCGCAGGGTTGCCCGTCGAGGAGGCCATCTTCTTCTTGGTGACCAACCTGCTGGTGGGGCAAGGGCTCGTGATGATGGAGCGCGCCGCGCTGACGGAGTCCATGGCTCGGCTGCCGGGCGCGCGCACATCGGTATGACGGCGCCGTTTGCGTGGCGGCGCGGAGGGCTGATGCTGGCCTGGGGTGGTGTCGTGGCCTCGCTCGTGCTGGCCCCTTGGCTGGCGAGCGCGCCGCAGTGGGTGCTCGCGTTGCCGTGGATCGGGAGCGTGGTCGCCCTTGGGCTTCCGCACGGCGCGGCCGACCCGGTGGTCCCCTTTGCCATGCGTGGCGAGCGACTAAGGCTCGGTCCGGTGGCCCTCTTCTGCGTCGCCTACATCGGGCTCGGCGCCGCCTATCTGGGCGTCTGGTGGTCGCTCCCGGCCACAGCAGCGGTCGGCTTTCTGGGACTGACGTGGGCGCACTGGGGACAGGGAGATCTCTACGCGCTCCGCGCGCTCGGCTGGGATGCACACCTCGGATCGACCGGCCATAGAGTGCTGGCGGCCGTCGTGCGAGGCGCGCTGCCGATGGCCGTTCCTCTGGCCGCGTTCCCGACCGTGTACGCCGACGTTGTACGGGCGATGGCGGCGGCAGTCCGCCCGGACCGTGCCACTGCCGCCGAGTCGTTCATCCTGTCGCTGCCCTCGGGTGCGCTCGGGGTCGGGCTGGCCGCGCTGTTCAGCGTCTACGCCGCCTGGGGAGCCGTGGTCGTGAGAAAGAACGCCGGCGGAGGGCGGACGCTCGTCCTCGACCTGGCCGAGGTTCTCGGGCTGGCGGCCTTCTTCGCGCTCGTGCCGCCGCTGTGGAGCGTGGGGGTCTATTTCTGCCTGTGGCACGCGCTGCGTCATCTCGCCCGGCTGGGGCCCCTCATCGCCGACGGGTCGGCGCGGAAGCTCGCGCTCTATGCGCTCCCGGGCACCGTCGGCGCGGTCGCGCTGATCGGGCTCCTGTTTTCCGGCGCGATCGACGGCGCCGTGTCTGGCGTCGGTGCATATCTCGTGGGCATCGCCGCGCTGACGGTGCCCCACGTCGTCGTCGTGGGGTGGATGGACTGGAAGCAGCGCGTCTGGACCGACCCATGACCGCCCTCGATGGCCTCCGCGCCTCGCTGACCTTGATTCCCTTCTCGTTCAGAAACGCCCGCCTCGAGGACGCGCAAGACGGCTCGTTCCCGTCCTCGAGCCGCGAGATCATAGTATGTGAGACAACATCCGTAACCGCCCTCGAGGTTGCTGGCTCGCATGGCGGTGCGACCTTCCCTGCATGCCCAACCCGCAACCCGACGCCGTGCCCGCTGAGGCACTCAGCGTCTTCGACATGCTCAAGATCGGCGTCGGCCCGTCGTCGTCGCACACGCTGGGACCGTGGCGCGCGGTCCAGCGGTGGCTCGGCGAACTGGCCGAGGATGGCGTCCTCGAGGCCGTCGAGGACGTGCGCATCCACCTCTACGGTTCGCTCGCGCTGACCGGGCGGGGCCACTGCACCGACCAAGCCGTGATGCTGGCGCTGCTAGGCCACGACCCCGTGACCATCGAGGTCGACCAACTCGCGGAGTACGTCGCGGACCTCCGAGCGAGCCGCGTCCTCGAGGTCGGCGGGCGGCTCATCGCGTTCGATCCGGAGACCGATATCGTGTTCCACCCATCGGAGCGGCTGCCGGGCCATGCCAACGGAATGGCCTGCGAGGCGACCGTCGACGGCCAGCTTCGGCGGTCGGTGTACTACTCCGTCGGCGGCGGCTTCGTGGTGGCCCAAGGCGAGGCGCGCGCGCAGGCCGAGAGCATCCGGCTGCCGCACCCGGCACAGGTCCCGGCCGAGATGCTAGCTCACTGCGCCGACTGTCGCCTGGCCGACGTCGTGTGGCGCAACGAGCGCTCCTGGCGCACCGACGAGCAGATTCGACACGACGCGCTCGCGCTGTGGGACGTCATGAAGACAGGCGTCTGGCGCGGCTGCCACACCGACGGCATCCTGCCCGGCGGCCTCGAGGTCGAGCGCCGCGCCGCCGGCATCGCCCGCAAGCTGCTACCCGGAGACGCCGTCCTCGAGGCCGACGATTGGATTGCGGCCATCCGGTCGCACACGTACCGCTTCCCTCAAGTGCTGAAGTGGGTCAGCGCGTTCGCGCTCGCCGTCAATGAGGAGAACGCGAACCTGGGCCGCGTGGTCACGGCGCCCACGAACGGCGCCGCCGGCGTGATTCCGGCCGTCCTGATGTACTACGTCTGTTTCTCCGAGGAGCCTGTCACGGAGGATGCCATCGTCGATTTCTTGCTAGTGGCCGGCGAGGTGGGGACGTTCTTTAAGAAGGGCGCCACGATCTCAGCGGCGATGGGCGGGTGCCAGGCCGAGATCGGAGTGTCGAGCGCGATGGCAGCGGCGGCGCTGTGCGAGGCCGAGGGCGGGACCCCGTCGCAGGCGTTCCAGGCGGCGGAGATCGCGATGGAGCACCACCTCGGCATGACGTGCGACCCCATCGGCGGACTCGTCCAGATCCCGTGCATCGAGCGCAACACGATGGGCGCGGTCAAGGCCATCAATGCCGCCGGCCTCGCCCTCGACGGCACCCCCGAGCGCGCCCGCGTCTCCCTCGATGCCGTGATCCGCACGTTGCGGCAGACCGCCGAGGACATGTCGGACCGCTACAAAGAGACGTCGCAGGGCGGCCTCGCGACCAACGTGTCGGTCCGGTTCACGGAGTGCTGACCTCGAGGGCGTCTACTGCGCACGGCGGAGGGCCGTCCGAGCGCGGAGGGCGTCGCGGTGGTCTGCGCCGAGCGAGTCCGTCAAGGCACGTGCAGCGACGGTGAGGAGACGGCGCCCCTCGTCCGTAGCCCCAGTTGCCATGAGGGCTTCGCCTAAGAACGCCGCGGCCCGGTCTCCGTCCGAGGTCGACGACCGGTGCAGTTCGGACGACGCCTGGTCCAGAAGGTCACGCGCAGCAACGGCTGCTCTCAGTGGAGCGACGGCCTCACGGGGACGCTTCTGCTCCAGCAAAAAGCGCCCCCGCCAAAGCCGGACCGAAGCGCGCAGGCGGCTTGTGTTGGGAAGCCCGTCGGAGAGATCGGAGGCACGAGCGTACAGCGCGTCGGCGCGCTCGGTCTGCTCCCCCTTTTCCGCTTCCGACGCTGCCCCGAAAACGGCGAGCGCCATCGAGGGCGAGTCGGCACCGAAGGCGTCGGCCATTCTGCGGAGCACGTCGTCCCAGACCGGCGCGGCGTCATCGTAGCGCTCGGCCTGCGTGAGAGCCATCGCGTGGAGCCGCAGGGAGCCAAGAAGCCGTGGACTGTCCAATCCGAATGATCGGGTGGCAAGCTCCACCTGCTGGTCGGACACCTCGGCAGCTTCAGCAAAGCGGTCTCTCAACTGGAGAGTGCGCCGCAACGCTTGCAAGGCCTGGACGGCTATCGCGTCGTCTTCGGCGCGAGTCGCGACCTCGAGGGCGGCGCGGGACATGCGCTCCGCCTCGTCCAGGTCAGCGTCGGGGCCGAGAGTCAGCACGAACGCGAGCTCGGCCCGTGCCTCGGCGGTGCGCGCGTCCTCGAGGCCGAAGAGACGCTGCCGAAGCGCGGCCGCCTCCTCCACGAGGCGCCGAGCCTCCTGCTCGCGACCGGAGTGCTGGAGCATCTCCGACAGATCAAGCAAGACCACGGAGCGACCGAACGGATCGACTTCTGCCGGGAAGCGGTCGAGGGCGTCGCGGTAGAGCGTCTCCGTCCGCCCGTGCTGGCCGATAGAGGCGACGTGACCGGCGAGCGTGGAAAGTATGCGGCCCAACCGCGGGCTCGCCTCGCCCTCGAGGCCGCGGCTCAGGCCAATGGCTTCCTCGAGGACGTCGACGGCTTCTTGCGGCGGGAGCACGTCGTCGGTGAAGACGCCCTGGGCCTCGAGAGCGTCCAGAAGCACGGCATCGTCACCCGAGACGCGCGCCCTTGCGATGGCCTGGCGGAGCACGTCGGTGGCCCGCTCGGGGTTACGAGCATAGAGGGCGCGACCGAGAAGGACCTCGGCGGCGGCGGCCCGGGCAGCATCCGGTGCAGAGCCTTCCGGTCTGCGGACAGCAAACGCACGGCGAGCAAATGCCTCGGCCGAGTCGGCGCGGCCGAGCCCGAAGTAGGCTTGGCCGATGGCGACGTAGAGGTCCGCCCGAGTTGCCGGCTGCCCGGCCAGCTCTCTCTCGAGACGCCGCGCGCCCCGGTCGAGGACGGAAAGCACCGTCAGCGTGTCGCCGGCCGCAACGGTTGGGTCGGCGCTTTGGAACAGGTTGACCAGAAAGTCGGCCGTGGCCTCGCTACGGTCGGCCTCGAGGCGTGTCTGTCGCGCCTGGAGCAACGTCGAGACCGCGCCACCCAGGATGGCCAGCGCGATCAGGCCAGCCGCGATCACGCCCAGCCGGTGCTTCCGCACGAACCGTCGCACACGCTCCGGCCTCGAGGGCGCCCGGGCCTCGATGGGCTCGTCCTGGAGCCAGCGCCCCAGGTCGGCGGCGAACGCCTCGGCGGAGGCGTACCGCGCGTCCGGCTCCTTGGCGAGCGCCGTGCGACAGATCACGTCGAGGTCGCCCCGCAAGCGCGCCGGCTCCGCGCCGGCCGGCGGCCTCGAGGCCGTGCTCGCGAGCGGAGGCTCGGCGGTCAAGATGGCGTCCTCGAGGGCGCGCACGCCGCCGTCGACGGAGAAGGGGCGAGTGCCGGTCACGACCTCGAAGAGGAGCAGGCCCAGGCCGTACACGTCCGTTGCCGTTGTGACCGCCTCGCCGCGTACCTGCTCCGGCGACGCGTAGGCGCGCGTCATGGGCAGTCGCTCGTGCACAGCCGTCAGATCGAGGTCATCGTCGCCGAGCAACTTGGCGATGCCGAAGTCGAGCAACTTGACCGTTCGCGTTCCGTCCTCGAGGACGGTGACGAGCACGTTCGATGGCTTGAGGTCGCGGTGGACCACCAGCCGGCGATGCGCGTGGTGCACGGCCTGTGCGACCTCGAGGACGAGCCGGACGCGCTCCTCGAGGTCGAGCGTTGGGGCCGCCTCCGTGATGGGAACGCCCTCGACCAGTTCGAGGGCCAGCCACGGGCGGCCCGCGGCAGGGCCGTCGTCTTCGGCTCCGGCGCCAATCAGGCGTGCGATTCCAGGGTGCTCGAGGGCACCCAGAATGCGGCGCTCGGCCGCGAACCGGTCCAGGACCGCTGCCGTGTCGGCGTCGTCGCGGATCACCTTGAGCGCCACCTCGCGGTCGAACAGCCCGTCCACGCGGCGCGCGCGGTAAACGTCGCCCATCCCGCCGCGCCCAATGCGAGCGCCGACGCGGTACGGCCCGAGACGCGCGTCCATGAGCGATGGCGCCGCGTGCGTCCTCGAGGGCGCGGCGCGTAAAATGTCCTTTGGGAGGAGGTCGCGCAGGACCAAGTCCGTGCTGAGCGGCTCGTCGAGGACGCCCTCCGCCGACCGCAACAGAGCCTCCACTTCTCGTCTCGTGTCCGGCTCCAGCGTGCTCAGAAAGTGCAGGCGCCGTTCGCCCTCGAGGACGAGAGCGTCGTTGAAACCATCCTTGACGACGAGCCAGAGCTCCGTATCCATGTCTCAGGGCGAGGGGTCTCGTTCGTACGATGCGACCGGACGGAAGAGACCATGCTGCGCGTCCGGCCTCGAGGACGAGGCTATCGCGTGCGTTCGAGGGCGGCCAGTGCCCGCCGAGCAGGCTCGGCGTCAGATCCGAGCGAGTCTGCGAGCGTCGAGGACGCGGCCTTGAGCAGGCGCCGCGCCTCGGCCGTCTCACCGGTCAAGAGCAGCGCCTCGCCCAGCAGCGCCTGGGCCTGGACACCGGCGAGCTTGATGGAGGAGCGGTGGCCAGATCGGTTGAGGGGTTCCCGCGCCTCGACGGCCTCGCTCAGCAGCGGCAACGCGTCTTGAACCCGGCCCTGGTCAAGCCGCAAGCGCCCGAGTTCGAGGGACGCGAGTGCTCGCGTCTGGCTGGTCGCATCGAGGTCGCGGCTGATTCGGTAGGCGTGGTCCAAGAGCTCGGCGTGGCGGCTGGGTCGACCGCCGTCGTGCGCCGTCGAGGCAGCACCGAGCGCCGTGACCGCGGCCATAGCAGACTCTGGTCCGTAGGCCTGATTCACCAGGCGGATCGACACGCCCCAGGCGTCGGCGGCCTCGTCGAAGCGGCCGGCGCGGTGGAGCGAGCGCGCCACGTTGCCCGATGCTGCGGGGTAGCTCGTGCCCTCGGTGCCGTAGACCTCGCGCACCAACTCGAACCGCCGTCGGTACACGTCAGCGGCCTCGCTGTGGCGCTCTTGCCACGTGAGAGCCGAGCCGAGCCCATCGAGGGCGTCGATGGCTGTCCCGCCGTCGCCGACGCGGTCCGCAATGGCTAGGGCCTGGCGTGCGTCGCGCTCCGCCGCCTCCGGCCCGCCCCCGCCTACGCCCGCGCGGTCGGCCAGCGCCTCGGCGGTGCGCGCGTCCTCGAGGCCGAACAGACGGGTGCGAATCTCGACCCCTTCGGTTGCCATCGCCCGGGCCTCATCGCCCTTGCCGGTGACGTTCAGCAGGTTCGCGAGTTCGAGCAGGACGCCGGACCGCTCGTATGGCATCGTCTCGAGAGGCAAGTGGTCGAGCGCTTCGCGGAGCAGCCCTTCGATCCGTCCGTGCTGATGCGCCGACGACACCTTGGTCGCGAGCGTCGCGAGAAGGCGGCCCAGCCGCGGGCTGCCGTCGCCCTCGAGGTCCCTGCACAGCGCCACGGCCTCATCGAGGATGACGACGGTCTCGGCTGGCGTCATCATCTCGCGACCGACCAGAGTGCCCTGGGCCTCGAGGGCGTCCAGCAGCAATGCGTCGTTGCCGGTGCCACGCGCCCGGGCGACGGCGTCCATGAGCAGCGAGCCCGCCTGTTCGGGGTCGCTCCCGAACAGGGCATGACTGAGGAGCAGGTAGCCTCTCACTTCGCCCTCGATATCGGGCGCCACGCTGCCCGGCTGGCGAATCGCGATCTGGCGACGGGCAAAGGCGGCCGCCGAGTCGAGTTGTCCCAGTCCGAGGTAGGCGCGTCCGATCACGCCGTAGAGGTCCGCGCGGACGCCCGGCTGATCGGCGAGGTCGCGGTCAAGGCGTTGCGCGCCGCGGTTAAGCAAATCGAGGGCGGAGAGCGTGTCCGTCGCGGAGACGGTCGGGTCCACGTCCTGGAACAGGCTGGCCAGGAACGAGGCCGTGGCCTGGCTTCGGGCAGCCTCGGCGCGTGTCTCTTGCGCCTGCCACAGCGTCGAGGCCGTGCCGACTCCCACGGTCACCATCACGAGTGCTGCCGCGGCCACAGCCACGCGGTGCCTCCCGACGAATCGCTGCGCCCGGTACAGTGCCGACGGCGGGCGGGCCTGAATGGTCTCGCCGCCGAGGTAGCGACGAAGATCGGCCGCGAGGTCGTGCGCGGAGGCGTACCGGGACTCGGGCTTGCGGCGAAGCGCCGTCAGGCAAATCGCGTCGAGGTCGCCGCGCACGCGTCGGAGATCGGTCTTCGACAGACCAGGGGATGTCGTCGGGTCGGCCCGGCTGGGAGGGGTCGGATCTGTCTCGCGTAGCGTCTGAGCCCACGCGTCGCGACTCGAGCTCTCGAACGGGCGTTCGGCCCGCGATCAGCTCGTACAGCAACACGCCCAGTGCCCACACGTCGGTCGCCGTGGTGACGGTGCCGCCGCTGACTTGCTCTGGAGACGCATACCCCGGCGTCAGCGGAGCACCCGGCCCGTCGACGGTGATGAGGTCGTTCTCGTCGGTGTCGAGCAAGCGAGCAACGCCGAAATCCAGGAGAGTGACGTGAATGCCCTCGCCGGTCGTCCCGGTGGTTCTCTCGCCGGTCGGCGGGTCCGCGCGCTCTCCAACGAGCACGTTCGAGGGCTTGAGATCGCGGTGGACGACTAGGTGACGGTGCGCGTACGCGACCGCGTCGCAGACCTGAAGAAACAGCTCGAGCCGAGCCCGCAACCCGAGCTCGTGCCGCTCGGCGTAGTCCGTGATCGGCTCGCCCTCGACGTACTCCATGACGAGGTAGGGCGCGCCGCCCTCAGCCACTCCGCCATCGAGAAGCCGCGAGATTCCGGGATGGTCCAGCGAGGCTAGGATCTGGCGCTCACGTAGAAACCGCCGGACGCGGTTGGGCGCCACCAGTGACAACCGCTTGAGCGCCGCCCGCTGCTCGTACGCCCCGTCGGCGCGCTCGACCAGATCGACACGTCCCATGCCACCCTCGCCGAGCGGACGGACGACGCGCCACGGCCCGACCCGCTCCCCTCCGCCTTCCGATCATCCTCGACGAGCGCGGCGGCGACCGTCGGGGCGGACCGATCGAGGACGGAGGCCTCGTCGTCGGCGGCGAGCATGGCCTCGACCTCGACGCGCAGATCGGCGTCGAGGGCACCGTCGGGAGTCACGCACGCGGCCTCGAGGGCGGAGGCGCGGTCCCGAGCGGGAGGTCCACGACGGCGTCGAAGGCGTCGCGGACACGGCGCCAGTGCTCGGGTGTCGGGTCAGCCATTGGGGGCGGAGGCATCCCCACCCTCCGCGAGCACCACCGACGGCGGATCACCGAGGCTCTCGCCGAGCTCGCCCAGGTGCACCTCGAGCCACGCGCGAGCGCGGCGCCAGTCACGCTTCACGGTCGCCGTCCCGATGCCGACGGCCTCGGCAGTCTCTTCCACCGACAGGCCACCGAAGAAGCGGCATTCGACGATTTGGGCCGCGCGCTCGTCGAAGGCCGCCAGCCGCTCGAGGGCGTCGTGCACGTCGAGGACGCGAGAGGCTTGCCCGTCGAGGTCGACGCCTCCGACACGTTCGTCATCGAGGGTGACGGGCCGGCCACGCTTCTTCGCGGATCGCCGACGCGCGTGGTCCACGAGCACGTTGCGCATCGCCCTCGAGGCCGCCGCGGCGAACACGTAGCTGCGGTTCGGGACGAGGTCGCTGCCGATCAGCCGGAGGTAGGCCTCGTGGACGAGGGCCGTCGTCGCGAGTGTGGCCGGGGCGCCGCGCTTACGGCGCTGCGAGCGGGCGACAGACCGAAGCTCCTCGTAGACCAGCGGCAGCAGACGGTCGACGAGGTCCGGCACAGAGCCGTCCTCGGCCTCACGCAGGAGCTGCGTGACGACGCCGGCGCGGACAATGGTCTGAGGGTCGGAGCTCACGGAGGTGGCGAACGACGTGAAACATAACCCGGTGTCGCTCCTTTCGCGCTCAAGGCGAACCGTCAGTTTGAGGGGATCTCCGGGGTGTCGGGCGCGCTTTCAAGTTGCGGTCGCGACCTCGAGGGCGGGGCTCACCGTCCGAGATCTCCCGAGTCGACGACCTCGAGGGCGACGGTTGTCCTCAGATCGTGTGGCTACTGGCGAAGGCGCTTGAGGTGACCGTCGACGTGCTCCACGAACGGGTGGTCCGGTCCGAACGCAGCCACTCCGATCCGCTGCGCCCGGTTGAGGTCTGCCAGCGCCAAGCGGATGTCGCCGCGCGTCTCGTAGATGCCCGCCCTCGAGTTGAGCGCGAACGCGACGTACGGATGGTCTGGCCCTCGCGTGGCCTCGTGCAGCGTGATGCACTCGTTGAGGAGAGGCTCGGCCTCGTCCGGGCGCTTGAGTTCGAGCAAGATCAGCCCGAGGTTGCCGAGGTTGAGCGCGAGGTCCGTCTTCGCGTCGTCGCCCTCGAGGACGCGCCGGCCCGCGACGACCTCCGTCAGCAGCAGGGCGGCCTCTTCGGGCCGGTCGGTGTCGGAGTAGACCAGCGCGAGGGTGTTGAGGATCGCCAGCCGCTCGTCGGATCCGGGCGCATGGAGCGAGTCGAGGACGAGGGCCTGCTGGGCCAGCTCTCCGGCCGACGTGTAATCCTCGGTCCTGTACCGGAGGTTGGCAAGCTGCAATAGCGCGTCGCGCTGCCCGAGCGGATCGCTCCCATCGGTCTCGTAGAGCCGGACCGCGTCCTCGAGGAGAGGACCGGCCGTGTCGTAGTCGCCTAGTGTTCGGTAGGCGCGGCCCATCGTCGCGAGCATCGAGGCCAGCACGACGGGTTCGTCCTCGAGGTCGTCCCGCGCCTGCGCCGCGCCGGCGTCCAGGAGTTCGCGGGCCGTCCGCTCTCCCGGGTCTGCGCCCGTCGGGTCGGAGCTATCGAACAGGGACTCGAGGAACTCGGCCGTCCGCTCGGCCTGCTGCGCTTCCCGCGTCGCGTCCGCAGCCGACTGCTCGGCACGGTCGCGCTCGGCAGCCAGTCGGACGGTGTAGAACGCGGTGCCGGCGATCAGCATTACGACCGCCAGCGCGGCCGCCGCCACACCGATGCGGTGGCGACCGACGAATCGTTGTGCTCGATACGCGATGGACGGCGCCCGCGCCCGGACGGGCAAGCCCGTCGAGATAGCGACGGAGGTCGTCGGCGAACTCGTCGGCGGAGCTGTAGCGGCGGGCCGGGTCCTTGTCCAGCGCCTTCATCACGACCGTGTCGAGGTCGCCGCGGAGCGCCCGCTGACGCGCCACCGTCGCCCTCGAGGACGGCCGGGCCGGCTTCGTCTCCACGACGGCCTTCACGATCTGGCTCAGCGTCGGCCGCTCAATCTCGTAGGGGCGCTCGCCCGCGAGAAGCTCGTAGAGCAAGACGCCGAGGGCATAGACGTCGGTCGCCGTCGTAATGGGGTCGCCGGTGACCTGCTCCGGCGCCGCGTACTCCGGCGTGAGGTGGGGCATGACGGTCCGCGTCACCACAGCGTCGCCCTCGACGTCGAGCAGCTTCGCGATCCCGAAGTCGAGCAGGACCGGTCGGAGCCCACCGCGCTCTCGCTCGGCCACGAGCACGTTGGCAGGCTTGAGATCACGGTGGACGACCAGGTGACGATGCGCATACCCGACGGCCTCGCAGACCTGGACGAACAGCCGGATGCGGGCGTCGATGCTGAGTTCGTGGTCTTGGGCATACGCCGTGATGGCCTCGCCCTCGACGTACTCCATCACCAGATACGGCACGTCGTCGCGGACGCCGCCATCGATGAGCCGCGCGATGCCCGAGTGCTCGAGGCCGGCCAGGATCTGGCGCTCCCGCTCGAACTGGCGCACGCCCTCGGCGCCGAACAACGACAGCCGCTTGAGCGCCGCCGTCTGCTCGTAGGCCCCGTCAGCCCGCTCGACGAGGTAGACGGCGCCCATACCGCCGCGCCCGATCTCGCGCTCGACGCGCCACGGCCCGAACCGCTCGCCGGTCGCGCTCGGCTCATCCTCGACGAGCTCGGCCGGCGCGCTCTGGTCGAGGAAGGACGCCTCATCGTCGGCCGCCATCATGGCCTGGACCTCGCTGCGTAGGCCGGCGTCGAGGGCGCCGTCGGGCGTCGCGCACGCGGCCTCGAGGGCGGCGGCACGGTCCTCGAGCGGGAGGTCCACGACGGCGTCGAACGCGTCGCGGACGCGGCGCCAATGCTCGGGCGTCGGGTCGGTCATGGGAGCGGGAGGTGTTTTCCTCCTTCGCAAGATCCACAAACATTGGATCATAGCGTTCGCGCGCCTCAAGGACGGGTTGGACCTCGCCGAATCCGGGAAGCGAAGAGGGGTGTCGGAGCGGCCTCGAGGTCGAGTCACGAGCGCTCCGTCCTCGAGTTCAAAAACCCTCCACACCTCCACTTTTGAACCTCCACATGTGCATTCTGATCGACTTCGAGGGCGATACCGACCGCGATGATCCGTCTCCGAGGACGGCGCCGTAGATCTGTCTGTTGTCCTCCAGGACGAGGTCATGACCTACCGCCCGACGTGGTAGCCTTTTCGAGGACGATCCCAGCCCTTTCCATGGACCAACTCGTCGCCGTCAAAACCGCCAACGCGCTGATCCCGAATGCCGACCTCGCGTCGGCCGCCCGGTCATGGGTCACCGTCATCGGAGGCGGTGCCGTCGAGGACGTCGTTGAAGGGTTCCGGTCCTCGATGGGCGGGCTCTGGGTCGGTGGCAAAGCGACGCTCTACACGGACCGGCTATCGTTTCAGCCGAACGCGCTCAACCGCGCGCTCCACGATGGGGACTACTCGCTCGAGATCTCGCTGTCAGACATCGAGGACGTCTGCGTACGGTGGGGCGTGCTCACGAAGATCATCGACGTCGAGACGGACGCCGGCCGCCTGTCCCTCCGGTGCTTCGGCGCTCCTGCGTTCGCGAAGCAGATTCTCTTGCAACGGCAGGGACTCAGCGGCTAGCTCCGAGCGCATCTCCCTCATACAAGCCCGCCCGCCCCAGCCGTGAGCCGGGACGGGCGGAGCGACCTCGAGGGCGGGTCTTTACTTGCCCGAGAACAGCATCTCGCGGTAGGTCGGCAGCGGCCATAGGTCGGCCGGGACCTCCTTCTCGATGGCGTCGCAGATGGTGCGGACCTTCGTCATGGCGGGGATCACCTTCTCGTTCATGGCGCGCGCCTCGTCCTTCGCCTTGTGTGCGGCGGATCGAGCCTTCGACAGCACCGTGAGCGCCTTGCCGAGGGCGTTGACTTGGTCGGCCACGACCTTCGCCATCGCCTTCGTGCCCGACATATCGAGGCCGAGGTCTTCCATCGGCCTCCGCAGCGGCACCGAGGTCGGCAAGGGTGCGGATGGCCGCAGGCAGCACCAGCGTCTTCGCCATCGACTCCGTGGTCGCGGCCTCGACGTTGAGCGTCAGGGCGTACTGCTCGGCCAGGATCTCCTTGCGGCTCTCGAGCTCGGCCTCGGTCGAGCACGTCGTAGGCCGAGAAGACCTCGACGTTCTTGGCGTTCGTGAGCGTGTCGAGGGCGTCGGGCGTCGTCTTGAGGTTGAGCAGGCCGCGGTCCTCGACGGCTTCACGGTGCCACTCGTCCGAGTAGCCGTCGCCGTTGAACACGATGTGCGTGTGCGTACGGATCGAGTCGGCGATGACCTCCTTGACGGCTTCCTGGACCGCCTTCTTGGAGCGCTTCTTGCCCAGCTTGGCCTCCACCTTCGCCGTCAGGTCCTCGATGGCCTGCGCGGCGATCGTGTTGAGCACCGTGAGCGGGAAGCTCACCGACTGGCTCGAGCCGACAGCCCGGAACTCGAACTTGTTGCCGGTGAAGGCGAACGGGCTCGTCCGGTTGCGGTCGCCCGCGTGGCGCGGCAGCTTCGGCAAGACCGGCGAGCCGAGACCCAGGAAGCCGCTCGACTTGCTCTCCGTGGCCTCGCCAGACGCCGTGATCTGCTCGAAGACGTCCGAGAGCTGCTCGCCCAGGAAGATCGAGATGATGGCCGGAGGCGCTTCGTTGGCGCCCAGGCGGTGGTCGTTGGCCGCCGTCGCGATGGCCGCCCGCAGCAGATCCTGGTGGATCTCGACGGCCTGTACCACGGCCGTGCAGAAGAACAGGAAGAGGAGGTTCTTGTGCGGCGTGTCGCCGGGCTCGAGCAGGTTGAGGCCCGTGTCCGTCGACATCGACCAGTTGACGTGCTTGCCCGATCCGTTGACGCCGGCAAACGGCTTCTCGTGGAGCAGACATGCGAAGCCCATCCGCTTGGCCACCCGCTGCAGCGTCATCATGACGAGCTGCTGGTGGTCGGCCGCGATGTTGGCGTTCTCGAAGATCGGGTGCGATCTCGTACTGACCCGGCGCCACCTCGTTGTGACGCGTCGAGACGGGCACGCCGAGCTTGTAGAGCTCCGTCTCGATGGCGTTCAGGAAGCCCATGACACGCTCCGGAATGGTCCCGAAGTAGTGGTCGTCGAACTCCTGACCTCGCGGCGGCGCGGCGCCCACGAGGGTCCGGCCGGCGACGAGCAAGTCGGGCCGGTCCTCGAAGAAGGCTTCGTCGACCAGGAAGAACTCCTGCTCCGACCCGCACGTGGCATAGACGCGCCCGACGGGCTCGCCCAAGACCTCGAGGGCGCGCGTGGCCTTCTGGTTGAGCGCCTCCATCGAGCGGAGGAGCGGGAATCTTGTGGTCGAGGGCCTCGCCGGTCCACGACGCGAACGCCGTCGGGATGCACAGCGTGGCGACATCGTTGTGCTCGACGATGAAGGCCGGGCTGGTCGGATCGTAGGCCGTGTAGCCTCGAGCCTCGAACGTGGCGCGCAGGCCGCCGCCGGGGAAGCTAGAGGCGTCGGGCTCGCCCTGGATCAGGTTCTTGCCCGAGAACTCCGCCACGGCACCGCCGCCCGCGTTGGGCGTGATGAAGCTGTCGTGCTTCTCGGCGGTCCGGCCGGTGAGCGGCTGGAACCAGTGCGTGTAGTGCGTCGCGCCGTGCTCGACGGCCCACTCCTTCATGGCGAGCGCGACAGCGTCGGCGACGGTCTCGTCGAACGGGTCGCCGTTCTCGATCGTGGCGGTCAGCTTCTTGTAGACCGACTTCGGGAGCCGGGACTTCATCTGGGCCAGAGCCGAAGGTGTTCTGGCCGAAGATCTCCTCGACGTCGCGGGAGGTGGAGCGGCCGTTCCCGTTGACGGCGGTGCGGGTGAGGGTAGGCATACAGGTGGAGGGTGAGGGCGAGAAGAAGCGGCCTCGAGGTCGAGGCAGAAGACGGATCAGGAGGCAGGCTCGAGGACGAGCCGCTGAACGAAGGACGGCGCGTCCTCGAGGTCGAGTCAGTCCGTCGGAGGGAGCGCCATCGGCTCGGACGGCAGGTAGGCAGTCTCCTTGTGCGTCGAGAGAACCAGGCTCGTCCGGGTGCCGCGCACGCCGGGGACGGCCTGGAGGCGGGCGAGCAGCCGCTCGAGGCCGGTCGTGTTTCGCACGCGCACCTTGAGGATGTGGCTGCCGTCGCCGGTCACGGAGTGGAGCTCCTGAACCTCGTCGAGGGCGGTCACGGTCTCGATAAACTCTGGGTAGTGGTCGCTCCCGACGGACTGGACGAACACGAACGCGGTGACGTCCCAGCCCAGCCGCTTGGCGTCGACGGCTCCGCGAAAGCCCGTCAGGACGCCGCGCGCTTCGAGCTTGCGCATCCGGTCGGACACGGACGGAATGGAGAGCCCGACGGCCTCTGCGACGGCCGTGCGCTTGATTCGACCTTCGCGCTGCAAGAGGTCGAGGATCTGGACGTCGATGGCGTCGAGTTTTTCCACAGGCGGATGTGAGCGGTGTGGAGCGGAGATCTAAACCTACCGAGGTATCGGAAGCCAATCCAGATATCAGCCTCACTTTTTACGGTTGCTGCCTATAGTTCACAGATCATGATGAGACCGATTGCCATTTCCCCTTCGGACTCGAGGGCGTCCAGCTCAGTCGGGTTTTAATCCTCCGGTCGAGCGATGGCACGGGGACATTCGAACAGATCGCGAACCCGTTTGGTGGTGTGCTGTCGTGGGAAAGGGGTGTATGCGAACCTGACCGACGATGAACGTCGGCGCCAATGTGTAGGCGCATGATCTGGACATGCCCGGCTGCCGGATGTACATCGTGGCCTCTAGCATTGGAAATGAGATGTGCGACCGCTGCGTCGTGCTGCCGACACTTGTGCTTTGTCTCCAGGGCGAGGGGCTGCGCGCCTCGGACGCCATCGCCGTGTTCGACGACCGAGCCATCAAGGGCCGGGACGTCCTCGATGCCCAGTGGCTTCGCCCCATCGATGCGGAGTGGGTGGGCCTGTACTTCGTCGAGGGCGACCGGCGGCTGGTGTTCGACGCCCGTCAGGAGCCGGTGGGCGCGTTCGACCTCGAGGTCGAGACACCGGTCGCAGGGCGGTATGTCATGTCGTGGCCGGACCTCAGCGCCCTCGAGGACGGCGTTCCCGCGATCTTGGTGGACCACGAGGCGGGTACGCGAACCGATCTCCGCGTCTCGAGCTCCTACGCCTTCGAGGTCGTGGAGACGGCTGCCGCGTCGCACCTCGCGGCACCAGCACGGTCGGCCCGCCCTGATGATGCCCGATTCTCGCTCGTCTTCGGCAGCGGCGCAACGGATGGCGAGGACAACCCAGAAATACCCTTCGCGCTCTTGGCGCCGTTCCCTAACCCAGCCTCCCGGGTTTCTACCGTCGCCTTCGACGTCCTCGAGGCCGGCCCGGTCACCCTCGAGGTCGTGGATCTTCTCGGCCGCCACATGTCGACGGTCGCGGACAGGGTGTACGAGGCGGGACGTCACCGGGTCGCCCTCGAAGTTGAGTCTCTCTCGGCGGGCGTCTACGTGGTGCGGATGCGGGCAGGCGCGTTCTCAGCGGCCCAGCGTCTCAGCGTCGTGCGGTAGCGGCCTCGAGGTCGGCGGTAGTTTGTATGCTCGGGCTCGTAGCACAACGGTTAGTGCAGTCGGCTCATAACCGAACGGTTGCAGGTTCAAATCCTGCCGGGCCCACCACCTCTGTCTCCATATCGTTGAGAGACAGGGGCTTCCTGCTTATGGGTCCAACATAGGTCCAACAATGTCTTGTAGAGCCCCTGAGTGAGGGCTCACGGTGAATCGGTGAGACTTCGGGCCTATAGCTGTCTCTTCTCCATGCATCTGGTGGGAGATCGCGGTCTCGTCCTCGAGGGCGGATGAGATCAAAGTAGGTCGGGCATGCCCTGGTGGCCCTCAGGAATGTGTTGACTTCTCCGCGGCTCGCACCCGGTTGAGCTTCGCACTAGAGCCGGAGGGCGCAATCCTCCGGCTCCTTTTCTATGGTGGGACTCTTTGTTGACAGTCACGCCCGGCAGGATTGCGGACCCCAAGCCGAAACGCGCAACAGTGCATCTCGTCAAGCCGCGGACCGACGCCTACCTGACGATCGCGGCATCCGTGGCCGCAGACGCGCTCGCTGAAGCCCGCCAAGACGATATGTCTCGAGAGGAAGGCATCCGAGAAGCCGTTCTGCAACTCGGCTTCCTCGAGGCGGCGGCGAGAGAGCGGGGCGACAAACTTGCCGTTGGGATCTACAGACGAGCGGCGGAGCAAACACGCCTAGCTCTCGGCGTCAGGCGTAGCCCACTGCTCTCTGCCTTCCGCCAGGTTGGCATTTGTCTTGCTCCTAGACCAGCAAGCATTGTGGCGAACCACGCCGAGATACACAAACCGGTGTAGTCTTGTGCCCCGCTGCCTAGACGCTGTCACCGCGTCCCACTACCCTAGCAATACCTCTGCATGGAGCCTCTATTCACCGATGAGCAGATCGCTGCCTTGCTCTCCGAGGGGAAGCCGTACGAGAGGAGCAAGCTGTCGACCTCTCACATGGCTAGTGTCGAAGCGTACTACCGCTCTTCTATCGAGATAAGGGGGGTGAGCGGGACTCGGTTCGTCGTATTTCTGCGACGCTCGATTCTAGACCGGTTCAACTTCTCAGCGATCCTGGGTGTCAAGCCCGAGGGCCAGAGCGAGCCCTTCCTGCTCCGCCGCTACAACGGGCGGTCCCACCCGCACTCGAACCCGATCGAGGGTGACACCTTCTTCGACTACCACATTCATACGGCTACGGAGCGATACCAGCGCATGGGCCGAAAACCGGAGATGTATGCGGTTCCTACAGACAGGTACCAGAATCTAGAGGCCGCCGTCCTCTGTATGATCGAGGACTGCGGCTTCGTTAGTGACGATGACGGATCCGAGCTCACTCTCTGGACACAGCCAAGTGACTGACGCTGCGACCCTACTCCAGTCCAACCTCCGCGAGCGTGTCAGTGAGCGGATCGAGCTGTATCCCGAGGGTACGGATCGCTACCGCGTGTTCACCCCGTTCACCTTTGGCGATGGAGACGGCTACGGGATCGTCCTCGTTCGCCGAGGTAGGCGGTGGGTGCTGACCGACGAGGGCTCCACGCTGATGCACCTGAGCTACTACCTCGACACAGCGGACCTCCGGGCTGGTACCCGCGGAGACATCTTGCACCGGGTCGTCGCGTCTTTCGGGCTGGAAGACCGAGGTGGCGAGTTGGTAGCAGTAGTTGGGGAGCAGGCGGAGATCTCCAATCGACTATACGACTTCATTCAGGCCATCGGCCAAATCTCCGACCTGACGTTCCTGTCGCGCTCAACGGTGCGTAGCACGTTCATCGAGGACGCGAAGGAGCTCATATCGGGGATAGTGCCATCCGAGCGTCGCATTTTTGACTGGCACGACCCTTTGAGAGACCCGGACGCGCTCTACCAAGCCGACGTCAAGGTCAACAGCATGGCCCGACCGCTGTTCATTTTCTTCATCGGCTCGACCGGCCGGGCTCGGGAGGCTACGATCTCGCTCCAGCAGTACCGGATCTGGGGAATGGAGTTTAGATCGCTCGGCGTGTTTGAGAGCCAGGAGAACATCGGTCGGAAGGTGGTCGCGAAGTTCTCCGACGCGGCTGGCAAAACCTTCTCCGCTTTCGAGCCCAACGAGGAACTCATCGAGGCCCACATCTTGGACATCTTAGAGAACTCGTAACCCTTAGCACCAGTCAGAGCAGCGCCGCGGGGTCGGTCTCAGATGGCAGATACAGCCCGAGTCGGCGGGCCTCAGCGCACACGGCCTCCATGTCGTTGCCGTAGGCCCACATGTCGCCGCCGCAGGCCCACGACGGCCAGGCGAGGATGAGCCCGGGGTCGGTGCCGTCCATGATATATTGAGGTGCTCCCTGCTTAGAGGGCGGCTCGAACGTGCAGCTTCTCGTGGGAGGCACCAGCTCGAGAGAGGGCGCTAACCTCGTCGGCCGAGAGCGAGCGTTGGGCTTAGCGTGGTGCGGCGAGACGAAGCGGGGCCGTGGGTTCGCGGTCGATGGTACCATCGGCGAGCGCCTGCCGGCAGAACGTGCGCAGCTCCTGGATGCGGCCGGATGCGGTCGAGGTCGCGTTGCCGGCGTCGCTCTCCTTCTTGGGAGTCATGAGCCACGCGTAGTACGCCCGAACGAGCGGCGTCGTCACCTTCGACTACGGGAGCGGACGTCCTCGAGGTAGCCACGGCTCGCGAGGAAGGTCTTGAACTGCCTCATACCTGCGCGATGTCGGAACCAGGCGGAGGCTCCGCCGCGCAGCCGGTTCGACTCGACCCATCGGGCGAAGTCCTCAAGCGCGTCAGGCTCGTCATCGAGGACGGGACGTACACCCTTAGCCTCAAGGCGGAGCGTGGTGGCCACGGCGAAGCGGAGGTCTCGAGAGAGCGATGGCTGTCCTTCCGGTCGAAAGGAGAAGAAGGCATCGCGAGCTGCGGCCTCGGCATCGGCGAGGGCGGCGTTGACATTGGCCGCCTCCCTCGATCGTCCTCGAACCCGCTGGCGATCGGAATCCCACAGGTCGACCGGCGCGCGGAGTCGTAGCGAGAGCGAGGCGTCGGCGTGGGCACGGTGCCGGATCCTCATCTGGAGAGGCGCGCGGTCGACGCCGTCGGAATCACGTTGGGACTTGTCGCGGCGGAGGAGGACGGTGGCTGTCGGCACGGCGCGGGCGCGTCCCCCGTCTGACGAGGGGACGGTAGCGATTAGCGCGGGGCGTTTGGTTCGCGCCGTGGTCCCCCACTATCGTTTGTGAGTGTGCCTGCGCCGTGTCGCGCCGCCCGTGCCGAGGCTGATGATTCCAGTCCCGGGCACTGCCCCCCCTGCCTTCGACAGCCCACGACGGCCGCTAGAATCTCATCCGCAATCCGGTCGACGACTTCAAGCTCGTCGGCCAGCGCCTCGTCGTTTCCGCCAGTCCAGCTACGTAGGTATGGCAAGCTCGCCCGCGCGGTATCGAGCCCAAGTGCAGCCATTACCACGAATGCGGCCCCCTCGGCTTGAAGCTCTTTCGACGCCCTCGAGGTCGCTCTGTCGCCCGTGTGGGCAATTGCATGCGCGAGCTCATGACATAGAACAGATGCACGATCGGCACCGCTCAGGCCAGCGCGAACTGCTATCGTATGATCCGCCTCGCGGTACCAGCCGTCGGCGTAACCGAGGTGCGTCGTCTGAACCTTGCAACCGAGCTTCGCCGCAGCAGCCTCTAGAGCGGAGACGAGACCGTCCGGCCCCTCGACATCGAGACGCGGTGTCGGAGGCACATACTCGAGGGCGTCGTCTGTGACCGGCTCCGTCTGCTCGTAGTCGAACGTCGTCGCCGTGCGGAAGCCAATGGGCACACGGTCCGTTGGATCGTGGCCCGATGCAATCTCCGCGTCCGTCGGTCGGCGAAGCACGGGCGCGAGAACAACGAGTCCACGCTCGCCCTTCTTGACTCGCCGTCCGTGCGTCTTCCACGTCTTGAAGCCCATGCAGTACCGCGCCGTCGGTCGCTGCATCCAGATCAGCATCGTGTTCCTTGCTGAGTAGTCGCGGAAGTGTGCTCGGAACCGGAGGTGAGCCTCCAGGGCGGCAGGGTCGTCGCGGACGCCAGCCAGACCTCGAGCGAGGACAGCACGCGCAGCCTCGAGCCGGTCCTCACGTGACGGCCGGGCGTCACGCTGGGAGGCTGACAGGATGGGTGTCGTGAGACTGAGCGCGAGTTGTGCGGGGTTGTGAGTACGGTGGCGGGCGGTGTTCTTGGTCGTCATGGTGTGTCTCGTAAGTGGCACGAGGCCGAGCCCCACATGGTGTGGAGCCCGGCCTCGAGGTCGGTGTGTGGTGAGTTGTGGAATGGAGACCGGCGGGCCTCCGTTGGTTGATTCAGGTCACGCGGCGGGCGAGTAGTCGTCGTGGGCTGCTCGACCCAAGCGCGAACGTCGTCGGCTAGCAGCACACCGCCCGCATATGGGACAGCGGCCACGACCTCGAGGGCGAACGCACCGTAGAGCCGGTCGGCGACCTCGAGGCCACAGATCCTCGAGAGCACGCTCAGCGCGAGATCACTTGGGCCAGAGCCGACACGTCCCCAGTCGAGCGCGTCGGAGTGACGGCGGACATGGTCGCACGTGGCTCGTGGAGCCCCTTCAACGGAGCGGTACAAGACGACATCGAGCGGGTCCGTGCTCGACAAGACCTCAGCCTCATGGCGGACCACGAGACGCATCGAGGACGGTGCTTCAGACGCCGCAATGGCGCCATGCAGTGTCGCAGGAGACGCTCCGTCGCCCGGTGCGCGCACAACCGTAAGCGCGGGTTTGGGGGCGATCTCAGGGCGTGTGGTAGCCCCGTCTCCGCTCGGCGTGGTCGCGGCCTCGAGGTCGGCCTGGAGCCGGTCGAGTGCTGTGCCGGCGTGACCGAACACGACATTGACGCCGAGCGTGTAGGCCTCGTAGTCGGAGCCCGTCACGTGGCTGAGATGAACGGTCAGTCCGTAGGCCAGGAGCGGACGGATCCAAGAGTGTTTGCTCTGGACGTTGCCGAGGATCTGGCCGTCGAACGAGGCTTCAAGGACGGAGCCTGCGTCCTCGAGGTCGAGCACGGCCCACGGTTCCGCAGGCTCTCGGACGAGCGTCCACAGTGCCGCCTGGTGCTTGGATGTGCCGATGAGCTTCGACGGGATCGCCAAGCTCGACGCGCCGTGGTGGACGGAGAACGCCGTCGCAGCGAACGCCTTGGAGGTCAGCGTCCGAGGACGCATCCTCGTGCTCTCAGTGGCGAACGCAAGCCAGCGGTGCGCCTGGTCGGCAATTGTCGTCGCACGGACTTCGGCGGCCGGCACGCGCATGCCAGAGGCGGTGTAGACGTCGCGTGTGATCGGTGGTGGTGTGTACGTTGGTGGTGTTCATCGTGATCGGGGCCTTTCCCCGGTCGTGGTGATGGCGCCGCGCTGTTGGAGCAGCGTAGTCGCCTGTAGCCCGCCCGAGTCGATCTCAGGCTGGTCGTGCCGATTGGCACAAATGGCGACGCCCGCCTCGAGAGATCGAGGCGGGCGTCGTGTTGGTTCGGACCGTGTGGTCCCAGGCCGTAGCCTGTCGCAGCACGGGCTGCAGTGATTGGCTAGCGAGTGTCTAGAATGGCAACTCGAGGTCCTCGTCGCTCGGCGCTGGCATGGGTCCGATCTCGAAGTCGTAGAGCATCGGTGGTGGCTCGTAAGCCTCGAGGGCAGCGACGTAGGCCGCATGACGCTCGGGATCCTCGACCGCTGACGGTAGGCCAGAGCCTGCGTCGTCGAAGCCATCGAGGTAGGCCTCGAGGTCATGGCCGTACTCGCGCTCGAACCAGCGTCCGTATGCCGGCTCGTTCTTGAAGCTGTGGCGCCACGTGAACTCACCGAAGCGGACGGCTGTCATGGCGTAGACGAGCCGACGCTCCGTCGTGCACCACCGCGCGCGGTGATGCGCCCTGTAGACGTGCTCGGTCAGTCGGCCGCTCGTCGTACCCATCTTCGAGGCAGGCGTCGTAGCCCGCCGCGTACGACTCGTCAAGATGGCGCTGGTGGTCGACCTCGAGGTCGCCGCAGCGGCAACCAAGGGGCTCGAGGCAGCCAGGGCAGGAGTGAGAGATACAGGAAGTCATAGGTGTAGCGTCCCTGATGGACGTAGCTGTGGCGACTCTGGCGGTGCGGGATCTCCGCTGTCGCCGGTCGCCGGTCGTGGTCTTGAGCCTGCGCGGACGTGCGCAGACTGTGCTGAGAGAGTCCCAGCGTGCCAGGCGAGTCCTGGCGGATGCGGGCATCGTGCCCGGTGTCGTGTTGCCTGTCGTCAGGCGAAGCGTCTACGCGGCTCTTGAGCGTGGTGCATCGAGGAGTCCGGCTCGTCGCCACTGGCAGACGAGACAGTCCGGCCCAAGCAGACAATGCTCAGGCAGGATCAGCTCGCGATCTCGGCGTCGGAGTCGGAGGAGTGGGACGACGGGGTATTCGTCGTATTGGGTGGTGTGTAGGCGGATCTCACCCTGGGGTGTGGATTGAGTCATGGCTCACGGCCCTCGCCGCGGCTTGCGATGAACACGTGTTCATCGGTGGCAGCCCGCGCGTGCGGACCGACCGAGCAGAGTGCCCGGATATGGAAAGGCCCCGATGCTCGTGATGAGGACCGGGGCCGGAGTGTGTGTCGAGTTGGCTGCCCCGAAGGGGGGCGCTACCTCGAAACAAGACCTCCCTCGAGGGGAGTCTTATACAGTGGCCCTCAGGACGACGCAGACGTTTTCGAAGGCGCCTGCTGGGAATACTGGCAATACCGTGAATAGCCCAACTTGGGGTCGCTAGCGTCCGGGTTCGTCTTGGAATGCCGAGGGTAGGCCTAGCGGCGGATCGTGACTATTGACGGTTTCGCTGGGGTTCAGGCGTCTCCGAGTGAAGCCGAGACGAGCGATGAGTCGAGAGATGCGTCGAGCTTCTACACGGCGTCGTAGAGAAACAGGATGGAGGCCAGGGCTTGGTTCTGGGTCGAGGACGCGACCTGTCGATCTTCAGCGAGGTAGGCGAGAAACGCGCTCACCTCCGTCGTCCCCATGGCCTCCGGATGTCTGGGTCGGCCCTCGGCGTCGCGGTGGAAGAGGCAGTAGCGCTTGACCCATGAGGAGTAGGCGGCCTCGGTGCGGATCGAGTAGTGACGGACACGGCACGCCGTCCGAACGGCCGCAAGCAGATCGCCGGGACGGGTTGGGCTCGAGCGACGTTGGTCGACGGGAGGCGTCATGGCGTTATGGGTCGACCGGATGCTCTGTTGAGAAGCTGGCGGGACCGGAGTCTACGGCCGGCGTTCGACAGTGGCACCTGCCGCTGATTCGATGGCCAACCGTCTGCTCACCTTCGCTCGTCTGGCTCACCAAGTTGCCCTCGCGACCCTCCCGGAGCGCGCTCACCGCTTCGCGCCCAAGCGCTTCACCCAACCGCAGCTCTTGGCCTGCTTGCTCGTCAAGGAGTACCTCGGCCTCGACTACCGCACCGCCCAGGAGACCCTCGAGGTCTCCGACGGCCTCCGCGAAGCAATGGGCCTGGGTGTTGTCCCGGACTACACCACGCTCTGGCGCTTCGCGCACGACAAGGCCACCGGCGACATCGTTGCGACCGCCCTCGTCGAGACCGTCCGGCTGTTCAAGGCCTCCGGCCACGATCCACCTCAGCGCGACCGGGACGCGCGCGACCGGGACGCGCGCGACCGGGACGCACGCGACCGGATCGCTATTGACTCGACGGGCATGTTCTGCGGCCACGCCTCACGCTACTTCGAGCAGCGCCGACGCAAGGGCTCGACGGCGACCTACAAGGCGCGAGCCTACCAGAAGTGGGCCGCCGCGCTCTGGATCGGCCCTCAGTTGGTCACCGCGCAGCTCTCGAAACCCGGCCCATGCGGCGATTACCCTGATCTCCGGCCACTGGCCAGCATCTCTGTGGCCTCGGTGCCGGGCGCGCTGATCTTGGCCGACGCCGGCTACGACTCCGAGCGCAACCACGTCTTCTGCCGCGAGGCGCTCGGCGTCGAGACACTGATCCCGGCCAAGACGCGGCGCTACGTTGCCGGCCCTCGAGGCCGGTACCGGGCCGAGATGGTCACCAGGCTCGGGTGCGCGACACTCGCCGCCGAGGGCCACCCGGAGCCGCGCAAGACGTACGGTCAGCGGTGGCTCGTGGAGACGCTGATGTCGGTGGTCAAGCGGAAGTGGGGCGAGGCGCTCGCGGCCCGGCTGCCGATGATGCAGGAGCGGCAGGCGCTGCTGCGTGGCCTCGTTTACAACCTGTACCGACTTGTCGGGCTTGGCGTCCAGCCCAGCTTGGCCAGCCCGTGAGCTTCTCAACAGAGCATCGACCGGACAGATAAAAACGGGACTCTTGCTGTATGAGACTCAGGAGGCCGTTTACCCGTAACATCAGCATGTTATCCGTCCAGGACGGTCCGGCGTTATCCGGACTCGTTCCCGCTAATACTTGTTATGCAGCGCTCCTCGGTCCCCCCTTCAAGTCGATCTGCTGAGCATTGAAACCCGAATCTGAGATCAGTGGGCTTCGAGTCCAGCGCCACGTAGATCCTGATACTGGCGACTTGTCAATCGACTTCTCGTTTGACGGCAAGCCATTTCCCGTAATCCCAATCGAAGGCGCAGTCGCAGAGCGATTCTCAGGGCTGACGCTCATCAGCAAGGACCTTCACAACGCTCTTGGATGGGCGGAGGAAGCCGCCACGCTCATGGACGGCCTGCGCCAACCTGGGTCTGGATCTGTGATCCGCGTCGAGGACCGTGTTACCGGCGACAGGGTCAAAGCCCTCTTCGTGGCTGCTCTAACCTTCTATGCCAAAGCCTACACTGAAGCCGCTGGCAGAAGGGCTCAAATGTCACGAGACTGGCTCGATGCGGAATTCAGGGATAGGCATGATTTCTTCATGTCATACAGACATAATCTAGCTGCTCACAGCGGGGACGAGAAGTATGAGGAAGCCGAATCTTACATATTGCTAGTCCCAGCAGGCCATCGTGGCTTCAACTTTCGCTTGTTTACGAACCGGAAGCAGCCCGATTTCGTTCACGCCTCGGACCTGCAACAGACATTCCCAAGCCTAATTGAGCACGCCATTGCCAAGGTTGAAGCCAAGTATGAGAAAATGGGTGAACGGCTCCTGACCAATGCTTCGAAGATGGACGGTCGTTTCTGGCGAATTGCTGGGGCTTCCGGTGCTCCACTTGACGTCACGAAACTCATGAGAGGCAAAAAGAAGTGACGGCTCAGCCCGCCACGCTGCATAACCCCCATAATCAGGTCTTTGTCAAGTAGGGCAGTTTTCGTGCAGTAGGGCCAGTCTCGTCCTGCGCTCCCTGGTGTGAGGAGCGCTCGTCTCTCGGAGCATCGGCACCGCGTCGTCAGATCGAGAGGGCTCCTCCCAGCGCGTTCGGCGAAGCGCTGGCGGGCCACACCCCCATACGGGCTTTCACCGTCGGTCACGACGGCAGACGTGTGCGGATCGTAGTCGATCCTCCACGTCGTCCCAGATCTCTATCGGCGGCTTGGGCCGTGGGGCCGAGTCAGGCCCCAGGTGGCCCGCTACTCGCTTCCCATTCCCACCGAGGGCGGTCGAGGACCGGAGTCCTCCCCGTCGCCAGTTATACCGGCCGGGCTTGCGAGGAGCGGCCATTGCTCCTTCTTCGTCCGGCTCAAGAGTCTCCCCTTGAACTGGCCGTTGAAGTCTTCGTGCTTGCGCAGCACGTGGTAGGCGATACGCGCGATCTCCTTGGCGACGAGTGCGCGGGCGACCGCCACGGGCTTCTTGCGCTTCTTCGAGTTGTACCACGCCTTGACCTCGGGGTAGTACTGGATCGCGCGGACGCCCGCGTGACTGAAAGCCAGTTTGAGGTAGCGGTTGCCGTCGCGGCTCCGTTTGTGGCGGACCCGGTCGCCGGAGTTGTCGGCGCCCGGCACCACACGACAGTAGCTGAAGAAGGCCCGGTCGCTCTCGAAACGCGTGATGTCATCCACTTCGAGGCGGATCGAGAACGCGCACGCCTTGCCGATGCCGGGGATGCGAAGCAGACGTTGCACGTCGGCGTCGGGCACGAGGTGGGGTACGAGCGCACTCTCGAGCCGCTTCACCTGGGCGTGGAGGAGCTCGGCTTGCTCGATGTGGGTCTCGGCTTGGAGCTGCCCGAAGGCGTCGAGGTCCGACACGTCGAGCACGTTGTGCTTCTCGAGCAAGCACGAGATCGAGTTCTGGGCGGCCACGCGGCGCTCGACCAGTCGCAGGCGGGTGCGGAGCACGTCGCGGAGGGGCCGCATCTCATCGGAGATCATGTGCGCTTCGGGCAAGAGGTTCGTCCGCAGAAGATGAGCCAGCATGGCTGCATTGGCGCTGTCCGTCTTGACTTTGGCCGCGGCGATTGCCTTGACGCCCTTGGCGTGCGCGAGGTGGAGGTCGACGGAGTCGGCCAGCGCGTCTTTGACCCAGTACCATCCGGTGGTGCACTCGACCGTTGCGGCGTGGTGCCCAGGCTGCTGGGCGAAGTACGCCAGCAGTGCCTTGGGCCGGCAGGGCATCTTGGCCGTGGCCACGACGGTACCGGCGGCGTCGAGGGTGGTGGCAGTGACGGAGCGCTTGTGGAGGTCGAGGCCGGTGAAGTAGTCGGGCGTCATGGTAGCGGCGGCGAGTGGGATCTCAAGGAAGGCAGCCTGATTGGAATGATCCAGCCGCTGTAGGCCGACCGGGGGCGTCAGCGTTCTTGGCTCGTCCGAGCGTCGGCGCCTACCTTCGCTCGTCCACCCGCTGTGCCGTCAGCCCCGGCGGCTAAGCGGCCAAATGTTCTACCGCCCTCCGACATGCCTGAACCGGAAGAGTTGAAAAGGCGGTCTGACTGGTTCGAGCGCTACGTGAGTCGGCTGGATCAGACGGAAGGACGAGCGCCAGTCTTGGACGGCCGCTTCGCCTGTCCCTGCTGCGGTCGCCCTTCGTTGTCCGCTCCTGCGGAGTACGACATCTGCCCGATCTGCTTCTGGGAGGACGATGGACAAGACGACCCGAATGCGGCGGAGGTCTGGGGTGGCCCGAACCGAGACTACTCGCTGGCGGAGGCTCGGGAGAATTTCCGGAAGCACGGCACGATGTATCGGCCCTCGGACCGGAAACGATTCGAGCAGCAGACAACGCCCGACCGGACCGCCTTCAAGCGTCGGCTAGATGCGATCTACTCACGTCTCGCCACAACTGAGGGCGAAGCAACCAGGAAGGGACTGTGGCGAGAGGAGGACAGGGTGAGGAGTAATCGGTAGCTCGCCCCGCCGGGCGGTAGAACCCGCGGCTGCAGGCCGACCGTGGGCTCCAGCGTTCTTGGCTCGTGCAGACATCGGCGCCTACATTGCCTCGCACTTCCCTCGTGCCCTCAGCCCCCGGCGGCTGAGCCGCAAACTGTTATGTGGATCTCCTGACCGAATGAGCGCACCGGAAACTCCCAGTCTGAAAGGCAAAGTCGAGAAGTGGCTCTCCGAGCAGGGCTACCCCTTGGAGATGATGGTGGCGAAGGTGTTTCAAGATGCCGGACTCCGCGTTACTCAGGCTGCTTACTACACCGACCCAGAAACGGGGAAGGCACGTGAAGTGGACGTGATCGTTGACCGCGACGGAGAATGGATTGACTATTTCATGTTTACGTTCTCGATAGCTATCGAGTGTAAAAAATCTAACAAGCGACCATGGGTCGTTTTTGCTGCGGAGCCAAAACACTCCTCCGGATCGCTTCTCGATATCGGGTGGGTCGGCTCAAAAGCCGGGGTAGCTCTTCGCAGAAAGCTCTGGATGAACACTGGGATTAGGACAGCTGCCTTCCACCAGTGGGATGGCAAACGGGGCTATGGAGTAACTGAGGCCTTGACGACAGGGAAGGACGTCCCGTATCAGGCTATAATGAGTGCTGCCAAGTACGCCAATGACCTCGCTGTAAAGACAGACCAGAGGGTCTGGACGCCCCCGGATGATCGCGTAGTCTTTGGCTCATTGACTCATCCTGTCGTCGTCCTAGACGGAGAGTTGTTCGAGGCATCATTGGACGAGTCGGGAGAACTACAAGTAGTCGAGACGGACGAGGCTGTCGTTTACCACCGATACCCCTTCGCTGGCGTCGAACAAGACCACACTTTGATACGGATCGTCAGGCTTGACGCCCTCCCACGGTTCGTAGAACAGGCCAGCGAAATGGTTGAGCTTCTCACCGATTGTGAAGCTGAGTTGCGGCATGCTTACAACGAAACGATAAAAGACACTCGGATTGACTACACTCGTGTCTAGCGGATCCACATAACTCGCGGCTGCAGGCCGACAACGGGCTCCAGCGCTCTTGCTTCGAGCGTAGTTCGGCGTCTACGTTGCCTTTCCCACCGTTCGCGGTCGCTGCCCGTTGCGGCTGAGCCGCACCCTGTTATGCTGCCTCCACGATGGAGCACACCTACCACTTCCACAGACTACCCGACGTCCTTGATCTGTACGAGGAGGTCTGCGGATGGATGGATGAGCATGGTATAGACTACAAGTCCACGAGATTTGGCTTCTACCGCAAGGTATTCGACAGAATCGAAAGGATATCTAAACTCAAACTTGATGTAGATATTTACGATATCAAAGATTCTTTCGAAAATGCATATATCGAAATACATCGCATAGCCAGGATATATAATAGTATATCTAAGCTTGACTCGACACAGTTTATTTCTCAGCTCAAGAAAATAGCATCAGGCCAGGAGTTTAGCGCTCAATCCGACCACGATCCAGCAAGGGACTTTGCTTTCGAGCTTTCTGTAGCAGCAAGATTTATCAAGGCTGGATACAAGGTGTCGATCGATGGCATAGCTGACGTGGAGGTCGACTTGGATAATCGCTATAAGCTGTTTGTAGAATGCAAAAGAATCAAGTCATATTCTAAAATAAGACACAATTCACGCAAGGCATTACGTCAGATCGGCAAAAGAATCCCTTCAAAGCCAGGGATGAAATATAGAGGTATGATTGCCCTCAATCTTACCGATCTCATTCCTCGGATCCCTGGGGTTGTGTCCTCGCCTCACGCTGCTACAGCCAGACACAGATTTGCCGTGAATAGGTTTATAGAGGATCATTTTGAATCCATATATCAAGTTGGCAGCAACAAGATGCTCGGCGTGATGTGCGTGAGCGAAATGATGTTCCACGAAGACAATAAGGGTGAACCATCGCTGATGTATTCAAGGCATACTGTGTTTCTCCCCAGCGGAACAGATCCTGACTTTGAGCGCCTCTCTGGGGAGATCAGCAACCATGACATTTCTTAACTCCTGTAGTACCTATGCTCGGTCCCACGGTAGCATAACCTGCGGCTGGTATTAACTGGAAGTCAAGGGGTCGGCGTCGATTCCGGTCGATTCGTGCAGCCGGGCCGAGAGGTGTAGACGAGGTGACGAATGAGACGCGGCGTCCCTAGCCCACCGCTGCGGTGCGGCGGACGATCGGTGAGCGCGTCACCCCGGTCGCGAGCGAGCGATGCTGGCCGGGATCGGTCGTCTCAGCGCGATGGCAAGCCATTGCATGAGCGACGAGAAACATCCCGTATCGGCTCTGCGAGGCGGGGTGCCGCCGAGGGACGGAACTGCGCGAGACCGCGCGCTCGATGGTGCAAGGCGAAGCTCTCGGCGTGCGGATCGACGATCTGCAGCGAGGCTTGACCGGCAAGTGTCGGTCCTCTCGGCGGCAGGGGGATGGAGCCGTATCGGCTCAGCGGATGGAGACGAAGGGTGGGTCTATACGGCGAGTGCGAACTGGCTCTGGCACGTGTGCACGCGCGCCGGGTCGAAGGCGACCGCGCTGCGGTTCGCGCCCTACAATATCGTGAGCGGCTGGAGTGAACCCGGCAGAGTGGTTCTTTCGCATTCTTTGTGTGATGCCAGTCTCGGAGTCGGAGCCGCCGCTGCGTAAAGGCTCCAACGAACGCTGGAATCCCGCCCCGCTGGCCGCGTGGCACCACGGATTCAGGTCGATCACACAAAGTGCGGAAGAACCGTGGAAGCGGGGTCACATCACTCGCGGTCAAGAGCCTCTACGTCTAGCACAGTCCGTTAGATTGTTCTCCGTGTCGTCGTTCACCCACACCGAAGGAAGCTGACATGCGAGTGGACTGGTCGGCCGAGATCCCCGGCAACCGCATCGAGCTTGAGCGGCGCGACAGCCACCTCTACTTCGAGGCCGGCCGCCCGGACTGGCCCGGTCGCGGGCACGAGGGCATAGGCGGGACGTTCACCGTCGAGGCGCTCCGTCGGGATCCTGCACGCTTCCTCGGCGAGTTTCCCGGGCTGTACGGCAGGGTGATCGAAACGTACACCGAGCGCAATCGCATCGTCGACACACCCGTCGCTGCCTTGACCATCGGCGACACCGATTCGACGCTTCCCACCGTCCACGTCCCGTTCGCCATCGATGGCGACCGCCTATACGTCCCGCTCGACGCCGCCGACGTGGCCCCGCACGTGTGGCGCAGCCTCCTCGCCGAGTTGGAGGCCGCACCGGAGCCACCGACCGTGGATGTCGACATCCACGGCGCCGACGGCGGCCACGAATGGCATGCCCAGCTTCTCGGCACGGCGACGCTGATCCCGAACAAACCCACATGGCTCAGCGATATCGCCGAGGTGATCGTCTGGAAGTACCCGGCGATGCGTGACATCACGCACGTGACCATTCTGTGCGTCGATATCATTTTGTGGGACGCACGGACGACGTGAGGCGCGTCCAGTCGCCGTCCACGCACGAACCTGGTATGCAGCCCTTGCTTGGACGTGGATCGTGCTCGGCTTCTTGCACGGGGCCGCCGGTATGTGGGCGGCGTGGGGTGAGAACTCAAACGAGGAGACCTGTAGGTACACCACCGGCGAGATCAACTGGTCCGAGTGGCTACCGCTCGGATTCTGCGGACTCCTGATCCTCGGCTTCCCACCGCTGATGCTTACGACCATCGTTGCTTGGGTCGCAGGTCGCCTTTCGAAGGCTCGCCAATAGGCGCTCGCCCGCCGTGAATGAGCCGGGCGGTTCCTTTACAGGCCTGTCACCGCACCACGGTAATCGTCCTCGATGCCCGCCCGTTCTCGCCCTCGAGGACGACGACATACACGCCCGGTGTGAGCCCGCCAACCTCGAGGCCAACGCGGTGCTCGCCGGCTGTCATTGGCCCATCCTCGAGGACGGAGACCTCACGGCCCAGCACGTCATACACGGCCAGCCTCACGCGGCCGGCGGCCTCGAGGGCAAACGTGATCTCGGCGCGACTCGAGGTCGGGTTGGGGTACACCTCGAGGGCGAGCGACCTTGAGGGTGTGTCTTCGCCGGCGACGTTGAAGCGCTTGAGCGTCGTGATTCGGAAGACGGTGCCGGCCTCCGGGTACGGCTCGGCGTAGGGTGGGGCACTCCCCAGGTTCCAGCCGACGAACGTGGTGTGCGCAAGGACCTCGCCCCCGTGGTTCTGCGGGTTGCCTTTGGCATCTGCGAGCCATGCCTGATAGCCGCTCTCGCCCGGTGTCTTGTCATTGGGTTCGTACCAGTACATCCAATCCGTTTCAGGGTCGTTCTGCGCGCCGGAAACGGGCGAGTCGAGCGTAGACAGGTTATACGTCCCGTCGTCGTCCACATCGAGGATGGCGGGAATCATCCGATAGTCGTCAGATGGATCGTCGGGCGTGCTGCGGCCGATGTTCCAGATCTCGAAGGGGATCTCCATCAGCGAGCCGTCCGCGAAGCGCTGATAGGCCTGGCTCGAGCCTGTGAACCGGACCTCGAAGTCGTAGCCGTCCAGGCGTTCCAGGTTGCCGGGGCGGTCCATGATGGAGCGGCGCAGGAACGAATCAAACCTGCCGTCGCCGCCGCCGGCGGACAGGAACCAGATGGCGTTGGCGACTTGCTGGCTCGAGGACGGACGCTCGGGCACCGGGAAGCCTTGGAAGTCGGCCGCGCCGCCCGTGGGCGGTACTAGAGGCCCGTTGGCATTGGCGACGACCTCGATGAGCGTGACGCGCTCGAAGAACACGATGTTCGTTAGGCTGCGGATCTCCGAGGTCGGTCCCTCGACCTCGAGGACGGACGCCGTGACGCGCCAGCGGGTCACGCTCGGCGTGTTGCCTGGAAAGATGTCCCGTGGGACGACGATGGACGTGGAGTCGACGAGATACTCGACCGCGTCCTCGAACGACTCGCCGGTCGCGACCTCCAAGCGGTAGTCGGTGGCGTCGGGGACGGGCGTCCACTCGAACAGGATATCGGCGTCCTCGAAGGCGGCGCCGTCGGCGGGCGAGAGCAGCGTCGGCGCGGAGGCAGGTGGGGAGGGCGTCTCGCGCCTCGTAAGGAGCGTCCCGTCCTCGAGGGCGGCCTGCGCCACGTCGGAGATGCGCTTGAGTTCGCGGACGCTGTCGAGGTTGTCCTCGCCTTGGGCGAACAGGAAACCGATGTCGACAATCTCTCGCTCGCGGGGCTCGAGGTGGAACGGCGCTGCAGAGATTGACACGCGGCGTCTACCGCTGATTCTCGGAGTCCCGTTGCCGTCAGAGTCGAACTCGCTCCAGAAGGCGGGCGGGTCACCGGGAAACACCCACCGCGTAACCGGACCGTTCGTGTTGTACCCGTCGCCGCCCATCTTGAGAGGCGTGCCATCCTTCCACAGCGAGCGGAGGTAGCCATGCGCCTCTCGGCCATTCCCAGGGTCAGAGGTCACAGTGCCACCGTTGGTGAACTGCATCGTTCCGTAGCCGCCTGTGAGTACGTCAATTCCAAGAGCGGGCGGGAGTCCGTAGCCCTGCGGTCCCTCGTCAAAATTGTCACTGTTGTAGAAGAACAGCATGGACCGCGCCGGGTCCGATCCTACGTAATCGTCGCCTGAAACGCCTAGGTTGGCATCTATGTACATCCCCACACGGATGTCCTCGAGGACATCGGCGCTGCGGTTGATGATCTCGTAGCGGTAGAACGTCGAGTACAGCAGGTCCTCGTCCTCGAGGTCGCCGAGCGTCCATGCCGTGACGCGAACCTCGATGCCGAGCGGATCTTCCTCGGACCAGTTGTGCGCCCCACCGTTGTCGTTCATCACCCACCACGCCGTCTGTCGTCCGAAGATCACCGGCCGCTCTCCACCCTCGAGGTCGAGCGTCTTAGTGCGGTAGCCCACGTCCTCGATGTCAAGCGAGATGGTCGGCTCGTTGTCGTCCTGTCGTCTGTCGCCGTCGAGGTCGCGGTAGAACGGGGCGCCGAAGGCGACCGGCCAGTCCTCGAGGTCGGGCGTCGCGACACCGGTCTCGTCGTAGGCGTCGAGGTCGCCGGTGGTGACACTCCAGATGCGGTCGAACTCGGCGCACTGCGCGGGCGACGTGTTGCCGACGGCGTCGAGAGGTCCAGGCCAAAACTCCCACGGGCCGTAGGTGGAGCCTGAGAAGCGGAGGTCGCCGTCCACCAAGCCGCTGATCCATAGGCTGGATACAAAAACAGAGTTCGCACCGGACCGCGCTGGCACCTCGTACACGTTGCCGCTTCCCCGCCAGAATAGACTGCCGGTGTTGTAGAGCCGAGCACGCACGCCACCAACATCGAGGTCGGACCGAGCCTGTCCGGGTGCGCAGTCCGCCGCCACCGTCCTCGAGGTCGTGAACGCCAGCTTCTGGGCCGAGGCCGGAAGCGAAGCGAAAATCGCGGCGGCGAGTAGCAACAGGCGCATACGAGGGGGAGAGGCTGACAATCAATCAACACGGATTCTGCACGGGTCGCAAGGCTATTGCTCCACCCTTGAGGCCAATCGTCCCCTCGACGCGGTGACGTCACCGCACTAGCGTGACCGTCTTCGACGGCCTCCCGTTGCCGCCCTCGAGTACGACCACGTACACGCCCGGCGCTCGACCTCGAAGGCTGAGTCGTTACAGGACGCGCTGAGACGTGCTGTGGGCCCACTGCCCGTTCAGGACCCGTGCCGACGCCACATCCGTCTCGATCACTCTCGAGACCGCCCGCACCCCTTCTGCAGCACGCTCTCCGTGAGTGAGAACCCGCCACCAGAGCAGGGCCGTGACCGCGAGCGCCACGCCGACCGCCACGCCCCACAGAAATGAGACCCGAATGCCGAGAACGGTCCGGTCGATGAGGACCGGCCGCCCTCGAACCAGCGGTCGCCCGTCAGCGCGCCGAAAGCGGACGTCGTCGAGCGGGTCCGGCACATCACCCGGCGGGCCGACAAGCGCCTCGAGGAGCGCGCGGTCCTCGGCGAGATCATCGGGGGCGGGTGGACCGTAGACGAGCGTGCCGTCCGCCATGTGCCGAGCGATGGCCGCCGAACGGTGCAGGCCAGCCCTGTCGCAGTCGTCGGCGTGGTCGAGGAGCGTGTCGCGGCGGGAGGTCACGAGCGGATCAGGCGGCGAGTCGAGATAGACCCGGCGTTGCGTCACACCTAACCTTCGATCGCACGAGACAGAGTCACTTTCTGAGTCTCGACGCCTTATGCCGTGTCTCCGGGGAGACAGGGACAGCGTCGAGGGCGTGCCATCTGGCACGTGCTGCGAAAGACAGACGGTATCAGTCCGTGATGGCTGGACCCACGACGCGGACGTAAAAGAACGGGCGCGTCGCCGAGTCCTGGACAACCACGTCACGCGTGAGTTCGACCGCCCGGATCTCTCCGCCCTCCAGGTCCCACGCCGTGTCGCTGATTCCAGACCCGTCGTCTCGAGGCGACTCGTCAAGCAGCGGCGGGCCGTACAACCTGATCAGCGCCGCCTTGTACAGGGCGTGATGCTCCTCGTCCTCGGCCGCGTTCTCGAACACGGGCGTCGAGTCCACTGCGGCGCCAAGGCGGTAGACCCCGTCTGTATCTATCGCGAACACAAACACCGCCTGTCCACCACCGGCACCGACGTAGGTGAGCGATGCGCCGGGTCCCTCAGCGTCCGGCTGGCGGCCAAACTGCTCGACCACCTCAGCGGGCGTCGCGCCCCACGGGATCTCGTATCGCTCCGTCGGCGGGACGTACTCCATCTCCTGCGCGAGTACCGGAGCACAAACCCAGACGAGAAGAACAAGGACGGCTGCGAGGCGCACGGAGACGAGGATGGACGGGTCTAGTCTAGCGGACGACGGTGAGTCGCTGCACGGCGACGGCATCACTCCCGGTCACGCGGGCGATGTAGAGACCGGCCGGTAGCAGGGACAGGTCGAGCGGCACCTGCACGGTCCCTGATCCGAGCACAGCCTGTGTGGAGGCGACCTGGCGGCCAAGCGCGTCGTAGACCACGACCTCGAGGTCGGTCGGCTCGGCGGTCTGAATCGAGAACGTGGCCGATGACACGACGGGGTTGGGCCAGACGCTGACGCTGAATGCGCGAGTCGGGTCGTCGTCCGTGGCCACCGATCCTGGCAAGTAGATCCGGCGAGCGAGATCGGGGTCGAGCACGAACGGGTTCACGTTGCCCTGGTAGCGCTCGATGAGGCCGGACCGGACAGCCTCCTCGGGTCCGGCAGGGTCCGACCCATTCCAGGTCAGCACAGCCTCGATGTTCTCGGCGAGGAAGCTGGCGTTGGCCGCTGTCTGGTAGATCGTGGCGAAGTAGAGCACCGCCCGAGCTACGTCACCCTTGACGGCCTCGCGTGGCTCGAAGTCGACCGGGCCACGCTCGCTCCACTCGTCACGCTCAGCCAACGGTGGGGGTGTCGTCTGCGACTCGGCGCCTCGGTACCACGTCTCCGTCTGGACGTCGTCGACCTCACCGTACGGGCTGTTGCCTCTCGACGAGTTGACGTTGTCACGGGCCGGATACAGGATGTGCATGTCGCTCCGCTGCGGCTCGTCGGCGGCGCCTTGCGACTGGGGCCAGGTGTGCTCGGCGTTGATGCCCTTGTTGAAGGCGTCCGTCGAGGCATCTCTTCCAGCCTCGAGCGTGATGCAGTAGCCGGTGTAGACGCCGCAGAGCTGGTCGCCTGGGAACGACGACACGCGGGCGTAGAGAGTGTCTCTCGCCGGACCGTACCCGAGCGTCGACGCCGGGTAGGCACCGCGTACAGCGGCCCGAAGGGGCTCACCTGTGAGGTCTGGGAAGAGTGTGTCCTGGACGGCGATGAACAGTTCGACCTGTGCCGAGGCCCCGCTCTGGTCAGTGACCCCAACGACAAAGGTGTAGACCGAAGGCTCGGCCGGGGCCGTCCATGTCAGGACGCCGGTCGTAGCGTTGACCGAGGGGGCGGGCACGCCGGGTGGCCCTGAAGCAATTACGTACCTGACCGGCCCGCCTTCAGGGTCAACAGCATCGTAATCAAGCAAGAGCGTCTCCCCAACGCCCAAGACTGCCCCGTACGTCGGGCTGACGAAGGACGGCCCCTGTTCAGGCGCCTCGGCGAGAACCGCGAGTGCGGCCGTTGTTGTCGCTGTTGCTTGGCCATCGGTGACCGAGACCACGACCTCGAACGACTGGTTCGCCTGTGCCTGAGACGGCGTCCAGGTGAGGATGCCCGTAGAGGGAGCGATCAAGGCTCCAGCAGGACCGTCCTCGAGGGCGAACGTGAGTGCGTCACCATCGGCGTCCGCCGCGTCGTAGTCGAACGTGAACGCGATGTCAGCCACCACGTCGCGGTCGGTGAGGACGGCTGTGAACGAGGGAGCGAGGTTGCCGCCGTCGCCGGTCACCGTGAACGAGGCAGGGAACGGCGGACGGTCTTCGTCGGAGCCGGTCCAGTTCGACGGGGTGCCGATGGCGGTGAGGAGTTCGGCCTTGGTGCCGCTCGTGGGACCGGTGTAGGCCACGTTGTCGAGCTCGGCCACCGCGACGGCGGTCGTGCCGTTGGCGAGTCCCGTCGGCAGGGCGGACGTGTTGGAGCTGATGGCGTCGGGCTGCCACTCGGCGTCGCCCTCGACGTTGAGCGCGTAGACGAACGAGGGCGCAGCATCGGAGCCTGTGTAGGCGAGGATCTGGTCGCCCGATGCCGCGAACGCCGGACCGGCCGGCTCCGTCACGACCACAACGACTCCGGGTGCGAGACCCGTGGACGGAGCCGTGTACACGAACGTGCCCTCGTTGGCCCGGAACGAGTCCGACGCCTGCCACCCATTGTCGGTGAACGAGATCTGCGTCCCACCGGCGACGGGTACCAACGCGACGAAGGCGAACTCGTCGGGGTTGTCCGCCCTGAACCCCACGAGCGCGATGTCACCTGGGGTGAGTTGGGCCGCTGCCGCGAGTGGCCAGAGGACAAGCAGGAGGAGTAGCGTGCGGGACATCTGCGGAGTCGAGATCGAGAAGGCCGAAGGGTACGCTTCCTCGAAGCGGATGATGTAATCGTCATGTGTCCAGCTCTCAGAGGCTCTCTCTGGCCTTGGCATCTGTTTGCCTCATCTCGGTCGGACAAATGCTGGCGAAGCGTAGACGAGCATCCAGGGCCTGTCAGAGGCCATGACACACAGTGTGGCACAGGGAAGAGGTTTTCGTTGGCTCGTTCCCCCTCTCCGCTCGTGCCCTTCTCGTTCGACACTCACGCTGGTGACGGAGCCTCGAGGCTGCCGCTCGAGCCCGGCGCGCTCGTCATCACAGCCTACGTCTCGGCCAGCGACGTCGAGCCTGGTCCCGAGCTTCCGCTGGTGCTCTCCCGCGTCTCGGCCGGCTTCCCCTCCCCTGCCGACGACTACGTCGAGGGCCACCTCGACATGCACGAGCTCACGAACGCGCTGTCGCCGTCGTGCTACTGGATGAGGGCTGAAGGCGAGTCGATGGTCGGCGCGAGCATCCTCAGCGGCGACCTGCTGCTTGTGGACCGAGCCATCGAGCCGTCGCACGGTGACGTGGTGGTGGCGTCGGTGGACGGCGAGTTGACCGTCAAGCGGTTCTCGCGTCGAGGTGGGCGGACGACGCTGCTGGCCGCGAACCCGAGCTATCCGCCCATCGAGCTTCATGGAGGGCCAGGAGCTGGTGATCTGGGGCGTGGTGACGTACGTGCTGCACAACGCGCGCCAGGGGCCACGGTGGACGACGTGAGACGGCCCAGCGAGACCGATCCGCCCTCGACGACGGAGGAACGGCCCCGGCGTCTGTTCGCGCTCGTCGACTGCTCGGCCTTCTACTGCTCCTGCGAGCGCGTCTTTGATCCCAGCCTCGAGGGCGTGCCGGTGGCCGTGCTCTCGAACAACGACGGGTGCGTGATCGCGCGCAGCCAGGAGGTCAAGGACTTGGGCATTCCGATGGGTGCTCCGTTCTTCAAGGTCAAGGATGAGCTCGCGACGGCGGGCGTCCAAGTGTTTTCGTCCAACTACGGGCTCTATGGTGACATGTCTCGCCGGGTAATGGCCACGTTGGAGACGGTGACGCCTGACATCGAGGTGTACTCGGTCGACGAGGCATTCCTCAGCGTGCCGACACCAGACGGGACACCGCTCGAGGTCTGCACCGAGATGGAGCGTCGGGCGCGCGAGATCCGAGCCCGCGTGCTTCGCTGGACGGGCATCCCGGTGCGTGTGTCGTGGGCCGAGACCAAGACGCTAGCAAAGGCAGCGAGCGAGTGGGCGAAGGTGAAGCTGAAGGCCGGAGGTGAGCCGTGCGTCTGCCTGTGGGGCCACCCGGAGCGTGAGGCGTGGCTCGAGTCGATGGCCGTCGGCGACGTGTGGGGCGTCGGCCGCCGGTGGTCGAAGAAGCTGGAGGCCCTAGGGGCAACGACGGCCGCGGATCTGGCTCGTCTGCCGAGTGCCGTGGTCCGGCAGCGGTTCAACGTCGTGCTGGCCCGTACAGCGATGGAGCTCGGAGGTGTGGCCTGTCTCGCCCTCGAGGACGCGCCGGTGCGCAAGACGCTGGTGAAGTCGCGGAGCTTCGGCGAGCCGGTCTCGAGCCTCACTCCCTTGTCACACGCCGTAGCCACGCACGCAGCGCGAGCAGCAGAGAAGCTGCGCCGCGAGGGGCTGGTGGCCGGTCACATCGAGGCGTTCATCTCGACCAAGAGCTACGGCAACGGACCTCATCGGTCGGCGGCACAGGGTGAGATGCTGAGCGAGTCGACATCCGACACCACGGCGCTGGTCGCAGCAGCCCGACGATGCCTATCCCGAGGGTTTGTCCAGGCGTGCCCTCGAGGACGGCCGTACCGGTACCGGAAGGCTGGCGTGACGCTGTCCGAGATCCGGCCGGCAGGGACGGAGCAACGAGGACTGTTTCCGATTGGTCAGGTGCAGACGACAGCGGACCGTGTGCGGCAAGAGGCACTCATGGCGGCGCTGGATGCGGCGAACAGCCGATTCGGAAAGCGGGCGGTCGTAGTGGCGTCGCAGGGATGCCCGTCGACGCTCAGACGGACGCGGGACGGAAGCGACGGCGCACCGACGTGGGAGATGCGGCGGGAGCGGATGAGCCCGCGGTACACGACACGCTGGGAAGAGCTGAGAACCGTTCACATCGGTTGATGACTGATTGTCGTCGACCCCATATGCCTTATCGTGCTCTGCACGAAGACTCACCTGAGAGCTCCATGCCGAACTTGTTCTACGTTGCCTCAGCCAGGGAGGCCGTCCGTCTCGTCAAGGCTGCAATTCCTATCGCGACCAACCGTCGACCCGTGGGCGAAGACCGTCAACGCTACGCCGACGAAATGGTCTCGTCTGCGAGGAGGATGGCCACCAGACACGGGGACACCGCCGAAGACATCGCCTACTCCGGCGTCCACTACGGTGCCGGAAACTGCCGTGAACAGTCCCGGCTCGCCTACCTCGACCTTAAGGATCGTCTGCCGGGTGTCCAAGTGGAAGTCATCGCTGCCGAGCCCAAGACGCTCGTTCCCAACCACCCCGCCAACGGCCGAGCTCTCATTCAGTCCCAAGTGCACTCGTTCGTCGTGATCGCTCGGGGGGACGGACTACCGAGCATTTGGTCGCATTGGAGCCCCGATGCCGTCATCTGCGACCCCTGGGCTGGCGGTGTGTTCACGAGCGCAAGGGAGCACCGAGACGCGGTGCTCAACCGCGACATCGTCTGGAAGTACCACATACAGGAGAACTGAGGTCCTCTTCCTGCGCAGACGGGAGACTCAAGGTCCATCTCGAGTGAGCTCCGTCGGTCCGCAGAGATCTCACTCGTACGGCTTGACGACAAGGTCGGCCACCTCGATCTCGCTCTCGGCGCGAGCCTGTTCGACGGCCTCTGGCGGCACGACGCCCTGAGTCACGAGGCCGTCGTGCTGGTTCGAGACCGCGACGAACTCGTACTCCGGCCCGAGCAGTGTCAGACGGTGGATGAACTCGGCCTCGAGGCCCTGGAGCAGGTGAGCGGCAAGCTTCCGACGAGTCTTGGACGCTGAGAGCCCCTTCAGGCGGAGCACGCCGCCGACCGCGTTCGAGATGACGCGTCCAGCCCGGCCAATCGTCGCGTGCGCCTCGAGGTACGGCCCGGCGATGTACCGGAGCCACACCTTTCGCTCGCGGTCGAACGCAGCGACATGGTCTCGGAACCCTGCTAGCGCCTGCCCCACGGCGTCCCACGGGTCGCCGTGCTCGGCGGTCCCATAGACGCCCCAGATCGACCTGGCGATGTCCGGCGTTCTCTGCATCCGTCTGCGCTCTACGTCGTCTTGAAGGTTGGCGAACTCGACGGGCACGAGACCACGGAAGGCGTATGGCGACGGAAGCTGAGCACCCATGAACAGCGCGATCACACACGTCTTGTAGAGATCCACGATCTCGGCGTCACGACTCCCGAGCGCCTCGAATGCGAGATCGGTCCGGTCGGACTCGATGTAGCGATGGAGGAACGCCGGGTCGGCATCGGCCGCGCGGAAGAGCTGGACGAGCGCATTCGGCTGCGACGACTTGAGGTCGTAGTTCACCAGGCCGTGCGAGTGCTCGAGCGGCTCCCAGACGCGGCGCTTGAGCGCGCGCGGTGCCGACTGGAATCCGCCGATCTCGGTGAGCCTGCCTGTGTACGTCGAATTGAACGTCGGTCGGTAGACCGCCTTGTCGCCGTCGACATCGGCAGAAAGAAGCGCCTGCTTGATGCAGAAGACGGTCTGCGCGAGCCGGGCTCTCGCGGACACGACCTGATGCTCGATGTCACCCGCAGCGGCCAGCGCCTCCTCGAGCTCAGCCAGATAGTCGCGGGCAGCCCCGAAGTCGAACGGGCACTGGGCCTCGTAGATCGCATCGGCCGCCTGCTTCGCGAGACTCGGCATCTCGTCGGCGCGGACGCCCGGCGTCGATGACCGAGCCATGCGGGCGCGGTGCCCATTGATAACCCCGACGATAGGGAGACGGTCGTCGGCACGGCGCACATCCTCGAGCGCCGCAGCTACGAAGGCGTCGAGGACGTGGCCTGGGACCGCGTACTCTCGGCACCGATTGCGTCGCCTCGGCGTGAACGAGAGCAGTTCGGCCTCGACGAGAGGATCGCACATGCGGCCCATGTGGCGCACTTGCCAAGTGTTACGGGCGTACTCCGACGGGACAGGAACGCTCTGTCGGTCGCTCTGGGGACCGGGCGCGCAGAGGCTCTGAAGCACGTGGGTGTAGAACGCGAGCGTAGCTGGTGGCCACCGCCCTTCGCCGTAGACGCCGTCGAAGAGCCTGACGAGGAACCGCCGCTGTCTCGCCGTCACGTCAGTGCGCGGCGGGTAGCGACCGTGCTGTCGTCGTCGGCGTCCGGCTGGTCGGTTCCCAGGCGTCGTTTGGTGATTCCGTTCTGTCCGTTCGTCCGCAGCTACTTCAGGTGCTGGAATGGGCACGTCGGGCTCTGTATCGTCGGTTTCGCTCATACGGTCTAGTATGCGATGGTGACCTAGGGTCCCAAGCTTCTGTTGTGCTTCTGTTTGGATCTCCGTGTCTTGATGTGGCTTGCTTCCTGGTGGGCGGCTCATGCTTCCTGTCCTCCTTCTCCCTCTGGGCTCTCAGGCTCTGCAGCTTCTTGGCCTTCTGTGCCTGTGTCTTCTGCCCTGGCTTCATCGGGTCGTCCTTCTGGGAATGGGATCTCCTTCGGTCGGACAGTGAGGTTCTCTTTCTCAAACAGCGAGACTCCTGCTGCTCGGCACTGCGCGCGGATCGAGTCCACCCAGACGAGCTCTGGCTGAAGACCCGGTACAATTACAGGGCTTTCTCCTGGTTGTCTCGCTGGCAGGTACGATCTGGTCTGGCCTCCTACAGCGACCATCTTGACGCCTGCGTCGAAGAACTGCGATAGGTCTCCTACGTCTCCTCGTAGTGGCTCGGCCGAGATCCACTTGAACGCCATCCCTTCTGCCTGGCCTAGCTGTGCCGCCTTCCTTACGTAGTCTCGTTCCCGCTGCTCTTGCGTGTACTGGCCTGTCCCGTGTGGCTCGTCTCCTGTCAGCGTGATCCCTACGGCGCAGTTCGGCGGGAAGCTGAAGTTGCGGAGTCGACTCGGATCCTTGGTCAGGAAGAAGCAGAACCACCCTGGATGCTGTCGGACCTCCTCGAGGACGAGTTCGACGTACCAGTCTGGGATCCAGGTTGCGAGGATCTCGCCCATCGAGACCATGAACACGGATCGCTCCTTCCATGCCTGGCTGGTCTCAAGTCCCGTGACATCCGGCAGCCGCGTGTTGGCGAAGTGCTGAAGACGAGCCGGGTACAGCGTCGGCAGGAAGCCTTGCGCGAACATTCGATAGGCAATCCCCGCCGCGTAGCAGAACACATCCTGGCACCCGTGCCAGCATCCGGTAATCATGTTTGACGTGTATCTCGCCCAATCGACGCTCTCGGTCGTCGGTTGAAGCTCCTTCTGGATGTTGTTCGCGACCAGGAACGCGAGGATCTCCTCCATCATCAGTATGCCGCCGCGGACAGGACCACCCGCCCGTTCGAGTTCGCCGACCTCGACGACGACCTGAGATGCTCCGTCACGACGGATGTGCTCTGGGACGGCTTCCAGCAGTTGACCAGGCACGATCCCTGTAGGTAGTGCGACCAAGAGAGGACGCGCCTCTGCGGCTCCCAAAAACAAGCTGTGTGACTTTCGCTTCGGTGGGTGAATCTGTGTTTGTGCCTCGGCCATCGTGCCTGGTGTATCCGCTGCAGCCTCAAGGTCAATGACTGACGGACGCTCGTCTGTAGAACTCTCGTCCCTTGGCGCGAACTCCTCGAGCACCGTAGCTACGTCTGGTGGCTCAGCACCGTCCTCGAGAATGGCTACGGTGTACTCTTCCGCCTTCTCTCTCACGATCTCGGGGGTCACGTCCTCTGACGCGTACCCAGCTGCGACAACAGTTGCCGCCAGAGGCTTTCGGTGCTTCTTAGGCACGGCCGACAGCGCAAGAATCGCGCTACTCTCCCAGCCCGCCATCGGGTTTCGGACACGACTGGCTGTGCTCTCTCCAAGTGTGGCTGCGACGACCGCCTCGACGGTTTTCTTCGAAGCGGTAGGGCTGTGCTCCTCGAGGACCTTCTGCCAAGCCGCGACGCGCTCTTCGTCGTCAAGTGGAACGAGTGGCCGCGCCTGAGCCTCATTTACTGGTAGTTGCGTGACACGCCGTTCGTGGAGCGTGTCAACGACATCCACGCCGTCAATGAGCTGCTTTGCTCGGCGCATATCGAACCGGCACGTAGCACTGACGTAGTGTTCGAAAGACTCGTAGTTGCTGGCGAAAAGCCTGCGGTCGCGGATCTCCAGAAGAGCACGACCGGCTTCGATGCTAGACCGTTCGTACTGGCGGATGGTCTCCTCGAGCTCGGCTAGGTCCGGTTCTCGTTTGGCAAGTAGATCGCGGACTGGCTCTGCGTTCGCTACCGGCAATGCCTCGAGATCAGGAGGCTCGGCGCTGAACACGTGTTCAGCACCGTCGCCGCCGATGGTGGGTGGGTTGGCAGCGAGTGCCGCCTTGTTGATTGGGTTGTTGGGAAGGCTCATGGGGTGTGGTCGTAGTAGAGTGTTAGAGGTGCCCACGCAGGAAGGCGAAGGCGTCGTGAATGGAGAGGTCTCCGTTACTGGTTGATGGTGGCGTGCATGAAGGCATTCGCCTCCTCACGCGTGTTGAACCGCTTGTGACGGTTGCCGGGGTGGCCCTTGACTTGGGCATCAGCCTCGGCCCAGGTGCGGTAGATGCCGGGGATGCGCCCGACGCGGACGGCGTAATAGGAACGAGCGTCAGACTTGGAGCGCCCATTTGCGGGGCGATCAGGTGCGACTCGAGGATGGCTGGGAAACGTGACGGCCATAGCTTTGTAAATCTGGGGGATGTGGTTGACGGCTTGAGCCGCCGTTGCTGAGCTGAGTCCTGCGCGGCAGCTGGCGGTCCTCGTGGCCTCGAGGCTATCGGGTGGGTTGTTGACGTCATCGGGTTAGGCGATAACAGCGTTAGGGACGGCGTCCGGGAGCCCGGCCTCGACCTCGTCGATGGCAGCCGTGAGCTCGGCGCTGAGGTCCGCCTCGACCGTCAGATCGGTATCTCTCCCGAGAGCACGCAGGTCGCGGATGCGGGAGTTCATCTGGGGAGTGCTGATGATCCCAGAGTCACGGTCGGCTCGGACCTCGGCGATCACGGCATCGAGGCCACCGTCGTCGGCCATTGCCTGAAGCGCATATCGCCGCACAAGCTGACTGGCGGTAAGACCTCGACGATCATCACGAAGAGACCGGGCGACAGGAATCGAGCGAGCCTTGTCGACCCAGAGACGAATGAGGTCGTCGCGAAACGCCGAATCGGCAAGGTCATCGGCGCGGAGACGGCTGCCGAACACGGTGGCAGGGCTCTTGACGCGGACCTCGATCCGAAGAAGGTGACTTCCCTTCTCGTAGGCAGTGAGACCCCACTTTGACGTCTCGTATCGCACGGTCGTGTCGCCAGACCGATGTGTCGTCGCACGACTCATGTCGCCAAACGAGCGGGCGTACTCCGCAACAGACCGCGGGACATTGAGGTCACACGCCACCTCGACGAACGAGAGCCAAGCTGAACGAACAGCAGCGTTGGACAGGCCGTAGCGGACGGCTAGCGCGTTGAGCACTACGCCAACCTCGATTGAACCAAACGGTTGGTCCGTCCCGATCAGATCAACGGCGTCGGCCCAGTTACGAAGGCTGCCAGAGATGAGAGATCGCGGTCCACTGTCTCCGCCGTAGTTGTTACCGACGTAGAGGTTTTGATCGTAGGCGTGCTCTCTCACCACGACACCGTCGCCATCGATGTCGACCTTGTAGGCACGAAAGCCTGTAAGGATGTCCGTTGCAATCGGCTCTGAAGGCCGGATCTTGACCTTGTCTGGGAAGACGAAGCCACGAGCCATATGGTCAACGGCCTCTGTGCCAGCATCTCCTGCGGCGACGCGCTCTACACCATCAGACTCTGTGACTACTGGCTCAAGGGCAACAGCCTCTAAGCCATTGGCCTCTGTATCACCAGGCTCGGTCTGCGTCGCATCTGTGCTGTGCGAGATGGGGTCCGTGGTTCGACTTGTTATCAGCATCGATCTACGCGATGTGAGCGCCGTCACGGGCCTCGTTGACAAACGCCTCGATGCGACCGGCATCGAGGTACGCTTCGATGTCAGCCGTCTTGAACACGACGGTGCGGCCGCGTTTGAAATACGGGATTCGGCGCTGGGCCTGGAGGTACGAGAGGTGCCGTGGGCTCCAGCCGGTCAGGTCGCAGACCTCGGCACGGGTCAGGTAAACAGGCAGCGCGGCTCGACGGACGATGTCCGGGAGTGCAGCCGTAAGCGCTGTCTCTACGGCGGGACCGACGGCGTCCCGGACGGCCGAGACGACGAGAGCGTTGACGAAGTGTTCGAGCGAATCCATGCGGTGTCGGGTGGGATTGACACCTGCAAGGAAGAGCTCAGCGGGAGGCGGTTAGTCCCCCGAACTTCTATCGGACTAAAGCGCGTCGTCGTCTATCTGGCCAGGAGATGGGGGGTAGAGCTTTCCGTGGTAGTCGCCGACTACGGCCACGAACTGGTCCCTATCTGCGTTTTCCTGCGCTTCTATCGGCCGCCCACGGCCGACCTGGGGCCGATATGCCCCGATAGCCACGCCGATTACGCGCGCGAAGTCCCGTTTCCAACCACATCGCTCTGCGGTCGCTCGGAGCAACTCATCCTTTCCTCTGCCAGGGACGTTCTCTTGAATCACTGCGTGGGCGGCCTCCACGAACAGGACCTTGTTCGCGTGCGGTGTCGCCAGAGCGCCAGGTAAGTCATTTGGAAATAGGACATCGTCACACCCTGCGAACGACTCGGGGTACGCTGGCAGAGAGCCTGTGACTGCATAGGACGTGATAGCCTCACGAATGATCGCTGTCTGAAACTCGAGCGCGCTTTCGAGGACAGCGTACGGTTCGAGGCGGTCGGTCGCCTCGTGAAGGTTAGCCTCGACTCGGTCGACGACTTGGCCCCACGTCTCCTCGTCCTCCACTTTCAAGCTTGGCTGCATCTGACCGACCAGCGCATAGAGCTCCGGTACGAGGAGCAGTCGGGATCCATCGTTCGGCCACCACTTCCACCACAACCTCTCCAATCGAAAGCCGTCGTCGTCGAGCCACTCTCCAACAGCCGTCTCAGCCCCAGCCCGCTCCTTCTCGATTTTGAGAACCTCGGCCGCGTACTGTAGGACCACGACCGCGTTGCGAAGCGATTTGGCTTTCTCCTCGACTCGGGCAATGAACCGTTCGAGGCGAGCCAGGGCCCTCGACATTTCATCGTACCCATTGCGACGGCCAAGTTGGTCAACAGTCTGGTCCCAGATGGGCTTGGCGTGTTCGTCCTGGACCGAGCGGCGGCGCTCGTTCCATTCTGCGAAGTCTGCCACGAAGCCGTTGCCGTCGCCAATCTCTTCTCCGAATTCTGGCCACAGACGAGCAGGCAGTTCGGCCGCGAACCGTCGCGGCTGAACCATTCCCATCGCTGCCTCACGGGCGGCTTCGGTGAGAAGCTCTGGCCTCAGTTCCATAAGTCGGCGGCCAACTGGTCCGTTGCGTCGCGGTCGAACCCCTTGAGGTATATCTCGGTCGTCGCCAAGTCGCTGTGGCCGAGGGCCTTGCTGATCGCGTACAGGTTACCGCTTGCCGTTCTTGCGTGGTCGGCGAAGCTGTGGCGCGCCACGTGCGCCGTGAGGCCGTCGGGCTCTAGGTCAGCCTTCTCAGCCAAGCGCTTGAGGGCGGCGTTGACCTGGACATTTCGACTCGAGATCCGCTTGCGTAGGTGGATGCCATTGCGGTCGTCGCCTGCGCGAAGCAGCGGAAACAGGAAGCCTCCTCGTGTCGGGGCCGTCTCCACGTAGCGATTGGCGATCTCGATGGCTGGCTCGGGAAGCGGAACAGAGAGCGGTTTCGCGTTCTTCATCGTCCGGTACGAGAGACGGCCGTCTCTGATGTCAGTCGCCTTCAAACAGCAGACGTCACCGAACCGCATCCCACTCGCGTAGAACGCGAACACGAACACGTCGCGAGTCCAGGCCTCGAACGAACCGTCGGCTACTCCATCGTCGGGACCGAGCGCGGCAAGCTTCTGGACGTCCTCAAGAGGGAGCTTCCGCCTCTCGACGCGCTCCTTACGCGGCATCGTGTACGTCACAAACGGGTTATCTGCTGCCGAGAGCGCACCGTCACGGAGCGCGGCATTAAACACGGTCCGGAGCCGGACAAGCTCCTTGTGGACTGTATTCGGCGCGTTCCGCTTGGTCTCACGGCAGTAGCGCTCGAACGTGTCGAGGGCGTCCCGGTCTACCTCGGACCATGCGAGTTCGTTGCCCAACGCACCACGGAGCTTGGCGAGTGTCGTGGTGTACTTCTTGACATCCCAGTGCGTCGTGTCCCCTTTGGCGCGAAGCCTGTCGATGAACTGCTCGAAGAATGCCGTGAGCGAGCCGCCTGGCCCGTCGAGCGCGGCTTTGACCGCGACGGCCGACGTAGCCGAGAGCGTCGCCTCGCGCGCGCTGTTGAGGTCGGAGGCAAGTTGAGCGTTGTAGGCGTCAGCGAGTTCGTGGCCGGCGCGGACTCGTCCACGGGCCTTGTTCCAGTGACGTGGCTCGACGTAGATACCGGTCGAAACGAGGGTCGACTTCCGGTTGGCCGTGACGCGAACGTAGACAGGGGCGGTGCCGTCGGACTTGGTCTTCGAGGCCTTCAGGTAGAGGGCTGCGGTGACGTTGGGCATGCGTGCTTGTGTTGGACCCAGGTCTAACATGGGTCCAACAATCTACGTTTCTGATTGCAACTCGGCCTTGCAAAGACGCCCCATTCGATCCGTAATCACCGAATTGGTAGCCCAGTGCGATTTGAGCTTGCACTGAGCAGCAATAGATCGAGTCCTGCCGGGCCCACGACGATTGTCGCGTCTTGTCGCGACTCGCGCCACTAGGCGCCCTGTTCTTCGTTTATTGCGGCATCCGCGCTATGTCCTGTCACTCGAATAGCGCTCCCTGACAAGGATCGTTGTACCTCAGTTGTACCCGTCGCTGTGGCACCGTCGCTCTCGCTCTCAACTGCCCCCCGCCTTCTCTGCCTCGCGCGCGCGCGGGCGTGTGCGCGCGTGGGTGAGAATCTGAGAATGGTGATAATGAGAGAGAGACGTAGTAGTAGTGTGTGTGTCCTGAGAGAGAGCCCGGCCACCTGAGAACGAGAACGTGGCCGTCCCCTCCGTCGCCCTCGTCCATCGGACATCGAAGGCCCGCACGTCGGGCGAGGCTCCCGTCTGGGTCCGCATCACCCACGCCCGCCGCTCGAGGTTCTACACGGGTACCGGCGTCGCCGTGAAGCCGAAGGACTGGAACGACCGGCGGAAGCAGGTCCGCGCCTCCCACGACCTGGCCGACGCCTACAACGCGAAGCTGGACGATCTAGTGGCGCAAGCCCGGACGGCTGCGCTGACAGCACCCGATGCTGAGGCCGTCGTCGCCGCGCTCGCGGGGCAGGGCGGCGGCTCGCTGTCGGGATTCCTCGACCGCTACATCGGCCGGCTCCGCGACGCCGACCGGACGTGGGACCGCAAGAAGTACGAGACGCTGAAAGCCAAGCTGTCCGCCTCGCTCGGCTGGCCGCTCACCTGGGCCGACCTCTCGCCCGGCGCGCTGTCATCGTTCGACACGTTCCTGCGCGTCGAGAAGAAGAACGCCCCGAACACCGTCGTCAACGAGTTCAAGCGGCTCCGCCGGATCTGCCGGCTCGCGATCCACGAGGGCGAGCTCGAAACATCGGCCGACCCGTTCGCCCGGTTCAAGCTGCCCAAGGGCGCCACGGTCAGCCGCCGCCGCCTTTCGCTCGACCACGTCGACAAGCTGATCGGGCTCGGTCCTGACGACGGCGTGCCGGACGGCTCGCGACTGGCCGCAGTCCGCGACCTGTTCGCCGTCCAGTTCTATGCCCACGGCGCGCGCGTCGGCGACGCCCTACGGTTCACGCCGGAGACGGTCGCAGACGGTCGGTTCACGTACGTCATGCGCAAGACGGACAAGACGAAGCAGGCAGCCCACTCGGTTGCCATCCCGCCGCCCGCGCGCGTGTTAGTCGACCGTCTCGTCTCCGCAGTCTCGTCCCGCGACGCCGCGGCCACGAGGCGATTCGGTCGCTTCCTCCTCCCACTCTTAAAGCCCGGCGACGACGGCGACCGCGACGGGCTCCACCGCCGGATCAACTCGGCATCGTCCGTGGTGAACCGGCTCCTGAAGGAACTCGCAGTCCTGGCCGAGCTCGAGCCCGCCGGCCTTAGCAGCCACACGGCCCGCCACAGCTTCGCCGACTTCGCGCGCCGAACGGGAGATGTGTACGCAGTCTCGAAGGCGCTCGGACACGCTGACTTGGCAACCACCGAGCGGTACCTCTCGAGCTTCGATCGCGACGCGGTCGACAACCTGACCGACGGGCTATGGGGCACCGAGTGACATCAGAGAAACCCGTTTACTTCGCCGACCTCACCCCTCGCCAGAGGGATGAGATGATGGCGTGGCTCGGCCAGTTCGCAGAGGCGCTCGGCCCCCTCACGGACGTCGGCCCGGTTGCAGGGGCGGCGCTCGCCTCAATCGAGCGAGCCCGCCGGGTCCTGGACGAGCGCGGTGGTGCGGGGCTCGCACAGGAGGCGTCTGAGGCCCGAAGGACGGTCTTCGCTCGGCCGGACTGGCCTACAGACGAAGCATCACGGGCGGTGTACGTCTACTGGAAGGCGCTCGCTTACGTCGACTACTACGAGAACCACGACCTCCAAGGAATACAGCCGGAGACTCGTAGTGCGGGCGCCGCTGCCGACCTCGACGCCGGGTACAGTATTGCTGAGTCCGAGCGGCACAAGTACCACCCCGGTATTTCGAAGCGGCCTGCGATACGAGCCATCGTCAAGGACGGAGTGAGCGCACCCGGTCCAACAAGCGGCACGTTGCCCACTGACGTTGCCAAGTTCGCAGACAGGCTCGTAGCAGAGGACTCAGAGCGGTACACCTTCGCAGGACGGAGGCCTGACAGCGGCGCGAGGTCGAGCCGGAGATACCCGACGACGCTCATCGCCGACCTCGAGGAGGAGTTCGGTTTATCCGAGCGGTCGCTCCGGGACAAACTCAAGGCGGCACGCTGGCCGGACCACAAATGTTGGCAGGCGTCCCCGTTCGCAACACGGGTAGGAGCTGTCAGGGCACCGTCGAAGCGTCGCGGCAAATAATCCGCACTGGACGACACGATTTCACAAAGGGGAGGCGGGGCACTTGCGAGCACGACCGGGACATTTACTGCACTGTTCGGGGTATTATGAATCCTATTCGGGGTATTTACTGCGCTAATGGGGGCAAAGGGCCTGTTCCAGACTGAGATCCACTGTGGCGGGTGGGGCTTGCCGACATCACAGCCAAATCTCTAGGTTGCCAGGACAAGCCAAAAACCGCTGATTATGGAGGTCCAAGCCCCGATTGCTCTCTTTCCCGCGTCCGTCGGCGACGTTGCTCGCGAGATGGGCAAGACCCTGGGGCCGGACCTCGTGCCAGCTCTGACGGAGGCGGTCCGCCGTCTCCAACTCGGGCGGTACCTGTCGGAGGAGGAGACGATGCGCGAGACCGGACTCAGCAAGCGCCAGCTCCGATATCTCCGCGAGAAGCGGCGGCTTCCGTTCGTCAAGCACGGCCGGATCGTGCTCTACCCCGCCACCGACTTATTCGCGTGGCTCGACGCTGGACGTGTGGATATCAAAGCCACAACGTCCGCATGAACGACTGAGCCCCATACCGGGCGGCGATCCGGTACGGGGCTCAGTCTCCTTTTTAATCGGCAGGCTCAAAGCTTCGCGGCGCGAACTGCCATCATCCAACTATCAGGATGCTCAGCAAACATACGGCTCCATGCCGTAGGGGTTCAAACGAAGACCCCGTCACCGTAGTCCTCGTGATCACATCCGAGGGCTTCAACGGCCACCTTGCGCACGCCTGCGCAGTCGCCGACCTCTCGCGCCTCTGCGCTACCGAACGCGACCTCGAGCAGTGGCTCGGCTGCCGCGCCACGTCCACCCGCCGCACGCGGCGTAGCACGGCGTGGGCCTTGGCGGCATGAGTGCGACATACAGCAGCCGGGCCGACCTCTTCGGCCCCCCAGCCCTCCTCCGCCGTGAGGAGGCGCCCCTCGTCTCCGCCATCGTCACAGGATCGTGGCGCATGGGACCGGCCCGAGTGGCGACCGTCGACGTCCTGCTCTCAGGCCTCGTGATCTCCTGTCTCGTGAGAGGCGGTCGGGTCGTGGGCCCGATGCAGCGCGGGGAATCGGCGGTCCGGTTCACTGACCGCGCGCTAGCAGCCAAAGCTCACCAGGCGGCTGTCGAGGCCGCACGCGACGCTGAACGGCGGGGGTGGATCGCGTGACCTACTCCGAGATCCTGGCCCGCCTCGAGGTCGTCACCGGATTCGCCCCACGGCGGTCCGGCGACGGCCACGAGGCCCTTTGCCCGGCCCACGACGACAAGACACCGAGCTTCACGCTCTCCCAGGGCGATGACGGGAGGACGCTCGTCCACTGCCAGCGCGGCTGCTCTTTCGACGCGGTCGCACAAGCGCTCGACCTCGAGGCCGCTGACTTCTACGTGCGCGACGACAACGCGCAAGCACCGGCGCCGCCATGGGATCCAAAGAGCGACGGCTCGGTCACGACGGCGACCTACGTCTACGCCGACGCTGACGGATCGACCCTGTTCGAGAAGCTGAGACGCGAGCCGAAGCCTGACCACCCGGCTCATGGTCGCGCGAAGTCGTTCACGCAGCGTCGCCGCGACGGTGGTCGCTGGGTCTATAACCTCCGCGGTGTCGAGCGGCCTCTCTACCGGCTTCCCTCCGTCCTCGAGGCTGTCGCCGCTGGCCGACTCGTGTTCGTGGTCGAAGGCGAGAAGGACGCCGACCGCCTCGCCGCGCTCGACTTGGTCGCCACCTGCAACGACGGCGGGGCGGGCAAGTGGGGGCCGCAGCACACGGCGGCGCTCGAGGGCGCCCACGTCGTCGTGATCCCTGACAACGATCCCAAGGGACGCGAGCACGCGGGGCAGGTCTGCACCGCCCTCGAGGACATCGCGACGTCGATCCGTGTCTTCAACCTCGAGGCGTTGCCAGACGGACGCGCCATGCCGACGAAGGGCGACGTGAGCGACTGGTTGGATGCAGGCGGCACACCCGACGGCCTCAAGGATCTGGTGCGAGCGCTCCCGCAGCGCGGCCAAGAGGTTGAAGCCGAGGAGATAGCCCCGCACGCACTCACCGACAGTGCGAGGCGTCCGACCGTACCCGAGCGCGTCTACACCTTGCTCCCGCCTGCGCTTGGCGATGCGACGTCACGGTTCGATCGGTGGGCCGAGCGCGACGCGTTCCTGACGTCGGTGCTCGTATGCCTCTCCGGTGCACTCCCGCACGTCCGGTTCCGGTACGGCCGTCACTACCTCTCGCCTCACTTATCGGGGTTCTTGTACGGCCCCGCAGCGTCCGGCAAGGGCGTCGTGACGCTCGCGCGGGCGTGGCTCCACGGCATTGACGACGCGCTCACAGCAGCATCGACTGCGACCCGCGACGCATGGCTAGCAAAGAAGGACGACCGCGACCGCCTCCGCCGGAGCCGGAAGAAGGCAGACCAAGACGAGCTCCGTCTGCTGGACGAGACGGACCCACTCGGGTCCGAGCCGCCGCTGCGCTACCTGCTCGTGGGCGAGGACACGACATCGGCGGGCCTTGTGGACGGGCTCCACTACAACGCCGAGGGCGTCACGCTCGTCTCGACCGAGGCCGACACGCTGACCGACGCCAACGGCAAGGAGCACGGCCGGTACTCCTCGCTCATCCGCAAGGCGTTCCACAACGAACGGCACTCGGAGAACCGCCGCGGTGGCGGGCGTCTCGTGATACCAGCGGCCCGGCTGTCACTGCTGCTGGCCGGCACGCTCGACCAAGTGGACCGGATGTTCGAGGGCGGCGTCGAGGACGGACTGTTCTCTCGGTTCATCTTCTACGCGCTCGGTGGGACGCTCCGCTACGAGTCGCAACGTGAGGTATCCGAGGACATCGAGTTCGACGCCATGACGGCCGCGCGCGCGACAGATGCCCTGGGGCTCCACCGCGCGCTCGCAGGCCGAGACATCGACGCCGAGGGGCAGACGGCACCGCTGTACGTGGACCTCCCGCGTGACGCGTGGGACCGAATGGACGAAGCGTTTGGGGACCTGTTTGATCGCGTGTTCGGAGGCGGATCCTCAGCCGACCCCGGTCTCGCTGCGACCGTCAAACGGGGACCAGTGATCTGCTACCGCCTCGCCGTCGTCCTCGCTGTGTGGCGCGCATTCGGTGCGGGCGTTGACCTCCGTGCCGCGCCATCGCTCACGATCAGCGACGACGACGCGGAGGCTGCCCTCTTGCTGTCGCTGGTGTATGCCGAAAACGCGCTCCGCCGTGCTCGCACCTACGGCGCTCGCTACGCCGTGCGGGACGACCTCGGCCTCGGTGGCGCGCACCGGATGGAGGCCGAGGACCGCGAGGCGTTCGACGCGGTGCCCGAGCGATTCAGCACGGCCGACTTGGTCGCGGCTGGGATGCCTCAAGCGACTGCGTACCGGCGCGTCAAGGAGTGGGCAGGCGACGCTGGGCTCGTCCTCGAGGACGGAAAGGAGGGGCGGACGAAGATGTACCGGAAGGTGCCGCGGCCTACGCCTACTCCATTCGTCGGCGATGGGATCGCGAGCGAGCCGCCGACCCTCACAACCCCGCCCGACCTCGACGTTCCTGCGTCGTGGGGAGAGGAGCCTCCATTCTGATGGAAGCGACACCCCAAGAGGTCTCCGACAACCCAAGAGATACGCGGCTCCGCCTGAACCGGATGGAGTCGTGGACCGCGCGCCACGCCTCCGCGCTCGGCGTCGATGCGGTCCGGCTTCGGGCGCTCTTCGAGGTTGCCGTGACGGCCGAACACGCCGACTTCCTCGCGGCCGAGCTCCGCGACCTCGCCGCCCGCCACCACCTCACCACGTCCTGACCATGCCGCGCATCCGCTACACGTCCGCCCCCGCCTCCCTTTGGATCGGCCTTGACCCTGGCAAGAGTACCGGCGTTGCCATCTGGGACGCCCATCGCGAGCGGTTCGCCCGCCTCGGGAGCAAGCCCTTCTGGGATGCCGTCGCCGTCCTCGACGCGCTCGCACAGTTCGACCCGACGCCCGTCGTCGGCGTAGTCGTCGAGGACTCGAGAGGCTTACCGCTGTACCAGAGACATCGGCACCTGCCGCGGGAAGCGCGGGATCGTGCCGCGCGGTCGGTGGGCCAGATCGACGTTCAGATTGACCTGCTCGTTCAGCGGTGCGAGGCGCTGCAACTGCCCGTCGTGCTCGTGGAGCCGTCGCGGCGGGAGAAGCCCGACGCCGAGACCTTCCGCCGGCTCACGGGCTACGAGGGACGAACGAATCCCCATTCGAGGGACGCGGGACTTCTGGTGTTCGGCCGGACGGCGCCCGATGCCGCCATGACATCGGACTCGACAACGATGAACACCGCGACGGCCCACGAGGGAATCGGCGTTTCCTGACTGATGCACGTCGGTTTTCCGACCCTTGGGCGTCTGTCTCGGTCTACATTGCATCACCGCGCGGCATTCGCTGCGCCCCCCGCACTGGGCGGCTCTCACTTCGAGAGCTGCCCTTTTTTCGTTTCTACCATGCGCGCAGACCTCACCACCCGCACCGACAGCACCGGTCCCCAAGACAAACGTCAGGGCACCCGACGGCCAGGGCGCTTCACCTTCGCCCCCGAGGACTTCGCCCCGGTCGACCCGCTCGCCGACGCGCTTGGTACCGGACCTGCCGTAGCCGGACCGGCGGACGTGGATCCCGTCGTCCCCACTGGCATCCAGAACGTGCTCGCGGCCGTCAACCAAGCGCCAATGGAAGGCGCAGTGGACATGATCGAGGTCGAGCCTGAGGCTGTGCCCGGTGTCCCTCGCTTCCGCATGGCGCGGCCAGAGGCACCCGACAACAGCGACCTGCGGCGACGCTCGCGCACGGGCGATCTCGCGGCGCTCCTGTCCACGATCCCAGCGGCGGCGGGCGCCATCCTCGGCCCGTCCTCTGGCCTCGGCAGCGTCCTGCTTGGTGTGGGGCAGGGTGCCGCAGCCGGCGCGGCACAGTACACCGAGCAGCAGCAGCGGCAGATGGCGGAGCGCGCCGACGCCTACGCGAGTGCCCTCCGCAGGACGGACGAGTTCAACCTCGAGCGCGAGATTGGCGAGGCGGACCAAGCCGAGGGCTACCGCCGCCGCGACGTGCTCGACGAGCGCCGGGCGGCCGCGCAGGATGAGCAGTGGGCACGCCAAGACGCGCAGCAGGAGGAGAGGCGCCGCCTCGAGGCCGAGGCCGACGCGCAGGAGCGCCGTCGTGAGACGCTGGCCGCACGATTTGGCGATTACGTCGAGGCCGACCTTACAACCGAGGCCGTCGCGGCCTACCTCGAGCTCAACCCCGGCGTGTCGGAGGACCACGCCCGCCGGATCGTGGAGTCTGAGCGGGACGCCTTCCTCCTCGACCGTCGTGGCACGCGCTCTCTTGTCGATGGACGGGAGCAGCGGAACGCGCGCATCGGCGTGCCGCGCTCGAGCGGCGGATCCAGCCGCAGCACCGGCACGCGCTCCAGTGGTAGGTCGTCGGGGTCGGGAGGGTCCAGTACTCGGTCGACCGGCTCCACGCCGCCGCCGCTGCCTGCCGTGCGGCCGACCGCTCCCGTCCGGCCTCAGACCTCAGCCCGCGCCACCGCAGACCTGCCGCCAGCGCCGTCGATGATTGCCGCACGTCCCAACCGCGCCGCTGCCGCGCTGGGCCTCGACATCGACCCGGCGAATCCGTTCGGCGCCAGCATCACGTCGTTCCAGGACAGCGCCGCCGTGGCTCGCGCGCTCGAGTCCGGTGGGCTCCGCGACCAGATCACGGGCGAGGCCGACCGGATCAAGGGCCTGACCAACAGCGCCGACCGTCGCGCCGCTCTCGAGGCCCTGATCTCTTCGTTCGAGGGACGCCCTGGTGGTGATCTCCTCGAGGCCGCGCTCTACGACGCCCTCGGCTACTAGCTCCCCGACCCTGTGGAAGTCCTCTCGCTCGCTGACCGTCGCCGCGCTGCCCTCGAAGGCATCGGCGCCGACCCCGTACCCGGTCCCGCCGTCAAGGGGCAGGGGCCGCTGCTGCCGCTCGCCGAGCGTCCGCCTGCGCAAGACTTGGGCGACCGCCGTCGACGCGCGCTCGAGGGCGTTGGTGGGACTGCGGCACCGGCGGATACTGTGCCATCTCCTGTGCCATCGGGACCCGGAGGACGTGCGAACCGCGCCGTGGGCGACAGCTACGCCGCTCTCGAGGCCGGGCACTTGGACGAGGCCTCGTTCCGTGGCAACGTGGAGCGCGTCGGGACGGGATCCGAGAATGACGGCCTGTACCTCGACGTGCTCAACGCGCGGCGTGACCACGGCGTCAACTCTGAGCCTGAGATCCAAGCTCGAAACGCATACCTCGCAGCCGAAAACCTCGAGACGCCCACGGCGGCAGGGCTGGACGCACGCCTCGACCCGGCTGGACGCCGCGACCGCGCGACCCGTCGGCCCATTGACGAGGACGAGACGTTCATCGAGGGCGTCGGCCGCGCGTTGCACACAGGCGTCAACCGCGTCGACTCCGCGTTTTCAGAGTTGGCCGGGCAGACGCTCGATGCGGTCGGTCTTGACCGCGCCGGGGAGTGGTTGCAGGACGAGGCCGAACGTGAGCGGTCGGTCGGTCGTGAGATCCCAATCGGTCGGCAGGCTGTCGATTCGCGCGAGCGGCGGGAGCAATTGCGCAAGGAAGCCGAGGACCGGCTCGAGCGCGAGGGGCGTCCCGAGATGCCGCTGAACTACCCCGGCGGGATGATGCCGGACTATGGAGGGAGCGCCGACGCACAGGCGTTTGCGGGCGCGCTACGGGAGGCTCCTCTCGAGACGCTGGGCGAGGTCGGGCGTGGTGTCGCCGAGAGCGCGCCGGAGATGGCGGCGGGGCTCGGACTCACAGCGCTCCATCCGGCGGCAGGCGCTGGCTTCTACGCTGCGACCTCCACGGGACGACAGCTCGAGGACGCCGCGACAGACGAGACCACCGGAGCGCGCCGCGAGGTCGGCGCACGCGAAGGCGGCGCGGCTGTGCTGTCTGGGCTCGCGTCGGCAGGCCTCGAGTTCGTCGCGGACAAACTGCTCTTGGGCCGCGTGGCCGACTCGATGCGGGCGACGGGACTGGACGACATCGCGCAGGGATCGCTGGCCCGCGAGATCGGTACGCGCGTCCGGCGTGTGGTGGGCAACGCGGCACGGCAGGGGCGGGACGAAGGACTCGCCACCGAGCCGCTACAGACCATCATCGAGAACGTCGGCGCGAAGTACGGTTGGGACCCTGACCAGGACGTGACCGAGGGGCTGGTCGACGCGATCATGCAGGGCGCGGCTGGCGGCGTACTGTTCGGCGGCGGCGGCTCCGTCGTGAGCGAGGTGGCCGGCGCGGTCGCGCAGCGTGCCGACCCTGAGTTGCGCCAGTTGGCGCAGGAGGAAAGCGCCGCAGCGATTGACCCTGTGGCAGCACCCGAGGCGGTCGCCGGTGCGGAGGGTCGTCCGGTCCTCGAGGACGAGGAGGCGACAGCCGTCGAACCCGATGCGTTGCCCCTCGAGGTGGACAGTGCTCTCGCTCTTCCCGCCACAGACCCAACAGTCTCACCCATCGCAGATATCGCGGTACCCGAGCCCGCCGTCGCAGCCGACGCGGCCGATGTGCTGCCCGCGCTGGACCCTGTCGTCGCGCCTGCCGCTGATGCGTTGGAAGCTCCTGCCGAGGTGCCCGTGAGAGCGGAGGGCGAGGCGTTCGCTGACTACGTGGGACGCGCCGCCGTGCCGCTGGCGTCGCAGGCCACGACTGAGATCGAGGCCGCGCTGCAAGACGCCGGGCCGGAAGCCGATCCCGTCGCCGTCACCGTGGCCGCGGCCGAGAGGAGCGAGAACCCCGTCACCGTTATGCGTGGCTGGCAGGCTGCACGCGAGGCCGAGACGGTGCTCCTGGACAGCACGCAGACTCTCGAGGCTGCCATTGCCGACCACCTGCCGCTGCTGGATGTTCACCATCTCGAGGACGTGGTGACCGACGCCCCGGCTGCCACGCGCCGCGCGTACTTCCGCGTCTCGAGTGCCGACGGAGGTCGCACCGTGGACGGTCAGACGCGGCTCGTGTACTCGCCCGCTGAGGCGGCGGCGCTCATCGAGGCCGAGACCGGGATGCCCGTCACCGAGACGGCCGTCGTGGACTTCGTTCGCGCCTACCCGACCGGCCCCGGTGGCTACCGCGCGTCCGTCCGTCGTCCGCGCCGGAACGTGGAGGCTCGTCTGCGCGATCTCACCGGCGAGCCCGTGAGCGAGCAGCGCGTCACCGGCCACCTCGCCACACTCGAGGACGCGGCTGCGGCTGCCACGCCTGCGGCGGAGGTCGCGCTCGACCCACGCGCCGGTGAGAACCCAACCGGCTACGGCACGAGGAACCAGCTCGTCACGCAGGACGCATACCGCCGCGCCCTCGCCACGCTGGGGCAGGTGGCCCCGTTCTCGAATCCGCAGGCGAACCCCGAGATGTGGTCTGCCGCTGGACAGGTGGCCGCGTTCCACGCTGAGGCGCTGGCCCGTGAGGGCGTCGACGCCGGACTGCGGTTCGCCGAGTTCTCCCGCCGCGCCGTCCGCGACCTGGGCGCCGACTTCGAGCCCCACCTCCGCAGCCTGTTCGACTCCGCCTCGACGGAGGTCGGAGACGTGGACATGGACGTTGAGCCTGCACCCGTTGCGGCTCCTGCTGCTATATCTCCCGCTGACGCCGCGACGGTGGCGCCCGACCTCGAGGCCGGACGAGTCGCCGACGTCGCACCGGGGAGCGCCCAGGCCGCGAGCCAGGGGCAAGACGGCACCGCTGCGGCTGGCCCTGCCGCTGATGCAGCCGCACCGTCCTCGAGGACGACAGACGACGGACCGAGCCAACTCGCGAACGCCGCCATCGAACGGACGCGCCGCGCGCTGGGACTGGCCGACCTGTCGCCGAACCAGCGGCAGACCTGGGAGGCCACCCTCGAGGACGTGGTCCAGACGGGCCTGATCCACGAGGCCGACGCCATCGCTCAGCGCGTCGTGAGCACGAAGCCCGCCGAGCGCCGGCCGCTCTCTCCCCGCGAGCACGTCGCGCTGCTGGCGCGCACCGCCGAGGCACAGCACCAGTTCCGACAGGCCGCCGCAGCCATCACGCAGGCCGAGGCTGACGGACTGCCGACGGGTGATCTGCAACGCCGCGCCGAGGCTGCGCTGACGGCCGTCGACCTGCTGACGCGAGCGGGCCACCTCGCCGGGCGGGATGCAGGCGCGGCGCTCGCCATCCGAGGGATGCGGCTCGAGGAGGCCGACGGACAGATGACGATTCCCCGCGTCCTCGAGGACGCCCGCGTGCTCAAGGGTGCCGCGCTCTCACAGTCCGAACGGACGGACCTCGCCGCGCTCGCCGCGAAGGCGGAGACCGCTGTCGCTCGCCGTCGCGACGCCGAAGAAAGCGCCGCTGACCGCCGTCGCCGTGCGACCGAGAACACCGCTCGCCGTGCCGTGGAGCGGGAGGCTGAACGCGCCGAGCGCCGCAGCCAGAACCGCGAACGCCGGGTTGCAGCGCTCCACGAGATCCGGGAGGAGCGGGAGACGATCAAGGCCGAACTGGCGGCGCTCGGGTACCGCGTCAACGATGTCACCGGCCTGACCGCCGAGGCGTCTGTGATCGTGGGGCGGCTCGCGTTCAACTACGCCCGTGCCGGCGCCGTCCGCCTCGAGGACGTGGTCGCACGCGTCGTGGCCGACCTGCCGGACCTGTCCCCTGACGACGTGGCCGCGGCCATCGCGACCGCGTCGAAGCCACGCCGAGCGGGAGCAGGCACCGGAGACAAGGCGCTCGACGGCGCGATCGCGGACGAGGCGCGAGCTCGCAACGCCGTGCTCAAGGCGCAGGCCGAGCTGCGGCCCCCGTCCAGCTCCGAACGCCTCGAGTCGTTCCTTTCGTTGCCCCGGTCGGTGCTCGCCACCGGCGACATGAGCGCGGTGGGCAACCAGGCCGCGCCGCTCATCCGTCGCCACCCGCTGATCGCTGCGCGGACGTTCGCGGACGCCTTCCCGACGTTCTTCCGCGAGGCCGACGCCGAGCGCATCGACGCCGTGCTGCGCGCCGACGACCGGCAGGCCGTCCGCGAGCAGGCCGGGCTCTACCTCGCGCCGTTGGGTGATGCCGCCGAGACTGCGTCGATCACAGAGCGAGAGGAGACGTTCGCCTCGAGGCTGGCCGAGAAGTCGCCGTGGTTCGTCCGCGCTGTCGTAGGTGCAGGCGTCGGCACGATCACGTTCGGGCCGGGCGTCGGGACCGCCGTCGGTGCGGCTGGTGGACTGGGCGCGAAGGCCGTGATGCGAGCGAGCGAGAACCACATGGTCACGTTCTTGAATCTGCTCCGCGCCCGCGTGTTCGACTCGATGATGGCGGCGCACCCGGAAGCGACACCGGAGGAGCGGCAGGCCTACGCCAGGTCCGTGAACCTCTTCACAGGGCGCGGCGACCTCGACCCGAAGTTTGCGAAGCCGGGGGCACTCCTGACCTTCGCCCCGCGCCTGACGGCGGCACGCTTTCAGGCTCCGTACCAGATCGTGAAGCCCGGCGTGCCGCGCAAGGTGCGACTCCAGGCGGCGGGGACGCTGGCCGCGTTCGTCGGGGCGAACATCGCGCTCCTGAGCCTGCTCGATATCGCAGGAGGCGACGAGATCGACGTCGGTCTCGACGCGCGCTCGTCCGACTTCGGCAAGGTCCGGTGGGGCTCGCTGCGCGTTGACGTGTGGGGCGGCTACGGCACCGTGGCTCGTCTCTTTGTGCGGGGAATGCTCTCGGTCACTGACGCGCACGGCGTCACCGAGACACCCGCCGACCGCCGCGAGATCGACCCGGCGGAGGAACTGGGCCGGTTCGCCAACAGCAAGAAGGCGCCCTGGATCGGGTTCACCTTCGAGGCCATGACGGGTAAGACGTTCCTGGGCGAGCCCACCACGATCCTTGAAACCGCCGCCCGGTCGCTCACGCCGCTCGGCATCCAGACCGGGCAGGAAGCCTTCGAGACGGCACGCGGCGAGGAGAGCCCCGCCGGCCGCTCCGCTGCTGCGGTGTCGCTCAGCTTCTTCGGCCTCAACAGCGACGCCTACGACGACCCCACCGCTCGTTCTCAGGTGATCGTGCCGTTCGAGCGCGCCCACGTCACGCGCTACACGTCGGCGCCGAGTGAGCTCGAGACGGACGAGGCGAAGTTGGCGTTCAAGCGCGACTTCCGCGACCGGCTCGCGACGAAGGTCGAGGAGGCGCTGCCGGAGTTACGCCGGATCGCCGAGCCCGAAGTCCTCGCGGCCCGGCTAAAGACCATGAAGGCAGCCGCCCGAGAGGAGGCCGCAGGTGCAGCGCTGGACGACCCACTGCGGCAGGGGTTCGCCCTCGAGGTGCTGCGCCGTGCCGACGACTACTCGCCATCGGCTGCCCGCATCGACGGCATGACCGACGAGCAAGCCGAGCGCCGAAACGCGACGTTCAAGTCCGTCATGGCGGAGGTGATCGACCGCGACCGTGCCGCCCTCGAGGCCGAGACCGACCCCGATGCGCTGCGCGACCGACTCTCGGGGCTGCGGCGGATCGCGACGGCCGAGCTCGAGGGCGACCCGATGGCGCCTGACCTCGAGTTGTTCGTGGTGGCTGGCTATCGCCCCTCCGCCTCACCGCCGAGCACGATGCCGGACGCGGAGCACGCCGCCTACGAATCCGACTGGCGCCGCCGCCTGGCCGCCCGCGTGGCGCAGGAGCGGGACGCGCTCGCGAGCTACGGCGACGACACAGACGGCCTCAAGGCCCGCTTGAAGTGGCACGCCGCCGAGGCCCGGAAGGCTGCACGCGCCGCTGCCGGTTACTAACCCACCCCACACGATGACCGACGACCAGACGCACGACGACGAATCGGAAGGCTCCGCCGAGAGTGGCTTCGACGACTCCGTTCTGAACCCGACCCTCCGCGCTCTCCGCGCCCGAATGAGCATCGCGCTGGTGAGGCTCGAGAGTCGGTCGCAGATCGTGGAAGGGCTGCTCGACCTCGTAACGGAGCAGGGTCTCAGGGCGATGAGGTCGGGCAGGCTTGTAACGGAGCCCGGCACGCTGAGGGAGACCGCGCGCGACCTCGCCCACTACTGCGAGGAGGGGGCCAAGCTGCAGCGGGAGTTCGCCCAACTGCGGCACGCGCTCTTCCTGGTCGAGATGGCCGGCGACAACCCGGCGCTGCGGCGGCGGCTCTACGCCGAGATCCAGATCAAGGCCTCCACCGGCGTCAACTAGACACCTCCTGTTTCCAACCAAGCAACACCAACCCATGACTGACCCCGACCTCTACGCCGACACGCTCGACCGACAGATCGCCGACGCACTCAGGATCACCGACGACCTTCTGACCCGAATCTCAGAGTGGATCGCCGTGAACAAGGACGCACCGATCGAACAGCTCGTGGCAACGCTCAGCGCGGTCTCGGAGGCCCAGGAGCGCGCGCTCCTGGGGATGCAGCTTCTTGGAGGCCGTCCCACGGAGATCGAGGAGCGGCGCCAGGTGTGCCCCGCCTGCAAGGCCGACGACCATAACGCCTGAGACCGTGACCGCTCCCGACCGCCCCTCTGTCACACCAGCCCGCGCCCGGTATAGCGACGCCGAGAAGGCGCTTGGGCTGTCCGTCTGCGTCTTGTTCGCGCCCGACTACGACGCGGCCTCGAGGACGCTCGCGGCCGCACCGGGCGGCTACGTCGTCCCTGCCGAGACGCTGCGGGCGTGGCACTCAAAGGGGCGCGGCGTGAACCCGGACGCGCTCGCCGAGGCTGGGGAGCGGGCCGGAGACATGGCAGCGGTGGCGAAGCGTGCAGCAGAGATCGCACTGGGCTGCACGGTACACCTACTCGAGGACGCGGAGGCCGAGCTCACGCGGATGCGGACAGCCGGTATTCGCGTGCCGCTGGCGCAGTCCGTGCCGCTGGCGGAGCGGCTGGCGAAGGTGGCGGCGACGGCCGTCGACAAGCACCAACTGCTCACGGGTGGGCCGACGACACGGGAGGAAGCTCGGACGATGAACCTGCATGCGTTCCTTCCGCCGAAGTCGCTCCACGAGGTGCTGACGGAACGGGCGCGCAGCGGTGGATAGTGACCTCAGGGCCAGCGCGAGGCCGGTTATTTCCTGAAGGTCTCGCCAGCAGTCCCATCCTGGACAGGCACGTCGTTTATTGGACGGGCGCAAACTTTGCGCACGCTCACGCCGTTGCCCCTCTCCCTCCGCCGCCAGAACCGCATGCCGCGCTCGAAAACCAGCAACGTTGAATTCAGTCGCAACGGCGTCGCCTCGGTGAACGCGGGGGCGTTGGTGAAGAGTGAGAAGGTGAAGAGTGAGTTCCAAGCGGCCCAGCGGATCGTCCGCGCTCACAAGAAGAAGTCGATGCGGAGCAACGCCTCGACCAGGCGGTTCGTGAAGGGGCGCCGGTAAAGGGGGCCGACGGTCAGAAGGATGCCGTTTAACCTGCTCCTGCTGCCCCTGATCGGAGGATTTCTGCTGCTGCACAAGGCGTACCTCTGGAGGTACTACATCGCTCGGTTCGATGGTCACCGGCTGATCATGTTCTCGGCGCTCTGTGGAGTCATGCTGCTGGCGCTGTCCACGCTGATCGTCTCCTTCCTCCGCTACCGATGGCCTGTGCTGGGCGAAGTGTGGCAGAACGTCGTCCCGTTCGCTCACTCCGGGAAGTCGTTCGGAGCGCTCTTAATCGGCCTCATACTGCCTCTCTTCCTGAACAGAGTGCGCGGTTGGCACAGCTACAGCAATCTCGACTGGGGGAAGGAGGCTCGGGTCCGAAACGCCATCGAGTATTTCAGTAATGACATCGAGATCCTGCTCCTGCGCTCGATGGACGGTGAGAGCCCGGTCCTCTTGACGATGGACAACGGGAAGGTCTACGTCGGCTACGTGACCGAACTGTTCAACCCCGATGTGGACCGCCGCTACATCAAGGTGCTCCCAACGATGAGCGGGTACCGCACGGCGGAGAGCCAGGAGGTCGTGTTCACGACGGCTTACGACGAGGTCCGGCAGCTGACAGGGACTCCGGGATCAGGACTCGAACACCTACGGGATGTGGACTTCGAGATCGTCCTCCCAGTGAATGGCCTCCGGTCTGCGAGCCTCTTCGACTCTGGAGCCTACGAGCGGTTTGTCGAAGCCTCGAACCAGCCCGATCAGGACGACGACCTTGAGGACGACGTCGGAGACGGGGTGCCATCGCTGTTTTCCCGTTTCCGTCGCGTTGTACTGCGGAGGCGCCGCTAGGCACTTCGTTTCCTGGATGGGCTGACGGTACACTCGTCACCGGCCTTGTCGTAGCGTCGCCACCTGCGACCCACCGCCCCACCGATGGCCCGACCTGACAACACACCGCGCGCCGCACTGCGTCCCATCGACGCGCTGACGCCTGCCGAGCGGGATCTGCTGACGGACGAGAGTCGCGCGGAACTGGCCGACCTGGGCGGCACGCTGCAACGCCGACACCGAGCGCGAACGCGGATCGGCCTCGAGGGCGGTGCTGCCTGCCCGCCGTACCTCGAGCCGACAGAAGCCGAAGCACCTGGAGCGGCGCGTCTCTACGTCTCGCTCGATGGCGAGACGTTCACGGCTGAGCGTGCCGTCGAGGTCGGGTCCTACCTCGAGATGGACCGAGCCGCCGTCGCCGTCGCCCTCGAGGCGCTGCGCCGTGCAGAGCTGGTGGTCGACGGACCGGCCGGTATGGTCACGACGCCACCGGGCAACGTCCCGTTCTAACGCCTGAGCCTTTGAGCGCCCCCCTCTTTTCCGTACTTGGCTGTCTCATTCTTATCGGAGGCCATTTCGACCCGCTTTGATAGGTCACGCCGTTTTGTTTGATGGTGGCGTGTTACGTCTTCAATTCCACCGAGTCTACGAGGTACCACCCCCATATCCCTCATGACTCATAAACTGACACTTCCACTGGCTTTCCTCTTGGCTCTCAGCCTTTCGCCGACGGCCTCAGCCCTTAACGGTGAGCTAGTATTTAATGGGCCAACATCCGGTAGTTATCAGGTCTCGTCCATTAGCATTTCTGCACAGGGTGGCGCCTGGAAGGGCCTTCCTGGCCACTCCGTGACCACTTCCACAGGGATATATCAGCCCCCTGGTTCTCCAAGTCGCGAACTCTCTACACAGTCGGGCTTCCATCTATCAACTAGGTCAAGTACCGGATCCAATCAGGCCATAATGGCAATGTACAAGGTCACGATCGACTTTACTGGAGCATCGGACTTTGTTTTCTACTGGGATACTAGGGACTTAAATTATTGGAACTCTCCTGCCAACTACGGATGTACCTCATCACCAGATGATATTGACATCCTCATAGAAATTAGTACTGGTGGGTTCGTGTCATACGATTCTCGTTGTGATGGAGTTGGAGAAATGAATGGGGGAGACACGATTTCGATATGGGATACGACAAATATGGGGTCACCGGATCAGAATTTCGAAACACCCTTTACATCTTTTACCGCCCCATCGACTGCCGACACATGGGAGTCGTTCACAGTTAACGCTGTCTATGAAGCCCCTCTAGGGTTTAGCACGTCAGCGTCCTTCTGGGTAAATCGAAAGAGTACAGTCACCGGCCTATGGACTGGGTGGACTCAGAAATGCGCAAACCAGGCGTCCTGCGGCTTCGTCATGGATAGTCGCTATGGGACGATGCATATCCGATTCGACTTGACTGTCGGGAGTCTTGCTCCGATCTCCATCACGAAGGTGGTCACTGATCCCAGTGCGAGCGGTGCGCGACGGGCAAGTGGCGATGACACAACTGAACTGTCTGAGGGTCCAGCAGAGCCGTTCCCCAACCCGACAGTCGACCGAGTCACGATTCCGCTGACGCCTTATCTCCAGATGGAAGAGTCTGTTTCAGAGGTTGACGTTCAAGTATTCGACAGACTGGGCCGAATCGTCTTTGAAGCCCGCTACCTGACATCTAGCCCGCATGCAATGGTTGACTCCTCCCGTTTCCCGTCGGGCTCATATCGAGTTCTGGTGTCGGATGAGAGCGGTGTGCTCGGCGCGACCTCGTTCGCTGTCGTCAGGTAGGCAGGAATAGGAGCTTCTGGCTCTAGCATTGTTACTCGACTTGCTTCTCGTGATCTGATTGCATGCGAGAGGCTAGACGGGGCTGGAGTCCTCTGAATGCTCCTGGTTGCAAGGCCTTCTCGCTGCTAGCGCTGTCCCTTCTCCCCCGGATGCGGTCCACGGAATAGAGGCTGCATCGACCTCGAGACGGCCCTGGTCGGTCGCATCCCCGCACCCATCCAGTTGGGTGCGGGGACGCGGCGAGGGCCTACGCGGCCTCCATCGCGACGACGTTGCCCGACTCGAAGGCCCGGCGCTCCTGCTCGGCACGGGCAAGTGCGTCGACGTGGCGCCGGATCGCCTGAGCGGTTCCGGTGATCGCGACGTTGACGCCCATCGTCGGGCGCTCCGGTGTGCCGCCGGTGATGGCGGTGACGTAGACGCGGACCGGGCTCGAGTCGGTGGTGACGACGCCGTCCGCGTTGGTCTCGAGGACGGGCGCGAGCCATGCGGCGTGCTTGGCCTGCAAGGTGCCGAGGGCGCGGAGGGAAGGGCCGTGGCCCGGCTTGGTCTCTGCCATCACGACGATCTCGGGGGCGCCGTGGGCGTCGGTGCCCTTGAAGAGACGGCACGGGTAGTATGCCGTTGGGGTGTCGGTGCCGAGCACGTCGCGGACGGCTGAAACGTCGCCCTGGAAGGCGGTAACGCCTGCGAGCTTCGACGGGATGGCGAGCGTGGAGCCGCCGCGCAGGTACGAGAACTCTTCGGCGCCGCGCAGTTTCTGCTGCGCGTCGAAGGTGACGCCGATGTCTGTGAGATGACGCAGGACGGTCCCGGCGTCCTCCGCGATGGCTTCGGCGCGGTGCTCTGAGGGAGACGCCGCGCCGACGGTGGCCGCGTCGGGCGTGGCGATGAAGCGAATGGCCTCGTAGCCCTCGCGGTAGGCCTCGAGCGTACGGGCGTCGTGGCCGACCTCGCAGAATGGGGCGCCTTCGAGGGCATCGGCCTCGCCCTGCTCGTAGGCGGTAGCGAGAAGGAGGTCGAGGGCGTCGGCGTCGCCGCGGCGGGCTGCGTTGCGGAGTGTGGTTCGGTTGGTCATCGTGGAGGTGGGCGTGAGCCCGGTTGGGTTGGTGACTGACTGCACTCCAATGATAGCCAATAGGTGATCACTTGTCAAGGGTGTGGAGCGAAAAAAGATTACCGATTGGCTATTGACAGTGATAGCCAGTAGGATGTAAAATGGTGGAGCAGTCAACCACCATTCCCAATGCGATCTGTACATCCCTCCCGCGCCCCTGCGTACCCCGGCCTCCGTCACCTGGACGACCCCGCCGACCTCGAGCGCTTCCTCAGTCTCCGCGCCGAGCGCGACCGCATCGACGCCGCTCTCGCGGCCCTCTCCCCCGTGATCCTGTCGGCCCTCGAGGACGAGGACGACGGCAAGACCGAGGCGGGTGAGTTCGTCCTCGAGGCCTGCGTCCGCCGGACCTACACCTACTCGGACGAGGTCCGCGAGACCTCCGATTACGTGCGCGACCTCAAGGCTGCCGAGCGCGCCCAGGGCACCACGACCGTGGCGACGGCGACGGGCTACGTGAAGGTGACCAAGTCGAAGGCCAAGGCCGCCGACCGGCTGCGCGCCGCCGCCGCTGAGGCTGTGACGCTGGCGCTCGCTGCCTAACCCTCTGCCGTCGCGCATCAACTGCCGGCGACGTCGAGCGACGGCGACCGCTCCCGGCATCCTCCCTACTCACTATGTCCCAAGACCGAGACCCACCTGCCCTCCGCTCTGGCGGCACCGTCAACCCTGCCGACCTCCACGCCCTCGCATCCGCTGCCTTCGAGGACTCCGGTCTCTCTCAGCGGGCGCTGGCGGACGAGATCGGTAAGGCGCAACCCTCCGTGTCCGCCGCATTGAAGGACCCGAACGGCGACAGCGCCGACCGACAGAAGCGCTACGACGCGATGCGAATCCGCATCATCGAGCACCTGACCGGCTACACGCTCACACCGTTCTACCGCGTCACCAAGTAAACCGCGCCACCGACGGCGCTCCCATAAATAGCGAACGGCCCGCCCTCCCGATAAGAAAGACGAGCCGCCGCTTGCAGTCAGCCACACAGGCGAACCCATGCAACCGAACACAGAAACTACCTCCACCGCCGCCGATCTCGAGATCAACATGATCGTCCGCGCTCGCTCCGCTGCGCCGACGCGCGCCGACCTCGAGGACGACCCGCTCGAGGACGAAGGCACCCACGCCACCGGTGCCACTGGTGCCGCCGATATGGTCTCCCGCACGGAGGACGGCCCCATGACGCCGGAGCAGATCGAGGCCGAGACACGTATCGAGGCCGCAGCCCTCGCGCTCCTCGAGGCCGGCCGCGACCTCGACCGCGCGTATTCCGATCCCGGCGACGACGAGCGTCAACCTCTCGCTGGCTCGTGGGCTCTGGTTGCCCTGGCCCGCGCAGCAGCAGCCCGCGCCCACGACGCCGACGACCTGCGCCTCGTGATGCGCCCGCACCCGGCCACGCTCCGCACCGTCGAGGCGGCTCCCACCGGACGGTCCATCGCCACGACGGCCGGAGACCTCGGCGTCTACGTCGTCGGTGGACGAGGCATCGACCCGCGCCGCCCGTACGTCTCGGTCCCCGTGGACCCCTCCGCGCTCGCGCTTGGGAGTGACGGCCTGCGTGGCAAGGCGCGAGACTGCGAGTTCGAGAACGCCGCCGACCTGTGGGACGGCCGGTTTGCAGATCTCGTCGCCGGCGCCGCGCTCGCACGTCACGACCTCCCGCTCACGCTCGGCACCGAGTAGCACGACCGTCGAAAACCGCGCCCTGCCGATTCCGGTTGGCAGGGTGCCCCCCACCCCAACACCATGACCAACGAACGCCGCATAGCCGAAGCCGCCATCATCGAGGAGCACACCGTCGAGCGCTGGCCCAGCCGCCGCCGCGAGCTCATTGCACAGGGCTACACCGAGGACCAGGCCGAGCGCCTGTTCGACGGTGAGGCCGAGCGCTACGCCGAAGAGGAGTATGAACGCCGCTACGATCTCGAGGTCGAGGCCTAGCCTGCTCCGCGCCGATCGCTCGTTCACACCGCCACTACACCGTTATGCCCAGAGGAAGAAACCCAGGTCTCACCATCCCCACCCTCGCCCGCGCCATCCTCCGGGACGCGCTCGTCAGAGAAGGGGAGAGGCTCGCGCGGCTGCCCGACGCACGCCGCGCCGACCCGCTCGTGCACGTTGCATGGGCGCATTCCGTCTCCGGCTCCCACCTGTACCGCTGCCTCGCCCCAGATCGGCCGTCCAAGAACCCCTCCCGCGCGCTCGCGGTGGGCTTGTTGGACACCGTGCCGGCCACCGTCCGCGAGCAGATCCGCGAGATTGCCCAGGCGGCAGGGGAGACCGCCCTCGTGAGCGCCTGCGACTCGGCGGCGTCCGGCCCGCTGCGTCCTCGACGGATGCCCAAGACGGGAGTCCCGGCATAACAGGGGCCGCGCCAGCCGCGAAGAGCAACCGCGATTCAGACTCGTGAGCAAGCAACAGATACTCGTCCAGCTTGCATCCGAGGGAGCGCGAGCGAGTAGTGATTGGGCCAGTTGGCCCAGCTAGCTTCGGCGCTCACCACCTGACGCGCTGTGCCTCAGCTCATGTACACCGAGGCCGAAGTCGAGGCAATCAGGAAGGAGGAGCGCGAGGCCACCGCTAGGGCAACCGTCCGCGCTCTCCGTGCTGAGATAATCGGCGCCGTCAAAGACGTCCTCTCGGTGTCGACGAAGCAGATCCTGACCACCCGCGAGGCCGCGCACGTCCTCGGGTGCTCCCGCGACCGCCTCCGCCAGCACGTCCACGACGGCGACCTCGAGCCCACGCCGAAGTCGGCGGAGTCCGGTAAATGGAGGTTCCTTCGGGCCGAATTAGATGAGTTGGCAAAGCGAACGGCCGAGAAGGCGAGAGGAACGGGGTGACAGTGCGTCGGTCACCCCCAGAGCACGATCATCATCGACATGGATTATCCAACGCCGCTCGACCTCGCCATTCTACCCGACCGGATCTACAAGTACAGATCCATGTCCGGCGCCAAGACGCACCCTGACGACCGATCTCAGGCGGAGAACACGCTAGCCATGATCAGCCACGGAGAGATCTTTTTCTCGTCCGCTCGTCGGTTCAACGATCCCTTCGATAGCGCGGTCGGGTTTGACTTGGACCAACCTCGTCTGGTGCAGCAAAGATGGCTTCTGCGTGTCCTGGCGAGAGAGCGCCCTGACATGAATCGAAGGCAACGCCGAGCAGAGGCTAAGCGAACCATGCAGAATACCCCTGCTGACGGGACAGAAACACTCGGAGTTATTCATCAGCGACTGCAGGAGAATCTCTACAGAACGTTCGGGATCTTCTGCACCTCCCATACCGAAGACAACCTCTTGATGTGGGCGCACTATGCATCCGACCATAAGGGAATTGTTCTCAAGCTCTCGAAGAACGCCCTGCAGGAGGCTGCACTAAAGAGGATGTATCAACGTGGCTCAATAATAGAGGCCATCAAGGTTCGGTATCGGCATGAGATGGAGCCTTACTCAGCGTTTGCTCGCCTTGATGAAGCAACTAAAGACGAGTACCTAGGCGCCGTGATCGGGACGAAGTCCAAGCATTGGAAGTACGAGGAAGAGTACAGGCTGATAACCTGGAATGAGGTGGACTGTGTAGTCGAGTGTGGCCCGTCACTTGTCGAAGCGGTGATCCTCGGCTGCAGGATTAGCCGGGAGGATGAACAGGACGTTCGCCGTGCTCTCGAAGAATCGGGGTCGACTGCGAAGCTGTTGCGTGCTTCGAAATCCCAACGGCAATTCAAGCTTGATGTCGGCTCCGCCGACTAACAGCCCCAGCGTTCAAGACATTGACCGCAGTCTCTATGCGAGCCTGACCCAATTCCGTGTGATCCCGTTCGCCACCGCCGTGGCAACCCTTAGGTCGCGCTCAGTGATCGTCACCGACGAGCGACCGAGTACACGCCGTCGCTGCGCCACAGCCCCGATGAGCAACGATTGGGACAGTTGTCCCAGCTAGTTTTGGGAGGTGACCATCGTCAGCTTGAATACCTACCCGCTAGACAACGCGATTGCCATGCCGATCATCGACAGGATCAGGCCCAATAGCGACAGAGCAGCCGACCCAATTGCGATCACGAAGTTGACCTGCCTGGCGCGATCCGAGTCCAGCCACTTCAGGTTCCCCTCGACTGTCTGCATCCCAACCCGAGCTTCTGTCTGGAGATCTCGGACGGCGTCGGTGTAACGCGCAAACATGAGCCCGGCCGGCGCCACATTGGGGTCGAATTGGAGGACCGGGTTACTCACAAAGGTGTGGGCGACTCTCCGCCACTCTGTGTAGGCCTCCTGCAACACTTGAGTTTCAGTGGCCAAGTCAGCGATGACCGCCTTGCGGCCTCGGAACGAGAAACCCGTGGGCCCGGCGTCATCCATCTTGCTGTTAAGCGCAGTGATCCGGGGCGCCAAGTCGTTGAATGCATCGAGGATGTCATAGAACGGGCGGTTCGTCCCAGGATCCAAAGTCAGGTCCAGTATCGTCATGCTCAGAGTTCGACCAGGGCCGAGAGGTTCGCCGAGATTATCACGGTCGTGATAATGAGTGAGAATGAGACATCGCGCGTGAGAATCTGGGCGCCCTGCTCATTATCACATTTCCAGATTATCACATTCTCACATTCTCACGGGGCCGTTTGCACAAACACACACCCGGCCTACGCGACCCTCAAACGCGGCGATTGTTGTACCCATGCTGTACCCTTACGCGCCATTTTCATTGTCGCACAACGAGATAGGCCCTATGTACTGAATCCTGCCGGGCCCACTTCTTGTCGCTGTATCGTGTTGTCTCACACGGAGACCCACGATGGCTTGTACAACATGGGTACAACAACTCTCTGCTGTGCATGATTCATCTGTGGTCGAGCACTCCGACTGGCCCGTAAGGCAGTAGTTACCCGCTAGCCTGCGCGGAGCCAGACGTGTGGCTTGTGGCTTCGTGCCGGCACAAGACAGAGAGATGTGTACACGGAAAGACCGTGGTGCTGCGGCCATTGGGCCGAAGTTCTATTCCACGCAACGAGCCAACGGAAGATGCGGAGTGTCACCGCCCGTATACCTTCATAGCTGCGATCACTAGCCCGGGCAATGCGGACACATCATGGGCCGGCTCATCCCATACTTCTCAGGAAGCATTGACCTTAGGCGATCAGGAAGAGCGTTGAGACCGCATGGACAAATGCGAGGTAGTCGCGCGCCTTAACCCACGACCCGCTCGGCTCGGTGACCGCCGTCCCGCTCGGATAAACGCTCTTTGCCATCTATCGGGACGGATCCGTATCTGGGAGTCGGTCCGTCGAATCTCAGCGCTCCACTCTCCGTCTCGCGGCGTACGAAACAGCCACGATCGGCACCCACCGAATGAGGTCGCTTTCGGACCGGATGGACCTGACGTGGCCATTTTGGTATTAGAAACAATTATGGTTACATTAAAGCGATGAACAGCCAGCTCACCATTGCCCTCCACGTGCTCGGCTTCGCGGCCGCACGCGCCGGCAAGCCTGTCACGTCCGACGACTTGGCCCGCAGTTACGGCACCAGCCCCGTCGTCTTACGCCGGGTTCTTGCCAAGCTCCAGCGTGCGGGTTTGATCGAGACGCAGCGTGGAAGGGGAGGCGGCAGCGTCCTCGCGCGGGATGCCACCACAATCACGCTCCGCCAAGCCTACGAGGCCGTGGAAGAGGAGCCGCAGATCCTCCATCGGCACCCAAGCTTATGCGAGGGCCGTGCCGCGACCGTCCTCGCCGAGTACGTCAACGGACTCTATGCCGACGCAGAGCGCGCTCTGCTCGAGCGGCTAGAAGCCACCACGATTGCGGAACTGGACCGCCACGTCCGGTCGCAGATCTGCTCACCACCGTAGAGACTCCATGGCGCCGTCTGGACGTGCGCTCTCCGAAAATGAAACCTGAAAGGTTACTAAATCCGCGATTCATTTCCCCTTACCCTCCTCATTCATGACCACGACATCAACCCAGGCACCGCTCTTCACATCGTTGCAGGCGACGCTTCTCAAAATTGCAGCAGCGCTGTGGGTGGCGTGGGGTCTCGTCCATGCGCTGGCGGGCCTCCTCACCATCATTGGAGACCCGGCTGCTGGGTTTCAGGCCATCGCAGACGCGGCGGACCCGGCGGCCCTCGCGCTGGATTACCCAGACGCCGTGGGGGCGGTACTGAACCAGCACGGATGGAATCTCCTCTGGGGTGGCGTCGTGACGATCATCGGAGCGGTCTTCATCTGGCGACAGAACATGACGTCCGTCTGGGTGACAGCCATGGTAGGCGGCCTGCTCGACGTCGGCTACTTCCTGTTCCTCGACCTGGGTGGCTACGTCCGGTTCGCCCCGGGGACCGTGATGACGCTCGTCTCGGCGACGGCCATCGTTCTGAGCGGATGGGTGTGGCTCGCGCATCGGCGTTCGTAGCCCCGAGCAAGCCTCAGTGGAGAACGATTTTTTGAAATCAAGGAGCACCGTCAGAATCCGACACTGAGCAGCAGGCCGGCCCTCCAGACCTCTTCACCCCAGACGTGAGTGGTTCTGGAGGGGACAAAACGGCGGCGCGAGCCAGCATGACGGACAGTGCGCGGTACGGCCTCGAGGTCGGTACGCGACTACTGACCGCGAAGGGCGGCGAGGGCGTCCTCGAGGTCGGCGGGCGCGTTGCGGAGCGGCAAGCCGGGGTGCAGGCCCTCGAGGCCGCGGCGGAGCACGTCGAGGTCTTCGGCGACCTCAGAGCGGGACAGCAGCGGCACCGGGAGCGGACCCCTGCGGGCCGTCGAACGCGCGGCGGACGATGTCGTCTTGGCCGGGCATCAGGAGACGATTGCTGTCGCCTTCCCAGACCGTATCGGCACCCGGAGACTCGAGGACCACTTTGTACTCGACGAGTGCGGTCCCTGCCGGAAAGACGAGAGGTGTAGAGTCCGCCGAGATCTGCGTCCTCGAGGGCGAGAGAGGTATCCCACGACAACGGCGCCGTGTCGCCGCGAAGCCCTACCACGGTGACCGCCTCGAGGCCGGTCAGGTCGATTTCGATATCGACAAGTTGCGCGTGGGCCGCACCTGCGAACGCGAGGACAGAGACGAGAGTCCTGAGCACGTGAACGGAAGTCGGTATGAGCGATGGACGTAGGATGTGCGAGTCTAGACCTCGAGGCCGTACCGAGCGATGACCGCGTCGGACCGAACGGCCAACCCGCCTCGCGCGGAGCGTCCTCGAGGCCGGCACGACATGTCACACGTGCGTAACGTCCGAGGACTCGGTGACGGCGTAGACCTTACAGCGACCACCCGACCCCGTCTGCCAGAGTGATCCGAGCCGCGCGCTCGGCGCGACGTTTCCCATCGATCTCTGGCAGGCCCACACCCGCTACCTCATGGCCCTCCACCCCCTCCTCGACCCGCCCACCGCCGACACCCGCGAGGACGTCGTCCGTTGGATCGAGCGCGACCGCGCCGTCGCCGTCGTCCGCACCGACGAGCCCGACAAGCTCGTCGAGATCGCACAGGCCCTCCAGGTCGGCGGCGTCGTCTGCTTCGAGGTCACCATGACCGTCCCTAACGCCATCGAGGGCATCCGCGCCGTGGTCGAGGCCATGCGCGGCAGCGTGCTCGTCGGCGCCGGCTCCGTGACCGACGCCGAGACGGCGCAGCGAGCCATTGAGGCCGGCGCCCGCTACATCGTCTCGCCGGTGTTCAAGGCCGAGGTCCTCGAGGCCGCCCACGCCCTCGACGCGGCCATGATGCCCGGCTGCTCTACGCCCACCGAGATCCTGCACGCCTACGAGGCCGGCGCCGACGTCGTGAAGGTGTTTCCGGCCGGCTCCCTCGGGCCGGGCTTCATCAAGGGCGTGCTGGCGCCGCTGCCGTACCTCAAGCTGATGCCCACCGGCGGCGTGTCGCTCGACAACGCGACCGAGTGGCTGCGCGCCGGTGCGGTGGCCGTCGGCGCGGGCTCGTCCTCGTCGAGGCCGACGCCGTGGCGGTGCGGCGACTGGTCGCGCCTGACCGACAACGCCCGTCGCCTCCGCGCCTCCGTCGACGCGGCCTAACCCTCTTCCTCAAGGTCGCGTCCTCGAGGCTGGCGATGCGGATCTGTCCTCAAGGGCGAGACGCTAGCGCAGGGATCCAGACGCGTCGAGCGCTGCCCCTTCTTCCCTGCTACGCCCCGCAATCGAGAGCGAGGCGCCGGTCAAGCGCCGACCGCCAGCGACGATACGCGTCCTTGAGGTCGGACGGGTCGCCCGGCTCGACGCGGCGGACGATTGTCAACTGAGCCGACGCGTCGTGTGGGGACATGACCTCGAGGCCGATGCCCGCGCCTCGAGCCGCGCCCGCCGCGCCGTCCGTCTCGACCAGATCTACGCGGGCGCCCACGGCCGTCGCGAATGTCTGCGCGAAGTCGTCCGACAAGAACAGGTTGGCGTGTGGCACGCGGACCGTTTCGACCTCGACGCCGGTGCCGCGCATGATCTCGGCGCCGTAGCGGAACGCGAACGCGATGCCCTCCTGCGCTGCTCGCACGAGATGCCCAGGTCCATGCCGGTTAAAGTCTGCGCCCTCGAGGACGGCGCCTAATCTCGGTCCTCCAAGACACGCTCGGCGCCGTTTCCAAAGGGGAGCAGCGTCAGACCGTCCGCGCCTGCCGGGACGCCGTCGGCCAGAGCGTTGAGCGCGGGATAGCTGATGGCGCCACCCGACGAGACCATCTCGCGAAGCCAGCGGTACAGGCTCCCGACGCCGTTGAGGCAGAGCAGCACGCCGTAGCGCGGCGTCTCGGCGGTGTGCGTGACGTGCAAGAACGTGTTGACGCGCGAGCGCGAGTCGGGCGTCGGCGTCGCGGCCACGCCGTACACCACACCCGAAGTGCCGGCCGTCGCAGCAACCTCTCCGGGCTCGAGGACGCCGAGCGACAGCGCGTTGTTGGGCTGGTCGCCCGCCCGGTACGCGACGGGCGTCCCGACCTCGAGGCCGAGAGCCTCGGACGCAGGGGCGGCGAGGTGGCCCTGGATGCCAAACGTCGGCACGCGGTTCGGGACGAGACCGGCATCCAAGCCGTAGTGCTCCAAGACCTCGGTCGCGAGCCGATCCTCCCGCATGTGCCACAGAACGGCTTCGCTCAGACCCGACGCCGTCGTGCGGGCGTCACCGGTCAAGCGGTACGCGAGCCAGTCGCCGGGCAGCATCGCGTGTTGGGCAGCGGCGTAGACATCGGGCTCGTTCTCCTTGACCCAGGCCAGCTTCGAAGCCGTGAAGTTGCCAGGGCTGTTGAGGAAGTCGCGCAGGCACCGGTCTTCCCCCATCTCGCGGAACGCCTCTGCCCCCAGGCCAGCGGCGCGGCCATCGCACCAGATGATGGACGGCCGGAGCGGGGCGTCCGTCTCCCCCGTCAGCACGAGCCCGTGCATCTGGTACGAGATCCCGATCCCGCCCACAGCATCGCCCTCGAGGGCGGCGCCCTCGAGGGCGCGCGCGACGGCTCGTTGCGTGTGCGTCCACCACGTCTCAGGGTCTTGCTCCGCCCACCCTGGATGCGGCGCGCTCAATCGCCATCTCCGCATCGGGTGACTGTGCCGACCCGAGCGCGAGGCCCGTCTCCGAGTCCACGAGAGCTGCTTTGACCGAGGAGCTGCCGAGATCGAGGCCGAGGAGAGTCATGAGGAAACGGGATAGGCGCGGAGACAGACCGACGAGACAGGATATCAGCGCGAGACGCCACCGGCCGCCCCTCTCGGCCTCGAGGACGAACCGAATGGTGGCCTCTTTCCTTTCGTTTCCCTCGCGCTTCGGGCGCCGTCTACGCCCTCGAGGACGCGAGACAGATAATGGACAGCACGCTCATGTCGACTCCGCGAGAGCGCCCTTGTGGACGAGGCGAGGCAATGGGCGTACTCTTCAGCACATGTCTCGCATCTCCCGTCTCAGCGCCCGGAACGCCTTAACGGCATCACGCTACTACGCGAGTGGGCTGGCGAAGATGTTCATGACGGAGCCCGTTTTCCTGTGGGCTCAGGCGATCGCGTTCAAGACGCTCGTCACGCTGCTGCCGCTGATCCTGCTCGCGACCGGCATCTTCGGAATCGTGCTCCAGAAGGAGGAGTCGTTCACGGCCGTCTCGGCGTTCCTCCGCGACTTCCTGCCGCCGAGCCAGAGCGACGGCCTCATCGAGCTCATCTTCTCGCTCCAGAGCGCGTCGGGCTCGCTCACCTTCGTCGGTGGGCTGTTCTTCCTGGTCACGGTCATGACCTTGTTCACGACGCTGCGGTTCGTGATCGGGGCGGCGATGGGCGAGAAACGCCATCAGCTCCGGTCACTTTTCGGAGGGTACCTCTTCGACCTGCGGATGGCGGCTCAGGTCGGCGTTCTCTTCTTGGTCTCGTTCTTGATCACGGCGTCAGTGCGCGTCCTGAGCGGCCGGAGCAGCCAGATGGCCAGCGACGTCGGCCTCGATGTCGCCTTCGTCGAGGCCGCGACGGGTGGATTGGTGCAGATCGTCTCCGTGGTGGTCCCGTACCTGCTGACCGTCGGGATGCTGGCCCAACTCTACTACTTCGTGCCGCGGCCGAGGCCACCGTTTCGGAGCGCCGATCGCAGGCGCGGCCGTCGGCGCCGTCCTGTTCGAGGTCGCCAAGAACGGCTTCGCGCTGTACGCAACCTACCTCGCCGACTTCGACCGCTACAAGGGCGAGGGCGAAGGTCTCAACGACCTCGGCGGCGCGTTCGGTCTGATCCTGGCATTCGTCTTCTGGGTCTACTTCTCCGGCTTCATCCTCGTCATTGGCGCGGTCGTGACCAAGCTGCACGAGAAGCGGACACGCCCTCGACGGTCGCGGCTGCGGTCCATGTGGTCCAAGATCGGCTTCCACCACTACCGGGAACGGCGCGCAGGCCGAGCACGACGAGCTTCGCGAACGCGAGCCCTCTCGAGCCGACGCCTGGCGGAGCAGAAGCGCCCTCGTCCTCGACGATTGCACGCCGCGCGCGGCAACGTGCAGAAGCATCCTAATCGCTATCGCGGCGGACCCTCTCGACGACGTGGACGGTAAGTTGACAGTTTGCATCCTTCCGTCCGTGTCCGCAGTTCGCCTCGCGCTTCTTCTCGTCGTCGCCCTCGCAGGCACCGCCCAGGCGCAGGTCCCGCTCACGCTCGTCAACGACTCGACGACCGTCGGCACGCTAGAGTTTGCGTTCGAGGACACGCAGACGCTGCTGACGACGGCCCTCGAGCTTCAGGTCGCGACCAAGGCCCCGCCACCGAAGTTCCTTTTCATTTTCGGCGGCCCCGAGGAAGGATCGGTCTACCCGTTCGACCCGATTGAGCTGGCCCGCGACGTGGTTCGCCTCGAGCGGTACTACGCGGCCAGCGGCTTCCCTCGTGCCGATGTGGACTACGACGTCGTCCTCGACACGACGGACAACACGGTCGCGGTCACGTTCGAGATCATCGAGGGCCCGCCGCTCATCATCAATCAGGTCGCGTTCGCAGGACCGGGCCAGCGCCCCGTCGCGCCGGAGCTCGCCCCTGAGATCCGCGAGGACTGGGCCGACTTCACCGCTGGCCGCGCCGTCCGAGAGGGAGACCGTCTGGATGCGTTCGCGCTCGTCCAACTTCAGGGCGAGACGGTCGCCTGGCTGAGGAACAGAGGCTATGCGTGGGCCGATGCCGGCGCCGAGCGATTCGTCGACTCGACAGGTCTCGCAGCGGATGTGCGCGTCAAGGTCAATGTGGGTGCTCGGGCGCGCGTGGGGGCCATCACCGTCGAGGGCGATTCGTCGCTCTCCGCAAACGTGCTCACTCGCGAGCTCCCCGTCGAGCCCGGCGACCTATTCGACGCCGAGCGCGCTCGCGGAGGGACAACGAGAGATTTTCGGACTCGGCCTGTTCACGCTCGCCCTCGTCGACATGGCCCCGTCGGCCGTCCGTGGGGACACCATCGTCCCGGTTCGCATCCGGGTGCAGCGCGGGCCGAGCCGCGTGCTCTCCGCGTTCACGGGCTACTTCACCGATGGCGGCGTCACGCTGAGGACATCGGCGACACACAGAAACGCGTTCGGCGGTGCGCGACAGTTCTCAGCCAACGTCGAGTGGCGGACAGGCATCGGGTCCGGGATCGGTCCTGGCGCGTCGCAGTCGGTGACGGGTGGCCCGATTACGGACTTTCGGCGTGTCGCTTCCCTTCCGCCAGCCGTACGTGTTCGACCGGCGCGTGTCGTACACGCTGCAACCGTCGTACCGCGTCCGTGACGACGAGATCGAGTCGAGCACGCAGGCCGAGCTCTCGAACACGCTGCTGTACACGCAGTCTCCGCTCAAGACCGTTGGCCTGTCCCTCGCGGTCCGATCCCGCGACCTGTCTCGGGGGCTCGGCCTCCGCCTCCTCGATGTCGGTCGGTTCGAGCCTGGGTCCAGCCCCCTGCTCCCCGACTCGCTCCGCGCCACGACCGGTGGCCTCGGCCTCGATGTCGTGTGGGGCCGCGTGGACGACCCGCTCCAACCGACGCGCGGATTCGTGGTCCGCCCCTCGCTTGCAGTCGCGGTGGGCGGCGTGTCGTACGGCCGAGGCCGCATCGCAGTGACGGGGACCGTCCCCATCGGAAGCGGGCGGCGGACGGGAATCGTGGGTCGCTTCGTGGCCGGGACGCTCTCCCCATTCGGAGGGACCGACGCCGATGCCGTGAGCGACTACGTACTTCTCCGCGACCAGCTTTTCTACGCCGGCGGCACCAACGACGTCCGCGGGTGGGCGACGGCTCAGCTCGGCCCCAAGGCCTTCTCGATCACGACGCCGGCACTCGTTCCGGGCGAGATTCCGGACCCCTCACGCGTGACGAGCCCGGGGGACATCAGCTACGTCGGAATCGGCGGGCGTCTGAAGAGCTCCGCGAGTCTTCAGCTCAACCTGCCGCTTCCCATTGGGCCGCAGTGGGGCGCCAACGCTGTTCATCGACGGCGGCATCGTGGAGTCCTCGAGTGCGGCAACCACGAACGGCCTCCTCCGTGCCGGCGGCGCACCCGCCGACTCCGCGCTCGCAGACCAACTCGACCTCGAGGGCGGCCTGCGCATCGGGACCGGGGCCGGTATTCAGTACCTGACGCCCGTCGGGTTCATCTCGTTCGCCATCGGCGTCAAGGTCAACCCATCGTATCTCGACATTCGCTCGCCGGCGCTGGTCTACTGCGGCTCGTCCATCAACGCAGACGAGCCGGTGTGCTTCGGTGGCGACGAGATCGACGCTCCGAGCTGATCAAACAGACTTGGGTTACATCGACGCCCGACTGAGCGGAGCCGGACTTTCGACCTCAAGCCATCGAGGCCGACAATGCCTTCTTCGGCCGCTTGCAGTTTCACCTGTCCATCGGCCAGACCTTCTAACCCAACGTTTCGTCCTCGAGGACAGACCTTACCAACCGCATCCGCGTTCACGCTCTCGTGACTCCCGAACAAGCCCGCATCGACACCGGCTCCGGCGACGGAGCGGCGCCCGCCAGCGCTGCTCGAGTGGAGCCCGTGCGTCCCGACCTCGAGGACGGGCCGGCCACGAAGCGGTCGCGGTGGGGACGACGGATCGGGATCGGCCTGCTGTCACTGGTCGGGTTGATCGCGCTGGTCCTGATCGGCGGGTGGCTGTACCTCCAGAGCAACGCCGGGCGCGAGCGCATCCGCGGCGTGGTGGTGGGCCAGATCCAGAACCTGCTGGCCGAGAACGCCGAGGTGACCATCGAGAGCCTGTCCGGCTCATTCCTGTCCGACGCTGTCATGACCGGCCTCGAGGTCACCCGTAACGGCGAGACGGTGGTCGCGGTGGACACGCTGCTGATCGACTACAACCTGACGACGCTGCTGGACCGGACGTTCTCGGCCTCGAGGCTGGCCCTGTTCGGGCCGCGTGTGTTCGTGCGTCAGCGCGCTGACAGCACGTTCAACGTGGCGGGCCTGCTGCTGCCCCAGGAGGACACCGGCAAGGAGCCGTTCGCCGTTATCCTGGACCGCGTGGTGGTACGCAACGGCGCGGCCGACATCGTGTGGTACCGCTCCGATGGCCGCGACTCGGTCCACGCCGTCCGCAATCTTGGGGCGCTCATCGAGGACTTCCGCACCGAAGGCGACAGCCTGAACGGAGACATCGCCTCGCTCGAAACCCGGCTGCTGGCCCCGTTCGACCGGGGCGCCATCGACCTCGAGGGCGGAGGCCGGTTCTCGAAGTCCGAGTTGGTGCTCCGCGACCTCATCGTCACGAGCGACGCCGGGACGGACATCGCGGGCCGCGCCCGCCTCCAGTTCACGACGGACGGCACGCTGCCCGTGTTCGAGGCCTCACTGGCCGCGGCGCCCCTCGCCCTCGAAGACGCGCGCGCCTTCGCCGGCGTCGCGCTCTACGGCGACCCGCGCCTGCGTCTGCGCGCCGACTCCGACGGCGACCTGCTGACGGCCACCCTGACCGGCGCCCTCGAGGACGCGACGGTCAACCTGGATGGCGAGTTCTCAGCGGCGCCCAACGGCGGGCCAGTTCGCTACCGCGCCGAGGGAACGCTGCGGCGCTTTAACCCGGCCGCGCTGACGCGCAACCCCGCCCTCGAGGCCGACGTCACGGGCGACCTGCGCCTCAACCTCCAGGGCACGACGCTGGAGCAGCTCAGCGGCCCGTTCCGGGTGTCGCTGCGCGAGACGCGCGTGGGGCAACGACAGATCGACCGGCTCCAGCTCGACGGCTCGTTCGCCGCCGGCCGCGTCTCGTTCGACCTCGAGGGCGCGCTGCCGGGCGCTTCGCTCTCGGCCGAGGGCATGGCCCGGCCGTTCGACACCACACCGACCGTCCAGGTCGCGGGTACCGCCGAGAACGTGGACCTGGGCGTGCTGCTGCCGGGCTCCGGGCCGGACGGACACGTTCGCGGGTGAGTTCGCGCTCATCGGCCGCGGCTCGTCGCTGGACACCTTCGAGGGCGAGGTGGCGCTCGACCTCGACCGCGCGGAGATCGGACTGCCCAACAACCGCCTGCGCCTGGCCTCGACGCAGATCGACGCCGACGTGTACCGCGGCACCTTGGAGTTCGACGCCGACGTCACGCTGGCGAACGGCGAGGGTCGCGCGCAGGCCATCGGCACCCTCGAGCTGGGCGAGCCGTTGCGCTACGCGGTCACGGACGGGCAGACGACGAACCTCAACCTGGCCGCGATCACGGGCAACCCGTCGCAGGACAGCAATCTGACGGGCGCGTTCACGCTGTCCGGCGAAGGCGTCGATCCCACGCAGTCGCCCATCAACCTGACGGCCGATCTCGGCACCGTCGCGCTACGGCACGTACGAACTAGCCAGCGGCGACCTCGAGGTCGAATTGCGCCGAGGCGTTGCCGGCATCGAAGCCGCGCTGGACCTGGGCGCCGGCGGGCAGGTCACCGTCAACGGCACCGCGCGGCCCTTCGTGGATCCGCTCGCCTACGACTTGTCGGGGACGATGCAGAACCTCGATCTCGCGGCCGTCACCGGCAACCCCGATCAGGCCAGCGACCTGACGGGTGTGTTCACGGCGTCAGGCTCCGGCATCGACCCGGCCACGCTCGCTCTCGACGCGACGGTCCAGATCACCGAGCCGTCGTCGTACGGCGCGCGCCTGATCGACAGTGCCGACCTCGCGGTCACATTCAACGCGGGTTTTCTGACCGTCAACGGCGTCGCAGCGACGCCCGAGGGCGAGTTCGACATCGCGCTTTCGGGGACACCGTTCGGCGAGGGCGGGCCGGCGTTCGCGTTCGAGCAGACCTGCTTCCGCGGGATCGACGCGAGCCAGTTTGCCGAGGCCGCGCCGAGAACGAGGCTCAACGGGTGCTTCAGCGGCTCGCTCAGCGGCCTCGCCGACCTCCCCACAGCGAACGCGGACGGTGTCGTGACCCTGCGCCCCTCCATCATCGGCGACGCCGAGGTCGAGGACGGACGACTCGTGTTCTCGCTCGACCAACGGCGCGCTTGCGGGCACCCTCGACCTCGAGGTCGCCAGTCCCACCGCTGACGCCGGCATCGAGAGCGGAGGCCGCATCGTGGCGGCGTTCGAGGGACGGCCCTTCGAGGACGTACCCAGCTACGCCGTGCGCGGACGCACCGAGGCCCTGGACGCCGCGCTGCTGCTGGACCTGCCGCCGGATCAGCCGCTCCGCTTCACCACCACCTTCGACCTCAACGGTCGCGGCACAGACCCGGAAACGCTCGTCCTCGATGGCGCCATCGGCGCTACGTCCTCGACGGTCGGCCCCGTCGCCCTCGAGGACCTGACGGCCCGGTTCGCGATGGCAAACGGTGTTCTGAGCGTCGATACGCTGTCTGTCACCAGCGACCTGATCAACGCTCGCGGCGGCGGCACGCTGGCGCTCTTCAGCGACTCCGCCCCGTCGGACTTCCGCCTCGAGGGCGCCATCGAGAGCCTGGCTCCGCTGGCCGCGCAGACCGAGAAGGTGATCGGCCTGGAGAGTAGCACGTTTGTGCTCCAGGCCAGCGCCGAGGCCGGCGCCCCGATCCGCATCGTCGGCACGGCCGACGCCCGCCAGTTCGTGTACGAGGACTACGCCGTGACCGGCCTCGACGCGTCCATCAACGCGTCGTGGGACCGCTCCCTTGCCGATTCGCTCGGTCTCGCCGCCCTCGACGGCCAGGTGCGCACGTCGTTCGCTGTTCTGTCCGGCCCCACGTTCCGTATCCAGGAAGGCCAGGCCACCCTCGAGGCCGACAACGGCGACCTCGTCGTCAACGGCTCGGTGCTGCTCGACCAGCGCCGCGACCTCGACGTGGCCGCTCGCATCGACCTCGAGACGAATGGCATCACGCTCGAGAGCGGCCGGTTCCGCCTGGACGACACGACGTGGCGGCTGCTCCAGCCCGCCGAGATCGCCATCGACGGGTCCAGGTACGACATCCGCAGTCTACTCGCGGCCTCGGACTCTGGGGGCCAGCAGATCGCGGCCGACGGCGTCATCGACCTCGAGGGCGATCAGAACCTGATCGTAACCGTCGAACAACTCGCCATCGGAGGGCTCACTGACTTCGTCAACCTCGACGCGCTCGGTGGCGACCTCTCGGCCACCCTCATCTTGAGCGGTCCCGCGAGCGCTCCCATCATCGAGGGCGACGTCGCGCTCGACGAGCTCACCTCGAACGGCACGACCGTTGGCGCCCTCGAGGCCGAGGTCGACTATGCGGATGGGACTCTCGCCCTCGATGCCACGCTCACGCACGTCGACGGAGAGGACCTGACCGTCACCGGCACGGTCCCCGTCCAGTTTGCCCTGGCCGACGGTGGCGTCGAGACCACCGAATCCACGAGCCGGAGCGCCATCGTCTCGCTTCGCGCCCGCGCCAACGCGTTCCCTATCGCGTGGGCACAGCCGTTCCTCGCCGACCGCGGCTACAACGACGTCGGCGGGACGCTGCGCCTCGACCTCACCATCGAGGGCACGCAGGGCGCCCCTCGCCTGGACGGCGTCGCGACACTGAGCGACGGGCGCTTGGGCGTCGTCGCAACAGGACGGACCTACGACCCCATCGAGGCCGACCTCACGTTCCAGGGCAACCGGATCGTCCTCGATGACGTCCGCATCCTGGACGGCACCCGAACCGCCCTCGACGTTCGGGGCTCTATCACGCTCCGCGAGTTGTCCGTCGGCGAGCTCGACCTGACCATCACGCCGACCGACTTCGTGGCGATGGACACTCGGACGTACGACGAGCTCACGCTCGGTCGGGGAAGCGCGCCCCTTCGTCTGACGGGCACGCTAGACCGGCCTGTCCTTCGCGGCTCCGTCGTGCTCTCCAAGGGCGACATCTACCTCACGGACGAGCTCGTCCCGCCGGACCTCGAGACCGTCGAGTTGACCGATGTCCAGATCCGCGACGTCGAGGCTCGGTTCGGGCGCATCATCACGGCCCGCGACACGACGATCAACCGCTTCACGGACGCCCTCGACTACGACCTGACCGTCGAGATCGAGCGCAACGTCTGGATCCGATCCAACGCCGGGCTCCCGTTCGACATCGAGTTCTCGGGCGACCTCGAGGCTCGCAAGACGGCGTTCGCCGAGAGCGGGTCCCTGTTCGGACAGATTGACCTCAACCGTGGATCCGTCGAGACGCTGGGCAAAGTCTTCGAGCTCAGCCGCGGCTCCATCGTGTTCAACGGTGAGGCCTTGGATGCGCTCATCAATCTGTCTGCGGACCTCGAGGTCCGCCTCGCAGGTACCATCGCAGGCCAGTCATCGGCCACGATCACGCTGGCCGTGAACGGTCGGTTCGCGGAGGACCTGACCATCCGACTGTCCGCAAATCCGTCGATGGAGCAGGCCGATATCGTGTCCCTCATCGCCACAGGGCGCTTGGCGAGCGAGGCTTTCTCAGGCGGCGGCGGCGGCGCGCTGGGAACGGTTGTCGGCGCGGCGGGCGGGTACGCGGCGGGCATCCTCGAAGGCTTTGCCAGCGAAGGCTTGGGCATCTCGATGGCCCAGATCGACTACGAAGGCAACGACCTGGTGATCAAGCTGGGCGACTACGCCACCGACCGCCTGTTCTGGACGTTCGGCTTCGTTGTCCCCACCGGCCCGCAGGAGTCCGGCGAGGACGGGCTCCCCATCCTCCTCGGCCTCGATTACGAGTTGCTCAACTGGCTCAGCGCTCAGGCGGAGTACAGTGGCCGTCGCGGAGTCGGCACGGGACTGAACTACGAAGTCGCCTGGTAACGTCCTCGAGGACGGAAGCCGCCGGGCTATCGCGAGCCTGACGGGAGTTGGCGGAGGGCCTCGTCTGCGAGGTCCGGGCGGCCCCCTTCGCGAGAGGCTGTCGCCCAGTCCGTGATCACACCCTCGAGGTCGTCGTCGTCGCCGTGCTCTTGGAGAAGGGCGACGGAGCGGCGGAAGGCGCGGAGGGATTCCGGCCATCGCTGCGCACGAGCGCGGTTGTCGGCGAGGTAAGAGAGCAAGATGGCCTGGTTGGCAGGGGCGTCACTCGAGCCCTCGGCGGCCTGCCGGAACAACGCGGCGGCAGCGTCCGGTTGTCCGAGCGACTCCTTGAGCAGGGCGTGCCCCTTGAGCGCCGTGATAACACGGACATCGCGGTCCCCGTGCGCCACCCGGAGGCGGCGGAGCGCGTCGTCGAAGGTCCGGTCGGCGGCGTCGAGTTGCCCGTCGGCCTTGAGGGCGAGGGCGATGCCGTGGATGCTGCTCGCGATGTCAGGATGCGTCGTGTCGGGGTGTGCGGCGCGGAAGATGCGAGCCGCCTCGCGTGCGGCCTCGAGGGCGTCGCCGCTGCGGCCGGCACGGCCCAGCAACGTTGAGTGCATCACGATCGAGGACGCCAGTTGCGGGTCGTTGGCCGGCTTCGTCCGTCGGTCAGAGGCGACGACCTCGGCCATCAGATCGGCGGCCTCCTCGAGCTTATCCTGAGCGCGCAGGGCGACGACCAGGCTCGTGGTGATGTCGAGGACGAGGTCGTCGTCTGGTCCCCGAACCTGCCGGGCGGTCGCGAGCGCCTGCCGGTACAGCGCCTCCGCAGCCTCAAAGTCGCCGGAGTCTCGGATGAGCGAGGCGAGGTGGCGTTGCGTCAGGGCGATATCGGCGGGGTCCGCGTTTGGCGCGCCCTCGAGGGTGGCGAGTGCCCAGCGGATGCGCTCTTCTGCTTCCTCGACCTCTTCGAGATCGCGGAGCGCTCGACCGAGCTGACGGGACGCGGTTGCGGCCTCGAGGACGTCTGCGCCAGCGCCTTCCCTTGACATGCGCGTGGCGAGGGCACGTCGGTAGAGCGGGACGGCGTCCTCCGCCCGACCGAGGTCGAGATAAATGTCTCCGATCAGGACCTGGAGCGCGGCCTGCGTCGCAGGCTCGTCCTCGAGGTCGGTGGTCACGAGCTCTGCCCCACGGTCGACAAGCTCCCGCGCCGTCATCTCCTCGCCCGGTGTCTCGTAGGGGCTCGCCCCCAGGAGCAAGGTCTGGAGGAACGACACGACTTCCTCGGAGCGCCGGGTCTCGGCCTCGGCTCGGTCGCGCTCGTTGGCCAGCCTCACCGTGTAGAAGCCCGTCAGCGCGACCGCCACGACGAGCGCGGCAGCCGTCGCCAACACACCTGCGCGGTGGCGGCGCACGAACAGCCGCGCCCGGTACCGCGCCGTCGCCGGTCGGGCCTCGATGGGCACGCCTTCGAGGACGCGGCGCACGTCGGCGCCCAGTTCGGCGGCGGAGCCGTAGCGGCGCTCTACCTCGACGCGCAGTGCCTTGAGGCAGATCACGTCGAGGTCGCCCTCGAGGGCGCGGCGGCGGGCGGCGTCTTCGACGCGAGTGCTCGGGCGCGGAGGCGGGCCTGTCGGAGCAGGAGCCAGGGCAGCGAGCTCTCCGCCCTCGATGGGCATGGTGCCGCTCAGGAGCCGGTACAGCAGAACGCCGAGCGCGTAGGCGTCGGTCGCCGTCGAGGGCGGCTCGCCACGATGCTGCTCGGGTGCGGCGTAGGCGGGCGTCAGGACGCGCTGGCCCGTCCGCGTTAGACCGCCCTCGAGGTCGTCCGAGAGCACGCGGGCGATGCCGAAGTCAAGCAGCTTGACCACACCGCCAGGCGTCACGAGCACGTTCGAGGGCTTGAGGTCGCGATGGACGACGAGCTGGCGGTGAGCGTAGGCGACGGCGTCACAGACCTGGGTGAACAGCTCGAGCCGAGCGTCGACCTCGAGGCCGAGCCTGTCGGCGTAGTCCGTGATGGGCTCGCCCTCGACGAGCTCCATCGCGAAGTAGGGGCGCCCATCCGGGGCCAAGCCGCCGTCTAGAAGACGTGCGATGCCGGGGTGCCCGAGTCGGGCCAGGATCTGGCGCTCGGCGCGGAAGCGCTCGAGAACCGCCTCGGAGTCCATGCCCGGCTTGATGCGCTTGAGCGCTGCCTCCTGCTCGAAGGCGTCGACGCGCTCGGCGCGGTACACGGCGCCCATACCGCCGGACCCGATTCGCTCGCCCAGCAGCCACGGCCCCACCCGCTCGCCGGTGTGCGACGGGACGAGCGCGTCCTCGAGGTCGGCCGGGGCCATGAGATCGAGGGCGCGGCCTGCGAAGACCGTGTGCTGGTTGAGGTCACCCTCGAGCAAGGCTTCGACCTCGCGGTAGAGATCGGGGTCGCTGCCGCAGGCGGCGCGCAGCCACGCCGTCCGCTCGTCCGCCGGGCGGTCGAGGGCCTGCTCGAACAGGGTTTGGACGTGCGTCCAGCGGTCGGTGATGTCGTCCATGGCGAGAGAAGGGTACTCCGAACGCATCAAACGACGGCCCAAGCGATCACAGCGGCTCGCTCGAGGGCGGACCGTCGGCGTCTAGGACGGACGGCGCCCGTGCCTGCGACGGCGCGATGTCGAGGACGCGCCCTCGAGGACGGACATACTCTTCTACTCCTTGAGCGCGTGGCTCAGCCAGGCCCGCGCGACGCGCCAGTCGCGGCGGACCGTCGGCTCGGAGACCTCGAGGGCGTGCGCGATCTCGACGTGCGTCAGGCCACCGAAGAACCACATCTCGACCACGCGCGCCTGCCGCTCGGACCTCTTGGCGAGCTCGCCGAGTGCCTCATCGAGGGCAAGCAACTCGTCGGCTCGCGTCACCTTACCGACCTCGTCGTCTTGGTACGTCACCGCGAGATCGCCGCCGCCGCGCTTCTCGGCCCGTCGCTTCTTGGCGTAGTTGACCAGGATGCGCCGCATCGCGATCGAGGCGACGCCGAGGAAGTGCGCCCGGCTCTGCCAGTTGACGCGGTCCTGCTTCACCAGCTTGAGGTACGCCTCGTGCGCGAGCGCCGCGGTATCGAGAGTGTGACCGTCTCGTTCGCCACGGAGCTGTCGGCGCGCGATCTCCTGAAGCTCGGTGTAGACGTGTGGCAAGATGACGTCCACCGCACCCGGGTCTCCGGCCTCGAGGTCGGACAGCATCTCGGTGACGTCGGGTCTAGGCACAACAAACACAGGGTCGCGGGATGGAAATCTACCGCGCTTGAGGTTGCCTCGTCCGACCTCGAGGGCGGGCGCTCGCGCACGGTGGTGTGCGGAGGCGCACAGCGCGAGACACCGGGAGCGCGTCCAGACGCGCTTCGGAGACGCGGCACGACGCTTGAGACAGGTATAGGCGACCCGCCTCCATGCCCGATGCGCCTGCTCGCCCTCTTCGCCCTCGTCCTGCTCTCGCTGCCTCTCAACGCCCAGACAGAGGTCCCGCTCGATGAGGCGTTGCGCCTGGCACGCACGCAGGCCCTGGCGGTGCGTCGGGCCGGGACGCAGGTCCAAACGGCGCGCATCGCCCTCGAGGCCGTCGAGGACAGGCGCTTGCCCTCGCTCAACCTCGAGGCCGGCGGCGGCCAGCGCTACGGCCTGTCGTTCGACCAGACGACCGGCGGCCTGACGCAGGCCACCGTCGAGTCGCTGGATCTGGGCGTGAGCGCCAGCTACGTCGTGTTCGACGGCTTCGAGCGCCGCGCGCTGACGAACGCCGCGACGGCCCTGCTGCGGTCCGCCGAGCTCGACCAAGCGCGCGCCGAGCAGTTCACCGGCGTCGCCGTCCTCGAGGGCTACCTCGCCGTCGCCCAGGCCGACGCGGCGCGTGAGATCGCCAGCGAGAACGTGGAGGCCCAGGCCGATCTCTTGTCCGAGATCGAAGTGCAGGTCCAGTACGGCGAGCGCCCGCAGTACGAGGTCTCGCAGCAGCAGGAGCGCGTCGCCGCCGCGCAAGCCGCCGTCCTGAATGCCGAGCGCGACCGCGCGCTCAGCGAGGCCCGACTCGTCCGCCTGCTCGGCCTCGATCCCGCCGACGACTACGCCTTTCCGACGCCCGCCCCGCTGGATGCAGCCGACCTCGAGGCGCCCGCGGCGCTGGTATCCCGCGCCCTCGAGGCCCGCGAAGACCTCCGCGCGACGGATGCCGCCCTCGAGGCCGCGCAGTCAGACGCTCGGGCGGCGCGGGCGAGCCGCCTCCCCCAGGTGGCCGTTGGGGCGTACGTCGGGACCAGCTTCTCGAGCGCGAGCGATCCCGGCTTTCCGAGCCAGGTGAGCGACAACCGAGCCGGAGCACTGCGCCTGAGCGTGTCGCTTCCCATCATGGACCGAGGCATCACGCGCCAGCGGATCCGCCAGGCCGAGACGCAGGCATCGGCACTGCGGGCCGAGCAGGAGGACGCGCAGCGCGCCATCGCCCTCGAGATCCAGGAGCTCTGGATCCGGTTCGACGCGCTCGACGCCCCAGACAGAGATCGCCGACCTGCGCATCCGCGCCGCACAGGACGCCCTCGAGGCCGAGCGGGCGCGCTACGACGCGGGCGAGTCGACGCTCCAGTCCGTGTCGCTGCTCCAGGCCCGAACGGTCGAGGCCCAGATCGCGCAGAGCGCAGCTCGACATCGAGGCCCGGTTCCTGTCGCTGCTCCTCGATCTCGCTGTCGGGGAGTGAGCAGAGGGATACGGGACTAAAGAGGGGTTGAGGGAAGGAGGTCCGGATCCCTCCGCTCCCTATCCCGCGTCCCTCTCTTCACCTACCGCGCCACCACCACTCGCCGCGTCCCCACGCCCTCCGGCGTCGTCACGCGGACCGCGTAGACGCCCGGCGGCACCGCCGACAGGTCGACCTCGAGGACGGCGCTCGGCACCGACACACGGCTGCTGTACACGCTCCGGCCGAGCGCGTCGAACACGTCGACTGCCGTCGCCCTCGAGGCCGTGAACGAGATGCGCCCGACCGTCGGGTTGGGCCACGGCCGTCCGATGGCGTCATCGAGGGCGGTGCCACCGAGGGCGAGGCTCCTCGGACCAAAGGCGCGGGTGGCGAGTGTCGCGTCCTCGACGAACGGGTTCACGCACGAGCCCGCCGAGCAGCCCGACTGGAACTGCGCCACACGGTTGGAGCGAGCGACATCGGCCTCGAGGGCGGGGTCCTCGAGGTGCCACTGGAGCAGCGTCTCCTTCTGACGCTCAAACCACGGCAGGTCGACGAGGTCAGAGTAGATTGCGGCGACGTAGAACATGGCCCGGGCGACATCGCCACGCACGGATGCACGCGGCTCGAAGACGGGGCCGGAGTCCTGGCTCCACGTCTCGGCGTCGGTGGGCGTCGAGCGGCGCTGCTCGGCGTCGCGGTACCACGTCGAGCCCGTGTCGTCTGGAATCGTCCCGAAGGGATCGTTGCCACGGTCGGAGTTGACCTGGACGCGCGTCGGGAACAGGTGGTGCATGTCACGCTCGGCGTTATTGCCGTCTGTCCCGCGCGACCGGGGCCAGGTGTGCTCCTGGTTGATTCCGGCGTTGTCGTTGAACACGTCCTGGCTGGGGTCGCTGTTGGGCCTGCCATCGAACGGCACGAAGAAGCCGGTGTACAGGCCCTCGACGCCGGCCACTCCGCCAATCTCTACGCGGTCGACGGTGTCGTACAGCCGGTCCTTGCTGGCGGCATCGGAGAGCACTTGGAGGGGGTGTACCCGTCCGCGACGCACTCGAGGGCGGCATCAGACTGGAGATCGGGGCACACCTGGGCCGACGCTGACAGACAAAGCGCGACGGCGAGAAGAAGAGGACGCATCGGATCGGTGGTGGAGGTCCTAAAGGTCGCCACGGCATCGTCCTCGAGGACGTGTCACGGAGACCTCACACTCCGCGGTGGCTCATCCTGTCGTCACGAGACGAGGACCAGCGCCAGCATCCCAATCCGCTGTGCTGGGCAACGACGTGCCAGATGCTTGGGATGGGAGCGGCGAGTGTGCAAAGTGACGCAGGACTGAAAGACCTGAAGGGGTTCAGAGGAGCGAATCCGTTCGTCAACTGCGGAATCGGCCTCGAGAAGCCGCCTGTACCTTTCCTCCTCACTTCTCCCTCGCCCTGTGTCTAGCTATCAGCCTCAGCCGTCCGACCGCTTCACGTTCGGCCTGTGGACCGTCGGCAACATCGGCCGCGACCCGTTCGGCGAGCCCACGCGCTCCCCGCTGCTCCGCGCCCGAGGTGCGTGCGCATCGTGGCCGAGGCCGGAGCCCACGGCGTCAACTTCCACGACAACGACCTCGTCCCCATCGACGCGACGCGCGGCCGAGCGCGACCGGATCGTGGCCGACTTCAAGGCCGCCCTCGACGAGACCGGCCTGAAGGTCCCGATGGCGACCACCAACCTGTTCTCGGACGCCGCCTTCCGCGACGGCGCCTTCACCAACCCCGACCCCGCCGTCCGCGCCTACGCGTTGCAGAAGACGATGAACGCGATCGACCTGGGCGTCGAGATGGGGGCCGAGACCTACGTGTTCTGGGGAGGGCGCGAGGGAACCGAGGTCGACGCCGGCCGCGACCCGCTGCGACGCGCTCAAGTGGTTCCGCGAGGCGCTGAACTACCTGCTCGCCTACTGCTCGGATCAGAGCTACGATCTGCGGTTCGCCCTGGAGCCGAAGCCCAACGAGCCGCGCGGCGACATCTTCCTGCCGACCGTCGGCTCGGCGCTGGCGTTCATCGAGACGCTCGACGACTCCGACCGCGTGGGCGTCAACCCGGAGGTGGCGCACGACACCATGGCCGGCCTCAACTTCACGCACGCCGTGGCGCAGGCCTGGGACGCGGGCAAGCTGTTCCACATCGACCTCAACGACCAGAACCCAGGGCGCTACGACCAGGACTTCCGGTTCGGGGCGTACAACCCGAAGAACGCGTTCCACCTGGTGCGCTTCCTCGAGGGCGTGGGCTACGACGGCCCGCTGCACTTCGACGCGCACGCCTACCGGACGTCCGACCTCGAGGACGTGAAGGCGTTCGCGGCGGGCTGCATGCGGACGTACCTGATGCTTAAGGAGAAGGCGGAGCAGTTCGCAGCCGACTCGGAGATCCAGGCTCTGATTGCGGAAGTAACGGGGACCGACGACGCCGAGGGCGCGGGACTGGTGGGCGCGTACTCGAGCGACGGCGCGGCGGCGCTGCGGGCGTACGACTTCGACCGTGCGGCATTGGGTGCTCGCGGCCGTCCGTACGAGCGGCTCGATCAGCTCACGACCGACCTGTTGCTCGGCGTTCGGTAACGTTCCGTCCTCGAGGTCGGGACGCGCGATGCTGATCGTGACCGGCCTCGAAGGCAACCCTTCTGCCTAACCCCCCTGACGCCTTCATGACCGAGCCGGGCCAGTACACCATCGGCGGACAACGCTACGACGTCGTCGACCTCGAGGGCGGCGGGCTCCGCGCCCGCGTCTGCACGCTGGGCGCCACGCTCATGGGACTGTGGGCGCCCGACGCTCGCGGCCAGACGGCGGACGTAACGCTGGGCTACGACCGCATCGAGGACTACCTCCGCGACGACGCCTTCCTCGGCGCGGCCATCGGGCGCACGTCGGGCCGGGTCGCAGACGCCGCCCTCGAGGTCGACGGCGAGACATACGACCTCGAGGCCAACGACGGTGAGAACACGCTGCACGCAGGCCCGAGCGGCCTGCACAGCCAGCTCTGGACCGTCAAGCAGCAGGCCATCAACTACGTCACCTTGGGCGTGACCAGCCCCGACGGCACGGGCGGATTCCCCGGCGACCTCGAGGTCCGCCTGACGCTGTCGCTGGTGCCGTCCGGCCGCGGCGGCGCACTCCGCCTGGACTGGCTGGCGTCCTCGAGTGCGCCGACGCCGGCCGCGCTGACGTACCACGCGTACTGGAATCTCAACGGGCACGCGGCCGGGCACGTCTTGGACCATGTCGTCCAGTCGGACGCCCACGCGCTCGTCGCCCTCGAGGACGGAATGACGACGACGGGCGAGACGATTCCGGTCGCAGGCACACCGCTCGACCTCACGGCGCCGACGCGGCTCCGGGAGGTGGTGAACGCCGACCACCCACAGATCGAGGTTGTCGGCGGAGTCGACCACGACTGGCTGGTGCCGCCGCTCGACGGCCGGCAAGTCCCGATGCGTCGGGCGATGAGCGTCTGGGCGCCCACGCGACGCTTGGACGTGTGGACCACCGAGCCGGGCATTCACCTCTACGACGGCGGCTCGCTCGACGCGATGGGCAAGGGCCGGGCGATGTACCGCGCCAACAGCGGGCTCGCCCTCGAGGCCCAGCCGCCGCCGGACTCCGCGCGCTGGCCGGACTTCCCGGACGTTATTCTCAGGCCGGGCGAGTCGTTCCAGTCGAGGACGGAGTACGTGTTTTCGTAGCTCGCCCTCGAGGGCGGCGCTATGCCACCGCCGAGCCCACGTATTCCAGCGTCCCCGCGTCGGCGTCGAGGACGGCCTCGAGGCCGATGGGCACCGTGTAGACCGGCGAGGCGTGACCGATCGGGGCGCCCAGAATCGAGGGACACGAGTACGTCCGCAGGCGACGGCGGATGGTCTCTTCGGCCGTCCATGACGAACCGCCGGACCCGCATGACGAGCACTGTCCGAAGGCGACGCCGGCCGGATCGCGGAGTTGGCCTGCGAGCTCGAGCTGAATCAGCATTCGGTCCACCCGATAGGCGTCCTCCCCGACCTCCTCGAGAAACACGATGTGATCGTCGAAATCCGGCAGGAAGCCCGTTCCCGCGAGCGCCGAGATCACGGTCAGGTTGCCGCCCACCACACGCCCCCGTGACGTACCCCCCATGACCGTCTCCGTCCGGTCGCGGTTGTCGCGCGTCTCCGGCCCAATCGCCAGCGGCTCGCCCTCGACGAGGGTCTGCACGAAGCTGGCCGTCGTGACCTCGTTCCACGTCGAGACGCCGACCGGACCGTGGAAGGTGACGATCCCCGTCCGCGCGTAGATGGCGAGCAGGAGCGCCGTCGTGTCCGAGTAGCCCACGATGGGCTTTGGCGTTGCCGCGATCACGTCGTAGTCCAAGAGCGGCAGGATGCGAGCGCATCCCCACCCGCCGCGAAGCGCCAGGATGGCATCGACCTCCGGGTCCTGCACCATCTCCATCACGTCGCTCGCGCGCTGCGCGTCGGTGCCGGCAAGGAAGCCGTGACGCGCCAAGGCGTGCCGTCCCACCTTCGTCTGGAAGCCCAATCTCTCGACGGCCTCGATGGCCTCATTGAGTTGATCTCGAGAGCGGAGCACACCGGCCGGGGCGATCAGCCCGACGGTGCCGCCCGCCGGGAGCCGCGGCGGCAAGACGACGGGTCGAGGTCGTGGGAGCGCCACAATCTCCGGCGTGGCCTCGAGGGCGATGATCTCGGCCGGCGGCGTCGTCAGCGCGACGACCGGGTCGGGCGGCGTCATCTTGACCGTGGCGGGGTCGCGGACGAGCGCGCTGCACCCCACAACCGGGGCGCCGAGCGTAACCAGGCCGAGGGCGCGGAGGACGTCGCGCCGGGACGTGAGCGGGAGCATCGAGGGGGGACGAGCGGCGGGGCAGTGTAACGCAGATTGCGGTGCGGGCGTGCGACCTCGAGGTCGGCCAGTGAATGCGGGGAGAGGTGCAGAGACGAGAGGTTGGCGTCCTCGAGGTCGTCGGGGGTCCACAGTGCATCGTGTCTCGGCACGCGGTCTGGGTCGTCCACGCCGGCCGTAAGACGCGATGTGTCCGCCTACGCGCCCTCGAGGTTGCCCGTACCTGCATCCGACCTCGAGGGCGGGCCGTAGCTTCCAAGCCATCCAGACAGAGCCCTCGTGTCCCGCATCATCCACGCCGGCAGCACGCCCGCCAAGCGCCGCCGCGCGCACACCCGGGCCGCCGCCGAGGCCCTCCGGCTTCTCGCACAGCGCCCCGCGCTCGCGTCCGGCGTGTTCGACCCCGAGGCCAAAGACCTCGCCGCGTTCATGGCCTTCCACCTGCGCGGCATCGGCGACACCATCGAGGACGCCGCCCAGTCCTGGGACGACCGCAATTACTGGCGCAAGTCCGAGAAGCTGCGCGCCGACTACCGGTGGGCGCCCCAGTCGGCCGACCTGATCGAGGAGCTGTTGGTCGCGGGCGACTGGCAGGGCATCGTGCCTGTGCTGCTCGAGCTCGTGCCCCGTTTCTCCGACGTCACTATCGCCAAGATGACGCGCGACGCGGATCACTGGGTGGGCGCCTACCGGGCGCTCGTGAAGCGGGCCGAGAAGGCGGCGTGAGCCTCCGCACGCGCGTCGAGGGCGGACGGACGCTGGTCCACGACCCCGTCCGACGCAAATGGGTCGCGCTGACGCCCGAGGAGGGCGTGCGCCAACGGCTACTCTCGGAGTTGCTAGACCTGGGGTACCCCGTCGGACTCATCGCCGTCGAGCGTGCCGTCACGTATCGCGGCAAGACATGGCGCGCCGACGTGGTGGCCTACGGACGCGACCAGCGCCCCGCTCTCCTGGCCGAGTGCAAGGCGCCAGGCGTCGCCATCGACCAGACCACCTTCGACCAGCTCGCCCGGTACAACGCCGTCCTCGAGGCCGCGACGCTGGTCGTGGACAACGGCGCCGACCGCTACTGCTGCGTCCTCGAGGGCGGCGCGTGGCGCTTCGTGGATGCCATCCCGCCGTTCGGCTGACGACCGGTGCATGACCCTGGCCTCGAGGGTGCCGAGCGAAAGGCGTCCGACCTCGATGGGCGCAGCGCGACCTCGAGGACGGAGGGCAGACTTTCGAGGACGAATGACGCTCTGGGACCAAGATCGCTGTGTATTGAGACAGACAGACAACAGAATGAGACGCACAGGCAAGTGCCGAGACGTACCGGCCAAGTAGGTTCTTTAGACATGCTTACCCCGGCCTCAAGGTCGACTCCGCCGCTATGACCCGACTCCTCCTCTCCGCGCTCGCGCTCCTGCTTGCGGTCCCCGCCAGCGCTCAGACCACGACGACCGTCAGCGTCGGGGACTTTCCGAACGCCGTGGCCGTCGACGTGGCCAGCGGCCAGGCCTTCGTTACGAACAGGGACGACGACGCCGTGACGGTGATCGACACCGGAGACCTCTCCACCACCACCGTCACCGTCGGGGACTTTCCGAACGCCGTGGCCGTCGACGTGGCCAGCGGCCAGGCCTTCGTCGCGAACTTCAGCGACGGCACCGTGACGGTGATCGACACCGGAGACCTCTCCACCACCACCATCACCGTCGGGAGTATCCCCACCGCTGTGGCCGTCGACGCGGCGAGCGGCCAGGCCTTCGTCGCGAACTTCAGCGACGGCACCGTGACGGTGATCGACACCGGAGACCTCTCCACCACCACCGTCACCGTCGGGGCTGGACCCACCGCTGTGGCCGTCGACGTGGCCAGCGGCCAGGCCTTCGTCGCGAACCGGAACGACGACACCATGACGGTGATCGACACCGGAGACCTCTCCACCACCACCGTCACCGTCGGGGATAGGCCCTCCGCCGTGGCCGTCGACGCGGCGAGCGGGCAGGCCTTCGTCGCGAACTTATTCGACGGCACCGTGACGGTGATCGACACCGGAGACCTCTCCACCACCACCGTCACCGTCGGGGACTTTCCGAGCGCCGTAGCCGTCGACGCGGCGAGCGGCCAGGCCTTCGTCGTAAACGAAAGCAGCGAAGGCGTCGGCAGCGTGACGGTGATCGACACCGGAGACCTCTCCACGACCACCGTCACCGTCGGGGCTGGACCCTCCGCTGTGGCCGTCGACGCGGCCGGCGGGCAGGCCTTCGTTACCAATAGGGACGACGGGACCGTAACAGTGATCGCCACCGGCGACCTCTCCACTACCATCGTCGATGTCGGGGAAGGCCCCAACGCCGTGGCCGTCGACGCGGCGAGCGGGCAGACCTTTGTAACCGACGGGTTTGGGGACACCGTGACGGTGATCGCCCCGCCCCCGCCCGCCACGATCTCCGCGGACCTGGTCGTAGACACCGCCGCCGACGACCAGGCGTACACCCCGACCTCGAGGGCGGAGTGCACCGACGGCGTCCTCGACGGCGACTGCACGCTGCGCGAAGCCATCTTGGTCGCCAACGACTTTACCGGCGAGCCCGACCTCGACACGATCGGGTTCGAGATCCTCGACACCTTTGGCGCCGTCAATGGCATCGCTACCATCTCGCCCTTGAGTGCGCTGCCCGCCCTCGAGGACGACGGCATCGAGATCGACGGGACCACGCAGACCGGCTCGGCGCCGGCCACGGCCACGGTGGAGGCCGTGATCAATGTCGTCCTCAATGGGTCGAGCCTGACGACTGGCGCTGGCCTCACCATCCAGTCCAACGGGGGGCTCGTGCGCGGCCTTGCTGTGGTCAACTTCCCCTTGCACGGCATCGTCATCGAGGGCGGCGGCTTTGGCCTGGGCAATGCTATCGCGGGAAACACGATCGGGGTCGGCGCCGACGGCAGCAGCGGACCCAATGGCGGGCACGGGGTCCTCATCGATGGCGATCCCAACAACACCATCGGCGGGGCCGACCCGGCCGACGCGAACACGATTGGGTTTAATGGCAGCTCCGGCATCTACATCCAAGGGTCGGGCGCATCCGGCAATAGCGTCTTGGGCAACTACGTCGGGACGAACCGAGCCGGCGCCAACCTCGGCAACACGACGTATGGCCTCGAGCTTGGAACTCCCATCGTGCCGGGCTTCTCGGTGCCAGAGACCGAGGCTCTGAAGCCTTCTCTAGGCTCTCCGTCGAACCGACTGGGAGGTGTAGGTGACGGAGAGGGCAACACGATCGGTCACAACGGCAATCACGGCATCTATGTCCAAAACCGCTCCGATGGCGCCGAGATCGCCGGAAACTGGATTGGGACGAACGCGGCCGGTGACGACCTCGGCAACGGCGGCAACGGCGTGCAGTTGACTGACAACACCTCTGGCTCCGGCACCGTGTTTCTACGGGACAACCGGATAGGACACAACACTGGACAAGGAATCGAGGTCACCTCCTCATCGTCCGTTTCGATTTTCGAGAACGCCATCGGGGCCGATGCGGACGGCGCCCTCTTTGGCAACGGCCAGAGCGGGATCTACGTCGTTAACTCGGTGGACGCATCGATCTCCGACAACACCATCGGCGACAACACCTCGAGCGGGGTGGCCGCATCCGGGACGGATGGCCTCTCGGTGTCCGGCAACTGGATCGGGACAAACGCGAACGGCGACGACCTCGGCAACGCTGCCGGGGTGTCTCTGCTGTCGAATGTGTCCGGCTCACGGATCGGAGGCGACTCCGGCAACACGATCGCGTTCAACGGCGGCGCAGGAATCCGCCTCTCGGCCACGGCCTTGACGGACAACGCAATCCTGGGCAACAGCATCTACGACAACGACGGGCTCGGCATCGACCTCGAGGGCGGGACCGAGGACACGTTCGGCGTCACCGACAACGACCGCGACGACCCTGACAACGGCCCCAACGACCTACAGAACTACCCCGAGATCACGGCTGCCGCCCAAACCGATACAGGCGCCGACGTCACGTTTACGCTCTCGACTTCGACCGACGGCCCATACCGCGTCGAGTTGTTCGCCAGCGACGACCCCGACGCGTCCGGCTTCGGCGAGGGCGCCCGACTGGTCGGGTCCACCACCGTCCAGCCATCCTTCGGCTTCGCATCCGCGACGGTGCCCGTCACTGGCGTCGGGGCCGGCGACGTGATTACCGCCACGGCAACGCCCGACCGTGGCGAAGGAAGCTTCGGTGGGACGAGCGAATTCTCGCGCGCCGTGGCCCTCCTGCCGACGGTCCAGTTCGCGACTCCCACCTCGGTCGAGGCCGAGGAAGGCGACACCGTCGACCTCGAGGTCACGCTCTCGGCGCCCGCCCCAGCCGGCGGCACGACCGTCGAGATCGCGCTCGTCGAGGACGAGAACTCTGCCACCACCACCGACGACCTCGACGGGTTCGGAGCGCAGACCGAAACGGTATCGTTCACGGCCGGCGAGACCACAAAGACAGTCACCATTACAATTACGGACGACGGTGCCGCGGAAGACGCCGAGACGTTCCGCCTCGATCTCCGCAACGCGACCGGTGCGAGCATCGCCCAGCCCACCCGGTTCACCCTCGAGGTCGAGGCCTCGGAGCAGACGGCGACCGTCACCTTCGCCACGACGGAGTTCTCGGCGCGCGAGGGCCAGACGACGACCGTCGCGGCGACGCTCACGACAGGCGATGGCCAGCCTCTCGGATCCAGCGCCTCGTTCACCTTGACTCAGGTGGATGGGTCTGCGGACAACGACGACTTTGCCCCCTTCACGGCCGGAAACGTCGCCTTCGACGGCGACTTCCCGGAGACGCTGACAGCACCGGCCGGGACGCCGAGTGGCACCGTCTTCCAGATCCCGGTCCCCCTCGAGGACGACGGGGAAGTCGAGGGCGAGGAGATCGCCAACATCGAGGTCACGAGCGACGACGCGACGGTCGTCAACGGCGACCTCACGCTCACCATCGAGGACGCGCCCGTCGTTCAGTTCGCCTCGGCCGCGTACGTCGCGGAGGAAGGCGACACCGTCGAGATCGTCGTCACGCTGTCTGAGGGGGCCCAGGGCAACGAGAGCGTCGACGTTGTGTTCACCGACGGAGCCCCAGACACCGCCGACTCGGACGACCTCGACGGGTTCGCCTCGGAGACGATCGAGTTCTCCGAAGGTGACCTCACGGCCACGGTCACCATTGACATCCCGCGCGACCGGCTCAATGAGGACGACGAGATGTTCACGTTCAGTCTTCAGAACCCGACCGGGCTCGGCATCGGGGACGTGTCGGAGACGGAGCTAACCATCGCGCTCTCGGTCGCGACCGTCGGCCTCGAGGTCTCGGCCTACGATGCAGACGAGGGCGACGACCTCGAGGTCGAAGTCTTCCTGAGCGATGCGGCCCAAGGCGGCGAGACCGTCGACATCTCGCTGTCCCGGACGTCCGGGCCCGACGCGACATCGGCCGACCTGGGCGGGTTCACGTCCACGACCGTCACCTTTGAGAGCGGCGAAACGTCGGCCTCGTTCACGGTCTCGATCACGCGCGACGGCATCGCGGAGGACGCCGAAACGTTCACGTTGTCCATCGATGACACCAGCGGCCTCGAGGTCGGCGAGGACCAGACCGTGATCACGGTGGCGCCCTCGAGGACCGGCGTCCAGTTCGCCGACGCCGCCTTCATGGTCGCCGAGGGCTCGACGGCAGTTCTGACGCTCACGCTCGGGTCCCCTGCCATCGGTGGCGAGACCGTCGAGGTCGCGTTCGCCTCGGGCACCCCAGACGGCGCCACCCTCGAGGACGTGGGCGGCTTCGAGACGCAGACCGTCACCTTCGCCGCTGGCGATACGTCGGCCACCGTCGAGGTCGAGATCACGGACGACGGCCGCACGGAGGATGCGGAGTCGTTCACGTTCCGGCTCCAGAACGCGACCGGCCTCGAGGTCGGGGACGCCGCCGAGACGGTGGTGACCGTTGACCCGTCGGCGACCTCGATTTCGTTCGCCTCGGGTGGCGAGCAGACGGTTGGCGAGGGCGTGGGCACCGTCGACCTCGAGATCGTGTTCGGCGAGCCCCTGGCCGAAGACGGCTCGTTCGACATCGTGCTGGCGAGTTCGTCGGACGACGCCGGGGACGGCACCTCGGCGGCCCGCTCGCGGACGAACGCCGCAGGGACGGAGGACCTCGACGGGTTCGAGTCCGTGACCGTCGAGGTCGAGGCCGGCGCCACCTCCGCCACGGTCCAGATCACCGTCACCGACGACCTGCTGCCGGAAGGCACGGAGACGTTCGAGTTCGAGATCCGAAACGCCACCGGCGGCGGCCCGAACGGCCTCGCTCTCGGCAACGCTGGGTTCACGCTCACCGTCACCGACAACGACAACCCGGTGGCCGGCAACGACTCCGAGGTGGAGGAGTCCACGATCGGCCTGGCCTACCCGAACCCGACGGCGGGCTCGGCATGGCTCGAGGTCGCGGTCGACACGCCGCAGCGCGTGCGGATGACCGTCCTCGATGCGGTCGGCCGCGTGGTGGCGACGTACGACCTCGAGGTCTCGGGCGTGGAGCGCATTCTCGTCGGAGAGGACCTGGCGCCGGGGACATACCTCATCCAGGTGTCCGGGACAACGGTGTCGGCGACACGCCAGCTCACGGTCGCTCGGTAGCGACCGTGCTCGGGGCTGAGAAGCCCTGGCCCGGCGTCCGCACGCCGAGCCTGGGCAGTCGCCGTCTACCCCCGATGTGCCGACCTCGAGGACGGGTCCCCGCCGGCTACACGAACGCGCTCAGACCCGTGACGGCACGGCCGGTGATGAGCACGTTCATCTCGCGCGAGCCCTCGTAGCTGTACACCGCCTCCGCGTCCGCGAACAGCCGCGCGACGCCGTGCTCGAGCAGGATGCCGTTGCCGCCCAACAGCCCGCGACCAATGGAGGCCGTCTCGCGCATCTTGTCGACGCAGAACACCTTGGCGAGCGATGCCCGCTCGTGGAGCCGCTTCGGCTGGTCGTAGCAGCCGGCGAGGCCCAGCATCATGCCCTGGATGGCGACCACGTTGCCGAGCATCCGCACCAGCCCCTCCTGAACGAGTTGGAAACCGGCGATGGGCTTGCCGAACTGGACTCGGCGCGTGCAGTAGTCGAGCGTCATCTCGTAGAGTCCCATCGCCATGCCGCAGGCCTCCCACGCGACTCCCGCTCGAGCGATGGCAAGCTGGCCCGCCACGTCGCGAAACGAGCGCACGCCCGGCAGGCGGTCGGCCTCCGCGACCTCGACGCCCTCGAGGACGATCTCGACGTTCTGCACGGAGCGCTTGGCAATCTTGCCCTCGAGCTTCGTGACCTCGAAGCCCGGCGTGTCCTTCTCGACCAGGAAGCCTTTCACCTGACCGTCCTCGAGGTCGCGCGCCCAGATCACGGTCACGTCGGCGAAGGTGGCGTTGCCGGACCACTTCTTGGCGCCGTTCAGGACCCAGGTATCGCCTCTCCGCTCGGCCGTGGTCGCAAGACCGAGGGCCGCGTCGGACCCGTGCTCGGGCTCCGTGAGCGCCCAGCTTCCGATGGCCTCGAAGCGCTCCAGCGGACCAATCCATTTCTGCTTCTGCTCATCGCTACCGAACATCCAGATCGAGTACATCGCGAGTCCCCACGTCACGCCCAGGAATGTGCCGACGCTCGGGTCCACGCGGGGGACTTCCATCGACACCAGCCCGGTCAGAAACGGGTCGGTGCAGTAGGCCTGCGCCGGGTGCTCGCCGAACGCGTCGTGGAGCGCATCGCGCAGGCCGGGAACGATCTCGAACGGCATCTCGCCGCGCTCCCAGTAGCCGTCGATGACGGGCGCGACGTCCTTGAGCATGAACCGGCGAATCGTCTGCCGGGCGCGCTGTTGGTCGTCCGTGAGGGCGCGCTCGAACAGGTTGTAGAAGTCGGTGTCGGGCGCCGGCGGTTCGTACGGCACCTTCTTCGGTGACGCGGCCGTGGCGCCGAGCAGGTCGGACATCTCCTCGGCGGTCATGGTCTCGAGGCGTGTCACGACGGCCTCGAGGTCGACGGTTTTGGCGAGGGCGGCGAGACGAGCGGGGTCCATGGGTCAGCAGGCGGTGCGTCGCCTGTCTACGCGACCTCGAGGGCGGGGCTCCGGCTCAGAACGACCTACGCGCCCTCGAGGACGGGCGGCTCGTGGCTGGCGAGGTAGCGGGCGCCGGTCTCGTCGAGATGCTCAGCGATGACCTCGAGGGTGCGACGCGCGGCGGCGCGGTCCTCGCAAATCCCAGCCACGGCTCGGCGGCGGACCTGGTCGAGCGAGAACGATGCGTCGCCCGCCAGAAACACCGAGCCGGTGTCGCCCTCGACGAGTAGGGACTGGTGTCCGCGCGTGTGGCCCGGCGTCGGGACAAGTCGGACGCGGCCGTCGGTGGTGAGCGCGTGGCTTCGGTCGAAGGCACCCGCCGGACCGTCGCGGTAGTCGGTCGGCGTCGGGCGGAAGGCGTCAGGCCAGCGGCAACGGACGGCCCCCTGAGCGGGGCGCTCCGCCTCCGTCCTCGAGGTCCAGACGGTCGCGTTGGGGAGGTCTGCGAGACCACCCGCATGGTCGCTGTGTGTGTGCGTCAAGACGGCCGTTCGGACCTCGGCCGGCGGAACTCCAACGTCCTCGAGGACGGCGCCTACCCCTCGAGGCACGTCGAAGCGGAGTTGGCGACGGTAGAAGAACTCGAGGCCAGCATTGCAGGCGAAGTAGTCTGGCTCGAGGACGCGAGGCGTCTCGCCGGTATCCACCACGATGGGACCGTCAGGGTGTCGGATGAGCCAGGCGGTGATCGGGAGCCAGGCCGTCCACCGTGGGTCGGCCACGATACCGGGAAGGGCGAGCGCCGCCGGGCCGCCCCACTCGCGGTGCGCGGCCTTGACAGCGACGCTGCCCGTGTGCAATGCGGTCACGCTCACGCCGCCCAACTCGAGGACGAGAGAAGACCAGTCGGGGCCGGGCGGGTCGGGGTCGAACATAGCTGGGGCGAACGCGGTGGCGGCGACGGCGACTCCGACACCTCCCACGCCGAGGGCAAGAGCACGGCGTCGGGTCACGCCACGTTCTCGCGTGCCGTGCCTTCGACCTCGAGGGCGAAGTCGGCGCCGAACGCGAGCGACGGGGTCAGGAAGCCGGGCCGGGCGCGGCCGTCGAGGACGGCCAGTGCCGACCGGAGCGCAGCGTCGGCGGTGAACGCGTAGCCCTCCGGGCCGGACCACCGCGCAATGGCCTCGCCGCCCGCGTCGTCGGTTGCGCGAGCCCACACAAATGTCTGCCCCCGAGTGCGCGCGTCGGCGTCCGGACCCGACACGAACCTCGAGACGGCGGCCTCGAGGACGGACTGCACCGGCCCCGACCGCAGCACGGGGCCGAGGTATCGGCTCGCCTTCATCGCGCGGACGGCGTTCGGCGGCAGCGCCGCGTACGTCGTGATGGTCGGGATGCCGGTCGAGTGGAACGCCGTGCTGACGTCTCCCCACGGGATCGCGGTGCAGGTCCGCGTTTTGCCGTCGCTGAACGTGGCCTCGACCTGATCATGCGCCGACTCGACCTCGACGATCCCGCCCGCGACGCGAGCCGCGCCCGGCTGCCCGAGTTGCTCGACGGCCGTCTGCGCCGTCCCGTGCGACGCCGACGACAGGGCGCGGATTGCGATCTGCAAGCGGGTCGCACTCGGCAGCCGCTCCTTGAGGTGCGCCGCCAGGCAGTCCGTCGGCACCACGTCGAAGCCGACGCCCGGAAGAACCGTGATGCCGGCCTCGGTGGCCTCGAGGTCGCGGGCCGCGAGGGACTCGAACACGGCGATCTCGCCCGTCACGTCGAGGTAGTGCGTGCCCGTCCGCAGGCACGCGTCCACCATCGGCCTGCGAGGTCGCGGAGAACGGACCGGCGGCGTGGAGCACCAGCGGCACGTCCTCGAGGGCGGCATCGAGAGCGCGGGTATCGTCGAGGCCGACCGTGACGTCCTCGAGGCCGAGCTCGCGAGCCAGGGGCTTGAGCTTGGTCGGGTCGCGACCGGCGAGAACCGGGCGATGGCCGCGCTCGACGGCGAGGCGCGCGATGAGGTCGCCGGTGTAGCCGTACGCGCCGTAGAGAAGGAAGGACATGAGGGAGAAGCGGTGGGGCGGAGATACGAGTCCGCGCCGACGGGGTGCCGCGCAGGTGTCGCCCGCGCGCCCTACTCTCACGCCACGCTTCCCGCATTGCCATGTCAGACCTCAAGACCCAGCCCACGAACGCCTCCGTCGCGGTCTTCATCGACGGCCTCGAGGACGAGCGGCGGCGCGAGTGAGGCGCAGGACCTGGTCTCGCTACTGTCCGAGGTCTCGGGAGAGGAGCCCGTGATGTGGGGCGAGAAGATCGTCGGGTTCGGGGAGTACCACTACCGCTACGCCTCGGGCCGCGAGGGCGACTGGATGCGCGTCGGGTTCTCGCCGCAGAAGCGGCACATCGCGCTCCACCTGATGGCAGGCACGTCCGAGGCCCACGCCGACATCCTCGACCGGCTCGGGCCGCATCGCGCCGGCGCTGGCTGCGTCTACATCACCCGCCTGGAGCGGATCGACCTCGAGGTCTTGCGCGAACTGGTCGACGGCCAGCTTGGCTCGCGTCGCGACCACCTACGACTCGTCGGACCTGCGAGGCTGATACTATCCGAGAACAGACCCGTCCTCGAGGACGATATGTCACGATATGTCAGGCCAGAACGGATTCGGCGAGAGCGAGGACGCGCTCCCGGTCGTCGGCAAGGACGCGGAGCGGTCCGTCGACGAGGAGCGATGCCAGCCCATGAGCGATGCTCCAAGCGGCCAGAGCAACCGGCAACTGGCGCTCCGGGATGGCCTCGAGGGCGCGGACGACGCGGACGAGGTGCCGAAACCCATCGATCTCGTCGGGCAAGGTCCCGTCCTCGATCATGCCATCGAACGGGGCTCCCATCTCGGGGCGGAAGGCGAGCCGAAAACGCTCCGGGTGGTCGATGGCGAACAGCACGTAGGCCACGCCCATCGCATTGAGACGCTCACCAGGCCCTCCGCCGCCATTCGTTGTGCGCATGTCCACGTCCTCGAGGGACGCATCGAGAGACGACATCGCGTCGTCTGCGAGCGCCGTGACGAGCGCGGCCTTATTGGCAAAATGGTGATACGGCGCGGTCGCACTCACGCCGGCCCGTCGAGCGAGATCGCGAAGGGACAGCGCGCCGACGCCCTGCTCCTCGAGGACGACCGATGCCTGGTCCAGGAGCGCGCGGCGAAGGTCACCGTGGTGGTAATCGGACATTTCTGCGACTAGAACTTGACAGCGCTCAGATAGTACCTCAACTTAGCACCCGTCAGATTGCCACTGTGCACCCCGCTGTGACTCGCGTACAACTCGTACTCCTCTTCACCTTCCTCACTCTTGCGTCCGCCCTTCTCGGCCGCATGGCATGGGAGGCTGCGCATCCTGTCCTCGAGTCCGTCCCTGAGCTCGCTCGCCTCATTCCAGAGTGGATCTGGTGGACGGCCTTCGGCTTCATGTGGGGCCTACCGTCGGTTTTCAGGAAGGGAGGGTGTTTCCCGTGGTCCTGCTCATCAAAGACGGCCTGAAGCAAAAGGGACCGCTCTTCCAGACCCGTGAGTGTCCTCGTCATCGGATCCTCCCGGAGCACCTGCCGCTATCGGCGAGACCATAGTCCTTTCATCGTAACGTTATGTCTCTCGCCTAACAGGTCGCATCGAGGGCGACTTCGTGGTGTTCCTGATTGGAATGCGGATCAACAAGGCCCACCGACCGGACAAGTGGGTGCCGGTGATCCATGCTATGGGCCGAATGCTGCCGGAGCTGTTCCGTCAGCCTGACCTCGGGATGCTCGGATCGAGGACGCGGTGGGGAGGGCGCCACCTGGATCTGATCCAGTACTGGCGCTCGTTCGACCACCTTCACGCCTATGCCCGGTCGCACGATGCGGAGCACCTTCCGGCATGGAGAGCCTATAACCGAGCCGTCCGCGGCAATGACGCCGTTGGAGTGTGGCACGAGACGTTTCTGGTACGGGCCGGCGACTACGAGGCCGTCTACCGCTCAATGCCTCCCTACGGACTCGCTCTCGCAGCCGAGCACGCCGACGCCGTGGGCGATCTCGCAAGCGCAACTGGTCGTCTTGGTCGGACCGTCGAGGGCGTGGAGCCGTAGCGGATTACCCCGCCGCCCTCGAGGGCGGGCGCTCACACTTGGCCATCGCGACGCCGCCGACGCGCACCAGCCGGTCTGCTCGGACCTCGAGGTTGGTGCCCAGCCGCACCCAGTCGGCGCTGTCTCGGGCGAACAGGTCTGTGATGACGGCCTCGAGGACGCGCTCGGCGTTCCCGTCGCGCCAGACGACCTCGACGGGTGTGCGACGGACGGCCCAGTCCTCGAGTCGGTCGTGGAGCACAGGCGATGGGCGTGTAGGCATGGGCATGAGCGGTAGGCCAGAGCGAGTGATGACGCGCCCCGACGGCGAGCGCGACCAGGGTGACGACGACGGCCGCAGCAATCGTACCCAGCAACACGCCCTCGACCTCGACGCCGATCGCGACGAACGCCCACACCAGCACCAAGCGCCGCCGCGAGGTCCGCCGTCCTCGACAGGAGCCACGCGCCGACGGCTGCCACGGCGGCCATCACGAGAATGGGCCAGATCGACCGCGTCCGGCGACCACCCGTAGGCTGCGTAGCCAGACCTCAGGTTCAGCGGGGTCGCGACGGCAAGCCACGCCATCCACAGCGCGGTCGGGACGCCCATCGTCCAGCGCTCGGCGCCCTCGAGGGCGAGCCGGTCCAAGACGATGTAGAGCCAGACCAGCGACGACAGGATCCCGACGATCACGATGGCCGCGATGCCGAACCGCTCGGTCAGCCACGGGATCTGCCACAGGCCGTTGAACAGGTTCGCCAGCGTGAGCGGGAGTCCGATCCGATCGTAGCGGGCTCCGCGCTGGTCGGGCAAGGCCTGCCAGACGGCGAAGATGATGGCCCCGACGAAGATGACGGACCACACCGAGAACGCCCACCCGGCCGACGTGATGGCGGTTGGGGTCGCGTCCGAGACGGCGCCCGTCTGGACGCCGAACAGCAAGCCCGCGCCGGCGAGCCCATTCATCACGACGTTGAAGACCGTCGCGATGACGACGATGGTCTGCCGGGCGAGTCCACGCATGGGTGTTTTGAAGTGAGCCCGTCCTACGCTCGCCGCTCCGGCCTTGCTCCTCCGCCCTCGAGGGCGAAAAAGAATCTGGCACACGTGTTCGTGCCCCGACGCGTACCCACCGTGGACCCCGTCAAGCCCCGATTCGTACCGGCTTTTTTCGATCCCTCCAATGTTCGAGTCCCTCACCGCAGACGACCAGAACCGCATCCGGGCCGATCTCCGGATTGCCTTAACCGGCGGCGCGATTGCCGCTCTCCTGATGATCGGCGTGGAGATTCTGGTGGGCAACGTAGGCGACTGGGAGGCGCAGGCCATGATCCAGAAGGCTCAGCCGACGCTGCGGTCGTTCGCGTCTACGATCATGATCGTGACGTCCTCGGCCCTGGCCCTGATGCTCACGATCCTGGGCTTGACGGGAGAGGCCGACCAGAATGTGAGGGGCGGCCACTTTGAACGGATCCGCCAGATCGGGCTCGCGGCCACGACGGTATTCATCGCCGCGACCCTCCTGTTCATGGTCCTCTTCGTGTCGCCGGACCAGACCGAGGGCGTCCCGGTCAACCTCTACAACGTCGTCTACCTGCTGATCACCGGTCTCTCGTCGTTGATCGGGGGCGCGGTCGTGGGCATTGTGCTGATGATCTACACGGCGGTACGCGACATCGCAACCACATTCGGCCCCGGTGACAAAAGCCCGCTGACGAAGGAAGAGGACGAGTCGTGATTTGACCTCGAGACTGGACCGTCGATACCGTGCCCATGACCTCGCACCTCCCGACGCTCCGACGGCTCGATCAATGGCTCGGCCTCGAGCGCTGGGCGCCAGCCCTCAGCCTCGGAGGGTTCTGGCTCCCACTCGGTCCGCTCATGATCGCGATGGCCGTCTTCGCCGTCGCGTTTGTGCCCGTCCTGATCCACGGCTTGTGGACGGCTGAAAAACGCGGCTGGCTCGTCGCGTTCGGCCTCACGATGGCCGTCGCCGGGCTCGTCGTCTGGGCGCTTCCGGACATGTGGAGCGGGCTCGAGTTCGGCATCGGAGGCATCGCGTTCTTCGGCTACACCTGGGCGCTGAGCCTGGCCGTGCGCGAGTGGATCTCCGAGGCCGAGGAAGCGCTCCAGTGGAAGCTTCAGTCGGCACGCCCCACCGACGACGATCTCGCCTGGAGCGCCTGACCTCGAGGGCGGATCTACCCCGCGTCGATGCCGCCGTCGATCACGAGCGTCTGCCCGGTCACGTACGCCGCCGCGTCCGAGCACAGGTAGACAACCGCCGCCGCAATCTCGTCGGCGGTCGCGAGCCGGCGCAGCGGGATGCGCCGCGCTACGTCCTCGGCCGTCTGCCCCATCTGCGCGGCGCCATCGGCCACCATGGGCGTGTCGGTGAAGCCGGGACAGACCGCATTGACGCGGACGCCCACGCGCGCGGCCTCGAGGGCGGTGGTCCGCGTAAGGCCCACGACGGCGTGCTTGCTCGCGCTGTACGCCGCGTGCAGTGGGAACGCGTTGAGACCCGCCACGGACGCCACGTTGACGATCACACCGCCGCCCGCCGCCGACATCAGCGGGAGCGCGTGACGGATGCCGAAGAACGTGCCGTGGACGTTGACCTCGAAGACGCGCTTCCAATCGTCCGGTGCGATGGCGTGGACGGGAAGCACGGGGCCTTCGATGCCCGCGTTGTTGACCAGCACGTCGAGCCGCCCAAACGCCTCGGTCGCCGTGTGGACCGCTGCCTCGACGTCGGACTCGAGGGCGACGTCGCACGCGACGAACCGGGCCGTCGCGCCATCGGCCTCGAGGGTGCGGACGGTCTCGAGGCCGCCGGCTTCATCGAGGTCGGCGACGACGACGGCGTATCCAGCCGTGGCAAGAGCAATGGCTGTCGCGCGGCCGATGCCGCTGGCCGCGCCGGTGACGAGGGCGGTTTTCTGCATGGGTCAGAGGTTCTAGGTTCAAGGTTCGCCCGGCCAGCGTTGAAGCCGACTTCCCCATCGAGGTTCGGCCCCCGCCCTCGAGGACGCGCTCACGGCCTCGAGGCCGACGACGGCTGTGACGTTGCAGCGCTCGCCCTCTACCCGAACGCCGACGCGACGAGCACTTCGGCCTCGTCGTAGGCGTCCGCGGCTGCGGTCAGTTTGCCGAAGGCGTCCTCGAGGGAGCCGCCGCCACCGAGGGTCGTGATCTCCTCCGGCGATCCTGTCTGGATGATCTGGCCGTCGCGGACGACGATCACCAGGTCCGCGACTTTCTCCACGGCGTCGAGCAGGTGCGACGAATAGAAAATGGTCCGCCCTCGAGCGGCCAGCGTCCGAAGAAGCGCGCGCGTCTGGAGCACGGCGTGCGCGTCGAGGCCGCCGAGCGGCTCGTCGAGAAGTAGCACCGGTGGGTCGTGCAAGAGCGCGGCCGAGATCAGAACTTTCTGCTTCATACCCTTCGAGAAGCCCACCATCGAGCGGTCGCCCGCGCCCTCGAGGTCCCAGAAGGCGAGGTGGGCGGTGGCGCGCGCTCTTGATCTCGGCTTCCGAGAGCCGGTGCATCCGGCCGATGAAGGTGAGGTACTCGCGCGGCGTGAAGCTCTCGTAGACGTGGCCGTGCTCCGGGACGTAGCCGAACCGCCGCTTGACCTCGACCGGGTCCGTCTTTACGTCCACGCCGCCGACCTCGACGCGCCCGGCGTCCGCGATGAGCGCGCCAGTCAGTAGCCGCATCGTCGTCGTCTTGCCTGCGCCGTTCGGACCGACGTAGCCCGCCACCGTCCCCGTCGCGACCTCGAAGGAGACGTCGGTCAGGATCGGTGTGCCGTCGATGGCGACGTGGACGCCTTGGACTGAAATCATGGGATGGGAGATGAGGATAAGAGGCACGGGGCTGCGGATGCATCGGGCCCTAACCCGTACCCCTACTCCCCATACCTTTCTAGCCCGGCGGCCATTGGAGGTCTCGCCCGCCGATCAGATGGACGTGGAGGTGAAACACCGTCTGCCCCGCGCCCGCGCCGTTGTTGACGACCAGCCGGTAGTCCTCGAGTTCCTCCTGCTCCGCCACGCGGCGCGCGACCGTGAACAGGTGCCCCACCAACGCCTCGTCCTCGAGGGCGACGGCGTCGGCGCGAGGGATCGGCTTGCGGGGGACGATCAGGATGTGTGTCGGCGCGACGGGGTTGATGTCGCGAAACGCGACGGCGTGCTCGTCCTCGAGGACGATGTCGGCCGGGATCTCGCCGTCGGCGATCTTCTGGAACAGGGTCTTGTCGTCGGCCACGGGGTGCGTATCGGCAGGGAGCGAGCCAAGCTAAGCGGGGCGGCTCCGCCCTCGAGGGCGACTTGGCAAGAGGCAAGGGGTTTGCGCCCTCGAGGACATGTGCTCAAGCCTCGTCCTCGAGGACGCCCATCCGGACTGGACGGCCTCGATCTCGTGTCGTTCGAGGCGGAGCGTGTCACCGACCTCGAGGACGCCTACTCGTTGTAGACGAGAGCCAGCAGCCGCCCAAACGACTTGACCATCTGCTGGTACTCGCCGGGGCAGCGTTGGGCGCGCGCGCGCGTCAGCGCCGTCTCGTCCTCGAGGTCGTTGCCGAGCTCGTCCTCGATCATGAGCACGGTACTTGTCCGTTCGAGCCGTAGATCCAGCATGCGACGTTGAACAAGCGCTGCGGCCCGAGCGAGTGCTCGTCGGCGTAGAGGAGCCGGTCGATGCGCGCCTCCTGCTCGTCCGTCAGGTCGAGACCCTCGGTGGGATCCCGGCCGAGGTAATCCACTCCTGCGAGCGCGGCGACGGCGCCCCGATCCCCTTGCCGGAGCAGCGACCAGCGTCGCGAACTGGTCCGCGACATCCTCCTCGAGGCCGGTGATGGGGAGGTCCAGCTGGTGCCGGAGCGCGTGCCCGACCTCGTGGAGCATGATGAAGCGTAGGCGCCGGAGACGGCTGGGAGCCACCTGGTTCTCCGGCAAGGTCTCGCAAAGTGCCGGATCAAGTCGCTAATGAGCTCGTAGCAGAACGAGACCGCGCCCTTCCTCGGCGTTGTAGAACGCGTTGGCGTAAGGCACGGACGCGGCGGCGTCGCGGGGGGTCGAAGCACTCGGCGAACGAGACAGGCACATTCCGCGGGAGCGGGTACGACGCGTTGAGCGCTTCCGCGGTCGCTCGAGGAAGCCGCCGCTGGAGACGAACTCGCGGACGGCCGCGAGCGCCTCGCCGTACAAGGTCGGCTCCCGTAGCCTCCGAGCGTCCACTTGCCTGTGAACCCGCCGCGGCGTCTCCGGACGGGCCGGTCCCCGGGGCTCGGGCGGGATGGTCCGCGCGGCACTGGCCACCGTCCCGACGCGCTCCACGACGACCGTGTAGGCGACCCGTCTCGCGGGCCGACAGGGAGTTGACCTGGACCGCGTCAGACCCCGCTCGCCCCGACCGAGAACTGGACGCGGGCGTCGGTCCGCCCGCGCCGAGTCGTCGTCGCGACCGACCACCTGATGTCGTCGCCGTCTTCTGTTCCGACGGCCAGGTACGCGTTGAACGCGGCGAGCGGAGCGTGACCGCGACCGTTTCGCCGGGCGTGCCTCGATACAGGTAGAGGTCAGCGAAGGAATCGTCATCGAGGGCGGAATCATCGGCCTCGAGGCCGCCCGGAGACGGCCGTGCCAGTCGCGAGCAGTGCGGACGACTCGGCTCGGTCTCGTCAGCGACGGCGGCGGCCCGGTCGACCGCCAGGGTGTAAGCGCCCGTGGCTCCGTCCGCCGTACGAGTTGGCGACGACGACGTAGGTCCCCTCGCGGCCGAATGGGTGCGGATACGCGCGTTGACCCCTGGCCCGCCGTCGTCGTCGGTCGCGACGGACTCGAGTTCGCCGCCGACCAGGCGGTTGAGCAACACGAACGGATCGAAGTCGCTCGAGGAGAGCGTGATCACCACGTCCTCTCCCGGCGCGCCGGTGAGGCGTAAAACTCGTAGTACGAGCCATCGTCGAGGACGGGGTCGGACGCGTCGAGCCGCCCCGAGATCGTCTGGCCGAGGGAGACCGTGGCCAAGCCAGCAAGGGCATCGTCGTCGGGGTCAGCGAGCGGACCGAGATCTGATACTCCCCTCGGCTCCGGCGCGTACGCGTTGGCGATGACCGTGTAGCGGCCGCTGGCATCGGCGGTGACCCGCAGTTGGGCGTTCGTGCCCCCGCCGCCGTCGTCGTCCCGGTCGGAGCCGGCAAAGGCGTCAGATGGCGCCGGCCCTCCGAGCAGGAACGCGTCGAAGTCGGCGGAGGCCATAAACACCTCGATCTCCTCGCCCGGCGTGCCCTGGAACGTGTAGAGGTCGTAGAACGAGCCATCCGAGAGCTGCATGTCGCCGGCCTCGAGGGCGCCCTGGACCGAGTCGCCGTCCTCGAGGACGAACCCCGCCGCGACGGGCGCACGGCCAAATGCCTCGACCTCGAGGGTGTAGGCGCCCATCTGACCGGCCTGTAGCGAATTGGCGCGGATGACGTAGGTCCCGCTCGGCCCGACGGTCACGATGAGCTGCGCGTCCGTGCCGCCAGCGCCGTCGTCGTCGGTGTCCACGACCTCGATGGCAGTCTCCATCGAGCGGGCCGCCACTCAGGAACGCGTCGAAGTCGGTCGAGCGCATCGTGACCGTGATCTCGTCGCCCGGCGCACCGACGAAGGCGTAGAGGTCGTAGTGCGAGCCGTCCTCGAGGACGGCGTCGGAGCTATCGAGGCGCCGGCTGATGACGATCGCCCGCGCGGATCACGTCGGGGCCGCCGGCCACCGGGGTGCCGCCACCCATCGACTCGGCCAAGATCGTGTAGCGCCCCGTGGAGCCAGCGGCGAGCGAGTTGGCCAGAACGGCGTACTCGCCCGAGGACCCGACGGTGACCGTGAGTTCGGCGTTCGTGCCGCCGCCGCTGTCGTCGTCACTGACCTCGACGGCATACTGCCCGTTCTCGACGGGACCAGCCTGGAAATACGCGTCGAAGTCGCTGGACCGCATCGTGAACACGACCGTCTCGCCAGGTACGCCGATGTAGCGATACAGGTCAAAGTGCGAGCCGTCATTGAGGACGGGGTCCGACGACGTGAGGGCGCCATCGAGGGCGTCGCCGTCGCGGATGACACGAGCGCCGGAGCCGAAGGTCTGAGCCGCGAGCGGGGCGGCCAGAAGGAGGGCGACGAGGGGAAGGAGTCGGGACGGGGTCACGGGCGGGCAGGAGAGTCCAGACCGAGAATAAACAGGACGCCGTGCACGGGCCTCCCCGCCGTGAGGGATGCCCACATAACCTCCTCGACCTCGAGGGCGACGACCTGACCTCGAGGACGTGAACGGGCGGTGAGTTCGGTCGCCGTCGCAGAGTCGTCACGGGTGGCGTGATCTTGGCGAGCGATCATCGGCCGCCACCCCGCTCGAATCTGTGCCCCATTTCGTGACTGCGCTCATTGCAGCGTTCCTCCCCCTCTTCGTCGCCATCAACATCCCGGGCATCCTGCCGCTCTACATCGGGATGACGGAGACATTCACCGCCGAGAATCGGCGGCAGCTGCTGGTCCGGGCGCTGCTGGCAGCATTCGTACTGGCGGTGCTGATGCTGTTCGCCGGCCAGGTCATCTTCGAGACGCTGGGCATCCAGCTCGACGACCTGCGCGTCGGCGGTGGCCTCATCCTGCTGGTGATTGCGGTGACGGATCTCGCCTTCGGCGACACCAAAGACCGGCGCGGCGGAAACAAGAAGGACCGGAAAGTGCTCGAGGAGCATGACGGCGACGAGCCCATCGATCTCCCTGTCGTGCCGCTCGGCATCCCGCTCATCATTGGACCGGGCGCCATCACCACGATCCTTGTTGGCGAGGGTCAGTTCGGCTGGCCGGTGACGCTGGCCTCGATCGTCATCAACATGCTGTTGGTGTTCGTCACGTTCACGTTTGGGCCGGCGCTGCTCCGCCTGTTCGGCAAGGGGACCTCCAAGGCCATCGCGAAGGTGGCGAGCCTGTTCCTGGCGGCGATCTCGGTCGCCATGATCCGCGCAGGCATCCTGGGCATGATCGGAGCCGCGTAAATAGAGAGCCTCGCCCGCGACCTCGAGGTCGCATCGCTCAACACGGACGCCCAACGATGGAGGCTTACCACACTGCCGAGGTCCGCTGGTTCGCACCCGGCGCCATTCCCCAGACCGTGCGTGCATGGTTCGGCAGCCTCGGTCCCGACCTCGAGGCCGAACGACGCACAGACCTCTACCTCGAACCGACATCCAACGCACTCGGCGTCAAGGTTCGCGAGGGTCGCGTGGAGGCCAAGCGCCGGATGGGCACGCTCGGCCATCTCGCCCTCGAGGGCCTCGACGCGGAGATCGAGACATGGGCCAAGTGGTCGTTCGAGACACCCACCGTCCTCGAGGGCGACGGCTGGATCGAGGTCGCCAAGACGCGCTGGCAGCGGCACGCTGAGGGCTGCGCCCTCGAACTGTCCGAGATCGTCCTCGAGGACGCGACGTGGTGGTCGGTGTGCCTCGAGGCCACGGGGCCACACGACGGCGCCCGGCGGTCCGCCCTCGAGGACGGTGCTCGGCGGTGGCTCAGCCTCGAGGTCGCGGCGGTCCTTCGGGGATCGTCCGCGCTCGGGTATCCGGCGTGGCTGGGGACCGTGAGGGGATAGAGGGACCGAGGAATCAGCCCATCATCTCTTCAGGCCTCGAGGACGGCTACCGCGTTGGCGAGAGGAACACCGCGCCTGAGTTCGGCGCCATCACCGCCGCATTCCCCGTCCGTACCGGCCTCGGCCCAACGCGCAGCGCCAGGTCTGCACCCTCCGCAACCGCGATGCGCTCCGCCCTCGAGGACGCGTTGACGATCACGACAGCTGTCTCGCTCGCACTCCGGCGCAGGAACACCAGCACGTCGCCGGTCGGCTCCCAGCTCAGCGTGCCGGTCGTGAACACGTCTTGGTGCTGACGACGGAGCGCGATTGCGCGGCGCGTAAACGCGAGCAGGTCGAGGTCGGGCGCGATGTCGTCGGCGCCATCCAGCGTGGTCTCAGGTGTGTACTCAAGGTCGGACCAGAGCATCGGCTTGCGACTGTCCGGGTCGTCGGCGCCCCACATCCCCACCTCGTCGCCGTAGTAGATGTGGAGGGCGCCCGGCAGCGTGGCCTGGAGCAGGCGCATCAGCCGCACGGAGCGGTACGTCGCAGAATCCGGCCTCGAGGCGTCGTATTCCGGCCGGCGGCGCGGCGTCTCATCGGCTTTGTACGGCACGACCGCGTTCTGAAGCGTCGTCGCAAGGCGCGGCGAGTCGTGCGTGCCCAGGACCGAGAGCAGCGACGGGAGATGGCTCGGCGGGATGGTGGAATAGATGTCGGTCAGCTCCGCCGCCACGTCGGCAGCCGTGACCTGCGGCCCGACCGGGTCGAGGAATCGGCGCAGCACCGGGAGCGGCTGGCGATGCGTCACGGAGTCGAACACGTCGCCGAGATAGGGCGCCGGATCCATCAGCACCTCGGGCCAGCGCTGCCACCAGATGTCTCCAATCAGGATGGCCTGCGGATTGACGGCCTTCACGACGCGCCGGAGATCTTCCCAGAACCCGAGCGGAATCTGCTCCGCCACCGTCAGCCGGAATCCGTCCACGCCATCCGACGGGTCGCCGTCGCCATTGGGGTCGAGCCAGCGGACAATGACTGCGAGCGCGTGCGCCTTGGGCCCTGTCGCGAGGTCGCCGTCGAGAGGGATGCCGTCCTCCGGGTTGCCCGTGAGGTCCACCTTTCGGATCACCGGCAGCGACGGGATCCCCGCCCAGCCGACATACGAGAACTCGTCCTCGGTCGTCGCGGGGTCGTCCCACGTTTCAACGGCGTACCAGTCCGCGAAGGGCGACTCGCGGCCGTTCTCCAAGAGGTCCTGGAAGGCCCAGAACTCGGCCCCTGTATGGTCAAGCGAAATGTCGAGGACGACGCGCATGTCGCGCTCATGGACGTCGCGTACGAGGTCCAGAAGCAGACCGTCGGCGGCGGTCGTGGACCACGTGTTGGGGTCCGTCGGGTCCTCGAGGGCGATCCGGTCGCGGTCGCCGTCGGGGTCCGGCCCGAAGTGAGGATCGACGTGGCGCCACGAGCGCGCGTCGTACTTGTGGACGCTCGGCGCGTCGTTGACGGCGTTGAGATAAAGCGCTGTCACCCCGAGCGAGTCGAGGTAGCCGAGTCGTTCGATGACGCCCTCGAGGTCGCCGCCGTAGCGCCGCGCGCGGACGGTCGCGTCGGCACCGCGAGGAAGCTCCCGTTCCCAGTCGTCACGCGCGCCCCAGTCCGAGGTCCACTCGCGGACGCGCCACCCGACGGCCTCGAGGGAGTCGGTGGGGACGAACGGGTAGGCGCCCTCGATGGAAGCCGGCGTCGGGTCGTTGGTAGGATCGCCGTTGCGGAAGCGCTCCGGGAAGACCTGATACCACACGGCCTCGGAGGCCCAGTCGGGTGGGACGTCGGGCGCCAGCGGCAGGTCGGGCAGCGCCGGCACGCGTCCCTGGTCCGAGTCGCACGCGGCGAGCGCGAGGAAAGCGAGCAGGAGCAGGCGGATGGGCACGCAGCAAGCTAGCCGCGGCGCCGGCGGCGGTAGCTTCGTCGCGCCCCTCGGCCTCGAGGTGGCACGATTTGCGCCCTCGAGGCCGGCCCTCCCCACGTCACATGTCGCTCGCCGCCTTCTTCCGCACCGTCCGCGCCGAGGTCGCCGACCTCGAGGACGGGCCGCGCGCGCTCCGCCAGTTTGGGCTGGTGGTGGGCGGCGTGTTTCTGGGCGTGGCGGCCCTGCTGCTGTGGCGCCGAGGCGAGTCGGCCTGGGTGTGGGGTCTCGCCGGCGTCGGCGGGCCACTCGTGCTGCTGGGCGCGGCGGCGCCAATGGTGCTGCGGCCCGTCCGCGACGTCTGGATGACGCTGGCGCTCGTGATGGGCGCCGTCATGACGCGCGTGATCCTGACGCTTGCCTTCGTGCTGGTCTTTCTCCCGACCGGCCTGCTGCTCCGCCTCTTCGGCAAAGACCTGCTGCGCCGACGCCTGGAGCCGGACGCAGAGACGTACTGGATCACCCGTGACGACGGACGAGCCGACCGCGAAAGCCTCGAGCGTTACTTCTAACCCGCCCTCGAGGACGTACGCCACGCCCTCGAGGACGCTGACCGCATGACCGTTCTCGGCTTGTCCTGCTTCTACCACGACGCCGCCGCCGTACTCGTGCGCGACGGCGAGATCGTGGCCGCCGCCCAGGAGGAGCGGTTCACGCGCATTAAGCACGACCCCGCGTTCCCCACGAATGCCATCGCGTATTGCTTGCTCGAGGGCGGCCTCGAGGCCACCGACCTCGACGCGGTCGCGTTCTACGATAAGCCGCTGCTGACCTTCGAGCGGCTGCTAGAGACGTACCTCACGTATGCGCCTCGAGGCCTGAAGTCGTTCTTGCAGGCGATGCCCGTCTGGCTCAAGCAGAAGCTCTGGACGCCCGACGTGATCCGCGACGGTCTGGGGGGCTACGAGGGACCGCTGGTGCTGTCCGAGCATCACCGGAGCCACGCCGCGAGCGCCTTCTTCGCGTCTCCCTTCGAGCGCGCCGCCGTGCTGACCACCGACGGCGTCGGCGAGTGGGCGACGACGAGTTGGGGCGTGGGCCAAGGCGCCGGCCTCGACATCAAGGCCGAGGTTCACTTTCCACACTCGCTCGGGCTTCTCTACTCCGCGTTCACCACGTTCTGCGGCTTCCGCGTCAACTCCGGCGAGTACAAGCTGATGGGCCTGGCACCCTATGGCGAGCCGCGCTACGCCGACACCATCCGCGAGCACCTGATCGACCTCCGCCCGGACGGCTCGTACCGGCTCCACGCCGACGCCTTCACGTTCCCATGGGGCACTCGGATGACGGGCCGGCGCTTCGAAGAGTTGTTCGATGGACCGGCACGCGTGCCCGAGAGCCCGCTCACGCAGCGCGAGATGGACTTGGCTCGCAGCGTGCAGGTCGTCGTCGAGGACGCGGTGCTGGCGATGGCACGGCACGTCCACGCCGAGACGGGCGAGGCCAACCTGTGCCTGGCCGGTGGCGTGGCGCTCAACTGCGTGGCGAATGGCCGGCTTCTCCGCGAGGGGCCGTTCGAGCGCATCTGGATCCAGCCGGCCGCCGGTGACGCCGGTGGAGCGCTGGGCGCCGCGCTGGTGGCCACCTACGAGTGGGCCGGCCTCGACCGGACCGTCCTCGAGGCCGATGCCATGTCGGGCGCTCACCTCGGCCCGTCATGGACCGACGACCAGATCCGGTCCGCCCTCGAGGCCGAGGGGCTGCCGTTCGACGTCCTCGAGGACGAGGACGCGCTGGTCCGGCGGACAGCCGAGCTACTGGCCGATGCTCAGACCGTCGGCTGGTTCCAGGGCCGCGCCGAGTTCGGGCCGCGCGCCTTGGGTGCCCGATCCATCTTGGCTGACCCGCGCGACCCGGCGGTGCAGCGCCGCGTCAACTTGCAGATCAAGTTCCGAGAGAGCTTCCGTCCGTTCGCCCCGTCCGTCCTCGAAGAACGGGCCGACGAGTTTTTCGACCTGGGAGGGATAGTGGATACGGGGTCAAGGGATCACTCCCCCTCACCATCCCTCAATCCCTCCTCCCCCTACATGCTCCTTGTCGGCCCCGTCCGCGGCGCGCACATCGAGGGCGAGGGGTTGGGACGACTCAACCATGTCGAGAGCCCTGTCCCGGCCGTCACTCACGTCGACGGCTCGGCGCGCGTCCAGACGGTCACGCGCGAGCGAAACGGCCTCTACTATCACCTGCTGAAGGCCTTCGAGGCCGAGACGGACTGCCCCGTCCTCGTCAACACGTCGTTCAACGTGCGCGGCGAACCCATCGTCCACTCTCCCACTGACGCCGCGCGCGTGTTCCGGCGGACGCACATGGACGCTCTGGTCATCGGGCCGTTCGTTGTGACAAAATCGATGCTGCCCGAGAGCGAGCGGGAGCCCTTCACGGCCCAAGAGATCGAGGAGGCCTACGGGCTCGATTGAGCCCATGGGCGCCTGACGGCGGCGCGGCCTCGAGGACGCCCTAAAGTCACCAGCAGAGAGACGTGCGAATTCGACGCAGGGGGGATCCTAGGGCACATCGCAGGGTATGTTGGTCTTGACCGAGCCCGCTGTGCTCGCCTTCGGGCGTGCCACTCCGAGCTCTCCTTTTTCTGGAGCACGCGGGGCCGACAGATCCGAGTAGAGCTTTCTGGCCCACCCGTCTTTCGCATTCCCCCTGTCGGCGCTCCTCGCATTCCCCGTAGAGACAATGAAGAACATTTATGTCGCCAACCTCCCGTACAGCACGGGAGACGACGAACTCCGCTCCCTCTTTGAGGAGCACGGCGCCGTCGATAAGGCAACGGTCATCCAGGACCGTGACACCGGCCGCTCGCGCGGCTTCGGCTTCGTCGAGATGAGCAACGACGACGAGGCTGCTGCAGCCATCGAAGGCCTCAACGGCAAGGACATGGGCGGACGGCCGCTCACGGTGAACGAAGCACGTCCTCGCGGCGATCGTCCTAGTGGCGGCGGCGGCGGTGGCGGCTACCGCGGTGGCGGTGGTGGCGGCGGCTACGGCGGCGGCGGTGGCAACCGCGGCGGTGGTGGCGGCGGCTACGGCGGCGGCGGTGGCAACCGCGGCGGTGGCGGCGGCTACGGCGGCGGCGGCGGCGGCTACTAGCCTCCGCGCTCACGCGCCCAAGTAGGGGCCGGCGACCTTTCGGGGTCGCCGGCCCTTTTTTAATGGCCTAGCCACGACCTCGAAGGCGCCGCTTTCCGTTCACGCGTCCTCGAGGACGGTTCATAGATGTCCGCGGTCTGTGTTGTGCGGGGAGACGGTATCGTGTGCCTCCGTCCTCGATGTCGCATGCGCTCGGTCCTCGCGTTTCTGTTCGTCGCCTCCGCGTCGGCCCAGCCGAGCGCGCCCGCTCTCGCACAGCTCGCAGCCGGTGATTCCGTCGCCGCCCACGACGTGGCCCGCGCCGCCCTACGTCGCCACCCTGACGACATCGAGCTTCGGCGTTTGGTGCTCCGCCTGCGTGTCGACGGACCAGGCGTGCGAAACAAACCGCGGCCCATCCGCGACGAGCAAATTCTAGACGCCGCCAAGGCCCTTCTCCGGCGAGCGCCGCAGGATACGTTGGCGCTCCGCGTGCTGGTCGAGGATCACGCGTGGACAGCGCTCAACTGGCACGACCGCGTCGCGCTCGGCCACATCAGCAGTCCCTACGGCAACTTTGTGAGCGCGGCGGAGGTCCGCGCCCGGCAGGCCTCGACGGTGTTCGACGAGGCGCACCGACAGGCGATGGCTCCCGACCTCGACCGGAGCGAGCGCGCCCGCGACGCCACCCTCGAGGCCGAGGCGCTTCTCGAGACATGGCTCGAGGCCGATCCTTCCGCGCCCCGCGCCTACGCGCTCGCTGCCACGCTCGCCGTCCTCGAGGCCGACTGGACATCCCTTGAGGCGATTGCGAACCGATTCGGCGCCGCATCCGACGATCCGCGCGCAGATCTCTATCGAGGCTTGGCCCGCTACCGTCAAGGTGACGCCGCGGGCTCCGAGGCCGCCTTCGGGCGCGCCCTCGAGGTCGTGGACCGCACGCGCTACGACGACATCCGCTCGCTGCTTCCAGCTGATCTCCGCGAGGCGTACGACGCTGACCCGCAGGCGATAGCCACGGCGTTCTGGGCTCGCGCCGACCCGCGCCTGCTCACGGAGGTCAACGAGCGGCGCGCCGAGCACCGCGCCCGCATCGTCGAGGCCGACTTGCTGTTTGGGCGCTCGGCCGACAACCGGTTCCTCCCGACCGTCGGGCCGGGGGCAGAGACCAACCAAGGTCAGGTGTGGGTGCGCTACGGCCGCCCAGGAGCGTCGGTCCGGTTCACCACCGATGACTTCAGCGTGAGCATCTACGGCGAGCAGGAGCTCCGCGCCGCCGTCTGGGATTACGACGGCTTCCGGTTTGCCTTCGACGATCCCTTCCGCTCAGGCGAGTACCGGACGTACAGCCCTCCCGCTGGCGCATTCGCCTCCACGACATCCGCTGAGCGCGACGACTTTGTCGCCCAGGACCGCCAGATGCAGCGCGACGACCCGCAGCGGACACAGGACGCTCCGATGGTCTCCCTCAACGTGCCCACGCTGCTGTCCCGGTTCCGCGCACCCGGCGGCGGCCTCGAGGTCGTCGCCGCGTTCGGCGTCCCGCTTGGCATCTCCGAGACGCCTGTGACGACGGGCGCGTTCGTCCTCGAGGACGGTGCCCCCACGGCCCGTGTCGTGCGCGAGTATCCACGTCTGGAAAGCGGACGGGCCCAGGGCGGCGTCTGGCCCGAGGCCGTCGCCCTCGAGGTCGCCAACGGAGCGAGTGTCCGCGTCGAGGTCGACGCGCTGGACGGCCAGGCGCACGGCGGCATCACCCTCGAGGTCGAGCCGCTAGCGACAGACGGCTTTGTACTGAGCGACTTGCTACTGGCCACATCGGTCGACGACGACGGTCGAGGGCCAGTCGTGCGCGACGGTATCGGAATCGTGCCGGCGGCGGTGGCGTCATTCGCGACCGGCGACCCTGTGTGGGTGTACCTCGAGGCCTACGGGCTCGCCCTCGAGGGCGGCCGGTCGAGCTACACCGTGGAGGCCGCGCTGCGACCGCAGGCGCGACGCGGTGGCTTGGTCGGGCGTCTGTTTGGCCGGGGTCAGGGGCCGGGCGTCTCGGTCCGCACAGAGGCTCAGGGCGACCGCTCCACTGAGTCGGTCGCTTTCTTCATCGACGTCAGCGATCAGCTGCCGGGTCCGTACACGCTGCGCGTCGAGGTCCGCGACGAAGCGACCGGGGCGACGGCGTCCTCCGTGCGAGAGGTCGTCCTCGAGTGACCGACCTCGAGGACGGGCTACAAGTCCGCCTGGTACCGGGCCTCCATCTCCTCGCGCGTCTCGACCGGCCTCGAGGCCCCGGTGTGGTGGTTCAGGATCTCCGACGTTGAGGCGAGCACCGAGCGGTCTTGGCGATGCTCGGAGCCCCACAGCTTGGACCGCATCAGCGCCTTCGCGCAGTGCAGAAATGCCTCCTCGACATCGACCTCGAGGATGGAGCGCGTCCGCTTGTCCTGGAAGGCGTCCACGGCCTCGAGGTCGGTGCGCACGCGCGCGGCGCCGTTGACACGAAGCGTCTCGTTGACGCCGGGGATCAAAAAGAGAAGTCCCACGCGACCGGTCTCGGTCACGTTCGAGAGCGAGTCTAGACGGTTGTTGCCGGTCGCGTCGGGGAGCCACAGCGTACGCTCGTCGAGGACGCGAACGAAGCCGGGGTCGCCGCCTCGAGGGGAGGAATCGTGCCGCCCGTCCGCACTCGAGGTCGCGAGCACGACGAACGGGGACAGCGCCACGAATCGACGGCAATGGACGTCGAGGTGATCGATCGTCTTGTTTGCGGCGCGGCCGGAAGGGTCGCGGTAGACGGCGCGGAGGTCGGTCACGGGAGTGCGGGTCGAGGTTTGAGGCGTCGCCAGCCGAGAGCGCCCCACAGGCCGAAGCCGAACGCGTTGAGCCAGCCGTGGCGCTCCACCATCCAGGTGACGTCCGGCCCGCCGCGGCCAGCGCCCAAGTGAAACCACAGCGCCAGGCCCATCGAGAGCACGAGGGCTCCGCCGGAGGCGGCCACCATCAGTCCCGCGAATCGGTCCTCGAAGCGCCCTGCTTTCACGAGGCCCAAGAGGCCAGTTCCGCCCGCCGCGACCGCGAGCACGACCACGGCAACCGTCTCGACGAGCGCGCCACCGGCCGGCCCTCGGCTCAGCGCGATCCCGACCGCTACGCCCCAAAACCCGATGACCAGCGCCATGGCGAGCGCCGCGAGTCCTCGAGGACGAGCCATCCGACCGAGCAGCCCCGCCCAGATCGCGACGAACGCGCCGGCATAGTGGAAGTGGGCGGCCGTCAGCAACGTGACGAGGTCGCCATACCCCGTGTCGACCCCGCCACGGGACAGCAGGAGCCACACCGCTCCGCCCGGCAAGGTGGCCCACCCGATGGCGATCAGCACTTCCGCCGCGTCGAGGCGCCCCGTACGCCACCGCGACCATGCGCCCTCGAGGGCCCAGAGCGCGAGCGCGCCCGTCGCCACAACCCAAGGGACCACCAGCGCGCCGGCCTCGAGGCCGGACGGGACGAGGAATGAAAGCGCAGCCAGCCACGCCGCTGGTCCGAGCACCCACGAGATCGCGTTCAGGAATCGCGGCGCGGCGCTAAACGACGCCGGCAGGCTCGCGTCGAGGTAGAGCGGAACGAGCGCGAGCGGCGCAAGGAGCACCAGATGAGCGGCCTCCTCGGCGACGCCGACCTCGACGCGCAGACGGACGAACAGCAGCGCGCCCCAGGCCAAAAGCCCGGCGAAGGCGAGGCGAGAGAGTCGCTGTGAGAGGGCAGGCACGGTCCGAGTGTACGAGAGAGGATGTTCGCTTGGCACGACCTCGAGGTCGGCTACACGACCTCTCCTGCGGCGATCTGGCGGACCGCCTCGGCCTGCTCGGCGGCCCACGCATCGTCCTGGCCGATTTCTTGGGCGACCAACGCCGCGACGGTGCCCGCGGCCTCGCTCGAGGCCTGGGTGTCGAGGAACAAACCTCGCGTGCGGCGGGCGAGCGCGTCGGCGGCGGTGCGGGCCTGCTCGTTGCGGGCGGCGTACACGATCTCGGCGCCCGTCACGGTCGGGAGGTCCGGGTGGACGGCGGCCTCGAGGCCGGGCTGCGCCTCAGCGATGGCACGGACGGCAGCGGCGTCGGAGCCGTAGGCCGCGTACGGCGCGGACGGGTCCAGGAGCGCGTCGGGGACCCAGCCTCGAAGGCGCAGGTCGGCGGTGTCGGTCATGCGCTCCTTGAGCTTGCCGACCTGAGCGGCGTGGTCGATGGCGTCCTCGGCCATGACGCGATACGTCGTCCACTTGCCGCCCGTGACGGTCACCAGCCTCGAGGGCGAGATGCTGACGACGTGCTCGCGCGAAAGGGCGGCCGTGCCCTCGGCATCGGGGTCGGAGATGAGCGGACGCAAGCCGGCCCAGACGGCGCGGACGTCTTCGCGAGTGGGGGCGGGCGTGAGGTAGCGGCCGGCGTGCTCCAGGATGTAGTCCACCTCATCGTCGCCCGGCTGCGGCTCGTAGCTCGGCCCGTCGACCGGCACATCGGTGGTGCCGATGACGGTCTTGCCGAGCCACGGGATGGCGAACAGCACGCGCCCGTCGTCCGTCTTGGGCACCATGATGGCCGTATCGCCGGGCAGGAAGCGCCGGTCTAGGACGACGTGAGCCCCCCGGCTCGGCTCCAGCATGTTGTTGGCCGAGGCCTGGTCGAGCCGCCGCACACGGTCGGCCCAGACGCCCGTCGCATTGACAACGACCTTCGCGCGGACCGTGACCTCGGCGCCGTCCTCCTGGTCCTTGAGCCGGACGCCGTCGATGTGGCCGGCGGTCTTCTCAAAGCCGATGGCGGCGGTGTGGTTGAGGATGACGGCTCCCAGGTCGGCGGCCGTGCGGGCGAGACAGACGGCCAGGCGGGCATCGTCAAACTGACCATCGTAGTAGAGGACGCCGCCATCGAGGCCGTCGCGGTTGGCCGTCGGGACGCGCTCGACGTACTCCTCCTCCGACAGGAGCTGCGTGTGGCCGATGCCCAGGCTCATCGCCAGCCGGTCGTAGGCAAACAGTCCGGCACCGTAGTACGGCTTCTCCCACCACGAGTAGGCGGGCACCGCGAACGCCCGCGTCGTGGCGATGTGGGGCGCGTTCTGCAACAACCGCCCCCGCTCGCGCAGCGCCTCGCGCACCAGCCGCACGTCGCCACGCGCGAGGTAGCGAACGCCGCCGTGGACCAGCTTCGTCGACCTCGAGGACGTCCCTGACCCAAAATCGACGCGCTCGACCAGGGCGGTCTTGTAGCCACGCGCCGCCGCATCGACGGCGCAGCCCAGACCCGTCGCTCCGCCACCGACGATGACGATATCGAACAGATCGGTCGTGTCGAGGGCCTGCCTCATGGCGTCGCGGCGAAAGGGGATCGGGGTCATCGAGGCCGGGAGCAAGGAGAGTCGACCTCGAGGTCAGCGGCGAGACGCGGCTTGGGGCATCTGCGCGCCCTCGAGGTCGCGGGGCGAGGCGCCTTGTCTGTACCCCACCGCACCGCCCTCGATCCCGACGCGGCCTCGAGGGCGGACGGCGCCACGGCGTGGCGCGAGTGATCCGACCTCGAGGTCGACTACTCGCCGTCCTCCGCCCAGCCCTTCGACCGCTCCACGGCCCGACGCCACCGCGCTCGCGACCTCGACGGGTCGGCCTCGAGGGCGGGGGCCCACCGAGCAGACTCTCTCCACTGGCGGTCGAGGTCGGCCTCGCTCCACACGCCGACGCCCAGGCCGGCGAGGAAGGCCGCGCCCAGCGCCGTCGTCTCCGAGACCTCAGGACGCACGACCTCGACGCCGACGAGATCCGCCTGGATTTGCATGAGCAGGTCGTTCTGTGTCATCCCGCCGTCCACGCGTAGCTCCCCGAGCCCGGCGCCGGCGTCGGCAATCATGGCCTCGAGCAGGTCGGCCGACTGGTGGGCCACGCCGTCGAGGGTGGCGCGAGCGATGTGCGCGCGGGTAGTGCCGCGCGTGATTCCGAGCACCGTGCCGCGCGCGTGCGGGTCCCAGTACGGTGCGCCGAGGCCTGCAAACGCAGGCACCACGACCACGCCGTCGCTGTCCGGCACCGACGCGGCCAGCGCCTCGACGTCATCCGCGGCCTCGATGATCTGAAGCTCGTCGCGGAGCCATTGGACCGCCGCGCCCGCCACGAAGACAGAGCCCTCGAGGGCGTACTGCGCCGGCTCGCCCTCGAGTTGCCAAGCGAGAGTGGTCAGGAGTCCGTGCTCACTTGCGACGGGCTCGCTGCCTGTGTTGTAGAGCAGGAAGCAGCCCGTGCCGTAGGTGTTTTTCGCCATACCTGGCGTGGTGCATCGCTGCCCGAAGAGAGCCGCGTGTTGATCCCCAGCCACACCCGCAATTGGGATTGAGGCCCCGAACAAGTCAGGGTCGGTCTCGCCAAACACACCGGATGAGGGGTGCACCTCAGGCAGCACGGCCCGCGGCACATTCAGCATCTCAAGCTGACCGTCGCTCCAATCGAGGTCGCGGATGTCGAAGAGCAGCGTCCTCGAGGCGTTCGTCACGTCTGTCGCGTGAACCCGCCCGCCGGTCAGCTTCCACAGTAGCCACGCGTCGACGGTGCCGAACGCGAGTTCGCCCGCCTCCGCCCTCGAGCGCGCGCCCTCCACATGGTCCAGAATCCAGGCCAGCTTGGTACCCGAGAAGTACGGATCGAGGACGAGACCCGTCCGTCGCCGAACATCGTCCTCGAGGCCGCGCGTCTTGAGGGCGGCGCAGACGTCGGCCGTGCGGCGGTCCTGCCAGACGATGGCACGGTGGATGGGCTCGCCGGTGGCGCGGTCCCACACGACGGTCGTCTCGCGCTGGTTCGTGATGCCGAGCGCCGCCACGTCGCTGGCCTCGACGCCGGCGTCCTCGAGGGCGGCCTGAGCGGTGGCAAGTTGGCTGTCCCAGATCTCGCTCGGGTTGTGCTCCACCCAGCCCGGCGCCGGAAAGTGCTGCCCGATCTCTCGCTGCGCCGACGACACGATGGCGCCGGTTTCGTCGAACAGGATGGCGCGGGACGAAGTAGTGCCCTGATCGAGGGCGAGGACGAAGGGCATCAGGCGTCGAGGTCGAGCGCGGCGAGCGTCTGCCGCGCCTCAGGATACGTGTCGCGATGCGCCAGCCGTCCTCGAGGTCGAAGGGAGCCGCAAGGGGTTCCGCTCGTGCATTGTCCAAGCGGTTGAGCGCCCGTACCGTGGGTTCTTATCCCCGAACCGTCATGCGCCGCACTCTCCTTTTCGTCCTCCTCGCCAGTGCCGGAATGGCGGTCGCCGCCCAGCCATCCATCGGTGTCCGGGCGGGGCTCAACATCACGTCATGGGACGAAACGGGCGGCAGTCTCGATGGGGACCGCCGGCTTCGATTCGTCGGTGGCCTCACGGGTCAGCTTCCTCTGTACGAGTCGGCCGGCGCCCGAGTCGAGGTGCTCTACGCCCAGAAGGGCTCCACCATCGCGAACGGAAGCGTCCGATACCGCGCGGACTACCTCGAAGTCCCGCTTCTGCTCACAGGCTCGTTCCCACTTGCCCCCGCTCTCCGCACCGAGATTGAGGTCGGGACAGCGGTCGCGCTGCCACTCTTGGGCCGGTACGACTTGGATCCGCCCCTAAACACCGGTGGACCGGGAGACCCTAGCGACCTCGTCCTCGAGGGCGATCTCAACCTCCAGACCGATATCGGCGCCGTCATCGGCGCACGTCTGGACGTGGGGCCTGTGGGAATCGGCGCACGGTACACCTATGGCCTCCGCAACGTGATAGACGACGACGTGTGCCCTCCCGATACGCCCGGCTCCACGTGCGAGGCCGTCCCCTGGAAGAACCGCGCCTTCGCGATCACGGCATCGCTCCGCGTGCGCTAGGCCGCGACTTGCACGATCGACTTGTCGCTCCACTCCGCCCCCAGTACGTCCTCGAGGCCGACCTGAGTCACCGAGACGTCCGGCGCCTCATCCTCGAGCTTCGCGATCTCGCCCTCGAGGTCGCCCCCCTTGAGGCAGACCAAGCCGGACCACGCGCCTTCCTCGAGGTCGGCCGGTTGGCAGACGCGCGTGTGCCACGCCCACAGCGTCGCGAGCGGCGCCGTCGCGCGGCTGACCGAGACGTGCGGTGCGGGTCCGTCGTAAGCCTCGGCGCGACCGTTCCAGGCCGTCAGGTTCTCGATGCCCAACCGGCGGGCGATCAACTTGACCGTCTCCGTCTTCTTGCCCACCGTGTCCACCGCGACGACCTCGAGGTCGGGGAACGCGACCGCGAGCGGGACCGCCGGCAGCCCGCCGCCGCTGCCCCAGTCCACGACGGTCGCGCCGGTGGGGAACGGGCGCACGGTGAGAGCCAGACAATGGCGCACATGGCGCTCGAGGTCCGCCCTCGAGGCCGGACGGGCAACCAGGTTGACGCGCTGGTTCAGGCGCTCGAGCTCCGCGACGTAGGCGTCGAGGGTTGATCGTTGCGCGTTGGACAAGGCAAACGGGACAGAGAACATTGGCCTCGTAGCTAGGCGGCGGTGGGAGGGGCGGCCTCGAGGGCAGATCCGTCGCCCAGGCTTGCGGATTCGGCCACGCGGTAGCGCTTGAGAAGGACCATGAGCGCCTGCACATCGGCGGGGCTGACGCCCGAGATCCGGGAGGCCTGGCCCAGAGTGTCTGGGCGGATGCGCGAGAGTTTCTCTCGTGCCTCGTGGGAGATCGCAGTGACGGCCACGTAGTCGAAGGCGGTCGGCACTCGCCAGCGCTCCAGGCTTCGCATTTGGGCCACCAGCTCATGCTCGCGCTCGACGTAGCCGGCGTAGCGGAGCTCGATCTGGGCCAGTTCGTCGGTTCGCTCCATGCCCGGCCCTGGCACGACCAGGTCGCTCTGCCCCGTGGCTGCCAGCAGGTCGGACAGTTCCACCTGGGGCCGCAGCGCCAGCTTCGCCAGCCGCGTCGGGGTCGGGATCGGCGACGTGCCGACGGCCTCGAGGTAGCCGTTCACGGCGTCGGGCGTGGCGTTCTCGGCCTCGAGGGCGGCCAGCGTCCGTTCGAGCGAGTCTTCCTTGGCCTCGAGGCGGCGCACGCGCTCGAAGTCGGCCAGTCCGAGCTCTCGACCGAGACGCGTCAGGCGGCGGTCGGCGGTGTCCTGGCGCAGCAGCAGGCGGTGCTCGGCGCGCGAGGTAAACATGCGGTACGGCTCGTCGGTGCCCTTGGCCACCAGGTCGTCGATGAGCACGCCGAGGTACGCCTGATCGCGCCCCAGGACCACGCCCTCGAGGTCGCCCAGCCGGCGCGCGGCGTTGATGCCGGCCATCAGGCCCTGCCCCGCGGCCTCCTCGTAGCCCGTGGTCCCGTTGATCTGGCCGGCCAGGAAAAGCCCGCCGACGCGCTTCGTCTCCAGCGTGTACCGGAGCTGGTACGGCGGCACGTAGTCGTACTCGATGGCGTAGCCAGGGCGCAGCACGTGCGCGCCCTCGAGGCCGGGGATGAGCCGTAGCGCCGCTGTCTGAACGTCCTCGGGGAGCGACGTCGAGAAGCCGTTGACGTAGACCTCGTACGTGTCCCATCCCTCCGGCTCGAGGAAGAGCTGGTGACGCGACTTGTCGGCGAAGCGGTCAATCTTGTCCTCGATGGACGGGCAGTATCGTGGGCCCGAGCCCTCGATACGGCCAGCGAACATCGGCGAGCGCTCGAAGCCGGTCCGCAGCACGTCGTGGACGGCGGGGTTCGTGTACGTCAGCCAGCACGACCGTTGTTCGTTCGGCAGCACGTCTGTCATGTGCGAGAACGGGCGCGGATCGGTGTCGCCCGGCTGCTCGTCGCAGGCCTCGAGGTCGATGGTGCGGCCGTCGATGCGCGGAGGCGTGCCCGTCTTGAGGCGTCCCAGTTCGAAGCCCAGGCCCTCGAGGGCGGCGCTCAGCCCGACGGCGGCTCGCGCTCCGGCCCGCCCTCCGCCGAACTGCTGCTCGCCCAGGTGGATGGTCCCGTTCAGGAACGTGCCGCTCGTCACGATCACCGACCGCGCCGCGATCTCCAAGCCGGTCTGCGTGACCACGCCCGCGACCTCGAGGTCGGCATTTTGTCCTCGAGTGACCAGATCCACGACCTGGTCCTGGCGGACGAACAGGTTCGGCGTCTCCTCGAGGGCGGACCGGACGGCAGCGGCGTACTGGGAGCGGTCGCTCTGGCAGCGCGGGCTCCACACGGCCGGCCCCTTGCCCTTGTTGAGCATTCGAAACTGGATGCCCGTCTGGTCCGCGACGCGCCCCATCAGGCCGCCCAATGCGTCGATCTCGCGCACAATCTGCCCCTTCCCGACGCCGCCGATGGCGGGGTTGCAGGACATGGCGCCCAGGGTGTCGAGGTTCATCGACACCAGGAGGGTGCGCGCGCCCAAGCGGGCGGCGGCGTGGGCGGCCTCTGCGCCGGCGTGACCGCCGCCGACCACAACCACATCGTATGTGTCTGAGCTCATTTGGAATACGTCTGTCCGAATCCAGGATAGAGACCAAAAGCGCACATACCGCCGGATTCTATGGGAAGCTGACCGCGGGGCGTGACGACATGAGAGGAAATAGTAGCTCTCTTAACTCGACGTTTCCCTCCGGCGATACCCGATGACCAGCCTCAAGATCTTGTGTCCCCGATGCGCTCCCACCTCCTCCGCCGGTTCGAGATCTACCTCGCGCTATCAACAGTCGTACTTCTGGTCGTCGTGATGTTGATGATCCTGAACGACGTCCCGGCGCTGTACAGCGGTCCTGTCACGGTGATCGGGATGCTGTCTCTTCAGGTCGCCATCCAGTGGGCCGACCGGCAGCGACAGCGGCGCCTCCGCGCCAAGGCGATCCACGATATCCGTGAGATGCTCCAGGACCGCGTCCTGAATCAGCTGACCTCGATCAAGGTCTGGATCGCGATGACCTCCGAGGCGGAAGCGCTCAACGGCATGTTCGACGACGTCGATGCCTCCATCGACGAGGTGGCGGCGATGGTGACGGACCTGTCCGAGGAGCAGCTCGACACATGGCAGCTTCGCTACGCCAACTCGGACGCGCACCACTTCTCGGAGACGGCGCTCGCGTAGACCTCGAGGACGAAGCCTGCGAGCCTGATGCACGACCTCGAGGACGATCCCGACCTCGAGGCCGGAGAACGGATTCGGGCATCACGCGTGACTGTTGCCCCCTTCGGCGACCTCTCCCGCACATGCGCCCGTACGCCCTCTCCGATATCTCCTGGCCCGACACCCAGGACTCGACGTACGCCGTTGCCGTCCTGCCGTGGGGCGCGACCGAGCCGCACAACACGCACCTTCCGTACGCGACCGACACGATCCAGGCGGAGGCCGTCGCCCTCGAGGCCGCGCGGCAGGCGCACGAACAAGGCGGACGCCCGCTGGTCCTGCCCGCGATCCCGTTCGGCGCGAACGGTATGCAACTGGGTCTCGGCCCCGTCATCGACCTCGCGCCCTCGACGCAGGCGCTCGTGTTGGCCGATGTGGTGCGCAGCCTCGAGGCCGCGGGCATCGAGCGGCTGGTGATCCTGAACGGCCACGGCGGCAACGACTTCAAGCCGATGATCCGCGAGCTTCAGGGCCAGACCGACGTCTTCCTCTGCGCGGTGGACTGGTTTCGTGGGGCAGCACCGGGCGACTTCTTCGACGTGCCCGGCGACCATGCGGGCGAGTTGGAGACGAGCACCATGATGCACCTCCGCCCCGATCTCGTCCGCCCGATCGAGAGCGCAGGACCTGGAGCCGAGCGTTTGTTTCGCGTCGCGGCTCTGCGCGAGGGCTGGGCGTGGGCGCCACGCGACTGGCACCAGATGACGACCGACACCGGCGTTGGCAACCCCTCGGCCTCGACGCCGGAGAAAGGCGCCGCGTTCGTCGAGGCCGTCACCGAGCAACTGGCGTCGTTCCTGGTCGAGCTCGCCGCGATGGACCCTGCGGACCCGTACCTGTAGCCGTCCTCGAGGAGGCGAGGGACCGAGGGAGACAACCGACCTCGTCGCCCTCGAGGTCGCGGCCCGTTAGTGGGCTGGGCGACCTCGAGGACGGAGAGGTGACGTCGGCGCTCTCGTGCCCTTGCCCTCAAATCCCAGACGCCTACTCCTCGACGCGTTCGGCTCGAATCTCCCGCCGCCCTGGATCAGCGTCACGGCCGGGGCCGGGTCGCCGGCCTCGAACACCAGGCGGGCATCGAACGGCGGTGCGAATTCGGTCTCCGAGATCGCCGTCATCGGGAACGAGTCCTGGCCGGTTGCCTGCGTGACGAGCGCGCCGTCCTCGAGGCGGACCTCTAAGACGAAGCCGGGCTGGATCTCGTAGCTCCCGACGTAGCGCTCGAGGACGGTGACTGGCACGTCGACCGCTTCGGAGTCCTGCGCGTGGGGCGCGGCGGCAAAGGCAAGAACGAGAAGGGCGAGGGAGAGAACACGCATCGGAGTCGAGAGAGTGAGAGCTCTCCCGACGGGGATTGCCGAGCGGATGTTGCGGTCCGTCCTCGAGGTCGCACCGGAACGACGCCCGCCATCCGCCGGTTGTCGCGGGGACCGCTCCCATCCTCGATGCCTACCGTCTACGTCACCCGCAAGGCGCACTTCAACGCCGCCCACCGGCTCCACAACCCGGACCAGTCCGACGAGTGGAATCAGGCCACGTTCGGCAAGTGCAACAGCCCCAACTGGCACGGCCACAACTACGAGCTCGACGTCACCGTGGCCGGCGAGCCAGACCCCGACACAGGCTTCGTGATCGACCTGGCGCACCTCAAGCGCATCATCGAGTCCGAGGTCGTGGAGCCACTCGACCACAAGAACCTCAACCTCGACGTGCCCTTTCTGAAGGGAAAGAAGACCTCCACCGAGACGCTTTCCGTCGCCATCTGGGAGCAACTCGCGCCGCACGTCGACGGTCTCTACCAAGTGGAGCTCCGGGAGACCCACAACAACTCCGTCGTGTATCGTGGCGAATAACGCATCCGGCCTCGAGGCCGACGGCACTGCTCCCGAGTCACGCCTCCGCTACGAGCGCCGCGACGTCTACCACACCGAGACGACAGACGCACTCGCGGACCTGACGCGGCGCCAGCTCGAGTTGATCGGCGAAGACCCAGGGCGTGAGGGCTTGCTCAAGACGCCCGAGCGCGTGGCCAAGGCATGGCAGTTTCTGACGCACGGCTACGACCTCGACCCGGACGCCATTTTGCGAGGCGCGCTCTTCGAGGAGGAGCACTCGCAGATGGTGCTCGTGAAGGACATCGAGGTCTACTCGCTGTGCGAGCATCACGCGCTTCCCTTCTTCGGCAAGGCCCATGTGGCCTACATCCCGAAGCGTCGGATCGTGGGGCTCAGCAAGATTCCGCGCGTGGTCGATGTGTTCGCACGGCGCCTGCAGGTCCAAGAGCGGCTCACGGAGCCAGATTCGGGACGCCATTAGCCGCGTCCTCGAGCCCGAAGGCGTGGCAGTTGTGATCGAAGCTCAGCACCTGTGCATGATGATGCGCGGCGCCGAGAAGCAGAACTCCCACACGACGACGAGCGCCATGAGCGGCGTCTTCCTCGAGCAGCCCGACACCCGCGCTGAGTTCATGCGCCTGATCTCGGGCTGACCGTCCTCGAGGGTGGCCAAGAGAATGGGAAAGGCAAGGGGAACGGGCAGACCAGACTCGCGACCTCGAGGGCGGCCCTACTCCGGCAGGTAGGGTAGTGGGATCGGCGTGTCCTCGGTCTCCTGGTGCCAGAAGATGGTCATCACGTGCCACCGCTGGCCATCCCACATCAGCTGGAACGAGTTGATGCCGCGTGCGAACGGCTCCTCGCTGGGGTCGAGGCGGCTCTCGTAGGTGCTCCAGACGTGGGCGATGGAGCCGTAGCGCTCGACGCGGCGGGCGGACTCCACCTCGTAGAACCCCTTGCCCTGGAAGATCGGGCCGTCACGGAAGGTGCGGGTGGCGAGCACGACGTAGTCCTCGACAGACATCACGTTGGCGGCCGTGACGCCGTCGCGCGTTCCTGTCGGGATGAGCCGTGCCTCCGGGTGCATCATCGACCGAAACCGGTCCCAGTCGCGCTCCTCATCCGACGGCCCGGAGATCACCTCGTAGACCGAGCTCATGATCGCGTCGATCGAGGACACATCGGCGGGGTCGGCCACCTGGGCATGGACGGACGAGGCGAGAAAGGCGAGAAGAAGTACGGCGCGCATCGTGGTCAAGGAGAGTGCGTCCGCAGGATAGCGCGGGTCGACTGCACCACCGATGGCGTCGACCTCGAGGCGGCCTCGTTGACACCCTCCAGCCTCGATCACGGACCTGTACCATGAGGACGCCGGCCGCCCTCGAGGCCGCTACTTGCCGATGCAGAACTGAGAGAACACCGCGTCGAGAACGTGCTCCGTCGTCACGGCGCCAGTCACCAATCCCAGTTCATGCATTGCCGCCCGCAGGTCCAGCGCCAGCGTGTCGCCGCCAGAGCCGCCCTCGAGGGCGACGCTCGCTCGTGCCACCGCCTCACGTGCGGACTCGAGGTGCGCCCGGTGCCGCTCGTTGACCAGCACGCCTCCCGCCTCCGCGCCCTCCAGGCCACCGGCGTGTACGGCCTCGAGGATGGCGTCGCGAAGCCCGTCGAGCGCGTGTCCATCCTCGAGGGCACCGAGCGCCGAGACGCGGTGCACGTCCTCGAGGACGGCGCTCGGCGAGGACGCCTGCCCCTTCCCTCCTTCCTTTTCCCTCTTCGCGCCCTTGAGGTCGGACTTGTTGGCGACGAGCACGACGGGCAGGTCGGAGCGCCGGGTCTCCAGGAACGCCTCCTCTTCCGCGTCGAGGCCGAGAGTCGCGTCAACGACATACAGGAGAACGTCGGCGCGGTCGATGGCAGCGCGAGCGCGGCGCGTGCCCTCGGCCTCGATGGCGTCCGCGGTCTCGCGCAGGCCAGCCGTGTCGAGGAAGCGGATGCGCAGGCCTCCCAGCTCCGCCTCGGCCTCGACGGCGTCGCGCGTGGTGCCAGCGGTCGGGCTCACGATGGCTCGGTCCTCCCCGACCAGCGCGTTCAGCAGTGTCGACTTGCCCGCGTTGGGGCGGCCGCCGATCACGACCTTGACGCCGTCGCGGGCGAGCGCGCCCAGATGAGCCGTTCCGATCAGGTCGTCCAATCGCTGATCCGCGGCCTCGAGCAAGTCGCGAAGCGCGGACCGATCCGCGAACTCGACGTCCTCCTCGCCGAAGTCCAACTCAAGCTCGACCAGCGCTGCCGTCTGCACCAAGGACTGGCGCACGTCCTCGACGGCGCGCGCGATCCCGCCCTCGAGGGCGGCGACGGCCGTGCGGTGCCCAATCCGGCTCTCCGCGTGGATGAGATCGGCGACGGCCTCCGCCTGGCTCAGGTCCAGCTTGCCGTTCAAGAACGCGCGCTGCGTGAACTCACCAGGCCGAGCAGGCCGAGCGCCGGCCTCGAACAGGACGCGCAGGACGGCGCCTGAGACCGCGTCCCCACCGTGGCACGTGACCTCCACGACGTCCTCGCCGGTCGAGGAGTGCGGTCCGCGCCAGACCACGCACACCACTTGATCGACGCGCGTGCCGTCACCGTCGCGGACCCACCCCACATGAACGGTCCGCCCCTCGGCCTCGAGGACGGACGGTCCAAACCGCGAGTCCACCACATCGAGGGCGCACGCGCCGCTGACTCGGATCACCGCGAGCGCCGCCGTCCCCCGTGCCGTCGCGAGCGCCGCGATCGTATCGGCCTCGAGGCCGGCGTGTCCGTCCTTGAGGCTGGCCACCGGGCTAGCGCTTGCCGCGGCCGTTCTTTGAGGTCGCCGCCGTCGCTGCGCCGTTGCGGCCTGGGCGACTCGGTCGCTTGCCGGTCTTCTTCTTCGACACCTTTCGCTCGAGCGCCGCCGCCGCCTTGTCGATCTCAGGCGTCTCTCCGCGCTCGTGAGCATCGTGGACCTGCTTGTTCACCAACCGCTGCTGCACGATGGAGAAGATGTTGAACGCGAGGTAGTACAGCGACAGCCCCGACGGGAAGCGGTTGAAGAACACGAAGAACATCAGGGGCATCATGTACATGAGCACCTTCTGCTGGCCGCCGGCCATCCCACTCGAGGACGACATCGACAGCCGCATCGAGATCACCATCGAGGCCGACATCAGGATCGTAAAGCCGGCGAGGTAGTCGCCCACGAACGGGACTGTGAATGGCAACGGAAGCACAGGGTCCGGCGCCGACAAGTCCGCCGCCCACAGGAACGACTCGCCGCGCAGCACCAGCGTCGACTGGAAGAAGCGCCACAGCGAGATCAGCAGCGGGTACTGAAGCAGCATCGGCAGGCAGCCGCCGAGAGGGTTCACGCCGGCCGTCTTGTAGACGCCCATCATGGCCTCCTGCTGCTTCTGCGGATCGTCGCCGTACTTCTCCTTGACAGCCGTGAGCTGCGGCTGGAGCTCGCGCATCTTGGCCGCGTTGCGGTAGCTCACCGCGGTCAGCGGCCACAGCAGCAGCTTGACGAGGAGCGCGAACAGCAGGATGACCAACCCGTAGTTTGGAATGAACGTCGACAGGAACGCGAACGTTGGCGCGACGACGTACTGCGCGATGGGCCGGATCATCCACCCGACCCACGCGCCAAAGTCGACGGTGTCGTACAGCCCGTAGTCGGCCAGGCGGCGAAGCTGGAGCGGGCCGAGGTACAGCGTGAACTCGGCAGCTTCGTTGACTCCCTGTCGAGGCATCTCGATGGCCGCGAGGTAGTCCTGCGCGAAGCCTTCCGCGTCGTCGGCCTCGCCCGTCTGAGCGCCCTCGATGCGGCCAGACCGCGTCGCCGTGCCGTCGGTTGGGATCAGGGCCGCGATGAAGAACTTGGTCTTGACCGCCACCCAGTCCACACCGCCGCTCAGGACGATGGGGTCGGCCTCGCCCGCCTCCTTCAAGACGATCTTTTCCGTGTCCTCGCCGCCCGTGCGGACGAATGCGCCCGCCTGCTGCGTCTCCCCCTGCGGATCGGCCTCGGCGAGAGGAAGCGCGCCATCCCACAAAATCTCGTAGCCGCCGCCCTGGCTCAACAGGTCTGTGCCCGGCGTCTCGATCCGGAAATCGATGTCGTAGGAATCGTGGTGGAAGCCGTACACGAATCGCAACGCGCCATCGCCGATGGGCGCCTCGAAACGGAGGGACGCCTCGCCCTCTTCGACGTGGAGCGTGTCGCCCTCGAAGACCTCTCCGTTCACGACGGGTCGGAACGTCAGCGCGCGCGTATCGAGGTACTCGCCCTGCGTCGGCAAAACTCCGACCGCCAGCGCCCCGTCCTCGACCGACACGAGTTCGACCGGCTCATCGGTTCCAGACCGGTTGTAGCTCAGAAGCTTCACACTGACCGGCGTCGCGCCCTTCGTCGAGAACGTCGTGTGGACGCGGTCCGTCGCCACCACGAACTGTCGGCCCGGGCCGCCCACGGCTCGTGCAAATGCCGAGTCGGTCGGCGCCGTCAGCGCCGCTGCGCGGCCGTCCTCGAGGGCGGCGCCCTCGGGGGCCAGTCCGGCGCCGGCCTCCGGAGCCTGCTCCGCCTGCGCGGCCGCAACGGAGTCTGCGGCGGCCTGCTGAGCCTCGAGCTGCTCGGCCGAGGGCGCCGTCTGGATCATCCACAGCCCCAGAATGAGGGACATCAGGAGGATGCCAATAAGGGCGGTGCGGTCGAGACCCTGGGGTTCCACGGTGGCGTCTGGGTGGTGAAGCCCGGAAGCCGGGCGAGGCGTCTACGGGGCGGGCGCCGCGCGAGGTGCGGTCGGGATCTCGCGCTCGGTGAGGCGGTCGAGAGCGCGAGGAAGGTCGCGGCGGATGGCGACCGAAGCGCCGTCGTCGCGGCCTCGATAGAGCACCATCATGGTCAAGCAGTCCTCGCGAGCGCCAAACTGATCGAGAACGCCGCTCTGGTGCTGGCGAAACGTCTCGCGCAGAAACCGTCGGACCTGCGTCCGAACCGCGTTCGTCGCTCGCCGACCCGGTGCGAACCCGACCTGGACGCCGACCTCGAGGCCGGTCGCCTGGCGAGGCACGGTGCGGTAGAGCACCATGACGGTCCCCTGGCGCACGCGACCGACATCGTCCCGGCCTCGGTCGAACAGCGGCCGAATGAGCCGCCGGCGTTTGAGGCGGCGTGACCGCGGAAAGGCGTTCTGGCGCACGCCTCGGACCGAACTACTTGGACGCCTTGGTGTCGCTGACCGTGAGGTCGTGGCGACCCTTCGCCCGACGACGGGCGAGAACGTTGCGGCCGTTCTTCGTGGCCATCCGCGAGCGGAAGCCGTGCTTGTTGGCGCGCTTGCGGCGGCTGGGCTGGTAGGTGCGCTTCATAATGAGGGGGGCGCCGAGGGCGCGACAGTCGAGCGATCCTGCGTGGGACCGGCGAGAAACACAAACGCGCCACCTGCGGCAGATCCCGGAGGCGGCGGGCGAAAAAGATAGCCTGCCTGTTTCGGGCGCCCGTGAAGCGCCGTTGACTTTGTGCACGTCCTCGAGGTCGGCTTGCTCGTCCTCGAGGGCGCATGCTACCTTCGCCATCCGCCCGGCCTCGAGGTCGGGCGACCAGCGGGAATAGCTCAGCTGGTAGAGCATCAGCTTCCCAAGCTGAGGGTCGCGGGTTCGAGTCCCGTTTCCCGCTCCGAGGTCGGTTCGCCGCTCTCGAGCACGTAGGAGTCGACACGTCCTCGAGGACGCGCACGGGCGGTTAGCTCAGTTGGTTAGAGCATCTCGTTTACACCGAGAGGGTCGGGGGTTCGAATCCCTCACCGCCCACAACACACGACCCTGCCGAGGCGAGCGTCAGCGCACATCGATTGAGCCGTCGGTGATGGTAAAAAGAGGGCGCCCGTTCAGCAGCACCGGACGAGCAGGAGCCGGGGATTGGACAGAGTCGAGCGAGCGCTGAGCGCGAAGCCTGCGTACGTCCCGCCCTCGATGCGTCGGAAGCGTCGTGCCCACGTGTCGACGACAAAGAAGAGGTCTGGTCCGCCGTCGCCCGACTCGCTGGAGCGGGCGCTCTTGCTTGCTGCTCAGTCGTCGGTCGCTAGTGCCGCGTCATTCTGGATCGGTTCATCGATGACCTTCACCCGCTCCGGAAGGCATCTCTAGCGTCGCACAAGTCCCGGCGCCGGGCGACGACTCAACCGAGAGGCGACCGCCGACAAGCTCCGCTCGCTCGCGAACACTCAAAAGGCCTGCTCCCCGAGCGAGCTGGGAGGTATCAAACCCTTTTCCCTCGTCTTCGACGACGATACGGACCATCGGGAGGCCTGGAACTTCATGGGCGCCCATCCGAACCCGATCCACCCCCGCGTGCTTGGCCACGTTGAAGAGCAACTCCCCGAGGATCTGGCTCAGCAACACCCGAATGTCTTCTCGTGAGACCAACACGCCGTCGTCAACCTCGATGTCGACCTCGAGGCCGAAGCGTTTCTTCGCAGTTGATGCCATCCATTCAAGGAGCTCAACGATCCCCCCTCCCTTGAGAAGCGGAGGAGCCAGTTCGTGAGAGAGCGAGCGCGTGAGCGACGAGGCGCCCTCGAGGATTTTCTCGGACTGAGCGAGCATCTGGGACGCCCGTTCTGCGTCTCCTTCCGACGATGCTCGTGTCGCCAAGGCAAGCGACACCGCCAGGCCATGAAGCCGCTGCTGAAGGTCGTCGTGGAGGAGGTAGGCAATCCGGCGCCGCTCGGTGTGCTCCGCGAGCGTCAGGTCAGCGGCAAGTCGCCGCACCTCCTTCGTCCGTTCCTCCACGCGTGCCTCTAGCCTCGCATTCGCGCGTTCTAGCTCGCCAAGCATGCTCCGAATTTCAAGTTGACGCGCACGGGCGAGAAGCGCCAAACGGACTGTAGCAACGAGCACGGACGCAGGAACCGGGCGCTCCAAGACGGTCAAGGTCGGTCGGGCCCCGAGGTGGAGGAGCAGGCGGCCATCGTCGCGCACGGTGTGCCCCGTGGCACTAAGAATGAGGACCGGCACGTCCGACCACGACGGCTGGGCTTGCAAAACGTCGCGCAGCAATTGTGCGGCAACGGGGTCGCTCACACTCTCAGTCGTCAGAACGAGCGTGTCGAAGCGACCGGCTTCGAACCCATCACAGAGCGTAGCAACGTCGGGGCAGTCCTGTGCCCGAAGCCCGACACTCCTCAGGCGGTCCGCGATCAGACGGGCGTCGCGTCCAAGCGGCGCTACGACACCGACGGCGCCGAGGCCTTCCGAGCGGACGGCGTTACGCGCGGGCGGTCGGGGAGCCAAGACCTGCATCGGGGTCACGGACGATGGAGTGGAGGGTGGCGAAGATCGGGGGGTCAAGCGTGAGACCCTGGAAGCCGCCCATGGGCTCCCCAATTGCGAGCCCGTCCTCCGAGAGGTGGAGTTCCCGGACATCGAGGGCGTGCGGGCCGTGCCGCTGCTTGAGTACCGAGATCGTCCGACGCCGACGGCCGTCCTCCTGATGGTAGGCCAGGAGCAAGACGCTGTCTGCGAGGTAACTGACGTGTGCAGGGCCAGCTTGGTCACTTCCGGTAAACGGCCCGTTTTGGTCTACGACGAGGAGCGTGAGCACGCCGTGCTGGCTGAGGTAGGTAAAGAGCTCGTGGAGCTGCGACACCAAAAGATCTTCGCGGAGCATGGCGTTCACGTAGCCGCTCAGCGAGTCGATCACGACGACGCGTGCCTCATCGGCCTCGACCGTGTTACGTACCCTCTGCGCGAATTCGCTGGGGGTGATCACGCCCGTGTCGACCTGCTGGACGTGAAGGCGTCCCGCCTCAACGTGCTGCTCCATGTCCATGCCCAGCCCGCGGCTCCGCATGTAGAACGTCTCCAGTCGCTCGTTAAACAGAAACACCGACGCGGACTCACCGCGCTCGGCCGCCGCATGGGCGTACTGGAAGGCGACCGCTGACTTCCCGCTGCCGGTCGGGCCAGCAACGAGGCAGGCCGTCCCCTCTCGCAGGCCTCCACCGAGCATCTCGTCGAGTGCCGGGACGCCACTGAGCATCGGGTCCCATGTGTCGTACCGGTTGTGCCCGTTGGCTGTGACCCGGGGGTAGACCACCATCCCGCCGGTCTGGATGCGGAAGTTGTGGCTGCCGGTGAGGAACGGCGTGCTCCGCATCTTGACGACCTGCATCGACCGCCGAACGCCTCCATACTCCGGTGCTTTCTGGCGCAGCGCGAGCACGCCGTTGGCTTGGTTCGAGAGCTCGTAGTCGCCGGTCACTTCTGGCGTGTCATCGAGGAACAGCACCGTACAGCCTTGGGTGACCAAGAACTGGCGGAGCTCGCGGAGCTCGCGGCGGTAGCGCGTATGATCACCCGAGAGCTCTCGGAGATCCGAGATGGTATCGACGACGACACGCTTGGGCTGGGTCTCGCTCACCGCCTTCCGGATCAGTTCGACGGTTTCTTCGAGCTCGACTTCCGCCGAGGGAAAGACGGTTTGGCTCGACGGGCTCGCGTCGCCGTACTCACGGATGTCGATCCCGTCGAGGGTCCATCCATGGGACAAGGCGATCGAGTTCAGCGAACGCCTCGTTTGCGAGAGGGTCACGTAGAGCGCGCCTTCGTCCGCTCGTATGCCGGCTCGGAGGAACTGGATGCTGAGTGTCGTCTTCCCCGTTCCAGGACCGCCCTGGACGAGGTAGATCTCCTCGCGTGGGACGCCACCACGCAGGATTGCGTCGAGGCCGGGAACGCCTGTGTCCGCACGCTCGGGAAACACTGGCTCGGCAGGCGGCTCGAGGGTAAGGTCCAGCACGTCATCTGGGGAGGAGAGCGCTGCCGTTTTTCGGGGCACGGGGCGCAGCCGGTCAATCTCGGGGATCAGTTCGTCAACCAACCGGCTCTTCAGGACGAATCCGTCGACGCCGAGTCGCAACGCGCGGTCGCGGTACTCGTCCTCCTCCATCATGGTTACCGCGATGATGGTGGCCTTGGGCGCGGCCTCGCAGAGCAGAGGCATAGCCGCAAACCCGTCGGTCTCCGGCATCGAGATGTCTAGGAGGACAATGTCGGGCTGAAGGTCTCGCGCCCGAGACACGGCCGTATTGACGTCTGTCGCTGCTCCGACGACCTCGAAGGCCCCCTCGCGAGCGAGGAACCGCTCGATGTGGTGGAGGAACGTCGGGTCGTCGTCGACGAGAAGGATAGAGCGGGAGGTCGACACTGGAGAGCAGGCAAACACGGGGACACGCGGAGCGGGTGAGGCGTGGAGACTCCCCGGGATACTCAGACTAGGGGAGCACCCTCCCACTCCGCCTCCGTAGACCTACGGAGTCCATCGTGAAGCCTCCACTTATGCCTACTCGCTCGGCGCTGGTGGGACGAGTCCACGCTCGATCACGTACCGGATCAGCTCGGCTTGTGAGCGGAGCCCAAGCTTTGCGAGTCCGTTGCCCCGGTGCGACTCGACGGTCCGGGGGCTGAGGTACAGGCGCTCGGCGATCTCCGGGGCCGTCCGCCCTTCGGCGACGAGGTGCAGCACCTCCCTCTCGCGCGAGGTGAGCGTCTCGTACCGGTCGGTCGTCGGCGCGGCCGAGCGATCCGCGTCGGCGGGGTCCGCGAGCCCCGCGCTGAAGAACCGGCCGCCGGCGCGCACCTCCTGGATGGCGGCCACGAGGTCGTCGACCCCCGACTCTTTGAGGACGTAGGCCGCCGCGCCTGCCTGGACCGCCTGGGCCACGTACGCCTCGTGCTTGTGCATCGACAGCACGACGACGCTCGTTTCGGGGGACGCCGCCTGTGCCCGGCGCGTCACCTCGAGCCCGTCCAGGCTGGGCAAGGTGAGGTCGACCACGAGAACGTCGGGCCGCCAGCGCTCGACGAGGGCGACCGCCTCGGCTCCGTCGCCCGTTTCCGCCACGATGTCGACATCCATCTCGTCCTGCAGCAGGGACCGGAACCCCTGCCGGACGATCTGATGGTCTTCGGCCAGGATGACGCGCAGGGCCATAGGTCAGACGGGCAGGGTGACGGTCACGCGCGTGCCGGAGCCGGGCGCCGATGCGATCTCGCAGGTCCCGCCCGCGAGGGCTGCCCGCTCACTCATACCCGAGAGCCCGACCGAGTCGGACCCGTCTACGAGGTCGATGTCGAAGCCGGGTCCGTCGTCGAGGACGTGGAGCACGAGCCGGTCCGGCTCCCGGTGGCAGAGCACTTGTGCGCGGTCGACGCGCGCGTGGCGGGCCACGTTGGTGAGTGCCTCCTGAACCACCCGGTACGCGGTCGTCTCGACCGCGGGCGAGAACCGGTCGCCGCGAGCGATCTCGCACTGGAACTCGACGTCGATCTTGGTCCGCGCCACGAACCGCTCGACGAGTTGGTCGAGGGCTGGCGCGAGCCCGAGGTCGTCGAGGAGGCTGGGCCGGAGGTCGAGGGAGAGGTCGCGGACCTTGTCGATCATGGCTCGGACGAGCCCTTCCGATTCGGCGAGTTCGTCCCGCGCTCCCCGGTCCCGTGCCGGGTTCATCTTGAGGCTCATCTGGAGCGAGGTGAGCAGGCCCCCGAGCTCGTCGTGTAGCTCTCTGGCGACGCGGCGTCGCTCGCGCTCCTCGGCCTGGAGCAGCCGCGACGACATCTGCCGCACGTCCTGCTCGGCCCGCTTGCGTTCGGTCACGTCAGCGGCCATGCTGATCGCGAGCCGGCGGCCGTCGTCGTCGAGGCCGAGCGGGGCCGAGCTGAACGCCCACACCCGCTCCGCCCCGTCCTTCGTGCGGACGACGAACTCGCCCTCGTCTACCCGCCGGTCGGCGGCGTAGAGCCGGTCGATGACCTCGCGGACGCTCTCCTGACGGTCCCCGTACGCCCGCTCGGTCCACTCGCCGATCGTCGGCACGTCCGCTGGGGAATAGCCGGCAATCTCGGTAAAGGCGCGGCTCACCTGCAGGATCTCGCCGTCGTCGGCATGGATGATGGCGGGGAACGGGGCCTCCATGATGGCCCGCTGAAACCGGCCCTCGCTCGCGCGGAGAGCCGCCTCCTCTGCCTTCCGGTCCGTGATGTCGGCCACTACACCCAACATCCGAGTTGCCTCTCCGTCCTCATTCCGCCAGATGCGCCCCCTCGCCCAAACCCAACGCATATCCCCGTCGGCCCGACGGATCCTGCACTCGAAGTCCCAATCCTCGCTCTGCTTTATCGCTCTTTGGAACGCCTTGTCCACGCCGTCGCGGTCGTCGGGGAAGACGTGCTCGAGGAAGATCTCATATGTCCACTTGGGCAGGAGCTTGTCGTACCCGAAAATCTGGTCGTGGAGGGGGGACCGAAACGCGGTGCCGCCCTCGAGGTCGAGGTCCCACTGCCCGACGCCGGCTACCTCGAGGGCGAAGCGCAGCCGCTCCTCGCCCCGGCTCAGCGGAGCGCTCGTTTCGACTGGGTGAGCCGATGTCGACGGAGTTCGCTGCATGTGCCTTCGTTGTCGACATGTGTCTGCGCATGGTCAATGTAGCTTCTCATGTCTCCGTTTGTTTGCCGAGCCCTCCTGCATGGCTCCGACGAGCGGATCACGAGAGACGCGAGGGTCTACGGCTGTTCTTCGCCAGTCAAGGTGTGAGTTCCGGGTCTATAGGCGGCCTCGCATACACCTCCCGCTGATCCCAACCGTCAGACGCACGCCCCATGACCAGAGCACCCTGCCGACCTCGAGGCCGACGGGGCGCGTCGTTCCTTTTCCGGTCGGCGCTACCGCACGAGGGCGAGCGATCGCGTCTCGGCAAAGCCCTCGCCGACCGCCTGCACCACGTGCGAGTCCAGAGCCAGAGCCGCCATGACCGCGACCTCGAGGACGTCCGCAACCGCACCGTCCGCAGACGCGGCCTCGAGGACGGCGGGCTCGTTGGAGACGGTGAAGACGTGCATCGACGTACCACACGCACAAGTACCCAGTCAAACCTCCCCAGTCGCGGGAGAAGCCAGTCACCCGATCGACCTCGAGGTCGGCGCCATCGGTTTCGAAACGCGCCTGCCGCGCCCCCAAAGAGATAGAGAAAGCGTCCTCGAGGTCGGCTCGGAGCCGAAGCCAGCCGGCGCGTCGAGGGCGAGGTCTACGTCGGAGCGTGGACTGCCGTCGCTCTAGGGGCGCGCACTGAACAGGACGATCCGCCGAACGCCAGGCGTCGCGGCCAGCCAGGCCACCACGGGGCGGCCAGATCAGGCAGCCACTCGGCGGTCACCTAGAACGGGACGTCGGTGGCCGGCGGAGGAAGCGGGGGCGGACCGCCGCTGCCGTCGCCCGAGGGTCCGGGCGGAAGCGAACCCGGCGGCGAGAAATCCTGATAGCCGCCCGCCGTGTCACCGGCGACGTACGAGTTAAGGTTCTCGAACCGGGCATACTGGCCCACGAACGCGACCTTGACGTCGCCAATGGGGCCGTTACGCTGCTTGCCGATCAAGAGCTCGCCCAGGCCCTCCGTCGAATTGCCGTTCTCATCCACCGTGATGCCGTAGCGCTCGGCGCGATAGATGAACATGACCACGTCGGCGTCCTGCTCAATGGAGCCGGACTCGCGCAAGTCGGAAAGCTGAGGGCGTTTGTCGCCGCCGCGCGTCTCGACCGCTCGCGAGAGCTGGGAAAGCGCGATCACGGGCACGTCGAGTTCCTTCGCCAAGCCCTTGAGTGACCTCGAGATCTGGGCGATCTCCTGCTCACGGTTGCCTGACGTCTGCGACGTGCCGTGCATCAACTGGAGGTAGTCGACGATCACCAGGCCGATGTCGTGCTCGGCCTTGAGGCGCCGGCACTTCGCGCGGAGCTCCAAGATGCCCAGGCCTGCGGTGTCATCAATGAAGATGTTGGCGGCCGAGAGTCGCCCGGCGGCGCGCGCCAGCTTGGGCCAGTCGTCGTCGTGGAGGCGGCCTGTGCGGGCGCGCTGCGCATCGACGCGGGCCTCGGAGGTGAGCAGACGTTGCGCGAGCTGCTGAGCACTCATCTCCAGCGAGAAGAAGGCCACGCCCGCCGGCTTCTCGGGGTGTAGCGCCGCGTTCCGCATGATGGCTAGGCTGAACGCGGTCTTACCCATGGACGGACGAGCTGCCACGATCACCATGTCCGAGGGCTGCCAGCCGCCGGTCATGGCGTCGAGCGACGTAAACCCACTCGGGACGCCCGTGATGCCTCCCTCGCGCCCGTGGATCGACTCGAGGTGCTGCATCGTCTGGTGCACCACTGAGTTCATGTCCACGGCTCCCTTGCGGAGCTGGGACTCTGAGATCTGGAAGATCTCCCGCTCGGCGTTGTCCAGCAGGTCGAACGCGTCCGTCGTCGGGTCGAAGGCCTGGCCCACGACGCCGGTCATGGTCGTGATGAGCTTCCGAAGCAGGCTCTTCTCTGCGATGATGCGGGCGTGGTACTCGACGTTGGCCGCTGAGGCGACGCGTGTCGTGAGCTCCGTCAGGTAGTAGCCGCCGATCCCGTCGTAGTCGCCGCGACGCTTGAGCTCTTCCGTCAGCGTAATCAGGTCGACCGGGTTGCCGCGCTCGAAGAGCGCCTCGACGGCCTCGTAGATGCGCTGGTGACGCGGCTCGTAGAACGCGTCGGCGGGCAAGATCTCGATGGCCTTCGGGATTGCCTCGCGCTCGATGAGCATCGCGCCCAGCACCGACTGCTCGACCTCGGTGGCCTGCGGCGGCATCCGGCCCGCCTGCTGCTGCATCGGCAGCACGTTGAGCGGCCGACGCCGACCGCCTGACATCTTCTCAATGGGCACACCGGGCGTGTCCTCGTCGATGCGAAGCGCGCGTTGCTGGAAGTCGTCAGGTTCGGCCATTGATGGGCGAGAGTGATGCGGCAAGGGGCATTGGGCGGACGCATTGGGCGATTCGCCTTCTGCCTCGTCCCTCTTTTTCTATGCCTCCGTCAACTGATCGTAGCGAGTGCGGAGGAGCTTGACGTCCTCCCAGGTCGGGCGCTTCCACTGCGGGTTGCGGAGAAGGGCCGCCGGATGATAGGTGACCAGGAGCGGAAGTCCGTAGAAGTCCTGGAACGTTCCGCGCAGTGACCCCAGCGACGACTTCTTGCCGAGCAGCCCGTTGCCAGCGCTCTTGCCGACGGCGAGCAGCACCTTGGGCCGCACGAGCGCGATCTGCTTGTACAGGATCGGCATGTGGGCCTCCACCTCCTCGGGGAGCGGGTCGCGGTTGTTGGGCGGCCGGCTCTTGAGAATGTTGCAGATGTAGACCTCCTCGCGCTTGAAGAGCACGGCCTCGAGGATCTTGTCCAGCAACTGGCCACTGCGGCCCACGAACGGGATGCCCTGGCGGTCCTCGTCGGCGCCGGGTGCCTCGCCGATCACCATCAGGTCCGCGTTGGGGTCGCCAGTGCCCAAGACCGGGTTGATGCGCTCCTTGTCGATGGGAACGAGCTCCGTCTCAGAGAGCCACGCGTAGACCTCGTCGAGGGAGGTCATGCCGTGGAGCGGCGAGTCTTCAGGAATGAGGGCCTCGATGCGCTCGTAGGGCGAGAGCGATTCGTCGAGGCTGGGGTCGGGCAGGGCGCCGAAAAGGTCGGGCACGTCGTCAGTGGTGGATGTGCTGTTGTCTACGGCGGCGGGCGCGGCGGGCTCCGCAGTATCGGCGGAAGGCGGGGCGCCCTCGAGGGCAAAACCTCCTGGCTCGGCCTCGAGGGCGAGCACAGGCTCCAGCACACCCTCACGCTCCGGTCCGTCCTCGAGGGCGGATGGATGCCGTTCGGCTGGCGGCCCGTCCTCGAGGGCGGAAACCTCCGGTCCAGCCTCGAGGCCGGGCGGCTCCGCATCGAGGTCGTCCGTAGGGGCGGACTGCAATACGCCCGTACTCGGAGCCGCGTCCTCGCGTGGTGGTGCGACCTCGAGGTCGGCCGCGCTTTGCTCGTCACCCCCTTTCCATTTTGCGTCCTCGAGGGCAGGCAGGCCGCCGAGATAGCGGACCGGGCCGACGATCTCGCGCTGGACGCCAATCAGGTGGTGCGCTTGGCGAAGGAGGTCACTGAGAGCGGGAGCGCCGTCGGCCATTCGTCCAGGGGGGACCGGCCAAAGTAGGCGGCCGGCCGCGGGCTCGCAACGCGAGTGCACACAGCGTGGATAAGGGTGTGGACAACTCGACTGCGAGGTGAACACCGGGCGGAGGCGTTCAGGAAGAGCGCGAACCGACTGGCACTCAGCGGCCGGTGCTCACGGTGTCGCGTGGCGCGTCAGACTCGCCGGCCGGTGCGTCTGTTGGGTCCACTGTGACTGGCACGTCCGGTCGGACGCGGAGCGGGACCGCCGCGCCGATAGTGGAGCCGGGGATCGGGGGGAGGCCCAAGAGGGCGAGGTCCAAGTTGGCGGCGTCGCCGTTACGAATCGGCTGCGGGTCGGCGTCGAACCCTACGTTTTCCGTGCCAGGATCGGCGCGCAATCCGTCGTTGAGCTCGTACAGGTCGGCGCGCGGAACGCCGGGGCTCCACACATAGAACGGAACGGTGTAGTGCACCTCTCGCTCGGCCCTGTGGTGGCGCCGGGAGCCGCCGTGGTCGGCCGTGACGACCAGCGCCGTCCGGCCGGCCAAGCGCAGATCGTCTTCAACGGCCTCGAGGACGCGCCCGACCAGTTCATCGGCGTGCTCGACGGCGCGGAGGTAGCGGCTGCCGCGACGCAGGCTCCACCGGAACACATGGCCGGCGGCGTCGGGGTCGCGCAGGTGAAGGAAGGTGAAGGCCGCCGGGTCGGCGTGGAGGTCTTCGATGAGACGGTCTACCAAGTCGTCGGTGTTCGCGTCGTACTCGAAGGTGTCGATCTTGTCGCGTCCGTCATCGGCGCCGGTTGTGTCTGGAGCGCCGTGGTCGGCGTCGTAGCTGACATTGAAGAGCGAGAACTTGGACTTGCTCACGTAGGCTGCCGTCGAGAGCCCATTGTCGTGGGCGACGTCGAACACGCTCGGGACGTACGAGCCGCGGTTGGAGTGGAGCGTGACGCCGGGCGCAGGGTCCACATTGATGGTCCAGTCGTGACCGTTGGGTCCCAGAACCGGCCTCGAGGTCAACTGCGAGGTATGGTTGGGGAGCGTAATCCGATAGTCGACGTCCGTCCGCGCGTTGTGCGTCCATGCGCCCTCGAGGCGGAGCCGCGTCAGAGCCGGCATCGGGAGCCGCTCGACAGCGTCGGGGCGCAAGCCGTCGATGCTGATGTGGATCACGTAGCGGATGGAGTCGCGCTCGCCCAGCCCTCCGGCGCGATGAGCGACCGCGTCGGGGCGGTCGGGCAGGTCAAGGACGGTGGCGACGGGCTGGAACGCGCTGCACCCACCGACGGCAGCGAGGAGAAGGAGAAGGGTCGAGCGGAGGCGCATGGATGAGAGGAGTCGAGCAGATCAGTAACGCGTCGCAGGCCGAATGTGTGCCTGTGCGACCGCGTTCGACCTCGAGGCCGATGTCAGCGGGCGAGCGCGTCCTCGAGGGCGGGCGCGATGCGGTCCGCCCATGCCGCGTAGGCCTGACCATTCGGATGGAGGCCGTCCCCTGCCACGAGATCGCCCTGCGTCCTCGAGAGCGTCGTGACGTCCACCCACGCGACGCCGGCCTCGAGGGCAGTCGTTTGCGCGACGGCGTTGAAGGCATCGACCTCGAGGGCGATCTGCGCTCGGTCGCGGTCAGCGGCAAACGGCGTCACGCCCCAATCCGGGAACGAGATGGCGACCACACGGGAAGCGTCTCCGCCTGCGAACGCAATGGCTTGTTCGAGCAGAGCCGCGTGCTCGCGACGGTAGACCTCGAGGTCGCCGCTGCGGTACTGGTTGTTGACCCCGATCAGCAGCGTCACCACGTCGTACGGCCCTTCGGGATCGGCGGCCTCGATACCGGTGGTGAGTTCGTCGGTGGTCCAGCCTGTCACCGCCACAATGTCCGGGTGGGCCTCGAGGCCGGGTCCGCGAAGCCGCTCTGCGACGCGCGTAGGCCACCGCTCGTCGGGCGACACGCCCTCGCCGATGGTGTACGAGTCGCCTAAGGCAAGGAAGCGGGGCGCGGCGTCCTCGAGGTCGGGCGGCGAGTCGGCAGGGTCGGTCATGCAGCCGGCGGCGAGGAGGAGGCCAACGAGCGCGAGCCTCGAGGTCACGAGAGCGCGTCCAGGATGGCGCGGGCGACGTCTGCCTTCGAGGCCGTCGGGATTTCGATGCGTTGTCCCTCGGCGCCCAGCAGGGTGACGCGGTTCGTGGCCGATCCCATGCCGGAGCCCGCCTCGCCCTGCACATTGAGTGCGATCCAGTCTAGGTTCTTGCGCTCGAGCTTCGCCCGTGCATGGACCTCGCCATCATGGGTCTCGAGGGCGAACCCGACGAGCGTCTGCCCGTCGCGTCGGCGCTCCCCAAGGGCGGCCAGCACGTCAGGCGTGCGGCGGAGCCGGAGCGTCAGGTCGTCGTCCCCTTTCTTGAGCTTCTGCGTCGAGGTCTCGGCGGGCGCGTAGTCGCTCACGGCGGCGGTCGCGATCACGATGTCGGCGTCGACCTCGAGGGCGGCCTCGAGCAGGTCATCGGCGGTGACGATGTCCACGCGGTCGACCCCGGGCGGCGTATCGAGGTCGACGGGCCCCGCGATCAGCGTCACGCGGGCTCCGCGGCGGGCGGCGTCAGCGGCGAGGGCGAAGCCCATCTGGCCCGTCGAGCCGTTGGACAGGAACCGGACCGGGTCGAGGGCCTCGCGCGTGGGCCCGGCGGTGACGAGAACGTGTGTGCCGGTCAGGGTTTGAGGCCTGTCTCCGTCCTCGAGGTCGTTTGGCGATGGCGTGAGCGTCGACCTCGAGGCCGACGCCTGGTCCGACCTCGAGGTCGTGGACGGCGCTCCCTGCCCTTTGCCCCCTGAACCAGTCATCCACTCGTCGATGTGCCGGACCAAGTCCTCCGGCTCTGGCAACCGTCCGTTCCCAACCAAGCCCGACGCGAGTTCACCGTGCGCCGGCGTCACGACCTCGACGCCGTCGCCCTCGAGGACGGAGACGTTGCGGCGCGTTGCGGGGTGGCCCCACATGTCGTGGTCCATGGCGGGTGCCACCATCACGGGGCAGCGCGCCGAGAGCACGATGGCGGCCAGCATCGAGTCGCAGAAGCCGCCGGCGAGCGTCGCCAGCGTCTGTGCGGTCGCGGGCGCGATCACGATGGCATCGGCCCACAGGCCAAGCTCGACGTGCTTGGTCCAGGTCTCCTGTGCCTGCCCGGCCTCGGGAAACAGCTCCGACAGAACCGGACGACCGGCCAGTGTGGCGATGGTTAGCGGCGGGATGAACCGTGCCGCCGACGCCGTCATGACAGGCTGCACCTCGGCACCGGCCTTGATGAGCCGGCGCGTGAGATCCGCAGCTTTGTAGGCCGCGATGCTCCCCGTGATGCCGAGGACGATCCGTTTGCCGTCGAGCGCCACGAGAGGCTGCCTGCTAGAGCTCCTCGCTCTCCGCCGGCGTCGGGTTGCGGTAGTAGAGCTCTCCTTCCTGGAGTTCGTCGACGGCGGCACGCGTGGGTTTGGGCTGCCGTTCGTACTCGAGCGAGATCCGAAGCTGGTCCTCGTTGGAGCGGAGCTCCTCGGCGGGGTCGAGCGACAGGTCCTCGAAGTAGCTCAGGCGCTGGTCGAGCTCGGCCTTGGTCTTGGACGAGAGCTGGCGCGCGCGCTTCGAGATCAGAGCGACCGTCTCGTAGAGGTTGCCGGTCACGTCGGCTAGTTTTTTCGTGTCGAGAGTCTGGATCGCCATAGCTGGGGTATCGGTCGGACAGAAGAGGGATAGACTACGCGTGGCCTCGAGGGCGGGTGGGGAAGAATCCGGGAACGGACGCACCGCCGGCCTCGAGGACGATTCTACACGCCGCGACGCTCGAGAAACGACTGCACGACCTCGATGGTCTCCGCCACCGCGACCTCGAGGTCGTCGTTCACCACCACCACGTCGAACTCGGGAGCCGTGGCCATCTCCATCTCGGCGCGCTCCAGCCGGACGGCGATCCGGTCGTCGTCCTCCGTCCCGCGCGAGTGGAGCCGTTCGGCAAGCGCCGCCAGGCTCGGGGGCTCGATGAACAGCGTCATCGCGGCATCGCCGTAGATCTGCTTCACGTTGGCGGCGCCTTTGACGTCGATGTCGAGGACGACCGCGCGGATGTCGTCTCTGGCCGCAAGCTGTTCGAGCTCGGGCCGGAGCGTGCCGTAGTGGCGCCCCGGATACACCTCCTCGTGCTCGAGGAACTCGCCGGCCTCGACGCGCGCCGTGAACGTCTCCTCGTCGAGGAAGTGATAGTGGACGTCATTCACCTCGCCCTCCCGTGGCGCACGCGTAGTGGCGCTCACCGAGAACTGAAGCCCCGGGACCTTGGACATCAGGCGACGGGCGATGGTCGTTTTACCGGCCCCGCTGGGCGCCGTGAGCACGAGAAGAGTCATGGATGAAAGGACCAGGGGAATGAGGGACGTGGCAAGGGCCTGGATGTAAATCCCATGCCTCTTGCCCCTTGCCGCTTCTCCTACACTACGTTCTGCACCTGCTCGCGGATCTTCTCCACCTCCTCCTTCATGGAGACTGCGAGGCGTGTCAGCGCGGCGTCGTTCGCCTTCGACCCGATGGTGTTGACCTCGCGGCCGATCTCTTGCACCAGGAAGTTGAGCCGCCGCCCGACGGGCTCATCGGCCTCGAGGGCGGCGCGGGCCTGGTCGAGGTGCGACCGTAGGCGGACCGTCTCTTCCGTCACGTCGAGCTTGTCGGCGAGCAGCACGGCTTCGGCCTCGAGACGGCCCGGTTCGAGCGCGACCTCGATGGTCGACAGGCGGTCGAGCATCCGTTGCTTCGCCTCCACGAGACGCGCCGGCGCCCGGTCCTCGACGTCAGAGGTCATGGCCTCGAGGGCGGCCACCCGGGCCTCGAGGTCGACAGCGAGCGTGGCGCCTTCGGCACGTCGCATGGCCTCGAGGCGGTCGAGAGCCTGCGCGAGGGCTGTCTGAACGGCAGACCATGCGGCGTCGGCCGACGCCGGGTCCGGTGGCGCAGGGACCAGCACGTCGGCGACGCGGATCAGGTCGGCGAGCATAACCGCTCCGGCCTCGAGGCCGGCGGCATCGGCGGCTTGGCGCAGCAGGGCTCCCGCCACGCGTGCGGCCTCGAGGTCGACCTCGAGGCCGGCGCCGGCTCCAGCGCCTGAGGCGGAGACATGAACCGTTGCCGTCCCTCGCCCGATGGACGCTTTGACCCCGTTCTGGACCGCCGTCTCGTGCTCCGCGAGATCGCCGAGACCACGCACTGTCGCCTCGGCGTAGCGGCCGTTGACGGTGCGGATCTCGACCGTGGCCTCGGCGGTGCCCTGCTGGGCCGTACCGCGGCCGAAGCCGGTCATGCTGCGGAGCATCGTCGCGTGGGTGGTGAGCCCAAAGCTACGCCGGTCGTTTCACGCCCTCGAGGTCGGAGAGCATCGTAGCCCGGTGGGGAGCCGCGGAACCCGTGGCCCAAGTAGTCGTCGCAACAACCTATTCCCCCTCTCGCCATGTCTGCCAAGATCACAATCGTTTACTACTCCACCTACGGGCACAACTATATCATGGCTCAGGCCGCGGCAGATGCCGCCGAAACGGCGGGCGCGGAGGTCCGCTTGCGCAAGGTGGAGGAGACCGTGTCCCAAGAGGTCATCGACGCCCAGGATGCCTGGAAGGCCCAGCAGGAGGCCCAGTCCGATATCCCCGTGGCGAGCCACGACGACATGGAGTGGGCCGACGGCTACTTCCTCTCCTCGCCGACGCGCTACGGTGGGGCTGCGAGCCAGATGCGCGCTTTCATCGACACGCTGGGCCCGCTGTGGCAGGAGGGGAAGCTGGCCGACAAGACGTTCACGGCCACCACAAGTGCCCAAAACACGCACGGCGGCCAGGAGACGACGCTCCAGACGCTCTACATCACCGCCATGCACTGGGGCTGCGTCCTCGTCCCCCCCGGCTACTCTGACGGGAGCGTGTTCAACGCCGGCGGCAACCCCTACGGCACGACGGTCACCGCCGACGGCCCTGACGTCTCAGAGGAGTCGCTCGAGGCCATCCGTCACCAGGCCCGGCGCCTGGTCCGGTTCACGGACGCCATCAAGGACGCGTAGTCGACTCGGCCTCGAGGGCGGCGGGGCCTTTACCCGCTCTCCTCGAGGTCGTCTTTGTTCAGGACATCGTGCGGATCGAGGTCTGATGCCGCGGCATCCCCGATCCGCTCGTCCCCGTCCTCGAGGGCGGCACGGTGCGCGCGCACGACAGGAACGCCTAGCTCGGAGGCCAGGATGGCAACCTCGAGGGCGGCGCGGTTGGAGGGTGGAGTCGGTGTGGGCATAGAACGTCGTCAGGTCCTCGTCGGAAAAGTGGGGCACCCGTGGGCGGAGCGCCGGACCATCTGTTGACGTGAGGTCCCGTTTGTTGCTCTCATGTCTCACCGAGGGTTTGCAGGCGCGCTCGAGACTGCGGAGACTCATAGCTTCTCGGTGCTTACAGGCCCACATGGACTCTCGCGCACTCGATCGGCAGCCCCACTTCCCTCATGCCCCTCCTCACTGGTGACCACACCGGCGTCGGCCAGCGTGATGGTTCGAAGAGGGGGCGGGCCTTCGGAGTGGTCGTGCTCGTGCAGGTGGTATGGCTCGCGGCCTGTGTACCCTCTGATCCTCCCGAATCGACTCTCCCGACGTCGGCCGCCCCACTGGTACAGACGGAGGGGCCCCTGTTCGGCGATCCCATTCGCTTTCGCCCGGTCGACTTCGAGGTCGCTGCTGGCGGCGTCGAGGTGCTCCATCAGGACGCGCTTGGGTTCGTCTGGGCTGGGACTCAGGGCGGGCTCGTGCGCTTCGAAGGAAGCGAGGCTCGCGTGTTCGAGCCCGTTCCTTTCGACACGACGACCCTACGAACACCGCGGGTGTTGGGAATCGTCGAGGGGGATGAGGACTCGTTCTGGCTCGCGACCTCGAGCGGGGGCGTCCACCAGTACGACGCACGAAGCGAGTCCTTCATGCTTCGCTCCGACCTCGCCCCGGACCGGCTCTGGTCCATCGTCCCAGACGGGAAAGGGGGGCTGTGGGTAGGGGCCGCGTACGAGGGGCTCTATCGGGTCAGCCTGGAAACCGGGGAGTCGGAGTCGTTTCACGCAGACTCGTCGCAGGGAGCGGCTCTCCCGAGCGACCGGATCCGAGAACTCCTTCTCGGACGTGACGGGACGCTGTGGGTCGGGACCGACGACGGGGGACTTGCCCGACGAGACCCGGAGACGGGTGTCTTCCACACGTATCGCCCGATCCCCGGTGATCTGACCAGCCTCCCCGATCCCTCCATCCAGGCGCTCCATCAAGACTCACGAGGACGCATCTGGGTGGGGACTCGCGGCGGGGTCGCCCGCTATGACTCCGCTGCGGACACATTCGTCCGGTATACCCCCGATGACGGAGACCAGGCGCGGCGTGTCGTCTACGCGCTCGAGAGCGATCCCGCAGGGACGCTCTGGATTGGGACCGAGGCTGGGCTCGACCGTCTCGACCCATCGACGGGAGCCTTCCAGGCATTCCAACACGACTCTGCCACGCCCTCGAGCCTGAGTGATGGAGCGGTCGGTGCTCTGCTCCTCGATCGATCCGGCGTGTTCTGGGTCGGGACCGAGCGCGGGATCGTCATGTTCGAGTGGGCGCCGAACGCCTTCTGGCACCTCACGCACGACCCCGACGACCCCAACTCCCTCGTTGACCCCGACGTCTGGGCCATCCACGAGGACGAGGATGGGATTGTCTGGGTCGGGACCGATGAGGGGTTGCACCGGGTCGACCGCGAAAAGGGCCAGGTGGAGCGCCTCCTGCCGGACGCCTCGGACCCGTCGCGGCTCGCGTCGCGACTCGTGATGGGCATCCAACCTGCCGACTCCACGTCGCTTTGGGTAGCATCTCGGCCGGGGGGTCTCCACCGAGTAGACCGTGAGACAGGGCGGGTCCTGAACTCACTACGAGCCGGACTTGAGCCGGTCCGGCGGGCTCCACTCGGAGAACCCGTGGTGGCTCCTCGAGGACAGTCAGGGCCGCACATGGATCACCTCGGGTGGCCCCGGCTGTCTCCAGCGCTGGGACCGGGCGACGGACGTGTTCACGCCCTTCTGCCACGATCCGGACGACCCGGACACGCCCGCAGCAGACTTCGCGAGGACCCTCATCGAAGGGCGAGACGGATCGCTGTGGCTCGGGACGTGGGGCGGCGGCCTCGACCGAATCGACCCGGTCACGGGCACGTTTACCCATTACCAATACGACCCATCGGACACGAGCACACCGGCTGATGATTTCATCCTGACCATCTACGAGGACAACGGCGGGGACTTGTGGCTTGGGACGTATGGGGGAGGACTCAGCCGTCTCGACCCCGAGACGGGAGACATCACGCACGTCTCCACCTACAACTCCGACCTGCCGAGCAACGCCATCTACGGCATCCTTCCCGACGGCGAGCACCTATGGCTCTCGACGGACAGGGGGCTCGCGCGGTTCGACACGAGCACGGACGCCATTCGCGTGTTCGGTCCGGCCGACGGAGTGCAAGCGTTGGCCTTCAACTCGGGGGCGTTCTACCGATCCAACTCGGGAGAGTTGTTCTTCGGAGGCGCCAACGGGCTGACCGCGTTCTACCCCAACGAGATCCGCGACGGGTCGGGAGCGTCATTGGTGGCGTTGACCGAGGTCGCCATTGACAGCGAGGTCAGCAGGTGGGGGCAGGGCGAGGCCCTCGACGCCGCGCCGCCGTACGCCCGGTCTGTTCGCCTCGCGCCCGGCCAGCGCGACTTGACCGTGTCCTTCACGGCTCTGGACTACGCCCACCCCAGCCGAGACACGTACCGATATCGGCTTGAGGGGTACGAAGGGGACTGGCATGAGACGGCGGAGGGGAACGCCGTCTACACTAACCTCGACCCGGGGCGGTACACGTTCGTCGTCGAGGCCACCGACACCGGCGGCGTTTGGGACGGTCCCTCCCGGCGCTTAGCCGTCACGGTCGCGCCGCGCTGGTTCCAGGCGTGGTGGTTCCGGCTGCTCGCCGCGCTCGCCCTCGCCACTGCCGCCGTCGCCGCCGTCCGCCGTCGCACCCGGCAGACGCGCGAGCGCCAGGCCGCCCTCGAGGCCGAGGTCGCCGACCGCACCGTCGCGCTCCGCGAGCGAACCGACGCCCTCGAGGCCGAGAAGGCGACGACAGAGATCCAAGCCGAGCGTCTCCGCGAGGTCGAGCGTCTCCGCACGCAGTTCTTCACGAACGTGAGCCACGAGTTCCGCACACCGCTCACCCTCACCATCGGCCCGCTCGAGGACCTTGAGGGCGAGGCGCTGCCTGAGGGCGCACGAGTGTCCGTGGACCTCGCCCTCCGCAACAGCCGCCGGCTGCTTCGCCTGACCAACCAGCTGTTAGACGCCGCTCGCCTCGAGGCTGGCGAGATGACGCTGCGCGCCCGACCGCTTGACGTGGGCGCTCGTGTCAGAGACACGGCGCTGTCGTTCGCTCCGCTCGCCGAGCGCCGCACGGTCACGTTCGAGGTCGAGACGCCACCCGGCGGCCTCGAGGTCTGGGCCGACGCCGACAAGGTGGACGCGATCCTGGTCAACCTGCTCTCGAACGCCTTCAAGTTCACGCCCCAGGGTGGCGCCGTCACCCTGTCCGTCCTCGAGGGCGAGGGCACCGCTCAGATCCGCGTCCGCGACAACGGGTCGGGGATCGCGCCCGACGACCTCGAATACGTGTTCGACCGGTTCTACCGCGTCGAGGAGACGGGCGGCGCCGACGGGACCGGCATCGGGCTCTCGCTGGCCCGCGACCTCGCGGTCCTGCACGGCGGTGCCATCGAGGCCGAGAGCATCGAAGGGCTCGGCTCCGTGTTCACCCTGACGCTGCCGCTTGGCCGCGACCACCTCGAGGACGGACAGATTGCGCCCGCCGCCCTCGAGGACGAGCCGCCTCGCCCCGCCGTCCCGGTCCTCGACCACGACGACGTCACGGAGCCCGACGATGCCGACGACCGAACGACCGTCTTGGTGGCCGACGACAACGCCGACATCCGCGCCTACGTCCGCTCGCACCTCAAAGACCGCTACCGCGTCCTCGAGGCCGCCGACGGGGCCCGCGCCCTCGAGGTCGCCCGGGAGGAGATGCCGGACCTGATCGTGAGCGACATCATGATGCCCGGCCTCGATGGCGTCGGGCTGGTCCGCGCGCTGCGGGCGGATGCAGCAACGGACTTCATTCCGGTCGTCCTGCTCACGGCCAAGGCCGAGGAGGCGGACGTCCAGGTCGGCCTCGATGCAGGGGCCGATGCCTACGTGGTGAAGCCGTTCAACGCGCAGACGTTGCAGGCCCGGATCGACAACCTGATCGCGTCACGGCAGTCGCTCCGCGTGCGGTTCGCCACCTCCGGCGACGGTCTGGTCTCCAGCACATCGGATGCTGCGGATCCCGTGAGATCGCCCTTTGTCACGCAGGCTCGGTCGGTCGTCGAGGACCAGCTGAGTGACGACGACTTCTCCGTCGCGGACTTCGCGGACGCCCTGGACATCACGCGGAGCACGCTCCACCGTCGGCTCAAGTCGGAGACGGGCACGACGCCCTCCGCGTTCATCCGCGCCATCCGTCTCGAGCATGCGAGGCGCCTCCTCGAGGACGGCGCCGGGACCGTCAGCGAGGTCGCGTACGCGGTCGGTTTCCGCAGCGTGTCGCACTTCTCGAGGACGTTCAGCACACGGTACGAGGTGACGCCGTCGTCCGTCGGGCGGGGCAACGCCGTCGGCGAATAGGCGCCCTCGAGGGCGAGCCCAATGCAAAGCCCCGGTCCAGATCGCTCTGAACCGGGGCTCGATGCGGAGAGAGAGGGATTCGAACCCTCGGTACCGTTGCCGGCACACACGCTTTCCAGGCGTGCTCCTTCAGCCACTCGGACACCTCTCCGGGAACGTCAAATCTACAAAGCCTGTCGGGCGCCGCCTTCGGAGGATCGCCGAAGAACGAACGCCCTCGAGGACGAATCTCGGCTCGAGGGCGAGTGCGGTGACGGTCCGTCCTCGAGGACGACCAGCCCCTACACCGTCATGATGTCCTTCTCCTTCGCCTCAAGAGCCTTGTCGATGCGGGCCACGTAGCTGTCCGTCATCGTCTGGAGCGACTCCTCGGACTCGTACTGCATGTCCTCCGACAGCGAGTCGGCGTTGACGGTCTTCTTGATCTGGTCCTTGGCCGTCCGGCGCGCGTTGCGGATCGAGATCTTAGCCTCTTCGCCCTTGGCGCGGGCGCTCTTAGCGAGATCACGGCGGCGCTCCTCAGTCAGCGGCGGGATTGAGAGCAGGATCTGAGACCCGTTGTTGGTCGGGTTGAGGCCCAGGTTCGCGAGGGTGATTCCCTTCTCGATGGCCCCGATCGTGCTCTTGTCGTACGGCGTGACCGTGATCAGGTCGGCCTGGGGCGCTGCCGTGTTGGCCACCTGGTTGAGCGGCGTGGTCGTGCCGTAGGCCTCGACGCGGACGCCGTCCAGCATCTGCGGGTTGGCGCGGCCGGCGCGGATCGAGTTGAGCTCGTGGTTGAGGTGCTGGATGGCATCGTCCATGCCCATCTCGGCCTCGTCGAGGGCGTCCTGAAGCTGCGGGTCAATCATGTCAATAGAGGGTAGGCCGGCCTCGAGGCCGGATCGAGGTCGAAAAGAAAAAGGCTAGGCGAGGACGACGGGCTCGGCGTCAGCGTCCCAGTGGACCGTGGTCCCGATGGGCTCGCCGCGCAGGACGCGGGTAAACGTGCCCGGCGTGTTCATGTCGAACACGATGAGCGGCAGGCCGCTCTCCTTGGCGAGCGTGACGGCGGTCAGGTCCATCACCTTGAGATCGCGCTGGATCATCTCGCCACCGTAGATGGACTCGTAGCGCTTGGCCTCAGGGTCTGTCTCCGGGTCAGCGGTGAACACGCCGGGCACGCGCGTGCCCTTGAGGATGACCTCGGCGTCGATCTCGGAGGCGCGGAGCGCGGCGGCGGTGTCGGTCGAGAAGAACGGATGGCCCGTACCGGCTCCGAACACAACCACGCGGCCTTTCTCGAGGTGGCGGATCGCGCGCCGCCGGATGAACGGCTCCGCGATCTCGTTCATGTCGATGGCTGAGATCAGGCGCGTGTGCAGCCCAACCCGCTCCAAGGCGTCCTGAAGCGCCATGCCGTTGATCATGGTCGCCAGCATACCCATGTAGTCGGCGTGGGCGCGGCTCGACATCTGGGAGCCCTCGGGCGAGACGCCTCGGAAGATGTTGCCTCCTCCGATTACGAGCGCCACCTGGGCGCCGGCATCGACGGCCTCCTTAACGTCAGCGGCGTACTGGCCCAAGACGTTGTGATCGATCCCGAACTCCTTGTCACCGAGCAGGGCCTCGCCGCTCAGCTTGAGCATGACGCGGCGGTAACGGAACGATTCGTCGTCGGAGTCGGCAGCCATGTGACAGGTGTTGGGCGGCGTACAAGAGTGGCAGCTCGAAGGTACGGCCCGGCCTCGAGGGCGGGCAACGCTGCGCCTGCGCACCTGCGTCCTCGAGGGCGAGTCTTGGGACAGCGTCGGCGACGGTTTACCTTGGCGCTGCACGCACGTTTGCCATGGCTGCTCGCTCCCTCCCACCTGTCACCGGCGACCGCGCTGCCACGCGGGCCAAGCTGCTGAATGCGGCCCGCCGCCAGTTCTCGGTTGGCGGGTACGGTGAGGTGGGCGTGCGGGAGATCGCGGCTGAGGCCGGCGTCAACGCGGCGCTGATCAACCGCTACTTCGGGTCCAAGCTGGGCCTATTCACCGAGGTCGTCGGCGACACGCTTCGAGTGGGCGACCTGCTGCTGGGAGACCGCACGACGCTGGGAGACCGTCTCGCGCGCTGGCTCGTCCGTCCTCGACCGGGCGGCTTCGACCCGACGATGGTCTTGCTTCGGTCAGCTGCGCACCCGGAAGCCGCGGGCGTGCTACGGGCGGCGCTCGCAGAGCAGGTCGCGACGCCGCTCGGCGAGTGGCTCGGAGGCGACGACGCCCGTGAACGGGCCGGGCTCATCACGTCGGTCCTGTTTGGCTTCGCGCTCGCCCGCGACGTGATCGGCTCGTCGGTGTTGGGCGGCGACCCAAACCTATTGGTCGGCCACCTGGGCGACGTGATGCAGCGCCTGATCGACGGGGAGTAGGTCCGTCCTTGAGGTCGGACGGAATGCGTGCGGAGGTGCGAACGGTCCTGTCTGCGCCCTCGAGGGCGAGCACGCGCCATCGCTTGCGAACACGCGGCCTCGAGGACGCTACTCTGGCGGCCAGCCGGTCCGGGGCGGCCACAGTCTGTTCATCCGGCCGAACCACTCCTCGAGTGACACCATGCCGAGTGCAGCGCGCCGCTCGTCCGCCCCGTCCTCGATGGGGTACGAGACAGACTCTCCAGCATCGTCGTCCCACCAGAAGGCTGTGCCGTAAAGCTGGGTTCGTTGGGTATCCACGCGGTACTGATCGACGACCTCGACGTAGCGGTCAGTGCTGGCTTCGTCGTCCTCGACGGCGGCTCGGTACGCAGGCAGGAATCGCTCCCGGACCTCCGGCGACAACCGCCCCATGAGCTCGTAGATGGCCTGAGCACCTTCGTGCCCGACCTCGCTCTCCCGAGGCCATCCCCGTTCCTCGAGCAGGTCCACCACCTGAGACTCAACCGCAGACTCGGCGGCCTCGAGGGCGGCCAGACGGCTCTCTCGCTCGGCACCGGACAGCGTGGTGTCGCCCTCGAGGCTGAACCGGCGGTCGGCCGCGCGCTCGACCTCGAGGGCGAGCCGGATCACGTCGCGGGCGAACGCCTCGTCGTAGCCGGGATGGATGGCCGCTTGAGCACGATGAACCGCGTCGACCCATCTCTCCCACATGGCGGCGTCGGCACGGAGCGGGTCCAGATCGGGCACCCGATGGGCGTAGAGAAGGCCTGAGAAGCCAGTCTTTGCGGCGAGGTAGAGGAACGCGATCGCCTGCCGCGGGCGACGCGCACGCATGGCATTCTCGGCGGCGCCGAACGGCTCATACGGGTTCTCCGGCTTAGCGAGGCTGAACGCGACCTCGTACTGCGCGACCGCGTCCTCGAGGGCGGCGACTCGCACGAGTGTGTACGCGGAATCGAGAGCGACGTCGTAGGACGACTGCGCAACGGCCGGGGCCGCAGACAGGATGAAGGCAAGGACGGTGAGGCGCATAGAGTCAGACGGGCGTCACCACATATACGCGTCGGCAGCGCCAGGCGGACCAATCCGACCTGTCCTCCGTCCTCGAGGCCGGCTAGCTTGCCAGTATCTCCCCCTCTCGACGACCGTGACCGATTCCGCCCTCGACGCCGCCCGCTCTGCGGGCTTGACCGACGTCCACGCCCACCGCGTCGCGCTCGTGGAGCGCCTGGTTCTCCGAGTGGCCCGCGAGCGCTACGGCGACGGCCCGACCGCGCTCGTCGAGGGCTGGCTAGAGCGCGTCCGCAACGACGGGCCCGCTGCGTTCGACGCGCTCGCCCTCGAGGTCGAGGAGACGTCCGTCGAGAGCCTGACGGCGGTGCTGCGCACGCTGACGGCCTACTTCCACCTGGTCAACAAGGCCGAGCAGATCGAGATCGTCCGCGTCAACCGCGAGCGGGCGCGGGCGGCCACGTCCGAGAACCCGCGGGGCGAGTCCATTGCGGAGGTCGTCGCGGAGGTCGCGGCCTCGAGGACGGCCGAGGAGGCACGGGCGCTGATCCGTCGCCTGGACATCCAGCCGACCCTGACGGCGCACCCGACCGAGGCCCGGCGCCGCACCATTCTGCTCCACCAGCAGGAGGCCGCGGCGGCGCTCGACAAGCTGACCGGCCCCGACCTGACGCCCGAGGAGGCCCTCGAGGCCGAGGAGGAAGCGCTGCGTCGGCTCCGCCTGCTGCTCGCCACCGATGAGGTGCGCCCGGCAGCCGTGACGGTTCGTGACGAGGTGCAGACACGGGCTCTACTTCGTCGCCACGACGATCTGGGACGTGGTCCCGAGCGTTCACTCTGATCTTCGGCGGGCGTTCCAGGAGCGCTTCGACGAGCCGTTGGGCGACGCCGGCCCCATCCTGCGCTACCGCTCGTGGATCGGCGGCGACCGCGACGGCAACCCCAACGTGACCGCCGATGTGACCGAATGGACGCTGCGCGCGCACCGCGAGGACGCGCTCCGCCTCCACCGCCGGGGCCTCAACCGCCTGCGCTTGGATCTGTCCGTGAGCGACCGTCAGGTGGACCTGGGTGAGGCCCTCCGAACGTCCGTCGAGGCCGACCGCGACGTCGCGCCACTGCCCGAGCGCCGGTGGCGCCAGAACGAGCACGAGCCCGTCCGCCTGAAGGTCATGCAGATGTCCCAGAAGCTGGACCGCCTGATCGCGACGCTGCCCGACGGCGACTCCGGTCAGCCTCGAGACACCGACTCCGTCCCCGACTACGACGCCGCGGCGTTCCGCGCCGACCTCGACCTGATCGCGGACGCACTCCGCCATGCCGGCCTCGATGGCCTAGCCGACGAAGGCGCCCTCGCCGACGCTCGCGTCCGCGCTGCCACGTTCGGCTTCCACCTCGCGGCCCTCGACCTGCGCCAGCACAGCCGTCTGCACGAGGCCGCCGTCGCCGACTTGCTCACGCGCTCCGACGTCGAGGCCGACTACACCGCCCTCGACGAGGACGACGCGCGTCGAGCTGCTGACGCGAGAGCTCCAGAACCCACGCCCGTTCATCCGCCTGGGAGGCGAGGTGGACCCCGAGACCGACCGCGTGCTCGCGCCGCTGCGCGTGGCGAAGAGCCGCCCTCGGGGCCGAGCCGGAGTCCATCGGTAGCTACATCGTGTCCATGACCGATGCCGTCAGCGACGTCCTCGAGGTCTTGCTGCTCGCCAAGGAAGTGGGCCTGTGGCGACTCGAGGATGGGCGCGTCGAGAGCCCCATCGACGCGGTGCCGCTGCTTGGAGACCATCGCCGACCTCGAGGCCGGACCGGCACTTCTGGAGACGCTGTTCGCCAACCCCGTCTACGCGATGCACCTCGAGACGCGCGGCGGGCTGCAAGAGGTCATGTTGGGCTATTCCGACTCCAACAAGGACGGCGGCTACTGGCAGGCCAACTGGTCGCTCCACAAGGCGCAGGGCGCCATCGCCCAGACGTGCCGCGACGCGGGCGTGGACCTCCGGTACTTCCACGGTCGCGGCGGGACGGTCGGCCGCGGCGGAGGGCCGGGCAGGACAGGCGATCCGCGCCATCCCGGCGGTCGCGCAGAACGGGCCGGATCCGATTCACGGAGCAGGGCGAGGTCATCTCGTTCCGCTACGCGCTGCCCGGCATCGCCCGTCGACACCTCGAGCAGATCGTCCACGCCCAGCTCGGCGCCCTGGCCGACGCCGACCACGGTCATGGGGCCGGTCCCGACCTCGAGGACGACACGTCGGCATTGATGGAGCGGCTGGCGCAGCGATCCATGACGGCCTATCGCGACCTGATCGACGCACCCGAGTTCTGGCCGTGGTACACGGCCTCGACGCCGATCGCCCACATCGCGCGCCTGTCGATTGCCTCGAGGCCGATCTCGCGAAAGGGCATGGCCGAGCTCGACTTCGAGGGCTTGCGCGCCATCCCGTGGGTGTTCTCGTGGACGCAGCCGCGCTTCACGGCGCCCGGCTGGTACGGCGTCGGCACGGCACTCTCTGAGGCGATCACGGGCGACGACCTCGAGGCCTTGCGCCGGCTTGCAGGACGACGTGGCCATTCTTCCAGGCGATCACGGGCAACGCGATGCGGGAGATGGCGCGCGCCCGGCTGGTGGTCGGCCGTAGATACAGCGCGCTCGCCCTCGAGGCCGGGGCGTCGCCGGCGCCCTTCGAGGCCGTCGAGACCGAGTTCTCTCGCGCCGAGACGGCACTGCTGCGCGTGGTGCGAGCGCGACACGCTGCTCGACTCCGGCCGAGCCATCGCGGCTACCATTCGCTACCGAAACCCGGCGACGGACGTCCTGAACCTGGTCCAACTCGACCTGCTCCGCCGCTGGCGCGGCGACCTCGAGGCCGGAGGTCTGGCGCCGGCGCTGCTGTTGTCGGTGAACGCCATCGCCGCCGCCATGCAGTCGACCGGGTAGGGGGGTTTGGTGTTGAGGCTTGGATGAGGTTCCGGGTTTGTCGGCCGCGCCCTCGAGGCCGCGTCGTCGCTTCAGGGTTCGGGGTTCGTCGGATACGGCCTCGAGGTCGCGTTTCAGCACATCCCTACATGAGCCATCCCCGCGAGGCGGGGACCCATAGGGCGTTCTCGTGACCTCGAGGGTGTGCGATCCCTCACCCTGTCCGTATCCTGAGGGAAGAGGGGACCTCGTCTGCGACCTCGAGGTCGACGGATCCACAGCCTCCCTCGAGGGAGGTGGACGCGTAGTGGACGGAGGGCGTCCTCGAGGCCGTGGCTCGTCCTCGATGGCGGCGTTCAACGCAGAGGCTCGCTTCGACCTCGAGGTCGGACACCTCAGAGGACGGACCTCCCCGCGCCCCCGGTCTTCCCGGCTCTGGACCGACCTCGAGGCCGGACCATCCCGCTTCCCCTATCCCTCCTCCCGGCGCTCAAGGCGCCGCCGTATCAGCCCACGCCAACGCCCGCGCGTCCTACGCCAGTACGATCTGGCGGCGGAGACGGGCGACGGGAATGTTGAGTTGCTCGCGGTACTTCGTCACCGTGCGGCGCGCGATGGGGTAGCCCTCGTCCTTGAGCAGGTCCGCCAGCTTCTGGTCGCTCCACGGCTTGGCCTTGTCCTCCTCCGAGACCACGCGCTCCAGGATGGCCTTGACCTCCTTGTTCGAGACCTCCTCACCGTCCTCGCCCGTGATGCCCTCGCTGAAGAAGTGCTTCAGTTCGTAGACGCCGTACTCCGTCTGGACGTACTTGCCATTCACCACGCGCGACACCGTCGAGATGTCCATCTTGATGATGTCCGCGATGTCCTTCAGGATCATCGGCTTGAGGTGTCCCTCTCCGTGCTCGAAGAACTCGTGCTGGATCTGGACGATGGCCTCCATCACGCGGAGAAGCGTGTTACGGCGCTGCTGGATGGAGTTGATGAACCAACGCGCGGACTCCATGCGCGTCTTGAGGAAGTCCTTGGTCTCCTTCGCCTTTCCGTCGCCCTTGGTGTTCTTCGCGGACAGCGTGTTCCACATGTCGCGGTAGTGCCGGTTCACGCGAAGCTCGGGGGCATTGCGCCCGTTGAGCAGGATGCGGAAGTCGTCGCCGTCACGCTCGATGGTGTAGTCGGGCGTGATGTAGTTGGTCTGGACCGCGAAGTCGCCCTCGCCCGGCTTCGGGTCCAGGCTACGGACCAAGTCGTACGCCTCCTTGAGGTCGTAGTCGTCGATGTTGAGCTTGCGCTTGATGGCGTCGAAGTGCTTCATCGTGAACTGCTTGTAGCAGTCCCGAAGCATGTCGACGGCGTTCTCGAGGCCGTCGACCTCGTTGCCCATTACGTCGAGTTGGATCAGCAGGCACTCGCGCAAGTCGCGAGCGGCGATTCCGACGGGATCGAGACGCTGAATGCGCGACAGCACGCGCTCGACATCGGCCTCGGTGAGGATGACGCCGAAGTTGAACATCACGTCATCGAGGATCGACTCGACGGGCCGGCGCAGGTAGCCATCTTCGTCGATGGACCCGATGATCTGGTCCGCGATCAACTCCTCTGTCTCGTCGAGGTCGAGGAGCCCCACTTGGTCGCGCAGGCCCTCGGCGAGCGACGACATGGCCTCCATCGGGGTGTCGCGCTCGTCCTCCTCGGCGGAGTGGTCCACCTGCGCCTTGTAGCCGTACAGGTCGTCAGGCGCGTTCAAGAACTCGTCCCAGTCGAACTCGTCGTCGCTCGAGTCCTCGGACGAGATCTCGTCGTCGCGCTCAGAGTCGGGTGCGGTGTCTTCGCTCTGGAACTCGTCTTCTTCCTCGCCCTCCTCGAGGAGAGGGTTCTGCTCCATCTCTGCCTTGATCCGTTGCTCAAGCGCCAGCGTAGGCAGCTGGAGCAACTTGATGTACTGGATCTGCTGAGGCGAGAGCTTCTGTTGGAGGCTCTGATTCTGTCGGAGGTTGAGCATGGCAGCGGAGGTCCGGCGGAGTATCGGGCCGGTGCGGGGCCGGGTTAAGACTCTGGGTTACGACTCGGAGGCACCGACCTCGAGGTCGTCCTCGAGAGGGCCGATGCCGACATCGGAGCGGCGTTGGTGGAGGGTCTTCTGGAACTTGGCGACCCACTCGGCGCCGTACTTCCGCGTCAGCGGACGCTCGAGGAAGTCGACGAGCTGCATGCCGGTGCGACGCCCGTGCGGAACGGCCGGCTCACACAACTCGATGGTCTCGTAGTTGAGTACGTCGGTGGCGTCGTCGCCCTCCCCGTAGGTCTCGACGCGGACCGGGTAGAGGTGGCACGAGACGGGCTTCTCGAATCCGATCTTGCCCTCCCAGAACGCCTGCTGGAGCGAGCACTTGGCGACCGGACCGTCGTAGGTCACGAACACGCACTCGCGGTTGCGAACGGTCGTGGTGTGGTAGGTGCCCTTTTTCCCCTCCCAGACGCCTCGGCGCGCGATCTCGGCGCGAGCCTCGGGGCGCAGGCGGTGCTCCACGATGGGCAGCGCGTCCTCGAGGGCCTGCCGCTCGTCGTCCTCGACGGGCGCGCCGCGGTCGCCGTGCACGCAGCACGCGCCGAGGCAGCTCCCGAGGTGGCAAGAGAATGGCGCGTCGAGGACGGCGTCGGAAACGAGAACGTGGTCTACCGCAAACATGACGCCAACGTAGGGTCTGGCACGGCGTCGGTGCAATGGGAATCGGCCCGGTTCGTGCGGCCGTCCTTGAGGGCGTAGCGCGGCGTCCTCGAGGCCGAACACAGAAAAGGGGCCGGACACCCCGCGGTGCCCGGCCCCTCGCATCCTGTCCCGCCGATGCGCTACCGCGCCACCGTCAGACGACGTGTCGCCACGAAGCCGTCGCCCTCGACGCGCACCACGTACGCGCCCGGCGACAGCATCGACGTGTCCACGGTCACGCTCGCCTGCGACGACACCGCGCCCTCGAAGGCCACCGCGACCTCACGGCCCAGCACGTCGTACACCGACACCCGCACCGCGCCTGCCTGCGCGACCTCGAGGGCGACCGTCGTCTGGCTCGACGCCGGGTTCGGGTACATCTCGAGGGCGGCCAGCGACGGATCGTCCTCCGTCGAGACGCCCGCGCCAAGAGACACGCGAACCGAGAACCGGCCCGAGAGCGCGTTCGGCCACGCCATTGTGTCGTCGGCCTCGAAGGTGAACGGCGACCCGTCGCTCACGAAGAACCGCTCGGTGCCGTCGAAGAGCTCCACCACCACCGGGCGGCTGCCCACGTCCTCGAGGACGCCAGCCAGGCCGATCTCGTAGCTGCCCGCCTCGGGCACCGAGACCACCAGCGGGATCGTCACCGGCGTGCCACGCACGAGCTCGCCGTACGAGATCGCGGCCCACAGCGCGTCGAAGCCGGCGGGGCCGGTCGCGGCCAGCGTGCCGCCGAAGGGCGTCTCGAGGTCGAGCGCGTCGAAGGCGTCGACGCCGTTGATACCTCCGTCGAGGAAGCGGAGCGCCACCACGTCTCCGGGGGCGGAAGCCTCGAGGACGGGCGCCACGCCGCTGGACGCCGTCGGGCGGAGCGCGAGCACCACCGCGACCTCGCCGTCGCTAGGCGTGAACTCCTCGTCGCTGATGAGCGCCGTGTTGTCGTCTGCCGCCGTGCCTGTGGGCAGCATCACCGAGACGTCGGAGACATCGCCCGAGGGGACCACTTGAACCACTACGACCTCAAAGGCGCCAAGGGCGGCGCACTCCAGATCGTTGCCCGATAGGCCGTTGCATGTGTTGTCGAGACCGCTCAGCGAAATCGGACGGAACGAGCCGGCGGCGGCGTCGAACACCAGCAGGACATCAGCGAGCGTGCCGCCCTCGACCTCGAGGTCGGCGAGCGAGACCGGCTGGCCGGTGGGGTTGCTGACCGCCACGAGGGCGCGACCGTCGATGCCGCCGATGCTGTTGTAGACCGTGTCACCGGTGACGGCCGAGCCTAAGAACGTCAGGTCGGACTCTGGAGCCACGTCCACAAGCACGACCTGGCCGACCTCGAGGACGGCGTCGGGATCGGCCGCCACGAAGGTGCCGGTCGCTGGATCGAGGACGAGCACCGAGTCGGCGCCCGCGGCAGCGGCGATGTCTCGGATCACAACGCCCCCGATGGGCAGCGAGAAGAGGCGCAAGCCGCCGTCCTCGAGGTCGTCGCCGTCCACGTCGACGGGCGTGACGGTCACCGAGACCGCGTCGCCGTCGTTGTCTGCGACGATCAAGGCCGTCTGGCTCTGGTCGCCGGCCACCAGCGGGGTGCTGTCGTCACCGGGAGGCGCGACCTCGAGGGCGAACACGAACGTCTCGCTCGCCTCCGGGATCAGGTCGTCGGTGATGGGCACCGTGACCACGTAGGGCGGGTTGGTGGTGCCGCCGATGGTGACCGTGGCCGAGGTGAAGCCGTCGAGGTCGGCGGGGTCACCGGAGACCAGGCGCACCGTGACGTCGGTGGGGGTGCTGGGCGTGTCGTCGGCCTCGAGGACGAGGTCGATAGAGCCGGCGCCCTCGAGGGCCGCCTGCTGCACCACCGAGAAGTTGACCGGGATCGTAGATGGGCCGCCACCCAGAATGATGCGGCCGGGACCAGAGATGGTCAGCGAGTACTCGCCAACACTGTCGTTGCCGAACCCAGAGGGCACTACGGTGTACGTTTGGCCTGCGGTCAGAGTGTTCTCGATACGCGACAAAAGCCCGTCGCCGCCGTCGTCGTCGTATTCGAACAGGTTCTGACAGGGGTTGTTTGGATCAAAGTCCCCCTCGTACAACGCCATGACGGTGTCGTACCCAGCGTCAACCGAGAGGGTATACGTGTTGGTCAGTGTCACCGAAAACTCGATCACCTCGTACCCAACCGCAGTACCGGTGCCACTAAACGAACAGCTCCCGGGGCTCCCAAAGATCCGGTTGTACACTGGATCATCAGACGTGTCTCCCGTGATGGTGACCGTGTCTCCCCCTAAAGCACCCGTTGCAGCTGCGTTCTGGGTGCGCGCTTGTTCAGAGCCCAATTGGACCTTCTCAGGATGAATCTGGGCGTGTACGGGCACGCTCGTTGCCAGGGCCACGAGGACCGCAAAAGGAAGGAGGAGAGAGTATCTGTCGAGCATGATTTGAGCGTCGTGGATGGAGCTGGGTTGTCTCGGAGAGCTTTGGTGAGTCAGCCGTACAGCAGGTGTGGTCTGGGTAGAGCGTACCACACACAGCCTGACTGACGCTGGAGCTTTTAAAATTCAAGGTTTGGGTCTCGCCGAACAGGACGCGGCGTTGAGACAGATCATAAGAAGCAGTAGGTATCACACGACCGTGATTTTAGTAGGAGATGGCCTATTCACAGCACACACTGCTAACCCGGTATCATCGAGGTCGGTGTGACGCGCCCTGTCACACCCACCCGGTACCTTCGGGCAAACGACCAACCCAGACATGGACACCGCCCCTCGCGACGCGACCGCCCCCACCGGCCAGGAGGCCGATGTCGAGAAGGCCCTTCGCCCTCGCGCCCTCGACGACTTCATCGGTCAGCCCAAGATCAAGGACAACCTGCGCGTCTTCGTGACGGCCGCGTTGCAGCGTGGCGAGGCCCTGGACCACGTGATCCTGTCCGGCCCGCCGGGACTCGGCAAGACCACGCTCTCGCACATCATCGCCGAGGAGATGGGCGCCGAGATCAAGACCACGTCCGGTCCCGCCCTCGACAAGCCCGCCAACATCGCCGGGTTATTGACCAACCTGAACGAGGGCGACGTCCTGTTCATCGACGAGATCCACAGGTTGTCCCCTGTCGTGGAGGAGTACCTGTATTCGGCGATGGAGGACTACGCCATTGACATCCTGATCGACTCCGGCCCGAGCGCGCGGTCGGTGCGGATCTCGCTGCCGCCGTTCACGCTCATCGGTGCCACGACGCGAAAGGGCTTGCTCACAGCTCCCCTCCGAGCCCGCTTCGGCGTCGACTTCCGGTACGACTACTACGACGTCGACACGCTTCACCAGATCGTGCTCCGGAGCGCCGGCCTGCTCGGCGTCGACATTGATGATCAGGGCGCGTTCGAGATCGCACGACGGAGCCGAGGTACACCGCGCATCGCGAACAAGCTGCTCCGCCGGACGCGAGACTTCGCCGAAGTCGAGACCTCCGCCGGCCCGGGCGATGGCCGCGTGACGCGCGCCGTCGCAGACCACGCGCTCAACGCCCTCGACGTCGACGAGGCCGGCCTCGACGACATGGACGCTCGCATCCTGATGAACCTGATAGAGAAGCACGACGGCGGCCCCGTCGGCGTCTCGAACATCGCCGTCAGCGTTGGCGAGGATGCTGGGACGATCGAGGAGGTCTACGAGCCGTACCTCATCCAGGAGGGCTTCATCGCGCGGACGCCTCGAGGACGCGTCGCCACGCGGCGAGCCTACGACCACTTCGACATCGCGCCGCCGCTCAAGCAGTCCGACATCTTCGACGAGTTGCTGGGATAACCGCGTCCTCGAGGACGTGCATGGGCGCGACCTCGAGGGCGACCGGTGCGCTGAAGGCCCAGCCTCGAGGACGGTCTCCGACGTGCGCGAGCTATGTTTTCGACATGCGCATCTTGCTCGCCGCCCTCATCCTTCTCACGTCCTCGAGGGCGGACGCTCAGGACAGCGGCCCCGTCGTCGTGGTGCACTACATGCCGTGGTTTCAGGCGCCCGAGACCAGCGGCTACTGGGGATGGCACTGGACGATGAACCACTTCGACCCGAACCGGGTCGGCGCCGACGGCCAGCGGGAGATCGCGTCGCACACCTACCCCGAGATCGGGCCGTACGACTCTCACGACCCCGATGTCATCGAGTACCACGCCCTGCTCATGCGCGTGGCGGGCATCGACGGTACCGTCGCCGACTGGTATGGAACAAGCACGCTCTATGACTACCCGCTGATTGACGAGGCGACGGGGATGCTGTTCGACGCGATGGGCGACGTGGGCTTGCAGTTCGCCATCTGCTACGAGGACGCCACGTTGACGCAGCTCGTCTCGCAAGGCGTCATCGAGGCCGGGCGCGAGCCCTACCAGGCGCTAGCCGACCTCGAGGCCGTCGCGCAGCGCTGGGCTGGGGACGACCGCTATCTGCGGCACGACGGCGCTCCGGTCCTGCTCAACTTCGGTCCTCAGAACCAGGTCATGCGGTCCTCGAGGGCGTGGGAGGTCGCCCTCGACGGGTTTGTGGAGGCGCCCGCGCTCGTGACCCAGGACAGCCGGTTGGCGCGCGTCGCGGCCGGCGCGTTCCCGTGGCCCCCGATGCACGCATCCGTCAATGGCACGCTCACTATGGCACGTCTCGACCAGTACCTCGGCTCGTTTTATGCGTCGGCCACCGACTGGCCGCTCGCGATGGGCGGCGTGTGGCCTGGCTTCCACGACATCTACGAGCAGGCCGGCGTCAGCGCCTCGTATGGCTACCTCGACGACCGCGACGGCGCCACCTTCGCCGAGACCTTCCAGCGGGCCATCGACTCCGGCGTCCCCATCATCCAGATCGCGACCTGGAACGACTTCGGCGAGGGCACAGCCATCGAGCCAACCGCCGAGTTCGGGACGCGCTACCTCGAGCAGATCCAGACGGCCGTCCGCGGCTGGCGCGACCTCCCCTTCCAACCCGACGACCTCGAGCTCCCGCTCCGCCTCTACCACCTCCGCCAGTCACAAGACGTCGACCTCGAGGTCGACGCCCGACTCGACGAGGCCGCAGCACTCCTCGCTGCCGGAGATCCCGCGGCTGCGCGTGCCGTCCTCGACGGGTTCGCCACAGCTACAGAGTCTTCGCCTCTCCCAGTGACAATCACCGTCGGGCCGAACCCTGCTCGCGACCTCGTCACGGTCGCCGTCACCCTTCCGGCAGCGGCCGACCTCAAGGTCGAGATCCTCGACGTGACAGGGCGCACCGTGGCGCGGCTGGTAGAGGGCGCTCGCGCGGCGGGCATCCTCGAGGTCGAGTGGGACGCGGCAGGGGACCGCACGCGGCGTCTACCTCATCCGCGTCCGGGCGGGCGGGCGCGTAGTGACGCGGAGCGTCGCGCTGATGCGCTGACCTCGAGGACGAGCCTCGAATCGACGGGCACTGCTGGCCGTCCTCGAGGACGAGATCACGCTGCCGCCGCGCCCTCGAGGTCGCCGTCCTCGATGCCGGCCAGGACCGGAGACTCGACGGCGGTGTCCGTCTCCACGACGCCATCGCGCAGGCGGACCACACGACGGGCGTGGGCCGCGATCTCGTCCTCGTGTGTCACCACCAGTAGCGTGTTGCCCTGACGGTACAGAAGCTCGAACAGGCGCATGATCTCGTCGCTCGTCACCGAGTCGAGGTTGCCTGTCGGCTCATCGGCGAGCAGGATGGCGGGGCGGTTGACCAGGGCTCGCGCCACCGCGACGCGCTGACGCTGTCCGCCGGAGAGCTCGTTCGGTCGGTGGTCGAGCCGGTCGCCCAGCCCGACGCGCTGGAGCGCCTCCGTGGCCCGTGCCTTGCGCTCCGCCCGACCGACTCCCGCGTACACCAGCGGCAGTTCCACGTTCTGCAGGCAGTCCTGACGAGGCAGCAGGTTGAAGGTCTGGAAGACGAACCCGATCTGGCCGTTTCGCACCGACGCCAGTTCGTCGTCGCTCAGGCTCCCCACGTCGCGGTCGTCCAGCAGGTACGTGCCCTTCGTCGGGATGTCGAGGCAGCCGACGACGTTCATCAGCGTGCTCTTTCCGCTCCCCGACGGCCCCATGATGGCGACGTACTCGCCGCGTTCGACCTCGAGGTCGCAGCCGCGCAGCGCGTGGACCTCCTGGGTCCCCATCCGGTACGTCTTCCAGACGTCGGCAATCTCGATGACGGGCATAGGGGAAGTGGGCTAGTGGACCTGTGAACGAGTGAGGAGTCGCGGGCAGGTCGAGACGCTACCGTCGTCTGAAAGAAAGGCGTCCTCGAGGGCGGGGCGCCGTGGGCCGACCTCGAGGTCGCGGGCGAACATCACGTGCTCACTCAGCCACAAGCCCACTCGAACATTAGTCCCCCTCCTTGATCGCGTCGCCGTCCTCGAGGTCGGTGCGCAGGATGCGGAAGGGGCCGGTCACGACGGTCTCGCCGCCGGTCAGGCCGCCGCGGATCTCGATGTGCGTGTCGTCGGTGATGCCGGTCTCGACCTCGCGCATCTCCGCCTTGCCGTCGACCATGATGAACACGACGCGGCGTAGGTCTTCGTCAGCCGGCACATCGTCCGGGTTGGCAGTCTCATCGCCCTCTGCGCGCGCCTTGCGGAGTCGCTCGCGCTCCACCTCGTTGAAGTCACGGACGGTCACCGCCTGGATGGGGACCACGACGGCGTCTGGGACAGAGCGTGTGTAGATGTCGACGGTGCCGCTCATGCCCGGACGGAGCAGCGGGCCGGGGGCACGACGGACGCCCTCTTCGGGAGCCGCCTGCGCCTCGTCTGGCGTCTCGCCCGCGGCGGCCAGACGTACCACGACGGGGAAGTTGGTGATGGCCTGCGCCGTCCCGGCGTTCTGGATGCGGGCCGAGTTCGCGATCTCCGCCACGGCACCGCCGAGCGGCTCGCTCGGGAAGGCGTCGACCTCGATGCGCGCCGAGTCGCCGAGCGCCACGTTGACCACATCGTTCTCGTTGACGTCGATCTCCATCGTCATGGCGTCGAGCCGCGCGATCCGCATCAGCTCCGTGCCCGACATGGTCGCTGTCCCGACGACGCGTTCACCCAGTTCCACGTTGAGCTGGCTAACCGTCCCCGAGATCGGCGCGTAGATGGCCGTCTGCGCGAGCTGCTGTCCCGCCTGCCGAGCCCCTGCACGGGCGCCCTGCACCTGCGTTTGTGCGCTCCGCACGCGTCCTCGAGCCGACCCCACGCGCGCCTCGGCACCAGACACAGCCTGCCGGGCCGACCGCTCCGTCGCCTGCGCGACCTCGAAGGCGCCGCGAGCGGCCTCGAGGTCCATCGCCGGCGCGACGTCGCGGTCGAACAAGTCTTGCTGACGGGCCAGCGCCCGCTCCGACCGTTCGCGCTCTGCCGTGGCACGCGCCAGATCCGCACGAGCCTGCTCGACGGCTTGCTGCGCCTCCGCCACACCCGACTGCGCCTCGCCGACGCCACTCTGCGCCGTCGCGATCTGCGAGCGCGCGCGGTCGGCCTCGATGGCGTAGAAGTCTGGCCGGATGCGCAGGAGCAAGTCGCCCTGCTGAACGCGGTCGCCCTCCTCGACAGCCAGGACGATGATCTCGCCCGAGACATCCGACGAGATCGCGACCTCGACTTCGCTCGCCACCGTGCCCGACGCCGTCACGGTCTGCGTAATCGTGCGGACCCGAGCCTCAGCCGTCTCGACCTCGATGCCTTCGTCCTCCCCGCCTATGACAAAGGAGACACCGATAAGGATGGCAACCAGCACGCCGAGGCCAATCAGGATTTTCTTCGTAGGGCTCATGCCAGAGTCGAGGCAGGTGAAGTCTCTGGACGGCGACGCCGTCCGAAGGTTACGGGACTATCCAAGAAGCTCCGCGAGCGCTGATGGCTCGAGGTCGCCCACAGCCAAGCGGACCAGCGCGATGCGGAAGGCAAGCCCGTAGGCCGCCTGCGCCCTCGAGGACTGCGCCTGTGCGAGCCGCGCCTGCGCGTCGGCGACATCGTACAGCGTGCCGGCGCCGAGCCGGTAGCGATCCTGCTCTACGCGCAGCGCCTCCGTCGAGGCCGCGACCTGCGCCTCCGCCGCCGTCAGCCGCGCGCGCGCCGTTCGGGCCTCGACGACGGCCTGCTGCACCTCAGAGGCCACCTGCCGGTCGATGGCGTCGAGGGTGATCTGAGCGTCCTCGACGCGGATCTGCGCCTCGGCAACACCGCGCCGAGCCTGGTAGCGGTCGAACAGCGGGACTGTCAGTGAGAGGCCTATCGAGCCCGAGCGGTTGTCTCCGAACTGGCTGAACGCGGGCGTCGTCTCGAAATCTGGGTTGCCAGGAAACGTGAGCGGGACGCCTCCGACCAAGACGGGCGTCCCGTCCCCGAGAGTGACCGGCGTCACCGGCGCTACGCCGACGGCGCGTTGCTGCAAGCTGGAATAGCCCGTGCCGATGGACGCGCTCAGATCGACGCTCGGTCGGCCTGCGGCTCGGGCTGCGCCGATGGACGCTTCGGCGGCCTCGATGGAGATCTGCTGCGCCTTCCGGTCGGAACGGGTCGCCAGAGCCGAGGCGACGAGCTCGGGCAGCGACCCCAGATCGGCAGCGAACAAGCCTGACGTCTCGAGAGCGTCGAGGTCGGGGCCGACGAATCGGTACTCCTCGAGCGGGTCGAGGCCGATGATCTGGACCAGACGCACCCGGTCGCCCTCGACGGCGCCCTGCGCGACGACGAGGGCCGTCTGCCGCTCGGCCACGACGGCGTTCTGCGCGATCAAGTCGCCCCGGGCGCGAGCACCGGCATCGACGAGCTCGGCCACACGGCGCTGCTGGGCCTGAGCCGCCTCGAGTTGCTCGACCTCGATGGCGACGATCTCGCGGTCCAGAAGCAACGTCAGAAACTGCTGCGCGACCTCGAGGGCGACCTGCTGGCGCGTTCGCACGAGGGAGGCATCGGCGGCATCGCGCAGGTACTCGGCTTCGAAGATGTTGGCGCGGGCGCGGCCTCCGTCGTAAAGCGGGACTGACGCGAACGCGCTCGCGTTGAGCGACTCGACGGTCTGGGACACGACCTCGCCGGTCGTCTGGTCAAACCCCAGCCCGTAGCGCTGCGACGGCTGGACGCTCAGCGACACGATAGGGAGCCGGGACGCGCGAGCCGAGCGAACGGCCAGGCCTCGCCCTCGATCGGCGACGACGCCGCGCCGAACCTCGGGGCTCTGCTCGATGGCGAGCTCGACGGCCTCCGCGAGCGTGACGACAGTGGTGTCCTGCGCCTGGGCGGCGGCGGCGAACACGAGAAAGACGAGGGCGGCGCGACGCATCGAGGGCGGGGGGATCTCCGACGCTAGACGGGCCGGCCGGCTGCGGGTTGCACGGCCGCCATCCTCGAGGACGGCTCCGCGGCAGCCATGCGGTGCGGAGAGGGTGGGATTCGAACCCACGGTACCCGTGAAGGCACTCTGGTTTTCAAGACCAGCGCATTCGACCACTCTGCCACCTCTCCGTGTCCAGGGCCGTCGCCCAAAGCTAAAGCACGACTCCAGCGGCGACGGCTCTGCGGCCTCGAGGGACCGCATCCCTCGAGGAAATTCGCGCCGACCTCGAGGACGCAAACGCTGTGGTTATCCGCGCAGGCGCTCGACCTCCTCGGTCAGGCGGGCCACCTCGCGAATCGAGCCCTTCAGGTGTGCGCGAAGGTTGTCGTGCTCCTCGCGCAGGGCGTGGTGCTCGCTCTGGAGGCGCGAAAGCTGCCCCTTGAGATCGTCGATCTCGGCCTTGACCTCGCGGAGGCGGGCCTTGGGGACTCGGATGATGTCAGCGTCTTCGCTCATGCGGGGCGCGCGGCCCAATCGAGGGAGCCGAAAGCTACGGAGCGCCCGGCAAAGGCGCGCCGTCACCGATGGGTTGTGGCTCATAGTCCTCGCCATCCTCGTCTCCGCCATCATTCGAGGGCGAAGGGGTGGGCCGCTGCTGGTCGGCACCGGGCAAACGCGGGATGTCGTCGGCAGAGACGGCGGCCTGCTGCTCGAGCGTCAGGCGGTAGACGCCGTCGCCACCGGCCGCGCCGACGATCACGCGGAAGGTGCCTCCCGCAGCCAGTGTCTCACGGATTCGAGCGCGGTCCCCATCGGGAGCCGCCGCGATGCGAGTGCCATCGGGCGCCACGAGCGTGAGCGACGGTGCGAAGTCGCTGGACCGGACCTCGAGGCGGACGCGGTCGCCCACGCGCCCTCGAATCGTGTAGGACTGTGTATCTCCAGCCGCGAGCGAGTCCGAGACCGGCGTCCCGTTGGTCGGCAGCGTCCGCTGAACCTCGACCGGGGCGCGCTCGACAACAGGTCGCCGGGCCAACGGCAAGCTGGGTCGTGTACGCGCCGCGCTTGCCGGCTCCCTGCGACGACACGATCGCCGTGTACGTGCCCGAGCGATCCGGCGTGAACACGAACGTCACGACGCCACCCGCACGGCCCGTTTCGCCCTTGACATCGCCCGATGGTCCCTGAAGCAAGACCGTCGGCGCGAAAGCGCTCGAGCGGACCGTGATCGTGTGCTCGCGACCAGCCGTCCCGCTGAACCGATACCGGTCGCGGAAGAAGCCCTCGAGGTTCTCGCTGAGTTCCCCGAGCGTTGCCGTCACCGCTGACCCGCCCGCCGTGAGCGGGCGCGTCGGGACCTCGGCCTGGATGCGAAGCGAGTACTCGCCCGTCTCTTCCGGCTGGCGCGAGGAAAGCAAGAACGCGGTACAAGCCCGGCCCCCGAAGGTCGGCGATCTGGACGGTTACGCGGCCTGTGTCGTCATCCCGCTCGACGGTCTCGGCCTCGATGCGATCCCCATCGGGCGTCTCGACGATCAAGTCCGGGAAGAAATCCTCGGACGAGACGCGGAACGTCAGCACGCGGCCCGACGAGTCGGCGGCGAACGTATAGAGGTCGCGGTACCGACCGTCCTCGAGGAAGTCACCGTGTCGAGGGCGCCCTCGATGAGGCCTGGCTCGGACACGTTGACGGCCTCCGGGCCTGTTGGAGCCGCCGGCCCGTTGTCGACGACCTCGACCGGTTCGTCATCGCCGCCCAGGAGCCCGCCGAACACAACGGCTGCAACCAGCAAGCTGCCGACCACGAGCGCGATGAGGAGAGGGAGCGCCCACGCAGTTGCGCTTCGGCGGCGGTGGAGCCGCGGCCGGTCGCGCCGCCACGGGTCGCGGAGACGTGGGTACGCGGGTCGAGGCGCCGTCGCCTGCCGCTAGCGCCCGCTTCTCGTCCCACCGTGCGGGCGTGTCGTGCCCGTTCGGGCAGCCTCCGACGGCCTCCCAGGTCTCCCGCAGAGACACGAGCCCGCACGTCTGGCACAGCACGACCTCGTTGGTCGGCCGGAAGGGCGTCTTAGTCAGCGAATCCTCGACGTGGGCGCGGAGGAAACGGGAGTCGGTGGCGGCGTCGAGACGGTGGAACTCAGACACGGCAGGATCGGGCGAGGGACGGCCAAGCTAGCGAGGGCTTGGGGCGCCGTCCTTCACGCGCGACTCGTCCTCGAGGTCAGGATCCGCCCTCGAGGACGGGAGGCGGGCTCGCCGTTTAGGGGTCGCAGGCCGCGCCCTCGAGTGCGAAACACCTGCGCGCCCCCTCGAGGGCGAGACCCTGGTCCGCGCTTCGGGCGACCTCGAGGACGTCCCTACAGGCGCACCATCACGAGGTACGCCTCGCCCCGCGTCTCGTCGTTGTGCGGCGCCCAGACCTTGTATGGCGTGCCGAGATCGGTCGTGCCTTCTCGCTCGCGACGGCGAACCCCAAAGTCGTCGACCTCGAGGACGTCGGCGCCCCAGCCGACTTCGCCGAACGTGTTCGGGAAGACCAGGACGGGCACGAGGCCGGGGTCGCTGAACGTCAGATCGGCGCTGAAGGTGAGGCGGGTGTCCTCCGGGACCGTTGGCAAGGTGACGGGCTGGAGCCACGACGGGGACGCGGTGACGGGGAGCGCGAGCTCGCCCAGAACCGACGTCTCGTCTTCGTCGTCGCGGACCTCGAGGCGAGGCGACACGGCCGTGTTCTCCCAAAGCGGCGGAAATGTGAACGCGTAGCCCGTGCCACGAAACAGCCCGTCGTGGCGCTCCGGAAACGTGGAGCTGCCCCAGCGGACACCGCCGTCGATCTCACCGACCTCGTTGCGGGTGAGGTACACGTAGCCCGCACGACGCAGGTCGATGTCGGCTGTGACACTACTCGGCTGAACCACGACGTCGTAGTTCGGCACGGCATTGAGGGCGACCGATGCAAGCGCCTCGCTCGGCATCGGGGCAGGCAGGAAGCCTTCGATGAGCGTCGTGTCGCGCGTGTCGCCACTGCCGCGGACATAGTACAGCCGGAACGTGCCCACGGAGCCCTCTGGGGCGGCGGCCTGAGCCGGCGGCGTGAGTCGGCTCGAAGCTCTCGACTTCCTCGACGTCCGAATCGTCGGACGGTTCGGCCGGCGCGTCGGAGGACTCGAGGACGTCGTCCGAGCCGCAGGCGGCGAGGGATACCGCGAGAGCGAAGAGAAGGAAAGCGCGCATGAGGGAGGGTGACGAGTGATGTACCCCTCCTTCGCGCATGGACTGCATCCCGGATCACCCCGACCTCGAGGGCGATTAGAAACAACGAGCGCCACACCGGCCTGCGTCCTCGAGGACAGGTCTCCCGTCTCTCGAGGACGGACTAGACCGAGCCGAGCCGACGACGCAACGTGGGAAGGGTGCGCCAGCAGGACGAGCGCGGCGATGCCCGACCAGCACCGCCGAGCCGGCCCACAACGCCCCGGCCGATGCACCCGCCAGCACCAGGCCGCCGAGCACCGGACCGATCATCTTCGCCAGGCCCCATGCCGCGTGGTACACGCCCTGGTACGAGCCACGAAGATGCGTAGGCGCGAGGCCCGACACGATGGTTGGGACGACGGGCAGGAACGCCATCTCGCCCAGCGTCCACACGACCGCGCAGACGGCGTAGGCCATGAACGTCGAGGCCGGCATCTGCAACGCGAGCCCGACCGCGATCAGCGCGACCGACGCCGGCACCCACAGCGACGTCATGCGCTCGCCCACGTACGCCGACACCGGCAACCCGATCAGCACGATCAGGACGCCGTTGACGGCGACCACCAAGTCCGAAGTCGAGTTCTGAGAGTCCATCCGCAGCCATCGCGATAGGCAGCGTCGAAAACAGCTGGACGAACCCGATTCCGACGAGCAGCACCACGACGGCAATCGCGGCAAGGGCTCCGTCCCGAGCGACCGGGCGAAGGTCGAGCGCGACCGACGCGTTGGCATCGGCGGGACGTGTCTCCGGGATCTTCGACGGCGACGAGCGCGGCGTAGCCCATCAACGTGACGCCCTCGAGGACGAACAGCCCCGTGTACGACCTCGAGGCCAGCCATCCGCCCAACGCGGGACCCACGGCGGCACCCAGGTTGATGGCCCAGTAGACGAGCGCGTAGCCTCGAGCGCGGCGCTCCTCCGGCAGCAGGTCGGCCACGACGGCGGAGACAGCTGGGCGGTACATCTCGGCGAGGAAGCCGAAGGCGAACGCAGCGGCCGCGACGGTGGCGAACGTCGGAGCGAACGGGATCGCAGCAACGGGGACCGCGGCGCCTCCCAGGCTCACGAGCAGGACCGGGCGCCGCCCGACGGCGTCCGAGAGCCATCCGCCGGCGAGGCCGCCTAGGAACGAACCGGCGCCGTACAGAGAGACGGCCAGCGTCGCCATCGGAACGCTATACCCGCGCTCGGCAGTCAGGAACAGTGCCAGAAACGGCAGGACCACCAAGCCCGTCCGGTTCACGAACGTGCCGACGACGAGCGCCCAGAACGGGCGAGGGTAGGCCTCGAGGGCGGAGCGGACGAAGGCCACGACCGAACGTACGTACGCCCCGACAGACCGAACGTCTGCCGGGGCGCGAGAAGCGGCGGGTCGGAGCGCTACGAGAGCTTGTCCGCCGCCTTGCCGAGGAGGTCCGCGGCCTTCTCCGCGGCCTTCTCGGCCACGTCACCAGCGATGTCGCCGGCCTTCGAGGCGAGGTCGCCGGCCTTGTCCTTGACGGCGTCGGGCGCGAGGTCGGCGGCCTTCTTGGCGAGGTCACCGGCCACGTCGCCGGCCTTGTCGGCGAGGTTCTTGGCGGTGTCGCCGGCGGTGTCTTTGAGGCTGTTGAGATCCATGGGGTTGGGTGGAGAGTGGACTGCAAGTCTACAAAGAGGCCCCAGACCACGCGAGCGATCCGGGGCCTAAAATCTCATCGTCGTCGCGTTAGTCGACCTTGTCGATGGCGTCACCAGCGGCATCAGCCGCGTCGGCGTGCATGTCGCCGGCGGTCTTGCGCGCTTTGCCGGCGAGCTCTTGCGCGGTGCCCTTCGGCCTGCATCGACGTGTCGTCGATACACGTCGCCGACGGTCTTCTTGACCTTGCCCTTGAGTTCGTCAAAGGCGCCAGCGGCCTGCTCTTTGCGACCCTTGGCTTCTTCCTCGCGGAGTTCGTTCTTGGCGTTGTCTGTCAGGTCACTCATGTCGATAGGGGAATGTGAGAAAGGACCGCTCAGACTTCGAGTGCCCACCGCAGGGTCCTCGAGGCCGCCGAATTCATGTGTGGACGGGTGTGCGCCGTCCTCGAGGACGTGGGTTAGGCTATCTCTCGCAGGAGCGGAGAGGTGCCGAGGGCGGAGCTCCGCGAGGTGCACAACGAAGCGGTCGCTCGCGACATGAGGGCGCTCCCCGTCTCGCGTCCGACCCGACCTCGAGGACGAGCCCTACAGGTAGTCGAGCAGCGTCTGCTGCGCCGACGCGGCCGTCGCACGGAGGGCGGCCTCGAGGGCGACCTGCCGGCGCTGCATGTCGCCCATCACCTCCGCCAGGTCGATCTCCTCGATCTGCGCCCGGCGCTCGCCGACGGCAAGAGACTCGGACTCGAGGGCGTCGCTGGCGCCGTTGAGCTGACGAGCCGCGTTGCCCGTCTGCCCACCCAAGCGCGCGTAGTGGTCGCGCCGTTCTGCACGAAACCGAGCGCGTCACGATGGCCGTGCCGTCGTTGGCACGGATGGCGGCGGCTAGGTCCTCCAGTCGCTGGATCGCCGAGTCGCCGTCGACCTCGAGGGCGCCGACGGCGTTGATCTGGATGGTGTGGCCCGGCGAGATCTCGCGTCTCCGCGCGCCGGTGAAGGTGCCCGGCTGGGGCACGCCGGCCTTGTCGAGAGGCGCCGTCTGGGTCTCGTTGCCCGCGAACAGGTACTCGCCCTGGACCTTCGAGCGCAGCCGGACGACGGCCTCGTCGCGCAAGTCGTCCACCTGCTGCGCGATGTCTTCCGGCGTGTAGACACCGTTCGCCGCGCGGATGCCGAGCTCGGAGGCCTGGACAAAGATCTCGCCCATCGCGCCAAGCTCGATTCTCGGTCTGGTTGACCCATAGCTCCGCCGCGCCGATCACCGTCTCGTACCGAGCCAGGGTGTCCTCGCGGCGGCCCAGGAATTTGGCCTGCGCAAATCCACGCCGGGTCGTCGGACGCCCGCTGGATCTTGAAACCGGTCGCAAGTTGGCTTTGCGACGTCGTGAGCGCTTCTCGGGCTTTCGCGAGCGAGCGCTCGGGCGACGAGAACGACGCAGCGCGGGACAAGGCGGACTGGATGGGTCGGCTCATGGCGAGGTGGGCAAATGGGCAGGTGGACGAGTGGAGACGTGACGCTCAGCACACCATGCAGACCCGCTGGGGTGAACACACCCTCGCTCGGCTACACACTGATGGACTCGGTCACTCCTCATCACATCGCGAGAAGCGTGTCGAACATTTGGTTCGCCGTCTGGATGACGCGCGCCGAGGCGGCGTAGCTCTGCTGGAAGCGGATGAGGTTGGTCATCTCCTCGTCGATCGACACCTTCGAGACGCCGTCGCGCAGCGCGGAGGCATGGTCGACGTAAGCCGCACTCGCCTCCGCAGGCGGCGGACGCTTCGTTGGCGCGCAGGCCGACATCGACCAACACGTTGACGGCGCCAGCGTAGGCATCCTCCCCTGCCCTGTGATCGCCGTCGCGACGCTGCTGTCTCCCGCCCCACCGTTGCCGGCGGCGATGGTCTCGGCGGTGAGCGCCGGGTCGCGGCCGATGGTCGCGGCGGTGACGCCGACGGGTCGAAAAAGTCGCGGCCGGTCCCGCCGTCGAGGCCGACGCCCGCGAAGTGCGACGGTGTTGACCGCCGTCACAATCGAGGACGCGATGGCGTCGAGGGCGGCTCGAGTGTCGGGCATCGTCTTGGTGAGCACGCCGAGTTGAGCGCCGATGGCACCGCCCTCGAAGGCGTCGAGACGGAGCGGACGGGACGCGCCCTCGGCAAAGACGGATGGCTCGGAGACGGTCGGCGGAACGGCCAAGCGATACGGGCGAGACTCGCCGCCCTGCACGCCAATCATGCCGTCGATGGTGGCGGTGACGGTGCCGTCTTCCTGCGCCTTGAAGGTGAACGGGGCGAGCCCCGAGAGCTCGTCCATGATGAGGTCACGCCGGTCGAGCGCGTCGAGGTTTCCGCCGCCCTGCGCACCGGCACGTCGGATGTCGAGGTTGAGACTCGCCATCTCCTCCATGAGGGAGTTGGCCTGACCGAGGGTCGCGCGAGGTCGTTCTGGATCGAATCGCTGAGCGTCGCCGAGGCGGGCATCGGCACCGCGGAGCGCGAAGGAGAGCTGGTCGGCTGCGACCAGCAGTCCGTCGCGAGCACTAAGGTCTGTGGGCCCGACGCCGACGCTGGCCCACGCGTCGTAGAAGCCGGAGACAGCGCCCAGGAATCCGTCACCGCCATCGGGCGCGAGCTGCGACTCGACGGCGGCGAGCAAGGCCGGCGCTCTCTCCCGCCCCGCCGCTGCTCGCCTGGCCAAAGCGCACGGCGTGGTCGAGGATGCCGCTCCGAACGCGGTTGAACTCGGTCGGACCCGCGCCGGAGCCGACCGAGGCGTGCTCGGACGGAATCAGGACGCCGCCGCGGACCGGCGCGGACAAACGCGTCGAGGCCGAGCGCCTCGTGTACCCGGGCGTCTCGGCGTTGGCGATGTTGTTGCCCGTCGCGTTGATCCCGGCCTGGCTGGACAGGAGCGCCCGGCGGGCGGTGGAGTAGATGCTGTTGAGACTCATGCGCGTCTGGAGGTGGACCACGGCTCCCTGGGCGGTGTAGACGTTCGCCGTCGGCGGCGACGCGACGTTGTACCAGGCCCCGATCAGGTCGCGGCCCAGGGCGACGGCATGCGTCAGCGCGATCTCGAGGGAGTCGCACGCCTGGCGGGCCTCGAGGGCGGAGGCCTGAAGCGCGGCGCGGGCATCGGGACCGAGAGGGGGAGCGTCGGGCGCGGCCGTCCGGCGCTCTCGCGCACGACGGCGATGGTCGAGGTCGGCGACGACATCGAGGGTCCGGCCGGCGGCTTCTTCGAACTGCTCCGACGACCCGGCACGCAACGCGGCAAGCTGGTCACGAGCCGTCTGGGCGAGGGCAGCTAGTGCCTCGCGCTCAGGTGCAAACACGTCAGTGAAAGAGTCGGTCATGGGGAGTCCTCAGGGGTGTGATCGATGGGTTGGGCCGGACCTTTAGCATTTTGGTACAAACGAAGCGCATCGTCCATCGAAAGCGCTCTGCGGGGCGTCCTCGAGGGTTCAGGCGTCATGGCGGGGGCGCCCGCCCCCGAGGCCGGCTGGCGTGAACGTGACCGCGCGGAAGGCGCGTCCTCGAGGTCGGGGGCCGTGCGGCCCTGGCGGTCCCACTGGGCCGTGAGCAGGTCGGCGATGCCGAAGGTGCCGGCCTCGACCAGATGCTCGGTGAGTGTGTCGGTGAGCGTGTCGCGCTGGAGGTCGGCCTGGCCGGTCATCATGCCCTCCTCGCTCGACTGGAAGAGGTCCTTGGTCATGACCTCGACGAACTGGCGAACCAGGACGGACTCGAACTGGCGCGCGGCCTCGACGGGATCGTCGGGCGGCGGCGTGCCGCCGGTGGCGGGCGTCGAGGCGAGCGGGGGAGACAATCATGGGCAGAGGGTGCGGTGCGGCCTCGAGGACAATCCGGCGGCGGGCCGACCTCGAGGGCGAGCCGGATGGGGAGCCGAGGTCATTACAGCACCACGAGCTCGCCCATCAGCGCGCCGGCGCGGTCGATGGCCTGGAAGATGGAAATCACGTCACGCGCCGAGAGGCCCAGCTCGTTGAGCGCGCCCGCCAGTTCGGCAACCGACGTGTTCGGCTGGAGCACGACCGACCGGACCGCATCTTCTTCGATGTCCACGGTGCCGACGGGCACCGCGACGGTCTCGCCGTTGGCGAAGGCGCCCGGCTGCGAAATCGCAGGGTCCACGGCGGTCGAGATGGTGAGCGAGCCGTACGTGATCATGACCTCGCCGATGGACACGTTGCCTCCGGCCACGACCGTCCCCGTCCGCTCGTTGACGACCACGCGGGCCGGTGTATCCACGTCCATGCGCAGGCCCTCAAGGGCGGCCATCAGCACGGCCGGGCCGCCGGCATCGGCGGGCACCTGGACGCGAACCATCCCGGCGTGCATCGCCGTCGCGGAGCCTGGGAACGACTCGTTGACGATGTCCGCGATCGCAACCGCGTTCGTGAAGTCGGGCTCGCGCAAGATCAGGTCGAGCGGCCCCTCGGCCATCGTCGCGCCGGAGCCGAGTGTGACGAGCGCGCCCGAGGGGACGCGGCCGGTGTTGGTGGGGCCGGTCCGCTGAGACGTACCTGCGGAGGACGCGAGCAGCGCTCCGGTCAAGACAGGTCCCTGAGCGACGGCGTGGACCGTCCCGCCCGACGCCATGTTTTGCAGCGGCGTCTGGAGCAGGATGCCGCCCGAGAGCGAGCGGGCGTCACCCAGCGAGGCCACCGTCACATCGACCGCCGAGCCGGGGCCTGCGAACGGATCGAGGGTAGCCGTCACCATCACCGCAGCCGCGTTGCGCGTGCCGAGCGACTGAACATCGACCTCGATGCCGAACCGCTGCAACATGTTGGCGACGCTCTGGACGGTGTACGGCGCTCCGGTCCGTCCTCGAGCGCGGTCCCCGGTCCGGTCGAGACCGACGACGATGCCATAGCCCAGAAGCTGAACGGGAGCGGCGCCGGCCGGAATCACCATGTCCTTGAGCCGAGCGCTGGCCGTCGGGCCGAGCGCCGGAGCGGCGGCGGCTCCAGGCGTGGCGGTGCCGCCGTCCGGGGCGGTCGGCTGAGCCACGGCGCCGCCAGCAGTGGCGAGGAAGAGAATGAGGGAAAGCAGGCGCATGAGCGATCGGACGGGTGCGGCCTCGAGGCCCATAAATGGCGAGGTCGGCCTCGAGGGCGAACGGACAGGCCCGAGGGTCGAGGATGCCGTCTGACGAGCGACCTCTTTCGTTCCATGAGTCATCCCCTCGAAGGCGGGGACCGATACGGTGTGGCTCGCAACCTCGAGGTCGGAACAAGGCCTGAATTCCTCACTGTCCTCCCCCCTAAGAAGAGGGGACGTCGTTTGCGACCTCGAGGACGGAAAAATCGTGGAGCTAGGAACGTGGTGTTGCATCGAGGTCTACTGCGTCGCGCTGCTTGCCGCGGACCCGAGCAGCACCACCCCGACCACCACGACGGCCGTCCCGACCAGCGTCAGGAACTTGCCCTGGAAGAACTTGGGGCCGCTCCCCTCCTGCTGGTAGGCCACATCCGCCCCCGCAATCTGGTAGGACAGGACCGTGTTCGATGGCCCAACATCGGCCGGGCGGACCAGACCGCTGACCGTCATCAGGTGCACGTCGCCGTCCACGTTGAGACGGCGCTCGCCCTCGATGACCAAGTTGCCCGACGCATCGACCTCGATGACGCGGGCCGTGATGGTGCCGCTCAGCAAGTCGCTCTGCGTCGTCCGGCTATCGGCGGCGCGCTGGCCGCCCACCTGCGCGTCGATACCGAAGAAGCCTCCCACAGAGCCGTTGCCCGCGCCGCTGATCTGGCGCTGTGCCGATCCCGAGCTCTCGGAGCTCCTCCGGGCGGACGTCCGCTCGGCCAGAATGACCGTCAGCAGATCGCCGGTGCCGTAGGCGCGGACATCGGAGTACAACGAGATCGGCTGCCCCGGAGCGCCCTGCGGCGTGGACGGCTGCGCCTGCGGCATCGAGGACGCGGCGGCGAACAGGAGACAGACAGAAATGAGTCGAAGCATTGGATCAGAGGGTGACGGTCCATGTCCCGACGCCCGGAGCGGTCAGGCGGACGCGGTACAGGGCATAGGGGTCGGAGCAGGCCACGCGGACGACCTCTCCCACGGACCCGCTCTCTCGGGCCTGGCAGGTCATCTCGACGGCGACGGCACCGCGGCCGTAGCGCACGCGAACGGGCTCACCGTCGGCGACGGCAACGGGCGGGCGGATGTCTTGCTCGGTGATGACCATGCCGGCCTCGAGGTCGGCGGTCGCCACCCAGCCCTCGAAGGCGTCGAGGTCGATGGGGTGGTCGTACAGACCGGTGACTTCGGCGCGGGCGAGCTCGACGGAGCCCTCGACCAGGTCGCCGGCGTCGAGGGCGCGGCTCGTGACCCAGACGGTATCGAAGACGGAGACCTCGAGGTACACCCACCCCACCGATTGCCAGACGCCATCGACGGGCGTCTCGACCTCGGCGGAGACACGGCCTCGGGGCTCCGCGTCGCGGAACCGGACGCGGACGGGCGACGCCTGGGCGGCCCTGCGGCTCATGCGCACGACCTCGACCTCGGAGTCGTACCACGTGTCCTCGAGGGCGGCGCGGGCGGCCACCTCGATCTCGGAGTCGAGCGAGTCGGCCTCGAGGCCGACGGGCGACGCCAGGAGCGCGAACAGGATCAGGAGGAAGCTCATCGCTTGACGCCGTTGGCAATCTGGAGCATCTCCTCGCTGGCCTGCACCATCTTCGAGTTCAGCTCATAGGCGCGCTGGCTCGAGATCAGGTCCACCATCTCCTGCACCACGTCGACGTTGCTGGCTTCGAGAAGGCCCTGCTGGACCGTCCCGACGCCGTCTTCACCAGGCTGGGCCACGATGGGCGTGCCGCTGGCCTCGGTCTCGTTGAACAGGTTGCCGCCCATCGCCCGCAAGCCCGCGGGGTTCTGGAAGCGGGCGAGCTCCAGCTGCCCCAGCTCTGTCGGCTCAGACTCGCCGGGCAGGAGCGCGCGGACAGTGCCGTCGGCCTGGATCTGAAGTTCGAGGGCGTCCGGCGGGACCTCGATGCCGGGGTCGAGGGCGAACCCGCTTTGGGTCACCATCAGCCCTTCGGCGGTCAACGTGAAGGCACCGTCGCGCGTGTAGGATCGGCTGCCATCGGGCATCTGGACGGCGAAGAAGCCGGAGCCGTTGACGGCCAGGTCGAGGGCGTTTCCGGTCTCAGTGAGACCTCCCTGCGTGAACGTGCCGATGGTCGCAACGGCGATCGCGCCGTGGCCCATCTGCAGCGTCGCCGGGGGCGCGGCGCCGTCCTCGCCACCGGCCGCGCGGACTCGCTGGTACAGCAGGTCTTGGAACGCAACGCGGTTTCGCTTGAACCCGGTCGTGTTGGCGTTGGCAAGGTTGTTCGCCGTGTTGTCGACGCTCATCTGCTGAGCGCTCATTCCGAGGGCGGCGGTGCGAAGGGCACGAAGCATGTTGGGGAGGGCAGAGGGGGGAGAAGGCAAGCGGCAAGAGGGACGAAAGGAGGAGCCTGTTGCCCCGTCCCCTATCCCTCAGGCCCTTTTAGAAGGTGCCGAGGTCGCGGGTGACCGCGCCGAGGATCTCGTCGGTAGTGGTAAGCGACTTCTGCTGCGACTCGAACAGGCGTACGTGCTCCATCAAGTCCACCAGCTCGTTGACCGGATCGACGTTGCTCGCCTCGAGGAAGCCCTGCCGGACGCGGCTCTCGCTCGGCTCGGCCTCGATGCCGGAAGCGTCGAACGTGGCGCCGTCCAGGCGCGTCAGTGTGGTTGGATCCGCGACCTCGACGACGGCCACACGGCCGACGGGAGATCCTGCGACGGTGACCTCACCCGCAGTCGTGACGGCGATCTCGCCGCCGGACGGCGGAATGGTCAACGGCGACCCGTCTTGGCGCAAGAGCGCGAAGCCCTGCGGCGAGCGGACGGTGCCCTCGGCATCGAGGACGAACTCGCCGCCGCGCGTGAAGCGAACGCGCCCGTCGGCGTCTTGGACGGAGAAGAAGCCGGTGCCCTGGACCGCGAGGTCGAGGGCGTTGCCGGTCTCGATCATGGACCCGGCCGTGTCGTCAGCGTACTGGCCGGCGACGCGGCTGCTCTGGGGGGCGCCCTCGGCGTCGATGCGCTCGCGCAAGGCGGTCGCGAACATCCGGTCGCGGCGGTAGCCGACGGTGTTGGCGTTGGCCAGGTTCTGGGCCACGCGGTCCTGCCGCTGGCTCAGTTCGCCCATGGAGGCGGCGGCGTTGCGGAGTCGAAGAAGCATAGAGGGCGGAGTGAGTCCGCTCCTCGTCTATCAAAACCTCGGCCACGTCCTCGAGGGCGGCCCAGGCACGTTGGCGGCGTCGGCATGGCGGCTCTCGAGGGCGATCTGCGGGAACCGTTTGCCGCCGCCGGAAAGGCATTCCCCGACCTCGAGGCCGTACAAGTATCCGCTCGACGCAGCCGATTCGGGGCCGTCCTCGAGGACGTCAACACAATCTCGAGGGCGGGCTCGAGCCGTGCGACGGTGCGCCGCTCTCGTCGCGGCCTCGAGGACGGTCTAGTCGCTCCCGAGCGCGTCGCAAACGAGATCGCAGAGCCGCTGGAGCGTCGGGTCTGTGATCCGGTAGTGGACGTGCAACCCATCGCGGCGCCCCTCGACGACGCCCGCCTCGGCAAGCTGGCGGAGGTGCTTCGACGTGTTGGCGTGGCTTTGGGAAGCCGCGGCAGCAAGCTGCTGGACCGTCATCTCGTTGACGCCGTGGAGCGCGCGGAGGAGCCGCAGGCGGGTAGGGTCGCCCAAAAGCCGGAAGCGCGAAGCGGCAGCATCGAGCAGGTCGGTCGGGACGAGCGGAGCGTCGGACATGGGACCGGGGGGAGTGCCTGAATCTAGGACTTTTGATCTTTGCCGTTCCTTAGCGAACGAATTGGACAACCGAACAGTTTTACATTCAACCTGTCAGTTGTACACGCCGTATGGATCCCGTCTCTCCCCTCCCCTGGTACGTCGCCGGCCCGCTCATCGGGCTCATCGTCCCAGCGTTGCTCGTTGTCGGCGGCAAGGTGTTTGGCCTCTCGGCAAACCTCCGGCATGCCTGTGCCGCTCTGCCCGTCCCCGAAAAGGCCACCCCCTCCTTTCTTCGCTACGACTGGCGGAGTGCTGGAACGTGGAATCTCGTGTTTGCGCTTGGAATCGCCGTCGGTGGCTTCATCGGTCTTCGTGTTCTCTCTGACCCTTCCGCCCCGCTCGCGCTCTCGGCGGCCACCGTCTCTGCGCTCGCAGATCTCGGCGTGACGGATGTGACCGGGTTCGTCCCAGCGCAGCTCATCTCATGGGCAGCGCTCGCTACACCCATCGGCGCGCTCATGGTGCTAGGCGGCGGCTTCCTGGTCGGTTTCGGTGCCCGATGGGCCGGTGGCTGCACGTCAGGGCACGCGATTTCCGGACTGGCAGACCTCCAGATTCCCTCGCTCGTCGCCGTCGGCGGCTTCTTCGCGGGGGGCCTGATCGTCGTCCACGTTCTCCTTCCTGCTGTCCTCTAGTCATGCGTACCGACACACTTACTCATCAGGGAGACGGCGTGCCCCACCGGCTCGCTGACCGCACTCCGGTCCTAACCCCGACTGAACCCGCCAGCTGCATTGACGTCGAGCAAGTCCCCACCTCACTCAGGCAGCAGGCACTGAATGAGGGGAATACGCCCCTCGCGCTGATCGTCTACGGCTTTCTCGGCGCAGCACTTGGGCTCGTGTTCACCCAGGCTCAGGTGATCTCGTGGTTTCGGATCTACGAGATGTTCCGGTTCGAGTCGTTCCACATGTACGGCCTGATTGGGTCGGCCGTGGCGACAGCTGCCCTCTCGCTCTGGGCCATTCGGCGGCTCGGCATCACGACGCTCCACGGCGAGCCCATCACGCTCCGCCCGAAAGAATGGGGAGACTCACGCGTCCCCGGCTCGCGCTACTGGATGGGCGGCATCGCGTTCGGCCTCGGTTGGGCGCTCCTCGGTGCATGTCCGGGACCGCTCGTGGCGCTCCTGGGTGGCGGTGTGACCGTGATGGTCGCCGCGTTACTCGCCGCGCTCGCTGGAACGTGGACGTATGCCGTCCTCCGCGACTACTTGCCCCACTAGCTCGCCCGCGCCCGCTCGGTACTCGCAGAGAGATTCCCCCGCGCGACGCGTCGTCTCCACCCACACCTTCATAAACCATCTTCTCCGACCATGCTGTTCCGCCAGATCCACGACCCGTCTCTCGCCCAGTACGCCTACCTCGTCGGCTGCCAGAAGACGGGCGAGGCGCTCATCGTCGACCCCGAGCGTGACATTGACCGCTACCTCGAGGCCGCAGCGGTCGAAGGGTTGACCATCACGCACGTGGCCGAGACCCACATCCACGCCGACTTCCTTTCGGGAGCGCGAGACCTTGCGGAGCAGACAGGCGCGCGCTTGTGCCTCTCCATCGAGGGCGAGGACAAGGGGTGGGGCTCCGCCTGGGCCGCTGATCGCGACGACGTCACCTTCTTGCGCGACGGCGACACGTTCGAGGTCGGCAACATTACGGTGCGCGCGGTCCACTTCCCAGGCCATACGCCGGAGCACCTGGCCTTCTTGGTGACCGATCACGGTGGCGGCGCTAGCGAACCAATGGGGCTCCTCTCCGGCGACTTCGTGTTCGTCGGGGACCTCGGCCGACCGGACCTCCTGGAGCAGGCCGCCGGCCTCGAGGGCGCGCAGGAGCCGGCAGCCCGCCAGCTCTACCAGTCCGTCCAGCGGTTCCTCGACCTCGAGGACTTCGTGCAGGTCTGGCCTGGCCACGGAGCCGGGAGCGCCTGCGGAAAGGCGCTTGGAGCCGTTCCCCAATCGACGGTTGGCTACGAGCGTCGGTTCAACGGGTCCATTGACGCCGCTCGGCGTGGAGAGGCCGCGTTCGTCGACGCCATCTTGGATGGCCAGCCGGAGCCACCGCTGTACTTCGCACGGATGAAGGCGCAAAACCGAGACGGCGTACCGCCCCTCCGGTCGCTTCCATCACCGCGCGTGCTCGCACCCGAGGAGCTGGCAGCCCTGCCGGATGGCGCCGTCGTGATTGACACACGCTCGGATCGCTCGGCGTTCATGGCCGCACATCTGCCAGGCTCGCTCTACGCTCCGCTCGGATCGTCGTTTAGCACCGTCGTCGGCTCGTACGTGACCGATCCCGAGACGCCGATCGTCTTGCTGGTGTCAGAGGAGGGCCTCGAGGACGCAGTCCGCAGTCTCGTCCGAATCGGGCTCGACCACATTGTGGCGACCTCGACCGTCGAGAGCCTGACGGCCTTCGTCGAGGGCGGAGGAGAGACCGCGTCCATCCTCGAGGTCGGCTTCGAGGCCGTTCGGGATCGGGACGACCGAGCCGTCGTCCTCGATGTGCGCCGCCAAGCGGAGGTCGAGGCGGGGCACGTACCGGGAAGCCTGCACATTCCCCACACGCGGCTGGCGGCACGGCTGGATGAGGTGCCGAACGACCGGCCGATCTTCGTCCACTGCCAGAGCGGCGTCCGGGCCGCTGTCGCGAGCGCGTTCCTGGCCTCGCGCGGCCTCGACGCGACGTACGTCAACGACCGTTTTCCGCACTACCGCGAGATCCGTTCGGTCGAGACCGGCAGCGAGGTCGTGGCGTGATCTACGCTCTCCTCGGCGCGGTAGCCATTGGGCTCGTCCTGGGTCTCTTGGGATCAGGCGGCTCGATCCTGACCGTCCCTGTGCTCGTCTATCTCGCAGGGCAACCCGACAAAGTGGCCATCGCCGAAAGCCTCGCCATCGTCGGGGCCATCGCGTCGGTGGGGGCCGCGAGCTACGCGCGCCAGCAGTTGGTCGACTGGCGGAGTGTGGTCGGTTTTGGCCTGCCGGGAATCGTCGGTACGTATCTGGGCGCCGTTCTGGCGACGTACGTGCCTGGCGCGATGCAGCTTGTCCTGTTCGGCGTCGTGATGATCGCCGCGGCCGGGGCCATGCTGAAGGGCCGAGCCGGCCTCGAGGACGGCGACCAACCAACGAGGCCGGCCTGGGTAGTGGCTGCGCTGGGTGCGTCGGTGGGCGTGATGACTGGGTTGGTCGGCGTCGGAGGCGGCTTCCTGATCGTGCCCGCGCTCGTGCTCCTGATCGGCCTCGACATGCGACTGGCGGTCGGGACCAGTCTGTCCATCATCGTCCTCAACAGCGCCACCGGCTTTCTCAAGTACCTCGATGTGCTGACCGAGGCGGGGCTCGCCATCGACTGGCCGCTGGTGGGGACGTTCGCGGCCATCGGAGTCGCCGGATCCCTCGTTGGATCTCGTCTGAGCCAGCGCGTGCCCCAGACCCAGCTTCGGCGCGGCTTCGCCGTCTTTCTCGTCGTGATGGGCGTGTTCATCCTGTACAAAGAAGCCCCATCCGCCCTCGGCCTCGCAGCAGTCACCATTTCCCCCTGATCTTATGTCCTTCCTCTCTCGCCTCCTAGGCAATTCATCGTCTGCTATGTCACCCTCCGATTTCGTCGCCAACCGCGATCAATCCGCTCCCGTCCTCGATGTCCGCACACCGGACGAGTTCGCGGGGGGCCACCTCACAGGTGCCGTCAACGTCGATGTCTTGGCTCCTGACTTCCGGGAGCGCATTGGCGCACTGGGCCTGCCAGAGTCGGAGGCGATCTACCTCTACTGCCGCTCCGGCAATCGCTCTGGGACGGCGACAGACATCCTCAAGGGGATGGGCCATTCCGGCGCTGTCAACGTGGGTGGATTCGACGCGCTCAAGAACGCTGGTGCCGAGACACAGTCGTAGCGCCGCTGTCTTCGAGGACGGCCTGACACGCGCGACTAGCCGGTGATGGCGAGCGCCGACGACGCAGCCGCGAACCCCACACTGTCGACGGGCTGGAACGCCATGTCCCACCCCGCGAACCGACGCCCTTCGATCGGGCTTCGGTGACAGACCTCGAAGTCGCTGTGCCGCCGGTCGCTTAGGATCCGACCGATGCACGTCAGCATCGCGGCCGGAGGTCCCTCGATCCATTGCGCAAATCGGACCACGCGCTCGCCGTCCTCGAGGACGATGAGCTTGCCACTCACCTCGTAGCGGACGTTGAACGCACGAGCCGCTCGCAAGAGGTCATTCGTGTCCTGGCTAGAGAACGGGACCGTCGGCGTTGACAGGTAGCTGAATGCGACCAGATCGGGCGCCGGACCGACAAGAGAGGAGGACATGCAAAGACTGGACAAGGCAGGCGCATTCTACACCAGCACACCCTCAGGATTTTCAGGAGCGTTCCTAACGCCTCGAGGACAAGCTCCCCATGTCTACCAACTCGTCGGCCAAACGCTCCGAGATCGCGCGCCAGTCAAACCGAGCCTCCGCCTCGCGGCGAAGCTCGGCGGCGTAGAGGCGGGGAGCCTCGAAGGCAGAGACCAAGCGGTCCGCCAGGTCGGGGGTGCGGTGCTCGGCGTCGGAGCGCGTGGTCAGGAGCGGGCGAGCGGCGTCGGGCAGGCCCTCGGCGAGCGTGCGCAGGCTATCACCCATGCCGCCCACGTCGGGGCCGACCGGCAGGACACCAGCTGCGGCACTCTCCGGCACCACCAGAGGACTCGCCTCCCGCACAACCGACGGGAACGCACCCACATCGGCCAGTCCATAGAGCGGGCCGAGGGCGTCGTGATCGAGGAAGCCGGTGAACACGACCGATCCAGGCGTCATCGTCCTCGAGGCCGTCGCGATGTAGTCGTCGAACGTACCCTCGGCCTCGAGGCCGTCCAGGAAGGCTTGGCCCGCGAACAGAGGCTCGGCATCGAGGCCGCCCGCGCCCTCGAGGGCGCCGCCGAGACGGACGAGGCGCTTGACGAGATCGCCGCGGCCGGCGCTCAGGGCCCAGACCAGAGCCTCAAGTCCTTCCCGCAGGCCGCCCGTGCCAGCGATGATCGACTGCGCCTCCGGATGCTGGTCAGCGACCAAGGGAAGCGCCAGAACGAGATCCGCCGGCCCCTTCGCCGCAATCAGGCGGCCGACGTACACGACGGTCTTCGCCGGCCAGTCGATGCCGCGCAGCTTGTCCTCGAGGTCGGCGTCGGGCGCGGAACGCGGGTAGTCGGCCTCGAGGGCGGCGAGCAGGTCGGCGTCGGAGGCGTCGGCCTCGAGGGCGGCGAGGCGGACGTGCAGAGCGGACGTCGCATCGGCAGGACGGCCGCGGTCCACGCCCTCGACGACGCCGGCGATCACCTCGACGGTCGCGGCACGGTCGGCGCGGTCGACCAGCTCGAAGACCGACGTGTCAGTCCCAACAGGCATCCGGCCCATCTTGGCCTCGAGGCCGGACACCGCCTCGCCGAACACGTCCTCGATGCGACCCTCCATCTCGCCGTTGAGCGCGAACACGCGGGCCGCGCCCTCGAGGGCGGCCTCGGCCAGCAGGCGCGAGCGCTCCTCCTTCTTGACGACGTACTCGATGGCGCTCCCGTGCGGCAGCACCGCGTACGGCGCCCCGCCCCGCTCGTGTGCTCGGTGCGCTGCCGAGGCCATCAGCACGGTGTGGTTGACCACGAACGCGGCGACCCCATTCTCCTTGGCGACGGCCTCGAGGACGCGGGCGTTCGCCTCGACGTAGCCTTCAACGGCGTCATCGTCGAGGTCGGGGATGTAGACCACGTAGTCGCTCGGCGTGCTCGGGCGGACGTAGGTCGGCAACACCTCGAGGTCGGGCCTGTGGACAATGACGCTGCCGGGGGTTTCGGTCTCGCGCTCGAACAAGACCGTCGGCTTGCCCTCGAGGTCGTAGGCGATGGCCTTCGAGACGAAGTCGTAGCGCTCTGGCGAGCTCTCCTGGCAGACGGCGTGGACGGTGTGGCCGCCGGTGGCAAGGGCGCGAAGGATGGCGCGCGTCCACAGGTTGGAGCCGGCGCCGGCGAGTCCGTAGCCATGAACGACGCCGAGAGGAGTGGAGAGATCGGCCATGACGAGATCAGGGAGAGAGGGACCGGCGGAGGGGCCAAGGCGTAACGGTGGGGCCCGTCGTGGGTTCTGCCCTTCTCCCCTCTCCCTGCCTCTCATATGGACGCCATGATTCTCGCGGCCGGTCTCGGCACGCGCCTCCGCCCTCTCACCCTCGAGACGCCCAAGGCGCTCATCGAGGTCGACGGCGTCCCGATGCTCGAGCGCGTCGCGCGGCGGCTCTTGGACGCTGGCGCCGACCGCATTCTCGTCAACGTGTCCTACCTCGCCGATCAGGTCGAGGCCTACGTCGAGGACGCGAAGTGGACCACGCCGGACGGGCGCCCCGTCGAGGTCGTGGTGAGCGACGAGCCCGACGGCCCGCTCGAGACCGGCGGTGGCATCAAGAAGGCCCTCGACTTCTTCCGCCGCGACGCCCCATTCTTGGTTCACAACGCCGACATCCTGACCGACATCGACCTCAAGGCCTTGTGGGCCGCGCAGAACGACGCCACGGACGAGCGCGTGGCAACCCTGGCCGTGGCTCCAGCCCGAACCGAGCGAGCGTTGCTGTTCGACGACGGCGGCTTGGCCGGCTACACGCTCGACGGCGGCGAGCCCAAGCACATGCGCGACCTCGAGGGCGAAGGCCGCGTCCTCGACTTCTGCGGCGTGCAGGCGTGCGCGCCCGAGATGCTGGACCGGATCGAGGCCCGCGATGAAGACAAGTTTTCCATCATGGACGTCTACCTCGGCCAGTCGCGCGACGGCGTTCGCGTCGAGTCTTTCGATGGGACCGACGCTCGGCCCAACCGCTTCATCGATGTCGGCACGACGGAACGGCTCGAGCAGGCCAACGAGGTCGTCGCCGGCGGCGACTTCGCGTAGATCCGTCCTCGAGGACGACGCACAACACACCACCCATGCCCACCTACCAGAAGCTCGTCGCCACCTCCATCACGCCTGACTTTCGCGCCGCGGCGGAGGTCGTCGAGGCCGAGGTCCCAGAGCCTGGACCTGGCGAGTTGCTCGTGCGCAACCGCTGGGCCGGCGTCAACGCGACCGACGTCAACATCTCGGCCGGACGCTACGACCCTGGCGTCTCCGTTCCGTTCGACCTCGGCGCGGAAGCGGTCGGTACCGTGGAGGCGATCGGAGACGGCGTCGAGGGCTGGAGCGTCGGCCAGCCGGTCGCGACGATGGGACTCGGGGGCGGCTACCGCGAGGTCCAGACGGTCGAGGCGAAGTACGCGGTGCCCGTCCCGGACGCGACGCCTGAAGTGCTGTCCATCTTCGTCAGCGGCATCACGGCCTCTATCGCCCTCGAGGTCGTCGGGGAGATGGGACGTGAGGACACGGTGCTGGTCACGGCGGCGGCGGGCGGGACCGGTCAGTACGCCGTGCAGCTCGCGGCACTCGCAGGCAACACCGTCATCGGGACATGCGGGAGCGACGAGAAGGCGGAGTTCGTCAAGAGCCTGGGCGCCGAGCGCGCCATCAACTACCGCACCGATGATCTCAAGTCGGCCCTCAAGGACTCTGGTCCCTTCGATGTCGTCTACGAGAGCGTCGGGCGCCGCTTCTTTGACCTGGCGCTCCGCAACCTGAACACTCGAGGACGGCTGATCGTGATCGGCTACGTGAGCGAGTACGTGGACGGCCTCGAGGACGCGCCGGGGCCGCGCGTCTACGCGTCCCTCTTGCAGAAGTCGGCCAGCATCCGGTCGTTCTTCCTGCCTCACTTCTCGCGCTACTACGGTGAGCACATCCGCAAGCTGGTCGGTCTGATGCACGACGGCTCGCTCAAGGTTGCCATTGACGAGCGCCGCTTCGAGGGCGTCGGGCAGGTGGTGGAGGCCGTCGAGCACTTGCACAGTGGGGCGAGTCAGGGCAAGGTGGTCGTGCGCGTAGGCTGACGTCGAGGACGGCGAACACACCTCGTGCGGCCTCCCCGACCTCGAGGGCGGATCTCACCACTCCGACGCGCCGTAGCCGCCTCATGACCGACGCCCACTCCCTCCGCCTCGATGGCAAGGTGGCCATTGTCACCGGCGCCAGCCGGGGCATCGGCCGAGCCATCGCCCACGCCTTCGCCGCCGCCGGTGCCCACGTCGCGCTCGCCAGCCGCACGCAGTCCGACCTCGAGGTCGTGGCCGACGAGATCGCTGACGCGGGCGGCTCCGCGTTGGCTATCGCCGCTCACACTGGGTCCGACGAAGCCGTCGCGTCGCTTGTCGAGCGCGTGACCGACGAATGGGACGGCATTGACATCCTGGTCAACAACGCGGCGACGAACCCCCATTTCGGGCCGGTCGTGACGAGCGACGCGTCGCACTGGGACAAGACGTGGGACGTCAACGTCAAGGGCTACTTCCGTACCGTCCAGGCGTGCCTGCCCTCGATGAAAGAGCGCGGCGGCGGCAGCGTCATCAACGTGGCGAGCGTGGCCGGTGAACGTCCGCTTCCAGGCATGGGCGTGTACTGCGTCTCGAAGGCCGCCGTACTAATGATGACCGAAGTCTTGGGCGCCGAGCTTGCGTCTGACGGCGTCCGCGTCAATGCCATCGTGCCGGGGTTCGTCAAAACGCAGTTCTCATCCGTGCTCTGGCAGGACGAGCGCGCCGCCGAGAAGCTGAAGGCGCTCATCCCCCAGAAGCGGATCGCGGATCCCGAGGAGCTGGCGCCGCTCGCCCTCTACCTCGCTTCCGACGCCTCCGCCTTCGTGACCGGCTCCCGCTTCCGCATCGACGGTGGGCAGCTGGTCGGCACCCCAGGCTCATGATGGACCCCGACCTCGAGGACGTCCTTCGCCGCGTCGAGCAGTTTGTCCAAGACCGCTGCGTCCCGCTCGAGCCCCTGTTGCTCGGCGGTGACTACATCGCCCTCGAGGACGCGCTCGCGGAGGTCCGCGCCGACGCCAAGGCCGAGGGTCTGTGGAATCTCGCCCTGAGCAGCGAGCACGGCGGCGCAGGGCTCGGCCTCGAGGCCTTCGGGCACGTCTCCGAGCGGCTGGGGTGGAGCCCGCTCGGCCATCTCGCCACGAACGGGCAGGCGCCCGACATCGGCAACATGGAGCTGCTGCTGTCCCACGCGAGCGACGAGCAGAAACACACGTTCCTCGCCCCTCTCCTCGAGGGCGACATCCGGTCGTGCTTTGCCATGACAGAGCCCGAGCACGCCGGCTCCAACCCGACGCTGATGTCGTCCACGGCCGTCCTCGAGGGCGACGAGTGGGTGATCGACGGCCACAAGTGGTTCACGACCGGCTTCGACGGCGCCGCCTGGACCATCGCGATGGTGGTCACCGACCCCGACGCCGAGAAGTACGTCCGGGCCTCCATGATCCTGGTCCCGACCGACGCGCCCGGCCTCGAGCACGTCCGCCGGCTGTCGGTGATGGGCGACGAGGGCGCGGGCTGGTTCTCGCACTCCGAGATTCGCTTCGAGGGCGTCCGCGTGCCCCGCAGCCACTTGCTCGGCCCGCGAGGCGGCGGCTTCCTGCTGGCGCAGGAGCGTTTGGGACCGGGCCGAATCCACCACTGTATGCGTTGGATCGGCGTGTGCGAGCGCGCGCTCTCAATCACGTGCGAGCGGGCGACCTCGAGGACGGTGTCGGCGGGCAAGACGCTCGCAGATCAGCAGGCGGTCCAGCATCACATCGCCGAGAGCCGGGCCGAGATCGACGCGGCGCGGCTGCTTGTCCTCGAGGCCGCACGCGCGATCGAGCGCGACGGGGCCCGGTCGGCGCGGGGCCAGATCAGCGCGATCAAGTTCTTTGTGGCCGGAACGCTGGGACGCGTACTCGACCGGGCCGTGCAGACGCTGGGCGGGCTCGGCGTCCTCGATGACACACTCGTTGCGTTCTGGTACCGCCACGAGCGCGCCGCGCGCATCTACGACGGGCCGGATGAGGTCCACAAGACAGTCGTCGCCCGCGAGGAGCTTCGGCGCTACCGATGATGGAGCTCGACCGCGCCTCTCCTGTCCGCAATGCCCTCGACCTTGAGGTCCTCGAGCCGTGGCTCCGCACCGAGATCGGCCTCGAGGGCGAGATCGCCGTGCGGCAGTTCGCGGCCGGATTCTCGAACCTGACCTACCTCTTGGAGGCCGGCGCCCGGCGCGTCGTCCTTCGCCGTCCACCGCCCGGCGCCGACGTCAAGGGCGGGCACGACATGGGCCGCGAGGTTCGGCTGCTGACGGCGCTTCGAGGACACGTCCCCGTGCCCAAGGTCTTCGGCATCGAGGACTCCGGCGACCTTCTCGGCGCCCCGTTCTACGTCATGGAGCACGTCGAGGGCGTGATCCTGCGCTCGTCCTCGACGCCGCCCGGCGCCGGCACGATGGCGTCCATCGCCGACGCATTTCTGGACACGTTCACCGACCTCCACCGCGTCGACCTCGAGTCCGCTGGCCTCACCGACATGGGCCAGCCCGAGGGCTACGTCCGCCGGCAGGTCGAGGGCTGGACGCGCCGCTACGTCCGCGCCGCCACCGACGACACCGGCCTCGAGGACGTGTTCGCGTGGCTCGACGAGAACCAGCCGACGGAGTCCGGCGCCGCGCTCATCCACAACGACTTCAAGTACGACAACCTCGTGCTGAGCCCCGACCTCGAGGCCGTGCGCGCGGTCTTGGACTGGGAGCTCGCGACGGTCGGCGACCCGCTGATGGACCTGGGCTCGACGCTGGGCTACTGGGTCGAGCCCGGCGACCCGGCCGCGCTGCGGGCTGCCGCGCTCAGCCCAACGTGGTGGCCGGGCAACCCGACGCGCCAAGGCGTGATCGAGGCGTACCAACGGCGGACCGGCCTCGAGGTCGGGCAGCCCGTGTTCTACGCCGCGTATGGATTTGCGAAGCTGGCCGTGATCGCGCAGCAGATCTACAAGCGGTGGACGCTGGGCCACGCCACGGATCCACGGTTCAGCGGCCTCATCGAGGTCGTGAAGGCGTGCAGCGGTCTAGCGGCGCGCGCCATCGATCGCGACCGGATCTCAGATCTGGGCTGAGTCGTCCTCGAGGGCGTCGGTATTCTTTGGTGTCCCCCTTTCTGCGCTCATGACCCTCATTTCCTCGCCCGACGCCCCGGCAGCCGTCGGCCCGTACAGCCACGCCGTCAAGGTCGGCGGGCTCCTGTTCTGCTCTGGGCAGGTCGCCCTGAAGGACGGCGCTCTCGTTGGCGACGACGTCGAGTCACAGACGAGCCAGGTGTTCGAGAACATCCGCGCGGTGCTCTCCGCCGCCGGCGTCGGCCTCGAGGACGTGGTCAAGACGACGGTCTACCTCGACACGATGGACGACTTCGAGGCCATGAACGCGGTCTACGCCGAGGCCTTTGGCGATCACCGCCCGGCGCGGTCGACGGTCGCCGTTCAAGGCCTGCCGGTCGGCGCGCTCGTCGAGATCGAGGTCACCGCCGCGCTCTCGTGACCGAGGTCCGCCCCTTCTTCGAGGCCTACGGCCGCGCCTTCGAGGCCTTCGAGGCCGAGACCATCGCCGCCTCGTACGTGACGCCATGCCTGTTCGTGCGCGACGGCGTCACGGTTGCAGCCTCGACGCCCGACGCCGTCCTCGAGAGCGTCCACGCGCTACTGGACTTGCACCGCGCGTGGGACGTCAAGACGGCACGGCCGGACAAAGTTGCGCTTCTGGAGCGGACACCGGGCCACGCGCTCGTTCGCGTCGACTGGACGCTGGGGCGCCCCGGCAGCCGCGTCGAGTGGTCATTCGCGACGACATACACCCTCGTCCCCGCTGCCGACGGCTGGCAGATCGCCGTGGCCGTCACCCACGACGCACCGTTTTAGTGGCGGCCTCAAGGATGCGATGACCACTGTTGGAGTCACGGGCGGCATTGGGAGCGGAAAGTCGGCGTTCGTGGCGCGGCTGGCCGAGCACGACGGCGTGCGCGTAGTCCTGGCCGACGACCTCGCGAAGCGCCTCATGGTTGAAGACGCCGAGGTGCGCGCCGCCCTCGAGGCTCGGTTCGGACCGGACACGTACCGGCCGGACGGAGCCCTGAGCCGGAGCTACCTCGCGGAGCGTGTCTTCGGCGATCCGCGCGAGCTCGCCGCGCTCAACGCCATCGTCCACCCCGCCGTGCGCCGGGCCCTCGTTCTCGAGGTCGACCGCGCCACAACCGAGGGCGTCGAGGTGCTGGTCTACGAGGCCGCGCTGCTGTTCGAGACCGGCGGCGACGCCGTCGTGGACCGCGTGGTGGTGGTGGATGCCCCGGAAGACGTTCGGCTGGCTCGCGCCGCGGCCCGCGACGGCGTCCTCGAGGCCGATGTCCGCGCCCGGATGCGTCACCAGATGGACCCGGCGGAGGCCCGGACGCGAGCAGACCTCGTCGTCGACAACACTGGCGACCTCGATGCCCTGTGGGCGGCGGCAGACGCGTTCGCGGAGTCCCTGCGACCTCGAGACCGTGCCGACAGCGTCAGCTAGTCGTCCTCGAGCTCATCCTCATCGATGTCGTCGTCCTCGAGGGCGGATGCGCCTGTCGAGTCGGCCGTAGCCGTCGTGTCGGCATCGATGTCGGGAACGCTGTTCTCGAGGTCGGACTGAAGCTTGGGAGCCGGCGGCGGAGGTAACGCCAGCGCTCGAACCGGCTCCGGCTCTTGCCACTCGACCTCTGGGGCGGCGGACTCCCCGAGGCCCACGAGCTCGATGTCCGTTGGACGGCTGAGCTGATTCAGGCTGAACAGGACAATCCCGATCAGGCCGAGGAGCGGGAGCATGACGTTACGAGACACGGCAGGAGCGTGGGTGTCGACGGCCGATATCGGCTGACCCTGTCCACACCTTAAGCGATCTCGCCATCGAGGGCGCGACGGGCTACAGCCCGGTCCCGTCGTCGAGCCACACCAACCGGTCTTGGATCATCTCGGCACGTGGGACGAAGCCATCGCCCATCTCGTACGGAAACTCCTCGACGACGTAGAACGAGATCCCAGCGTGCTTGCCGATGGAGACGCTGCCGCTGCCCGAGTCGTCGCTGAACGAAAAACCGCCGCTGGCCCACGCAGGAGCCTCCCCGTCCTCGAACTCCGCGAAGCCGCCGCGGCTCTCTGCCATGGCGCGCGCAAGTCCAGCGACCCCTGCCTGGTTCGGGTCCGACGGCACGAACAGGCTCACGAGTCCCTGCATCGGCGGCTCGCCCATTCTGAACTGGACTGCCGTTCCTTCACCCGATCCCATGACGTCGTCCGACCATCCCTCCGGGAGGTACGTCGAGAAGGGGAGAGGGACGTCGTCGTAGCGGACCAGCCGAAGGCCGACGGTCTCGTCCATTCCCTCGATGGAAATCGTGGCTGTCTCCGTCGCCGGGCGCTCGACATCAGGCGCGTCGAGGTCGTCACCCTCGAGGTCGACGGGGTCGCCCTCGAGGGCGGGATCGGTCGCGCCGCCGTCGTAGGTGGTGGCATCGAATGCCTCGGAGGAATCGCCGCCGCAGGCGGAGGCTACGAGAGCGAGAGAAAGGAGGAGCAGTCGCATGGGGAGAAGGGAGAGCCGAGCGCTAACCTACTGACCTCCCGGCACCCCACGCCCTCGAGGCCGACCACCCCACGGCTACACGAGCCGCCTCGAGCCCGCGCCACTCGTCGAGGACGTCGGTGTCCGGCTCGAAGCCTTCTTCGCCGGGCGTGCTCCTGCTGTAGAGCCAGGTCCCTGCGTCCTCGACCGGGAGGCCGTCCCGTTCTTCCTGCTGTGAACCCAGACACCGGAACCGACCTCGAGGGCGGCTACTCGCCCAGGACGTTTGCGAGGTCGCCGCCGTGCGCGCTCAGGCCGTCCAGCAGATGGCCCATCCGGTCGCGCTTGGTCTTGAGGTAGCGCTCGTTGTGCGCGCCGGCCTCGATCTCGATCGGCACGCGCTCCACGACCTCGAGGCCGTAGCCGGACAGCCCCACGCGCTTGCGCGGGTTGTTGGTCATCAGCCGGATCTGCCCGACGCCCAGGTCGCTCAGGATCTGGCAGCCGATGCCGTAGTCCCGGTGGTCCATGTCGAAGCCCAGCGCCTCGTTGGCCTCGACCGTGTCCATGCCCTCTTCCTGCAGCTTGTAGGCCCTGAGCTTGTTGAGCAGCCCGATCCCGCGGCCCTCCTGCTTCATGTACAGCACCACGCCTCGGCCTTCGCGCTCGATCTGAGCCATCGCCGCTGCGAGTTGTTCGCCGCAGTCGCACCGCGCCGAGCCGAAGATGTCGCCCGTGACGCACTGGCTGTGGACGCGTGTCAAGACGGGTTCGTCGGGCTCGAACGGGCCACCCTTGCTCAGCGCGAGGTGAACGTCGCCGGTCAGCGTCTCTTCGTAGGCCGCGAGTTGGAAGTCACCCGCATCCGTCGGCATTTCGACCTCCACGACGCGCTGCACCAGCGTCTCGGTTCGCATCCGGTACGCGATCAGGTCGCGAATCGTGATGAGCTTGAGTCCATGCGTGTCTGCGATCTGGCGAAGGTCAGGGACGCGCGCCATCGTGCCGTCCTCGTTCATGACCTCGATGAGCACGCCAACGGATCGAAATCCCGCCATGCGCGCCAGGTCAACGGTCGCCTCGGTGTGGCCAGCACGGCGCAAGACGCCACCGGTCTGGGCACGGAGCGGGAAAATGTGGCCCGGCCGTGCGAAGTCGCGCGGATTCGCCTGCGGATCGGCGAGCGCACGAATGGTCGCGGCACGGTCGGCTGCCGAAATCCCCGTCGTCGTGCCGGCCTTGAGATCCACAGACACCGTGAACGGCGTCTCGAACAGCGACGTGTTGACCTGCTCCATCATCGGCAGGTCCAGCTCGGCGGCTCGCTCGCGCGTCACGGGGACGCACATCAGGCCACGGCCCCAGCGCGCCATAAAGTTGACCAAGTCCGGCGTGATGACTTCGGCCGCCGTGACGAAGTCGCCCTCGTTCTCGCGGTCCTCGTCGTCCACGACCACGACCAGCTTGCCGTTGCGGATGTCCGCGATGGCGTCCTCGATGGTGTCGAACCGAATGTCGTCGGTCATGTGCGCAGTCAGGCTGTTTGGTGCCTCAACGCGCGCCGAGCGGCGGTGCGCCCTCGAGGTCGATGAAAACGCGGACTAGGCCGGTGGCGTCGAGGCGCCCACGGAGTAGGCCACCTTGCCCTTGTCGATGCGCAGCTTGGTGCCGCCATCGACCTCGACCAGTACGGTCTTCTCGTCCACCTGCCGGATCTGTCCGTGGATGCCGCCCATCGTCACGATGCGGTCGCCCTTGGTGAGCCCCTCGATGAGCGCGCGGTGCTGCTTGGCCTGCTTCGCCTGGGGCCGGATCATCGTGAAGTACATCACGGCGAACAGCAGGCCGAGGAGCAGGAGCGGGTTGCCGAAGAGACCGCCGGCGGGGGCGGCCTGGGCGAGCGGGAGGAGCGTCAGCATATCCGTCGTCAGTCTAGAGGCCAGAAACAGAGAGAGGGCACGCGATCCGTATCGCGCCGCATCGACCTTCTACCGTTGCTGCCGTCAGGCCCTGGCGGGGTTCGAAGGGAGCTGGCCGTACGGGACGTGCCCTCACTCTGGCCGGCGGGCGACGAGCAAACGCTCGAGGCGACCGGCAGCGCAAATGTACAGAATCACGCCCTCGAGGTTGCGAAGCCGTCGGGAATCTGCGCCCTCGAGTGCGAGCCGTCGAAAGGCGAAAGGATGTAGCACGAGGAGTGGCTCTCGTCCTCGAGGTCGGTTGTCCGAGGCCCGGATCGGGCCGTCGTTCGTGGCGGCAAAGCGCCGCAGCGAACTTCCCGACGAGGTCCCGATCCGGGCCTACACGACGTGGGACGCCTCGGCCTCCTACGAGGTCGGCGGCGCGACGTGGACCCACTGAGCCGCTACCGTCCGTTCGGCGTTCCTGCGCCAGGCCGGAGCATCCGTCTCGCGCTGCGAGCGTCGTTCTGACGTCGAGGGCTCGCCCTCGAGGACGGATCGGCGACGGGTGACAGTTTCATAACCGCTCCGCTTGCCCTCGAGGACGCGCTCAGTAGCTTGCGGGTGCCCCTATAGCTCAGTTGGTTAGAGCAGCGGACTCTTAATCCGCGTGTCGAAGGTTCGAATCCTTCTGGGGGCACCCGGCGAAAGGCCCTGGCGTTCCTGCCAGGGCCTTTTCTGTTTCGACCCTCCGTCGGCGACGGTCCGAGCCGCGGGCGAATGGCTACACGTACGATGTGGGAGACCAATGTGCCTTGGTACAAGCCGTGCTGGGACGCGGCAGCCAAGGAAACGGAGAGGCGACCTCGAGGGCGGGTCAAAGAAATCGCATGGCGCGATGAGCGGTCTCGGTGCTCGACGGTGCGTCTGGAGTAGGCCTCCCTCCCTGACCAATGCTTCGCTCCACCGCCCTCTTTACCGCCACGCTGTTCCTTCTGACGGCCGCCGCACACTCCCAGCCCGCCCTCGAGGCTCTCGGAGGTCCATCCGGCGGGAGCGCATGGTCCGTGCTCGCCAACACCGACGGAGACGTCATCGTGGGTACGTATGATGGGCTCACATCCGCCTTCCGGTCGAGCGACGGAGGCCGCACATGGACCTACTTCGACGCGCTTCCCCCCGCTCGGTATGAGGCGTTTGCTCGGTCTGACGACGGCCTCCTGCTCGCAGCCTCGAGGTCGGACGTTCAGCGGTCCGATGACAACGGCGCCACATGGGAGGCCCGCCGACCTGACGGCGGATTCAGCCGTCTGACCGATCTCGTCCTCGACGCCGAGGGACGTGTGTTCGTCGGATCTCGAAGCGATGGCGTCGTCCGGTCGCTCGACGGCGGCGACACATGGGAGGCGGTCGGTGCCGGCCTCGACACGCTGTTTGTCACGGCGCTAGCCGTCACTCCGTCCGGGCGGCTGATGGCCGGAGGTGCAGGTCGTGTCCACACGTCCGACGACGCCGGGACCACATGGACATCACCCTCCGACGGGCTCCCCGACGCCGACATCGCCTCGCTGCTCGCGACCTCGACGGGCCGAACGTTCGCCGCCACGGCCGCCGGTCTCCACGTCCTCGAGGACGGCGGGAGCCGCTGGGAGCGGGTCACCGAGGGCCTCGACCCGTCCGAGACGGCGCGGTACTACGCGCTGACAGAGCTCGCCTCCGCCCGTCTCCTCGTCTCGACATACTTCACCGTCTACCTGTCCGACGATGGCGGCGCAACATGGCGGGCCGGTACCCGCTCCAACATGCCTGGCGTGTACTCTCTAGCGGAGGCGTCCCCTGACGAGGTCGTCGCACCGACCTTCGACGGCGGCGCCTGGCGCTCCACCGATGGAGGAGACACGTGGGTGGCAGCCAACGACGGGTTTGTGAACACCCGCGTCACCGCTCTCGCCCTCGATGGCGAGGGCCGGCTGCTCGCAGGCACACAACAGGCACCGCCCGAAAACGCAAGCCGATGGGACCCCGCGTCTGGAGAGTGGGAGAGCCTCGCGACACGCGGCCTGACGGGCTTCCGCGTCTACGCGATGACTCGGACGCGTTCAGGAACGCTGGTGGCCGGGTCAGACACCGGCCTCTACCTCTCGACGGATGGCGGCGCCTCGTGGACGCGCTCGGGAGACGTGAACCGGACGGTCTACTCCATCACCGAAACAGCGACGGGCACTCTTCTCGTGGGGACCTTCAATCAGGGCATCGCTCGGTCCACCGACGGCGGAGCGTCGTGGACATTCGTGGACACTCCCGAGGCGCGGATCCGTGTACTCGCCACCGCATCCGACGGAACCGTCTACGCCGGCCTCGATAACGTGAGCGACCGGACAGTCGCTGGAGGCATCGTCCGCTCCGACGACGACGGCGTGACGTGGGAGTACGTCAACGCCGGGTTCGGCTTCGAGCCCTCTCGCACCCAGGCGCTCGCGGTGGACCGGGCTGGCACCGTGTACGCCTCGTTCAGCGAACGGCCGGGCCCATACCGCTCCACCGATGGAGGAGCGACGTGGATCGAGGTTCGGTCTGGGCTCACGGCCTCGACCACGCTCCTGGCCACCGACCGCAGAGGCGTCGTCGTGGTGGCTCAATCGGACGGGTCGCTCTATCAGTCACGAGACGGAAGCCCGTGGGACGCCATCGTCGGACCGACCGGACTCGTGCCTGCTGCGCTCGCCGTCGAGGACGACGGCCGCGTCTACTTCGGGACGTACGGGCGCGGCGTGTACCGAACCGCAGAGCTGGTCGCAGTGAACGCAGAGGAGGCACCGACGTCCAGCCTCGAGGTCGCCGCGTTTCCCAACCCAGTGCGCGCAGTGGCGACCGTTCGGCTCCAACTCCACACGCCCGGCGCTGTCCGCGTGGCCGTCCTCGACGCGGTTGGGCGGCTCGTGGCGGTGCTCGCCGAGGGCGCCCTCGAGGCCGGCATTCACGACCTCGACTGGACGCCGACGGTCGCAAGCGGCGTCTACATCATCCAAGCAGAAGTTGGCGCAGAGGTAGTGACCAGTCGGCTCACGGTCGTTCGCTAGCCCGGATCGGCGGCGGGGGCGGAGGCGTACCGCGGCTATGCGCACGATCCTCCTCGCCCTCGCCCTTGTCACCTCCGGCTGCTCCGTATCCGGCCGCGTCGCCTCCGAGATCGAGGACGCTCTACCCAAGGCCATCGGGCCGGCGGACGACTACCAGGTCATGGTCGAGGGCGCGAGCGTCCGCACGAGCCGCGCCGACCGCGTGGAGATTGTCGGGCTCCGCGTCGCTCGGGAGGGAGCGCCGGTCATCGACCGCTTCGAGGCCGTCCTCGAGGACGTCGCGTTCGACCGTGGCAAGAAGGAGGTCTCGAGCGTCGGCAGCGCGCGAGCGACGGTCCGCGTCGTGCGCGCCGACCTCGAGGCCTACCTCGGGACGCAGCCCAACATCAGCAATGCTCAGCTGACGCTGTCCGAGCCCGATCAGGTGGTCGTCCGCGTGCGCGGCGAGCTCGGCAACATCGAGGTGCCCGTGAACCTGGAGATCCGAGGCCGCTTCGTCACGGACGCCGGGCGCGTCAACCTCGACATCAGCGGCGTCAGGGCCGGCCCGATCAGCATGAACGGCGCCGCCGGACGCATCGAGCAAGAGATCAACCCCGTCCTCGACTTGACCGACGACGACATCGCGCTCAGCATCACGTCCGTTCGCGTCGAGGGCGGCGTCCTCGTCCTCGAGGCCGCGGGCGACCTGAGCGGGCTCCAGATCTCGCGGGTCGATTCGGACGCTCCGCGTTCCGTTTTGGTACGGCAACCGTAACATTTTCAGGTCTGCCGGAAGGATAGATGGGTCGTAGGGGCCGAATGGAGGACGGTACAGCGGTTGCACGGGGGGCGGAGGCTCACCCATTTCTGTGCTCACACACGTCCTTTTCGCGCTCGGCACGACAGCCGCGGCGATGCTGCTTTGCAGCGTCCTCGCGGGAATGGTCACATACGCACGGACGGTATGGCAGCAGCGACGGCGCAAAGCTGCGCGGGAGGATGAGATCGCGCTGCTCGCGGCGACCGTCCAGCGGTGGCGCCTCACCCCGGCGGAGTGGGGCGGCGCGGACGGCACGGGCTTCGAGGGCGTGTCTCTCGAAGCCATCGGCGCGACGGTGTGCCCGCTCACGGGACAGCGCCGGACTGCGAACGGCATCTACAGCGTCGTCCACGTCCCAGCCGGCCCCGTCCTCGATCGCGCCCTCGCGCGTGTTGGGAGGGACGGAGGAACCGACGGCGTGCTGGTGATCGGCCGGGACCCGGAGACCTACGAGACGAGCTCGGCCATCGTGCTCGGCCCGCTCCTTCAGGTCCCACTCGCGACTGTTCCGTGGCACCTCGCCGCTCCCGCGGTCGCCCTCGAAGAAGCCGACTACGAGCAGGCCGTCCTCGAGGCCGAGGAGCAGGCACCGGAAGATGCTCCCACCGACCTCGAGGTCGCGTCCGTCGACACCTCTGGCGTCGGCATGGAGGTCGTGGAGCCAACGGCCGCCGTCCTCGAGGCCGCTGCGCCGCGTCGCCAGCGAGACACGCGGCGCCGACGCGCGCCCGACCGAGTGTCCGAGTCTCTCACACTTACGCTGTGGCCGCCCTCAACGGAGACCGGACCGCCCCCCTCTCGAGGGCCGACCTCGATTCGATGGCCGAGATCCCAACCCTCTCGAGGTCGTCGGGAGGGCAGGTCGCCAGTTGGCTGACGCCTACAAGAACGGTCACCGGTTGCTAGACACCTTGCGCAGGTAGTGATCGGGCTGGGTGCACGGCGTCACGATTCCTTCCGGCGCGCGGTCGCCCCGTACCTCGATGCGGTCGCCGACCTCGAGGTCGCCGACCGATCCAAGATCAGCGCTGCAGAGGTTGATCCGAGCCGGGATGCCAACGACGGCCGTTTCGCCATCATCGGCTCGGATGTTGATCCGAGCCGACCCGTCATAGGTCCATGGTTCGAGGTCAATGGATGTAATCTCGCCGGACACCGTTGGCGATTCCGTCTGGGCAGGAGCGGTGCAGCCGGCGAGAAAGAGGGAGAGGAGGAGTGTGCGCATGAGAAGGGGAGAGAGGGAGTTGGCTCAACGCTTGACAGAGACCCGGAGTTATCGCAGCGTCGCCACTTTTGCTTGTACGGCGACTACCTGTGAGCTGGGGCGAACAAGATCGGTGGCAGCCTCGACGGCCAAGCCTTCGATACAGTGCGCGACGCCCTCGAGGACGGCAGAGTTCACGGCCTCGAGGGCGGGCGTCATCCTCCTCCGTGTGCGGGTCGTCCTCGAGGACGGAGCCGGCACGCAGCCATAAACCTCTTCTCTTCCGCACCTCTTCTCGCATTCCCTCGCCCTCGAGGCCGGAGGCGGGGAGCCCAATCGGCAGAAACGCGTTTGGCGCTCGATGCCCGACCGCACCCCCGACGATGTCCGCGTGGCCGTGGACCGCGCCCTGTCTCGGCTGCCCCTCGAGGACGCCGCCGAGGCGCCGCGCCAGCTCGCGGTGGCGCTCGCCCTGGCCGAGGGCCTGAGCGCCGAGGAGGCCCTGACGCGGTGCGGAGTCGAGGTCCCGGCACGTCGGCGCGGGGCGACGGTCGCGTTTGTGCGCGTGCCGCCGGGCGGGCTGTTCCGCTTCCGTGGCGTCCGTTACCGAAAGGTGGTCGCCCGCGTGTCAAGGAGGCTCGCCACTGGCGCCCCCAACGCGTACCCGGTCGGCGGGGGCGACGGGATCAACTTCTTGCCATCGGACCGAGTGGGCCTGGTCTCGACCGTCCGGCGCCGCGCAGCGTAGCCGGCCTCAAGGTCGCGTCCGTCGGAACGGGAGCCAGGCGCCCGACCTCGAGTTTGACGGCTCCCTAACACGGTTGCCCGGGCTCCTGAAAATGGTTTCGTACCATCGGATCTCGTTGTCCGACCTCGAGGACGTCTCTCGCAAGGCAGATCCGGGCACCGTAAACTCCGCGACTCCTCCCCCGCCCACATGGATCTCGCACTCGGCGCCCTCGACTGGACCGTCATCGCCTTCTACTTCGTCGTCGTGTTCGGCGTCGCCATCGTCGGGACGGTCCGCGAGAGGCGGCAGTCGAACGGCGAGGATGCTGAGGACTACTTCCTCGCCGGCCGCAACGTGGGTTGGTTCGTGATCGGAGCCTCGCTGTTCGCCTCCAACATCGGCAGCGAGCACTTGGTGGGCCTTGCGGGATCCGGAGCGACGAGCGGCGTGGCGCCCGGACAGTTTGAGGTTCTGGCCTCCATCATCCTGTTGCTCTTGGGCTGGGTGTTCGTGCCGTTCTACATCAAGAGCGGCGTCTTTACGATGCCCGAGTTCCTGGAGCGCCGCTATTCCACCGGCTCGCGCTGGTACCTCGCGACGGTGAGCATCCTGGCCTACGTGCTCACGAAGATCTCCGTCACCATCTTCGCCGGCGCCGTCGTGTTCTCCGCCATCGGAGTCCCGTTCTGGACCGGCGCTCTCGTGGTCGTGATCGCGACAGGTGCCTACACCGTCTTCGGCGGTCTCCGCGCGGTCCTCTACACGGACATGTTGCAGACGTTCGTTCTGATCGGCGGTGCGGCCGCGGTCACATTTGCCGGATTGGCCGCGGTCGGTGGGTGGGACGGACTTCAGGCCGAGGTCGGAGCCGACTTCTTCGACATGTGGCGACCGGCCACCGACCCCGACTTCCCGTGGACGGGCATCCTGTTCGGCGCCCCCATCCTGGGCGTGTGGTACTGGTGCACGGACCAGTTCATCGTCCAGCGCACGCTCTCGGCCAAGTCCATCGACGACGCCCGCCGGGGCACCATCTTCGCCGGCTTCCTGAAGCTGCTGCCCCTGTTCATCTTCGTCCTGCCGGGCATGTTGGCTGCGGCGCTTGTGGCGCAGGGTCAGATCACGCTCGACAACCCCAACGAGGCGCTCCCGACACTGGTCTCGGCACTTCTGCCTGTCGGTGCTCGAGGACTGGTGATCGCGGGTCTGCTGGCCGCGCTCATGTCGAGCCTCTCCAGTGTGTTCAACTCGTCCTCGACGCTGATCACGTGGGACGTGTACAAGCGTCTTCGGCCGGAGGCGACCGAGAGCCAGCTCGTTTGGGTAGGCCGCCTCTCGACGATTGCGTTGACCATTCTGGGTTTGGCGTGGATCCCGTTCGTCGAGGCCGCCGAGGGCGGGCTGTACGTCTACATCCAGTCCGTGCAGGCGTACATCTCGCCGCCGATTGCGGCCGTCTTCCTGTTCGGCCTGCTGTGGCAGCGTGCCAACGCCCAGGGCGCGCTCGCGTCGCTGTTGGTCGGCCTGGCGCTGGGAATTGGACGTCTCACCCTCGAGGCCATCAATGGGCCTGAAGGCAACGGCCTGGCCGACGGCTCGGTGCTGTCGATGATCGCGGAGGTCAACTTCCTGCACATCGCCATCGCGCTGTTCGCCGTCTGCACCATCGTGCTCATCACGGTCAGCCTAGCCACGTCGCCACCGCCGGCCGAGAAGACGGCCGGCCTCACCTTCGCCACGGCCGACCAGCCGACCACAGGCTCGACGTACGACCTCGAGGTCGCCCCGTCGTCCGCGAGTGGTCGCAAGGTGGACGCCATCCTGACCGCCATCCTGCTGGCGTGCGTGGGCGCGATCTGGATCATCTTCTCGTAGCCCCGGCCTCGAGGTCGATATGCCCGCCCATGCCGGACTCTGAGCCGTATCCGATTCTGCTGTTCGACGGCGTCTGCACCCTGTGCGACGGCGCCGTCCAGTTCGTGATGCGCCACGACGCCGACGAGCGGTTTCGTTTTGCGTCGCTCCAGTCGGAGGCGGCCACGCCCTACCTCAAGCGCGCCGGCCTCGAGGCCGACTACCTCGCGAGCCTGGTGCTGGTGGACGAGGCGGGCCAGATCCACGTCGGCGCGGAGGCCGCCCTCGAGGTCGGGAAGCGGCTCGATGCGCCATGGCGGTGGCTGGCAGCAGCGGGACGCGTTGTGCCGAGGCCGCTTCGGGAGGCCGTCTACCGGGGTGTTGCTAAGAGCCGGTATCGCGTGTTCGGCAAGAAGGACGAGTGCCGCATCCCGACGCCTGCCGAGCGCGCCCGATTCCTCGGGTAGGCTGGCATAGATGCACGTCTCTCCGCCCTCGAGGCCGTGAAAGGGCTTCCACGAAACCAGGCATAGCCCTACATTATCGGTCCTTCACGGTCCGTCAATGAGGTCTCCTGCTCTCCTTCTCTGCCTCGCCGCCGTGCTCTCCGCGTGCGGCGGACTGGCCAGCGCCCCCTCCGGCGACCTCGAGGACGGCTGGACCGACCTCTTCGACGGCGCCACCCTCGAGGGCTGGCATGGCTACGCTTCAACCTCGAGGCCGGCGGGCTGGTCCGTCGAGGACGGCATCCTGACGTTCACACCTGTCGAGGGCGCGAGCGACATCGTGGCCCCGGGTACCTACGACGACTTCGAACTCGAGGTCGAGTGGTCCATCGGCGAGTGCGGCAACAGTGGCGTCCTCTACCGCGGAGAGGAGTCGGTCGACAGCGCGCCGATCTGGCGGACCGCCCTCGAGATGCAACTTCTCGACGACGCGTGCCACCCGGACGCGGCGTACCCGAGCCACCGCGCCGGGGCGCTCTACGACCTGTACACGCCCACCGAAGTCGCCGTCCGTCCCGCAGGCGCCTGGAACACCTCCCGCATCGTTGCAGACGGCCCCACGATCGAGCACTGGCTCAACGGCCGCCGCATCATCGAGGCCGAGCAAGGCTCGCCCGAGTGGAACGCCCGCGTCGCCGCCAGCAAGTTCCGCGACGGCTCTGACTTCCCAGGCTATGGCACGCGCCGATCTGGGATCATCGGGTTGCAGAACCACGGCGACCCCGTTCGCTTCCGCGCTGTTCGCATCCGCACGCTCTAACCCACGACCTTGATGGCATCCTCTACGTCCTTGCCCATCCGCGCTCGCCTGAGCACGATGATGTTCTTGGAGTTCTTCGTGTGGGGCGCGTGGTACACGACCGTCGCCGTCTACATGGCCGCCGAAGGCCTGGGCGATCTCACGCATTGGCCGTACACCGTCAACCCGATTGCCGCGATCATCGCCCCGTTCTTCCTGGGCCTGGTGGCCGACCGCTACTTCGCGGCCCAGAAGGTGTTCGGCGTGCTCCACCTGCTGGGCGGCGTGTTCATGCTGGCCGCGCCGTCGCTGATCGGCAACCCGACGGTCTTCATCCTGGCGCTGTTGGCCTACAACCTGTGCTACATGCCAACGCTGGGGCTCTCGAATACGATTGCGTTCGAGCAACTCGAGAACCAGGAGAAGGAGTTTCCCATCATCAGAGTGTTCGGGACCATCGGTTGGATCGTGGCTGGGCTCTCGATCTCGTTCGTGCTCTCGCCAATCCTGGGTGTGACCGCTGAGGCGACCGCGTGGCCACTCTACCTGACGGGCATCGGGTCCATCGTCTTGGGCGTGTTCTCGTTCACCCTGCCGGACACGCCGCCGGCCGCGGCCGGCCAGCCGTTCTCAGCCTCGAGCATCCTGGGCGTCGATGCGTTTCGCCAGCTCTCGAGCCGCCCGTTTTACATCTTCCTCGCCGCGAGCCTGCTGATCTGCATCCCGCTCGCGGCCTATTACAACTTCACCCAGCTCTTCCTCGAGGCCTCCGGCTTTGAGAACATCGCCGCCACGCAGTCGCTCGGGCAGGTGTCCGAGATCGCGTTCATGCTGCTGATGCCGCTTCTGTTCGTGCGGTGGGGCGTCAAGTGGATGCTGGCAGCCGGCATGTTTGCATGGGTCGTTCGCTACGCCCTGTTCGCGCTCGCCGCGCCGGAGGCTGTGACCTGGATGATCGTGGGCGGCGTCCTGCTCCACGGCATCTGCTACGACTTCTTCTTCGTCACGGGCCAGATCTACGTCGAGAAGAAGAGCACGCCGGCCGTTCGAGGCCAGGCCCAGGGACTGCTGGTGCTGGTGACGTACGGCGTCGGGATGCTGATCGGGGCGCAGGTCGCGGGCGGCGTCTACAACTCGTTCCTGGCTGGCCGTGGCGTGCTGCCCTTGGCCGAGTGGTCCCAGTTCTGGTGGATCCCTGCCGGCTTCGCCGCGCTCATCCTGATCCTGTTCATCGTGTTCTTCAACGACCGAGTGGACCGCGACCCCGTGACCGGCCAGCCCCACGCCGACGCTCCCGACGCGTCGCTCACGCCCGCCCCCGAGGCCGGCGTCCCCGTCGTCTCCTAGCCCGCCCGCCTCGACGTGTCGCCCTCGAGGCCTGCCGCGCGCAGCCTGAGGGCGCGACCTCGAGGTCGGTACGCCCTGCGCTCATGTTCAACCCCTCCATCGACCGTCGCTCCGCGCTCCGCCGGCTGACCGCCGTGCTGGGCGGGGTCGCCACCGTCCCGCTCACATCCGGCCTGCTCGCCGGCTGCAAAACGCCAGGCGGCGCCGACCTCGCGGCCTACGAGTTCCAGACGCTAACCGCCGGGCAGCAGAACCTCCTGGCAGCGCTCGTGGACCAGATCATCCCGGAGACCGAGACGCCGGGCGCGGCAGAGGCAGGCGTGCCCCAGTTCGTGGACCTGATGCTGACGGACTGGTACGCCCCCGGGGAGCGCGAGCAGTTCCTCGCCGGCCTCGAGGCCGTCGATGCGCGCGCGGGCGGCTCGTTCGTCGACCTCGAGGACGACGCTCGCGCGGAGCTCGTCGCCGCGATGGACGAAGAGGCCTACGCCGAGCAGGCTCCGGAAGCGGAGACACCAGACGAGGACGTGGTCGAGGCCGCCCAGGAGGGCACCGCGGCCGCCCAGGACGAAGCCTCTAACGAGGTGGCCGGCATGCAAGGCGATCTCGGCGAGGCCCAAGACGACCCGGGAGACACCCGCGAGGTGGACGAGCAGGGCAACGAGGTCGACGCGCCACAGATCGCTGCCGTCGAGGACGGCCCTCCGTTCTTCCGACAGCTCAAGGAGCTCACGCTCTCGGGCTACTACACCTCTGAGGTCGGTGCGTCGCAGGAGCTCCAGTGGCTCGCGGCCCCCGGCCGCTACGACGCTGACGTTCCTCTTTCGGAGGTCGGCCGCGCGTGGTCGTGAGCGGGTCAGAGGCCTCCCGTCCGCCCTCGAGGTCGGCTCCGTCCTCGACGCTCGCCCCCCGACCTCGAGGGCAAAACCCAACCTCCCCCTCTGACACGTCAGCGACTGTCTTCTACACGACCTCGAGGTCGAAGAGCTCGACCCCTGAACCCCGACCCTCATGAACCACGGCACCTCGCTCATCGACAAGATCAAGACGGTTCAGGTCCAGGCCGGCGGCGAGCCCTACGACGCCATCGTGGTGGGGTCCGGGATCTCGGGCGGATGGGCGGCCAAGGAGCTCACAGAGAAGGGCCTGAAGGTGCTCGTCCTCGAGCGCGGGCGCAACGTTGAGCACGGCACCGACTACGTCACGGAGCACCGAACGCCGTGGGAGACGCCCTATCGAGGCCGAGGCGACCGTCGCCATGCCGAGGAGCGCCAGTTCCGCCAGGTCAAGGCCGGACCGTACAACGAGAACACGGCCCACTGGTACGTCGACGACGTGGACCACCCCTACGAAACCGCTGAGGACGACAGCCCCGACGAGGTCCTATGGATCCGCGGCTTTCATCTCGGAGGCCGCTCCATCATGTGGGGACGCCAGTGCTATCGGTTGTCCGACATGGACTTCACCGCCAACGAGCGCGACGGGCAGGGCACGCGCTGGCCCATCGGCTACGCCGACATTGAGCCGTGGTACTCCTACGTCGAGCGGTTCGCGGGCATCTCGGGCGAGGCGCGCAACTTCCGGCAGCTCCCCGACAGCGAGTTCCTGCCGGCCATGCCCATGACGGCAGTCGAGACCCACATTAAAGACTCGATCGCGCAGAACTTCGAGGGCCGCGACATGACCATTGGCCGCGTGGCCATCCTGACGCAGCCGCACAACGGCCGTGCAGGGTGCCACTACTGCGGTCCTTGCGACCGTGGCTGCTCGGCGGGGGCCTACTTCTGCTCGCTGTCCTCGACGCTACCCGCTGCGCAGGCCACCGGCAACCTCACCGTTCGGCCCGACTCCATCGTTCACTCGGTCGTCTACGACGAGACCGCCGATCGCGTTACAGGCGTACGCGTGATCGACCGGAATACCAAGGAGGAGATGGTGTTCAACGCCAAGATCGTGTTCCTCAACGCGAGCGCATTCGGGACGACGCAGATCCTGATGAACTCGACCTCGCCTCGTTTCCCAGATGGTCTCGGGAATCAATCTGGGTTGCTGGGCAAGGGCATCATGGACCACCACTTCAAGGTGGGCGCCTCCGGCGATATCCCCGGCTTCGAAGAACGCTACACGTTTGGCAACCGCCCCAACGGCATCTACATCCCGCGCTTCCAGAATCTGCCGTGGGAGCCGTCCTCGAGCCGTGACTTCATCCGAGGCTACGGCTACCAGGGAGGATCGGGCCGGTCAAGCTGGTGGCGCGGTGGCTGGAAACCTGGTGTGGGCGTAGGCCTCAAGGAGTCGCTGCAGGAGCCCGGCCAATGGAGCTTCACGATGTACCCGTTTGGCGAAACCCTCGCTTACGACGACAACCGTCTGGAGCTAACGGACGAGGTCGACCAGTGGGGACTTCGGATTCCGCGCATCGTGGGCTCTATCCGCGACAACGAGCGCCGGATGCGCACGGGCATGATGAACGACGGGGCCGAGATGCTTGAGGCGGCCGGCGCCACCAACATCAGCACCTTCGACCAGAACTACCGGCTGGGCGAAGGCATCCACGAGATGGGCACGGCGCGCATGAGCGAGACGCCCGAGACCGGCTGCGTGGACCGTCACAACCGGGTCCACGAGATCCCCAACCTGTACGTCACCGACGGCGCCTTCATGACGTCGGCAGGCTGCCAGAACCCATCGCTCACCTACATGGCGATGACGGCCCGCGCGTGTGACCATGCTGTGACCGCGGTCAACCGCGGTGACTTGAGGGTGTGAGTAGTTCGCCCGTCCGGCCTCGAGGACGGCTTCCTACTATGAGCCTCGTCCTCCGGCCTCGAGGTCGACTCTTTACTGAATGACCTCGACATCCACAATGCCTGTCCGTCCTCGAGGGCGACCGTGAGAACCGACCCCGACGAGCTGAGGGCTAGATCCGACCTCGAGGTCGTGGCTCCCAAACCCTGACCCCAAAACCCAGACCCCATGAAACGGAGAGACTTCGTCCGATCCACCGCCGCGGCCTCGATGGCGCCCTTGATCGTGCCACGCCACGTGCTGGGCGGAGCCGGTTTCGTGGCTCCCAGCGATACCGTGAGCATTGCCATGGTCGGGGCCGGCGGAATGGCGGCCTCGAACGCGACGCCGCTCGCGATGAGCGACCAGGTGCGGATCGCGGCCATCGCCGACATCGACATGGGGAACGTGGCGTCTGCGATCCAGGGTCGGCTAGGGTCCGACAACGCCCGCAACCGGGCCGCAGGCGCCGCCCTCGAGGACGCGTACGGCAGTGCTCAGCAGTTTGCGGACTACCGTGAGATGCTGGACCAAGTCTCCGACCTCGACGGAGTCGTCGTGGCGACGCCCGACCACATTCATGCCCACGCTGCGCTGACGGCGATGGGACGCGGGCTCCACGTCTACGCGCAGAAGCCGCTGGCCTACACCGTGGACGAGAGCCGGCGGATGGCAGCGGCGGCGGCCTCGAGGGGTCTGGTGACCCAGATGGGCAACCAGGGGCACTCCGGCGACGACGGGCGGCGCGTCGTTGAGATCCTCCGAGCGGGCGTGCTCGGCTCCGTCCTCGAGGTCCAATCATGGACCAACCGACCCAATGGATGGTGGCTGCAAGGCGGTCCGATGCCCGACGCTGAGCCCGTGCCGGAGGGCGTGAACTGGGACCTGTACCTCGGCCCCAACGCCATGCAGCCGTACCGGCCCGGCATCCACCCGTTCGGGTGGCGTGGGTTCGTAGGCTTCGGCACCGGCTCCCTCGGCGACATGGGCGCGCACCTGATCGACTTCCCCGTCTGGGCGCTCGACCTGCCACGCCCGTCCCGCGTCGAGACGCGGCACACGCCCTGGGGAGGTCGAGACGAGCGAGCCACGTACCCGCTCGCCACCGTCACCACCTACGACTTCGAGAGTGCCGGCCTCGAGGCCGCATCGGCACGCTCCGGCCAGCCGATCCGGATGACGTGGTACGACGGTGGGCTCCTGCCCCCGACGCCCACGCAGGCACCGGACGGGTTCACGCTCGACCCCAACGGCGGCGTTCTCTACGTCGGCGAGCGCGGCATCCTGATCCACGAGACGTACGGCACCAATCCGCGCTTCCTGTCCAACGACGGCCTCGACCTCGAGGCCGAGGCGGCGGCCGTTCCGGTCTCGCTGGCTCGCATCGAGGGCGGAAACAGCGGCCACGAGATGAACTGGATCCGCTCGATCCAGGGGACGGAGACGCCCTCGAGCCCGTTCAGCTACGCGGCGCACCTCAACGAGGTCATGCTGCTAGGGGTCGCCGCGATGTCGGCGGGTCAGCCCCTCGAGGTCGCGGCCGACGGCACGATCACGAACCACTCCGACGGCGACACGCTCTTGACGCGCCCCTACCGCGACGGCTGGGAGCTTCCGATGGGATGAGTTCAGGGTAGGCTGCGCGGTCGCCCGTCCGTCCTCGAGGGCGGCCTCGACCACGTGGCTCGTCCCCCGCCCTCGAGGTCGAAATCCTGACTTCTCATCTGACACGCCAACTACGGTCCTCCAGACGGCCTCGAGGACGCAGAACTCGAACCCTCAACGGTGAACCCTGAACCCCACGCGCCATGAACCGACGCCACTTCCTCCAGCGCTCCAGCGCCGCGCTCGCCGCCGGCGCCCTGCTCGGCCCGACCGTCGCCCGAGCCACCGCCGCCGCCCATGCGGCCGGCGTGCCCGACGCGATCGGGATTCAACTCTACACGCTGCGCGACATCTTCCCCAATGACGTCAACGGAACACTCGACATGCTGGCCCGCTTCGGCTACGGACAGGTCGAGACCGCCGGCTATGCCGACCGCTCCCCAGCGGTGATGCGCGCCGCCCTCGACGTGACCGGCATCACGGCGCCGTCGGCCCACATCGGCATCGACGTGCTGCGCGCCGACCTCGAGGGCGCCCTCGAGGACGCGGTCACGATGGGGCACCGTTACGTCGTGGTGCCGTGGCTGCCGCCCGATCAGCGGCCGGACCGCGACGGCTACCTCGCGCTGGCCGACGAGATCAACGTGATGGGCCAGCAGAGCCAGTCGATGGGCATCAAGATGGCCTACCACAACCACGACTTCGAGTTCGACGCCTTCGGCACCGACCGCCCGGCGTACTTCGACTTCGTGGAGCGGCTGGACCCGGACCTGGTCAACCTCGAACTCGACCTCTACTGGGTGGTGGTTGCCGGCTACGACCCGGTCGAGATCTTCGAGCGCTACCCCGGCCGCTTCCCGCTCTGGCACGTCAAGGACGGTGCCGGTCCCGACATGGCACAGACGGTCGTGGGCAGGGGCGCGCTGGACTTCGAGGGCATCTTCGCTGCGAGCGAGACCGCCGGCCTCGAGTACGCCTTCATCGAGGCCGACCATCCGCCCAACGACGACAGCCTGGCGTTTGCGAAAGCCAGCATCGACTACGTCGATTCGCTCCGGGACTGATGCGGCGCCGCGACTTCGTCAAGGCCAGCGCCGCGCTGCCCCTCGTCGGCCTCGAGGTCGGAGGCGGGCGTGATGAGCCGGCCTCGAGGACGAAGACGCCGCCTCGAGGACGCGCCTCGTTTCGCCACTCCGTGACGCGGTGGCCGTTCGCCGACTGGTCCCTCGAGGAGCTGTGTGCGACAGCCGCCGATCTCGGCATCGAGTCCGTGGAGCTGGTACAGCCGACGGACGCGCACGTCCTCGAGGCCCACGGCCTGACATGCGCCATGACCGCCCACCCGCCCGACGTCCCCGACGCGCTTCGCAGGGGCTGGAATCGCGCGGAGTACCACGAATACCTGATCCCAGCGTACCGCCGTCAACTCGAGGCCACGGCATCGGCCGGATGGCCAGCGCTGATCTGCTTCTCCGGCAACCGCGACGGCCTCGAGGACGACGTTGGCCTCGAGGTCATGGCACAGGGCCTGGAGCAGATCCTGCCCGACGCCGAGCGGCTGGGCGTCACGCTGTGCCTCGAGCTGTTCAACTCGAAGGTGGACCACCCCGACTACCAGGCCGACTCGACAGCGTGGGGCGTGGCGCTGGTGGAACGGCTGGGCTCGCCACGGTTCAAGCTGCTCTACGACATCTACCACATGCAGATCATGGAGGGCGACGTGATCCGCACGATCCTGGACAACCAGCGCGCGATCGCCCATTTCCACGTCGCCGGCGTGCCGGGCCGCCACAACCCCGACGAGACGCAGGAGCTGTTTTACCCCGCCATCGTGCGCGCCCTCGACGAGGCAGGCTACCCAGGCTTCGTCGGGCAGGAGTTCGTCCCCACTGGCGACCCGCGCGCCTCCCTCGAGGACGCCATCGCGCGGTGCTCCGTGTAGCCACGCCTGCTTCCTTTCGACTTCCGACCTCGATTCCGATGCCTCTCTCTCGTCCCCTCCGCGCCGGCCAAGTCGGCGGCGGTCCCGGTGCCTTCATCGGCGATGTTCACCGCCGCGCGATGCGCATGGATGGCCTCGCCACGCTCGTCGCGGGCGCGTTCTCGTCGGACCCCGACCGCAGCCGCGCACACGCCGAGACCCTGGGCGTGGAGCGTGCCTACGGATCGTTTGAGGAGATGGCCGAGGCGGAAGCCGCCCTCGAGGACGGCATCGAGGTCGTGTCCATCGTAACGCCCAACTGGCTCCACGCGCCGGCCGCGCTCGCGTTCATCGAGCGCGGCATCCACGTCGTCTGCGACAAGCCGATGACGACCACCCTCGAGGACGCCGAGACGCTTGTCGAGGCCGTCCGCCGCACGGGCGTCACGTTTGCGCTGACGCACAACTACACGGGCTACCCGATGGTCAAGCAGGCGCGAGCACTCGTCGAGGACGGGACCATCGGAGACGTGCGCAAGGTGGTCGCGGAGTACAGCCAGGGCTGGCTCTCGAAGCCCATCGAGCAGGACGGCATGAAGCAGGCGGTCTGGCGGACGGACCCCAAGAAGGCTGGCGCGGGCGCCCTGGGCGACATCGGGAGCCACGCTGAGAACCTGGCCGCGTACGTGACCGGCCTCGAACTCGACCGCATCTGCGCTGACGTACGCACGTTCGTTCCGGACCGCTCCATCGACGACGACGCGAATGTGCTGCTGCGCTACAAGGGCGGCGCGGGCGGCGTGCTCCACTGTTCACAGATCGCGGCGGGCTTGGAAAACGATCTCCGCCTGCGCGTCTCCGGCACCGAGGGCACGTTGACGTGGCGACAGGAGCAGCCGAACGAGTTGGTTCTGAATCCTCTCGAGGGCACGGAGCGGGTGTACCGGCGCGGTCACGACTATCTCGCCCCGGCCGCGCAGCACGCCTCGAGGATTCCGCCGGGCCACCCAGAGGCGTTTAACGAGGCGTTCTCCAACGTCTACTCGAACGCGCTCCGCACCATTGGCGCCCGCATCGCCGGCGAGGAGCCCGATCCTCTCGACCTAGACTTCCCGACCGTCGAGGACGGCGCTCGGGGCGTCCACTTCATTCTGACCGCCCTCGAGAGCGGACGGCAGGAGGGGTGGGTGGATGCGAGCTACTCTGTGGGAGAGGGATAGGGGATGCGGGATGGAGGGATACAGACCTACGTCTCGTGCATTGACGTCGGAATCACTCTCTCGTCTCTCCATGCCCTCCCCTTCCACCGTCGTCTTTGATCTGGGCGGTGTCCTGATTGACTGGAATCCACGCTACGCATACCGCAAGCTCGGCGGCACAGAGGCCGAGATCGAGCACTTCCTCGAGCACGTGGCCGTCTCGAGCTGGAATCACGAGATGGACGCCGGCAAAACGTTCGCCCAGGCCATTGCAGAACGCAAAGAGCTCTTCCCAGAACACGCCGAATGGCTCGATGCGTGGTGGACCCACTGGCCCGTCATGCTGGGAGACGCCCTCAACGGCGCCGTCGCCGTCCTCGAGGACCTAAAGGCCAACGACGTGCCGGTGTACGCGCTCACCAACTGGTCGGCCGAGACCTTCCCCATCGCCCTCGAGCGGTTCGACTTCTTGCAGGAGTTCGAGGGCATCGTCGTGTCTGGAGTCGTCGAGAAAGCCAAGCCGGACGCCGCGATCTACCACCACCTCGCGACCGACTTCGGCATCGACCTCGAGGACGCCGTGTTCATCGACGACCTCGAAAAGAACATCGAGGGCGCCCGCGCAGTCGGGATGCACGGCCTGCACTTCACTGGCGCCGACGCACTCCGCGCCGACCTCGAGGCCATGGGGCTGCTCACCGCCCTCGAGGGCGAATGAGGCACGAGGGATGAGGGAAGGGGGACGGAGCAGACGACGCGCCCAGCCTCGAGGACGGAAAGCAAGCGTCGGCCTCGAGGACGGATGCCGCTAGGCCTGCGTGTCCGAGACCACCTTGCCGTCGAGAAGCTCCACTGTCCGGTTGCCGATCTCCGCGTTCGCCTCCGAGTGCGTCACCTGCACGATCGTCACGCCGTCGTTCTCGTTCAGCTCGCGGAACGCCTCCATCACCACCGCGCCCTGGCTCGAGTGAAGGTTGCCCGTCGGCTCGTCGGCCAGAAGCAGTCGAGGACGGCCTGCCAGCGCCCGCGCCACGCCCACCAGCTGCTGCTGACCGCCCGAGAGCTGGTTCGGAAACAGGCCCTTCTTCGCCACGATCCCGAACCGGTCCAGCAGCTCCGCCACGCGTGCCTTGCGCTCCGAGCCCGGCATCTTCTGGTAGATCAGCGGCGTCTCGATGTTCTCGTACACCGTCAGGTCGTCCAGCAGGTAGTAGGCCTGGAACACGATCCCGATCTCCTCGCGCTTGAGCGTCGCCCGCTCCGACGCGTCGAGGTCGGTCACGGGCCGACCGTCGAAGGCGTAGGTGCCGCCCGAGGGCTCGTCGAGCATGCCGAGGATGTTGAGCAGCGTGCTCTTGCCCGAGCCCGACGGCCCGACGATGCTCACGAACTCGCCCTCTCGGATCGAGAGGTCGATGTGGCGCAGCACCCAGTGCTTGCGGAGCGCGCGGGAGTGGTACTTGCTGATGCCGGTGAGCTCGATCATGGGAGAGGCGTCGGAGGGGAAACGGAGCTGAGCGCTGACGTGCTCGTCGGCAGTCAGCGCTCGATGCGTGGAAGAGACTCGCGTGTAGACGTCACCTACCGGCGAGTGCGGCGGGTGGCGTTTCGGGGCGTGGTCTCCGGCGTGGCGTCCATGAGCCAGCCCCGAAATGCGACGCGGGGCGCGGGGGTGGGTCGGGTGCCGAAGAGTCCCGTGCCGCCGGTACCGAGGTGGCGAGTGCGGAAGGTGGGGCGAGTGGAGAGGCGGGACGTGGTCAGCATAGCGGTAGGGGTTGGAGTTGTGAGGGAGAGTCCAACAGCTGTGCCAGTCCGGGATTCGCCTTGAGAGGCTGTTTTGGGGCTCTCGAGGCGTGCGGGAGCGCACACCGGCGTGCCGAGGCGCACACCGCGCCGCCCGGCCTCGAGGGCAGACCGTCCTCGAGGACGCCGCAGACAGGGGCACCGGGCGACCTCGAGGGCGGAGTCTCTTGACGGGAATCGTCATGCGACCTCGACGCCGACCTCAAGCCTTGCCCTCGAGGACGTCACTCCGAGCGGAGCGCACGGACAGGGTCTGCCGTGGCGGCGCGGAGGGACTGGCCGATGACTGCGACGAGCGCTGCGAGCATCGCCACCATCGAGGCCGCGACGAAGGGCAACGGCCCGAGGTCGATGCGGTAGGCGAAGTCCTCGAGCCACTGGCTCATGGCCCACCACGCGATGGGCATCGCGACGATGGCACCGACGAGAACCAACCGCACGAAGTCGCGAGACAGGAGTCCCACGACGCTCGACACGGAGGCCCCCAGCACCTTGCGCACGCCGATCTCCTTGCGCCGTTGCTCGGCGGTGTAGGCCGCGAGCCCGACGAGCCCGAGGCAGGCGATCAGCACCGCGAGACCGGCGAACAGAGTGAACAGTGTCGCGAAGCGCCGGTCGGCTCGGTACTGCTCATCGAAGAGGGCGTCCGCGAACTCGTACTGGAACGGGTTGCCGGGGAAGAGCGCCACGTATGCGTCCTCGAGGGCGGCCAGTGTCTGCGGCAGCGCGGCAGCGGCCACCTTGATCGAGACCTCGTGGCCGGCCGGGTTGAAGGCCAGGAATGCGTCTTCGCGCACGTGGTGCGCCGACGACCAGTACGCATCTTCGACAACACCCACGATCTCAGCGTCGCGACCGCTCAGACTCACGCCTGCGCCCAGCGCGTCCTCGAGGGCGGGAAACCCGAGTGTTGCCACCATCGATTCGGTGGCCAGAACGGGGACCGGCGCGTCCGGCGTAGGCGGCGGAAGGGACGCGAACGCGCGGCCGGCGACCAGCGTTAGTCCGTACAGGTCCACGAAGCTGGCGTCCACGTCGGTGATGGAGCCGATGACGGACTTCTCGGCGCCCTCGAGTCGGATGCCCGTCGTTCCCATGTTGTGCCCCTGGCCGGGCACCGTCTGCGACGCCGCGACCTCGAGGACGGACGGGATTTGTGCCAGCGCGTCCTTGAAGGCCTCGAGGTCGGACACGCGGTCGGCGCCATCCGGCCGCACGCGAGGGGCCGGGACCACGACCACCTGCTCGAGGTCGACGCCGAGATCGAGGTCCTGCATGTGGCGGACCTGCATCGACACGACCATTACACCCGCCACCATCGCGACCGATGCCGCGAACTGAACCACGACGAGCCCACGCCGAAGTCCTGCCTGCCCGCCACCGTCTCCGCTCCGACCCTTCAGCGCGGTGGCGGGGCGAAACGAAGACAGCACGACCGCGGGATAGAGACCGGCAAGCAGCGTCGCGACGACGAACGTGAGCCCGAAGCTGCCCCACAGCGCAGGACTCGTCCAGAGATCAGGAGACAGGTCGACGCCTGCCAGCGCGCTCACCGTTGGACGGAGCGCCACTGCCAACCCAATGGCCAGTACCAGCGCGACGATGTTCGTCAGCGCAGACTCCGTCAGGAACTGGACCATGAGTTGGCCCCGCTGCGCCCCGATGGCTTTACGAACGCCGACCTCCCGCGCTCGGCCCGCCGCTCGCGCCGTGGCCAGGTTCACGTAGTTGACGAGGGCGATCACCAGCGTCGCAAGCCCCAGCAGCGCGAAAAACGAGACCGTCCGGTAGCTGCCCACGACCGTGTTCGGCGCCTCGATGGTGTCGTTCAGGTGGACGTCCTCGAGTGGCTGCATCGCGAGTTGCGCCTCCACGCCGGCCTCCCGGTACGGCGCGCCCTGTGCCCGGTCGAACACCGCCGCTGCGCTCGCCTGCGCGTCCTCGAGGGCGGCGCCGTCCTCGAGTTGGACGTAGGTATAGAAGTTCGAGAAGCCCCAGCCGTCATCGGCTGTGTACTGAGACGTGCTCAGGAGGTCGGCCATCGGAAACAGGAAGTCGAACTGGAGGTGCGACGTGGCCGGCACGTCCTCGAGGACGCCGACGACGCGCGACTCGACACGCTCGCCGAAGGCCATCACGTCGAGGACGCGGCCGAGGGGGGCGGCATCGCCGAAGTACCTCTGCGCTGCCGTCTCAGAGATCACGACCGTGCCGGGCTCCGACAGCGCCCTCGAGGCGTCGCCCGCGACGAGCGGGTAGGAGAACATCTGTAAGAAGGACGGATCGGCCCAGAAGGCGTCGTCTTCCTCGAAGGTGCGGTCTGGCTGCTGCGGGTCGGACACGACGGCCTTCCAGACGCTGTGGACGCGCGCCGTCTGTGCGATCTCGGGGACGCCGGCCTCGAGGGCGGGCGCGAGCGCGTACCCGTTCATGGCCTGCGTCGCTGGGTCGGCCCCGCCTCCGGTCGTCGTGAGCGTGGCGCGGTAGAGCAGCGCGGCGTTCTCGTTGAAGTCGTCGTAGCTCCGCTCGTGGGCGACGTACTGGAACAGCAGCAAGCAGCACGCGAGCCCGACCGCCAGCCCAACCACGTTGAGGGCGGCGTAGCCCTTCTGGCGCCGAAACGTGCGCAGGGCAACCAGGAGGTAGTTCTTCAGCATGTCAGAGGCGACCTCGAGGTCGGGAGTCGGTTTAGAGTTCGTCGGACTCGTCCTCGAGGACGGGCGTCGCTGCGGCTTCAGGTCAGCCTCGAGGACGCATCATTGGTTTCTCAGCACCTCCGCCGGCCGCACCTTCACCAAGCGGTTGGTCTGCATCGACAGCATCAGCACCGCCAGCAGGAAGACCAGCACATTGGACAGGACGAAGGGCGAGGCACCGAGCGGGATATCGACCGGCGCGAGAGCCAGCAGCGTCCGCAGGCCCAGGTAGCAGAGGGGCGTCGCGATCAGCGTCGCCACACCCAGCATGACGAGGAAGCTTCGGTTGACCAGAAACACGATCTGGAGCGCCGTGGCGCCGAGGGCCTTGCGAACACCAACCTCTTTGATGCGGTTGGCCGCCCGCTGGGATGCGATCCCGAACAACCCCATGCACGAGATCAGGAGGGCGAACAGCGCCAGGTACGAGATCAGCACCGACATGCCCTTCAGCGAGTCCGGAGCGAAGACGTCGGCCTGGACGAAGGACTCGAACGGGACGCCCGGGAACTCCTGCTCCCACATCCCGCGAAGAGCCGCAGCCGCCTGGTCCGTGTCCCCACCGTCCACCCGCAGCGTCGCGAACCGGTACTGCGCCTCATCGACCAGCCCAAACGCGACCGGCACCGCCGTGCCAATCAGCGGTGCCAGCAGCACGTCCTCGAGGACGCCGACTACCGAGTAGACCTCGCCCTCGAGGACGACGGCCTCGCCAATGGGATCGGTCCAGCCCCGATCGTCGACAAAGGTCTGGTTGACCACCACCGACTGCGCGCTGTCAGCGCCGAACGACGCGCCGAACGACCGCCCGGCCGTCGCCTCGAGGCCCAGGGTCGCCAGGTACTCCGGCCCGACGCCGAAGTAGTAGACCTCCTGGTCCGCGTCTCCGGCCTCGAGGTCGACACGCCGCCGCGAGGCGCCCAGTGGGTCTGCGGCGCCCGCCACGCTACTGATCTGGCCGAGCTGTCCTGCCTCCCGCTCGAGCCACGCGTACTGATCTGGGCTCCCGGTCGGGACCACTAGCAAGCCCGCCGGGTCGTAGCCCCAGTCGCCGCCGAGAAGCTTGTCGTCCAGTGATGAGGTGAACGTGGCGAGGCAGATCGTGACGAGGGCCAGCACGAACTGCACGGTGGTCAGCGTGCGGGTGAGGCCCTTCTTCTCCGCCAGCTTCAGCTTGCCCTGAAGGATCTCAATGGGGCGGAACGCCGAGATGTAAAACGACGGGTAGGCCCCGGAGACCAAGCCAATGAAGGCGAGGAGCACCGTCAGGAAGGCCCAGAACTCCACGTTGCCCAGGAAGTCGAGGGGGATGGGCCGCGCGAGGCGCGCGTTCATGAACGGAAGCGTCACCGTCCACGCCAGCAGGATCCCACCCAGCAACGCCAGAAAGCACAGCACCAGGTTCTCCGTCAAGAACTGTGAGATGAGCTGCTTGCGCTCGGCCCCAACCGTCTTGCGGATGCCGATCTCCTTGAGCCGGTGGACGGCGGTCCCCAGCGAGATCGTGATGTAGTTGAAGCACGCGACCAGCAGCATCAACACGGCGATTAGGCCAAACATCAGCGACTCCCACAGCAGCGGCTCCTGCATGGCGCGGTCCTCGATGGTCCAGGCCGTCAGCCAGTCCGGATTCTGGACGCTGTCGAGGAAGAACGACTGCGCCTGAACGTCCTCGTCGGCGGCGTTCTGCACCGACACGTAGCGGTCCATCTCAGCCGCGACAAAGGGCGCGTCTTTGGGCTGGCGGAGCTTCAGGAAGGTGGCCTCCGTGAACGAACTCCAGTCCTCGAGGTCGCCCAGCCCGGCGGTGCGCTGCGTCTCGTATCCGACCAACAGGTCGAACCGGAAGCTGGCACTGCGGGGGAACGGCGCCGCGACGCCCGCCACCGTCAGCGTCCGATCTGCGCTCGATCCTCCGGGGGCGTCCTCGAAGGCGACCGAGAGCGGCTGCCCCATCGGGTCGCGGCTCCCGAAGTACTTGGTGGCCATCTCCGAACTGAGGATCACTGCGTTCGGATCGGCCAAGGCCGTGCCCTGCCCCTGGAGCAGAGGGAACGTCAGCGTCTCGAAGAACCCCTCGTCTGCGAACGCGACGGCCTCATAGAACGCGTCGCCACCGGCCCGAACCCGTGCCGGGTAGCGAGCGACGCGCACGGCGCGCTCAACCTGCGGGAGGTCGGCCTCGAGGGCGGGCCCGAGGGGAACCGGGGCCGTGCCCCAGCGCAACTGCTCGTCCGCTTCGACGTGCCCGACCAAGAAGAGCCGGTCGCCGTTGGCGTGGAAGTCATCGTTGGTGTTGATGACGTCCAGCAGCAGGAACATCGTGATCGCGCACGCCACCGCGGCGGACAACCCCACGAGGTTGATCAGCGACGCCACCTTGTTCTTCTTCAGGTTGCGAAAGCCGAGAAGCAGATAGGTCTTGAGCATATCAGGGAGGTCGCCCTCGAGGTCGATTCAGTCGGAGCGGAGAGCACGGACCGGGTCGGCGGTGGCCGCACGGAGGGCGTGACCTCCGACGGTCAGAAGGGCGATCAGCAGCACGAGGCTCCCCGCCAGCGCTAGAGGCATCCAGCCGACCTCGATGCGGTACGCGAAGCCGTCGAGCCAGCGCGACATGCCGAGCATCACGAGTGGAATGGAGACCACCGCGCCGACCGCAACGAGGGCCACGACGTTTTGGCTCAGCAACACCACGATCTGCCCAACCGTCGCGCCCAGAACCCGCCGCACGCCGATCTCCTTGGAGCGCAGGGAGACCTCGTAGGCTGCAAGCCCGAAGAGCCCCATGCACGCGATGACGATGGCGAGGGCCGCAAGCACGCCAAGCACACGACTGAAGCGCTGCTCGGCGGCGTACTGCGCACCGAAGTCCTCATCCAGGAAGGTGTAGGAGAACGGACGCGAAGGCACGAGGTCGGCCCAAAGGGTTCCAAGAACCGAGAGAGTCTCGGGCATGTCCGCGGTCTGGACGCGGAGCGTGAGCACGTTCTGGAACATCGGCGTCGCCAACAGCGCCAGAGGCTCAACGGCCGACTGGAGTCCCTGGACGTGGAAGTCACGCACGACGCCTACCACCTCTCCGTCGTAGCCCCAGAAGTTGGCGCGTGCACCGAGAGCGGCTCCTGGAGTGGCGAAGCCCGCATCGCGGACGGCGGTCTCGTTGAGGACGTAGGCCGCGGAGGAGTCGGAGAGCATCGCAGCACCGGGGGCCAATCCGGCGAGAAGGTCCAGACCGTACACGTCCACGAAGCTGGAGTCCACCAGATACATCGTCACACTGAACTCGCTCGTCTCGCCAGAGGCTTGTTCGAGCGTACCACCTGCTCCCGGCTGCCCTCCGGTGGGGGCTGAGATAGATGACGTGACGCCTGAGACGCCCGGGACGACGAGGAGCTGACGCTTAACCTCAGCGAGGGAACTCGCGGCATCGTCTCCGAAGGGCTTTAGGGCATCGCCGCCTCCGAAAGGCAGGACGAGGAGTTGGCTGTCTTCTCCGCCGAGGTCGAGACCGAGATCGCGCGATTGCATGTGGTCGATCTGGCCGAACACGACGACGGTGGCGGCGATGAGGGCAATCGAGACCGTGAACTGCACCGCGACGAGCGTGCGACGCAGCGCGGAGCCTCTGGCGCTGGTCGAGAACCGGCCCTTGAGTACCTCAGCGGGGCGGAACCCGCTCAGCACGAGCGCCGGGTATGCCCCTGCCAGAACTCCAACGACGATGGCGAGACCAGCGAGCCCGACCATCCACACACCGAGATCAGAGAGGGCGAGGGCCTTGCCGGTGAGGCTCTCGAAGCCGGGGAGCGCCAACATCGCGATCCCGAGCCCAAGCACAAATGCGATCACGCACAGCACGACGGCTTCGGTCAAGAATTGGACCGCGAGGGCCGAGCGCGCCGCGCCGAGCGTCTTGCGCACACCGACCTCCCGCGCCCGGTCCATCGACCGGGCCGTCGCGAGGTTGGTAAAGTTGACGCCCGCGATCAGCAAGACGAACAGTGCGATGGCGCCAAGAACAGACAGGATTTGGAGGCTTCCCTGTACGTCGCCGGCGACCCGGCCGGACCGGAGGTAGAGGTCCATCAGAGGCGTGGCGCTCAGGGAGAGATCGTACTCGACCTCAGCCATCTCCTCTCCAGTCTCCGCCTGGATTAATGCTGGGAGCGTGGCACGAAAGGCCTCGAGGCTGGCGTCCTCACGCAGCAGCGCGTAGGTCAAGAAGTTGACCGACCGCCAGTTGGTGTAGAACCATCCTGGATCTTCCAGAGTGGAGAGCGAAGCGAGGGCTCGAAATTGGAGGTGAGATTGCGCAGGCACGTCTTCCATGACGCCGGTGACCGTCCAGGTCTCATCGCCGGAGGCCAGCGTTTCGCCCACGACATCGGTTCGGCCAAACAGCGTACGGGCGAGCGCCTCATCGAGGACGATCTGGCCGGGCTCGTCGAGGGCCGTCGCTCGGTTACCGGCGACCAGAGGGAATGTGAACACGTCCAGAGCCTCAGGGTCGGTGTAGTAGATCTGGCCAGGCTCGAACGCGTCCTCCCCTACCTGAAAGATGGGCTCACCAGGCAGCAACCGTATCGCCGTCTCTACCTCGGGCACGGACGCGGCGAGCGCGGGCGCCAAAAGCCCCGGCGTACGAGTCATGAGCTCCACTTCCTGGCCGGTGACGAAGTCCACGTCGACCCGTACGATGCGGTCTGCGTTGGCGTGGAAGGCGTCGAACTGCGTCTCGTCGCGTGCGAAGAGCGCGATCAGGATGACGCACGCCATGCCGAGCGCGAGGCCGCCGACATTGAGAAGTGCGAAGCCCCGGTTGTGCCGCAGGCTGCGAAACGCGATGCGGAAGATGTTCGAGAGCATCAGGTCGAGGGTTGAGGACAGCCTGGTTGGAAGGCACACGGGCCGGAGACCAAGGGTTATGCCATCCCCGAATACTGGCGCCAGAGCCCTTAGAGGCAGGTCCCGCTGTGCGGTCGCGCACACCTGGCGAGCGGCACCGCACAGTCGCCGACGGATTCGGCCTCGAGGGCGCCCTCTGTCCGCGGCTGACCGAACTCGGCCTCGAGGCCGACCGTCGTCCTCGAGACGGCGAGAGAGACCCACCGTTGCACGCGACGGCGCTTCGCCCTCGAGGGCGCGTGTCCCTTGCCGATTCTGGACTCCTCGCTGCCCGACCTCGAGGACGGATCAGTCGGAGCGGAGCGCGCGGACGGGATCGGCGGTGGCGGCGCGTGCAGCCTGGGCACCGACGGTGAGCGCCACGATGCCGAGGAGGAGCGCGCCGGCGATCACGAACGGAGTGGCGCCGATGTCGACGCGGTATTCGAAGGCCTCGAGCCAGCGTCGCATTGCCACGGCCGCGATGGGTGCCGCGATCACAAACCCGACCAGGACCAGCCGCAGGAAGTCGCGCGACAGCAAAACGGTCAGTTGCACGTCGGTGGCCCCGATGGACTTCCGAATGCCGACCTCCTTGCGCCGCTGCTCGACGGTGAACGCGACCAGCCCAATCAGACCGAAGCATGCGATCAGGATGGCGAGGCCTGCCGAGGCGTTCACCACCTGGCTCCACCGCTGCTCGGCGCGGTACTGACGGCCCAGCGCGTCATCGACAAAGGTGTAATCGAACGGAATGTCAGGAGCCGCCGAGGCCCAGGCGGTTTTGACGGCGTCCAGGCTGGTCGGGATGTCGCCTGGCGCCAAGCGCACGAGCACATAGTCCATTGGCCATGCCGACCGGACGCGCATCATGACCGGCTCGATGGGCTCGTGGAGCGACCGGAAGTGAAAGTCCTCCACGACACCAATTACCGTCCTCGGCTCGTCGGGGTTGAGCCCGTCGAGCGTCTGCCCGATCGGGTCGGTCCAGCCGTATTCTCGCGCGAGCGCCTGGTTGATCACAACCGCGTCGTCCTGGTCGGCGAGGCGTCCGGCCTCGAAGCCGCGTCCATCGGCGACCTCGATTTCGAGCACGTCGAGGAACTGCGGGTCCACCGTGTACGCCTGCGCACGGATCGTGCGCTCCTCATGCGACCAGCCGAACACGCTCTGGCCGCTGGTGAACATCATGTCGACGCCCGTCAGGCCGCGCACGTCCGCCCTCGAGTCGAGCTGGTTGCGAAGGCGCTCCAGCACGAGCGCGCCATCGAGACCGCCCGTGTGAATGGAGACCAGCTGTTCGTGGTTGTAGCCCAAGCTCTTGGTCTGGATGTAGCTCATCTGCCGCGCCATCCCAATTGCGCCGACGACAAACACGATGGTGAGCGCAAACTGCGCCACGACCAGCGTCTGAGACAGCCGCCCCGATGTGTTGACCGTGCGGCGCGCGCGGAGCGCCATCACCGGCGAGAGGCGCGCGAGGAGCAGGGCCGGGTATCCGCCCGCGCCCAGCGTTGCCGCCACGAACAGGACCGCGAAGGCTGCGAGCGAGGGGACATCGTACACGATCTCGAGCGACTTCCCGACCATCTCGTTGAACATCGGGAGCGAGAGATGCGACACGCCCAACCCGACCGCAAACGCGGTCGCGCAGAGCAGGCTGGCCTCGGCCATGAACTGCCGCGCGATCTGCCCCCGGTCGGCCCCGATAGCCTTCCGAACGCCCACTTCGCGTCCTCGACGCACCGTCCGGCTCAGCGCGAGAGTCACGAAGTTGATACACGCGATCAGCAGCACCGCGATCGCGATCCCAGCCAGCACCAGGCTGTAGCGCGGGTTGCTCGGCGGCGTCATACCGTTCTCGACGCGGACATCCCGGTGGACCTCCGCGAGCGGCTGAAACCGGACGCCCGAGCTCGAGGCCTGGTTGCCGTCTCCCATGCGCGTCGCGCGGACCGAGGTGGCGGCGCGACTCGCGGCCTCGAGGTCGGCGCCGGGACGCAGCAGGGCGTAGGTAAAGAGGCTCGACTTGTTCCAGTCGTCCTCGAGGTCGACGACCGACGGTTGGTACACGGACGCGGACGTGAGCGGAGCCAGGATGTCGAACGAAATGCTCGAGTTGGCAGGCACAGGCGCCGTGACGCCCACGACGGTGACCGTCTGGTAGCCCTCGCGCGTCCGGATCTCGAGGGTCTCGCCCATCGCGTTGCTCTCTCCGAACAACTCGGCGGCCGTCTCGGCGCTCAGCACCACGCCGTCGGGCCGCGACAGTGCAGTCTCGGCGTCGCCGGCCTCGAGGTCGAACGAGAACACGTCGAACAGGCTCGGGTCCGCGAACAGCACGGTCCGATCTTGCGCCTCACCGTCGTCCTCGAGGCCGCGGCGCGTCAGGATGCGCGACTGGCGGAAGCGCACCGACGCCTCGACGTCAGGCATCTCGGCGGCGAACGTGGGCCCCATGACCATCGGCGTGAGGGCCGACGCGTTCTCGGTCTCCCCGCCGTCGGTGTAGGTCTCCGCGACCACGCGCACGATCCGGTCGCCGTTCGCGTGGAAGGCATCGAAGCCGGCCTCGTCGAGGACGTACTGGTAGATCAGGACGCACAGCGCGAGCGCGAGCGCGAGCCCAACGATGTTGACGGCCGCGAAGCCCGGCTGGCGACGCAGCGCTCGCAGGGCGACGACGATGTAGTTCTTCAGCATGGAATAGACGGGCAGCGCCCTCGAGGGCGGATCAGTCAGAGCGGAGGGCGCGAACGGGGTCGGCGGCGGCCGCACGGAGGGCATGGCCTCCGACCGTCGCCACGGCGATGAGCAGCACGAGCCCGCTCGCGAGCACGAGGGGCATCCAGCCGACCTCGATGCGGTACGCGAAGGTGTCAAGCCAACGCGACATCCCGACCATCACGACCGGGACCGCGATCGCAACGCCCACCGCGACCAGGATGACCACGTTGCGAGTGAGCAGCACCACGACCTGCGCGATGGTGGCGCCGAGCACACGACGGACGCCGATCTCTTTCGTCCTCGAGGCCGCCGAGTGAGCCGCCAGCCCGAAGAGGCCGAGGCAGGCGATGGCGATGGCCAGGCCCGAGAACAAGCCGAACAGCTGTCCGAACCGTTGCTCCGCGACGTACTGCTCCGCGAAGTCCTCGTCGAGGAACGAGTACGAGAACGGACGTGCCGGAACAGCATCGGCCCACAACGCCTCCACCTGAGACAGCGTCGACGGCATGTTGGCCGTCCGCACGCGGAGCGTGAACACGTTGGGCGGGATGAGGTCGCCCTCGTTATCCGCCATCATGGCCAGCGGTTGGACTTCGCTCTGGAGCCCTTCGACGTGAAGGTCCGCGATCACTCCGACGACCGTGCCGTCGATTCCCCAGAAGGCCGCGGGCTTGCCTAGAATCTCATCCGGCGAGGTGTACCCCACCTCCCGAACGGCGGACTCGCTCAGCACATACTCGCGCGGACTCTCCGGCGGCACTCCTGCTGGCAATCCCTTCGGTCTGCGACCGGCGATCATCGTGTGGCCGTAGACGCTGATGTAGGAGGTATCGGCCAGAACCATAGTGGCACTGATCTCCTCGCTGGGGCTGCCGCTTGGCGTCTCGATAGTGCCTCCACCGGAGTAGACGCCGTAGGTAGGGGCGGAGAGAGAGGTCGCAGCCCCGTCGACACCAGGGATGTCACGAAGGCGGGAGCGCATCTGCGAGAGTTGCTCGACGACGGTCGAGTCTCCCATGAACGGCACGACGACCAGCTGCGACGTCTCGCCGCCGAGGTCCATGCCCAGATCTTGCGACTGCATGTGACGCAGCTGCGAGAAGACGATCACCGTAGCGGCAATCAAAGCCACGGAGATGCCAAACTGAACCACCACGAGTCCCTGGCGCAGTGCCTGTCCCTGGGTCCCGCCAGAGAACCGACCCTTGAGGACTTGCGCCGGGTTGAAGCCGCTGAGCACGAACGCGGGGTAGGATCCGGCGAGCAAGCCTGTGACGACGACCAAGCCGAGAACGCCTCCCCACCCGACACCCAGGTCGAGGAGCGCAAGTGGCTTGCCGGAGATCTCCCGGAATGCCGGGAGGGCGAGTTGCGCGACAACCACCGCGAGAACGGTCGCCACGGCACTCAGGACGAGGGCTTCCGCGAGGAACTGTGCCGCCAATCCCATGCGGTCTGCGCCGAGGGTCTTGCGAACACCCACCTCCCGCGCTCGGTCAAGCGACCGTGCCGTCGCGAGGTTGGTAAAGTTGACGGCCGCGATGAGCAAAACGAAGAGCGCGACCAGAGCCAGGATACCGAGTGTCGTCTGGCTGCCGAAGGTGCCCATGCCTCGGGTTGCGGTGAGATACAGGTCTGGCAGAGGCGTGGCATGAAGCGCGAGCGACACGCCTTCGTCCGCCATGGCGTCGCCGGCGATGGCGTCCACGAAGCTTGGCAAGCGCGCCTCGAAGGTTTCGGCATCCGTCCCGTCACTCAATACCGCGTACGTGGCAAAGGCGACCGCGAACCAGTTGCCGTAGAACCAGCCCGGGTCCTCGGCGCTCGAGAGAGAGACCAGGCCGTCGAACTCGAGGTGGGACTGGCGCGGCAGGTCCTCCATCACGCCCGTCACCGTGAGTGGCCTCTCCTTCCAGCCGAGCGTTTGACCGAGCGCGGGACCATCGCCGAAGAGCTTCGCCGCCAGGGTTTCGCTCAGAACGATGCTGCCGGGCTCCACAAGCGCCGTCGAGGGATCGCCGGAGAGGAAGGGGAGCGTGAACACGTCGAACACCTCTGGATCGGCGAGAAGCAGTTCCTCGGCCTCGAAGGGCTCGCCGTTGGCGCGGAGCACCGGATCCGCGTTTCCAAGCCGAATGGCCGTCTCCACCTCAGGCATTGAGGACGCGAGCGATGGCGCAAGGATGCCCGGCGTCCGACCGGACTCCTCTGTCACACCATTCGTGATGGTGTCGATGTCGATGCGGACGACCTGTTCTCCGCGCTCGTTGAACGCGTCGAAGGCGCGTTCGTCCTGGATGTAGAGCGCGATCAGGATCACGCACGACACGCCGAACGAGAGTCCAACCACGTTCAGAATTGCGAAGCCTCGGTTCCGAAGAAGGGAGCGAAAGGCGACACGGATAATGTTGGCGAGCATCGGAGAAGAGGCTAGAGACACGTCGTTGATTCAAGAGACTTATGCGCCGACCGCCAAGCGCCGTGCCATCCCCAAAACGTGCACTGAGAACGCCACGGGCGCGTCTCGCTGTGCGCACGCGCACACCTGGCGGGCGGCACCGCACAGTCGCTTGGCCTCGAGGTCGAGGCCAGGTTCATGGTTCGCCCTGGGTTCGTCGGTCTGCGGCCTCGAGGTCGGGTCTGCGCCCTCGAGGGCGGGTCACCCTGGGCACGTCGTGCCGTGCCCCATGAACCCAATGCTGCCATCGCCCTCGAGGTCGGATCGTCCTCGAGGACGCAACAGTGGACTGTGCCCCGTTGCATCAAGCAGTGGCGGACCGTCCTCGAGGTTGCGTCAGTCGGAGCGGAGCGCGCGGATCGGGTCGGCGGTGGCGGCGCGGACGGCGTGGACGCCAGCGGCCAGCAGTGCGAGGACCAGCACACCGACGGCCACGAGCACGAACGGCCCGGCCGCCAGCGGTGCTGGATACGCGAAGTCCTCGAGCCAGCGCCGCGCCAGAAGCACGGTGATGGGGACCGCGATCACGAGCGCGATCACGACCAACCGGACAAACTCACCCGAGAGCCGAGCCACCAGCCCGGCCACCGTCGCCCCGAGCACCTTGCGAATGCCGATCTCCTTCGTCCGCCGCTCGGCCTCGTGCGCAGCCAACCCAAAGACGCCCATGCAGGCGAGAACAACAGCAATCCCCGCAAAAACGCCGAAAAGCTGGCCGAGCTCACGATCCTCACGGAGTTGCTCGGCGAACTGGTCCTTCACAAACTCTGGCTCGAAGGGGTACTCGGGGACCGTCCGCTCCCATGCCCGCCGCATCGCACTGAGCGCCGAGCCCGCCTGCTCAGCGTCGATTTGGACGGCGAGCCGAGTCGTGTTCATGAATGTGTCCACGGGCACGAACATCGTCGGTTTGATCTCCGCGCGCAGACCCGCGAAGTGGAAGTCGCGGACGACGCCGACCACCTCTCTTTCGCCCACAGTCTGGCCAACGGCCTCTGACGGGTCTGTTGTCATCAGCCCCATCTTGCGGGCGGCAGCCTCGTTGTAGATCACCGCGTCAACGTCGTCATCGGCGTACCACGCTCCGGCAGCCATGCGAAGGCCTAGCGCTGCTTGAAAATCGGCGTCGGCCTGGACGTATTCAAGAGGAAAGTCATCCTCCGACTCATCGGCCCCAGCCGAGCCCGTTATCGACATCCGTGGGCCGCCAGGGGTGGTTGAGGCGACGCTGGCGCGGACGACACCCGGAACTCCCTCCATAGCCTGTTCGAGGACGGCGCGCTGGCTGCCGAGCCCCTCGCCCTGGAGGCCCAGCACAACCACTTGGTCGCCCTGGAAGCCGAGGTCGCGCGAGCGGACTGACGAGAGTTGCCCGGCGACGAGAAGCGTCCCACCCAGCAGGACGCACGTCACGGCAAACTGGAACACCACCAGCCCGCGCCGGACGAACGTCCCGCTACGACCCGACGACCCAAGCCCGGAGAGTGCGCGGACGGGCTGGAAGCGGGCCAGCACGAGCGCGGGGTACGTCCCCGCGAGCAAGCCTGCCAGCGCGATGACGCCCGCCATTGCTAGAGCCATCGGCAGTGGCACGGCGGCCAGCGAGACGCCCTTGCCAAAAAAGCCGTTGAAGGACGGAAGTACAAGCGCCGTCAGCGTGAGCGCCACCGCACCCGCGGCAACGGCGAGCAACAGTGCCTCAGCCAGAAACTGGACACTGAGTTGCGACTGCCCTGCCCCGAGTGCCTTCCGTACGCCGACTTCGGTGGCGCGCTGGGTGGCGAGCGCCGTCGCCAGATTCGCGTAGTTGATGCATGCCAGCAGCAGGATCAGCGCCGCCACTGCCGAGAACAGTAGCAAGTACATCGGCTTACCCGCCATTCCCTGGGAATAGCCATCGAAGTGCTGGTCCACTAGCAGCGGCAGGTGGACAGTCGTCTCAGGCCCAAAGTCCTCGGCCTCGCCGGATGCGAGCGCGGCCTCGATGGCGGCGTGCGCACCGACGGTATCGGCCAGCGACGAGAGGCGCACGTAGGTCGGGTGGCCGCCTCCGAGCGCAGGCGCTGGGCCGTCGAAGGTGGCGAGCGGCGTGGTGCCCGAGATCAACATCTCGAACGGGAGCGTCGAAGCGACCGGCGGCGTCTCGGCGACACCTGTGATCGTTAGCTCGATGGGGTCGGGGTCCGTCAGGCCGAACCCGGTCCGCTCAACGGACACCTGCTCTCCAACGACGTTCGCGGTCCCGAACAGCGTCTGAGCCAGGTCCTCGGTCAAGACCGCCTGGTTGGGCGCAGAGAGCACCGTTTTAGGGTTGCCGGCCTCGAGTGGGAACGTGAACACGTCAAAGAACGAGGCGTCGGCGAAGCGGAGATTCTCGACTGGGAGGCCCTCAGGCTGGTCGGGCCGCCGCACCAGGCCCGTCTCCGCCATTGTAGTTGCTACCGCCACGACGCCCGACGTGCCGGTGCGCAGAGCCTCGACGGTTTTCTCACCGGCGACGTGGAGCCGCATGGTCTGGTCTCCGAAGTGCATCTCCTGCTGGACGGTGACAATCCGCTCGGCGTCCTCGTGAAAGCGATCGTAACTCTGCTCGTCCGCCACATAGAGCAGTGCGAGGAAGCAGCACGCGAGCCCGACGGCGAGCCCGCCCACATGGACGGCGGTCGTACCGGGGCGGCGGACGAGGCGACGAAGGGCGAGACGGAGAGAGGGGAAAAACATGGCACAGATAGAGAAGTCTGTCGCGTCCTCGAGGGCGAGTGTCGCCCTCGAGGTCGGGTCAGTCGGAGCGAAGGGCGCGGACGGGGTCAGCGGTGGCGGCGCGGAGGGCCTGCGTGCTCACCGTCGCGAGCGCGATCACGAGCAGCAACGTGCCGGCGGCGAGGAACGGCACCGGTCCGAGGACGATGTGGTACGCGAAGCCGTCCAGCCAGCGCGACACCCCGATCCACGTCAGCGGCACCGCGACGACGAAGGCAACCGCGACCAGCACCACGAAGTCCTTCGTCAGCAGCGCCACCAGGTTGAGGACCGTCGCGCCGAGCACCTTGCGGACGCCGATCTCCTTGGTCCGCTGCTGCGCCGTGAAGGCCGCCAGGCCAAACAGGCCGAGGCAGGCGACGAAAATGGCGAGGAAGGCGAATACGCTCACGATCTGGCCCAACCGCTGCTCGCTTCGGTACAAGCCGTCGTAGACGTCGTCCATGAAGCGATAGGAGAAGGGCCGGTGCGAGGCGAACTGTCCCCAGACGGCCTCGAGGTCGTCCATGCCGGCCTCCGTCTGACCTGGCGCCAGGCGCGCGGTGAGGTTGTAGACCGCGTCGGGCTCGTACCAGATGGCCAGCGGCTCAATGGCGGCGTGCATCGACTGGAAGTGGAAGTCTCCCAAGACGCCACGCACCTCGCCGCGGCGGCTGTCCACCCGCACCGTCTGCCCGACGGCCTCCTCGGGGGTCCAGCCCAGCTGGCGGGCGGCCGACTCGTTGATGAGGAACTGAAAGTTGGTCGAGTCCGGTGCCGAGATCGACGCCGGGAACGCCTCTCCGGCCACGACCTCGAGGTCGAGAGCATCGGCCACCGCGGCATCGGCGGGCATGCCCTTGACGTAGAAAAAAGCCTCCGGGTCGTCGCTTGGGCTCCGCTGCATCTGCGAGGTCCAGCCAAGCTCACCCGGAATCTGGTTGACGGCGGCCACAGAGACCACGTTCGGGCTCTGGCGAATGGCCTCCTCCATTGCGGGATACGCCTGCTGAAGCGTGGCGTCCGCGAGGGGCAGCACAACGACGTGCTCCTTGTCGAAGCCAAGGTCCTGCTCGGAGAGGTATCGGAGCTGGCTCAAGACGACGAGCGTGCCCGCGATGAGCACCGCCGAGATGCCGAACTGAAGCACCACCAAGCCCTGCCGCAACCGCGACGGGCCGCTTCCAGGCGATGTCGCGCCGCGCAGCGCGCGCACCGGATCGAATCCCGACAGGTGAAACGCGGGGTAGCTCCCCGCCACCACGCTGACGAGAGCGAAGATCCCGGCGAGGAGCGCGAGGATAACGGGATCCGCCACACCTCCGAGCGTCAGTGACTTCCCACTCAGGTCGTTGAACCATGGCATTCCGAGTCCTAGCAGCGTGAGCGCTAGTACGATCCCGCCCAGCGTCAGCAGCGCCGACTCGCCGTAGAACTGTGCGATGAGCTGGCCGCGATGGGCGCCCAGCGACTTTCTCAGACCCACCTCCTCGGCCCGCTGCGCCGCCCGCGCTGTCGCGAGGTTCATGTAGTTGATACAGGCGATGAGCAAGATCAGAAGCGCCACCGTCGCGAAACCGTAGACAACGGTGATGCTGCCTCCAGCGTCCATCTCGTACTCGGCGGTCGAGTGGAGGTGGATGTCCGTGAGGGGCATGGCGAGCAGCGTCCAGGGGTACTGCTCGTCGGCCTCGAGACGGGCGATCAGCGCGGTGAGCTGGCCCTGGAGGGCCGAGGCCGAGGCGACGTCTCGGGTACGGACGTAGGTGTAGTCGTTTGCGTTGCTCCAGACGGGGTCGCCGTCGAATGGCGCCATCGAGGCGACGAGGTCAAACTGGTAGTGGGAGGCTGACGGCACGTCCTCGATGACGCCCGTGACTTCCAGGTCTTGAGCGTCGTTGCGCGAGATGATCCGCCCGATGGGGTTGGCGTCGCCGAAGTAGCGCTGGGCCGTCGAGGCCGTCAGCACGACAGTGTTGGGTCGCGCGAGCGCCGTCGCAGGGTCACCGGCGACAAACGTGTGGGTGAGAACCTCGAAGAAGCTCGGTGTGGCCGCGTAGAAGGCGTCTCCCTCGAACGCCTGTCCGTCCACCCGTACCAGCCCGCCCCGCTCATCGAGCCGCGTCGCGACCTCGACGGCGGGCAGCTCGGCTTCGAGGAGACTCGCGACCATCGGGGGCGTGAGCGCGATCTCCCGGTCGTCGAACTCGGCGTGGATGCGGAAGACCTGCTCGGCGTCGTCGTGGTAGCGGTCGTAGCTCAGCTCGTCCTGCACGAACAGCAGCAGGAACAGGCAGCACGCCACCCCGACCGCCAGCCCTGCGATGTTGAGCAGCGCGTAGCCGGGGTGGCGACGGAGCGCGCGGAGCGCGACGGTGAGGTAGTGCCGGACCATGTCGGGAAAGGGAGTTGATCAGCGCGACCAGACGGGCCACGTCATTGGGTTAGAGCTCTCGCCCTCGAGGTCGGCTCCGGCCTCGAGGACGAACGCATCGAGGGCCGTGGCGAGACGCTCGCACGAGACGCCGGAATCGCGGCTCGTCCTCGAGGTCGCGACGTACCTCGAGGACAGAGACGCAGCAGGATTAGTCGATCTCGTCGATGATCTCGCCGTCCCCAATGACGTCGATGGACTCACCGTCGAAGTCGAGGTCGTCGATGATCTCGCCGTCACCGATGACGTCCATGGACTCGCCCTCGAGGTCGATAATCTCCTCGTCGATGATCTCGCCGTGAAGCGCGTCACCGAGACTGAAGCGCATGGGACGGATGACCTCGACGTTGGTGCGCATGAGGACGTTGCGATCTTGCGCGAAGCGCTGATCCAAGCCGGCCTGCTCGGTCCACTCAGTCCAGGCTTCGACAGAGGAGAACGAGAACGAGAGCTCGACCTCGGCCGTCTCGTCGCCGATCTGGACGTCTGCGTTGGTGAACGGCGCCTCGGCCTCGAGGTCGATCAGGAGCGCGGGTACGGCGTCGGCGGGGAGGCGGCTGAACCAGACCGTGTACCGGACGCGCGATGAGGGCGCGCTGTACGAACGGCGCGTCTCGAACCGCATCTCCGACGAGCCGATGTCCTGCCGAAGGCGGACGGCCTGCTCTCGGAGGCGAGACGTCTGCTCCTGAAGCCTAGACATGAGACCGTTCGAGAGCGGACGCACGGCAATCTCGGAGGGCACGTCGCCCGGCGAGAGCGTCCGGAGCTGCCACGCACCGGAGTCCGTCTTTCGAATGAGGGCCGCGGAGACATCGCCAACCGGCTCGTCGGAGGCAGCCATCATGGAGTAAGTGCCGTCGGGCGTGGCCGTGAGGACGACGGACTCGGTCTGTGCCGTGACAGCGGTGGAAACGAGGAGGGCAAGCAGGAGAGCACGCATAGCGAGGAGGAGTAAAGGTGACGAAGGGACCTGCAAGAGCCGATCCAGCACTGCCAACGGCTCGTATCGCGCTGTTTGGCTGGCAGGGGTGTGCGCCAGCGCACACCGTCGTGCGCCAGCGCACAGAGCATCACTCGGAGCGAAGCGCGCGGACCGGGTCTCGCTGTGCAGCCCGGACGGCCTGCACGCCTACGGACGCCAGCGCCAGAAGGAGCGAGGCGGCAGCGGCGCCCACGAGCAGGAGCGGGCTGAACGGCGCGTAGTAGGCGAAGCCCTCCAACCACCGCTGAACCAGTATCACCGAGACCGGCGCCGCCAGGACAGCGGCGACAGCGACGAGCGCGAGGTATTCCAGCGACAGAAGTCCCACCAGCCCGCCGACGCTGGCGCCGAGCACCTTTCGAATGCCGATCTCTTTCGTCCGTCTCTCAGCGGTGTACGTCGCCAGTCCGATCAAGCCAAACGCCGCGATCAAGACGGCGATGAGCGCGAACAGCCCGAACGTCCGCGCGAGGCGCGCCTCGTTGGCCGAGAGTTCGGCGAAGTCGTCGGCGATGACAAGAGGCCGGAATGGAGCGTCACCGGCAAGGTCGGCCCACGTCGCGCGGAGGGCATCCATGCCCTCGGCCTGCTGACCGGGGGCGAACCGAACGGTGATCCCAGGATAGTTCGTCCCGTCCCCGCTCGCGTTTGGAAGTCCGTCAGCGCGGGCAGGCCCGATCGCGACCGGCCCGATCGACTCGCGGAGCGAGCTGAAATGGAAGTCCTCCACGACACCGACAATCACCTGTAGCGAGCCACCGGGACCCATTGCCACCTCGCGGCCGACGGCGCTCTCTGGGGTCCACCCCAGTTCATTCGCGAATGACGCGTTGACCACGAGGGCCCGCGCGTCGTCATCGGCTGTGTCTTGCAGCCAGCGTCCTGCCGCGACCTGAAGTCCTAGTGTGCTGGCATAGTCCGCGTCGCCGTCTACCACCTGGTAGGCGACCTCGAGGTCGGGCCGCTCAGGGTCGGGCGTCTTTCGCGTGCCGGTGTAGAATTTGGGCGGCACAAATGACGCGCCCGCTGCGGATACGACTTCGGGGACCTGAAGGAACGCCTCCTTCACGACCGCCGACTGCTGGGTCAGGGGGAAGTCCGTAATCGGAATGTGGACGACCCCTTCTGGGTCGAGGCCGAGGGGCTTCGACTGGATGTAGTCGAGTTGCCGAGCCACGGCGCCGGTCCCGACGAGCAACAGAACGGCTGCCGTGAACTGAAACACGACGAGCCCACGACGAAGCCACGTCCGCCCGAGAAACGCCTCGCCCGCCGTCTCCGCCGCCCCGCCCCGGAGCACACGGACCGGATCGAACCGCGACAGATAAAACGCCGGGTACAGCCCAGCGATCACACCCACGATCAAGATGGAGGCCACCAGCCCAACCATGAACCCGGCATCGAGGTCGGCGAGGGCGAGGTCGGTCCCGAAGGTCGTGTTGAAGAAGGGGAGCGCGAGCGCCGCCACCGCCAACCCCACAACCGTTGCCATCCCGGCGAGCAGCACCGACTCGGTAAGAAACTGGCGGACGAGCGTGCCGCGCCCCGATCCCAGCGCCTTCCGCACCCCAATCTCCTTCGCCCGCCGCGCCCCTCGCGCCGTTGACAGGTTCACATAGTTGATGGACCCCAGGAGCAGGATGAGCCCGGCAACGGCCGCGAACAGGCGGACGAATACCAGGCTCCCGCCGAACCCGCCGGAGACCTCCGAGAACTCGGAGAGCCTGTAGTCCCGAATGGGAACGTTGAGGAAGGCCCGCTCCTCTCGCGCCTCGGCTGGCCCCACGGTGTCAAGCGCCTGCTGGACCGCGACTGCCTCGCTTCCTGCTTCGCGGAGCACGTACGTCTGGAAGATGCCCGCTCCCCATCCTACGTTCACATCCGAGTTGCGCGCGCGCCACCCCGCGAACGACGCGATGACCTCGAATGGAAAGCTCGACAGCTCCGGTAGGTCGGCGACGACGGCGCGGACCGTGACCGTGGAGGTATCGCCCAAGGCAATGGTCAGCGTCTGCCCGAGCGGGGCGTCCGTCCCGAACAGGCGTTGCGCCGTCGAGGCGGTGACGACCGCTCCATCTGGACTGTCGAGGGCGGTGCCGATGTCGCCCGCAATGGCCGGGTGGTCGAACACGTCGAAGTAGAGCGGGTCGGCGTACAACAACTGGACGTTGTCCTCGATGTCCGTTCCCCCGGCCTCGAGGATGGGGGCCGCGTCTGATCCGTGGTAGGTGACGCTCGCGGCCTCGACGACTGGGGCCTCCGCCACGAGCGCGCCGGCCAACGGCTCCGGTGTCGCGACGAATGCCACCCGCTCGTCGCCGAATTGCATCTCCATCGCGACGGTGGAGATGCGGTCGGAGTTGGGGAGCGCGCGGTCGTAGCTCAGCTCCTCGCGTACGAACAGCGCGATCAAGATGCAGGCCGCGATGGCGACGGCCAAGCTCAGCCCGCCGAGTGCTGCGCTTCCTTTGTCGCGTGCGAGAGTGCGAAGGGAGAGGCGGAGGTGGTGGCGGAGCATGGGAGGGTGGGGGGGGTGGCTGGCGGACAGCGACAGCGGGGGACGAGAGTTACTCGGAGCGAAGCGCGTGAATGGGATCACGCCGGGCGGCGCGGAGGGCCTGGACACCCACCGATGCAAGCGCGAGCACAAGAGCGGCCACGGCAGTTCCGACCAGCACGAGCGAGCTAAACGGAGCGTGATAGGCGAACTCCTCCAGCCACCGCTGGACCAGCATCACAGCGACCGGCGCAGACAGCACCGCCGCGACGGCAACGAGGGCGAGATATTCCCGCGACAGGAGACCGACCAAACCGCTAACGCTGGCGCCGAGCACCTTTCGGATGCCGATCTCTTTCGTTCGCCGCTCGGCGGTGTACATCGCCAGGCCCACCAAGCCAAACATGGCAATCAAGACGGCGATCGCGGCGAACAAGCCGAACGTCTGCGCCAGCCGCGTTTCGTTGGCGTAGACCTCTGCGATCTCGTCCTCGAGGACGAGAGGCTCGAACGACGCGCCCGGTGCGAGATCGGCCCAGGCTGCGCGGATGTCGGCCAGCCCTTCGGCCTCGAGGCCCGGCGCGAACCGGACCACCATCCCGTGATACGTCGGCCCCGTCTCCCCACGCTCGATTTCGTGCTCGTGAAGCCGGTCCGGCATCATTCGGACGGCGCCGATAGGCTCCCGGAACGAGTCGTAGTGAAAGTCTTTCACCACGCCGATGATCACTCCACCGCCGATCTCTCGCCCGACGGCGGCGTCTGCGCTGGGCCACCCGAGTTCCTCGACGAACGCCTCGTTGATCACAACGCCCTCGGTCATGTCTGACGGACGGGTCGGATCGGGCCAGCGGCCGGCGACGACCTCGAGGCCAAGCACCTCGGCGTAGTCCGCGTCGGCGGGGACGTCTTTGTATGAGACCTCGAGGTCGGGCTGCTTCGGGTCTGGCGCCACGTTCATGCCCATTCGGAACGCTGTCGGTACAGCATCGGCGCCGGCGACCTCGATCACTGCAGGACTCCGACGAAAGGCGGCCTTTACTGTCTCCGGCTGCCGAGCCATCGAGAGGTCCGACATCGGTACGGCGACGACCCCGGCGGGCTCGAACCCGAGCGGAGCCGTCTGGGCGTACTGAAGCTGGCGAACGACGGAGCCCGTGCCTACGAGAAGCAAGATGGCCGCGCCGAACTGGAACACGACCAGCCCACGCTGGAGCCACGTTCGCGAGAGGAAGGCGGCGGCACCGGCCTGTGCTGAGGCGCCCGCTCCTCGCAGGACGCGCGTGGGCTCGAAGCGAGACAGGTAGAGGGCGGGATACAGGCCAGCCACAAGTCCCATGAGCATTGCCCCACCCATCAGCCCCACGAGAAAGGGCGCATCGAGGTCGCCGAGGGCCAGCTCCTTCGCGAACGTCGCGTTGAAGGCAGGAAGCGAGAGGGCCGCCAGCGCTACCCCGATGACTGCTCCCAGTACGGCTAGTATCACCGACTCGACAAGGAACTGCCGGACGAGTTCGCCGCGCCCAGACCCGAGCACCTTGCGGACACCGATCTCCTTGGACCGGCGCGCGCCTCGTGCCGTCGTGAGGTTGATGTAGTTGATGGAGCCGAGCGCGAGGATCAGCAAGGCGACGGCGGCGAACAGGCGGATATACACCACGTCGCCCCCGAACCCTTCAGCAACGTAGGAGAACTCCGAGAGCCGGAAGTCGCGAAGGGGCACATCGAGGTACGTGCCTCCGTGCGTGGCACCCAGTTCGTCCAGCGACCGCTGAAGCGCAGTCGCTGACGTGCCTGACCGGCGCAACGCGTACGTGTTGAACATCCGGGAGCCCCACCCTGTGCCGACGCCAGGGTTGTTGGCGCGCCATCCACCAAACGCGAGAACAGCGTCGAACGTCAGGCTCGCGGGCTCTGGCACGTCGGCGACCACACCTCTGATGGTCGCCGTGGTGGTGTCGCCCCAAGTCACGATCGTTAGATCCTGACCGATTGGATCGGTCACCCCGTACAGCCGCCGCGCCGTTGAGACCGTGACGACGGCGCCATCCGGCGCGTCAAGGGCGGTATCGGGGTCGCCGGCAACGAAGGGATAGGCGAAGACCTCGAAGAAGAGCGAGTCGGCGAACATGGCGCGGACCTCTTGCTCAGGGCCGTCGCCGTCCTCGAGGACGGGGTACGTGCGGCCCTTCATCGTCGTGATGGTGGCCGCCTCCACTACGGCTGCGTCCTCGACCAAGGCTCCTGCGAGTTGGTTCGGTGTCGAGGTGCTCGTGCTCCGCTCGCCTGCAAAGTCATCTTCGGACCCGATCACTGAGATCCGGTCGGAGTTGGGGACCGTCCGGTCGTAACTCAGTTCGTCGCGGACGAAGAGAGCGATCAAGACACACGCCGCGATGGCGACGGAAAGGCTCAAGCCGCCGAGGGCGGCGCTGCTCTTGTCGCGGCTCAGGGTGCGAAGGGCGAGGCGAAGGTGGTGGGTCCACATAGGATCTGGGGCAGGGAGGCGGTAGCGCACACCGCCGGCAGGCGGGGCTTAGGTGGAGGTCGGCATCACGCCCTTCGAGGCCGGGTCCGGCGGATGGACCTCGCCCGCCATCACGTGCTCGCTCACCACACGCCCGTCGAACAGGTTGACGACGCGTTGCGCGTACTCGGCGTCGGACGGCGAGTGAGTCACCATCACGATGGTGGTGCCGGCGGCGTTGAGCTCGGCCAGCAGGTCCATCACGGCCGCGCCGTTCTTGGAGTCCAGGTTGCCCGTCGGCTCATCGGCCAGCAGGAGCGACGGGCCGGCCACGACGGCGCGGGCGATGGCGACGCGCTGCTGCTGACCGCCGGAGAGCTGCTGCGGCGTGTGGCTGCGGCGGTGGGCCATGCCTACGCGATCGAGGGCGGCCTCGGTGCGCTGCTCGCGCTCGGCCTTCGAGGCCTTGAGGTAGAGCAGCGGAAGCTCCACGTTCTCCGCGACGGTGAGTTCGTCGATCAGGTTGAAGCTCTGGAACACGAACCCGAGCGTCCCGCGGCGGCGCTTGGCGCGCTCGCGCTCGGTGAGGGTGCCCACCTCCTCGCCGCCCAGCTTGTACGACCCCGTCGAGGGCCGGTCCAGCAGGCCGAGAAGGTTCAGGAGCGTGGACTTGCCGCAGCCGGACGGCCCCATGATGGCGACGAAGTCGCCGCTGGCGATGGAGAGCGAGACGCCGTTGAGGGCAGAGGTCTCGACTTCGTCGGTCGCGTAGACCTTGCGGACGTCGTGGGTGAGATGAGAGGTTCGGGTCAGGGGGTGAGGACGTCTCGAGGGCGGAGGCGCGGTTCAGGGGTGGGAGTTCAGGGTTCGTCGCGTCTAGCGTCGAGGCCGAGTCGTCCTCGAGGTCGGCGGGCGGTTCAGGGTTTGTCGTTCGCGGCCTCGAAGTCGAGTCCATCCTCGAGGTCGCAGGTCAGGTCTCCTCTCCCCGTGGGAGAGGGACAGGGTGAGAGGTTCAGCATTCTGTCCGACCTCGAGGTCGCGCAAGTCATGATCATCATGGCTACTCGAGGACGAGTCGGTCGGCGTCGCCGAAGCTGGCGTAGGACGAGATCACGACGCGCTCGCCGCGCTCGAGGCCGGACAGGACCTCGAAGGTGCGCGGCGTCTGGCGGCCGATCTCGACGGGGCGGCGGACGGCCTCGGTCTCGTCGGGAGACAGGACGTAGACCCACTGGCCGCCGGTGTCGCCGTAGAAGCCGCCGCGGGCCAGCAAGCGCGCCGTCTCGGGGTCGCCGAGCTCCAGGCGCAGGCGGATCGACTGGCCGCGACGGGCATCGGGCGCGTCGCCGACGAACACGAGCTCGGCCTCGAAGCGGCCGGCGGTGACCTCGGGGTAGACCGTGCGGATCTCGAGCGTGTAGTCCTGGCCGCCGATGGTGGCGGTGGCCCGCTGGCCCGGCGCCACACGCGGCAGGTAGTGCTCGTCGATGAGCGCGCGGACCTTGACCTCATCGAGGACGTCGATCTGGCCCAGGCGGGCGCCCCTCGTCTTGAGCTCGCCGACCTCCGCCTGGACGGCCGAGATCTGTCCGTCTGCGGGGGAGCGGACGGTCAGGTTCGAGGACGAGCGCCGCACCAACGCTAGGTTCTCGCGCAGCCGACCGACGGACGCGCCCATGTCGCTGAGTTGCGACGAGCGCTGGGTCGACTGCTGCCGCTGCCCCTCGGCCGTCAGCTCGCGACGGCGACGGGAGTAGGCGAGCTCGTCGCGGATGGCATCGAGGTCTTTCTGCGGGGCGGCTCCGCCGGCCACGAGCCCGGAGACTCTCGTCTCGTCGCGCTCGAGGCGCGTGATGTCGTAGTCGAGCTGCGCGATCTGCTGCTCGAGGTCGAGGGCGCTCTGGTCCATCTGGAGACGGTTCTGACGCATCGCCGCGGCCTGTTCCTCGAGCTGCGCCTCGCTGCCCATGACCTCGAGGGCGAGGTCGTCGTTGCGGAGCGTGAACAGGACCTGCCCGGCCGTCACCGTGTCGCCCTCCTCGATGTGGCGCCGCACGATCTGCCCGCCCTCGACGGCGTCGAGGATGATGGTGCGCAGCGGGTGGACGGTGCCCGTGACCGCGACGTACTCCTGAAACGGACCGTCCTCGACGGCCGCGATGGTTAGGCGGTCGGTCTCGACGCGCAGGGCCTGGCCTTCGCCCTGACGCGAGAGCGCCCACCCGATCAGTGCCGCGACGACGAGCACACCGACGACCATCGCGATCCGCGCCGGCGTGATGTGGCGCTTGGGACGCTTGCGATCGACACCCTCGCCCGTACCCACGGGTTGAGTGAGCAGCGACGATGTCGGCGCAGCGCCGGTCGACGCTCCGTTGCGGGCGGGCTGGGCGGGGGAGGAGACGAAGGGTTCCATCGGGAGGTCAGGTGGGTACCTGTGAATAGGTCAAGGCCTGTGCCGACGGGGAGAGCGCTCCATGGAGGGCGTACGGCGGCCTCGACGTGTGCGGAATCGCACACCTGCTGTGCGGTGGCGCACGTCCTCGAGGCCTCTGAGCGGGCTGAGGGGCGGGATGGTTGCCCCGCACGCCGTTTGCCGGTAGGCTCGGTGTCCCACGCCCTGACCATGCCCGCCTCCGATCTCTCCGTCCTGGTTGTCGACGACAACGAAGACATCCTGACCGCCATCCGGCTGTTGCTTCGCGACCACGTCGCGACGGTCCACACCGCCACGAGCCCGGCGGCGCTACCGACGCTGCTCCGTGAGACGCGCTACGACTGCGTGCTGCTCGACATGAACTTCAGCCGCGACGCGTCGTCGGGGCGGGAGGGTCTGCAGTGGCTCGAGAACGCCAGAAAGATCGACCCCGGCGTGGTTGTCGTGATGATCACGGGATACGGCGACGTCGACCTCGCGGTCCGCGCGATGAAGCACGGGGCGGCGGACTTCATCACCAAGCCGTGGTCCAACGAGCGGCTGGTCGCAGCCGTCGAGTCGGCCGCGCGGCTGCGTCGCGAGCGCGAGCAGGCGGAGCCGTCCTCGAGGGCGGAGGACTCCGCGACCTCGAGGTCGCCACCGACCAGCGGCTCGGCCTCGAGGACGACGGCCGGCGCAGCGTCCTCGATCACGGGGCTGGTGGGCGAGAGCCCTCAGATGCAGGCGCTCTACGCGACCATCCGGAAGGTGGCGCCCACAGATGCCAACGTTCTGATTCTGGGCGAGAACGGGACGGGCAAGGAGTTGGTCGCGCAGGCGGTCCACGCGCACTCGAAGCGAGTGAAGGGGCCGTTCGTGCCCGTCGATCTCGGCGCGGTGCCGTCGTCGCTGTTCGAGTCCGAGCTATTCGGCCACGCCAAGGGCGCGTTCACGGGTGCCGGCGTCCGACCGGGAGGGCCGCTTCGAGGCCGCGTCAGGCGGGACGCTGTTCCTCGACGAGATCGGCAACGCGGAGGCGACGGAGCAGGCCAAGCTGCTGGCGACGTTGCAGCGCCGCGAGGTCATCCGCGTGGGCGAGAGCAAGGCGCGGAGCATCGACGTGCGGCTGGTGAGCGCGACCAATGCGCCCATCCACGACCGCGTGGGCGATGGCTCGTTCCGACAGGACCTCCTGTACCGCATCAACACGCTCGAGCTGCGGCTCCCGCCGCTCCGCGACCGTGGGGACGACCTGTTCTTGCTGGCCGACCACTTCCTGACTCGCTACGCGAAGTCCTACGGCCGCGACGTCGAGGCCTTCTCGCCGCAGGCGCGCGATCGGATGCGGGAGTACCACTGGCCGGGCAACGTCCGCGAGCTTCAGCACACCGTCGAGCGCGCCCTCATCCTGGCCGACGGCCCCACCATCGAGGCCGGCGACCTTCAGTTTTCCGCATCGCCCTCGACGCCGCCGGTGAGCGCCGGGCTGGGCGTGGCAGGCCTCGACCTCGAGGAGATCGAGCGGGCCGCGGTACGTAGCGCGCTGTCGAAGCACGCGGGGAACGTGACCCACGCCGCCGAGGAGCTCGGTCTGACGCGGAAGTCGCTGTACCGCCGCATCGAGAAGTACGGGCTGTGATTCGGAGTGCATGACGTAATCCACCACTCTCCACTTGTCATCCTGAGCGAGCGCAGCGAGTCGAAGGATCTCTGACGCGACCGCGTCTCAGGACGCACCAGGAGCCATCGAGCGCGACCTCGAGGCCGGCAGAGATTCTTCGGCGCCGCTCAGAATGACAGGTTGGTCAGAGCGCGTCTATCTCCAAGCTCCCAACTATCCCTCTCCGACACGGAATGAGCCATCCCACCCTTCTGCGCTTCTGGCGACGATACCGCGTCCGCGTCGTCGGCCGGCTGGTCGCCATCGTGGCAGCGGTGGTAGGCGTCATGGCCGCCCTCGAGGGCGAAGGCTCGGCACGCATGGTGGTGGCTGCGGGGTTGGGCGCGCTGGCGCTGTGGCTGTCGGCCGGGCTCGTACGGACCGTTGAACGTCCCGCACGCGATCTAAAGCGCTTCCTCGAGGGCGTCCGCTACGACGACATGTCGGGGCACGTTTCCTCCTCCGGGGACGACCCGCTGATGCACGGACTGGCGGAGGCGTTCGAGTCCGTCGGGGAGGCGTTTCGCGAGGTGCGGGCCGAGCGCGAGGAGCAGGCCGGCTACCTCGAGGCCGTCGTCCGGCACGTGGGCGTGGCGCTGATCGCGTTTCGAACCGACGGCACGGTGACGCTGTTCAACCTGGCGGCGCGGCGGACGCTTGGCGTGCCTCGCCCTCGATCGCTCAACTCGCTGAGCCAGAGGGCGCCGGAGATCGTGAGCGCGCTCCGCACCCTGCCCACCGGAGACCGCACGCTCCTCCGTCTCGACAAAGACACGGGGCCGCAGGAGTTGGTGGCGTACGCGACCCGGTTCACGGTGTCGGACGAGACGCACACACTGGTGTCCCTCCAAGACATCCGCGAGGAGCTCGAGGCCCGAGAACTCGAGGCATGGCAGCAGCTGACGCGCGTCCTGACGCACGAGATCACGAACTCGGTCGCGCCCATCGCGTCGCTCGCAGGGACCGCTCGAGGCCTGATGGACTCCTCCGACCTCTCAGCCAGCCGCGTCGAGGACGTGCGGGAAGCGCTCGGCACCATCGAGCGCCGAAGCCGGGGGCTGGTCTCGTTCGTCGACTCCTACCGGACGCTGGCGCGGTTGCCGCAGCCGAGCTCTCGCGTCATCGAGGCCGGGGAGCTTCTGGGCGACATCGCGATCCTGGCGCGGGCAAGCTCGACGGACGTGACGGTCGCCCTCGAGGTCGAGCCGGAGCACCTCGAGATCGTGGCGGACCCCGACATGATCGAGCAAGCCTTGGTCAACCTGGCGCTCAACGCCGTGGAGGCGCTCAGAGGGCGCCCCGACGCTCGCGTCACCTTGCGCGCGTTCCCAGGTCCTGCGGGTCGGCCGGTCATCGAGGTGGTGGACAACGGGCCAGGCCTCCTTCCGGAGGTCATAGAGCGCGTCTTCCTGCCCTTCTTCTCGACGAAGCCGGGCGGCAGCGGCATCGGCCTCAGCCTCGCGCAGCGGATCATGAGGCTGCACGGCGGCTCGCTCACGGTCGAGTCCGAGGCGGACGTGCAGACCGTCTTCCGGTGCCGGTTCTAATCGTCCTCGAGGGCGACGGCCTGGCCTCGAGCTTTTGCGGTCGGCCTCGAGGACGCGTCTGTATCTGTCCGACCTCGAGGCCGGGACTCCGTCGCTCTACCGGCGACAGATCCGCGTGTCGCGGTTAATGGCCGTAACCGTGAGGTCGAACTCAATGCGTCGAGCACGACGGGATGCCGACGCCCCCGTTGCGGCCCTCGATGGCGCGCGTCCCGTAGCCCAAGCTCGGCGGGATGACGACGCGCCTCGTTTCGTTTACCTGTTGTCCGGCCAGTCCCAGCACAAAGCCAGGAATCAGGTTTCCCGCCGTAAAAAAATCCTCGGACTGCTGATTGGTAAAGACGACGTTCAGCGTGCCCTCGTCGAATACCCCCGATCCGTCTTCAAGCCGGCCGATGTAGCTGATGGAGACACAGGCATTGGCCTCGACCGCGGCGCCGAGCTCCGTCCCCTCGGGCGTCAGGTCCTCGGTAGAGAACGGAATCGTCTCGGTGCATTGCGTCCCCGTAGTGGTGCTGTCGCAGCCGGAGAGCGCAGGCGCGCCCGAGAGCAGGATGAGGGGGAGCAGGAGCGTGGAAAGCGGTCCGAGAACGCGCATAAGAGTCCGGGGGAAGCGGCCTCGAAGCTAGGCGGCCGGCCTCGAGGGCGGCGCGTGCGGACGCCTTTTCACCCCGTCCGCGTCCTCGAGGACGTGCCGCCCTCCGCTGAAAGGATGCCCGCGGAGTGTCTCCACCGGATCAGGCGCGACCTCGAGGTCGCGCAGGAATGCCCATCTTCTCTCCTTCCCTCATTTCCCCGACCTCGAGGTCGCTACACGCCCAGCGCGTCAGGGTCGAGGGACGCCAGGTGCGTCTTCAGCGTCTCGAACCCGAGCCGAGCGTGCGCCTCGTCCCACGACGCCCACTCGACGGCCTCGATGCCCTCGCGCTTCTCTGGCTTGAACGACTCGGCGGTCGTGGTCATGGCGTACCAGTACGTCGTTTTGATGGCGTAGGCGCTGGCCTTGGGCCACACGTAGCCGTGGACCGTCGTCCCGAGGTCGGCCGTGACGGTGAGCTTTTTCTGCTTGATCCCGACCTCCTCGGCCACCTCACGAACGGCCGTCTCGCCGACGTTCTCGCCGGGATCGAGCTTGCCTTTTGGCAGATCCCACGCGCCGCGGCGGAAGATGAGCAGCACCTCGAGGCCACCGTCTTCGTCTCGGCGCAGGACGTAGCCGCCGCCCGCGACGATCGGAGCAGGGCGCCAGTAGTCGCCATCTACGTCAATGTTGAGAACCGCGCGGCGCGGGATCGTCGCCACGGTGTCGTTGCGAACCTCGAGGGCGTCGGCATCGAGGACGAGCACTCGGCCGGTCCGTCCGTCGGGGTGATGGCCGCGCGCTCGGCGTCCTCGAGGGTGGGGTAGAGGCGGTACGGCTCGCCGTCGGCGTGCCAGCCCTCGGCGGGGAAGCCGTGGTCTCGCGTGAACGTGGGCAGGAAGAGGAGCACGGGAGGAGAAGGAAGCGTGGCGTAAGATCGTAGCGATGGCCCGGCTCTACGAGCATCCTGTCTACTTCCCCCTCGCATGGCCCACTACGACGTCGATCTCATTGTTCTCGGTGGCGGCGCGGCTGGCCTGACCGCCTCCGGCACCGCTGCCAACCTGGGCGTCAAGACCATGCTGGTCGAGCGCGACCGCTTGGGCGGCGACTGCACGTGGACGGGCTGCGTGCCCTCCAAGACGCTCTTGCACGCTGCCGACCTCCGAGCGTCCTCGAGGGCGTTCATCGAGCGCTTCGCAGCGGACGGCGCCACGCTCCCTGACGCCGACTTCGCGGCCGTCATGGCCGATGTCCGCGAGACGCGCCAGGAGGTGTACGACGATGCCGACGACCCGGCCATCTTCGAGGGCTTCGGCATCGAGGTCGTCACGGGCGACGCTCGGTTCACAGGGCCGCACACGGTCCGCATTGAGGGCGATACGACGCGGACGGTGACGTTCCGCAAAGCCATCATCGCGACGGGAGGACGCGCCGCTCCGCCGCCGATCCCCGGCCTCGAGGACACGCCGCACCTGACGAATGAGGGGCTGTTCGAGATCGACCGCCAGCCGGAGCATCTCATTATCATCGGTGCGGGTCCGATCGGGTGCGAGATGGGCCAGGCCTTCCGGCGGCTGGGCTCGCGCGTCACCGTCCTCGACCGGGCCGACGAGATCCTGGGCAAGGACGACCGTGACCATGCGGCCATCCTGCGCGGCGTCCTCGAGGCCGAGGGTGTCGAGTTCGTGCTGGGCGCCAGCGTGGACCGCGTCGAGGGTGAGGAGGGCGCTGTCACAGCACACGTCACCGTCGACGGCGAGAGCCGGACCGTCGAGGGCGACCGGCTCCTAATCGCGACCGGGCGCAAACCCAACATCGAGGACCTCGGCCTCGAGGACGCGGGCATCGCGTTCACCAAGAAGGGCGTGAGCGTCAACGAGCGCTGCCGGACCAACCTCGGCCACGTCTGGGCGGCCGGCGACTGCACCGGCGAGTACGCCCTGACCCACATGAGCGAGCACATGGCCAAGCAGGCGGCGACGAACGCGGTCCTGCGGGTGCCGGCCGCCATCGACCGCGACGGCTTTACTTGGACCACGTTCACGACGCCCGAGGTGGCGCAACTCGGGCCGACGGAAGACGAACTCCGGGGCCAGGGCAAGGACTTCGTGACGTACCGCTTTCCCGTACTCGAAGGTGGACCGCGCGGTGACGGAGCACGCGACGGCGGGGCACATCAAGATCCACGCGACCAAGTGGACGGGCAAGATCCTGGGTGCGAGCGTGGTCGGTGAGCGGGCCGGCGAGTTGATCTCGATCTACGGCGTGGCGAAGAAGGCGGGTGTCTCGGTGCGGACGATCGCGGACACCATCTTCCCGTACCCGACCTACGGCTTGGGCGCGCGCCGAGCGGCGGATCAGTACTACATCCAGAAGGCGTTCCCGACGTTCGTCAACGCCGTCAAGACAGTCTTCCGCTACCGGGGCACCACGCCGCCGCCGCCAGATCCGAACCGCGTGATGTAGCGACCTCGAGGCATGTCCTGAGCGCAGCCGAAGGGGCGGAGACGCGGATGCGCCTTGACGCTCGACCATCGGGCCCGTTTCCTTCGCCGATGCGTCTCCTCCTCGCCGCGCTCGCGCTTCTGTCCTCGCCCTCGAGCGCACAGGTCACGCGCCACCAAACCATCAGCGACCTCGAGGGCGGCTTCGTCGGGCCCCTCGAGGACGGCGACCGCTTCGGCGTCTCGGCGGCCACGCTGGGCGACCTCGATGGCGACGGTCGCGTCGAGGTCGCGGTCGGCGCGTACGGTGACGATGATGGTCGGGGCGCCGTTTGGATTCTGTCCCTCGAGGCCGATGGGACGGTCGGGGCCGAGCGACTCGTGCGCGTGGACGGACTCGACCCCATCGACCTGTTCGGTGTGTCGGTGGCGACCATCGGCGATCTCGATGGCGACGGACTTCCGGAACTGGCGGTCGGCGCCGACCGCGACGACGATGGGGGCGAGAACCGAGGCGCGGTCTGGATCCTCTTTCTCGACCCCAACGGCGTTCGGAGGGCGCAGAAGATCAGCGCCACCGAGGGCGGCCTCGAGGACGCGCCGGCTGACGGAGACCTGTTCGGCCACAGCGTCGCGGCCCTCGGCGACCTCGACGGCGACGGCATCCCAGACCTCGCCGTTGGGGCAGACGATGCCGACGACGGCGGCGAGAACCGAGGCGCGGTCTGGATCCTGTTCCTCGAGGCCGATGGGACCGTCCGCCAGAGCCAGCGCATCAGCGACCTCGAGGGCGGCTTCGAGGGCGCCCTGGACGACCGCGACCTGTTCAGCCAGGCGCTCGTCGGGCTCGGCGACCTCGACGGCGACGACATCCCGGACCTGGCCGCCTCGGCCACGCTCGACGACGACGGGGGCACCGACATCGGCGCGGTCTGGGTTCTGTTTCTGCGCCGCGACGGGACGGTCCGACGAGCACCAGAAGATCAGCGCGACGGCTGGCGGATTCGCGGGTGTCCTCGAGGACGGCGACGCGTTCGGCAGTTCGCTCGTAGCGCCGGGCGACCTCGACGGCGACGGAACGTCAGACCTGATCGTCGGCGCCGGACGCGACGACGACGGAGGAACGGATCGAGGCGCAGGCTACATCCTGTTTCTGCGCCTCGACGGGACCGTCCGCGCGCACCAGAAGCTGAGCGACCTCGAGGGCGGGAACGTCGGGTTGTTCGAGGACGGCGACCAATGGACGCCACTCGCAAGGGTCGGCGACCTCGACGGCGACCGCCGCGCAGACCTGCTGGTCGGCTCCCGCCTGTCCAGCGCGGGTGGGTTTCAGCGCGGCGCGGCGCGCGTCCTGTTCACGGGCTTCGCAGTGGATCGCGAGACGACGCCTGGGCCTCGAGGCTCGCTCCGCCTTTCTCCGAACCCCGCGACCTCGAGGACGAGCGTCGTGTTCGACCTCGAGGTCGCGGGCCGCGTTCGCCTGCGCGTGTTCGACGTGCTCGGCCGCGAGATGGCGACCGTCCTCGAGGGCGACCGTCCCTCGGGAGCGCACCGCGTCGAGGTGGACGTGTCGGGATGGGCGCCGGGGACGTACGTCGTGCGCCTCGAGGGCGAAGAGGTGTCGACCGTCCGGCTGGTCGTCGCCCGATAGTTACAGGCTGGCCTGCGCCCTCACGAACAGGCGCGGCCCCAGCGTCGCGCCGAGCGGGTGCGTCTGCTCGCGGGAGCCGAGCACGTTGCGGCCACCGAGCGACAGGCGAAGGCGGTCGCCCCACGCGCGCTTGCTCAGGCCAAGGTCGAGGAGCACGTACGATGGGAGTCGTCCTCGAGGCCAGTCGCTCGCTCCGACGCCCTCGAGTCGCGCCCAGAGCGCGAGCCGAGCGTCGGGGCGGACGCTGGTCTCGATCCACGCGCGGGAGCCTGGCACGCGATCCCAGGCCTCGAGAAACGCCGTTGTTCCGCGGAGTGAGCCCTGGGCTCGTGCGCCAGCGCCGACTTCGAGAACCGAACGGTCGGCGGAGCCAACGCGCCCGCTCCACCGCGCCGAGGCCCACGTCTGGAACGCCGACCCCTCGACCTCGAGGCCGGTGAGTGCTCGGCTTTGTTGAGCCTCGAGGCCGGCGTCCCACAGAATGCGCGCGGCGCGTCCGTCGATGCCGAGCCGGGCGCGCGAGACGTGCTCCGGGCCGTCGGGCGCGACCTCGAGGACGGTGTAGCCCGCGCCCGGCCCACGCGTCGGCGTCGAGCGTTTCCTCGGGCAGCGTCCGACGGGTCGAGAGCGACGCTCGGACGCGGACGGTTGCCGGACGCCACCAGACCTCGGCGTGGCCTCCTGCTCCGAGAGATCCTCCGGCCCCGGTCCCCGCAATCGTCATCGCGACGCCCGACCTCGGCCTCGAGGACGCCGCTCGCAGCCACGCTCGGCCCACTCCGATGGTCTCATCGAGGCCGGGCGCCTGCGCGTCGGTCACAGAGAGTCGTCCGCCGCCGGACACCGACTGCCCATCCTGCGCGACCTCGAGGGCGAGCGCCGCGTCGGCGCGAACGTCCGACCACGACGGGTCGACCTCGAGGGCGCCCCAGGGCGGGTCGTCGATGCGGACGTGAGCCAGGTGGCCGTGGCCCCAGACGCGAACGGGACCTCTCGTCCTCGAACCCGACACCGTGGCTTGGGCCGAGCGATGGTTGAGAGGCACCTCGAGGCCAACGCCGGGCACGAACGGGAGGTCGGCGAACCGACGGGCGCCGGCGCGCACGCGGAGTCCTCGAGTCCGGCCTGCGACAGCGAACGTGCGCCCAAAGCGCTTGGGGTAGTAACCGGGGACGGTCGCCGTGATCGTCCGCGGAAACACGACGGGATCGGTCGGGAGAAACGTCTGGTCGCGCAAGGTGAGCCACGCGGTAGACGCGTCCGTGCGAGCCACAGCACCCATCTCGTAGTCGGGACCCCAGCGGTCCACATTGGGGAGCGACGGGTCGATGTAGCGGTATGGACCTGGATCGCCGGCCTCGTTGCCCAGCACGGCCGCGCCGTAAGCCTGGCGTGCCGGCGCCGCCGTCTGGATGTCGATCCACGGACCTCCGAAGGAGCCTCCCGCGATCCCGTCGCCGGGGCACGCGACCACGCGCTCAACCTCGGCGAACGCGACCGGCACGGCCTCGAGGCCGAGGGGCTCGATCCCGCCGCCACGAAGTACTGGAGCTCCATCCACCAGCACCCGGACGCTCGACGAGAAGGGCACGCCAACCGTCGAGGTCGGGACCGCGTCGAACCCGTGGACAGAAACGCCCTCGAGGCCGGTGAGGCGGACGAGGTCGCGCAGATGGGACGCGCCCGCGGCCTCGAGGTCGGCGCGCGTGACGACGGTGCCGCCCCAGCAGGGATCGGCATCGAGAGAGTCGGGGACGGCGAGCGCGAGCAGGCCGGCGAGGAGAAGCGCGATCACTCGAGGACGGTGCGCAACCAGCGCGGCGTGCCGAGACGAAGCGCGAGCCCGCCGCTGGCTGCCACGAGGGTGGACGGGCTCGAGAGCGTCAGGTGCGTCCCGTCGAGCTCGGCCCAGACCTCGAGGCGTCCGAGACGAAGCGCCCCACTGGCCCACCCTCCGACGGCCAGCTCCGTCTCGTTCTGCAAGTTGCCCGCCTCGTCGTCGTCCAGCCGAAACAGCCCGACCCCCACCTTCGCTCCGGCTCCCAGGCGCACCGGACCGACCTCGAGGACGGGTCCCCACCCGATGGTCGGGACGGCGAGCACGAAGTCGGGAAGGTCCTCGGCGGTCTCGAACGCGAAGGCGCGGAGGTCGGCGCGGGCGCGGCCTCCGTAGGCAGGCGTCTCGAGGTGGGCCGCGACCCCGGTGCCGGTCTCCCACGGCACGATCGAGTGCTCGAGGACGACGGCCGGGCCGATGGCGGGCGTCAGCGTGGACCAGTTGGGCTGGGCCGTCGCGGCGGTCGCGAGAAAGAGGAGGAGGGCCGCGCGCATGTCGGGAAGCTAGCGGCGACCTCGAGGGCGTCAGGACCCACGCACATGCGTAAGCGAGTGGACCACCCTCGAGGGCGCCAGCCGTTAGAGGTCGAGCTTGACGCCGCCGTTCGTAATGAACCCGTCCGTCGGTGCCCAGATGTCAGCGAACAGCGGCGACTCCCGCGGTCCTCGGACGACCGGCCCGTAGTTGGACTGCTGCGTGTCCAACACATTCTCGAAGTTGAGGAACAGCCGTGCCGGCCCGACGCGCCACTCGCCCATCACACCCGCCACCCAGTAACCGTCCGTCCGCTCGCCGCTCGGCAGCGTCTGCGGGCTTGTGTAGTAGCCCTCGAGGCCGATCCGGCCGCGGTCGTGCTGCTCCCACACCAGCACGGTGTACGTCTTGTGCGCGGGCGTGAGCGGGAGCGCCGTCCGGTCGCCGTCGCGATCCTCCGTTGCGTCGAGAAAGACGTAGCCCAAGAACAGCTTGAGGTCGCCCAGGCCGAGCCGCGCATTGGTCTCCAAGCCGCGCGTCAGGACAGGGCCGCTCGCATTCCGGTACTGGAGCACCTCGTCGAGGTCCGTCGAGGACGGAACGAGCGCATCGTCCAGGCGGGTGAGGTACGCGGCCTGGTTGAGCGAGAGCGTGACACGGCCCGCAATCACGGTCTGCACATTGACGTCGACCGTTCCCCCAATAGAGGTCTCGGCCTCGAGGTCGCCGAGCGGAGCGACGTTGCGAAACGCCCGGCTCTCCGATGGCTCGAGAAACACCGTCGGCGCCTTGTAGCCGAGACCGCCCGTGGCCCGGACCGATACGGCGTCGGACACGCGGACAAGCGCCGAGGCACGGGGCAGCACAAACGCGCCGTACTCGCCATGAACGTCGGCTCGAAGTCCGCCCTCGAGGGCGACCCGGTCGGTCACGTCCCAAGTATCCTGGACGAACCCGCCGGCCGTCAGGTAGTCATAGTCGAGCGATGCGGCGGTCGCGTTCTGCTGGTCAAACCCATCCGTGCGGAGGTCGAGGCCGGCCACGATGTCGTGTGTCCCAAGACGGACGAGCCCTGACGCCTCGGCGTAGGTCGCCGTCTGGGCGCCCTCGAAGCGGTAGCCCGGCAGCGCGAGAGTGCGGTCGAAGTAGCTCGTGCTCTGCTTGAGCGTGATCGTGACACGGTCGGAGATGGCATGGTCGAGTCGCGCTTGCGACGTGAGCCGTTGGCTCTCGCTCTGCTCGGCGTAGCCCGCCGCATCGTCCTCGACGGCCTCGAGGTCGCCACCGTCTCGTTCTTCAACGGTCCCCGTGAGCCCGACCCACAGCGTTGTCCTCGAGGACGGGTAGTAGAACCCGCGCGGGGCAATCGTCACACGCCGCGTCTGGGGCAGGTTCGTGAACGCGTCGCCGTCGCCGTCGTAGGCGCGCTGCCCATTGGCCGATGCCAAGAGCGTATAGCCGAGTTGGTCTCCGCGGCCCGTCAAGAACGCTCCGACATCGAGGCCGCCCGCACTCGTCGCGTTGAGGAGCAGCGACCGCTCCGCCGTGCCCGCCGGCCCCGGTGTCTTCGACACCAAGTTGACGAGTCCCGCAATCGCGTCGCCGCCGTACAGCGTCGAGGACGGGCCTTTCACGACCTCGACCTGGCGCAGATCGAGTGGGGGGACCTGCAACAGCGATAACCCGCCCGAGAAGCCGCCGTAAAGCGGGAAACCATCCTTGAGAAGCTGCGTGTAGCGGCCGTCGAGACCCTGGATTCGGATCGAGGCGTTGCCCGACACCGCCGACGTCTGCTGGACCACGATCCCCGGCGACTCGTTGAGCAGCATCGTGATGTTGGACGGCTCCATCGACACCTTCTCGTCGATCTCCTCGCCCGCGATGACCTCGACGCGTGTCGGCACGTTGGCGATTGTGCGGCTCGTCCGCGTCGCGCCCACGACCACGTTCTCGAGGGACTCTTCGTCCTCCTCGAGGGCGACCTCGAGCGGACCGTCGCGCGGGACCGTGACCGCGACCTCTGCCGTCTCAAAGCCCACGAACGACACCACCACAACAGCCTCGCCGCTAGGCACGTCCTCGAGAACGGCCCGGCCATTGGCGTCGGTGGACGTGCCGAACGCTGTGCCCTCGAGGACGACGGTCGCGCCGGGCAGGGGCTCGCCCGAGTGCTCGTCGGTCACAACGACCTCGAGGGTATACGTCCGGAGAGGTTGCGCGAACGGAGCCGTCGCAGCAATAAGAAAGAGGAGAGCCATTCGCATGGTCAAAAGCTAGCCGCGCCCTCGAGGCCGATAGTGCGTCTGGACTACGTGGCGGAGAACTCGAGGTACGAGATTGAGACCTGCCGCCACGCTCGCCATGCGCTCCGCTCTCCTGTTTGTCCTCGTCTCGACCTCTGCCTTCGCGCAAGAGGTGTCGGGTTCGCTCGGCGCGGCGTACTTGAAGACCGGGTCCAACGAGGTCCGTCTGTACGGGCCACTCGGCCCAGCCGTCGCGGTCCAGATCGCGGCGTGGCCAAATGGACCCGTGGTCCCCATACTCTCGCTCCGCCATGCGCGGTTTGGTCATGCCCATCCCGCCCTCGAGGCCGGAAACCTTCAGCAAACCTCGGTGACAGCCGGTCTGCGCATCCAGCCGTTCCGAGACGGCCGGGTCCGGCCATACGCCCATGCGGGTCTCGGACTCAGTACCGACGGCCTCTCGGCCGATCTCGCGCTTGGGGCGTCCATCGGCCGCCGGGCGGGACGCTTCGCGTTTGCCGAGGTGGCGTCCGTGACCGCGGCCAACGTGAAGGGCTCGACGACGTACACCGGCCTCTTGGTAGGGATCGGGTGGCGACGGTGACGTCCCATCCTCGAGGCCGTTACTCTGCTAAAGCCTCCGCGACCACACCCTCGATGAACGCCTCGGCCTCGAGGTCGCCGGCTGGCACGTCTCCCCAGAACAGCGCGTCCTTGACGGCGCCGATGGCCCGCTTTTCGGGTCCCGACAGCGACCGGATCGCGGCCACGAACAGCGCCCCGCGACGGACCGCCTCGGCCTGCCGCTCCAAGACGTAGGCCCAGGCCGCGTCGTGCTCGTTGGGGACCTCGCCCTCGAGGACGGCCTCGCGCACCCACTCCTTGAGCATCCCGACCGCGATGCCCTCGGGCAGGCCGAGTTCCCGCTTGATCTCGTCGCCCGAGACCGGCGGCTGCCAGTTGCGCATCTGGTCGCGCTCCTCGACCTCGACGAACCGCTTCTCGACGCGGTCGAAGCCAGCGAGGTACTTGCGCACGCGGCGCGCGTTCTTGCTCGTCACGTCGGCGCGGACGAGCAGCATCAGGTCCTCGATGTCGTCGCCCGGCGTCCATCAGAAGCCGGCGGACGGCCGAGTCGGTCACGTCGGAGTCCACGAGCGCGGCGGGGCGGTGGTGGAGCCGGACGACGGTCTGGACGAAGTCGAGCGGGTCGCCGAGCGGCAGGCGCAGGCGGCGGAACACCTCGGGGATGATCATCCTCGGCCCGACGTCCTCGTGGCCGTGGAACGTCCAGCCGGTGCCGCGCTCGTAGCGCTTCGTCACCACCTTGCCGACGTCGTGCAGCAGCGCCGCCCACCGGAGCCACAGGTCGTAGCCCTCCGCCCGGTCGCCCACGCCGACGCCGCGCTGCAGGTGCGCCAGGTTGTCCACGACCTCGAGGGTGTGCCAGAAGTTGTCCTTGTGCGCCCGCCCGCCGACCTCCTCGACGCCGGCCAGCGCCGTGACCTCGGGCACGATGTGCTCCAGGAGTCCGGCCCGAAAGAGCATGCCCGAGCCCGATCGAGGGCGTCGGCGCCGCGAGCAGCTTGCCGAGTTCGTCGGTGATCCGCTCCGGGCTCACGATCTCGATGCGGTCCGCCTGCTCCGCCATCGCCTCGAGCGCGTCGGCGCGACCTCGAAGCCGAGTTGGGCCGCGAAGCGCGCCGCGCGCAGCATCCGCAGCGGGTCGTCCTCGAAGGTGACGCCGGGCGCGAGCGGTGTCGCAGCGTGCGGGCCTCGAGGTCGGCGAGCCCGTCGAACGGGTCGAGGACGTCGCCGAAGGAGCCGTCGGTGAGCGACGCGGCCAGGGCGTTGACGGTGAAGTCGCGCCGGGCGAGGTCGTCGTCCATCGTGCCGTCCTCGACGATGGGCTTGCGGCTGTCGGACCGGTAGCTCTCGCGCCGCGCACCGACGAACTCGAGGACCAGACGCTCCGGCAGCGACGCCCTCGAGGCCGAGGGCGCGGAGCCGATTCTCGGGGACGGTCACGGCGGCCGTCCCGAACGCCTCGTACACGGCGGGCTTCTTGACGCCGAGCGCCCTCGAGGTCGCCTGCGCGAGCGCGATGCCGGAGCCCGGCCCGACGGCCACGACGTCGAGGTCGGTCGTCTCGCGGCCCAGGAGGGCGTCGCGTACGGCCCCGCCGACGGCGTACGCCTCCAGGCCCAGGCGGTCGGCCTCGAGGCCGACGCGGCGCAGGACGGGCTCGAAGGGCAGGGTGACGGTCACGGCGGAGCGGGGCGGTCCTGAAGGTGGCAGCGACGACGCGCCGCGTCAACGGCGGCGCGCGGAGGATGCGGAGGAAATGCGAGAAGAGGTGCGGAAGAGGAGATGCGGGGGAGGTGGTCACCCTTGATGGCGATCGGCTGGATTTCAGACCCCCTAGGGGTCGGGCGGGGGACGGGCGGCCTCGAGGCCGAAACCGCTCGCGACCCGAGGACGACGGAACGACCTCGTACGCAGTGCCGGTTGCTCGTGTACACAGCGCTGGGGGCGACCTCGAGGACAGACCGAGGCACGGTACGACGAGCCGAAGGACCTCTCGTCTCGCGTTCCGTTCGCGCCTCGAGGACGCGGCTAGGCCGCAGGAATCCGCCCGTCGGCTAGATTGAGGTCTCGCCCTCGATGCCGTGCGTCTCCTCACTCTCATCGCTCTCGTCTCCGCGCTGGTGCCCGCCGCCAGCGGCCAGGTCGCCCAGCGCATCGCCGACCTTCGCCTGGCGACGGCCGTGCGCCTCGCCCTCGTGGACAACGACCGCACGCGCCCGCTCGACATCGAGGTCGCGGCGCAGCAGGGAGCGGTCACGGTGGCCGGTGACGTCCCGGCCTCGGAGCGCCCGTCCGTAGTGAGCGTGGCGCGGGGTGTGGCCGGCGTCCGCACGGTGAGCGGGCTGGGTGCCGGCGACAGCGCCAAGTGGCCCCGTCGTGATCGTCTCAGACCGTCCGCCCTTGAGGTCGGAACCCGACGCGCCCTCGAGGGCGGGCGGGCCACTCGTTCATACCGTCGAGCGCGGCGACACGCTGTTTGGACTCGCCCGCCTTTACGACACGACGGTCCCGGCCATCCTCTCTCTCAACAACACGACCTCGACCGACATCCGAATCGGGCAGCGCCTGCGTGTCCGGTAGGCGACCCGTCCTCGAGGACGGAGGCCATTAGCCGCGAACGCGACCAGACCGAACGGGCGCCGGAGCGTCGCCGTAGAGTTCGCTGCCCGAGAACAAACGGTACGGGTTGACCGGCGTCCCTCGGCCGCGCCGTTCCTGACGGAGAACCTGGAAGTGAAGGTGTGGCGGCGTCCGCCGCGCGTTTCCCGTGTTGCCGACGGTTCCAAGCACATCGCCCTGCCGGACCGTCTGCCCGACCTCGAGGCCGTCGGCGTAGGTGTCGAGGTGAGCGTAGTAGAAGTCGTACTCGCCGCCGTGGCTGCGGAGGTAGAGGACCTTGCCGCCCAGCCGGTTCTGGTGGATCCGCGTGATCTCGCCGTCAGAGATCGCCAGGACCGGCGTCCCACGGTCGGCCATGATGTCGATGGCGCGGTGCGTACGCCCTCCCGAGCGCCGTGCCGTGAACGTGTCATCGAGGTCGTCTGGAGTCATGCCCTCGACGGGGACCATCAGGCGGTCGGCAGAGAACGAGAGGCGAACCTCCGACACGGACCGAACGGGCGGCGTCCTCGAGGTGTCCGGCGCCGCGGTCTGGGCAAGGGCGGGAGCCGCAACGAACGCGGCGAGCAGTGCAAGACGAAGCACAGGCAGATCGGTAGGGTGCGAAAAAGATAGCACCCGTTTCGGCGCTGTCCAGCCCTCGCCCTCGAGGGCGGGCAAAATCGTAGGGACCCGCCGCTGGTGCCTCCGCGAATCGGCCTCGAGGTCGGGGATCGCACGCGCCCTCGAGGGCGCTCACCAAGCCGTAGAAGTACGGCATGTCGTCCTCTAGCGCCTCGAGGACGGGCCTCAGCCGTTGATGAGCGCCTTGACCACGAACAGCGCGTTCTCCTTGCGCTCCCGGATCCGTCGCGAGAAGTACGGAAGCCACTCGGTTCCATAAGGCACATAGACGCGCATCCGGTACCCGTCCTCGACGAGCTGCTTCTGCGTCTCCGGACGGAGGCCGTAGAGCATCTGAAACTCGAACGAGTCCCGGTCGATGCCCCGCTCGTCCACGAACTGGCGGACGGCGTCGATCAGTTGGTCGTCGTGCGTCGCGATGCCGGGGTACCGGCCCGCCGTGAGTAGCGTCTTCGCGTGCTGACGGTAGTGCCACCGCACCGTCGGCATGTCCTGGTACGCAATCGAGGCCGGCTCCTTGTACGCTCCCTTGCACAGACGAACGCGCGCGTCGAGCTCGCACATTCGGGCGATGTCTCCGGCCGTCCGGTGGAGGTAGGCCTGAAGAACGGTCCCGACGTGGTCTGGGAAGTCCGGGTAGACTGCCTCGAACATATCCAGCGTCGACTGCGTGATGTCCGTGCCCTCCATGTCGAGGCGGACGAACAGGTCGGCGTCGCGTGCCAGCGTCAGCACGTCGCGCAGGTTTCGCTCGCACAGGTCCCGGTCTATCACCTGCCCAATCATGGACAGCTTGATCGAGATCCCCACCGACTCCGGGGTGGCTCCCCGAGCATCGCGATGCGCCGCCAGGCGTTCGATCAGGTCGCTGTAGGCGTGAGCGAGTTCGGTGGCCCGGTCACGATTCTTGACGTGCTCGCCGAGCAGATCGAGCGTGATGAACAGACCATCGTCGAGAAGAGGATCGAGGGCCGGAAGCGCAGCCTCGAGGGTCTGGCCAGCCACAAACCGGCGGGCGAATGCGAAGGGGAGCGTCATTAACGGATGGGCACAGGAGCACACGGTTGGCGCTAGCTACCCCCATCTCGCGTCCTGGTTCGGCACCCTCGAGGCCGAGTGGAACGGTCTCTGCACCGGGCCCCGAGTGCGCCTCCACCCTCCCTGATAGCCCTCTTTCGCGTGTCCTGGTTACCAAAAGACCTGGCACGATGTCCTCTTTGACCACCTCGTCCTCTTTCTCCGACCGGATTGACCGCTGGGTCGACCCAACCCGACGCCCTCAAGGCGCCGCGGCGGAGCGACGTGCAAGGATCGTGGTGGCCGGAGGCTGGTTCTCGTTGGTCGGTTACGCGACGCTGGTCGTAGCCCTCGTGGTCGGGGGAGCTCCGTCATTCGCCGCCCTCGAGGGCGGCGTCTCTGTCCTCGTGACAATTTTGGCACTCGCGCTGGTCCGGTGGGGAGGCCGAGTCGAGGCCGCCGCCTGGATCTTGACAATCAACCTGTCGCTCACGCCGCTCGCGCAGGCCGTCCTCGATCTAGGCATTCGTGATCCGGCGCTGGCACTGACCGCCTTGGCTCCACTAGCCGGAGCCCTCACCTCGGGACCTCGGCTCGCCGTAGTCGGTGGCATTCTGGGACTGGCCGGCACCGTTGGGCTTTACGTTCTCCATGCGACAGGGCTCGCGGTGGTGCCGTACTCGACGCCAGACGAGGCCGCTGGGTACGCAATCGTCATCGTAGCTGCCGCCGCCACGCTCTCGGCAACCGCCGGCGCGCTCTACGCCCGCCACACTGGGGAGCAGATCACGCGCGCGGAGGGCGAGAGCTCGCGACTCGATGCTGCACTCCGAGCCTCGGAGGCGCGCTACCGCTCGCTCTTTGACCACCTGCCCATCGGCATGTACCGGACTGCGGCAGACGGCCGGATCCTGCTTGCCAACCCGGCACTGGCCCGCATGATCGGAGCAGAGAGCCCGGCGGCGGCTCGTGCCTACAACGCGTCAGACTTCTACGCGGACCCTACCGACCGGGAGCGCTTTAGCGATGCCGTCACTCGGGAGGGCTTCGTTCGCGGATTCGAGACACGGTGGAGAACGCCGGACGGTGGCGTCCGCTACGTCCGCATCGATGCCCACGTGGGACTCGATTCCAATGGGCAGCCTCAGTTTTACGAGGGCTCCGTCGAGGACATCACGGCCGAACGGGAGGCTCGGATTGCACTACACCGCAGCGAGGCTCGGTTCAAGGCCCTCGTCCAACGCTCGACAGACGTCGTTGTCGTGGCCGACCTCGAGGACCGCCTCACGTACGTCAGCCCCGCGGTGTCTGGGCTTCTCGGGATCTCTTCTGACGCGCTCATCGGCCGCGTGCTCACAGACCTTGTCCACCCAGGCGACATCGAGGACGCCCGCACCTTCCTCGATGCGTCACGGACCGGCGTAGCCCCATCTCAGGTCGAGTTCCGATTGAACCACGCGGACGGTCATAATGTGTTCGTCGAAGGCGCGGCGACGGCCCTCTACGACGACCCCGCGGTGAAGGGGCTCGTGCTCAACCTCCGCGACGCGACACAGCGCAAGCGAGCCCAGGCGGTTCTGATCCACGCAAAGCAGCAAGCCGAGGAGGCGACCGCTGTCAAGAGCACGTTCATCGCCAACATGAGCCACGAGATCCGGACGCCGCTGACGGCCATCCTGGGATTCGCGGACGTGCTGAGCGAAGAGGTTGAGGACGAGACGCAGTCCGAGTTCGTCGGGCTCATCGCCCGGTCGGGCAAGCGGCTGATGGACACTCTCAATTCCGTCCTCGACATCGCGCGCCTCGAGGCCGAAGGCGGCGAGCTGGCTCAGCAGCAAATCGACGTCGGAGCGCTGGCTCGGGAAACAGCCGAGATGTTCGGTCCGGCCGCGAGAGAGAAAGGCCTGACCGTCCGCGCCGAGGTCTCTCCCGGTTCTCATGCCGTCATCGCTGACGAGGGCGCGTTGCTGCGTGTCCTGCATAACCTGATCGGGAACGCGCTCAAGTTCACCGACGAGGGCTCGGTGACGCTGGGCGTGCGAACGGAGACCGTCGCGAGTGCGCCGCGCGTCGTGATCACCGTCCTCGATACCGGGATCGGCGTCGACAAGGAGTTCTTGCCGCGCATCTTCGGCGCGTTCGAGCAAGAGTCGGCCGGCGAGGGCCGGCGCTATGAGGGCGCCGGGCTGGGCCTGTCACTGTCGCTCGGGCTCACGGAGCAGATGGGCGGAGCGCTCACGGTCGAGAGCGAGAAGGGCGTCGGGACAGAGTTCACCGTCTCGTTCCCCGCTGCCGAATCCACCTCTGAGCCGGACACGCGCCCACTCATTCTGGTCGTGGACGACGACGATCAGTCGCGCCGCATCGCCGTCCATGCTCTGTCCGACATCTACCGCGTCGCCATCGCGTCCGACGGTGAGCGGGCACTCGCCGCCCTCGAGGGCGAACGTCCGGTGGCCGTCGTCCTCGACATTCACCTCGGGATGTCGATCACAGGCGAGGATGTCATGCGCCGGCTCCGCGACATGCCGACGTTCGCCACGATGCCCATCGTCGCGGTGACGGCGTACGCGCTCCCCGGCGACCGCGACCGATTCCTCGCGGCAGGCTTCGACGAGTACCTCACGAAGCCGTACTCGAAGCCGGATCTCGTGGCGGCCCTTCAACGGGCGCGCGATGCCCGGCCAGCCGGCGACGCTCCCGGCGGCGGCATATACGTCTCGAAGGCACGGACAACGTCGGTACCGAGGCTGACAGCGTAGCGGCTCACGTCCTCGAGGCCTGAGAACGCGTGCGGAGGGTCGCGTCCTCGAGGTCGGCGGGTCGGTCTCAGAACGGCGTTCTCGGACGCATGGTCGAAAGCTCAAGCCCTCCCTCGTGTGGAGGCCGACCTCGAGGGCGCAGTCGCAGAACCTCTTCTCCTCCTCTCGCATTCCGACGCCACCACCCCAAGCACGTCCATGCGTCTCGCCATCATCGGAGCCGGCCCTGCCGGGCTCGCCGCCGCCCACTCGCTCGCGCCCGACCTCGAGGTCGTGGTCTTTGAAAAGAGCCGCGGCATCTCGGGCCGCGCCGCCACGCGCTGGCGCGACAGCATCGACCTCGAGGGCGAGCCGTTCCGCTGGCGCTACGATCACGGCGCGCAGTATGCGAGTCCCGAGCCCGACAGCCCGTCCGCAGCATTGCTCCGGAAGGTGCTTGGCGATTCGCTCGTCGAGATGGAGGGCGAGGTCTGGCCCTTCGACGACGACGGCACGTTGCGACCAGACCGGGCACGCGATGGAGGGCTCCGCTGGACCACCGCCGAGGGCATCTCGCAGATCGGCCGCGCGCTGGTGGACGCGACGCCCGGCCTCGACCTTCGGCGTCAGACACGCGTCGTCGCCATCGAGCCCGACGGGGAGGGATGGGCAGTCGTCCTGGAGGACGAGAGCCGGGAACGCTTCGACGCGGTGCTGGTGACGGCGCCCGCGCCGCAGGCCGCGGAGTTGCTGTCCGGCCTCGAGGTCGCGTCCGACGTCGACGTGACGTACCGGAGCCAGTTCGCGGTCATGTGGGCGTTCGACCACGTCGTGGAGCGCCCGGCAGACGTGTACGCGCTCGTGAATGCGGCCGAGCACGGCGGCGAGGACGGCGGTCACGATGTCGCCTGGCTGGCGGTCGAGAGTGACAAGCCGGGCCGCGCGCCTGAGGGCTGCACGCTACTACTGGCCCAGATGTCGGAGCGGTGGACGCTCGACCACTACGACGACAAGAAGGAGGATGTCGTCGGGGAGGCCGCGCGCGCGGTCGAGAGTCTGTGGGGCTCGCTGCCGGAGCCGCTGTGGACGGACACGCAACGCTGGCGCTACTCGCTGCCCAACGGCGGCCTCGAGGTCGGCGCCCTCGAGGACGCGGCGCCGGGCCTGTTCGTGGCTGGTGACTGGACGGCGGGCAAGGGGCGCGTGCACCTCGCCCTCGAGGAAGGGCTGAAAGCGGCGGCGCGGATTCGAGCGACAGGGCGCGGGGAGGAATAGGGGCTGAGGGATGCGGCCCTCCATCCCTCAGCGTCGCGTCGTCCTCGAGGCCGTCTCGAGACGCCAGTCCGCGAGGGCGCGGTGCTTGACGGCCTCGCCAAACAAGCAGAGGCCGGCGTTCACGACGCAGAGACCGACGGTGCCGTACGCGACCCATCGCTCGCCGCGGCCTTTCTTGAGCGTCGCCTCGCCGACGAGAGATAGCCCGAACCCGACGGCAGCCAGGCCAGCGGGCGAGAACCGGCGCCACGTCGTGAGATGGCGTTCCGTGCGGGCGGCCTCGAGGGCAGAGTCTGGAGAAGGTTGGAGGTCAGGCATCGAACCGAGCGGCGTGTGGATCGTCCCACGACGGCTCCCCCCGACCGTTCCCATGCCTGACGTCGCCGACCTCCGCGAGTCCTACGAACGCGGCGCCCTCGAGGCCGCCGACCTGCCCGCATCGCCGTTCGATCTCTTCGAGCAGTGGTTCGCGGAGGCGCGGGCCGCCGACACGCGCGAGCCCAACGCGATGACCCTCGCGACGGCCTCGACGGATGCTGTGCCCTCGGCGCGAATCGTGCTGCTGAAGGGCGTGGACCGCGGGTTCTGCTTCTACACCAACCACGAGAGCCGCAAGGGGCGCGAACTCGACGACAACCCGTGCGCGTCGCTGGTGTGGTGGTGGCCTGAGCTTGAGCGCCAGGTGCGTGTCGAAGGCCACGTCGAGCGCGTCGAGGACGAGACTGCGGACGACTACTTCGCGAGCCGCCCCCGAGGCAGCCGCTTGGGCGCGTGGGCGAGTCCACAGAGCCGGCCCGTCCCGGACCGTCGCACCCTCGAGGTCCTTGTCGAGGAGATCGAGAGCGAGTACGACAGCCTCGAGGACGTGCCGCGGCCCGGCTTCTGGGGCGGCTACCGCGTCGTGCCGACCGTCGTGGAGTTCTGGCAGGGCCGCAAGAGCCGCCTGCACGACCGCCATGTGTACCGCCGCGACGGAGACGGCTGGACCACCGAGCGCCTCGCCCCATGACCCGCCCTCGAGGGCGCCGCACTACCGACGAGACCTCCCGTTAGCGGGACACTCTCACTCAAAAGACGATCCTGCCCAATCTCAGGCAGCCCCATTTCCCAACGCGTCGTCCCCGTGGAGGTGGGACTCGAGTCCTCGAGGGCGAAACGATCAGCCGGCCTCGAGGACGAGAAGCGCTCAGCGACCTCGAGGGCCACGGCAAGCGCCTAGCGGAATACGACCTCGTCCACGACACTCCCGCCGAGGTGCTCGTTGAGCCGGTCTCGCCACGCCTGGCGTTGAAACTGGAGTTGGTGACGCCACGCCGCCGACTGGATCTTGACGTGCAGTACGCCGTGTCGCATCCACACCTGTTCGGTCACGCCTGCGATGGCCTCTCCCACCACGACCGGCCAGGCCTCGACGGCCCTCGCGGCGTCGAAGCGCTCGCGGTACCCATAGCGATCGACGAGATCGGACAGGACGGCGCCGAGAGGCTGAGGCTGATTCTTAGCGGGCATAGGTGTGGGAGGCGGTTCGCAAGCTAGGACCGAGCGAGAGTTCAACGTCCGTCCCATCCTCGAGGTCGGACACCAAGCGAAAGCGGTTCACGCCTTGCGCCTACGACGTGCTCCCTCGGCCTCGAGGACGACTACCCTCGCGTGGCGAGGTGCCAGAGGAACGACAGCTCCGCCTGTGAGGTGACCGCCAGAAAGACCAAGCCTGCTATGGCCAGCAAAAAAGGAAGCCCGAACCCGATGAGGACCGCACGGGCGGGTGGCGCATACGTCACCGCTTGGAGGTCGCCCATCATCCGGTAGCCTGCGACGATCTCCGCGAGCAGACCGATTCCGAGGACCGCCGGCGCCAGGACCGTTGCCAAACCCGCGTCGATGCTTCCCAGCACGAGCGCGATCACCATCAGCGGAAGCCAAACCCACCGGCACCATACGGCTATGGAGAGCGCCTGCGCGGGCCGGATCCGGCGGCGGCCCGCGATGATGCCGAGCCAGATCAGGTTGAACACCAGCCACGAGGCATACGCGAGCGCGAGTACACTCGCCAGTGCAAGGGGCTCTCCCAGAAGACCCGTCAGCCTCGACTGCGCCTCGACGGACCACGATGAGGTAGCGGCTACAAGGGCGTCGGTCCGGGCGAGAGCCCGGAGTGCGGAAGCGCCCACGACCCCTGCGGCAGACGACAGCACGAATGCAAGTCCGACCGTCTCCAACACGGACAGGTCGAAGCCGCGCCGGACGGCGTCGCGGTAGAGATCGCGACGTGAGAAGTAGCGCGGAGCAAGCCCACTCAGTCGTGGAGCTCCGGCATAGAGCACTCCCAGCCCCAGCACCAACCCCCAGCCGATCAGCAGCAACGACGATGCACGGCGCTCCCGCCGAGCCCCGTCGCCAGCGTCGAACGCGAACACGCGCTGCCGGCCTGTCCAGAAACCGCTCGCGACCTCGAGGGCGGGCCTCGGCTGGTCATCGTCGCCCAGCAGGCCGAACCGCGTCCCAGCCACCTCCGTCCGCTGATCTCGCTCGATAACGTCGGCGGCAGCGTCTCGCCAGCGGTAAACGAACGCGACGGCCGGCGGCTCTCCAAGTGAGAGCAGATTCATGAACGCGGTCTCGAGGGCACGAGCCTGCGAGGCCTCCGTCCCCTCGGTCTGCCAGCCGCCCTCCTTGCCAGGCCGCACGCCAACGCCCATCGCTGCGATCCCGACCTCGATGTCGCCGCTCCGCCAGCGGCGCAAGAGCGCCACCGGGTCCATCTCGCGCGCGTCGAGCAGGACGATGTCCGCGTACGCCGCGACGCGGTCGCTCTCGGGGAAGCGGCTTACGTAGTACGTCTTCGTGCCCGGAGCACCGCTCTCCCTCACGAGCGTCGTCAAGCGCTCGAAGTAGGGACGCGCCGCCGGGTCGCTGGTGTCGCTGGCCCGCGCGAGCCCAAAGTGACGGGCGGATGGGTACGGCTTCGCGACCTCGAGGGCCTCGGCGAGCAATGCCGCCACGTCATCGACGTCTCGGACCAAAAAAGGCGCAGGGAGACCTTTGATAGGCAGATCCTGCCACACAGCAATTCCAAGCCGACTGGCGGCCTCGAGAATGACCGGCTCTGTGACCAGCCCCGTTCGCACCTGCCGCACACCCAGACGGCTCATGTCCTCCAGGTCCTCGAGGGCGGCCGCGACGGAGTCGGGGCGGCTCCACACCACGCCCGCGAGCGCCGCGGGGACCGGAGCGAATGGACCGTTCTGCCGCGTCCTCTCCCCTATCGGTGCCTGCTGCCGAGTCGTAGGGGTCGCGAGGGAATCGGCCTCGAGGGAGTCTGCCGCAGTCGGCGTCGCGGGCTGAGCCCAGCTCGCGGCGGCGGTGAGCGCGAGAGCAAGGAGGACGAAAGGGCGAGCCACGGGCGACAGAGTGTGAACCACCCCTACGCTCGGCCCGGCGCTCTGTTCGCTCCTGCGCTCGCGGCCTCGAGCGCAGCGGACGCATCAAACGTGGTCCGTCCTCCGACTGTGACATCTCGCCTCGGGCCGACCTCGAGGTCGATGAAATGACACACTACGAGCGGCCCTAAAAGGGGGTCCTGCCACGTCCTCGAGGCCGGAATGCTGCGGCGTCGCCGACCTCGAGGTCGGACTGCGACGACGTTCCCCTGAGACCCCAGACCTTTCCTCCACACCGCTTCACGCTCGACCTCGAGGACGAACAGAACGAGGCCCCACCGGGCGGAAATCCGGTGGGGCCTCATGGACAACCCTGGCGAAGTTGTCCGGGGGGACTTGTTGCACCCGGCCCAGAGTAGGCCGTCGCGGTGCCATAGTAGTGTCACAGCCACCGCCAGTAAACCGAGGCAGAGGCTGGATGGCTCTAGTCCATCATGCGACGCAAGAAGGCCGGCACGTCTGTGTCGTCCTTGTTGATCCGCTCGCGCCGGGGCATGTTGCTGCTCGGCATCGCACGCACATTCGAAGGTCGGCGGGGCTCGCCGTCAATGGTCTCTCCGACGCCCTTCGACGACGACAACTCCTCGTCCTCGCGGATTCGTTCCTTGTGCCCGCGACGCTCGTAGGCCGGCACATCGAGGTTCTTCAGGTTGCCCTCCCCTTTGTACAGAGGCGACACGCCACCACCGAGCACAACGCTCGGGCGCTTCGTGACCTCCTCCGAGGCCCCGTCGCGGGCGACCGCATCGAAGCCCGTCGCGATGACCGTCACCCGGATCGAGTCGCCGACGCTCTCGTCGATGACCGTGCCGAAGATGACCTCCGCGTCGTCGCCGGCCTCGTTCTGAATGACCGACGTGGCCTGAGTGGCCTCGCGGACGCCCAGGTCGATGCCGGCCGTGATGTTGACCAGGACGTTCCGTGCGCCCTTGATCGAGATGCCGTCCAGCAGAGGCGACGAGATCGCCTCGGTGGCTGCGCGCTCGGCGCGGCGCTCGCCGGATGCGACCGCGCTCGACATGAGAGCAGTGCCGCCGTCTAGCATCGTCGTCCGAACGTCGGCGAAGTCGAGGTTGATCAGGCCGTGAACGGTGATCAGCTCAGAGATGCCGCGCGTCGCGTTGTAGAGCACGTCATCGGCCATCTCGAAGGCCTCCACCAACGTCGTGTTGTCATCCGCGACGTCGAGCAGGCGCTCGTTCGGGATTACGATCAACGTGTCGACGACCTCGCGAAGCGCCTCGATGCCCTGCTCCGCCATCTTAAGCCGCTTGCGGCCTTCAGCCACGAATGGCTTCGTCACGACGGCAACCGTCAGGATGCCCATCTCCTTGGCGATGGCAGCCACGACCGGCGCTGCGCCCGTGCCCGTGCCGCCGCCCATGCCAGCGGCAACGAAAACCATGTCGCAGCCCTCGAGGGCGGCTTCGATCTCGCGCTGGCTCTCCTGCGCCGCACCGGCGCCGACACTGGGTCGGGCGCCAGCGCCCAATCCCTTCGTCAGCTCGCGGCCAACCTGAATCTTCGACTCGGCAGAGTTCGCCTGGAGCGCTTGCGAGTCGGTGTTTATGGCCACGAAGTCAACTCCGTGGATGCCCTTCGCGAGCATGTTATTGACGGCGTTGCCGCCCCCACCGCCGACTCCGATCACTCGGATGTGGGCCATGTCTTGGGCGTCTTCGTCGTATGTGAATCGAGTTGAAAAGTCGTTGTCCATCGGGGTCCCCTCGGGGGTGTGGGATTCGCCAGAGTCAGCAGTGCGGGACAACCAGTAAAATACCGGCTCCGCAGTCCCTTAACTGCTGCGTGCATTCGTGAATTGATACTTAGAGCTCGTCGAACCAACTGCGCATCCGGCTGGCAATCTTGGTGACGATGTGATCGGGGTCTGTGTCTTGTCCGTCACCGGCCGTAACGGCATCGGCTTCGACCTCGTGAGCGACGAGCGATGCGCCTCCAGAGACTCCGGAGCGGATGCCGTGCAATACGAGCCCCACGCCGGTGGCGTATTTCGGATCGTTGACCTCCTCCACCAGACCGCCGGCCAAGCCGATCGGGCGGCCGATGCGGGCCTCGAGGCCGAGGATTTCAGCGGCGAGCTCCGCCGTGCCTGGAATCAGGGCGCCGCCGCCGGTGAGCACCACGCCCGCCGACAGGTGACGACCGTAGCCGGACCGCTTGATCTCGATGGCGACGAACTCCATGATCTCCTCCAACCGTGGCTGGATGATCTGAGCCAACGTCGACTGACCGATTGATTTGTCGGGACGGCCGCCAATACCGGGAATCTGGATCTCACGGTCTTCGGTGACCATGTCCACGAGGGCAACGCCGTACTCCCGCTTGAGACGCTCGGCCTGATCGTGCAGGATGCCGAGGCCCTTGCGGAGGTCGTCTGTGACCTTGGTGCCCGCAACAGCCACGACGGCCGTGTGGCGAATGGTCTTGTCCTCGAAGACAGCGATGTCGGTCGTGCCGCCACCGATGTCGACCAGCACCACGCCGACTTCTTTTTCGTCCTCATGGAGCACGGCGTGGCTCGAGGCCAGCGGCTCCAGGACGATGTCGTCCACGGCGTAGCCGGCCTTCTCGATGCAGCGGTAGACGTTCTTCGCCGCCGAGACGAGCCCGGTGATGATGTGAACGTTGGCCTCCAAGCGGACTCCTGACATGCCGATGGGGTCGGCGACGCCGTCCTGTCCATCGACGATGAACTCCTGCGGCAAGACGTGCAGGATCTCACGGTCGGCCGGCATCGCGACGTGGCGCGTGTCCTCCAGGAGGCGCAGCACGTCATCGCGGTCGATCTCGCCACCGCCGACGGTGATGACGCCACGGCTCTGAAAGCTCTGGATGTGGTCGCCGGCAATACCGACGACGACGGACTGGGTCTCGATACCCGCCGCGTGCTCCGCCTCGTTGATGGCCTTCATCACGGCCTCGACGGTCTTGTCGATGTTGACGACGACGCCACGGTTCAAGCCTTCGGAGGCCGCCACGCCAACGCCAAGGACGTTGATCCGGTCGAGGCCGTCCGCCGAGGCGACGACGGCGCAGATCTTCGTCGTCCCGATGTCGACGCCGACGACGATCCGGTCGCCGTCCTGTTCAGTGTGTGTCATTGGAGGGTGGGGGAAGGAATGAGGAGACTGAGTGGTGGGGTGGAGGCAGGCGCCTGAGCGCCTGAATCAGGGTTGCCCTCGAGGGCGGGCGCGGGCGGAGCCGGCCTCAAGGTCGTGTCCGACGGCGACGACTCGCGCGTGACGACCTGGCCCTCGAAGCGGACGTCGACCGACGCGAACGTGACCTCGGGCTGGGGCAGGACGGCCTGGTCCCAGAAGGCGCGAAGGCGACGGAGCTGGGCGTCATGGTCGAACCGACCCAGGCGAACCGGGACCGTCTCGTGGCCGGAGGTTGGCGAGGTCCACAGCGTGGCCCGACGCCAGTCGATTTCAGAGACGAGAGCGTGCGTCGAGGGCTCCGCGCGGGACAAGGCAGAGAGCAGGGACCGAAGGCTGGCGCTCGCGACCGGCTGCATCGGGTGGTAGTCCGGCGCGCCCTCGAGGACGGGGACGTCGTACAGCGCCGGCGTCGCGGCCTCGATGGGCATCGCGTAGCCCTCGGCATCGAGGAAGTGGCTCGGCCGGCCGCTGCCATCGAGGACGATGACCACGGGCTCGCGCTCGTCGACGGCGATCCGCAGCGTGCCCGTCGGCAGGCGACGGATGGTGGCCGTGCGGACCCACGGGTGCCGCTGGGCGCGGTCGGCCAGGAGTGCGGGCGAGAGCGAGAACAGCGCGACGGAGTCGAGTTCGACCTGGGTCAGCGCGATCACCTCGTCGGCCGGCGCGTGGACGGCCCCGACGACGGCGACGGCCTCGAGGGGGAGGGTCCGCTGCCACATCCAGGCGGCGCCTAGGATGAGGAGAAGCACGACGAGGCCAGCGCGACGCGCCAGACGGCGTCGGCGCTCCTGGCGCTTGCGGCGTTCGCCCTTGGAAAGAGATCGCTTGGCCATTAGTCGTTCCCCCCGGCTGCGCCCTCGAGGGCGTGAAGGAACGCGTCGCCAACCTTCCAGACGTCGCCGGCGCCCATCGTCAGCACCAGGTCGCCGGGCTGGGTGACGTCACTCGAGGTAGGCCGGCAGTACGGTCTTGTCTTCGACGTAGTGAACGTCGCGGTGGCCGAACTGGCGAGCGAGGTCAGAGATCATCTGGCCGGTCACGCCCTCGATGGGCGCCTCGCGCGCCGGGAAGACGTCGGTCACGATCAGGACGTCGGCGTCGTAGAAGGCGCGGGCGAACTCCTCGGCCAGGTCGCGGGTGCGGCTGTAGAGGTGGGGCTGGAAGACGGCCACGATGCGGCGGTCGGCCCAGCCTCGGGCGGCAGCGGAGAGCGTGGCCTCGACCTCGGTCGGGTGGTGCGCGTAGTCGTCCACGACCAGGACGGTGCCGTCCTCGAGGGCGGCCTCGCCCTTGATCTCGAAGCGGCGGTCCACGCCGGTGTACTCGGCGACGCCGGACGGCGATCGTCTTGAAGTCGACGCCGAGCTCGAGGCCGACGGCGACGGCCGCGAGCGCGTTGCGGACGTTGTGGAGACCCGGCGCGTGGAGGACGATCCCGCCCAGACGCTCGGAGCCTTCGTAGACGTCGAAGTGCGTCGTGGCGGCGACCTGCTCGATGTTCTCGGCGCGCAGCGACGCCTGACGGCTGGTGCCGTAGGTGCGGATCGGGCGGTGAATGCGGCCCAGGACGGACCGCACGTTCTCGTCGTCCAGGCACAGGATGGCCGCGCCGAAGAACGGGACCGAGTTGGCGAACTGGACGAACGCGTCCTTGATGTCCTCGAGGTCGCGGTAGATGTCGAGGTGGTCGGCCTCGATGTTGGTCACCACCGCGACGATGGGCGCCAGCTTCAGGAACGTCCGGTCGTACTCGTCGGCCTCGACGACGATGAGCTCGCCGGAGCCCGGCGACGGCGTTGGAGCCGAACACGGCCACCTTGCCACCGACGATGATCGTCGGGTCGAGGTCGGCGACCTGGGCCATCAGGCCGACCATCGGTCGTGGTCGTGGTCTTGCCGTGCGTGCCTGCGATGCCGACGCCGCGCTTGGCGCGCATCAGCTCGCCCAGCATCTCGGACCGCTTGATGATTGGGAATCAGGCGGCGCAGCGCCTCGGCGGTCTCGGGGTTCTCCTCGGGCTTCTTGACGGCCGACGAGTACACCACGACGTCGGCGTCGGTGACGTTTTCGGCCGCGTGGCCCTTCGTGGATGATGGCGCCGAGCTCCTCGAGGCGCTCCGTGACGGCGCTTTTCTTGAGGTCCGAGCCCGAGACCTCGAAGCCGCGCTTGAGCAAGCACCTCGGCAATCGAGGACATGCCGATCCCGCCGATCCCCACCATGTGGATCCGGCGCACGGTGCCCATCTCGCCCTGGCGGACGGTCTTCTGGGGAGTCGTGCAGTGCGTGGCTCAGTCATCGGTGCGGATCTCGGCCAAGGGCCACGACGGCCCGGGCGATGTCGTGGGCCGCGTCTGGACGGGCGATCTCTCTGGCGGCGACGGTCATGGCCTCGAGGGCGGACGCGTCGTGCAAAAGCGTCGTGACGCGGCCGAACTGCGCGTCGAGGTCGGCTTCCTCGAGCAGGAGCGCGGCTCCGGCCTCGACGAGGGCCATGGGCGTTCTTCGTCTGGTGGTCGGCGGTGACGTTGGGGCTCGGCACCAGCACCGACGGCGTGCCGGTGACGGCGAGCTCGGAGCAGGTGAGCGCGCCCGAGCGGCACAGCGCCACGTCGGCGGCGGCGTAGGCGAGGTCCATCCGGTCGAGGTACGGGACCAGGCGCAGGCGCGGGTGCTCGGGGACGGCGTCCTTGAGCGTGTCGTAGTAGCGCTTGCCGGCCGCCCAGATCACGAACGCGTTCTCGTCCTCGAGGACGGACGCGAGGTGCAGCTTGACGGCGCCGTTGATCGGTCCGGCGCCGAGCGAGCCGCCGAAGACGAGCAGCACGTTGGCGCCGTCCGGGATGTCCCAGTGGGCGCGCGCCTCATCGCGGTCGGCGTCCTCGAGGTCCTGGCGGACGGGGTTGCCGGAGAGCTCGGTCTCGGCGCCCTCGAAGTAGGGCGCGGCGGCCTGGAACGCCAGGAACACCTTGTAGCGCGCGCGAGGCCAGCAGCTTGTTGGTGGCGCCGGCGTAGGCGTTCTGCTCTTGCAGGATCAGCCCTCGTCCTCGAAGCGAGCCCGGCGAGGCCGACTGGTCCGCTGGCATAGCCGCCCGTGCCCACGACCACATCGGGGTCGAACCGGCCGACCAGGCGGAAGCTCTCCCACAAGCCCTTGAGGAGCTTGAACGGGAAGACGACGTTCTTCGCGATGGCGCTGGCCGAGAGACTCCGCTGGAAGCCGCTCACGGTGACGGCGTGGATCGGGTAGCCGGCCTTGGGCACGGCCTCCCACTCCATCCGGTCGCGAGTGCCCGCGAACGCGACGGCCGCCTCAGGCCGCAACGTGCGGACGGCGTCGGCGATGGCAATCGCGGGGTAGACGTGCCCTCCCGTGCCACCACATGCGAAGAGCACGCGGGGCGTCCCGGCCGGCAGATCGGCGCGAGTGGGATTCTTGGAGGGGCGGTTTCTCACGATGTAGGGTGTCGTCCTCGAGGTCGAGGCGGGGGGAGTCAATCGGTAGAGGCGTATTGCAATACGCCCGTACGGTGGGCTTGGGAGGCTCGGCCTCGAGGCCGGATCAGGTGGGTTTGGAGTGGCGGGACACGTTGAGCAGGATGCCGACCATCGCGCCGGTCGCCAGCATCGAGGTACCGCCGTAGCTCACGAAGGGCATCGCGAGGCCGGTCACGGGCAGCAGCCCGCACGTCACCATGGCGTTGATGAAGCCGCCGAGCACGACGGCCGTCGTCAGACCGACGGCAAGAAACAGGCCCAGCGGATCCGGAGCACCGCGCGCGACGCGCAAGAATCCGCGTCCGAGGATCCAGACGAAGACCATCAACACAAAGAGCGCACCGATCAATCCGTATTCCTCGGCGATGATGGCCATGATGAAGTCGTTGTACGGCGCCGGCAGGAAGTCGCGCTGGACGCTCTTGCCCGGGCCGAGTCCGGTGATTCCGCCCATCGCAATCGCGATGCGGGCCTGGTCGGCCTGGTAGTTCTCGTCCTGTCCCGTGATCGCGACGGCCTCGTCATTGGACGAGAACATCTCGATCCCCGTCCACGCCTCGACACGCGCGGCGCGCTGTGGACTCGAGGCCAGGAACCCAATGGCAAGGACGAGGCCTACCATCGCGACGGCGCTCATGTGGAGCACGCGGACCCGGCCGACAAACAGCATCACGCCCATCGTGGCGGAGAGCACGGCTGCGGTGCTCAGGTCTTCCATGCCGATCAGCAGCACTGTCGGCGCGATCCAGATCAGCAAGCGGGACAAACCCTCGGCCGATCTCGGTGATGTACTCCTGCTTCTTGGAGAGGAGGACGGAGACGTGCAGGATGAGCGCCACCTTGGCCACGTCGGAGGGCTGGAAGGAGATCGGCCCCAGTTCGAGCCAGCGCTGCGCGCCGTTCGTCACGACGCCGAGCACCTGTACAGCCACGAGAAGTGCGAGCGAGCCGAGCATCGCCACCTTCGAGAACCGCGCCAGCTTGCGGTAGTCGAGCAGCGACAGCCCGCCGGCCGCGGCAAGGGCCAGCCCCACGCGAACGAGGTGCCGGAACAGGAACCGCTCCGTGTCGCCGCCGGCCTTGGTCTCGGCCAGGAATGACACCGCCGAGTACACCGCGAACACGCCGGCCGCGCTCAGCATGAGCACGGCCCAGATCACGGCCCGGTCAGCGGGTCGGCGCGGGAGAGTAGCGGTAGCGGCTTTGGGCATTGGGAGGGATCGACCTCGAGGTCGCGAGCGGTGGAGCGTGTCGGCCTCGAGGCCGAGGCGGGGTGGGCGAAGGCCCTTGGAAGCATTACGCCCAGTCGGCGGGCGGCGGGGTAGGACACGGCCCGACCTCGAGGTCGGACCTCAACAATTACAGGGCGTAGACGAGTCGCTTGAAGGTGTCGCCGCGGTCCTCGTAGTTGTCGAACATGTCGAACGAGGAGCACGCGGGGCTGAGCAGGACCGTGTCGCCGGACTCGGCCATCAGGCGGGCGAACTGGATCGCCTCGTCCATCGAGGACGCGCGGGCGACCTGTCCGGTGTGCGGGCCGAGATCGTCCTCGAGGGCGTCGGCGCCTTCGCCGATGGCGACGATGCCTTTGACCTTCTCCTCGACGAGTCGCTTGAGCGGCTCATAGTCGTTGCCCTTGTCGCGCCCGCCGGCGATGAGCACGATGCTCGGCTCTGTCGTAGGCACGGACTCGAGGGCGTACCAGACCGCGTTCACGTTGGTCGCCTTGGAGTCGTTGACGAATCGGACGCCCGCGACGGTGCGGACGGTCTCGAGCCGATGCGCGACGCCCTCGAAGGACGTGAGGCTCTCGCGGACGACGTCGCTGCGGATCTCGACGGCGCGCGCCACGATGGCGGCGGCGAGCGAGTTGTACAGGTTGTGCGTCCCGCGGAGCGCGAGATCAGAACGGGGCATGAGGTCCTCTTCCATGGGGGGATCGCCGGGGGCGTGGGGGAGGGCCAGGACGAGGTGTCCGTCGCGCGCGAAGGCGCCGGGCGTGGGCTCGTGCTCGGCCGAGAAGGCGACCGGGGTGAGCCCGCGCTCGGCGGCGAGGCGCTGGACGTGCTCGCGGATGCGGGCGTCGTCGAGGTTGTAGATGAGCCAGTCGCCTGGCTCGAGATTGTCGAACAGGCGCAGCTTCGAGGCCGCGTATCGCTCGACGTCGTGGTCGTAGCGGTCGAGGTGGTCGGGCGTGATGTTGAGCAGCACGGCCGCGTGCGGCCGGAACGTGTCGATGTGGTCGAGCTGGAAGCTGGACACCTCCAACACCACGACCGTGTCGTCCTCGAGGTCGTCGACGAACTCGGAGAACGGGACGCCGATGTTGCCCGCCACGACGTGCTCGCGGCCCGCGACCTCGAGGACGTGGCCGATGAGCGTCGTGGTGGTCGTCTTGCCGTTCGAGCCGGTGACGGCGACGATGGGGCCGGGGCAGAACCAGCTCGCGACCTCGATCTCGGCGTAGACCGGAGTGTCGTCGGTGCAACGCCGACTGGATCAGGCTCGAGGTCGTCGGGACGCCGGGGCTGACCACGAGCCAGTCGGCCTCGAGGGCGCGGGCGGTGTGGCCGCCGAACTCGGCCGTGATGCCGTCGGCGCGGAGGGCGTCCTCGAGGCCGCGGGCGTCGGGGCCGTTGTCGGTCAGGAAGACGTCGCGCCGTGACGCGCGAGCAGGCGGGCGACCGACAGACCGCTGCGGGCACCGCCGACGACGGTCACGCGGGCGCCGTCGACGCCTGCGCGACGCTCGGCGGCCGAGGTGCGTCCTCGAGGCCGGATCGGCGGGAGCAGGAGGGTCTCGATGCTCATCGGACGCGGAAGATGAAGAGGGCCAGGATGGACAGCAGCGCCGTCACGATCCAGAACCGGATCACGATCTTCGACTCGTGGACACCCAGCGCCTCGTAGTGGTGGTGCAGCGGCGCCATGCGGAAGACTCGCCGGCCCTCGCCGTACTTCTTCTTGGTGTACTTGAAGTAGCCCGTCTGGATGATGACGGACAGCGTCTCGGCGAAGAAGATGGCGCCCACGATGGGCAGGTAGAGCTCCTTCTTGATCAGGATCGCCAGCGTGCCGATGGCCGCGCCGAGCGCGAGCGAGCCGGTGTCGCCCATGAAGACCTGCGCCGGGTGGCCGTTGTACCAGAGGAATCCGAAGCACGCCGCGCACAGCGCCGCGCCGAAGATGACGAGTTCGCACGTGCCCGGCAGGAAGACGTCGTTGACGAAGCCGGCCAGGTTGGCGTTGCCCGTCACGTAGGCCATCGCCACGATCGCGAGCGTCGCGAACGCCGCCGTGCCGGCCGTCAGGCCATCGAGGCCGTCGGTCAGGTTGACAGCGTTGGAGACGCCGGCCAGGATGAACGTCACGACCGGGATGTAGATCAGCCACCCGAGCTCGATGCCGACGAGCGGCGACAGGAAGTCGTAGTCGAACCCGCCGTCGGGGACGAACGGGAGCGATGTGAACGTGTCCGAGACGCCCTCGTCCGGCAGCACGAACACGATCAGCACGCCGACGATCACGCCGAGCGACAGCTGACCGGCCAGCTTGACCTTGGGCGCGATGCCCTCTTTGTTCTTGCCAATCGTCTTGATGTAGTCGTCGGCGAAGCCGAACCCGCCCATCCACAGCGTGGCGACGAGCGCGATCCAGACGTAGGCGTTCGTGAGATCGGCCCACAGCAGCGTGCCCGCCGCGAGCGCCAGCAGCAGGATGACGCCGCCCATCGTGGGCGTGCCAGCCTTGTGCGCGTGGCTGACCGCGCCGGCGTCCTCGCCCTCACGGATCGTCTCGCCGATCTGCTTGGTGCGCAGGTAGTTGATGATCTTCTTGCCGGCGAACAGCGCGACCAAGAGCGCCGTGCCGGCCGCCAGACCTGCGCGGACGGTCGAGAACTGGAAGACCTGGAATCCAGGCGTCTGGTAGGTCCGCTCGATCCAGTCGAAGAGGAGGTACAGCATCAGGCGGCTCGCGGCTGGGTGAGGGCGTCCCGGAGGACGACGCGGTCGTCGAAGTCGCGGCGCTCCGTGCCGACGATCTGGTAGGTCTCGTGTCCCTTGCCCGCCACCACGATCACGTCGCCGTCCGTGCGGCCTCGAGGGCGGCGCGCGGATCGCGTCCGCGCGGTCCACGACCTCGACGGCGGGCCGAACCAGGCCCATCGAGACGTCCTCGATGATGGCGGCGGGGTCCTCGGTGCGTGGGTTGTCGCTCGTTACGATGACACGCGGTGTCGCCCTCGAGGCCACGTCGGCCATCTCGGGGCGCTTGCGCTTGTCGCGGTCGCCGCCGGCGCCGAACACGACCCACAGCTCGTTGCCCTCAGGCACGATCTCTTGCGCGGTCGCGAGCACGTTAGCGAGGGCGTCCGGCGTGTGCGCGTAGTCCACGATGCCCAGCACGCCGCCAGCGCGGACCGTCTCGAACCGCCCCGGCACACCGGGCGCGGCCTCGAGGGCGTCGAGGACGGCGGCTTTGTCGGTGGCCGAGCGCGATCGCCGACCGCGTACGCCGCGGCCAGGTTGAGCGCGTTGAACCGGCCCAGCATCTGGTACCGACGCTCGTCGCCGTCGAGGCGAAGGAGCAGGCCCTCGAGCGAGTTCTCGACGACCTCGACGCGAACGTCGGCCTCGAGGTCGGTGCCGAACGTGACGACGCGTGCGGCTGTGTTCTCGACCATCGCGTTCCCACTCCGGGTCGTCCCGGTTGACGATGGCGACGGAGTCCGGCCCAGGCCGTCGAACAGGCGACGCTTGGCGGCGCGGTACTCGTCGACCGTCCCGTGGTAGTCGAGGTGGTCGTGCGTCAGGTTCGTAAAGACCGCGATCGCGAAGCCGAGACCCGCCGACGCGGTCGAGGGCGAGCCCATGGCTCGAGACCTCCATCGCGACGTGCGAGCATCCGCCCTCGAGGGCGGTCCGCAGGAAGCGCTGGAGCGCGGGCGCCTCGGGCGTCGTGTAGGCCGTCGCGTAGCGGTCCTGGCCGATCCGGTTCTCGACGGTGCCCGACCAGTCCGGCCTCGAGGCCGAGGGCCGTCATCAGGTGGTGTAGCAGGAAGACGGTCGTCGTCTTGCCGTTCGTGCCGGTCACGCCGACCAGCCGGAGCGCATCGCCGGGGCGTCCGTAGACGACCGACGCGGCCTCCGCCAGCGCGGCCCTCGTATCCGTTGCCGGAATGAGGGCCGAGCCGGGGAGGCGCTCACCCTTCCCCAAGGGCGCCGGTGCCGACGTGCTCAGCCACGCTCCCCGAAACGAGGGCGGCTGAGGCGCCGCGCCCAAGCGCGTCGTCGACGAAGTCGTGGCCGTCGCGGCCAGCGTGGGTGTCAGGGGAGATGGCGCCGAATAGAACCCCGGAGCGGCTTGCCGGCTGTCGATCGTGACGTCCGAGATCAGCGCGTCTGTCGGACCGACGACGGCGACCGCCCAGCAGCCCGGCGGCCTCGAGGGCGTCGGCAATCGCGGCGACCTCGAGGGGCGCCACGCGGATCTCGGGCAGGGTCTTGTGGAGCACGCTCATCGTCCGGCCTCGAGGGCGACCTCGGCAGGGAGCGAGGCTCCGGCGCGGACCGACTGGCGGCGGATCACGCCGCGGCCCGTGACGCGGGCGTGACGCCCAGGGCGCGCAGCCATGCGACGGCCTGGCGGACGCTCTTGCCCCGGAGGTCTGGCATTGCCGCGTCGCTCGAGTCGGCCTCGAGGTCGAGGCGGACGCGTGCGGCCCAGGCGGACAGAGTCGCCGGCGCGCCTCTCTCGAGGTCACCAGGCTCCAGGGCGCGCGGTCGTCCCAGCGCGGGCTCAGGCCCTCGGCCTCGACGCGGTGCGCGGCGAGGATCGCGGGCATGCCGCGCACGACCGGGACGGGCGCGCCTGTTCTCTTCGCGATGGTGCCGGACGGCGCGACGCGCTCGGCGACGGTCGGGAAGGTGCCGATCCAGCGGCTCGCGACCTGCCCGAAGATGGGCGCCGCGACGGTGCCGCCGGAGTAGCCGATTCGAGGACGATCCAAGACGATGGCGATCACGACCTCCGGGTCCTCGACGGGGAACATGCCTACGAACGACGAGCGGTAGTAGCTCTCGTTGTAGCCTCCGCCTGACGCCGTCTGGGCGGTGCCAGTCTTGCCCGCCACGCGCAACCCGGGCACGGCCGCCCGAGGTGCCGTCCCGCCTTCCCCGACCACGTCCTCGAAGGAGCGCATCAGGCTTTGGGCCGTCGTCGCGCGGAACGCGCGGCGGATCGAGTCGGGCTGGGCCTGCCACACGACGCGGCCCGTCGCGGCCTCACGGCGCTCCGCGACGACGTACGGGCGGACCAAGAGACCGCCGTTCGCCAGGGCTGCGTAGGCGACTGCGATTTGCAGCGGCGTCACCTCGACGGCATAGCCTCGGCTGATCGAGGTCAGCGTCGAGCGCCCCCAGTCCTCGGGCTGACGGAGCGAGCCGGCGACCTCGCCCGGCAGATCTACGTAGGTCGGCTGCCCAAAGCCTAAGTCGCGCGCGGCCTGATACATCGGCCCGGCGCCGATGTCCTGGGCGGCCAGCGCCATCACGATGTTGGACGACTTCGCGATCCCCTGCGCGAACGTCAGCGGCCCGTAGCCGTGAGCGTCGCGAACGGTGTGGCCGCCGAACACGCGCCATCCCTGACCGGTGTCGTACACGTCTTGCAAGTCCACGGCACCGGACTCGAGGGCGGCGATGGCCGTGACGAGCTTGAACGTCGAGCCCGGCTCGATGCGGTCCACGACGGCGTGGTTGCGACGCGCGGCGTCGGAGAACTGGCCGGCCCGATTGGGATCGTAGGTCGGCACGTTCGCCATCGCCAGAATGGCACCCGTGCGTGGGTCGAGGGCGACGGCGGTGCCCCACGCGGCGCCGGCCGCCTGGACGCCCTTTGCGAGCTCCTCCTCCAGAATGGCCTGGCGGACCAAGTCGATGGTGAGCACGACATCGTCGCCGTGGCGCGGCTCGACACGCGTGCCACCGACAACTGCACGGACGCGTCCTCGACGGTCGCGGCGAACCGCCAACCGTCCAGGGGCACCGATGCAGGCTCTCGTCGAGCGTCATCTCGAGGCCGGCGACGCCTTGCAGATCGCGCGTGACGTGGCCGAGCACGTGAGCCGCCCGCGTACCGTAGTTGTAGCGTCGCTTGTACGACCCCTGGATCAGCAGGCCTTCGAAGCCCGCCTCATCGAGGGCCTCCTTCGAGGCCTCATCCAGCTCGTTAACCAGCACCACATACTGCCGGCTCGGCCGGTCTCGAACACGAGTGCGGAAGAGATCCGCTCCACGACCCGTGAGCTCGCCCAAGCAGAGAGTAGAGCTCTTCGGCCCGCGCATCGAACCCGACGACCGTCGGATCGGCGGCGACCTCGTAGCGGGCCGTGTTCACCACCAGCGCCCGTCCTCGACGGTCCAGGATGGCGCCGCGCTGGGCGGCCAGTTCCATCACGCTCTCCGACTGCTTCGCGCCCTGCGCGCGCAGCTCCGCGCCCTCATCCAGTTGGATGCGGACGAGCTGCACAGCCACCAGGACAGGCAGGACCAGAAGGCCTACGAAGACCCAATAGAGCCGAGTAAAGACGGAGTCTTGAACGGAAATAGCAGTGGTGGGATGGCCCGACCTCGAGGTCGGGTCCTAGTCGTTGAGGCGGATGGTAGGACCGTAGGCGACGCCTTCCTCGAGGCCGAGGGACGCGGCGCGGCCCATGACAGCACTCGGGCCGGTCATGCGGTCCACGTCGCCCTGAAGGCGCTGGTGCGTCAGGCGCAGGCGCTCGTTGTCGCGGCGGGCCTCCTGAAGAGCGTCGAGCGTGGCACGAGTCGAGTACGAGTGGCCGAGGAAGAGCACGAGAAGCACACTCGCCCCGATGGTCAGGATGCCGAACCGCAGGCTGGGGACCACGTCGAGGGCGCGGGCCTTCTGAACGCGCGCCCTCGAGGCCGCCTTCGCCTTTGCTTTCTTGGAGGCCTGCTTGGCGCCAGCCTTCTTGCGCGTGCTGCTTCCGGCCTGCGACGGCAGGTCCGCCCAGCCCGGCAGCACGTCACCGGTCCGCCGACGCGCCTTCTTGGCGGTCGTCGTCGTCGAGGGCTTCCGCCGAGCGGGGGCCTTCTTGGAGCGGGTGGCAGTCTGTGACATCTAGGCTGGGGTGGACAGTTGGGCGAGGCCCGGTGACGAGAGCGACGTGGCCGGCGGAGTGCCGCGCGGTTCGCTCACGCTCCCGGGTGTCGCTTGGGGCTCTGCTTCTGGGCGACGCGGAGACGGGCGCTCCGCGCACGAGGGTTGGCCTCGACCTCGAGGTCGGAGGCGACGATGGGTTTGCGGGTGACGAGAGAGAAGGGCGTCAGCGGGTTGCCGAACACGTCCTTCTCGACGTGACTCGAGAACCGACCGTTCTTGAGGAACTGCTTGGCGCGACGATCCTCCAAGCTGTGGTATGCGATCACGGCCAGACGGCCGCCTTCCTCCAAGACCTCGAGGGCGGCGGGCAGCACGTCCTCGAGGACGTCGAGCTCGCGGTTGACGGCGATGCGGAGCGCCTGGAAGACGCGGGCGAGCGTCTTGAGCTCGTCGCGGTCTGGGACGCAGCCGCGGACCGCAGCGGCGAGTCCGTCGGTGGTGGTTGGGGCGGCGGCCTTGATGGCTCGAGCGATGGACCGCGACCGGCGCTCCTCCCCATATTGGAAGATGACGTCTGCCAGGTCGCCGGCACTGAGGCGGGCGATCATCTCGGCGGCGGTCTCGCCGTCGTCCGACATCCGCATATCGAGCGGGCCGGGCTTGCCATACGCGAAGCCTCGCTCGGCCTCGTCCAGTTGGTGGCTGCTTACGCCCAGGTCCAGCAGCACGCCCGCGATGGGCCGCTCCAGTCGGGCGCGGCGAAGCACGGCCTCGAGGTCGCCGAAGTTGCCCTCGAGGGCGACGAAACGGCCGGCGGCCTCCGCGTCCTCGAGGCGCTCCCGGGCCTGAGCCAGCGCCTCGGGGTCTTGGTCGATCCCGACGACGAGCGCTCCGTCTCCGAGCGCGTCCAGCAGCGCGGCGCTGTGGCCGCCGCCGCCCAACGTGCCGTCGACGTAGACGCCCTCGAGATCGGTCACGAGATGCGCGACGGTCTCGGCCTCGAGGACGGGGGCGTGGTACGGGATGGCGTACCGCAGGGGGTCGCCCAGGCTGCCGGTCCCTTGCGCGCCGCCGGCGCCCACGTCGGAGCCGGGCGTGACACGAGACGTGTCAACGCGGTCAGCGCGGCGTGGGCGGCGGGAGCGGGTCATGGAAGGGACGGGAAGCATGGGCGCAAGGGCGAGGTCTCCGGGGGGTTAGACCTTGCCCATCACTCGCTCGGCGAGTAACTCGTATTCGTCTTGTTGTTCTTCGTGGGCTTCGAAGGCGGCGTTGTTCCAGACCTCGATGCGGTCGAGCGCGCCGATCACGAGCGCCTTCTCGCTGGTCTGCAATCCTGCAAACTCCAGAAGCGACTTGGGTAGCGCGATCCGACCTTGGCCGTCGAGGGTGAGCTCTTCGGCCCAGCGCGAGAGGGATCGTGTAAATGCACGGTTCTCGGCGACGAACTGGTTTTTGCTGCGCATCCGCTCCTCGATCTCTTCCCACACGTCGAGCGGGTAGAGAAAGACGCAGCGCTCGAATCCGCGCGTTGCGACAAACGTCTCCTTGGCGTCCGGGCTGAGGGACCGACGCATCTTCGCCGGGACGGGCATTCGGCCCTTCCCGTCGATGGTGTTTTCCGCTTGTCCTTTAAAGCCGGCCACGGCCGGAGGGGGTTGTGTTCAGTGGGGGCCGCCAGGCCGCGGGGGTGATTCCCCACTTTTCCCCACCGCTCTCCAACATACCCCCTGAGCCTAAAAACGTCGAAATTGGCCTCTATATGTGGATAAGTCCGTGCCTTTCCACCCTCCAACCCCCTGCTATCTGGCCTAAAAACAAAAAGGTGAAAACATGTTCACCATCAGAACCGGCTTGGTGAAAACGCGTTCACCTATCCCTACCCACTCAGGATTGTCCTGAGCCCCATGCCTACACGGCTCACAGAACGCCAAAATCAGGTCTTCGAGTTCATCCGCGACTTCCTACGTCGCAATGGAAAGCCACCGACCTTGAAAGAGATCGGACAGGGCCTCGGGATGCGGTCCTCGAACGGCGTCCACAAAATGCTGGTCGTCCTCGAAAAGAAGGGCCACATTGTGCGTACACCTAACGAAGCGCGCGGCATCGAAGTCGTCGGGGACGAGGGGGGGTTCACGTCGGACGAGCCACCGGGCGTGCTCATGCTCAAGCTCAAGGAAGGGGTCGGCCGGCGGGCACGGCTGATGACATCGGAGACGGCAGACCACCCGCTTCCTCGCTCTCGGCGCCCGCTCTTGGTGGACCCGTCGCTCGTCCCGGACGAGGTCGACTTCGACGACTGCCTCGGGGTCACGGCCAGCGACGACGGCATGAATGGGATCGGCATTTACAAGGGGGACCTCGTCGTTGTCGAGGAGATGTCCTGGCGCGACTTCGAGGACGGTACGCTCGCGGCGGTCCTGTTTTACGACCGCGTCGTGATCCGCCGCTTCGCGTACGTCAACGACCGCCTCCAATTTCAGGTCGCCGACCGATCGTACTCCGACGAGTCCGCCCGCGACGACGACTCGGATTTCTTCGTGATCGGCCGGGCTCTTGCTGTGATCCGGCGCTTGTGAGGGCCCGAAGGCCCTGGGCTCACGAGGCAGAGGCTCCCGTGCAATGTTTTCAGCGTACACATCCGACCTCGAGGACGGCCGCCACTTCGGACTTTTTGTGCTGCCCTCGAGGCCGAAACCATCCAGCTTTCGCACTCTGGACGGCGAGCCTTGGTCTGATCAGCCGCCCAGCGCGCCGAGCATCCAGGCGCATCCGAGCGCGGCGTAGATCCCGAGCACGTAGCCCGCGACGGCCATCAGCAACCCAACGGGCGCCATCGCCGGCAGATAGACGCCGGCCACGATAGGCGCCGAGGCGGCTCCTCCCACGTTCGCCATGCTGCCTGTCGCGACGAAGAACAGCGGCGCACGAAGGATTTTGGCCGCGAGGAACAGCAGCCCGATGTGGACGGCCAGCCAGACGACACCCATCAGCATATAGGCTGGAGCCTCGAGGACGGCGTTGAGGTCGGCGTGTGCGCCGATGGAAGTCAGGAGCAGGTAGAGGGCGGCGAACCCAATCCGGCTTGCACCCTCAGTCTCGAGCTTGCGCATCGGCGTGAATGAGAGGGCGAGGCCGATGGTGACGGCAATCAAGACCGCCCACGTACCACCTGAGATGATGGTCGGGTCGCCCAGCGAGGGGAGCGACGCGCCGACGACGCGGGAGATGACGGCCGCTCCGAAGCCGAGCCCGACGATCATCCCGATGGACGCGATCGAGGACGGCTCGCGGTGCGTGTCCATGGCCTGCAACGTCTCGTTGACGCGGTCGACGGCTGTCATATCAGCCTTGACCCATTTGTTGAACCGATCCTGGTAGCCGGACAGGAACAGCAGAATGGCCATCCACCCGTAGCCCACTACGGTATCGACGACGATGATGGGCGCAAGTCCAGCGTCGCTGAGCCCCACCGATTCCTTGAGCGCCAGCATGTTGGCCGTGCCTCCGATCCACGATCCCGCGAGCGCCGCCATTCCCTGCCACGTCTCAGGGTCACCGATGAACTGACCGACGGCGAGGTACGCGACCGGTCCACCGAGAACAATGCCTAGCGTCCCGACCAGCATCATCAACAGCGCCAAACGTCCCAGGCTCAGAATCGCCTTGAGGTCGATCGTGATCATCAGCAGGAACAGCGAGAACGGGAGCAGCACGTAGCTGAACCAGTCGTAGGCCGGGTTCTGCGACGGCGTCACGCCGAACGTGGTCAGCAGCATGGGCACGAAGTAGGCCCAGATCACCGGCGGCAGGATCTTGAACACGCCCTCGAGGGCGGACACGCGCGACAGCGCGAACACCCCGGCGAGGACGGAGGCCAACAGCGCGGCGACCTGGGTGGGCTCGGTGATGAGGGCGGCAGTCGGGTCCATGCACGGCGTAGAGGGGAGCCGCGAAGATAGACGGGGGCGCAGCGGACGGCCGGGGTGTCAGTCGAGTTGACCGGCCTCGGCCCAGCGGCTGGCCCAGCCTGGTACGCTGTACAGGCCGACGGTGCTGAGTGCGGGGGCCGCACGGGCGTCCTCGATCACCACCCGCCAGCGCTGCGCTGTGACCGGCTCGAAGCGGAGCAGCCGCTTGTAGTTCACCGTCGTCCCGCGGACGACCTCCGCCCAGGCGCCGTTGACAAACGCCTCAAGCCGGAACGCCGCGATCCGCTGGCCGAACCTGATCGGCTCCATGAGTTCGGCCACGTTGACGAACCGCGAGGCTCCGAGGTCGACCTCGAGCCAGACCTCGCCGTCGGTGCCCTCTGGGGCCGCCCAAAACGAGTCGGGTTCGCCGTCGAGGGCGGCGCCGGGAGCCCAGCCGAAGGCGCCGGGCCGGGTGGCCGAGGCCTCCGCCTCAGCGTGGCGGGCGAGGTCGTCGGCGAAGATGGCGTCGCGGGCGGCCTTCCACTCGCGGAGCCTCGCGGCGTCCTCCTCGGCGATGAGTCCACGCTGGTCGGGGGGGACGTTGAGCAACAACGTGCACGCGCGACCGACCGACTCGAAGTACATGTTGACGAGGTCGTCGAGGGTCCGGGGCTCGTCGTCGGCGTTCCAAAACCACTTGATCTCGGTGCGGACCGTGGTGTCACACTCGTATGGGGCCCATCGCGCAAGGTCGGCCCGGACGGACCAGTTGGTGACGGGGCCTGTACCGTACTCGTTGCCAGGCCAGAACACGTCGCGCGAGAGCGCGATGATGGCGCCGGGCTGGTTGGTCCGGATCTCGCGGTCCCAGCGGCTCAGGTCGTAGGTGTCGAGCTGCTCGCGCGTGACCTCCGGGCCGTAGGCGCCGTCGAGCCAGACCTCGAACATCGGGCCGTAGCCGCCCGGAGCCATGAGCTCCCAGATGGTCGAGACGAAGTAGTTATTGTAGGCCGGGGTCCCATACATGGGCGCGTTGCGGTCCCAGGGCGAGAGGTAGACGCCGAACGCGAGGCCCGCAGCGCGGGCCGCCTCGGCCACGTCCTTCACCACGTCCCCCTGGCCGTCGCGCCAGGCGCTGCTGGCGACCGAGTAGTCGGAGCTGGAGCTGGGCCAGAGGAGAAAACCATCGTGGTGCTTGGCCGTCAGCACCACGCCCTGCAGTCCAACCTCTCGGAACAGAGCCATCCACTGGCTCGGGTCGAAGGCCGTTGGCGCGAACACATCCGGGGCGGCATCGCCGGTGCCCCACTGCTCGCCGGTGAAGGTGTTCGGGCCGAAGTGGACGAACGCGTTTGTCTCCATCCGTTGGTAGGCCAGTTGCTGCGGGCTGGGGACCGGCAGGACGGTTGGGATCGAGGGCGAGGCGTACACCGGCCTGGGGTCGGGCCCAAGGGGAGCGTCTCCGGAGGAGCAGGCGGCGAACCCTAAGGCGGCTGCAAACAGGGCGAGGCGCGTCATAAGAAAGTGGGCATCGGCCCGAAACCTATGGTCTAGAGCGTGTTATGGACTTGCGGCGAGGTGCGGCAGCGCCTGCCCGAGCATCACCATCACGAAGCCGGCCAGATGAATGCCAGCGACCGTCGCGGGCAGACGCTCGTAGTCACGCGCCATCCGCCGAAAGCGAGCCACCCACGCAAAGCTGCGCTCGACCACCCAACGGCGCGGCAAGAGCACAAACCCGCGCTTGGCCTCCGTGTGCTTGACCACCGCCAACTCGATGCCGTGTGCCGCAGCGGCGTCTCGGGGACGGGCTCCGGTGTAGCCCTGGTCAACGTACGCCAGCGTCACCGTCTGTCCGGTCACCCGCTGCACCGCCTCGCTCAACGCGCCGACCTGATCGCGGTCCTGGTCCTTGGCGGGCGTCACCACGAGTGCGAGCAGGTGTCCGAGCGTGTCGACGGCGATATGGACTTTCGAGCCCTTCATCCGCTTGCCGCCGTCGTAGGTGGCGCGGGCGCCGCTCTCGGGTGTCGAGCGCAGCGTACGGCTGTCGAGGATCGCTGCCGAGGGGTGCGCGCGCCGGCCGGCGACGCCGCGCAGCAGCACGCGCAAGTCGTAGGCGATGGTCTCGAAGACGCCCGCCTTGATCCAGCGCTGGCTCTGCTGGTAGACGGCTGCCCAGGGCGGAAAGTCACCAGGCAGGTAGCGCCAGGGGCATCCCGAGCGGATGACGTAGCGGAGCGCGTCGAACGAGCGCCGGAGGTCGTGTCGGCGCTGGGGCGCGGTCTCAGCGACGAGAGCGAGGTAGGGGGCGACGAAAGCCCACTCGTCGTCCGAGACATCGGACGGATAGCGGTGCGGCATCCGCCAAAGCTATCGCGACCCGACGAGTCCATAACACGCTCTAGGCTCTGTCTGGTGATTTCGTAGTCTCGGCGGCGTCCTCGCCACCGCGACTATGCAGTCTCGCCGACACGCGCTCTCCGATGCCCAGTGGGCACGCGTGGCCACGCTCTTCGACCGGCCGCGTCGGCCTGGCGGCCAGTGGAAAGACCATCGCCTCATGCTCGACGGCGTGCTCTGGATCATGAAGACCGGCGCCCAGTGGCGAGACCTCCCAGAGCGCTTCGGCTCCTGGAAGACGGTCTACGACCGTTTCCGCCGCTGGCGCACCGACGGCACGCTCGACCGGGTGGTGGCGCACCTTCAGCGTGACCTCGACCGGGACGGGCTCATCGACTGGTCCGCCTTCTGCGTCGACTCGACCACCGTCCGGGCATCTCGCGCAGCGGCGGGTGCCCGAAAAAAGGGGGCCACGGCCTCACTCGCGAGCCGACGGATCATGCGCTGGGGCGGAGCCGTGGCGGCTTTACGACCAAGCTGCACCTGGTCACCGACCGCCGCGGACTCCCGCTCGGCATCGTTCTGACGCCGGGGCAGCGCCACGACTCGACCCAGTTCGCGGCCGTGCTCGACGTCGTCGCCGTGCGGCAGCGGTCGGGGCAGACGCGGCGACGGCCGGGCCGTGTGGTAGCTGACCGCGGCTACGACGCCGACTGGATCCGGTCGTGGCTGCGCTGCCGAGGCATCGGAGCCGTGATCCCGTCGACACGCAGCCGCAAGCGTCGGCGTCGGCTGGACCGGGTGGCGTACCGGGATCGGAACGTGGTCGAGCGGGCGCTGGGCCATCTCAAGGAACACCGTCGGATCGCGACGCGGCAGGAGAAACTGGCTGAGAGCTACCGTGCGATGGTGCAGCTGGCCGTGATGGAGCGCTACCTCCGCATCCTCGATTCACCAGACAGAGCCTAATCTGCCCTGTCACCATGCACAAAAAAGGGGCCGAGGACGCTCGCCCCCGAAGGGCGGCACGATGAGGATGGGAAGCGCAACTCGTGCCCAGAGCGCGGCCTCCCAAATGGCGGGTTCGCCGATCATCCTCAGAGGTATGGAGCCGAGCCCTCGAGGACGAGCACCCGACGATCCCTTCCGCTACTCTCATCCTGCACACGTCCTCGAAGTCTCGACCTCGAGGCTGGGGCTAAGCGCCCAAGTCCAGGCGCGCGTCGCATAGCCGATCTAGCAAATCGGCGCGGTGGCTGGAGAGCACGATGAGGCCGCCGCCGTCGCGGAACGCGATCAGCAGGTCGAGGGCGGCGTCGGTGGCCTGAACGTCGAGGGCGCGGAACGGCTCGTCGAGGAGCAGGACAGACGGAGCGCCACACAATGCGGCTGCGAGCTGGGTCTTGCGGGTCATGCCGGCCGAGTACGTCCGCGTCGGCTGGAGGCGACGGTCGTCGAGGTACACGGCATCCAAAAGGGCGTCGTGGCGAGCCGGGGCGTCGTCGTCCCACGCGCCGCGCTCTCTCGCGATCCACTCCAGCGTCTCGACAGCCGACAAGTGCCCTGGGAGGTCGGGCAGATCGTGGACCAAGCCCATCGAGGCCAGCGCCTGGTGCGGCTGGTCGTGGACATCGAGGTCGCCGTACGTCACGCGCCCCTCTGTCGGCACGCTGAGCGCGGACAGGATGCGGAGCAGCGTCGACTTGCCGGAGCCGTTCGGCCCGACCAGACTCGTTGCCGTCGCTGGCTCGAACGCGTGCGACAGGTTGCGTAGCACGAACGGCCCAAACAGGTACCGCTTGGTCACGTCCTCGACCTCGAGGACGCGGCGGCGCTCAGGAGCGACGGTGAGCAGCGAGGCGAGACTAGGCGAGAGCACGGCGGAGGCGGGAGCGGGCAACGACGGTAGCGAGAACAGCGAAGAGAGCGGCAGCAGCCAGGTCAACGACTGCCCACACCGCGAGAGTCGCCCAGGTCAGGTTTACCAGCCACACCAGCAGCAGGCCGACGGCGAGAAGCGGCGGGAGCCAGCGCGCGTTCATCAGGAACCGAGCCAGGCTCCACCGTGCCGGCCCACCGAAGCGGACCTCGAGGGCGCCGGGGATCACGTCCTCGAGAACGGTCAGCGCGACTGCGCCGTTCAACACGAGGATGTACAGTGCGACGGACGCGAGGCGCACGCCCTCGGCCATCTCCCCGAGGTGCGCGATGGCGATGAGCACAAGCCCGAGCGCCGCCACGCGGCCGAGCGGGAAGCGACGGTCGAGACTCACCAAGCCGGCCCACACGGCAGGGCGCACGCGCGGGGGCGCCCAATAGACAGAGTCGTGCGCGATGGGCGCGCGCGCATCGGCGGCGTCGGTCTGGCGGAAGGCGTCGGACCAGACGGCGTTCGAGGTCCAGAACGCGCGGTCGAACCGCGACGAACGGCTCAGCAGCCGGGCGGCCTCGAGGACTCCGAGTGCCGCAACGACGAGGGCAGGGACCGTCCCACCGGCTTGCCCCGCAATGGCGATGGCTCCGCCATACAGAAACACCTCGCCTGTTATAAGGAGACCCGGGACGAGTGGATCGGGGACGAGAAACCGCAGGGCTGGGTTGACCGCGTACGTGGCGCGGTACCACCCGCCGGCCTCGAGGGACTCCCAAGCGCGCACGCGTGGCCCGAGCCGACTCGCCCGAGCGAACGCGAACGCGCCCACCGCCAGAACACCGATTGCGCCCTCGAGGGCGACGCTTCCCCTCCCGATGACGAGAGCCGGCACGGCCAGCACGAGAGGAACGGGCGCCCATCGCATCGCCTGCCGCCGCAGCAACTGAGACGGCGAGGCATTCAGCAGTTGCAGCACCCGGCGCCTCGGGTCCGGAAACAAGACGTGCGGAACGCCAATCGACATGGCAGCCGTAATCAGGATGCCGACGTAGCGCACCAAGCGATCACGCTCTCCGGCCTCGAGGTCGGTGCCGGCCACCCAGGCGAGAGCGCCTGCGGCCAGCGCCGCGACGGCCCACCCGGCAATCCGGCCTCGGCGTTCTCGGGGACTGCTCAGCCTCATCGCGCCGTACCGAGATACACCAACCCGTCCGGGAATCCGCCCTCGAGGTCGCGGGCCAGTCGCGCGGCGAGCGGCTCCGGGTAGACCGTCAGGGTGGACAGTTCGTCGATCGGCACCATTCGCAGGCTGCGCATGATCTGGTCGTCGCCCAGCTCCGGGTCCGTGCCGAGTGCCGCGGCCTCGAGGTTGCGGGCGGTGCAGACGGCGTAGAACGAGACGGCGTGGAGCGGCGGGCGTACAAAATCGAGGACGTACCGCATCGGGCCGACCTCGACGTCAACGCCTGCTTCTTCGGCCACCTCGCGCGTCAGGGCGTCTTCGAGGGACTCTCCAAACTCGACACCTCCGCCCGGCATGGTCCAGAACGGCTGGTCCTCCCAGATCCCGTCGTGCTCCACGAGCAGAACCGAGGACGGGCTCTCGAGGTCGTCGAACACCAGCGCGCCGACGCGAACGCGGACGTGCCCGGTGTAGACGGCGGGGACGGCAAAAGGCACGGGTGCGGAGGTGCGGAGGTGCGGAGGTGCGGAGGTGCGGAGGTGCGGAGGTGCGGAAAGATGACCTCGAGGCCGAGTCAGGAATGTGCGTCCAGTCAGGATTCCGCCCTCGAACGAGTCCCGTCCTCGAGGCCGCCTGCCGTTTCCCATCCCCCCGTTCTCATCGCACGCGAGCGAACGCGAGCCTACTCCTTCGCCAGCACGCGGGCCGTTGCGCGACGGACGCGTCGAGGACGGCTCGGACCCGTCGGCTCGGCGAGCGTTCCGGCAGAGCGGGCGTGCGCGACCGCGGCGGCCACGAACTCGACGAACAGCGGATGCGGCTCGATCACGCGCGAGCGGTACTCCGGGTGAAACTGGACCCCGACGAACCATGGGTGCGTTGGGCCAGAGACTGTCTCGTCGCTCGGGTCCGGCCGGGGCAGTTCGATGATCTCGACCAAGTCGCGCTTCGGGTTGACGCCCGAGAACACGAGCCCCGCCTCGCGCAGCTTGTAGCGGAGGTCGTTGTTGACCTCGAAGCGGTGGCGGTGGCGCTCCTGGACGGTGTCGGCGTCGTAGATCTCGCGCGCCAGCGTCCCGTCCTCGAGGGCGCAGGTGTACGCGCCGAGCCGCATCGTGCCGCCCATGTCGGTGACGGTCTTCTGCTCGGCCATCTTCGAGATGACCGGGAATGGGTTGTCTGGCTCGAACTCCGTCGAGTGCGCGCCCTCGAGGCCGGCGACGTTGCGCGCGAACTCGATGGTCGCGACCTGCATCCCGAGGCAGATTCCTAAGAAGGGGACTCCGTTCTCACGAGCCCAGCGCACGGCTTCGATCTTGCCGTCGATGCCGCGATCCCCGAAGCCCGGAGCCACCAGCACGCCGGCGACGCCCTCGAGCTTCCCGGCCACGTTCTTCGATGTCACGTCGTCCGAGAGCACGGTTCGGACCTTGACCTGAACGTCGTTCTTGGCGCCGGCCAGCAGGAAGCTCTCCGAGATCGACTTGTACGCGTCCTGGTGCTCGACGTACTTGCCGACCAACGCGACTGTCACCTCGTCGTCCGGGTTCTTGAGCCGGCGCAGGAAGTCGACCCACGACTCGAGGTCGGCGGATGGGTCTTTCTTGAGCGCGTCCTCGAGGCCGAGACGTTCGAGGACGACCTCGTCGAATCGCTGCTCACGGAGCAGGAGCGGCACCTCGTAGATCGACTCCGCGTCGCGGCTCTCGACCACCGCCTCGGGGCCCACATTGCAGAACAGGGCGATCTTCTTGCGGACGTCCTCAGGCAACGGGTGCTCGCTGCGGCACACCAGTACGTCGGGCTGAAGGCCGTAGCTCTGGAGCGTCTTGACAGAGTGCTGCGTCGGCTTCGTTTTGAGTTCGCCGGCCGCGGCGAGGTAGGGCACCAGCGTTAGGTGGATGAGCGCCGTGTTTTTGCGACCCTCCTCGAGCGACAACTGGCGGATGGCCTCGAGGTACGGCAGGCTCTCGATATCGCCCGCAGTCCCGCCGACTTCGGTGATGATGACGTCGTGGTCGCCTGTCTCCGCCAAGCTCCGCATCCAGCCCTTGATCTCGTCGATCACGTGCGGCACCACCTGCACCGTCTTGCCGAGGTAGTCGCCGGCCCGCTCCTTCGCGATGACGCCCGAGTACACGCGGCCCGTGGTCACGTTGTTGGCCTGCGACATCGGCACGCCGAGGTAGCGCTCGTAGTGGCCCAGGTCGAGGTCGGTCTCGGCGCCGTCGTCGGTGACGTACACCTCGCCATGCTCGTACGGGTTCATCGTCCCCGCGTCCACGTTGATGTACGGGTCGAACTTCTGGATCGTGACCCGGAGGCCGCGGGCCTCTAAGAGCCGACCGAGGCTGGCGGAGACAATCCCCTTGCCCAGCGACGACGTCACGCCTCCGGTCACGAAGATGAACTTGACGTCGGGAGAGTCTGCGGGCATCGAGGGCGGGGGAATGCTCGCTCAGCAAGCTACGTGAGCGGCTGTGAGGCTGTATCTGAATCTCGACCCACCTGCGCCTTTCACACGACCCATTGATTCCCCAACCGTGACAATCTGGGCTTCTGAATGCACTTAACAATCTCTGCGCATGGAGGTCGCCGGCTGAGAGAGGCACTTCTGGAAGTCACATATGGCCCACTGGGTTCTCAAAGCCGTTTTGCAGCGCACGCTCGGTGCTCTCCCGAACGCCCACGCCGTCAATGAGTGGTTCCAGAAGAACGTGACTCGGTCGCTCAACCTCGACGAGGAATACCTGACGTCCAAATTTGAGGAGGCACGCGGCCACCTCAACCGCTACGACACTCACGGGACGCGGCCGCTCCGCACAGCCGTCGAGGTCGGGACAGGCTGGTACCCGACGCTGCCTCTCGCGCTCTGGCTTGCCGGCGCCGACCGCGTCGTCACGTATGACATCGCTCCGTTGCTGACCCCGAGCCGTGCGAGGGCGGCATTGTACGCCGTCTCAAATCACCTCGAACAAAACCCGGAGGCCCTTCCGCAAGCGCTCTCTCACCGTGTCGCTCGACTGCATGACGCGCTCGCAAGCTCTGAGGACACCCTCGAGGGGATTCTCGGGCCGCTCGGCATCGAGGTCATCATCGGTGACGCGTCAAAGACCGACCTCGAGGACGGATCTGTCGACCTAGTCGCCTCGACAGTCGTTCTCGAGTACATCCCTGAGGACGTACTGGTCGCACTGTTTCGCGAGGGCCGTCGCATTGCAGGGCACGACGGAGTACACAGTCACGAGATCGACCTCACAGACCAGTTCCATTACGTGGACCCGTCGATCACGCCATTCCATTTCCTCCGATTCTCGGACCGCGCCTGGAGCGTGATCAAGAATCCAATTATCCCGCTCACGCGCCTACGCCACTCCGACTACGTCCGCGCCCTCGAGGCCGCAGGGCTGTGCGTGGCAGACGACGCGATCACCCGTGGGTCGAAGGCCGACGTCGAGGCCGTGCCGCTGGCGCCTCGCTTCCAGGCGTATGCGTCTGACGATCTCCGGGTGACGCGGTCGTGGGTGACGATGGTCGCTCAGACGGAGCGCGAAATGGCCTAGGATCGCTCCTTAAGAACCGAGGAGGAGTGGCGCGCAACGAGAGCAGAGCCTTCGCGCGTCCTCGAGGACGAACCCAACCTATCCTTTGGCCTCACGGCCTCGGTCCACGGATGTCCGCCTCCCTCATCGTCGCCGCCCGCGCCTGGGCGCCGCTCTCCGACCTCGAGGCCGGCGTCCTCGAGGACGCGTTCAACACTCGTGAGGTGGGCAGGGGAGAGGCCGTCTCACTCCCAGGCTCCGACGATCACCACGTACTGTTCGTCGAGGATGGCCTGCTGCGGTTCTACTACCCGACCGACGACGGTCGCGAGTCCAACAAGGCGTTCGTCGCCGAGGGCGAGTTTGCGGGCGCGCTGGCGGCGGCAGGCTTGGGCGTCCCAATTCTGTACGGCATCGACACCCTCGAGGACGCGACCGTGCGGACGATCTCGGTCAGCGGCTTCCACGATTTGTTCGACATGTCGCCTGGGTTCGAGCGGCTGGGGCGGCGGCTCGCCGAGCACATTCTGATGCGCAAGGAGCGCCGCGCGCGGAGCCTGCTGTTGCAGAGCGCCACCGAGCGCTACGTCGCCTTCCTCGAGGCCGAGCCGGGCCTCGCGCAGCGTGTGCCGCAATACCACATCGCGTCGTACCTGGGCGTGACGGATGTGCACCTGTCTCGCGTCCGCCGCGAGCTCGCGGACGCCTGAACGCTCCGAGGACCCGGCCTCGAGGGCGCTTCTGAACCCAGGTTAATGCGCCGCCCGCCGCTCTCGAGGGATTCTCACGGCTCACCACCTGACTCTCTGATGACTGTCTCCGTTCTCGGCCTGGGCGCCATGGGCTCCCGCATGGCCCAAAGGCTCCTCGACGCTGGCCACTCTGTCACCGTCTGGAACCGTACCACTCGCGACCTCGAGGGCGCAACGACCGCTGATTCTCCGAAGAACGCCGTGTCTGCGAGCGACGTCGTGATCTCGATGCTCCGTGATGACGACGCCTCGAGGTCGGTCTGGAACGATGCTCTCCCTGGCCTCTCTCCGGGCACCCTCGTCCTCGAGATGAGCACGCTGACACCGAACCGTGCTCGAGTGCTCGGCGCGTCCGTCCTCGAGGCCGGTGGCCGGTTCCTGGACGCACCGGTCGTAGGGACGAGGCCTCACGTAGAAGCCGGCACCCTGACTGTGCTGGTCGGCGGCGATATATCCGACCTCGAGGCCGCACGGCCCGTCCTCGAGGTGTTCGCCAGCACGATTCGCCACGTTGGACCTGTAGGGACAGGCATGGCGGCGAAGCTGGCCGTCAACGCGCTGTTCGCCGTTCAAGCGGGGGCGGTGGCCGAAATGCTGGCCGCCCTCGAGGTCGAAGGCATCGCACCGTCCGACGCGGCGGAACTCCTGGCCTCGATGCCAACGGCGAGCCCGGCGGCCGTGCGATTGGGAACGCTCATGGCGGAAGGAGCCACTGCGCCCAACTTCCCCATCGAGCTCGTCGCAAAGGACCTCGGCTACGCGGTGAGCCTCATCGAGGACGTGGGTGCGCGCGGGCACGTTGTCACAGGCGCGGCCAACGCCTTCCTCGAGGCCGACCGAGCCGGCCTAGGCGACCTCGACATTGCGGCTATCGCGCAGTCCGTCAGCCCGTAAAGTCTGTGACGGAGGGGTCCTCGAGTGGGAAGAACCAGCCTGCGATGCCGAGAAACTTCCAGGCGCCGCCCGGCTGGCGTCCGTTGAGATCCGCAGTGTAGACGCTGGCGAGGTAGTAGTCCTCCCGCTCGAACGCTTGGCTCCCGATCTCGCCCGCCGCTCGGCCCAGCCGCTCGGCCAAAAACCCGGTCACCGAGCTTCCTGCTTCGCCAGCGGCGTCGCCTCCGACTTCTCGAGCCCGCGCCTCGGCCCGCTCCGCGATCTCGACCTGGAGGAATTGCTTGAACTTCTCCGGCCCCGGATTGAGCACGAAGAGAATGCCCGCGACAGCGAGCAGTCCGAAAAACAGGATGCGTCCAGCAGTCACGACAGTGGATCGGAGATAGGGTGCAAGCTATCGACTGGCCGACCGTGAAGCGATAACACTGCGCGGCTGCGTCACGGCAGCGCCCCCTGTGTCATAGCGTACACCAGCAGGTTGACGCCCATCCGCAACGCGGCCTCCCTCACAGACGGCGGGTCCGGGTGGACGCCGGCCGGCTCCCAGCCATCTGCCAAGTCGCTTTCGTACGCGTAGAACACGACCAACCGCCCCTCGTGGAACAGGCCGAAGCCCTGGGCCGGCTCGCCGTCGTGGGCGTGGATCTTAGGTAGACCGTCGGGAAACGAGAAGTGCGAGTGATAGACCGGATGGTTCGTCGGCAGCAGTTGGAGCTCTTGCTCGGGAAACACCTTCGCCAGCTCTCGCCGGATCGACTCGTCCAAGCCATAGTCATCGTTCACGATCAGGAACCCGCCGCCCTCGAGGTAGCGCCGCAGACGCACGGCCTCGAGGTCGCTGAACGACACGTTGCCGTGGCCGTTGAGGAAAAGGACCGGGACGGTGAACAGGCGGTCGCTCGACAGCTCGACGGTGATCGGCTCCGGGTTGACGTCGAGGAGCGTGTGCTGGCGCGCGAATGCTACCAACGTGGGGAGCGGGTCGCCGGAGTACCAGTCGCCGCCGCCTTCATAGTGGACACGGGCGATCTGGACCTCGCCCTGCGCGAACGCGGAGCTGGCACACAAACCGACAAGCAGGATCAGGCGGAAGACGGACACGACACTAGAATACAAGACGCGGTCTCTCATGCCGATGCCAACGCCACACCCCTTCCACTTCGTCTTTCCCCTCGAGGTCGCGCCCACGCTGTTCGTCGTCCTCGAGGACGAGCCGGAAGCCCATAGATGTTGACCAGAGGCTCAACATTCGGCCTCTAGAATCTGTGAGACATCCGATCCTCCTTCGCCTCGTCGACGGCTCGCCTGGCGTGATCGGCACTGCGCCTGCCATCGCCCGCGAGATCGAGGACGGCCCAGGCCTCTTCGCCGTCGTCGTGGACGGCCTCGAGGACGAAGACGTCGGTGTTCGCAACCGGGCTGTCAACGCCCTCGACCGAGCGACGCGTCGAGACGCCACACTCTTGCAACTACACACCCGTGCCGTCCTCGAGGCCGCGGAGTCCGACCGCGAGGGCACGACGCTGCGCCGCTTGCTGCCGCTGTTGCTCGGCCGCCTGCGTCTCGACCTCGAGGGCGCCCGTCGCGTGGTCGCGTACTGCCGACCTCGAAGCGAGTCCGGACCCATCGCCACGCGGTCGAACGCCCTCGATGCGCTGGCCTCGATGGCGGCGCTGCATCCCGAGATCGAGGCTGAGGTTCTCACCGCCCTCGAGGCCGCGCTTGACTCTCCGAGCGTGTCTCATGCCGCTCGCGCGCGATTGGTACTGGCCCGGCTGGACCGGCAGACTCGAGGGCGATAGCCCCGAGGTTCAGCAACCACGCAGGAACGCCACGCGTCGGCGACGGCACCCGACCTCGCGGGCGAGCGTTCGAGGACGCGCCATGCCTGATGCCACTGACCGCCACGCCGTCTGGGTCGCGCTCTCCGAGCTATGGCTCGACACCACTCTGCAAGACGACGACCTCGAGGCCGTGGTCGTAATACTGCGAGAGTCGCCGTTCGACCTCGAGGCCATCGACGAGATCCACTGGCGCGAGGTCGCGCCGGTCCTCTACGGCAACCTGCTATCGGTTGCCGGCGAATGGGCTGGCTTCGACCCGGACGCCCTGATCGCTCTCTGCCAGGGACAGCGTGACCGAAAGGACCGCTGGACGGCTCGGCTCTTGTCGGCAGCTCTCCGGCGAGCCGGAAACGCCGCCTATGACGACGTGCGAATCCGCCTCAAGGGCACGGCCGTCCTCGAGGGCGGATCGAAATGAATCGCACAGAACGGCACCGCACGGGCACTCGCTCGTTCACCAATCCCCTTTCCCCGACCCGATGGCCATCTCGCTCGACCGCTCCCATGTCACCGCCGCCCTCGAGGACACTGCCCGCTCCGCCCTTGAGGCGCGCGCCCTCGAGGCCCACCGCCGCGTTGTAGAGGGCGAGACGCAAAGCCCCGACATGTTGGGCTGGCGCAGCCTGCTCCTCGACCCGGACGACGCGTTGCTAGAAAGCGTCATCGAGGTCGCCGCCGAGATCCGCGAGCGCGCCGACGTTCTCCTTTGTATTGGGATCGGCGGCTCGTACCTCGGCTCTGAAGCTGTCATGGAGGCGCTCGTCCCGCCGTTCTCAAGCGACGGCCCCGAGATCCTATTCGCCGGCCATCACCTCGGACCAGACTACCACGAGCGGCTCTTCGAGTACCTCGAGGGCAAGAGCGTCTACGTCAACGTGATCTCGAAGTCGGGCACCACGCTCGAGCCCGCACTCGCCTTCCGCATGGCGCGGCGCTTCCTCGAGGAGCGCTTCGAGGACGCCGACCGCCGCATCATCGCCACGACGGATGCGGCCCAGGGCACGTTGCACGACTTCGCCGTCGAGCAGGGCTACCGCCGCTACGTCGTCCCGGACAACGTCGGCGGCCGGTTTTCCGTCGTGACGCCAGTCGGCCTGCTCCCGATTGCCGTGGCTGGCATTGACATCCAGGCGATGTTCTATGGCGCCGTCGACGAGGCCCGCGCCTTCACCGATGCGGACGCGTCCTCGAGTGTGCTTCAGTATGCCGCCGACCGCTACGCTTTCCACGAAGCGGGCTACGCGACGGAGGTGATGGCCGTCATGGATCCGCGCCTGCGCGGCATCGGCGCGTGGTGGCAGCAGTTGTTCGGCGAGAGCGAGGGGAAGGAAAGCAAGGGACTCTTCCCGGTCGTCCTTCAGTACACGACCGATCTCCACTCCGTTGGGCAGTACGTCCAGCAGGGCCAGCGCACGATGGTCGAGTCCTTCCTGCGCATCGACGACGCAGACCAAGGGCCATCGGTGTCCGAGATTGACGGCAACGCCGACGGGCTCAACTACCTCGCAGGTAAACCCTACGGCTTCATCAACGAGAAGGCCTACCAGGGCACCGCCGAAGCGCACCTCGAGGGCGACGTCCCGAACTGGACCGTCACGCTCCCGCGTCTCGACGCGGAACAGGTGGGTCGCCTGCTGTCCTTCTATATGCACGCCGTCGCGGTGAGCGGGACGATGCTGGGCGTCAACCCGTTCAACCAGCCAGGCGTGGAGACTTACAAGAAGAAGATGTTCTCTCTCTTGGGCAAGCCCGAGTAGCACTGGAGGTCCGTCCTCGAGGTCGAGACTCGGCCTCGAGGACGTTGAGAGCGTGGACAGTCGTCTGGAGATCGTGGCGAGCGCGGGTCGGTGTCGTGGTCTCGAGGCCGAACGAACAGCGACAGTTGTCGAGTAAGCCCGGGGAGGGACAGCCTCGATCGACCTCGAGGTCGATCGAGGCTGCACGCGAAGCCCTCTTTCCGAGCGGACTGTAACGGGTGGGGTACCGACGCTGGACACGCCCTCGAGGTTGGATGGGGGATGAGGCGGCTTTCGGCTGGCATGCCGCAGCCCAGCCGGTGATCGTGTTCGACGGCGCTCGATCCCGCCATCCCGACAACCCGTCGGCCTCGAGGGCGCGCGATTGGGACCAACAGGTCACCGCCTGACCTGCGATTGCGCCTCAAAAACAGCTATCCACACTGTGGATGACGGTGTGGACAAGCCCACATTCGGCAAGGAGCGATGTGGACGAGACCGACCATGGGGTCAGAGACACTAAAAACACTCCCCGTCCGCCCACGAGATGCTCGACCGCTTGTCCACAGGACCTCGAGGATGGCACCGGCTGGGCTAGGGACGAGGTCTCACCGTGGACGACCGTGGACATGTGGACAACGTCCTCGAGGTCGGCGAATGCTGTACGGTCAGCGACCTCGAGGACGCTGCAGTGTGTGGATCGCGCCGTGGATGAGGCAGGGGGGTTCTCCACACCCGTCCACAACTGTGGGTAAGACGGACTTGTCCACGCTGTCAACACGCCTACTACTGCTTCTACTCTTTAATCATTCAACCCGATGAATACAGAAGGGGTGGACAACCCGGAGAGGGGTCTCCAGTGCTAGACCACTCGTGGTCTGTCTCGGTGTATCACTCTTTGGCCAGTCCGTGACAGCCTGTCAGCGTATACGCCCTCGAGGCCGTCTCCCGTACATTCCGGTCCCTCTTAACCATCCAGCCATGACCCAGCGCATCCTCGTTGTCCTCGATCCGGATTCAGACACGCCCATCGCCACCGACACCGCGATCGAGATCGCAAAGCGCTACGGCGGTGACGTTACCGGTCTTGCGTTCGTCGACAAAGAGGCCATCGCGTCGGACTCCGCTGGCGGAGGTATCGGGTCGATGTACTTCGCGGAGAAGCTCCGGGAGGAGTTGACCGAAGAGACGCGCCAGAAAGCAAACGCACTCATCGAGCAGTTCGGAATACGAGTGGATGCTGCAGGCGTGAGTCACACGCATGACCGTGTGGGAGAGGGAGAGCTTGTCCGGAGCTTGCTTGACGAGATGCGGACACACGACCTGCTCGTCGCTGGGCGTGCGAGCCACTTCTACTACAACGACCCCGACCGTCGCACGCACACCCTCGGGAAAGTGCTCCAGGAGTGTGCCGCTGCGATGCTCATCGTCGAGGACAAGGTGCCCGATGTCAAGCGTGTAGCAATCGCCTACGATGGGAGCGGGCCCTCGGCGCGGACGATGCAGAAGTTTGCTCACCTCCAGCCCTTCGGGACAGACGTCGACCTCGAGGTCGTGCACGTCCGAGGCGGAAGCGAGGCGGACCGTCTGGCTAGCGAGCGCCTGCGCGACGATGCCGCGGCGTATCTCAGAGCCCACGGCTTCCAGCGCGTCACGACGACGGGCATCGAGAGCAGCGACCCGGCAAACCGGATCTGCGAACTCGCCCAGGGAGACCGCGCCGACTTGGTCGTGTCAGGCGCTTACGCCAAGAGTGGCTTCCGCAAGATGATCTTTGGCTCGAGCGCGACGAAGCTGCTCGATCAGGCCAAGGTCCCCGTCTTCCTGTATCACTGAGGTCCCCCTCGCGGGCGCTACAGCACGGGCGCCAGCAGGCGCGTTCCGTTGGCCGCGAACCGGAACAGGAACGGCTTCTCCAACACGGCCTCGAGGCCGATCTCCGTCGCGTCCTCGAGGTCGCGCTCGAGCATCGCCGACACATCGCCGCAGACGCCTTCGTCGTGGGCCACGACGGTGACCTCGAAGTTGAGACGGAAGGAGCGGTTGTCGAAGTTGGCGGTCCCAACGGCCGCGAAGTCGTTGTCCACGACGGCCACCTTCTGGTGCATAAACCCATCCTCGTAGAGGAAGACGCGGACGCCAGCGCGGGCCACCTCCTCGAGGTAGGCGTAGGGGACGTACTTGAAGAAGATGCTGTCGCTCTCGCGCGGCATCAGGATCCGCACGTCGACGCCCCGCAGCGCTGCGAGTTGGAGAGCGCCCAAGACGCGCCCGTCCGGCACGAAGTAAGGGGTCGCGATCCAAATTCGATCCTCCGCGCTCTCGATGGTGTGGGCGTAGAGAAGCCCGCAGGTCTCTAGATGGTCGGCAGGGCCGGAGGCCAGCACGAGAGCCGTGACGTCGTCCTCAGCCGCCGTGGGCGCCCACTCGAGGTCGTCTAGCTCGTCTCGGGTGCCGTAGTACCAGTCACGTGCGAACGAGAGTTGAAGGCCCTGCACCAGCGGGCCGGCGACCTCGAGGTGCGTGTCTCGCCAGTTTCCAATCTTGGGATCCCGTCCGAGATACTCGTCACCCACGTTGAGCCCTCCGACGTAGGCCTGGGTCCCGTCCACCACCACAATCTTGCGGTGGTTTCGGAAGTTGAGCCGCAGCTTCTTGAGCCAATTGCGAGGTCCGGTAAACGCGCACACCCTGACGCCCGCGTCCTCGAGGTCGCGCATGTAGCGCCGTGGCAGCTTGAGGCTCCCGATGGAGTCGTACATGAACCGAACCTCGACGCCGCGCTTCGCTGCTGCGATCAGCCGCTCCTTGAACGCCGTCCCGATCCTGTCGTCATGGACGATGTAGAACTGGGCCAACACATACCGTTCGGCCGCGTCGATGCCAGCGAAGATGGCCTCGAACGTCGCGTCTCCGTCGACCAGCAGGCGCACGCTGTTGCCGTTCGTAAACGGCAGCGTGGCCATCTCGTTGAACGCACGCATCTCGCCCGCCTCTCGGCTCCCGTCTTCCTTCATTGTCAGAAACGGCTTTAGTGGCCCTTTCTCCGCCTTGTCAAGTGCATCGGCGATCTCGACGTCGAACTCGCTCAAGGCATCCGTGTAGTCCCTGAACCGGGATCGGCCGAGCACGAAGTACAGCGGCACAGCCACAATCGGGATTGTGGCAAGGGCAAACACCCAAGCGGTCGCACCCTGAGGCGTCCGCGTGTGCATGATCGCGTCTACGGCCGTCGCGAAGCCAATGAGATAGGCGGCGGCGGCCCCAAGACCGGCCAGCCCGAAGTCGATCGTTCCAAAGTCCATCGGGACGGTATCGTCGCCAGAGGTCCGGCGTTCCCTGACCCGCTCTCGAGGGCGGAGAGTCGGCCTCGAGGACGAGGGCCCGTGACACAATCGACATGAGTCGCCGCTCGAAAGGAAACGGGTGACCGAGACGCATCGGCAGGCGGCTGGGTTAGATACAGCACACCAAAAGCCCCTCGTCCATGCGCGTTCTCCTGCTCGCCCTCCTCCTCGCGTCGCCGCTCGCAGCCCAGACCCTCGGCCCCATCGAGGCGTTGACCTCGACGCTGAGCCTCACGGACGACCAGGCCGATCTGGCAGCCGAGATCTTCAGCCCTGACGATCCGTCCTCGATGTGGACCTTGGCCGTCGAACTGCTGCCGACCCTCGATGAGAGCCAGCGCGAGGCCTTGTTCGCCCGGCCCGAACGGGCGGAAGGCGCAAGGCAGGGACGCCGAGGTCAGGGACAGGAACGACGCGGGCAAGGACGTCGTGAGCGAGATCCGGTCCGCGAGGCCACGATGCGAGCCGCACGCGACGCTGCGCTTGGCCTGACCGAATCCGCCTCTGCCGACCTCGATGCCGCACTCGCCAGCCTCGACCGTCGTGAAGCCGCACAGTCCCTCCGAGACGGCGTCGTTCCGCAAGCCATCGAGGACGTGCTCACCGCCGATCAGATCGAGACGTACCGTGCGCAGATGGCGTTGCAAGGCCACCTTCGGCGTGCGATGCGGGGCAACCGTCGTGGATAAGACCACGCGCTGGGCCTTGAGCCTACCGCTCGCCCTGCTCCTGGCCGCGAGTGCGTCCGCACAGACGGCATACAGCGCCTCCGGCCGCGTCCTCGACGCGGAGACGGGGGCACCCGTCGAGACGGCGTCAGTGGCCCTGTGGCGCGTCTCCGCACGCGCAGGCGTCGAGGCCTTCGTCGAGACCGGAGCGATCACAGACGCCAACGGAGCCTTCCGTGTCGAGGGCCTGAGTCGAGGTCGCTACTACGCCACAATCAGCTTTCTGGGCTACGTCCCCGTCACGAGCGACACGCTGCGGCTCAGCCCCGACGTGTCCTCGATGGATCTCGGCACGATCCGTCTCGAGCCCGACGCCGCGGCACTCGGCGACGTAGAGGTCACGGCCGACCGCGACCGCGTCGAGATTCAAGTCGACCGCACGGTCTACCGCATCTCTGACGACCCCATTCTGTCGGGCGCCTCGACTTCAGAAGCGCTCGAGACCATTCCATCTGTCGAGGTCGACGTCGAGGGCAATGTGTCGTTGCGCGGCGTGTCAAACGTCGTGATTCTGGTCGATGGGCGCCCAGCGCCGGTCGGCCGCGACTTCATCGCGGTCTACCTCCAAAGTCTGCCCGCCGACGCGGTCGAGTCCATCGAGGTCATCCCCAACCCCTCGGCGGCGTTCCAGCCGGACGGGAGCGGCGGAATCCTCAACATCGTGCTCAAAGACAACGTCGAACTCGGCATCGGCGGCGCGCTTACGGCAGGCGGCGACACACAGGGCGGCTATCAGGGGAACGCGTTGGTGACGTTCGGCCGAGGCTCACTTCGCTTGTCGACCACGGCCGCGTATCGAGAGAACATCCGCGACTCCGATAGCGACCGGCTCCGCATCAACCGATTCCTCGGTCCGGATGCGACCGAGCTCGCCCAGACCTCGATTGACGCCCGCACGCGCACGTCGGCACTGCTGGGCCTTTCCATGGATCTCTCGCTGACGCCCCAGACGACGCTCAATGCATCCCTCAACGGCTCGGTGCGAGGCGGCGGCTCGGAAGACGAGACAGCGTTGCTCATCCGCGACCTCGAGGGCGGGCTGCTCGACAGCGTGCTGCGGAGTTCGGTTGACGACGACGATGGGCTCAATGGCTCGTTCCGGCTCGGCCTGAAGCACGACTTCGAGGGCGTGAGCGAAGAGTCTGCCGACGACAACTCTCGAGGGCGCGGCGGCCGTGGCGGCGGTCGTGGAGGACGCGGCGGTCGAGGACGCGGGTCTCGAGTCTCGCTCGGCACGCACGGTCTCGCCCTCGATGTGCGTCTCAACGCGTCCACCAACGACGATCTAGGTCTGCTCGCCCAGACGGCCTTCGACCAGCGAACGACACGTGACAACTCCCAACAGAGCGCCACGCTCCAGGCTGACTATGCGCGTCCCGTCGGCGAGACCCGTCTCGAACTTGGCTACCGCGGCGACCTCGAGACGCAGGCCACCGACTTGCTGACGGAGGTCGACCTCGAGGACGGATTCCAGCAGGTCGACGGGCAGACGTACGCCTATGACCTCGATGAGCAGGTCCACGCGGCCTACGTCCAGGTGGCGCGGCAGATGGGCGATGTCGCGATTCAGGCCGGACTCCGCGGTGAACTGGCCTCGAGGTCGTTCATCCTGGGCGGAGAGTCGTTCGATGTCGAGGACGCGAGCCTGTTTCCAAGCGCCTCGGCGACGGTCGATCTGGGCCGCATCGCTGTTCTGCGCGCCAGCTACAGCCGACGCGTGGACCGTCCTCGAGGACGCGAACTCAACCCGTTCCCCAGCACCGACGACCCGCTCAACATCCGCGTTGGGAATCCGGCGTTGCGGCCCGAGTTCACCGACGCCCTCGAGGTCAGCGCCATCCGCCAGACCGACTGGGGCATGGTGACGGTGACGCCGTTCATGCGTCGGACGACGGACGTGGTGCGCCGCTTCCAGTCGGTCAACGCGGCAGGCGTAACCACGAGCACGTTCCGCAACTTGGATTCCTCGACCTCGAGCGGCCTCGAGGCCGTGGTCTCGTATCAGACGGCGGGTGCGCTGCGAGGCTTCCTCAGCCTCGAGGGTTACCGACGGCAGACGGACGGGTCCGGCGTTGATACCGGACTCGCGGTCGATGCCTTTGGGTGGGGCGGACGCGTGAACACGAGCTATGGCGTCGGCGACCGATTCGGGTGGGGCGACCTCGATGTCCAGGCGACGGCTTCGTACCGGGCGCCGCAGGACACCGAGCAGGGCCGGATCAGCTCGCGTGTCAACATCGACTTCGGTCTTCGTCAGCGCCTGGCGGATGGTCGGGCGAGTCTGGCCATCCGTGCTCGGGATCCGTTTGGCTGGGGCTCGTTCGGCTTCATCCAGGATGACGAGGAGGTCTTTCAGACGTTCAACCGCTCGTTTGGCCGTCAGCAGGTCTCGTTCACGTTCACATATGCCTTCGGGAGGACGGAGGAGCGTGGGGAGCGCCAGGGCCAGGGCGGCGGAGGTGGGGGCGCCGAAGAGTCCGTCGACTTCTAGCTTGTGGGCAGACCGCCGTGCCCCAGGCATGGAATCGAGGTCGATGCTCGTCTCTTCCGCTCACGACTCTTTCGGTATGCGTCTCGCTCTCTTCAGCCTTGTCCTTGCCTTCGTCGCTGGTTGCGGCTCGGCGCCCCCGCTCTACGCCACGGAAGCGCCCGCCGAAACGGTTGTGGATGGTTCGGCGGCAGAGTGGCCGTCGGCCCTTCGCCCTGTCCCCAGCGAGTCTGGGCTGAGCATCGGCGTTCGCGCCGAGGGTGACGACTTGTACGTGGTCCTGATCGCAGGTGACGACCGTCAGGCTCGTCGCATCGCGCTCGGTGGCGTTCGCGTCTGGGTCGATCCGATGGGCGGCAATGATCCGGTGCTGGGCGTTCGCTATCCCGCTCCCGAAGAGCCGACCCGAGGCGAGATCGCGCAGGGTGAGCCTCGTCGGGGAGGGCCTCGCGACGACGATCCCACGCGGTTGCGTCGGCGCTTTGAGGCCGGCCTCGATGTGGCCGAGATCACGCGTGGCGTTGTCACCCAGCGTGTTTCACCGGAGGGAGGCGCCGACATCAAGGCCGCTGCGATGTGGGGACCCCGCTCGCTCGTCATCGAGATGATGATTCCGCTCGACGCACGGGATGGGCTCTTGGAGCAGGCCGCGGGCCGCGAGATTGGCGTCGGCGTCGAGCTTCTCGATGTCCAGCGCCCGCAGGTGCAGCCGCCCGGAGGACGCGGCGCGGCGAGAGATCGGGGGCCGGATGGTGAGATTCGACCGCGAGCCCACGTTCGACGCCTCGACGCTGACGCGCTGGCTACGGATCGACCGCGGGGCGTAAGGTTCGCCCTCGAGGTCGCGACACCAGCGAAGAGGCATTCGTCCTCGAGGACGTGTGGTCTGTGCCCTCGAGGCCGCTACCGCCACTCCACGCGCTTGACCGTCTCTCCGTCCGACCGCAGCCACACGGCGCCGTCCTCTGACGTGAGCACGACGCGGGCGCCTGTCGCAGCCCACCGCCCCAGAGGTTCGTCGTTCGGAAGACCGTAGCGATTCCGCTGTGCCACCGACACAACGGCGAACGCCGGCTGCCCGACCGCGTCGACCAGCGCCGGCGTCGAGGACGTCCTCGATCCGTGGTGGCCCACCTTGACGACATCGGCCTCGAGGAGGTCTGGAAACCTCGACGCCAGTTCCGCTTCGCCGGCGATTTCCGCGTCGCCGGTCAGCAGCCAGCGCGTGCGGCCGTGCTCAAGTCGCAGCACCACCGACGCGTCGTTCGGCGACCTCGAGGACGCTCCGCTTCGGCCCGAGCACGCGCATCCGCACCGACGGATCGACCTCGAGGACGTCTCCTGACGCAACGGACTCGATGCGAACGCCGAGCGAGTCGGCCGTCTGGATCACATCCGCCCACAGATCGCTCTCGCCCACCTGCCCGTTCACAACCAGTCGGCCGACCTCGACGGCCTTGAGGACGGACGGCGCACCGCCGATGTGGTCGGCGTCTGCGTGAGTGAGCACGAGCGCGTCCAGCCGGTCAATGCCGTAGCGCTCGAGGTGAGGCACGACGGTTCGCTCACCCTCGTCGGCGTATGGCGAGCGGACACCTGCATCGACCAGTACGTGCCGGCCGTTGGGCATCGCGATCAGCGTGGCGTCGCCCTGGCCCACGTCCAAGAAGACGACCTCGAGGTCGGGAGCGGAGTCGCCCTCGATGAAGCCTGCCCACAGCCCGACGGCGAGGCATCCTGTCATCGAGATCATCACCCGGTTACGCGCGACAGGGCGACGCCAAAGCGATACCGCCGCGATCGCCAGCGCGCTTGCAACGAGCACGAACGGATCGTCGAGGTACGCGCTGTACGCGACGCGGCCAAGCACGTCGCTTCCTGTTTCGGTCAGCGTGATCAGCGCCGACCCGGTCAGATTTGCCACCGCTCCAAACGCCCTCGAGGCCGGCTCGAACGGAGCAGCGACCACGCTTCCGAGCCCCGTCCCGAGAGTGATGGCCGTCAGCGGAATGGCTGGAAGGTTGAGGACCAGCCCGCCGATGGGAAGTCGTCCGAAGTGATGCAACAGTGCCGGCGCCGTCCCGATGGTGGCCGCGACCGTCGTCGCCAACGACCCGACCACCGCCGTCCCCGTCCTCGACTCCATGATGCGCTCCGGCACCCTCGAAGTCAACAGCGGCGTCAGCGTCACAATGGCGAACACGGCGCCGAACGAGAGTTGGAACCCCACATCGAACAGCGCGGCCGGCCGGTGGAGCAGGAGGACCACGGCGGCTACTCCCAGTGCGTTGAGTGTGTCGACCCGTCGTTCCGACGCGTGGCCAATGATCAGTGCGCTCACCATCACGAACGCTCGCACCACGGACACCGACGCGCCGGAGACCAGCACGTACACGGCCAGCAGCGACAGCGTGATGACGGCCCGGACGACCTCGAGGCGGCGCCTCCGCACCCCGAGCCGTCCCAGCACTGGTTTTAGCAGCCCGTACATCACCAGCCCCACCAGCCCGACGTGTAGGCCCGAGACGGCCAATAGATGCATCAGTCCCGTCGAGCGAAACGCGTCAAGCGTCCCATCCTCGATCCCGCTCCGGTCCGCCAGAATGAGGGCTAGCAGCAATCCCTGCGGTCCGTCCTCGAGGACGGTTCGGCTCAGCGTCTGCCGGACGCGGTGACGGACGGTGGCCGATAATCGGTGATCGAGGCGGCGACTCGGTCGCAGGAAGGCCACGCCGGTCTCGTCCTTGACCGTAAGCATCGCCCCGATGCCCTGGCGCTGGAGATACGCGCCGTAGTCCATGCTCGCCGGGTTTCTCCATCGAGGTCGGGACTCGAGGGATCCCTCCAGTCGGACGCGGTCGCCCTCCATCAGAACCGGATAGACGGCCGTTCCCTCGTTGTGGTACAGCGCCACCTGAACACGTCCCGAGACCCCGACGCGCTGATTGGCCCGCTCGGCGGAGTCGGCCTCGAGGACGAACCGGACGGACCAGTCGGTGCGCTTCGGGGCGTCTACCAGCGTGCCTGTGAGCGCGAGCGGAGAGGTGTCGTCCTCGAGGTCGGCAGCGAGCACAGAGACATCGTTCGCCGGCACCGACCGCCACGTGGTGTCGCGCAATGCGCCGAGCACGACGGCGAGGGCCAGCACCGTCGTCGCTAGCGCGAACGGCCGAAGCGTCACGAGCCGTCCTCGAGTTCGAACGCGGTGCGCGAGGAGCGACAGAGTGAGCACCGCCGCCAGCGCAGCCCACATCGAGGGCGACACGCTGGGAATCGACCTCGAGGTCCCAATCCCAGCAGCCACCGCCACAGCGACAACGAGCGCAGGGCGTGTCGTGAGCCGGAGGGGCGGGGGAGGAGGGGTGAGCGGCACGGCGACCTCGAGGGTCTCAGTAGACCCCTGCCGCTCCAGATCGTGACACCTCCATTCGTTCCCTCTTGACCGGGCCGGGCACGCACCGGCGGGTATCTTGCTGGTCCCGCTCTCTGACCGTCGACCTGTGTCCCAGCCGCCCCGCCCGAGCAAGCGCCGCCAGGTGCGTGAGCGCGTCCTTCAGGCGCTCTACGCCTACGAGGCTAGCCAAGACTCCGTCGGCCACGTCCTAGCGACCGTCATTCGTCCTGCCTTCGAGGGCGACAAGACGTACCTCCGCTTCGCCGAGCGCCTCTTCCTGAAGAGCGCCGACGCTCGAACCGAAGCCGACGTCCTGATCGACAAGCATGTCGAGAACTGGGACCTGAGCCGCATCGCTCGCACGGACCGCTTCGTGCTGTGGATTGCGATCACCGAGTTCCTGTACTTCGAGGACATCCCGCCCAAGGTGACGCTCAACGAGGCCGTCGAGGTCGCGCGTGCGTTCGGCACCGACAAGAGCGCCTCGTTCGTCAACGGCATCTTGGACGCCGTGCTTCGCGAGCTTCGCGAGTCCAACCGACTCAACAAGAAGGGACGCGGGCTCGTGGAGTCCAGTAACAAGTCTTAGCTCGTCGTGGCTCTCTTTGCCATCGGTGATATCCACGGGTGTGCGCGTACGCTGAACGCGCTCCTGGCCCTGCTCGCCCACGATGTGGGCCGTCCGCTCGATGGGACCGACGATATCGTGTTCGTCGGTGATTACGTGGACCGTGGCCCCGACAGTCCTGCTGTCCTCGACCGGATGCTCGAACTCGAGGCCGAGTCGGAGTCTGGGCTAGGGCCGCAGTGCACGTTCCTGCGCGGCAACCACGACCAGATGATGCTGGACTACGTGGATGGCACCGGCGAAACCGATCTCTGGTGGATCAACGGTGGTCACACCACGCTGGCCGCGTACGAAGCACGGGGTGACCGGACCATTCCAAAGGACCACGTCGACTTTCTCCGCCGAACCGCGCTCGCGGCCGAGGGAGCCGGGTTCGCGTTCGTGCACGCTGGGTTCGACACGCGTTTGACGGTGGCAGAGAATCTCGAACGCCCAGATACTAGCATCGTGCTTTGGACGCGGAATCACCTCGAGGCCGATCTGTCGAAGTGGGAGATGCCCGTCGTGTGCGGCCACACGCCGGTCGCCGAGCCCATCGACCGGCCCCAACTAATCGACATCGACACGGGGGCTGTGTTCGCAGGGCGTCCCGGTCTTGGCCGAATGACGGCCGTCGCGCTCCCTGAACGGCGCTACCTCTCGGTCCCTACAGTGGACGTCATCGCTAGCTAGCGCGTCTCCGGCAGTCGGATCGAGGTCGAGAGCCCAGCCCGGAACGAAGGGCTCTGCGGACCGACCTCGGCGAAGAACACTCGTCCAGACTCGCGTCGCAGCGTGACGCGGACGAACGGGTCCAGCATGACGCTGAACGCTCTCGACCGGCTCTCGGCCGTCTCATCGAAGAACGCCGTGTAAAACGACGGCCCGATCCGCACACCGAGGTCCACGTCGATGGGGCCGGGGTTCCGGTTCTGGACGACGTCTGCAATGCGGAGCAGCCGCAGGCTCCCTCCAAGTCCCACCGCCGTCACCAGCCGCCCGCTTCCTCCGGCGACGCGTGGCACGTAGTCTGCGTAGAGGACGATCTCGCGGGTGAACACGTTGAAAATGGGATCCGAGGCCTCCACGAGACCTCCGAACCCTGGACCGAACCCACCGCCGATGTAGATGCGCGGTCGGTTTCCGAGAGGATCAGGGCCCGTCTGCGCCCAAGCGGAGGCGGAGGCAAGGAGCAGAAGAAGGGCGAGTCGGGCCACGGACACATGCGGACGGGTGAAGCAGGTTACTCGAGGACGGCCCCCTCTGCCGTGTCCTCGAGGTCGGATCAGGGTTCGTCCGGTCAATGACGCCCTCGAGGTCGCCGTCGGCGAACGCTAAACATTTGTGTCGCCCTCGAGGACGGGCCTCTTTTTCGCCTCGGCTCCGCCCGGCCGACGGGTGCGTTCGGTAGCATCGTGGTTCCTATTTGATACAACGAAATGGCTCTCCGCGTCGGCATCGTCGGGCTCCCCAATGTGGGCAAGAGCACCCTCTTCAACGCGCTCTCGGAAGCGGGCGCTGAGGCTGCGAACTATCCCTTCTGTACCATCGAGCCGAACGTCGGCGTCGTGCCGGTGCCGGATGACCGGCTGGACCGGCTGGCAGATCTGGCAGGGTCGAAGCAGACGTTGCCCGCCGTCATCGAGTTCGTCGACATCGCGGGGCTCGTCGCGGGCGCCTCGAAGGGGGAAGGGTTGGGCAACCAGTTCCTCGCCAATATCCGCGAGACAGACGCGATCGCCCATGTCGTCCGGTGTTTCGATGATCCCAACGTCGTCCACGTCGAGGGCTCTGTCGACCCGATTCGCGACATCGAGACCATCGAGACGGAGCTGATGCTCAAGGACCTCGATACGGTCTCGAAGCGACTCCAGCGCGTCGGGAAGTCAGTCAAGACAGGCGATAAGGCCGCGAAGACAGAGGCCGACTTCCTCGAACGCCTAGAAGCGCATCTCGGCGACGGTCTGCCTGCCCGCACCCTAGAAGTCAATGACCAAGAGGCGCCGATCCTCCAGTCCCAGTTCCTGCTGACCGCCAAGCCGGTCTTGTACGCCGCCAACGTGGGAGAGGGCGACCTCCCCGATGGGAACGCGCTCGTCGACCTCGTCCGCGAGCGGGCCGCCCTCGAGGGCGCTGGCGTGGTCGTGGTGTCCGCCGAGTTCGAGGCGCAGCTCTCCGACCTCGAGGCCGACGAGAGGGCGGAGTTCCTCGAGGCCGCGGGCGTCGAGGAGTCCGGCCTCGACCGGCTGGCGCAGGCGGCGTACTCGCTGCTCGGCCTGATCACGTACTTCACGGCGGGCCCGAAGGAGGCGCGCGCGTGGCAGATCTCGCGAGGGACCAAGGCGCCCCAGGCCGCGGGCGTCATCCACACCGACTTCGAGAAGGGCTTCATCCGGGCGGAGACCATCAAGTTCGCGGACTACGACCGGCTGGGCAGTGAATCGGCTGCTCGTGAGGCGGGATCGATGCGTAGCGAGGGCAAGGAATACGTCGTCTCAGACGGCGACGTGATGCTGTTCCGCTTCAACGTCTGATCGGCCTCGAGGCCGAGCTGGCTTGCGTCGTTGCATCGCCCTCGAGGTCGTGGCGGAGTGCCTCGTTCTCGAGGGCGAACACCCGTTCTTGGGCGCTGTCGATGCATACCCTCAACGATTGGAGAAACGCTGACGGGTGTCGCCGGTATAAGGCACAGGCAGGATCGTGCCACTGGCTCCCAGTCGGGGTGCCGCACGCTGCCCACTCGTTCTCTCGTTCTCATGTCTGCGTTCACGCCACAGTCCGTCGCCCAAACCCTCTTGTTTCACCTCGCACGGACCCCAGGAGCCGTCCACCGCGACCGTCTTGCCGAGCTCGCCGGAACGACGAAGGACTACGCCGGGCGTGTATTGAGCCGAATGGTGAAGCGTGGGCGCGTTGAGCGCGTTGGGCGCGGGACGTATGACCTCGTCAGCCGGTTCTAGCGTCGGCTGGTTTCGTATTCGCCAGATGTCTCGACGCTGAACGTGGCAGAGGCGGGATAGCTTGAGGCATGAGTGATCACGCCCCACCGACCCGCCCTACCCTCCCCGAGTACGACGTGGTGCTGTCGGTTCGAAACCCGCAGCGCCCCGGCATGATAGGGATGCTGCTGGGTCTCGTCGGCGATCTCGGCGCGTTAGTGGGCGATATCGAGACCCGCTACATCGGTCGCGATCATCTTCTTCGTGACGTGACGCTGTCCGTCTTCGATGAGGAGCACCTCGAAGAGGTGTTGGCGGCGATCCGGTCTCAGACCGACACTGAGGTCCTCGACGTCAAGGACTTGGTCTTTGATCGCCATGTCGGCGGCAAGATTCGGACGGTGAGCAAGACGGAGGTCGAACGTCTCGAGGACCTCCGGTACATCTACACCCCCGGCGTCGCTCGCGTCTGCCGGGCCATCGAGGCCGATCCTGCGCTCGCCCGAACCCTGACATCGGTTGGTCACACGGTTGCGATTTGTACCAACGGGACACGCGTGCTCGGTCTCGGCAACATCGGCGCGCTCGCGAGTCTGCCCGTTATGGAAGGCAAGGCCGTACTGTACGATCGGTTCGTCGGGCTGAGTGCCGTCCCGATCATCATCGACGAGGAAGACCCGGAGGCGTTTGTGGAGACGGTCGTCCGCATCGCGAAGGGCTTCGGTGGAATCCACCTCGAGGACATCCGGACACCCGACTGTTTCTGGATCGAGGAGGAGCTGATCCGCCGCCTGCCGCAGCCGGTGATGCACGACGACCAACACGGGACGGCAACGGTGCTGCTCGCCGCCGTGTTTAGTGCTCTCCGCCAGACCGGCCGCGAGGGGGACCGTGACCTCACGTGCGCGCAGGTGGGTCTTGGAGCGGCTGGTCTTGCCATCGCAAGCCTCCTCCTCACGGCGGGCTTCCGAGTGGTTGGCGTCGATCCCGGTGCCGACGCCCGTCAGCGCCTCGAGGCTCTAGGCGGAACGACCGCGTCCCTCGAGGACGCTGCCGCCCAGGCCGACGTGCTCATCGCGACGACAGGCGTGGTCGGGCTGATCACGCCAGAGATGATTCGCCCCGGACAGATCGTCCTCGCGCTCTCGAACCCGATCCCCGAGATCACGCCGGAGGCCGCCCTCGAGGCCGGCGCCGCGTTCGCGGCTGATGGGCGGAGCGTCAACAACGCGCTCGCCTTCCCTGGTCTGTTCAAGGCCGCCCTCGATGTCGGCGCCCCCGCCATTACGAACGCGATGAAAATCGCCGCCGCGCAGGCTATCAGCGCGCTCGCTCCGGAGGATGAGCTTGTCCCTAGCCCGTTTCACCCTGACGTTCACAACCATGTCCTCGAGGCCGTGCGCGCCGCAGCGTAGCTCCTTAGAAGGAGGCTGTGTACCGTCCTCGAGGGCGATACTCGATCGACGTAGTCCGTTCTCGAGGACTAGAGAGCACTTACGTCTAGCGAGGCAGTACGATTGTGGGCTCTTCCGGGTCGGGCCGGTACAGCGTCACGTTGCGGCCGACCGTCTGGACGACGGAGGACCCTGCCAGCTTCTCGGCCATCGCGTGGGCGAGGTTCTTCGCGGTGTCGGGAGCGGCCTCGAGGACGCGCACCTTCACCAGCTCGTGCTGCTGGAAGGTCTCGAGCAGGGAGCGAACAACGGCCGGCGTCACGCCCTCCTTCCCGACATGCGCGGTCGGCTTGAGCGTGTGGGACAGGCTCCGTAAGTGGGCTCGTTGCTTCGAGGTCAGCGTCATGGGTTCGGTGAGGTCAGGCCGCAGTATCGGAATTGTAGAGCCCTCTGTCCCGCGAGTCTGCGAGAACTCCCCGCGTCGAGGACGGGGATTTGTAGACTGAGCGTTCCTCGCCCCCGCCCTCGATGCGCCTCTTTCTCGTTTTCCTGTCTCTGATCGCCGTATTCGCCCTCGAGGCCGACGCGCAGAGTGTCCGTTACGACTCGACGTTGTTCTCGTCGCTCGATTACCGTCTCGTCGGGCCGTTTCGCGGTGGGCGAGCATCGGGTGTCGCAGGTATTCCTGGCGATCCACTGACGTATTACCAGGCGGCGACCGGCGGAGGGGTCTGGCGCACGCGTGACGGTGGCGGAAGCTGGGACAACATCTCGGACGGCTTCTTTGGTGGAAGCATCGGGAGCGTGACGGTGGCTCCGAGCGATCCGAACGTGATCTATGTCGGTGGAGGCGAGAAGTCGTTGCGGGGCAATGTCTCGCCGGGATGGGGCATGTGGAAAAGCGAGGACGCTGGTCGCTCATGGCGAGGACTCGGCTTCGAGGGCGGGCAGCACATTCCCCGAATGGTGGTCCACCCGCGTGATGAGGATGTGGTCTACGCAGCGGTTCTCGGGCACGCGTTTGGTCCGAACGAGGATCGCGGCGTCTTCCGCTCCCGTGACGGTGGTGAGACGTGGGAGCACGTTCTGTTCGTCAACGAAGACGCTGGCGCCTTCGAACTCGAGATGGACCCGACCAACCCTCGCATCTTGTACGCGAGCATCTGGCGTGTCCGCCGTACGCCGTACAGCTTCTCTAGTGGGGGAGATGGGTCGTCCATCTGGAAGTCCACCGATGGAGGCGATACGTGGACCGACATTTCGGGTGCACCCGGCTTCCCAGAGGGCACATGGGGCATCAGCGCCGTCACGATCTCGCCGGCCGATCCGGACCGCATCTACGCGTTGGTGGAGAACGAGGACGGCGGCCTCTTTCGCTCCGACGATGCCGGTGAGACGTGGTCACGCGTATCGGCGGATCGCAATCTGCGCCAGCGGTCGTGGTATTTCACCCGTCTGGGCGCCGACTCAGAAGACCCGGACAAGGTGTGGGTCCTCAACGTCCAACTCTGGGTGAGCACCGATGGCGGACGCAGCTTCGAGGACGTGCGCACACCTCACGCCGATCATCACGACATTTGGATCGCCCCCGAAGACGGTGACCGCATCGTGATTGCTGACGATGGTGGTGCCCAGGTCACGTACGACGGCGGTGACACCTGGAGCACGTACCTCAACCAGCCGACGGCCCAGTTTTACCGCGTCACGACGGACAACCATTTTCCGTATCGCATCTACGGTGGTCAGCAGGACAACTCGACCATCCGAATCGCGCATCGTAGCGCAGGCGGGTCCATTACAGAGCGTGATTGGGAACCCAGCGCTGGCGGTGAGTCGGGATGGCTCGCGCCTCATCCTGACGACCCAGACATCGTATTCGGCGGCTCCTACGGTGGCTTCCTGCAGATGGTGAACCATCGAACGGGAGAGAGCCGCATCGTGAACGTGTGGCCAGAGAACCCGATTGGCGCCCCGGCCAAGGACCTCAAGATTCGGTTCCAGTGGAACTTCCCACTTCTGTTTTCCCAGTACCGAGACCCGGCCTCGAACGACTATCCGCTCTTCGCGGCCGGCAACCGTCTCTACCGCTCGACCAACTACGGCCAGACGTGGGTGCCAATCTCGCCTGACCTCACTCGTGCCGACACCACCACGCTCGGGTCCTCGGGCGGCCCGATCACGCAAGACAACACATCCGTCGAGTACTACGCGACCATCTTCGCGCTCGCCGAGAGTCCTCATCAGCAAGGCGTCCTCTGGGCTGGAAGCGACGACGGTCTGCTCCACGTCACCCAAAACGGCGGAGACTCGTGGGATGACATCACGCCGGGTGAACGCCTCCTCCCGAGTGACGCGATGATTAACTCCATCGAGGCCGATCCATCGAGGCCGGGCGGTCTGTACGTCGCCGCGACGCGCTACAAGGTGGATGACTTCGCTCCCTACCTCTTGCAAACCGCCGACTACGGCGCAACATGGCGCCGCATCGACAACGGCATTCCCACTCCGGCATTCACGCGCGTCATTCGCGCCGATCCCGAGCGCAAAGGCCTTCTTTACGCCGGTACAGAGCGCGGCATGTTCGTCTCGTTCGACGACGGAGAGAACTGGCAGCCGTTCCAACTCAACCTGCCCATCGTCCCCGTCACCGACCTAGAGGTACGCCAGGGCGAGCTCGTGGTCGCCACCCAAGGCCGCGGATTCTACGTCCTCGATGACCTCACTCCGCTGCACCAGCTCTCACCGGCCGTCCTCGAGGCCGACGCATGGCTCTTTCAGCCCAAGCCGACGTACCGCGTAGACGGGTACCGGCAGTCTGTGACGCGCGGTGCGGGCACCAACCCTGAATCAGGCGTCGTCATCCACTACCGACTCGAGGACGCGCTGCCTGACTCCGCGAACGCAGCACTCAAGATCATCGACCGCACAGGCGATGTCGTCCAGACGTTCACGCCGGGAGACGATGAGTATGAACTCGCCCTCGAGGCCGGCATGAATCGCGTGGTGTGGGGCCGCCGCTACCCCGACGCCTCTCGCTTCGACGGCATGATCTTCTGGGGCGGTGGCCTGAGCGGTCCGCAGGCGGTCCCCGGCGACTACACCGCGCGCCTCGTCCTCGAGGTCGACAGCCTCGAGGTCCCGTTCGAGATTCGTCTCGATCCTCGGTCGTCCTCGACGCCGGAGGACCTGCAGGCACAGTTCGAGTTCTTGCGCGAGGTGAGGGATAAGGTCACCGAGGTCAACGAGTCTGTCGAAGAGGTACGCAGTCTCCGCTCTCAGATCCGGGCGTTCCTCGCCCGTCTTCCTGACGACGTCGCGGGCGTTGACACGGTCAAGACCGCAGGAAACGCCCTCATCGAGCGGATGACAGCAGTCGAAGAAGTGCTCTACGAGACCCGCAGCGAGAGCAATCAGGACCCTCTCAACTATGGCATCAACCTCGGCAACGAGCTCTCCGCTTTGGGCGGCACCGTCGCATCCGGCGACTTCCGACCGACGGATCAGGCCTACGCGTACCGACAGGAGGTGATGGCCGAAATCGAGGTCGAGCTGACCACGCTGCGAGCGCTTCTCGACCTCGAGGTCGCCGACTTCAACCGGCTCATCCGTGAGCAGGAGCTCCCGATCATCGTGCCGTCTACCGACTGATCGTCGCGTTGTCGTCTCGCAGGTCCATTCCTTTCCCTCGCTTTCAATGATCATCCGCTCTCTCCTCTTTGGCACTGGCGATACGTCTGCCCCCACAGACTTCGGCCTCCTGATCCTTCGCCTTGGGATTGGGATTCCGCTCGCGCTGGCCCATGGGCTAGGCAAGGTGCCGCCATCGGAGGGGTTCATAGAGGCGACGGCTAGCATGGGGTTCCCGTTGCCAGTCCTCTTTGCGTGGGCCGCGGGCCTGAGTGAGTTGCTCGGTGGTCTCCTGCTTGCCATCGGGTTGGCGACCCGCCCAGCGGCATTCCTCGTCGCGTGCACGATGGCGGTTGCCTTCTTCGTCCGTCATGGCGACGACCCGTTCTCGGGCGGTGAGAAAGCGTTTGTCTACCTCGTCGCCTCGCTTGCGCTGCTCATGAGCGGTGCGGGGCGCTACGCGGTCGATCACTACCTGCGCTCCGATCGGTCCCCCGTGGGCTGAATCAGGCCGTCTGAAGGGTTTTTAGCTCTCCCACAATCGCCTTGACAGTCTCCTTCGCGTCACCGAAAAGCATCTGCGTGTTGTCTTTGTAGAACAGCGGGTTCTCGATTCCCGCGTAGCCCGTTCGCATGGAGCGTTTGAGCACGACCACCTGAGCCGCCTCGTCCACGTTGATGACAGGCATCCCGTAGATCGCGCTGGATTCGTCGTCACGCGCTCCTGGGTTCACGACGTCGTTCGCCCCGACGACGATTACGAGATCGACCTGGGCCATCTCAGGGTTGATCTCATCCATTTCGATCAAGCGGTCGTACGGCACGTTGGCCTCCGCGAGCAGCACGTTCATGTGACCCGGCATCCTGCCAGCAACAGGGTGGATGGCATAGCTGACATCGACCCCCTCCGTCACCAACAGATCGGCCAGTTCGCGGACCTCGTGCTGCGCCTGGGCCACGGCGAGACCGTAACCGGGCACGATCACGACGCGCGCGGCATAGGCGGCCATCACCGCCACATCGTCTGGCGTCGTCGCGCGAACGGGTCGTGTCTCGGCCTCGCCCGTGCGGGCGGTCGTAGCCGTGGCGCCGAAGCCACCGAGCAGGACGTTGGTTAGGGACCTGTTCATCGCGTCGCACATGATCCGTGTCAGGATCAACCCGCTCGCACCGACGAGCGCTCCCGCTATCACCAAGGCATAGTTGCCAAGCACGAACCCGGTCGCAGCCGCTGCCAGACCCGAGTAGGCGTTTAGCAGCGCCACCACCACTGGCATATCGGCGCCGCCGATAGGGAGGACCAGCAGCACGCCAAGCACCAGCGCCAACACTGAGAGAGCGGCCAGAGGGACCAAACCACCTATTTCGGCTTGTATCGCGACCAGGGAAAGCGCCGCTATGATGGCCAGCCCGATCACCACCGACACAACCCGAAGCCCTGGGAATCCGTCTGACTTGACGCTTCCACGCAGCTTGCCCACGGCCAGGAACGAGCCGGTGAGTGTGACGGCGCCGATGAGGACAGACACGCCGACCACAAGAGCCTCTGCTGCACCGTACTCTATCCCCTCGAGGCCGGTCACGCGCAGCGCCTCTGCGCCTGCGACGAGCGCCGAGGCGGCCCCGCCGAAGCCGTTGAACACCGCCACCAGTTCGGGCATTTCCGTCAGCGCCGTCCGTCGCGCGAGCATCACACCGATTAGGCTTCCCATCCCAAGCCCGACAGCCAATTCGATGGGATTGAGGATGTTGGCCGAGATGAGAGCTGCCACAACGCCGATCAACATTCCGACCGCCGCAAGCCGGTTTCCTGCCCGCGCCGTACGCGGTGAGCCGAGCCGCTTCAGCCCGAGGATGAACAGGGAAGCGGCAGCGAGGTACGCAAGCGTGACCAGAGCGTCGATCATCGGGTATTGAGAGTCAAGTGAGCCGTGATGGGTGCGATGGCGTGCTTCAGATCCCCGGATTCGCTCGTTTCCCCTCTCCTGCGTCTCGCTCCCTCGGTTTGAACATCTCCAGCATCCGATCTGTAACGAGGAAGCCTCCAACCACGTTGATCGTTGCTAACACCAGCGCTGCCAGCCCCACCCATTTCGCCCACGGCGTCTCGACCGATCCAGCGATCACGATGGCGCCTAGAATGGTGATGCCGCTGATCGCATTCGAACCAGACATCAGAGGCGTGTGGAGCGTCGCTGGGACCTTCGATATGACCTCGATCCCAACGAACGAGGCGAGCACGAAGACGACGATGAAGGCGAGACTCATTGCGGATCGGAGGGAGGGGCGAGAGCGGCTTGAACACGGTCGTTGACGATGGCACCGCCGTGCGTCACGACCGCACCCGCCAGGATTTCGTCCTCGAGGTCGAGGCGGAATGCGCCATCGTCGTGAAACTCAGTGAGCAGCGCGGCGACGGTCCGTGCGTACATCTCGCTGGCGTGGAGCGGCATCTCGGCTGCCAGATCCAGTGGACCCAGCACCGTGACGCCGGCATGATTGTGGGGTGCGCCCGGTCGCGTAGCCGCGCAGTTGCCCCCGTTCGGAGCCGCCAGGTCGATAATGATCGACCCTGGTTTCATCGCTTCTACGGCCTCTTCGCTGATCAGCAGCGGTGCTCGCCGACCTGGAATCAATGCCGTCGTGATCACCACGTCCTGCTCGGCGATATGAACCGCGAGCGCAGCGACTTGCTGGGCCTGTTGCTCCTCCGCGAGCGCCTTGGCATAGCCACCCGCGTCCTCGGCGTCTCCGGACTCTAGGTCTAGCTCGACGAACGTCGCACCGACGGACTCGACCTGTTCGCGTGCTGCCGCCCGCACATCGTACCCAGACGTGACAGCGCCCAGGCGTCGTGCCGTCGCGAGTGCCTGAAGCCCGGCTACGCCGGCCCCCAAGACCAGCACTTTCGCCGGTCGGACGGTTCCTGCCGCGGTCGTCAGCAACGGGAAGAACTTGGGCAAGTGGAGCGCCGCCAGCAGTGCCGCGCGGTAGCCGGCGACGGTACTCATGGCCGATAGCGCATCCATCTTCTGTGCCTTCGTCGTTCGAGGCACCAATTCCATTGCGATCGCCGTCACGCCATGCTTAGCCAACTCACGGACTGGGTCGGGCGCATCGAGCGGCCGCAACAACCCGATCACAATCGCACCCTTCGCAATCCCCTCCAGATCCGCCCGGGCGAGACCACGCACCGTCGTAATCAGCGGTGCCGCCAGCGCCTCCGCGCGGCTTCCCAGCGTCGCACCCGCGGCCTCGAGGGCGGCATCCGTCAGAAAGGCCTGCTCCCCAGCCCCCCGCTCGACCACGACCTCGATGCCGGCCTTCGCCAGCCTGCGGACTGCATCTGGCGATAGCGCAATCCGGCCCTCCCCAGGGGCACTCTCCGACGGGACTCCGACGAGCATGGGCATATCCGATCCGCGATCGTGATTGATAGCCTCAAAGTAGTCTACACGATCTCTACATGTTTGAGACTCCTCGCGGGGACGTGGGTCAGATCAGTCTGCGGCTACGTCGGCCTTCGCCAGCTCCTCCACCGCATCGGCCAGACGAGACAGGATGCCCCGCGCGGCCTCGAGGTCGGCCACGTCCTGAATGATGGCTCGCAGGCGTCCAGACCGCTTGCTGTCCTTGAGGACATACCGGTGGTCCGTGATGCTCAACGCTTCCAGCAGCACGTTGAACAGCTTCGTGTGGAAGTACGGATCCTCAGATGGTTCTGGGATGGTGAGGAAGAGCCTGCTGTTCTTCCACGTCACGCGCGGGAGCCTGAGTCGCATTGCCGGTAACCGCATCGCAGCCAGACACAGCAGTGTGCCGATCTCAGCCGGCGTCGGTCCGAATCGGTCGGCAAGCTCCGTCTTGAATGCCTCGATCTCGGTCTCGTCCTCGAGGTCGGAGAGCCGGCGGTAGAGGTTGAGACGCTCGACAGGGTTCGAGACATAGCTCATCGGGATGAACACATCGTCATCCACGTCGACGGTCGGCTCCGGTGGGGGAGGGGCAGAGTCTTGGTCCGAGAACAGCTCAGCGAACTCCTCCTGCCGGAGCTCTTGAACGGCCTCATCCAGGATCTTGTGATAGGTCTCGAATCCCACGTCCTCGATGAACCCTGACTGCTCCGCGCCCAGCATGTTGCCGGCCCCTCGGATGTCGAGGTCGCGCATGGATAGGTTAAACCCAGCACCCAGATCCGAGAACTCCTCGACAGCCTGAAGACGCTGCCGAGCTTCCTTTGTCAACGTGTGTACACTCGGGACGAGAAGGTAACAGAAGGCCTTTTGGTCGTTTCGGCCGACTCGTCCTCGAAGCTGGTGGAGGTCTGCCAGACCGTGCCGCTCGGCGTGATTGATGATGATCGTATTGGCGTTCGAGACATCGAGGCCGCTCTCCACGATCGTTGTGCTGACGAGCACGTCGTACTCGCGGTCCATGAACCCCATCATGGCGCCCTCGAGGTCGGACGGTGTCATCTGGCCATGGGCCGTTCGGATGCGCACGTCGGGCACGAGCGCGCGAACCATCGCGGCCATCTCGTCGATGGTCTGGACGCGGTTGTGCACGAAGAACACCTGACCGCCCCGGTTTACTTCGTAGAGGATCGCATCGCGAATCAAGTCGCGATCGAAGGTGTGGATCTCCGTGACGACCGGTTGCCGGTTGGCTGGAGGGGTTTGGATCAGAGACAGATCCCGTGCGCCCAACAGGGAGAACTGCAATGTCCGTGGGATAGGGGTTGCTGTCAGGGTGAGCGTATCCACGTTGGGCCGCAGCTTCCGCAGCTTCTCTTTCGACCCGACGCCGAAGCGTTGCTCCTCGTCTACGATCAGCAGACCGAGGTCCTTGAACACGATGTCTTTTGAGAGTACACGCTGTGTCCCGATGACCACGTCCACGGTCCCATCCGCGATGCCGGCGACGACTTCCTTCTGATCTGCCTTCGTGACGAACCGTGAGAGCTGGGCAATCTTGACCGGGAAGCGGCCCATCCGCTTCACGAACGTCTCGGTGTGCTGGCGCGCGAGTACAGTCGTCGGCACTACGACCGCGACTTGCTTGCCATCCTGAAGCGCCTTGAACGCAGCCCGGATCGCAACCTCTGTCTTGCCGAACCCGACATCCCCACAGACCAAGCGGTCCATCGGGATGGCCTGCTGCATGTCCTCCTTGATGGCCTGGATGGTTGCGTCTTGATCTGGCGTTTCCTCGAACTCGAACGAGGCCTCTAGCTCTCGCTGCCAGATCGTGTCGGCCTTGAACGCATAGCCTTGCGACGCTCGGCGCTTCGCGTAGATCTGGATGAGGTCGCGGGCGATGTCCTTGACACGTTTCTTCGTCCTCGACTTGAGCCTGTCCCACGCTCCCGTCCCCAGCTTCGTCAACTTCGGCTGGTGTCCTTCCTTGCCGCTGTACTTGTGCAGCTTGTGTAGCGCCGCCACGTTGACGAAGAGCTCATCCCCTCCCTGGAAAATCAACCGGACAGCTTCCTGCGTCTGCTCGCGGACGGTGATCGTCTGCAATCCTGCGAACTTGCCGATCCCGTAGTCCACATGGACGACGAAGTCGCCTGGTCGGAGCGCCTTGACCTCGCGAAGCGAAAGTCCGCCCCGCGCCTTCGCCCGCTTCCTCGAGGTCGGCCGATGGTAGCGGTTGAAGAGCTGATGGTCCGTGTAGACTGCCAAACCGGCCGTTTCAACTTCGAACCCTTCATGCAGGCTTTCGACGATTAGGTCCACTACAGGCGGTTTTCCGGACTCGAGGTCGCCTCCGAGGAGCTCCCACAGGCGGCTTTTTTGTGAGCCGCTGTCGCATAGCACGGTAAAGTCTGTTCCTTTTCGCCTCTCTACCTCGGCTTTTAGGAGGGAGAGCTCTCCGTTGAATGACGGTTGGGGAGAGGCCTCGAGGACGAGTGTGTCGGTGCCCGTTCCAGAGAAGGTCCCGAATAGCAGAAGCCTCCGTCTGTCGAGCGCCTCCGACAGAGTCGGCCCAGACACGTATCGGCTCTCCGGCTCCGGAAGAGATTCTCCGTCCTCGAGGTCGGCCGTCCGGCTCTCGTACTCGCTCGTCGCGTTCTGAAATTGCTCTGCGGCGTATTCAACCAACCGGTCGAGGTCGAAGGCTGCGATGGGAGCATCGGGTAGGTAGTCGAGAGCCGTGACATGTTCACCCTCGACGTACTGGTCGCTGTCCAGGTTGGGGACCAGCCGCGCCGTCTCGAGTCGTGTGATCGACCGCTGCGACTGCGGGTCGAACTCTCGAATCTGGTCGATCTCGTCTCCGAAGAACTCGAGACGTACCGGGTAGCCGCCCGCGAATGGGTACACGTCGAGGATGCCGCCGCGAAGTGCGATCTCTCCTGGCTCGCTTACGAACTCCACGAGCGAGAAGCCCTGAGTGACCAATCGCTCGACCAGATCTTCTGGCGGTATGTCGTCGCCCACGGCCACACTCATTGTTTCCTTTCCAACGGTCGAGGACGGCGGCACGCGCTCCGAGAGAGCCTCGACGCTCGTCACCAGTATCCCCTCGAAGCCATCACGAAGTTGCCCAAGCGCATCCGCCCGTTGGACGAGTGGAAGCGTGTCCGTGAGCTGGCCGCTGTCGTAGGGGCTCCGACCCGTGGGGGGGAGGAACAGCACGTGTCCCTCGCCCCCAAGCAACTGCTCGAGGTCGGACCGGAGGTAGTCGGCGCTCTCGCTGTCTGCGGTGAGTGCCACCAACGGTGCCTTCGCCTCTACGAGGTCCGCCAGGACGAAGGCCGGGAGTGATCCCGCCGTCCCCTTCAGTCGAAGCGATTCTCCAACTTCCAGTGCAGCACTTCGGGCACGGACATCCTCGAAGAAGCGGGTTTTGCGGAGTCGTTCCTGTACAGTCTGTAGGGTCACAGTGCGTCGCGGTGGCTCTGGGCGTGGCGCGTTCGCGCAAGCGATGGCCCCGAGCGCCCTTCTGCACCCGTTGCCATTGCTCCGGCCTCGATGGGTCCGCTACCGTGGGAAGCGTTTCGCGTCTACGTGTTCCACTATTTCAGCCCCCGCGGCTCCCGTACGGCTGTCTTGCAGAGATCTACGCGCGACTCAGCCAGCCTCGATGGCCTTCCGCACAAATCCGTCTCCGTCCTCAATGCGTCGGTGTGCCTCTTTTGCATCCACTCCAGCGATGAGCATCACCAGAGCCGTCTTCACGTGGCCGTCGGCCTGGTCGAGCGCCTTCGAGGCCGTGTCGTAGTCCACCTCTGCTGCTGTCATCACGATCCGCTTGGACCGCTCGACCAGCTTTAGGTTGGTCATCTGGAGGTCGACCATCATGTTCTGGTACACCTTCCCCATGCGCACCATCGTTGCGGTCGAGATCATGTTGAGGATCAGCTTGGTCGCCGTGCCACTCTTCATCCTCGTCGAGCCCATGATTGGCTCTGGCCCCACATCTGCGCAGATCGCAACGTCGACCTCGAGGGCGAACTCGCTTCGGGGGTTGCACGTGACGAACAAGGTCTTCGCCCCGATCTCTCTCGCCTTCGCGACGGCCCCCACGACGTAGGGTGTACGACGACTCGCGGCGATTCCGCAGACCACGTCTGCGTCCGTGACTCCAGCTTCGATCATCGCCTCTGCACCGTTCGACTCGAGGTCTTCGGCGCCTTCCTGCGCCTGGAACATGGCCTCGCGGCCACCTGCGATCAGACCCTGGACCATCTCCGGCGATGTGCCAAACGTCGGAGGGCATTCGGACGCGTCGAGGACGCCGAGGCGCCCGCTCGTTCCTGCGCCGCAGTAAAACAGACGCCCCCCGTTCCGGAAGGCGTGCTCTACGATCTCGACGGCTTGTGCGATGTACGGTAGCTCAGGCGTCACGGCCGAGACCGCAATCTGGTCTTCGGCATGGATCATCGCGAGCGCGTCCTCGATAGATGCTGCGTCAATACCGAGCGTCCGAGGGTTGCGCTTCTCCGTACTGAGTGACTTGAGTTCGTTAAAGAGGTTGTTTGGCGAGGCCATTTAGTCGTATCCGGTAGGTCATCCAAGCTATCCCCAATACTGTCGCGGCCAGGAGAAGTGTCCATGTCATGAATGCCCAGTTCATCGTCTTCGTGCGAAGTGGGGCCGTATTGCCAGATACGACAGGTGCCGCCCAGAAGAAGGGGCTTGCCCTTATCCCTGAATGAGTAGCGAGGTACTCCTGCTGAGCGGTTTGCATGGCCCGGTCTTTCGCTTGTCCATTCGCCAGCGCCTTGTAGAAATAGGACATCATGGTCGCCGAGGCCTGATCGGCAACCGGCCACAGTGTCGCGACTGTTGATTCTGCGCCAGCCGCCCGCATCCCGTATTGCAACCCCACAATGCCTTCCCCGGCCAGCATCCTGCCTCGTCCTGTCGAGCAGCCACTCAGTACGACCATTTGTGCTTGGAGCGTGGTCTCTAAGATCTCATACAGGTAGAGAGTGCCATCCTGCTCCCCGTCCTCCTCGAGTTCGATTTTTGAGGATAAGGGAAACGAAAGGTTCGCCTCCGCATGTGATGCTAGATGGATGACGGGAGCTGTTTGCGCAGCCGCATAGAACGCCGTTTCTGTAGCCTCATCATCGATCAGCTCTGTCCCGCCAAAGGCCCTCCTCACGTTGCCAATCTCGGCTTCCACATGCTCAAGTGTGGCCAGTCTAGGCTCTGTCTGGTGAATCGAGGATGCGGAGGTAGCGCTCCATCACGGCCAGCTGCACCATCGCACGGTAGCTCTCAGCCAGTTTCTCCTGCCGCGTCGCGATCCGACGGTGTTCCTTGAGATGGCCCAGCGCCCGCTCGACCACGTTCCGATCCCGGTACGCCACCCGGTCCAGCCGACGCCGACGCTTGCGGCTGCGTGTCGACGGGATCACGGCTCCGATGCCTCGGCAGCGCAGCCACGACCGGATCCAGTCGGCGTCGTAGCCGCGGTCAGCTACCACACGGCCCGGCCGTCGCCGCGTCTGCCCCGACCGCTGCCGCACGGCGACGACGTCGAGCACGGCCGCGAACTGGGTCGAGTCGTGGCGCTGCCCCGGCGTCAGAACGATGCCGAGCGGGAGTCCGCGGCGGTCGGTGACCAGGTGCAGCTTGGTCGTAAAGCCGCCACGGCTCCGCCCCAGCGCATGATCCGTCGGCTCGCGAGTGAGGCCGTGGCCCCCTTTTTCGGGCACCCGCCGCTGCGCGAGATGCCCGGACGGTGGTCGAGTCGACGCAGAAGGCGGACCAGTCGATGAGCCCGTCCCGGTCGAGGTCACGCTGAAGGTGCGCCACCACCCGGTCGAGCGTGCCGTCGGTGCGCCAGCGGCGGAAACGGTCGTAGACCGTCTTCCAGGAGCCGAAGCGCTCTGGGAGGTCTCGCCACTGGGCGCCGGTCTTCATGATCCAGAGCACGCCGTCGAGCATGAGGCGATGGTCTTTCCACTGGCCGCCAGGCCGACGCGGCCGGTCGAAGAGCGTGGCCACGCGTGCCCACTGGGCATCGGAGAGCGCGTGTCGGCGAGACTGCATAGTCGCGGTGGCGAGGACGCCGCCGAGACTACGAAATCACCAGACAGAGCCTAGTGTTCCACATGGAACTATCGAAGTCCTGGATACCCATCAAGAGCGGGGGTTTCCCAGATTTTGGAGTGTTGTCGTGTTGGAGAGCGAGAGAAGCTGAGAGTTCGTAGGTGATCGCCACGGTGTGAGTCAAGTAGTCGGCAGACTCATAAGAAGTGGTTGGAGTAGAGGTCAGTGCCGAGAATGGGATCGTCGATACAGCGGCATCTGGGATGATGACGACCGCGTCAGTCTCGATCTCCTCCTCCAATGGCTCCCATAGGTCATTGTAGAGGTCATGCAGAGCGTCGAGCGAGAACATGGGGTCTATGACCTCGTCCCCTCTCCATAGCGACCCGACGTGCCGAAGCTGTTCATGGATGCTCTGAGTCGTCGCGCCAATCGGGATAGCTAAGAGGGTGTCAGCACTAACGACGAACGCGGTGCTCCCATTGTCGTCAATGAAGTAGGAGACGAGGGTTCGGCCGTCCGTACTAAGTCTTTCCTGCAGCGATGGAAGGTGGAGCGAGTCGTCGGCAGCCCTGATGGATGGAGTCTGTCGTTCCAACTCAGACTGTAAGTAGGACACCCTCGAGGTCAGCTCGCTCTGCTTCGTTGGGAGCCCACCACGGTAGAGTTCAACTCGTGCCTCGATCAGCTTCGTGGACAATGAGTCGACGATCCGCCTTCTCGACTCATCCATTGTCCGTCGCACTTCATGGTGCCTGATCAAGTCTTGCAAGTACCGAGCACGGGTCGCATCGAGGACGCGAAAGGCCTCTTCTGCATTGCCCAGCGCTAAGTGGGTGCGAACGAGTCCTCTATATGGCGATTGGAGGGTTGCAAATGCAGCTGCATTCCAGTCCTGCAACCCTAGGCGGTCGCGGTATGTCTCTCGGCTTGCCACAGCCTGTAGATACCAACTCCGAGCCTTTTCCCATTCCTCCTGATCCTCGGCAATTAGACCGAGTTGCTCGATGGCTTCCGCTTCGCCCTCGAGGTCGGATCTCGAAAGGGCGTCTTGACGGGCGCTCGATGCTGCGGACAAGGCACACGTGTCGTCCTCGATCATCGTGCAGACTCGGCTCTCTGCCATCCATACCTCATACTTCGCACTTAGATGTGTGGTGCCCACCCTCGAGGCTAGATCGTGGGCGCTTCGTAACTCCAATCGCGCTGCCGCTTCTTGGTTCATCATCGCAAGGGCAAGTGCCCGAAGGGACGAGGCAACAGCGCGGAATCCAATTGACTGTCCTTCGCGAGGGAGTGCGTTCAATGCGTCGTTGGCATGCTCAAGTAGCCGTTGAGCATTTTCGTTCTTCGAGGCGTCTCCAGGGCGTTGGTTTACCGTTTGCTCCGTGAGAATGGCGCGGCTCGTCAATGCCAGCCCGAGCGTTGCGTTGAGCCCTTCAGTCGTGCTGAGACTGTCTCGAATCAGCTGAAGGCTGGCGTTGATGTATTGGCTTGATGCCATCCTGTCGCCAAGAATCCGGGCCGTTGATGCCGCCTCTACGAGCGCTCGACTGCCTAAGTCGGCCGTGACCTCATATGCATGTGCTGCAGCCTCGTAATAGGATCTGCTACCCTCAACGGTCTCGCCCATTAAAGAAAGGACATAGCCTTTCATCATCAGTGAGCGGATGTGGGAATCCGGGCTGCTCTCGAATGACGTTGACTCGAGATATCGAGTCATGACGCGATTTGCGTCCCCCAGCCTTCCGTCGAGGACCAACAGATACGCTTTGTTCTCCTGAAGCCGCCCCATGCAAATAGGCACACCCTCTCGATACCTAAGGATGAGGCCATCGACTCTGGAGAGCAGTTCATTTCGAGCGGCTGTCCCATCATAGCGACTGAGAAGCGAGGCGGTGTAAAACACCTTACGGTCAGCTTCACACGCCTGCTCGCTATGTACCGGGACGGTTGGATCCGCAGGAGACTGAAGCAGTGACGCTCCAATCACCACGTAGAGCAGCGTTCGGTTCATCGAGTTGTTTGCATCAGCGGGGAAGAGGCGAACTCGTGAGCGCTCAATGGGTAGGTGAGGAGTGAATCCTTCAGACCTCTTTTGCGACTCAACAAGTTATCAATTACAGCGTTTCGCTCGCATCGTACAACAGAGTTTGAGGCTGCTCCAGGTGTCAATCTTCTCTATGGGAGTAATGGGGCCGGCAAGACGAATGTTCTCGAGGCTATTGGATATCTGAGTCTTGGCAAGAGCTTTCTTGGAGCTCCAGACACAACCGTCATCCAGCAAGGGGCTGACCACTTCATCGTCGAAGGGCAGTACTCAGGAGATGAGAGGGCGAGCCAGACCATTCGTGTTGCATCGGTGCCGGGGCAGGGCCGTCGCGCCTTTTCCAACGGTGCCCCTCTCGACCGACTGTCAGACATTGTGGGCCGCGTACCCATTGTCATTGTATCCCCTTCTGACTATGAACTGACAGCCGGAGGGCCGTCTGAGCGGCGCCAGCTACTTGACGTTACGCTGAGCCAGAGTTTTCCCCTCTACCTCGACGATCTCATTAAGTACCGCCGAGCACTTAAACAAAAGAGTGCTTTGCTTCAGCGGAGGCGTGGCGCTGGGCCTGCAAGCCGTGCCTCAATAGAAGCCTGGAACAACGAACTGGCCACACTTGGAGGACGCATCATAGAGCGACGCCGATCCTTCTTGGCTCGCTTCTCCAGCATCCTCTCGGACGCATTCCGTCTGTTAGGATCCCCTGGTGATGAGCCCACCTTGACGTATCAGCCCGCAGGCGCGGGCCCACACGAGGGCGAAGCGGAGCAATCACTTCGGGACGCCCTCCACCGGACGTTCGACCGAAGCCTCATTAATGGGCAAACCTACGTGGGTCCTCATCGTGACGAGGTGGTGTTCTCCATCGGCGACCTCGAGGTCAGACCTTATGCCTCGCAGGGGCAGCATCGCACGTTCTCGTTGTGTGTTCGCATCGCACAGGCACTCTACCTGCGAGACATCACCGAGGAGAGCCCGCTACTTCTTCTGGATGACGTGTTTGGCCCCCTCGATCTTGAACGCTCGAGGGTCATATTGAACCTTTTAGAGGAGGGTACGCTCGGGCAGTCTTTTGTGACCTCTGCAACCCCTGGACCCATTCGTGACGCCATATCGTTCGAGGGCGTGCGCCACAACTTGTTCCATGTGGAACGTGGGTCCCTCGCTCTCCCTTCTTAAAAGCACCTCTTTCCAAATGATGATTCGACAAACCGCCACCCCTCGATGGGCCCTCGCCCTGCTGGTCATTACGCTGACAGCTTGTGGCACCACAAACCAAAACCTGATTACTGGGGAGAGCCAGAGAGGAGCCTATTCGTGGCAGCAGGAGCGCGAGTTGGGCACCCAGGCGGATCAGCAGATTGTGGCCCAGTTCGGACTCTACAGCGAGGACCAGGCTCTCACGGCTTATGTGGAACGAGTCGCACAAGACGTTTTGCAGACGAGCGCGTATTCAGATGCAAGCACTCCAGCTGAAGTGCGAAGCACACCTTTCGTGTTCCGTGTCCTCGATTCACCGGTAGTAAACGCGTTCGCCTTGCCGGGCGGATTCATCTACGTCACCCGAGGACTTCTATCGTACCTGGAGAATGAAGCGCAACTGGCAGTGGTGCTGGGCCACGAGATCGGTCACGTCCTAGGGCGACACTCATCTGAACAGGCCGCTCGCGCTCAGTTGAATCAACTGGGTCTTTTCGGAGCGGCTGTTCTGGGCGGCGTGGTTGGGGGAGGAAACGTTGCGCAGGGGATCCTTGAGTATGGAGGGGCCGGCGTTCAACTCCTCCAACTCAAGTACGGTAGAGGTGCAGAGCGAGAGGCGGATATGGCAGGCGTTGCCTACGCTGAATTTGCGGGCTACGATGCTGCACAGGCGGCACGCTTCTTCCGTGCTCTCTCCCGCCTGAGCGCACAGAGCGGTGGTTCGATTCCCAACTTCATGTCTACCCACCCAGACCCGGCTGAGCGTGAGCAGACAATCCCGCAGCTAGCGAACAGCGACCCTCGATACCAGGGAGAGGAAATCAATGCGGAGGAGTACCTCCGCCAGATCGAGGGAATTGTCATCGGCGAGGATCCCAGACAGGGCTTCGTCGAGAACGAAAGGTTCTATCACCCGGAGCTCCGCTTCCAAATTGATGTGCCTCGTGGATGGCAGACTCAAAACAGTCCTGCGGCATTCGTCATGGGTGAGCCGAACGGGCAAGCCGTCGTCCAGTTCACTCTAGCCAGTCAGTCAAGCGCGGAGGCTGCGGCCAGAGAGCTTTCCTCGCAGCAGGGAGTCAGCGCCAGGGGAGGGGCGACATCCGTGAATGGGAATCGTGCCTTCCGTCTCCAGGGAACGGCACAGCAACAGAACGGATCTCTAGGCTTCGTGGCGACCTTCATCGAATACGGTGGCAACGTCTACCAGATTCTAGGTCTGACAGCAGCGAATAGCCTCTCGCAATACGGACCCGCCTTCGAAAGCGTAGCTGGCAGCTTTTCCCGCCTGACAAACAGCAGCTACCTCAACCGCCAGCCATCGAGGCTCGAGGTGACAAGCGCGTCTGGCAACACGACCATTGCGTCTCTCCTCCGTGGCCGCACCCTCCCAAGTGGTCTTACACCGGACGAAGTGGCGATCATGAACCAAGTCGAGTTGAACGAGCCCATCCCGAATGGGAGGCGCTTGAAGCTCCCTGAATAGAGAGAACTGCTGTTCGTCCTCGAGAGAGGCGGCCTCGAGGACGAGCAGGCATTGGTTTGTTACTGATCAGCTGGCGGCGGGATCACGACGGCCTCGCCGCCGAGGGACATCTTGCCATTGCAATACGCATACATCCGCATGCGGACATGGCCGTGGCGCTCGATCTTCTCGGCGACCTTGACCTCGATGGTGACTTCCTCACCGACGGGAACGGGGCGGAGGAACTTGGCAGAGAGCGAGACCGCGATGGATCCGGGACCAGGGAAGTCCCGGCCAAGCACCTTTGAGGCCAGGCCAAGGATGTAAACGCCATGGACCACAGGGTGTCCGAAGCGGCTGGCTCGGCCGGCCTCTTCATCGATGTGGATGGGGTTGTCGTCGCCAGTCACGTCGGCGAACGAACGGACGTCATCCATCGTGAGAGTGCGGGACCATGAGAAGGAGTCGCCGACGGAAAGGGAGTCGTATGTGTGGGGCATTGCAGGGGAAAGGGGGGTAGGCCTCGAGGCTACAACCGCAAGTCCGGTCGTGCCATCGAGGTCGTTCAGAGGGGTGAGAGGCACTTCAATCCAAGGTTTCACGTGGTGGGGCACCCAAACCACAGCCTCTAGGTCTACCCTCGACCTCGACGCCCCTAGCTACGTACAGTGTTCGCTCGTCTGCGCGCCCTCCCCCGATGGATTGTCGCTCACCCGCTCTGGGTGATCGTACTCGCGTTTGGCTTATCCGGCCTGGGGCTGTGGAAGGCTGTCGACCTTCGTGTCGATGCCGACCTGGTCACGTTGCTGCCGCCAGATTACAAGAGTGTCCAGGCGATTAAGAAGCTCCAAGAGACAGTTGGAGCGGAATCGACGGTCGATGTCGCGATTGCGAGCCCGTCCTTTGAGGCCAACAGGGACTTTGCGGAGTTGCTGGTCGAGGATGCACTCAAAATGCAGCGGCCGGGCATTGAGGGACCCTACTTCACTCGGGCCGACTTCCGACGTGACATTCGGTTCATTTCGGAGAACGCCCTCTACTTCGCGACCCTCGAGGAGCTAGACCGACTCGAGGAGTTCCTCCGAGGGCAGGCGCAAGAGGTACGGTCTGCCACGGACCCGCTTCGGGTCAACCTGTTCACAGCTGCAGATAGCGCCGCGCGGTCCCGTCAGCGCGAAGGAGATCGGTTGCGAGCGGACCTGGCCCAGCTTGCGCTAACGGAATACCTAGTCAGTCCTGACTCGACGACGCTTGTCATCCGGCTGTATCCCACGGGGTCGAAGACGGACATCGGGTTCATCGAGAACATGTACGCTGGGCTCGACCAACTCATCGAGGACGAGGAGCCGACACAGTTTCACCCCGAGATGAAGGTGACGTCGGCGGGAGGGCTTCTCCGTCAGATGATTGAGGTCCGGTCGATCACGAACGATGTCCGAAACTCGTTCGGAGCAGGCGTGCTGGCGGTGGTGCTGGCAGTCGTGTTCTACTTCCTGTACAAGTCCGTCCAAGCTCGAACGGGCGGACGGTGGGAATGGCGGGTAGTGCTCAATGAGTTGCTAAGGACTCCTGTCACCGCTGTGCTGTTGACGCTTCCGCTCCTCATGAGCCTGACGTGGGTTGGAGGGATCGCAGCCGTCCGGTTTGGGACTCTGAATCTGATGACCTCCACACTCGGCTTGGTCTTGTTTGGTCTTGGGATCGACTATGGGATCCACTTTTATGCACGGTACGCGGAGGCGAGGGGCGAGGGGCAGAGTGTGCCTGACTCCGTCGAGGAGACGTTCGTAAGCGCTGGCCAGAGCATCTTCGTCTCAGCGCTGACGACGGCATGCGCCTTATTCGTGCTTCAACTCGCCGACTTCCGGGGATTCAGTGAGTTCGGATTTATCGGCGGGGTTGGCATTTTGCTCGCGGTGACGTCGATGATGACAGTCCTGCCAGCGCTCATTGCTGTGGCTGAGCGAACGGGGGCACTCAATCTTAGGCTTCGCGGGGAAGCCGTCGAGGCCGTCGCGGAGCATCGCTTTCCTTTCGCGAAAACCATCGTCGTGGTGTGCTCGGTGCTCACAGTCGTGTGCGTCCTCGCGATTCCCCGAGTCGCTTTCGAGTATGACTTCTCGAGCTTGAATCCGGTCTACGAGGACTACGAGCGCCGAACGGCCACCCTGGAGCCCGTGTTCGGTCAGAGCACGCGTCGGAATCCAGCCTACATCCTGCTGGATACACCAGAAGACGTGCGCGCAGTAACAGATGCGTTGAAAGATCTGTCAGAGCGAGACTCGCTGCTCCTTGCGGTGGAGAGTCTCCAAGAGCGGTTCCCGACAGATTCTGTCTCCTCCGCACTTAAACTCGGTCGCCTCGCAGAGATTAGGGAGGTGTTGAACGATCCCTTCCTGATCGCCGACACGACAGGACAGGTGGCCCGGCTTCGCCAGGCAGCCTCCGCGACAACTCCGATCTCGCTCGACAGCGTTCCGTCTTTCATCACGCGGCCGTTCACAACGAAGGCCGGTGAAGTCGGCAACTTTGTGATCGTGTTTCCTCGAGGTAGCCTTGGGGATGGGCGACGGTCCATCCGGTTCGCGGAGCTGATCGGTGAGGTGACGACACCCGAAGGGGGGGAATTCTACGCGGCCTCGACGCAGCTCGTGGCGGCAGACATGCTCCGACTTATGCAGGAGGAGAGCCCAACGATGGTGGTGGTGACGTTCGCGCTGGTGTTCGTGCTGGTCTGGGTCTCATTCCGGTCGTTCCGCTGGGTCGCCATCGCGATTTTCCCCCTCGCAGTCGGTCTGATTTGGATGCTCGGGACGATGGTGCTGTTCGGCGTCAAGCTGACCTTCTATAATCTCGTGGTTCTGCCTACCGTTCTAGGGATCGGCAACGATGGCGGAGTTCACCTGACCCACCGCTATCAAGAAGAGGGGAAAGGGTCGATCCGTCGGGTTTTGAGGACGACCGGGGAGCACGTGACAATGGGGGCAACAACGAACCTAATCGGGTTCAGTGGGCTCCTGCTCTCGTCCCATCCCGGCCTACGGTCCATTGGGATTTTGGCGGTGGTCGGCATCAGCGCGACTCTTGCGACAACCCTCATTTTCTTCCCAGCGATACTCCAACTCGCAGAAGACAATAGCTGGTTTGACCGTCCTCGAGGCCGTCGGCAGTACGACCTCGGAGACCCAGAGGCGATACGGAATCCACATTTCAAGCTCCACACAGAGCAAGACCCGGCGGACCTGCCGCCTCCAGCCCAGGACGTATAACGGAGCGTCCTCGAGTTCGGGAATGTTGAGCGTGCGTCTGCCTCGAGGTCGAGGAGGCTTCTTTGGACCCTGCCGTCTTCGAGGCCGAGTTCTCTACGCCCCGGCCTGTACTCGAGGTCGAGATTAGGCGGCTGCGTCCTCGAGGACGGACCGGTAGTAGCCGACCATCCGGTCGAGGATGTCGGGCCAGTCATAGGTCAGCGCTTCCTCGCGAGCGGCCTGCCCGAGTCGTGCTCGGAGCGCCGCATCCTCGACGAGACGCCGAGTGGCATCGATGAAAGACTTGCCGGTCCCTAGGTGGGCATAGCACGCCCGTGCGACCATCATCGACTAAGCTTGCCGAGCCGGCGGCATCCGCAGCCACGACAGTGAGCCCAGATGCCATTGCTTCGAGTGTCACGTTGCCGAAAGTCTCAGTCTCGCTTGGAAACAGGAAGATGTCGGACGAAGCGTAGGCCGTCGCGATCTCATCCCCGCCGAGGTGTCCCGTGAAGACCGCACCCGGCAGAGCGTCCTCGAGGGCGGATCGCTCCGGCCCGTCACCGACAATCAATGCTTTGACGGGCGAGCCCTCCGCCTGAAGGCTCGAAACCGTGTTTGTAAAGACATCGAGCCCTTTCTCCTTCACGAGTCGGCTCACAAACGTCACGACGACGTCTAACGAGTCGAACCCACGAGACCGCCTCCAGTCCTCCGACCTCGAGGACGGGGAAAAGCGCCCAGCCTCGATGCCTCGAGGCCACAAGCGCACCGTCGAGGTGATGCCATGTGCGACCAGCGCGTCGCGCATCGAGGGCGTCGGGGCGTATACCTCGAGGCAGCGATTGTAGAACCGGCGGAAGACGGCCCACAACACTGGCTCCGCCGTACCAATCCGGTAGTAGTCCAAGTACGACGCGAAATGCGTGTGGTAGGTCGTGACGACTGGGAGCCCTCGTCCTCGCGCCCACGTCAGCGCTCTATGCCCCAAGACGTCTGGGGTAGCGATGTGGACGATGTCTGGCTTGAACGCCTCGACCGCCTGCTTGGCGTAGGCAGGAAATCGAGTGCTGATCCGGTACTCCGGCCGTCCCGGAATAGCGACCGAGGGGACTTCCTGGAACGCCCCTGGCTGGTCCATCGGATCCTCGATAGAAGGCCCTACCACGAGAACCTGGTGGCCCTCATCGAGCAGGTATCCCACGAGCCGGCCGAGCGTGCGCGAGACGCCGTCCTCGATGTGATTGTAGTTGCCCGTGAACAGGACGATTCGAATCGGCGGCAAATCGAGGGAGGCGAGGGCCGGCTTGGCCACTACACGCTTGGGGACGCGAGAGCCTGTGCAAGAAAGTGGCCCGTGTGACTGCCTTCGACCATCGTAAGGTCCTCTGGCGTCCCCTCGGCCACCACGAACCCACCGCGTCGTCCTCCTTCAGGCCCGATGTCGATTACCCAGTCGGCCGCCTTGATTACGTCGATGTTGTGCTCGATGAGTACCACGGAGTGACCGGCTTCCACGAGTGCGTTGAACGCTGCGAGCAGCTTCCGAATGTCATCGAAGTGGAGGCCTGTCGTAGGCTCATCAAAGAGATAGAGCGTGTGGCCTTGGTGCGTCTTGCTGAGATGAGCGGCGAGCTTGACACGTTGCGCCTCGCCTCCCGAGAGAGTGTTCGAAGGCTGGCCCAACGTGAGGTACCCCAGGCCGACTTCTTGGAGCGTCTTGAGCTTCTTCTCGATTCGCCGTTGCCCTTCGAAGAATGCCACCGCCTCCTCGACGGTCAGAGCCAGGATCTCAGCAATGTTCTTGCCTTTGAACCGGATCTCGAGGACGTCTTGCTTGAACCGAGCCCCGTGACACGCCTCGCACTCGAGGTAGAGGTCCGCGAGGAACTGCATCTCCACTTGAACGACGCCCTCGCCCTGGCACGTCTCGCACCGGCCGCCGGGCACGTTGAAGGAGAACGTCCCGGCACGATAGCCGCGCACCTTCGCCTGGTGCGTCGAGGCCATCAACTCACGAATCGCGTCGAAGGCTTTGATGTACGTCACCGGGTTCGAGCGCGGGCTCTTACCGATGGGCGTCTGATCTACCATCTCCACGGTTTCGATGAGGTCCGCGCCCTCGATGCTATCGTGCGCGCCCACCTTGCCGTCGAAGTCGCGTCCTTTGAGACGCTGTAGCCCCGCGTAGAGCGTCGAGTGAACCAACGTCGACTTCCCGGACCCGGAGACGCCGGTTACGACCGTGATCTGGTCGAGCGGAAACGCGACCTCGAGACGCTTCAGGTTGTGCTGCCGTGCACCTTTGACCACGATCTGCCGATTGAGGTCGCGCGCTCTCCGTTGCTCTGGAACTGGAATCGTCTTCCGCCCCGAGAGATAGGCACCCGTCAAGCTGTTCTCGTCCTTGAGGGCTTCTTCGAAGGTGCCCTCGAAAATGATCTCGCCACCGAGCGAGCCGGCACCCGGGCCGACGTCAATGATGCGGTCCGCTCGACGCATCATCTGTTCGTCGTGCTCCACCACCAGCACGGTGTTGCCGATGTCGCGCAAGCCCTCCAAAATGTCGATCAGCCGGTCGTTGTCACGCGGGTGCAAGCCAATCGTCGGCTCGTCGAGGACGTAGAGGCTGCCTACTAGCGACGAACCCAGCGATGTCGCGAGGTTGATGCGCTGTGTCTCGCCACCCGAGAGAGTCATCGCGAGCCGGTCCAGCGTCAGGTAGTCGAGACCGACCTCGACGAGATATCCTAGCCTCTTGCGGACCTCTTCCAGCAGACGGCTGGCGACCTCGAGGTCGTGATCGCTCAGGTCAACGGCGTCGAAGAAGGTGCGGGCGTCCGCTGTCGTGAGCTCGGAAAGCTCGCCGATGTGAAACCATCGAGGCTCGTCTCCCTCGGTGCCCAGCGATGGTCCGCGAAGTTTCACGTGCAACGCCTGGGGGCGAAGCCGATAGCCGTCGCACTCCGGGCAGCGTGTGTAGCCACGAAAGCGAGCGGAGTAGATGCGATAGTGCATCTTGTAGGCCTTCTTCTGGAGGTACAGGAAGAAGCCATTGACACCGGCGTACTCCCCCTTGCCGTTCCACACGATATCCTTGTGCGCCTGGGGGAGGAGCGTGTACGGTGCATCGAGGTCGATGCCCTCTGTACCTGCAATCCGCAAGAGCGACCGCTGGTGCTTGGACCATTGCTCGGTGCGGAAGGGGGCAATTGCGTCTTGGCGAAGCGAGAGCTCTGGGTTGGGTACCACAAGGTCCGGATCGACGCCGGGAACGCGCCCGAATCCCTGACAGGTGGGACACGCGCCGAGAGGACTGTTGAACGAAAACAGTTGGGCGGTCGGGTCCTCGAACAAGATCCCGTCGCGCTCAAAGCGAGCCGAGAAATCGAACGTCTGGTACAGTCCTTCCTTTGGCGCTGTAATGATGGCCACGCGTTCGTCTCCTTCGCGGAAGGCCTGCTCGACAGAATCTGCAATGCGGCTCGTCGTCGGATCGTCTCCAGGCTTCGCTGCAAGACGGTCGACCAGGACGTAGAGCCGGCTGACGGGCGTGCGGACCGAGGCTGATTCTGTCTCGCTTAGGTCGACGATCTCAGGCAGGGCTCCCTTCGCCGCTTGCTTGTCGGTGGGAAGAGCCACGAGGCGGAAAAATCCTCGAGCACGCAGAGCATCGAGTTCGTCTGTCTTCTTTGCCCCCTTGTGTTGTGGGAAGGGGAAGCAGAGGTAAAACCGTTCTTTCGCTACGAGTGCCGACTGGACGTCTTCGGCAACGGATCTCGGGGAGTCACGAGTGACAACCTCGCCGCTGACGGGGGAGATGGTCGTGCCGACGCGAGCAAAGAGGAGGCGGAGGTAATCGTAGACCTCAGTCTGGGTCGCAACCGTTGATCGCGGGTTCTTGGTGCCAGTCTGCTGCTCAATGGCGATGGCTGGGGCGAGACCTGTGATGAGGTCCACATCCGGCTTGTCCATCCGGTCCAGGAACTGCCGTGCGTAGGCGCTCAGGCTTTCCACGTAGCGGCGCTGCCCCTCGGCGTAGATCGTGTCGAACACGAGAGACGACTTCCCCGACCCCGACGGGCCCGTCACCACGACCAGCTTCTTCTTCGGAATCGTGACGTCGACATTCTTGAGGTTGTGCTGTCGAGCGCCTTTGACCACGAGTTCGCGTCCGACGAATCGCTTTCGGGTGTCGCCCTCGAGGGCGGAAGTGTCAGGAGAAGCAGTCGATGTCGCCATGAGGAACGAATCAGTCGGGAGGTACGGGCGGTCTGTCATGTCGAGGAACGCTCCAGGACTCTCCGAAGATGCCGCCTGGGGGTGAAGTCCCTACGTCAGGGGCCAGAAGATTCGAGATCACTGGTAGTCGGTGCCCACTAGGTGTCCAAGTCGTGTCCACTTCGAAACAGGCACGGGGGAGGCCTGTAGTCCCTATCGGCGTCAAGGACGTCTCATCCCTTCTTCAGTACACCCTCTCTCTTCATCATGTATCGATTCTACACTCTCCTCTCCTTGGGGGTCGCCTTGTTGATGACCGTGACAGCGGCATCCGCGAACACCATCACCGTAACCACTCTCATCGACGAGCGGAATGCAGACGGTGACTGCTCTCTCCGCGAAGCCGTCGAGGCCGCGAACCAGAACGTCGCTGTCGACGATTGTAGCGCCGGCGAGGAAGGCCTCGACGAGATCGTCTTCAACGTGACGGAAGCTGGAGGTAGCGTGATCCTCGGTCTTGGAGTGATCTCGGTAACGGACAGCTTGTCTATCAACGGCCTGCGGTTGCCCTCGGATCAGATGGGGATCGACGGGCGACTCGACTCCCGAATCTTTGAAGTAACGGGCGCGACGCTCACTCTGAGCACAATCACGCTTCGAAACGGTCGTGCTGTGCGTGGCGGAGCGGTTTACGTCGGGCCAGACGCGGGTCTAATGGTAGAAGACGCGCTGTTTGAGTTCAACCAGGCCACCGGCGATGCCGCTACGGACGGCGGCGCAGCCATATACAACGATGGCGGAAGCGTCGATGTGACCAACAGCTCGTTCAATACAAACGATGCGTCCGGCATGTCGGGATCTGGCGGTGCGGTGTTCAACAATGACGGAAACCTCATGGTGGCGTCCTCGACGTTCTCGGGCAACATGGCCAATCGAGCTGGCGGCGCCATTGAGGCGCTCAACGGAACGACGACACTCGCGAATACGGACTTCACAAGCAACGAGGCTGGATCTGCGCCGGGCAACGGAGGCGCGTTCCACATCTCCGGCTCTGGCAATGCGACGGTGCGCGGAGGGATGGTCTCAATGAACACGGCCACCGCAGAGGGCGGCGGGTTCTGGAACAACATCGGGACGATGATGATCTCGCAGACCACGTTCTCGGGCAATACAGCTGAGGGCGATGACGCGGACAATGGCGGTGGCGCGCTGTATAACAACGGAGGCCGAATGGAGCTGGATAGCACCACGGTCACTGGAAACACGGCCACAGGCACATCCGGCTCGGGCGGCGGCATCCTCAATAATGGGGGCAACCTCATCGTGATGTCGAGCACGGTCTCTGACAACGATGCTCCCCGTGCAGGCGGCGGCCTCGAGGACGCGAGCGGAACGTCCGTCCTCATCATGTCCACGTTCACTGGAAATGATGTGACGGGGAATGCCATGCCTGGCAACGGTGGAGCGGTCCACACGGGCGGCGGCACCATCGTCGTGGCAGGTGGTTTGTTCGACTCAAACCGAGCCGTCGAGGGCGGCGGTCTCTGGACGAGTGGCACACTGGTGATCACGTCGAGCGAGGCGGACATCCCGAACTCCATGATGCCGGGCACCGTCATGCCGACGATCACGACGGCCATGATCACGAACAACACCGCCACAGGCAACGACGCTGACCAGGGCGGCGGCGGTCTCTACGCCGTGCCATCCGGATCCATCCTCGTCCTCGACGCGGAGATCACGGGCAACGTCGCAAACGGGACTTCCGGCTCGGGAGGCGGCGTGTTCTCGGCGGGTAGCGTCACACTTCGTAACGCAACCGTCAGCGGAAACACGGCCAACCGCGCAGGCGGTGGCATCGAGGACGCACGCGGAACAGTCGTCCTCGAGGACGTTGTGCTCTCTGACAACTCCATCGGGATCGCCGCACCAGGCAACGGCGGCGGCCTCCACAGTGGCGGTGGCGATGTCACCATCACGGGAGGAATCGTATCAGGCAACACGGCCGTCGAGGGCGGTGGGCTCTGGACGAACGGAACGATGACGATCAACGGCGGAGCCGGCGACCTCGAGGGCGACAGCGCCCCTGACAGTGACGAGGACGCTGCGATTGGCGGCGACCGTTCCATGTTCATAACCATTACGGGCAACGTCGCAAGCGGAGACGCTGCCGGGATCGGTGGTGGCGGCATCTTCGTCGAGAGCGGCGGAGAGGCTTCAATTCGGTTTGCCGTCATCGACGACAACTTTGCGACAGGCACGTCCGGATCCGGTGGTGGTCTGATGGTGGCCGACGGCGCCTCGGCACGTGTCTCCTTCTCCGAGATCACGGGTAACTCAGCCAACCGCGCTGGTGGTGGGATCGAGCTTTTCGACGACGGTACCACTGACGCCGAGACATCGGTCGCCTTGCGCAACGTGACGCTCGACGGAAACGAGATCGACACGGCGATGCCGGGCAACGGTGGCGGAATCCACGCCGGCGGTGCTGGAGCGGTGACGCTTCGCCAGACAACGGTCTCCAACAACAATGCCCGGGAGGGCGGCGGCATCTGGATCTCCGGCAGCGGCTCGGCTGACATCGGCAACTCGACGGTGGTCCGGAACACGGCGACCGAGTTCGGCGGCGGCGTCTACGACAACGGTGGAGCCTCAATCTCGATCTCGAGTTCGACCGTCGCGTTCAACGCGGCTGGTGGAAATGGTGGAGGTCTCGTCTCGCAAGGGGCTGCCTTCTCATTCCAGAACACCATCGTTGCGAGCAACACGGCGTCGGGCCAGGGAGCGGATTGCTTCGGCACGTTCCAGTCTGGGGACTACAACCTGATCCAGACTCCTGGAGGGTGCACGATCAGCGGGAAGACCAGCTACAACGTCAATGGAACCAACCCGATGCTTGCTGACCTCGCGGACAACGGCGGGTTCACACAGACACTCGCTCCGATGGTTGGAAGTGCAGCGATCAACGCCGGCCAGTCGACCTACGATTTCGACCAGCGTGGATTGCAGCGCAACAACGGACAGGATGACATCGGTGCTGTGGAGTTCAACGGCACGCCGGTGGCGGGAGAAGACACCGCCCTCGAGGGCGCCGTCGCTCTGCTCCCGGCCCGTCCCAACCCGGTCATGGACCGCGCCACGATCTCGTTCACCGTCCTCGAGGCCGGAGCGGCGAGCGTGGAGGTGTACAACGTGCTCGGTCAGCGCGTGCTGACGGCCTTCCAGGGCGACGCCGCCCCGGGCTCCGCGCTCGAGGCCGACCTCGACGTGTCGAGCCTCGCGGCGGGCGTGTACCTGGTTCGTCTTGAGTCGGCCGGGCAGACGGCGGTTCAGCAGATCACAGTCGTTCGGTAGTCGCCCTCGAGGGTTCGCCCTCGACGGAGACGTGTTCGAGCGCCCCGGCTTGCTTCGGCAGGTCGGGGCGCTTTGCATCGGTTTCACTTATCTGACACTCCTATATGCGGTCTCAGCGCTAGGGCAAGTGGTAATCCACGCTTACTGAGCATCCGCGTCGAAACCGGCGGGAGATGTAGAGGTACCTATCTACCATCCAGTTTCTCCTTTCCGCTATACATGACTCATCTCTACCCTCGCCTTCTCACTCTGCTGGCCATTCTGGCCTCCGTGGCTACGGTATCCGCCGCCACGATCACCGTCACGACGCTTGACAACGGGACCAACGTGGGCGGTTGCTCCCTTCGGGACGCCGTAGACGCGGCTAACCGAAACGTCGCAGTGAACGGCTGCACAGCCGGTAAGAACGCGGACACGATCAAGTTCTCCGCCAACCTTGGAGGCGGAACGGCTCTGTTTACAAGCGGCGCCATTGTGGTAACGGACAGCCTGACCATCGACGGTCGGACGTCAGAGTCCACCCAGATTCGCTTGAACGGCGACCTTCGGTACCGGCTTTTCGATGTCACGTCTGAAGTCCTCACACTGACAAACCTCGATGTTCTCCGAGCGCGAGGAGTTCGTGGCAGTGCGGTATATGTGGGACCAAACGCTGGTCTCATCGCCAGGAACGTCTCCTTCATCAGGAACGAGGCGACCGGTAATGCGGCGACCGAAGGTGGCGGCGCGATCTACAACGACGGACGCACTGTCATCGAGGCCTCCACTTTCGACTCGAACAGCGCGTCGGGCACGTCTGGATCTGGAGGGGCCGTCTTCAACAACGCCGGCACGCTCACGGTCCGCACATCGAGCTTTAGCAACAACGACTCTAACCGAGCGGGCGGCGCTATCGAGGCCAACGGTGGAACAACGACGATGGTCGACGTCAACTTCACCAGCAACCGGACCGGGACGAACCCCGGAAACGGCGGTGCCTTCCACATCTCAGGCGCCGGATCGGCGACGGTGCGTGGCGGGACGGTCTCGCGCAACACGGCCTCGAGTGAAGGCGGCGGGTTTTGGAACAACACAGGTTCGATGACCATCGCTCGGACATCTTTCCTCGACAACATCGCGCGTGGTCCAGATGCCGACAACGGCGGTGGGGCGGTCTACAACAACGGTGGGCAGGTCCGAATGGACACCACGACCGTGAGCCGTAACACGGCAACCGGAGCCGCTGGATCAGGCGGTGGTGTCCTCACCAATGGAGGGACGCTGATTGTCCGCTCTGGCACCTTCACGGCGAACACGGCCCTCCGTGCCGGTGGCGCCATCGAGGACGCCGCAGGAGCGCTGACGGTCATTACGTCGACTTTCAGTCAGAACTCGGTCGTCGAGGGCGCAAACCCGGGAAACGGCGGCGCGATCCACAGCGGTAGTGGCACGACCACCACGGTTTCGGGCGGCTCGTTCGACGCGAACCGGGCCGTCGAGGGCGGTGGCATTTGGACCAGTGGCGTCCTCACCATCACAACGGGTGGAAGCGCGAATGCAGCCGCGACGTTCACGAACAACGTGGCGACCGGCAACGACGCGGACCAAGGCGGAGGCGCGCTGTACACCACTCCCTCGGGCACCATCGTCGCGACGGGCGTCGAGATCTCGCGCAACGTGGCGAGTGGCACGTCAGGCTCTGGTGGCGGCGTGTTCTCAGCGGGTAGCTTGACTCTTCGCCAAGCGACACTCATCGGCAACACGGCGAACCGCGCCGGTGGCGGCATCGAGGATGCGAACGGGACGGTCGTCCTCGAGGACGTGACACTGTCGACGAACGCCATCGGGACCGCAGCGCCGGGCAACGGCGGTGGGCTCCACAGTGGCGGTGGCGATGTCACCATCACGGGCGGCCTCATCGAAAACAACGTGGCGGTCGAGGGCGGCGGTCTCTGGACGAACGGAACGATGACGATCAACGGCGGAGCCGGCGACCTCGAGGACGACGGCGACGGAAACGGGGATGGCATCGACGACGATGGCATCGACCGCAGTGACGACGACGACGATGCCATCGATGGTGATCGCTCGTTGTTCACCATCGTCCGAGGCAACCGGGCGACGGGTGCGGACGCTGGCACCGGCGGTGGCGGCATCTATGTCGAGACCGGAGGTGAGGCCTCTGTTCGCTACGCCGTCCTCGATGGCAACGTGGCGAGTGGCACGTCAGGCTCTGGAGGTGGTGTTCTCGTTGCGGACGGCGCAGAGGCTCGTATCGCGTTCTCGACGATTGTCGAGAACCGCGCCAACCGGGCCGGTGGCGGAATCGAACTCTTCGATGATGCCGCGACGTCTGGAGCGGCGACCTCGGTTGAGCTTCGCAACGTGACGATCGACGGAAACAGGATCGCGACGCCGATGCCGGGCAACGGTGGCGGAATCCACGCCGGTGGTGCTGGAGCAGTGACGCTTCGCCAGACGACCGTATCCAACAACCGCGCTCGAGAGGGCGGCGGCATCTGGATCTCCGGTAGCGGATCGGCCGACATCGCGAACTCGACGGTGTCAGGCAACACTGCCACGGAGGCTGGCGGCGGCGTCTACGACAACGGCGGCGCGGCGATCTCAATCGCAAGCTCTGACGGTCGCGCTCAACAGTGCGGGCACGACGGTAGGTGGGCTCTTGTCCAAGGGCGTCGATGTTCGAGCTGAGCAACACCATTGTAGCCGCCAACCAGGCATCCACCGCCAACGCGGCAGATGGGTTTGGACCGATCCAGACAGAAGGAAACAACCTGATCCAGTTCCCGAACGGGATCATCCTCGTTCAGGACGGCGGGACGGTCACGGACCTGATTAATGTCGACCCGATGCTGGGTCCGCTTCGTGACAACGGCGGCTTCACGCTGACGCACGCTCCGATGGCAGGAAGCCCCGCCATCGACGCTGGAGACTCGGCGTACGACTTCGACCAGCGCGGCTTGCAGCGTGGCGGTCTGGGTAGTGGAAATGGACAGGACATCGGTGCTGTGGAGTTCAACGGCACGCCGGTGGCCGGCGAAGACACCGCCCTCGAGGGCGCCGTGGCTCTGCTCCCGACCCGTCCCAACCCGGTCATGGACCGCGCCACGATCTCGTTCACCGTCCTCGAGGCCGGAGCGGCGAGCGTGGAGGTGTACAACGTGCTCGGCCAGCGCGTGCTGACGGCCTTCCAGGGCGACGCCGCCCCGGGCTCCGCCCTCGAGGCCGACCTCGACGTGTCGAGCCTCGCGGCGGGCGTGTATCTGGTGCGTCTTGAGTCGGCCGGGCAGACGGCGGTCCAGCAGATCACAGTCGTTCGGTAGTCGTCCTCGAGGGTTTGCCCTCGGCGGAGACGTGTTGAGCGCCCCGGCTTGCTTCGGCAGGTCGGGGCGCTTTGCGTTGGTGCTTTGTCCCTGACCTCGAGGACTGAGAGGACAGCGGACCTTTCCCTTTTTTCGAACTCGTCCTCGAGGCCGAGCGCGAGCGTCGGCCGTGGCTACGTTCGCAGGCCATGGGCTTTCTCAATCCCCTCATCCTCGCCGGGCTAGCTGCGGCCGCGATCCCCATCGCGGTCCACCTGTTCAACTTCCGCCGGCCCGACCGCCTCGACTTCTCGACGCTCCGCTTCCTGCGCGAGATCGAAGCGACCTCGATGCGCCGCGTGCGGATCCGCCAGTGGCTCCTGCTGGCGTTGCGGACGATCGCCGTGCTCTGCCTCGTGCTTGCGTTTGCCCGCCCGACACCCACGGCCGACGCCAGCGTCCTCGAGGACGGCGCTGCGCGGAGCATGGCGCTCGTGCTCGACAACAGCCGGTCCATGTCGCTTCGCGATGCGCAGGGCTCACTGATCGACCAAGCCCGCGACCTTGGAGTGGCCGTCCTCGAGGCCGGAAGCCGAGGCGACGAGCAGACTGTGTTGCCGATGGCGCGTCCGCCTGAGTATCGTCCGGTGCCGTTTGCAACCGTCGGTCCTGCCCTCGATGCCGTCGAGGCCACGTCGGTGCGTCCGGGGGCGGAAGCCTTGACGGCGGCCGTCGCTCGGGCGGCAAGCCTTCTTGAGGGCGCGATTCATCCTCGGCGCGAGATCATCGTCGTGAGTGACCTGCAGGCCGCCACGTTCACCGACTCGGTCAGCGCGATGCTGCCCGACGACGTGGACCTGACGCTGCTTCCGTTGGGCGGCCGTCGGCAGGTCAACACGGCCGTGACCGACCTCGAGGTCGTGAGCCAGATCATCGAGCCCGGACGGCCTGTTCAGATCCAGGCGACGGTCGTGCGCTACGGAGGTCGGCCGGGTACCGTTGGTGCGTCCCTCATCCTCGAGGGCGAACGCATAGCGGAGACCGCAGTCGACGTGGTGCCTGACGTTCCGGTGCAGGTCCCGTTTACCATTACGCCGTCCGCGCGCGGATGGGTGGGCGGCGAGGTCCGCATCGAGAGCGATGCCGCGGAGTGGGATGACGTGCGGTATTTCGCCCTCCGCGTGCCGCCCCCGCCGCGTGTCCTGCTGGTCCGAGGCGACGGACAGCGCGCTGATCTGGTCTCGCTCGCCCTTGGCGTCGTGGCGGAGGGAGGAAGCGTGGTTCTCAACGAAGTCGCCGAGAGCGGTCTCGCTGGCGCCGACCTCGAGCGGTACGACGCGATTGTGCTCGTGGGTGTGTCGTCAGTTGGCGACTCGGGCCGTATGGCTTCGTTTGTGGCGCAGGGTGGAGGCGTGCTCGCATTTCCCGGCGACGACCCCGACGCGCTGAATCCACTCCTGGCCGCGATTGGCGGAGGCCGCATCGAGGGCGTGATCGGAGACGGGTCCGAGCGCTTGGGCACCTCGACCGAGGTCGACCTCGATCACCCCATGTTTGCGGGCGTGTTCGACGCCGCCCGCCCTCGCCCCGAGACCATTGAGGTCCGCCAGATTGCTCGCTATCGACCAGGCGCTGCCGACGAATCGACGCTGATCGGGACGCAAGCCGGGCCGCCTCTCGTTCAAGAGATCCGCCGGGGTCAGGGGAGCTTGCTGTACGTCGGCGTCGCGCCCGACCTCGAGTGGAGCGACCTGCCGCAGAGCGGTCTGTTTGTGCCGCTCCTGTTCCGGTCGGCCGCGTATCTCTCCGCCGGCTCCGCCATTGAGGACGCGGGCGAACTCACCGCGCGCGAGGGCGGCTCCATCCGCGTCGAGGGCGTCGAGGCTGGCGCCGCGCTCCGGCTGGTCGGCCCCGACGGCATCGCGCTATCTCCGCCGCAGCGAACCGTCCCCGGCGCCGTCGTCCTCGAGGTCGATGACGCGGTCACGACGGCCGGTCTGTACCGCGTTGTCCAGGGCGACCGCACGCTGCGCGTGGTTGCAGCCAACGACAGCGCCCTCGAGTCCGACCCTGCCGCCCTCGATCCCCAGGAGGCCGCTCGGCGCCTCGAGGCCGCGACGGGGCGTCCCGTTCGGCTGGTCGCGGATGCCGCGTCGCTCCTCGACGGCGAGTCGTCTTCGAGGACGCCGGCGTGGACGTGGCTGCTGGGGATCGCCCTGGCGTGTCTGGTGGCTGAGACGCTAGTGACGACGCGCTGGAAGCCGCCGGTCGGGGCGTAGGAGAGGGGGAAGAGGCACGGAGCGGATCCGAACGCGCCCTCGAGGTCGATACCCCGCTTCATGGGTCACTAGATGCGACCTCGAAGGCGGACAAAATCCCTGTCCCTCTCCTTGTCCCCATTGCCCTTCCTCACGAATTGCCTGGAGGCGCACGGTTCACACCCTAGCTTCACTCCCGAGGGCACGGTTCAGTGCCTCGCTCCGTTTTCCCAGGCCCCCCGCTTCTGCTTTTGACGCCCCACGCTGCACGCCGCCGAGAAACCGCCATCCTAGTCGGTGTAAAGACTCCCGACTCCTCACTGGCCGAACTCAACGATGGCCTCGATGAGCTCGAGCTCTTGACCGATACCGCCGGCGCCGACACGGCCGCTCGCGTGACCCAGAACCTGGCCCGCATTCACTCCGCGACGTACATCGGCAAGGGGAAGGTGGAGCAGCTACGGAAGCAGGTCGAGGCCGAAGAAGCCGATTTGGTGGTGTTCGACGATGACCTGACGCCGGTACAGGTCCGCAACCTCGAAAAGGCCCTCGAGGCCGAGAAGAACAACGTCAAGCTGGTCGACCGCTCGGGACTCATTCTGGACATCTTCGCCAGCCGCGCACGCTCAGCGCAGGCCAAGGCGCAGGTCGAGCTCGCCCAGTTGACTTACCTCCGTTCGCGCCTGACGCGAGCCTGGACGCACCTCGAACGCCAGAAGGGTGGCATCGGAATGCGTGGGCCTGGCGAGACGCAGATCGAGACCGACCGTCGATTGATTGGCCGCAGGATCTCCGTGCTCAAGGAGCACCTGGACAAGATTGACCGCCAGCGGACCACCCAGCGAAAGGGGCGGTGGGACCAGACGCGCGTTGCACTTGTCGGCTACACGAACGCCGGTAAGAGCACGCTCATGAATGCTCTCGCCGACGAGAACGTCTTCGCCGAGGACCGTCTGTTTGCTACCCTCGACGCCACCACGCGCCAAGTCGACCTTGACACGAACAAGGGCATTCTGCTCGCCGACACCGTCGGGTTCATTCGTAAGCTGCCTCACTCTCTGGTGGAGAGTTTCAAAAGCACCCTAGACGAGGTCCGCGAAGCCGACCTGCTGCTCCACGTCGTGGACGTGACACACCCGAACGCCGAGGATCACATCGCCGTCGTCAACGAGACGTTGGCCGAACTCGAGGCACAAGACAAGCCGACGCTGATGGTGTTCAACAAAGTTGACGCCCTCGAGGACAAGGGTCTGCTGGACCAACTGGAGGCCCGGCATGACAACGCCGTGTTCATCTCGGCCGCGCGTGGCATTGGCCTCGATGAGCTGCGCGCCCGGACGCTGTCGCTCGTGGAGTCCGACTACGTGAACCGCATCGCGCTCCTTCCCGTGTCCGATCCCAAGGCGCGTGCGCACATCCACAGTGTGGCGGAGGTCATCGAGGAGGAGTTCGGGTTCGCCTCCGACGCCTTCGACGCGAGCGCGCCTGAGACGGCAGTGACGCGCCTTCGCTTCCGTGCCTCGACGAAGAACGCTCCCGACCTCGACCGGATGCTGGAGCAGTTCGGCAACCTCCGATGGCTGGGCGCCACGCCCGTCCCAACAGCAGACGAGGAGGAATAGGCGCGGTTCGTCCTCGAAGTCGAACACGTGCAGGTCTTTTTGACGGACGCGCCGAAGGCAGAATTGAGGAGCGGAACCGGCTTCGAGGGCGCCTGAGACCCTGAGTCGACCGTTCGCCCACCCGAACGGGCGGAATCCGCACTTGGGCCGCGTCACTTAGAACATCTCTCGTGCGTCTATCAGGTGACTGGACACTCTAGTTTCCCCCGGACCCGGTCGTCCCCCTGCTCCCATGACCGTTGCAACGATTCTTAGCCACCTCGATCCGCTTTCGACGACCGACTCGGTCGCCGAGGCGCTGGTCGAGCTCGCAGAGTCCAACGTCGCGCACCTCCCCGTCCTCGATCCGTCAGGCCGACTCGACTCGATCGCGACGGAAGCGGCCCTGCGCGCCCACCCCGACACCGAGGCCCCGCTGGGCGCTCTCGTCGCCGGTGAGCCGGTGTCCATCGCCCTCGACACGCACGTTTTCGACGCGGCGCACGTGATGCGGCAGCACGGCTTGAGCGTGGTCCCCGTCGTCGAGGAAGACGGCAGCTACGCTGGCTTAGTCGTTCGCAGCGACGTGTTCGGCCAACTCGCCCACATGCTGGCAACTGAGGAGCCGGGCGCCATCGTCGTCCTCGAGGTCGAGCGTGCGGACTTCTCGTTGGGACAGGTGGCTCACATCATCGAGCAGAATGGCGTGCGCATCCTGTCGGTATCCACGGAGGACGATCCCGGCGCGGGCCACGTCCGTGTGACGCTCAAGCTGAACGTCACGGACACCGCGCGTGTCCGCCACGTGATGGCGCACTACGACTACCGCGTCGTCGCCGTCTTCGATGAGGCAGAGGACAACCTGCAAGAGCGCGCGGCTGAGTTCCTGCGTTACCTCGACCTGTAGCGACCTCGAGGATGATGAGAGACGCTCACGCCTTCCACGCCGTCACCCTGGTTGCGACGGCCCGGACAGCCCTCCAGGCGGCTCAGAAGATCGGCGACCGCCGCGCGGGCCGCGACGCCTCCGAGCAGCAGCCTGCCGCTGACGTCCGGCTCGACCTCGAGGTCTTGCTTCGTGAGGTCCGTACCCACGTTGCGCGTCTCCGCTTGAGAGCGGCCGTCGGCGTCGAGGGCGCGGCCTCGGCCGTGCAGACCTTCGAGGACCGGCTTCTGATCGATGACCTCGCCCGCGTCCTCGATGTGGTGCATCAGAAACTTCTGAGCTTGTATCCAGCCGTTAACGCGGATCTGGTCGAGGCCGTCCGTCAGCAGGCCACCGATGCGCACGCCCGCGCCCTCGAGGACGATCCCTCCCGCGACCTGGTCGCGTTCGCCGCTGACGCGGCTCGGCTGAGCGACCGGCTCCTCGAGACCGCGTAGTGGACCTCGAGGCGCTACGCCAGCTTCAGCCCGTCGTCGCTGTTGGCGTTCTCGCCGCGTTGCTGCTTGCTGAGACGGCGCACCCGTTTTTTCACGCGCTCCGTGGTCGTCCTCGAGGTCGGCACGCGATGCGCAACCTCGCGCTTGGTACCATCAACGGACTCATCGTCGCGGTCGGGTTTGCAGGTCTCTGGGTGGCGGCCGCGGAGTGGGCCTCTAGGAACGGCATTGGGCTGCTGAATCAGGTCGCGCTGCCGACGTGGGCCCACATAGTCGGCGCCGTTCTGCTGCTGGACGTGTGGATGTATGCGTGGCACCGGCTGAACCACCGCGTGCCGTTCCTGTGGCGTCTCCACCGCGTCCATCATTCCGACGCCCAGATGGACGTCACGACGGCGAGTCGCTTCCACACTGGCGAGATCGTGCTGTCCTCGATTCTGCGAATCGGCGTGATCGTGTCGCTCGGCGCGAATGCATGGGAGCTGGTGTTCTACGAGACGGTGATGTTCGCCGTGGTCCAGTTCCACCACTCCAACCTCTCCGTGCCGCCCGCCCTCGATCGCGTGCTCCGTGCCGTGATCGCGACGCCAGCGATGCACAAGGTCCACCATTCGCGATGGCAGCCGGAAACGGACTCCAACTACGGCTCGCTGTTCTCGTGGTGGGACCGCCTGTTTTGGAGCTTTCGCCTGCGGACCGACCTCGAGGCCGTGCGTCTCGGCCTCGACGGGTTCGACACGCCCGAACATGAGTCGCTACGAGGTCTTGGTCACGATGCCAGCTGCGCCACTTCGAGGCGCCTGTGCAAGACGAGAGAAACCGACCGTTGGAAGGGGAATAGTCGAGGCGCGCGAGGCGTTCTGAAATCTGAGCAAACGGCGCCGTCCGGCCGTATTTTGGGCCGAATGACCCGGCGGCAGATTCCGGCCTCAAGGGCCGACCACTGACAACCTACTTGATGTCTGATTCGACTGGACCTGACCTACCGTACGAGAACATTACGACGCCCGACGGCGCGACTCCTACGCCTCCCACGAATGCACTTGCGGTCCCGCCCGGCGGCGATGGCGCGCCGGCCGTCAATGAGTACGGCGCGGGCAACATCCAGGTCCTCGAGGGCCTCGAGGCCGTCCGCAAGCGTCCCGCGATGTACATCGGCGACGTCGGCGTGCGCGGACTGCACCACCTGGTGTACGAGGTCGTCGACAACTCGATCGACGAGGCTCTAGCCGGCTACTGCGACCACATCGAGGTCGTGATCCATGAGGACAACTCGATCTCGGTGACGGACGACGGCCGCGGCATCCCGGTTGCTATGCACCCGACGGAGGGCAAGCCTGCCGTCGAGGTCGCGATGACGATTCTGCACGCCGGCGGCAAGTTCGACAAGGACACCTACAAGGTGTCCGGCGGGCTCCACGGCGTCGGCGTGTCGTGTGTGAACGCGCTTTCGGACCGCCTCGACGTGACGGTCCGCCGCGACGGCGGCGTGTTCGAGATCGCGTTCGAGAAGGGCGACACCGTCGAGGAGCTGAACCGCGTCCGCGACATGGAGGAAGGGGAGGAGACCGGCACCAAGGTCACCTTCAAGCCCGACGCCGGCATCTTCTTCGACCGCGTCTACCGCTTCGACACGTTGGCCTCGAGGATGCGCGAGCTCGCGTACCTCAACAAGGGCATCACGATCACGCTCTCCGACGAGCGCGAGGACGACGACGAGCTCCGCACCGAGGTCTACCACTCCGAGGGTGGGCTCCTCGAGTTCGTCGAGTACCTCGACGAGGCACGCGAGTCGCTCTTCGAGGGCGGCATCCACATCGAGGACGAGGACGGCGATGTGCCCGTGGAGCTCGCGATGCTCTACAACACGGGCTACCAGGAGAACGTGCTGTCGTTCGTCAACAACATCAACACGCATGAGGGCGGCACGCACGTCTCCGGCTTCCGCCGGGCTCTGACGCGTACGCTCAAAGCCTACGCGGACAAGAACGATCTGCTCAAGAAGGCCAAGGTCAACCTGAGCGGCGACGACTTCCGCGAGGGGCTGACGGCGGTGCTCAGCGTCAAGGTGCAGGAGCCGCAGTTCGAGGGGCAGACCAAGACCAAGCTGGGCAACGGCGACGTGCAGGGAGCCGTCGAGAGCCTGGTCGGTCAGAAGCTGTCCGAGTGGCTCGAGGACCATCCGCGCGAGGCCAAGACGATTGTCCAGAAGGTGATCCTGTCGGCCCAGGCGCGGACAGCGGCGCGGCGAGCTCGCGAGCTGGTCCAGCGCAAGAGTGCGTTCGGCGGCGGCGGCTTGCCCGGCAAGCTGGCCGACTGTGCGTCGAAGGACCCGAGTGAGTCAGAGCTGTATCTCGTCGAGGGCGACTCGGCGGGTGGCAGTGCCAAGCAGGCGCGCGACCGGCACTTCCAGGCCATCCTGCCGCTTCGAGGCAAGATCCTGAACGTCGAGAAAGCGCGGCTCGACAAGATCTTGGACAACGAGGAGATCAAGAACATGGTCACCGCGCTCGGTGTCCAGATCGCTGCCGGCGCCGACGAGTTCTCAGACGAGAAGCTCCGCTACCACAAAATCGTCCTGATGACGGACGCCGACGTGGATGGCGCTCACATCCGTACGCTGCTGCTGACGTTCATCTATCGCTATCTGCGTCCGCTCCTCGAGGCCGGATACATCTACATCGCGCTCCCGCCGCTGTACCGCGCCAAGAAGGGAAAGAAGGAGATCTACTGCTGGAACGACCAGCAGCTGGAGCAGGCCATCGCGGAGCTCGGAGGGCGGCCGGTGTCGGCGTGCAGCGCTACAAGGGTCTCGGCGAGATGAACCCGGAGCAACTGTGGTCCACGACGATGGACCCCGAGCATCGGATGCTCCAGATCGTGACCATCGACGACGCGGCGACGGCAGACAAGACGTTCTCGACCTTGATGGGCGACGCCGTGGAGCCGCGGCGCAAGTTTATCGAGCGCAACGCCAAGTACGCGACCATCGACACCTAGCCCCGGACCCTCGAGTCCTCCGAACCTGCATGTCTGAGAATGCCGTCCCTCGATTCTGCTGGACGCCTGCTGCTTCCGGCTGGGCGATAACGCGCCCGATGACGATGGGCCGAGGTGTCGCACAGACCCAGCCTCGATGGAGCTACCGTATCGCGATCGAACTCGACCGTTACGGTCGCTTCGCTCACGAGCCCTGTCTCCACTCCGTCACAGCCGCTCTGCAGGGCCGGATTGCACGATGGCTCGAGGACGCTCTCGGAGGAGAAGCGCTTTCCGGAGTGCGTCGGTCCAGACATCTGAGGGCGATCCGGTGCCAGATGTCGTCTGGATGTCGGAGTCCTTCATGCGAGCACACATACGAGGCATCGATAGCGCCTCACGCGGTGGCTCCTGACCGATCTGCGTCGAGGTCCGAGTCGTCGTCGAATCCGTGGGCCGAGATGGAGGAGAAAGTGACGCTTCTACCTCGCCGAAAGGCGCTCGCGAAGTGTGGATCTGCGAGCCAGATGGGACGCATGCGGTTCTTCGGACACGAGGGCGAGATCTGCGACCTCGACGCTCATGGAGCCAGACGCGCCCTCGACGGTCGACGCTGTAGCCCGACCCTCGAGGTCGGTGGCTCGACAGTGCTAGCGTTGCCATCCATGCGCCCTGACCTCTCCAGTCGTCGTCCCGGTCTACAACGAGGCCGAGAGCCTGCCCGCTCTGGCAGACGAGATTCGGTCCGCCCTCGAGGGCGCCAGGCTCACCTTCGAGGTCTGGTTCGTGGACGACGGATCGGACGATCGAGTCGTGGGACGTCGCCAGTGGAATACACGGTCAGGACGAGCGGTTTGCCGGCATCCGGTTTCGCCGCAACTACGGCAAGAGCGCGGCGTTAGCGGCCGGGTTCAACCGCGCGACCGGCCGCTACGTCGCCACCCTCGATGCCGACTTGCAGGACGACCCGGCCGAGCTTCCACCGATGGTCGCCGCCCTCGAGGACGGCGCGGACCTGGTGAGCGGGTGGAAGCGAAAGCGCAACGACCCGTGGGAGAAGCGACTGCCGTCGAAGTTCTTCAACGGCGTCACGCGCTGGATGTCGGGCATCAAGCTCAACGACTTCAACTCAGGCATCAAGGCGTACCGCCGAGAGGTGGTCGAGAGCGTCCGCATCTACGGCGAGATGCACCGCTACATCCCGCTCCTGGCCAAGTGGGAGGGGTACGACCGGATCAAGGAGCAGGACGTAAACCATCGCGAGCGCGTCCACGGCGTGACGAAGTTCGGCCTCGAGCGCTACCTGCGTGGCTTCCTCGACCTCATCACGGTCACGTTCCTGACTCGGTTCGCGCGCCGCCCGATGACGTTCTTTGGCGGACTGGGGACCATCGGGTTTCTGCTCGGCTTCGCGATGCTGACGTACCTGACGGTGATGAAGCTGGTCTACGGCCAAGGAATCGGCGACCGGCCGTTGCTCATCTTCGGCGTCATGCTGATCCTGTTGGGCGCGCAGTCGTTTCTGGCCGGGCTGCTGGGCGAGATGATCGTCCGTCCCGAGGTCGAGGACGCGAAGCGCTACGACATCCGCGAGGAGTTGGGCTCGGCCCCTGCGCCGGTCACTGCGTCGTCCTCGAGGCCGGAGACGGTGGACGCGTAGTGGCGCGGATCACGCTCGTCGGCCCGTCGTGGCCATACCGAGGCGGCATCGCCCACTTCCAGGCAGGGATGCAGCGCGCCCTCGAGGACGCAGGCCACGACGTCGGCGCGGTGACGTTTCGCCGGCAGTACCCAGAGATGCTGTTCCCCGGCACGTCGCAGTTCGACCCCGGGCCGCCGCCGGCCGACCTCGAGGTCGCGGCGCAGCTGCATCGACTCGGTGAACCCGCTGAGCTGGCGTCCGGCGGCTCGGTTCGTCGCGGACCGCGCCGACGTGGCGGTCTTGTCGTACTGGATGCCGTTCCTCGCGTCCGGCCATCGGGACGATGGCTCGTGAGTTGAAGCGCCAGGGCGTCACGACGCTCGCCGTGGTTCACAACGCGATCCCGCACGAGCGGAAGCCCGGCGACCTCGCGCTCGGCCGCTACGCTCTCCGCCCGTGCGACGGACTGATCGCGCTGAGCGAGTCCGTCGAGGGCGACCTCCTAGACGCTCGGCCTCGAGGGCGACGTTCGCCGCATCGAGCACCCTGTCTACAGCGGCTTCGGCGACGCCGTGCCGCGCAGCGAGGCCCGTGCCGCCATCGGCCTCGAGGACGACGCGCCCGTCTTCCTGTTCTTCGGCTTCATCCGCCGGTACAAGGGGCTGCACGTGCTTGCTCGACGCCTGGAAGAACGTCCAGCGCCGGTTGCCCACCGCCCGCCTCGTCATCGCGGGCGAGTTCTACGCCGACGAAGCCGAGACCCGAGCGGCCAGGTCGCCGACCTCGAGCGCGTCCACCTCGAGGCCGACTACATCCCCGACGACCGCGTCCCGCTCTTCTTCAGCGCCGCCGATGCGGTCGTGCAACCGTACGTCTCAGCGACGCAGAGCGGGGTCGCCCAGATCGCGTTTCACTTCGGTCGGCCAGTGATTACATCGGACGTGGGAGGCCTGGCGGAGATCGTGGGGTCCGACGCCGGACTCGTCGTTCCACCGAACGACGCGGTCGCCCTCGAAGACGCGATGGTCCAGTTCGTCGAGGACGACCTCGGTCCGCGCCTGTCGGAGGGAGTGGCTCGCCAGCGGGATCGGTTCTCGTGGGGACGCCTCGTGGAGGCCGTCGAGGAGCTGTCGGGCGTTTAGGGCGCCAGGAAAGCGGCATGAGCTTCGCCCTCGAAGCCATTCCCAGGCGACTTCCGAGAGCCTGCCTCTTGCCACGTTCCCCATGCCTCGCGCCGCGACCTCGTCCTCGAGGTCGGGTACCTTCCGGCAGTCATCACATCGATCCGTGGATTACGACCCCGTTAAAGACCGCTTGGGCGGCTTCTTCTGGAAGACCCCGACCCGCACGAAGGCGTTCTACCGCATCCTCGACGCCGTCTTCCTGCGCTCGTGGTACGTCCGCCGCGCGTTGCGCCGCGAGATCGAGGCCCGAGGCTCCGGACCGATCCGCGTCCTCGACGCCGGGACCGGCTTCGGGCAGTACGCCTATTGGCTCGTCGACACGTTCCCGAACGTCGCGGTCACGGCCGTCGACATCAAGGACGACTACCTCAGAGCGCGCCCAGGCGTTCATGGCGCAGACGCCGCACGCGAGCCGCGTCGCCTTCGAGAAAGCCGACCTGACGCTGCCTCTCGAATACGTCGACACGTTCGATCTGACGCTGTCGGTGGACGTGATGGAACACATCGAGGACGACCGGGCGGTGTTTCGCAACGTGCTCGCGGCGCTCAAGCCGGGCGGCTCGTTCATCGTCAACACGCCGAGCGACCAGGGCGGTAGCGGCGTGACGGCGGAAGGGGAGGAGAGCTTCATCGGCGAGCACGTCCGCGACGGGTATCCGTTGGCAGAGTTGATCGAGAAGTTGGAGACCGCCGGCCTCGAGGTCACGGACACCGACTACGCGTACGGCCCGGTCGGGTCGGTCGGGTGGCGGCTGCTGGTCAAGTGGCCGATCCAGATGCTGTCGAAGAGCAAGTGGCTGACGCCTTTGGTGGCTGCGTACTACGTGCCAGCGGGGCCGGTGGGATTGGCACTCAACGCGGTCGACCTCAACCAGAAGAACGAGACCGGGACCGGGTTGCTCGTGACCTCAAAGCGGCCGGGGTAGGTCCGTCCTCGAGGTCGATGGGCCGCGGTGGCTCGCCCTCGAGGACGGAATGGTCACCGCAGGGAATCACCTCTTGCAAGCGACCCATGACATACCTATGATGAATAGGTTGCCGTCCTGATCCCTGGATTCCCCGACATAAATGCTTCGATTCGTACGCCTCGCGGCTGTGCTGGCACTCGCTGCTGCCCCGCTGGCTGCCCAGCCAGCCCTCACCGATCCGCTCCCGTTCGACCCCGCCGTGCGACAAGGCACGCTCGACAACGGTCTACGCTACTCCATCCGCCGCAACACCGAGCCTGAAGGTCGCGCCGAGCTTCGCCTGGCCGTTGATGCCGGGCAGCATCCTCGAGGACGACGATCAGCAGGGGCTGGCCCACTTCCTCGAGCACATGGCGTTCAACGGGACCGAGCGCTTCGCTGAACCTGAGTTGGTCCGCTACCTCGAGTCCGTCGGCACGCGCTTCGGGCCAGACCTCAACGCGTACACCTCGTTCGACGAGACCGTGTACATGCTGCAGGTCCCCACCGACTCCGCCGACGTGTTCGCGACCGGCCTCGACGTGCTCCGCGAGTGGGCCGGCCGCGTCACCCTGGCCGACTCGGCCGTTGAGCGCGAGCGCGGCGTCGTCCTCGAGGAGTGGCGTCTGCGCAGGGGCGCCGGCGAGCGGATGCAGCGCGTCCAGTTTCCGATCATCTACGGCGGCTCTCGCTATGCCGAGCGCCTCCCCATCGGGCTTCCCGAGGTCATCCAGAATGCGCCAACCGACGCCTTGCGTCGGTTCTACGACGACTGGTACCGGCCGGACCTGATGGACGTCGTGGTCGTGGGTGATGTGGACGTGGACGACGTCGAGGCCATGATCCGCAGCCGCTTCTCCGACCTCGTGTCCCGGGGCGACTCGCCTACACGGGAGACGTTCGAGGTGCCGAGCCACGACGACACGCGCTACGCCATCGCGACGGATCCAGAGGCGCCGCAGACACTCGTTCAGATTCTGTTCAAGCGCCCGCCGACAAGAACACGGACGGTCGAAGACGCCCGGACCAACTTGGTGAACGGCCTGTTCTTCTCGGCGCTGCGGTCTCGGATCGATGAGATCCGCCAGAAGCCCGGCGCGCCGTTCGCCTTCGCGTTCGTCGGCAGCGGCGGCGGGCTGAGGACGCTGGACGAGGCCTACTTGGTCGCGTTCGCAGCCGAGGACCGCATCGAGGACGCCGCCCGCGTGCTGGTGACCGAGGCCGAGCGTGCGCGCCGGTTTGGGATTACCGCGACGGAGGTCGAGCGCGAAAAGGCCGAACTGATCCGTCGCTTGCAGTCGGCCGTCGCAGAGAAGGACGATCAGCCGAGCGCTCAGCTTGCTCAGGCCTATGTCCAGTCGTTCCTCCAGGACGAGCCCGTCATCTCTCCCGAGACGCGGCTGATGCTGGCTGAGAGCCTGCTCCCCTCCATCACGCTGGACGAGGTCAACGCGACTGCCGAGGAACTGGTAGACGACCGCAACCGCGTCGTTGTGGTGAGCGCACCTCAACGTGACGACCTCGAGGTCCCGACCGACGCCCAGATGGCTGCCGCCCTCGCCAGCGTCGCCACGGCCGACCTCGAGCCCTACGAGGACGCGACCTCCGACGAGCCACTCATCGCCGCCATCCCCGCCGCAGGCAGCATCGAGGACGAGTCGACAGACGATGACCTCGGTACGACGACGTGGACCCTGTCCAACGGCGCCACCGTCGTGCTCAAGCCGACCACCTTCATGGCCGACGAGGTCCTGTTCAGCGCCACCAGCCCCGGCGGCTCGTCGCTCCTCGAGGACGACCAAGTGGCGGTCGCGGGCGGCGCGGCTGGCTACGTCTCGCAGTCTGGCGTCGGCGCGTTTGACCAGATCGCTCTCGGCAAAAGGCTCTCGGGTCAGATCGTCCAACTGCGCCCGATCATCTCCAGCCGCTCTGAGGGCTTTACCGGCAGTGCCGCGCCCGGCGACCTCGAGACGCTGTTTCAGCTTGCGCACCTCTACGTGACGTCGCCCCGCAAGGACGCCGATGCGTTCCAAGCCGCGATCCAGCAGACACGCACGTTCCTGACCAGCCAGGGCGCCTCGCCCCGCGTCGCGTTCAGCGACACCTTGAACGTCACGCTCGCGGACTACCACCCGCGCACGCAGACGTTGTCACAGTACCTCGACGGCCTCGACCGGGCCGACCTCGATGAGGCGTTTGCGTTCTACCAAGACCGCTTTGCGGATGTCTCCGACTTCACCTTCTTCCTGGTCGGCTCGTTCGACCTCGAGGCCGTGCGTCCGTTCGTGACCACATATCTCGCGAGCCTTCCCGGTGGAGGACGCGACGAGGAGCCTCGCGACATCGAGGTCGTGCCGCCGGACGGCGTGGTCGAGAAGGTGGTCCGCGCGGGCGTGGAGCCCCAGGCGCAGGTCGCCATCGTGTTCCACGGCGAGATCGACGCGGACGACAACGAGGACCGCGCCATCTTCAATGCCACCGCCGACGTGCTCTCGAAGATGCTCCGGGAGGAGCTGCGCGAGGATCGGGGCGGCGTCTACGGCGTCGGCGTCCGTCCGAGCATCGACCGCGAGGACGATCAGTACACGCTCCAGATCTCGTTTGGCGCCGACCCGGACCGTGTGGATGAATTGGTAGAGGCCGTATTCGCTGAGGTCGAGGCGCTCCGGACCGGTGGCGCGGCGCCCGAGCACCTTGAGGCATACAAAGAGCAGCAGCGTCGAGGCCGGGAGACCAACCTCCAGCAGAACCGCTACTGGCTGGGCGTGCTCACGAGCGCAGCCCAGACGGGCGAGCCCGCGCAGAACGCCCTCGACGAGCCGGACATTGCCGCGCGTCTGGCGATGGACGACATCCGCGACATGGCCGTCGACAAGCTGGACATGGAGCGCTACGTCCGCGTGACGCTGCTGCCCGTCGAGTAACGCCCTCGAGGGCGCGGCTTGCTTCCGCCCTCGAGGGCGATGGATTCTCGTCCTCGAGGCCGGCGACACGGCCTCGAGGACGCTTCGAGGTTCCGCCGCGTCCTCGAGGTCGGTAGCTTGCCCAAAACCATCCGTTCCGATCTCGACATGAGCGCCCTCCAGGACACCGACCCCGCCGTCTTCGACATCGTCCGCCGAGAGGTCGAGCGCCAGAACGACGGCCTCGAGCTGATCGCGTCGGAGAACTTCGTGAGCCCCGCTGTGCTCCAGGCGTTGGGGAGCCCGCTGACCAACAAGTACGCCGAGGGGCTACCTGGCAAGCGCTACTACGGCGGCTGCGAGGTAGTGGACGAGGTCGAGACGCTCGCCATTGAGCGCGCCAAGGAGCTGTTCGGTGCCGACTGGGTCAACGTCCAGGCGCACTCGGGTGCCACGGCCAACATGGCCGTCTACCTCGCCTTCATGGAGCCGGGCGACCGGTTGCTGGGCCTCGACCTGGCGCATGGCGGCCACCTGACGCACGGCAGCCCGGTCAACTTCTCGGGCAAGCTCTACGAGCCACACTTCTACGGCGTCCAGACCGAGGGGGATGACGCTGGCAGGATCGACCTCGAGGCCGTCCGCGCGAAGGCGAAGGAGGTTCGGCCAACGATGCTGTCGGTAGGCGCGAGCGCCTACAGCCGCGACTTTGACTATGCCGCGATGCGCGCGATTGCCGATGAGGTGGATGCCATCTTGTGGGTGGACATGGCACACACGGCGGGCCTGATTGCAGCCGGCGTCTTGAACGACCCGCTCCCGCACGCGCACGTCGTCACTACGACGACGCACAAGACATTGCGCGGCCCCCGCGGCGGCATGATGCTCGTCGGCAACAACGTCGACAGCCCGACGGGCGAGACATGGGTCAAGACCGGCAACCCCAAGTCGACTGGTGCCGTTCTCGACTCCGCCATGTTCCCCGGCTCCATCGGCGGTCCGCTGATGCACGGGATCGCGGCCAAGGCTGTTGCCTTCCTCGAGGCCTTGAAGCCTGAGTTCGAGACGTACCAGCGCCAGACGGTCGCCAACGCGCAGGCCATGGCGGAGGCATTCGTCGAGGCTGGCTACGCCGTCGTCAGCGGCGGAACGGACAACCACCTCGCACTCGTCGACTTGCGCTCGAAGGGATGCACCGGCAAAGACGCCGAGGCATGGCTCGGCGAGGCCTCGATCACGGTCAACAAGAACATGGTCCCCGGCGACCCGGAGAGCCCGTTTGTCACCAGCGGCATCCGCGTCGGCGCGCCCGCCATGACCACGCGCGGGTTCGGCGAGGACGAGTTCCGCACGGTGACCGCGCTCATCGACCGCGTCATCACGTCCAAGGGATCGGAGGCCGAAGCGGTTCGCCTCGAGGTCGAGGCCCTGTGCGCCTCGTTCCCGCTCTACGACGTCGAGAGCTTGGGAGCCGAGGCGGTCGCGGCGTAGCGCGACGGCGGCGGTGCCGCCAAATACCAGAAGAGGGTCTCGGCTCGCGACCCCGAAGGCGAATCCGATCCGTGCCTAGGACGACCTCGAGGTCGCGTCACGAGAGGTGAAAAGTTTGTCGACTGCGGCCTCGAGGCCGCTCGTTGCGGTTGTCTGTTGCGACGGGCCACGCATCACTCGCATCCGACCTCGAGGCCGGATGCGACGACACCTCCTCGAGTACGAAAACCTCTTCTCTTACTTGCCATCCCCTCGGGCATTCCCGCATCATCTTCGAGGGCGAAACCTCACCCGTGACCGCACCGTCGAGGATGCGAAGAGAGAGGCACCGTCGTTTGATCGGTCCGTGTCTCTCGAAAGGATTCCGTCCTCGAGACTGTCGCGGCGAGGAACGCAATGGGCACGGCGATTGCCGCCGGGCCGATAGTATGTTGCCGCGCGGCCGTCGCCGCGTCACGCCCATCCCTATGCCGAAAGACTCCAGCACCGTCCCCGAGTCGGCCCTTGCGAAGCTGGGCCACACGCTCTACCAAAGGGCGCTCGTGCGTCGTGAGGACGAGGCGATCACGGATCCTCGAGGCCAGCCCATCGGGTGGCTCTTGGACACGCGGACGCCGATGCTGGATGGCGAAGTATTTGCCGAGGCTGGTATCGTCCTGGCGGAGCGTCTGCGTACTCGAGGACTCGATCAGGTTGCTGGGTTCGGATATGGCGCGTTCCCCATCGTGACCGCCGTTTTGGCGAATGGAACGCCGGGCCACGCCTTTAAGGGCGGGTTCATCCGAGAGCGCCGCAAGGCCTACGGACGCCGCCGGTTGGTGGAGGGGCCGCTCGACCGGTCGAAGCCTGTCGCGCTCGTCGACGACATTCTCAACAGCGGCCGAAGCGCCGCCCGCGCCGCCGCGCTCTTGCGCAGCGACGGGTTCACCGTCGACGGCGTCGTGACGCTGTTCAACTTCACGTGGAGCGGAGGCCGCGCCCGTCTCGAGGCCGAGGGCTTGTGGGTCGAGTCGCTGCTCGAGCTCAACCTCCGTGAGAGTGCCCGCGCTGCCACGTCGGGCGATACAGCGTAGACATGGACGTCTGGCGCTCCCGCCCAGCCAAGACTGCCGGCTCGCAGGGAGACGGTGCAGCGTCCCCGATCCGATTGGATCAGGCGCCGCCACCCGTCCCGATGTCGGTCCCCGAGCACATGGCGCCCGGAGAAGGGGAGATGCCCTTCCTCGACCACCTCGAGGAGCTCCGCTGGCACATCTTCAAGGCGCTCGGCGCCATCCTCGTGTGCGTGATCGGCTGCCTGTTCTTTACAGGTTGGATCATGGACGAGCTGCTGCTCGGCCCGACGCGCTCGTCGTTTTTCATGTACGACATGCTGCGCCTCGACGCCGTCGACATCGTGCTGCAAAACCGGACGGTAACGGGACAGTTCTTCGCCTACTTCGGGACGGTAATCGCGGCCGGAATCGTGATCGCGTCGCCGATGGTGGTGTATCAGATCTGGTCGTTCATCGAGCCTGGCCTGTACCCGGATGAGAAGAAGGGGCTTCGGTTCGCATCCGTGTTCGCGACGTTCTTCTTCGCGCTCGGGATCTCGTTCGGCTATCTGATCATCGCGCCCCTCGCTCTCCAGTTCTTCGCCCAGTTCCAGATCTCGGACACCATCGTCAACGAGTTCGACATCTCGAAGTACTTCTCGATGGTGCTGACGTGGGCGTTCGGCGCCGGGATCCTGTTCGAGCTTCCGGTTGTGGTCGTGATTCTCGCCAAGCTGGGTGTGCTGACGCAGGCCATGCTGCGAGCCGGACGCAAGTACGCCTTGGTGATCGTCCTCATCCTGTCCGCGTTCCTGACACCGCCGGACCCGTGGAGCCAGCTCCTGATGGCGATCCCGCTGATGGGTTTGTTTGAGCTCTCGATCCTGCTGACCGGCGTTGTGGAGCGGCGTCGCGAGAAAGAGCTCGCGGCGGAGATGGCACGAGACGCGCCCTCGAGGCCGACGGCGTAGCCCGTCCTCGAGGGCGGGGCACGCGGCGGGGGATTGCCGGCCTCGAGGGCGAGCGGTAGCCTTGAGACCTCGCCTTGATCTCGACCCATGACCCGCGTTCTCGCTGCCGCCGTCCTCGTTCTCTCGCTCGCCGCCTGCGATTCCGACGGCGCCGACCGCGACCTCACGGCGCTGCGCGTCGGCGACTTGTCGCAGGACCCGGCAGCGCTCGTCGGGACGTGGGAGCTTGCGACGCTGACGGGGTCGGGAGAGTGCCTGGGAGACTGCCAGCGGACGGTCCCGGCGTCGGCACGCCAGAGGTCCGAGACGCTGACGTTCTCAGCCGACGGCACCTTCGAGCAGGTGGCGTTCGTCCAACGTGCCATGATGAGGCGGGAAGGGCCGTACGAGGTCCGGCGGATCGACTACGACAACGGGACTCAGAGCGAAGACTCGGTCCTGTTTCTCGACGGCCGGCCGGAGAGCTTCGGCCTCGAGGGCGACCGCCTCTACTTCGACGACCGGCCCGTGGACGGCGAACTGAGTGAGTTCGTCCGGCAGTAGCGCCCTCGAGGGCGGGAGGTTCAGGGTTGGCTTCTCGGTCATCGGTTCCGTCCTCAAGGTCGTGCTGGGCACGGCACGCCCTGCCTCTACAGTCTTTTTCAGCCTCGAGGTCGCGGATCGCTCTCGAGGTCGGACACCTCTTCTCCTCCGGACCTCTTCTCGCATTCCGACCTCGAGGGCGCACCCGGCCTCGAGGGCGCACCCGACCTCGAGGGCGCGCGAATGCACGCGCGCCGTCGTTAGCCTCCGGTCCCCGCCGACTGGTCAATGCGCATCCTTCTCCTCGCCCTCGTTCTCCTCGTTCCGTCCTCGAGGGCGCAAGACGTCGACTTCTACGCGCTCCGCAAGAGCTTCGAACTGTACGGGACCGTCTACGAGACGCTCGCCTCGGAGTACGTCGATGTGATCGATGCCGAGGGGCTGATGCGGAGCGGGATCGGCGCTATGACCGGCGCCCTCGACCCGTACACAGTCTATTACGATGAGGCGACGGCGGCGGCGAGCCGGCTCCAGCAGGGCGGCGACGTCGGCGGGGTAGGCGTCGTCGTGGGCGAGCGCGGCGGTGGCTTGGTGGTGACGTCCGTACTCGATGGCTCCGACGCCGAGCGGCAGGGAGTCCGGCCGGGCGACGCGGTCGTCGAGCTTGGGGGCCGCGGCCTCGAGGGCGTCACAGCGCAGCGAGCCAATACGCTGTTGCGCGGAGAGCCTGGATCAACCATTGACCTCGAGGTCGCGCGCGAAGGCGAGTCGGAGTCGCTTCGGTTTGTGCTGGTTCGCGCTGGAGATGTGACGGGCGATGTGACATACTCTGGCATGCTGGGAGACCCTGCAGAGGGCGTCGGGTACGTACGGCTCGGACGGTTTATGCAGGGCGCAGCGGAGCAGGTCGAGTCGGCGGCTCAGGGCCTCAACGACGAGACGCCGTTGCGCGCCCTCGTCCTCGATATGCGTGGCAACCCCGGCGGGCTGCTCGACCAGGCGGTCGAACTCTCAAGCCTGTTCCTGCCGCAAAACACCCTCATCGTCCAGACGCGAGGGCGCGCGAACGGGACGGACCAGACCTACCGGACGCAGTCGGCGCCGGTCTTCCCAGACCTCCCCGTCGTCGTGCTGATGGACGGGGCCAGCGCGTCCGCATCGGAGATCGTGGCGGGCGCGTTGCAGGACCACGACCGCGGTGTGGTCGTCGGCGAGACATCGTTCGGAAAAGGGCTGGTGCAGGTGATCCGACCAATGCCGTACGGGACGGCGCTCAAGCTGACTGTCAGCCGCTACACCACACCATCGGGCCGACAGATTCAGCGCCTTACGTACGCGCAGGGGACAGAAACCGTCGAGGCCGGCGCCGGGCGCGCGTTCACGACGGTCGGAGGCCGTGAGGTGCGGAGTGGGGTCGGTATCGAGCCGGACGTGGAGGTGTCGCTGGGGCCAGAGAGCGAACTCGAGGCCGCGCTCGTCCGTGCCGCCGCGTTCCTTCGTTTCGCCAACCGCTTCGCCGCCGACACGCCGGACTTGCCCCCGACCTTCGAGGTCGACGCCGCGCTCCTATCGCGCTTCCGCTCCTTCGTCGAGGACGAAGGCATCGCCTACCGCACCGACGCCGAGCGCGCCGCCGACGCCCTCGAGGCCGACCTCGAGGCCGCGGGCTACGACGCCGCATCGGAACTGGCGGCACTCCGGCGCACCGTCGAGGCCGAGAAGGCGCGCGACTTCGAGCGGCACACGGAGCGTCTGCGGGCGCGGCTGCGGCAGGAGATCCTGTCGCGCTATGTCGGTCAGAAGGATCAGACGGTGGCCGCGCTCGCGCAGGACCCGGTCGTCATCGAGGGCCGTCGTTTGGTCCTCGACGCCGCCGCGTACGGACGCGTGTTGGGACAGTGAGGAGCGTTGCCTTTGGGCTCCTATTTGGCCTCGTCGGCTGCTCGCCGCCTGGCGACCAGGGCTTGGCCGAGCGTATCAGGGCTGCCACCGACACGAGTGATGTCCTTGACTTCGAGGCGCTCGCGCCGTTCGAATGGGACCGGATGGTTGTCGCGGGACCGTACACAACGAAAGAACGCTTCGAGGCTGGTGGCCTTGACTGGCCGGCGCACTGGAAGTGGAGCAACATCTCTTTCAAAGACGACCGGGCATTTCTGGTATTCGCCCTCGAGGGCGAGATCGTCTCGGCGTTCGACTACTTCGGTAGCCTCGGATCGTACCCATGTACTCAGCGGCGGCTGGAGGGAATCGCGCCGGAAGATGCTCGTTTCATCGTTCAGGACGATGGGCGCGTCATCCTCGAGGCTGACGCGCGGGAATGCGATCACGAGGAGTACGGGTGGGAGTCGGTCCTCCATAAATGAGCCAACCTCCGAGGATGGCGCCTGCGAGCGCGCACCGAGTCAAAGAGGGTACGTTGCCCTGGGCCTCCTGATTGATATGCGACTCATCGTCCTCTTCCTCCCACTCTTCGTCGCAGGATGCGCCGTCAATGCCGCCAACGAAGGCGACGAGCCCAAGGCCGTCGTCGGATCGTTCGAGCAGATCGACGGCACGCAGAGCCTCCGCGCGCATCTCCAGCCGGTTCCTGAGCGCGGCGTCCGAGGTAGCCTCGAGGAGTACTCGAGCTCCGGTCCGTCGTGGTCACCCGGCGCCACGAACGTTCTGTTTTACGACCTCGAGGCCCGAGAGGGCGCATGGCTGTTTCCCGAAGGCGAGCGCCAGATCGTCGGCGAGGAGGTCCTGCGCGACAGCGCGCGCGTTCGAGCGTTCCTCTACGTCATCGCTGAGGAAGACACGAACGGCGACGACGTCTTCGACGGTGCCGACTCGCTCACCATCGCCGTCTCCGATCCCGAAGGCCGGCGCCTCGTTCGCCTGGTCGAGGGCGTGACGCGGCACCGCCAGACAATCCGCGTGGACGACGACACCGCGCTTGTCCTGTTCGACGCCGGCGGAGACGTCGGCGCCCTCGAGGTCGATCTCGACAGCCTCGAGGCCGGTCCGCAGGTTGCGATGCCGGCTCCTCCGCGCGCCGAGTCGTAAGGAGCTAGACGTCGGCCTCGAGGTCGCCGCGAGTGAGGACCATCAGGACGCACACTCCTTCCTCGTCCTCGAGGACGGCGCGCCTGGTGAATCCGGCGTTCTCGAGTGATTTCCAGGAGGCGACGTTGGCCTCGAAGGGGCCTGCCGCGGCCTGCCTCCACTCTGGGTGGCGAGGGAAGACAACGTCGCGCACGAATGCTCGGATCATGGCCGATCCCACGCCTCGGCCTCGATGGCTCGCCTCGCCGACCAGATAGTCGATGCCGGCCGTCTCCTCGAGGACGAGGTGCTCTTGCCAGTAGTAGGTCTCCTCCTCGATCATGTCGGCGGCGCTGTAGCACTGGATCCACCCGATTGGGTCGCCCTCGAGGACGGCGATCCAGTGTTCGACGGGGTCTCCGTGGCCCGGTCCATAGCCACTCACGACCGACGGCCACGAGACATCCTCGCCCTCCCACCATTCCACGACTGCGGGGTCGTTCAGCCAGAGGTGCATCGTCGGGAGGTCTCCGTCCTCGAGAGGGCGGAAGGTGACCTCGTGGTCGAGACCCCACGCGCTGTTGTTGGCCTGTTCGGGCGGTTCCATGGGATGGCGAGGTCAGGGGAGGCGCTCGCGGGCATAGTACAGCAAACCCGGGCGCCCTCCGCTGACACGCGAGCTAGCCCGGACCTGGTCGTTGAGCATCCGCATCGTTGCGCCGTCCTCGAGGTCGGATCTCTGGCTTGTCACCGATGCTAGCTTGACCGCTCCCGGCTTACGATGGTGTTTCTTCTCTTGGCCGCCGGCGTTCTCGGCGGGTTTCTGGCCGGACTGGTCGGCGTCGGTGGGGGTGTGATCTTCGGCCCGGTCCTGTTTTTTACGTACCAGGCGGCCGGCATCGAGGACCCCGTGCTCACGCCGCTGACGCTTGGCTCGAGCTTGCTCTGCACGTTCGCCGCCTCGGCATCTGGGGCCGTCGCTCAGCACAAGGCGGGAGCCATCGACTGGAAGACGGCTCTCACGGCGGGCGCCTTTGCAGCCGTAATGGTGGTCTTGGTCGGTCGGTTCGTGGCGACGCAGCCGTGGTACGACAAAGATGCGTTTCAGCTCATCTTGGGCATCCTGCTCCTGGTCGTGGTGGTGCGAATGCTGACCTCGAGGTCGAGCCTAGACACGCTGTCGACAGACGGTGCTCGCCGCGGGGTCCCAGGGATCGCGGCGACAGGCGCGCTGGCGGGGGCGGTCTCGTCGCTCGCGGGCGTCGGCGGCGGCGTCGTGCTGGTGCCGCTGTTCGCGGGCTTGGTCAAGCTGCCGATGAAAGTGGCGTCGGGCACCTCGACCGCAGCCATCGTCCTGATCACCGCCGTCGGCGTGGTGACGTATGCCGTGTTGGGCCAGGGCGCGGCCGTGCCCGATGGCGCGCTGGGATACGTGGACTGGAAAGGGGCATCGGCGCTGGCCCTGCCGGCTGTGATCGCCGCGCGCGTCGGAGTGTCCGTCGCCCACCGTGTCCGGGTCCGCGTGGTCCAGCTGAGTTTCGCCGCGATGGCGGCGGTCGTGGCCGCACGGCTGCTGTGGAACGCTCTGGGGTAGCCGGCGTCATGGGCGCGCCCCACCACAACTTCGATGCGCACTCTTTTGTTTTGTACGCTGTTGGCCCTTGCCGCCTGCAGTTCCGATGAGCCCGGAATCGTCCTCGAGGGCGAGGCCCCCGTCCAGACCGATGGCGACCTCGAGCCCGATGCGACGGTGCAGCCGGGCACCGACATCGCTCCTGAGGAGGTCCTGGATGAGGGCTCCGAGTTGACTCCAGAGGCAGAGATGGCGCCGGGCTCAACCATGCAGCCGGAGTCGCTCCAACCCGAGTCGCTCTGACGCGACCTCGAAGCCGAAGAAGCCATGATTGAGTTCTCCGACTTCGAGCGCGTCGAGATCCGCGTCGGCACTGTCGTGAGCGCGGAACTGAATCCAAAGGCTCGGCAGCCCGCGTACGTCCTCGAGGTCGACTTCGGGCCGCTTGGCGTCAGGACGTCGTCGGCTCAGATCACAGAGCACTACGAGGCTGGCGATCTGGTCGGGTCGCAGGTCGCAGCCGTGCTCAACGTCGAGCCGAAGCGGATTGCGGGCGTCAAATCGGAGGTGCTGATTTTGGCCTCCGTCGGAGACAGTGGGACGGTGCTTCTGTCGCCCACCCAGCCCGTTCTTGACGGCTCCCGCGTCGCATAAACGCAAACGCGCCCCGCTAGCATGAGCCAGCGGGGCGCGAGTCATCAGGCGGAGATCCGCTACATGTCGTCAGCGTTGCCGACGATGAACGTCACCTTGCAGTGCACGCGGTAGCGGCCGGCTTCTTCCTCGCCAGGCTCGTAAATGAAGTCCTCGACGTAGACGCTCCGCACGTTGCGGACCGACTTTGAGACTTCGGTGTACGCCTGCTTCACAGCGTCGTCGAAGCTCGTGTCGGAGACGGCGGACACTTCGATGATTTTGGCAATGGCCATGGGATCTGGGGTTGGTGAGGGGAGCAAGCCAACGCATCCACTACCAGTAGAGGTCCGTCGGGGCCTGCGAAAACGCTTGTTCGCGTGGTCTCTCGCGGGCGCAGACGGTGCTCATCAGCGCCTCTACGCCTCGAGGACGAAACGCCTTCTTGCCGACCTTGAGGGCCGCAACGGAGTGCCGCCAACCGTCCTCGAGGTCGGCGCGGGCGCCGGCCCCAATGCGGCGCACCTGCCGCCCGGGACGCGCTGGATTGCGGTCGAGCCCAACGTCCACTTCCACTCGCACCTCGAGGCGGCCGCCGTGGCGCACGGTCTCGACCTCGAGATCTACGCTGCCGTCGCAGAGGCCCTTCCCCTCGAGGACGGCGCGGCCGACGCCGTCATCTCGACGCTAGTCCTGTGCTCCGTCGAGGACGTGGCACAGTCGCTTGCCGAGGTCCGGCGTGTGCTCCGTCCCGGAGGTCGGTTTGTGTTCGTCGAGCACGTGGCCGGAGCGCCCGGTTCGATGCTGAGGCGCGTGCAGAGCGCTCTCCGCCGCCCGTGGGGCTGGATCGCCGACGGCTGCCGGCCGGACCGAGACACCGAGCAGTTCGTCCTCGAGGCCGGCTTCTCGCACGTCGAGGTCGAGCACTTCCGCGTCCCGCTTGCCCTCGTGGGGCCGCACATCGCTGGCGTCGCGGTGCGCTGAGGCGAGTCTCCCGCACAGCGAGCCTCCGTCCTCGAGGCCGCGAGCCCATCGATGCTAGCCTTCGTCGTGCAGGTCGTCCGTCAGGCTGTCGAGCGGCGGGTCGTGCGACTCTTGGAAGATGGAGAACGCGACGCCATCGGAGACCAGGTTCAAGGGATTCTGCTCCTCGACGACAGACTGGTAGGTTTCGTAGGCGTCGAGGGCGGCACGTCCGGCCTCGAGGTCGGCGTCGGAGAACGTGATAATGGCGTCGGTCTCGTCCGGGCCGATCCCGCGGAAGCCGTCGGGTGCGTCCTCGAGGACGGAGTCCTGAAGGGCAAAGAAGGCGAGGCGCCGAGGGCTCCGACCCGCCATCTCGTCGCAGGCCGCACAGTATGCGCGCTTCACGACCGCGTGCGTAACGATGTGGTCCGGGTGCACGCTGTTGCCGTGGATCGCATAGGTCACCACCACGTCGGGCGTCACCGCTTGGATCTTGCGCACGATCACGTTCTCGAGGTCGCGTGGGTCGAGGTCTTCCAAACCCGCGTCGGGGTAGTCGAGGATGGTGACCTCAGCGCCGAGCGCCTTGGCGGCAGCCTGGGTCTCTTTCTCGCGGATCGCGCCCATCTCCTCGACGCTCTTGCCCAGGTCGTGGCGCACCTTCGTCTCGCCGCCCTTGGTCAGCGTCAGGATCGAGACGGTGTGGCCCTCGCGGACCTGGCGGGCGATGACGGGGCCAGGGCCAAACGACTCGTCGTCGGGATGGGGGAAGATGTAGAGGAGCGTCATGCGAGCGGGAGAGAGGACCCGGCTAACGGGCTCGCCCCACGTTGGCTCCCCGTCCTCGAGGTCAGGCGGCGTCCTCGAGGGCGGGGGGCTCGTCGTCGTCGGTCACGACGCGGTGGAAAACCGTCTGGCCTGTTCTCAGCATGCGGCGGGTGTACGGGTGGCACAGCGCGCACTTGCGACCGAACACGGCGTGCTGCTGAAGCTCCGGCACCGAGGCGGCGCCCGTCTCCTCCGCGACATCCGCCAGATCAGCGAACGTCGTGGCGAAGCAGAAGCATCGGTCGATGGTCATCTAGGCCTCGACGCGGCTTGTTAGAGACACAAAGGCAAAGGACGACGGCGCGATGCCAGCTCCGAACCGTCCGACCTCGAGGCCCGACCGGTTGTGGATCGTCACGACGCCATCGGCACCGAACGGGCTGGCCGAGTTGGGCCGTCCGAGGTAGATCCGCTGCGCGGCCGCGTCGTATGCGATGGCGCCGATTCCGGCGCCGGGTACCGCGATCTCGCCCTCGAGGGCGTTCGAGTCTGCGTTGAAGCGCAAGATGCTGTTGTCGCCGATGACATAGACCTCGCGTGCGGTCGTGTTGCTCGGGACGGCACCATCGGAGCCGAACGTGTCCGACCCGATGACGGAGTCAAACGTGAACCGATCCTCGACGTCTGCCGTCGTGCCATCGAGGACGACGACCTCGCCAGGCGTGCTCAACTCGCCCGTGTTGAAGTCGGTGCTCCCTGGGCAGACAACCCACACATCGCCGTCTGCGTCAAGCAGCAATGTTCTCGGCCCTGTGCAGACGTCCTCGAGGGTGCGCGTGACCGCGCCGGTCGCGGGGTTGAGGATCGAGATCGTGGTCCCGCTGCCGAAGCCTGAGTTCGCGACGAACGTGCCGGCCCCGGCCGTGACGGCTCCCTCGGGGACGGCTCCGACCTCGACGGGGTCGCCGACTTGGCCTGACACCACGTTGAGTGGTGTCACCGTGCCGTCGTACAAGTTGGTCACGAACACGTCGGAGAAGCCGACCGAGGTCGAGGTCCGAACTGCGATCGAGCGCGGCGTTCGCACGTCATACTGGTCGGTCACCTGGCCGGACGCCGCATCCATCCGGTCGATCCGGCCCTGGCCCGTCGTGAACGAGTCGCTGAAGTTGAGCAGCACGTACAGCTGGTTGCCATCGGCGTAGAGATTCTGGACGAGCCCGTTGACCGTCGAGACGGCGTTCTGCGTCGCCGTGCTGTCCTCGAGGCTGTAGCGCGTGACAGATCCGTTGTTGTCGCCGAAGTTGCCCTGATTGCCGACGAACAGTGCGACGTCCTGGGTACTGTCGAGCGGGTCGCTGGAGTCGCACGCTGACGCGAGCAGGGCGAGGCCGAGGAGAAGAGAGATGCGCATCAAGACTGAAGAGTGAGACGGAGCCGCGCGTGTCGCGGCGGCATGGGATAGGAGCGGATGACCTCGTACTGGAGGCCGGTCAGGTTCTCGGCAGCGATGCCCAGGGTGAGGGTGGACGGTCCGATCCGTCGCCGAAGCGAGACCTGTCCATCGAGGACGACGTGGGCGGGCAGCGGCTGCGAGCCTGACGCCGTCGTGAAGCGGGAGCCGACCGCGCGGGCACCGAGGCTCATCCGAAGGCCGCCAGCCTCGAGGCCGGCCCAGGCCTTCGCGGTCCATCGCGGCACATAGCGCAGTGGCGAATCGGCCTCGAGGTCGCGGGCGTCGAGAATCGTTGCGACCGTGCCACCCTCGAGGACGCCAAACGAAAGGCGCCGGGTCGTGCGCGCCGAGCCCTCGAGGCCGACGCTACGTGTCTGGGCGACGTTGGAGGGGGCCCAGAAGCCCTCAGCGGTGGGTGCCCAAACGATCTGGTCGCGTGTCCTCAATGCAAAGAGGGTGATCTCGGCCTGTGTCGTGCCTCGAGCCCAAACCGCTCCGCCATCTAGGCTCCACGCGCTCTCCGGGCGGAGGCTGGGATTGCCGCCAGGCATCCAGAAACGGTCGTTGAGCGTCGGCATCCGGAAGGCGCGGGCGGCGCTCGCCTTGATCCGCCACGGCCCGAGCGGCACGTTGACGCCGAGCTGCGGGCTCAGTGCCAGCCTCGAGTCCTGACCTGCTGGGGCATAGTAGTCGGCGCGAAGCGATGGGAAGACAACGGCTCGGCCGAGCGCGCCCATTCCCGTCAGCGCGGCGCCGACGAACCGGTCCTGCGCCGCGTCCTCGAGGCTGGGATGATCGGCGCCCGCCGCGCCCGCCGAGAGGGCGCCCGTCCACGACCACGACCTCGAGGGCGCCGTCGCGCGGATGTCGAGGAGGGTGGAGAGCGTCCGCCCCGTCTCATCGATGGCGTCTGGCCGGTTCGTGGGCGCAGGAAAGGGCGAGGCGTAGCGCAACGTCGTCGACTGGACCGACGCGGCGGCCTCGAGGCGTCCCCACGGCATCTGCTGGTCGGCCGTCGCTCCCAGGCGGACTCGAGAATCCCACTGCCGCGCTCCGATGTCATTGCCCCCGCCCAGGCCACGCTCGGCGTCGGCGGCCCACAGGCTGAGTTGCGCGCGGCCTCGAGGACGCGAGAGGGCGACGCGGGCGTAGCCCGTCTTGAGGTCCGAGTCCCATCCGTCGCGCGTGACGCGGCGCTGGTCCAGGCGCGCTCGTTCCACGAACGTGTAATCGTCCTCGGCTTGAGAGACCGTGCCGGCGACCACGACCTCGAGGGGACCGTCTGCGATCGTGCCTGCGCCGCTCAGTCGGCGCTCACCCCACGGTCCAGCCTCCGTCGTGAGCCGCCCCGACGTGCCGCCGCCCTCGAGGGGACGAAGCGCGATCACGCCACCGAGAGCCGCACTTCCGTGTAGTCCGGACGCCGGCCCACTCAAGACCTCGATGGATTCGACCAGATCCGTCGGCAGCAGGCCGAGATCGACCTGCCCGAGCTGCGGGTCTGTGAGTGGCTGCCCATCCAGCATCACCAACGCCTGCGACGACCCCGCCCCGCGGATCGTGACCGATGCCAATCCTGACGGCCCGTAGCGCCGGACGTGGACGGGGCCGCGAGCACTCAGCGCGTCGGCGGCGCTCGAGGCGGCGGCGTCCTCGAGGTCGCGCCGTCCGATCACGGTGACGCGAACTGGCGCATCGCGCGTGGACAGGGCCTGACGTGCGGCCGTCACCGTCACCTCCCCCAGCGTGTCGCGCACGGGCGTCTGTGCCTGGGTGGGCAGCAGCGAGGCGAAAAAGAAGAGGGCGGCGAGGCGCATCAAAAAACCCCGCGCCTCAAGCAGGCACGGGGTCAACGCACGCGACCATCCAGCCGCGTCCAAGAACACCGCGCCTCTGGTCCCGGAGGCGGTGGGGAATCGTCGCGTTCAGGCAGGTCTCCTGGCTTGCGGCCCGGCCGACCTCGAGGGTCAGCGTGCGCTGGCTCCGCCCCGACCTTCCCCTCGTCTGAGAGTGGTCGCGGGCATCACGGCCGGCGTCGGGCCGCCTACAGTTGCGGGTACAGCTCCGGCGTCTCGTCCTCGAGGACGGATGGACCGGATTCCCTTTTCAGCCACGCGCGGGGCGTGGCACCTGAGGCGGGGTGAAAGAGCAAGCCTCAAGGTAGAGCCTCGCCCTCGAGGTCGGGACCGGCCAGGACTTCTTCACGAGCGGGCGACCTCGAGGACGTGCTTGGCTATCCCCGTGGAAGACCCCCGTCGCCTTTGGCCGGAAGCGACGTTGCGCCCTCGAGGTAGAGATCGACCGCACGCGCGGCCTCGCGACCCTCGGAGATGGCCCACACCACCAACGACGCGCCGCGCTGGGCGTCGCCAGCCACGAAGATGCCGTCGGCTGCAGTGGCGTAGTTGGTTGCAGAAATCCGTCCTCGAGGATCGAGAGCAACGTCGGTTTGTGTGGTGAGAGATCCGGTCTCCGGCCCGGCGTAGCCGATGGCGATCACGACCAGATCGGCGTCCCAGACGCGCTCTGTGTCCGGGAGGGTCTCGACGCGGAAGCCGCCACCAGACGTGTCGACGCGAGCGTCGAGAGTGCGGACGGACTGAACGTGGTCGTCTCCGCAGAACGCCTGCGCCGAGACCGACCACACGCGGTCCCCGCCTTCCTGGTGCGAACTCGAGGTCGAGAGCGCGGGGCTTCGAAACGGCCACGCAGATCCTCGGGCGACGCGGTCCGGCGGCCGGTCCGTGATCTGAAAGCTGACCACAGAGGCCGCACCCTGCCGATGCGCCACGCCGATGCAGTCTGACGCCGTATCGCCTCCGCCGATCACCACAACGCGCTTGCCAGCGGCGCTGATCGAGGTCGGAGGGCCTCCGGCCACCTGCTTGGCGTGCGGCGTCAGGTAGTCCCATGCCGTCACGACGCCCTCGAGGTCGCGGCCCGGCACCGCAAGGTCGTGCGCTCGCGTGGCGCCCGTCGCGATGATCACCGCGTCATGACGCGCGCGGAGGTCCTCCCACGTCCCGTCCGTCCCGACCTCGACGCCGCACTCGAACCGAACACCGGATGCGCGCAGCACCTCGAGGCGGCGATCCAAGACGTCCTTGCTCAGCTTGAAGTCCGGCACGCCGTACCGCAAGAGGCCGCCCGGCTTGTCGTCGCGCTCGTATACCGTGACGATGTGGCCGACGGACGCGATCTGCGCCGCCGCCGCCAGTCCGGCGGGCCCGCTCCCGACGACGGCCACGGTCCGACCTGTCAACGGCGCCCTCGAGGGCGTGACCCACCCCGCCTCGAAGGCCTTCTCGGCAACGGACTGCTCGATCTGTTCGATGGTGACCGGGTCCGCCGCCAAGCCCAGGACACACGCGGATTCGCACGGAGCGGGGCAGATACGGCCCGTGAACTCGGGGAAGTTGTTGGTTGCGCTGAGCACGTCGTACGCGTCGCGCCACCGTTCCTCCCGGACGGCCTCGTTGAAGTCCGGGATCGCATTCCCGAGAGGGCACCCGGCTTGGCAGAACGGGACGCCGCAGTCCATGCACCGCCGGGCCTGCACCTGGACATCGGCCTCGAGGACGGGGAGATCAACGGGAAGGTCGTCGGCGACGCGCTCCGTGATGGGACGACGGGGAGCGGTCTGGCGCGGGAGGTCGAGGAAGTCGAACGTGTTGGACATGGCAGGCGACCTCGAGGTTAAACGGGGAGAGGGGCGACCTCGACGGCGGATCCATCGCCGTGTGCGGCAGGACGATCCGGCGCGTGTGCGAGCGCGGCGTCGGCCTCGAGGGCGCGGCGGTACTCGGTGGGGAAGACGAGCACGAAGCGGCGGAGCGCGGCGGGCCAGCCGGCCAGGAGGTCCCTCGCGACAGGGCTCCCGGTCTCGTCAGCATGAGCTTGGAGAAGGGCGCGCAACTCGTCGGCCTCTGCGGAGCCTCGCGCGACGGGTAGCAGGTCCACCGTCTCGGCGTTGGCGCGGCGCGCCACGAAGTCGCCCTCGAGGTCGAGGACGAACGCCAGCCCACCACTCATGCCGGCGCCGAAGTTGCGTCCGGTTGGGCCGATGATCGCCACGCGGCCACCGGTCATGTACTCGCACCCGTGGTCGCCGACGCCCTCGACAACCGCCGTCGCGCCGCTGTTGCGGACCGCGAACCGTTCGCCGGCGCGTCCTTGGGCGAACAGCTCACCTGACGTTGCGCCATACAGTGCCACGTTGCCGATAATCACCTGGTGACGTGGGTCAAACGTCGAGGTCGCCGGTGGCACGACCACGATGCGAGCGCCCGAGAGTCCCTTGCCGACGTAGTCGTTGGCATCGCCCTCGAGGCGGAGCGTCAGGCCGTGGGCGCCGAACGCACCGAGACTCTGACCTGCCGATCCCGTCGCCCGAACGACGACCGTGTCGTCCTCGAGGACGGCTGCGCCCGCGACGGTGCGCCGTGCGATCTCCCCGCTCAGCCTCGTCCCAAATGCGCGGTCCGAGTTGCGGACCTCGAGGTCGACCTCGATGTGCTCGCCGGCCTCGAGGGCACGGAGGACGGAGCGCCGCGCTTGGCTGCGGAGCGCGGGCGAGCGCGGGCCGGCCTGCGGATCCGCGGCAAATGGGAGCAGGATCTCGGGCGTCGGGACGCGAGCGAGCACGGCCTCGAGGTCGAGAGAGGTGTCGGCTGCGCGTAGGTGCTCGACCTGTCCTCGGGCGTCCTCGAGGGACGCGAAGCCGAGCTGAGACAGGATCGTGCGGACTTCCTCGGCCACGAAGTGGAGGTAGTTGACGACGTGCTCGGGCGTGCCCGCGAACAGCGCTCGCAGCCGCTTGTCCTGCGTCGCGATGCCGACGGGGCACGCGTTCAGGTGGCACTTCCGCATCATCACGCAGCCCAAGGCCACGAGCGGCGCCGTCGCAAACCCAAACTCGTCAGCGCCCAAGAGGGACCCGATCACGATGTCGCGGCCGGTCTTGAGATGGCCGTCGACCTCGAGGCGGACGCGCTCGCGCAGACCCGTAGCGCACAGCGCCTGCTGGACCTCGGCGAGCCCGAGCTCCCAAGGAAGCCCGGCATGCGCGATCGAGGTCAAGACGGCTGCACCCGTTCCGCCGTCCGAGCCAGATACCAGAATCGTGTCGGCTCCCGCCTTGACAACGCCTGCCGCAACCGTCCCGATGCCAGCCTCCGAGACCAGCTTGACGCTCACGCGTGCATCTGGGTTGACTGTCTTGAGGTCAAAGATGAGCTGTGCGAGGTCCTCGATGGAATAGATGTCGTGGTGCGGCGGCGGTGAGATCAGGCCCACGCCTGGCGTCGCATTCCGCGTTTTGGCGATGGCACCGACCACCTTGAAGCCGGGCAACTGTCCGCCCTCGCCGGGCTTCGCGCCTTGAGCCATCTTGATCTGGAGCTCGTCGGCCGAGGCCAGATACTCAGCCGTGACGCCAAAGCGGCCGGACGCGATCTGCTTGATCCGGCTTCGCGCCGGCGCCGAGCGCGGATACCGCTCCGAGGCTTCGCCCCCCTCGCCGGTATTGCTCTTTCCACCGACCTGGTTCATCGCAACCGCCAGCGTCTCGTGCGCCTCGCGCGAGATCGACCCGTACGACATGGCGCCGGTCTTAAACCGCGTTACGACGTCGGTCCACGGCTCGACGTCCTCGAGGTCGAGCGGCGAGTCGGAAGGGACGAACTCGAGCAAGCTCCGCAGCGTCGGCCGCGCGTTGACCTCGTCCGAGAAGGCCGTGAACGACTGCCACCGCGAGCCGTCCTCGAGGCCGGACCGGACGGCCTGTTGCAGGTTGACGATGGCGGTCGGGCTCCACGCGTGCGACTCGCCGCCGCGGCGCCATTGGTAGCGGCCCCCGACCTCAACGCGGTCCGCCTCGATGCGCGCGTGCCGCTCCAAGATGTCGGCCTCGAGGTCGGAGAAGCCCGCGCCTCCGATTCGCGACGGCGTGCCCACGAACGCGGCCTCGACGACAGACGAGTTGAGGCCCAAGATCTCGAAGACCTGTGCGCCCTGGTAGCTGCGCAGCGTCGAGATGCCCATCTTCGAGAGCACCTTGAGGAGCCCGTTGCCGAGGGCCGAGATGGTTCTATCGACGGCTGCCGCATCGTCGGAGGCGACGGTCTCGAGGAGCAGCGCTGGGCACACGGCCGCCGCTCCGTAGCCGATGAGCGCGGCGACGTGGTGGATCTCCCGTGCCTCGTTCGTCTCGGCGACGATCTCACACCGCGCACGCTTTTCGGCTCGGATCAGCCCGTGATGCACCGCTCCGACGGCCAGAAGCGACGGGATGGGCACCCGGCTCGGCCCGGCCTCGAGGTCGGACACAACCAGAACGGTGGCGCCGTCCTCGACGGCCTCGAGGGCAGAGGCGACGAGGCGGGAGACGGCGGCCTCGAGGCCGCCGTGAGTTGGCATCTCGGTCGTTCCGACCTCGAAGGTGGCGTCGAGCGTTGCGGTTTGAAAGTGCTCGTCGCGCTCTCCCAGCGCGCGGATGGCCTCGAGGCCGGACCGCGTCAGAATGGGCTGCTCGAGGCGGATGCGGCAGCACATCTCGGGGCGCGGTTCCAGCAGGTTCGGCGCCGCGCCGAGGTGCGTGATCAGCGACGTCACGGCATGCTCGCGGATCGCGTCGAGCGGCGGGTTCGTGACCTGGGCAAACCGCTGTCGGAACCGGTCGAACAACAGTCGAGGACGCTCGATCAGCGCTGCTGCTGGCGTGTCATCACCCATTGACCCAATCGCTTCCTTGCCGTAGGCCAGCGCTGGAATGAGGATACCGAGGTCCTCTTTGGTGTACCCGAACAGCCGGTGCCGGGCATCGAGGTCGAGTGTGGGTTCGTCCTCGAGGTCGGAGATCGTGTCCGACTCGCCCTCGAGGTCGGAGAGGTGGACGAGGCCGGTCAGCCATGCGTCGTACGGAGCGTCGGTGCCGAGGCCGGCTTTGACTTCCGTGTCGCTCACGATGCGGCCCTCACCGAGGTCGACCAGCAGCATTTTGCCGGGCTCCAAACGTCCCTTCTCGATCACCGTCGCGGGGTCGAGGTCGAGGACGCCCGTCTCGGACGACAGCACGACTAGCCCGTCGGAGGTCACGGTGTAGCGCGACGGCCGCAGCCCGTTCCGGTCGAGGACGGCGCCCAGAATCGTTCCGTCAGTGAACTGAAGTGTTGCGGGGCCATCCCAGGGCTCGACGGCGCACGCCATCGCCTGGTAGAACGATTTCCGCGCCGGGTCCATGTTCGGCGCGTGCTCCCACGCTTCCGGTACCAGCGCCATCACGGCTTGGTGCAGCGGCCAGCCCGCGTGGACCATCAACTCGAGGGCGCCATCGAGCGACTTCGAGTCGCTGTCGCCTGCGTGGAGCGTCGGTAGTACGTCGGGGAGTCGGTCGCCCAGGAGCGAGGATTCAAACGCCGCTTCCCGCGCTCGCCACGCGTTCCGGTTGCCCCGGACCGTGTTGATCTCGCCGTTGTGGCAGAGCATGCGAAACGGTTGTGCCAGCGGCCACTGGGGGAGCGTGTTCGTCGAGAACCGCGAATGCACCATCGCGAGCGCACTCTTGAACCGAGGGTCGCGCAGGTCCGGGTAGAACGCGGCGAGTTGGGCTGGAGTCAGCATCCCCTTGTACGTCGCCGTCTTGGACGACAGAGACACGACGCTTCCGCTGGCCTCGCCGGTCAGGCGGCCCTCGAGGTCGCGTTCGATGCGACGGCGCGCCACATACAGCGCCCGCTCGAACGCACCGCCGCGCACGACACCATCCGGCTTGCCGACGATGATCTGGGCCACGGCTGGCTGCGACTGCCGCGCGATGGGGCCAGGCACATCCGCCTCGACGGGTACCTCGCGCCACCACATCAGCGGGAGGCCCTCGTCCTCGAGGACGCGCTCAACGATGGTGCGCTGCGCCTCGAGGGCAGACGTGCTCAAGAAGAGCGTTCCTAGCGCGTAGTCGCCCTGGGCCGGGAGTGTTACGCCGGCCTCCTCGGCGACGGCGTGGAGAAACGCGTCAGGAATCTGGACCGTGACTCCGCAGCCGTCCCCGGTCTGCCCGTCCGCTCCAATGGCGCCGCGGTGGTCCAGACGCACCAAGACCTCGAGGCCGCTCTCCACGATGTCGTGCGACGCGATGTTCGAGAGGGTCGCAACGAAGCCGACGCCACATGCGTCGTGATGATCGGTGGGGGAGAAGAGAGATCGTGACATCGCGGCGCGGGGATTGAACACGCGCTCGCAGCACTTCCTCATGGCACTCCCTCGAGGCCGGCGGCTGATGCTCGCCCTTCGTCGTGGAGATCGTGCGAACGCTCCTAACTGTAGCACGTCGCTATCCCGATTTCCTACAGCTTCTTAAGTCAAAATCGCTTCCATTTGACTGGAAGCGCTTTTTGTTTCAGCAGTGTACTTAGGTATTAAGGTTGAGCGGGTATCGGGCCTCAGTGACTGGATATGTCGGTCGTCCATCGAGGGCGACAGTCGTCCTCGATGAGGCCTTGTCTCCGTTTTCGAGGGCGCTCTTGCGCTTGGACTCGCCCTCGAGGTTTGGTGCTTCTTAGGGGACTCATCGCCAGGTTCGTTCTCACTGCGACGGCGAGGACTCGCTCTACCGAACGGCTGGAGATGATGGTCGGCGTGCTCGACTCGCAGCCACCAGACGGCTTTTCCCCGTCGGCCTGAGAATGCTCGACGCAGGCGGCCTGCCGGCCATCGTCGTCCTCGAGGTCGACGGTGGCCTTCATGAAAGAGGGGAAGCCGCCTTCCTGTCTTATAGCGTGACTGTGTGCCCGCGCTCCGGCGCTTCCACGCTTGAAACGCCTGCGTCCTCGAGGGCGCTCGTCAGGGCCGCTTGCCGCTCAGGGTCGCCGTGGACGAGGAAGACGGTTTGCAGACGGTCGGCATCGAGGGCGGTGACGAAGTCCACCAGGCCGGGCTCATCGGCGTGGGCCGAGAACGTGTTCATGACCTCGACGCGGGCGCGGAGCGGGTGGGGCTTCCCGAAGATCTTGATTTCGTCGCGCCGCTCCACGATGCGCCGCCCCAGCGTGTGCTCGGCTTGGTATCCGACGATGAGGACGGTGTTCTTCTCGTCCTCGACGGTGTTGCGCAGGTGGTGCAGGATCCGCCCCGCCTCACACATCCCTGACGCCGAGATCACGACGAACGGGACGCTCAGGCCATTGAGCTCCTTCGACCGCTTGGCCTCGCGGACGTATTCCAGCCTCTCGAAGCCAAACGGGTTGGGATCCTCGAGCATGTACTCGAGCAGATCTTGGTCGTAGCACTCAGGGTGCGTCTGGAAGACAGCGGTCGCGTTGACCGCGAGCGGGCTATCCACGAAGACCGGGATGTGGGGAATCTTGTCCTCGTTCCACAACTGATCGAGGTTGTGGACCAACTCCTGCGTTCTCCCGACCGCGAACGCAGGGATCACGACGCGTCCGCCCTTCTGAGCGGTCGAGGTCACGATCTCCGCCAGCCGACCCTTTGCCTCATCCACCGCTTCGTGCTCGCGCCCGCCGTAGGTGCTCTCGCAGATCAGCCAGTCAACGGGGGGAAGCGGCACCGGGTCACGCAGAATCGGTCGGCCGGGGTTGCCCAGGTCGCCCGTGAACCCGAGTCGCTTGCCGCCGGGCAGGTCGATGGTCATCGAGGCCGAGCCCAGAATGTGGCCGGCGTCGCGGTACACGACCTCGAGGCCGCCGGGCACCTGAAACGGAGTCCCGTAGGGGACACCGTGGAAGCAACTCATCGCGCCCTCCGCGTCACCCTGGTCGTAGAGCGGCTCGATGGGCTCTTCGCCCTTCTTGCGGATCTTGCTGTTGAAGAAGTCGGCGTCTTTCTCCTGGATGTAGGCGCTGTCGCGCAGCATGATGGCGCACAGGTCGCGCGTCGCGTGCGTGGCGTAGATCGTCCCCCGGAAGCCGTCTCGGTAGAGCTTCGGCAGCAGCCCCGAGTGGTCAATGTGGGCGTGGGAGAGCAGGACCGCATCGACGGTCGAGGGGTCGCACGGCCAGTCCCTGTTGCGCTCGCGCGACTCGGAGCGGCGGCCTTGGAACAGCCCGCAGTCCAAGAACAGGCGCGTGCCCTCGACCTCGAGGTAGTGAAGGGAGCCGGTGACGGTCTGGGCAGCGCCCCAGAAGGTGAGAGTCATGACGAGAGGGGGAGGGAGACGTGGCCCCGAGGACAAAACCCATCGAGGTCGGAGGGGATGATACCGGAACCGGCCTCGATGGCTCCGCACCGCAAGCGCTACGTTGCGGTCCCGTCCTCGAGGCCGAATGCGCATCGCCCGTCGTTGCCGCCGCGTCCGCGGTCGCCCAGGACTACGTGCCGTCGCAAGGGGAGTGGAAGCGCCGCCCGCGATGCGGATCTGCTGGCGGAGGCCGTCGCGTTTGCCCAGGCGAATGAGAGCGACGACCCGCGCGACCTCGAGGTCGGCCACGTGCGAGGGGTCGGGCGCGACGCCCTCGAGGCCGTCACTGACTAGCGCCGGTGGGCCAGAGGGAAGGGGTTTGCCCTTTTCCTTGCTCCTTCCGTGTTTCCTTTGCTCAAGGAGCCGCCAGGCTCCAATCCACGCCATGCGTCTCCTGCTTCTCGTCGTCCTTGCCGCCACCGCCCACGCGCAGTCGGTCCTCCTCGTCCCGGACCGCGTGTTCGATGGCGAGACCATGCACGAGGGCTGGTCTGTGCTCGTCGAGGACGGACTTGTCGCCGCTGCCGGCCCCGACCTCGAGGGCGGACCCGGCACGGAAGTGATCGACCTTCCCGGCGCGACGCTGCTGCCGGGCCTCATCGAGGGACACAGCCACCTGCTGCTCCACCCGTACGACGAGACCGGCTGGACCGATCAGGTCTTGCGCGAGTCCGTCGCCGAGCGCGTCGCCAGAGGCGTGATGCACGCCCGCGCCGGCCTCGAGGCCGGATGGACGACGACGCGAGATCTGGGGTCGGAGGGGGCAGGCTACGCGGATGTCGGACTGCGAGACGCGATTGAGAAGGGCGCGATTCCTGGACCTCGGTTGCTGGTCGCCGGCCCCGCGTTGGTAGCGACGGGCTCGTACGGACCGAAGGGATTTCGCCCTGACATGGACGTCCCACTGGGCGCTGAGGAGGCCGACGGGGTCGATCTGGTGCGCGCCGCGCGCCGACAGATCGGGGGCGGGGCCGACTGGGTGAAGGTCTACGCCGACTATCGCTGGGGACCCAATGGCGAGGCCTTGGCCACCTTTTCTGAGGAGGAGATCCGGTCTGTCGTCGAGGTCACCGCCTCATCGGGCCGCGACGTGGCGGCGCACGCCGGGACAGCCGAGGGCATGCTGCGCGCCGTCCGCGCGGGCGTCCGCACCATCGAGCACGGAGACGGCGGGACGGCCGAGGTCTGGGCCGAGATGGCCCGCCGAGGCACCTGGCTCTGCCCCACTCTCGGAGCCGTCGACGCGATCTCACGCTACAACGGATGGGACGGCGCCGAGCCCGCTCCGCCGCGCATCGAAACCAAGCGCCGTCAGTTCGCCGCCGCCCTCGAGGCCGGCGTCCCGATGTGCGTCGGCAGCGACGTCGGTGTGTTCTCACACGGCGACCAAGCCCTCGAGGCCGAGCTGATGGTCGAGTACGGAATGCCCGCCCTCGACGTGCTGCGCGCCGCGACGAGCGGCAACGCCCGGATGCTGCGCCTAGATGATGAGATCGGGTCGGTGCGTCCCGGTCATGGGGCCGACTTGGTCGCTGTCGAGGGCGATCCCTCCCGCGACATCACGGCGTTGCGCCGCGTCCGACTGGTGATGCAGGCCGGGACGGTCGTCCTCTAGCGTCCCGGCACACCCTTCCTCGCACCGAGCGCGTCGGCGATGGTCTGCACGCGCTCCAGATTGCCAGGTGCGCCGCGCCAGTGGAACAGGGCCCAGAACGTCCGATCTTCGTCCTCGAGGGCGAGATACGCCTTGTGCCGGAAGACGTTGATACGGGCGTCGGGCGCCCCCTCGAGGTCCTACTCCACGACCTCGATGACATCCGCCTTTCGCCCCTCGACTTCGAGGACGACCACGCGGCGCCCGGTCAGACCGACGAGGTAGTGCGTCGTCAGGCGCAGGCCCAGCAGTGGAACGAGCGCTGCAAGCGAGGCATAACCACGCCGTACGCCCACGTCGAGAGCGTCTCCCCGTCCTCGAGGACGGCCGCAAACGCGCGCCGACGACTGGGGCTTTGTAGCGAGTCATGATAGCGAACGCACTCGCTTCCCTCCTGGTCGCACGGCACGACTTCGAGGCCGACGCTGCTACCACGGGTCGAGTTCGATCAGGATGCTGACCACAATCGCCAGGACAAACATGAACACGATGAGCGGGATCTTCCAGGCCATCTCGTTCCGAAAGCGCCGCCCGCAATGCGAACAGTTTGGCCTCGAGGCCGGAGAGAGCTGTTTGCACGAGCGGCAGACTCGCTGTGTCGAGGTCGCCATCTATGCGGCAGCCCGTGCCGGCGCCTTTAACGCGGCGACGATGGCTCGCACGTTCTCGAGGTTGTCAGGCGCGGTGTAGGGATTGAACGTGGCCTCGAAAGGCCGACTCTCGTCCTCGATTACGACACGATCAAACGACTTGAGCGCCTCGATGGTGACGGTGTGCGGCTTGTCGAGTTCGTACTCCGTGACCTCGAGGACCTCCGCCTTCTTGCCCTTGACGCGCAAGAGAAGCACGCGCTGATCCGTCAGACCCAAGAGGTACTCCTTCTTCATCAGGGCAACGCCGAACGGACCTATCAAGTTGAGCAACAACATGACCGGCATCGACGGCTGCTTGATGCCGTGTGCCCAGGACTGGAGTGTTTCGCCGGAGCGAAGATGAGAGGCGAACGCCGGTAGGGCGACGGGGTCCTTGTATCGGGTCAGGTCCATGAGATAGAGGTGGAGTGTGATCTCCCATACGCGGTCTCCGTCTCTTCGGGATCACGCGCGAATCGCCCTCGAGGTCGCGGCATGGGTAGGTCAGCCCGTCATGGACAAACGCGCTGGCGACCGGAGGGCGCGCACGATCTCGGCCACGTGCTCGTGGTTCTCGGGGGCGCCCATGCGGTGGAACTTGGCCTGGAACGGCCGCGCCTCGTCCTCGATGGTGAGGTGGGCAAACAGCTTGCCCGTCTTGGCCTCGAGCGCAATGGTCTCGTCGAGGCCGTAGTCTGTGACCTCGAGGACCTCCGCCTTCCCGCCCTTGACGCGGAGGACGATCACGCGTCGGTCGGTCAGGCCGACGAGATATTCCTTGGTTAGAAGTGCCATTGCGATTGCACCGGGGAGGATCGCGAGCAGGAAAAGAGGGAAGATGACCAGCATCGAAGGCTGCTTCACCCCGGACGCCCACGTCTGGAGCGTTCGCCAGGTTGGAGGTGAGACGAGAATGCGTTCTGGACAACGGGGTCTTTGTAGCGAGCCATGAGAGATGGGGAGGGTGTATCTCTCCATCCGCACGCTCACTCCGTCTGGATCACCGCCTCGCCCTCAGGGCTTGTCCTGAGGTCACCTGAAGGGACTCTACAGAGAGCCCCAGTTGCTTGGCCACTTCCGATAGTGCCTCCCGCTGCTCGTCCGTCAGCGACCGGGGGACCGTCACTTGCACCTCCACGAACAGGTCGCCGCGACGGGTCGATGTCTCAACACCTTGCCCTCGAAGACGAAGGCGCTCGCCGGGCTGCGTGCCGGGCGGGATGTGGACCTTGATCGTGTGGCCGTAGGCGCTCGTGATGGACCGGCGCGTACCGACGATGGCCTCGACGGCCGAGATCGTCTCGACCACGTGCAGGTTGTCGCCTTCGCGCCGGTAGCGAATCGAGGGCTCGACGCGGAACGTGACGTAGAGGTCGCCGCGGAGCCCGCCCTTTCCCTGTCTGGCCGTGCCCTTTGACACGCACCTTGAGGCCCGAGACGAACGCCCTTGGGGACGGTCAGGCGAGCCGATTCCCCGTTGGTAAGTCGAACTTCCGTCGTTCCGCCCCGCAGCGACTGATCGAATGTGAGGCGAACCTGCGCTTCCGCATCGGCTCCCTTGCGAGGGCGCATTCGCCGCCTCTCCGAAAAAGAGAGACGAGAGCGGATCGAAGCCACCAGAGGCGTTGGCGACCGTACGGAGGGCGCTCGTCTCCGAATAGAGAACTCGAGCCTCCAAGCGAGAGAGCCCGCGCCTGATCGTATGTCGTGCGGAGACTTACGTCTGACAAGACGTGGTAGGCTCGCTGGATCAACTTGAACCGATCCTCCGCGCTGGGGTCGCCCGGGTTGTGATCCGGGTGCGAGGTCCGCGCGAGGACACGGAATGCTTTCTTGATCGCGACGGTAGACGCGGTCTCGGGCACTCCGAGGAGTTGGTAGTAGTCGGTAACTTCAGTCATGTGAGCGACAGTCCGGCAGAGGCGCAGCGATGCGTACCGGGAATTCCCCTAACACAGAGACTGTGCCACCGGTTCACACCTTGACGCAATGACACGACCGTCCTCGAGGCCGATCTCAAATCTTCTCGTAGCCAACCGAGGCGAGATCGCCGTTCGCATCATGCGGACCTGCCGCGAGCGCGGCATCGCGACAGTCGCCGTCTACTCTGATGCTGACGCCAACGCACTCCACGTGCGCATGGCCGACAAGGCCGTTCGCATCGGGCCTGCCCCATCGTCCGAGTCCTACCTGCTGGGAGACCGCGTCCTCGAGGCCGCCCTCGAGGCCGGCGCCGACGCCATCCATCCGGGCTATGGGTTCCTGAGCGAGAACGCCGACTTCGCGCGCTCCGTCCTCGAGGCCGGCCTGACGTGGGTCGGACCACCGCCGGATGCGATCCACCTGATGGGGGACAAGACGGAGGCGCGACGCCTGATGGCCGAAACGAACGTGCCGATGGCGCCGGGCACTCCGGACGCGATCGCGGACCCCGTCGAGGCCGAGCGGGTCGCGGGCGAGATCGGGTATCCGGTGCTGGTCAAGGCCGCTGCTGGCGGCGGCGGCAAAGGCATGCGCGTCGTCCTCGAGGCCGCTGACTTTGCGAACTCCTTCGAGCGCGCCCGCAGCGAGGCGCAGAGCGCGTTCGGCGATGGCCGCGTCTACGTCGAGAAGTACCTGACCGGCCCCAGACACGTCGAAATGCAGGTCTTGGTCGATGGCCACGGTAACATGGTTCACCTGTTCGAGCGGGAGTGCTCGATCCAGCGGCGGCACCAGAAGGTGATCGAGGAGGCCCCCTCGGCCGTACTCACACCGGAGCTGCGCGCGCAGATGGGACAAGCCGCCCTCGATGCCGCGCGCGCCTGCGACTACGTGGGCGCCGGGACCGTCGAGTTCCTGGTCGATGCACCGGGACCCGACGGGGTCCGGCCGTTCTACTTCCTGGAGATGAACACGCGGCTCCAGGTGGAGCATCCGGTCACGGAGATGATCACCGGGCTCGACTTGGTCGCCGAGCAGATCCGCATCGCGGAGGGCGAGGAACTCGGCTACACGCAGTCCGACCTCGAGGTCTGGGGCCACGCCATCGAGTGCCGCGTTTACGCCGAGGACGTGCCGGCCGGCTTCCTGCCCGCGCCCGGTCCGTTGCTGCGCCATCGCCCCGCCTCTGGCCCCGGCGTCCGGGTCGACGCCGGCGTCGAGGACGGGGACGAGGTGCCGGTCTACTACGACCCGATGGTGTCCAAGCTGTGCACCTGGGGCCGCACCCGCGACCAGGCCATCGCTCGGATGCGCCGCGCCCTCGACGAGTACGATGTGGCCGGCATCCGCACGACGATCCCGTTCTGCCGGCTCGTCATGGATCACCCCGCCTTCGTGTCGGGTGACTTCGACACCGGCTTTGTCAGTAACCACTTTGACCCTGACGACTTGGCTCCCAACCTCGAGGCCGAGACGGTCGCGCTCGTCGCTGCGGGACTCGCTCGGCTCACTGGGGGAGACGGCGCCGGGAACGGCGCGAGGTCCAGGAGGTCTCTGCGTCTCGGTGGGCGCTCCGCCGGCACAACTAGACTATGTCGCTCACCGCCAGACAACTCGACGAGGTCCGGGACCGGTTCACCGCCTACCTCAAGGAGGGCGGCCTGCGCCGCACGCCTGAGCGGCTCGCCATCTTGGACGCGCTCTACGCCACCTCCGACCACGTCGACGCCGACACGCTGTTCGCTCGGCTCTTGGAGGACGGGGCCCGCGTGAGCCGGGCGACGGTCTACAACACACTCGATCTGCTGATGGAGTGCGATCTCGCCGTCCGGCACCAGTTCGGAAAGCAGCAGGCCAAGTTCGAGCGGGCCTACGCGTACTGGCAGCACGACCATCTGATCTGCGAGGACTGCGGCGAGATCATGGAGTTCTGCGATCCCCGCTTGCAGGAGATCCAGACCACGGTCGCCGATATCTACGGCTTCGACGTCGCCCGCCACGCGCTGACGGTGTACGGCCACTGCCGCCGCGAGGCGTGCCCCAACAAGGAGGCGGCCGAAGCCTAGCGTTTAGAGGGATGGAGGATGCGCGAGGGGTTGAGGGAAGGGGATCGAATCATTTCGTCCCGCATCCCTCCGTCCCATATCCCTCCATCCCGTTATCCCCACATCCGACCTCGAGGTCGGCCCGCCATGACCGTCACCGTCGTCGACGCCTTCGCCGAGCGCCCGTTTGCGGGCAACCCCGCTGCGGTCTGCGTCCTCGAGGACGCCGCGCCGGAGGAGTGGATGCGAGGGCTGGCGGCCGAGATGAACCTGGCGGAGACCGCGTTTGTCGTTCCGGGCATGATGGGGCGTACGGCCTCCGCTGGCTCACGCCGACCGTCGAGGTCGATCTCTGCGGCCACGCGACTCTCGCGGCTGCTCACGTCTTGTTCGAGTCTGACGCCCTCGAGGACGAGGCGCGGTTCGACACTCGGAGCGGCCGGCTCACAGTCCGTCGCGTCGAGGACGGCCTGTACACGATGGACTTCCCCGCGACGCCGCCCGTCGCGGCCGACCTCGAGGGCGTGGTCGAGGTGTTCGGCGTCGAGCCCGTCTGGACCGGCCGCACGCCGTTCGACCACTTTGTCGTCCTCGGGGACGAGGCGGCGGTGCGCGCGCTCGCGCCCTCGATGTCGGCCGTCGAGGACCTCGGCTCACGCGGCATCATCCTGACGGCTCCCGCCGACACCGACTCGCCCTACGACGTGGTCTCTCGCTTCTTCGCTCCGGGGTCTGGCGTCCCCGAGGACCCCGTGACCGGCTCCGCGCACTGCGCCATCGGCCCGTACTGGGCCGACCGTCTCGGCCTCGAGGCCGTCACCTGCTATCAGGCCTCGCGCCGAGGAGGACGCGTCGAGGTCGGGATCCGAGCTGACCGTGTCGATCTCACCGGCCGCGCCATCACGGTGTACCGCGCGGCCCTCACCCCCGCCGCCAGCCCCCATGCCTGAGACCACGCTGATGACGCCTGAACGCGTCCATCGCACTGTGACACGCCTGGCGTACGAGATCATCGAGCGCTACCGCGGCGTCGAGGACCTGCTCGTGTTCGGGCTCAAGGAGCGCGGCGACACGCTGGCGGGCCTGCTCGTAGCCGCCCTCGAGGACGCGACCGGCCAGCCCGTCGAGCGCCACAGCCTTCCCATCGCCGCCTTCCGCGACGACATCGACCTCGAGGCCGAGCCGCTCCGCGAGGGGGCTCCCAGCGCTGAGGGCCGGGATGTCTTGCTGGTGGACGACGTCATCTTCACTGGCCGTACCATCCGCGCCGCCCTCGATGCTGTCTTGCAGTACGGCCGTCCGCGCTCGATCCGCCTGGCGGTCCTTGTGGACCGAGGCCACCGCGAGGTACCGGTCCACCCTGACTTCGTCGGCCGCGTGGTCCCGACCAAGCACAACGAGCGCGTGGTGGTGCACCCTGAGGTCCCGACGGCCGTTCTCGTCGAGCCCGCGTAGCTGCTCGCGCCCTCGAGGCTATGTCCTCTCTTTCTCCGCGACCTCGAGGTTGGCTCATCGCTATGGTCCTTGCGCTTCTTGCCCTACTCGCTCTATTTGCCGTCGCCGACACGACGCCCCCTGACGATATCTACGGGACATGGGTTAACGCCGACACGGTCACGACCTCCGTCGAGGCCATGGGCGCGGACGGGCCAGAGGTCTACACGTACACGGTCCTGTACGACTACCTCGAGGTCACCGACTCTACAATCGTGCGCACGACCGTGCAGGAGGGGTCGGAGTCCGACATGACGGCTTACGCTCATACGGATCGCTACCATGTCAAGGACGATCTTATCGTCCTCGAGGGCGACTCCATCCGTCTTCGGCTCGACCTTGTTGGCGATACGCTGATGGTCAACCCCGTCGGCGCGACGGCCGATGTGACGCCCGCGAGTTACGTCCGTGGGCCGTCGCCTGCAGTCCCACCGGATTTGGTCGGGTCGTGGTTCGGCCGCGTCGCGGATCGCGCGGGAATTGCGGTCGATTTCCGGATCACGTTCCGCCCCAATGGGACGATGACATTCGATGGCGATGTACTGCGGTTCAAGGTCGCTGGCCCGTACTTCTTGCTAGAGGACGAGGGCGGCTTGACGTTCTACGAGGGCAAGCTGATCGCGATGAAGGTTGGCCGCGCAGAGGTCGATGGCGACCGCCTCCGACTCACTGGCGTGAGCGGCGACGGCGACCTCGCGATGATCAGGATGCCTTCTGATAGACGGTAACCTCGATGGCCCGACCGCCCTCGAGGTCGCGTCCGCGTCTCTCACTACGACCTCGAGGTCGACTCGCTCCCACCATGCTTCTCGCGCTCCTCGCCCTGTTCGCCGTCGCCGACACGACGCTTCCCGCCGAGTGACCGGCACATGGGTCAACGCCGACACCGTGGTAACGAAGACGGAGTTCAAGGGTGAGAACGGCCCGGAGACCTACGTCTCCACGTCGCTCTACCAGCACTTTCAGATCACGGATTCGACGTTCGTCGACACGGTCGTACTGGAGGATTCGTACTCGTCGAGTCTGCTGGCTTACGCCTTCGTGACGCCCTACCGCGTCGAGGACGGGCGGATCGTCCTCGAGGACGATCGGATAGAGGGCGACCCCGTGGAGGTCCGCTTCGCGATCGAGGGGGACACGCTGAAAACGGTCGCCCTTGATTCGGGGGGAGCGGTCGTAGGGACGATGGACTACGTCCGCGAGGAGCAATCGGGTGTTCCTCCAGCGCTCGTCGGATCGTGGGTTGGAGACATGGTGGAGGAGGGGACCGGCGTCGTGTTCTCCGTCGGGCTTCGGTTTCACCCGGACGGGACGATGGAGACCTTGCCGGACGGCGTGCCGCTGCGGTTCGTGGTAATGGGGCCGTTCCTCCTATTCGACAGCGCCGCGAGCGACAACATCTACCCGGACGACCTCGAGGCCGCGGGCATACCGAACTACGAGCAGGTCTTCGGCTTCGAGGTCGAAGGAGACTGGCTGCGAGTGAGGTTCGACGACACCGAGGTCGTGATGCAGCGGCAGCGGCCTCGGGGGAAATCCGTAGCACTCCACGTACCGATGGCTCTCAAGTCCACCGTCGACGAGATCCGCGCCCGCTTCGATGCCGACGTCGAGCGGTTCTCCAGCCTCGAGGTCGGGCAGGCGACGACCATCGACGCGCCGCTCGTCCTCGAGCTGATCGCTGAGGCGGCGGAGGCGTGCACGCCGGACGCGACGCGGCTGCTCGACATCGGGTGCGGCGCCGGCAACTACGCGCTCCGCCTGCTCCAACAGATCCCCGACCTCGAGGTCGATCTCGTGGACTTGAGCCAGCCGATGCTGGACCGCGCCCTCGAGCGCATCGAGGCGGCGACCTCGAGGCCGGTGCGCGCCATTCAGGCCGACATCCGAGACCTCGACCTCGAGGCCGGACGCTACGATGTCGTGGTCACGGGCGCCGCAATGCACCATCTGCGGACCGACGCCGAGTGGGAGGCGGTCTTCGAGTCCGTATACCGGTCGCTCCGTCCGGGCGGCTCGTTCTGGCTCTCTGATCTCGTCTCTCACGACCTCCCGTCCGTGCAGTCGCTGATGTGGTCGCGCTACGGCGATTATCTCGTCGACCTCGAGGACGAGGCGTTTCGGGATCGCGTGTTCGCGTACGTCGACAAGGAGGACACGCCGCGCTCGGCGCTCTACCAGACCGACCTGCTGCGCCGCGTCGGCTTCCAGCACGTCGAGGTGTTGCACAAGACGAGCGTCTTCGCAGCCTTTGGCGGCGTGCGGTAGCGACCTCGAGGCCGGGACGGAGGACGGCTTTATCATTCGTGACGACTTCCCCTCACGCCGTGCGCCTGCTCATCGTCGCCTTCGCCTTTCTCGCCGTCCCCTCGCTCGCTCAGGAGCGGTTCGCCCTCGAGGACGTGTTCGAACTGGAGTGGGCCGAGGACCCGCAGATCTCGCCCGACGGTGACGCCATCGTCTACGTTCGTGCGGGAATGGACCGGATGACGGACCGACGACGTCGGTCGTTGTGGACCGTGAACACGGACGGGACCAATCACCGCAAGCTGACGATGGGCGAGGCCGGCGAGTCGTCACCGCGGTGGTCGCCGAGCGGAGACCGCGTGGCGTATGTAGCAGGGACAGACCAGGGCGCCGAGCTCTACGTCCGCTGGCAGGACACAGGACAAGTGGCGCGGTTGACGCAGCTCGAGCGGTCGCCGAGCGGACTCGCGTGGTCGCCCGATGGGACGATGCTCGCCTTCTCGATGCTGGTCCCCGAGCCCTACCCGACCCTCGAGGTCTCGCTTCCGACGGCCCCGCGCGGCGCGGAGTGGGCGGACAAGCCGCGCGTGATCCGCCGCGTCAACCACGAGGCCGACGGGTCCGGCGACATCGAGCCCGGCTTCCGCCACCTGTTCGTGGTCCCGGCCGAGGGCGGCACACCGCGCCAGGTCACCGCCGGCGACTACCAGCACGGCTCCGACTTCGACTGGCTCCCCGACGGCAGCGGCCTGGTCTTCTCGGCCAACCGCCAGGAAAACTGGGAGCTCGACTTCCGCGCCTCCGAGGTGCACCGCGTTGCGCTCGAGGACACGACAGTGGTCGCGCTCACCGCCCGCGCCGGCCCCGACCACAGCCCGACCGTCTCGCCCGACGGCCGGCGCGTGGCCTATCTCGGCTTTGACGACCGCGTCCGCACGTTCCAGAACACCCGGCTCACCGTCCGCGACCTCGAGGGCGGCGCTCCGCGCGTGATCGCCGGCAACCTCGACGTGAGCCTCGGCAACATCACCTGGGACGCCGACGGAGACGGACTCTACGCCACAACTCTCGAGCGCGGCATGACCAAGCTGATGCACATCGACCTCGAGGGCGACGTGACCGAGCTCACCGATGCCTTGGGCGGGCTCGCCATCGGGCGGCCGTACACGAGCGGGACGTACTCGGTCTCGCCGACGGCGTGGTCGCGTTCACGCATGGAACGGCCCTGCGCCCGTCGGACGTGGCCGTCCTCGAGGACGGAGAGATGCGCGTGCTCACCGATCTGAACGGGGACCTGTTGCCACACCGGACGTTGGGCGCGGTCGAGGAGATCACGTGGCAGGCGCCGGACGGACTCGAGATCCAGGGCTGGGTCGTCGGCCGCCCAACGCGGAGCCAGGACGGCAGTACCCGATGTTGGTCGAGAACCACGGCGGGCCGATCTCAGCCTACGGACCGCAGTTCTCGGCCGAGGTTCAGCTCTTCGCCGCCGACGACTACGTCGTGTTCTACCCGAACCCGCGCGGAAGCACCGGCTACGGCGAAGCCTTCGCTGACCTGCTCTACCACGACTACCCGGGCAACGACTACCACGACGTCATGGCCGGCGTCGACGCCGTGATCGCGGCCGGCGGCGTCCACGCGGACTCGCTCTACGTGACTGGCGGGAGTGCTGGCGGCGTCATGACAGCCTGGATGGTCGGCAACACCGACCGGTTTCGGGCGGCGGCTGTCGTCAAGCCGGTCGTCAACTGGATCTCGAAGACGCTGGTGGCCGACAACTACTACGGCTACTGCCGACTATCGCTACCCCGGCCAGCCATGGGAGAACCCGATGGCGTACTGGCAAGACTCGCCGATCTCGGTCGTCGGCAACGTGAACACGCCGACGATGGTGATGGTCGGGACCGACGACCGCCGGACGCCGCCCTCGGAGGCTCTTCAGCTCTACCACGCGCTCCGCCTGCGTGACGTCCCGACGGCGTACGTCGAGATTCCCGGCGCCTCGCACAACATCGCCAACCGGCCGAGCCAACTCGCGGCCAAGGTGGCCTACATCCTCGCTTGGTTCGACGAGTACCGCGGCAACGCGGAGTAACGACGGGTAGACGTCCTCGAGGACGAGGACTGAGTCTCCAGTCGCGATCCTCGAGTCCGGCGGTGGTAGCCTTGGAGATGGACCAGTTGCCTCGACTCTATCGATTTCTGCGCGGCATCGTCCGCACGATCGTCAAGCTGTTCTACCGCGAGGTGGTGGTCGATGGCACAGATCACATCCCGCTCGACCGCGGCGGGCTTCTCGTCGCCTGGCACCCGAACGGGCTGATTGACCCGGCGCTGATCCTGTCGTCGTTTCCGGGCCAAGTCGTCTTCGGCGCGCGCGACGGCTTGCTCCGGTGGCCCATCGTCGGGCCGATGATGAGGGGACTGGGAACGGTCCCCATCTACCGGGCCGTGGACCAGGAGGGGATGAGCGTCGAGGAGCGTCGCGCCGCAAACGCCAAGAGCCTGGGCGCGCTGGCCAGCGAGATCGCGAGCGGTTCGTACTCGGCACTGTTTCCAGAGGGTGTCAGCCACGACCAGCCGCACCTATCCGAGGTGCGCTCCGGCGCGCGCGCGGCTCTACCTCCAGGCGCTACAGGCCACGTCGGCCGGCTCGCCGCCGCCCGCCATCGTGCCGGTCGGGCTGCACTACCAGGACAAAGATGTCTTCCGGACCGACGTCTTGGTCCAGTACCACGCGCCCCTCGACCTCGATGCTCTCGACCTCGAGGACGTGGACGCCCTGACCGAGGCCGTCGAGGACGCGCTGACTCGGACGGTGCGCCCGACGGAGGACTGGGCGCTCCACGCGCTCGATGCACCGGACCCGCGCGCTCATCGAGGCCGAGGCCGCGGCCCGACGGGGCGAACGCCCGTCGCCGGAGACCGTCGCCTCGAGGGCGGCCGGGTTCGCCCAGATCTGGCACGGCTATCAGGTCCGCCGCGAGACGCACCCGGACGAGATCGCGTCGCTGCGGTCCGACCTCGAGGTCTACGACACGGGCCTGCGCTCGATGGGCATGGATGACGCCGACCTCGACCAGCCACCGCTGGTGGGTTCGCCGGCGCGCGTCGTCGGCGCGGTGTTGCAGGCGGTGCTGATCGCGGCGCTGCTGCCGCCGCTGCTGCTGGTCGGCGCCGTTGTGAACGTGCCCGCCGTACTGGCTCCTCAAGGTCATCGCGAAGCGGTCGCAAAGACAGAGAAGGACACCGCGACGGTCAAGCTCTTCGGCGGGCTGACGCTCTTTCCGCTCGCCTGGATCATTGCGGGCGTGCTCGCCGCCCAGGGCGTCCACCTGATGGCCGGCGTTGCACTGCCGCGCGCGCCGTGGGCCATCGGGGTGGTGGTCGCGATCTCGAGCGCGTTCGGCGGCGCGGCCGTGCTCTTGTTTACCGAGGTCATCCAAGCCACCTGGCGGGCGATCCGCGTCCGCCTCGACCGGTGGCGGCAGGGTGGGCGCGTCTCCGGATTGCAGTATCAGCGGGCGGCACTGCACGACCGGTTCATGGCGCTTGCCGAAGGACTCGACCTCGAGGCCGAGCCTGAACCCTCGAGGTCGTAACAGGACATCGGCCCTCTGCGATGGGCTTACCGCGGGTTCGGACGAGCGGGGGAGAGCCCGGCGAACGTCGGCGCCTCGGAGTGGACAGGGGCGATCTGGACCTAGCTTCCAGCCCCGCCGTCCGGATCGCTTTCCGAATGCCTGATCGCTCTTCTTTCTCGGCCCAAGACCTCACCGTTGACCCGGCCGAGCGAGATGCCGAGCAGCGGCGGCGGAAGATCCGGCTGAACACGCGCGTTGTCCCGTTCAACCGCGTGGTCGGGTTCAACCTGCTGCTGGTCACCATCCCGATTCACAATGCGCTCCTGCTGGGAGGCATCGACTGGGAGGCCCTGGGGTGGTTCGCGCTCCTCGTCGAGCTCTACCTAGCCGGGTCGTGGCTGGCGCTCCGGCGGTTCTACCGCGTCGACGCTCGGCTCGATCTCGCGCTGGCCTTCTTGGTGATCGACGTGTGGGTGCTCGTCGGGGCCGTCGCGCTGACGGGTGTGACCGAGAGCTGGCTCTACTTCTTCCTCTTGCTCCGGGTGGCCGACCAAGTGGTGTACAGCCACCGCCAGACCCTGTTTTTCGCAGTACTGATGCCGTCCCTGTACCTCGGGCTGCTACTCTGGGTGTGGCTCGTCCAGGGGTGGGACATCGCGTGGCCGGGCGAGATCGCCAAGACCGGGATCCTGTTTTTGGTCGGCGTCTACATGTCTCAGTCGGCTGAGTACACCGAGAAGCTCCGGCGGCGGACGGCGCAGGCCATGGACCTGGCGAGCTCCTCGATCCAGAATTTACAGGCGCAGTCCAACGAGTTACGCGAGGCGCGAGGTGTCGCGGAGCGTGCTCGAGAGGAGGCTGACTATGCCAGGATCGAGGCCGAGCAGGCCAATCAAGCCAAGAGTCGTTTCCTGGCGAACATGAGCCACGAGCTCCGCACGCCGCTCAACGCCATCATCGGCTACTCCGAGATGCTCGCCGAGGACGCCGAGGACGAGGGCGCCGAGGAGTTCATCCCTGACCTCCACAAGATCCGCTCGGCTGGCAAGCATCTCTTGGGCCTCATCAACGACGTTCTGGACCTCTCGAAGGTGGAGGCGGGCAAGATGGAGATCCACGCCGAGCCATTCAGCACGCTCGAGATGATCGAGTCGGCGGTGGCGACGATCCGTCCTCTGGCGGACCAGAACGGCAACGTGCTCGTGGTGGCGTCGGAGGGGTTGCCGGACGCGATGTCGTCGGACCTGACGAAGGTGCGCCAGATCCTGTTGAACCTTCTCTCGAACGCGTGCAAGTTCACGCATGAGGGGACGGTGACGCTCTCGGGCTACGTCGAGGCCGGAAGCGTCCTCGAGGGCGACGGCGACCTCGAGGCCGGCGACGCAGTCACGGCAGGACTTGTCCTCGAGGCCGGCGACGGAGGGACGGGCGACCTCGAGGTCGGTCCGCGGTCCGGGTCGCGCGGCGAGACGGTGGTGTTCGAGGTGACTGACACGGGCATCGGAATGACGTCGGAGCAAGTGGCGAAGCTGTTCCAGCCGTTCGTGCAGGCGGACGCGTCGACGACGCGGAAGTACGGGGGCACGGGTCTGGGACTGACGATCAGCCGGCGGTTCGCGCGTTTGCTTGGCGGCGACGTGACGGTGACGAGTGAGCCGGGCGTGGGCACCGTGTTCACCGTCCGTATCGCACGCGACGTCAAGGCCACAGACGGGATGCAGAGTGAGGCGCCCTCAACCAGCGAACCCGACGTCCCGGACGATGCCCCGTTGGTGCTCGTCATCGACGACGACGCTGCCAGTCGCGACGTGCTCTCACGGACGCTCCGTCGCAGCGGACTCCGCGCCCTCGAGGCCGCAGACGGCGACGCCGGCCTCGCGCTAGCCCGCGAGTACAGTCCGTCCCTCATCACGCTCGACGTCTTGATGCCCGGCGTCGACGGGTGGGCCGTGCTAGGAATGCTCAAGTCTGACCCGGCGACGGAGCACATTCCGGTTGTACTGGCCTCGATCACCGACGACCAGGCACTGGGCTACGCGCTCGGAGCGGCAGGGTACGTCGCGAAGCCGTTCGACCGAGAGGCGCTCGTCCGCACGGTCCGCACCCACCTTGCCTCCAACGACGCCTCGAGCGACCGATCGGCAGCCACCGTCCTCGTCATCGAGGACGACGCGCAGACGCGAGAGCTGCTCCGACGCGGCCTCGAGCGAGAGGGCCTCTCCGTCCTCGAGGCCGCCACAACGAGCGAGGCGGAAGTGCGCCTCCGCGAGGAGGTCCCCGACCTCGTTCTACTCGACCTCCTGCTTCCCGATGGAACCGGCTTCGACATCCTCGATGCGATTCCTGACGGGACGCCCGTGATCGTGCTCACCGCAAAGGACGTCTCCGAAGAGGACCGCCAGCGTCTCGACGGCCATGTCCGGCGCGTACTCCAAAAAGGCCGGAATGGCCAGCGCGACGTCCTCGCCGAGGTCCGCCGCGCACTCCCCACCCTACATGAGTAATCCGCTCGACCACATCTTCCGGGCCCTCGGTCCCGAGCGAGTCCATCCGCTGGTCTCGAACAACTACCCGGTCCGGTCGATGTCGTTTTTCTCGCTCATCTTCATGAGCGCGTCCGTCCTCATTCCGCGTGGCGAGTCCGTTGGCTGGCTCATAGGAATCGGGGTGATGTGCCTCGCCTGGCCGCCGCTCCTCTACGCGATCACCTCTCGTCTCCCGTACGACGCCCAGCGCGGCGCCGAGCACCGCAACCTCTACGTCGACAACATCCTGATGGGCGCCACGATGGGGTTCCTCGGGCTCCAGCCGATCTTGATGGCCGCAGCCGTCGTGATCATCGTGAGCACGGGCGCCTCGGTGGGTGGATGGCGGATGGCGCTGGGCACGCTCGCCGCCAACCTCATCGCCGGCGTCGCCGCGCTGACGGTGTTCGGCCTCGAGGTGGTGCTCGACTCGAACGGGGCCACGATCGCCATCTCGCTCGTGAGCATCGGGTTGTACAGCCTGCTGATCTCGCTCGCCCAACGAACCGTCACCAAGATGGCGGTTATGCGGGGCCGCGAACTCAAGACGCAGAACGCTCGGATCGAGGCACACGGCCTCGAGTTGGCCGCCGCCAACACCTCTGCCGAGGACGCGCGCAGGACGGCGGAGATGGCGCGCGAGGAGGCGGAAGAGGCCAATCAGGCCAAGAGTCGTTTCCTGGCGAACATGAGCCACGAGCTCCGCACGCCGCTCAACGCCATCATCGGCTACTCCGAGATGCTCGCCGAGGACGCCGAGGACGAGGGCGCCGAGGAGTTCATCCCCGACCTCCACAAGATCCGCTCGGCCGGCAAGCATCTCTTGGGCCTCATCAACGACGTGCTAGACCTCTCGAAGGTGGAGGCGGGCAAGATGGAGATCCACGCCGAGCCGTTCAGCACGCGCGAGATGATCGAGTCGGCGGTGGCGACGATCCGTCCTCTGGCGGACCAGAACGGCAACGCGCTCGTGGTGGCGTCGGAGGGGTTGCCGGATGCGATGTCGTCGGACCTGACGAAGGTGCGCCAGATCCTGTTGAACCTTCTCTCGAACGCGTGCAAGTTCACGCACGAGGGGACGGTGACGCTCTCGGGCTACGTCGAGGCCGGAAGCGCCCTCGAGGCCGGCGACGGAGGGACGGGCGACCTCGAGGTCGGTCCGCGGTCCGGGTCGCGCGGCGAGACGGTGGTGTTCGAGGTGACTGACACGGGCATCGGGATGACGGCGGAGCAGGTGGCGAAGCTGTTCCAGCCGTTCGTGCAGGCGGACGCGTCGACGACGCGGAAGTACGGGGGCACGGGTCTGGGACTGACGATCAGCCGGCGGTTCGCGCGTTTGCTTGGCGGCGACGTGACGGTGACGAGTGAGCCGGGCGTGGGCACCGTGTTCACCGTCCGTATCGCACGCGACGTGGCGACGCTGGCACCTGACCCCACTCCTTCTCGCACGGTGCGAGCTCCAGACGCAAACGCTCCCCTCGTGCTCGTGATCGACGACGATGAGCACAGCCGCGACATCCTCGCGCAGACCCTGCGACGGGCGGGCCTTCGCACAGCCGAGGCCTCTGGCGGCGCGGAGGGGCTTCGAATGGCTCGCGAGCTGTCTCCGGACCTGGTCACGCTTGACGTCCTGATGCCAGGGACCGACGGATGGACGGTCCTCCGGGAACTCAAGTCGGACCCCGAAACCGCTGCCATTCCCGTCGTACTCGCCTCCATCAGCGACGACCGAGCGCTGGGCTCGTCGCTTGGGGCGGCGGCCTACATCACCAAGCCGTTCGAGCGGTCCGCGCTCGTAGAGACGGTGCACCGTTTGCTTCCATCGCCCAGCGAGGATGCGCGCGCAGGCGGCGTGCTGGTCATCGAGGACGATGAGCGGACGCGCGACTTGCTCTGCCGCGGCCTCGAGCGCGAAGGATGGACCGTCCGAGTGGCGACGACGGTCGCGGAGGCCACCGCAGCGCTCTCCGCAGCTCCCGCGCTGGTCCTGCTCGACCTGCTCTTGCCAGACGGCACGGGCTTCGACATTCTCGATGTGCTTCCGCAGAACACCCCAGTGATCGTGCTCACGGCCAAGGACCTCTCCCAGGACGAGCGTCTTCGGCTCGATGGCCATGTCCGACGGGTGCTCCAGAAAGGTCGCGACGAACAGAGCGACGTTCTCGCTGAGGTCCGCCGAGCGCTTCAAGCACAACCCGCATAGTCCCTGCTAGATGCGAAAGCAGATGCCGGGCAGACGGTCGCTCGCGGGGGCGAAGGCGCTGGCTAAAACAGGCCGTGCCTTCCTGCGATTCGTACGTTTCCTGCCGACTCCATTCTGATGTACGATCTCCCAGTTTCTGTAGTGATGCCCAGGCTCCTCCTCGTCGAAGACAATGAGATGAACCGAGACATGTTGTCTCGCCGCCTCGAACGAAAAGGCTACACCGTTTCGATTGCCGTTGACGGCGGTGCGGGCGTCGACATGGCTCGGACCGAGCAGCCCGACTTGGTACTGATGGACATGAGTCTTCCCGTCCTCGATGGGTGGGAAGCCACGCGACGTCTCAAGGCGGATCCCGCGACGGCCCGTATCCCCATCATCGCGCTCACGGCCCACGCCATGAGCGGAGATGAGGCCCGATGCCGTGAGGCGGGCTGCGACGACTTCGACACGAAGCCCGTCGAGCTTAGGCGACTCCTGGGCAAGATCGAGGGTCAGCTCGCAGCAGCATGAGCGCGGAGGCCGCTCCGTCCAGCGAGATCACGCGCCCGGCGACCCTCGCCGGCCTGTCCGATCTTCTCGTCGCCCTCGACGAAGCCGTCACCGAGGCAGGCTGCGACGAGGACCTCTTGTTTACGCTCCACTTGGCGACCGAAGAGGCCGCTACCAACGTCATCACGCACGGATACGCAGGCCGCTCTCCCGGACCCCTGACCCTTCAGGTCGGGATCACCGACCGCTCCGTCGTCGTGTCGCTCACTGACGAGGCCCCTCTGTTCGACCCCGCGTCTGCCCCGGCACCGGACCTCGGCTCCGATGCCATGAGCCGCCCCATCGGCGGTCTCGGCTGGCATCTGATCCGAGAAACCATGGACGAGGTGCGCCACGACGCCGTCCCCGGCGGCGGCAACCGACTCACGCTCGTCAAACACCGACCGTCCCCCCACGCATGAGCTCCTACTCCCACGACCTCGACGTTACCATTGCCCCCCAGGGGGACGTGGCCGTCGCCCGCATCATCGGCAACGTCGACACCGTGACCGCGGACGGCCTGCTGAACGCGCTCCAGGGCGCCATCGCCGATGGCCACTCTCAACTCGTGGCTGACATGAGCGAGGTCGGCTACACGTCCAGCGCCGGGCTCCGCTCGCTGCTGGGTGCCATGAAGGACGCCCGCCGCAGCGGCGGCGACCTCCGCTTGGCGGCCGTCGACCCGAAGGTGATGAAGGTGCTCCAGCTGTCCGGCTTCACGAGCATCCTCCGCCTCTACCCCGATGTTGAGGCGGCTACGGCCAGCTACGCCGAGTAACCCGATGGAGCAGAAGACCAAGACCCGCGTCGCCCTTGTCATCGGCTCCGGAGCCGTCAAGTGCGCCGCCGCCATCGGGCTGCGGCGCGTGCTCGAGCGCGAGGGGATCACGGTCGACTTCCTCGTCGGCTGCTCCGGCGGCAGCCTCTACGCGGCGACGCACGCCCTAGGCGTATCGCTGGAAGAGACCGAGGCGCTCACGCGCAGACTCTGGACGCGTGAGTTGACGACCAAGCGCGACACGCGCGGCCTGCTCAGCGCCGCCTTCCCCAAGCTGTTCAAGTTCGACGGCTCGTTCGGCATGGTCGACGACCGGCCCATGGTGGCTGCGCTCCGCAACGTCTGGAAGGGCGCCACCTTCTCCGACGCCCGCATCCCGCTCCACATCGTCGCGACGGACTTCGAGAGCGGCGAGCGCGTCGTGCTCTCCGAGGGCTCCATCCTCGACGCCGTCCGTGCCAGCATCGCCGTTCCGTTCGTCTGGAAGCCCTGGCCTGTCAATGGGCGGCCTCTGTGCGACGGATGCCTGAGCGACCCAATGCCGGTCGACGTGGCGATCCGCGAGGGGGCCGACGTGATCCTGACGATGGGCTTTGAGGCCGAGTACCCGAAGAAGGTCTCGTCGGTGCTGAAGTTCGCGTTCCAGGTCACGAGCGTCTACACGAACAACCTGTACCGCGCCAACTACGCCTTCCACAATCTGGCTCACCACGCCGAGATCCTGCCCGTCATGCCAGAGTTCGAGCAACGCGTGGGGCTCTTCTCGACCAGCAAGATCCCGTACGTGATCGAGCAGGGCGAGCGCGCCGCTGAGGAGGTCTTCCCTTACCTCAAGAGCCTCGTGGCCTCGGCGCCCTCCGCCGGATGACGCGAGATTCGGCGACGGAGGCGGCCAGGCAAGAGGCGGCGCGGCCCAAGGTTGGCCTCGTGATCGGGTCGGGCGGGATCAAGTGCGCGGCCGGGATCGGTCTGTGGCGAGCACTCGACCGCGCCGGCATCCGGCCCGACCTCGTCGTGGGGTGCAGCGGGGGCAGCCTCTACACGACCATGATCGCGCTCGACCGCGATCCCGACGAAGCCGAGGCGTTCACAGTCGGCATGTGGGGCCACGTGTTCTCGAAGGTCCGCTACCGGACCCTGCTCCAACTTGCCTTCCCGCGCGTGTTCGGGTTCTCCGAGCGGCTCGGTCTCATCGACGACCGGGCCCTCGACGCCGCGCTCGCCGATGTCTATGGCGACGCCACGTTCGCCGACACCCGCATCCCGCTCCACCTCGTCGCCTCGGACCTCCACACCGCCGAGACCGTTGTGCTGACCGAAGGACGGCTCCGAGACGCCATCCGGGCCAGCATCGCGCTGCCGCTGCTGCTTCGCCCGTGGCCCGTCGGCGACCGGCTGCTCATCGACGGCGGCACCTCGAATCCGCTCCCCATCGACGTCGCCATCCGCGAGGGCTGCGGGGTCATCATCGCGATGGGCTTCGAGAACCATCCTGGCACCGCGATCGAGACGTTCGCCGGACTCGTCGGGCGGACGACTGCGATCACGGTGAACCACCTTATCCGGTCCACCTACGCGTTCTACAGCGCGGCTCACCACGCCGAGATCGTCCCCATCATGCCGGACTTCGAGGGACCGGTGACGATCCGAGACGCCCACCGCATCCCCGATCTGGTCCGTGCGGGGGAGACGGCCGCGGAGGACGTGATTCCGTACCTGAACCGCCTGCTTTGCGCACCGACCCCATGACGGACCCACACGCCGGCCGAATCCTGGTCGTCGACGACAACGAGATGAACCGGGACATGCTTTCGCGGCGGCTCCAGAAGCGGGGTTACGTCGTCGAAGTGGCGTGCGATGGGCGCGAGGCGCTGACAGCCGTGGCCGAAGGCGACTTCGACCTGGTGCTGCTCGACATCATGATGCCCGAGATGAACGGCTACGAGGCGCTCGAACGGCTTAAGGCTGACGAGGCCACGCGCCACATCCCCGTCGTGATGATCTCGGCCGTCGGCGAGATGGACAGCGTCGTGCGGTGCATCAAGCTGGGCGCGGCCGACTACCTCCCGAAGCCGTTCGAGGTCGCCATCCTGCGGGCCCGCGTCGAGTCCAGCCTGGCGCTCAAGCGGCTCCACGACCGCCAGCGGGCCTACACCGAGGGCCTTGCGGCCGACCTCGAGATCGGCCGCCGCATCCAGGCGGGCTTCTTTCCTGAGTCGCTTCCCGAGGCGCCCGGCTGGGACCTCGCCGCCCGCTTCCGCCCGGCTCGCGAGGTCGCGGGCGACTTCTACGACGCCTTCCCCATCGAGGGCGAGGCCCCGCGCATCGCGCTCGTCGTGGCTGACGTGTGCGATAAGGGCGTCGGCGCTGCGCTGTTCATGGCGCTGTTCCGGAGCCTGATTCGCTCGACGGCCCAGCATCGCCCGCCTGGTCGCTCCGACGCCGACCACGTGCTATACACGGCCCGCGTTGTCAACGACTACATCGCGACGACCCACGGCGCGGCCAACATGTTCGCGACGGTCTTCCTGGGCGTCCTCGACCCGGCCTCGGGGCGGCTCGTCTACGTCAACGCCGGGCACGAGGCGCCTGCGGTCGTCGCCCTCGATGGCGTCCGCCAGCGGTTCGAGCCGACCGGCCCCGCGCTGGGCCTGCTGCCGGGACTCAGCTTCGAGGCCGCCGAGTCGACGCTCGCGCCGGGCGAGACGCTGGTCGTCTTCACCGACGGAGTGACCGACGCCCAGGCGCCTGACGGCTCGTTCTTCTCCGAGGACCGACTGCTGGATCTCGTGACCCAACCGGCGGCTTCAGCAGACACACTCCTGGACCGCGTCGATGCAGCGCTCACCGAGCACGTCGCAGGTGGGGCCGACTTTGACGACGTCACGCTCTTGACAGTCCGACGCGTCGGATAAACTCATTCGCGTTGATGAGCGAATAGGTACGAACCGGACGCGCTGAGTTGCTGCCCCGACCAGCCGTGACTTTCCTCCGCGCCTGATAAGTGCCAAAGGACTCGACCTCAAGGCCGAAGCAATGCCACAGGTCGCGTCCTCGAGGCCGACGTGACGCCGAAAGTCGCGACCTCGAGGGCGGACGGAGGCTCCTGGCAGCTAGCCCGTGAGTGCCTGCGCGATGGCGGCCTCGAGCGAGGTCGTCGGGCGACCGATCAGGCCACTCAGCGTATAGCTGTCGTCGTAGAGAGCGCCGTCGCGCGCAGCCGCGTCGGCCTGGGAGATCATGCCGGCGACGGGCGCGGGCAGGCCCGCGCCCTCGAGCGCGGCCTTGTAGTCCGCCTCTGGGAGATCGCGGTAGACGATCTCCTTCTCGGTCTGCCGTGCGATTTCGGCGGCATAGTCCGCCATTGCAAAGGCCTCGTCGCCCGCCAGTTCGTAGATCTCGCCGGCCGGGTCGTCGGATGTGAGGACCACTGCGGCAGCGGCGGCATAGTCGTCGCGTGTGGCCGGTGTGACCTGGGCGTCGCCCGTGCTTCCGATCACGGCTCCGTGCTCGACGGCCGCGCCGATCGACGCCGTGTAGTTCTCCGTGTACCAGCCGTTGCGGAGGAGCGCGTACGGAATGCCGCTCGCATCCAGAGCCGCCTCCGTCTGGCGGTGCTCCTCTGCGAGGCTGACCTCGGAGGTATCGGCGTGGAGGATGCTCGTGTAAACGACGAGCCCCACCCCGGCCTCCTTCGCGGCCTCGAGGACGGCCTTGTGCTGCTGAACCCGCTGTCCGATCTCGCTACCGGAGATGAGAAGCAGCCGCCCGACGCCCTTCAGCGCGGAGACCATGGTCTCGGGCCGGTCGTAGTCGCCCTCGCGGACGGTCACGCCGCGCTCCTCGAGGTCGGACGCCTTCTCCGGGCTCCGGGCGATGGCGACAATCTGGCCGGCGGAGACGGTCTTGAGCAGGTGGTCGATGACGAGGCGGCCGAGGTGGCCGGTAGCACCGGTGATCGCGTACATAGGAGGGTAGGATGGTGAATCAGTGGGGTTGGAGAGGATAGAAGACATTCTTACTTTTCGGAAGTACACACAAAACCGTAAGTACCCTTGTCAGACTCTCATTCTCAGAATCTGGACACATCGGCCTCGACCGGACGTCTCTCCGCCGCCGTCAGGCGTGGCGACGTCCTCAGTGCCGATTGTCCCTCTCGCGCCGTGCTTCGGCGGGCGACGAATCGTTGGGGCGTCGTCGTGCTCCTCGCACTGTCGGGTGAGACGTACCGGTTTGGTGAGCTTCGGCGCCGCGTGAAGGGGATCAGTGAGCGGATGCTGTCGAAGACGCTCCAGGACCTCGAGGGAGACGGGTTCGTGCACCGCGACGCCCGGCCCGTCGTACCGCCCCATGTTGAATACAGCCTGACCCCATTGGGGCGCGAGCTGATTCCTCACGTCGCCGGACTGGCGGATTGGATCGAGGGTAACATCGGCCGGATCCTCACCGCTCAGCGGGAGCAGGATGCGGCCACAGAGGCGCGCTCATCCTGACCAAGACCGACCGGCGGATGGCTTCTGAGCGTAGCGTCCTCGAGGACGAGTCTCGGGAAAGAGACATACGGTCAACGAGCGAATACGCAGCACCGCAGACAACGGGCAGTCCCCACGTCACGCCGAAGTGCTCTTCTCGTCTGATGATTGCCTGAGGTCCGCTCGCATCCTCGAGGTCGCTCTGGAGTCACAACCGCAATTCTGGACTCACAGGGCGCATTTTTGTCGTCCTCGAGGTCGGCGGGTGCGGGTTGGAGGGAGGGCGGCGGCGGTGCGCGGGTTACGTCACCGCCGGACTCGCCGATAGCTTGAGTGGACGGCGGAGACAGGCTCCGTCTCCGACGCTCTTCGACCATGAACCGACGCGCTTTTCTGACGAGGTCTCAACCCGTCCTCCGCCACGCGGCGGCTCGCGCGGACCTGACTCCGTACGCCGGACCGTGGACCGCTGCCCAGGCTGCGCACCTCGTCCGCCGCACCCACTTCGGTGCCTCGAGGCCGGACGTCGTCGGTGCGCTCGTTGCGGGCTCTGCCGACCGCGCCGTGACGGCCATCCTCGAGGACGCGACCTCGAGGCCGCTGCCCGACGAGCCGCGGTGGGCCAACTCCACGACCGGAAACGGCGGCGATAACACGCTGCGGCTCTACGAGTGGCAGCGCGCGTGGTACGCCGAGATGGCCGACGGCGGGCTGCGCGAGAAGATGGCTCTCTTCTGGCACGACCACTTCGCGACCGGCCAGTCCGTCTACTACCACGCGGCCTTCTCCGTCGACTACCTGACGTTCCTGCGCGAGCGCGCCATCGGGCCGTTCCGGCCGCTTTTGGAGGGCATCGGCAAGCGGCCGGCGATGCTGCGGTTTCTGGACAACGACCAGAACCAGGCGGGCAACCTCAACGAGAACTACGCTCGTGAGATCATGGAGCTGTTCTCGATGGGCATTACGGCCCCGGACGGCTCGGCCAACTACACGCAGCAAGACGTCATCGAGGCCGCCCGAGCGCTAACAGGCTGGACGGTCGATGAGGGTCGCATTCGAGGCCGCTTCGAGAGCGGACGCCATGACGGCGGCAGCAAGACGCTGTTCGGGCAAACCGGTGCCTGGGACGCCGACGATGTCGCCGACCTGATCTTCTCCCAGCGCGGCGATGCCGTCGCTCACTTCCTGGCGGGCAAGCTGTACGCGTGGTTCGTCCACCCCGTGCCGAACGAAGGCGTGGTCGATGCGCTGGCTGGCGTCTTACGTCAGACCGATTTCGACCTCGAGGCCGCCCTCCGAGCGCTCCTATCGAGCGCCCACTTCTACGACGCCGCGGTGGTCGGCGCACGCCTCAAGTCGCCGATGGAGTTGCTGATCGGGCTCACGCGAGAACTGGCCTTGACGCCGTCGCAGGCCGTCCTCGAGCGCTTCCGCGTCGCCAGCCAGTCCATCGGGCAGGAGGTCCTGAACCCGCCGAGCGTCGAGGGTTGGCCCGGCTACGACGACCCGCTCGAGTACCGCGCCTGGGTCACGACCGGCACCATCCCCGAGCGCCGCGGCTTGGCCGACGACGCGGTCTTCGGAAGCGACGTCTTCCCGACCTACGACCCGCTACCGTTGGTAGAGCAGGTCTCGGACCGCTACGACCCATACCGCCTGACGCGCGACCTGGCCGCCCACATGCTCCCCGTCGCGCTCTCCGACCTCGACGCCGACGCCCTCGCAGAGGCCACCGTCCTCGATGGCGTGCCCACGTCCTACACGCGCGAGGAGCGCCAGGGCTTCTGGACCGAGATCATCGTCTCGTCCGAGGGCTCTGCCCGCGACCGGCTCCGGCAACTGCTTTCCGCCTTCGTCAACCTGCCTGAGTACCAGCTCGTCTAGATCTGTCCTCGAGGCCGCGACCTCGAGGACGAGCCTTCCCGCCTATGTGCGACCACCACGACCACGCGCCACCGAAGCGCGCCATCTCGCTCGACTTCGGCCGCGACCACGACCGCGATCACGCCGACTGGTCCCGCCGCGACTTCCTGGGGAGCGCGACGGCTGCGACGGCGGGCGCGTTCCTGCTCGGGACCGGCGCCGACGCTCGGACCGTCCGCGCGTCGTCCCACACGGCGCTGCTGCGGTCTCTCGGTGAGCAGGAGACGGATCGGGTTCTCGTCATCATCCAACTCGGCGGAGGCAACGACGGCCTCAACATGGTCGTGCCGCACACCAGCGACGCGTACTACCGCCGCCGCCCTGTAATCGGACAGCAGCGATCGTCCTTGATGATGCTGGACGGCGACTATGGGCTCAATGGCGCCATGTCATCGCTCGAAGACACGTGGGGGGACGGCGACCTCGCCGTGATTCACTCGGCGGGCTATCCGAGTCACAGCCGCTCCCACTTCCGCTCGACCGACGTCTGGGCCTCGGCCTCGAATGCGAACGAGATGGTCGGGAGTGGATGGACGGGTCGCTACGTGGACCGCGCGTTCCCCGGCCATGTCTCTGATCCGCTGCCCTATCCCGTCGCGATCCGGATCGGCGGCGCGTCGTCCTTGCTCGTGCGCGGCTCGGGCGGGTCGCTGGGCATGAGCTTCTCGAACGCGAGTCAGTTCGACCGTCTGGCTCAGACTGGCCAGTTCTACGACGAATCCGCGGTCCCGAACACTCTCGCCGGAGACGAGCTTCGGTTCGTGCGCGAGATCTACAACTCGGGTCTCCGCTATCGCGAGTCCGTGTACAACGCCTCTCAGGCTGGCGACAACAACGCCGAGGCTGGATACCCGGGCGGCGGCCTCGCCTCGTCGCTCGCGTCCGTCGCCCGGCTCATCAAGGGCGGGCTGCCGTCCAAGATGTACGCCGTGTCCATCGGCGGCTTCGACACACACTCGAATCAGCTAGACCGTCAGCCCGGGCTGCTCCGCCAGATCGCGGAGTCCGTCAAGGCCTTCTACGCCGACCTCGAGGCCGAGGGTAGCCGCGTGTTGACCATGACGTTCTCGGAGTTTGGGCGCACCATCAACCAGAACGGCGCGGCAGGCACGGACCATGCCGAGGCGTCTCCGATGCTCGTCTTCGGCGCCGGCGTCGGCGGCGGGCTCTACGGCGACGGCCCCGCGTCCGTCCTCGAGGGCTTGCCCAACAATCAGAACGCCTTACCGATGTCGGTCGACTTTCGGCGCGTCTACGCGAGCGTCCTGAGCGACTGGTTCGGCCTCGAGGCCGATGACACGGTCGCCGTTCTCAACGGCGGCTACTCGCCGCTCCAAGGCCTGGTCGCCGATCCGTTCACCGTCGATGCAGGCTTCGACCTCGAGGCCGAGGGCCTGCGGTTGTCCGTCGCTCCCAACCCGGTCGTGTCGCGTGCCCGCGTCGAGGTCACCCTCGACGAGCCGGCGCTGGCCACCCTCGAGGTCGTGGATCTCCAGGGCCGAGTCGTCCGCGTACTCACTGACCGCGCTGTGCCCGCTGGCGTCCTCGAGGTCGACCTCGATACAGCCGGCCTGGCTACCGGTCTCTACCTGGTTCGGCTGCGCACTCCTCGTGCGTCCCGCACTGTCACCATCACTGTCGTCCGCTGATGACCCGCATCCTCGCGCTCCTAGCGCTTGTTCTCGTTCTCCCCGCTTGCGACTCTGCCGAGGCAGACGATCCCGCAGCGTCGGTCGCTGGCTTCCCGGTCCTGTTCGAGGGCCAGTGGGGCTTCATCGACCTCGAGGGCCGGCTGGTCACCTCGCCCCGGTTCGACTTCGCCGACGAAGTCTCGGGCGGGCTCTCGGCGGTTCGCCAGGGTGGGCTGTGGGGCTACGCACAGCCCGACGGCTCGGTCGTGATCGAGCCGCAGTACGTCGCCGCTGGTCCATTTCGCGCGGGGCGGGCGCCGGTCCGGTCCGCGAGTGAGGGCTGGTTCTACATCGACCTCGAGGGCGTGCGCGTCGGCGAGGCGGGCTTCGACAGCGCCGAGCCGTTCTCCGGTGGTCGGGCTGCCGTGCGCCGAGGTCTTCTGTGGGGCTACGTCGGGGAGAGCGGCGCCCTCGAGGTCGAGCCGCAGTTCGCGGCGGCGGGGCCATTCATCGAAGGGCTGGCGCCGGTTCAGGGCGCGAGTGGTTGGCAGTACATCACGCCATCCGGCGAGGCGGCATTCAGCGCCACCTTCGAGGAGGCCGGGCCGTTCTCAGACGTAGGTCTGGCACCCGTCCGCGAGTCGGGCAGCGAGGTCTGGAAGTACGTGGACCGTGACGGCCGGATCGCCATCAACTCCACGTTTCAGGCCGCCGCGCCGTTCTCGGAGGGCTTTGCCGCCGTCAGCCAAGACGACCGCACCGCCTTCATCGACCGCGACGGCGACTTCTTGGTTGTGCCCAAGCTGGCCGAAGCCACCTCGTTCTCGCAGGGCCGCGCGGCGGTCCGCTTCAACAGCCGCTGGACGTACATCCGCCGCGACGATGGCCTGATTGTGTCGAGCCCCGCGTACACGTCCGCCAAACCGTTCCGCGGCGGCCTCGCTCAAGTCACGACCGGCTCCGGCGACAACCTCCGCATCGGCTACGTCGACCTCGAGGGCGAAGTTGTCTGGGAGCCCACACGCTAGACATGACTCTTTTTCCGACCTCGATGCGCTCTGCTCTTCTTCTGATCACCCTTCTCGCCGTCACCGGCTGCGACGCCTTTGGTGGCGATGGCGACACGTCCGACCTCGACACGAGCGCCCGTCTCTTTCCGGCTCGCCAAAACGGCGACCGGGTGCTGATCGACCAAACAGGCCGCGTCGTAGTCGACCTCGATGGCTACAACTCGGTTCGAGCAGGAGGGGAGGGGCTGACGCCCGCGCGGCGCCGGGCGAACAACCTCAACGTGTGGGACTACTTCGACGCCGACGGCGAGGTCGCCTTCTCCGTCGAGGCCGACGAGGCGTACGCGCCGCGCAACGGTCGCGCCCGCGTCCGCCTGGACAACCGATGGGCCTTCGTCGACACCGACGGCGCGTTCATCATCAACCCCTACCTCAACGATGCCCGCGACTACATGGGTGGCTTCGCCCGCGTCAAGACGACCGGCTCTCTGTGGGGCTTCCTAGACCGAGAGGGCGCCGTCGCCGTCGAGCCCGCGTTCCGAAACGTAGGCGACTTCCGAGACCGACGCGCTCGGTTCGAGAACGACGGCAAGGTCGGCTTCATCGACGAAACCGGCGAGGTCGCCATCCCTGCTGTGTACGACGATGCCCGCAGCTTCTCCGACGGCCGCGCCGCCGTGCGCCAGGGCCAGCGCTGGTCGTACATCGACCTCGAGGACAACCGCCTCTTGGACAGCCAGACGTTCATCTCGGCCGGCGACTTCAGCGAGGGGCTGGCGCCCGTCCGCACGGAGAACAAGTGGGAGTACATCGACGAGAGCGGCGCGCGCCAGATCGACCCGCAGTTCGATACTGCCCGCGCGTTTGTCGGAGGCCGCGCCGCCGTCGAACTCGACGGCGGGTGGACGTTCATCCGCCCCGACGGCACGCAGATCCGTGGCCCTGAGTTCGACGAGGTCGCTGACTTCGCAGGCGGTCTCGCCGAGGTCGTCCTCGACGGCAAGAGCGGCTACATCGACCTCGAGGGCGCGACGGTCTGGATCCCGCGCGACTGAGCCGCCCTCGAGGGCGGAACGGGGAAGGGGGATTCTCGTGGATCGGCCTCGAGGGCGGGAAACTCATGTCAGGGCGCGCCCGATGCCGGACTCGACGCGCGTCGAGTCCGATGTCACGCACGACCTCGAGGACGACCATTTGCCCTCGAGGTCGCAGCCGACGAACCCTGGCCCGCCGGCCTCGAGGCCGGATCCGGAACCAGCCCGGCGACCTCGAAGACGCTTATTGCGTCGTCCAGGGGATGAAGTAGAACTGGTGCGTCAGGTCCGAGTGACCGCCCTCGATGCGCGTCATCGGGTCTGCGCCCGGCGCCTGGCGCCCCTGAGGCACGACTTGGCCCCCCTCAACCTCAAACGTCGCCGTCCGTGTGCTGAGGATGTTGGCTCGGATGTTGGCCATTGTCGGGTCGTCCTCGACGTCCTTGTGGTTGAACGCCTCGAGGGTGACGGTGTACGTGCCGTCCTCGAGGTCGCCGGGCTCGATGGGCTCGCCTCGGTGCTGGCTGTTGCTCGGGTCGAGGTTCGCCTCCGGCCAGTAGGTGAGAGGTGTGACCTCGATAGAGTTCCACCACGGCGTCGACTCGTATGTCGTGCCGCCGATGCCGCCGTTCGAGTCGAAGTTCGGGCCGCGGTCGTAGTACCACTCATTCGAGGGCTCCCGCCATACCGGCTCTCCGTCGCGCTCGACCAGGGTCATGTAGCCGATCTCGCTGCTGCGGTCGCGCTCGTACCCGACTGTTCGGTCGAAGAACATCAGCGAGACCGGGCCGACGACGTTTCCGCGCGGCACCTTGACGGTCAAGAACTCGCCCCACGGACCATCGACGGCCCACTTCGAGCCCGTCGCGTACGGATCGTCACTCGTGATCTCCGTGACGGTGATCGGGAGCCGATAGAACGGCTCGCCATCGAGCAGCCACTCGACGGTGTAGTCCCCCGCGCCGGTGTCGTTGAGGCTGATCCCCTGGACATCTGTCGTGTTCTGAAAGGGGCCTTGGCCCACAGGACCTGAATCGAGCGCCTTGCGTGCGACCTCATTCCCGGTGGCGTCGAGGTAGCGGATCTCGAAGGGCGTCCCCTGATAGGAGTCGTAGCCCTCCGCGTTGGGCATGAACGCAAAGCTGTGTGTGTCGAAGAACCAGAATTTGGCGTTGCTCCAGTACGTCGAGCCGCCGGGCGAGGCAAGGAGCTCGGTCATGCTGGGAGCCGGCGTCGGCTGGGCCGACGTAGGGAGAGCGGAGGCTGCTAGGAGTGCAGCGGCTAGAAACAGGAATCGAGGCATCGTGATGGAAGGTGTGAGGAGTCGGGTGGGCAGGACCCTGCCCACTCTCCCGTGCGGAAGCGACCTCGATGAGGGGACATCGCATCGTTTCCCGTACTCAGGTTGAGGCCCCATCCCCTATGTTTCCCTATGTCTGTCTCGCGCGCCGCCGTCTCTCTCGATGCTCCCCCGTCCGGTCCGGTTACCCAGCTCCTCATCGAGGGCGCGGGCACGCCGGACCTCGTCGACCGGCTGATGCCCCTCGTGTACGACGAGTTGCGGTACCTCGCCCGGCGACAGCTTCAGCGCGAATACGGTCCCGCGACGCTGCGCACCACCGAGCTGGTCCACGAGGCCTACGCCAAGCTGGTCACCGGGAGCCAGGTCCCTGCCGAGAGCAAGGCTCACTTCTTTGGCGCGGCTGCCCGCGCCATGCGCCAGGTCTTGGTGGACCGTGCCCGCGCCCGGAGCGCGAAAAAGCGCCCGCCGTCCGACGGCCGCGTCACTCTCGATGGGCTTCAGCTCCACGACGCCGCCGAGGCCGAGGCCACTGACATCCTCGCCCTGCACGACGCCCTCGAGCAGTTCGCCGCGATTGACCCGCGCGCCGCCCAGGTCGTTGAGCTCCGCTACTTCGGGGGCTTGACCGTGGACGAGACAGCGGAGGTGATCGGCGTCACCAACCGGACTGTCAAGCGCGACTGGCGCGCCGCCCGGCTGTGGCTCTTTCGCGTGCTCGAAGGGTGAGCCGCCAGGATCCCGAGACGCCACGCGAGGCGCCGTCCTCGAGGGCGAGCGTCCCCGACCCGGCCTCGATGCCGCATGGGAAGGTGTCTCCCCTCACGCCCATGCCCAGCCCCGATCCTGCCCTGTGGCCCACCGTTCGCCGGCTCTTTGACCTCCTCGACGAGGTCCCCGAGGCCGAGCGAGAGGCCGTGCTCCGCCGAGAGTGTACCGGCCCCGACGGCGTCCTCGATGATGCCGTGTTCGCTGAGGTCCGCGCCCTCCTCGAGGCCGATGCCTCCTCCGAGGCCGACGACTTCCTCGGGCAGGCTGCTGCCGGCCAAGCGGCCCACCTGTTGGCAGAGCTCGCGCCCGATGCCATCGGCGAACGCGTGGGGCCGTGGCAAGTGACGGGCCTCCTTGGAGAGGGGGGCATGGGCGTCGTGTACCGCGCCCGCCGAGCCGATGGCGCCTATGAGCAGGAGGCGGCCCTCAAGGTCATCGGGCGAGGATTGGCGCCTCCGTCGCTGGTTGAGCGGTTCCGCCGCGAGCGCCAGATCCTGGCTGGGCTCAATCACCCCCACGTCGCTCGTCTCCTCGACGGAGGGCTCAGCGACGCCGGCCAACCGTACTTCGCGCTCGAACTCGTCGAGGGCGAACCCATCACGACGTACGCCGAGCGCTGCGGACTGCGCACGACCGAGCGTGTTCGTCTGCTCCGGCAGGTCATCGAGGCCGTGGGCTTTGCGCACCGTCGGCTGGTCGTCCACCGTGACCTCAAACCGTCGAATGTCCTCGTCACAGAGTCGGATGGGCGCCCACGTGCCATGCTGCTCGACTTCGGCATCGCGAAGCTCCTCGACGACGATGGGCTCGCGACGCGCACGGGTGGCTTGATGACGCCCGACTATGCCGCGCCTGAGCAAGTCGTCGGCGGCGAGATCACGACCGCCACGGACGTGTATGCGCTCGGCGTGCTGCTGTACGAACTCGTGACAGGCCAGCGCCCGCACCGCACGGCGGGTCTCTCGCCGACCGAGCTGGAGCGGACCCTCTCGACGCCCCCGCGTCCTCCATCGGCCTCGAGCGAAGCGCGGCCCTCCGACCTCGATGCGATCGTGCTCAAGGCACTCGCTCCTGAGCCCGATCGCCGCTACGCCTCTGCCGATGCGCTCGGCGACGACCTCGACCGGTTCGTGGAGGGCCTCCCGGTCACTGCCCGCGCCCCGACGGCTGGATATCGAATCCGGTCGTTTGTTCGGCGCCATCCGGCTGGCGTGGCCGCCGCCTCGGCGTTCGTCGCCCTCTTGATCGGGTTCAGCGCGGTGACGGCTGCCCAGGCTCGAAAGCTCTCAGAGGAGCGAGACCGAGCCGAGGTTGAAGCGGAGACGGCGACCCAGACGCGGGACTACATCACGGACCTCTTTGCGATGGCCGACCCGGACAGCGCTCGAGGCCGAACGATCAGCGCCCGCGAGCTCCTCGATGCGGGCGCCCTGCGCGTCGAGGACGAACTGTCCGACCAGCCCGACGTCCGTGCAGCGCTCCACCTCACGTTTGCGGGACTCTACGAGAACCTCGCGCTGTACCCCGAGGCTCTTCGCCATGCGGAGATGGCGCTCTCGCTCCGGGACTCCCTCTACGGGTCGCAGGCTCCTGAGACAGCTGAAGCCCTCCGCCGAGTCGGAGGCGTGCACCAAGAAGCCGGACGCCCCGACGACGCGGACCGAGCCTACCGCCGGGCCGTCGAGATCTTTGAGGCGTCCACCGCACCCGATGATCCACGGCGCCTCGACGCGCAAAGCGCCCTCGCGATGGCTCTCGCGATTCGAGCCGAGCACGACGACGCCATCGCCATGTTCTCTCGTTTGGCCGACGGCTACCGGCTGGCCGGCGACTCGATTCTCCTTTCGGGCACGCTCCACAACCTGGGCTCGGTCTACAACCGGGAGGGCCGTTTCGCCGAGGCCGAATCCGTGCTGAGAGAAGCCCTCGCCATTCGGAGGAAGACGGAGCCGGGACTCTCCCCGGTGGGAAACACCCTCAACTCTCTGGCGGTCGCGATTGGAGAAGGACGTGGCGCCCTCGACGAGGCGGAGGCGCTGCTGGACGAGGCCCTCATTCTCCGGCGCCGCCTCTACGGCGAGGTCCATCCCGAAGTCGCCCAGACGCTCAATAACCTCGGTCGGCTTCAGCAAGAACGAGGGGACGCGGCGGCCGCGGAGGCGACCTATCGGGAGCTCGTCCCTCTCATGGAGGCCACTCTTGGCCCAGAGCATCCGTACACCGCGACGGTGTATCAGAACCTCGCTCTCGTCCTCGATGGGCTCCCCGCTGAAAGCGCTCGGTTTCTCCAGCAGGCGGTCGCCGCGACCCGGTCGTCGCTCGGCCCGGACCACCCCGTGACGGCCGAGGCAGAGATGCACCTCGCAGACACGTACCAAGCTCTAGGCAGGACCGGCGAGGCTCGTCGACTGATTGCGCGTGCGCTGCCAATCCTACAGCAGTCCTTCCCGGCCGACGACAAGCGTGTTCAAACCGCTCGTCGGGTCCAGGCCTCGATTTGACCCCGCCGCCTGTAGCGTGTCGGGCGATGCGTCTAGGCCACGGAGAGCGCCGCGAAGACACCGTACGTAGGGTGCCGAATTTTTAACGTGCTGACGGATCCAGTCGAGAGCTATCGTGCGCAGACTCTCCCAGCGTGCTGATGCTCCGACTGATTCCCCTCGCCGTCCTCCTTGTCCTCGTCGGCTGCTCAGGCGGCCTCGAGGTCGCCACGCCCGCTCCGTCCTCGAGTGCGGCCGCCGACTCGTCGACGTTCGACAAGACCGTCGCGTCGAGCACCCGGATGGACGGGCTGTTCACCGTCTACCAGGACACCACGAAGGGGTCGCTGATGATGGCGATCTCGCCGGACCAGCTGGACCAGGACTTTATCTACTTCACGCACGTCGTGGACGGCGTGCCGGTGGGCGGCCACTTCCGCGGTCAGTTCCGCGACAACAGCGTCTTTACGATCCGCCGCCGGTTCAACAAGGTGGAGTTCGTCCAGGAGAACACGTCGTTTTACTTCGACCCGGACAACGCCGTCAGCCGCTCGGCCGCCGCCAACATCAGCCCGGCCGTGCTGGCCGTCGAGGACATCGTCGCAGAGGACTCGTCGGGTGTCATCCTCATCAAGGCGGACGGCCTGTTTCTGACCGAAGCCCTCGCGCCTGTCAAGCCGACGTTGCCACCGGGCGTCCCGCCGACGGTTTTCCGTCTGGGCAACCTGTCGAAGGACAAGACCGCGCTCGTCGAGGTCCGCAACTACCCGGAGAACACGGACGCCATCGTACGCTACGTGTATGACAACCCCGCGCCGCTCAACGGCGGCGGCGACGAGGTGACCGATGCTCGATCGGTCTCGGTGACGTTGCAGCACAGCCTGATCGCGATGCCGGACGAGGGCTACGACATCGTCCTCGATGATCCTCGCGTCGGCTACTTCACGACGCAGGTGACCGACCTGACCTCGACGAGCGTCACGCCATACCGCGATCTGGTGCACCGCTGGCGCATCGAGGGCGAGAGCGGACGTGCATCCGAGCCGCTGGTGTGGTGGATCGAGAACACGACGCCGGTCGAGTACCGCGACGTGATCCGCCAGGCCGCCCTCCGCTGGAACGAGGCCTTCGCGAGCGCCGGCCTCGAGGGCGCCGTCGAGGTCCGCGTCCAGCCCGACGACGCCGACTGGGACGCTGGCGACCTGCGATACAACGTGCTCCGTTGGACCTCGAGCCCGACGCCTCCGTTCGGCGGCTACGGCCCGTCGTTCGTCAACCCGCGCACGGGCGAGATCCTGGGCGCCGACGTGATGCTCGAGTACACGTTTCTGCGCAACCGCATGACGTACGACGAGCTGTTCGAGACGGCCGCGCTGCACCTCGGCGACTCTGCGATGCTCGCCCTCGAGGACGACGCCTTTTGCGGGTTGGGCCACCGCTTGCAGGCGCAGACGCTGTTGGGCCGGTCCGCCCTCGAGGCCGCGGGCGCGTCGGAGCGCGAGATCGCGGCGCTGGTGGAGCAGGGCGTGTACTACCTCGTCTTGCACGAGATCGGCCACACGCTGGGTCTGAACCACAACATGAAGGCGAGCCAGATGCTCTCGTACGAGCAGACGACCGACTGGGACCTGACGATGGAGCGTGGCCTGACGGGCTCGGTGATGGACTATCCGGCCGTCAACGTGGCGGCGCCGGGTGAGAGCCAGGGCGCCTACTACACGACGCGGCCCGGCCCGTACGACCACTGGGCCATCACCTTCGCCTACGGCGACCTCGAGGACGGTGAGCGCGCGACGCTGCTCGCTCGCTCCAACGAGCCCGGCCTCGAGTTCGGCAACGACGCTGACGACATGCGGAGTCCGGGCAAGGCCATCGACCCGCGCGTCAACATCGGCGACATGTCGAGCGACGCGCTGCTCTACGCCGAGCGCCGCCTAGACTTGGTCGAGGACACGTTCGACGGGTTGCTGGAGCGCTACAGCCAGCCGGGCGAGAGCTACCAGAACCTGCTGCAGGCGTATCTCATCCTGACGGGAGAAATCAACAGCCAGATGGGCGTCGCCAGTCGCTACATCGGTGGTGTCTACGTGGACCGCGCGATGGCGGGGCAGGCGGGCGCGACGCAGCCGTTCACGCCGGTTCCGGCGCAGACGCAGCGCCGCGCGATGGACATTTTGACGCAGGGCCTGTTCGCGCCTGATGCCTTCAACGCGCCCTCGAGCGTGTACGGGTATCTCGCGCGCCAGCGCCGCGGGTTCGACTTCTTCTCAGGTCCCGAGGACCCGCGGATTCACGCCCGCGCGCTCGGCATCCAGCGGAACGTCCTTGACCACGTCCTCCACCCGAACACCGTCGAGCGGATTACGGACGCCCGCTTGTACGGCAACGAGTACTCGCTCCCCGACGTCATGGCCGACCTGACGTCTGCGATGTTCGACGCCGACCTCGAGGACGTCAACACGTTCCGCCAGAACCTTCAGATCGACTACGTGACGCGCCTGATCGCGCTCACGGCCGACGAGAGCAACGCCTACGACTCCGTTGCGCAGACGCAAGGACTGGCCCAACTCCGTGGCATTGAGCAGATGCTCGAGGCTCAGCGCCAAGGCACGGCCGAAACGCGCGCCCACCGCGACCACATCCTTTTCCTGATCGAACGCGCCCTCGATGACGACTAGGCTCTGTCTGGTGAATCGAGGATGCGGAGGTAGCGCTCCATCACGGCCAGCTGCACCATCGCACGGTAGCTCTCAGCCAGTTTCTCCTGCCGCGTCGCGATCCGACGGTGTTCCTTGAGATGGCCCAGCGCCCGCTCGACCACGTTCCGATCCCGGTACGCCACCCGGTCCAGCCGACGCCGACGCTTGCGGCTGCGTGTCGACGGGATCACGGCTCCGATGCCTCGGCAGCGCAGCCACGACCGGATCCAGTCGGCGTCGTAGCCGCGGTCAGCTACCACACGGCCCGGCCGTCGCCGCGTCTGCCCCGACCGCTGCCGCACGGCGACGACGTCGAGCACGGCCGCGAACTGGGTCGAGTCGTGGCGCTGCCCCGGCGTCAGAACGATGCCGAGCGGGAGTCCGCGGCGGTCGGTGACCAGGTGCAGCTTGGTCGTAAAGCCGCCACGGCTCCGCCCCAGCGCATGATCCGTCGGCTCGCGAGTGAGGCCGTGGCCCCCTTTTTCGGGCACCCGCCGCTGCGCGAGATGCCCGGACGGTGGTCGAGTCGACGCAGAAGGCGGACCAGTCGATCAGCCCGTTCCGGTCGAGGTCACGCTGAAGGTGCGCCACCACCCGGTCGAGCGTGCCGTCGGTGCGCCAGCGGCGGAAACGGTCGTAGACCGTCTTCCAGGAGCCGAAGCGCTCTGGGAGGTCTCGCCACTCGGGCTGGCGGTCTTCATGATCCAGAGCACGCCGTCGAGCATGAGGCGATGGTCTTTCCACTGGCCGCCAGGCCGACGCGGCCGGTCGAAGAGCGTGGCCACGCGTGCCCACTGGGCATCGGAGAGCGCGTGTCGGCGAGAATGCATAGTCGCGGTGGCGAGGACGCCGCCGAGACTACGAAATCACCAGACAGAGCCTAGTCCAGACTCCGACCTCGAGGCCGAGCACCCGATCTCGAGGGAGACGGCGCGGGAGCCCGCAGCAACTACGTGCCGGACGCGTCCTTGATGCGCGTCCTGCTGCTCGCGATGGGCGTCGGCGCGGTCGCGGGCGTTGCGGTAATTTTGCTGATCTACTTTTTCGGCGCGTCGGTGAGGAACCGCTCTGCCGTTCTAGGACTCGCCCTCGAGGACGTGGTACCGGCGGGGCAGAAACGGAGTACGTCTGTGTACTCCCACACTCCTTACCCCGATGCCACGTCGCCGGAGAGCCCTCGCGTTCGCATGGTCGCTCTCGCGGCTGCCGTCTCGGCCTGTATGACGTCCACCCCGAACCGGTACGGCTGCCGACCTCTTCATCGAGCACCGACAGCGTCGGCCTCGAGGACGTGGCATCGGCTCGCTGCGGCGCCGCGCCGGCCGTGATGATCCAAGGTGCGTGGATGCGAGCCGGCTGCGACCGCAACGTCCGGAGCGTCCCGCCGGCGCTCGCATCGGAGACCTGCCCGCTGACAGCACGGCGCTTCTGTGCCGAGGGAGCGTTTCGACTCGCCCTCGCGCCGATGGCACGACTTTGCACGTTAGCTGGACGGCGTACGTCAGCGCGGCATCGCCCTCGACGGTCGTCCGCGACACCAGTGTGGCACTGGCGCAGAGCCCGACACGGACGACCGAGGATGTTCGACGTGGCGTTTGCCCGCCGATGCGCCCTCGAGGACGGTGAGCGTGTGTCCGGTGTCGGCGTCCGGGCCGTGGACGGAATGCTCCGAGTCCGTCCCGGCCGACGCGCAGACCGTCATCATGGCGTCGACGCTGACCCGCTCCGGCCAGGGGCGACCGACGCCTTGATCCGGCATGGACCTCGAGGACGTCAGCAGCAGCCTCCGCTCGTCTCGCCACCAGAAGGGGACGGCGCCGGCTCACAGTCGAACAGGCCGAAGTGCGTCGAGCGGTCGCCAGTGACCTCGAAGTAGGTGCCGTAGCGCGTGTCCTGAACCATCGCCGCCGAGTTGCCGCAGACCAGCATCGGGCGCCCGGCCTCGAAGAGGTGATGGTCGTCCAGCATGAACGCGTGGCGCTGGCCCTCGATGCCGCCCTTGTACGTCGCGACCTGGCCGTAGTCCTCGCAGCGGTCCTCGATGAGCTCAGGCAGCTTGAACGCGCGGATCGTGCGCGAGACAAACTTGGCGTTGCCGAGCCGGTCGCGCAGGACCGGGTCCTCGACCTCGAGGACGCTCTCCGAGACGGTCCGGATATCGGCCCAGCCGAGATCGGCCATGGTTCGGCGGAAGTCCTCGGTGTAGAGCGCTCCGCCCAGGCATTCGCCCACCAGCACCTCGTCGGCGCGGACCTCGTCGCTCAGGCGGCGGTCGACGAACACGTCGGAGACGTATAGCTCGCCGCCGGTCTTGAGCACGCGCGTGATCTCGCGAAACACGACCTCCTTGTCGGGCGCGAGGTTGAGCACGCAGTTCGAGATCACGACGTCAACCGACTCGTCCTCGACGCCGGCCGCGGCCAGGTCCTCGATGAGCCCCAGCCGAAACTCCGTCGTGGGCGACTCGTGGCCGAGCGATTCGGCGACCGCTTCGCGGTGCCGCTGGGCGACCTCGATTTGCTCCTCCGTCATGTCAATCCCGATCACGCGGCCTCGAGGTCCGGCGAGTGCCGCCGCCACGAAGGCGTCGCGGCCCGTGCCGCAGCCCAGGTCCAGGATGGTCGCGCCCTCGAGGGCGGGCGGGATCGGCGATCCGCAGCCGTAGAACTTGCTCAGCACCTCGTCCGGCAGCAGCGACAGGATGGGCTTGTGGAGCTCCGGGACGGACTCGGCCGGGCAGCAGGCGGTCGTCTTGAGGTCGTCGGAGGACTGGAGCGTCTCGCCGTAGTACGTGCGGACCTGGTCGTGCGTGAGGGTTTCCATGCGGAGGGGCAAGTGGGGGCGGGAAGGATAGTCGCCTCGACACGCGGAGACCTTCCCTCGAGGACGACAATCAGCGTTCGTCTGACACGCCCTCGAGGGCGGCTAGATTGGCGTCATGACGACGCTCGAAGTGGCCGGCAACGCCTTCACGCTGGCCTCCGTGTATGCCGCCCGACGCAACAGCGTCCACACGTGGTGGACGGGGATGATCGGTGTGTCGCTCTACGGCGTGATGTTCTTCGACGCCAAGCTCTACGCCGACGTCGTGCTCCAGGTGTTCTTCTTCGGCACGTGCGTCGCGGGGTGGTGGCAGTGGCAGCGCGGCGGGGCCGGCGGCACCGAGCTGCCGGTGACGACGCTGTCCTCGAGGTCGCGCGTGATCGCAGGACTGGCCGTCGTGGGCGCGGCCATCTTCTTCGGCACGCTATTCAGCCAGTTCACCGATGCTGCGCTCCCCTACGCCGACTCCTATATACTGGGTGGCAGCGTGGTGGCGCAGGTGCTGATGATGCGGCGAAAACTGGACCACTGGGCCATCTGGATCACGGTCGATGTCGTGGCCGTGGTCGTCTACGCCGCGAAAGAGCTCTATCTCACCTCGGCCGTCTACGCCGTCCTGCTGGTTCTGTGCGTGCTAGGCGTCACGGAGTGGCGGCGGATTTTCGCGGCGCAGGGAGTCGCCCCAGCCGATGCGGTTTCGTAGAGGGCTCGTCGTCGGCACGTTCGCGCCGCTGCACCGGGGGCACCAGTTGCTCATCGAGACGGCCATCGCGGCGTGCGATCACGTGACGGTGATGACATGGGCCAACCCCGATCTACCAGAGATGCCGACGGACGTCCGCGCCGGCTGGCTCCGCACGATCTACCCCGCCCTCGAGGTCGTCGCCCTCGAGGCCGAGGGCTGCCCGCCAGACGATGCCCCAGGCGAGGTGCAGCGCGCGTTCACGCTCGCGAACCTTCCGGCTCCCGTCGATGCCGTGTTCACGAGCGAGGCGTACGGCGACGCCCTCGCCCTCGTCCTCGAGGCCGTGCACGTCTCCGTCGATCCCGACCGAACGCGAGTCCCGATCTCCGGCACCCAGATCCGCGCCGATCTTTCCGCTCACATGGCAGACCTCGATCCCTCCGTCCGCGCCCACTTTGTCCAGCGCGTCGCTTTTCTCGGCGCCGAGTCGACCGGCAAGAGCACGCTCGTGGACGCCCTCGGTGCCGCCCTCGACGAGCCCACCGTCGAGGAGGTCGGACGCAGACTGTGGGTCGAGGCCAGTGGTGACCTTCCGCTCGCCGAGTACGTGACCATCTGCCGCGAGCACGTCGCCCTCGAGGACGCGGCCTCGAAGCGCGCGCGCCGGTTCGTGTTCGTGGACACAAACGCGATCACGACGCAGCAGTACGCCTTCTTTTTCTTCGGCGAGTGCCCCGCCGAGGTTCGGGCGTACGCCGACCGCTGTCGCGAGCGCTACGCCCACGTGTTCGTCTGCGCGACCGACATCCCGTTCGACCAGGACGGAACGCGAGTGGATCCGCAGGTGCAGCAGTACCAGAACGGCGCCATCCGCAACGACCTGACCATTCGCGGCATCCCGTACACCGTCCTCGAGGGCAGCGTCGCAGAGCGCGTGGCCACGGTCCGGCGCGTCCTCGAGGTCTAGCGCCCCGATCCGATAACCGTCGCGACAGCGAGCGCAAAGCCAGCCACGGCCATCCCGATCCGCGTCGCCTTCTCACGCTCGGGCAACAGGATTGAGGCGCCCGCGAGAACAAGCACTCCACCCATTCCGCCATTCTCCGACCCGAACGCAGAGATCAAGAGGATGATGACCCCGACAGCAACCATGAACCGCCCGCTGTACAAGAGGCGTTTGGGCACAGACGGCGTCGAAAGCATAGCAGGAAGTGGGAGCTACGCATAGGATACAATGCAGTGCGGCGGCTACCCGAAGGTCGCCGCCGCGTGCACGTCGTCAAGGTCGTGACCTCGACTCTACATCACGCCGCCGGAGGTCATGTCGGCGCGGTGGTCCCGGCCACCCATTCGGATCCGAGCGCGGCCATCTCCCTCGACAGGGAAGGTGATGGTAAACGGCCGCTCGATGTCCTCCGTCGAGGTCGCGCCATCGGCGTCGGTCGTGGTGACGGTGGCGCGGTAGATGCCGGTCGCGGTGCCCGAGGTGGCCTGGCCCCATCGGCCGCGGCGCGCTCTGTCAGCGCCTCTCGGGCTCGTGACGTCCTCGAGGGCCATCGTGACCGTGTAGTCGGCGGAGCGGCCGGAGCCGTCTCGGCGCGTGACGTCGTAGGTGCCGCTTCGGCTCGAAGTGCCGTTGACCGTCACGGCGTCGCCCTCGAGGCCGGTGATCGAGTACGTGGCTCCGGTCTCGGTGATCTCGCGCGACCCGCGTGGCGAAGTCGATTGGCTGGTGCCGGAGACGATGGAAAACGTCAGGCTCGCGGCGTCGGCGCGGTCCTCGACGGCGTTGCCGGCCGCGTCGCGGTAGGCAAACGTCGCGACGCGCTCCGAGGCTCGGCTGAACTGACCGTTCGGGCCTTCGCGGTCGCAGGTCAGCGTCACCGTCGTGATGCCCGACGCGGAATCGTAGCTCGAGGCCGACTCACAGGCGCCGTTCGGGCGGTCGAAGCCTTGGCCTCCGTGACTGGGGCCGCGACCATCGGCGTAGCTGGCGCCGATGGCGGCGTGGGCCACCTCGTCGAGGGCGCCGTCGGACTCGAGGGCGAAGGCGCTGGCGACGGTCGCGGCAGCCTCCGCATCGATGTCGGCGTCCTCGAGGTCGGACGCGTCGCAACCGGTGAGGGCGAGGGCCGCGATGGCAGCGCTCAGAAACAGGGGGCGGAATGAAAGCATGGCGATAGGGGCAGGAGGGGAGAGCATCGGCCTCGAGGCCGCTGAGATCCCAAAGTGCCCGTCGCGCCGGTCCGGTCTGTGTCGAACCCGTGTCGGTTTCGAGCGAGAGCCGTCCCGTTCCTGTGGCCTACCGTGTTCGCTGTCGCGGCGTCGGTCTGGACTCGGCCTCGAGGGGATCGTCCATCAGAAGCGACGGGTCCACGCGTCCTCGGCGGTCCGTGATGCCAGCCTCTCGGGCGGCGCGCTCGAGGTCGTACCCCTCGCTCGTGACAATTGCTTCGAGGGCCTCGATGCGTGTGCGCAACCGGTCACGCTCGCGCTGCGCATCGGAGAGTTCGCCCTCGAGGTGGCTCGTCGCCTTGCCGAGTTGCGCCTGTGTTTCGGCCTTCAGCTTCGCCACCTTGACGAAGCTGCCCGCCAAGATGGCGACGATCGGGATGAGGAACGGCATGAAGCCGATGAGCGCGGGGTCCATAGGAGCCGTGGGGGATCGGGGTAAAGACTACGCTACCGTGCCACGGAACGCCCGAGCAAACGATGCGTGAGTGACCCTCCTTTCTCGCGGTCTCATGGGCACGTACGACGCCATCATCATCGGCTCCGGCCACAACGGGCTCGTCGCGGCGGCGGCTCTCGCCCGGGCCGGGTGGTCGGTCATCGTCCTCGAGGCCGAGGACACCATCGGCGGGTGTATCCGCTCTGGCGAGGTCACGGTCCCGGGCGTGGTCCACGACCTCTACTCGACCAACCAAAACCTCTTCCGGCAGTCGCCCGCATACAGCGCCTGGAAGTCCGACCTCGAGCGGCACGGGTTGCGGTTCGCACACTCCGAGCAGCCGTTCTGCAACGTGTTCGAGGACGGAACCGCGATCCGCGCCTACGCCGACCTCGATCGGACGGCCGACGGGATGGATCCAGCCGATGCCAAAGGCCTGCGCCGCCTGAAGGCCCGGTTCGATGATCTCCAGCAGGTGGTGCTCCCGCTCTATTCCAAGGCACTCCCGTCTGCAGGGGCGCTTGCGGCAGCGGGCAAGGGGACGGCAGCGGTGGGCGTCGAGCGGACCGCCGAGCTCACGCGGTTGCTCCTGGCCTCGACTCGTGAACTGGGCGACACGTACTTCGAGACCGACAAGGCTAAGGCGCTGCTGGCGACGTGGGGGATGCACATGGACTTCGGCCCCGACGTCTCGGGTGGCGCTGTCTTCCCGCTGATGGAGACGTTCTCGAACATCGGCGAGGGGATGGTCGTGGCCGAGGGCGGCGCCTCGAAGGTGAGCGATGCGCTGCGAGGGCTGATCGAGGACGCGGGCGGGACGGTCCGCACCGGCGCTCGCGTCACGCGCGTGCTCACCGAGGACGGGCAGGCGACGGGCGTCGTCCTCGAGGACGGCGAGCGCCTCGAGGCCGGGAAAGCGGTCGTCGCCAATCTGACGCCGGGTGTGTTGTTCGAGCAGTTGCTCCCTGATGAGCCGCTGCCCGACGACTTCCGGCAGAAGGTGGATGGCTATCAGCACGGGCCGGGCACGTTCATGCTCCACCTCGCCCTCGACGGCCCCGCCCCGTGGGCCGCTGGCGACGACATCGCGGAGTTTGCCTACGTCCACATCCCGCCCACCGTCGATGACCTGGCGCGGACGTACCAGCAAAGTCTGGCCGGGCTTCTGCCTGACAGCCCCTTGCTGATCGTCGGGCAGACGACCACCGTGGACCCGACGCGCGCGCCGGATGGGACCCACGTCCTGTGGATCCAGGTGCGCACCGTGCCGGGCGCCATCGAGGGCGACGCGGCCGGAGAGATCGCGGCGACCGACTGGGCGGAGGCGACGGAGCCGTTTGCGGAGCGTGTCTTGGACAAGCTCGAGCGGTTCGCGCCGAGCGTCCGCGATCTCATCGTCGGGCAATACGCTATGTCACCGGCCGACCTCGAGGCGCACAACGCCAACCTGGTGGGCGGCGACTCGCTGGGCGGGAGCATCCACCTGCGCCAAAACCTGCTGTTCCGGCCGTTCCCCGGCTGGAGCCGGTACGAGATGCCCGTCGAGAGGCTGTACCTGTGCGGCGCGGCGACGTGGCCCGGACCCGGAAACAACGGGACCTCGGGATGGCTCCTCGCCGAGCGCCTCACGAGTGGGGTGCCGTGGAAAGGCATCGCAGCGGGTGCCGCCGCCAGCGCGGCCGGAGCCGCGCTATGGTCGCTACTGGGCGCGGACGAGTCGAGCTAGACCCGAACGAAACGGCTCGGCCTCGAGGATGTCGGCCTCGAGGACGCCGTCAGTCGATCCAGATCGTCTTGGCATTCACGAACGCACGGATGCCTTCGCGGCTGAGCTCGCGCCCTACGCCAGACGCGCCGATGCCACCGAACGGCAGGTTGGGGTGGCTCTTGGTCATCTCGTTGACGAACACCGCGCCGGACCGAATCGCCCGCGCCACCCGCTCCCCGGCCTCGAGGTCGCGCGTCCAGACGCTGCCGCCCAACCCGAAGCGCGTGTCGTTGGCCAGTTGGACCGCGTGATCGGCGTCGTCGGCCACGATGAGCGAAGCGACCGGTCCGAACAGCTCCTCCTCAAACGCCACCGTGCCGGCCTCGACGCTGCCTAGGACGGTCGGCGGGTAGTAGAAGCCCGTTCCGTCCGGGATCTCGCCGCCGCACAGCACCGTCGCCCCGTCCTCGACGGCGCGGTCGACCTGATCCTGAAGCGTCTTGCGTCCCTCCGCCGAGGCCATCGGCCCCAGGTCCACGTCCGTCGTCGGGTCGCCGACCTCGAGGGCGCGCATCCGCTCGACGAAACGCTCGGTGAAGGCGTCGGCGATGGGCGCTTCCACGATGAACCGCTTGGCCGCGATGCACGACTGCCCGTTGTTCTGAACGCGCGCCTGGACGCCCGTCTCGGCGGCGGCCTCGAGGTCGGCGTCGGCCAGGACCACGAAGGCGTCGGTGCCGCCGAGCTCCAAGACGCACGGCTTGAGCGCGCCGCCCGCCTGCCCGCCCACAGCCCGCCCGGCGCCCTCGCTGCCCGTCAGCGTCACCGCCGCGATCCGGTCGTCCTCGATGACGCCCTTGACGCGGTCGACCTCGAGGACGAGGTGCTGGAAGACGCCCTCCGGGAAGCCGGCCTCACGGAACAGCTCCGCGATGCGGTCGCCGGAGCCCAGCACGTTGCTCGCGTGCTTCAGGACGCCGACCCCGCCCGCCATCACCGTCGGCGCGGCGAAGCGCATGACCTGCCAGAACGGGTAGTTCCACGGCATAATGGCCAGCACCGGACCTAGTGGCTGGTAGGACACGAACGACCTTGAGGCCTCGGTTTCGCGACTGTCGTCCTCAAGGAAGCGCTCGGCGTGCTCGGCGTAGTAGCGGCAGACCCACGCGCACTTTTTGGCCTCGGCGACGGCTTGGTCCAGCGGCTTGCCCATCTCCTGCGTCATCAGCGCCCCGTGATCCTCGGCGCCGTCCTCGAGGAGGTCCGCCAGGCGACGCATCGACTCGGCGCGCTCGGAGAAAGACGTCTGGCGGTGTGTCTCGAAGGCGTTCGCGGCCCGGTCGAGCGTGGCCTCGAGGTCGGCGTCGGAGACGGTGTTGTAGGTCGCGATCTCGGCCTCGGTGGCCGGGTTGATGGTCGTGGGCATGGCAATCGGGAGAGGTGCACCGTGTTGAGCGGATCGGCCGTCTCTGGGTTCCTCGAGGGCGTCGGCTTCTAAATGGGCTGGCCAGTTGCCCCCCGGGCTGGTTGGGTCGGACATTGGCCGTCCGCTCACCTTGTTGTATGTCGTCGTCTGGAACACTCCGCCGAAGCGCCCGCCTGGTCCGTTCGTGGCTCGGCGGAGTCGCCTCAAAAGACGTCGGAGAACCGGCGATGCCGCTCGATGAGGTCACCGACCGCGGCGTCTCCCGCCATGCCATCGAAGCGCTGGTCGGAATGCCGATCCGCAACCTCGATTTGTACGAGCACGCGCTTCGCCACCGGTCGCTGTTCCGGGGCATCCAGTCCGACGGCACCGAGTCCAACGAACGGTTGGAGTTTCTGGGTGATGCCGTCCTGGGCACGATTACGGCCGAGATCCTCTACCGCCGGTTTTCGGACCGCACCGAAGGCCTGCTCACACGGACACGCGCCACGCTGGTGAACGGCAAGGCGCTCGCAGGCTACGCCGAGACCATCGGCCTGGGCGACCTCATACTGATGAGTGAGAACATGGAGAGCTCGGGCGGTCGTCACAACGCGACCATCCTGGCGGATGCCTTCGAGTCCATCGTCGGCGCCCTCTACCTCGACCTTGGCTTCACCGCTGCCGACCGCTTCGTACGCCACGTCCTCGACAAGTGCGTCGACCTCGAGGTCGCGGCGGCGGACAAGAGCAACCACAAGAGCCACCTGTTGGAGCACGTCCAGGGGCTGGGGCAGGACCAGCCGGTGTACGAGACGGTCTCCGAGGAGGGGCCGAGCCACGAGCGCATGTTTACGGTCGCCGTCGTCGTCGAGGGCGAACGAGTGGGGGAGGGGACGGACCGCTCGAAGAAGGGCGCCGAGCAGATCGCGGCGCGCGAGGCGCTCAAGGCACTGCGGGAGCGAGAGACGGCGTAGCGTCCTCGAGGACGGACCGGCCTCGAGTGTAGACCTCGACGGCCCCCTTTGCCGCGGCCTCGAGGCTGGAATCGGCTCTCGGGACACGCAACGGCGAAGACCGTATGACCCGGCCTCGAGGACGGACCGTTGGTCCTCGCCGGTGCGTTACTTCTGACCAACCCCCTCCCGACCTCGATGGAAACGCTCGTGATCGCCACCCACCCTGACGTCTTCGCCGACCGCCACCTCGGTCCGTCTGAGTCCGAGCAGGCTGAGATGCTCGCCGCCCTCGAGGTCGACTCCCTGGACGCGCTGAGCGACCAAGCCGTCCCGGCAGACATTCAACTCGGCCGCGCCCTCGAGTTGCCCGACCCCCTCAGCGAGCGCGAGCTGTTGGACGAACTCGCCGGCATCGCGGAGCTCAACGAGACCACGCGGAGCTACATCGGCATGGGATACCACGGGACGGTGCTGCCGCCCGTGATCCAGCGCAACGTGCTCGAGAATCCAGGCTGGTACACGCAGTACACGCCGTACCAGGCCGAGATCGCCCAGGGACGCTTGGAGGCGCTGCTCAACTTCCAAACGGTCGTCTGCGATCTGACCGGCCTCGAGGTCGCGAACGCGTCTCTATTAGATGAGGGCACAGCCGCCGCGGAGGCCATGTCGATGTTCTCCGGCGCGCATCGCGGCAAGCGGACCCGCTTCGTCGTCGACGAGCGCTGCCATCCGCAGACCATCGCTGTTGTCCAGCAGCGCGCCGACCCGCTCGGCATCGAGGTCGAGGTCGCCGACCTCGAGGACTACGCCCCGACGGACGACGTGATCGGCGTGCTGGTGCAGTACCCGACTACCGACGGCGAGATCGTGGACTACTCCGCACTCGCTGAGCGCGTCCACGATGTGAAGGCCTACCTGGCCGTCGCCACAGATCTGCTCGCGCTCACGCTCATCGAGGCTCCCGGCCAGTGGGGCGCCGATGTCGCCCTCGGGTCCAGCCAGCGATTTGGCGTTCCGATGGGCTTCGGCGGACCTCACGCCGCGTTCTTCGCCACCACGGACCAGTTCGCCCGCAAGATCCCCGGCCGCATCATCGGCGTGAGCCAGGACCGTCACGGCAACACCGCGCTCCGCATGGCGCTTCAGACGCGCGAGCAGCACATTCGCCGCGAGAAGGCGACATCCAACATCTGCACCGCGCAGGTCTTGCTCGCCAACATCGCGGGCTTCTACGCGGTCTACCACGGCCCCGCCGGCCTCACGGCCATCGCGGAGTACGTCCACGGCCAGGCGCAGCGCTTGGCAGACGCCCTCGAGGTCGCCGGCCACGAGATCCTGCACGCCGACTTTTTCGACACGCTCCGCGTCCGAACCGCCGACGGCCTCGATGCCGCCGCCATCGCCGCCGACCAGTTCGACATCAACCTGCGCCGCTTCGAGGACGGGACCTTCGGCGTCGCCCTCGATGAGACTGTCACCGACGAGGACCTGGCAGACTTGGTCGACGCGTTTGGCGGCACCGTGCTGCCCGAAGCCGACCTCGAGGTCTACGTCGGCCCGCTCTCGCGCACGACAGGTTTCCTCGACCATCCCACGTTCGAGCGCTACCGGAGTGAGCACGAGATGCTCCGCTACCTCAAGCGGCTCGAGAACAAGGACCTCTCGCTCGCCCACTCCATGATCCCGCTCGGGTCGTGCACCATGAAGCTCAACGCGACGGCCGAGATGATGCCGATCACGTTCCCGGGCTTCGCCAACATGCACCCGTTCGCGCCCGAAAGCCAGACGGAGGGCTACGAGGAGATCGTGGACACCCTGGAGGAGTGGCTAGCCGAGATCACGGGCTTCGACGCCGTGTCGCTCCAGCCCAACTCGGGCGCGATGGGCGAATACACGGGCTTGCTCACTATCCGCGCCTACCACCAGTCTCGCGGCGACGATCAACGGACGGCCTGCCTCATTCCGACCTCGGCACACGGCACCAACCCTGCGTCGGCCGTCATGGCCGGCATGGACGTCGTCCCCGTCAAGGTCACCGATGCCGGTGAAGTCGACCTCGAGGACCTGCGCGCCAAGGCCGAGCAGCATTCTGGCAAGCTCGCGGCATTGATGATCACGTACCCGAGCACGCATGGCGTGTTCGAGACCACGATCCGCGAGATGGCCGAGATCGTCCACGACAATGGTGGGCTCGTCTATATGGACGGCGCCAACATGAACGCCCAGGTCGGTCTGTGCCGTCCTGGCGACTTCGGAATGGACGTGTGCCACCTCAACCTGCACAAGACGTTTGCCATTCCTCACGGCGGCGGAGGTCCGGGCATGGGACCCATTGGCGTGACGGAGGCTCTTGAGCCCTTTCTTCCAGGTCACCCCGTCGTGGCCACCGGCGGCGATCACGCCATCGGGCCAGTCGCGGCAGCGCCCTACGGAAGCGCGCTCGTATCGCTCATTTCGTGGGCATACATCGCCATGATGGGCGCCGAGGGTCTCAAGAAGGCCAGCCAGATCGCGATCCTGAACGCCAACTACATGGCGAAGCGACTAGAAGGCCACTATGACGTCCTCTATCGCGGACCCGCCGGACTCGTCGCGCACGAGTTCATCCTCGATGTCCGTCCTTTCCAAAAGGTGGGCATTGGCGCCGAGGACATCGCGAAGCGACTCATCGACTACGGCTTCCACGCGCCCACCATGTCGTGGCCCGTCACCGGCACGCTCATGGTAGAGCCGACGGAATCCGAGTCCAAGGCTGAACTCGACCGTTTCTGTGACGCCATGATCGCGATCCGCACCGAGATCCAAGAGATCGAGATCGGCACTGCTGACGCCGACGACAACGTGCTCAAGATGGCACCGCACACCGTCCTCGAGGTCTCTGCCGATGAGTGGAGCCACCCGTATACGCGTACACAAGCTGCGTGGCCTGCGTCATGGAGCCGAGAGTCCAAGTTCTGGCCCACCACCGGCCGCGTGGACAACGCCTTCGGCGACCGCAACCTCGTCTGCTCCTGTCCTCCTATGGAGGACTACGCCTGAGGGACGGCCTCGAGGGCGCTACCTCTATAGATGAAGTCGTAGCCGTCCTCGAGGCCGAGCCGCCCCGTGAGCCGGCGACCTCGAGGACGCAAGAGGCGCGCGTCGCGTCGGTAGGCCTCGCCCTCGAGGACGAGACTCGTATAGAGGCGCTCCTCTAGCTCACAGGCTGCCTGCGAGCTAGGAATCGCTCCCTGTATAGATGCGGACCTCCTGACCTGGGTTGAGACGCTCTCCCGCCGCCGGCTCCTGCCGCGTGACCTCACCGGACTCTGCACGAGGAGAGTCCACCCAGAGCTCTACCTCGCGGATCTGACGTCGAGCATCGTCAACGGTAGAGCCCACGACGTTCGGCACCCGCACATCGCGGCCATTGTCGACGCCGAGGCTAATCCACAAGGTCACCCGCGTACCAACAGGTACGGAACTGCCACTCGCAGGGGACTGACGTGTCACCGTGTTCTCGTAGGGCGTCCGCACCGAGTCCATCTCGACACGGTCGACAACGAGAGTCCTGTCAGCGATGTCCTCGCGAGCCTTGCTCTCTGAGAGAGACACGACCTCCGGGACCACGACAAGCTCTTTCGGGCTCACGTTCACGTAGTAGTAGATGCGCCGCCCTGGCTTGACCGTTGTCCCAGACGCGGGACTCTGATCCACAACCACATCCGCTGGAACGTTGGGATTGTACGGTTGCTCCCCGTACTCGCCCTCGAGGCCGGCCACGCGCAGCGCGCTTTGAGCGTCGTCTGGGCTCATTTGCTTCACATCAGGGACTTCGATCGCTGCGTCGTGTCGGGTCCAGAGCGGCATCACGGCTGAGTTGAACAGCAGCGCGAAGATGACGAGGCCGGAAGCGATGGCGATGAGGCCAATCCAGAATGCTCGGTCGGTAAGCAGAGCAGCTATACCCGTTCGTTCCGATTGTGCCATAACTAGAAGGAGGAGAGCAGTCAGGTCAGAGAGAGTTCAGAAGATAGATAGGTCAAGGACGCTACCAACCTCACGCGAGGCTCACCGCCTCTCCACTGACTGTCCATGGACGACCGCCAAAACCACCCGTACCATTGGCTCCGCAGCAGGGAGAACGTCGTTCGCGACCACTGACCCACTGCACTGTTCTAGACATACTGACGGATTAGTTGAGGCCAAGCAGGATCGGCAACGAAGGGTTAGTGAACCTCTCAAAGCCCCTTGCGCTCGTCCTCAACGCCCCGTACCATGGGCTCCCCTCGAAAGAGGGGCCTGGGCTTCGCATCTTGGCAGCCGCCAAGATCTCCAATCGAAAAGAGAAGAGAAAACGAAGCGCTTGACAGCCCGCTGCGGATTCCGTAAGTTGGCAGGACGCCCCGGGCGGAAAGCTGGTTTTACCAGCCTCTCCCGAGGCACCGTTCATTGAGAGATTGGAAGTATAGCGAGCCCTCGTTGGCCGCTCTCGATCCCCACTTCGGTGGAGGCATCGAGGCGGACCAGACGAGAACAAAGTCAACCCGGACCTCTTCGGAGGTCCAAGAAAGAAGCTCAACAAAAGGCTGTACCCGAGAGGGTATGGCAATTCGATCCCTGATTCGGTCTTCGGACCAAACAGGAGATCATTCTCTTCTACTACGGAGAGTTTGATCCTGGCTCAGGACGAACGCTGGCGGCGGGCTTAATACATGCAAGTCGAACGAGAAGCCAGAGCTTGCTCTGGTGGAAAGTGGCGCACGGGTGAGTAACGCGTAGGCAATCTGCCCTTAGGCGGGGAATAACCTCGGGAAACCGAGGCTAATACCACATAACGTCGGAGATCCGCATGGATCACCGATCAAAGGCTCCGGCCGCCTGGGGATGAGCCTGCGTCGGATTAGCTAGTTGGTGTGGTAACGGCGCACCAAGGCTACGATCCGTAGCGGGTCTGAGAGGATGATCCGCCACACTGGCACTGAGACACGGGCCAGACTCCTACGGGAGGCAGCAGTAAGGAATATTGCGCAATGGAGGAAACTCTGACGCAGCCACGCCGCGTGCAGGAAGACACCCCTCAGGGGCGTAAACTGCTTTTATACGAGAAGAACACCTCTCCTCGGAGAGGTCTGACGGTATCGTATGAATAAGGACCGGCTAACTCCGTGCCAGCAGCCGCGGTAATACGGAGGGTCCAAGCGTTGTCCGGAATCACTGGGTGTAAAGGGTGCGCAGGCGGGCTTGTAAGTCAGGGGTGAAAGCCATCGGCCTAACCGGTGAACTGCCCTTGATACTGCAAGTCTTGAATCCAAGAGAGGCTATCGGAATTCGTGGTGTAGCGGTGAAATGCGTAAATATCACGAGGAACACCTGATGCGTAGGCGGATAGCTGGATTGGTATTGACGCTCAGGCACGAAAGCGTGGGGAGCGAACAGGATTAGATACCCTGGTAGTCCACGCTGTAAACGATGGATACTCGATGTTGCACCGCTTCAGGTGCAGTGTCTAAGCTAACGCGTTAAGTATCCCACCTGGGGAGTACGATCGCAAGGTTGAAACTCAAAGGAATTGACGGGGGCCCGCACAAGCGGTGGAGCATGTGGATTAATTCGATGCAACGCGAAGAACCTTACCCAGGCTCGAACGCTACCGGACAGGTCCCGAAAAGGACCCTTCTTAGGACTGGTAGCGAGGTGCTGCATGGCTGTCGTCAGTTCGTGTCGTGAGATGTTGGGTTAAGTCCCGCAACGAACGCAACCCCTATCGTTAGTTACCAGCGGGTTAAGCCGGGGACTCTAACGAGACTGCCTGCGCAAGCAGTGAGGAAGGTGGGGATGACGTCAAGTCATCATGGCCCTTACGCCTGGGGCTTCACACGTGCTACAATGGCCGGTACAATGGGCTGCCACTCCGCGAGGAGGAGCGAATCCACAAAGCCGGTCTCAGTTCGGATCGGAGTCTGCAACTCGACTCCGTGAAGCTGGAATCGCTAGTAATCGCGTATCAGCAATGACGCGGTGAATACGTTCCCGGGCCTTGTACACACCGCCCGTCAAGCCATGGAAGTTGAGGGCGCCCGAAGTCCGTGACCCAACCTTAGGGAGGGAGCGGCCGAAGGTGAACTCAGTGACTGGGGCTAAGTCGTAACAAGGTAGCCGTACCGGAAGGTGCTGCTGGATTACCTCTAATAGAGCTCGACTACTCCTCTGCCCGTAGCGCTTTGCGCTGTCGGTCAGCGAGGGCTCGCTATACTTCTCTCTCTCAAATTCGGTGCTCTTGTGGCATTCAGGATGGCTTCATGGTGAATGGGCTCTAGTCCTCTTATCATGGCGTTCCGCGATCGAATTAGTGATCGCACGAGGCCTCGGCCTTTGTTCTTTTAGACCGTTGTTGGTCCGCTCCCACCGGAGCGACCGTCCAGCCCACACCACGTGTGATGCGGGACTGTAGCTCAGGTGGTTAGAGCGCACGCCTGATAAGCGTGAGGTCGGAGGTTCAACTCCTCCCAGTCCCACCGCTGTTGAAGCCTTGGCTTCTCCAGTCATGCTTATCGGGGCCATAGCTCAGTTGGTAGAGCGCCTGCTTTGCAAGCAGGATGTCGGGGGTTCGACTCCCTCTGGCTCCACTATCTGACGTCCGATCCTATCAATGGGATCATGACCTTCGGGTCGGGGCGGCAGACTGGTACTTCCTAGAAGTATCCGGACGGTTCTTTGACATGTTGATAGCCGTAGCAAAACTGTATCAGGGTCGAGTCTGATGCTCTTTCGAGAGTGTCAGGTTCGTCCAACTGAGAAAGAAATAGCATCGAGCGTCTGGAAATACTCCAGACCAAACGTAGACTCATACGAGGTCGCATCAAGCGACTAAGAGCACACGGTGGATGCCTTGGCACGAGAAGGCGATGAAGGACGTGATAAGCTGCGATAAGCCGCGGGGAGAGGCAAATACTCACCGATCCGCGGATTTCCGAATGGGAAAACCCAGCTGGTTGAAGACCAGTTACCTGCACCTGAAAACATAGGGTGTAGGAGCCAACCCGGGGAACTGAAACATCTAAGTACCCGGAGGAAAGGAAAACAATAGTGACTCCCTAAGTAGTGGCGAGCGAACGGGGAATAGCCCAAACCGAATCAGTTTCGGCTGGTTCGGGGTTGTAGGACCTGCGTACGGTGATCTGCAAGCAGAAGACGAAGTGGTCTGGAAAGCCATACCAAAGAGGGTGATAGTCCCGTAGACGTACAGCGAGCAGCACCGCAGGCACCTGAGTACCACGGGACCGGAGAAATCTTGTGGGAATCTACCAGCACCATCTGGTAAGGCTAAGTACTCTCTCGTGACCGATAGTGCACTAGTACCGTGAGGGAAAGGTGAAAAGAACGCCTAGTAGGCGAGTGAAATAGTACCTGAAACCGTGTGCTTACAACCAGTCGGAGCCCCTTCGTGGGGTGACGGCGTGCCTTTTGCATAATGATCCTACGAGTTACTCCTTACTGGCAAGGTTAAGGCGTTCAGCGCCGAAGCCGAAGCGAAAGCGAGTCTGAATAGGGCGCATAGTCAGTAGGGGTAGACGCGAAACCAGGTGAGCTACCCATGGCCAGGTTGAAGCGCGGGTAAGACCGCGTGGAGGACCGAACGGGTGTCTGTTGAAAAAGGCTCCGATGAGCTGTGGGTAGGGGTGAAAGGCCTATCAAACTTGGAAATAGCTCGTACTCCCCGAAATGTATTTAGGTACAGCGTCTCTCTAAAGTGTGCCGGAGGTAGAGCACTGATTGGACGCGGGCCCTTCACCGGGTACCAACTCCAGACAAACTCCGAATGCCGGACACATGTTCAGAGGCAGTGAGGGCGCGGGTGATAAGATCCGTGTCCGAGAGGGAAACAACCCAGATCGACAGCTAAGGCCCCCAAGTCCATGCTAAGTTGACCAAAGGAGGTCGGACTGCTTAGACAACTAGGATGTTGGCTTAGAAGCAGCCATTCATTTAAAGAGTGCGTAATAGCTCACTAGTCGAGCGGTCCGGCATCGAAAATGTATCGGGCATCAAGCATGGCGCCGAAGCTTCGGATTCTACTACGTAGAGTGGTAGGGGAGCATTCCAATTGCGCCGAAGCCGTTTCGTGAGAAATGGTGGAGCGGTTGGAAGAGAAAATGTAGGAATGAGTAACGATAAGACAGGAGAGTAACCTGTCCGCCGTAAGCCCAAGGGTTCCTGTTCAACGTTAATCGGAACAGGGTTAGTCGGGACCTAAGCCGAGGCCGAAAGGCGTAGGCGATGGCAAACGGGTTAAATATTCCCGTACCACCCAAAGACGTTAACGTGAGGCGTGACGCAGTAACGTAAGATCCGCGACCTGACGGATGGTCGTTGAAGTACGTAGGCTGGAGCGGTAGGCAAATCCGCTGCTCCTTAAGGCCGAAATACGACAGTAGGGGAATCCGAGAGGTGAACCCATAGTGATCCCAAGTACACTGCCGAGAAAAGCGTCGTACGTTGTCAAGGGTGCCCGTACCGTAAACCGACACAGGTAGGCGAGGAGAGTATCCTCAGGCGCTCGAGTGATGCGTGGTTAAGGAACTAGGCAAATTGGTCCCCTAACTTCGGAAGAAGGGACGCCATCTTCGGATGGCCGCAGTGAAAAGGCCCAACCGACTGTTTAGCAAAAACACAGCTCTCTGCTAAGTCGCAAGACGACGTATAGGGAGTGACACCTGCCCGGTGCCGGAAGGTTAAGGAAGGAGGTTAGCCCTTGTGGCGAAGCTTTCGACCGAAGCCCCGGTAAACGGCGGCCGTAACTATAACGGTCCTAAGGTAGCGAAATTCCTTGTCGGGTAAGTTCCGACCTGCACGAATGGTGCAACGAGTTGGGCACTGTCTCAACCACGCGCTCGGTGAAATTGTGGTCCCGGTGAAGACGCCGGGTACCCGCAGCGGGACGGAAAGACCCCGTGCACCTTTACTACAGCTTAGCATTGACATTGACCAAAATGTGTGTAGGATAGGCGGGAGGCTTTGAAGGGGCGTCGCTAGGCGTCCTGGAGCCACCCTTGAAATACCGCCCTCATTTTGGTTGATGCCTAACCCGTGGCCGTGATCCGGTCAGGGAACAGTGTTAGGTGGGTAGTTTGACTGGGGCGGTCGCCTCCCAAAATGTAACGGAGGCTCCCAAAGGTGCCCTCAGCACGGTCGGTAATCGTGCGTAGAGTGTAAAAGCACAAGGGCGCTTGACTGCGAGACATACAGGTCGAGCAGGTACGAAAGTAGGGTTTAGTGATCCGGCGGTTCCGAATGGAAGGGCCGTCGCTCAAAGGATAAAAGGTACGCCGGGGATAACAGGCTTATCTCCCCCAAGAGTTCACATCGACGGGGAGGTTTGGCACCTCGATGTCGGCTCATCGCATCCTGGGGCTGGAGAAGGTCCCAAGGGTTGGGCTGTTCGCCCATTAAAGCGGTACGCGAGCTGGGTTCAGAACGTCGTGAGACAGTTCGGTCCCTATCTGCTGCGGGCGTTGGAGAATTGAGTGGAGCTGTCTTTAGTACGAGAGGACCGAGACGGACTGACCTCTAGTGTACCAGTTGTGTCGCCAGATGCATTGCTGGGTAGCTACGTCGGGAAGGGATAAGCGCTGAAAGCATCTAAGCACGAAGCCCACCACAAGATGAGTTCTCCCTTGTAGGTCGTTCGAGATTAGGACGTTGATAGGCGGCAGGTGTACGCACAGCAATGTGTTCAGCCGAGCCGTACTAATTACCTACTAGAGCTTGAAGCAACTAGCCTCGTACGAGTGTACGTTTGCTAGGGGTGTTCAAGACGCTCGATGGATTTAAACGCTCAGTCGGAGACACGCAAGTGTTGCTCTGATGCAGTTTTGCTACGGCTATCCGCATGTCACCGATTTCTTGGTGACTATAGCGCGGGGGTCCCACCTCTTCCCATTCCGAACAGAGACGTTAAGCCCCGCAGCGCCGATGGTACTGCCATTAGGTGGAAGAGTAGGTCGTCGCCAAGTTTCTTTAGAGCCCCGTTGCCAGAAGGCAGCGGGGCTCTTTTTGTTTGGGTCTACTGTGGCTATATCTCAAGACTAACTGCAAGAACTGCTTTCGCTAGCGACTCCACGGAGTCCCTGCCATCAAGTGTTGTGAATCGCTCTGTGTTTGCTGCGATATCGGCATAGCCCGCTCTCACTCGGGTATAGAAGTCATCACCCGCGCGTTCAATCCTATCTGGAGAGATCCCGCGACGTGCTTCCGCAACAGAGAGCGGTATGTCGATGTAGAACGTCTTGTCCGGGACGATGCCTTTCGTTGCGAAGAGCTGCATTTGTGCTATTTGAGGGCCATTGGTAATTCCACGTCCTGTTCCTTGATAGGCGATCGTCGAATCAAGGAAGCGGTCTGCAATGACCACGTCGCCTTGTGCTAGCGCTGGTGCGATTACATCGCTAGTCAACTGAGCGCGTGCGGCAGTAAAGAGAAGCAGCTCTGCGACAGGGTCAATGGAGGATGATGGATCCAGAAGTAGCTCTCTGATCTGTTCTCCAAGTCGCGTGCCGCCTGGCTCTCGCACTTCTACAACAGTGTATCCAATCGCTCGCAGTGACTGGCCCAGGAGGTGGGCCTGAGTAGACTTGCCGGAGCCATCAATGCCTTCGAATGAGATGAACACGGTTGCTGTGGCTTGAGTCCAAGAGGAAAGAGTCACCAATACGGCTCCCTGCGCGGCAGGCAGATTGCATCGACATGGCAAGCCGTCTATACTAGCGATGTCAGAAAGCGGGTTTGTCTCCGTTCTGACCGTCTACCACGATTGCGGGCCTAGAGAGCCTTTTCGAATGTTCGATTTCGAGTTCGATGATCCGATGAGCGACGGACGGTCGGATGATCTCATCCTTGCGTACGAGCGGCACGTCCGGGAGGGTGGGCCTGGATTCTTCGGCGCCGAAGACCTGGAGTACATCGCGTCAACATATTTCGAGACGGGACGGTTGGAAGAAGCCCTCTCAGTGGTTGACGTTCAACTCGAGCGATCCCCTGGGTCGTCTGACCCGTGGATGAGGAGGGGGGTGCTCCTCAATCACCTGGATCGTCACGACGAAGCACTTGCGGCTTACGACGAGGCGCTTGCCGTCAACCCCGTTGACGTTGAGACGCTGGTCAATCGTGGGATCACATTGGACACGTTAGGACGCCCCGACGAAGCGCTCTCTGACTTCGACCAAGCGCTGTCATTCGACCCCCTCTCATCGGACGCACTGTTCAACCGTGCGATCGCCCTCGAGAAGCTCGAACGGTACGACGAGGCATCGGCTACCCTCGAGACGTGTGCTGAGATGGATCCAGACCATCCGGAAGTATGGTATGAGTTAGGATTCTGCTACGACCAGCTTGAGCGGCTCGAGGATAGTGTGGTCGCCTATGATCAGCAGATTGACGTTGATCCGTACGCGCAGAATGCGTGGTACAACAGAGGAATCGTCCTCAATCGGCTGAATCGGTATGAGCAGGCGGTGGAATCGTACGACTTTGCCGTCGCAATCGATGACGGGTTCACATCCGCGTGGTACAACCGGGGCAACGCGCTCGCCAACATCGGTGACGCCCAGGGGGCGGCAGACAGCTACCTGAAAGTCCTCGAGTACGAGGACGGCGACGCGGCAACCTTTTACAACCTTGGCCTTGCGTACGACGATCTCGGCGACTACGTAACGGCGGTCGACTACTTCCGCCGTGCGGTTGCTGACGAGGCGGACTACGCCGACGCCTGGTACGGGATGGGGTGCGCCCTCGATGGGCAGGGCCGGCATGTGGAGGCGCTCGAAGCATTTGCCCAGGCAATCGCCCTCGCACCAGAGGAGGGTGAGTATTGGCATGCACGGGCGGACACTGAATACAACTCAGGCCACCTCGAAGCCGCCCTGCAATCCTATACCCGTGTCGTCACTCTCGACGCCTCCAACAAGGATGCGTGGATGGATTTGGCAGAGACACGTCTCGAGGCGGGATTGCGGGAGGAGGCGCTCGAAGCCTTCTCGGAAGTGATTCGCCTTGATCCTACCTCCTCGGAAGCGCATCTGCGGCAAGCGTGGGCACTCGCATCTGTGGGGCAACGTGAGAATGCCGTTCGCTCATTCCGTCGTGCAGCAGAGCTCGACCCTACACGCGCTGAAGAGGTCGATCGTGCTTACCCAGACATGCGTTCTGGAGGATTCGGGCGCGGTGCGGCTGGCGACGGGCGTGCATAGCCTGAGCGCCCTCGAGGTCACCGCTCGAACCGGGCTGGTAGCTCTGCTAGGACATCCCGTGAGGCACTCGCTGTCCCCAGCGATTCACAACGCAGCCTTCAGTGAGCAAGAGCTCGACCTCGTCTACCTCGCGTGCGACGTGGAGCCCGCCGGCCTCGAGGACGCGATGCGCGGACTCTGGGCGGTGGGAGCGCTTGGCGCCAACATTACGATCCCCCACAAGCAGGCCGCCCTCGAGGCCGCAGACGAGGCATCGGCGACGGCCAGGGCGATGGGAGCCGCGAACACGCTCTCGCGCGGACGCGACGGCTGGCGAGCGGACAACACAGACGTCGCCGGCTTCGTGGCCCCGCTGGCAGAGTTCGACCTCGGGGGCGAACACGTCGTGGTGCTCGGCGCCGGTGGCGCATCAAGAGCCGTGGTCTACGGGGCGCTCCAGGACCTCGAGGCCGCGCAGGTGACGGTCGTCTCCCGACGAGCGGAGCAGGCGATCACGCTCGCAGCCGACCTCGAGGGCAACGGTCGCGTCGACGTCGCCTCGTTCGAGGACGCGCCGCGAGTGGTTCGAGAGGCGCGGCTGATTGTCAACGCGACGCCGCTTGGGATGGGCGATGGCCGCAGCCCTCTCGAGGCCGAGGCGATCCACGAGGAGCACATCGTGTACGATTTGGTGTACCGACCTGCGGAGACGCCGCTTCTGAAGGCAGCCGCCGCTTGCGGAGCCACAGCGATCAATGGCCTCCCCATGCTGATAGGCCAAGCTGCCGCCTCGTACCGACAGTGGACAGGGCTCGAGTTTCCAACAGATATCGCCCTCGAGGTCGCCATCAGCGTTCTGAAGCGTGACTGAGACCATCCTTCGCCCTCACTTCGCCAGTGCCGATCTCGAGGCCGGTTTCACGACGAGGGCGTTCGCCCCTGTAGGCGAGAGTCTCGATGACACGCGAGTCCGACTCGGCCTCGAGGTTGAGATGCCGGTCGCGTCCGTGGGGCAGGTGCACGGAGCTGACGTGGCGACCGTCCTCGAGGGCGGTCACGTTCCGGCGCACGACGGACTTGTGACCGATCAAGTGGGACTCGTGCTCAGCGTGATCGCGGCCGACTGCGGCGTCGTGCTGCTCGCCGACCTCGAGGCCGGTGTCGTCGGGGCGTGCCACAGCGGATGGCGTGGGACGGTCGCTGGGATTGTGCCCGAGACGATTGGCGCGATGGGTCGGCTCGGGGCCTCGCCCTCGAGGATGAAGGCGTACGTCGCACCGTGCATCTCGCTCGAGGCCTTCGAGGTCGGCGAGGAAGTAGCAGTGCAGTTTGACGCCTCTCTGGTGGAGCGCCGCACAGAGTGGCCGCGACCGCACGTTGACCTGAAGGCCGTCCTCGAGCGGCAACTTGCGGAGGCGGGCGTTCACGACATCGAGGTCGCGCCAGGTTGCCCCGTTCTTAACAACGACCGCTTCTACTCCTATCGTGCTGAAGGCGGCACGGCGGGGCGCATGATTGGGTTCATCGGGCTGCCGTAGGGACCTCGAGGACGGCCGGTGGGGCCACGTATCTTCACAGGTAACAATAACTGAATGCGGGGTGCTCACGCTCCGCTTGTATATGCCTGATGATTCCGTTGCCGATGCCTCTACTGTAGAGTCATCGCCGTTCCGCTGGACGCTCCGGCCCGTCGAGGACGAACTCCGTGTCGACTCGCTCGCGTCCGAACTCAACGAGTTGCCTCATGCGCTCGCCCGCTCGCTCTCGCTCCGAGGTGTCCGCTCGTTCGACGACGCGCACACGTTCTTCCGTCCGACGCTGGGGCGTCTCCACGATCCATTCCTGATGCGCGATATGGATCGCGCCGTCGCGCGTGTCGCCGCGGCCATCCGGAACGGTGAGCGCGTCATGGTCTACGGCGACTACGATGTCGACGGCACGACCTCGACGGCGATGCTGCTCACATTCCTGTGGAGCCAAGGGGTCGAGGCCAGCTATTTCATTCCCAACCGCTTCGAGCACGGATACGGGTTGAGTCCCGCCGGTATCGACCACGCCGTTGATCGCGGCGCGACGCTATTGATCTCGATCGATTGCGGGATCACGGCTGTGAACGCGGTGGCGTATGCGAACGCCAAGGGCGTCGAGGTCGTGATCTGTGACCACCACACGCCCGGTCCAGCGTTGCCGGAGGCCGTCGCCATCCTCGACCCAAAGCGGGACGACTGCGACTACCCATTTAGCGGGCTCAGCGGATGCGGCGTTGGATTCAAGCTGATCCAAGGCTTGCTGATCGAGCTTGGGCTCCCACCCGAGGAGGCATGGCCGTACCTGGACTTGGTCGCGGTCTCGACGGCGTGCGACATCGTTCCAATGGTGGGCGAGAACCGGGTTCTGATGCGCGCCGGGCTCAAACAACTGTGCGATGCCCCTCGAGTCGGCATCGTGGCGCTTGCTGAGAAGTCAGGCGTGGACCTGGGGTCATGCACGTCCTCGAGGATGGTGTTTCAGATCGGTCCTCGGATCAACGCCGCCGGTCGCATCGCCGATGCTGGAATCGCCGCAGAGCTTCTCGCGTCGACCGACCTCGAGGACGCGCGCCGACTGGTGGATGAGATCGAGGAAATGAATCTCCGCCGACGCGACCTCGACCGTCAGACGCGTGACGAGGCGTTCGTGATCGCTGAGAAGCTGATGGAAGATGACCCAATGGCCCTGGTCGTCTACAAACCGGGCTGGCATCCCGGCGTGATCGGCATCACCGCCAGTCGCGTCGCCGAGCGGTTCCATCGTCCGACGGTCTTGCTGACTTCGGGCGGGGCAACGGGATCGGCGAAGGGCTCTGCGCGGAGCGTCAAGGGCATCTCGATCTACGATGCCCTCGCGCACTGCTCGGACCTTCTGACGCGGTTCGGGGGACATGCCTTTGCCGCTGGTCTCGCGCTACCCATTGATAAGGTGGAAGCCCTGCGTGAGCGATTGCCGGAAGCTGTCGGGTTGTCTCTCACCAGCGAGGATGACCTGACTCCTGAGATCGAGCTCGATGCGGAGCTTCACCTCGGTGAGGTCTCTCCACGGTTCTGGAGTGTGCTCAAGCAGTTCGGGCCGCACGGCCCGGACAACCAGCGTCCTGTCTTTCATGGGCGAGACTTGCGTGTCGTCGGTCAGCCGTCGACGGTTGGAGCGCAGAAGCAGCATCTCCGAATGCGCGTCGCTCAGGATGACGGAGGCCCTGTATTCTCAGTGATCGGATTCGGGCTCGCGGACCGCTCCCAGACCGCACTCGCGAGTGTCCGTAGGGGACGTCCGCTCGAGTTGGCATTCCAGGTGGATGAGAACCATTGGAACGGACGCACGACGCTTCAACTCAAGGCCCAAGACCTCCGGTTAGCTGAAGCATAGACGTTTCTTAGGTGCCCGTTCATACAAGAGCAGATCACGCCAGGGACGCCCTGGCGGCGGTGTAGGACAATCACCTAAAGGGGGGGCTGCAGGGGAATGGCGATGAGGGTGGGGAGTATTACAACCTCCCACTCTCTCTCCCCATTCTCTTATATGTCTACGCCTCTCTCTGAGGGCTTGGCCGTCCACACGAGCCGCCGTGCCTTCTTCAAGCGTGCCGGTCTCGGCATCGGCGTCGCAGCCGCAGCCTCGACACTTCAGGCCTGTGACTCCGACGATCCGTTCGATATGGACGCCGATGTCACTCTCGACTTCTCGAACGACTTCGGTGTTCTCAACTACGCCTATGCTCTCGAGCAACTCGAGGCCGCGTTCTACGATTCGGTCGTGACGAGCAGCTCTTACGCGAGCACATTCAACGCCGATGAGCGGTCCATCCTCGATGACCTGGCCGCACACGAGGCCATCCACCGCGACTTCCTCCGTACGGCCATTGTGGCTGCTGGCGGCGAGAGCGCGGTCATCGGTGGCCTCACGCCGAACTTTAGCTCGATCAACTTCGGGTCCCGCACATCGGTGCTCCAGACCTCGCTCGCCCTCGAGGACACAGGTGTGGGTGCGTACAACGGCGCCGGTCGCTACATCGCGGATGCCGGCTACCTGTTGATCGCAGGCAAGATCGTATCCGTCGAGGCTCGGCACGCCTCGGTGATCGCTGGGTTGCTCCAGGACAACGCCATTGCTGGTAACAACGTGATCAACAGCATGGCCCTCGACCAAGCTCTTACACCTACGCAGGTGGTTGGCACGAACGGAGCGGCGACGCCCTTCATCACTGAAACGATCTCCGTCATCAACGTGCCGTCGAGCTAGAGACAGGGCCGACCCCTCTCGCTCCGCACATCAGACAACTCCCTTCCAATGACAGACCTACTCCATCAATTCAGCGACGCGTCGCTCGGCGCCTTTTCTCGCCGGGACGCGCTTCGCCAGACCGGGCGCTTGGGCCTGGGCGCTGCCGTGGCAGCCATCCCATTTCTCAAGTCGCCTACCGCCCGTGCTCAGTCCACGGATGGCGACTTCGGCATCCTCAACTATGCACTGACGCTCGAGTACCTCGAGCGCTCTTTTTACCGCCAGGCCGTCGCCACCGGCCTCATCCCTGCGTCGGCGCTTCCGCTGTTCACGAAGCTCCGCGACGATGAGGCGGCTCACGTCACGCTTCTGCGCGGCGCGATCACAGACGCCGGTGGCGATCCTGTCGACTACACCGACAGCGACTTCACGTTTACCCCGTTCCTGAGCTCCTTCGCGAACATCGCGACGTTGGCACAGGGCCTCGAGGACACAGGGGTTCGGGCGTATAAGGGGCAGGCGGCCTCGATCATGAACAAGGACTACCTCACGGTGGCCCTCCAGATTCACTCCGTCGAGGCACGGCACGCTGCGGCGATCCGTCGGCTCACGCAGAGCCCGGCGACGCAGGGCTGGATCCCGCGCAACCAGCCAGGCGCCCCGAGTGCCATCGCACCGGTGTATGGCGCCGGCAACGGCTTCCCGTCCGAGGACAATGTGACCCAGGGGGGCGTCGACCTATCGGCGGCCTTGATGGGCTATACCCGTGAGCAGATCACGGCGGCCTTCGACGAGGGTCTCGATATGGGCACCGTGCTCGCAGTCGCCGGCCAGTTCATCTCGGGCTCGCAGGGCGACGGCAACGACTAGTCGCTCGACCCGCTGACCAGATGCGCCCGGCTTCCTTCGAGGAGGCCGGGCGTTCTGCTTTTCTACCCACGCCCTCGAGGACGCAGTCCTACCGTGCGACCTCGAGGGCGATGCCTAGACGCGCGACCTCGAGCGTCGCCTCGACTTAGCGGAGCGCTGCTCGGACCACGACGGTCCCTATGGTGACAGCCAGCACGTCCTCGAGGACGGCAATCGCGGGGTCGGGTATGTCGAGGGCATCTCCGGCCCGTTTCCGCAGGTCCATCATCACGAAGGACGCCGCCGCTGCGGCTACGCCTCCAGCCAGCGCTGAGGAAACGACGGAATCGTGGCGAGCCTGGGCGAGCACAATGCCGCACACCGCGCCGGCCGCAAATCGCGCGGCCAGAGGCTCCAGTGACGTTCGGGCAGGTGTCTGCGGCAGCTTGTCGGCGACGAGTTCAGCGACAGCGCCGAGGGGCATCAGGATCGCTGCGCCTTTGGAGCGAAACGATTCGATAGGCTGACGATGATGCTCGAGCAGCCGCCTTGGGATGGAGCGGTTCGAGAGCGTCACCGCGAGGAGAGCGGGGGGTATGGCGCTCCGCATCCCTGCGACCCAGCCGAGCGCAGCGGCAAAGAGTGGCGTCGTTCCCATCAGGCCTTCGAGAGCTCGCTCTCGGACTTGAGCACACGGTCGCCGTCTTCCTGCTCGATGAGGTACGCGGGGTTGTCGCTGTCCGCGTCACGCGTGACCTCGTTGCCCTTGATGGTGCGAGTGACCTCATCGGTGAACGACTCCTGGACGGTGCCCGTCGCGGTACCGTCGCCCCAGTTCCACTCGACCTTGTCTCCGTTGTTGTACGCTGGCACAGGCTGCATTGGCTGATGAGAGCCTGCAACCTGCCAGTCCGTACTCGAGGTCCGAAGACGGCCTCAATCAGGGCGAGCCCCACGCAGAGGCTCGCCCTCGAGGTCGGCTAGTTGGCTGCCGAGCGCTCCGCTGCGAGCCGCACGGCAGCGGCTGCGTTGACCACGCCGCCCGTCGTGGAGAGCGTTCCGAACGAGACCGAGACATTGTCGCCCGGACGGGCGATGATCTCGTCGGAGTAGCGGACAGACGAATCGAGGAGGATCTGGCGGACCTCCTCGGCCTCGAGGTCAGGGAAGTAGGCCATGATGAGTGCTGCCACGCCGGCCACGACGGGCGACGAGAACGACGTTCCATTGGCGACCTGAGTGCCGCCGCCCGGCTTCAGGGACTCGACCGACGCGCCAGGCGCGAACAGGTCCACGCCGTCCTGGCCGTAGTTGGAGAACGAGGCCGCAAGCGCCTTCTGGTCCGATGCGCTCGCACCGACCTCGAGCCAGCCGCCAGTCATCGTTCCGTCCAAGAGCGTTCGGGTCGGATAGTTGTCAGACACGTCGAGGTCTTCGGCCGAGTTGCCAGCCGCGTGAACGAGCAGCACGCCGTTTTCGACGGCATATGCGACAGCGGCATCGACCTCCGCCTTCTGCGGCGAGTAGCTCTTGCCGAAGCTCATGTTGATGATGTGAGCACCGTTGTCGACGGCGTACCGAATGGCGCTCGCAATGTCCTTGTCGCGCTCGTCGCCACCTGGCACGGCGCGCAAGACCATGATCTGAGCGGGCGCGATCCCATCGATTCCGACGTCATTGCCCCGCGCAGCCGCGACCAACCCGGCGACGCCTGTCCCGTGATTGGGGTCAGGCCCCGCCACGTCGGCGTTTCCGTAGAAGCGCTCGGCCACATTGGAGTAGTCGTCTCCGACTAGGTCGCGCTCGTCGTACTCCGGGTTGAGCCCGTAGGTGAGGCGGCTCTCGACGCTCTCGAGGTAGCCCTCGAGGTCGCTGAGCGAGGCGCCCTGCTGGGCGAGGAAGACGAGCGGTCCGGGGTCGTCGCTCGCATCGAGGGCGCCCAAGTCGTAGTCGTCGCCGTAGCGGGCGCGGAGCCGGGCGTCGGCGGCCTGCGCAGCCTCGAGGACGGGGCCGAGCTGAGTGGACTGCTGCACCAGCGGCGCGCGCTCGGCCTCGAGGGCGGCCTCGAGGGCGGGGCAGTCGCCGTACGTCGCGTCCGGCGTGCCGACGCGGCACAGGTTGACGAGGCGAGCGAGCTCGTATGTGTCGTGCTCGACGTTGCGGCCGTCGGCGCCGCCGAGGAAGCTCCAGCCGTGGACGTCGTCGGCGTAGCCGTTGTCGTCGTTGTCGATGCCGTCACCGGCCACTTCGTCGTCGTTGGTCCACAGGACCGGCACGAGGTCCGGGTGCGTGATGTCCACGCCAGAGTCGATGATGGCGACGATGACGTTGCGCGGGGCGCGGTCGGGGAGAGCGTCGTACGCGGCTTCGAGGCTGATACCGACGACGCCGTCCGTGTCGCGGTCGAGAAGGTGCCAGTTGGCAGGGGCGTCCTGGGCGAACGCGGCCGGCGCGAGGAGCGCTGCGGCGAGAAGGAGGCGGAGAATCATCGGTGGGAAACAGAGGGGATCAGACGCCACGCGGCGCCGCCCTCTCAACGTGCCTCACATGCCGTTGGTGCCGCCAGTCCACCCTCGAGGTCGGTTTCGCAATGACCTCGAGGGTGATACCGATCCGCCCTCGAGGTCGTAGGCGGGTTCTGCCGTTTCTATGTACCCCGTTCCCATTTCCTTGCGTTGCCCTCGAGGACGGGCACTCCGCGCCGACTCGCGGCGTTGACCCCGTCAACCGCCCTTGATGCCCCCGCTCGTCGCTACGCCCTTTCCCCCCTCCCGGTATGCCACGCATCCTCTGGGCCGACGACGAGATCGACCTGCTCAAGCCCCACGTCCTCTTCCTTCAAGCCAAGGGGTACGACGTCGAGACGGTCGCCAACGGCTCTGACGCCGTTGATCGAGCCCGCGACGAGCGCTTCGACGTCGTGTTCTTGGATGAGCAGATGCCCGGCTTGGGCGGCCTCGATGCGCTCCAGCAGATCAAAGGAGACCGGCCCGAGACGCCCGTCGTGATGATCACGAAGAGCGAGGAAGAGCACATCATGGAGGACGCCATTGGGCGTCAGATTGCGGACTACCTGATCAAGCCCGTCAACCCGAAGCAGATCCTGCTCTCGGTCAAGAAGATCCTCGACGGCGCCCAGATCCGCGGCGACACCGTCCAGCGCGACTACCTCCAGGGCTTCGGCGAGCTGTCCGGCCGCATCTCCGGCGACCTCGACGCGACCGAGTGGACGGAGGTTTACGAGCGCCTCGTCCGTTACGACCTCGACCTCGAGGGCGCCGACGAGGGCGTCCGCCAGATCTTGGACGACCAGTACCGCGAGGCCAACGACCGCTTCGCCACCTTCGTAGAGGACCGCTACCCGAGCTGGATTGAGGACACGCGCCAGGGCGAGAAGCCGCGCCGAGACCGGCTCCCGATGAGCCACGAGATCCTACCACGGTGGGTGCTCCCGCACCTCGGCGACGTGGGCAAGAAGCCGGAGAAGCCGGTCGTGTTCATGCTCATCGACTGCATGCGCTACGACCAGTGGTTGCTGTTCGAGCGGTCGCTCCACGGGCTCTATGACATCGAGCGTGACTGGCACTTCGGCCTGCTCCCCACGGCCACGCCGTTCAGCCGGAATGCCATCTTCGCCGGTCTGCTGCCCATCGACCTCGCGAAGCGACACCAGAACTACACCGTCGATGAGCATCACGACGAGTCGTCGTTGAACGCGCACGAGGCCGAGTACCTCGACGACTTGATGAGCCGCAAGCATCGCGGCGACATCCGGGTCCGGTACGACAAGCTGGTGAGTCAGAGCGACGGCTTGCAGTTCGCGGACCGCGTGACGGACTATCTCCAGCACGACCTGTCAGCCATCGTCGTCAACTTCGTCGACATCCTGGCGCACTCGAGGTCGGACACAAAGATCCTGAAGGAGATCGCGCCCGATGTGCCCGCCTACCGTGGGCTCTCAACGACGTGGTTCGAGCACTCGTGGTTGAAGTCCGCCCTCGAGGAGTTGGCGCGCCACGATTGCACTGTCGTCATCACGACGGATCACGGCGCCGTCCGCGCGCTCCATCCGACGAAGGTGATCGGCGACCGTGAGGCCTCGACGTCGCTTCGGTACAAGCACGGCCGAAACCTCAAGGTGGATCACAGCGAGGCCATCTTTGTCAAGGAGCCGGAGACGTACGGGCTGCCGCGGCTGGGCATCAACGAGAACTACATCTTCGCGCGCGGCGACGGCTACTTCGTCTACCCGACGAACTACAACCGCTACGTGAATCAGTACCGAGACACGTTCCAGCACGGCGGCGTGACGCTCGAGGAGTGCCTGCTGCCCGTGGTGACGCTCCGCCCCCGGTAGCTCGCTGGCGCTCGCGGGAAAGGGGAGACTGGGAAAGAGCAGAGTGCCGAGTGCGGCCTCGAGGACGAGTGACGGCCTCGAGGTCAGAGCCTGACGCCGAAGGCGCGACCTCGAGGTCGGTACAGACCTCTCATGCGGCGTCTCTGCGCCGATCTGGGTTGCGCGCCGACCTCGAGGTCCGCACCTTCCCGAACCCCGAACCCCGAACCCCGAACCCCGAACCGTGATCGACCTGCTTCCTGCTGAGACCGCCAGCGCCAGCGAAACGCTCGAGGTGGGCCGGCGTCTCGCGTCCGCCCTCGAGGCCGGGGACGTGGTTGCACTGATCGGGGACCTCGGAGCAGGGAAGACACACCTCGCGAAGGGAATCGCCGCCGGCCTCGAAGTCGACCCGGAAACGGTGACGTCGCCGACGTTCACTCTCGTGCAGGAGCACGGCGACGGGGCGCTTCTGCACCTCGACCTGTACCGTCTCGAGAGCGACGAGGTCGGACGTCTCGGCCTCGATGAGTTGCTGGACGGGGATGCGATCTCCGTGGTGGAGTGGCCCGAGCGTGGGGCCGAGTGGCTGCCCTCGAGGACGATCTGGCTCCGACTCACGCACTTGGGCGGCGACCGCCGACGCATCGAGGTCGCCCAGCCGTGAACGGTGAACAGCGGCTTCTTCAGCTTCCGCGCTTCGCGACGGACACCGGTGCGTTTCGCCCCGGCCTCGACCGGATCGAGGCACTGCTCAAAGTCCTCGGAAACCCGCACCTCCGCTTCCCCGCGATCCATGTGGCGGGGACGAACGGCAAGGGCTCGACGTGCGCCATCGCTGCTGGGATCGCAGGGCAGGTCCAAGACCGCGGGCTCCACATCGGACTCCACATCTCGCCGCACCTGCTCACTGTCCGGGAGCGGATGCAGGTTGATGGCCGCCCTTGCAGCGAACAGTGGCTCGACACAGTCGTCGGCGACCTCGAGGACGCCTTCGAGGCCGTCCAGCCGAGCTTCTACGAGGCCACTCTTGCCCTAGCGCTCGCCTACTTCGCGGCCGAGAACGTGGACCTCGCCGTCGTCGAGGTGGGCCTGGGCGGGCGTCTCGACGCGACGAACGTGGTCCAACCCGTCGCGAGCGTCGTGACCCACATCGGGCTCGACCACACAGATTTGCTGGGCGAGACGCTGGCCGAGATCGCCGTCGAGAAGGCTGGGATTGCGCGTGCCGGCGTCCCTTTGCTGCACGCCGTCCAAGACGAGTCGGCGCGAGCCGCCCTCGAGGCTGAGGCCCAAAGGCGGGGCGCGCCGGTCGAGGCCGTCCGCGACTCGTGCGCCCTCGAGGTCGTGTCCACCGTTCCGCTCCGCATGAGGCTCAGGACGCCGGTTGGCGACTACGGACTCCTAGAGGTCGGACTGTCCGGAGCGCACCAGGCGTGGAACGCGGCGCTCGCCGTCCGCGCCGTCGAGGTCGCCCTGGGCGACAGGCTCGCGAAACAGGACGTCGAGTTCGGAATCGAGGGCGCGGCCCACTCCCCGAGCTTCGGCGGCCGGTCCCAGTCGTGGTCCGTAGACCCTCGCGTCATCCTCGACGTGGCCCACAACCCCGATGGCTGGCGCGCCGCCCTCGAGGCCGTCCGCGTCCCGGAGGGCGGTCAGCTGTGGGTCTTGGCTGGTCTCATGGCTGACAAAGACGTCGATGCCCTGGCCGAGGTCGTAGCGCCTCGAGCCGCGCGGGTGCTCGTCGTCGGCCTCGAGGGCGACCGGGCCTGCCCGGCGAACGCGATCGTGGAGGCGTTTGCTCGACACGGCCTCGAGGTCGGCGTCGCTCCCAGCGTGGAACTCGGCGTTCGAGCCTTCAGAAGCCGCGCTGGTGAAAGGGATCGCCTGCTCGTTACCGGCTCCCACCAGATGGTTGCAGCCGTGCTGAGCAGCGGGGCGGAGACCGCATAGAGGAAGTCTGCGCGAACACTGTGAACGTTCTCTAGTTAGACATGAAGCGGCCTGTCTGATTTCCCTTCTGAGAGAGGCCGCGGTACGTTACTGTCCATTCTCGTTTTACGTCGCCCGGCCCCTGCCCCTCTCGCCGGTCGCTCCCATTCTTCTGATCGCTCTGCCTGCATTTGGGGCTGAGATTCATCGTCATGAACATTGCCGTTCTGGAGCAAAAAAAGGTCTCCGAGCTGCACGAGATCGCCCGTCAACTCAAGGTTGAGGGATACACGAACATGCGCCGGCGCGATCTCATCTACGAGATCCTCGGCGCACAGGCCACCGCCTCCGCGGATGTCGACGCTCGTTCAGCTTCTCCCTTCGAGGACCGACCGGCGGCACGCCGCACCGTCGAGCCGACCCGTCGCAGCGGGGGCCGGCGTGGATCGCGCCAACGACTTCCCATCTCGGCGGACTGGCCGGACTATATGCAGGGGTTTGACCCGTACGGAGTCCCCCTCGAAGGCCTAGTCCGCAAACGGGGCATCCTGGAGATCCTGCCGGACGGGTACGGCTTCCTGCGTTCTGTCGAGTACAGCTACCTCCCCTCGCCGGATGACATCTACGTCAGTCCAAGCCAGATCAAGAGGTTCTCGCTCCGTATCGGCGACACCGTCGACGGGCAGATCCGTCCGCCCAAGGAGGGGGAACGGTTCTTTGCCCTCATCCGCGTCCACACCATCAGCGGGCGGTCACCAGAGGCCTTCGACGAGCGGACGAGCTACGACTTCCTCACGCCGTCCTACCCCGACCAGCAGCTCCGCCTCGAGACGTCACCGGACGAACTCTCGACACGCGTCATCGACCTGTTCGCGCCGATTGGGAAGGGGCAGCGAGGCCTCATTCTCGCTCCTCCGCTGTCTGGTCGGACGACGTTGCTCCAAAAGCTGGCCCACGGCATCGTGGAGAACGAGCCGGACGCCACAGTGCTGGTCGTGCTCATTGACGAGCGCCCAGAGGAGGTGACCGACTTTCAGCGCGCCGTCCCCAACGTCGAGGTCGTCGCGTCCACGTTCGACGAGGCTCCCGAGCGGCAGGTCCACATCGCGGACATCGTCCTCGAGAAAGCGAAGCGTCTCGTAGAGTCCGGGCAGGATGTGGTGATCCTGGTGGACTCCATCACGCGTCTGGCTCGATCGCACAGTGCCGTCCTCGACTCGCCCTCGAGGTCGGAGGGCCTCGAGGCCGCTGCGTTGCGTGGTCCGAAGCGTCTGTTCGGTGCCGCACGCTCCGTGGAGGAGGGCGGCTCGCTGACTGTGATCGCCACCGCGGTCATGGATACGGGAAGCCGTGCCGCCGATGCGGTCCTCGAGGAGTTCAAGGGGACGGGCAACATGGAGTTGATGTTGAGCCGCGACCTCGCGAAGCACCGCGTCTTCCCCGCCATCGACCTGTCCAAGAGCGGGACGCGGCGCGAGGAGATCCTAATCCCGGCCGACCGACTTTCTCGGATCTGGTCGCTCCGCTCCGCCCTCGCCGACCTCGAGCCCGCCGAGGCCATGACGACGCTCAGCGGGTGGCTTGCGGAAAGTGACAGCAACAACGCCTTCCTCGAGGACGCTGGGTGGGAGAAGGGGTAGGGGATCTTCGTCTGCCCGCCCTTCATCTCTCTACCTCTCACCCTGCTCCCCTCTCGTGAAAGCTCTCCTCCTCGACATGGACGGCGTCCTCGTCGACGTCCGTGGCTCGTTCCGCCGCGCCATCATTGAGACCGTCACCCATTTCGTCGGCGAAGGGCCGACGCCGGAACAGATCCAGGCCAAGAAAGACCAGGGCGGGTTCAACAACGATTGGGTGCTGTCGCACACGTTCGTCCTCGAGGCCGGCGGCGACACGCCGTTCGATGACATCAAGACGCACTTCAACCACGTCTACCGAGGCGACGACTTCGACGGACTTATCACGACTGAGCCCGCCGCCGTGCGCACGGAGACGCTCGAGGGACTCGCCGAGACGTACGCTCTAGGCCTGGTGACCGGCCGCCCGGAGGCTGATGCCGAGTGGACGCTCCGTCGCCACGGGTGGGACGTGCTGATTCCGTTCGTCGCCGGGATGGGGCGGCAGGCAGGGCGCGAGAAGCCAGACCCGTACGGACTCGAACTCGTCCTCGAGGACCTCGACATCGAGGCCGGCGATGCGGCGTACGCCGGCGACACCGTGGACGACATGATCGCAGCGCGGGCGGCGGGCGTGCTGCCCATCGGCGTGGTGCCTCCGGGCTTCGACCTCGAGGCGCACGGGCGGACCCTGATGAAGGCCGGCGCCCATGTCGTGGTGTCAACGCCCGACGCACTTCCAGCGCTGCTCGCGACGCTCGACTGATCGCGTCCTCGAAGTAGTTCGCGTCGAGGACGAGTCGTCAGGCGCCCTCGAGGACGGGGGCGTCCGTAGCCTGCTCGGATGGCTCGGGAAGCCAAAGCCACACGATCCCTGCCATCGCGAGAATGGCTGCGGCCGATGCGATGGTGTTGGCGCGGTAGCCGAAGTCCGCGTAGAGAGTGCCGCCGACGGCCGCGCCCATCCCCGTCCCGATCTGCCCGACGGCGATGGTCAGTGACAGGAACGCGCCTCGTTGCCGAGCGGGCACTAGAGCCGTTAGCAGCGCTTGGAGCGGCGCCATCCGCAACCCGAAGAGCAGCATGATCGCGATGTAGAACGGATAGGCCGCCCACCGCTCAGTCACCACGAACGTCAAGGCCACCGTCACGATGGCCAGGCCTAGGCACGAGGTCAGGATCAGAGGCTTGCGCCCGACAACATCAGAGAGCGTACCCGCCTGCGGGCTGACCACCACGCTCACCACGCCGCCTACCAGAAACAGCGTTGCAATCAAGTCTAGCGGAAGGCCGAAGATCTCGAGGGGCTGACCGCGAAACATGACCTCGAGGTCGAACTGGTTCGTGAGCCACTGCGGGAGGTAGACGATGAACAGGCCGAGCCCGAAGTACATCAGGAAGTAGGTCGCTGCCGCTGCCGAGGTCCCGCCGCCGCCCTTGAGGAGGTCGGCGTACTGCCGCAGCGATCCCCGCAGCGTCGGGCGGTCCTCTGAGAGGGCCACGTTGGGTTGCGGCACCACCGTCAGGATGAGCACGAACGCGACGGCCATCACGGCTGCGAACGCGACGAACGGCATCCGAAACCCGAACTCGACGGCCAGTGCCCGGCCCAGGGGGATCCCGATCACGAGCCCGAACGGGACGCCGCTCATCACCCAACCCGTGGCCCATCCGCGCTTCTCGTAGGGGAACGCGTCCCGACGTAGCTCACCGCCGCGCCGGACAGCACGCCGCCGCCGCGCCAGCCAGCACGCGCATCACCAGCAGCGACTCGAACGTGTTCGCCAGCCCGTGCAGCGCCAGCGCCACCACCAGCGCACCGGACCCGAGAAGGAGCACCCGCCGCCGCCCGATGCGGTCTGAGATCGGCCCCATCACAAGCGCTGCGAACGCCAGAACCCAGGATACATCGACACCAGCAGTCCCAGCGGGCCGACCCCGACGCCGAGCTCTGCGCCGATCAGCGGCAGGATGGGCGTGATGATGATGGTCTGGCTGGCCGCCGTAAAGACGAGGAGCCACAGGGCGAACAGGGTCGCCGAGGTGCGGAGTGGGTCGTCGGCAGAGGGTCCTCGTTGGAACAGGCGTCCGCACAAAACGGCGACGCGGGCCGAAGGTTCGTCCTCGAGGCCGGGGATGCGTGCGGAGGTGTTCGACCTCGATGGCGCGTACGTGAAGTCCGCCTCGAGGTCGCTGGCCCGGGAGCGTTGCGTCCGGTCCTCGGTCGTCCTCGAGGTCGCGGATCGTGCTCGAAGTCGGCGGGATTCGGCGGCCCTTCACCGAATCGGGAGGTCGGTAACGGTGTGGTAACGGCCGGGTCATGGCGACGTAACCCCGGTCGGGTAGTGTGGGGACATGACGGACTCGGGTCCCACACCCCAGCCATTCTCCACCGGCACAGCCCGGCCTCCCACACCCCCATCTGCATGTCGACTTTGACCGACCGCACCCAGCGCAGCCTTCGGCGAGCCCGCTGGTCCGCTCTCCTTTTCCTGTTTGTCCCCGCTCTCGCGTTCGCCCAGACGGGCACCATCGTAGGCACCGTCGTTGACGGCGACTTCGGCGGCGGGCTCCCCGGTGCGAGCGTTCTCGTGACAGAGCTGGGCACCGGCGACGGCGCCGACATCGACGGCAACTACGAAATCGTAGGCGTCCCGGTCGGCTCGTACACCCTCCGGTACTCGTTTATCGGATACTCCGCCCAGGTCGTGGAGAACGTCATCGTCACCGCCGGGCAGACGACGACGATCAATGTCACGCTGTCCGTCGGCGCCGAACTCGACGAGGTCATCGTCGAGGCCGCGGAGATCATCGAGACCAACAGCGAGATCGGTCTGCTCCGCGTTCGGGCCGAGGCTGCCCAGGTCTCCGACGCCATCTCCGCCGAGACCATCTCCCGGAGCGGCTCCTCCGATGCCGCCGATGCCATGGAGCGCGTCACAGGCGCCAGCGTCCAGGGCGGGCGCTACGTGTTCGTCCGAGGGTTGGGCGACCGCTACGCGAACACCCGAACTCAACGGCTCCACGCTCCCCACCGCCGACCCTGACCGTCGCAGCGTCCAGTTCGACCTCTTCCCGAGCGACTTCCTTGAGAACATCGTCACGCTGAAGACCTTCACGCCGGACCGCCCCGGCAGCTTTTCCGGCGGACTCGTGGACATCGAACACGCGTTCGTTCCCGGCGGGCTTCACGGCGTCGCTTTCGGCCTCGACGGGTCTCTCGACACAGGTCGGACCCGGCGACGACATCCTGATCGACCGCGCAGCGGGAATCTCCTACTTCGGCACTGCCGACGCCCTCGACATGCCGGAGGCGTTGCTGGGAGACCGGCCGTTCCCGGTGGTTGACAACTCGGAGATCTTCAATCCGGACACGCCCGAGGGTCAGGCTCGGCTGGCAACCATCGCGGAGAACGAGGCGCTGGTCGACTTCTTCTCAGCCCGCAACGTGGCACCGGGCGGAGGCACGGCGGACCCGAACGTGAGCCTGTCCGGTTCCATCGGCAACCGCGTCTCGTTCTTGGGCAACGACCTCGGGTTCATCGTCGGCGGCACGCTTGATCGTGGCGTCGGGTCGTACGACGAAGGCATCGTGGGTCGCTACGACACGGCAGGTTCAGAGGCGCCCCTCGTCTCCGCAGCCGCCGCCGTGACCAGCGCTCGACGATCACCTCGAGCCTGGGCGGGATTGCCAACGTCGCCTACCGGCTCAGCGACCGGAACGAGATTGGCATCAACACGCTGTTCTCGCGCAGCGCCGAGAGCCAGGCCCGCATCATCTCCGGCCTGGCCCCCATCCCGATCGGTGGCGTCGGCGAGGACATCACGGTCACGGACCGCGTCATCGGGCAGACCGAGCGCAACCTGGCGTCGGCCCAGTTTCGAGGACGGCACCAGATGCCCGCGTTTGCCGGCCTCGAGGCCGAGTGGCGCGCCAACTACGCCTCGACACGGATCGACGAGCCCGACCTGCGGTTCTTCGCCAACGCCGACCTGGGCGAGCAACTCGTCGTCGGTGGCGCGTCGTTGAGCAACACGCTGCACTTCTTCCGCGAGTCGACGGAGGACCTGGGCGGTCTCGCCCTCGACCTGACGGTCCCGCCGCGCGGGCTGGCCGGCTTCCCGGCCCAGATCAAGTTTGGCGGCCTCTATGAGACGACCGGCCGTGAGTTCCGCGAGCGCCGGTTCGAGGTCTTCTCCGAAGGGCTCCAACTCGCGAGCGATGACGCCGCGGGCGTGGACGGGCTGTTCAGCCCCGACAACTCGGGCATCGTGGCCACGTCCTTCCCGCGCCCCGGCCGACCGACGACCTACACCATCGGAAACCGACTGGTGGACAACACGCAGCCGTTCAACCAGTACGACGGCGGCCTCGATGTGGCGGCCGGCTACGGCATGATGGAGCTGCCGCTCGGGAAGCTTCGCGTGATCGCCGGCGCCCGCGTCGAGCGGACCGACCTCGCCATCAATGTCGTGGATCGCTTGACTGGCCAGCCTGTCGCCGAGGCGGACTCGTCGTTGAGCGGTGGCATCAATGCCACCGACATTCTGCCGTCGCTGAACGTGGTCTACGCACTCAGCGATCGCACCAACCTTCGCGCGGCCGCCACCCGGACGCTGGCGCGGCCGACGTTCCGCGAGATCGCACCGTTCCAGTCGTTCGACTTCGCCACGGACGGCCCGCTCGTGGGCAATCCGAACCTCGACCGGACGCTGATCACCAACCTCGATCTGCGCTACGAGTGGTTCAACGCCCCGGGCTCGCTCATCGCAGTCAGCGGCTACTACAAGCACCTCGACCAGCCCATCGAGCGCGTCATCGTCGACATTGAGAACAACATCAACCGGTTCGAGAACGTCGACCAGGCGACGCTCTTCGGCGCCGAGTTCGAGGTTCGCCAGCGCTTAGGCACGTTCATCCCGTCCAGCTTCCTGCGCGATGTCTCGCTGGGCGGCAACGTGACCGTCACGACCTCGAGGATCACGATTGCCGACGCCGAGCTGAACGAGCGCCGGTTCATCAACCCGGACGCCGACGACACGCGCGCGCTTCAGGGACAGAGCCCATATCTCGTCAACCTGGACCTGTCGTACGACGGCGTGGACACGAACGCTGGTCTGTATTTCAACGTGTTCGGCCGCCGCTTGTCCCGCGTCGGCGTGCCGGACGTGTTCGAGGACCCGAGCCCGCAGCTCGACTTCGTGGCGAGCCGCCGCGTGTTCGAGCAGTTCAAGCTCAAGGTGTCCGTCAAGAACATCTTCGACGCCGGCCTCAACGAGGTCTACGACTTCCCGTCCTCGACGCTCTCCGCGATCGGCGGTGACGAGGCTGTCTACCAGTCCTACGACCGCGGGACCTCCTTCTCGATCGGCCTCAGCTTCAGCCCTCGCTTCGGCGGCGGGTCCCCGGCAATCCCCGCCGCGCCCAGCGCGACGCCGGTCGGCCTGTGACTCTCCCGTCCTCGAGGTCGCGGCCTCGAGGACGGCGCCGTCGCCCTCGATAGACGCCTAGCGTCTCGACCGGCCTCGACCTCGAGGCCGAGCCTTTCCCACCACGGAGACGTCCTCGAGGACGTCCCGATCTGACTCGCCCTCAACATCCCTCTTCTCATGCGACCCATCGCTACGCTCAAGGCCGCCCTTCTTGGCCTCACCATTGCTTCCGTGCCTGCTACGGCGCAGACCACCACTCAGACGCTCTCGGGCGTCCTGACGGGCACCACCACGCTCAGCGCCAACGAGGTGTACCTCTTGGACGGCGAGGTCTACGTCGACAACGGCGCGACCCTCAACATCCCCGCCGGCACCATCATCAAGGGCCGCCGCACGCCGACCGCCGGAAATGGCGAGGCCAGCGTCCTCGTGGTCCAGCGCGGCGGCACGATCAACGCGAACGGTACCGCCGCTGCTCCGATCATCTTCACGGCCGAGGCCGACGATCTCTCCGACCCCTTCGACACCAACGAGTCGCAACGCGGTCTCTGGGGCGGCGTCGTGATTCTGGGCAACGCGACCAACAACCGTGGCGTCCGCACCATCGAGGGCATCGCGGCCACGGGCCGGACAGAGTATGGCGCCGACTCCGCCTTCCCGCTTGACGACGACGACAACTCGGGCGTGATGCGCTACGTGTCCATCCGCCACGCTGGCTTCACCCGGACGCCGAACGAGGAGATCAACGGCTTGACGCTCGGCGCCGTCGGCCGTGGCACGACGCTCGAGTACATCGAGGTTTTCGGCAACTCCGATGACTCGTTCGAGTTTTTCGGCGGCACCGTCAACGCGAAGTACCTCGCGGGCGTCTTCTCCGGCGACGACGACATCGATTGGGACACCGGCTTCACCGGCAAGCTCCAGTTCGTCTTCTCGCTCAAGGACGAGTCCGGCGACGTCGGTCGCTGCATCGAGGGTGACGGCGCCTCGAGCCCGTTCACGGCCACTCCGATCTCGAGCCCAATCGTCTCGAACCTGACGTGTGTTGGCTCCGGTCTCGGCAGTGATCCAGGCGGCTCAGATGCGGGCGGCCCGACGCTCAAGCTCCGTGAGAACACGGGTGGCTTCATCTACAACTCGGTGTTCACCCAGGCCCAGACCGACAACGGCGGCATCGACCTCGAGCCGCTGCCGGACGGGGTCACGGACCCGGCCACGAGCACGGAGCAGAACTTCTTCGACGACGAGCTCGACATCCGCAACAACATCTTCTTCGATTTCAGCACCGGCAACGACGCCGCAGCCATCACGCGCCGCGACAATGCCGCCCTCGAGGCCGCCATCGCGACCCGCAACCGGTTCGTCTCGCCGGGTCTAGTCAACGTCCTCGATGGCCCGGGCGACGAGCTCGCCGGCACCTTCGACGACTCTCGCGACCAGGACGGCGTCTTGGACCCACGCCCCACGTCGGGTGCCGCGGCCGCCTCCGGTGCGGACTTCACCCTCAGCGGCCTCAACGGCGACGCCTTCTTTACCGCCGTCAGCTTCGTCGGCGCGTTCGATTCGCAAGGCCGGACGTGGCTCAGCGGGTGGACCGCCCTCGACCAGATGGGCTACCTCTCCGGACAAGCCGTCTCGACCGACGACGTGGCTGCGTCATCCGTCTCGCTCACGACGTTCCCGAACCCGACGGCCGCTGACGCCACGGTTCGCTTCACGCTCGACCGTGCCCAGGACGCCCGCGTCGCTCTCTACGACGTCCTCGGCCGCCAGGTCTCGGTCGTCCTCGAGGGCGCGTTCAGCGCTGGCGAGACAACGGCTACGATCTCGACCTCGAGCCTCCCGGCCGGCGTCTACGTCGTCCGTCTCGAGGGCGAAGGCGTCTCGGCGACACAGCAACTCAGCGTCGTCCGCTAACCCACCGCCTCGGCCTCGAGGGCGACCTCGAGGCTGGAGCACCCTCTCGACTGGGAGGAGCCCGTCACTGGCAGGTCCTTGGCCTGTCCCGCCCAGCCGAGCAGAGCGCCGGCCCCCTGTGGGAGGGGGGCCGGCGTTCGTTTGTTGAAGGGCCGGAGTCGGCGCCGCTCGACCCGTCCTCGAGGTCGGCACGGGGTGCCGCATTGCCATCGATATAGGTCTTGGGGAGAGGTTTTTTGCCCTCGAGGACCATGAGGGATAACACGATGTCCGCATTCCGGTAACCGTCGCGTCATCCTCGGAAGCCACATTAATGGCTCCCCCAGGACGCGGCCATGACTCACTACCGGACCATCTTTCTGTCCGATCTCCACCTCGGGATGCGCGGCTGCCAGGCCGAGCGCGTCCTCGACTTCATCCGTCACCACGACGCCGACCGCTGGATACTCGTTGGCGACATCGTGGACGGGTGGGCGCTGACGCGGTCGTGGAACTGGTTGCAGCCTCACAACGACGTGATTCAAAAGCTGCTCCGGAAGGTGCGCAAAGGCGCCGAGATGGTCTACGTGCCCGGCAACCACGATGGAGCCGCGCGCCAGTTTGCAGGCCTGACGTTCGGCGGCATCCTGGTCCAACGCGAGTGGGTGCACACCACGGCCGACGGTCGGCGGTTGCTGGTCTTGCACGGCGACGAGTTCGACGGTGTGGTCCAGCTGGCGCCGTGGCTGAGTAAGGTCGGGGCCCAGGCGTATGAGCTGTCGCTGGCGCTCAACACCGTGGTGGCCCACGTCCGGGAGCGGCTCGGGAAGCCGTACTGGTCTCTCGCGGCGGCGCTGAAGGACCGCACCAAGAAGGCGCTTCAGTACGTCGCTCGCTTCGAGGACGCCGTCGCGAGCCTCGCCCTCGAGCGCCGTGTCGATGGCGTCGTGTGCGGTCACATCCACCGGCCGGAGATCCGCGACATCGAGGTCGAGGGCGGCACCACGCTCTACGCCAACTGCGGCGACTGGGTCGAGAACTGCACCGCTCTTGTCGAGCATCGCGACGGGCGCCTCGAGATCGTCCGCTGGACGGGTGCCCTCTCGTCCGGCGACGGCGTGGCCGGCGACCTCGATGTCGACCTCGAGGCCGTGTCCTTCGGGTCCATGCCGGTGGTCGCATGAGCCGCCTCAGCAAGCGCGCCTTGCGCGTCCTGTTCGTCGTCCAAGGAGAGGGGAGAGGGCACCTGACGCAGGCCCTCGCGCTCGCGCCGATGCTACGGAGACGCGGCCACAAAGTGGTCGGCGCCGTCGTGGGCGTGGGGCGCTGGGGCGACGTTCCCGTGTTCTTCCGGCGTGGACTCAACGCGCCCGCCGAGACGGTCGAAAGCCCTGGCTTCGTCTCCGGCACGGGCGGACGAATCCGCCCGGCCGCGACCCTGGCGAAAGCCATCCTCGAGGCCGGGAGGTACCGCAAGAGCTTGGACCAGATCAGCCGCACCGTCGAGCGGACGGAGCCCGACGTGATCGTCAACTTCTATGAGGGTCTGATGGGCGCCCACTCGTTCTTTCGGGTCTCCGGCGCGCCTGTCGTTGCCGTCGCGCACCAGTTCATGTCGGGCCAGCCGGGCTACCCGTCGCTCCCCGGCCAGCCGGCCCAGCGACTCGCGATGGACGCCTACACACGCTTGGTAGCCGCCGGCACCACGGCACGGCTCGCGCTCTCGTTCTACAACGCAGACCACCCGACGGCCACCGTCACGCCGCCCTTGCTGCGGTCAAGCCTGTTCGCCCTCGATGGGCGCCCCACCGACGGATCGATTCTGGTGTACCTCATGGACGCCGCGATGGGAACGCCGCTCGCGGCGTGGAGCGACCGGAACCCGGAGGTTCGCATCCACGCGTTCTCGTCCTCGACGGCGCACGACCACAGCCCCGCGCTCACCTTCCACGGACTGAGTGGGACGGCCTTTTTGGAGCGGATGTCCGTCGCTCGAGGCGTCGTCTGCACGGCTGGGTTCGAGACCGTCTCCGAGGCAATGTGGCTCGGCGTCCCCGCCCTCATGACCCCGACGCCCGGCCACTACGAGCAGCGCTGCAACGCCGTGGACGCGTCGGCGGCCGGAGCCGGCGTCACGTCCGACACGCTCGACCTCGACCCGCTCCTGCGTGCTCTCGAGGGGCCGGCCCCAGATCCCACGCCGTTTCGCCAGTGGGTGTCACAGGCGGAGCGAATCGCTATCTCCACCATCGAGGACGCCGCGGGGCTTCCGCCGCTTCCGGCCGAGTCGGGCGATGGGCAGGCCGCCGGCCTCGAGGCCGGGATTCCATCACTTGGTTACTGATTTGGAGAGCGCAGGCGGCGGCCTCCAATGCTGTCTCGTCCTCGAGGCCGCGGCACTCACACGCATGACGTCGAGGCCGCATCCGACCTCGAGGAGGGACGCCGGCGCCAACTCCGCGAGGGCGTCGAAGGTCAGCGACTGCGATCCGTCGGAGAGAGCGTTGTTCGGGTCGTCCAAGGGCGGCCAAACGCTCGCCCTCGAGGACGGCGTCCCAGTCTTTCTACCACCGATTATGAGTTGAAGGGATCGCTCCCGAACGGATCGTCCCCGAGCACATCGTCGCGGTCCGTGCTTCCAACGCTGAAAGACTGATCCGCCGTCCCGACACTGAAAGAGAAGGACCGCTCCGTGCGCCCGGGCGGTGTGGAGAGGCCAGGTTCATCACGGCCCTCAGGGTCGTCTCCGTAGGAATTCGGTCCGCGGTCGCCGTCGAGGATCATCAAGAGGAAGAGGATCAGCGCGCCGATAAATGGGATGATGCCGAACAAGAGCATCGCCCAACTCTTGTTCGTGTCATGGAGTCGCCGGATGGCGATGGCGAGTCCCGGCACGATGGTTCCGAGCGTGTACAGCGCGAGAGCCAGCGATGCAAAGGGAAGCAACTCCGTCAGATTCCCGCTCGAGGAGGAAATCGTCACGAACCATAGACCGAAGAGGACGGCAACGTGGACGAGCGTAAACGTCCAGTACTCTCGGCGGCTCGCGCGTCCCTCGACGTCAGCGTAGTGATCGAGGAGAACGCTGAGGTAGGTGGTCATCGGGAGCGAGTGTGGTGCACGTCTCCCTACGGCAACGGACACTCCGCGGGACCACACGACCTCGAGGCCGCTCGCTCTCGTTTCCAGATTGCGCCCTCGAGGCCGACATCGGGCCGACCTCGAGGACGATTCCGCCAGCTACGCTGGGACGGGCGCGATGCCGAGGTCGCGCGCCAACTCCGCGAGGGCATCGAACGTCAGCGACTGCGGGCCGTCGGAGAGGGCGTTGTCCGGGTCGGGGTGCGCCTCCACAATCAGGCCGTGCGCGCCGGCCGCGATGGCCGCCTTGGCGAGAGCCGGGACCCAGCGCCGCAGACCGGCCGCGTGGCTCGGGTCCACGATGATTGGTAGGTGCGTCCGCTCGCGAGCGACGACCACCGACGACAGATCGAGCGTGTTGCGCGTCGCCGTCTCGAACGTGCGGATGCCGCGCTCACACAGGATCACGCGCTCGTTGCCGCCCGCCAGCACGTACTCGGCGGCCGCCAGCCACTCGTCGATGCTGGACGACATCCCACGCTTGAGCAGCACTGCCGCATGGCTCCGGCCGACCTCCTTGAGGAGCTCGAAGTTCTGCATGTTGCGCGCGCCGATTTGAAGCACATCGGCCTCGCGAGCGATGCCCTCAACGTCGCGCGGGTGAACCACCTCCGTCACAATGGGGAGCCCGTTCGCGGCGCCCGCCTCGTGCATCATCGTCAAGCCCTCGAAGCCGAGACCCTGGAAGTCGTAGGGCAGCGTGCGTGGCTTGAAGCATCCACCACGGAGCATCATTCCACCAGCCTCGCGTACGGCCCGGGCTGACTCGAAGATCTGGTCTCGGTTCTCGACGGAGCACGGACCAGCGATCAGCACCGGCGGCTCGTTGCCACCGATGCGAACGCCCGCGATCTCAACGACGGTATCGGGCTGTCCGGCCCGACGGTCGCCAAGTTTGCGGCGGCTGGCCTTGACGCTGGGCGGAGCCGTCGGCTTGGAGCGGACGGCGCCGTTGTCGCTGGGTGCGACGACCGCCGCGCGCTGCGTCTCGGCGCGGAAGACGGGGTAGGACCCGAGCACGCGCATCGAACGGGTGTGCGCACGAGCCTCCTCGACGGCGTCCGCGACGGCCTGCTCGTGGAGGCCGCCCTCGAGGTCGACGTAAAACAGGCTCTCGAACGGAGTCGTCGGGCTGGGGCGGCTCTCGAGCTTCGTCAGGTTGACGTCCGCGTTGGCGAAGGTCTGCAGGAGCGATGCCAGGGCGCCGGTCTCGTGAGCGGTCGAGAGTACCAGCGACGTCTTGTGCGGCAAGCGGGCGTCGTGCTCGAGCGGCTCCGTCGCGACGACCAGGAAGCGCGTGAAGTTGTCCTTCCGGTTGGCGATGTGCCGCTTCAGGATGGTGAGCCCGTAGAGCTCGGCCGCATCCTCGCCAGCGATGGCCGCACGGGTCGGGTCGCCGGCCTCGGCGACGGCCTGAGCGGCACCAGCGGTATCGACCTCGGCATCGACGCGAGCGGAGATCCCGTCGAGGAACAGGCTGCATTGGCGGATGGCCTGCGGATGCGTTCCGACACGCTCCAAGCCCTCGACGGTCGCGCCCTCGATGCCGAGGAGGCAGTGCTCGACCTTGAGGACCTCCTCGCCGACGATGTGCAGGCCGGGCTCCACGAGCAGGTCGTAGACGCCGGAGATCGGTCCGGCGGTCGTGTTCTCGACCGGCAGCACCGCGCGGTCGGCCTTGCCCGACTTGAGGGCTTCGATGGCTCCTCCGAACGTGGTCGTGCCGAGGTAGCTCACGTCGGCGACGGCGGCGAAGTGGTGCCGAGCGGCCGAGTGGCTGTAGCAGCCGGGCACGCCCTGGTACGCGATCCGCACGCCCTTCGCGTCGCCGGACTGGCGGACGGCCTGGAAGCGGACCGAGTGGCGCAGGATCTGGCGGTAGAGCTGGCTCGCGAAGTAGCCGTCCACGCCAGCCTCCTCGGCGAGGGCGTGGACGCGGCTCAGCAGCGACTGCTCGCGGTCGACGTCGTGAATCGGGAGCGCGTCATCGGCGGCCTTGACAGCGGCGACGTCGGAGACGAGCTGTTGGCGCTCGGCGAGCGCGGCGACCAGGCGGCGGTCGACGGCGTCGAGGTCGTCGCGGAGTGAATTGAGATCGGACATCGAGGCCTGTACAGGTGGGGCAGAAACGAAAAAAGCCCGCCGGGTGGGGCGGGCTGCGTCAGGAGTCGGGGAGGTGAAACCCCTATCGCCTGCGGCCCGCCGGACGCACATAGCCATATCCCGTAAAGGAATAGACGACGGCGAAGGAGAGCGCGGAGGACATACCAGAGGGTAGCGCCGAATCCTGGGTTAGGGCAAGGGCCACGACGCCACCTCCGCCCTCGATGACGGCCGGAAGCGCTTTTCTTCGTTTTTGGCGTCAGGATGTCGGAGGGGAGCAGGAGGGGTGGATGCGCCCTCGAGGTCGGAATCGGAAACCCACGCCGCCGTCTGGCGGTCCGCGACCCATGATCGCACCCCTCGTCGCCCTCCGCACCGCCGGCCGCCGCGTCGAGGACCGCTGGCTGTGGCGAGGCGTCGACCTCGAGGTCGCGCCGGGGGACCGGCTCGCGGTCCGAGGACCGTCCGGCTCCGGCAAGACGGTTCTGCTGCGCGCTTTGGCCGGCCTCGACGCGCTCGACGAAGGCGACCTCGAGGCCGATGGGCAGGCCGTGCAGGATCTGCCGCGGCATCGAGCATCGACGGCGCTGGTGTCGCAGCGGCCGGCGCTGTTCGAGGGGACGGTCCGCGACAACCTCGAGGTCCCATTCGCCTACGCGGTCCACGATCTGGAGTACGACGAAGAGCGCGCACGCGACTTGGTCGCCCGCTTAGGACGAGACCCAGGCGTGCTCGACCAGCGCGTCGACGGTCTCTCCGGCGGCGAGGCGCAGACTGTCGGGCTGGTGCGGGCTCTGTTGACGGACCCGATGGTTTTGCTCCTTGATGAACCGACCGCCGGCCTCGACCCGGACCGCACCTCCGCCCTTGAGGTCGTGATCGACGCCTTCCTCGAGGACGGAGACCGCGCCGTTGTGTGGACGGGCCACGACGCAGAGCAGATCGCCCGAGTCACCGACCGCGCCCTCGAGCTATGAACGCTGTCGACATCTCCATCGGGCAGCTAGCGCTCGCATCTGTGCTGCTGCTGGTGGCAATCGGTCTCTCCGTTTCGCTGCGCCTGCGGCTGACGAAGGGGCTGGCGGTCGCGGCGGCGCGGATGGTGGTGCAGCTGTCGCTCGTCGGCCTCGTCCTCGAGTGGGTGTTCTCGAGCGAGAACGCGGTCGTGATCGTGGCGCTGGCCGTCGGGATGGCGCTGCTGGCGGGGCACGCGGCGGTGCGTCGGACCTCGAGGCGGTTTCCCGGCATCTGGCTCGACGCCTTGGTGAGCGTGCTCGCTGCGTCGTTCATCGTGACCGGAGCGGCCGTACTCGGCATTCTGCGCATCGAGCCGTGGTTCGATCCGCAGTACCTCATCCCGCTCCACGGCATGTTGCTGGGCAATGCGCTGACGGGCATCTCGCTCTCGCTCGACCGGTTCATGGAAGGCGCCTCCAGCGGGCGAGCCACGGTCGAGGCCCGTCTGGCACTCGGAGCGTCGCGGTGGGAGGCGGCCCGGCCCCTGTTCCGCGAGGCCGTGCGGACGGGCTTGGTGCCGATCACAAACAGCATGGCCGTGATGGGCGTCGTGAGCCTGCCGGGCATGATGACCGGCCAGATCCTGGCGGGCGCGCCCCCGGCGGAGGCCGTTCGCTACCAGATCCTGATCGTGTTTATGATCGCGGCGTGTGTGGCGCTGGCATCGCTCGGGGTCGTCGGCCTGGCCTACCGCCGCCTGTTCACGCCTGACCATCGCTTCCACCCCGGCGCGCTCCGGGACGCCTGACGTCCTGCTCTCCATGCGCATTGCACTCGCCTCCCCACGCATCGCCGCCGACCTCGAGGACGCGCTCTCGAACGTCGAGCGTATGATGTCTGAGGCGGCCATACAGGGCGCTCGCATTGTCTGCTTCCCCGAGGCCTACGTACCCGGATTGCGCGGTGTCGGCGTGGACATCGCTCCGTTCCACGCCGAGGACCAGGAGCGCGTCCTCGAGGTCGTTGCCGGTTGGGCACGGACGTACCAGATTGCCGTCGTACAGGGGATGGAATGGTTCACGGACGTCGGTCGCCACGTCGCAGCGGTCGTCCTCGACGCGGCGGGCGTCGTTCAAGGCGCCCAACTCAAAGCACAGCTGGACCCGGCCGAGGACGCGCACTACGTCGCAGGCGACAGCCGGCACCTGTTCGAGGTTGATGGCCTTCGGTTCGGAGTCGCGATCTGCCACGAGGGGTTTCGCTATCCCGAAACCGTCCGCTGGGCTGCAGCGCGTGGTGCCCATGTCGTGTTCCACCCGCACTGGACCGGGAGCGATCATGAGGGCAACATGCTCACGGAGTGGGGTTCACCGGATGCGCCCTACTACGAGCGCGCCGTGATGTGCCGAGCGCTCGAAAACACGATCTACGTCGCCAGCGTGACGGTCGCCACCCGCTTTCACGAGTCCTCGACGGCCGTGATCGATCCGTCGGGGGCGTGCGTGGCTCACCTGCCCTACGGCGAGGCCGGCGTCTTAGTGGCCGACCTCGACCTCGAGGCCGCGACCGGGATGCTGGCCCGTCGCTACGCCCCGGAGCGATACGTAGAGACCTCGCCCTCGAGGTCGCACACCGGCTCGTAGGGGTCCCCGCTGGTGGGGCCGCCCGTCGGCCTCGAGGTCGAGAATCGTGTAGAGAGCCACGTTGCGGCGTCGGCGTACCGACCTCGAGGTCGCGAGCGACGTGGGCCATCCTCGAGGACGCCGTCTCTGCGTCGCCATACCGCATCGCGCCATGCGTGACTTCGAGGATGAAACACGCAGAGCACTTGACAACGCAAAGTCGACTATTTACTTTGTGTCCCAAAGCAGTCCGCCATGTCCACCGACCGCCCCGCCCTCAAACGCCACGAGCCTACCCGCCCGCACGACGCGGCGGCGGCAGACAGTCTCCGGTTTATCCGCGAGACGATGGCCCGGACCGGCACCTTCACCGCCGTCCCGGGCTGGGGCAGCGTCGCGATGGGCGTCACGGCCGTCGGTGCCGCATGGCTCGCCAGCCAGCAGCCCACCGTGAGTCGTTGGCTCACGGTCTGGACCGCTGAGGCGTTGGTCGGTCTGCTCATCGGAACGTGGGCGACGTTCTCGAAGGCCCGAGAGGGGGGGACACCGCTCTTGAGCGGACAAGGGCGGAAGTTCTTGCTCGGCCTTCTGCCTGCGCTTCTGGCCGGCGTCGCGCTGACGCTCGGGATGTACGCCTTCGAGGCCACGCCCTCGAGTGTCTACGCCGCCAACGAGACCAACCCGCTGGTGACAGCCTCGAGGACGATGCTGCCCGGCATGTGGCTGCTGCTGTACGGCGCCGGCGTCGCGTCGGCCGGGATGTTCTCGGTGCGGATGGTGCCTATGATGGGTTCGGCGTTCATGCTGTTGGGTGCGCTCGCGTTGCTGGCCCCGACTGGTTGGGGCGACGCGTTCATGGCGGCCGGCTTCGGCGGCCTCCACATCGCGTTCGGCCTTCTCATCGTTCGCCGCCACGGAGGCTGATTCCATGACCCGAAAGACCAAAAATGCCCGCCGAGCTGTGCGACCTGCACCGGCCGTCCCCGACCTCGACCCGGTGATCCACCAGCGCGTGCGCCTGGGCATCCTGAGCGCGCTTGCCGCTGGTGGCACCACGTCGTTCACCGATCTCAAGTCCGTCCTCGACCTGACCGACGGCAACCTGTCCGTCCACGCGCGCAAACTCGAGGACGCCGGCTTCCTCGAGGTCGCGAAGTCGTTCTCCGACCGGACGCCGCTCACGGAGTTCTCGCTCACCGACGCTGGCCGCCGCGCGCTCACGGGCTACCTCGACGCGATGGAAGCCGTCATCGCCGCCGCCCGCCCCTCCTAGGTCCGCCCTCGAGGTCGCCGACGGCCGCGAACACCGACACTCTACGGCTCTCCACTTTACGATGCAAAGACCATCATCCGATATGCTCCTCGCGCTCCGTGCCGAGCCGCAGGACCTCGAGGACGTGTACCGCCGCCAGCCGGACGGATTCAAGGACGCGCTTTCGGACGCCATCGACCGCGCCCCGGCCGACCTCGTGCTTCAGGCGTGGGCGGCTCGCCTCGATCTTGCGCCGAGTGCCGACGCCAAGACGAGCCCACCGGTCTGGGCGTTCGCCTCGGTCCTCGCGCCGGAGCGGGCTCGAACTCTCATCTGGGCGACCATTGGGTTCGTCGTGTTTGCCGGGACGTGGGCCAAGCTGCCGGATATCCTCAATTGGGAGTGGATGGAGTCGGACCCGTTCATGAAGCGGTACATGTCGTTCTACGTCGTTCTCCCAATGCTAGGCGTGCTGTGGGCGAGGTACCGGCCCTCGCTGCAAGTCGCGCTAGGAGTCGCGGGAGCAATCGCAGGACTGCTCATTGTCCAATCCGTACGGACGGTGAATGGAGACGTCGGCGAGCTCTCCAACATCCACATGCCGTTGCTGCTGCTGTCGCTGGGTGGGGTGGTTGCACTCGGGATGCAGTGGCGAAATGCCGAGGCCCGGCTCTCGTACCTCCAACTCGTGAGTGAGACGGTCGCGCTGGCCAGCATTCTGTTGCTTGGGGGCGTCGTCCTGACGGGCTTGACAGCCGCGCTGTTCGAGGCCATATCCATCGACATTGACCTGTTGTTGGAATGGGTGGTGCCGTACGGCGCGCTCGGCGTGCTACCCGTCGGCGTGCTGCTGGCGAGCCAGCGCATCGAGGCCAGCCGGCTGGCGCCGCTCGTCGCCCGCGTGTTCGGGCCGATGGCGTTGGCCGTCTTCGCGGTCTACCTACCTGTCCTGGTCGTGAGCGGCGGCCTCGAGGACAGAGACTCGCTCCTCGCGCTCAACGTGGCGCTCATCGCCGTCTTGGCTCTGGTCATCCTGATGGAGGCCGAGCGGCCCGACAAGAAACGGGTGTGGACCGACTGGGTGGCTGCCGCCCTGGTCGTGCTGGCACTGCTGGCGGATCTCGCCGCGTTCGGGTCCATCGCCGCGCGACTCGCGGGCGGACTCACGCCCAACCGCCTGGCCATCGTCGGGCTCAATGTGCTCGTGGCCGCTCACCTCGCTGGGCTCGTCGTGCCACTCGTGCGCCGCGCCATCGGTCAAGGCCCGGGCCCCGAGGACGCCTGGACCGCCCGGTTCATGACGGTCTACGCGCTGTGGAGCGCGGCCGTCGTCCTCGTCTTCCCGTTCCTCTTCTAACGTCCTCGAGGACGCGCATCACGTCCGACCTCGAGGTCGACTCATACATCCTGACTTTGTCATGCAAAGAACTCTTTCGCACCCGAGAGGCCTCCACGTCGCCTGTGTCATGGACGGCAACGGCCGTTGGGCCACCCGCCGGGGCCTTCCACGCGTTGCCGGCCACCGCCAGGGCGCCGAGGCGCTTCGCCGCATCGTCCGCGCCGCGCCCGCCCTCGAGGTCGGCACGCTGACCGCGTACGCGTTTTCGGCCGACAACTGGAAGCGGCCCCCGGCCGAGGTCCGCGCGCTGATGGGGTTGCTGGAGTGCCACTTGCGCGCCGAGACGCCCGAGCTCAAGAAAGCGGGTGTTCGCCTTCAGCTGATCGGTCGCCGTGACCGTCTGCCGGTCGCCCTGCGAAATGCGGCCGCCCGCGCCGAATGGGAGACCCGGGAAGGCACGCGCCTACTGCTTCGCCTGGCTGTCGACTACTCGGCCCGCGAGGCGCTATGCCGCGCCGCCGCGCTCGTGCAGTCCGGCCTCGAGGTCGCGCCTGATGGCGCCCTCGAGGTCACAGCATCCGTCCTCGAGGACGCGCTCGCGGCGGCGCTCCATCCGGACGGTGCGCCGGCCCCGCCCGTGGATCTGTTTCTCCGCACGGGCGGCGAGAAGCGGCTGAGCGACTTCCTGCTGTGGGAGTCGGCCTATGCCGAGCTGCTGTTTCTCGACACGCCGTGGCCCGACGTCACCGGCGACACGCTTGCCGCCGCCGTCCAGGACTTCCGCTGCCGCGACCGTCGCTTCGGCGCCGTGCCAGCCGTCGCCGCCTGATATGGATTTCCTCGTCTTCGCCATCGCCGCTTTGCTCGTCCTCGGGCTGCTCGCGGCCTGCGCCTTCTTCCTCTTGCGCGCCCTGATCCGCTGGGTCCGGCACCGCGACACACCCCTGATTCCCCACGCTCCCATGCTCAAACGACTCTTTGCCATCGCGTTCATTTTCGCGTCCTGTTCCGTCGCCTGGATGATCCTGGGTGGCACCGTCGTACACCGCACAGAGGTCTCGGACAATCAACTCCGCGGCGACGTGGGCGAGTTGTGGGGAGGACCGCAAACGCAGCGCGCCCCGACGTTGAGTCGGCTCGGACGGACCGCACGCACGGTCACACGCCAGGAGCCGAGCGGCGACGACGACGGATCGTTCCGCCAGGTCCAGGAGGTCGTCGCCGACGTCTCGCGCACGTCCGTGCCGCTCGCGGCCAGCGACCTCGAGGTCGCGCTCGCCCTCGACCACCGCAAGAAAGGGCTGATGTGGTACGCCACCTACGGCGCTGACTTCGACGGGACCTTCCGGCTCGAGAACGACGGCCAGAAGGGCCGCTTCGAGTTCGCGTTCCCGCTTCCCAGCGGCGCCTCCGTGTTCTCCGACCTCGCGTTGTGGATCGACGGCAAGCCGGTCACGGTGGACGCCGCGAATGGCGAGATCACGCACGTCCTCGACCTCGAGGCCGGAGAGACCGCCGACGTTCGCGTCCGCTACGGCTCGCAGGGGACCACGACGTGGCGCTACGCACTCGGCGAGGGTAACGGCAGCGGCGTCCGCACGGCGCGCGACTTCCACCTGGCCGTCACGACGGACTTCGACGACGTCGACTTCCCCGCCGGGACGCTCTCTCCGACCTCGAAGAAGCGCACCGACGATGGCTGGGCGCTGACCTGGGATCCAGGCACGCTCGTCGCCTCGGCCGATCTCGGCATCGCGATGCCTCAGCGCCTCAACCCCGGCCCGTGGGTGAGCCGCGTGACGTTCTTCGCGCCGGTCAGCCTGTTCCTGTTCTTCTTCGCCGTGTTCGTGCTGTCGCTTCTGCGGGGCGTCCGCCTCCACCCGATGCACTACTTCTTCCTCGGCGCAGCCTGCTTCGCGTTCCACCTGCTGCTGGCCTATCTCGTGGACCATCTGAGCGTGGTCACGGCGATGGTGGTGGCGTCGGCGGTGAGCATGGGCCTCGTGATCTCGTACGTGCGCCTGGTGGCCGGCTTGCGGTTCGCGCTCGTCGAGGTCGGCAGCGCGCAGGCGATCTACCTCGTCGCGTTCGCGGCGACGTTCTTCCTCGAGGGCGCCACCGGGCTCGCGGTGACGCTGCTGTCCGTGGCGACGCTGTTCGTGACGATGCAGGCGACGGGACGCTTGGACTGGGAGGCGGTGCTGGCCCGGCCCGAGGCGGCGGGTCCGGGTGGGGAGGCGCGTGTCACGGGTCCGCCCGCGCAGGCGGTTCCGGCGTAGTGGCTCGTCCTCGAGGGCGATGATTCGTCCTCGAGGGCGCCCTACGTGCCCAGCACTTCGGCGCACGCCGCGTCCGAGGCGCCCTCGAGGTCGCCCGTGGCGAGGTAGCCGCGCACCATGCGGAGCACGCGAGGCCGCATCATGATGACGGTATGGCCCGACGGCACCACGGCATGGTCCGCGCCCTCGAGGCAGGTCTCCTCGACTGACACCTTGCCGTCGTTGTCGCCCGCGATGACCGCGACCTCGAGGCCGGCGGGCGCGCCCAACTCGACCGCCGTGCCGCCGGTCGTGCGGAGTTCTCGGATGGGTGGGAGTGCCCATCCAATCCACGTTGCCCACTCGTCGGCCGAGGTCGAACCCTGGTTCGGTGGTGCCAAGAACACGGCCCGGCCCGGCGTGCCTGGCGCTCCGTGCTCGAAGATCCACCGCACCACGACCGTCCCCAGGCTGTGCCCGACGTAGTGAACACGTGGCGCGGGCTCGTCCTCGAGGGCGTCCTCGATTTCGCCGGACACCTGCGCCCCGATCTCGGCGACGCTCGGCCGCTGGCTGTTGTACCCCACGTTGAGCACGCGGTAGCCGGCGCGGCGCAGCGACACGTCGAGGACGCCCATCGACAGCGGGCTCCTGCCCATCCCGTGGATCAGCACCACCAGGTCGCGCGGCTCCGCCGAGGGTTGCGTCGAGGCGCAAGCGCTGAGCGACAAGAGGAGGGCGGCGAGCGTCAGAATCCGAGTCATGCCTGCACCCTACGTGCCGACCTCGAGGTTGATGTAGTGCATTTGTACCAGACGCGTCCTCGAAGTCGTCAGTTCGTGAGCGCTCTCTCTCCGACGTAGTCCGTCGCGGCCCAGACGGCCAGGATCACAACGCCCATCGTGGCGAAGAACACCCGCCCGGTTCCGTCGAACACCAGGAACGCCAGCGCAATCAGCGCGACGCCCACGATCAACTCGACCATCCCGTGGAGCGTGAACGGCACCATGCGAACCACTCCCAGCGGGAACGCCGTGGTCAGCGTCATCAGCAGGTGGACGCCCGCCAGCACGTAGCTAGCTGTCGCGGCCCAGCCCTCGAGGCCGAGGAGCACCGGGGCAAGCGCAAACACTGCGACTGTGACGTAGTCGAGGATGCCGTGCGTACGCGGCGAGAGAGTCGAGTGCATGAGCCGAAAGGGTTGAGCTGGACAGCATACGCCCGCTCTCAGCGACGCGCCCTCGAGGACGGGACGCCCGACCTCGAGGCCGGCTCACCGTCGTAGTCCGTCGCTGCCCATACGGCCAGGATCAGAACGCCCATCACCGCGAATAGCATCCGCGCGGCGCCGTCGAACGCCAGGAAGGCCAGCGGAATCAGCGAGACCCCAACCACGACCTCGATGGTCGCATGAAACGAGAAGGGGATGATGCGCGCCAGGCTCAAAGGGAACGCTGTGGTCAGCGTCATCAGCAGGTGAGCCGCCGCGAGCGCGCAACTGGTGATCGTCGCCGCAGCGCCCAGCCCGAGCACCATCGGGGCCACCGTGAACACGGCGACCGTGGCGTAATCGAGGACGCCGTGTTGGCGAGGGGAGAGGGTCGAGTGCATGGCAGCGAGGCGCGCAGCACAGCATACCGCACCGGTCCGTCCTCGAGGCCGCCGCTTGTGGACAGCGACCTCGAGGACGATGGCTCGGCTAGAAGCGCGCGAGCACCGTGAGCCGCGCGGTGCGCGGAGTCACCGGGTGGAAATGCACGTCCTCGACGCCCTCCGCCGGCTCGCCGCGGAGCCGGGACGCGTAGTAGTAGCTCACATCTGCATCCTGCGAGTCGAGGACGTTGAGCACGTCCAGCGACACCGCGACCGCGCCCAGCCGGTATCCGACCTTGGCGTTGACGAGTGTCGTGGCGTCGGCCTCGATGTTCCCATCGCCAGTGAGCGGGCGAGGGCCGAAGTGGCGAATCTGGAGCGCTCCGATGGGTCCGGTCTCGCGGCCCGCATAGAGTCCGGCCGATACGATCCGCCCGATGGAGTTCTCGATCCGATCCTCGTCGCCGACATCCGTGAACCGAGAGTCCGTCAGCGCCACGTCGAGCGTCGCGTTGAGCCAGTCCGTGGCGCGGTAGTACGTGTCTACCTCGAGGCCGACGTGGCGGCTCGCGTCGCTGGCCTCGGTGCCGCCCGCGTCGCCGACGAACACCAGCTCCGAGTCGAGGTCGATGAGCCACAGCGCCACCGTCGAGCGCAGGCCTGGCAGCGCTGCCGTCCGCAGGCCAAGCTCCGCCCCGCGTGTGCGCACCAGCGGATCCACGCGGTCCACGGCCTCGAGGGTGGACGGGTCGAGGGCGATGGTGGTCCCCCGCGCGTCGTTGCTGTGGAAGCCCAGGCCGGCGTTGGCGTAGACCTCCGTCTGGCGCCACGGACCAAACGCCACGCCCACCTTCGGGCTCACGATGGCGTCCGTCTCCGTTCCCGAGTTGACCTCGAGGTCGCTCGCGACGTCGAACCGGAAGCCATCGGCGCGGAGGCCAGCCGTCGTGCGAAACCAGTCGCTCCAGCGCGTCTCGTTGCGGACGTAGGCGCCCGCCGTGCTCTGCGCCACCTCGTCGTCGCGGACCGTCCCGACGCGCACGCGGTCCTGTGTGTTGAACAGCCCGACGCCGAGGATCTGGTCGTGGCGGACGTCGGCACCGACCGTCGTGATGCTGCGCGGGCCCATCATCCATCGATGCGAGGCGCCACCACCGGCGTAGACGCGTCGGTCGGCCTGCTCAAACTGGTCGCCCTGGTCGGGGTCCTCGAGGAAGTAGGTGAAGTTGGAGAACAGGTCGAGGTGATAGGCAGCGGCGAAAGCCTCGACGCGCGTCTGGCTCGTCCTCGAGGTCGTGGCCCACGTGCCGGCGAGTGTGTAGCGGCCGGTCGTGCCGCCATTCGTCGGGTCGAGGGCGCCGAGCCGATCCACCTGTCCGGCCTCGACGGCGCGGCGAGCGATTTGGTCGGTCGCGTCCCAGTTCTGGTAATAGCCCAGCGCCGTGATCGAGAGCCCGTTGCCCTCCGTCCCGGTCGAGTACTTGGCGACGGCGCTCACCAGTCCGCTGTTCTCTGGGTTCACCCACGGCCCATCGGTGTAGCGGCCACGGACGGCATAGAGGAGGTCGCCGCCAGCGACCGATGACGAGTTCGCCACCAACCCCTCGTAGTAGTCGTCCGCCCCGGCCTCGACCTTGGCGATTCCATCATCCAAGCGACGTACGAGCCGGATATCGGCACGGCCTGCCGTCGCGAAGTCGCCGGCTTCCGCGTTCTGCGGTCCCTTCTCGAACTCCACGTGGTCGATGAGTTCGGGGATGAGCGAGTTGAGGTCGAGGTAGCCCTGCCCGTGCGCGTGTGTCGGCAGGTTCATGGGCACGCCCTCGAGGGACGCCGAGAAGTCGGTGCCGTGGTCCAGGTTGAAGCCGCGCAGGAAGAACTGGTTGGCCTTCCCGGAGCCACTGTGCTGTGTCACGATGGTGCCCGGGATGGTCTCCAGCACCTCGCCCACGCGCAGCAACGGCCGCAGCGCGAGTTGCTCCTGACCGACGTATCCCTGCGACGCCGCGGTCGCGATGCCGACCAGGTTCGTCGCTCGGCCCTCGACCACGACCTCGCCGAGGTCGGCGTCGGCAGGCGTCAGCTCGAGGTCGAGTCGCACCGTCGCTCCGGCCTCGAGGACGACGGTGCGCTCGAGCAATCGGTACCCCAGCGACGACGCCCGCACGGTGTACGTGCTAGGCGCGGCCTCGAGGTCGAAGCGCCCATCGGCGCGGGTGGTGGTGGTGAGGTTGGCGTCGAGGAGCGCGACGGTGGCGCCGGAAAGAGGCTGGCCGGTCTCGGCCTCGAGGACGGTGCCAGTGAGGCGGGCGGTGGATTGGGCAGCCACGCTGGGGAGCAGGGCTACCAAAAATGCGAGCCGCGCGAGGCGGCGTAGAGAGAGAGTCATCAGAAAGAAGTCGGTAGAGAGGATCCACTCGGCGCCGAGGCGCACGTGCGGGGGGGCACGCCGCACACCTCGTGCAGCGCAGGGCCAGATCGCGTCCGGCCGTGTCCAAGAGCGCCCTCGGGGCGCTCGTCTAGCCGCGCCGGATTGGCGGCGGCGTCTCTACCGGACGGTCGATGGACTCCAGTCGCTCCACGCCGACCTCCAGGTCGGCGAGTCGAGGAGCAGAAAAAGCGGCCAAGGTGAGCGTGGTCGGCAACCTGTGCTTGTCGAGCGAGACCGTCAGCGTGACGGCCGGCTCGGCCGGCTCCTGGTGACTGTGGAGCGTGCCGTCGTGCTCGTGGATGTCCTCGAGGTCGTGCGTCTCGACCTGCTCCGGCCTCGAGGCCGGAAAGGCTCCCAGCCCGTGTGCGTCCTCGAGGTCGCGGCCGTGCGAGTGCGCGTGACCGCCGTGGTGATGCGTCGGAGCCCGCAGCGTCGTCAGCACCACGGCACCCACCGTCACGTCCTCGATGACGCGGGGCGCCTCAAGGATGGGCTGCCCGTGCTCGAGGGCGAGGTGAGTCAGCACCTGCCACCCATGTCCCATCGAGGTCGCGCCGAGGGCCGCGAAATAGCCCAGCGCCACCACGACCGCCACCGTCCCGCGCAGAACGCGGGAACGGGAACGGAGCGATAGGGTGGCGATGCTCACGGCGTTCTACGCGTCGAGGCTGCTGAGAATCTGGCGCGCCTCGGCAGCCGTGCTCTGGCTCTCGACCTCGAGGTGCCCGTCGAGGGCGATGCGCAAGTGGCGCGCCGCCTCCGCGTTTTGGCCGGCACCTTGATAGATCCGTGCCGCGCGGTAATGCACCATCGCGTCGCCGGTGTCCAGGCGCATGGCCCGCTCGATGTACGGGATGCCCTCCTCAGAGCGGCCGTTCTTGTGGAGCGCCCACGCCAGTGTCTCATTAGCGTGCATGTGGCCTGGCCGCCGTGCCTGCTGCTCGCGTGCCTTCACCAGCGAGCCCTCGAGGTCGCGGTTCAGGTCGAGCAGGAAGTCGGCTTCTTCCATGTCCACGATTTCGCCCATCTCGCGCGCGTCTTGCAAGGCCTCGAGGACGCGCTCGGCGGCAGCGTCAGACTGGGCCTGGTTGCCGGCGGCGGCGTAGGCCTCGACCAGCAACTCATCAATGACTTCCATCGGGCGCAGCGCCCGCGCCTCCTCAAGCCGTCGGACCGCTTCCTCAGCGTTGCCTTCGGCGAGTTCAACATGTCCCAGGCCTGCCACGGCCGGTGCGAAGTCTGCCCGCTCCTCCAAGATGCCCTGGAAGATGAACCGCGCAGTGTCGGGCTGGGCATTCCCGAGGTACAGGTTGCCAAGCTGGTACAGCGCCCACGCCCGCTCGGACTTCCCGCTTGGCGCTGCATTGGCGGCCAGCTTCATGGCCTCGATGGCGCCGTCCGTGTCGCCGTAAAGCTCACGGATGTAGCTCGCCCTCGAGTACGCCGGTAGCCCTGGCTTGAGCGACTGGAGCCGGTCTGAGGCCTCGACGGCCTCATCGTATTCGCCCAGTTCCACCAGGGCGTCGATCAGCGTTCCGTGTGCGAACGAGAAGTACGGCTGCTCCTCCAAGATCTGCCGCGACAAGTCGCGGGAGTCCTCGAAGCGGTGGAGCACGTTGTACAGAGACGCCAAAAGAGCCCGCGCATACACATCATTCGGTCGCGCTTCGACCTCGCCCTCGAGGAGCTCACGCGCCTCGGGAATGGTCTCGCCCTGCGTCCCGGCCTCCTCGCCGTACTGAATCAGCGCATGAGCTAGACGAACGCGGGCCTCCCCGGATTCAGGATTCTGGCGAAGGACCGCTCGGTAGTAGCTAACAGCTTCCTCCGCATTGTCGAAGCGGCTCCCTGGGGCAATCTGGGCGCGGTCCTGGGGAAGCGGAGGTGGCTCGCGGAGTTGCCACATGATGGCGACGGCGATAACTGCGGCGGCGACCAGGCCAACCGCGACAATCTGAGACGTACGAGAAGACATCGAAAACAGGCAAAAGAGAAGGGGGCGAGGCCGAAGCCCCGCCCCCAATAAACGAGTGCCACCGAAGCGGCAGAATCACGAGCCGATTAGCGGACGATGGTCGCCTGCTTCGTGCCTACCAACTCTCCGTCCACCGTCAGGCGGTAGAGGTACGTGCCCGAGGACAGCGACGAGCCGTCGAAGCGGACATCGTGCGTACCAGACTGGTAGTCGCGGTCCGTCACCGTCTGGACGAGCCGGCCCTGGACGTCGTAGACGTCAAGGCGGACTGGAGCGGCCTGAGAGAGCTGGAACCGGATCGTCGAGGCGCCCGAGGTCGGGTTCGGGAACGCCGAGTCCAAGATCACGCCCTGCGGGACTCCGATGCCGATGCCCGACGAGGTCGGGAAGTTGGCGCGGGGAGCCGGGGCCGTGAGCTGCTTCACATAGTCGTACCCGTTGTGCGGGTTGGCGAGGTATGGGAAACCGTCACGAAGCTCGAGGTCGTTCCGGGTCGGGCCTGCCACGAACGAGAGCTCGCGGAAGATCTGGCTCGATGTTGCGAAGTCCGAGTAGTCACCGGCAACGGCGTCGTCATCGGGGAGACCGACAGCGGCGAGAACCACACCAGCAACGGCCTGGAGCTCGATCGTCGTCACGTCGTCCTCGAGGCGGCGCCCGTTCGGGAAGCCGTCCATGTGAGGCATGAACTCGAGGTCGGTGGTCGCGAAGCTCGGCACGGTGAGGCCGATGGCCGCCGCACGGATGAGACCGAGGCGGGCCCAGTTCGTGAACTCCTCCGAATCGCGGTCCGTGACTGGCGTCGCCATGTTGAGGCGAAGCATGTCACCGCCCCACAAGCCGCCGTCAGGCGTCTGCGTGATCGGGAGGAAGTTGTTGATGAACGGCTTGCCCTCAGTGAACTCGAGGTTGCCATCACCATCCGTGTCTGCCACGAGACCACCCTTGCCCGTCAGGAGCTGGTACGGCGGGAGGTTCGGGACGCCGAAGTAGAACGTCGGCAGGATGTCCACGCGGCGCGGCTGGCCAGGAGCCAGGAGAGCCGTTGGGACGCCCGGAGCCGTCGGACGCGTCGGTACGGCGAACGCCGTTCCGTCGATGTCGAGACCGTTGCCCACGAGCGGGAGAACCGCCGCAGCGCCGTCAGCACCGTTGGTAAAGTTGAGGCCCGACCCGACGTTGGACGGGTCACCGTCGCCATCGAGGTTGAGACCCGGGTACGAGTTCTGCTGAACCGTCAGCTTGTCGCTCAGGCCGGGGACAGCCGGACCGAACGGACCGTTGCCCATGTAGAGGGCGAGCTCCGGGTTGACGAAGTACTGCGCGAAGGACTGCTCGGCCTCGCTGTACGGCGAGACGTAGTTCCAACGGTCCTTCTGGCCAATCGGGATGATGGCTTCGTTCGTCAGCGGCATGCCGAGACGCGAGACCTGGACGTAGGGACCCGAGACGGTTGGCTTGGAGCCGTCCGTCGAGAGCGTCGTCACCTGCGGCCTCGAGGCCGAGGCCCACACGCCGATCACGAAGTTGCCGTCGAGGATGTTGTCTGCCTGGTCGGCGGACATCCCGTCCTTCTGGAGGGTCTCGATCGGAATCTTGAGAACGAGGGAGTGGGTGTTCAGCCCAGCCACAGCGTCACGCGCATTGTTCGGGTTGGCCGGGTCCGAGCCGAACTCGTCACGGAAGCCACCCAGATCAAATACGCCGCCGAGGTCCACGAAGAAGGGATCGTCGCGCGGGCCAGCGAACACCATTTCACCCGTCGAGGCCATCTCGATGGCGCCTGTGGTGAGGGCCTCGTACGTCGTTCCTAGGCCAGGAGCGGCCTCGATGGAGCGGGGCCCAATGTTGGCCGGCGGTGTCTCGCCGTCCTCGACGATGGTCTGGAACGACTGGCCGCCGTCCATGCTCCGCTCGAGCGTGTAGCTCGTGTTGATGTTCTCTGCACCCAGGCGGATGTTGAAGAACGTCGTTGGGTCCTCGTTGACGCGCTCGAACGTGAACCGATACGTGATGTCATCGGTGGCCGTGCCGAGCGGGCCAGCGGACGTCTGGTTCTTGACGTGGATCTCGTACCGGATGTCCTCGCCGAAGTGGTTGTAGTTCGGGCCGCCTTCGGGCAGCGAGAGCGGGATGTAGTTGGCGACGATGGTCACGGTGCCGTCGTCGTCCGGCGAGCGGAACGCGTAGACGTCCGTGTTGTCGGCCAACGGATCATCCGCAATGAGCGGAGCCTCGCGGTGACTGGAGGCGTCGGAGAAGGGCGGTGCCAAAAGGCCGGCTGTCAGTATGGAGCCAGCCGTAACGGCACCTGCTAAGAGAGTGCGGAACGGAGTCATGTGTGAGACTGGGGGAGGAGAGAGGAAGCGATCTGTAAGGAAGCACCCTGGCGAGGCCGGGTGGAAGGCCAGACATTGATCAATATGTGTTCACTTGCGTAAAATGTCTGTAGGAGAAGCTCTGATACTCACACGTCGCGTTCATGGTATGCCGTTGATCCTTAGTACCATCGGCCACCGCGTGGAGGCGTCCCAGCACGAGCGCTTCGTGGGGCGTGAAGCTGAGTTGGATCTGTTCTCGGAGGCCTTTGGCGAAGGGGCGCAAGGGTTCGCTTTGGCCTACGTGTACGGTCCCGGCGGCATCGGCAAAACGACTCTTCTGGACGAGATTGCTCGATTGGCTCGTGAGACGGGGACCCATGTCGGGCGTCTCGATGGTCGCGACCTCGAGGCCCGACCCTCCGCCTTCGAGGCCGCGGCTCACATCGCCCTCGGACCGGCGACAGGGGGCCGCCGCGTGCTGCTCGTCGATACCTATGAGCGGATCGCGAGCCTCGACGGCTGGCTACAGAGATCATTCCTGCTGTCGCTCGACGCGTCGGACATGGTCGTGATTGCCGGCCGGACCCCTCCGTCGCACGAGTGGAGGTCGCGGTGGGCAGACCAGGCCGTTGTGTTTCCCCTCCGCAATTTGGCCGGCATCGAAGCGAGCGCCTACCTCGATGCCCGAGGAGTCCCGACGAAGGCTCACGATCAGATTCTTGCCTTTACGCATGGTCATCCGCTCGCGTTGACGCTCGTCGCTGAGCATGTCCGGCAGTCCGGCCCTGACATGGCGTTCGACCCGACGGACACGCCGGATCTGCTCGCAGACCTGCTGGCCAGGTTTGTCTCCACTGCCCCGTCACCCGCTCACCGCGACGCCCTCGAGTGCGCCGCCATCGTGCCGTCGTTGACCGTTTCCCTTCTCGGCGAGCTTCGCGAGCCGGAAGACGAGTCGTCCTCGAGGACGGCGGCGGCGTCTACGGAGACGCTGTTCGCGTGGCTCCGCGGCCTCGAGTTCACCGAGACCGACGCCCGAGGCATCCGCTTGCACGATGTCGTGCGTGAGACCCTCGAGGCCGATCTCCGGTGGCGCCATCCCGAGCGCCATGCCGAGGTCCACGGTCGTGCTCGGCACGCCTATGCGAAGCGCCTCCGCGCGGCCTCGACCGATGAGGCGCGACGGCGAGCGCTCTCCGACTACGTCGATCTGTACCGTCATCACGCGCTGGTGCGCCCCCTGCTCTCCAGTCTACAGAGCGCCTGGACCGATGCAGACCTGGCAGGCTCCGGTCCACTCCGTGACGGCGACCTCGAGGTCTTATGCGCCGCAGCCGCTCGCCATCAGTCCGCCCTCGAGGCCGAGGCGGTGTGTGGCTGGCTGCGGCGACGTCCCCACGATGTCGAGGTGTTTCGGTCCACCAGCGGCGCCCCGGCAGGGTTTCTACTCACCCTCGACCTCGACGACCTCGAGGACGACGAGCGCGCCTCTGACCCGGTTGTCCAAGCTGCGTGGCAAGGCGGTGCCCGCGTCCGCCCTGGCGAGCGGGCCCTTCTGTTCCGGGCGTGGCTCGACCTCGAGGCCGGGCAGGGCGTCTCGGCGGTCCAGAGCTTGGTCTTCGCGCGCACCGTCGAGCGGTATCTGACCACGCCGTCTCTGGCGACCTCGATTATCCTGACGACCGAGCCAGGGTTGTGGGAGATGGTGTTCGCCTTCGTCGGCCTCGAGCGATGGACAGGCGCAGAAGTCGAGGACGGGCCGGCCGCGTTCGGAAAAGACTGGCGTGCCATGCCGCCCGACGCGTGGCTGGACGCTCTTGCGGCTCAGGCCCCCTCCGACTCGTCGCCACCGGTCTCCAGCGAGTCCGGTGCCCTCGTCGTGCTGAGCGAAGAGGCCTTCGCCACAGCCGTCCACGACGCGTTCAAGACCTACTCTCGCCCGCATCTCCTGGCGACGAATCCGCTCCTTCGGGCGCGACTCGTTCGCGAGAAGCTCGCGGAGTCGCCCGGCATGGAGCCGGCCGAGGTGTTGCGGGAGCTTATCTCCGAGGCGGCTGGGCAACTCAACGCCGGTACCCGAGAGCGGAGCTACTTCCGCACGGTGGACCTGACCTATCTCCGCCCGGTGCCGACGCAGGCCATCGCTGCCGAGCGACTCGACCTGCCGTTCAGCACGTATCGCCGGCACCTCCGACGCGGTGTGGACCACGTCGTGGAGGTCTTGTGGCGGCTCGAGACAGGGGTATAACCGACTCGTCCTCGAGGTCGTGCGCCTTGCCGCGGCCTCGAGGGCGGACGGTCTCGTTGAACCGTCCCTTCTCCTCAGGCCGTTTGTGGCGCGGCGTTCCAGCACCCTCTGGGACGAACCGGGGCGCGGTCTGGCACCCCATCGTCCCGCATTCAATGCGGCCTCGAGGCCCTTCTACTCGTCCTCGACCTGCTTGAACACGACGCACGTGTTGTGTCCACCGAATCCAAACGCGTTCGAGAGGGCCACCTTGACCTCGCGGTCCTGCGGCTCGTTGAACGTGTAGTTCAGGTCACACTCCGGGTCCGGCGTCTCGAAGTTGATCGTCGGCGGGACGCGGTTGTGCTTGATGGCCAGGATCGAGGCCACGGCCTCCACGGCGCCGGCCGCACCGAGCAGGTGGCCCGTCATCGACTTTGTAGACGACAGGTTCATCTTGTAGGCATGGTCGCCGAAGGCCGCCTTGATGGCCTTCGTTTCGGCCACGTCACCCAGCGGCGTCGAGGTGCCGTGCATGTTGAGGTAGTCGACGTCCTCGGGCTTGAGGCCGGCGGTCCGGAGCGCCTGCTTCATCGCAAGGCGGGCTCCGAGTCCGTCGGGGTGTGGCGCTGAGATGTGATACGCATCATCGCTCATGCCCACACCAGCGACTTCGGCGTAGATGGTCGCTCCGCGTGCTCGGGCTTGGTCGAGGCTCTCCAGGACGAGCGCGCCTGCGCCCTCGCCCATCACAAACCCGTCACGATCGGCGTCAAACGGCCGGCTTGCAGACTGTGGGTCGTCGTTGCGAGTCGAGAGCGCCTTCATGTTTCCAAACCCGGCCACTCCAATCTTGGTCACCGAGGCGTCGGTGCCGCCGGCCACGACGGTCTCCGCCAGGCCGAGCCGGATCAACATCCAGGCGTCGCCGATGGCGTTGTTGCTGGTCGCGCACGCCGAGACGGTCGCGTAGTTGGGGCCTCGGAACTGGTGACGCGTAGCGATCAGGCCTGGGGCCTGGTCCACCACCATCATCGGGACGAAGAACGGAGAGATCCGGCGACGCCCGTGCTCGGCGAAGATGAGCGCTTGGTCCTGGAACAGCTTCATCCCGCCGATCCCAGCTCCGAAGACAACGCCGGTTGAGTTCTGCTGGTCCTCGGTCATCGAGGCCGGGTCGAGGCCGGCGTCCTCGATGGCCTCGTCGGCCGCCGCGATCGCGTAGTGGGCGAACGGGTCCATCCGCCGAGCCTCCTTGGCGCCGACCAACTCAGAGGCGTCGAAGCCCTTCAGCTCAGCCGCGAACTGGGTCGGGTAGTCGCTGGCGTCGAAGTTGGTGATCGGGCCTGCCCCACTCTGGCCCGCCATCATGGCGTCCCAGTAGGCGGGCACGGTATTCCCGATGGGCGTGAGCGCACCGAGGCCGGTGACGACGACGCGGCGGTCTATGGACGGCTGGGGCATGGGGCCTGTACAACGGCCGGCGGCGCACGCGAGCACGCCGCCGGCACAAGTTGGGAGCGGGGCCGGAGCCCCAGGGAGGCGCTAGGCCTTGTTCGAATCGACGTAGTCGACGGCGTCGCCGACGGTCCCGATCTGCTCGGCGTCCTCGTCGGGGATGGTCATGTCGAATTCCTTCTCGAACTCCATGATGAGCTCGACGGTGTCGAGGGAATCCGCTCCGAGGTCGTTGGTAAACGATGCCTCGCGGACGACGTCGGACGGATCGACGCCGAGCTTCTCGACGATGATCTCCTGGATGCGCTGTTCGGTGGTCTCGGCGGCCATAAAAGGGGTGGGCTGGCGTGAGGGCAGAGGGGTGTTCGCTGTGGTGCGAACGGCCGGTCAAGCTACGCCCGGTGCCCGAAACGGGCAATCCGACGATGAGATGGCCGACGCGGTCTCGTACGCGCCGTCGCTCATCGCGGATTCGGCGCCCTCGAGGTCGCTCCCCAGTCTCTCGTCCTCGAGGACGGAAAGGAAGGTGGCCCCGACCTCGAGGCCGCTCCTACCTTCTGGGCTCTCTTGAACCGACCGTTTCCGCATGTCCACGCTTTTTACCTCCGAGTCCGTCTCCGAAGGTCACCCTGACAAGGTCTCCGACCAGATCTCCGACGCGCTCCTCGACGCATTCCTCGCGGGAGACCCCGCGAGCCGCTGCGCCATTGAGACGCTGTGCACGACGGGTCTGGTGGTGGTCTCGGGGGAGGTCACGAGCGACTACCTACGTAGACGTTCAGGAGGTCGTCCGCCGGACCATCGAGGAGATCGGGTACACCGACCCGTTGCTCCAGTTCGACTGCCCGGAGCTGTGGCGTGCTGGTGACCATCCACGAGCAGTCGCGCGGACATCGCGCAGGGCGTCGATGACGACGCAGGGCTTCACGTCGAGCAGGGCGCCGGCGATCAGGGCATGATGTTCGGCTACGCCACTCGCGAGGACGAGGACACGCTGATGCCTCTCGCGCTCGTGCTCTCGCCCACGGACTGGTCAAGCGATTGGCGGAGCTCCGCAAGGGCGGCGAGCACATGCAGTACCTCCGGCCGGACACCAAGAGCCAGGTCACCGTCGAGTATGAGGACGACGACCGAACCATCAAGCGCGTTCACACGGTTGTGATCTCGACGCAGCATGACGCCGACGTCTCGCTCGAGACGATCAAAAACGATGTCCGCAAGCACGTCCTGCCTGCTGTCGTGCCCGATGCCCTCATCGACGACGACCTGATCCTGCACGTCAACCCGACCGGGGTGTTCATCATCGGCGGCCCGCACGGCGATACCGGCCTGACGGGTCGCAAGATCATCGTGGACACGTACGGCGGGAAGGGCGCTCACGGCGGCGGCGCGTTCAGCGGCAAGGACCCCTCGAAGGTGGACCGCAGCGCGGCCTACTGCGACGCGTCACGTCGCCAAGAACCTCGTCGCCGCCGGGCTCGCCGACGAGGCGCTCGTGCAGGTGGCTTACGCCATCGGCGTGGCCGACCCGGTCTCGATCCGCGTCGAGACCAACGGGACGGCTCGAGAGGGCCTGACCGATGCACGCCTGTCCGAGATCGTGACCGAGGTCGTCGACCTCCGCCCTCGAGCCATCATCGAGCGCTTCGGCCTCATCGACGCCGACGCAGAGGTTCGCCCGACGTACCGCAACACGGCGGCCTACGGCCACTTCGGCCGCGACGAGTTCCCCTGGGAGCGCACCGACCTCGAGGACGCGTTCAGGGCTGCGGCAGGCTGATCCGACCTCGAGGGCGCGCGGCTTTGTCGAGGCTACGGGCGTAATGATCCGTCCTCGAGCCATGCTCCCCAAACGACGCGCGGCCGACCTCGAGGCCGGCCGCGCGGTGCTGGAGCAAACGTGCCGTCCCGAGGAGCGCTCCAGCTAGCTCACGACCGCGAGCTGCCCTGTCGCTACCGACGCCTCGGGTCTCGCCTCATCGTTGCGTAGTACCATCGGCACTGGCAGCGTGAGTTGAGAAGTCCCGAGGGGAGTGGCGTGGTAGGATGTGGCAGGGGCGACGTTGAGTTTTCGCCTTGAGTGCGGACGGCACGTGGCGTTGAACTCCGTCCTACTAGGTTAGAGAAGCGTCCGCCGTGTTCGCATGGGCACAAAGTGCCCATTTTCTGAAGCGGACGGAGTTGCCGCCCTCGAGCCCTTCGCCGACGACGCGACGCTCCTCGACCCCCACTACCCGACCGGACAAATCCAAGGCCGCGCCGCCCTCGAGGACGCCGAGCGATTGGGCCTTCGAGGTCGACTCCGACCATGTCTGGGCCGATGGCAAGCGGTCGCAGTTCCCCAACTCTTCCTCGTCGAGGCCGCCGACGGCCGAATCACTGAGATCCGGGCCTATCAGATGTACGGGCCGCCGGCATCGCCTCGGGGTCGAGCGCGGCGGTCGGCACGCGACCCAGTCTCGGCCTCGAGGGCGCCGTCCTGCCGGCGACCGGCACCGCGGCCTCGATGGTCACAACGACGATGGATCGGTCTCCGTCGAGCACGACCGGGCGCAGCGTCAAGGCGTAGTGCGCGCGTGCGCCCTCGAGGTCGGCCTGGATGGCGGTGCGAATGCCCAGTGCAAGCGTGTCCTCGAGGTCGTGGATTCGGTGCCGGGCGAAGGCAAGCAGGTCGTCACGGCACGGCTCGTCCTCGAGGAGGTGCTCCATCGCCGGCGTGCAATGCAAGAGACGGCCGTCGGCGGCGAGTACGACGTACGCGGGGCCGGCGAGATGGGCAGGAGGAAGCATGGTGGCGTCTCGGCATCGAGGGCAAGACTGTGAGACTAGCCCAGAGCTGCCGCCACGCGCATGGGCACTAACTGCCTAATTCTCTCGCCCGGCCATCGCGCAGCGCCCGCGAGACGTTCCTCCGCCGCACGCCCAGCGCTGCCAGCACGGCCTCGACGTGGTGCCGCGCCGTGTGGGTACTCACGCCGAGCGCTGCCGCGATCTCCTTGTTGGTGCGCCGCTCCGCGAGCAACAGGGCCACCTCCGCCTGGCGTGGCGTGAGCCCGAGACCGGCGGCGACCTCCGCCCTCGAGGCCGGGACGGGGACCTCGACGGCCACGATCAGCAGCGGGCGGAGTGCGCAGGACAGACTCGCTGACAGGCGGTACACGCCGCGAGCGCCGGTGACACGTCGGGCGCCGATGCCCTCGGCACGGAGGGCATCTCGGGACACCGTCATCACGCCCTCGAGGACGTCGGCGCGAGCCGGGTCCCGAGCGAGCGCGGCCTCGAGGGGGCGTGACAGGTGACGCAACCGGCCGTCCATGCCCACGATGGCGCACGACCCACCGACCTCGTCGATCAGCGCATCGAGGTCGGCCCGCGCAGCGCTGACCTGGCGCAGGACGGCGACGCCTGCGACGAATGCGGGATAGAGGTGCCGGGCGACCTCGACGTGATCGTCCTCGAACCGCGTCGTGGGCGAGGTCCGATTCAAGATGATCTGGACAGATGGCGCCGTTGCCGAGAGGCCCGACACCGTGAGTGCCAGCGAGTCGTAGCCATTCACCGTGGGCAGGTACTCCTGCGTGTACGTCGTGCCCTGCATCCGCTCATAGTGCGGACCGTACGCGTCGCGTCGCGTCGCCACGCCCAGTCGAGACGTTCGCTCTAGGTAGCCGATCCCTCGCAGAAGAGGGTAGAAGGAGTTATAGACATCGAGGTTGATGGGGTCCACGGTGCCCGTGATCAGCCGTCCGGAGTCTGGCCAGTGGATGAATCCCTGCTCGGCCTTGACCGCGAGCCGGACCGCTTCCTGTGTCTCGAACGCCCACGCCTCGTCCGTCTCTGCGGAGAGCGGCGACGCCAGCACGCGGGCGACCTCGGCCATCTGAGTCGTCTTCGTCATAGAGAGGACGGCCGACGAAGCGCTCGAGCAACCTCTTTCCGTCGCACGCCGAGTGTGGCCAACACCGCTTCGACGTGATGCCGGGCGGTGTGGGCAGAGAGGGCGAGCGCTGTCGCGATTTCCTTGTTGGTCCGCCGGTCGGCGAGCAGCACGGCCACCTGATACTGGCGCGGCGTCAGTCCTAGACACGCTGGGTCCAGAGGGGCGGCCTCGAGGACGCGCTCCACACGCACCACGCAGAACGGCTCGGCGGCGTCGCGGACCTCGGTGACGGACAATCGGTAGGTGGCGGCTCGGCCGACGAACCGCGTCTGTGCGACGGGGGCCACACTCCAAAAGGAACGGGCCAGGGCATCCGCGACCTCGAGGAGGCGGCCTCGGTCTGGCTCCTGGGCAAGCATCGACTCGAGGGCGGGCGTTCGAGGACAGATCACCCCATCACGGTCGGCGACCCAGCACGCGGCGCCTGTCGCGTCGATGCTTGCGCGGAGTCGGCCACGCACCTTCCGGACGTGCTGTAGCGTCGCGATGCCGGCCTCGAGGGCGGGATGGAGCAGGCGCGCCAGGTCGAGGTGCCGGTCGCCATACGGCCGGTATGGCTCGTGGGAGACGAACGCCAGCTGCACCACGTCGCGGTGCGTTCGGGGCCGGGCGACGAGTGGGACCGTCATCGTGATGGCATCGAACGACCGAACGGGTCGCAGGAAATCGTGGGTGTACTCCGACCGAATGATCTCGTCGTAGCGGTCGCCGTAGGCCATCCTCCGCGACACGACGCGTTGCCGAACGCTCCGTTCGAACGCGCCTGTTTCGACGAGATACGGGAAGTACCGATCGTAGTCCTTGAGAACGTTCGCCGGAAGCGTCGGCGAGTCTAGGTGGAAGCCGTCGGGCCGCCCTGCAAGCGCTGGGGGGACGACGCACACGGACGTTCCATTTCCGACGGCGGACGTCACGCGTAGCGCGTCCTCCATCCACCCCGTCGCCGTCACGACGGGCGACGCCAGCACCCGGATCGCGTTGGCGACGGTCCGCTGTTCGTGGCTGGATAGGCAGAGCGTCACGTCGAGGACGGGGAGACGCCCTCGAGGTCGGCCGCCCGCCGATCGAGCCAGTCGGTGACGACCTCGAGGAACGCCTCGTTCTCCTCGAGGAAAGGGAGATGGGAGCTGTGCTCGAACACGTGCCCCTCGGCGTCAGGCAGACCGGCGAGCATCTCGGCGGGGGCCTCGGCGGGTGGAGCCAGCCAGTCGTGCCGGCCCGAGAGGACCAGAACGGGGACGCGAATGCTGGAGAGATGCGGACGGATGTCGTAGCCGCCGTACAGGTCGAAAAAGGAGCGGTGCAGCGGCGCTGCCCGAAACCGGATCCGGTCTACGACGGCCTCGAGGTCGTGCGCGCGGGGATCGTGGACGTACAGGTTGATGGCGTCCGTCATCACGTCTGCGAACGCCTCGTCGGTCTCCGGTCCTGCCGTGAGCCTCGTGAAGGCACGCTCGGCGGCGGGTCCAAGCGCCGTGGCGGAGGCCTGGACACGAGCCATAGCCTCTCCGACGTGTGCCGCAGCCGTCGGCGCCGCACACAAAACCAGCCCGCCGACGCGCTCGGGGTGCCGGAGGGCGACCTCGAGGGCGATCACCGCGCCGTACGAGTGTCCGAACAGGACCACCCGCTCGTGGCCTCCGACCTCGAGGTCGAGCCGCTGCCGTACGGCCTCGACGCCATCGGCCCACGTCGCGTGCGTCACCGTCTCCCAGTCCTCCGGGTCCGGGGAGGCGCCGCAGCCCTCGAGGTCGAGGTAGGTCAGTCGCACGTGGTCCGCGAGCGGGTCCAGCCAGGGGCGCAGTGCGGTGTGGTCCCAGCCCAGGCCGCCGTGGAGTGCGAGGAGGGGCAGTCCAGCACTACCGAGGGAAACCGTTGAGAGCATCGCTTGCGAGACAGAGAGAAAAGAGATGTCGCACGTGCTAGGCGCTAGCTGTGCGAGTGCTGTCACACGTGATAGGTTCTCTTGTGAAGAATATATGTTGCTTCATCGCGCAATAGAGTTGCGTCCGAATAGGCTCTCCTCTTTTTTCAAAGATCAGGTCTGGTCGCGAGGCCGTTCATCTGAGAGAAGCATCTTTGCGATCACCGTCGAAATGGTCTAGACTCGATCCTGAGGCCTTCGTCCTCGAGGTCTCTCTCTCGGCCAAGGGGTTGTGGCTGTGCTCAAAAGCGATAGCAGATACCCACTCCGGCGTGTCGATGCCGAGGCGCGACACGTCATAGCTACCCGCGTGTTGGAATCCGCGACAGGGCCGCATGGCCCACCCAGATCGCACCGATGCTCGCTTGTCTGAGGTCGTGGGTTGGCAGCCAGCAGCGAGCGCTTTGGCTTCAGCGAGGACGACGGCGATGCGCCCTCGACGTACCGCCAACACGGCGGCCTACAGCCACTTCGGCCGCGACGAACTCTCCTGGGAGCGCACCGACCTCGAGGACGCCTTCCGCGCTGCGGCGGCAGGCTAGATAGCGCTGTTACACAAAGACATATATATTGAGAGCTCAGACCCACATGAAACGTCATGGCTTGGCCGCGCCGCCTCGCATGTGCTCTCTCGTTCGGCGTGTTTCTCACGCCCGCCCCCACCAGCGCACAGGAGTGGCGTGACCGAGGGGGGCTCTACGTGTTCGTTGACACGGAAGTCGAGTCCGCGATCCGATGGCCCGCCCTCGATCGTCTCTTCCTCAGCTACGGCGCCGCCTTCTTTCAATACGCTCCCACCCGCACGGTCACGCGCGAAGAGGAGGAGGGCACGATCACGACCGAGTTCACGGCCGATCCTGCCACATTGCTCCCCCCCCTCACGCCTGACCGTGCCGTACGAGTTGGGGGCGGGTTCTATGTCGCCACGCTTTACGGCGAAGTCGCGTTTCAAAACTTCGACGGCGCCACCTCGGCTGAACTCGAAGGGGGCGTCGCGACTGTCTACGAGACTGTAGGTCGAGCGTGGACGTTCGACGTCGGGCTGCTCGTGCCGGTCGGCCCGCTCGAGGTTGGCGGCGGGCTCGGGATGTTGAACACGCGCGGCCAACTCCGCGCGTCAACGCATTACCCCGATGGGACCGTGAGCTATGGAGACGACAATTTCCTAAATGGCGTCTGGACACTCAACGGCATGACGCTCACGGCCAACGCTCGCGCCCTTCTCCGGCTGGGTCCGGTGGGCGTCTACGGCCGTGCCGAGTGGCTCAACCCTGCTGATCTCGGGGGCCAGTTCATGACCACGGGCGTCGTGCAGGAGTCGTACGGCCAGCGCCCAATGATCGATTCCGATACCTACACGTTCATCGACCCGCTACCTACCTCTGTCGCGTCGTTCGATGGGCGTTTGCTCAACGAGGCCGAAGAGAGGGTCGTCGAGGTATTCGACGGATTCCGCGGCACTGTCGGTCTCGTCTTCATTCTGGGGGGATGACTCGTCTGGTCCTGCGCCTGTCCGCCGTTCTCACCGTTGCCCTCCTTGGGGGCTGCGATCTCCTTTCGGTCGACCCGCCCGATCCCGTCGCGCTGTACCGAGGCGACTGGCAGATCGATGAGGTTCGCACTCAGGAGTTCACCTCGACGGGCGAGATCATCAGCGACGATACTGCACGAGATCTGGGCGTGCTAGAGATCGGTGTCAAGACGGTCTCTTTCGATGTCATCAACGAGGAGATCACCCGTGACGTCGCGACCGCGCCGCCCGAGTTTTTGGCTCTGTTCCGGCCGTTCGTTCTTCTGGCCGAGGCGTCCGCTCTCACTCGTTACGACGACGGGAGCGTCGGGAGCGCCGTATCAGCGATCGAACTCCGCCTCGTGTTCAGCGGCAACGGCCGCTCCAACCGGAGCGGAAGCCTCCTCACCGATTTCAGCCACGTCGCGACGGCGACGCTCGACGGGGACCGCCTTACTCTCTTATATGTCGAGAGCGCCCATCCTCTTGGCACATTCCGAATGAGCCGGCGGCAAGAGGTGCGTCTCCGACGGGTCGGGGGGGCCACGGGTTAGGTGCGTCGGCCGACGTTGATCTAGTTCGTCGGGGGCCAGAGGCGACCTTTTGACCGCCAGACGCAGGCAGAACGCCCCGCCCTCGAGGTTGGCGTTGAGACTGAGGCCCCCGAACACTTTCCTTCCGACTTGACACCAACGCGTTACGACCTCGAGGACGAGAAACAGGGGGGATAAAGTCGAGGGCGCCGCCGCAGTGAAGCGGCGGCACGGAGCTCGGCTCTTCCGGGCAGTGATGACCTCGACTAGCGAGCGACGGTGACGCGTCGGGCGGCGCGCTCGCCCTCGGCAACGAAACGGACGAGGTAGACGCCGGGCGCGAAGGCGGAGGCGTCGACGGCCACCTCGTGCGTGCCAGGCATCAGCCGCTTGTCGACGAGGGCCGCTACCCTTCGGCCGAGCACGTCGTAGATCCCAAGCTGAACGGCCTGTGCCTCGGTCATTTCGACCGTCACCACGGCGCGGCCTATGATCGGGTTCGGAGCGACACGCAGGTCGAAGGAGGCGAACGGATCGGCCTCCTCATTGACCGACGCGGTGGTGGTGAACCGGGCAGGCGCCATCCAGGAGCCTAAGACTCCGTCAGAGTCCACGCCGGCCACGCGCCACGCGTACACCGTCCCGAGCGCAAGCGTCCCCGCTGGTACCTCGACCGCTGTGCCCTCGACGACTTGATCAAAGACGACCTCCGCGACACCGCCCATGCGGCGTGAGCTATCAAACCCGTCCTCGGACACCTGGACCCTGTAAGAGTCCGTCCCGGCGAAGTCGATCCAGCCGAGCCTTGGGGTGAGTGGGACGCCCTCATCGCCATCGGCCGGTCCGCCCTCGACGACGCTACCGGCCGGCCGGCCGAACGCGACGTCGTCCATGATTTCAATCGGGTTCATCGCCGTTATGGTGTCGATCTGGCGCGGCACCGTTCCGTCGATTACGATCCGCCCAATTGGCGTCTCCGAGGTAACCCCCACGAATGCGGGATCACTCGGCGGCACCTCAAAAGCGTCCAGCCTGGATCCATCGACGGCGTAGACCTCCACGACGGCCGGGTCCTGCGTCCCGTCGGTCCCTCGGACGTTGAAAAGGTACACGTCGAGGCCGACCGCGGTGACGCCGCCCACAGGGAACTCGAGGACGGTCTGGTCCGCAAGGCTGTTGACGAGTAGGGACTTCGTTGACGAGTATCCCTCGCTGACAACCAAGTTGTTCTCTGCGCGAACCGACGTAAACCGGATACCGGGGAGGATCTCGCCGGGCTCGAAGCACTCCGAGTCGTTCGTCACGTCCACGATGACCCCACAGGAGTACACGCGCCCCCCGTCCGGGAGTCGTCCCTCCTCAAACGTCTCGACCTCGAGGCCGGGTGCAGCGATCTCGAACACCGACCTCGAGGCGTAGCGCTCGACGGTTGTCTCTCGGCCCTCCGCTGGACCGAACGCAACGTTGTCGATGACCTCGTTCAGCACTCGGAAGGTGCTCCCCGGCGCGATAGTATCGGCGCCGTTGATCTCGATCAAGCCAATGTCTTCGTCGGCAACCAACCCAAAGAACGGCATCGTGCCGGCCTCGATCGAGATCGTCCGCGAGATCAAGAGCTCTCCCGACGTGTCGTAAACGTCAATGAGCGCGCGGCCGTCGCGGGAGTCGATGTTGGTGACGTCGAACCCAACCGCCCGGACGCCCCCGTCCGGGAAGGAAAGAACGGTCGGGAAGCGCCCGTCCGACGGCGTGACTGACGTCGTCGGAAACGGCGTCCGGTCCGCCGAGGCCAGAAGGATGCCCGACTGCTGGGAGATCGCAACCCCGACGGTTGAGATCTGGAGGCCAGGTAGGATCTCGCCGGGCTCGAAGCACGCCGAACTTGTCGCGGCGTCAAGGACGGGGCCACACTGAGTGAACCCCTCGCCGTCGGCGAAGCGGCCGTCGTCAAAGGTCTCGACAGGCAGGCCGGGGGCCGCAGCCTCGAAGGCAACCCTCGACGTGAAAACCTCCGTCTGGCGGTGTGTCTCGATGGTCGTCGGCCGGCGGTCCGCCGAGGAGGGCTTGGCCTGCGAGACCGTGGCGAGGACGAGAAGGACAGCGAGGAAGCGTAGCAATCGAGACATGTGGAGGCTCGGTGTAAAGACGGCGGAGCACCAAAAAACCCCTTTAGGGCGTTCCAGTGGCAGTTCGGACAGGGTTTCCGAATATTAGCGACTGCCCCATGCATCGCGCATGGGCCGGATCTACCTATATGCGGAGCGCGCCCCACAGACAGTCTTGAGGACGGGACATTGAAGTCTCTGCCTCGAGGAGAGGTCCGTCCTCGAGGTCGGACGGGCGATGCCGTCCCGAGGACGCAAGCCGTGACGCCGTCCTCGAGGTCGGAGTCAGTGGGGCTCGCGGAGCGCGTGGGCCACGTCCCGGCGGTCGTCGACGTTGAGCGCGCAGAGGACCGCTGCCGTGTGATGTCGAGCCGTGTGAGGGCTGATGAACAGATCCTCGGCGATCTCCTGGTTGCTTTTCCGGTCGGCCAGGAGCGCCGCGACCTCTGCCTGCCGCGGAGTCAAGTCGAACCGTCGGGAGATCGCGTCGGCGTCCAGAGGTTGAGACCCTTCCGGGCGCATCGCGACCAGAATGTGCTCGCGCCCCTCGAGTCCGACGAACGTAGCGGACAGTCGGTACGCGCGCCCCTTGAGGCGTATGCTCCTCGAGGACGGTGTGCCGATGAGCCGCTCGATCGCGGCGGAGGCCTCGTCCGTTGGCACCAGCGCGCTCGCGTGAGCCCGCAGGCAGGCCAGAAGCTGGTCGCCGTCCGTGGACGAAGCGATCAGGTTGCGTAGCGTCGCGTTCCGGTGCAACTCCCGCCCGTGGCGGTCACACAACAGGAGCGCGTCCGCCACGGCGTCGAGGCTTCCAGCGAGGGCGGCGCGGGCCGCTCGGCTCTGGCGCCAGGTGTCTAGCCCAGCGCGAAGTGCGGGCCGCAGCAACCGGCCGATTTCCACCTCGCGTGGTCCATACGGCCGCGAGGCGCGGTCCCGGCTGATGATCAGCTCGGCCTCGATTCGGCTGGAATTGGACGGTTGGGGCAAGGTGATGGCCATCGAGGCCAGCGACCGGATCGGCCGGAGAAACTCGTTGTAGTAGCTCGTCTGGTAGAGGGCGTCGCCCCAGACAGACTCACGAGTCGCCGTACCCCGCCGCACGTATTCGGCCGGGAGCCCCCGCACGTCGTGTACCGTCGCCATCCACTCTACGTATGCGTCGAGGAAGGCGGTGTCGTAGTCGTCGGTGCCGAACCGGTGTCCCTCGTGGCAGTCTGCGATGTGGAAGATGAGCGTGTCGGCCTCGAGGAGCCGCTTGAGACTCTCATTGCAGGCAAGGCGCCAGTCGTCCAGTCGGTCAAAGTCCAGCGGCCTCAAGAGGACGCGCATCGCCTCCTCAAACCGCACGCTGTCAGCGGAGGTGAGGTGGAGGCCGGAAGCAACGTGACCGAGTTCCATGCGACCCTCAGGCTCCGGTCGCGTCGTTCAGCACCCGCCGCCCCAGCCAGTCTTGGACTGATGCAATGAAGGCGTCGTGGGCCTCGATGTGCGGAAAGTGACCGCTCCTGTCCAGAACCGCCAGTTCAGAGTCCGGAATCGCCGCGTGAAGCCGACGGGCCGCGTGATCGGTCGGCGTCAGGAAGTCGTCGTCGCCGTTGAGCACGAGCGTCGGGGCTGTGATGCCGCCGAGCCGGTCGCGCGTGTCGAACGTCGTGAGGGCGGCTGCCGACGCCACGTAGGAGGCCGCCGAGAACGCCGTCTCGTCCACGAGCGCACGGATGGCCTGTCGCTGGTGAGGGGCGTCAGGAGCGTGGAAGTAGAGAGGGAGGATCACTCCGAAGCCTTCGCGCATGGCGTCGTCGCTGGCGGGGGGCGCGGCGAATCCGGCCTCGAAGGCGGCGGCCTGTTCGGGTGTGCCTCGGTCTCGCACGTTGGCCACGACGACCTCGAGGTGGTCGTAGGCCGGCGCCGTTGAGCAGAGAATGAGCCCGTCGAGTCGGTCGGGATAGCGGAGCGCGTACTCCTGAGCGATGCAGCCGCCAAACGAGTGCCCCAGCAAGACCACCCGCTCGAGCCCGAGGTGGCGCCGGACAGCGTCGGCGTCCTCGACCCAGACATCCATGTCGGCTGACGAATCCGATGGGGACCGCGGCGAGCGCCCATTTCCACGATGGTCGTAGTACACCACCGTCGCCTGCTCGCTCAGCGGGTCGAGCCACGGCCGGAGGGAGGAGAGGTCGGACCCCAGGCCGCCGTGCAGAGCAAGGATGGTAACGGGTCCTGATCCAGTGGAGACGTAGTGGAGATCCAAGGAGTCTGGACGGGTTGGCGGCTAACGGAATGCCAATAATAACATCAGTCGAAACAACTGCTGGTAGATGCTGCGCTATGCGTAAGGGGCTCCTCGGCGACCACCCGAATGCGGAGCGGCGGGACCTCGGCAGCACCCAGCGAACCGACTTGGCGTGGGGCGGCCGGGAGTGCTCAAAGACACATGGACAACGACCGTTCGCCCTCGAGGTCGCGGTACCTCGTTTCCGCCTCGAGGGCGCAGGGCCGCTGGGTTCTAATCTGGCACTCGCTTTCCCGCCGTTGTCCTTGCGCACGCGGGGATCCAGAGTGACGAATGGTGCAGTCCCAAGCGGCCTCGAGGACGAGTGTGGTGTCCAGCGCGCCGCTCTGGGTTCCCGCGTATGTGGGAGTGACTCCTGTGAATGGGGGAGGGGAGTTCAGAACGTTGCAGCCCTGCTCGAGGGCGGGGCTCCGACAGTCTGTAACGCCAGCGCTGCAACTGCGTCCTCGAGGGCGAAGCGACTCGTTCAAACGAAAGCGACCCACCCCGACAGACCGGAGTGGGCCGAGCGTGCCGTCCTCGCCTTGTGCGTCACCGCACGACGGTCATTGTCCGCATCTCGACGGCGTCCTCGCTCTCGGCGCGGACGAGATACGTGCCCGCCGGTAGACCCGAGACCTCGGCCTCGAGGACGCCCGCCGCGGCCGACCCGTCGTGGAGTACCGCGACCTCGCGGCCCAGCGCATCGTAGACCACCACGCGGACTGTGCTGGCCTCGAGGACGGATACTGCGACGGTCGCCGAGCCCGCCGATGGGTTCGGGTACACCGAGAGAGGCGCGCCCTCGAGGGCGGACTCTCTGTTGGCGACACTGGTGCCGAGCGACAGCCGGACCGAGAACCGGCCACTCAACAGCGCCGTGTCGGCGGCTGTCGCCTGGAACGCGAGCGGGGCTCCGTCCTCGAGGACGGTCCCGGCCGTCCCGTCGAAGACCTCGACGGTGAGCGGCCGGCCGTCAACCTCGAGGCTGGGCCTGGCAAGCGCGATCTCGTAGCTCCCAGCCTCGGGGACGGACACGGCGAGCGGGATCGTGACTTCGCCCTCGAGGTCGCCGATAGAAAGCGCGGCCCACAGCGCGGCCGGATCGACCCGTCCCACAGCGGCGAGCGTCGGTCCGAACGGGGACACGACATCGGCGCCGTCGAACACGTCGAGGTCGTCGGTACCGACGCCGATGCGGAGCGCAATCTCATCGCCTGGCGTTTCCGCCGGCCGGGCTTCGGTACCGCCACTCGAGGTCGGGCGGATCGCGAGGACCACGGCCGTCTCGCCATCCGTCGGCACAAAGGCCGCGTCCTCGAGGACGGCACCCGTCGAGGCGTCGCCGTTCGTCGTCACGGTCACCGTCACGGCCTCGGGGCCGTCATCAGGCACGATCTGGAGAAGCGCGACGCCGAAGGCGCCAAGTGACACGTCGGCGGCCTCGAGGTCGCCGCTTGAAAGCGCGTCGAGGTCGAGCCCGAGACCAGTCAGCGAGACCGGGCGAAAGGCGCCGAGCGCCGGGTCAAACACCAGCGTCACGTCGGAGAGCGTGCCGCCCTCGACCTCAAGGTCGGACAGCGCGACGGCGTCGGCGGTCGGGTTGCCCACGGGGATCAGAACGCGAGCGGAGTCCGCGAGGGCGGTGCCGCGGAAGGTGATCGCGTCGGCAGGTACGGAGCCGGTGAGCACGACTTCGCCCGTGGCGTCGAGGACGACGACCTGGCCGGCGGGCAGGACCGCGTCGTCCTCGAGGGCGACGAGCCGAATGCCGTCGAGCACGAACACGGCGTCCGTGCCGGCAGCGGCGGCGAGGTCACGAACCGTGAGCCCGCCGACGGGCACCGCGAGTGCGGTCAGGCCGTCAGCCGGGACCGTCATAGCAATCGCTTCCCCATCGTTGTCGACCACGATGAGCGCCATCGCTTGTCCGTTGGCCGCCAGCAGCGCCTCGTCGGCGCTGACCGAAAGTTCGAAGATGAAGGTCTCATCGGGCTCTGGGAGCGCGTCCTCGGTGACTAGCACCGTGACGATGTAGCGGCCGTCGTCGCTCGCGTCATCGTCGGCGCCGCCGATGGTGATCGTGGTTGAGGTAAACCCCTCGAGGTCGGCCGGGTCGCCGGAAGTCAGGGTGACCGTGACCTCGGACGCCTCGTCGGGCGTCTCTTCGATCTCGAGGACGAGTTCGACCCGGCCGATGTCTTCGAGGACGGCTTGCTGGACGGAGGCGAACCGGATTCCGTCGCTCTCATCCTCCGTCGGCCTGTCGTCATCCCGGACCGTAATCGAGACCAACGGGTCCCAGGTCTGATCGACGGCCTCGAACCCGCCCCCAGCGACGGTTGCGATACCGATCGTGATCGTTTCGCTGTCTTCCACCACGTCATCATCGACAGGTGTGGCGGTGGCCGTCCCAGTGACCCTGCCCGCTGGGATCGTGATCTGATTCGCCGTCTCGTCTTCGGCATCATCTGTAATCGCGAGGGCGTCGCCGCTCGGCGACAGCGTCACAACAACGTTTACCGGGGCAGGTGCTCTGAGCGTAGCCGTGAGGGTCGCGGTGTCGGTCCCCTCTGTCACCGTTGGGACGTCAAGCGCGAGGAGGATGGGAGAGTAGTCTTCGAGCGCTTCGACGGTGACAGCGTTCTCACGGTATGTCGCGCGCACCTCGATTGGGGACGTCACAGCTGAAAATGTGCCAGAGCACCCATTCGAGCACGTGAGGACGTCGAACGTGTCGCCGGCTTCGATGCGAGCGGTGCGGGCGGGGGTGAGCCGAAGCACGCCCTGGATCTCTACCGATCCGGAGACCGTCGTGCCCCGGAAGGCAGCCGGGCGGTTGAGGATGGCGCCAAGGCCGGAAGACAGAGTGATTCCGCCCGTGCTCGGGTCGGAAAACGAGATCGTCGCCTTGCTGGTGGTGAGCGGACCGATGGCTTTGATGGGGCCGTCGATCCCGATGTCGACGCCGTCGGCCGCTACCGAGGACCCTGCACCGATCTCGACGACCACCTGAGCAGAAGGTGCGCTGACGACGGCAAGTAGCAGGAGAGAGAGGAAGAAGCGGATCATGGGACTGGGGGCAGGGAAGGGGGCAGAAAGCAGCCAGCTCCTACTGCACGTTGACCATCACCTCGATCACACCACTCTCGCCGTCGAAGTCCTGGAGCGCCTTCCCAATCACCATCCCCACACCCACGCGGCCCGGCTCGCCGCGCATCGCGTGGCCCGCTGTCGACGACGTGACGAGCATATCGCCGCGCCGGATCGGGCCGCCCTCGCCGGTCACCTTTGTCGGGACCACGCCGACCACGCCGACGGGCACCGTCGTCTCGGGTGAGATCGAGGGGTCGCCGAGCAAGACGCCCGGGCGCGTGGCGTAGACGCCGAGGATCCGCGTCGAGTACGGCTCGGCGGAGCGCTCGAGGTGCCGGTCCGCGCTCGTCGCGATCGCCAGCACATCGCCGACCTCGTAGGCCGCCGGGCCGCCGACGACCTCGAACCGCTCGGCGAAGTCGGCGCCGCCGCCGTTGAAGGTGCCGTCGGCGTAGACGTTGCCGTCGGTGTCGATGCGGGCGACGACGTTGAAGTTGTCGTAGTCGTCGGCCGTGACGAAGTCGGCGACGGTGCCGCCGCCGCCGCTGTTCTGGATGGCTCGGAGCGCGACGCCCGTCCCGTACGTGACTCCCTCGAGAGCGGGCGCGGACGTGGCGGGGTCAACGTTCAGAAACTGCCCACCGCGCCCGGAGGTGGCGGTGCCGAACACCGCGGTGCCGCCGCCCTGGGTGAAGACGTCGAGGGCGAAGTCGTCGTTGTCGTCGTTCAGGATGCTGAACTCGCCGGCCTTCCCCGTGAGACTCGGCTTGATGCCGATCACGGACGAGCCCGTGCCCGTGTTGCGGCCCTGGACGCCCGCGCCGGTTCCGTTCGACCGGCCGAAGAGGGCCGAGAATGAGTTGGCTGGGTTGTCGATAAAGAACGAGCCTGCCCCGCCGGTCCCGGCGGTCCGCCCCTCGACGGCCGAGGCAGCGTTGCCCGCGTCGCTGATCCGGAACAGGCCGGCGATCCCGCCCGGCCCGCTCTGCTCGCCGAAGACGGCAGAGCCGATCCCGGTGTGGCGGCCGTGCACGCCGGTGCCGCCGTTCGCCCCGTTCGTGTCGCCAAAGATGGCCGCGGAGACATTCGCCCCGTTACTGATGGTGAACGTGCCGGCCGATCCAGTCCCGTCGGTCCGGCCGTTGACCGCAGAGCCCGCGCCCGTCGATCGGCCGTAGACGCCAGCGCCAGCGCCGACCGTCCCCCCGAAAACAGCTGAGAACGTGCTGGCGGCGTTGTCGATGAAGAACGAGCCGGCCGAACCAGTTCCAGCCGTCCGCGCCTCGATGACCGAGCCGCTGTTGGCCCCGTCGGTTATTTGGAACTCCCCTGATGTCGCCGAGACGTGCCCGTCGGCTCGGATAGACGCCACTTCCGTTTGGCTCGACCCATCCAATCCGACGCCAGACCAGAACGAGGCGAGGGGAGCCTGCAGGTCCCCGCCGAGCTGCTTCACCCGGAGGCCCGGACCGGTCCCGACCGTAAACGCATCGAGCGACGGATTCGGGTTCGACTCGCTGTAGTTGTAAAACCCCCCGGCCGTGCCATTCGCGTAGGCCCAACCCGATACTCCGCTGCCGGTCCCTCGGGTGGTCCCTACGAGTGCCGTCCCCTGGTTGGCCGCATTGCGAATGGCGAAGACGCCGGCAGACGGACTTCCCTCAGTGCCGGTAACGGTGGAGGTAAACCCCTCGAGGCCGTCGCCCAACTCGACTCGCCTGTCAGCGGGGCCGAAGAGGACCGTCCCGTCGGGGGCGGTGTAGAAGAGCGTGTCGCCGGCTGCGTTCGTGACGAGAAACCCATCGGTCTGCGCGAGGACGGTGGGGGCGAAGAGAGCAGCGAGGAGCAATAGGACCGGAAGGCGTGACATCGCGGAGCGGGGAACGAGAAACGAGAATGACCCCACCTGCCGGACTCACCACGTCGATACCCAGTGGAGCGTGGACAGCCTTGAAGCAGGCGGTGAAGAAAGGGTACCCCTACCCCCCGGACGGCCGCATAGGCAGGATCTGCCTATTTCGGGTCACGCTTTCAGACGGCCTCTAGGCCGGTGTTGGCGACAGGGTCCCGCGTAGCACCGCTGCATGCAACAGCGTCGAGCGCCCTCGAGGCTGACTCCGTCCTCGAGGCTGACTCCGTCCTCGAGGACGGACTAACGTCTGCGGAATTTGCACACTCCGTACGTCGGGAGGCCACAGCGGTACCCTAGTTTTCAGGCATAGTTGAAACCATATCCGCCGGGCATCCGGCCTTCCTCGATGGACCACAAAGAAGGACAGTACAAAGTCGCCGACCTCTCGCTCGCCGCTGACGGCCGCAAGCGCATTGAGTGGGCCGAGAGCCGGATGCCGGTGCTGATGAAGCTCCGCGAGGAGTACAGCCAGTCGAAGCCCTTCGAAGGCTACAAGATCACGGGCTGCCTGCACGTCACCAAGGAGACGGCCGTGCTGTGCGAGACGCTCAAGGCATGCGGCGCCGAAGTCGCCTGGAGTGGCTGCAACCCGCTCTCGACGAACGACTCCGTCGCGGCAGCCCTCGCCATGGGCCCCAACGGGGACGAGGACGGCATCGAGATCTACGCCTGGTACGGCCAGGACACCGAGGGCTTCTACTGGTCCATCGACCGGTCCATCGACAAGACGCCGGACACGACGCTCGATGACGGCGCCGACCTCATCTTCCGCGTCCACAGCGCCTTTCCCGAGAAGCTGGACGACATCATCGGCGGCTCGGAGGAGACCACGACCGGCGTCCACCGCTTGCGCGCGATGGCCGACGACGGCAAGCTGGGCTACCCCGTCTACGCCGTCAACGACGCCGAGACCAAGTGGGACTTCGACAACGTCTACGGCACCGGCCAGTCGACGCTCGACGGCATCCTGCGCGGCTCGTCGGTTCTGATCGCCGGCAAGAACTTCGTCGTCGCTGGGTACGGCCACTGTGGCCGCGGCGTCGCGATGCGGGCCAAGGGCATGGGCGCCAACGTCATCGTCACCGAGATCAAGCCGACGGCCGCCCTCAAGGCGACGCTCGACGGCATGCGCGTGATGACCATGGAGGAGGCCGCCAAGGTGGGCGACATCTTCGTGACCGCCACCGGCATGAAGGACATCATCCGCGGCGAGCACTTCGTCTCGATGAAGGAGGGCGCCATCGTCTGCAACACGGGCCACTACGACGTGGAGCTGAACCTCGGCGAGCTCGCGGAGGCCTCGCAGGACACGCGGATGATCCGTGACGACAACCGCGAGTACACCCTGGACAACGGCAAGAAGATCTACGTCTTGGCCGATGGCCGCCTGGTCAACCTCGCCGCCGCTGAGGGTCACCCCTCGGAGGTGATGGACATGAGCTTCGCCAACCAGTTCCAGGCCCACCTTGCCCTGATCCAGTCCAAGGAGGCCGGCGAGGACATGCCCAACAAGGTCCTCGATCTCCCCGTCGAGCTCGATCAGCAGATCGCCCGCGTCAAGCTGGAGACGATGGGCCTCGAGATCGACTCGTTGACCGAGGAGCAGGTTGTCTACGCGACCGACTACTCGGCCGGCACCTGATTTTCGGCCTCGAGGCCGACCTCGAGGCACCGACCTGCCAGCGCACGCGCTGGCTACCGACCGGGGTCGCCTACCGCCATAGGCTCCCGGAAAGAGCGCCCATCCCCTTTCTCGGGGGGTGGGCGTTCGCCTGTATAAAGCCTCCGCGCGGCCGACCTCGAGGGCGAACGAGCGTCCGGTCATGGTCTTCGTTGCCTCTCGCATCCATCCTCGAGGGCGCGGGGGTACAGATGCTGGACGGATAACCGATACCGACAAGGTCCCCTCTCCCTGCCGTGTCCTACCTCGTCTTCGCTGTCCTCAGCCCCTTTGCCGTCGTGGCTCTTGGCTGGATGCTGTGGATTGCCCGTCGTCGTCGAGGGATGCCAGGGGCGTCGTCGCTCAGCGTCGTGGCAACGGGGGCACTGGTGTGGCTGATCTCGGAGTTTGTCGAGATGGTCGCCCCCACGGCGAGGCTGTCTCTCGCGGCCGAGCAGGTCGTGTACCTCGCGACGCCCTGGCTCTCTCTCGCATGGCTCGACTTCGCGCTTGCGTTTACAGGCCGGACCCGTTGGCGCCGTAGCTGGCTCATTGGCGCGGGGGTGGTCGCTGCCGTCGTCACGAACATCGTGGCGCTCACGGCCTCGAGTCATGGCCTCCTATGGGCCTCCATCGAACCGTTCACGGCGGACGGGTTTCGGGGACACGCCGTCGAGTACGGGCCGTGGTTTTGGGTCCATGCCTTGGTCAGCTGGGCGGCCACCGCGACAGGCTCTCTCCTCATCCTACGCGACTACGCTGGCGGGTTGTGGACGCTGAGGCGCCTCTCGGTCTGGCTGACGGTTGGCTCATTGACGCCGCTTGCCGTCAACGTTGTGTTTGTGTTGGGACTCGTCTCCGGCAAGTCGTTTACGACGATTGGGTTCGCATTCGGAGCCGTCGTGTTCGCCGCCAGCACGCTCCGGTTTCGGTTCCTCGACCTCCAGCCCACGGCGCGATCCATCTTGATGGAGAACCTGGCCGAAGGCTTCGTCGCCCTCGAGCCGAGCGGACGCGTGACGGACTTCAACAGCGCGTTTCGTCGCATGACGGGCGGTGTGATCGAGACGGGCGACACGCTCACGGCCAAGATTCCCGCCCTCGAGGCCGCCTTCGACGAACCCACCGGAGAGGTCGTCTTCGAGGACGCCGGCGAGGCCCGCTCGTTCGAGTGGTGCACGGCCCGCTTAGGGACTGACACGGAATCGAGAGGACGGCTCATCGTCCTGCGAGACGTCACCGAGCGCGTGGTGACGGAGATGGCCCTGCGCACGGCGCTGCTCGAACTTGAGACGCGCAACGCCGACCTCGATGCGTTCGCCCACACCGTGGCCCACGACCTCAAGAACCCGATCCACGCCATCCGCGGCTACGCCGAGGTCCTGCTCGTCGAGGGCGACGACCTCGACGCGGGGCTGAGAGACGAAAGCCTGGGCGTCATCTTCAGCATGGCGGGCAAGATGAATGACATCATCGGCGGGCTCCTGCTATTGGCCGGCGTTCGCCACCAGACCGTCGAGCCGGTACCGGTCGAGATGGGCGAGGTCCTCGAGGGTGCGCTGGGGCGGCTCGGCCCGTTCCTCCGCGAGCACGGCGCCGTCCTCGAGGTCGCGGACTCCTGGCCTACAGCGCTGGGCTATGGACCGTGGCTCGAGGAGGTCTGGGCCAACTACATCAGCAACGCCGCCAAGTACGGAGGCGACCCGCCGCACATCACGCTCGGCGCCGACCTCGAAGACGAGTCCGTCCGATTCTGGGTTCAGGACAACGGCGCCGGCCTCGAGGCCGACGCGCAGGCAGCGGTGTTCGCGCCGTTCACCCGAGCCCACGACGACCGGGCCGATAGTCACGGTCTGGGGCTGTCCATCGTGAGGCGGATCCTGGACAAACTGAACGGCTCCTGTGGCGTCGAGGACGCGCCAGATGGCGGAAGCCGCTTCTGGTTCTCGCTGCCCTCCGCCGAGGTCGTCCTCGAGGGCGAGCCTACCGGAATGGGTACGCCGTTACGCCAAGCGAAAACCGGCCCTCGCCATAGTTCACGTCCTCGAGGTCGAGAGAGACTCGGCCGAAATCGACCTCATTGAATGCGCCGCCGCCGATGCGGAGCGCGGCATCGAAGGCGATCGTGGGGCTGACGAAGTACGCCAGCCCGCCGCCGAGGGCGATGCCGCCGCCCCTGAACTCGAGGGCGGTGTCGTCGTCGCTTGCCACAACGCCCCGGAGAGCGACCTCGAGGTAGGGCCGGAGCGCGCGTCCGCGGTTGAGATTGATGCGGGCGCCGATCTCGCCCGCGCCGAACTGATACTCGTCGCGGATCACGCCGTTCGTGTCACCGCCAATCGTGGCGCCCGAGGCGCCGCCGTAGAGAGTGAACACGGGAGAGAACCCGTACCCGACGCGGAGTGCGAGGCCGCCGCCAGAATCGGTCTGGTCCAGGGTGTCCTCGTCGTACCTCAGGCTCTGGCCGTCGAGGGCGAGGTGCACGAACAGGCCCTCGGTGTTGGAGGGCGACGCGGGCTGCGCCGCGAGCGGGGCGACGAGAGCGAGTAGCAGGAGGAGACGCATGGTGGGAGGAAGGTGGGAGTCTCACGGACGCCCGCCCACGGCGCTGGGTTACATCCGTCGCCGACTTCGCGACCTCGAGGCCGACCTCCTCTCGCGCTCGCTCGGCGCCCTCGAGGGCAGAATCGGCCTCGAGGGCGATGTGCTACCCCCGGATGACGTCGGGAGCTGGCGGCGCCGGCGGCATAGGCGTCATCTCGACGGTGACAGTCGCTGGACTCATTTGCATCCGACGCGAGAACGTGCCGATCCAGACCGAGTACTCCCCCTCGCCGCCGTTGACCGACGCGGCGGGGTTTGTGCCGTCCGCGTCGTCGCTGCACGTCCAGCTTCCGTCGGGGCCGAGCACGACCATCGTGAGGTCCTCGTCGGTGTCGCTCATCGCTTGGATTTCGAGCGAGTAGTGGCTGCTGACGATGGACAGCGACGGGCGCTCGCTGATGAAGCCCTGGCACGATCCGCCCTCGACGGGGTTGAGCACCATGCCGCCAGCCATGACGCTCTGGGAGGCACGAGAGGTGTCGCCCTCGAGGCTGAGTTCCGCCGCCGCACTGCCGGACCGGACCTCCGTCCCGCTGTACATCCCCTCGGTCTGCGTCACGCGGTCCGAGCCACCGAAGTCGCTCATCGCCACCACTTCGCCGGGGCCGACCGACACGGTCACGTCTGTGGTTGTGTCCATGTCGCCGAAGGTGCCCACCCAGACGCGGTAAATTCCGTCTTCCGCATCGTCGAGCTGGATGCCCGGGTTGAGCTCCTCGGCATCGTCGGAGCAGTACCACATTCCGCCTGGTGTCAGCACCGTCAGAGTCAGGTCGTCGAGGCCCGACGCGCGGAGCGCGAACGGACCGTCTCCGCTGAGTTCCATTGCGACCGTCGCGCTCCGCTCGATGAAGCCGCGGCAGGCGTCGCCCTGGATGGGGTTGGGGGAGTCCGGGGTGAAGCTCGTCTCCACCGAGGCCATCTCGCTTCCGCCTCGGAGGCGAACAGCGGGCACGGCCTCGAGGTCGAGCAAGACGTAGGAACCCGTCGAGTACGGCGAGAACGAGAAGTCATCGTCGAAGTCGCCGAAGTCCATGTCCCCGAAGTCAATGTCCTCGGCCGACTCGGCCACCGTCAACGTCGCGGCCTTGAGGTCGTCCTCGAGCGAATACGTGCCGGCCCACACCGAGTACGTTCCGCTCTCCGGCCCATCGATCACGACGAGCGGGTCCGGCCCTACGTAGTCGTCGTTGCAGTACAGTTGTCCGTCGGGGCCGACGACCATCAGGACGAGGTCGTCGAACTCGGCCATCATCTCATCCTCCGTCATGTCTTCCATGGACGCGTCTGTGACCGCTCCGATAGCCAAGCGGCCCGTGCCACCGGATGCCGAGTAGAGGACCGTCGCCGTCGGCTGGGCGGCGTTGACGTAGCCGGCGCAATAGAGCTCCGGGTCCACAGCACTGGCCTCGTCGGAGCCACCGGCCTCGATGGCGAGCTCCAGCGTTCCCTCCCCGGCCTCGAAGCCGCCGGGAGCGTTAATGCTGCCTGCGAGAGGTGCCGCATCCACGTTGAGCACGGGGCGAGGAGGCATGACACCCGCCACGAGAGTGGCGCTGGACGCCATCGGGTCCTCCCCGAACGACGCGACCCACACGGCGTAGCGTCCCGCCGGCGCGTCTACCATGTCAAGGATGGGAAGCGGCCCCGAGGCTGAGTCGTCGATGCATGCCCACTCGCCATCAGGGCGCGCGACCACGAGGGTCGGGTCAAAGTCGCCCTCGACCTGGATGCGGAGATCGCCGCCGCCCCACTGCACCACAGCGTCCGGCGCCGAGGCGTCGAGGTAGCCGTAGCAGCCATCCGCCTGAATGGTCTCGGGGACCATCGCCGGGGTGCGGAGCGCGATCTCGAGGCGGTCCATGTCGGGGCCGCTGGGAGCAAGCGTCCCGCTGGCCGGCGCCGCCTCGATGGCCATCGACTGGGCGGCCGCGAGAGGGGACACCGCGAGGGCGAGGAGAAAGAGGAGAGCGCGCATCGGGGACGTGTGTGTGATCCTGACAATGTCGGCACGCGGCCCTTCCCGATCCACCCTAGGCTCCTCTGTCGTAGAGGGATACTCCGAAAAGGTCCTGTGGGACCCTCGCCCTCGAGTGCGGGAGGAGGTGTGCCAGCGTGCGCCCTCGAGGAGGAGAACGTGGTCCCGTGCCCGGTCCTGCCTCGAGGGCGGACCACAAAAAGGCGCCCCAGCCGATACTGGGGCGCCTGCGTCCTCGAGGTCTCGTCCTCGAGGACGACGTCAGCTCGAGACTGTCGGCTGGTCCGATGTGACGCCGTCGCCGGAGGGAGCGGTGTGATCGTTGACGAACGTGAGCCAACCGCGTGGGTTGGTCGTGTCCCGGAGCGCCTCGAAGTACGCCGTCTGAAGCTCCTCCGTGATCGGGCCTCGGCTGCCGCTCCCAATGGGGTAGTGGTCCACCATCCGGACCGGCGTGACTTCCGCGGCGGTGCCGGTGAAGAACAGCTCGTCGGCGAGGTAGAGCGCCTCGCGGGGGAGCGACCGCTCGGTGACGGTATAGCCGCGCTCGCGGGCGATCTTCATGACGGAGTCGCGTGTGATGCCGGGCAAGATGGACAGCGTCTGGGGCGGGGTCGCGATCTCGCCGTCGCGAATCACGAACAGGTTCTCGCCCGAGCCCTCCGAGAGCAGGCCGTCGACGCTCAGTGCGATGCCTTCGGACACACCGTTGAGCACCGCTTCCATCTTGATCAGGCTGCCGCCGAGGTAGTTGCCGCCGGCCTTTGCCATCGCGGGCAGCGTGTTTGGGGCGGGACGGTTCCAAGACGAAACCTGGACCTCGACGCCGCGCTCGACGGCCTCCGCGCCCAGGTACTGGCCCCACTCCCACACCGCAATCGCGGTGTGGACAGGGTTCTTGAGCGGGTTGACGCCCATCGGGCCGTGCCCGCGGAACGAGATCGGGCGGATGTAGCAGGCCTCGAGGCCGCTCTCTCCGACGGTCTGCACCACGGCGTCGCACAACTCCTCCACGGTGTAGCCGATGTCCATCCGGTGGATCTTGGCCGAGTCCACGAGCCGAGACATGTGCTCCTCCAGCCGGAAGATGGCTGGCCCGCGGTCCGTGGCGTACGCGCGGATCCCCTCGAACACGCTGGAGCCGTAGTGGATGACGTGGGACAGGACGTGGATCGTGGCGTCTTCGTAGGCGACGAGTTCGCCGTTGAACCAGATGCGGGGGTGGGTCATGGAGATGGGGAAAGGAGGCAAGGGAGCGTCGACGGCGAGGCGCTGAAGCAGGGTCCCTCGAGGACTCAGTGCACCAAAAATACGCCCTCTGTTTTGACAATTTGGAAGCGCTTCCGGTCTTCTGGTGTTCTCCCATCTCGCTTGGCTCTTGCGTCTACGGGGGGGATCCAAAGTGGTACTGTGCGGTACGCCGCGCCCGTCTCGTTGGACCCACCACCCATGCGCCTCGCCGCCCTCTTTCTGCTCTCCTCCCTCGTGCCTCTCTGGGCACAGACGGCCTCGCCGGACACCACGGAGACGACCATCGAGGACGCGGAAGAGGCGGCGGAGGAGATCGCAGAGGACATCGTCGGCATGCGGGTTCGGCCCATTTTTTCGCTCAGCTCGCTGTACTCACCCTCGAAAGGCTTTGGCGTGGGAGGCGGTGTCGCTTTGAACCGTGTCGCTCTGGAGAACGACCATCTTCAGATCGAGGCCAGGCTTTCGGAGCGCTTTCAGGGGGCTTTCGGGGAGTACCTCACCGGCGATGTGCGCCGAGACCCCGTCGTGATGACGCTCGGTGGCGCAGGGTGGACGACCTCGAGGACGCGCTTCGTCGGCCACGGCCCGCGGTCGGAACCGTCCGGCTCGCTCTTTCTCGACCGCGCCGCCGCGGAGGCGGAGGTTCGCGTCGGGTGGTCTCCGCTGGGTCCAGGCGGATTGCTCCTCCAGCCGAAGGTCCGTTTCCAATTCGACCGAATCCGTGGGTTCGAGGAGTCGGATGACGACGGCCTCGAGTCCATTCGCCCGCTCGACCTGGAGCGGTTGCAGGCTCTTGAGGGCACGGATCGCTACGGCATCGAGGTCGCGCTCTCTGCCATCCGCGACACGCGGGACATCCGCGCGATGCCATCGAGAGGGTCGTACCTCCAGGCGCAGGCCGGTCGCTTCCAGTCGCTCGATGGCTCCGGCCTCGGGTACTGGCAGGCTCAAGGCCTGGCCTACGCATTCCGCCCGGCTCTCTTCCGCTTGCCGTTCATCCCGGACCGTGGCGCGCTGTTCGTGAGAGCGACGGCCGTGGTCACGCGCGAGGACGGCGACGAGGGCGGAGGGCTGCCGTGGATCTACCTCCCCGACCTCGATAGAGATCTCCTGGTCGGGTACCCGAGGAGCGAGTTCATCGGCCGGGACGCGCTTTCGCTGGGCGTCGGCGCCCGGGGCGTGATCGGAGAAGCCATCGGCGCGTTCCTGTTCGAGGGCGTTGCGATGGCGATGGTCGGGGCGGCCTATGACGACGTGTTCGAGGAGTTCACGCCTACGCTTGCCTTCTCGAGGGACTCGATCACGGACGAAGGCTCGATTCCTTTCCTGCCGTCGCTGGCCGTGGGCATGAACATCCACTTTATCGACCGGGAGCGGGCCATCATTGGGGCGTTGCTGGGAGTGGGACCCACAGGGACGTCGCTGGCAGGCTTGCGGCTGGTCTACGGTCTGGGCGACTACCGGCCGCGGCTGCGCTAGCCGACCTCGAGGCCGACGATTCCTCTACGCGAGGGAGCCAGAGCGGTATCTATTCGCTCTCGACGACCTCGAGGCCGGGGAACGCCTCCTGCAAGAGCGTGCCGAGACGGCGGAGCCCCCACCACTCCGCCCGGTCCTGTCCGACGGCGACCACGCGGATCCCGCTCCGCTTGACAGCCTCGAGGGCAGGCTTGCGGATCTGACCCGTTACGTACAGCCCTGCGCCTCGCTCCGCCGCGTCCTCGACGAGCGCCTCCGTCATGGCACCCACCAACGCGACGGCCTCGACGGAATCAGGTCCCGTCCCAACGACGTCCTCGAGACCGCCGAACTCGTCCTCGACGCGACCGACAGCGTCCTCGAGGCCAAGCGCCGACGGCCAGTGGCCGAGCAGTCCGATGGCGTTGCCGTTGTGCCTCAGCGGCTCGGCATCGGCCTCGAGGCCGATGGTGTGGGCGAGGGCTGGATTGAGGCCCACCGACAGGCGGTCGTCGAGGGCGCGGTGGACGGCGAGCACACCGACGCCAGCGGGGAGGCGCGCGGGCCACAGTCCGAAAGGGCGGTGGAGCAGCACCGCGTCGAGGGCGTCGGCCCAGTCGTAGGGCGGGCGCCCGGCCTCGAGGCGGAGGCCGACGCGCCGGATGTCACGGTCGGAGGGAAGCCAGACGCCGGCGGGATCGCCCTCGCGGTGGTAGCGCTCCTGGTCGAGGTGCGACGCGAGTGCAGCGGCGAGGTCGTGGACGGTGGGCATCAGCGGCCTGGTGTGGCGGGACCGGAGACCCAGCGCCCGCCGCGGCGATGCAGCGACGTCCCTGGAGCCGCGTTCGGGCCTTCGCTCGCGCCGATGTCCTCGAGTCGGACGCCGCGCACGGGGTCACTTTCGGCTCGGAATGAGCCCTCGTAGCTCAGCGCCTCGACCACTCGCCCCGCCGGATCCATCAAGACGATGCCGTCGGGCGAGCCGTTTTGGAGACCGGGGATCTCGACCCAGAGCGGTCCTTGAAGCACGCCCTCGAGGGTGATGGTCTGGTAGACCGTGCCCCTGCTGCCGTTCACCAGCACCAGCGTCCACCCGTCCAAGACGGTGCCAGTGGGGCCGGCGACCTCGATGCCTTCGCCGACATCGTCGCCCGCGTTGTCGTAGTGGATCTCCGTGATCGACACCTCGCTAGCGGTTGTGCTCGGAGCCGTCGTGCTCGGCCTCGAGGGCGGGTCTGGATCCCGCGGCCTCGAGGTCGGACCGGGTGTGGAGGATGAGAGAGAGCCTCGGGCCCAGATGCGCGGCGCAAGTGTCGCGTCGAGGACGAATGGGTTCTCCGTGCTCTGGAGGCTCGAGACCCAACTGCTGCGCGCTCGCTCGCGGTCGTCCGGTGGATCCTCAGCATTCCACTGGAGAAGGTCCGAGAGCATCTCGTCCAGGAAGCCGGGCTCGGCGCGGTCGGGGTAGACAGCGGCGACGTAGAAGACGGCCCGCGCGATGTCGCCCTTTCGGTTTTCCCGTGGCTCCCAGCGGCCGTTGCCCCTCTCGCTCCAGTCGTCGATGTCGGCACCGGGCGTCCTCGACTGGCTCTGGTCGGCGCGGTACCACGCGTCGGCCTCGAGGTCGGGGACCTCGCCGAAGGGCAGGTTGCCGCGCGAGCTGTTGACCGACTCGCGAGAGGGAAAAACGTGATGGAGGTCGCTTCGGAGCGGCTCGGCTCGGGCGCCGCGCGACTGCGGCCAGACGTGCTCGGCGTTGATGCCGCGCTGCCCGGCGGCCTGCGACGCATCGCCTCCGCCCAGACCTAAACAGTCCTCCGTGTACACGCCGCAGACGGCGCCGTACGTCGACTGCTCCCAGCCGTAGAGTTCGTCGCGGGCGGGTCCGTAGCCGAGCGTCCGGTCCGGCGAGTAGCCTCGGTCGACGGCGTCGAGCAGCGCCGCGCCCTCGAGGCCGGGGAAGAGCGTGCCCGGTCCGGCCTCGATGAAGGTGCCTGCCGTCGAGGTGTCTTGGTAGTCGCCGGCGGTGGAGACGTCGCCGCCGCACGCGGAGAGGGCGAGAGCGGCGAGGAGAATGGGGAATGGGAAAATGGCAGAGCGGACATCCGCCTTCGAGGTCGCGTCCGGCCTCGAGGCCGGTTCTGCCATCTCCCCGTCCTGCGATCCCCATTTCCCGCGCTCGAGGTACAGCGTTGCCCGCCGCCCTCGAGGTCGCGAGCGCCTAAGTCTCCTCATCGACGTAGGCGACGTGACGGAAGTAGGTCTGGTCCTCGAAGCTGCCGCCCAGCGCGCCGACGCCCAGGCCGAGGGCCGCGACGAAGCCGGCGAACGCCACCACCTCGTCCGGCCCAACCGGGCGGCCCAGAGAGGCCGACCAGCCTTCCAGGATGGCCGCGTCGAAAAAGAGGGTGCGGAGCGCGAGTGTGGTGCCGAACAGCAGGGCGTACGTCGTCAACATGCCCAGCGCCAAGGCGAGCAAGATCGAGACGGCCTGCACCACCTGTTGCTCGGTGCGGGCGTGACCGTGGCGCCGGGCGAGCAAGCCCTGCTTTCGCACGAGGTAACCGCTCGTGCCAACGATCGCGACGGCGGCGAGCACGACCACGAGCCACAGCGGTTGTCGCGTCCCCAGGTCCCACGCCTCCGCCGTCATCACCAGCACTACCAGCGTCGAAAAGGCTGCTGTGGTCAGCTTCGACAGCTGGAAGGGGAAACGCCACGGGCGAATCTGGAGCACCGTGTCCGCGATGTCCGCCCAGTTGAGGACGATGGCTTTGAGGGCGAACGCGGGCGCGCTCAGTCTTTCGAACGCGGTCTCCTCCTCCATGCGCGGATCCGCCACGTCGGCGACCTCCGCCTGGATTTCGGCCCGGTTCTCAGACGTGAACGCGAGAGAGGACGCGTCGAGGTCGGCCGGTGTCTGTGGCGGATGCATCACGGCGTCCGGCCGGGCGTCGTGGTCTAGGCCGTTGAGGTGGCCGAATGCGTGGAGGGCGAGCGCGGCGAGGCGATGGGCCAGCCGCTCGGTCCGTTCCTCAGGCGTCATCGTCGTCTCGCGCACGGCCGGATCGAGTCGGGCGATGGACAATGCGGCCGTGTCGAGGGCCTGCGAGGGCGTCCCGAGCGTGAACGGCCGAAACCGAGCGCGCAGGTCAGAGGCCGTGACGACGAAGGCGAAGTCCCAACCGGCGAGGCGGCGCTCCGTGACTCCGGCATCGAGCAAGTCGATGGGCTCGACCTCGAGGGTGGCGTGCACGAGGTCGCGGCGGCGGACATACGGGAACGACCACGCGAAGCCGGGCAACTCGTCACGAAGAGCCTTCCGAACCAGAGCACGTGCCTTCTTGAACGCCGCCCGTTGCCCCTCGTCGAACGCGCCGGCCTCGACCCATCCCACCACGACGGCGGGGACGTGGGCAGGCGCGGCGACAGGATCCACGACCTCGAGGTCGGGAGCATTAGAGACGGCGGAGTGCTCGTTCATGGGCGGAAGATCGCACGGGCCGGATCTACCTTCCGACAGCTTTTCTCTCATTCATGCGCAGACTCCTCGTCCTCCTCGCCCTGGCCCTGCCGGCCCTCGCATCGGCCCAGAGCACGCCGCTCACGGTCGAGATCGAGCGGTTCCAGCTTGACAACGGCCTCGATGTGATCCTGCATCGCGACGCTACTGTCCCGGTCATCACCGTCAACACGTGGTACCACGTTGGGAGTGGGCGCGAGACGCCGGGGCGGACCGGCTTCGCGCACCTGTTCGAGCACCTCATGTTCGAGGGGTCGGGCCACGTCCCCGAGGGTGCCATCGACACGTGGCTCGAGGAGGCCGGCGGCCGCGCCAACGGGTCCACCACGCAAGACCGGACCAACTACACCACCGACGCGGCCGCCAACGGCCTCGAGGTCGCGCTCTACCTCGACGCCGACCGCATGGCGTCGCTGATGGACGCGATGTCGCCGGAGAGCGTGGACGGGCAGCGCGACGTGGTCAAGAACGAGCGTCGCCAGAGCTACGAGAACCGCCCGTACGGGTTGGCCTTCTCGATCCTCGGTCAGACGCTCTTCCCGCCCACCCATCCGTACCACTGGCCCGTGATCGGCTCGATGGACGACCTGTCGGCGGCCAGCTTCCAAGACGTCGAAGACTTCTACCGAGCCTACTACACGCCCAACAACGCGAGCCTGGTCGTGGCTGGCGATCTCGACCTCGAGGTCGCGCGCGGGCTGGTCGAGAAGTGGTACGGCTCGATCCCGCGCGGTCCCGAACTCCCTCCCCAGCCCGTCGCCGCGCCCATCCTGGACCGTGAGCACCGTCTCGTCCTCGAGGACGACGTGCAACTGCCGCGTCTCTATCTCACATGGCACAGCCCCGCCGCCTACGCTCCCGCCGACGCGGCGGCTCAGGCGCTCGCAGGCGTACTCGGCGGTGGCAAGACCTCGAGGCTGTACCGCCGGCTCGTCTACGACCTCGAGGTCGCGCAGAGCGTCTCGGCGTTCCAGAGCGGCGACCGGCTGGGCGGCACGTTCACGATCATCGCGACGGCCCGGCCCGGCATCGACCTCGACCGACTCGAGGCCGAGATCGCGACGGAGCTCGCGGCGATCCGCGCGGAGGCGCCCTCGACGCGGGAACTCGAGCGCATCGTGAACGGCGTCGAGGCCAGCTTCCTCGACAACCTCGAGACCATCGACGGCTTTAGCGGTAAGGCCGACCAACTCAACGGCTACCTCTTCTTTACCGGCACGCCGGACTACTTCCAGGAGGACCTCGCGCGCTACCAGTCGCTCTCTCCCCGCGACCTCACGGACGCGGCTCTCACCTTCCTCGGCCCGCACCGTGTCGCTCTGTCGGTTGTGCCGCGCGGTGAGCCGGGCCTCGCCCTCGAGGGCTCCGACACCGCCGTGCCATTGTTTTGAGAGGTTCGGGGTCCTCGGTTCTGGGGTCGTAAGGGCGGTGCCTCTCGGCAAGACCCGGCCTCGAGGACGCCCAGGGCAAGCGCGTGCCTTCCTCCGGCGACCTCAAGGCCGGTTCGAGTGAGCTGGCAGAACCTGAACCCGCCCGCCGACCTCGAGGTCGTGAACGATCTCTATCTGACAGCATCCGAACCCTAAACCACTCCGCAATGCGCCCCTTACTCCTCGTCCTGCTCGCCGCTGCCGCGGTCAGCGCCCAGCCGGTGACGCCGGATTGGGACACGCGGCCCGCCCTCGAGGACGCGCCCGCCTTCGTCCCGCCGACTGTCGAGCGATACACGCTCTCGAACGGCCTCGAGGTCTTGTTTGTCGAGAAGCCCGGGGTCCCGCTCGTCCAGATCGACCTGTGGGCTCGTGAGGGAGGGACGTCCTATTCGCCCGACGGTCTCGCGCGCTTCGCCGCCGACATGATGGACGAAGGCGCCGGCGAGCTCGACGCCCTCGAGCTCGCTGACGCCATCGACTTTCTGGGCATCAACCTGAGTGTCTCAGCTGGTGTCGAGGCGCTGGCCGTCCGGCTGCACACGCCGCTCTCGAAGCTCGAGCCCGCCCTCTCGCTCATGGCCGACGTGGCCCTGCAGCCGACGTTCGCCGAGTCTGACCTCGAGCGCGTCCGCACGAGCCGGATCACGGCTCTCGAGCAGCGCCGAGACGAGTCACGCGACATTGCCTCTGACGCGTTTGTGCAGGCCGTGTACGATGGCAGCCACCCGTACGGCACCTTGGGAAACGGCACGCCCAGCGACCTCGAGGCCATCACTCGCCAGGACCTCGTTCGCTTCCACAGCCGCCTCCAACCGACCCAGGCCGCGCTCGTGGTCGTTGGCGCCACGACGTGGGAGGCCGTCTCACCCCGCCTCGAGAACGCCTTCGGAGCTGACACGTGGCCCGCGCCGGATGTCCCGGGTCCATCCCTCGAGGTCCCCGAGTCTGTGGTGAACGTCAATGCTCCGCTTGTCCTCGTGGACAAACCTGGGGCGGCGCAGTCCGTCATCCGCATCGGGTTCGACGCGGCTCAGCGCTCGACGCCGGACTACTACGCCCTCGAGGTCTTGAACACGATCCTGGGGGGCAGCTTCACCAGCCGCCTCAACCAGAACTTGCGCGAGCGGAACGGCTACTCGTACGGTGCCGGCTCGTCGTTCGACTATCGCAGCGGCGGGGGACCGTTCACAGCCTTCTCCGACGTCCAGACCGATGTCACGGCGCTCGCTCTTACAGAGTTCGTTCGCGAGTTCGAGGCGATTCGTGAGCGTGTGCCTGAGACGGAGCTTTCGAAGGCGCGCGACTTTCTCTCGCTCTCGTTTCCCGGCCCATTCGCTACCGTCCGCGGCACGGCCGCTCAGGTCGGCGCGCTCTGGCTCGACAGGCTGCCTCTGAGCACGTACGCCGGCTACAGTGCTGGCGTCCAGTCCGTCACCGCTGACGACCTCGAGCGCGTCGCGGCGCAGTACTTCAATCGGGAGCAGATGGTGTTCGTGGTCGTGGGGGACCGAGCCTCCATCGAGGCCGACATTCGCGCCCTCGATCTCGTCCGCAGCGTCACCCCGGGTATCGACACGGTGGAGGTTCTCTCCATCGAGGACGTGCTCGGACCGGCGCCCGAGTAGCAGGGAAGCGATCGAAAGCTGAAGGGTGGGCTTCGTCCTCGAGGACGGAGCTGCCGTCAGAGCCCAGTTCGCGGTCTCGAGGTCGGACCGAACGGGCTATCTCTCCTGCTCAGTCCGCAAGCGCGAGCTCGGCGGTGCGGAGGAGGCCATATGGGTTGACCGGCGTGCCACGCCCGCCGCCTCGCTTGTCGAGAACCTGGAAGTGGAGGTGCGGTCCCTGAGCATTGCCCGTCGAGCCGACGGTGCCAATCACCTGCCCACGGCGAACCCGAGTCCCGATCTCGATGCCGTCGGCATACGCGTCCAGGTGAGCGTAGTAGTAGTCCGTCAGGCCATCGGCCGACGTGAGATAGAGGGTTCGTCCGCCTAGAGCATTCCAGTGGCGCCGCGAGATGACGCCGTCTGTGACGGCCACCAACGGCGTCCCGGTAGGCGCCGCGATGTCGATGGCGTTGTGCGTCCGGCCGCCCGAACGGCCGGCGTGGAAGGTGTCGCGCAGGTCTCCGCCCTCGATGCCGGCAACGGGGATGACCATACCGGACGAGGTCGGGGCGCGGTTGTCGGTGGGCTCCACGACGGGTGGCGGAGGCGCAGGCCGGTACGGCCGTGTCGGTTCGGTCGTGCGGGGAGCCTCGGCGACAGGTGCAGACGGGCGCTCGCCGCGTGGCGCCGCCCACCCATTCGGACGAAGACCTCCCGTGCTTGAGCAGGCAGACAGAACGAGCGCGGAGGCCAGAATCAAAAACCGGGACATGTTGTGGCGGCGGTGCGGTGGGATCCGCGGTATCAACCAGTCTGACTGCCAACTAAAGGCCAAAGGCGCCAAAAGCTAATTATGGCACGATTCGGGGATTCATGTCGCCTTGAAAACAATAGTCGCTCAATAACATTGAAGGTATTGAGCGAGGCAAACAATATGTCTCGACACCAATTTTGACATTCTCCTATCTACAATGAATACGCTTCTCTCAACCTCATCCATTCACAACACCAAGATCGTGAACCCGACCGGTGAGTCCCTCGGACACATCAAGGATCTCATGATCGATCCGCAGTCTGGCCGCGTTCAGTACGCCGTCCTCGACTTTGGCGGATTCCTCGGCATCGGTGACAAGCTGTTCGCCGTCCCCCTCGAGGCCTTCACCATCGACCGCAGCAACGAACGCTTCGTGCTCGACATGCCGAAGGACAAGTTCGAGAACGCCCCTGGCTTCCCGACTGACAACTGGCCCTCCAACCCAGACCCCCAGTTCCTCGAAGGCGTTTACGACTACTACGGTCAGCGTGATACCTACCTCCGCACTCGCATCAGCGAGCCTGCGTTGAGCAACTAAGCGTCTCACCTAATCTGCGCCTCGCCCCACCACCGGGGTGCATGGGTCGCCTGGCACTGCGCCGGGCGGCCTTTTTTTATGTGCGACCTCGAGGCCGCCTACTCGCCCGGTGCGCGCTCCTCGTCCTCGAGGCCGGCCCACCACTCTGCGTACGGTGTGTTCTTGAGCGCGAAGCGGTTGTGGTCCTCGCCGTCCCACCACGTGGGGCCGCGCTCTCCGAGAGCCACTTTGGCGGCATGAACTCGTGACCGTGCCTCCTTCTCGGCGTCGGCATCATCGGCCCGCTTTGCCGTCCCGACGGCACGCCGAGCGTCCATCAGGTCGCGAGTCAGGCGCTCCCGCTCCTCGTCCTCGAGGCCGGGATTGGAGCATCGCCACAGACGCCCGCCGTGGACGAAATAGCGACCGTCGGGCGTGGACGGCAGATGATCAGGGCAGGTGCTCATCGGCGACAGGCAGGTGCCCGCCGTCTACGCCCTAATCGTGGCGATGATGCTGCTGGCTTCAGCAGGCGTCGGGAGCGCGTCTGCCTCTTCCCCCCACGCGAGTGCATCGAGGTAGAACTGAGCGAACGCCTCGCGCTGGCGAGCCGTGGCGTCGGCGTCCACGAAGAGGTCGTCGAACCGGGTCATGGCGTCGGCGCTGACGTTGCCGGAGAGATACCCGACAAGGAGTGGGGCGAGCGAGTGCGTAGAGACTGTGGTCGTCATGGCGCTGGGAGTGTGAGCGTGCATCGCCCTTCTTCAACTCGCGTGCCATCGCACCGAAACTCCTCAGATTCAGGGATCGGCAAGGTCAGCAGCATTCTTAAGCAGAGGATTCGGAACGCGTGCGATACCATTTCACCTCTAGTCCTTCTTGCTCATGACGCCCATCGACCGTTTCCAGCGCCGGTACCGCCACCACGCGTGGGCAGGATCGCTCCTCTGCGCCGCCCTCGAGTCCGACCCCGTTCCCGCCGCCATCCGCCCTTTTGCCCATGCCCTGGCGGCCGATCGCGTGTGGCACCAGCGGCTGGTCGGTTCGCCCCTTGACGTCGACGTCTGGCCCGCCCTCGAGGTCGGCGGCTGCCGCGCGCTCTGGGCCACGACGACCGCAGGTTGGGCGCGCGTCCTCGAGGGCGCCGACCTCGAGGACGTGGTGACGTATCAGAACACGAGCGGCGTCGCATTCGAGACGCCTGTCGCTGACATCTTCGATCACGTGCTGCTGCACGCGGCGCACCATCGAGGTCAGTCGTGCATGGCGTTGCGGGCGGCCGGTGTGGCCCCTCCCACCCTCGACCTGATCGCCTGGGTCCGTGCCGGCGATCCCGCGCCGGTCGAGTGACCCGACCTCGAGGTCGAGGGCTATTGCGACTGCGTCGAGTCGCGGCGGCCGCGAAGGTAGTTGTCGAGCCGGTTGCGGAGGGACCGCCCCACTTCGCGCGTGCCGGCCTCGCGCGCCATCTGGAATGCGACAGCTACCAGTTGGGAGGCGGGTGCCTGCTGCTGGACCTCGAAGAGCCGTTGCGCCGCCGTCGTGAACTCGCCCTGGTCGTAGAGGCTCATCGCCTGAGAGAATGAGAGCGCCGTGTCCACGCGGTCGATCCGGTTGGCCTCCTGCTGCGTGATGAGAAGCGTCCTCGCCTCGTCGGTCATCACGACGTCGATGCCTTCGATGAGTGACGCCGCGAGCCGCTGCTGAAGGTCGAACAGCGCGTCTTCCTTTCCGGTCACGGTCGCCGTCTGTACAATCTCGGCGGTCTCGACGTTGACCACGCGTGTATCGAGCCGCATCTCGGGCTCGATGGCCGAAATTGAGCCCATAATGACGTGGTCGGCTCCGAGGAAGAGGCCCACCTGAAGCGCGGTCTCCTGGTCGAAGTGCGTCGTCTGCTGGAGTCCCAGCTCGTCGATGAGTGCCTGGAGCTGGTCCCGCTCGACGAGCTTCAGCGACGGCACCGATGACAGGTCGCTCGTCATCATGTGGGCCATACCGCGGCCGAGGGGGTCGTAGCGCGGGTTGCCCGTGTTGTTCTCGAACGCCAGAACGGCGACGTTGGACGCCAGCGAGTCGGGGACGAACGGGGCGGGCTTGGCGATTCCTATCAGCGACGCGGCGCCATCCGCCGAGCAGCCGGCGCAGAGAAGGAGGACAGCAGCCGCAGTGAGCAAGCGAGCCGACATGGGTGGGATCTGATCGTGTCCCTTCCCTACGTCAACGGGCGCGGCGAGGGATCACTCGCCGGCCTCGAGGTCGCGCGGGACGCAATACGAGAAGAGGTCCTTCGACTCGCGCCACCGTGCCCCGGGCCGTCCTCGAGGTTTCGGCGACGCCGCGCCAGGAACGATCAGAAGAGAAGAGGTTGTTTCACAGGAATGTTCGTCCTCGAGGCCGAAGAGACACAGCCCCGCCGTCCTCGAGGACGACACGCGAGCCCGCGACCTCGAGGACGGACATGTAAGCCGAGACAACGTTCAAGACGTAATGCAGCCGATCTCGTCCTCCCATGTCGTCGTCCCCGCGAACGCGGGGATCCAGCGTCCAGGCACCCTCTCTCGTTGCGCCTGCTAGGTCTCATCCGTCCTCGAGGTCGTCACTCTGGATTCCCGCATCGGCGGGAACGGCGATGCGGGGAGTTGTGCGTGGATGGCTTTTGCTGCCGCGTCCGCCCTGAACGTCTTCGTTCGCTGTTGTTCCTGGCGGGGGGCATCGTAGCGACCTCGAGGACGCTGCGGGTACACGACCTCGAGGACGTACACCTCGTCTCACGCGACCTCGAGGACGGATTCGCTTCCGAAGCGCCCTGGAGGCGAAGACGTCCCCGTTGGAGGACCTCCTCTCTTCTGCACCTCCCTCAGCGTACGCGCTGCGAGGTGATCCGGAAGCGCCGCGCGAACTCAGAGCCTGCCCCGCCCCACTCCATCTCGTCGCCACGGAGCGTGACCACCCACTGGCTGTCGTCGCCCGACCCGAGGTCGCTATCGAGGACGAGGTCGCGGCGGTTGTGGTCGTAGGTCCAGCGGCCCGTGTTGCGGCCATAGGGCTGACCGCCGCTCTCGAACGTGCCGTCGGCGCGGAGCTCGATGAAGCGGTCGCCGGCGGGGTCGTGCTGGTCGGTGACGTTCTGGCCGCGCTCGTAGACGCCGGTCATGTCCCAGCGGCCGACCAGCAGGTCGCGAACCGGAGCGCCGGACGTCGAGGACGATGTGCCCGACCTCGAGGCCGACGTGCAGCCGGCAGCGCCGACAAGAAGGAAGACGAGGAGCAGGCGGGACATACGGGAAGCGGTGGTGGGACTCGCAAGATGAGGCCTCGAGGGCGAGTCTCGCCACACCTGTGACGCAGCGGCCGTCACTCCGAGGGCCCTATTTTTGAGCATGGATGCCCCGGACCCTACCGACTCCGTCCTCGATACGGACATCGAACACCTGCCCGGCGTGGGCGAGCGCCGCGCCGAGCCGCTGCGCAAGGCCGGCGTGCGTACGTACCGCGACCTGCTGCGGTACTACCCGCGTCGCTACCTCGACCGGAGCACCGTCACGCCGATCCGCCAGATCACGGAGGCCGGTCCCGTCACCGTCGTGGGTACCGTCACGGCCAAGGGGCTGGTCCCGGGGCGAGGCGGGCGGAGCCGTTTCGAGCTTCGCGTCACCGACGACTCGGGCGGCACGCTCAAATGCGTCTGGTTTCGTGGCGCCAACTGGATCCACCGCCTGTACAACAAAGGCGACCTGTACGCCTTCCACGGCAAGGCCGAGAAGTACGGCTCGCAGTTCTCGATGGCTCACCCCGAGGCCGACAAGCTGGACGACGCCAGCGCCGCGCTCACGACCGGCCGCATCGTGCCGCTCTATCCCGGCACCGCCGCCCTCGAGAAGGTGGGCGTCAACTCGAGGACGATCCGAAAGCTGGTCTACACCGTCCTCAAGGAGCACGGCCTCGCGATTCCCGAGGTGCTGCCCGACTCGGTGCGCGAGCGCTACGGGCTCATCCCTGGCAACGTCGCCATCCGTGCGGTCCACTTCCCGAAGGACGTCGCGGAGCGTGGGCGGGCGGTGCGACGGCTCAAGTTCGAGGAGTTCTTTTTCTTGCAGCTGCTGCTCGCGCTGACCAAGGGGCGGCAGGGAAAGCGCGCCGGCGTCGTCCTCGATGGGTTGGGCGATCACGCGCGCCGCTTCCTCGAGGACGTGCTGCCGTTCGACCTGACGGGCGCCCAGCAGCGGGTCCTGGACACCGTGGCCCGGGACACGGCGAGCGGGCACCAGATGAACCGGCTGGTGCAGGGCGATGTCGGCAGTGGAAAGACCGTCGTGGGCGTGGCGGCGATGCTGATGGCGATCGACGCCGGCTACCAGGCCGCGTTCATGGCGCCGACCGAGATTCTGACCGAGCAGCACTACGCGAACGTCAAGCGCTTCTTGGAGCCGCTCGGGCTGAAGACGCAGCTTCTGATCGGCGGGCAACGCAAGAAGCTCCGCGAAGAGATCCTGGCCGAGATCGCCGACGGGACGGCCCACGCCGTTGTGGGTACGCACGCGATCATCGAGGACAAGGTGGCGTTTAAAAACCTCGGCTTGGCCGTCGTGGACGAGCAGCACCGGTTCGGCGTCGTGCAGCGCGCGCGGATGTTCTCGAAGGGCCAGCGGCCTCACGTCCTGATGATGACGGCAACCCCGATCCCGCGCTCGCTCGCGATGACGGTCTACGGCGACCTCGACGTCTCGGCCATCGACGAGATGCCGGCGGGCCGCAAGCCCATCGACACGAAGGTGTACTCCGACAAGCGTCGCGACGAGATGCTGGATTTCGTCAAGCGTCAGCTTCGAGAGGGCCGGCAAGCGTACGTCGTGTTTCCTCTTGTTGAGGAGTCCGAGTCGGAGACGATGGCCGACGTCAAGGACGCGGAGAACGGGGCGCAAGAGCTCGCGGAGGCGCTCCGCCCGTACAAAGTGGACTTGGTCCACGGCCGGATGCTCTCGTACGAGAAGGAGGAGGCGATGGACCGCTTCAAGGGCGGCGAGTCCGACGTGCTGGTCGCGACGACCGTCATCGAGGTCGGCGTGGACGTGCCGAACGCGACGGTCATGGTGATCGAGCACGCCGAGCGCTTCGGTCTCGCGCAGCTTCACCAGCTTCGAGGTCGCGTCGGCCGTGGCGCGGACCAGAGCTACTGCTTCCTGATGGCGAGCTACAAGCGGTCGGCGGAGTCCACGGAGCGCCTCGAGGTCATGGAGGCGACGACGGACGGGTTCGAGATCTCGGAGGCGGATCTGCGCCTGCGCGGAGCGGGCGACTTCTTCGGCACGCGGCAGTCGGGCCTGCCGGACCTCAAGATCGCGGACATCGTCAAGGACGCGGACATCCTGACGGAGGCGCGCGAGGCGGCGTTCGAGATCGCGGAGGCCGACTCGACGCTAATGAGCCCCGGCCTCGAGGGCATGCGCGAGCACTTCGGGAGGACGGCGCCCAAGAGCCTCGGGTTCGCGCGCGTGGGGTAGCCGACCTCGAGGGTACCCTTTCAAGAACTATGTTTCTCAGAAAGGAGGGCCGCGAGATTTGAACGCACGACGCCGGTATGCGGATGGTCCGTTCCTAGCGTCTGCTCACATCCTGCGAGGGCTCGCTGAAAGAGCGACTCTGCACCGATAAAATCTCTCATAGCCTGAAGAAGGCTGGCCAGATTGTTGACAGAGGAGAGCGTGTCGGGGTGCTTCGGGCCGAGCACACGCGTGCGGGCCTCGAGAGTGCGGCGGTAGAGTGTATCCGCACCGACGTAATCACCTATCGATTGGAGAAGGCTGGCCAGATTGTTGACAGAGGAGAGAGTGTCAGGGTGCTCCGGGCCGAGCACACGTGTGCGGGCCTCGAGAGTGCGGCGGTAGAGTGTATCCGCACCGACGTAGTCGCCTTTCAATTCGAGAAGGCTGGCCAGATTGTTGATAGAGGAGAGCGTGTCGGGGTGCTCCGGGCCGAGCACACGTGTGCGGGCCTCTAGCGCACGGCGATAGAGTGTATCCGCACCGACGTAGTCGCCTTTCGACTCGAGAAGGCCAGCTAGATTATTGATAGACGTGAGAGTCTGAGGGTGCTCTGGGCCAAGCGAACGCTCTCGGACCTCGAGGACGCGGCGAAAATGAGAGTCCGCGCCGGAGTAATCTCCCATCTCCTTGAGAAGCCCTCCTAAGTTGCTAGCGGCTGTGAGCGTCTGGAGATGATTGGGGCCAAGCAAACGCTCACGAACCTCTAGAGAGCGGCGGAAGTAGGGCTCAGCGCCAGCGTATTCTCCTGTCGCCTGAAGTAGGCTAGCCAGATTATTGAGAGAGGAGAGTGTTCGAGGGTGTTCTGGACCGAGCACGCGTCTGGACTCTGCGAGTGACCGCTGCACCCATTCTACAGCTGTGTTCAGGTCTCCTACTCCCATATACAACCTGCCTAGCCGGTCAGCTAGATCTGCCCGAACAACGGCTTGATCGAATTTGTTAGGGTTGTCCCGGTCAGCGTAGTCGTGGTAAAGAGATTCTAAAGTCCCAATTCGTGAGCGGCGCTCTATTGGCATCATTCGGGCATATTCGTCCACGCTACCAGAGTTTTGGAGCTCGTTCCATGTCCGGTCTACCTCATCAGGGTCAGGAGCGAACTCAAACATCCCACTCCGCCATGCCCATAGGTCCGGTGCTCCGCGCGCGATGTAGCGCAGCGCAAACTCCGGTAGCCACAGCACAACCGGCGCCGGTACCGACCGCTGAAGGTTCTCCCGCTTGTAGTTGAGCACCGGCAGAAATCCGGTCCGCTCACGCACCGACGAGAGCACGCCCTCAAGGCCAGTCACGAAGAACGCTGCCTTGCCCTCGCCCTCGAGGTCGGCGTATACGTCCGCAAGAACGGCCTCGAGGTCGGTCGTCTCCGGCGGGATATCGACCTCGAGGACGCGGATGTCGCCCTCGAGTCGCTGGCAGAGTTCGTGGGTTAGCTCGCGGCGGCGCGCAAGGCTGTTGACGCGAGCGAAGGCGAGCGCGAACCCGTCGGCGCGGCGGATCAGCCGCTCGAGGGCGTCGAGCGTTTCGGGGTCGTCTCGGTCAAGCGGCTCCATCGGACCGGGCGAGAGCGTCTTGGAACGCGGGGGCTCGGCGAACGGCCGGATGCACGTCGTGCCACTGGTGCCCGTTGTGGTACTCCAACACCAGCGTCTTGAGCGGGAGACGCTGGCAGTCCTCGCGGTTGGGGAGCCGGTGGGTCTGGGCGACCTCGACGAGAGCGTCTAGCTCGCGGTCTTCGATCTGGCGGGCGTAGCCGTTGACCAAATCCTGAATGGCCGCGTCGATGGCGCGAGAAGCGATCTTCTGGTCGTCAGGCGTATAGCTGCACGCCTCCCGGATCAAAATCATCAAGTCGCGAAGGTGCCCACCGCTCATGCGGCACAGCCGCCGTACGTCGTCTGGGTCGGCGAACACGGCCTCGAGGTCGATCCGTTTGGCGACCGCACCGACCATCGCGTCGAGGGCGCGGTCGCAGTCGCTCCAGTCCTGGTCGTGGACCTTGACCATCGGCAGCAACTCGGGACGTGCGCCCCATGCGTTCGACACGTTCTCGTTGTTGAGCAGCGAGACCGGAATCGTGTAGACCATCGAGCACGCTGGGGCCATCAGGTGGTCCGCGTGTTCGATGAACAATTCCTTGTGTGTCGTCCGCTGACCGTCTTCGCCAATCGACTTCAGAATGACGCGATCTAGGCTGTCGACCAAGATGACGAGACCCGATGAGCCTGCCTCGCGAAGCCGGATCTGCAAGTCCTGGATCAGCAGGTTCAGATCCTCTAGGAAGAGACCAATGTCGGAGTCGATCTGGTCTCGCAGGGTTCGCTTCTCAGACTCGCCGCCTCGAACTCGAACGCTGAGACGCGTTAGGATCTCGAACAAGCCTGGGATTCCAGGCTTGAACGTGACGCCCGCTTCGGCCGTCCCCTCAGACTCGAGCGTCTTCTCTCGCTCGATAGTGATCGGAGCGAGCCGCTGCCGGAGCGAGTCGACGGCCTTGACATTGAGAGCGTCCTCGACCTCGCTTCCGTGGATGGAAGAGACGAGCTGGTACATCAACGTTAGCAGCACGTCGGCGTACGAGACGCCACTCATGTCGATCTCGGTCGCGGCGTCGAAGTACACCACGAAAAAGCCCTGGTCCTCGAGGTTAGCCGCAAGGCGGCGGAGCTCGGTCGACTTCCCGCTTCCCTTGTGGCCCGTGAAAAGGATCTTGGCGTGTTCCGGCGGATCGGCCTTGCTCGGACGCACGATGAAGCTCGCGAGCCGATCAGAGATAGGCATCGGGCTGCGCCACTCCGTGAAGTCGACGTACCTCGTATCGCCTGACGCGAGCGCCTGGTTCGGGTTCACCTCGTTGAACGCTTGGGTGACGGTCGTCGCAGGATTGTGAGTCTCGGCCATGCATGAGGACGTGGGCTTCGCATGGTACGCCATCTACTCAAAACGGCTCCAGCGCTGATCCGGCCTCGAGGGCATGCGCGAGCACTTCGGGAGGACGGCGCCCAAGAGCCTCGGGTTCGCGCGCGTGGGGTAGCCGACCTCGAGGGCGAATCCCCGTCACCTCGTACGATCTAACCCACCCGTGGCGTCCACTTCTCGTCCTCGAGGACGCAGACACATACCTTCCGCCCGTCCCCCGATACCGCCCGTGCGCCTGCTGCTCGCCGCCCTCGTCCTCGCGCCTACGCTCGCGGCCCAGGAACTCCCCGCCATCCGCGCCGCTCGCGACCACTTCCGCACGGCGCCTTCTGATGCCCGGCTCGCCAGCGCCGACCTCGAGGACCTTCGCGCCGTCGCCGTCCACCTGGACTCGAGGACGGGCGTCACGTTCGTGACCTTGGCGCAGCACGTGAACGGCCTCGAGGTCTTCGACACCGCCTCCGGCGCGGCCGTGGCGCGCAACGGGTTCGTCTCCGCTCCCGCTCCGAGCTTCGAGTCCGGAGCCGCTCGCCGAGCCGGAGCCGCGACGCCCGCCCTCGATGCCGTGAGCGCCAAGGCGGTTGCTCAGCGAGGTTGGCCTCGAGGCCGCCCGCGCGTTGCCCGCTCGCACGGTTGTCTTCGACGATCCGGAGCTGGACCGCCGCGCCGATCCCGTCCTCGAGGCCGATGAGCCGCGTCTGGGATACCACGAGATGGCAGATGGCTCGCTCCGCCTGGCATGGGACGTCGTCGTATCGAGCACCTCCGGCCCGGTCGTCCTGCGCAACGTGCGCGTCGACGCTGTGACCGGGGCCGTCCTCGAGGACGTGGACCTCGTCGCGCACGACACGTGGCCGCACGCCGCACCGGCCTCGAGGGCGACGCCTTCTCTTGTCGACGTCTCGCTCGCTTCGGTGGCCTCGACCTCGAGGGGCATCACGGGTCAGTCCGTGAGTGCCGTGTCGAGCTACCGCGTGGTGCCAGCCCCGTTCGAGAGTCCGTCGCGGAGCCCGTTTGTGCTCGTAACCAACCCCGCCGACCCCGTCGCGAGCCCGCTCGGCTGGCACTCGACGGCACCACCGGACTATACCGTCACGCGCGGCAACAACGTCTACGCGTACACGGACACCGACGACGACAACATTCGCCGGATCCGGCAGCTCTCCGGACGGCGGCGCCGAGTTGGTGTTCGATTTCCCGTTCGACCTCGGCGCACTCCCAGAGGCAGAACGCGCCGGCCGCCGTGACCAACCTGTTCTACTGGAACAACATCGTCCACGACGTCCTGTACCGCTACGGGTTCGACGAGGCTGCGGCAACTTCCAGGAAGCCAACTTCGAGGACGAGGGAGCGGCGGCGGCGACGAGGTTCGCGCCGAGGCCCTCGACGGGTCGGGCACCAACAACGCCAACTTCGGCACGCCCTCGGACGGGTCCTCGCCGCGGATGCAGATGTTTCGCTGGACAGGCGCCGTCAGCCTCGAGGTCACGGCCCCGACCGCCCTTGCCGGTCCTCTTGCCGACGCTCCCTGCGGCGTTCGGACCTGGTGGCCGCTTCGCGGGCCGCGTGGTCGAGGCGGGCGGCGGACCGGGTCCGAACACGGCCTGCACGCGTGCCGAGATCACAGGCAACGTCTCCGGTCAGTTGCGCTCATCGAGCGGGGCGGGCTGCAACTTCGACGACAAGGTGGCCAACGCCGCTCTGGAAGGCGCCATCGGAGCCATCGTGTACAACCGAGCACCCGAAGGTGACGAAGAGCGACAACGGCGGCGACGTCCTCGTCTCGATGGGCGGCGACGGAACCCCCGCGGTCACCATCCCGAGTGTGTTCGTCCGTCGGAGCTCCGGACTTGCCTTTATCGCGAGCACGGCGCCCGTCGAGATCTCCGTCACACAGGAGGCCGACCGCGCCGAGCAGCTTCGACGCTGGCATCGTGACGCACGAGTACGGCCACGGCATCTCGAACCGGCTGATCGGCGGACCCAGCCGCGTCGTCGTGCTTGTCGAATGGCCGGACCGCGGAGACCCAGCGTTCAACGTCCCTGGTGAGCAGATGGGCGAGGGCTGGAGCGACTACTACGGCCTGATGCTGACGCAGCGCGACGGCGACCTCGCGACCCAGCCTCGAGGCGTCGGGACGTTCGTCCAGTTCGAGATCCCGGATGGCCCCGGCATCCGCCCGGCCCCGTACTCGACAGACTTCGCGATCAACGACTACACCTACCAGGACGTCGTCGACAACGCCGGCCACACGCGCTCTGGATCTCGCTTCCTGTCCATTCCGCACGGCGTCGGGTTCGCGTGGGCGACCATGCTGTGGGAGATGACGTGGGACCTGATCGAGGCCGAGGGCTTCGACTCCTGACATCGCCAACGCCGACGGGATGGCGGGCAACCAGATCGCGCTCAACCTGGTCACGACCGGCCTCAAGCTGACGCCATGCACGCCGGGCTTCGTCGACGGCCGCGACGCCATCTTGGCTGCCGATGCCGCGCTCTACCCGCACCCCGACGGTCGAAGGCGTCGGGCTGCACCACGACCTGATTTGGGCGGCGTTCGCGCGTCGAGGCTCTGGGCTTGCTCGCGAGCCAGGGCTCGGCCAGCGTCAACAACGACGGCAAGGCCGACTTCTCCACGCCGCCGCCGGTCAACCTGCCTCCGCCGAGCCCGCCGCCAGCGACGACGTCCGTCCTCGACGTTCGAGGTCTCGACCGTCGCACCGAACCCGTCCTCGAGGTCGACGCGCGTCGCGGTGACGGTGGACCGGGCTCAGAGCCGTCGAGGTCGTCCTGTTCGATGCGCTCGGCCGGCAGGTCCGTCGAGCAGACGGTCGTCGGTGTCGCCGGGCACGGCGCGCGACCTCGAGGTCGCCCTCGAGGGCCTGCCGGCGGGCGTCTACGCGCTGCGCGTGACCGGCGAGACAGCGTCCGAGACACGGTCGCTGACAGTGGTCCGGTAGCAGGAACCGGGGGCGGGGTTCGACGCTCTCAGCGCGCCCCGCTCTCCGCGCCATGAATCAGAAAGCCTTCGTCGTCGCCGCCCGAGCCGTCTGGCGACTCCGACGCCCTCCCTCGATGCCCTGAACGACGCACCTCGAGGCCGGATGGCGCGTCGCGCAGGTCACCCCAATGGGCGGCGGAGGCGCGACCGACGGGTTCGCCTCGCTCGTCGTCCTCGAACGCGCAGTGGAGACGGAGGCCGAGGCGCTCCTCGAGCAGATCGAGAGCGAGATCGACGACGAGGTGGAGGTGATCCAGGACCCGCTGCTCCGCCGGATCGTCGGGGACGAGTAGAGCACTCAGCGACGCGGCGTCCGTCGCTACGGATTGCCCCTATCGGCGCGCGCATGAGGACCGGCGGCGGCAGACGCTCGTAGCCGTCCCGTCCTCCCACGTCCTCGATGCCGACCTCACTGCTGTGGCTCCGCCACGACCTCCGCCTCCACGACCACGGCCCGTTGCTCGGCACGCTCGAGGCCGCCGGCCTCCGACGGTCGTCTGCTGGCGGTCCACTGTCTCGACCCGCGCGACCTCGAGGACACCGGCCTCGGCTTCCGCAAGACCGAGGCGTACCGAGTGCAGTTCGTCCTCGAGTCGCTCCACGACCTTCGAGGAGCGGATGCGCGCCCTCGGCGGCGACCTCGTCGTCCGCGTCGGACGGCCCGAGGACGTCGTTCCGGCTCTCGTCCTCGAGGTCTGACGCCACGGCCGCGTTCGTCCATGACGAGCCGATGCGCGAGGAGCGCGACGTCGAGGACGCCGTCCGAGCCGCCACGCCCGGACCTCGAGTGGCACGTCACATGGGGCCACACGCTCGTCGATCTCGAGGCGCTGCCGTTCGACCTCGAGGACGCGCCCGACGTGTTCACGCCGTTTCGCAAGATCGTGGAAGGTGGGCCGGCCGGCGACTATTCCGCGCCTCGGCCCGCGCCTGACGCGCTTCTCCCGCCGCCGCCGGCCTCGAGGTCGGCGTGATCCCGACGCTGGTGGACCTCGGCCTCGACGAGCGTGAGCCGGACGACGCGGAACGGTCTTCGCATCGAGGGCGGAGAGACCGAGGGGCTGTCGCGGCTCCACGCCTACGTCTGGGACCTCGACCGGCTGAAGACCTACAAGGAGACACGCAACGGGATGCTCGACCCCGACGACTCCTCGAAGCTGTCGCCGTGGCTCGCGCATGGCTGCCTGTCGCCACGGCGCGTGCAGGCGGAGGTCGCACGCTACGAGGCCGAGCGGGAGGCGAACAAGAGCACGTACTGGCTCACGTTCGAACTGCTGTGGCGCGATTTCTTCCGCAGTCTACGGCGCCAAGCACGGCGACCGCCTGTTCTGGCCGTCCGGCCCGAAGGGTGTGCGCGACGTCTCGACGCGGTTGGACGAGGCGCACTTTCTCGCGTGGCGCGAGGGCCGCACCGGGATGCCGCTCGTCGACGCTTCGATGCGCGAGCTCAACAGCGACCGGCTTCATGTCGAACCGAGGCCGGCAGAACGCGGCGAGCTTCCTGGTCAAGCACCTCGACCTCGACTGGCGCGCGGGCGCAGCCTACTACGAGGCGATGCTGATCGACTATGACGTGACCAGCAATTGGGGCAACTGGGCCTACGTCGCGGGCGTCGGCTCCGACCCTCGAGGGCGCTACTTCGACGTCGAGCTCCAGCTCAAGAAGTACGACCTCGAGGCCGAGTTCGTGACGCACTGGATCCCAGCGCTCGCGGATCTGCCGTCGCACCTGGCACGCGAGCCGTACCGCATGACGCCAGCACAGCAGAACGAGCACGGCGTCGTGCTGGGCGACGACTACCCGGAGCCGATCATCGACTACCACCGGATCACGGACGGGCTTCGCTCAGCCTCGAGGTCGGGCCGGGAGAAGCGGGGGACGAAGGACGGGACGCGACCTCGAGGACGGAAGAAGCGGCGGTAGCGACCTCGAGGACGGGTGACGGGCGAGCAGCGTGTTTCGGGTAACGGAGGGAGAACCCACCTCGCCCACCATGCTCCTTCGCTTCTCCCTCCTTGCTCTTTGCCTCGCGTGTGCCGATCCGGCGAGCGCTCAGATCACGCTCCGCGCCGACGACACGATCCCGTATCAGCTTGGCGCGAACACGTCACGCAGTACGATTCGGCCGAACGAGAACGGGGCCAGCACGGCAACCGTCGAAGCGCTCATCGCTCAGTCTGGCCCGAACCAAACGTGGGACTTCTCGACGCTAGCATCGGAGACGTTTGTCGGTACAGCCATCGTGACGGACGGAGACACCGGCCCCGGCGCGGACGCGGACCCCTACAGCCAGGCGACGCAAACGTACCAACTCCTGCTCCCGCCGGAGACTGATGAGGACGGCAACACGATCGAGGGCACGGTCCACGGCTACTACCGGATCGACAGCGACGGCCTCCACAACCTCGGCATCGTGATTACGTCCACGACTGCAGGGCGAGTCGCTTCGCGTTCGCCTTCGCGCGTCTTCCCGGCGGCTCCCTCGATGCGCCCTCGAGCTACACCTTCGGCAGCACGTGGGAAAGCACGTTTGTCGAGAGCGGCGACTTCCTGGGAGACACGAACAAGCGCCTCACCTACGAGGTCGACGGGTGGGGCACGCTCGTGGCGCCCGGCGGGGTGTCCGCGCCTGCACTCCGTCTCAAGGTCACCGACATCGACCTCGACAGCGGAAGCCAGCGCGTGAGCTACGAGTTTCGCACGGCTGGCCTCATCGCTGCCACCGTGGACCCATCCGAGCTCGGGCTCAACCCGACGGCCTCGCTCTCGGTGGTGAGACCCGGCGGCGCGACCTCCTCGGCTGACGCGCCCGACGACGGCTATGCCCTCGGCGCCCCGTGGCCGAACCCGGCGCGCGCGACGGTCGCCCTCGAGGTAACGGTCCCGCAGTCCGAGACCGCGCGTGTGATGGTCTACGATCTGCTCGGCCGTGAAGCCGTCGCGCTGAGCCTCCAGAATGGTCTCAGCGGGGACCTCCGCCCTCGAGGTCGATGCGAGCGCTCTGCCGGCTGGCGTCTACGTGGTCCTCGTCGAGGTCGGCGGTCGGTCGTTCGCCCGCTCGCTGACCGTGGTGCGGTAGCGCTGATCCCGTCGACCGACTCGCCCTCGAGGCCGAGACCGCCGATCCGGCACGCGTCTCGGCCTCGAGGACGGACTGCTACTCGACCTCGACGCCGGTGCCGTCCCAGATCGGGTAGTCCGTGTAGCCCTTGGCGCCGCCACCGTAGAACGTGCTCGAGTCCGGCTCGTTGAGCGGCACGTCGAGGCCGGCCTCCTGTGCCTCGAAGCGAAGCACCAAGTCTGGGTTGGCCAGGAAGTCGCGGCCGAACGCGACGGCGTCGGCCTTGCCATCCTCCAAGAGGGACTCGGCGCGCGCGCGGTCGATGCCGCCGTTGGCCACCACCACGCCGTCGTAGTTCGCGTTCACGACCTCGAGGGCGTCGAGGTCTCGTCGGTCGTCCGGCTCTGGTCTGGTTGTTCGGCACGATGCCGTGGACGTAGACCAGGCCGTGCGACGCGACGCGCTTGGTGGCGAGCGCCCACGTCTCCGCCGGGTTCGCGTCGGTCACGCCGTTGGTGCCTTGGCCGAACGAGAACCGGACGCCGGTGCGCTCTGGCCCCCACACTCCGACGACGACCTCGATGACCTCGTCCATGAAGCGGACGCGGTTCTCGACGGAGCCGCCGTAGCGATCTGTCCGTTCGTTGGACCCGCTGGACAGGAATTGCTCGATCAGGTAGCCGTTGGCCGCGTGGACTTCGACGCCGTCGAAACCGGCCTCGAGGGCGCGCTCGGCGCCAGCCTTGAAGTCGCTGGATCGTCTCCGCGATCTCGGCCTCTGTCATGGCGTGCGGCGTCTCGAAGTCGACCATCGAGAAGTCCGGCGTCATCGCCTTCCCCGCTCGCGGCGTATGGCGGACGGCGCAAACGGAAGCTCTCCATCGTGGTACGCGGAGTGCGACACCCGGCCGACGTGCCACAACTGGCACACGATGCTGCCCGCCCGCTGCGTGGACAGCGTCCGTGACGCGTCGCCACGCCTGGACCTGCTCGTCGTTGTGGATGCCCGGCGTGTCGGGGTAGCCCTGCCCTCGAGGCGTCACCTGCGTGGCCTCGGAGACGAGGAGCCCGCCGCTTGCGCGCTGGGCGTAGTACGTCGGCGCGAGCGCGTTGGGGACCGTGTCGCGGTGACGGCTTCGCGTGAGCGGTGCCAGCCAGACACGGTTCGGAAGGAGGAGCGGGCCGAGGGCGAGGGGCGTGAGCAGCATGAGCAGACGGAAGCGAAAGGGGAGGAGCGCGCGGCCTCGAGGTCGGGCGGCGTACTCTCGTCAACGCCTGCCAGCGCGCCATGGATCATGCACTCCGTGTCGATTCCAAGCGGCGCGTCGCTTTTCGCGTCCTCGAGGTCGAGACGCTCGGCAGCCGCTATCGCGCCACGACGAGCCGTGCGGTCGCGACCTCGATCCCGCTCACAGCGCGTGCGAGGTAGACACCCGGCGCCAGGCGTGGCAGCGCGGCATCCTGCCCGTCCGCGACCTCGAGGACGGTGACCACGCGACCAAGCGCGTCGATGACCTCGAGGCGGACCGGCCCGCGGAGCCCCTCGAGAACGAATCGTGACAACTCCCGCACTCGGGTTCGGCCACGTCGCCAGCGACGGGCGGTCGACCTCGAGGTCGTCTGATGCGGTGGGTGTGCCCGAAATGAGCGTGCCGTCTGGGAAGTAGCTCGCGACGAAGATGTCGTCGCCGGTGCCGTCGGAGGTCAGCGTGACGCCCGGCGCCAGCGTCGCGGTCCGGGTGAAGCGGCCCGTCGTTGCCACGGTGCCATCGTCGCGGACGGCCACGGCCAGCGTGTTGTCGCCGCCGCCGGGTCCTGTCACGGACCGTGCCCAGCGCAGCGACCCGTCGGCCTCGAGGGCGACCACGACGCCGTCAAAGCCGTCGGTGGTGGTGAGGATGTCGGTACCTGCGCTCGGGTCGACATCGTAGTCCCCGCTTGGCAGGCTTCCCGAGTAGACCGGCCGTCCGTCCTCGAGGGCGATGCCGCTGACGGCCAGGGCACCCAGGTTGGCGGCGAAGCGGAAGCCTCCGTCGGAGTCGTAGAGTCCGATGAATGGGGCGCCGAGTATGCCTCCGCCGTCGGTTCCAATCACGACCTCTCCGGGTCCGGGATCGAGGTCGGTCGGCGACTGGATGCGGCCCAGCACAGCCGTCCGTCCGGTCTCGTCCACGGCCACATCGAAGGCGACATCTGCGCCTCGCCCACCCAAGGTGAAGCCGGCCTCGATGGCACCGCTCGTCCGGCCCGAGACGACCAGCACGTCGATGGATCCATTGCTCTCGATCTCGGCCATGCCACTCCCTGGGTCGAGGTCGGTGGTCCCGCTGAGCGAGACGGCGAGGGCCAGCCGGTCGCCCGCCACGCTGAGTCCCCGCGCATACGTGGTCCCGCCCTCGAGGACGTTGACCCATCGGAGCGAGCCGTCGGCAGAGTAGGACGCCACCACGGCGTCGGCGGTACCTGTCCTCGAGGCGTCTCCCGAACCAGGATCGAAGTCGGTGGTGCCGTCGAGCGTCGCGGCCAGTAGACGTTGCCTTCGTCGTCGGCCGTCGATAGCGCCCTCCTGAACGAAGGTCACGCCCTCGAGGCCGAATCCGTAACGCAGAGCGCCATCAGGGCCGTAGACGGCGACAAAGATGCGGACCTCGAAGCCGGGCGCCTCCACCAGCAACTCGCCCGAGCCGGGGTCGAGGTCCATGACGTCGCCGGTGTGGCCAATCACGGCGACTCCACCATCGGGCAGGAAGGCCACGTCGTAAATGTCGTCGGAGCCGCTGCTAACGAGTGGGACGGCGAACCGGAGCGCGCCGCTGGACTCGTACACCGCAACCATCCCGTCCTCGGCGCCGGAGGACGGCAGCAGCGTTTCGCCCGGCCCAGGGTCCGCGTCGAACGAGAAGAAGTACCTCGCGGCAAGAGCGACCGCGCCGTCGTCCGCAATATCGACGGCGCGTCCAACCTCGAGGGACGTGCCCCCCAGGCGAAATGCGCCAGGCTGGGCGGAGGCAAAGGGGGCTGCGACGAGGGCCGCGAGCGCGACGCGAAGAAGCATGGCCGTGGTGGGAAGGCTACGTCCCTAACCCACTCTCCTCCTGGCCGTTCCGGAGTCGACCTCGAGGGCGTGCGCCGGCCTCGAGGACGGATGGCTCAGCCTCGAGACCGCGTCTGCCAGCGCGCGATGGCGGCCCCGACGCCAGCCAGCGCGACGGCGCCGGACTGGAACAGCGGCACGCCCAGCGGCGCCGACGCGCTCTGCGGTCCGGGTGCGATCACGAACGCCATCGCGTATAGGCCAACGGCGAAGAACACCGCGAGCACCAGCCCGCCGAACACAACGGCCTCGGCAGGGACAGAGCCGCTCGCCCACCGCGCGAGCGCAACGAAGGCGACGTACGGCAACAGCGCGATCATCACGACAGCCGCGACGGACTGCCACGGGCGTTCTCCGGCAGTGGCGAACACCAATATGACGGTCACCAGGACCGCGCCGGCCGCCGTGAGGCGCGTGATTCGGGCAATGTCGCCGGGCTGGGGCGTGGTCATACAGAGCGGGTGAGGTCCAGAAAGCTAGACCCCGGCCCGGTGCGCGTCGAGACTGCGCCTAGCCCTCGAGGATGAGGCGGTTGCACGTCTTGCAGCGGAACTCGCCACGGATTGCGTTGACAAGCCATGGGGTCGTGGTGCCGCAGTGAGAGCAGTGCTCCCAGTGCGAGGCGGGCACTACATCGGCGGCCGAACGAAGAGTCGAGACGGCGGCCTGAAAGCGTTGGCGGAAAGTCATGTCGTGTGAGGCGTACGGTGCAGTCGAACGACCAGGATCGGCCATTCGGCGCTACTCTGTATCCTGGAAGCGGTTGCGGCACAGACGCTTCACACCGAAGCGCTCCCGGAATCGCTTCCGTCCTACACGGCCTCGAGGGCGCGCGAGAGAACCTCATCTTTGCTCAACCTCTCCTTCGTACGTCCGACCTCGAGGACGCGGTGACGGAGGCACATCCCGTGCGCTGACATGGCGTGCAGTATCGAGGTCGGACCGGGCGACCCGCAGGGCCGCCCCTACCACAGATTGAGCTCATGTCCGTCCTCGAGGACGGAACAGAACCGGTGCCTCTGGCCACGTCCCCCTTGCCCCACGAGCGCTAGCTCGGGATGAGGCCCTTCTCGCGCGCGTAGTTGAACACGCCGCCGGCCTCGAGGATGTCGGCGACGTCGCCGAGGGGCTGGAGCGCCCAACTCTCTCCCGTCGTCACGTTGGTGAACAGCCCGGCCCGCGTGTCGAGCTCGACCTCGTCGCCGGTGCGGACGCGCGTGGTCAGAGGCTCGGACGTCTCGAACGGTGCGAGGAAGCCGCCGTCGACCGCGTTGCGGTAGAAGATCCGCGCGTAGCTCTCCGCCACCACGGCCTCGATGCCAGCCTCGCGGAGCGCGAACGGCGCGTGCTCGCGGCTCGAGCCACACCCGAAGTTGCCGCCGCCGACGATCACGGTGTACTCGCTCCGATGCTCGCCCTCGAGCACGAATGGGACGTTGCCCTCCGGGAGGCCCGCGCCCTCCGGCGGGACCGACGACAGCGCGTAGGCGCCGTAGAGCTTGCGCTCCTCGGGATCGGTCAGGCTATAGACCAGATGCTGCGCCGGGATGATCTGGTCCGTGTCGACGTGGTCGCCCAGGACGTAGGCCTTGCCGCGGATGGTGTCTTTCATGGCTGAAGATTCAGGGTTCGGGGTTGGCTGCGCCTTCGCTGCGCGGTCAGGGTTCGGCTTCGTGTAGACCGGGAGCAGACGTCTCGTTCTATCTCGTCCTCGAGGTCGTGGCTTTCGGCCTCGAAGCTTATCCGACCTCGAGGTCGGGGATCAGCGCTCGAGGAGGAGTCCTTGCGAACCCTGAACCTCTGAACCCTGAACCCGACGTGCGCTATGCGACGAGGACGTCGCGGGGATCGGTGATGACGCCGGTGACGGCGCTCGCGGCGGTGGTGAGCGCCGAGGCGAGGTAGACGGAGGACTGCTTCGAGCCCATCCGGCCAGGGTAGTTGCGGTTCGTCGTCGAGATCACGACCTCGTCGCCGTGCGTCCGCCCGAACGTGTCGACGGGGCCGCCCAGGCAGGCCGCGCAGGAAGACAGGCCAATCTTGGCACCGGAGCGCTCGAAGATCTCCGCCAGCGTCTCGCCGTTGACCGTCTCCGTCCACAACGCCTTGCGCACGTCAGTCGTGGCGGGCACGACGTAGGTGTCGACGCGGCACTCCTGGCCCTGCAAGATCTTGGCGGCAGCCACGAAGTCCTCGAGCTTCCCGCCCGTGCAACTGCCGATATAGGCGCGGTCCAGCTTCGTCCCAGCCACTTCGCTCACGGCCGCCTTGTTGTCTGGCGCGTGCGGCTTGGCCACGACCGGCTCCATCGTGGACACGTCGTAGACGCGCTCGGAGTGATAGCGCGCGTTCTCGCCGGAGTAGACCGGCGTGAAGTCCCGCACCGTCCGCTTGCGGACGTACTCGACGGTCACCTCGTCCGGCTGGATGATTCCGTTCTTGCCACCGGCCTCGATGGCCATGTTGCAGAGCGTCATCCGCTCCTCGACGCTCAGGTCGTAGACGGCCGCGCCGTCAAACTCCATCGCCCGGTACGTCGCGCCGTCCGTCCCGATGTCGCCGATGACGGCCAGGATGAGGTCCTTGGCCATCAGGTACGGCGGCAGGTCGCCCTCGAAGACGAAACGCATCGACTCCGGGACTTTCACCCAGATCTTGCCCGTCCCCATGATGAGCGCTGCGTCCGTGTTGCCGATTCCTGTCGAGAACAGACCGAAGGCGCCTGAGGTGCACGTGTGGCTGTCCGTCCCGAAGAGCGTTGTGCCGGGCCGGTTGAACCCTTCCTCCGCCAGCGCCATGTGGCAGACCCCTTTGTAGCGGTCGCTGCCCACGTCGTAGTAGTGTGGCAGATCGTGCTCGGCGGCGAAGGCGCGCAGGATCTGGATGTTGCGGTGCGCATGCTCGTCCGCCGTAAAGATGTAGTGGTCCGGGATGATGGCCAAGCCCTCGGGGTCCCACACCTTGGCGTGCTCGCCGAACTCGCGCTTGAAGATCTCGATCGTCGGCGGGCCGCACACGTCGTGCGTCATCAGCGTGTCGACGTCGATCCAGACGGTCTCGCCCGGGCTCACACGGTCGCGCCCGGCGTGGTCGGCCAGGATGGCTTCAGTGATGGTCATAGCGGAGGGCGAGGGGGAGTGGGGGATGAGGCAAGAGGCGTGCCCGGTCCGACCTCGAGGTCGGTTGCAAGAGATCGTCCTCGAGGACGAGGCCTCCTAAGAAGTCCCTTCTCCCTGGGGGACAGGGTAAGGGGTCACAGTGTTCTGTCCGACCTCGAGGTCGAGTGCGGGACTGTATGGGTCCCCGCCTGCGCGGGGACGACTCAGTAGGGTCATCGACCTCGAGGACGATCAGCTTACGCGCTCTCGGGAGCTGCCGGCGTCGAGGACGCCTGTCCGTCGCCACCGGGCTTGAGCCAGCCCATCATGTCGCGCAGCTTCTTGCCGACGACCTCGATGGGGTGAGACTCTGACGCGTCGCGCATCTTGGCCAGGTTCTCACCGCCGTTCTCCTGATCTGCGATGAACTCGCGGGCGAAGGCGCCCGACTGGATCTCGCCCAGGACCTTCTTCATCTCGCCCTTGACGGCGTCCGTGATGACGCGGTTGCCGATGGCGTGGCCGCCGTACTCGGCGGTGTCTGAAACCGAGTGGTTCATGCGCGCCAGCCCGCCCTCGTAGTACAGGTCCACGATGAGCTTGAGCTCATGGAGGCACTCGAAGTAGGCGAGCTCTTCCGGGTAGCCGGCCTCGACCAACGTCTCGAACCCGGCCTTGATGAGCGCTTCGGAGCCGCCGCACAAGACGGCCTGCTCGCCGAAGAGGTCGGTCTCCGTCTCGTCTTTGAACGTCGTCTCGATCACGCCCGCATGCGTCCCGCCGATGGCGTCGGCGTAGCTGAGGGCGAGTTCGAGGGCGCCGCCCGTCGCGTTCTGGTGGACGGCGACCAGGCATGGAACGCCACCGCCTTCGGTGTACACGCGGCGCACCAGGTGCCCCGGAGACTTCGGCGCGACCAAGAACACGTCGACGCCTTCCGGCGGCGCGACCTGATCGTAGTGGACGGAGAACCCGTGGCCGACGGCCAGCGCCTTGCCGGGCGTCAGGTGCTCACGTACCGAGTCCTCGAAGACGGCCTTGTGGTGCTGATCTGGCACTAGCATCATGATCAGGTCGCCACGCTGGGCGGCCTCGCTCGGAGACACGACCTCGAGGCCGGCGGCACGTGCCTCGTCGGCCGAGGAGGACCCCTCGCGCAGACCGACCACGACGTCGACGCCACTGTCGCGGAGGTTGAGGGAGTGTGCGTGGCCCTGGCTTCCGTAGCCAATCACGGCGACGGTTTTCTGGCGGATGAGGGCGGGATCGGCTTCGTAGTGGACAGTCAATGGTTCGGGGTTTTCGGTTAGCTGCGCCTTCGCTGCGCGGTCAGGGTTCGGCTCCGGAAATGTCAGAAGCCGTCTTGTGGTATGGATTCGTCCTCGAGGTCGAGATTCGTTCTCGAGGGTTGAGTTCAGCGCCCGAGGCCGAGTCCTCGCGAACCCTAGAACCCCGAACCCTGAACCTCTACAGGGCGAGCGTCCTCGAGCGGTGGAGGGCGAGCCGGCCGCTGCGGGCGACCTCGAGGAGGGCGTGCTCGCTCGCGACCTCGATGAAGGCGTCGACCTCGGAGGCTGTGCCGACGAACTGGACGGTGACGGCGTCGCGGTCGGTGTGGGCGACGGTCGCGCCGAGCCCTCGGACCAGCTCCATCACGGTCGACCTCGAGGTCGCGTCCGCAGCGAGCTTGGCGAGGCATAGCTCGCGCTCGGTCACCGCGTCGTCGGGCGTGAACTCGTCGAGGGCGAGGACATCGAGAAGCTGGCGCACCAGCCGGACGGCCTGGCGCACCTGGCGCCGCGTGCCTGTCGTGACGACGGTCAGCCGCGACACGGTCTCGTCGTCGGTCGGCCCAACGGAGACGCTGTCGAGGTTGAGGTTGCGCGCCGAGAACAGGTTGACGACGCGGTTGAGCGCGCCGGCGTGGTTCTCGATCAGGATCGACAGCGTGTGCGTCTGCGGCGGCTCGGGCGCGTCCTCGAGGACGGTCTCGCCGTCGGCGCGCTTGCGGATGAGCTGTTGCTGGGTAAGGGTCATGTCGGCCTCGAGGGCGAGGCGGGGTTAGGGCGTCCTCGAGGGCGAGGACAAACATCGAGGTCGGCTAGTCGTCGGAGAAGCGCTTCAGGATCATGTCGTCGGAGGCGGCACCGGCAGGGACCATCGGGAAGACCATCTCCTCGTTGGGGACGACGAACTCCATCAGGACGGGCCGGTCGGTGATCTCCCACGCGGCCTCGATGACGGCGTCGGCCTCCTCAGGCGTCGAGGCCCGCATTCCGACGCAGCCGAAGGCCTCGGCTAGGGCGACGAAGTCAGGGTTGGTGTCGGAGGTGTCGGTCTCGCTGTAGCGCTCGCCGAAGAACAGCTCCTGCCACTGGCGCACCATGCCCAGCCGCGAGTTGTTCAGGATCGCCAGCTTGATCGGCAGCTTGTGCTTCGCGGCCACGCCAAGCTCCTGGCAGTTCATCAGGAAGCCGCCGTCGCCGTTGATCGAGACGACCACGGCGTCCGTGCCTCGGAGGCCAAGTGCTGCGCCAATGGCAGCGGGGAAGCCGAAGCCCATCGTCCCGAGTCCGCCCGAGGTGATGTGGCTGCGCGTCCGGTCGAACCCGAAGCCCTGCGCCGACCACATCTGGTGCTGTCCGACGTCAGTCGTCAGCACGCCCTTGTCGGCGGCCTTGGCGCCCAGCTTCTTGACGACCTCGAGGGGGCCGAGCTTGCCGTCCGTGCGCGCCGGCTCGGCCGAGGCCTCGACCTCGCGGTGCCACCCCTGAATCTGCTCCAGCCACGCGTCTGTGTCCTTGGCCTCGACGTGCGGATCGAGCTGATCGAGGACGTCGCTCACGTTGCCCAGGATGGCGCAGTCGGCAAAGACGTTTTTGGAGACACACGACGGGTCGATCTCGACATGGATCACCTCGGCGTGCGGCGCCCAGGCCTCGAGCTTGCCCGTCACGCGGTCGTCGAACCGAGCGCCGATGGCAATCAGGAGGTCGCAGTTCTGCACGGCCATGTTGGCCCAGTACGTCCCGTGCATTCCCAGCATTCCAAGAGCGAGCTCGTCGTTCTCCGGGAAGCTCCCGAGTCCATGCAGCGTAGTCGTGACCGGGATACGCGCCTTGCGGGCCAGCGCCGTCAGCTTCTCCGTCGCGTTGCCCGAGATGGTGCCGCCGCCGACGTAGAACAGCGGCTTCTTCGACCGCATAATCATCGCCGCCGCCCGCTCGATCTTCTCCGGCTTCGCCTCATGCAAGTAGCTGTACCCACGGATATCGACCGAGTCCGGGTACTCGAACGGCACCTCCTCAACCAGAATGTCCTTCGGGAGATCGACCACGACCGGTCCCGGGCGTCCCGTCCGCGCAATGTGATACGCGGCCTTGATGGTCGGTGCGAGGTCTGCCGCGTGCCGTACCTGAAAGCTGTGCTTCGAGACCGATCGCGTCACGCCCATCGTGTCGACCTCCTGGAACGCGTCGCCGCCGATGAGCGGCACCGCGACCTGGCCCGTGAACACGACAATAGGGATCGAGTCCAGCATCGCGTCGGCAATGCCGGTGACGGTGTTGGTCGCGCCCGGGCCGCTGGTCACGAGCACCGTGCCCACCTTTCCGGTCGCCTTGGCGTAGCCCTCGGCCGCGTGCGTGCCCGCTTGCTCGTGGCGAACCAGGATGTGCTGGAACGACGGCTGGAGCTGCGCGAACGCGTCGTAGATCTTGATGATCGCGCCGCCGGGGTGACCGAATACGAACTCGACGCCCTCGGCCTCGAGGCTCTTGACGAAAATGTCGGCCCCCGTCATGACGGGAGCTTCGGGAGCTGGAGCCTGGGTGGCTGTCGGCGTGGCGCGGTGCGCCGGACGCGGGGGAGCGGTGGTGATCATAGAGTAGAGAGACGCGGGGCGCGTCTGCATGTGCGGCCTCGAGGCCGCGTGTGTTAGGACGGCCTCGAGGTCGTCACATTCTCTGCATTCGAGGCTGCGCCGTCGCCGCCGGGCGCGACCTCGAGGTCGGGCATTCGCATCACGGCGCCGTCGGAGGCGCTGGTCACGAAGTGGGCGTAGCGGCCGAGCCAGCCGGTCCGGATCTTGGGGACGAACGCGGGAAGCAGGGCCAGCCGACGAGCGATCTCGTCGTCTGAGACGAGCAGCGTGATCTCGCCGTTCGGGATGTCGATGCGGATGCGGTCGCCGGGTTCGACGGCCGCAATCGGTCCGCCGGACGCCGCCTCGGGCGAGGCGTGGCCGATGCTGAGTCCGCGCGTGGCGCCCGAGAACCGGCCGTCGGTCACCATGGCGACCGACGTGTCGAGCCCCATGCCCGCCAGCGCCGACGTCGGCTGCAACATCTCGGGCATGCCCGGGCCGCCCTTCGGACCCTCGGTGCGGATCACGACGACCTCGCCCTCGAGGACGTGGCCGCCCATGATGCCGTCGACGGCGTCCTCTTGGGACTCGAAGATGCGGACCGGACCCTCGAACGTCAGCATCTCTTCGACGACGGCGCCGCTCTTGACGATGGCGCCCTCGGGCGCCAGATTACCGTAGAGGACCGCGAGCCCGCCGGTGGGGCGGAACGCCTTCGAGGCCGGATGGATGATGTCGGGCCGTTTGTTTTCGGCGGCGGCGATGGTGTCGCGAAGCGGTCCGGCGACAGTCATCCGGTCGCTGTGGAGCTTGCCGACCACGTCCAGCTCTTTCAAAATGGCTGGGATGCCGCCCGCGGCCTCGACGTCTTCCATGTGCACATCCGGCGTCGAGGGCGACACCTTGCACAGATAGGGCGTCCGCGCGGACACCTTGGCGACGCGGCGCAGGTCGTACGGGATCTCGGCCTCGCGCGCCGCGGCCAGCATGTGGAGCACCGTGTTGGTCGAGCCACCCATCGCCATGTCGAGGGCGAAGGCGTCGTCGAAGGCCTCGACGGTGGCGATGTCTCGAGGACGAATGCCCTCGTCCACCAACTCCACCACGCGACGCGCGGCGTTGCGGGCAAGCTCGCGGCGGCGCGGGTCGGTGGCCAGGATGGAGCCGTTGTACGGGAGCGCCAGTCCGAGCGCCTCCATCAAGCAGTTCATCGAGTTGGCCGTGAACATGCCGGAGCACGAGCCGCACGTCGGGCACGCGAGCGTCTCGATCTCTAAGAGCTGTGCGTCGTTGATCTCGCCCGTTTGGTGCCGCCCGACGCCCTCGAAGACGGACACGAGATCGATCTTTTCACCGCTCGGCAGGCGACCGGCCGCCATCGGACCGCCCGACACGAACACGGTCGGGATGTTGAGCCGGAGCGCGGCCATCAGCATCCCAGGCACGATCTTGTCACAGTTCGGGATGCAGACCATCCCGTCGAGCCAGTGCGCCGCCGCGACCGTTTCGACGCTGTCAGCGATCAGCTCGCGAGACGGCAGGGAGTAGCGCATCCCGATATGCCCCATCGCGATTCCGTCGTCCACGCCGATGGTGTTGAACTCGAACGGGACGCCGCCGGCCGCGCGGACGGCGTGCTTGACCACCTTTCCGAACGACTGCAAGTGCACGTGCCCCGGAATCAGGTCAATGTACGAGTTGCACACGCCGATAAACGGCTTGTCGAAGTCGGCGTCGGACTCGATCTGGCCTGTGGCGCGAAACAGGCTCCGGTGAGGAGCGCGCTCCCACCCGGACTTGACGTTGTCGCTGCGGCGTTTCGGAGTCATGAGATCGGGGCGAAGGGTAGGGATCGAGGCAGAGCCGAAGAGGTCGGCGGCGTCCTCGAGGCCGAGTCACGTTCGGTGATGCCGTGAGGGCGAGGCTGTCGCTCGCCCGGCGTGTCCTTGAGGGCGAAAGCGTCTTCGAGGACGGTCGCGATCACGCGGGGTCGAAGGACGACATGATGCCGGTCTGGACGAAGTCGCCCTCCTCGTGCGTGTCGCCGTCGAGGCCGTTGAGGGCCGCGACGTAGGCCTCGGCGGAGGCGCGGAGGATGTCCGTCGAGGTCGCCTTGCCCTGCGCGAGCGCCGGGCCGTCGGAGACGACGACGAGGGCTTCGCCCTGGGCATCGGCGGCGCCCGTCAGCGCCCGGATCGTGTACGACTCCAGGCGGTGCGGCCGGCCGGCGGCGCCATCGAGGGCGCGGTAGATCGCGTCCACCGGGCCGTCGCCGGTCGCGGTCTCGACGCGAAGCTCGCCGGTCTCGCCGATCAGCAAGGTGACTTCGGCCTGTGGAGGCTCGGCGGTGCTCGTCGTGACCGTAAGGCTGGCGAGCGTGTAGGGGGTAGCAGCAGACATGAGCGTGGCGGGGTCAGCGATCAGGTGAAGGTCGGCGTCGTAGATCTCCTTCTTTCGGTCAGCGAGCGCGACGAATCGCTCGTAGACCGCATCTCGGTCGGCGTCCCCGACCTCGAGGCCGAGCCGTTGGAGACGGGCAAACAAACCGTGGCGGCCACTGTGGCGGCCCAGGCGGATCGACTCCGCGTCGGCGCCGACATCCTCGGCGCTCATGATTTCGTAGGTCTCGCGGTTCTGCAAGACGCCGTGCTGGTGGATGCCAGCCTCGTGGGCGAAGGCGTTCGCACCCACGATGGCCTTGTTCGGCGGTACCGGGAATCCGGTCACCACAGCGACCAGGCTACTCGCCGCGCCCAGTTGGGTCGTGTCGAGTCCATGTGTCACGCCGTACTGATCGGAGCGCACGCGGAGCGCCATCGCGACCTCCTCGATGGAGGCGTTGCCCGCCCGCTCGCCGAGCCCGTTGATGGTCACCTCGACCTGCCGGGCGCCGGCCTCGACGCCGGCTAATGTGTTGGCGACAGCCAGGCCCAGATCGTCGTGGCAGTGCGTCGAGAGAATCACGTCCTCGAGGTCGGTGCAGTCGCGGACGGACTCGAAGAGGGCCGCGTAGCTGGACGGCGTGCAGTAGCCCGTCGTGTCCGGAATGTTGACGGTGGTGGCTCCGGCTTCTACGGCGGCGGAGACCACGTCGCACAGGAAGCCGTGGTCGGTGCGACCGGCGTCCTCGGCGCTGAACTCGACGTCGTCCGTGAACGTGCGGGCCTGTGCGATGGCCTCTTGCGTCATCCGGATGATGCTCTGTCGCTGCTCGGCCAGCGTGGCGCCGAAGCGTGGCGAGTTGAACTTGGCCGCGATGTGGATGTCGCTCGTCGCGATGAACGTGTGGATGCGTGTTCGCTTTCCGCCCTCGAGGGCGGCGCCCGCGGCCTCGAGGTCGCCGGGCTTGGCGCGTGCTAGCGCGCAGATCACGGGGTCCTCGTCCTCGAGGGCGGCTACGATCTCGCGGACGGCCTCGGCCTGCTGCGGCGACGAGACGGGGAAGCCGGCCTCGATGATGTCTACACCGAGCGCGGCAAGCACGCGGGCGATTTTGAGCTTGCCCGTAAGCGTCATCGCGGCGCCGGGCGACTGCTCGCCGTCGCGCAGGGTGGTATCGAAAAAGACGACGCGGTCGGTGGCCATCGGTCTGGGCGGTCTAGGCGTGGGTGGGAACGGACTCGAGGACGAGTTCGGCGACGGCGCGGCCCACCTCTGCGGTGCCTGCGCTACCGCCTAGATCAGGCGTGATGGTGCCGGCCTCGAGGACGGCGTCCACGGCGCGGCGGATGGCGTCAGCGGCGTCGGCTTCCTCGAGGTCGTCCAGGAGCATGGCGGCGCTCAGGATGGCGGCGAGCGGGTTGGCGAGGTCTCGGCCCGCGAGATCGGGCGCCGATCCATGGACGGGCTCGAACATCCCGACGTCTCCGCCGACGCTCGCCGAAGGCAGCAGGCCTAGCGTGCCTGGCAGCGTGGCTGCCAGGTCCGAGAGGATGTCGCCAAATAGGTTGCCGGTCACCACGACATCGAAGGCGCGCGGGTCGCGGACGACCTGCATCGCGGCGTTGTCCACGTACAAGTGATCGAGGACGACATCGGCGTACTCCGCGGCGTGCAGCGCGGTCACGGTCTCGCGCCACAGCGCCGACGACGCCAGAACGTTTGCCTTGTCGACGGACGTGACGCGGCCTCGACGCTGACGCGCCTTTTCAAACGCGACCCGCGCGATGCGCTCGACCTCGAGGACGGAATATGCCATTACGTCAGTGGCCACGTCCTCGATTCGCTCGTGCGTGCCGAAGTAGATGCCGCCGGTCAACTCGCGGACGATCAGCAGATCCGTCCCGGTGACGACGTCGGCGCGCAACGGAGATCGCTCGACCAACGCGTCCGGCACAGTGACGGGGCGGAGGTTGGCGAACGCGCCAAGCTCTTTGCGGAGCCGCAGCAATCCGCGCTCGGGTCGCTTTCCCGACTCGACATGGTCCCATGCGGGGCCACCCACGGCGCCTAGGAAAACGGCGTCGGACTCGAGGGCGGCCTTGAGAGTGGCGGCGGGCAGCGGGTCACCGGACGCGTCGATGCCAGCACCTCCGACCGGGTGCTCACTCGTGGCGAGCCCGAACCCAAAGGCCTGAGCCGCGGCCTCGAGGACGATCTCGGCTTGTCGACAGACGTCGGGGCCGATGCCGTCGCCCGGCAAGAGGGCCACCGTGTGGGTGTGGTGCTGCATCTGGTTCGGACTTGGGTTCGACCAACCCAAGTACATCCGCGTGTTCGCGCCTAGAGTCGGTCTTCGGTGTCAGCCCCCTACGAGTAGGAGGCCAATAAGGAGGACAGAAAGGACGAGCGTAAGGACCCCGGTCGCCACAAGGCGATCACTGACAAGTGCGAAACGGGGCGCGAGTGCGGTCACAAAGGGCGCTCTTTGAAGGCGCGTTGAATACGGAACGCAGGTTAGGCGCCATTTGCAGCGTCTGCAACGTTTCTTTCAGCCTGGAAGCCCTTCCATCAGTGAAGGATTCGAGAACAGGACTCGGTTCGGGTGTTAGCAGCGGCGTTTTGATATCTCGGCGCCGGACGGAAACCCCATAATGCAGCCGTCCTCGAGGCCAGCCTTGGCCTCGAGGACGTAAAGAATCAGGTGCGGTCTGCAGTCGCCCTCGAGGGCGAACGGGCTCTATCCCTTGACGCGCTTTGCGGCCTCGAGGACGGCCTCGAGGGTGATCCCCAGGTCGCTCAGGGCCTCGGAGCCTGGTGCGCTGGTCCCGAAGCGGTTGATGGCAATCGTCTCGCCATCGAGGCCGACGAAGCGCCCCCATCCGATGGGCGACGCGGCCTCGACGGCCACGCGAGCGCGCACGGACGTCGGCAGCACCGATTCGCGGTACGCCTCGTCCTGCTCGAAGAACAGTCGGTCGCACGGCACCGATACCACGCGGGCGCTGCCACCGATCTGCTCCTTGGCCTCCATCAGCAGCCCGACCTCAGAGCCGGATCCAATTAGGATGACCTCTGGGTCGCCGTCCGATTCGGCCACGATGTAGGCCCCCTTCGCGACGCCGTCGGCCGCTCTCGAGGCCGTGGTCTCCATCGTGGGTAGTGCCTGGCGGCTGAGGGCGAGGGCCGTCGTCCGGCCGGTCTCGAGGGCGACGCGCCATGCCGCGGCCGTCTCGTTGGCGTCGGCGGGGCGGATAACGAGCAGGCCAGGAATGGCACGCAGACCTGCGAGTTGCTCGACTGGCTGGTGCGTCGGTCCGTCTTCTCCCAGGCCCACCGAGTCGTGCGTGAACACGTGGACGACGGGCGCATCCATCAGTGCACCCAACCGGATTGCCGGCTTCGAGTAGTCGCTGAACACTAAGAACGTGCCCCCATAGGGCCGAATCCCACCGTGCAGCGCCATTCCGTTCATCGCGGCCGCCATCGCATGCTCACGAATGCCGTAGCGGACGTAGCTCCCCGCCGGTGAGTCCGACTGGAAGTCCATCATGCCCTTGGCAAGGGTCTTCACCGACGGCGTGAGGTCAGCAGAGCCCCCCACGAGCTCGGGCAGCGTGCTGGCAATCGCGTCCAGCACCTTGCCACTCGCGGCGCGGCTTGCCATGCCTTTAGCATCGGCCTCGAAGGTGGGGAGCGCATCGGTCCAGCCGTCGGGCAGCGTACCCGCGATGCGGCGCTTGAGGTCGGTGGCCTTCTCTGTCTCCGCCTTGGCGTACGCGTCCATGCGACCCTGCCACTCGCACTGCTCCTCAGAGCCGTGGAAGGCCTGCTCGTGGAAGAGTGTCGTGGCGTCGTCGGAGACATAAAACTCCTCGAGCGGAAGCCCCAGATTCTCCTTGGTTGCCTTGATCTCGGCATCGCCGATGGCGTCGGAGTGAATCGTGTGCTGACCCGCCAAGTTCGGCGAGCCGTAGCCGATAGTGGTGCGGACCTCGAGGAAGGATGGCCGGTCGAGGACGTTGCGCGCGGTCTCGATGGCTTCGGCCACGGCGTCGTTGTCATGCCCGTCGATCTCGCGGATCACGTGCCAGCCTAGCGCCTCATAGCGCCCGGCGCGGTCCTCTGTGAACGAGAGCTCCGTGTCACCGTCGATGGAGACGTGGTTGTCGTCGTAGAGCACAATGAGCCGTCCCAGTCCGAGGTGACCGGCAAGCGACGACGCTTCGTTGGTCACGCCCTCCTGCAAGTCGCCGTCCGACGCGATCACATACGTGTAATGGCCCACGACCTCGAGGTCGCCGGTGTTGAACTGTGCCGCGAGGTGCGTCTCGGCGATCGCCATGCCCACGGCTGTCGCCAGGCCCTGGCCCAACGGTCCAGTCGTGGTCTCGACGCCTTGTGTGTGGTGAACCTCTGGGTGGCCTGGCGTCTTGGAGTTGAGTTGCCGGAACTCTTTGAGGTCTTCGAGGGAGACGTCGTAGCCGCTGAGGTGGAGCAGGCTATAGATCAACATCGACCCGTGACCAGCGGAGAGGACGAAGCGGTCGCGGTCGAACCACTGTGGATCCTTTGGGTTGTGCTTCAGGAAGCGCGTCCACAGCACGGTCGCGACATCCGCCATGCCCATGGGAAGCCCCGGGTGTCCAGAGTTGGCCTTCTCGACGGCGTCGATTGTGAGCCCCCGAATGGTGTCAGCGGCGACCTTCTCGAGGTGGGCTCGCTCCTCAGCGGTGCGGGTGGATGCGGCGGTGGAGGAGTCGGACATGCGAGCTCGATGGAGGAATGAATCCTGGCTACGAGAGCGCTCCGGTTTCGATCCCAACGAGGCTTTCTCACAGCTCTGGATGATGAGCACACGGAACGATGGGGATGAGAAAAACCAAGAGGTTGGGTTTAAGGACGGCTCGGGCCAATCGAAGCATCCGAGGAGCGCCGCTTACCCCAATGACCACCTCCAGCTTTTCTGACGCGTCAGCTGACACCACAGCCCCGTTCGGGACTTGGGTTCTGCGGGCGCTCTCGGTCTTCATTCCGAATCAAGACCTGGACAGAATTGAGCTGATTCGACAGCGTCTCTTCGTCGCGGTCTCGCTGCTAGTGGCTCTGAACACGGCCATGTTTGCGGCGCTGCACCATCTCCACCACGTACCAGGGACGAGCTATCTGGTCGTGGAGGCACTGGTTGTGATCTGTGTGCTGAGCCTGATCTTTCCCTTCTTCCTTCGGGCAGGAGTCCAATTCCAATTCCTGGTGACGGTGTTCATGCTGTTCTTCCAGGTATCCATCTTCGCGATCGCGTGGACAGATGGCGGTCTCAACTCGGGAGCCATCTTCTGGATCGCAGTGGTCCCACTCGCCGCGGCGTGTATTGGCGGTGCGCGCCTGGGAATGATTGTGGCCTTTATGTCGGCAGGCTCGGGTCTCATCCTGTTCACTGCCGGTGTCTCGGGCCACGAGTTTGTGCAGTCGCTTTCGGCCGAAGACGCGTCGAAGCACTACATCATCAACTACGCGTTTGCAGCAATCCTAGTCGGCGTGCTGTCTGCCCTTTACGAAGGCCCCATCGTTCGGCAGTTGCGGATCGAGATCAAGGCGTTGGGAGAGGCACAGAACGCAGCCGAGGCGGCGAGTCGCTCCAAAAGCTCACTGCTCGCCAACATGAGCCACGAGTTCCGGACTCCGCTGACGGCTGTTCTGAGTGGCGCGGAGATCCTGCGAGACGAAGCTAATGACGACGACAAGCCCATCCTTGAGTCGATGGAACGTGGTGCTCGGCGCTTGATGGCCACTCTGGAAGGCGTCATCGACTTGTCCCGCATTGACGGCAATCACAGCATGAACGCCAAACCCACTGACATTCTGCCGCTCGTGCGCAATGTGGCATGGCCGTATGCGGCATCCGCCATCAAGAAGGGAGTGGCTTTCGAAGTCCGTGGAGACTCGACACTGTCAGTCGTCGATTCGGCAGTGTTCTGTCGGGTGTTTTCTGCGCTTATAGACAACGCTGTCCGCTTCACAGAGGCAGGCGCGGTCGTGGTGACGCTCGGAGCAGAGGCTGGCCGAGCCGTACTCACCGTGACAGACACGGGTGTAGGGATGGCCCAGGAGTTTGCAGCTCGAGCGCCAGAACCCTTCTTGCAGGCGTCAGACGGTCACGGTCGGACACACGAAGGACTGGGGCTCGGCCTCACGCTGGCTCATCGGATGACCGAGGCAATGGGAGGGCAACTCGTGATCGAGACGGCGCCAGGGATGGGAACCTCTGTCCGCGTCGAGTTCCCCATGCCTGTGTCCTCGAGGGCAAGCCTCTTTGGTGCCGACCTCGAGGATGGTCCGCCGCCTCGAGTCCGTCGAGGGTCACATTCTGCTGCCATTGCCGCAGTGGCTTAACACTCAGGGTGGATCGCCGACACCTGATATGCCCTTCCTCCTACTTCAAACGCTAGGTTCTTGAGTTCGCGCGTCCCCTTTTTCTCAGCGATCATCCGCTGGGTCGCTCCTAAGGGAGGATCTAGGCTAGAGACGTACAGGCTTCGCCTCTACGTCGCAGGGTCTTGGATGATTGCGGGGACGGTTGCGGGCGTGGCCGCGCTGTATGCAAACGCACCGGACGTCGATCTGCTCGATATCGCATCGTTCGGATTTCTAATCGTTCCGGCGCTCGGGCTGCCTTTCCTGATCCGGTTCGGAGCTCGTCTTGAGGTCCTCTGCGCGGCGTTGGTCATCGTGGTGCAAGTCGCGCTCGCTTTCTCGGCATTCATTGACCGTGGGTTGAGCGATGTCGCGATGCTGTGGCTGGTGATCACGCCGCTGTTTGGAGCCTTCGTCGCGGGGCCCAAAACGGGACTGCTGACGGCGGTAACTGCCGCGGCCGCAGGTCTGAGCGTGCTTGTGGGCTCGGAGATGGGGCACGAGTTTCCGATGTTGATGTCGGAGACCTTCGCGAACCGCTATTACGTGGCCAACGTCGCGGCCGTCGCCGGCTTTGTCGCGGTCCTGGCGTGGGCATACGAGGGCCCGATCACTCGCTACCTGCGAGAGCTCGCGGAGGATCTGAAGAAAGTCAACGGAGAGCTCCGTCAAGAGCTTGTCATGCGACGAGCGGCCCAGGACCAGGCAGAGGCGGCGAACCGCGCAAAGGACGTGCTCCTTGCCAATCTCAGTCATGAGTTCCGCACGCCCTTGACGGCCATCTTGAGTGGGACCGACATCCTCGACCTCGAGGCCTCCGAAGAGGACCGGCTTGTCCTTGACTCGATGCAGCGAGGTGCGAAGCGTCTCCTTGCCACGCTCGACGGCGTTCTGGATCTCACGCGGATCGAGGCTGGTGAGCAGTCGCTGGAGCGCGTCGTCGTCGAGGTCGGTGACGTGGTCCGCACCGTAGCAAGCTCTTTCGAAGACGCGGCGGCGGCCAAGGGGCTCGGGCTGTACGTGTCCGGACCGCGCGTGCGTGCGTTGGCAGATCCGACCGCTCTCGAGAGTGTTCTTTCCTCTCTGCTGGACAACGCCGTTCGCTTCACGGAGCGAGGGCAGGTCGGCCTCGAGGTAGGCCTCGAGGACGAGGCCGTGCGAATCGCGGTGGTGGACACAGGCGTGGGGATGACGGAGGAATTTGCCGCCCTCGCGACGGAGCCGTTCCGGCAGGCATCCGAAGGACATGCTCGCACACACGAGGGTCTGGGACTCGGGCTCACCTTGGCTCGGCGGCTCACGGAGGCAATCGGCGGACGGCTCGAGATTGAGACGGAGGCTGGGCGGGGGACTAGCGTCGGGGTTTTTCTGCCTGCCGTCCTCGAGGACGAGTCTGGCCGGCCTGCCGCACGTTCCGAGACGGAACGTCGGGAAAGGGGGGCGTATAGCGCGGTAGGGGTGTAGCTCGACGCGCACGCGGGAGCCTTGACGTGGCATCGCGCTTTGGATCCGGCCCTGAAGTTGGAGGACGCGCGTCCTCTAGCCTCCCCACGACGGGATGCTCTGTCCACGACCTCGAGGTCGGCGATTGAACGCGCTTCTTCGAGGACGCTCCTATCCAATCTTTCCTCCCCCCGCCTCGAGCATCGCCGGCACCAAAGCGTGTGGCACTGCGTTTGCAAGACCCGGACTCTCTATCCCCCCCTGTCTATGCGTTTCCTCCTCGCTCTCGCTGCTATCGCGCTCGTCGCGATCCCGGCCCAAGCTCAACCCCATCGGGGTGGGGCGCCACAGACGACCCTCACCATTTCTGATGCGCCCGCGACGACGTCTGTACGCGCTGGTGGCGCGGATCGGAATGCCGTCCCAGGGAGCGGGTGCTCCGGGTTCATCAACAATGCTGTTCCCACGGCTGCCGTCGAAGTGAGTAGCGCAGGAGCGCTCTCGATCTATGCCGTTTCGAGCGACGACACAACCATTCTGGTCTCCGACCCCGCAGGCCGGTGGCATTGCTCCGACGACGCGAACGGTAGCAACCCGGCAGTGACCTTCACGCAGGCGGCAGAAGGCACCTACGTCGTCTGGGTGGGCACGTTCTCTCCTGATGAGCCGGCGACCGCTCAGCTGTCGGCAGTCCGCGGACAGCCGTCCTGGTAGGAACCAGGACTATCTGTTGGCTCGGCCTCACCGGAGGCCGAGCCTCTTTACACCTGATCTGTCCGAAGCCGCTCCAGGAGTTCCGAAAGCGTTCGGAGCTCGTCGTCGCTGAGGTGTGCGGCGGTACGGTCAATTGAATCCTGGACAGGGGCGTCCAGGGCCGACAACACATCGAGGCCGGCGTCTGTAATCTCGACTTCGACGACGCGTCGGTCGTGTTCGGCCCGTTGGCGACGGATCAAGCCTCTCGACTCGAGCCGTACCAGGAGCCGTGTTACGTCTGGCGTCCGGTCAAGCAAGCGCTCGGCGATCTCGGAGCAGGCGTAATGGTCCGGGTGCTTCCCCCGCAGGATCCGAAGGACGTTGAACTGGGCCTGTGTCACTCCGTGAGGCGAGAGTGCCGCTTGGATCTCGCTGGTGATCCACGATGAGGTCGCGAACACGTTCAGGACGGCCTCCTGCGCTGGCGATGCAAACCGGGGCTGCTGGATGAGGTCGCCGAGCGTCATATGTACATACTCTGTTGGTGGTCTCCTCTTACCGGCCGACGCGCATGCCGAGTTCCGTCCGCTTCTCGGTCTCCTCCGCCCTCGAGGACGCCGACGGGATCGAAAAGGAGAACGTCGATCCGTAGCCGATGCGGCTTTCGACCTCGAGGGTCTGCCCGTGGGCCTCGAGGATGTGCTTCACGATGGCGAGTCCAAGACCTGTCCCCCCGCGAGCCCGGGACCGGCTTTTGTCAACTCGGAAGAAGCGCTCCGTGAGTCGGGCTAGTGCCGCTTCCGGGATGCCGATGCCGTCATCCACGACGGCGATGCGGACCTCGCCAGACCCTCGCTGCCGTGCCGTGACCTCAACGTGGCCGCCGGGCTCGTTGTACTTGAGAGCGTTCTCGATCAAGTTGGTCAGCACCTGGCGGAGCCGGTCGCGGTCGCCCACGACGAGCGGCAGCGCAGGGATGCGCGCGTCGAGGCCGACCTCGAGGTTGCCGGCGATGCGGTCGAGGTCGTCGACCACTTCTGTGATCAGAGCCGCCGCGTCGAAGGGAGCCATGCGGATCTGGAGTCGCCCCGTTTCGAGCTTCGAGATCTCGGACAGGTCGCGCGTGAGCGACTCGAGGCGCCCGGCGTTCTGAACAATCTTCTCGACAAACCGCCGCCGCACGCGGTCGTCCTCGAGGGCGCCATCGAGGAGCGTCTCCGCAAACCCGGCGACGGCGAAAATGGGAGTGCGGAGCTCGTGGCTCACGTCGCCCAGAAACTCTCGGCGGTAGCTCTCCGCGCGCTCAAGACGCTCGATCTCCTGCTGGAGCGCCCGCCCCGCCCGCCCCACCTGGTGGATGAGCGCGTCAAGTTCGTCGTCGCCGATGGAGCCGGGCAGCGCGGCGAGGGCATCGAAGCGCCCCTTTCGAGCCTCGCGGAGCGTCCGCCGTGCGATCTCGAGGCGCCCCGCGATCTGGCGGTATACGGCTACGTAGGCTGCAACACCGGACACGACGGCTACAGCAAACCCAAGGAGTACCCCAAACCCAATCCCCTCCGCTAGCGCTCCGGCCACTGCTGCCGCTCCCCCTGAGGTCAGCGCGACCGTCGTAGCCACGCGGAGCGCGAGTTTGTAGACGCGAGGTGGCAGGGGAGGGGAAGAAGGCACGGCAGACGGGGAGTGAAACGAGGATACGTGCGCCCTCGAGGACGGTCATCCGTTCGCGACTCTCAGCCTCTTGTTCGTCGGCACCCTCGAGTCATCGTCCTCAAGGTTGAGTTTCGGACGATTCGCTGTCCGCTCCGTGGTGTCCGGTGAGTCCGCGGCCTCGAGGTCGGAAGCCTTTGCTTGAAGGCCACGCCGCGCAGACGGTCGTCAGCCCTCGACGCGGACGGAGAGCAGCCGGGACGGGACGGCGCCGCCTTCTGGCGCATAGGCGTGTGGCTCAGCACTGTGAAACGTGAGTGACTCCCCGGCCTCGAGGACGAACGTTTCCGGCCCGACCTCGACGCGCACCCGACCTTCCAGTACGTAGACGAACTCCTCTCCGGGGTGGCTCCTTCGCTCGCTGGGGCCGTAGAGTTCAAGGATCGTTGGGAGTACGCGCCCTTCAGGAAGCCGGCTTCGCAGAATGTTAAGAGGCACTACGGCGTGCCCCGCCTCAACGGCTGTGCGGCGCTCGTCTGAATTCAGAGGGCGGTCCGCCCCGGCCAGCGTTCCAGCTCCGAAGTCGGTCATGTCGTACCAACGGTCGTCTGACTGACGATGCACGGCCGCGAGCGTAAGCCCGTCTGAGGTGGCTTCCACCAACCGGTCAATGTGGATGCCGAGTGCCGTGCAGACTCGCAACACTGTCGTGGGATGTGTGCCCCGACCCTGCTCCAGGCGGACTACCGAGTTCTTGCTGATCTCGGCTCGAGAAGCCAGCTCTCGGATCGAGAGCCCCTGGCGCGACCGAATCCGCCGAAGACGGTCGCCGATTGGCCCAGCGCCGACATCCTCGAGGAGAGATGCGACATGAGAGAGACGGTCGAGAAGGTCTTGGTCGGAGGGCATAGCGGAAAGGTACGGATGCACTTGCGAGACAGGACCTAAATTGGTACTGTGCCAATCAGCCAAGCTGAATCGTGATGATCCGTTTTCTCCTGCTCGCTCTCTTCGCGTCCAGCGCTACTGCGCAGCCCATCGCTGTCGAAGCAAAGGTTGACTCTGGCGTAGAGCTCGCAGCAATCGGCTTGTGGCTTTCAGGCTCGTATCCCACGCCTCCCGACTCACAGTACAAGACTGATGTCTGGACCCATTTCGGCCCACACCGCGATCATCCAGGCCTTGATGTGTTCCGAGACGCCAACATGTACTCGGACTTTACAGAGCTGGGCTTGCTCCTCGACCTGTCCGCAGGCGCACGGCGCAGCCTTCCGGACAGCATTCCGTGGCTCGGGACCTACGGACGAGATACGCTTCAGACCATGCTCGAATGGGCTACTAGAGTTCGCTCGTGACGCCGACTTCAACGCCTTCCGGGAGCGGCACCAGACGGAGTACGCTCAGTGGGAAACTGAAGCCGAGAGTTCTCTTCGCCAGGGAGGCGCCCTCGATGCGCTCGATGCATTCTTCGGAACGACGGCTGCTCGGAAGCGGCCATTGGTCCGGGTGCTTCTGGAGCCTCTGAACGGGTGGGGTGCTCATGCCATCACAGTGCCAGAGCTTGTCGAAGAGGTGGGTGGGCCAGAAGCGGTTGTGTACCAGATTGGTCCCGCCTGGGACATTCCCAAGTACCCGGATGCAACGCTCTCTTTCGCCCGCGACGACGGCTCGCTGGCGTGGCATGAGGCCGCCCACGTGTACCTCGGCAATGTCTTCGAGGCCAGCGTGTCCGACATCGCCGCCCTCGAGCGATTGTTCGACACCGAGAATGGCGCGTTGCAGCAGCAAAACGTGACGACATGGAAGTACGCCTTCGAGGAGAACCTCGTCCGCGCTATCGTGGTCGCGCTCACGCGCCAAGAACGCGGCCTCGAGGCCGCGGACCGGATGGTGAGGCAAGAGGAGAGAAGTGGCTTTGTCTACGTCGGCCAGATCGCCGCGCTGATACAGGAAGGGTATCTGGACGGCGGAGGCCATGCTCAAGGCTTCGATGCCTTTGTGCCACGCGTGCTCGATGCTCTTGCCGTCCTCGATGGGGTGCCACACTCGCCAGGATCTCTCGAGGCTGCCCGTGCCTACGCCGCCCGCCAGCGTGATACGGCGGTACGAAACGTCGAGCTATTCGCCGTTGACTCCACGTATGCCAGCCGGGTCGCCGATGTCGACGTACCCATCCAGATTGGCGTATTCCCGGTCGCGACGTACGACTCGCCGGGCAATGGCAGCGGCGACGTTTCTGTCACCATCGGCGGGCACACTCTCGCAGGTCACTTCGCAAACGTAGGGCGGAGCCCCGACACCGAGACATCCTTTGCAGGTCTGGCCGACGACGCCGAGGGTGCTGTCAACGTGATCGTGCTGGTTGTCAGTGGTAAGCCTGGGCAGAACTATGCCAGTTCGCGCAACCACCCTACGTATCTCGCCGAGGGCCGCATCGGCACGTTCGAGGGCGGTGTGGACTGGGTCTCGCTCGTGCTCCGAGACCAACCCGATCTTGCCATTGTCAACACGCGCGTGTTCGACCTGCGTGTAGGCCGCACAATCGTCGTCGCGCCTCTTAGCGATGGCACGCTCCGGTTTCTCCAGGTGGAGACGCCGCCATTCGAGATGGGGGGGCTGGAAGCGATGAGCACCTTCGGAGATCTCCTCGGCCCCGCCCTCGACACGCCCACCGTTCAAGCCTTTCTGGACAACATTGCGTCCCGACTCCCAGGGTCTCCCTGAGCACGAATCGCTCCCTCTGTCCTCGGGATCAAGGTAGAGGGGCAAGACTCGACCTCGAGGCCGGGAAGACGAAGACGACCTCGAGAATGCCTCGGCTTACGAATCTCGTTTTCTCGTCTTTCCCAAGCGCCCTCGAGGCCGAAGGCTACACCTGCTCGGCCAGTCGGTACCCAACGCCCTTGACAGTCTCGATGTAGTCGCTCCCGATCTTCTCCCGGATCTTCCGGACGTGAACGTCGATGGTCCGATCTACGACCACCACATCGGCGCCCCAAACGGAGCTCAGGAGCTCGTCGCGCTCGAAGACGCGGCCGGGGTGACTGGCCAGGAAAAACAGGAGCTCGAATTCCTTTCTCGGCAGCCGGAAGGTCTCGTCGGTGTCGGGACGCTCTACGACGTAGCGTTCGCGGTCGATGACCAAGTCGTGGACGCGGATGTGGGAGGTGGTCGCCTCTTCCTCGCGGACAACTCGGCGGAGCAACGCGTTGACGCGGCTCACGAGACGCTTAGGCGAGACCGGCTTCGGGAGGTAGTCGTCGGCGCCGGCCTCGAGGCCGGCAATCTCGTCGCTCTCGTCGGTCCGCGCGGTGAGCATCAGGATGGGCGTCGTTCGAAGCGCGCCACGCTGGCGGATCTGCTCCGTCAGAGCCACGCCGTCCATCCGAGGCATCATGATGTCGATGACCATGACGTCGGGCTTTTCGGACTCGGCCATGGAGAGACCGGAGACGCCATCCGACGCCGTCACGACGCGGAATCCTGCGGCCTCGAGGGCGTATTGAAGCAGCTCCACCAAGTCCGGTTCGTCGTCGACGACGAGGACGGTCGGGAGCGAGTCGAGGTCGGCGTCGGCCATGAGCGTGGCGGTCAAGTCAGGGCCGGAAGCATATGAGCCGCCGCGCCCCATCGTGTTACGTCAGTGTGTCCGGCACCGTCTCCACGCAGCCTACGCCTCGCGCAGCGCGAGCCGGATGAGGTCCTCGGCGGACTGCGTCCCGGGGTGGGCACGGAGCACCTTCCGGAGCCGCTTCTCCGCGACGGCGCGACTCAGGCCTAGGGCTTCGAGGCCGGACCGCGCGTCTGCCCGTGCCTCGGAGGCCGCGCTGTCGCCTGGGTCGCCGCCCTCGAGGCCGTCCATGCCCGCGAACTTGTCCCGCAGCTCGACAATGAGTCGCTCTGCAGTCCGCTTGCCCACGCCCGGAATCCGTGTCAGCATGGCTGCATCACCCGCCACGACAGTGTCGCGAAGTTCGGGCGGTGACATCGCACTCAGGGCCGCGAGCGCCAGCTTCGGCCCGACGCCAGAGACGCCGGTCAGCGTCTCGAACGCCGTCTGCTCCGATTCTGTGGCAAACCCGTACAACGTCTGGGAGTCCTCCCGGACGACAAACGTGGTCAGGAGCTTGGCCGGCTTACCTATGGCCGGCAGCTTCTCGAAGGACGAGGCTGGGATCAGAAGACGGTAGCCGATGCCACCGGCCTCGAGGACGGCAGCGGTCGGCTTCTTGTCGGCGAGGGTGCCGGAGACGTAGGCAAACATGCGCGAGCGGAGGATCGCGGCCAAGCTAGGGGCGCCCGATGCCAGCGATGTGTCAGCCGTCCTCTCTCTCTGCAGACCGCACGTAGTCGAGGAGCCGACGGGCCGCTGCGGACCGGTACTCGCCTTCTCGGACCAACTCTCCTAGAACCCGAGCCGCCTCGACATCGCGTCCGAGGTGCACCAAGACGCGGCCTTGAACCAGCCGGACCTCCTGTGACACCCACGAGTCGTAAGCGACGTCGTCCGGACACGTCCTCGAGGTCGGCGGCGGCGGCCTCGAGGGCGGCTTCGTCGTAGCGAGGAAAGAGAGCCCAGCGTCGACCGCCGAGCGTCGAGGACGGCCTGGAGAGCGTCGGCGGCGCGTGTCTCGTTTGGCGTCACGTCGACGCCTCGCAGGACCGGCATCCCGATGGCCTCAATGTGGTCGAGGTCTGCCACCTGCGTTCGCTCCGATACCCATCCGCCAGATAGGGCTGCAGCGGCGCCGTATCCCACGGTCAAAAGCGCGACGGCAGCGGCCAGGCGCGGCATCCAGCGATTCCGGCGTGGCGCTGGAGTGCGACCTCGAGGTCGAGCAGTCGAAGATTCGAGACCGAGCCGTCGCCAGGGTCGATGGGATCGGTCCCTCACACCCGGTGAGGACCTCAAGCCGGGCCGGTGGAGCGGCCACGTTCTGCATGAGCGCGTCCAGATGTGCCTCTATCTGGTCCGTCTCGGGCTGCACGTCAGGTCGATGCGACGCAGGTGGTCGCCTGTCAGGCGACGGTCGAACGCCCGCTCAGCGGCCTCGATGTCACCCTCTGGTCTGTGGGCCGCGTCAAGGAGGTCCGCGAGGTGGCGCGCCTCAGCGTGTGTCATGGCCAGATCCGGGCGTGCCGCGACCTCGAGGTCGACGGCGGCCCGCTCCTCTGGGGAGAGGTCAGGGTAGAGGTCGAGTCGGAGGATCAGAGTCAGACATGGTAGCGCGCTTACGGCTCTAGACCCTGGTTCGAGCTGGACCTAACCGGCTCTGCTGTTCTTTCATTCTGCCTTTTTTGTCCAGGATCTCGTCACGGAGCGCTCGTAATCCAGGATCCTTTCGAAGATGACCATACGCGCGGGAGACGTAGGTTCGGACAGTCGCAATGGGATGTTCCGTGGAGGCGGCGATGTCCTCATAGGGGACCTCTTCCAGGATGCGCAGGCGCGCGATCTCGGAAACGGACTTCGGTAGAGTCTCGAAGGCGCGAGCGGTAAGGTGGCGGATCAATGCCCGGTCGTGGAGGTCCAGCGTCGGCTGGGGCTCAGTCAGATCCGTCGGTAGCTCCGTGAGGTCTCGCCGACGCTCTCGGTACGAGAGCAGGACACGTCGGCACAGCACGCTCACGAACTGCGGGAACCGCTGGGGATCCCGGACGGACTCCAACGAGCGCCGAATACGCCTTGAGGCCTGCGCTACGACCTTGTCGAGGTCGCTGGCAGCAGATGTGCGTTCGTTCTTGAACCGAGAGTAGAAGTAGCGAAGCGCGTAGAGGTACGCCCAATGCAATGCTGTGTCCCGGTCCTCTCGATTTCCCTCTTTCCGCCACCGTACATACGTCTCGCTCGCTGCGTCGTAGTCGCTGACCCCAAACGGGAGGTCGCGACCGAGAGGAGCGAAACGGTGCGGGGAGTCGTCTTTCACGTGCGGGGAGGAGCGCCCTAGAAGATAGAGGAGCCCTGGAGGGAGCGGGAAGAATGGTAGAAGCCCTGCCTTGAAGGCCTCTGCAGCTCCTCTGTGCATTGCTCTATGCGCGGGCGCCCCCTAGCTTCCTCGATCCGATTGCGCCCGGCGTGGGGTCTGTCAGCCACGCCTCGGGGGGTCCATTGTGGGCCGCCCGTTTTTTCGTCTTCGGCGCGCACGCGCCCCCTTTTATGAACACGACCTCGTTCAAGACCTACAGCGCCAAGCCCGGCGACGTCGAGCAGGCATGGCACATGGTCGATGCCGAGAACGTCGTTGTCGGCCGTCTGGCTGCACGCGTGGCTTCGATCCTGCGCGGCAAGCACAAGCCCGAGTACACCCCCCACATGGACGTCGGTGATCACATCGTGATCATCAACGCTGAGAAGGTGCGGTTCACCGGCAAGAAGGAGACCGACAAGCAGTACTTCCGGCACTCCGGCTATCCCGGCGGCATTCGCTCGCGGACCCCGAAGGAGCTTCGCGACTCCAAGCCGGAGTTCATCATCGAGAACGCGGTCAAGGGCATGTTGCCCCGGACCAAGCTCGGCCGAGCGATGATCAAGAAGCTTCACGTCTACACCGGCTCGGAGCATCCGCACGAGGCTCAGCAGCCAGCGACGCTCGACATCTAGAGAGCCCTCGGTCACTCGTCCTCGAGGGCGCTGCTGGCCGGTTCTCGACACCCGCTTCCCCATTAGAATGGCAACCCAGTTTCAGGCCGTTGGCCGCCGCAAGACGTCGGTCGCCCGCGTCTACCTCCGCCCCGGTTCGGGCAACGTTATCGTCAACAAGCGCGAGCTTGCGGAGTACCTCCCGACGACGATCCGCCAGGCGTCCGCAACGGCTCCGCTCGACCTCACGGAGCTCCGTGGAGAGTTCGACGTGCTCGTCAACGCCAAGGGCGGTGGCCTCACGGGCCAGGCCGAGGCCATCCAACTCGGGATCGCCCGTTGCCTCGTCCAGTTCAACGAAGAGCTCCGCAAGCCGCTTCGCGACGCCGGCTACATGACGCGTGACCCGCGCATGGTCGAGCGTAAGAAGCCCGGCCAGCCCAAGGCCCGCAAGAAGTTCCAGTTCAGCAAGCGGTAGAACGCTTGGGTTCGGGGCGCAGAGTTCAGGGTTCGCTCAGGGGATAGTCCTCGCGAACCTTGAACCTCTGAACCTTGAACCTCTGAACCTTGAACCTCTGAACCTTGAACCATATCTCACACCCCACCCAAGGGGCTGGCGGGTGCCCGACCTCGAGGTCGGATCGCTGGCAGTGTAGACGGTGGGGCCAGGTTTAACCTCGGTCTCGAGCCACGCGCTCAACGGCCACACCCCACACCAAAGATGGCACGCGCCTCGATTGAAGACCTCCTCCGTGCTGGCGCCCACTTCGGGCACCTGACCAGCCGCTGGAACCCGAAGATGGCTCCGTTCATCTTCATGCAGCGGAACGGGATTCACATCCTCGACCTCAAGCAGACCCAGGCCCGCCTCGATGAGGCCGCCGAAGCCGCTGGCCGCTTCGCCTCGAAGGGTCGCAAGATCCTGTTCGTCGGCACGAAGAAGCAGGCGCAGAACGTGGTCAAGGAAGAGGCAGAGCGCGCCGGGATGCCGTTCGCCGTGGACCGCTGGCAGGGCGGTATGCTGACCAACTTCGCCACCATTCGTGGCTCGCTCCGCCGGATGGAGACGCTCCGCCGCGAGGACGCGGACGGCACCGCCGACAAGCTCAAGAAGAAGGAGCGCCTGATGCGCGCCCGCGAGCTCGAGAAGCTCGATCGCGTGCTCGGTGGCATCGCCGAGATGGGCAAACTCCCTGGCGCCCTCTTCGTGGTCGACGTCAAGCGCGAGCACATCGCTGTCGATGAGGCCCGCAAGCTCAAGATCCCGATCATCGCGCTGGTGGACTCGAACGTCGACCCGGACTTGGTCGACTTCCCGATCCCGGCTAACGATGACGCCATGAAGTCGGTCGCGCTGTTCACGCGCCACATTGCCGACGCCATCATCGAGGGCCAGAAGTCTGGCGCCATCGAGCGCGACGCCGCCGTTGCCGAGGCACAGAGCCGCGCCGCTGACGACGTCAAGGCCGACGCCGAGGAGACCAAGGCGGAGGAAGCCGAGCCAGTCACGACGATGGCCGATGCCGAGGCCAACGCCCGCACCGAGGCCGCTGCCGCTAAGACGGCCAGCTAGCGCCGTCCTCGATGGCTCGTCCTCGAGGGCGAGCCATCGAGACTTGCTAACTCTCTGTGACGGGGAAACGCGGTCGCCCTCGACTCGTCGTTTCCCCGTTTTCTGTGGGAGAACCGCCCTCGAGGCCGTCCCCACGCCCTACTCAACATTCAGACTCTAAGACATGGCAATCAAGGCACAGGACGTCAAGAAGCTTCGCGACGCCACCGGCGTCGGCATGATGGACTGCAAGAAGGCTCTGGTCGAGTCCGACGGCGACTTCGACAAGGCCATCGAGATCTTGCGCACCAAGGGCGAGAAGGTGGCTGCCAAGCGTGCGGATCGCGACGCCTCGGAGGGCGCCATCGTGGCCGCCACCACCGACAATGGCTCGGCTGGCATCTTGGTCGAGGTCAACTCTGAGACCGACTTCGTCGCTCGCAACTCGGACTTTACCGACCTTCGCGCAGAAGATCGCCGACGCGCTCTTGGCCGCTCGCCCTGCCGACCTCGAGGCCGCTCAGGCTGTCAAGATCGACGGCACTCCGCTCTCTGAGGCGCTGACGACGATGACCGGCAAGATCGGCGAGAAGATCGACGTCCGTCGTTTCGAACTCGTCGAGGCCGCTGACGGTGGGACGGTCGTGGACTACATCCACGCTGGCGCCAAGCTGGGCGTGCTGGTAGAGATGGACGGCTCCGGCGACCTCGAGGCCGCCGGTCGCGACGTGGCGATGCAGGCCGCCGCCATGAACCCCATTGCCGCCACGCGCGCCGACGTCCCGCAGGAGACGCAGGACAAGGAGCGCGAGATCGGCCGCGAGCAGGCCAAGGCGGAGGGCAAGCCGGAGCAGATCTTGGACAAGATTGCGGAGGGCAAGCTGAACCGCTACTTCAAGGACAACGTGCTTGTGGAGCAGCCCTTCGTGAAGGACTCCTCGATGACCGTCCAGCAGATGCTCGACAAGGGCAACGCCAGCCTCCGCCGGTTCGTCCGGTTCGCGCTCGGCGCCTAGCAACCGGCTCGTTTCGACCTCGAAGGCCCGTGGGAGTGATCCTGCGGGCCTTCTTTGCGTCCTCGAGTTAGGTCGCGTGTTTCGTCCTCGAGGCCGAGTGTGACGGCACCCCGTCCTCGACATCTGTTGTGGCTTCGCAGTGCTAGGCCGTACGGTGGATCTCGCGGGGAGCCGACCTCGAGGTCGCCCTCAGTCCGTATTTCCTCTGGCGCCCTCGAGGTTGCCTATCGCGCGATGGCGACTGAGCGCACCTCCCGGATCACTGTCACCCGGATCTGCCCGGGGTACTCCATCTCGTGCTCGATGCGCCTTGCGATGTCGACTGATAGAGACTCCGCGACCATGTCCGAGACGCGATTGGTGTCCACTACGACACGGATCTCTCGGCCCGCCTGGATCGCGTACGCCTGCATCACGCCCTCGAAGCCGGCCGCGATCTCCTCGAGTCCCTTGAGGCGCTGCACGTAGCGCTCGACGGCCTCACGCCGCGCCCCTGGCCGCGCCCCTGACGCCGAGTCCGCCGCCTGCACGATAGGCGAGATCGCCGTCGCCATCGGGATCTCGTCGTGGTGCGCGCCGATGGCGTTGGTGATGTCCGGGTGCTCTCGGTACTGCCGCGCGATCTCCATGCCCGCAATCGCGTGCGGCTTCTCAAGGTCGCCCTCGATGACCTTGCCGATGTCGTGCAGCAGTCCTGCTCGTCGCGCCTTCCGAGCGTCGAGGCCGAGTTCGGCGGCCATCAAGCCCGACAGCTTGGCGACCTCGATGGAGTGCTGGAGCAGGTTCTGGCCGTAGCTCGCTCGGTACCGCATCCGGCCCACAAGACGGATCAACTCGGGGTGGAGTCCATGGAGTTGCAGGTCGAGGGCGGTCTGCTCGCCCGTCTCCATGATCTCGACGTCGATCTCGGCCTTGGTCTGCTCCACTACCTCCTCGATCCGAGCCGGGTGGATGCGTCCGTCGTCCAGCAGGCGGACGAGCGACAGCCGAGCGATTTCGCGCCGCACCGGGTCGAAGCCGGATACCAGCACCGCGTCCGGCGTGTCGTCTACGATGACCTCGACGCCGGTCGCGGCCTCGAATGCGCGGATGTTGCGGCCCTCGCGCCCGATCACCCGCCCCTTCATGTCCTCAGACGCGAGTGGGACCGCCGAGACGGTGTGCTCGATGGTTGCCGTGGCCGCGAGGCGCTGGATGGCCTTGAGGACGATCTTCGTCGCCTCGCGCTCGGCCGTTTCTTTGGCCTTGTCGCGGGCCTCCTTGACGGCGGCGGCGGCCTCGAGCTTGGCTTCCCGCGTGAGCTCTGCCACGAGCGCATCTCGGGCGGCGTCACGAGACATCCCGGCTGCCCGCTCCAGCTTGGCGCGGTGCTCCTCGACCAGCCGGTCCAGGCGGTCGGCCTCGGAGCGGAGGCGCGTCTCTGTGTCCGTCATCTCGCGCTCGCGCTCGGCCAGTTCCTGCTGCCGACGTCCGACCGTCGCAGCCATCTCGCGGACACGATCCCCAAGCGTGTCTGCCTCCGCCCGCCGTCGCTCGGCCGCGGCCGTCAATACGTCGAGGGCCCCCGCGGCGCCCTCGAGGGCGGACTCCCGTTCGACCAGTCGCTTCGTTTTGCCGTCGACGCGGGTTCGCGCGGCCTCGAGCTTGGCGCGGACTTTCTGGTGCTTCTCCTTCGCATCCTCGACGCGCTGGTCAAGACGGGCCCGACGGCGCCGAAGCTCGTCCCGTCGTCGTGGCGACCTCGAGGCGTTCGGCCTCCGCGCGGGCCTGAAGCTGTTCCGCCTCTGACTCGGTCCTCTCCACGACTGTCTCCGCGCGCAGCACCGCGTCCTCGAAGCGAGCGCTGGCCGCGCCTCCTCGTCCGACTCGGCCCGCAACGAACCCGACCGCGAGCGCGAGCACGACGGCGAGAGCCGAGAGAGCGATGAGGAGCGGATCCATGAGACGGAGAAACGTACGGAGCGTCCTCGAGGACGCATCTTCGCACCAAAATGGCCCCGCCGCTCGATCTCGAGCGACGGGGCCGGCAGTGGCACCAGCCTGCAGCGCGTGGACGAGAACCTTGCTCGTCGGACAATGTGGGAGCCCCTCCAACCCTCTCGACTTCCGCGGCCAGAGCCGAAGCTCTGAGGCCCGCCGAAACGGGCTGCGGTCTGATGGTCAGGTTTTAAACAGAGCCCCCGCGATTAACGCTGTTCAGGTTCCCATGCGGTGGCTACAAGCCGGTGGGCACGAGCGGTCGGGCCGAAGCCTTCGTGCTCGCACACACCCAATATCGTCCTGCACCGCACACGGTTTCGGCAGGGCCTGCGAAATCCCCAGCCTAGAAGAAGTGCGAGAGGAGGGTCTTCGAGGTGGGGAACAGTGTTTCGTCCCGTCCTCGAGGCCGAGATTACCCCTCTGGACCCGGGTCGACCCCATCGCCGCCGGGGGAGAGCGCGGCATCGAGCCGGTCTGCGAGGGCTGTGGACTCGATCTCGAGACGCGCGCGGAGGCGATCGGTCTCGGCGCGCGCGGCGTACAGTTCCTCGGCCAACTCGAGGGCGGTCAGCACGACGTGTGTCAGGTCGGGCTGCGTCGGGAGCTGACGTCGCAACCGCCGGATCCGCTCGTCGATGCGGGCCGCGAGGTGGATCGTGTAGTCCTCATCGCCTGGCGCGACACGCAACGGGTAGTCACGGTCGAGGATGCGGACGCGAACGGAGACTTGAGCGCTCATGACGATTTCGGCGTGCTCGATCCGTCTTCTCCAGCCTCGATCAGCCCATCGACGAGGTCGATAAAGCTCTGGACGCGGGTCTTGAGGGCCTCGGGGCTCTCGCCCTCACCAAACGAGAAGGACGCCGAACTCTCTGCGTCCTCGAGGTCGAGGAGCCGGGTCGCCAGCGTCGCGTTCTCCGTTCGCAGCCGCTCGATCTCTCGAGCAGCCGCGTCGATACGGTCGCGGAGATGGCTCAGCGACCGCCACTCGGAACGGGACGCGTCGGAGCGAGCGGCCCCGTCCTCAGGAAGAGCTGTGGGCTCCATGTGCAAGAGAGGAGGACACGTCAAGATAGACCCGAACCTCTTGGAGGTTTCCTCCGCTCTCCCAACGCGTTCGGGCTACGTCCGGAGCGTTGCTCCGTGCCGAGCCTCGAGGGACTTCACGATCCGTTTCACCCGTCCATCCACTTCCTTGTCGCGAAGCGTCCGGTCGGCGCCGAAGCGGAGCGAGAAGGCCAGGCTCTTGGTGCCGTCCGGAATGCGGTCGCCTCGGTAAAGGTCGAACAGGCGCACGTCCTGAAGCAGCGGCTTTCCGGCCTCGAGGATGGTTTCCAAGAGCGGACCGGCGGGATCGGCCTCGGGGACCACCAGCGCGAGGTCGCGCTCGGCCACTGGGAAGCGCGAGATGGTCTGGTAGGCCGGCGGCGCGTCCCGGTCTGCGAGCTCGGCGATGGCGTCCCAATCGAGCTCGGCCACGAACAGCGCCTCTTGGAGGTCCGCCGCCTGCGCCGGGGCGTCGGCCAGCAAGCCGACGGCGCCCAGCCGCGTGTCGCCGACCTCGAGGTCGAGGGCATATGCCGTGAGGCCATCCGGCGCCGGCCGAGGTGTTTCTGTGATACCCGTCACACCCAGATCCGCGAGCACGTCGAGGACGACCCCCTTGAGGTCGTACACATCGGTCGCCCTCGAGGACGCGTCCCAGCCGGCAGGTGCGGAGCCGCTCATCCCGAGCACCAGCGACGTATGCTCGTGGTAGCCGCTGACGGCGCCGCTTCCGTCGGACGAGCGGCGGTAGACGTGGCCGGCCTCGAAGAGGCGGAGCGCGCCGGCGCCACGTGCCTGGTTGTAGCTCGCGACCGAGACGAGGCCCGTCAGCAGCGACGGACGTAACGCGGACATCTCCTGAGAGATCGGGTTGAGCGTCTCGACGGGCTCGCCCTCGAGGCCGGTCCACGCGGCGTCGGCGTAGGCGTCGGCCGTGGCACGGGGGACGAGTGAGTTGGTGTAGAGCTCTCGGAAGCCCAGGGCCGCGAGCCGGTGCCGGACACGGTCGAGCAGACGCGCGCTGGGCGTGTCGCCGGCAGGGACGAGCGGCACCGGCGTCGAGGTCGGCGTCGGCAGGCGGTCGTAGCCCCAGAGCCGCGCGACTTCCTCGATGACGTCGACCTCGCGCTCCACGTCGGGGCGGAACGGAGGGATGGTGACGGTGATCTCGGCCTCGCCCACTTCGGCAGCGGCGGCCGTCGTGCCCAGGCTCAGCGCCGTCTCGGCGAAGGCCTCGAGGGCGGAACCCGCTGCGCCGTCGGCCTCGAAGCCGATGGCGGTCAGCAGCCGGACGATCTCGTCACGCGGGACCTCGACGCCGAGCAACCATGCCACTCGCGACGGCCGAAGCGCGACGGTGCGCGGCTGGTAGGGGAGAGGGTTCTCGTCGATCGCGGCCTCGAGGACGGTGCCGCCACTGGTCTCTGCGATCAGTGCGGCTGCGCGAGCGACGGCGAGCGGCTGGCCCGTCGGGTCGGCGCCGCGCTCGAAGCGGTAGCTCGCATCGGTCTGGAGCCCGAGCGCCTTGGAGGTCCGGCGGATCGAGGCCGGGTCCCACATGGCGCCCTCGAGGAAGACGCGCGTCGTGGCGTCGGAGACCTCGCTGTCCAAGCCGCCCATAACGCCTGCGATGCCCAGCGCGCCGGTCTCGTCAGCGACCACCATCGTTCCTGTGGGCAGCTTCCGCTTGATGCCGTCCAGCGTCTTCGTCGTCTCGCCCTCGAGGCTGCGGCGCACCGTGACAGTGCCAGTGATCTTGTCGAGGTCGTAGGCGTGGAGCGGCTGCCCTAGCTCGAGCATGACGTAGTTCGTCACGTCGACCACGTTCGAGATCGGCCGCAGGCCGACGGCGCGAAGCCGCTCCTGCATCCAGTCCGGCGACGGCCCCACGGTGACGCCCTCGATGAGCATTCCCACGAAGCGCGGGCAGCCCTCGGCGTCATCGATGACGACGGTCACGTCCTCGAGGCCGGTCGCCTGGGGGATGGGAGCTGTTGGAGGCGTGAGCGGAAGGTCGAGTAGCGCTGCGACATCGCGGGCGACGCCAAGGTGGCTCGTCGCGTCGGGCCGGTTGGGCGTGATCGAGATGTCCAGTACCGCGTCGCCGCCAGCGCCCTGCGTGCGGAGATAGTCCGTGAAGGGCTGTCCGACCGTCGCGCCGTCCTCGAGGACCATGATCCCGTCGTGGTCGTCGCCGATCCCGAGCTCGTCCTCAGCGCAGATCATGCCCATCGACACCTCGCCGCGGATCTTGCCCTTCTTGATCGTGACGGGCGCCAGACCCGAGCCGTCGCGGGCCGGCAGCATCAGCTCCGTGCCAACCGTCGCGACCGGCACCTTCTGCCCGGCCGCCACATTCGGAGCGCCACACACGATCTGAACCGGCTCTCCGTCCTCGAGGTCCACGGAGCAGACGCGCAGCCGGTCGGCGTTGGGGTGCGGCACAACTTCGAGGACGTGGCCCACGACGACGCCCTCGAGGTCGGGGCCGGTCGTCTCGACGCCTTCGACCTCGAGGCCGGACATCGTCAGCAACTCGGCGAGTGCCTCGGGATCAAGGCCGTGCGCGACGAGATCGGAAAGCCAGGCGGAGGAGAGGTTCATCGGATGAGGTGGGGACGAGGGATGGGTTTCGAGGTCGAGGCTCTCGGCCCCATGCCTCTTGCCCTATCCCCCTTGCCTAAAACTGACGGAGGAAGCGGACGTCGTTCTCGTACAGGAGCCGGATGTCGTCGATGCCGTGGCGGAGCATCGCCATCCGCTCGACGCCCATGCCGAACGCGTAGCCGGTGTACCGCTCCGGGTCCACGCCCACGTTCACGAGCACATTGGGGTCGACCATGCCGGAGCCGAGGATCTCCATCCAGCGACCGCCGCCGGGCATCGACTCGTCGGCCCACCAGATGTCGACTTCGGCCGAGGGCTCGGTGAAGGGGAAGAAGCTGGGCCGGAAGCGCATCTTCGCCTCTCGAGCCGGACCTTCCGAGGCGCCGAAAAAGGCGCGGGCAAACGCGGTCAGCATCGCCTTGAGGTCGGCGAAGCTCACGCCCTCATCGACGACCAGCCCTTCGACTTGGTGGAACAGGCAGTAGCTCTTGTACGAGATCGCCTCGTTGCGGAAGACGCGGCCCGGCGCGATCACTCGTACCGGTGGCGGCTGCGCCTCGAGGACGCGGACTTGGACTGGTGACGTGTGCGTGCGGAGCAACACGCCCCGGCCTTCCGGTGGCGGCTCTTCGAGGAAGAACGTGTCCTGCATGTCCCGCGCCGGGTGGTTGGCGGGGAAGTTGAGCGCCGTGAAGTTGTGCCAGTCGTCCTCGATCTCAGGGCCGCGCGCGACGGCGAAACCGAACGACCGGAAGATGTCCTGGATGTCCGTCAGCGTTTGCGTCAGGACGTGCAGGCTGCCTCGCTCCGTCGGAGCCGGCACGCGGCCAGGAAGCGTCAGGTCGAGGTCGGTTGCTCCAGCCTCCGTTCCGCCCTCGAGGCCGGCGAGCGCCGTGTCGAGTCGGGTCTGGGCCGATTGCTTGAGTTCGTTGAGCCGCTGGCCCATCTCGCGCCGTTGTTCTGGAGCAACGGTCCCGATCTGACCGAACAGGTCGGTCACGACGCCGGACTTGCGACCGAGAAAGCGGACGCGGAAGGCCTCTGCGTCGTCGGGTGTGGCGAGGGGCGCACTGTCGATCTCGGCCTGGACGGTCGTGATCTGGTCCTCGAGAGTCGTGTCTGACATGAAAAGCGTGGGGCCAACGTGGATCCTACAAACCAAAACTCCCGCCAGGCCGGGGCCGGGCGGGAGTCGTGGTCAAACGGGCGCGGGGTCTTAGACCGCGGCCTGCTTGACCACGGCGGTAAAGGCGGCCTTGTCGTGGACCGCGAGATCCGCGAGGACCTTCCGGTTCAGCGGGATCCCAGCCGTGTTCAAGCCTGCGATGAGGCGAGAGTAGGTGGTCCCGTTCTGACGGGCGGCAGCGTTGATACGGGCAATCCAGAGGCGGCGGAACTGACGCTTGCGGGCGCGACGGTCACGGTAGGCGTACTGGAGTCCCTTCTCAACGGAGTGCTTGGCAACGGTGTAAACGTTGTTACGGCGGCCCCAGTAGCCTTTCGCCAGTCGTAAGACTTTGCGGCGACGGCGACGGGAGGCCACGAGATTTCGTGCTCGGGGCATCTTGGTTCCGTAGTGAGGGTGAGGGAGGGCGGGAGTCTCCGAGGCGTCGGCCTCGAGGACGGGTCAGCTAGCGAGCGCTCACTGAGATCATGCGCTTCATGCGCGGCTCGTCGCACTTCTTGACGATGGTCGACTCGCGAAGATCTCTCTTCCGCTTCGGCGACTTCTTGGTCAGGATGTGGCTCGTGAACGCTTTCTTGCGCTTGACGCGACCCGTCCCGGTCAGCGAAAAGCGCTTCTTGGCGCCGCTGTTCGACTTCATCTTCGGCATCGGTCTCTCGGGGTGAGGGCCAGACAAGGAACCGCCCGCCGCATTTGTGCAGAGTGCACGGCGGCGGGCGGAAGGACACGGAAGCTAGACGTTGCGGCCGTGTGTGTCCACGAGGTCGGGCGCTCTTCGCAGAGTGTTCGGCGGTCCGACCTCGAGGTTGATCGGCGTGCAGCCGTCCTCGAGGGTGACTCTGGGCGTTGCCTCTCTGCCCACGCTGTGTCATGCGAGCGAGGCATCTCGTGCAGGTGAGCGCCAAACGAACGAGGCCGCTCCTCACAACGGAGGAGCGGCCATCGAGGTCATCGGAGAGTGTGTGCCGAAACTCTCGCGTTGTAGTGAGAGCTTCTAGCGGCCTATTTCTTCTCCGGAGTCAGCATGGTGGTCATGCGGCGGCCTTCCATCGTGGGGGGTTGGTCCACCTTCGCGATGTCCGCGAGATCCTCGGTGAACCGCTCCAGGATATCGAGGCCCTGGTCCTTATAGATGATGTCGCGGCCTCGGAACTGGACCCACGCCTTGACCTTGTTGCCCTTACCCAAGAACTCTCGGGCGTGCTTGAGCTTGAAGTCGTAGTCGTGGTCGTCGGTGCGCGGACGGAAGCGGACTTCCTTGAGCTCGCCTTGGCCGGCTTGCTTCTTACGCTGCTCCTTGGCCTTCTTCTGCTGCTCGTAGCGGAACTTTCCGTAATCCATGATCTTGGTCACGGGTGGGTCGGACGTGGCCGAGATCTCGACCAAGTCCATTCCCATGCTACGAGCCAAGTCAAGCGCTTCGGCCGTTGGCATCACACCCTTCTGCCCTTCGCCGTCCATGACGACGCGGACCTGAGGTGCGCGGATGTTCTCGTTGATGTTTGCGTCGGGCTCGCGGCGCTTCGGCTCGGGCCTCCGGGATCTACGTCGGGCTATGGTAAACCTCTCAGTTGTGGATGGATGCGTGGCGTTGATTGCGCCATAGGTATCAGTACGAACCAAACCGGTCTCAAGTTCGGCATGGCCGCGCGAAAACCGTGTGTCTTGCACGCTAGCTTTCGACTTTCCCTACGCTCATGGACTTTACCGACATCGACCTCCGCATCGGAACCGTCACCGAGGCCGTCCTCGAGGACGGGGCGCTACACCTTTCCGTCGACGTGGGAGCGGGCGTCCTCGAGGCCGTGTCGCACATCACAGAGAACTACGGACCGGACGATCTCCTGGGTACGCAGGTCGTGGTGGTGACGCGCGGCGCAAGTGCCGTCGTGCTGGCGGCGGTGAGCCCGAGCCAGGGCGCCGTCGTGCTGCGGCCCGACCGGTCGGTCGCGAACGGAACGCAGGTGGTGTAGCCGACCTCGAGGTCGGTCAGTCGCACGCGTCGCGAACCAACCGGAGCGCCTCCGCCCCGGCGACCTTGTCGTCTCGGCTCAGGTTGAATACGCCCGCCTCGTGGTTGAAGACGGGCATGATGGCGACGGAGTGCGGGATGTCTTCGTCCTCGAGGGCGCGGGCGAGCGCGTTTGCCTGCGTTTGAAACAGCTCCTCCTCACCGTCGCCGTACACGATGGCAAACGGCGGGGCCTCCGGCGTGACGTAGCTCGCTGGCGAGGCGTCCGTCTGCCAGCCGTAGGGCTCCGCAGGAGGGCCGTCGATGTCCGTCCTCGAGGGCGAGAACCGGCGTGCGTAGTAGCCAAACCCGGTCCCGGTCTCCCACGTCGCGTCGTCTGTCAGGTCGAGGGCGGCTCCGCTCACAATGACGGCGCCGCAGACGGGCTCGGCCCCGGCGTCCTCGAGGGCGGACCCGTCGAGGGCGACGAAGGCCGCGAGGTAGCCGCCGGCCGAGTGGCCCATGACCGCCACCCTCGAGGACGAGCCGCCCTCGGCCTCGACGCGGCGTTGCACGAAGGCGACGGCGGCGGCCACGTCCTCGACCTGCTCGCGCCATGTCACGTTGGGCATCAGCCGGTAGCTGACGACCGCCGCGCCAATGCCGCGTGCAGCGAAGAACCGCCCGACGTTGCCGTAGATGTCCTCCCCGCCGAAGGTCTGCGCGCGGTCGCCCTCCGTCCAGCCGCCGCCGTGGATGAACACGACTGTCGGCCACGGACGGCTGGCCGAGTCGGGGACGGGAAGGAAGAGGTCGAGGCGGTGCTTGTCGCCGCCGTCCTCGATGTAGGCGAGGTCCGGCTGGACGAGCGCGTCCTCGAGGGCGACCTCGTCGTAAAGAACGTCGGTCAGGAGGGCTTTGGCGGGGCCGCATCCTGCGAGGGTGAGGAAGGCAGCGGCAAGCCAGGCAGATCGGGTCATGGCGGCTCTACCCCGCCGCGTCGTCGGAAGTGCCCGCGGTCGTCCTGTGCGGCAGCCAACCGCCTCAAATGAGCGAAAAAGGCCTCAATCCTGTAGGACGAGCACCTATTCGGGTCGGGTTTCCCCTTGTCGGTTGCCCAGACGGATCTACGGGTCCCAGGGGCGGTTGTCGGAGCTCTCCTTCATGACTCCCCTTCTTATGCCATTGTTATTCCGAAGCCTTCGGCTACTTGCCGTTATCGGCGCCTTTCTCGGTGCCGCCTCTGTCCACGCTCAGATCTCGTACACCGCGGCACTGAGCGGAAGCAACGAGGCTCCCACCCCCAATGTCTCGCTAGGCAGCGGAGAGGTGACCGCTGTCCTGAACGGCACGACACTCACCGTGACAGGTCAGTTCGGCGGGTTCGATACGCCTTACGCCGCGTCTCACCTTCATATCGGGTACGCTGGCCAAGCGGGGCCCGTCGCCATCGGTTTGTCGCCGACGCTGGATGCCGACAACCGTGGCGGGACATTCGTCGCGGCCAACAACACCTACACGCTCACGGCTGATCAAGCGGAGGCTCTGGCCCGGCGTCAGGTCTACGTCAACATCCATTCGCAAGCCTTCCCGGGCGGTCAAGTCCGGGCACAGCTGGTCCCGACAGCCGCGACAGCGTACCGGGCCACGCTCTCCGGCGGCAACGAAGTCCCCGTGACGACCTCGAGCGCGACCGGCGCCGTCATCGCCGACCTCGATGGCACGACGCTGACCGTCACCGGTGCCTTCTCCGGCCTCGAGAGCGACTACAACGCGAACGTCGGCTCTCACCTCCACATCGGCTACGCCGGCCGGAATGGGGGCGTCACAATTCCTCTCGCCCCGACCCTCGACGCGGACAACCGAGGCGGGACGTTCCTGCCCGCGACCAACACGTATACGCTCACCGCGGAGCAGTCGGCCGCCCTCTCAGAGCGCCGTCTCTACGTCAATGTCCACAGTGTGGACAACGGCTCGGGTGAGATCCGAGGGCAGCTTGTCTCGGCGGGCTCTACTACGTTCCGCGCGGTCCTCTCTGGAAGCGCCGAGGTCCCGGCGGTTCCCTCGCTCGCTGGAGGTGCCGTCGTGATCGAACTCGAGGACGGCGTCGCCACGGTGACGGGAAGCTTCGCCGGCCTCGACGACTTCAACGAAGCGGTCGGAGCGCACTTGCATGTAGCGTTCGCGGGTCAGAACGGGTCCGTCCTCGTCCCGCTCGCGGTGACGCTCGACAGCGGAAGCGATGGCGATGGCGTCTTCGCGCTTGCTGACAACCAGCCTGCAGCGTCGGACGATCTCGCCGCGGCGCTCAGCGCCCGGATGATCTACGTCAACATCCACTCGGAGGCCTACGCGTCCGGCGAGATTCGCGGGCAGGCGCTCAACGCCGCCGCGGTGCCCTTCACCGTCGCGCTCGGTGGTTCGAACGAAGTGCCAGCCAACGGAAGTGCTGCATTCGGTGGCCTCGCCCTCGAGTTGGTCGGCCGCCAGCTGACCGCGACGGGTGCCTTCTCCGGCCTCGAGAGCGACTACAACGCGAATGTGGGCTCTCACCTCCACATCGGCTATGCCGGCCAGAATGGAGGCGTGACCTACGCCCTCACCCCGACGCTCGCTTCCGACAACCGGTCGGCGACCTACTCCACGACAGGCAACACGGTCGTCCTCGAGGACGCTCAGCTCGCCGCGCTCCAGGGCCGGCAGATCTACGCCAACGTCCACTCGGTGAACGTGGGGGCCGGCGAGATCCGCGGACAGGTGATCCCCTCGTCATCGACGCAGCTTCGCTCGAACCTGTCAGGACGCGCCGAGGTGCCGTCTAATGGGTCCCAGGCACTGGGAGGAGCGATCGTCGAGATCTCCGGAAGCCGTCTGATCGTGAGTGGCGCCTTCTCCGGCCTCGAGAGCGGATTCCGGGAGGAGGCCGGTGGCGGAGCCCACCTCCACGAGGCGCCAGCCGGTGCCAACGGAGGCGTTCAGTTCTCCCTCACCACGGCCCTCGGTGCCGACGAGCGGAGCGGGACGTTCGATCCCGCCGTCAACCAGTTTGACCTCGGGGACGGCGACGCGCAGACCTTCATCGAAGGTGGCTATTACACCAACATCCACAGCGACGGGCAGCCCGGTGGCGAGATCCGTGGGCAGGCCCTGCCATTGGTTGTGCGGCCCCTGGAAGCCTGGTTGGCCGGCTTCAACGAGGTCCCTGGCGTGGAGACCGCCGGTCGCGGTGGTGCGCTTTTGCTCCTCGACGGGACATCGCTTCGCGTCACGGGCGAGTTCCGCGGCCTCGAGTCGGCGTTCAACCCGCAGGTCGGCGCTCACCTCCATCTCGCCGGTGTCGGCGCGAACGGAGGCGTCATCTTCCCACTCCCGGTCACCGTCGGCACCGACGGCCGTTCGGGGTCCATCGAGACCACGGTGTCGCTGACGAGCGAGCAGCGCGCTGCGTTCTTGTCCGGCGGCTACTACGTCAACGTCCACAGCGTAGCCAATGGAAGCGGCGAGGTTCGCGGGCAGGTGCTCGCCAGCACAAACCTCGCTCCGGTGACGCCGACGATTACGTCTCCTGAGGACGCAGCCACGGTGTCGCTCGACGGCAGCGGTGCCACCGAGATCACGATTACCTGGGCCGGTGGCGACCGCAACGCCAACACGCTCGCCTACCGCTGGCAGGTCGCCCTCGAGGAGTCGTTCGATACCGTCGTCCTCGATGCCGACGCGGGCGCTACGGCGACGTACACTACGACTGTGGGAGCCCTCAACACGCTTCTCGGAGCGGCTGGTGTCGGCATTGGGCAGTCGGTGACGGTCTATCACCGAGCGGTGTCTTCGGACGGAAGCTTCCGCAGCATCGGCGAGGTCGCCGCCGTCACCTTCGTGCGCGGAGCCGCCACGCCCGTCGAGGACGGCGCAGACGCCGGCGCCCTCGAGGTGGTGCCGACACCGAACCCGACCACCGGAACCGTCGGTCTCCGCGTCTCGCTTCCTGCCGCAGGAGACATCACCCTCGAGGTGTTCGACGTGCTCGGCCGTCAGGTGCTCTCGCAGTCGATGGCACTCCCTGCCGGAGCCGGCCAGACGGTCGCCCTCGAGGGCGCGTCGCTCGGCGCCGGGACGTATCTGGTCCGCGTGCGGATGGCCGACGAGGCCGAGGTGGCGACTGCCCGGTTCACGGTGCTGCGCTAACCCCGACGTTCCGTTTCATACAGCGGCCCGGCCTCCATCGAGGCCGGGCCGCTGTTTTGTCTGACGGACGTGGAGGCGCCGTCCTCGAGGACGGTCGGAGCTACGCGCGTCCGAGTCCGCGGGCGATCTCATCCAGCAGCGCATGCTGAAGCGCATCCGGCGACTGAGTGCCCTGGTCCGACTCGTCGCCGAGCCCGTGGCGCCGCACGCTGACCGTCCCCGCCTCTGCCTCGTTCTTGCCGATGATGAGCATGACGGGCACCTTCGACACTTCCGCGTCCCGGATTTTGCGTCCCACCTTCTCGCTCCGCGTGTCGACCTCGACGCGCAGGCCGGCGGCCTCGAGGTCGGCAGCGATGGACTGGGCGTAGTCGTTCTGGGCGTCCGTGATGGGGAGGACCTGGACCTGAAGCGGCGCGAGCCACAGCGGCAGGTTGCCACCCGTATGCTCCAGCATGACGCCGATAAACCGCTCGAGCGACCCGAACGGCGCACGGTGGATCATGACGGGGCGCACGCGGTCGTCGTTCTCGTCGATGTACTCGAGGTCGAACCGCTCCGGCAGGTTGTAATCGAGCTGGACCGTGCCAAGCTGCCAGCTTCGTCCGAGGGCATCCTTGACCATGAAGTCGAGCTTCGGCCCGTAGAACGCGGCCTCGCCCTCCTCCTCGATGGTGTCGATGCCGACCTCCGCTGCAGCCTCGCGGATGGCCTGCTCAGCGGCGTCCCACTGTGCCGCGTCGCCGATGTACTTCTCGGTGTTGTTCGGATCGCGGAGCGAGACCTGGGCCGTGAAGTCTTGGAAGTCGAGGGCGCGAAGGACCACCATCGTCAGGTCGATGGCGTCTTTGAACTCGGCCTTGACCTGGTCCGGCGTGCAGAAGACGTGGGCGTCGTCCTGCGTGAAGCCGCGGACGCGCGTGAGCCCGCCCAACTCGCCGGACTGCTCGTATCGGTAGACCGTCCCAAACTCCGCCAGGCGGACCGGCAGGTCGCGGTACGAGCGCGGCTTGTGGGCGTAGATCTGGGTGTGGTGCGGGCAGTTCATCGGCTTGAGCAAGTAGCCTTGCTCTTCCTCATGCCCGTCGTGCGACCTCGAGTCCGGGTCCTCACCGTGCGGAATCGTGGCGCTGCCCGACTCCAGCATCGGCGGGAACTGCGAGTCCGAGTAGTACGGGTAGTGCCCAGATGTACGGAAGAGGTCGAGGCGGCCGATGTGCGGCGTCACGACCGGGTCGTAGCCGCGCTTGACCTGCTCGTCCTTGAGGAAGTTGACGAGCGTCTCACGGAGGCGGGCGCCGCGCGGGAGCCAGATCGGCAAGCCCGGTCCCACCTTGTCGGAGAACATGAACAGCTCGAGCTCCTTACCCAGCTTGCGGTGATCGCGCTGCTTCGCGAGCTCCAGTCGTTCGAGGTACTCCTCCAAGAGCTTCTGCTTGGGGAAGGTCACGCCGTAGATCCGCGTCAACTGCGGACGCGACTCGTCGCCGCGCCAGTACGCGCCTGCCAGCGACATGACCTTGACGGCCTTGATGGGCTTGGTGGACGCGATGTGCGGCCCGCGGCACAGGTCGACGAAGGAGCCCTGCTGATAGAAGGTGATCTGGCCGTCCTCGAGGCCGTCGAGCAGTTCCAGCTTGTACGGATCCGCCTTCTCCTCGAAGTGCGCGATGGCGTCGGTCTTGGAGACCTCGCGGCGCTCGAACGAGCTATCGGTCCGCGCCAGCTCGATCATCTTCTTCTCGATGGCCGGGAAGTCGTCGGAGGACAGGACCGGGTGGTCGGTCTCGCTCAGATCGACGTCGTAGTAGAATCCCGTCTCGATGGCCGGCCCGATGCCCAGCTTGACGCCGGGGTACAGCGCCTCGAGGGCCTCGGCAAGCAGGTGCGCCGAGGAGTGCCAGAAGGCTTGCTTGCCGCCGTCCTGCTCCCACGTCAGGATCGCGACCGTCGCGCCGTCTGGGAGCGGCCGGTCGAGGTCGCGGACCTCGGTCGTGCCGTCGTGTGTGACCTCGACGGCGAGCGCGGCGCGGGCCAGGCCGGCAGAGATGGACAGGGCGAGGTCGCGGCCGGTGGCGCCGGCCTCGAGGTCGCGGGTGGAGCCGTCGGGGAGTGTAATCTGCATTCGTCAGCGGGCGTAATCGAGGTCGGGGAAGCTACCCGTCGGGCGCCTCGCGGCTCCTGCGACCGGGCGAAGAGGAAGCGAGAACGCCGGCACGGCATCGCCCTCGAGGTCGCCCGCCCACGTCGCGCACGCGCCCTCGAGGATATCGGTGGCAACTCTTTCGTCTCTATGTCGTTAATAAGAAAGACACTAGAGACACAACCGACTGCGCGTGAGGCGCACTGCCCGATGGCTACCCCGAAGATGAACCGAGACTGGCGCCAAGTACGAGACCGCATCAAGGCCATGTGGTCCGACGTCGAGTTCGACGACGACCGAATGAAGAAGACCCGCGGCGGCCTCCGCAAGATGGTCACCCTGATTCAGACCAAGACTGACGAGTCGCGTGCCGAAATCCGCCGCAAGATCGTAGCCGTGATGTAGCCGTCCGGGCCACCGATATCGACGCCTCGTGCTGGAGCTCCGGCACGAGGCGTTTCTGTGTCTGACCTCGAGGGCGGCGCCGTCCTCGAGGCGCCAGCGACGCGCATCGCGGGCATCTCCCAAGCCAGGGTTGCTCATCAAGCAAGACGCTGTATCCTCGGCTCTTACCCCAACGCCTCTCACGCTCATGCGCATTCTCGCAGCTGCTCTCACTCTCGGACTTCTCCCTCTCGTCGGATGTGGTGGAGACGAGACCACGGTCGTCACCGACGATCCTCTCGTTGTGGACGAGACAACGGACGCCATGCTGGAGGACGCCGACGCAGAGATCGTGGACGATGCAGAGATGGAGTCTGCGATGGCCCCGGAGGATGGCGACGATGACAACCCGCTCGGGTTGGAGCCCGGCCAGACGCTCTACTACGTCGCCAGTGCGCAGGCGGGAGACCGCGCGTGCTACCTCAGTCTCGAGCCGACCCTCGAGGATGGACCCGCCATTGATCGGGAGGCGAGCTTCGAGATCTGCGAGATGGACATCCTTCAGGGACAGAACATCGTCATTGTGGAGGAGGAGGAGAGCAACGTGATGGCGGCATCGTGCGAGGGGGACATGGACTGCACGGACGTCGACGTGGTGAACCTCATCACAGAGGTGAGGCTGGTCAGCCTGTAGTGGGAAGCCTCGAGGTCGGGGGAGGTGTCACGACCGGACTCGCCCTCGAGGTCGGAAATCGTCGGGGCTTGCGAAAGGGATGCGCCGTTCGCGGCTACTCTTTGGGCACGCCCTCGATGCCATGACCGACACCACGCTATTCGACGTCGACCGCCTGCGGGCCGACTTCCCGATCCTCGACCGGACCGTCTACGACGGGCGCCCGCTCGTCTACCTCGACAACGCGGCGACGACGCAGAAGCCGCGCGTCGTTCTCGAGCGTCTGGCGGCGTACTACACGAACGAAAACGCCAACGTGCACCGCGGCGTCCACTTCCTGAGCGCCGACGGGACCGAGAACTACGAGACGGCCCGGCGCTCCGTCCAGCGTCATCTCGGCGCCGAGCACGCGCACGAGATCGTGTTCACGCGCGGCACGACCGAGGCCATCAACCTGGTCGCCCACGGGTTCGCGACGCTCCTCGAGGCCGGCGACGAGGTCGTGGTGACCGCCCTCGAGCACCACGCCAACATCGTCCCGTGGCAGATGGCGTGCCAGCGGTCCGGCGCGGCGCTGCGCGTGATTCCCGCCCTCGACTCCGGCGACCTCGACCTGTCCGTCCTCGAGGACGTGATCACGGACAAGACGAAGGTGGTCGCGGTGACGCACACGTCGAACGCGCTCGGCACGGTCGTCGAATCTCGAGCCGATCATCGAGGCCGCGCGCGCCGTCGGAGCGGCGGTGCTGGTGGACGGCGCGCAGGCCGTGCCGCACGCGCCAGTCGACGTGCAGGCGCTCGGGGCGGACTTCTTCGTCTTCTCCGGCCACAAGACGTTCGGCCCGACGGGCATCGGCGCGTTGTGGGGTCGCGAGGAGTGGCTCGAGAGGCTGCCGCCGTATCAGGGCGGCGGCGACATGATCGACCGCGTGACGTTCGAGGGGACCACGTTCGCCGGGCTGCCCTCGAAGTTCGAGGCCGGTACGCCCCACGTCGCGGGCGGTATCGGGTTGGGGACGGCGCTGGACTACCTCGAGGGCGTCGGCATGGAGGCCATCGCGGCGTACGAGGACGACCTGATCGCGTACGCCGAGGCGCGGCTCCTCGAGGTCGAGGGCATGCGGTTCGTCGGCACCCCGAAGAAGAGGGCCGGCGCCATCTCGTTCCTGGTCGACGACATCCACCCGTACGACGCCGGCTCCGTCCTCGACCGGCTCGGGCATCGCGGTCCGCACGGGCCACCACTGCGCGCAGCCCGATCATGGACCGCTTCGAGGTGCCGGGCACGGTCCGCGCCTCGTTCGCGTTCTATAACACCCGCGCCGACGTCGACGCGCTTGTCGAGGGCCTCGGGACCGTCCGCGCGCTGCTGGGATAGGTTCAGGGTTCGTGTACTGCGATGCTTCGCACGTCGGCACTGCCGAGAGTCGTGCGGCGACCTCGAGGCCGATGGCTGTCGCGATGGTCTGCCCTCGCGAACCCTGAACCCCGAACCTCTGAACTCTGAACCACCCATGACCGAATCCGACCGCCGCCAGCAGGAGATCGTGGACGAGTTCTCGTTTCTCGACGACTGGATGCTCCGCTTCCAGCAGGTCATCGAGCACGGCGAGGCGATGGACCCGCTGCCCGACGACGCCAAGACCGATGACCGGCTCGTCCGCGGCTGCCAGTCGCGCGTCTGGCTCGACGCCGACCTCGAGGGCGACACGTTCCGCGCCCGCGCCGACTCCGAGAGCCAGATCGTGCGCGGCTTGGCGTCGTTGCTGGTCCGCGTGTTCGACGGCCTCGAGGCCGAGGAGGCTCGCGCCGTCGAGGTCTGGTTTCCCAAGGAGATCGGGCTCGCCGAGCACCTGTCGCCGAACCGCGCCAACGGCTTCGACGCGATGCGGCGCGCCCTCGAGGCCGCAGCGAAGACCGCCTGAGCCGTCCTCGAGGGCGCCGGTATCCTGCAGAACGCCCGCCCTCGACGTCATGCATCCCGACTACCGTTACCGCGCCACTGTCGCGTCCGTCTACGACGGCGACACGTTCCGCGCCGACGTGGACCTCGGCTTCTCGGCGTGGCTCAAGAACGTCAGCTTCCGCATGTTCGGCATCAACACGCCCGAGATCCGAGGCGGCACCGCCGAGACGAAAGCAGCAGGTGTCGCGGCGCGCGACCGGCTCCGCGAGCTGATGGCGGTCGGTGCGCCCATCCTGATCGACTCCACCAAGGCGGGCAAGTACGGTCGCTACCTCGCCGACGTGTACCTCGACCTCGAGGACGGCGTGGTGCACGTCAACCAGGTTCTGCTGGACGAAGGGCACGCCGTGGCCGTACCTGCCGTAGCCCGGCGTCGACCTCGAGGCCGCTAGAACAGTGACTGCTGGCGGCTCTCGAGGTCGAGCAGGGCACGCTTCCGCTCGAGGCCGCCCGCGTAGCCCACCAGCGATCCGTCTGCCCCGACGACGCGGTGGCACGGCACGATGACCGCCGCCGGGTTCGCACCGTTCGCCGCCCCGACTGCCTGCGCGCCGAGCGGCTTTCCCACCCTCGCGGCCAGCGTGCCGTAGCTGATCGTCTCGCCGTGCGGGATGTCGCGACAGCGCGGCCCAGACCTCTTCCTGGAAGGGCGTGCCACCCAGCCGCAGCGGCACCTCGAATACGACCGGCTCGCCCTCGAAGTAGGCCTCGAGGGCGCGGCTCGCGTCCTCGAGGACGGCGTCGGTGCCCAGCCGAGAGGTCGGCGGCGGAGTGCTCGTCGAACGTGGCGGCGGTCAACGCCTGGCCGTCGGAAACCAAAAGGAGCGGTCCGAGGGGCGTGTCGAGGATGGCGTGTCGCATGGCGGAAAGCTAGGCCGCGTCCTCGAGGTCGCTGTTCCGCCCTCGAGGACGATCTTGGTCCTCCACGCCCTCGAGTCCATGCGCTGCCTCCTGCTTCTCGTTCTCGCGTTCGCCGCCGCGCCGACCCACGCGCAGTGGACGAACCGCTACCCTGCCGTCCCCGGCTACTCGCACCACGTCTACCTCGAGGGCTTCAACCTGCCCACGGCCAGCGCCGGGATCACCGACCCGGCGCCGTCGCCCGACGGACGCTCGCTCGCGTTCGCCTCGAAGGGCTGGCTGTGGCTCCTCGACCTCGAGGCCGGAACGGCCCGGCGGATCACCGAGGAATCGGGCGTCGACTCGAGGCCGGCGTGGTCGCCCGACGGGCGGTCGCTCGCGTTCGTGCGCGACAACAGCCGAGAGACGGACATCGTGGTGCTCGACCTCGAGGACGAGACTGAGCGCGTCGTCGCCAGCGAACGTGGCATCGAGCTCGACCCGGCGTTCACGCCCGACGGGCGGGCGATGATCTACTCGGCCGCGACCTCGATGGGCATCGGCCTGCGGCGGCTCGACCTCGAGGACGGCACGAGCGAGACGCTGACCCAAGGAGACGGCGAACTCGCGTTCTCGGCCCAGCCCTTCGAGGGCGGCGTTGTGTACCTCGCCAAGGGCTACGGCCTCGACGAGGTCCGCCTGCGTACGGACTCCGGCGACGAGCGCTACGTGTTCGCCGGCGGCATCCTGTCGCAGTCGCGTCCCGCGCTCTCGCCCGACGGCCGGACACGCTCGCGATGTCGGTCCCCCGCGACGACGGCTGGGATCTGGTGCTGATGGACCTCTAGGCCCCGACGCGACGGTGCGGCTGGTCACTGGCGAGGCACCCGCCCTCGAGCCCGCCTGGAGCGTCGACGGCCAGCACGTCTACTACTCGCAGGCCGATGATCAAGAGCGGTTTCGCCTGATGCGGATTCCCGTCGGCGGCGGTACACCCGTCGAGGTCGAGGTGACGGCGTGGGACTGGGGCGTCGAGACCGGGACGCTGACCGTTCGCACGACGATGGGCGGCCGAGCCGCCCCGGCACGCGTGACCATCGTCACGGAGACGGCCGACGGCCTCCACCCGGCGTTCCCCGACGAACAAGCGTGGTTCGACGGCCAGAACGGACTCGTGTACAGCTACTCGCCAGGTGAGGTCTCCGTCGAGGTCCCGGTCGGTCGCGCACTAGCGATGGCGGTCCAGGGTCTCGAGACACCGCTCGCACAGACGGAGGCCACCGTCGAGGCCGGCCAGACCACCGTCGTCACGCTCGACCTCGAGGCCGTGTGGGACGCCGACGGCTGGGTCTCCGGCGACCAGCACTTCCACCTCAACTACGGCGGCCCGTACGCGCTCGACCTTGGGGACCTGCGCCCTGTCCTCGAGGGCGAGGGCCTGGACATCGGCACGCCGCTCGTGGCGAACCTCGACACGCGCTACGTCGACGACGAGCGGTGGGGGCAGTCCCTCGAGGACGGACTCCCGATCCTTGCGATGGGGCAGGAGGTGCGGTCGCACTTCTTCGGGCACGTCGGGCTGGTGGGCACCGAGACCCTGTTCTTTCCCTGGATCTGGGGGCCGGGCTATTCGGTGTACAGCCGCGACGACCGCGAGAACGCCGAGGTCACGGCTCACGCCCGCCGCGAGGGCGGCATCGCGACCTACGTCCACCCGGTCGGCGACCGCGACCCGTTCGGTGCTCACGCTCGGCTACGTCCCCGCCGCGCTCGTCGCCGACGGCGTCTTGGGAGACCTCGACGGCCTCGAGGTCGTGTGCTTGTGGACCGATGATCTCGGCACGTCCGAGACTGTGGTACCGCCTGCTCAACATCGGCCGCGTCGTGATCCCGATGGCTGGCAGCGACGTGATGAGCAACTTCTTCCGCACGATGGCGCCCGGAACCGCCCGCGCCTACGTCCGCTCCGAAGCGGATCTCGGGAGCTACCTCGAGGGCCTGAAGGCGGGCCGCAGCTTCGTCACGACCGGCCCGATGCTCGAGGCCGAGATCGGCGGCGTCGGGCCGGGCGGCGTCGTCACGTCTGGGGCGACGGAGTGGACGCTCGAGCTGTCGTCTGCCGTGCCCGTGGACCGCGTCGAGGTCGTCGTCAACGGCCGCGTCGTCGAGACTCTGCCCGGCCTCGAGGGCGGCGCGACGCAGCGTGCGTACCGCGGCACGGTCGTGCTTCCCAACGCGGGGTGGGTCGCGATCCGCGCCGTCGGCGACGAGCCGGCCGACTGGCCCTCGATGGCGACGTACCCGTTCGCGCACACGGCACCCGTCTGGATCGGCGAGGTCGGTAGCGTCGATGCGCCGTCCTCGAGGTCGGCGGCGCGCGACCTGTTACGTGTGTTCGACGAGTCGGACGCCTCCTTCGAGGTCGCGTACCAGGGCGTCGAGGCGCCGAGACTGCGGGATCGCTACCGCCGTGCGCGGGCGGAGCTCGAGCGCCTGTCGCGGTAGTGTCCTTGCGAGCTGTGTCTTCTCAAGTCTAGAGTTAAAGAGAACCGTTCCACATCGACCAGAGCTCGCTAGGCGTCTCGAGGGAGTCGGAAGGGTCAGGTATATCAACTTGTAAATAATCAAAGGCTTGAGATTGAAAAGCGCAGTCTGGAGTCCTTCGGTAGAATGAGAAATAAAGAACCATGGGGAAATCCCTGATGCACCCCGAGGGCATGGGCTTCACTTTCGCGTTCGCGCAAATCTGTCACCGTAGCTCCGGCTGGACATTCTCCCGATGACGGAACCGACGAAAAACAACGATCTAGGGGAGGATCAGGAGTCTGCGTCCGGTGGCTCGTCAGAGAGTGATACCCCTTCGCGCATCGACGGTCTCGTCGACTCGCGCGCCAAGGACGTTGACGCGTTCCCCGTGGTCGGGATCGGCGCGTCAGCCGGTGGGCTCCGCGCCTTCCAGGAGTTCTTCTCCGCGCTCCCGGCGCGGCCCGGCATGGCCTTCGTGCTGGTGCAGCACCTCTCGCCGGACCACGAGAGCACCCTCGCCGCGATCATCCAGACGCGCACCGAGATGATCGTTACGCAGGTGACGGACCATCCGCTCGTGGAGCCCAACCGCGTCTACGTCATCCCGCCGGGCAAGCACCTCGAGATCGAGGACGGCCACCTCCACCTCGTCGAGGCCCACCGCGACCGCGGGCGCCCGGCCGCCGTGGACCACTTCTTCCGCTCGCTCGCCGAGGACGTCGGCCCGCGCGCCGTCTGCATCGTCCTATCGGGCACCGGATCGGACGGATCACTTGGCCTCAAGGCCGTCAAGGAGCGCGGCGGCCTCACCATGGCGCAGGCCCCGGACGACGCCGAGTACGACGGCATGCCGCGCAGTGCCGTCGACACTGACCTCGTGGACGTGCAGGCGACCGCAGCGGCGCTCGCCGAGCACCTCGTCCGCATTCGCGACGCCGATGGGCTGGTGGCGCTGCCGAGACGCCGGACGCGGAGCTCCCCGAGGACGAGCACCAGGCGCTCCAGGCCATCTTCGCCCACCTCCGCGAGCGCACCGCCCACGACTTCTCCGACTACAAGCGGTCGACCATCCTGCGGCGCCTGGCGCGGCGCCTCCAGGTGACCGGCCAGCCCGACCTCCCCGGCTACGCGGCCTTCCTCCGCTGCCCACCCCGAGGAGGTCCAGGCGCTCTTGCGCGACTTCCTCATCTCGGTGACGCAGTTCTTCCGCGACCGCAGAGGCCTTCGACGCCCTCGAGGCCGACGTCATCCCGGCGCTGTTCGAGGGAAGGGCCCGCGCGACCAGGTCCGCGTCTGGGTGGCCGGCTGCGCGACGGGCGAGGAGGCGTACTCCATCGCGATGCTCCTGTGCGAGCACCGCGACACGCTCGCCGACCCGCCGGACATCCAGGTCTTCGCCACGGACATCGACGAGGCGGCGCTGGCGCGTGCGCGCGAGGGCCACTACGCCGAGGTCGCCGCGCCGACGTGTCGCCGGAGCGGCTGCGCCGCTTCTTCGACGCCGACGCCGCGGGCGTCCGCGTAAAGCCGAGCTCCGCCAGGTCGTCCTCTTCGCCCACCACAACCTGCTCTCGGATCCGCCGTTCTCGCGCCTCGACCTTGTGGCGTGCCGGAACGTGCTGATCTACTTCAACCGGTCCGGTCCAGGAGCGCGTCTTCGCCACGTTCCACTACGCGCTCCGCCCAGACGGCCAGCTGTTCCTGGGCGCCGCCGAGGGGCCGTCGCTGCTCTCGAAGGGGTTCGTACCCGACGGACAAGGCTGCTCGCGTCTATCTCCGCCGCGACGTCGGCGGCACGGTCCGCGGTGCCCACTCTCAGCGGCGGCGACGGCCGCCGCGGCGAGCCGCCCCGCTCCGGCGCTTCGGACCCGCCCCGCGAGGGACTCGTCGAGCGCTACCGCGACTGGACGCTCGAGCGCTACGCCCCGCCGCGCCTGCTCGTCGACGAGCACTACGACATCACCCACGTCTTCGGCGACGCCGGCGCCTACCTCCACGACCGTGAGGGGCCGATCAGCCAGAACGTGGTCGACAAGGTGCTGAGTGCGTTCCGGCTCGACCTCCGGGCGGCGCTCTTCCGCGCGTTCTCAGCCGGCGGGGTCACGGAAACGCGGTTCCAGCGCGTCGAGGTCGGAGGGCGGGAGCGCGTCACGCGCCTCCGCGTCGGGCCCGTCGGCGGCGCCGCGGCGCAGGACGGCCTGGCCGAGGTCGTCTTTGTGGAGCTCGACCCCGAGACCGTTGCTGTGCTCGGCGGGCACCTCGCGCCGGACGACGACGACCCGACTCTCGACGTGGCGGCGGCGCAGCTCGAGGAGGAGCTCCGGCAGACGCGCCAGCGCCTCCAGCTCACCGTCGAGGAGAGCGAGACCTCGACCGAGGAGCTCCGCGCCTCGAACGAGGAGCTCCAGTCGATCAACGAGGAACTCCAGTCCACGACCGAGGAGCTCGAGACGAGCAAAGAGGAGCTCCAGTCCACGAACGAGGAGCTCCAGACGGTTAACCAGGAGCTCAAGAACAAGGTTGAAGAGCTGCTGCGTTCCAACTCGGACCTCCAGAACCTCATCTCCTCGACGGAGATCGCAACCGTCTTCCTCGACCGCTCGCTTCAGCTCACGCGCTATACCCCACGCGCGACCGACCTCTTCCATGTGCTGCCCGGCGACACCGGCCGCCCGTTCGGCCATATCGCCCACCGCCTCCTCGAGGCCGACCTCGGCGCCGCGGCTCGCCGTGTGCTTGACACCCTCCTGCCCGAGCAGACAGAGCTCCAGAGCGAGACCGGGCGGTGGTACACGGCGCGTCTCAATCCCTACCGCACGATTGACGACCGCATCGACGGCGTCGTGATGACGTTTGTCGACGTGACCGACCTCCGGGCCGCACGCGACGACACCGCGCGCCGCGCCGCCCAGCAGGGCGCCGTCGCCGAGCTCGGGCGTGTCGCGCTCCAGGGTACGGCCACCGCCGACCTCTTCGAGCTCGCGTGCACGCTCTCCGTAGACGCCCTCGAGGCCGAGGCGGCGAAGGTGCTCCGGCATCGTCCGGACGAAGGCGACCTGATCTTGGAGGCTGGCGTCGGCTGGCAGGACGGGCTCGTCGGCGAGGCGACCGTCCCCGACGACATCAACTCCCAGGCCGGCTACACGCTCGCCGCGGAGGGCGCAGTCGTCGTTCCGGAGACGTCTGCCGAGACGCGGTTTTCAGCCCCGTCCCTTCTACGAGACCACGGCGTCGAGAGCGGCCTGAGCGTGCCCATACAGGGTCCCGGCGACCAGACGTGGGGCGTCTTGGGCGTCCATAGCACGCACACCCAAGCGTTCTCCGACGCCGACACCGATTTCGTCGAGGCCGTCGCGGCGGTGCTCTCCGAGGCGCTCCGCCGCGCCGAGGCCGAGCAAACCATCTCGGCGCAGCTCTCCGAGATCGAGGCCATCTACGGCACGGCGCCCGTGGGGCTGGCGTACATGGACCAGGAGCTCCGCTACCGTCGCATCAACGAGCGCCTAGCCCAGATCAACGGATTCCCCGTCGAGGCTCACATCGGGCGCAGGCCGGTCGAGCTCCTCCCAGGCGTGTCCGACGAGGTGACGCCGGTCATCCTGCGGATTCTGGAGACGGGCGAGTCCGTCGAGGACATCGAGGTCCGCGGGACGACTCCCCGTGACCCCGATGACGAGCGCGACTGGCTCTGCAGCTACGTCCCCGACCTCGACGCCGACGGGGCCGTGCGCGGCATCAGCCTCGTCGTGCGCGACATCACCGACCGTAAACGCGCCGAGCGCGAGCGCGCCGAAGCCCTCGCCGACCTCGATTTCGTGCTCGACAGCGTCGGCGTCGGCGTGTGGTCTCTCGACCTCGCCTCGCAGTCCTACGACCTCGACGATCGAACGCTCGCCGTCACCCAGCTCTCTCGCCCGCTGGACTTCGACGCCGCCATCGCGCGCGTCCATCCAGACGACGTGTCCGAGGTACAGGCAAAGCTCCAGGCTGCCATCGAGAGCGTCTCGACGACCCGACGTTCCAGTTCAACGTTCGCATCCAGGGCGACGACGACGTGACGCGCTGGATCGAGGTACGTGGCCGCTTTCGGGCTGGCAACGATGATGCGGGCACGCTCTCGGGCATCGTCTACGACACCAGCCCGCTTCACGAAGCGATGGAGCAGGCGGGGCTGCGCCTGGGCGAGATCGAAGCGTACTTCGACGCGGTTCCGCTTTCCGTTTCCGTGCTGGACCTTGACGGCCGCTTCCTCCGCGTCAACGCGGCAGTGGAGCGTTTCGCAGGTCGCCCGGCCGAGGCGCTTGTCGGGCAGCACGCAGAGAGTCTCTTTCCCGCGCTCGGCGAGATCACGGACCCCCTTATCGACGAGGTGATAGCGACGGGCGAGCCTCGACTGGGAGTCCCGGTCCAGGTGGCGGCGCCCAGCAACCCTGATGATCTCCGTGACTTTCTCGTCTACGTGCAGCCTGTCCTCCAAGAGGGTCGCGTGATTGCGGTGACGGTCGCTTTGCAGGACATCACCGAGCTCACGCGAGCTCAAGCCGAGCTTCGCATGCTCACCGACGACCTCGAGGTGCGTGTCTCCGAGCGCACGGCACAGGTGCGCGCGCTCGCCGCCGAACTCACGCGCGCCGAAGACACCGAGCGCCAGCGGCTCGCGCTTGTCCTCCACGACGATCTCCAGCAGATCCTTTACGGCGCTCAGGCGAAGCTCGCCGCGCTCCAGCGCTCCGAGGGCGAGGCTGCCCAGTCACTCACTCGACAAGTAGACAGCGCCCTTGCTCGTGCCGTTGAGACGTGTCGTACGCTCTCCGTGGACCTCAGCCCATCAACGCTTAGTGGAGAGGGCTTGGAGCGCGCCATGGACTGGGTGGCACATCGCTTCCACGACGCGCATGGCTTGGAAGTCCTCGTTGAAGGCGACATCGATGTCGTCATGAACCCCTCGTCGCAGGCGCTCCTCATCCGCGTCGCGCGCGAGATTCTCTTCAACGTGGTTAAGCACTCCGGCACCGATACCGCTCGAATCGTGGTCCGGGCGGACGGTCGGGATGTCTGCCTCGATATTATCGATGAGGGCGAAGGCTTCGACCCGGACGTGGTGGGTCCCGGCTTTGGGCTGGCAAGCTCGCGCGAGCGTCTCGCACTCATCGGAGGCACGTTTGCGATCCACGCAGAGCCTGGCGTTGGAACGCGCGTGACGCTCTGTGTCCCTTCTTATCTCGTCGACGTTCAGGTACCTCCCACAGACTCATGACAAGCACTCAAAAAACCGTTTTCATCGTCGAAGACCATCCCGTCATGCGGGAGGGATACGAGAGTCTGATCCATCTCGAAGACGATCTCAAACTCATACGGTGCTGCGTCGACGGCCGAGGATGCACTCTCATTGATCGAGTCCCTGAAGCCAGACGTGGTGCTGCTGGACCTCCAACTGCCCGGTGTAAGCGGCGTCGAGCTCATCAAGCGGCTGGTCGCGCTGGAGCTTCCGAGCCGGATCCTGGTCGTATCGGCGCACGAGGAGGATCTCTACGGCGAGCGCGTATTGCGCGCCGGAGCACAGGGGTACCTGATGAAGCACGAGTCGGCTCGCTACGTTGGCGTGGCGATCCGGAAGGTGGCCGGCGGGGGGCTCTACCTCAGCGATGCGCTTCAGGCCCGCCTCGTCGATGGTTGGATGGAAGTCAACGGTCGCCCCTCATCCTCTGCACACCGACTCTCGGACCGGGAGCTCGAGGTTTTTGAGCTCATCGGGCGTGGAAACACGACGCGAGAAGTCGCTGAGATACTTGGTCTGAGCCCGAAGACCATCGAAAGCCATCGTGCCAATCTCAAGCGGAAGCTGGACATCGAGACGATCCCCGAGCTCATCCAGAAGGCCGTCCTATGGGTCCAATCCCCGATGCTCTAACCCGACCCCAAGCGAACCGCTGGCAGCGTAGAGCCCACGCTTGACGCGTGGACTCCAACGTTGCGAGCAGACTGGTCAGCCGTTCCGACAAGATGGGAGACGCAGGGCGCCTGGGTCGGAGGGAAATGTGATCGGCTGACAAACGGAGAGTAGCCGCGACGCGAGCCGAACTCGTGGGGAAAGTCCTAGCGCGTGCTCAGGTATCGGCGGGCATAGAGGCGGAACGGCACACGGTGGGCCGCGTGCTGAGTCGCTGAACAAAGCACGATCCCCCCGATGGCAGACGCCCCCCAGATTTCGACGCTCGGCGACCTCGAGGCCAGCGGCTACCGGCCGCGCTCAGTGAAGGACGAGGTCCGCGCCAATCTCATCGCCAAGATTCAGTCCGGCGAGGATGTCTTTCCCTGGCATTCTCGGGTTCGAGAAAACGGTTCTTCCCCAGGTCCAGAACGCGCTCCTTGGCCGGCACGACTTCATCCTGCTTGGGCTCCGCGGCCAGGCCAAGAGCCGCATCGTTCGGATGTTGCCACAGCTCATGGACGAGTGGGTGCCGGAGGTCGCCGGCTCCGAGATCCACGACGACCCGATGGCGCCGGTCTCGAAGTACGCCCGCGATCTGGTCGCTGAGAAAGGCAAGGACACGCCCATCGAGTGGCTCCACCGGAGCAAGCGCTACGGTGAGAAGCTGGCGACGCCGGACACGTCCATCGCCGACCTCATTGGCGATATCGATCCGATCAAGGCGGCGACGCGCAAGCTGACATACGCCGACGAGGAGGTGATCCACTTCGGCATTATCCCGCGCACGCACCGCGGCATCTTCGCGATCAACGAGCTGCCGGACTTGCAGCCGCGCATCCAGGTCGGCTTGCTCAACATCATGGAGGAGCAGGACATCCAGGTCCGTGGCTTCAACGTCCGCATCCCGATCGACGTCCTGATGGTGTTCACGGCCAACCCCGAGGACTACACCAACCGCGGCTCGATCATCACGCCGCTCAAGGACCGCATCGACTCGCAGATCCTGACGCACTACCCGCGCGAGCTCGGCATCGGCGTCGAGATTACGCGCCAGGAAGCGTGGTCTGACCGTGACGGTGGTGTCAAGGTCTCGGTCCCACACATCTTCCGCGAGATCGTGGAGCAGGTCGCCTTCGAGGCCAGGGCCTCCGAGTACGTGGATCAGAAGTCGGGTGTCTCTGCGCGGCTGACACGCGCCGCCCTCGAGGACTTGATCAGCGCGGCAGAGCGCCGAGCGCTCGTCCACGGCGAATCTGAGACGACGGTCCGAGCCAGTGACCTCCAGGCCATCGAGCCGGCCGTGACCGGCAAGGTGGAGCTTGTCTATGAAGGGGAGCAGGAAGGCGCGCAGGGCGTGGCCCGGGCGCTAATCGGCAAGGCCGTCGCAACCATCGTCAAGACCTACCTGCCCGACCCCACCACGAAGGGCTCCGGCGACGACGGTGGGCGCGCGGCGTACCGCGACGTCCTGGGCTGGTTCTCGAAGGGCAACACGGTCGACATGGACACCGACGTCGGGTTCACGGAGTACGTGCAGCAACTCGACCGTGTCGATGGGCTCGCGGCGCTCGTGGAGGCCCACACGTCGCCCGGCTCGCCGTCGGCGAAGGCCTCGATGATGGAGCTCGCCCTCGAGATGCTCCACCAGCACTCGCTCCTCGGCAAGGACGTCGCCGACGACGGCGCGAGCTACGCCGACATGATGGGCTCCGTGCTGTCCGGCCTGGGCTCCTTCGGCCCTGACGACGACGACGACTTCGAGGACGACGACGACGAGTACGGCCGCTTCAATTAGGACTCCGACCTCGAGGTCGAGCAGACGTTTGCGTCCTCGAGGCTGAGTGTCGATAGAGAGGCGAAGGACCGCGCAAGGGGTCTCTCTCGTCTCATTCATCCTTGGGGCCGCAGCCAACCATAGTGTGATCTGGGCTGCGGCCTCGAGTGGGGAAGGCTCCATTGCGCCCGGAGAAGGCATGGCGTCGAGGACGATCCCTTCGTTTCTCTTTGATCTATGGTTCGCCTGCTTTCCCTGCTTCTGTTGACGACTGCTGCTGCTGGGCAGACATCCGATCTGAGGGTTGCCGTCACGGAGGCGCCGCCTATTTCAGCACGTTCGGGCGATCTGTGGGACGGACTCGGGCCTGCTCTCGTCGAGGACCTGGGGCAATCAGGACGGCGCGTCCAGTTCATCGAGGTCCCACGTGACAGCCTGATCGCGGCGGTCGTCAGCGGGCAGGCCGATGCGGCCTTGGCACCTGTCTCTTCGGCAGGGGAGAGGGACGTCAACTTTACGGCCCCGTTTTACGCCACACCACTCGGCATCGCGCGCGTCGAGCAGAACCGCGTCCTCGAGGTCGCCCGCGACCTGCTCACGCCGACGTTCTTCAAGATTGTCGCTGGGCTGGCCGTCCTTTTGCTCGTGATGGGCTCGATCATCTGGCGCGTCGAGCGTAGGGGCGATGAAGAGGACTTTCGCAAGGGCTGGGCAGGCTTGTGGGATGGCTTCTGGTGGTCCGGTGTCACCATGACCACGATTGGCTACGGCGACACCGTTCCGAAGTCGCCCCGTGGCCGAACCGTGGCCCTGTTGTGGATGCTGGTGTCGATGGGCGTTACGGCAGGGTTGACGGCTTCCTTGGTGTCCGCGCTGGAGCTCAACTCTGGGGACAAGGCTCGTGTCGACCAACTCGAGGGCCGTGTGGGTGCTGTCGAAGGCTCCGCCGAACTCGAGATGCTGCGCGAGATGAGCGTTGAGGCTGTTCCGTTTGCTGACCTCGCGATCGGCCTCGAGGCCGTGTCCTCGGACTCGCTCGGCGCCTTCGTCGGTTCGGCGACGGCCCTGCGGGTGGCGAAGACAGACGACCTCGAAGTGGCGACGACAGACGTGGCGTTCGACCGGTGGGGCTTGGCGGTTGCTGAGGGCAGTCCGCTCCAGGAAGAGATTGCCCGCGCCGTCGTCGACCGGATCATGTCGTCGGACTGGCCGGAGATGGTCCGGCGCCATACGGAGTAGCCGGAGCGTCCTCGAGGGCGGTGGTTAGCCGGGGTCGGGTCCTGGAGTGCGGTGGTGCGCGAACACGAGCGTCGTCTCGATGCGCGCCACCTCGGGCCGCTCCGTGAACGACTCGAGGGCGAGCGTTCGAAGATGGTCTGTGTCGCGGACGGCGACGTGGACCAGGAAGTCGCGGCTGCCGGCCGTGTGGAACACCTGGACCACCTCGGGCAGACGTCAGCGCGTGTCGCTCGAACGCCTCCACCAGGGGCCGTGCGTGCTGACGCAGACTCACGCCCACGAGCGCTTGCACGCCTACACCGATGGCTTGCGGCGACACCTCGGCGTGGTAGCCGACGATCACGCCCTCGGCCTCGAGCCGCCGCGTTCGCTCGAGCGCCGTCGAGGGCGCGATCCCGGCCTCGGCCGCGAGCTCTTTGTTCGAGGTCCGCGCATTGTTCTGTAGACGCCGCACGATCAGGCGGTCGATTCGGTCGAGGTCGCGCATCGAGGTCGGTTTCCGAATGATGTTCGGTGCTATTGGATGTGGCGGAACAGGATTCTACTGTACGGTCTCCTTCTCGCTCGAGGCAACCGATGATGCACCCTTCAGATCTCGCCACGCGCGCCGTTCATGCCGGCCGGGACGACCTGCGTGGGCTCGGCGTCCACGCCCTCCCCATCGACTTGTCCTCGACGTACCCGTTCACCGACCTCGATGGTGCGACGGCCAGCTTGGATGCGCTCGTGTCCGGCGACAAGTCGGCGCCGAACCCGGTGTACGCCCGCCTCCACAACCCGACGGTTGGCCGCTTCGAGGACGCGCTCGCCGACCTCGAGGGCGCGGAGGCGTCGGTGGCGTTCGCGAGTGGCATGGCGGCCCTGACGGCGGTCCTGCTCGCGGCTCGCGCGGACGGAGGCCATGTCGTTGGCACGCGCCCGATCTACGGCACGACAGATCACCTACTGACGTGCGAGCTGATGGGCATGGAGGTGACGTGGACCACGCCCGACGGCGTCGCAGAGGCCATCCGGCCCGACACGGCACTGGTCATCACTGAGACTCCGGCCAACCCGACGTTGGCGCTCGTCGACATCGAGTACGTCGTCGCGCAGGCCGGCGACGTGCCCGTGCTGGTCGACTCCACGTTTGCGACGCCGGTGTTGCAGCGACCTCTCGAGCACGGCGCGACGTTGGTGATGCACAGCGCCACCAAGTTTCTCGGCGGCCACGGCGATGTGGTCGGTGGCGTGGTGGCGTGTGGCGAGGACTGGGCGCGTCGTCTCCGACAGGTTCGTGTGGCGACGGGCGCTCTCCTTCATCCGCTGGCCGGCTACCTGCTGCATCGAGGCCTAGCGACGCTCCCGATCCGCGTCGAGCGCGCTCAGGCGACAGCCCAGATTCTCGCCGAGCGTCTCGCGGATCACCCCGCCGTCCTCGAGGTCGCGTACCCTGGGTTGAGGGATCGCACCGGACTCGTGGGGCGCCAGATGGACGGTCCGGGCACGATGCTCGCCTTCGAGGTCGCCAGCTACGAGCAGGCGCGCGCCGTCCTCGAGGCCGTCTGCGTGATGACGCCCGCTGTGAGCCTGGGCTCGGTGGACACGCTCATCCAGCACCCGGCGGGCCTGACGCACCGCGTGCTCAGCGACGACGCTCGCGAGCAGGGCGGCATCGCGCCGGGCCTGCTGCGTCTGTCGGTCGGCCTCGAGGCCGCGGAGGACCTGTGGCGCGACCTGAGCCGCGCCCTCGAGGTCGAGTCATCCGTCGCGGTAGCGGCGTGAGCCGTCCTCGAGGCCGCGTGCGCCGCGTTTAGCGGACGACGGTCAGTGGGCGGCTCTCCTGGAACCCGTCGCCGCTCACACGGACGACGTAGACGCCCGGCACGAGGTCGGCGGTGTCGATCCGGACCGTCGTCGTGCTCGCGGCCTCGAGGTCGCGGGCGCTCACGCGACGGCCCAGTACGTCGTAGACCTCGACGCGGACCTCTTGTGCGGAGGCGAGTCGGACCTCGAGGGCGGCGCCGTCGGCTGCGGGGTTCGGGTAGATGGTGGAGACGCTCGTCTCGGCCTCGAGGTCGTCGGTGGCGACGGGTGTACCCTCGGTCACAATTAAGGTAAAACGAGTATCGTCGTCGGCCTTTGTCGCCAGCGGAGCGCTACCAAGGTGCGGGAGTGCCGCCGTCTCGACAGCGCCGAGTGAGAATGTGTACGTTGTTTCGACCTCGAGGTCGATCTCGGTACCGGTCTCACGGTCGCGCAACGTCAATGTCCATCCGGGTGGAACGGAGCGGAGTTCGGGCCAAGAGAGAGAGACGTCGCCATCCGGTGCGGTCCCAACTGCATGGGCACCGAGCGGGACTTCGACTCGGCCGAACCCAAGGGGTAACCCCGAGATGTCAAGGGCCGCTTGTCCTGACTCAGCGTTGGCGAGAGTGTACAAGGAGAGTGCGTTGGAGCCAAGCGGCGCTAGGTCAACGGCGTCGCAGAGATAGTCGCGGTCCTCCTTACAGCCATCGGTCCAAGCGACCGTTGCGTATGCCGAGCGATCGATTCCGTCTTGAACCCCATCGAGGCGGAACGAGATGGCCGTCGGTGGATCGGCGCGTCGCCCGTAGAACTCGGGCTCACCACCTACCTTGACCTGAACGGTTGCTTCTAGCGCTGGGTTGGCATTGATCGCGTGAGTCCAGAAGCCTTGGAAAACGCCAATCTCACCGCCGGTCAGGGTACCAGCCATCGTCGTCGCGTTGTACGAGACGTAGCCGTCGGTGGGGTCGTAGACCCAAACAGTGGGCTCGAGATTGGTCCGTGTCCAACCGGGGTTGTCCCAATCGATGGCAGAGCGGAATGGGTTGCCATTGAGATTCCACCCATCGTCGTCTTCGCCGTCGTCGTCGTTATCGAGGTCAGGTGAGGCTTCCTCTCCCCCGGCAGTCTCCAGGCCATCATTGAACGTGACGGGAAAGGTGAACGGGGTCGCGGGCTCCGTTCCCTCGGCGTCGAGCGTCTTGGGGAAGCCGCCGTCTACGGTGCCGGGCGTGTCGAAGTCGTCGTCAGCATAGACATAGATGAAGTAGCCCACACCAGAGGGCACTGTGCTCTGGGCATCAGCCGGGGGGAAGTAGCCGTCTTGGACGGTACCGAGATCTGACTCGTTGTAACGGAAAACAGTGCCTGGGCCGCTGGGGGCATCAGCATTGGAAAAGCCCTGAGTCCAGAGCGGATCCAGCCACGTCGAGGCCGATTGGCTTCCATCACCATCGAGAGTGAGACCCGCAACTGGCGCGGCCAGGAGATACCATGCCTCACCCTCGTTCAGCGTTTGTGTGACGGGTCCAGATATAGCAGGGATGTTAGCTGAGCCTGGGGTGATCCCAGTGACCTCGAAGTCGGCCGCGTTGTCATCAGTGTCTCGTCCGTCCGGGATTCGCGAAATACCGATGTCGTCGTTTCCTGTCGTGATGGGGTCATCCGGAGCGCCTACCGAGCCTTCGGAGAACCCAGTGACGACACCATCATAGCTCACCACGTCGATCCGAGGGCCGCCTGCCGTGATAAGATCGACCGCGCCAGGGCCATCTCGGAGCCCAGTTGTCAGCCCATTGCTCACCGGCCCACAATAGGCCGCCGTGTTGCCGTTTCCACAGACAACGAAGTAGCCACCAGCCGGAACAGTTGTCTCGGAACTGAACTCGACAAGCTCGTATCGACTACCGCTGCTGTTGTAGAACCGAAGCTCCACCTGAGACAGATCGACCGACTCAGTTCCTGCGTTGTACAACTCGACGAACTCGGCCGTGTCGCTGTCAGGCTGTGCGGCGTCAATCTCGTTGATAACGAGTGTCGTAATCTGGGCCGAGGCAGGAAGAGCACCGAAAGATAGGACGAAAAGTGTGAGTCTTCGGAGGGTAGAGACGACCATATTAAGATGAGCGAATCGGCTAGTTGCTAGCGACGGGAAGAGCAGAGTAAACGGAGCGAGTCAGGCTTTTGACTGACGAAGCCGCTTGGCGGCATACGCGCCGCCGGCTAGAGCGAGAAGCCCCAGACCCCCATCGATGGGTACCTGCTGTGGCACATTGCTACCGCCCGGAGGCCCGGGTGGGTCGGCAGCCTGAACGGGGGCAACGGGCTCTGACGGCGCGGCCCAACCCGGGAGAGATTGGGCCGATGTGGCCAACGGAGAAAGACCGATTGCGGCCAGTAATAGGAGTCTTGTCATCGGAACATCGAGGCGGAAGTGCATAATAGTTTAGGGCTAAGGTCGGAAGAAGGCCAGTCGGCTATAGCCGAGGCATGTGCCCGCCTACTCATGGCCTCTCTCACGTTGCGCCGTCAACGACAAGAACGACGCGTACCCCGAGCCGTCCTCGAGGGCGAGCCTATACGTCGGGCCGGCGTCGATTGGCTTTGGTCTCCGACCTACGCTTCTTGCCCTCGAGGCGCCGCCTCTTAGAGCCCCGAGTGGGCTTGGTGGCACGGCGGACCTTCACTGGTCGAGCGGCCTCAGCGAGCCGCTTCTTGAGTTCCGCCAGCGCCAACGCCTTGTTGCGGAACTGGCTGCGCGAGCGCCGGGCGTTGACCACAATCCCTGACGGTCGGTGCGTCAGGCGAACACCCGTCTCCACCTTGTTGGCTCGCTGCCCACCCTTCGTGCTTCCCGACAGTGTCTCGATGTCGCACTCAGCGAATAGAGGGTCGTCAGAGAGATCAGGCACGGCCGGAGACAGGGAGCGGTAGGTTCCTACGACTCGCCCCGCTGCTCGGTCCCGTGCTTCGATTTGTGCTATTGGTCGCCGTCGCGTTCGCCGCGATGGAGGTGGCCTCCTACGTCCTCCACCGCTGGCTTTTCCACGGCATCCTGTGGCGCCTCCACCGGACGCATCACGACCCAGCGCATGGCCACGGCACCGGCCTCGAGTGGAACGACCTGTTCTCAGTCGGCTTTGGCGCGCTGTCCGTCGCATTGATCTGGACAGGCCGTACCCAGCCTCTCGAAAGCATCGCGTTCCCCCTTGGCATCGGTATCGCTGTTTACGGCGCGCTCTACTTCATCCTCCACGATCTCTACGCGCATGGACGGCTGGGGCGAGTGAAGCTGCAAAACCCAGCCGCGCAGTCGGTCAAGCGCGCTCACGGTCGTCACCACCAATCGCTCACGAAGCGGGGACAAGAACCCTACGGACTGTTCCTGTTTCCGCCCTCGATGGGCCGACGGTTCAAGCGCACACGCGACGCATGACGGCATCCGACCTCGAGGCCTACCTCCGCTCCCGAATCCCAGTCGCCGCCTTCATGGGGGTCCGGGCGCTCGAGGCCGGACCGTCGAAGGTGGTACTGGCAGCCCCGCTCGAGCCGAACGTGAATCATCGAGGGACCATGTTCGGAGGCAGCGAGAGCGCGCTCGCGCTCCTGACCGCGTGGTCCCTGCTCCGCGCTCGGCTTGGCGGCCTCGAAGGCGATGGCTACATCGTGGTTCAGCGGAACGAAATGGAGTACCTGAGACCCATTCGGGACGAGGCGGTAGCGACGTGCTATGGACCCTCGTCATGGGAGGCTTTCGACGCCATGTTGGCGAGTCGAGGACGTGCACGGATCGACCTCGAGGTCGAGGTGACGTCGGGCGGGGCGACGGCAGGCCGCCTCGAGGGCACGTTCGTGGCGTTTCAGTAGCCGCCCTCGAGGACAAACCGGGCAAACCCTGAGAGGGCGTTGCGCGTGAGACTCGACCTCTCTCTCCATGACCCATGTCTGACGCACGTACCTCCAGCCCCGACGAGTCTCGCCCACGCCCCGACGAAATCCACGCTCAGCAGTACGACTATCCCGCGAGCCAGGACCAACTCGATCCAGCGCCTGACTCGGACCTCTCGAACTACAAGCCGGCGGCCAAGCTGGAGGGTAAGGTGGCCCTCATCACCGGCGGCGACTCCGGGATCGGCCGCGCCGTGGCCATTGCCTACGCCCTCGAGGGCGCGCGCGTCGCCATCCTCAACAACACGCGCATGGACGACGCCGCCGAGACGAAGCGGTTGGTCGAGGCGCGAGGCGGCAAGTGCTTGACGATCCAGGCCGACATCCGCGACCTCGAGGACTGCCGGCGAGCGGTGAAGGAAACCGTCGACACGTACGGACAGCTCGATATCCTGGTCAACAACGCGGCCTATCAGATGATGCAGCGCGACTTCGACGACGTCACCGTTGAGCAGTTCGACCGGACGATCCAGACCAACGTCTACGGCACGTTCTACATGACGAAGGCTTCGATGCCGCACCTCAAGGAGGGCGCCGTCATCATCAACACCGGCAGCATCATCGGGCTCACGGGCAAGGCGTTCATGCTGGACTACACGACCTCAAAGGGCGCTGTCCACACGTTCACCAAGAGCCTGGCTCTGATGCTGGCCGACAAGGGCATCCGCGTCAACGCTGTCGTGCCGGGGCCCGTCTGGACGCCCAACATCCCGGCGACGATGGACGCGGATATGGTAGAGGGGTACGACTCGGGCAATGCTCTCGGCCGCGCCGGTCAGCCGGAGGAACTGGCGCCAGCGTTCGTGTTCATGGCCGCCGAGGACTCGTCGTTCGTGACGGGGTCGCTGCTCGAGGTCACGGGCGGGCAGCTACACAACTGATGCGGCCTCGAGGGCGGCTACTGCTCGGCCCCGGTGAGCACCAGCGTGAGCGCATACTCGGCCGCGCCGCCAGGCGTGATCTGAAGAGTGACAATCAACGGCTCCCCCTCAATCGTCTGGGTCCACACCCCAAACGCGTGGTCGGCCTCGAGGGCGTACGTGACCGGTGTCCAGCCGGCTGCCGCCATCTGCCTGTTGTAATGCGTAACGACGGCCTCGAGGGCGAGCCCGCTCTCAAGCGTCGTCCGGTTGACTTGGTAATCGAGGGAACCCCCTCCACCTTGTACTCGCTGCGTGTCGCCAGGCGGCGCGATCAGAACGGGGAGGTGTCGCCCGACGGCCTCCATCTCCCAGTCCAGTCCGCCGCCTCGCTGCGCCGGCTGGACGACGAGGACGACAAGGGAGCCCAGCCCTCGAGGGCGTGCCATGAATACGAGGCTCGCCTCGGTCCCACCTCGGGATACGCTCACCTCGAACCGATCCGATGCGGCGAACCCGCCTCTCTCACTCTCTGGACTCCTGATCTCCCAGTCGCGGACGCCCCGAGCGCGAAAGGCCTCAGCCGCCGCAGCCGGCTCGTCCTCGAGGCGAGCGACGACCGACGTGAATGGCCCCGGTGTCTCTGGGACGAGCGCGCCGAGCACCTCGGCACCGTCTGGGAGGAGAGGCCGGAGGCTGTCGGGCGCCGCGTCCACAAATCCGATGGGCTGGCCCATCATTTCCACCAAAGCATGGACGACATCGACATCGATGGTCACGGGCTGGGCTGAAACGCCCGAGGTGGCAATGAGGCAGGCGAAAGCGATGCGACGCATGGCGGGAATGATGCTCGCGAATCGAGGGTGTGTCATGAAGGGAAGACAGGTGCTGCGGCTCAAGGCCAGCGTCGGGGGGGCGTGCTCAGACGATATACCTTAGACCTCGAGGTCGCCAGACGAATCTAACGTCAGGCGTCACCACTTCGAGCCGCCCCCGTCGCCCTCGAGGACGCGCCTGACAGACCGGCGGCGCGTCAGTAGCTTCCGGCGCCGTCCCCTGCGCCACCTATGTCCGAGCCGTCGTCCGCCCCACCGTCCGCCTCCAGCGAGGAGGACCGTGGGCTCGTGACCGACGCCCTCGAGGGCGATCAGCGCGCCTACGAGCGGCTGGTGGAGAAGTATCAGGTGCCGCTGCGGCGCCATGTGGCCAAGATGGTCCGCGACGACGCCCAGATCGACGATCTCGTGCAAGAGGCGTTCGTCAAGGCGTTCAAGTCCATCGAGAGCTACAACCCGTCGTACGCCTTCTCGACGTGGCTTTACCGGATCACGACGAACCACTCGATCGACTACATCCGCAAGAAGAAGCTGCCGACGTTCTCGATCGACAAGCCGGTCCAGACGCGCGACGGGCAGCTTCAGGTCGAACTCCCGGACACGACCTACCGCCCCGACCGGGACATCGTAACCGGTCAGCGCAACGCGATCCTGTCTGCTGCCATCGACGCGCTGCCGGAGAAGTACAACAAGGTGATCGTGATGCGGCACCAGCAGGAACTCAGCTACGACGAAATCGCGGAGCAGCTGGACTTGCCCCTAGGAACCGTCAAGGCGCACATCTTCCGCGCCCGCGCGCTGCTCAACAAGGCTCTCCGCGACCGCCGCGACGAGCTGATGTAGCCGACCTCGAGGGCGGCCCATCCTCGAGGCCTCGTCCGGTCTGCGTCCTCGAGGACGCCCGCGCTTACACGTCGGCCTCGAGGTAGGGAAGCGGGCTGACGGGGCAGAAGTGAGGGGCCTCGTCCAACACGTGACGCATCGCGCGCACGTGGCCTGCGCCTACGACGATGAACACGCGCTCATCGCCCGGCTGAACGGTGCGCAAGATGTGGTGCACCATGCGGAGGTTGCGCCCATACCAGCGCTCCAGGACCTCGGGGCCCGGGTAGTCGCCGTCCTGGCCTGCGCCCATCAGGCCGGCGAACATCCCGAAGTGGTTGCCTCGGAGCGCCGCGTCGTCGTTGAGCCACGAGTAGTAGTCCAGGAGGGGGAAGGCGCGGATGAGCGAGTCCTCATCGACACGCAGCCGCTCCGGGATGAGCTGCTGGTAGTCCATCGTGTGGATGATCTGCCCTCCAGCTTGAGCGTATTCCCGTACGGGCGTGGCATCAACCGGACCGTAGGAGTCGATGGGAGTCACGGCCTCGAGGCCGAGTTGGCGGGCGAGACGAAAGCCAACCTGGATGGCCTCGTCACGGTCCGACGACTGTCCACCTGAGGCGAGGTACGCCGAATAGAGAGAGTCCGCGCGGGCGGTCTCCTCGCCCCAGACCCACTCGACCATGACGTGCTGCGGGTCAAAGACCGCCAGATGGTTGGTGAGGTCTTGGAGCTGCTCCTGGAGAGCGGGGGCGAGCACGTCGGGGACGTCGACGGTGTAGGCGTCGCCGCTCTCGTTGGCGAGGTGAGCAGTGCCCAAAAGCATGACCTCGATCTGTCCAGCCACGCACTCGGGCCAGACCGTCGGGTTGGGCATGGCCTGGTCGTACGGGTTAGCGAGCGAGTCGGTCTGAGCAACGACCGGGGCGAGTGCGGCGAGAAGCGCGAGGAGGAGCGTGCGAAGCATCGGATCGGGGGCGTAGGGAACGCGCCAGGACTCTCCCGGCGACGAGCCCAAGAACCCTCGATTCCGCCTCTATATCGTCCCAAAGAACGATTAGGACGTCTAGAACAGGTCCCACGGCGTGCTGAGACCTATGCTGCGACGGGCTCGGCAACAGCCGCTCGGTAGGCCGAGGGCGTCTGCCCGGTCGTCTCTTTGAACACCCGGTTGAAGGTCGACTTCGAGGCGAAGCCGGCGTCGAGGCCGATGCTCAGCACCGTCAAGTGCGCCTGGGACGGGTCCGCGAGGCGCCGCTTGGCGTCCTCGACGCGAAGCCCATTGACGTAGTCGGTGTATGTCGTGCCCAGCGCGACGTTGATGACGGAAGAGAGCACCTTGTCGGTCACTCCGATCTGATCGGCGAGGGAGGCGAGCGACAGGTTTGGGTCGAGGTACGGGCGCTCGTCATTCACCACGCGTTCCAGCGCGGCAACGTGAGTCGCCTCCGCCTCGGCCTCGATGGGGGTACGGCGCACCGGCGCGTCAGGGGCGGGGTCGGAGCGGACATCGGCCTGGACCCAGCCTCCGAACGCGGTCGCGTAGAGGATGACGCTGTAGAGAAGCGTCTCTAGAGACAAGAGCCACGAGATGCCGAAGAACCGCAGGCCCGCTGGGCCTGAAAACAGCGGCCCGATGAGGTTGAACACGATGATGCTCACGAGCGCCACCGTCGCACCGGTTAGGACGTGGCGAAGCCAACGGTCCCGCGCTCGTGCCCAGTCGTACGGAGCGCCGCCCTCGGCCTCGAGGTCGCGTCGGCTGAGGACGATGTAAGTCGCAAAGCCGAGGGCAAAGATGGCAGTCTGAACAATCGCCCACCACGGAGCGAACACGCGCCCCATGTACATCTGCTGGACGCTCACCGGCGACGCGGACACCCCGACGACGACAATGGCCTGCACGATGGGAAGCACCCAGTGGATCACGCCGAGCCTGTCCTGGCCAAGCCGGGCGCGGACATAGGCGTAAAGAAGGGGGCCGAGCGCAAACGTGAATGGGAGCGGCGCGAACACGATGCCTAGGTTCTCGCCCATCGGCTGGACGTAGAGCAAGAGCATGTAGAGCACGAGCGCCGCTGCGACCCAAAGAAAGGCTCCGAATGTGACGTTGGCTCTTCGGCTGCCACTCTGCCTCACGAGCAGAACCGTCCCGATGGTCACCCCCGCCATGATGCCGCCGCCGGCGAAGAGGGTCGCCGCGAGTCCAAGCCAGGAAAGGTCGAATCGCATTCGATTGGGGCTGACGCGAAGCCGGCCTCGAGGACGGCCCAGTGAGTGTGGTCTAGAATATCGTCCCTATCCCGCGACGGCTGACCGTGCTCATTTGGCCTCGAGATGGAGCGCACACTTTGCTTTCACTCACGCCCATCCCTGTTGTGTCATCCTGAGCGAGCCTGCGAGCCGAAGGATCTCTGCCACGTGCGGCGCTCTGTGCAACGTTCTTAACTCTGACGGGAGAGTCCTTTGCCTCAGAGATCCTTCGATTTCGCTCAGGATGACACGTCTGCGAAGTATGCGCTCGCCCTGACTCGGCCTCGAGGCCGCGCCTTTCTGTGATTGGAAGCGCTTCGCGGACACTCAATCCGCCCTCGAGGCCGGATTCGGCGCCTAGCTTCGGCGCTCGCTTTCGGACCGACCCCCATGCCAGCCCCCCAAGTCGCCAAGTTTGGCGGGACCTCCGTCGCCACGCCCGAGCGCATCCGCCGCGCCGTCTCGCTGGTGACCAGCGGCCTCGAGGCCGGCTCCCGCCGCGTCGTGGTCGTGTCCGCACTCGGCGGCACCACCGACGACCTGCTCGCCGCCCTCGAGGCCGCGCTCTCGAGGTCGGGGCACGCCATGGCCATTGCCGCCATCCGCGTGCGCCACCGCGCCGCCGCAGACGCGCTCGCCCGTGACGAGGACCGTGCCGCCCTCGAGGCCGTCTTGGACGCCCGGATCGGAGCGCTGACGGAGCTTCTAGACGGCGTGTCGCTGCTGCGAGAGGCGACGCCCCGGACGCGCGACGCCGTGATCGCGACCGGCGAACGGCTGTCGGCGCCCATCGTGGCTGCGGCCTTCCGAGCCGCCGGGCACGACGCCGTCGCCCTCGACGCCGCCGACCTGATCCGCACCGACGACGGGTTCGGCAGCGCCACCGTCGACCTCGAGGAGACGAAGCGGCTGACGCAGGCCGCCATCGGCGCGCTGCCCGACGGGCAGATCGCGGTCGTGACGGGCTTCATCGGCTCCACGGAGGCCGGCGTCACGACCACGCTCGGGCGGTCCGGTAGCGACTACACAGCCACGATTCTGGCCGGCGCCCTCGAGGCCGACGCGTGCACCATCTGGACCGACGTCGCCGGCGTCTACACGGCCGACCCTCGGCTCGTGCCAGAGGCGTTTCCCCTCGCGCGGCTGAGCTACCGCGAAGCGGCGGAGCTCGCGTACTTCGGCGCCCAGGTGCTCCATCCGCGCACGATGCTGCCGGCCGAGCGCGCCGGAATTCCGATCCTGATCAAGAGCACGCTGGAGCCTGACGAGCCCGGTACCCGGATCTCGACCTCGACGGACAACCTCGACCTGCGCGTCAAGGCGTTGTCTTCGGTTCGCGGCCAGGCGGTGGTGATGGTCGAGGGCGGCGGGATGCAGTCCGTACTGGGCGTCGGTGCTCGGCTGTTCGGGTCGCTCTCCAGCGCCGGCGTCAACGTCCAGATGACGAGCCAGGCGTCGAGCGAGCAGAGTGTCTGCTTGGTCGTTGACGATGTCGAAGCCACTCGCGCTGTCGCCGCGGTCCGTGCCGAGTTCGCCCTCGAGGTCGCGCGCGGCGACATGAGCGTGCGGGCCATCCGCGACTGCGCAATTGTGTCGGCCGTGGGCGAGGGGATGCGGCACCAGCCGGGTTTGGCCGGGCGTCTGTTCGCGACGCTGGGCCGGGCCGGCGTCAATGTGCTCGCCATTGCCCAGGGCGCGGCCGAGACCAACATCTCGACCATCGTGCGCCAGTCCGATGTCGCCGCGGCGCTGGGCGCGTTGCACGAGGCGTTCCCGATGCGCCGCAAGCGCGTCCACGTGGTCGTGATCGGGACCGGGACCGTCGGGCGCCGCCTGGTCGAGATCCTGGCCGAGCACGCGCCGACCTTGATGGACGACGACCGGATTCACCTCCGGCTGGTCGGCCTGACGAACTCGAGGACGATGGCCTGGGACCCGACCGGCCTCGACCTCGAGGCCGGCATCTCCGTCCTCGAGGACGGCGCCCCCGCCGACCTCGACGCGCTGGACGAACTGCTGCTCGCGCCCGGCTTCGAGCGTCGCATCGTGGTCGATGCCACCGCCTCTGAGGCCGTCGCCCGTCGCTACGTGCGCTGGCTCGAGGCCGGCGTCGGCGTCGTGACGCCCAACAAGAAGGCCAACACGCTCGACCTCGAGTACTACCGCGCCCTGCGCGACGCCGCCGGCCGCAGCGAGGTGAGCTATCACTACGAAACGACCGTCATGGCCGGGCTCCCGGTCGTGTTCACCGTCCGCGACCTGCTCCGCTCCGGCGACCGCATCGAGCGCATCGAGGGCGTGTTCTCCGGCACCCTGGCGTTCCTGTTCAACCGGCTCGCCGAGGGCGCCTCGTTCTCGGGCGCGGTCCGCGAGGCCAAGGCCAAGGGCCTCACGGAGCCCGACCCGCGCGACGACCTGATGGGCGAGGACGTGGCCCGCAAGCTGCTCATCCTGGCGCGCGAGACTGGCCGCGAGGTGGAGCGCGCCGACCTCGAGGTCGAGTCGCTGGTGCCCACCGCCCTCGAGGGCGTGTCCGTGGACGATTTCATGGGCGCGCTGGACGGCCTCGATGCCGAGTGGGCCGAGCGCGTCGAGGCGGCCCGTGCCGACGGGAAGCGGCTGGCGTACGTCGGCCAGATCACAGACGACGGGCTGAGCGTCGGCGTGCGCGCCGTCGAGATGTCGTCGCCGTTCGGCGGATCGCGCGGGACCGACAACGTGATCCTGATCCGGTCGGCGCGCTACCACGAGACGCCGTTGGTGGTCCAAGGGCCAGGCGCCGGGCCCGACGTCACGGCCGCCGGCCTGCTCGCCGATCTTGTCAAGGCCGCCGAGCTGATGCCATGACCGACACCACTACCGCCTGGGGACCCGCGTCCCTCTCCAACCTCGGCCCCGGCTTCGACGCCCTGGGTTTGTGTCTCACAGGCCTGGGTGACCGCGTCACGGCCTCGAGGACGGACGCACCCGGCGTCACGGTCACTGGCCCTCCCGGCCTGCCGACCGAGACAGAGAGAAACACGGCCGCTCGCGCTGCCGCTCACGTCCTCGAGTCATCCGGGCTTGAGGGCGGGATCGCTCTCGAGATCGAGAAGGGGATTCCGCTCGGGTCTGGCGTCGGCGGATCGGCCGCGAGCGCGGTCGCCGGCGCGTGGGCGGCGAACGTGGTCTTGGGGACGCCGTTCTCCAAGGCCGAGCTCGTCGATGCCGTCCTCGAGGGCGAGGTGGCGGCGTCGGGCAGCAAGCACGGGGACAACGTCCTGCCGGCGCTGTTTGGCGGCTTGGTGCTGGTCTCGCCTTCGGACCCGACCGAGTACCGGCACATCCCGCTCGAGGCCCCGCCCGAGATCGCCGTCTTGGTCCCGCACGTCGAGGTCCTAACCCGTCAGGCACGCGCGGTCCTACCTGAGACCGTCCCGCACCGCGACGCCTCTGCACAAGCGGCCGAGCTCGCCTTCCTGCTCGACGCGCTCCGCGCCGGCGACTGGCTCGAGGTCGGCCGCCGGATCATGCGCGACCGGCTCGCCGAGCCGCACCGCTCGACGCTCGTCCCCGTCTACGCCGCCGTCAAGGCCGCCGCCCTCGAGGCCGGCGCCGCAGGCTGCGCGCTCACCGGCTCCGGCCCTGCCATGTTTGCCCTGCCCGGACCCGACGCCGACGCCGCGACCGTCCTCGAGGCCATGCGCTCGGCCAGCCTCGAGGGCGCCATCGACGCCCACGGCTGGGTCGCGACCGTCGACCTCGAGGGCGTGCGGACGCTGGACGCATGACTGAGTACGTCAGCACGCGCGGCGGCGAGGCCGTCCCGTTCCGCACCGCGCTCCTCAACGGGCTCGCGCCCGATGGAGGCCTCTACATCCCGACCTCGACGCCGACGCTAGGCGACGGCTGGCAGGACGCGACCACGTTCGCCGACGCCGGAGTCTCCGCGCTGGCTCCCTGGCTCGAGGACGAGATCCCCGCCCTGGAGGCCATCGCGAGGGATGCCCTCTCGTTCGACGTTCCGCTCGTCGATCTTGGAGGCGAATGGTCCGGTATCTCCGTCCTTGAACTGTTCCACGGCCCGACGCTCTCGTTCAAAGACGTCGGCGCGCGGACGATGGCACGGCTGATGGGCGCCGTCCTCGAGGACGAGGTCACGATCCTGGCCGCCACCTCGGGCGACACCGGCAGCGCGGTCGCCGACGGATTCGCGGGCATCGAGGGCGTGCGTGTGGTGCTGCTCTACCCGAAGGGGCAGGTGAGCGCCGTGCAGGAGCGGCAACTCATCGTGGAGCGGCCGGACGTGCAGACGCTGGCCGTCGAGGGCACCTTCGATGACTGCCAGCGGCTCGTCAAGGCAGCTTTCGCGTCCTCGAGGTCGGGCCGCAAGCTGTCGTCGGCCAACTCGATCAACATCGGGCGGCTGCTTCCGCAGACGACGTACTACGCCTGGGCCGCGGCGCAGTCTGGCCTCGAGGCCGTGTTCTGCGTGCCGAGTGGCAACCTGGGCAACCTGACCGCGGGCACGCTCGCGATGCGCGCCGGTGTCCCTGCCGCCGGGTTCATCGCCGCCCACAACGCCAACGACGGCTTCGCCCGCTTCCTCGAGGGCGCCGACGCGCCCGCCGGCGACTCCGTGCGGACGGTCTCGAACGCGATGGACGTCGGCGTGCCGAGCAACCTCGAGCGTCTGCGCGCCCTCAACACCGACGATGACCTGCGCCAACTCGTCCATGGGCAGGCGGTGACGGACGCCGTCACCATCGAGACCATGCGCACCGTCTGGCAGTCGACGGGCTACCTCGCGGACCCGCACACGGCGGTCGGCCTCGAGGCCGCGCGGCGCTACCGCGAGACGCACGACCGGCCCGTGATCGTGCTGGCGACGGCGCACCCAGCCAAGTTTCCCGACGCCGTCCTCGAGGCGACTGGGACGGAGGCGGTCGCCCCGGACCGCCTGGCTCGCCTCTGGGACGCTCCGACGCGCGTCGAGACCATCGCGCCCAGCCTCGCCGCCCTCGAGTCGTACCTCGGATAGAGACGGACACTCGAGGCTGGATCTGACCCGCGCCGGCGGTAGAGTTGGCGTGTCCCGGCTAAATGTGTGTGGAGCAGACCTGCGACGGTCGTCGGGAAGACGAAAATGGGCGCGGTGTTGAAGAGAACGCAGGTGTTACCGATACGATGGTCGGTAGCACGCAGACGGTCGCCGAAGGGCGGTGTCCAGAGCGGTGTTGCCATGACTCCGCTTTCTCCGTCGTTCCGAATGCTCTTTCGCTCTGCGCCGCTCGCCGCGCTCGTCTTGGTCGCTCTCGCGTTGCCGGCATCGGCACAGAAACAGGGGGCGCTCTGGACTCCGAGGCCGGTCGCGGTCGAGAGACCCATCGAAGGTCTCACTGTCGGCGCCTACCTTCGAGGTCGGCGCCGCGTTTCGCGCCCTCGAGGACAAAGCAGACCGTGCAGGATCGATCCGCGTGATCGTGGGCCTCGATGTGGAATTCGTGCCGGAGGGCGTCCAAGCACGACGCGCCGCGAGCCGCCAGCGAGCCGCCAGCGAGCCGCCATCGAGCGCCAGCAGACGTCTCTCGTGTCTCGTCTGAGCACCGGGGCCGAGGTCCGACGGTTCCGGTTCACCCCCGCCATCGCCCTCGAAGCCACGCCCGCCGACATTGCCGCGCTTCGGCAGGCCCCCGAGGTCGTATCCGTCCTCGAGGACGTGCCCGTCCCGGTCTACGCCCGCCTCGAGGCCGGTGACCTCATCCCGGCCCGTCTGGACGAGAGCACTGTTCTGATCGGTGCTACTGCCGCCTGGGCCGATGGGTTTACGGGCGAGGGCTACGAGGTCGCCGTTCTCGACACCGGCACCGACGGGACGCACCCATTCTTGACCGGCCAGGTCGCGTCCGGCGCGTGCTTCTCGACCTCGTTCTCGAATGCGAGCTACACCTCTGAATCGCTCTGTCCCAGTGGGGAGCGAGGGGAGATTGGGCCCACTGCAGGGGCCAACTGTGATGTGGGCGAGTGGGGTGGAGGTTGCGACCATGGCACACACGTCGCCGGCATCGCGGCTGGTGGCAGCGCCGAGGGCGGAACGACGCCATCAGCGGGCGTCGCGCCTGGGGCGGACATCGTTGCGATCCAGGTGTTCTCCGGCTTCACTGCGGGATGCCAGGGCGGCAACAGTCCGTGTGTGCTGTCCTACGGGGCGGACCAACTCGCCGGCCTCGAGCATGTCTACGACTTGGTGGTTAACGAGGGGCGGCAGATTGTATCGGCGAACATGAGCCTGGGCGGCGGGCAGCAGTTTTCGACGTGCGACGGCTCCTCGCTCAAGTCGATCATCGACAACCTGCTCTCGGTCGGCGTCGCGACGGTCATCGCGTCGGGCAATGACGGATACCAGAACTCGACTGGCAGCCCTGGCTGCGTCTCAACAGCGGTTACGGTCGGCTCTACGACCAAGACGGACGGCGTGTCTGGCTTCTCGAACATCGCTCCCTGGATGGACCTGTTCGCGCCCGGTTCCTCCATCCGCTCGTCCGTGAGTGGCGGCGGCTATTCCAGCTACAACGGGACCTCGATGGCGACGCCGCACGTGGCCGGCGCCTTCGCGCTGATGCGCCATCGCTTCCCCAACGAGACGGTCCAGCAGGCGGTTGCTCGGCTCCAGGAGGGCGGCGTCCCGATCACGGCTGGAAATCCTGCGGCGTCCTACTCCCGCATCCAGATCGACCAGGCCTTCCTCGATGCCCCCGTTCTCGCCCTTGGGGACGGCGCGATCCGTGTGCTCCTGGCTCCCGGCGAGACGGCGACGCGCACGGTCTCGGTCTCGAATACGTCTGGTGCCGACAGCCGCACCCTCCGTCTGAGCCTCGACCTCGAGGGCGAAGACTACGCCTGGGCCGACTCCGATGACGCCAGCGGTCCGGCTGTAGCTTCGAGGACATCTCGTCGACGGGTACGGCGCTCTCGCTGAGCGACGATCAGGGCGTGTCGGTAACCCTACCCTTCGCCTTTCCGTTCTACACCACGTCGCAGGCCTCTGTGGTGGTGTCTTCAAACGGCTACCTCGCCTTCGGGGGAAGTGGTACCGTAGCAACGAACACGGTACTCCCAGCGGTGGGTGGGCCGGTGGGCACCATTGCCCCGTTCTGGGACGATCTCAACCCAGCCTCTCGAGGCACCGTCTACGTTCAGGACATGGGCGACGGCCGCTGGATCGCGCAGTGGGACGACCTCGCGCGCTTCAACGACGTGGCGACCAGCGTCACCTTCCAGGCCATCCTGTTCACTGACGGGACCATCACGTTCCAGTACGAAACGATGACCGGCACCCTGAACTCGGCCACCATCGGAATCGAGAGCCCTGATGAGGGGCCGGGCGTTCTGGTCGCCAGCAACAGTGCCTACGCGTCGTCCTCGAAGGCCGTCCGGTTTACCCCACCCGCCCGCACCTTCGCTGCCGACCTCGAGGACGCGACCCTTGAGCAAGGAGAGTCTTCCTCGCTCACGCTCGCCTTCGACGCGACCGGCCTCGAGCCCGGCACCTACGACGCCGACCTTACGGTGACCTCCAACGCCACGAACCAGACGACGACCACGATCCCGCTCGTCCTCGAGGTCGGCGTGGCGGGTGCCATCGCAGGCGACGCGGGATGGCGGCTCGTGGGACCCCCGTCCGATCTCTCCGTGGCCGATCTCGCGGGCCTCAATCTGGTCCAGGGCATCCCGGGCCAGTTCCCGAACGCCCAGCCCAACGTCCTGACGTACACGTCGGGCAGCGGGTGGGCGGCTCCGCCCTCGAGTGCGGCGGTGCTCCCTCGAGGCCAAGGCCTGGCGTGGTACTTCTTCGACCAGAACCTCTCACCCGACGCGTCGAGCTTCGGCGGTGGGACGGGCTCATCGGTCAAACTCCCGATGGGGCTGCTGATCCCTGGCACGGAGACCGCCGATGTCGAGGTGGACTTGCCCGACACGCCGGACGCCAACGGCGAGCGCTGGGCACTGCTGGCGAACCCCTTCGGACGCTCGCTGCGGCTCTCCGCCCTCGATGACGCCAATGTCTGGCCCGGCGCCGACGGCCTGGCGAGTAGCGAGGCGCAGGTCTACGACCCCTCCGGCCCCACGTACGTGCTGGGCTCGGACGCCGGCTCCATCGAGCCGTGGCAGGCGTTCTGGGTGCTGAACGCGTCCTCGGAGTCGCTCACGATCCCTGCGGCCGAGACGGAGGCGTCGTCCTCGAGGTCGCGTCAGGACGTGCGTCCTCGCATCGTGCTTTCCCTCCACGGCGCCACGGCGTCCGGTGCCGCACTCGAGGATCGCGCTGCCACCGTCGTGTTTGACGCCGAGGCCGAGGCCGGTCCTGACCGTCGTGACGCGCCCAAGCTGGTGCCCTTCGCCGACGCGTATGTCCTGCTCGGCGCTCGCGTCGAGGGCGGCGCGCTCCAATCGCTCGCCGCGCTCCCCGACAACGGTGACGCCGAGGTCGAGTTCACCGTCCGCACGGTCGGCGCGGCCGATACGCTGACCGTGCGCTGGCCCCGTCTCGATGTGCCCGACACCTGGAGCGTCACGTTGCGCGACCTCGAGACCGGCCTCGAGGTCGACCTCCGCACGGCTGACTCCTACTCGTTCACCGCGCCCTCGACGCCGGCTCGCTTGCGAGCGAGCGAGCCGTCCACGCCAGCTCTCGCCTCGAGCGCTCCGGCCCGCTTCGTACTGACCGCTTCCGCCCGAGCCACCGACGACGAATCCGACCTCGAGGCCGCGTGGTCGCTCGCTGCCGGTCCCAACCCATCGCGCGGCGCCGTGGCCTTCCGCTACGAGGTGCCCGCTGGTCCCGTCCGCTTGGCCCTCTACGACGTGCTCGGCCGCGAGGTCGCCGTCCTCGAGGACGGGCCGGTGGCCGCGGGCTCGCACCGAGCGTCGGTGGCAGCAGGTTCGCTCGCTCCCGGCGTCTACGTTGCACGACTCACGAGTGCCGACCGAGCGCTAACCCGGACCGTCACCATCGTCCGCTAGCCGCCCTCGTCGCGACCTGCGCTACTGACTCCCGACTCTCATGATTCGCTCTCTCCTCCTTCTCGCGCTCTGCGGCGTCTGCGCCTCGGCGTCGGCCCAAGGGGGGCCGCCTCCGTTCCCAGACGGCCCGCCTCCTGTCGGAAGCGGCGTCGCCGTCGGCGTCAAGGTCGTGCTCGGCGGCGCGTACAGCGGCACGACCATGCGGACCGATCTGTTCGACGATGACCGCCTGCCGACGTCCCAGCCGTACGGCGCCGACATCTTTGACGGAACCGCCCTCGAGTACGATGGCCTCGAGGACGCCGCTGGATATCTCGCCACGGCGATGGGCGTCGTGGACTGGGTGCTGGTCGAACTCCGGACCGCCGCGACCTCGGCGCCCACGGCGCGCGCGGCGGCTCTCGTTCTAGCGAACGGGACTGTGGTTCGAGCTGACGGCCAAGCCGGTGCACTGCTCACGGCCGCGCCAGGGAGCTATTTCGTCGTGGTCCGCCACCGAAACCACCTGCCAGTCATGAGCGCCACAACCGTGGATCTCTCATCGGGCTCCGCAACCATCGACTTCACCGTGTCGGGCGCCGCGTTCTCCAACGGCGGCGCGGCTCAGGCCGCCCTCGAGGGCGGCGGCTTCGGAATGTGGGGCGGCGACGGCTCGCTCGATGGTCGCCTCACGGTGGGCGACCCGAACCTCGTCTGGCTCCCCGACAACGGTACCACGGGGTACCGCCTCTCCGACTTCAACCTCAATGGCCGCGTGACGGTCAGCGACCCCAACATCACATGGCTCCCTGGCAACGGCCGGAGCGCCCAGGTCCCCGCCGCCGAGTAGCGCAGGCACGGCCTCGAGGCCGACTGTACATGCGCTAGGATTCTCTCAGACTGTCGTCTTCCATGCAACGCATCTTTCTCTTTCTCGCTCTCCTCGCGACGGTCGCATCGGCGAGCGCTCAGCGCTCGGCCGACGCCCTCCTTGTAGAGACCACGAGCGGTCCTTACGTCGCAGGGAACGAGTACAGGGTCTCTCTCCAACTCCGGTCGCCGGAGGCCGCCACGGTGGGCGTCCGCGACGTTCGTGACGCGAGCGTCTTCATCGACTTCGACGACGCCGCGCTCTCGTTCTCGAGCTTCTCCTTCAGCGCGTACAGCGGTGACCAGCCTTCGTACGCAGGCGGCACGGTGCCGTACATCGAAGGCAGCGTCCTCGAGGCCCAGGATGGGACCATCAGCGTCAACGTGCTCAACGACTTCCGAAGTAGCGAGGTGGGCCAGACGCTCAGCAGCGACTACACGGAGGTCGTCGAGGTGACGTTCACTGTTCTCGACCCGGCGGTCGATCCAGGCTTCGCCAAGGATGCATTCGAGGTGTTCTACACCGACAGCGGCAGCCCCGTCCAGTACACCGAGGGCGCGTTCGTCTTCGAGGCCGCTCCGGTTGTCGTGCCCACCGTCACGCTTTCGGCCTCGCCCCTCGAGGTCGGAGAAGCCGGCGGCGTCTCGACGGTCACGGCTACTCTGTCCGAGACCATCGGTACGGCTGTCGACGTGACGCTTGGGTTCGCAGGCACCGCGGCAAACGCAGACTACACCGCCAGCGCGACCTCGATTACGATCCCCGCCGGCCAGACCGCGGCCTCGATTACGGTCACGGGCACTGACGACGACGCCATCGAGGGCGACGAGACCGTTGTGGTCTCCATCGAGGCCGTCACAAACGCTGACGAAGACGGCGATCAGTCGGCCTCGATCACGCTCGCAGACGACGACACCGCCGCCGTGACCGTGGAGGCCACGGCCAACGCGACCGAGGGCGGAGCCGCAGGCACGTTCCGGTTCTCCATCGACCAGGCGCTCGGCACCGACCTCGAGGTCGCGTTTGCCGTCTCTGGTGACACGGGCGATGTCGCGGCATTGGGCACCACGGCCACGATCTTGTTAGGCAACACGTCTGTCGACATCCAGGTCTCCGCCATCGACGACGCCGTCCTCGAGGCCGCCGAGTCGGTCACGGTCACGCTCGCGTCCACAAACTCGGCCCAGGCGGTCATCGGCTCGCCCAACCAGGCGACGGTCGACGTGATCGACAACAACACGGCGACGATCTCGGTCTCGGCCTCTGCCCAGGCCGCAGAGCCGGGCACCGACGGCGCGTTCACGATCACGTCCACGGCTGCGGCTGCGTTCGATATCGCGATCACCGTCGAGGTCGGCGGCACCGCCACCGCGGGTAGCGATTACGAAGCCATCGGCACGACGGTTGTCCTCGAGGCTGGAGAGACGACAGTCTCGGTCCCGGTCGTCGTCGCAAACGACGACGCCTTCGAGGGCGACGAGACCGTGACCCTGGCGCTGTCCTCGACGAACGCCGCCGCTGCGACGGTGTCTGCTCCCTCCTCCGCGACGGTGAACATCACCGACGATGACGAGGCTGGCATCGTGGTGTCGCCCGCGTCGGTCACCGTCTCTGAGACTGGCACTACGGCCACGTTCAACGTCACGCTCCCTCAGTCGCCCGCCGCCGATGTCACCATCGCGGTAGCGTCGAGCGACACCGGCGAGGCGACGGTCTCCACGGCATCCCTCACGTTCACGCCGTCTGGCGCGCTCACGCAGACGGTCACCGTCACCGGCGTCAACGACGACCTCGACGACAACGACCAGTCCGTCACCATCGTCCTCGAGGCCGCGTCCTCGGCAGACGGCGACTTCGACGGCGTCGACCCGCTCGACGTGAATGTGACGGTGTCCGACGATGATGCCCCGCCGACCGTCGCTCTCACCGCGGCGGCGACCTCCGTCCTCGAGGGTGCGAGCACATTGATCACGGCCACGCTCACCGGCGCCGCGACCGTGGCCGATGTGACGGTGTCTCTCGTCGCCACGGGCGACGCGAGCCGTTTCTCTGTCCCTGCCGAGATCGTGATCCCGGCGGGCCAGATCTCGGCCTCCGTCACGTTCTCGGCTCCCAACCGCAACGGCGACCAGGCCGACCTCGAGGTCGGGATCTCTGTCAGCGCAGTCACGAACGCTGTCGAGGCGACGCCGCAGGCAGTCTCGATCACCGTCGAGGACGACGACCCGACGCTGGTCACATTGTCGGCCTCGCCCACTCGCGTCGCAGAAGCCGGAGGCGTCTCGATCGTCACCGCCACGCTCACGACGCCGGCGCCAAGCCCCGTCACCGTTGCCCTTGGCTTCAGCACCGACAGCGCGGTCGCGGCCGACTACACGGCGTCGGCGACGGAGATCGTGATGGGCGCAAACGAAACGTCCGGGACGGTCACAATCACAGCCATCGGAGACGCCCTCGAGGGCGAGGGTGATGAGACGCTGGCGGTATCCATCGTCGGTGTGACGGGAGGCGACACCACGGACGGGACGCTGGAGAGTGGAGAGCAGTCGGTCAGCATCACCATTCAAGAGACGCCACCCTCGCCCGTGATCGCGTTTGATCGCAACCAGACGACGGTCAGCGAAGGCGCCGGGTCTGTAGACCTGGAGCTGTCGCTGGACCGCGCTCTCGAGGCCGGCGCCACCGTGCGCGTGCGCCTGATGAGCGGCGACTCGGCCGACCTCAATGGATTCGACAGGTCCGATGTCCTCATCCCCGCCTCGGCCTCGAGGGCGTTCGTGACGATTCCCGTCACCGACGACCAGGAGGCGGAGGGCGACGAGACGTTTCAGTTTGTCCTTGAGGTGGTCAGCGGCGACCTCGAGGTCGGCGACCGTGCCTCGACAACGCTCGTGGTCACGGACAACGATGGCCAGCCGGTCACGGTGACGGTGCCTGTTCGCGACGGCGATGGCGACGGCGTCGAGGACGGCGGGCTGCGCTTCTTCTCCGTTCCGGTCGGCGGCCTGACCGCTGGCGACATCGCGACGGAGGCCGGCGGGACCGTCTCGGTGATCGACTCGCGCACGGGGGCGCTCGTCGAGGCCGAGTCTGGCCAAACACTGTTGGCCGGCCAACTCGTCGTCGTGGACGTCGCTCCAGGTGCCGAGCTCTCGTTCCGCGGGTCGGACCCGAGCACAGAGCTCGCTCAGCAAGCCGTCGTCCTCGAGGACGACGATGAGGTGCGCGTGCTGGTGCCCGTCGCCAACTTGACAGATGCGGCCATCCCGGTCTCCGGCCTCGAGGTCGCGGGCGGCACGCTGTCTGACGTCGCGCTCGTGTTCGACGAGATCGCTGGCACGTTCCGTCCGGTGTCGCTGTCGAGCCTGTCCGCATCTGGCCTGTTCCCGCTTGCGGGCGTGGTCTTGCAGGTGATTCCCGACGATCTCGACAACCCGGACGTCACGGTCTCTCTCGTCGGCACGGCCTCGCCCGACGGCTCTGACGCGACCCGTGCCTCGTTTGCGCCGACCAGTGGAGAGACGGCCGTCGTGCTCTCGCTCCGCCCGAGCGCCGCCTCCGGCCGCCTGGCAGCGCCTCAGCCTGCCAGCACCGTGGTGTTTCGCGTCCTCGAGGGTGCCGACACCGCCGGCCTCGACCGGTTCGACGGGGTCTCCGTCTCGACCTCGAGCGTGGACCTGGCCTTCGATGGAGGCCTGCCACTCGCCGCCCTCTCCGCTGACCCGTCCGCCCTCGAGGGTGGACTCGACCTCGCTTTGGCTGCGCAGGCCGCGCCGGGATCCTACGAGATCAACGCCGACGTGCTCGGTGACCGCCAACTCGAGGTGTTTCTGGTCGATCGCGGTGCGGTTGTCTCGCTGACGTCGGAGCCGTACGCATTCACCGTCGCGCCGGGCGACGACCTCTCCGATCGCTTCGGACTCGGTGTCGCTGCGCGCGTCACCGTCGCCAACGAAGACGCCGCCCTCGAGGGCAGCATCGGCCACGTGTTCCCCAATCCGACCGCCGGCGCCGCTTGGCTCGACCTCGAGGTCGAGGCGCAGACGGTGCGCATCAAGGTCTACGACCTACTGGGCCGTGCGGTCGCGAGCGTGTTCGATGGTGCGCACGCAGGCGGCGCGCTCCGCCTCGCGGTCGACACCTCCGCGCTGGCGCCGGGCGCGTACGTGGTGCGCGTGACGGGCGAGTCGTTTGCGGCCACGCGCCGGCTATCGGTGGCGCGCTAGCCGCGGTCCGCACGGTTCACCGCCCGCCCTCGAGGTCGACTCGGGGGTGGGCGGTTTCTGTATCTGCGCGTCTTCGAGGCTGACCGTCAACGGAAATCTCTAGATCGTTGGGGGAGGGCCCGCCAGATCGAAGGTTGTGATCCTTTGGCAGTGGAATCCCCGTATGGATGGTATGGGGTGGCCGGATTGTTCTCGGTCTCGTCGCTGACTCGAGGTCGGCTGGCCCCCCTCTGCTCTTTTCCGATGTCGCACGCCCACCACCATGCAACGACTTCTACTCTTCTGCCTGCTCGCAGCGGTTGCCTTCATCCCTGCCAGCGCCCAGCGCACCGTCGACGTGCTGATCGTCGAGACCTCGCGGGGTCCGTACGCGACTGGAGACGACTTCGTGGTGTCGCTACAGGTTCGGTCTCCGGAGGCGGGAACGGGTATTGGTAACATTCGCGACGTTCGAGACGCAGGGTTCCTCCTCTCGTTCGATACGTCAGCCTTGTCGTTTCAGAGCGAGCCGGAGGACGGGAAGGATTACGACTTCAGCGCCTACAGCGGCCGCCAGGCGGCGTACGACGGGGAAGGCACGGTGTCCTACGAGGCGTCGGTTAGGAGTCCCAGAGCGGGTCGCGTGGGGATCGGTGTGGAGGCACAGTTCCCGGAGAATCAGGTGGGGCAGGCACTGCCGGCCAGGTTCACAGACGTTGTCGAGCTGCGCTTCACAGTCGTCAACCCCGAGGTCAAGGTGGACTTCGAGAGCGAGGCGCTCTCCGTGACTTATACCGACCGAGGGCAGACGTTCAAGTACGACAATGGGTCATTCGGTTTCCAAGGAGCATCCGACGGCCTGCCGACGGTCAGCATCTCAGCGTCGCCGCGTGATATCGCTGAGGATGGCGGCGAGTCGACGGTCACGGTCAGTTTGTCCGAGGAAATAGGATCGGAGGTGGGCGTGGTGTTCGGGTTTGCAGGGTCGGCCGCTCCGGGCGATTACAAAGCCAGTTCGACCTCGGTCGTGATTCCGGCGGGTCGGACGTCGGCCTCGATCACCATCACGGGTGGCGGAAACAGCGTCGTGGATGGCAACAAGACCGTCGTGGTATCCATTGACCAAGTGGAGAACGCGACAGAGAACGGCGAGCAATCGGCCACGGTTACGCTCATAGACAACGACGTTGAGTCAGCGACGGTCAGCATCGCGACGGTCGCCGATGCCGTGGAGGGTGGCCAGTCTGGCTTCGTCGATATCTCGCTCGACCAAGCGTTGTCCTCCGCCGTCGTGGTGACGTTCGCAGTCTCTGGCGACACCGGAGACGTCTCGTCTCTCGGCACCACGGCTACGATCTCGGCCGGTAACCAGTCTGTCAGGATTCCAGTCACCGCGATTGACGACGCCATCGTCGAGGCTTCCGAGTCCATCACGGTCTCGCTCTCGTCCACGAACTCGACGCAGGTCACCATCGGCACGCCGCGCTCAACGACGGTCGGCATCACGGACAACGACACATCCACTCTGACCGTCACGGCCCCGAGCGGGGCGTCGGAGCCGAGCACCGACGGTGCGTTCCTGATCTCCGCTACCGCCGCCGCCGCCTTCGACGTCACGATCAAGTTCGATGTCGTGGGCTCTGCGACTGCTGGCGACGACTACAGAAACCTCGGGGGCGCCACCGTCCTCGAGGCCGGGCAAACCTCAGTTTTGATTCCCGTCGACATCGCGGACGACGGCGTCTTCGAGGGTGACGAGACCGTCGTGCTCACACTGTCCTCGACGAGTGCCTCTACCGTCACGATCGGCACTCCAGACTCGGCGACGCTCACGATTGAGGATGACGACGCGGCCAGCATCACAGTGTCGCCACGGACCGTCACGGTCTCGGAGACGGGCACCACGGCAACCTTCCAGGTCACACTCACACAGTCGCCCACCGCCCCCGTCACGATTCCCGTCGCATCCTCGGACGCTGGCGAGGCCACGGTCTCAACGTCGTCGCTCACATTCTCCACATCTGGCCCCATCTCTCAGACGGTTACCGTAACAGGCGTAGCCGACAACCTCGACGACAGCGATCAATCCGTAGCGATTACGCTCGGAGAGGCGTCCTCGACGGATCAGGCGTTCAGCGGCATCAACCCGCCCGACGTCACAGCGACGGTCACCGACGCCGATTCCCCGCCGACGGTCACGCTTTCCGCCGCCGCATCCGTCCTCGAGGGCGCGAACACCCCGCTCACGGCTACGCTCACCGGCGCAGCGACCCTCGAGGACGTGATTGTAACCCTCGCGGCCACCGGCGACCCGAGCCGCTTCACCGTCGCCGATGCCATCGTGATCCCGGCAGGCCAGACCTCGGCCTCGGTCCCGTTCTCGGCCACCAACCGCGCCGGCGACCAGACCGACCTCGAGGTCGTGGTGTCCGTCAGCACCGTCTCGGACAACGCTACCGAGGTGACCCCGCAGACCGCTACGATCACAGTCCAAGACGACGACCCGACGCTGGTCACGCTCGCTGCCTCGCCACTTGGTATTGCGGAGGCCGGTGGGACCTCGACACTCACGGCGACGCTCACCACGCCCGCCCCGAGCCCAGTCACGGTCGCTCTTGGCTTCAGCACCAACAGCGCTACTGCTACCGACTACTCGGCCTCGAGGGCGACGATTGTCATCGGCGAGGGGCAGACCACTGGCACAGCAACCATCACGTCCCTCGACGACGACCTCGAGGGCGAGGGCAACGAGACCCTGGTTGTGTCCATCGCCAGCGTCTCTGGAGGTGACACGACAGATGGGACGCAGGAGGACGGCGAGCAGGCCGTCACGATCACGCTTCAGGAGACGGTACCAGACCCGAGGGTCTCGTTCGCCATCGCGCAGACGAGCGTCGGCGAGGGTGCTGGATCGGTGGCCATCGGACTTGTGCTAGACCGCGCGCTGGTCGCGCCAGCTACCGTCCGCGTGCGCCTAACGAGCGGCAGCTCAGTCGACCTCGATGGGTTCGAGCAGACAGACGTGATCGTGCCCGTGTCCACAACCATGCTCTCAGTCTCCATTCCCATCACCGACGATCCGGAGTTTGAGGGCAGCGAGACGTTTGTGTTCGCCCTCGAGGTCGTCAGCGGCGACCTCAAGGTGGCTGACGGCACCTCCGCCTCCATTGTGATCGCAGACAACGACGGTCGGCCTCTCTCCGTGACGGTCCCCGTCCGCGACGAGAACGGGGACGGCGTCGAGGACGGCGGGCCGCGCCTCTTCCCCGTTCCCGTCGGCGGCTTGACGGCTGGTGACATCGAGTCGACGGCCGGCGGATCGGTCTTCGTCCTCGTCGGCGGCGCCCTCGTCGAGGCGAGCCCGAGCCAGGTGCTCTTGCCCGGCCAGCTCATCGTGGTGCAGGTGGCGCCCGGTGCGGTGCTCTCGTTCGACGGGATCGACCCGGAGGGTGCTTTCGTCCAGCAGACGTTCACCGCAGCCGGCGGCGTACGCGTGCTGGTCCCGTTCGCCAACCTCACCGACGTCCCGATCCCGCTCGCCGGCCTCGAAGTCGGCGGCGGCCCGCTCGCGGATGTGGCGCTCGTGTTCGACGAGGCAGCAGGCTCATTCCGGCCGATCTCTCTCGAGAGCCTGTCTGGGGCCGGCGTCCCATCGTTCGGAGGACTCATCTTCCAGGTGATCCCGACCGGCGGTGCCGTAACTGTGACGGGCTCAGGGTCCGGCTCCGGCGGTGACGTAACGCAGGCCCCGTTTGTGCCCATAGGCGGTGAGACAGCAGTCGTGGTGACGCTCCGCTCCGAGTCGGCGAGCGACGTCGTGGTTCTGCGCGTCCTCGAGGGCGCCGAGACGGGAGAACTCGACACGTTCGACGGGCTCTCCGTTTCCACCGTAGGCGTGGATCTCTCCTTCGCCGCCTCCCTACCCCTCGCCGCGCTCGCCATCGAGCCCTCCGCCCTCGAGGGCGGCTACGACGTCGGCCTCGTCGCACAGGCCGAGCCGGGCTCGTACGAGATCGCTGCCGACGTGCTCGGTGGCCGTCGCCTCGACGTGTTCCTGGTCGACCGCGGGTCGGCGGTGGCTCTCTCGTCGGGACCCTACGCGTTCACGGCTAACCGCGACCTCTCGGGCCGCTTCGTGCTCCGCGTCGCGCCACGCATCACCGTCGCCAATGAAGACGCCGCCCTCGAGGGCGGCATCGGCCACGTGTTCCCCAACCCGACCGCCGGCGCCGCTTGGCTCGACCTCGAGGTCGAGGCGCAGACGGTGCGCGTCGAGGTCTACGACCTACTGGGCCGTGCGGTCGCGAGCGTGTTCGATGGTGCGCACGCAGGCGGCGCGCTCCGCCTCGAGGTCGACACCTCGGCGCTGGCGCCGGGCGCGTACGTGGTGCGCGTGACGGGCGAGGCGTTCGCGGCCACGCGCCGGCTGTCGGTGGCGCGCTAGCCGCGGTCCACACGGTTCACCGCCCGCCCTCGAGGTCGACTCGGGGGCGGGCGGTTTCTGTATCTGCGCGTCCTCGAAGACGCTCCGATCTTCGGTTCATGCTGCCGTCCCGACCCGACCTCGACCCGCTTCCCGATCCGCCTGAGACGTCTGCTCGCTCCCGGTGGCGTGGCGCACTTGCCATCGGAGCGGTGGCGGTCGTCGGTGGTGCGTTCGGCTTCCTGTTGGGAGAGGTCCTCGACGGCCTCGAGGTCGGTGGAGCGACACTGCTGGTCGCCGTGGTGCTCGGGATTCCCGCCGTGCTGGCTGTTCATGAGTTCGGGACACGTTGCCGGCGGACAACTTGCCGGATGGCGCTTTGCGATGCTCATCGTCGGGCCGCTCCGGGTCGAGCGGAAGAATGGCGACATTTGCTGGACCCTCAACAAGAGCGTGGCGCTGTCCGGCGGCCTCGCGCTGAGCCTGCCAACCGCCGGATCGTCAACGCCAGCGGCCCTCCGGCGCCGGTCCGCGCTGGTGGTGGCTGGCGGTCCGGTTGCAAGCGTGTTGCTCGGGGTGATCGGCCTGGCGTGGGCGGAGCCTGGGCCGTCGTCGGGACGATCTCGCTTGGCATCGCCGCCGTCACGCTGTTCCCCGGCCGGACGAGTGGCTTCCTGACCGACGGCGCGCGACTGCTTCGCCTCATCCGCGGCGGCGCTCTGGCGGATCGTGAGGCGGCGTTGCTGGCGGTCTTGGCCGAGATGATGTCCGGCGTCCGCCCCCGAGACTGGGACCGCGACCTCCTGGAGGCCGCTGCCGTCCTCGAGGACGGCGACCCGATGGAGACGTCGGCGCGCACGCTCGCGATGAGCCACGCCCTCGATTCTGGAGACGCCGAGTCGGCACGTCGGCACCTCGTCCGGCGCATCGAACTCTGGGACAGAGACGCCCTCGGCGATCCGTGGCGGCGTGGCATCGGACGCGGCGCTCTTCGAGGCCGCCATCCGAGGCGACGGAGCGCGCGCCCGCGCCTGGGTCGACCGCGTCCCGGCTCGCTCCGCCCTCGCCGATCCGGCATCGGATGCTCTCGGCCGCGCCGCCACTCTGCGCGCTGAAGGCGACCTCGAGGCCGCACGTGCGGCCGCTGAGGAATCGCGCGCCGCCCTCGAGACACCGCTCGCGGCGGGCAGTGCCGAGGCGATGCGGGAGTGGTTGTCCGAGATGGGTCTTTGAGGGCCAAGAGCGATGACGCGCGTGCTGCATTGGCGCGCGTTGCGTCCTCGAGGGCGGGTTAATACAATCCCACGGGGTCCACGTCGAGGTTGACGCGGTGGCCCGATGGCGTCTTGACGCGCTCACCTGCCGTCATCACGAGGGCCGCCAGCACCGACGCTGGCAACGAGCGCGGCGCCTTCACCATGAGGTGCATCCGCCACCACTTCTTGACGCGCCCAACGAGCGCCGGCACGGGTCCTAAGACCTCCACGCCCGCCACCTGTCCAGCCTCGGCGCGGAGTGCTGCGCCCCACCGCTCTGCGAGCGCTGCCGTCGAGGACGACTGCGGTCCTTTGACCTCGAGGCCGATGATGCGCGCGTACGGTGGGTAGTGGAGTGCCAGCCGCTCGCCGAGCTCGCCGAGCGCGAAGCCGTGGAAGTCGTGCTCGAGGGCGAACCGGATGGCTGGGTGATCCGGGTTGCGCGTTTGCAGGATGACCTCGCCCTCTAGTTCGTGCCGTCCGGCCCGGCCGGCGACCTGTGCCAGAAGTTGGAACGTGCGCTCCGCCGCGCGGAAGTCCGGAAGCAGCATTCCGGTGTCGGCCTCGACGACGCCGACGAGCGTGACGCGGGGAAAGTCCAGACCCTTCGCCACCATCTGAGTGCCGAGCAAGAGGTCGGCGTCGCCGCGCCCGAAGGCGTCCAGGATCTTGCGGTGGGCGCCCTTCCTCGAGGTCGTGTCGAGGTCCATGCGCAGAACACGGGCGGAGGGGAAAACGTCTGCGATCTCTTCCTCGATGCGCTGCGTGCCGCTGCCGAGCAGGTTCAGGTCGTCTTCGCCGCACTCGGGGCACGGGCGAGGAATGCGCTCGGCGCGTCCGCAGTAATGGCACCGCAGGTTGCGGGTGGTCTTGTGGACGGTGAGCGACACGTCGCAGTCGCGGCAGGTGGGCGTCCAGCCACACGACTCGCATGTGATGACCGGCGCGTAGCCTCGGCGGTTCTGGAGCAGGATCGTCTGCTCGCCCTTCTGAAGCCGGTCCTCGATGGCGAGCCGCAAGTCGTGGCTCAGCGCGCCCTTGAGCCGGCGGACCTTCCGCTCTCGGGCAAGATCGACGATCCGGACGGGCGGCAGCGGCGCTGGCGCGCGCGTCTCACCGCCTGGCAGACGAACCGGCACGCGCTCCGGCATCTCGAGTCGGGTGTACTTGTCGGCGTTGGCGTTGGCGACGGTCTCCATCGAGGGCGTCGCGCTGCCCAGCACGCAGACGGCGCCCGCCTGGTGCGCGCGCATGACGGCCACGTCGCGGGCGTGGTAGCGCGGCGCGGGGTCGAACTGCTTGTAGCTCGACTCGTGCTCCTCGTCCACGACGATGATGCCCAGGTTTTGGACCGGTGCGAAGATGGCGGAGCGCGGCCCAATCACGACCGGGTAGACGCCGTCGCGGATGCGCGTCCACGCGTCGAGCCGCTCGCCGGGACTCATGCGACTGTGAAGCACAGCCACGCGGTCCCCGAAGTGGGCGCGGAAGCGGCGGACCGTCTGCGGCGTGAGGGCAATCTCGGGGACGAGCACGATGGCGCTTCGGCCCAGCGCCAGCGTGGCCCGGAGCGCGCGCAGGTACACCTCGGTCTTGCCACTCCCGGTCACGCCGTGCAGCAAAAAGGTCTCCGCCCGCCCCGCCCCGATCGCGTCCACGACGGCCTCGAGGGCGGAGACCTGAGCAGGGTGCAACTCGAGGTCGGCCGGCGGCTCGGCGACCTCGAGGTCGAGACCGTCGGCGCGGCGCTCGACCTCGGCCTCGAAGACGTGCAGCAGGCCTTTGGTCTCAAGACCCTTGACCGTGCTGCTCGTGGCTCCCGTGGCTGCCAGCGCCTCCGCTTGCAGTCGCGCCCCGCCGTCCTCGATGACCCATTCCAGCAGCGCGCGCTGCTTCGATCCCCGCACGCTCTCGAGAGCGGCGCCGTCCACGGCGCGGAGGTGCCGCGCGGTCTTGGCGCGCGTGCTCGCCTCCTGGACCTGGTGCTCGACCTCGAGGACGCCGGCCGCTTCCATGCGGCGCAGCAGGTTCTGGGGGACGGTTTTGCGGCCCAGCACCTCGGCGATGGCGGGGACGGGCAGCGCCGTTCCGTTCTCGGCCTCGAGGGCGCGCAGGATCTTGCGCCCGCGCGGGTCGTGGGGCCAGGCGTCGGGCGGAGCCAGGGCGCGGACGACGCGTCGGCTTTCGACCTCGGTTCCGCTCGGAAGGGCGGCCTTGATGGCCTCGCCCCACGCGCACAGGTAGTACTGTGAGACCCAGCGCGTGAGCTTCAGGAGGTCGGGCGTGAGCGCGGGTCGCTCGTCGAGGATGTCGTGCAGCGGCTTGAGCTTATCGGGGGCGCCCTGGTCGCGCTCCGCGATCACGCCGGTGATCTGCCGCCGCCCGAACGGGACCAGGACGCGCGCGCCGGGCACCGCCTCGTCGGCCATCTCGTCGGGCACGCGGTAGGTGTACACGCCGTCGACGGACGTGAGGGGGACAACGTGGGCGAGGGCGGCCATGCGCCGAAACTAGCCCGGCGCAGCGCTCGACCTCGAGGCCGCGCTGCCGTCCTCGAGGTCGGCTTCAGGCGCGATGGCCGTCGCGGCGCGCGGCATCGGGCTTCCATCGCGCAGGGTTCTCTGCGATGTAGCGGCGCCATCCGTCGGCCTCGAGGTCGGTGCGGACGACGCGGTCGTGGAAGCCGCGCTGCCAGACGCGCACGGTGGCGTCGAGGGCGTGGATGCGACGGGTAACGACGGATTTGTATTGGCCGATGATTGCCCCAACGGACCCTGCTCCCAGTGTGCCTCCATCTCGGGTAGGGGCGACCCGGTGGGTCGCCCTCGAGGGTGGCGAGGCGTTTTGATGGCCCTCGAGGTTTGAGATGACGACGGTTTCGAGGTCGTCGCCGGCACAGAGGTCGTCATGGGCGACCCACCGGGTCGCCCCTACGGGTGGATTGGGATCGCTTACGCCCTCGGCGATCCCGAACAACAGATGCACGTGATCCGGCATGACCACGAACACATCGAGGGTGACCGACGCTCGCACGTCCCCCGTCCGAACCCACTCGTCGCGCGCAATCTCACCCAACGCAGACAACACCATCTCGCCCTCGAGGACGCGCCCGAACAGGCGCTGGCGGCCAAACGCGCAGATCGTCACCGCGTACAGCCCGCCTCGGTAGTCGTGCCCTGGAAGGCGAACGGAGCGGCGGTGAGAGCGCATCGAGGACGTGGACGAGCCTCCATAGACCCGTGCCGCCCACTGCCGTAACCGCCCTCGAGGACGTTAGTGTCATGATTGCTTGGTCGTGAGCCGGTATCCACAGACCCACCGCTCGACGTGCTCGCCCCTGACCGCTGCTAGCGCCTCGCCTACGGCTGCACGGAGCGATTCTCGGGTCCGGGCAGCTATGCCTCGCAGCCGGGCCTTGACGACCGACCGGCACCAACTCAATCGGGTTGAACTCCGGCGAGTACCGCGGCAGGTACAGCACGCCGATGCCCGCGGCCGCGAAGGCCGCCCGAACCGCCTTCGTCTTGTGCGCCGAGAGGTTGTCCATCACGACGATGTCGCCCACCCGCAAGGCCGGGATCAGCGCCTCGACCGCGAAGGCGAGGAACCGGTCGCCCGTCATCGCCCCATCCATCGCACGCCAGGCGACCAGCCCACCGCCGGCGCGGACGGCCCCGACGACGGTGAGGTTCTTGCCCCGGTTGAGCGGAACCGAGTCGTAGACCGGGTTGCCACGCTGAGAGCGCCCGTAGCGGCGCGTCATCGTGATGTTAGAGCCGGTCTCGTCGAGAAACACCAGCCGCCGCGCGTCGAGTCCCGGCTGCGCCTCGGCAAACGCCGCCCGCTCCTCGGCTACGTCTGGCCGGTCGCGTTCGTCGGCTCGGAGCGTCTTTTTTTGAGCGTCAGACCAGCGGAGACGAGCACGCCATTGACGGTCGAGCGGGCGACCGCGACGCCGCGCTCGGCCGCGAGTCGATCGCGGAGTTCGGCGCAGGTGGCATCGGAGCCGTCGGCCCAGGTCAGGAGTGCCGCCCGGTCGTCGTCGGAGAGCTTGCGCGGAGCGCCGCCGCGATGGCCGGCGGGCTCGGCGGTGCCGTCCGTGCGCCAGCGGCGCTTGAGCTTCTGGACGAAGCCTCGGCTGACGCCGAAGCGCTCGGCGAGGGCGTGCTCGGTGGGCGCGCCGTCAGCGAGTGCGGCGTCGAGAATGCGTCGTCGGAGGTCGAGCGAGAAGGCTGCCACAGGAGTGTAGTCTGGACGGACGTAGACTACGACCAATCTGTCAGCACACTAGAAGCAGGCCTCGTCGCTCCAGTCCTGATGACCGCGATCCCGCTGGCACCGCACCTGCCGGCCCGCCGCCGTCAACTCCCACGAGCCGTTGTACGGCGTGTACGTGAGACGCAGGCGCTCGTCGCGGATCGAATCGTCGTAGAGGCCCAGCGCCGTCACCAGGGCCGTTGCCTCGTAGCTCGTTTCCGACAGGACCTCGACCGAGATGCGGTCGGCCTCGCCGTCGTAGCGCCCCGCGATGGCGTCGGCCGCGAGGCCTGGCGACGATGCGATGTTGGCGCCCTCGAGCAGGTCGTCGGCCGGGGCAAAGCGGCCGAGCGAACTTACGTCCCCGATCGGCCTCGAGGACGGGGCGATGCGAATGAGTGAGCGGACGAGCGGGACGGCTTCGTCGAGCGACAGGGCTCGGCAGCCGTCCTCGGCGACGCTGCGGAAGGTGGCCGCGGCGTTGTCGAGCCAGATCTCGGACGAGATCACCGTCCCAGGACCAAAGTCCATCGCGCTGGTCGCACCCATGTCGCTCGACGCCTGGTGGACCCGGACCGTCTGGCCAAGGCCAGGCACTTGGACCTCCGTCGAGACGATGGGCAGCTCGGGACCGCCGTAGCCGTCGACGCCCCCGTAGACCTCGAAGCAGGCACCATCGGCGCGGCGGTAGGTGATGTCGTAGTCGGCAAACCCCGCGGTCGCCTGCGCGCGGACGCCGACGACCTCGAAGGCGCCCGGGGCAGACGGCACCACGACGGGGATGCCCAGGTTCATCAGGCTTTCGGCCTGATCCGGCGTGAGGCCCTGCGGGACGTCGGCCTCGACGGGGCGATCCGGTTGGTACGGATCCTCCCGGTCGGCAGGAGCGGCGCACGCGGCCAGGACGAGGAGCGCCAGGAGAGGAAGGGGAGACGTTGACATGGGATCAAGAAGGGGTCTGTCAGGGGTACGCACTCGAGGTCGAGAACCCGTCACGCGCGGAACGTGCCTAGGGTGCCCTCGGACTTCCGGAACGCGGCGACGTTCTCAGCCACGTCTCCCTTGAACACGGCGCTGCCAGCCACCAGCACGCTGGCGCCGGCCTCGACGAGCGCCCTCGCATTTTGAGGCGTCACGCCGCCGTCGACCTCGATGACGGCCCGGCTGCCCGTCCCGGCCAACAGCGCACGACAGCGACGAATCTTGTTTACAGACGCCTCGATAAACGTCTGGCCGCCGAAGCCCGGGTTGACTGACATGATGAGCACCAGGTCGAGGTCGGCTGCGATGTCCTCGAGCATCACCAACGGCGTCGCCGGGTTGAGGGCAACGCCCGCCTGGCAGCCCAGCGCGTGGATCGCCTGGACGGTCCGGTGGAGATGGGGACTCGCCTCCTGGTGGACCGTGATGCATGCCGCGCCAGCCTCGGCAAAGTCCTCGAGATAGCGCTCCGGTTGCTCGATCATCAAGTGGACGTCGAGTGGAGCGTTGAACTCGTTGGCTAGGTCGCGAAGGCCACGCATGACCGGCGCTCCGAACGAGATGTTGGGCACGAAGTGGCCGTCCATCACGTCGATGTGGATCCAGTCGGCGCCGGCCTCGAGGGCTTCTCTGGCGTGGGCCTCGAGGCGCCCGAAGTCGGCGGCGAGGATGGAGGGGGCGAGCGTCATGGCAGGAAGGGAGGGTGCCGAAGTCTAAACCCGCCCGCGCGTCCTCGAGGTCGGTCCGCGGCCTCGAGGCCGAGTCAGGGGTTTGTCGTTGTGTCGTCGCCCTCGAGGGCGATGCGTCTTTTCGTGCCTCGAGGCCGAGTCGAGGTCTAACCCGTGTCCTACACAGACGCTTGTCGATGCGAGGCATGGATGAGCGCGGAGCGTGTCTCTATGCCCTACCTGCGCCAACCGTCGGTGAATCCCCGACGTCACGCCTGCCAATCGACCTCCAGGTCGCGGATCTCGGGCCGTGCTCCAGACTCCGGCTGGTACCTTCGGAGACGCTCCCGGACCCACACCGACCCGTGCCTGACGCCCTTCCACCACAGTCCCTTCCTGGCGACCTCGAGGTCACGCCCGCGCTCGCCACCGAGCACGGCCTCACCGACGACGAGTACGCCAGGGTTCAGGAGATCCTGGGCCGCACCCCGACCTACACGGAGCTCGGCATCTACTCCGTGATGTGGTCCGAGCACTGCTCGTACAAGAACTCGATTGTGCTGCTGAAGACGCTCCCGCGCGACGGCGAGAAGCTGCTCGCGGCCGCCGGTGACGAGAACGCCGGACTGGTCGACATTGGCGGCGGGCTTGCGGTCGCGTTCAAGATCGAGAGCCACAACCACCCAAGCGCTGTCGAACCGTACCAAGGCGCCGCGACCGGCGTCGGCGGCATCCAGCGGGACATCTTTACGATGGGCGCCAGGCCCATCGCATCTCTCAACTCGCTCCGGTTCGGCTCGCTCGACAACCCGCGCGTCCGGTTCCTGTTCGACGGCGTCGTGCGCGGCATCGGCGGCTACGGTAACTCGTTTGGCGTGCCGACGGTAGGGGGCGAGGTCGTGTTCGATCCCGCCTATGAGGGCAACCCGTTGGTCAACGCGATGTCAGTCGGCATCGTCAAGGTGGGGGAGACCGTCAGCGCGACCGCAGAGGGCATTGGCAACCCGGTCTTTATCGTGGGCTCCGCGACAGGCCGCGACGGCATCCACGGAGCCACGTTCGCGTCGGTCGAGATCTCGGAGGACTCCGAGGCGAACCGACCGAATGTGCAGGTGGGCGACCCGTTCACGGAGAAGCTGCTGCTCGAGGCCAGTCTCGAGGCCATCGCGACAGGCGCGGTCGTTGGGATGCAGGACATGGGCGCGGCCGGCATCACGTGCTCGTCGTGCGAGATGAGCGAGAAGGGCGGGGTCGGGATGGACATCCAACTCGACAAGACGCCGCAGCGCGAAACCGGCATGACGCCGTACGAGCTTCTGCTGAGCGAGAGCCAGGAGCGGATGCTAGTCGTGGTCGAGAAGGGCCGCGAGAAGGAGGTCGAGGACGTGTTCGAGAAGTGGGACCTCCACGCCGTCCAGATCGGCGAGGTCACCGACACGGAGCGCGTCCGCGTGTTCTGGCACGGCGAGAAGGTGGTCGATGTCCCCGCCGAGAGCTTGGTCCTCGGTGGCGGTGCGCCCGTCTACTACCGCGAGACCTCGAGGCCGACGTACCTCGATGAGACGCAGTCCGCCGACCTCGACGCGATCCCCGACCTCGAGGCCGACTCGGCCCGCGACGCCTTGGTGGGGCTGATGGGCGCGCCCAACGTGGCCTCGAAGCGCTGGGTGTTCCAGCAGTACGACACCGAGGTTCGCACCAACACGGTCTCCGGCCCCGGCCCAACCGACGCGGCGGTCATTCGCCTCAAGGGCACCGGCGTCGAGGGCGGGCCGGAGCGCGGTCTGGCGATGAAGACCGACTGCAACGGCCGATACGTCTACCTCAACCCGCGTCGCGGCGGGCAGATCGCCGTCGCAGAGGCGGCGCGCAACGTGGTCTGCGCCGGTGGGGAGCCGCTGGCCGTGACCAACTGCCTCAACTTCGGCAACCCCTACAAGCCGGAGGTCTACTGGCAGTTCACTGAAGCTGTCGGCGGGATGGGCGATGCGTGCCGCGCGCTCGGCACGCCGGTCACGGGCGGCAACGTGAGCTTCTACAACGAGAACCCCGAGGGCGCCATCTTCCCGACGCCCACCATCGGCATGGTCGGGCTCGTCGAGGACGTGGAGGCGCACACCACGACCGCCGCGTTCCAGTCGGCCGGCGACACGCTGGTCTTGGTTTCGCCCTCGACGTGGCAGCACACCGGCGGCATCGAGGCCAGCGAGTACCTGTCGCACATCCTCGAGCAGACCACCGGCGACGCGCCGCACCTCGACCTCGAGGAGGAAAAGTCGGTCCACGCGGCGGTGCTGGGCGCCATCCGAGAGGGCTTGGTTCACTCCGCGCACGACGTTTCAGACGGCGGCCTAGCGGTTTGCATTGCCGAGAGCTGCGTCTTCTCCAGCCTCGGCGCCGACGTGTCGCTCGACCTCGAGGGCCGTCTCGACTCCATCCTCTTCGGCGAGGCTCAGAGCCGCGTCGTCCTGAGCGTTGCCGCGTCCGACCTCGAGGCCGTGCAGTCGCTCGCGACGTCCTGCGGCGCGCAGGCAACAGCCATCGGCACAGTCACAGACGGACCCTTCCGACTCGAGGCCGGTGGCGTCGCCCTCGAGGTCGATGTGGCGGACCTCGCCCGGCCCTACGAGACGGCGATCCCGCACGCGATGGGGGAGGCCGTCGCAGCGGCGTAGGCGAGGGCGGATTCGACCTCGACGCCGCAGCGAAGGAACGGCTTTACGTCCGCGCCTCTCTCGCATTCTGTGTGTCCTCGAGGTCGCAGGCCGCAACCCCTGAGCCGTTACGCCAGCACCGTCTCGGCCAGGTGCCCGGCGACGGGCACGTCCTCGAGGCCGCGCGGAAGCGTCACCGTGAACACCGTCCCCACGCCGACCTCGCTCTCAACCTCCACGGCGCCGCCCATCTCCTCGACCAGCCGCTGCGTGATGGTCAGGCCCAGGCCCGAGCCCTCGTGGCTCCGCCCGAAGCCCTCCGACGCTTGGCGGAACGCCGCGAACAAGCGCGGCAGGAACTCCGCCGAGATCCCGATGCCGGTGTCTCTCACACTCATGACGACCGTGTCGTCGTCGGCCTCGAGGCCGACCGTCACGCTGCCCGTCTTTGTGAACTTGATCGCGTTGCCCACCAGGTTCGTCAGCACGCGTCCGACCGCGTCCACGTCCATCGTGGCGATGAGGGACGGAGGAGCCTCGACCTCGAGGGCGAGACCTCGAGCGGAGGCGAGAGGCTGAAGCAGGCGCACCACGTCCCGGACCTCTGTGACAAGGTCCGCCTGAGCGGGGTTCAGGCAGTGCTCGCGAGCGTCCATCGCAGCCAGGTCGAGGACGGAGTTGAGCGTGTTCAACAGGCGCCGGCCGCCGGCCTCGATGCCCTCGACGAGGTCGAGCTGGTCGTCCTCGACTTCGTCGTGGAGGAGCTCCGCGAAGCCGATCACTGCCGTCAGCGGCGTGCGGATCTCGTGGCTCATGTTGGCCAGGAACGACGATTTGAGGCGCGCCGCGTCCTCCGCCTGCTCACGGGCGTCGATGAGCTCCCGCTCGTACGTCCGGCGCTCGTCTACGTCGCGGCCCAGCGACAACACCCGCACCACGCCGTCGACGGTCGCAAGCTGGGACTCGACCTCGAACAGACGTCCAGCGGCGTGCTGCATGCGGAGATCCGACCGGGCCGTTCCGTTCGCGGCGAGGGCTTCGAGGTGAGCGAGTATGTCAAATGTGCTGTCCTCCGTGACGGCCTCCACGAGCGAGCGCATCCCGCCGCCCTCATTGGTACCGAGCGCAGCCTGAGCCGCACGGTTGCCATCGACGTTCGTCCCGTCGAGGTCGTGAACGAAGACGGCATCCGACGCGCGGTCGACGAGCTTCTCGTAGCGGTCTTCCGACGCCCGGAGCGCGGCCACACGCTTTCGCACCTGAACCCGGAGCCAGACTGCCAGGCCCACGACCTTCAGCAAAACCAAGAACGTGATGAGTGCGGCCCATCGATACGCCGAGGCGGGCACCCCGACGAGCGAGAGATCCGCCTGGGACCGCGGGTAGATCTGGTGGGAGTCCGTGTACGGCGCCGACTGGTCGTACTGACCGGCCACGCCGACCACCCGGACGCGGTCTCCGGCCTCGAGGTCGGCGTACGAGACGGCGTTGGGCTGCCCACGATACGCGAACGCGACGACCAGCGAGAGGTCCTCGAGCGACACCATTAGCGCCTGCCCCGCCGTCACATCGCTGATTCCGACCACCGTCCCCTCGGCCTCGACGAGCTGTCCCTCGAGGGCGTCGGCCCGCGCCGGGTCGTAGGGCTGGGGTGCCGAGGCCGGTCCAGAACCGAGGAGGCGCACGGTCTGAGCGGACACGAAGGCCACGCCAGCGTAGAAGCCAAGCTCTCCGGTCACCTGCAGGCGGTCCCCCGCAGAGATCTGAGGACCGATTCGGGCTCCGTCCTCGAGGCGGATCGAGATCCCGCCCGTGCCGTCCTCGAGGAAGAGCGGCGAGCCAAACGAACCGAACGTCCCCTCATCCACCGTCGCCCGCCCGGACACCGTCACGACGTCGCCGATGGCATCAGGGACGTGATCGTCATCGGCGTCCTCGAGGACGACCGCAATCGGAGGCGGACCCGTCTGGGCGTAGGCGGTCGCGAGAGACAGGACGAGGAGAAGAAGTCGACTCATCCGAGCTCAAGGGTGTGCATCGAGGCAACTTGGCCATCTCCAGAGGCGGAGGAGGCGAGCCCAGGAATCTCAAGAGGCAGCGAGACTTCGAAGAGGGTGCCCTCGCCCTTCTTGCTCCAGACGCGGATCTCGCCGCCCATTTGCGTCACCAGCCGCTGGGCGATGGCGAGACCGAGCCCGGTGCCCTCGAAGTCGCGCCCGTGGCCGTCCGACTCCTGCTGAAATGCGACGAAGAGGTTGGGCAAGAACTCATCCGAGATGCCGACTCCGGTGTCCTGCACCCGGATCGCGAAGAACGAGTCGCTGCCGTGGATCGAGACCTTGACGTCGCCCTGATCCGTGAACTTGATCGCGTTGCCGACGAGGTGCGTCGTGACCCGACTCAGCGCGGAGTGGGAGAGCATGACCGGCAACGCCTTCACCGTGGACTGGAGGTGGAGCCCGATCCGCTTGTGCTGGGCCAGAGGAGCCAGCACACCCACTGCCTCCGTCACGACTGTGACCGCATCGAGAGGCTCTGGTATGATCGACGACTCCTCAGCGTCCATACGGGCGACCTCGAGGATGTCGGTGAGCGTGTCCAGAAGGCGCTGTCCTCCGGTGCGGATGGAATCGGCGTACTCGTAGAGGTCCTCCGGGACCTCCTCGCGGAGGATGTCCGCGAAGCCAATCACAGCGGTCAGCGGCGTGCGGACCTCGTGGCTCATGTTGGCCAGAATTGAGGACTGGAGCCGGGCCGCGGACTCGGCGCGTTCTCGCGCATCGTCGGCGGCAGCGACGGCCTCGAGGAGGCCGAGCTCGTAGGCCCGACGCTCCGCAACGTTACGGGCAACGGCTACGAATGACTGGCCCTCGCCATCTCGAAGCCGTCGCGTCGCGATCTCGTATGGCGCCAGCGTCCCGTCGCTCTTGAGCAACTCGAGGACGGTTGCGGAGTCGCCGCCCCGGTCGGCATCGGCGAGGTGCTGGGCGGCCTCGAGTTCGTCGTCGGCCAGATCCGACAGTCGGACCGTCCGGCCGTCTGGCTTGTTGCCGTAGAGCGTGATCCCGAACGCGCGCTGCGCCGCTCGGTTGGCCTCTACGATGGCGCCTCCGTCCTCGACGTCGAGGACGAGCACGGCGTCGGCGGCGGCGTCGAAGAGGTGTCCGTATCGGACCTCGGATGCGCGGAGGTCCTCGGACCGACGTCGAACCGTTCGGCGCAGCAGGCCAGCCCACAACAAGACTACTAGCAACAGTCCCAAAGCGATCAGTCCACCGTTCCGGTACTCCGACAGCGAGAGTCCCGCGCGCCGGACGTCGCCCTCGACGAGAGGGGTCACGGTATAGGAGCGGTTGAACGGGGCCTCGAGGTCGGACTGTCCCGCAATGCCACGGACCCGGATCTGGTCGCCCAGGTGAATGGCCTCGAAGGTGACCGGCGACGGGCGGAGCTTGTGGGAGATGATCTGAACCAAGTCCGTGCCGCTAATCAAGACCAGCAGCTCGCGCCGCGAGTTGGAATCGATCTCGATGACGCGGCCTTCGATCTCGACCAGGCGCCCTTCGTAGGATTCGAGGTCGGGGCCAGAGCCTCCGCCGGGCCGGTCTTCGAGCTCGAGGGTGTGCGTCTGGACCTTCACGGGTGGCGCCTGGACGGTCCGGACGAGCGGGCCTGCCATCTCGACCATCCCCTCGCGGAACGAAATCTGTCCGTAGACCAGGACGCTGTCACCGGTCAGGACGGCGTCGGCGGTCGGGGGGAGGAGCACCCGCAAGCCGCCGGTGCGGTCCTGGACGTAGATCTCGATGTAGTCGGCGCGCAGGACACCCGTCCCGGCGCTGACTCGGCCGCTGACGAGGGCTACCTCTCCCAGTTGGTCGGGAACGGTGTCTCCGTCGGTGCGGAGGGACGCGATGGAGGCGGGGGGGCGCGTCCAGTCCGGCGGGGGAAGCTCTGTCTGGGCCACGACCTCTCCACATGCAATGCATACACATGCGAGCACGAAGGAGCGGAGGGCCAGAGACAAGGAGATGTCCACAGGAGGGAGGTGGGCTTCTTGTATCGGTTGGGACGCGCCGTGCTATAGCCGCGTCTTCGCAAATGACCAGCCCGTAGCTTCTCTGAGCTCCGACGTAAGGCGTCCCGGGCCGCACTGCGTCTGTCCAGTGTTGAACCGCGGCCCGTCCAGGCCGTATCTCTACTCCACTTCCTCTACTCCAAATGTCTTCCTACGTCACTGGCACCGACGCCAACTTCGACACCGAGGTGCTCGGCACCGACCAGCCTGTCCTCGTGGACTTCTGGGCGACGTGGTGTGGCCCCTGCCGCACGATCGCGCCGACCATCGAGGAGCTTGCCGCCGAGTACGAGGGCAAGGCCAAAATTGTCAAGCTCGACGTTGACAACAACCCACAGACGGCGATGAAGTACGGGATCCGCTCGATCCCCTCGCTGCTCTTCTTCAAGGACGGAAAGCCGGTCGACCAGATGGTCGGCGTGGTACCGAAGAAGGTGCTCGCCGAGAAGCTGGAGGCGCTGGCTGCTCAGACGGCCTAGCCGGCCCTCGCTCGTTTTGTTTTCGGGGGCGTCGTCACAGGTGGCGGCGCCCCTTCTTTCCATCTCGCATCCATGACTGACTCTCGCGCCCCGCTCCCCTCCGGCCTCGACTGGAACGACGCTGAACGCCGCGCCATCGTCATCATCGGGACGGGTCCCGCGGGGCTCACGGCCGCGCTGTACGCGGCTCGCGCAGGCCTCGACCCGTTGGTGGTCCAGGGCCCCGCTCCCGGCGGTCAGCTCACGACCACCACCGACGTCGAGAACTTCCCCGGCTACCCAGAGGGCGTGATGGGGCCGGACATGATGGTCGACCTCGAGAAGCAGGCGACTCGGTTTGGCACGGAGCTCCGATGGGGCACCGTCACACATGTCGACCTCTCGGGCGTCCTCGAGGACGGCGCCGCAGGCCACCGGATGGTCGTGGACGAGACGACGCCGCTGATTGCCCAAGCCGTGATCGTGGCGACGGGCGCAAGCGCGAAATACCTCGGTCTGGAGAACGAGAAGCGGCTTCTCGGGCGCGGCGTGAGTGCATGCGCAACGTGTGACGGCGCGTTCTTCCGAGAGGAGGAAATTGCCATCGTGGGCGGCGGCGACACGGCGATGGAAGAGGCCCTCTTCCTGACGCGGTTCGCCTCGACGGTGCACCTGATCCACCGGCGAGATTCCTTCCGAGCGAGCCAGATCATGCAGAACCGCGTGCTCTCGAATCCCAAGGTGAAGGTCCACTGGAACACCGTCGTGACCGACGTCAAGGGCGAGGATGCGGTGACGGCGCTCGCCCTCGAGGACTCGGAGACCGGCGAGGCGCGCGACCTCGAGGTCACCGGCTTCTTCGTGGCCATCGGCCACAAGCCCAACACTGAGATCTTCGCCGGCTGGCTCCCCATGGACGACGCCGGCTACGTCCAGACGCACGCCGACTCGACGTGGACCGACGTCGAGGGCGTGTTCGTGTGCGGGGACGCGCAGGACCACGTCTACCGGCAGGCGGTGACGGCGGCGGGCACGGGCTGCATGGCGGCCATCGACGCCGAGCGCTGGCTTGCGGAGCAGGACATCATCGATGAGCCTCAGACGGAGACGGAGTACCACGCGTCCCCGGCGGAGAGCAGCGAGACGGGGGAGCCAGTTGAGGCGTAGGTCTCCAGAAGCGTTCGGTTGCACGCGACCTCGAGGTCGAGCCGAGCGGCGAATGAGTCGGCCTTGAGGACGGTGCGATCCATGGCATGTGACGCCGTTGGATACAGCGGATCTGCGCCCTCGAGGCCGGAGCAGGCCTATGGGAGCCAGACCATTGCTTTCTCTTCTCCTCAGGACTCGTGGGGAAGAAGATGACGTCTCTAAATTTGCCCCGCCGTCGTTCCCGCGAACGCGGGAATCCAGAGTGACGACCGCCCTCGACCCAGTGGATTTCGGTCGATCAGTGGGGCACCGGTCTCAGTACGCGTGGGTGGCGATGAATGGGGAGCATGTAGCAGGTCTAAAGGTGCCCTAAATCGAGGGCGAAACGCGCTGCTACTGCCAGCGGGCGGTTTTTGGACTGGCTGTGACGGCTATATGGCCAGGATGTCGTAATAGAGGGCGCATCCCTCCCGCCACCGACCCTGACACTCATGCTTCGCTTCGCTCCGCTCCTTCTCGTGTTCGCGCTCGTCGCGTGCGATACGAGCACCTCACCCTCGCCCGGCAGTCTCATGGATACTCCTGCACCATTCGCGTCGGCCTCTGGAAAGGAAGACGCCAACATCCACCCGGTCACGGAGACCGTCGCTGTAGGAGCGACGAAAGAGACCGTGACCCTGTACATCCGAGGCGAGGCCGTCGAGCTGCAGCCGGGGGAGGCGTACCTCCTCGGCGAGATGCTGTCCCGAGTGGGCGACGACGTCGCGGCAACCATGGGTCGCGAGCTCCCACTTCCGAGCGGTGGAGATCGCTGCGAGCCGCCGCAAGGCGGGCAGGGTGTGGCGGTGATGAATGGCTGGGCGTTCGACAAGTGCCCGCCGCGTCCGCGTCCGCCGCGGGGCTTCGCAGCGGACGAGCTCGACTTCCTGCTCGGTGGCCGCATCAAGGTGATCGAAGCTCCTCCGAGCCTGGACTGGGAGCCCACCGTTGGCGGCTTCCGCGCGCGCCTGTAGCCGTAGTCCGTCCTCGAGGCCGACCCCTACTCGGCCTCGAGGGCGCGAAGTTGAGCGCTCCGCTGAGCGATGGACTGCGCCTCGCCGCGTCGTCCTGCGGCTCGGTGAGCGTCCGCGAGCGCATCCAGGACGACTGGACGGAGAGGGTTACCGGGTGACTCCCGAGCGAGAACGGTCTCGACGCCCTCGAGGGCGGCCACTCCCTCGGCCACTCGGCCCGTCTTGACGAGGGCGACGCCGCGCTGCGTGCGTGCCGAGAGCGTGCTTTCGTCCTCGAGGCCGAACGCCTCTGAGAAGGCGGCGACCCCGACGTCGAGCAGCGGGAACGCCTCCGCCGGCCGGTCTGTGGCCAGAAGGAGCCCGCCCAGCCCCACGCGGACGTACTCGCGCCACAGGTGGTCGTCGTCCAGCGTCGACGCGTTGTAGGCCTCGAGGGCGGCGCGGTAGTAGCGCTCGGCGGCCTCGAGGTCGGACGGGTCGAGGAGGACGGCTAGCGTGTAGAGGCTCCGCGCCGTGCGGTAGTCGCCACGGCCATAGGCCCGCTCGTAGACCTCGAGGGCGCGCTTGTGCAAGCGCTCGGCGCCCTCGAGGTTGCCGCCGGTATCGACGGCGTCGGCGTACTCGTAGAGCGCGTCGGCCGTGCGCGGGTCGGTGGGGCCGAAGGACTCGGTGGCGAGGTCGGTGGCTCGGCGGAAGAGAGGGAGGGCGGCCTCGAGACTGTCGCCCTCGACGAGCTGCGTCGCGAGGCCCAGCATGGCCTCCATCCGGGTCTCGGGCTCGACGGCGTGGCCGAGCGCGGAGCGGTAGAGCGCGGTTGCCTCGGGGTCCTCCGTTCGGCGGTAATGAACCTGGGCGAGCGCTACCTCCGCCCGCGCGAGCAGGTCGGGCTGCTTCCCGGACCGTAGCAACCGCACGGCCTCGAAGCCGGCCTCGAAGGCGTCGTCGTAACGGCGCTCGGCGGTGCGGGACCGCACGAGCCACGTCAGCGGAGCGCCGATGTCCGGATGGTCCCGCCCTTGCTCTCTCCGGCGGACCTCGACGGCGCGCGTCAGCACCGAGTCGGCGGTCGTGAACAGGCCCAGGCTCACACTCAGGCGGCCTAGACCCTCAAGTAGCGACGCCTGTACCAGCGGTTGGCCCTCGAGGGCGGCGGCGCGCTGCAAGCCCGGCGTGATCAAGTCGGCCGGTCGGATCTCTCCGCCCTCGAGGGCGACCGGGTCGACGGTCTCGAACATGCCGAGCACGTAGTCCAGCGTCGCGTTGGCGCGCTCGGCCTCGCGAGCCGTCTCCTGCGCCTGCCACAGCACCGCGCCCGCCCCGCCGAGCAGCGCGAGCACCAGCGCCGATGCTCCGATCACCGCGACTCGGTTGCGGCGAATGAACCGCGACGCGCGGTAGCTCCACCCGTCGCCTCGGGCCTCCACGGGCCGACCGTCGAGGTGGCGCCGCAGGTCGTCGGCCAACTCGCCGGCGTTGGCGTAGCGCCGATCCGGCTCCTTGCGCAACGCCTTGAGCACGATCGCATCGAGGTCGCCACGCAGCGTCCTCGAGGGCGCCGCCCACGTGGCGGGCGCGTCTCCGTCCTCGAGGACGACGGTGTCTGTCGCGGCGGCGTCGCTGGGACGCGTCGGCTGGGCCTCGCGGACGACGCGGGCGACCTCGGCGATGGCGCGGTTCGGGAACGAGTACGGGCGCCGGCCGACCAGCAACTCGTACAGCATCACGCCCAACGCGTAGACGTCCGTCGAGGCCGTGATGGGCTCGCCGCTAACCTGCTCGGGCGCCGCGTAGGCGGGCGTGAGTGCGCCACCAGTCTTGGTCAGGTCGTCGTCGTCCTCGTCGAGGGCTTTCGCGATGCCGAAGTCGAGCAGCTTGACGCGGCCCGTGCCGGTGTCGTCCTCGACGACGAACACATTCGACGGCTTGAGGTCGCGGTGGACCACCAGAAAGCGGTGCGCGTGGGCGACGGCGTCGCAGGTATCGAGGACGAGCCGCAGCCGGGCCTCGAGGCCGAGACCGTGCGTATCGGAGTAGTCCGTGATGGGCTCGCCCTCGACGCGCTCCATGATGAAGTACGGGCGCCCGTCCAGCGTGACGCCGCCGTCCAGGAGCCGCGCGATGCCGGGGTGCTCTAGACGCGCCAGCACGCGTCGCTCGCGGTCGAACCGCCGGGCCGCCTCGTCGGTCGCCTTGCCGGCCCGCACCACCTTGAGCGCCACCGTCTTCTCGAACGTCCCGTCCACGCGCTCGGCCGCGTACACGACGCCCATCCCTCCGCGCCCCAACTCGCCCACGACGCGGTATCCGCCCACCTCCTCGGGCGGCGGCGCGGACGCATCGAGGACGCCTAGCCCTCGGTCTAGAATGGACAGCGGTTCTTCGTCAACGGCCAGCATCGCCTGGACAGCCTGCTGCAACTCCGCATCTCCCCCGCAGGCCTCGAGGACAAATGCGGCACGGGCGGCGCCCTCGAGGTCGCAGGCGTCGGAGAACACCTCGAGGGCGCGTCTCCGACGGAGTCGTGTAGCGTCGAGGTCGTCGGGCACGGGCGGAGGGGGCAGCCCTGGAATATCGGGCGCGCTCTGCTCTCTAGGCTACAGGCGTCTTGCCCCCCGCTCCGAGACGATGCGGTTTACCCGTTGCTCTTCGGAGGGTCTATCGACGTCGATGTGTTGTTTCCGCCAGAGTCGTATTCCCGCGTCGTCTCCGTGGACGTACCGTTTCCGTTGTCTTTCGTGGTCGTGACCGTCGAACTACCGTCGGGAGAAATGCTCACAGCAACGGGCGTCTCGCCGCTGGGAAGCGCGACGCCCAACCCATCCGTGATGTCTCGGATGGGATCGTTGCTGCGGCTCTGGGGAGGTGCCGGCTCTTCGCTCTCCTTCAACCGCTGAACGTTTGCGTTCTCGCGCCCAAATGACCATTGCGCCCGTCCCGCGGTGACGTAGGTGACGCGTCGGTTGGCGGCACGCCGGAGCGTGTAGGGCGGGTGCGCGATGCGAAGCTGATTGTCCTGCTGGACGACCAGGACGAGTTGGGTCTGGTCGGATTGGGCCTGCGCAGGGAGGCTCGCGGCGGCGAGCAATACCAAGGCTGGGATGAGGAGACGGATGGAGGACATGATTCGGAGTAGGACGTAGGATCTCTCAAATCCGGTGGACGGACGGAAGAGGGATCACCTCCGAGGTCCAATCCGAATGTGTGGTGTGTGACCGCTCTGATGAGGCGCCAGGGCGGGGGGGGACTCCCTCGAGGGCGGGGAGGGCGAGCCTCTGGCGGCGCTCCCCGGCGCGGCCTCGAGGCCGGGAAGGCGAACGTTTCTCTCCTTGCATGACCGTTTCGCGGAGACCGTCCTCGAGGTCGTGCATGGCACCCTCGAGGTCTATCCTCGGTCCTTCCCCGACCGACTCGCGACGATGGCAACCCCGACGGACCGCTCAAGCATCGCGCTCGTCGTGCTGGCCGCCGCCACCTGGTCGCTCGCCGGCGTCTGGGTGCAACTGCTGCCCGACGTGTCGATGCCGATGATCGTCGCCGGGAGGTTGGCCCTGTCGTTCGTCGCGCTCGCGCCCTTCGTCTGGTGGCGCCGCGCCTCCCTTCGCCTGACGGGCGCCGCGTGGGGATTGGCCCTCCTGATGGTCGGGTACTACGTGTTCGCCGTCTCCGCCTTTCAGCTGGCGCCCGTCGCCGAAGGGACGCTGTTCGTCAACAGCTCGCCGCTGTTCGCCGTCGGCTGGGCGCTCATCCGCCGCGAACCGTTGTCGCGCGGGGAGATCTGGGGGACTGTGCTGGCTCTCATCGGCGTGGTCCTGATCGTGCTCCCTGGCCTCCTCTCGGGCTCCGACGCCGACCAGCAGCGGATTGTCGGCGACGGGTTCGCGCTTCTAGCCTCATTGAGCATGGCGGCGTACTCAATTGGCTTCCAGCAGCTCGGGGATCGCGTCCCGTCTCCTCTCGCCGTCACCGCGCTGACGTTCGCGTTGGGAGGCGTCGCGACCGTCTTTCTCTTCGGCCTCGAGGGCGACGCCGCGTTCTCCGGCCTCGAGGACGCCGCGTCGTGGGGATCTCTCATCGGCCTTGGCGTCATCACGACCGCCATCCCGACGGTGGCCTACAGCGTGGCGTCGAGTCGCCTGTCGGCCGTGGTCGCGACCATGACGCGGTTGCTGACGCCGGCGTTTGCGGCCGTCGCGGCGTGGCTGATTCTGGACGAGGTGCCGTCGGTGTGGCTGGCGCCCGGAGGCGCTCTCGTGCTCGGCGGGCTCGTGATGTCGCTTCGCTCGCGGCGGTAGTCCCAAGCCGTGGCGCCGCCGTCCTCGAGGACGGCGGCGCGCTCAGCGCGTTGTGTTCGCCGCTCTCCACGCGGATGGCGACGTGCCGTGCCAGCGCTGGAAGGCTCGGCTGAACGTGGCCGAGTCGGTGTAGCCGAGTTCGCTGGCGACGGCACTCATCGAGGACGTGGAACAGGCCAGGCGCCGCCGGGCGAGGTCGTGGCGGTACCCATCGAGGACGGCTCGGAACGTCGTTCCTTCTGCTGCGAGGTGGCGCTGAAGGGATCGTGTCGAAAGTCCCAACCGTCTACTGATATCGGGCGCACCGAAGGCGCCTTCGGTGAGAGCGTCGGGGAGGGCTCGTCGGATCGCAAATGTCAGCGGCGTCCGGCCGTAGGCGTCGTCGAAGATCTGCGCGGCGGTGTCCGACATCAGACCGTACAGGCCAGGGTCGGCACTCTGGACCGGCGCATCGAGCCAGTGGCGCGCGAACGAGAATCCGCTGTGGCTCTCGCTCGCAGAGACAGCTTTGGGCGCGACCTCGAGGGCGTCCGCGCAGGCCTCGAGGTCGCGCCCGACCGACGGTGGCACAGTGGCGGCAGTGAGCGTGAGTCCCGGGACACCTGCCCGCAGGCGGCTGAGGATGACCGAGAGCGCCCACGCTTCTCCAATCTCTAGGCGCGGGAGCGGAGACGCCGTCCGGACCTCGACGACCACGTCGTGCAAGACACCGGGCTCCGGGACGGTGATCTGGAGTTGGAGCGTGACGGAGGCGAATCGAAAGAAACGCGCTCCGTCCTCGAGGACGGCGGCGAGCGTCGGCGCTGAGACGGCCAGGGTGTCCAGCAGGCGCATCTGGCCCAGGGGCAAGGCGCGGCCGGCCCGCAGGACCAGTTCGGGCCGCGGGTCAAGGTGCGCCGCCCGTTTCCACACGGCCTCGATGGCGGCCACGGGCGCCATTGCGAACGGAGCCGCTAGGTGCTCTGGGCGGAGACCACACGCCTCGACCAAGGCGCCGCGGTCCACGCCGACGCTCGAAAGTCCCGATATAGCGGCCTGGACGGTTGAGGAGGGGACGAGCATCGGGGTGGCGCGGATCGTCAAAAGGTCGTCGCGATTCGCAGGGCGCGCACCCGCCGTCTAGGCCACTTTTCTACCACACATCCAGCGTCACCGACATGTCTCCGTCGTCTCGAGTCGCGTTTCTCGCTCTTGTCGCCACCGTGGTTGCGGCGTTGCTCGTGGGCGTCTGGTGGTCTGGGCGCGATCTGGCGTCGAATCGCCGGACGATGTTGGTGACCGTTGTGAGTCTGGCGGCATGGCTGGGGGGCACAGCCGCGCTCGCTCTCAGCGGGGCGCTCGACGCCCTCGAGGTCGTCCCGCCCCCGGCGCTGTTCGTGCTCGTCACGACCGTTGTGCTCACAGTTGCTCTGGCGATGTCGCCCCTTGGTCGTCGGCTCGCGCTCGGCGTGCCGCTGCCCGCGCTCGTGGGCGTTCAGGTGTTTCGCGTGCCACTCGAGGTGCTCCTGCACCGTCTCCACCTCGAGGGCGTCCTCCCGGTCGAGGTCACGTATCAGGGGTGGAACTACGACATCGCCACCGGTGCATTGGCGCTCGTGCTGGCCGTCGCGTTGTGGCGTGGGCCGGTTCCGCGCTGGGTCGTCAGCGGTTGGAATGGGCTCGGTCTGATCCTGGTCACGGTCGTCGTCGCCACCGCTGTCTTGGCGCTTCCGACCCCGTTTCAGCAGATCCAGTCCAACCCCTCGGCCGAGGCGATCGTGACGACCGTCCCGCTCATCTGGCTCCCAACGGTGCTCGTCGCCGGGGCCATCATTGGCCACGTCCTCGTCGCCCGCCGGCTCCGAGCCGACCTCGAGGTCGGTCGGGGGGAATAGGGAACTGGGGAATTTGAAACGAGCAGAGCTGCCTGCCGCCCTCGAGGCCGACGTAGGTCCTCTGCCCTCGAAGACGTGTCCGAGCCTCATCGCGCATTTCGTCCGTCCTCGAGGGCGGGGCGGTACCCGTCGAGGACGACGCTAGCTTCCCCGCTTCACCAGATCGAAAAACGAATGGGACGGATGTTCGAGAAGCGCAAGCACACCATGTTTGCGCGCTACGACCGCATGGCGAAGCAATTTGCCCGCATCGGCAAGGACATCGTGATCGCGGTCAAGGCCGGCGGGCCGGACCCCGACCTAAACCCGCAGCTGCGGCGCGTGGTCCAGAACGCCAAGGGCGTCAACATGCCCAAGGACAAGGTGGACGCGGCCATCAAGCGGGCGATGGGCAAGGACACCGCCAACTACGACGAGGTGCTCTACGAGGGCTACGGCCCCCACGGCGTCCCGCTGCTCGTCGAGGCCGCGACCGACAACGTCAACCGGACCGTCGCCAACCTGCGCGCGGTCCTGTCGCGCAGCGGTGGCAACCTGGGCAACAGCGGCTCCGTCGCGTTCCAGTTCACCAAGATGGGCGCCTTCTCCCTCGACCCCGCCTCCGTCCCCGACCGCGACGACCTCGAGCTCGAGCTGATCGACGAAGGCCTGGAAGACCTCGAGGACGGCACCACCGAAGACGGCCGCGACGTGATCGTGGCGCGGTGCAGCTTCTCCGATTTCGGCCTGATGCAGAAGGCGCTCGAGGAACGCGGCCTCGAGCCCATCTCAGCCGAGGTCGAGTACGTCCCCACGACGACCACCGACCTCGAGGACGAGGACGCCGACGCCGTCCTCGAGTTGGTCGGCAAGCTCGAGGCCGACGAGGACGTCCAGCGCGTCTTCCACAACCTGGCGTAGAGGAACTGGACTTGATTCTGACCGGGACTGGACGATACGTCGGGCTCTACGTCGCGTCCGCATGTCTGTTCATGTCTGGCACTTAGCTGGTGTCGTCCTCCCCTACATCGTGATCGCAACCGCGCTGTGGGGGCTGGCGTCGGGAGCCGTCAAGGACGCCGTTCACGCGGGATCTCTACCGACGCGTGCGCGCGTGGGGCCGCTTGTGATCCCGACGATCCCTCTGGCCTACGTGCTGGGGTTCGGAGCCGTGGCGTTCATCTACGGCTGCGCCCTCGACCGCAATCATCTCGGCACAGCCCTCGGCGCCGACCCGCATGCCCTCGCGCCGGGCGCAGACGCAATGCTGTATGGCCTCTCGTTCGCCTCCTGGATGTCGGCCGGGCTCCTGACCTCGTTCTATCTGCGCATTCGCCGGAAGACGCGGGAGATCATCGAGGCACCTGTCGAGCGCGACGAGCTCATCAAGCGGTACCGGGTTCTGGTCAAACACATCTCTGACTTAGTGAGTCACCACAGCCTCGACGGCCGCTACCAATGGCTCAGCCCCTCAACCAAGGTGACGCTGGGCTATACGCCTCACGAGCTTGTCGGGACCGATCCCCACGACCTGATCCATGCCGATGATGCGGCCCGCGTGCGAGAGGAGGGGTTCAATACCATCCTCTCTGGGTATGCCTCAACGGCGGTCTCGCGGTACCGGATTCAGCACAAGGAGGGCTCGTTCGTCTGGTTCGAGTCTCTCATTGAGCCGGTCCGAGATGCGAACGGCGAGATCATTCAGTTTCAGGTCACGTCTCGCGACGTCACCGAGCGACAGGCCTTCGAGGACGAGCTCCACCGTCGCGCCCATCACGACCCGCTGACGGGACTCGCCAACCGCGTCCTCTTCACGCTTCGCCTCGATACCGTCGTGGAGTTCTCCCGCTTCACCGACCTCGGTGGAGAGGAGGTCGGCTATGCAGTTCTCTACCTCGACCTGGATCGCTTCAAGGCCGTCAATGACACGCTCGGGCACGCCGCCGGCGACGAACTGCTGGTCGAGGTCGCCCGGCGGCTCCAGGCCTCGACGCGAGCATTCGATACCGTCGCCCGGATTGGCGGCGACGAGTTCGCGATCCTGATCGAGCACACCGACGTCGAGGAGGCCGCCATCCACGCGGCCAAGCGGATCAAGGCCGCCTTCAACGAGCCGTTTCTGCTGGCCGGTCACACGCGGTCGCTCTCCGCCTCCATCGGGATCGCCATCGGGCGGGCCGACCACGCCAGTGCCGGCGAGGTATTGCGCGAGGCCGACCTTGCCGCTTACGAGGCCAAGGCCGATGGGCGCGACGGCTGGTCTCTGTTCACTCCAGCCCTGCGCGCCGCCAGTGACCACCGCCGCCGCATCGAGGCCGACCTCGAGGACGCCATCGGCAACAGAGAGCTGGTGGTCGCCTACCAGCCCATCATCGACCTCGAGACGGGCCTCCTTCACGGCCTCGAGGCGCTGGTCCGCTGGAACCACCCGGAACTAGGCCTCATCTCTCCCGAGGCGTTCCTGGGAGTGGCCGAGGAAACGGGCCAGATCACCAACCTTGATCACTGGGTCATGTCTGAGTCCCTGACTCAGCTCGACCGATGGAGTCGCGAGCTTGGGCAGACGCTGGACCTCAAGATGGCTGTTAACTGCTCGGCCCGCGACATCCACGACCCCAAGTTCGCGGGGAACGTCCGGTCGCTTCTCTCGGCCACCGGCACGGGCCGTGGGCAGCTCATCGTCGAGATCACCGAAAGTCTGCTCGTGGACGACCCGCTTCGGGTGGCGGCCGTGCTTCGGTCGCTCCGCGACCAAGACGGCATCGAGTTCTCGATGGACGACTTCGGGACGGGCTACTCGTCTCTGAGCGTGGTCCACGCGCTTCCCGTCGACAAGGTGAAGGTGGACCGGGCATTCGTGCGGCGGATGCACGAGGACGATGCAGCGCTGGGCATGGTCAAGACCGTGATCGGGTTCGCGCACACGATGGGCACGCGCGTCGTGGCGGAGGGCATCGAGACGCCGCGCCAACTCCTAGACCTCCGCGCGCTGGGCTGCGAGTACGGCCAGGGCTTCCTCCTGTCGAAGCCGCTCCGCCCAGACCAGGTGAGCCAGTGCCTCCGATCCGGCGGCCCCTGGCGCCACCACTGGGAGGGCGTGTCTGTGGAGGCGTAGGGCGCGCCCTCGGGGCCTGAGGGTGCAAGAGGTCCTCGTCCTCGAGGGTGGATGCCCTGTTTCGTCCTCGAGGCCGGCGGGGAATGCGTGCGGAGGAGCGGAGGCGTAGAGGTCCGGAGGTTCCGTCCTCGAGGCCGCGTCGTTCGGGCGGCTTTCGACCTCGAGGACGCGGATCGACCTCGAGGGCGTGAACTCAGTCGGGCGCCGTCAGCTTTCGGATTTCGTCGTCGAGGCCGGTCATCTCCCAGCGGGCCAGCGAGATCGGGATGCTGTCGATGGCGTTGAGGCGGTCGAAGAAGTCGCCCAGGCGGAAGTCCTCGCCGCGCTCCTCGGCCTGCTTCATCGCGTCCGCCAGGGTCCGCTCCAAGAGGTACTTGCCCGTGATGTAGCTGGTGCCGTAGCCGGGCTGGCGGAGGTAGAGGTGTTGCTCGAAAATCAAGAGCTCCTCCTCGGTCTCCATCCAGCCTCGCGGCGTCCAGTCCTGGTGGATGGTGCCGGCTTGCTCCATCGTCATCTCGTTGGCGTGGGCGTAGAGCGAGCCGAGGCCGCGGGCGGCGCGCTGGGCGACCAGGATCCAAACCAGCTCGCGAGAGCGGGGGCTGTCGTCGTAGAGGCCGGCGTGCATGAACATCTCCTCGACGCCCGTCGCCGTGCCCTCGTTGCGGCTGTCGAAGATGTTGTAGAGCGACGGGACTCGAACGGGACTTGGGTGCGGCTCGAGGTCCATGCGCGCCAGCTCGAGCCAGTGGTACCAGTGCGTGAACAGGGGCAGCGGGTCGTAGTGGGACGTGATGAGGAAGAAGTTGCGGTCGGCCTCCGGGACGAAGCTCCCGACCTGCTCGCGCAGCGCCGGCTCCATGTAATCGGTGACGGTCAGGATGTCCTCGTCCTCGAGGAAGGCCATGAACCGGTCCACGGCCCCACCCGTCATGGCGTCGTATTCCTCCGGCGTCGAGGCCGCGACCATCGGCGGGAGGTTGCGGTTGCGATGCTCCTCGAGGGCGAGCGACGACCACGCGCGGTCCAACTCTCGCTTCAGCAGCCGGACCTCGTCCTCCCACGTCAGCGGCACCAGGTGGACGTTCTGTTGGTACCACGTGTAGTTGTCCCGGCCGATGCCTGACGGACCGGTCTTGCTCGGCGCTTGGGCCTCGAGCCAGTCCACGAGTGCGTCCGTCGCAGTCTCGCCCTCGGCGATCACGTCCAGCAACTCAGCGCTCTCGCTCACGCCCTCGAGGTCGCGGATGCCCTCGAGCCGTGCCCGCTGCGTGCGGATGTTGCGGATGCCGGTGATCCACAGCTCTCGTGCGTTGCCCGTCAGGTTGCGCTGCGCCTGGCGCATCAGCGGCGGGATCACGCTCAGGTCTGCGATCAGGCGCTGCTCCTCCGACTCCGAGAGCGGGAAGTCGTACGTCCAGAGCTCCGTGACGGCGTGGTGCGTTGGGCCTTCGTGGGCCGGAACGTCGCTGCGGTAGGTCCAGACGGATTGGTAGTAGGCGGGGTCACGCACCCACGGCTTCAGCACGCGGTGGTTGAAGTCGAACCCGTTCATCTCGGCCCGAACGAGATGCCAGTCGACCTGCTGCGGGACAGGCCAGCCGCTCGGGTCCATCGCATCGAGGCGGGCCCGCAGGGCGTCGGTACCCGTCCATCCGGGCCTCGAACGTCTCCGCAGTGTAGTCCGGCGCGCCCTCGAGGACGGGCGGGCGCTCGAAGGCGCGCCACTCGCTGAACAAGGCCAGAAGGTCCTGATGGTTTCCCGACTGCGCGGAACTGGCCGCCGCGGTCAGCAGCAGCAGTCCGAGGACGGTCACACGGGAAAGGGCGTCGGTCACTCGCATCATGGTCGCTCGGGAAGTCGGAGATAGAGTCTACGGTCGCGATTCGTCGGCCTCGAGGCCGATCCGATGCCGTCCGGCGCTGATCACTCTGGCATGGCCGCGATGCACTCGACCTCGACGCGGGCGCCGAGCGCCAGGCCGTCCGCGCCGAATGCGCTGCGTGCGGGGTACGGCGCGCTGAAGTAGGTCTGGTAGACCTCGTTGAAGGCGCCCCACTCCGCGATGTCCTCCAGCATCACGACGCACTTGACCACGTCCTCGAGGCCGAGGCCGTTCGCGTCGAGGATGGCCGCAATGTTGTCGAGCGTCTGCCGCGCCTCGGCGCCGGTGCCGCCGGGGACGATGTCCAGCGTGCCGGGCGCCACGCCGACCATGCCCGCGAGGTACACAGTGTCGCCAACGCGGACCGCCTCGGAGAAGGGGAGGCCGGACGGAAACACCGCCTCGGCGTTCATGTGCTCGACGGTCGGGCGGTCGGGGGCGGAGTCTGCCGTGGAATCTGGAGCCGTGTTGCAGGCTGCCAATCCAGCGGCGGCGAGAGCGAGTGCGAAGAGACGCATGGGGCGAGGGGCGGAAGGCGAGGGCGAGTCAGATAGTAGCGCGAACCGTGACGCCACGACACTGAACCTCCTCGAGCACGACGCTCGCCGGACGCGCCCTCGAGGACGCTACTCCAACTCCAGCACCCACGCCGCCCGGGCGGGCACCTCGAGGGCGCCCTCGAGGACGACGCGCTGGCCGGACAGGACCTCTAGGCCGGCGCGGTGGTCCAGGATTCGCTCGGCGAAGCGGTCGAGGCTAAGCGACCGCGCCTCCGACGCCGTGTTCAAGACCACCATCACCGTGTCGTCGTCGTCCCAGCGGAAGTAGACGTAGACGCCGTCGCGCGGGGTGAACTGCGTCAGGCGGCCGTGGTGGACCACGTCGGCGGTGCGGCGCCAGCGCGCCAGCGAGCGGACGACCTCGAAGGCGGCCTGCTCGCGCTCCGTCCGGTCGGCCTCGAGGAAGACGCTGCGGTCGTCGTCGGGCCAGCCGCCGGGCATGTCCGTCCGCTTGTAGCCGTCGCCTCGCGTCCGTGGGCCGTTCGGCATCGCGATCTTCGGTGCCGTAGTAGATCTGCGGGATGCCGCGCGTGGTGAGCTGAAACGCGGTGCCCAGCGTGAGCGCGCTGAGGTCGTCGGCGTCGCCGTAGGCGCGGTCGAGGTCGTGGTTGTCGAAGAACGTCACCAGGTCGTTGGCATCCGGGTAGGCGTGGTCTTGCGCCAGCGTCTCGTACACCTTGTAGACCGTCCCGCCCTCGAGGAAGCCCTCGCGCATCGCGAACGACAGCGGAAAGTCGGTGACGCTCGGCAGGTCGGAGTCGTAGCCGTCGCTCGCGATGTGGCCGTCTTGCCAGTACGCCTCGTCGGGCACGTTGTAGACCCAGCTCTCGCCCACGATGTTGAACGTCGGGTACTCCTCCAAGACGTAGCGCGCCCACCGCGCCATGTAGTCCTTGTCGGCGTAGAGGTAGGTGTCCATGCGGATGCCGTCGATGCCCGCGTGCTCGATCCACCAGATCGTGTTCTGCAGCAGGTACTGCGCCAGCAGCGGGTTCGTCTGGTCGAGGTCGGGCATCTCGCGCACGAACCAGCCGTCGATCAGCTTGTCACGGTCGTAGTCCGACGCGTACGGATCGGTGGTGGCGGGGCCGGTGAAGTTGGTCTGGCCGACCTCCTCCCAGGGGTGCACCCAGTCGGCGGTCGGCAGGTCGTCCATCCACCAGTGCTGGTCGCCGATGTGGTTGTGGATCATGTCCATGATGACCTTCATGTCTCGCCCGTGCACGTCCTCGACGAGGGCCGCGTACTCGTCGGTGGTGCCGAACCGAGGGTCGGTGGCGTACATGTCGGTCGCCGCGTAGCCGTGGTAGGCGCCGTACTCCGGCGTCATGTCGTTCTCGAAGACGGGCGTGAACCAGATGGCCGTCATGCCCAGGTCCTCGAGGTAGCCGAGCCGCTGTCGCACGCCTTGGAAGTCGCCGCCGTGGCGGCCGTTGGGGTTGGAGCGGTCGGCGTCCTCGAGCATGCCCGGCACCGAGTCGTTGGTGACGTCGCCGTTGGCGAAGCGGTCCGGCATCATCAGGTAGATCACGTCCTCGCTCGAGAAGCCCTGCGCGTAGCTGCCTCGAGGACGGGTCCGTGGGCGCAGCTCGTAGTCCAGCGTCTGCCGGCCGTCCGCGCCCTCGAGGTCGAACCGCAGCGTGCCGGGCTCGGCGTCGGGGTCGATGGTGAGCGACAGGAACAGGTAGTTCGGGCTCGCAACCGAGGTCACGGCCTCGAGGACGACGCCGTCGTGCGGCGACAGGGTCACGCGCGAGCCGCCGATGCCGTCGCCGTGGAGCATGATCTGGTGCTCGGCGTGGGTCATGCCGGCCCACCAGAACGCGGGCTCGACGCGCTCGATGGTCTGGGCGAGCGTCGCGAGCGGGAACGAGGAGAAGTAGCAGGCGGAGCATCGGCAAGAGAGAAGCGTCGGGCGCAAGAAACGACGACCGACAGGCGCTAGGTTCGCTCACCCTTCTGACCTCGACCGATGCGCACCGCCTCTCTTTTGCTCGCCCTCCTCGTCCTCTCGGCGTGCAAGGCCGGCGACCCGACCGACGACGGCGTCCTCGAGGTCGCCGAGCCCACGAGCACCGTGACCGTCGCCTACGAAGGCCGCCTCGAGGACGGGACGGTGTTCGACGGGAGCGACCGCGCCACGTTCAGCCTGTTGCAGGTGATCCCCGGCTTTCAGACGGGCATCGCGGGCATGACCGAGGGCGAGTCGAAGACGCTCGAGCTCGGCCCAGAGGAGGGCTACGGCCCGTCGCCGCCGCCGGGCAGCGGCATCCCGCCCAACGCGCGGCTGACGTTCGACGTCACGCTCATCGAGGTCGAGTAGCGCGGCCTCGAGGCCCGATCGGCGCGGTTGGCACGGTGCCGCCTCGAGGGCGGGCCGGTGTATCCTCAGGGACGGTTCCTCCCAGTCGCATGTCTCGCCGTTTCGTCGTCGCCGCGCTCGTCCTCGTCGCGGGCACTCGCCGCACCTGTCGAGGCCCAGCCGGACAGCCGTCCCAACATCATCTACGTGATGTCGGACGACCACGCGCTGCGCACGATCGGGGCGTACAGCGACTTCCACTCGACGCCCAACCTGGACCGGATCTCGAACGAGGGCGCCGTCTTCGAGAACGCGTTCGTCGGCAACTCGATCTGCGGACCGAGCCGAGCCGCGATCCTGACCGGCACGCACGGGCACGTCAACGGCATCACGGGCAACGGCGAGCCGTGGGACAGCACGCAGGCCGTCTTCCCGCGCCTGTTGCAGCAGGCCGGCTACCAGACGGCGCTGTTCGGCAAGTGGCACCTCAACAGCCGCCCGGCGGACGAGTACGACGAGTACACGATCCTGACCGGCGCCGGCAAGCAGGGCTTCTACTACAACCCCGAGGTCTACTCGCCCTCGACGGGCACGCGCACGATCCCCGGCTACTCGACGGACATCGTGACGGACCTCGCCATCGACTGGCTCGACCGCCGCAGACGACGAGGAGCCGTTCCTGCTGCTGGTCCAGTACAAGGCCGTCCACGTACCCCGGATGCCGCCGCTGCGCCTGCTGGACCGCTACCTCGAGGACGTCATCCCCGAGCCGCCGACGTTGTACGACGACCTCGCCACGCGAACGCACAACGCGGGCGACGTCAACTTCTTCCTGACCGACTACCGGCCGCTGCGCCACTACGGGCGGTACGACCCGCAGCGCGACATCTACCTCAAGCGGATGACGGATGAGGAGCGCCGCGCCTACCACGCCGTCGTGGACCCGCAGAACGAGGACTACTGGCGGATGCGCGCGAACGGCGCCTTCGACGATCCGCGCGCCATGCGGGCGTATCACTACCAGCGGTTCATCAAGGACTACCTCCGCATCGTGGACGCCCTCGATGAGAACGTGGGCCGGCTGCTGGACCGGATCGACGCGGACCCGGCGCTGGAGAACACCATCGTGGTGTACGCCTCGGACCAGGGCTACTTCACGGGCGAGCACGGCTACGCCGAAAAACGGCTGATGTACGAGGAGGCGGTGCGGATGCCGCTGCTGATGCGCTGGCCCGAGCGGATCGCGCCCGGCACGCGCATCGACGCGATGGTCCAGAACATCGACCTGGCGCCGACCTTCCTCGAGGTCGCCGGGCTGGCGCCGCTCGAGCGGATGCAGGGCGTGCCGCTCGACGCCCGTCCTCGAGGGCGAGACGCCCGCCGACTGGCGGCGGTCGGTGTACTACCACTACTACGACCACGGCCGGCACCAGGTCGCGCGGCACGCGGGCGTCCGCACCCAGACGCACAAGCTGATCCACTTCTACACCGACGACACGTGGGAGCTGTACGACCTCGAGGCCGATCCGCAGGAGCTCCGCAACGTGTACGGCGACGTCGGGCTACGCGGCGGTGCAGTCCGACCTCGAGGCCGAGTACCTGCGGCTGCGCGAGGTGTACGGCGTTCCGCCGGAGACCTTCGAGGCGCCGTTCCGGTAGCGTCCTCGAGGGTAATTGGCACAGGAAAGCGTAGGAGTCTGCCCCTGTTGCGGATACTCCTACTCCCCTATGCGATACTGCACAGTGTCAGTATCTGAGCGCTCGAGCTTAATACTCTCAGAGACAGTTTCGGCTGAGCCGGATCGGAAGAACTGGGCAGCCTCATCGTCAACGAAGTATGCGTAGCACCCCTTCATGCCTCGGGTGAGGAGCGTCCGGTACGTGTTCTTGATTACCCGGTCGGCGAGCGCTCGAGCCGCTTCTGGGTCCTCCTTCAGAAGCTTCTTATACCCACGGACTGAGCTGTCGTACGTCGCCCGCTCTCCGGCATCTGTCATCACCACGCCGTCTCGGACACGTAGGTCGGGCCCGACGATGACACCGACGTAATCGAGTTCGAGACCCTGGCACGTGTGGATGCATCCGATCTCACGGATGGAGTCGGGTTGCTCAATCCAGAGGTTACCGTCCGTCTTGAGGTTCCACTGATGCGAGAACCCGTACTCGGGGAAGACAATGTCGTCCTTCGATGAGTCCTTCTTGCTCACCCATGGCCAGCAGTACCCAGCGACCATCCGGGCCTTGTTGTCTCCATTCCGCTCCATGATCAGATCGCGGAGCTCGGCCGGCGAGTCGACCACGCGGAAATCAAACTCATCCGGATCGAGGGTGGGATTTGCCGTCTTCCGGATCTGGAGCGTGTGATCTAGCCAGGCGAGGTACCCGTCGGACCCGTTGCACCGGAACTGCGACGAGAGCTCGAGCCGGTGGACGACAGCCCCTGCCTCCTTCGCCCACCGCTCGATCTCGGCTCGCTCGCCGATGTCGTCGAATGTGACCCGCTGGTCCTCGTCGAGGAAGAAGACGGCTAGGTTCGCTGCCTGGACGATCTCCTTGATCTGGTTCTCGCCGAGGTTCTTGTAGAGTCCGCTCTTCTCGTTCAGCCGGTGAGCTTCGTCAACGACGAGCACGTCGAAGTCGCCCTGTTCAGCGGACTGAAACGCTCCCGACCCCGTGAACAGGTTTGAGATTGCCGACTTCTTGTACGACCCAACGAGCCGGCTCTCGTAGACGGCCCGGGGCGCCGCGTTCTTCGTGACATACTGGGCAACCTTCCCCCGGCCAGTGAGCGCGACGAGGAGGTTGACGGCGACGACGGACTTCCCCGTGCCGGGCCCGCCCTCGACGATAAGAACGTGCTTGTTGTTGACGTCTGCCCGATCCGCCAACGCGAGTGTCTTCTCGTAGACCACCTTCTGCTCGTCGAGCATGACGAACTCCTCGTTGCCTTGGAGCATCGACGCGAGAGCGTCCGATAGGCTTTTCGACGGCCTGATTTCCCCGTGTTCGATCCGGTACAAGACATCGTTATCGTCGCCGTAGCGGACGTATCGCTTGATGAAAGCGCGCAGGCGAGCCGCGTCGGGCCGGAGGAAAAGTGGTGCCCGTCGGACGTGCTCGTCGTAGGTGGGGTGATCGAGGACGGGTTCGTCCCCGTGCTCCGGGTCGTAGTTGTGGCAGAAGGCGCAGGGTCGGAGCCCGATGTCCTCTTCGTAGACGGTCGCATTGAAGCCTTTGAGGAGCGCAGCGTAGGACCATGCCTGGTAGGATGGATGAGCGGTATCGGCCCGACCATAGCGGAAGGGGACGCGAACGACCCCATCCATCTCGGTCCGCTCGGCCTGCGACCACTGCTTGAGTTCGACAATCACGACGTTCTCATTCCCATGTTCGTCGCGGCCAGAGAGGAGGAAGTCGACGCGCTTCGAGGACCGAGGGATCTGATACTCGATAGCCACGCGGGCGTCCTCGGGGATGTCGGGGTCCGCGAGGACGTTGTTCATGTAGAGAAGCGAGTTCTTCCAAGACAGAACCTCGCTCTCGCCAACGCGGCCGCCTGTGGCTCGCTGGACGTGGCGGTGGACGACCCCTGAGATGTCGCCTCCAAGAATGTCGTCAGCGAATTGGGCCTTTGTGGCGTGATAGACAATCATCGAGGGCTTGGGTCTTGAGAGTGTTTGTGTCCTCGGCTGCCCAGCATCGGACGCGTTGCCTCCACCTGTTACCACTCTTCTCCTTCGTGGGAAACATCGTCAGAGTCAGCCACGAACTTGAACGGTGAGAGCGCCGAACATACGGGCCACCCCTATCGCTCGAAGCCGTCGCTCCTCCGTATCACGTCCTCGAGGACGGCCTTCGGAGTACGTTCCTCGTGTGACCCGTCTCATCCTCCTGCTCGCCCTCTTCGCCCTCGAGGTCGGCGCCCAACCCGTCGACGGCCCCACGCTCGTCGTGCTCGGCATCGGGCAGGACGGGGGCGTGCCCCAGACCGGCGACCTCGACGCGCCCGGCTGGACCGATCCCGAGCGGCGGCGCCTGGTCGTCAGCCTGGGCCTCATCGACCCCTACACCGGGGGGCGCTGGCTGTTCGAGGCCACCCCAGACCTCCCGGAGCAGCTCTGGCGCCTGGGCCACGTTCTCGAGGGCACCGACCCGGAAGGCGAGCACGACACGCCCGTCTTCGACGGCATCTTCCTGACGCACGCCCACATCGGCCACTACACCGGCCTCATGTTCCTGGGCCACGAGTCGCTCGGCGCCAGCGGCGTGCCCGTCTACGCGATGCCGCGCATGGCCGGCTTCCTGCGCGACAACGGCCCGTGGAGCCAGCTCGTCCGCTACAGCAACATCGAGCTTCGCGTCCTCGAGGACGGCGCGCCCGTGCGGCTGACGGAGGACATGACCGTGACGCCCTTCCGGGTCCCGCACCGGCAGGAGTTCTCCGAGGTCGTCGGCTACCGCATCGACGGGCCTCGGCGGTCGGTGCTGTTCATCCCCGACATCGACAGCTGGCACGAGTGGGACGATGCCGGCACCGCCCTCGAGGACGCGCTCGCGACCGTGGACGTGGCCTACCTCGACGCCACCTTCTTCGCCAACGGCGAGATCCCCGGCCGCGACATGTCCGGCTTCCCGCACCCGTTCATCACGACCACCATGGAGCGCCTGGGCACGCAGCCCCTCGAGGTCCGGTCCAAGATCCGGTTCATCCACCTCAACCACACCAACCCGGCGCTGTGGCCCGGCCCCGAGCGCGACGCCATCGAGGCCGCCGGGATGCACGTGGCGGAGGAAGGGGAGAGGGTCGCGATGTAGCGACCTCGAGGGCGCCAGGCGGTCGCGGATCTCCCGTGCGGACGCCCTCGAGGTCGAACCCGACGCGCGGTGCGGCGTGGCAGGGCCATGGCGATGAACTCCTCCGGCGCACGCGGTGATCGCCGCGCCGCCCGACAGACACAAGGCCGCGGCGGGCGCAGCGCGACCCAAGACCTCACGTTTCGAGAGCGCGTGGGAGCGCTCTCCAACCTCCCGCCGCTGTTCCGTCTGGTGTGGAGCACGAGCCCGGCGCTGTTTGCGACGAACCTCGCCCTGCGGCTCGTCCGCGCGCTGATCCCCATCACGGCGCTGTACGTCGGCAAGCTGGTGGTGGACAACGTGGTGCTGCTCGCCAGCGACTCGTACAACGTCCTCGAGGTCGCGCAGTGGATGGACACCGCGCCGGGCGTCGCCATCGTCGGTTTGTTGCTGGCCGAGCTAGGGCTCGCGGTCCTGAGCGACGTGCTGGGCCGCGCGACGGCGCTGTGCGACTCGCTGCTGGGCGACCTGTTCACGAACGAGACCTCGGTCCGCCTGATGCGGCACGCCGCCGCCCTCGACCTCGCCCACTTCGAGGACGCGGACTTCTACGACCAGCTCGAGCGCGCCCGGCGCCAGACCACGAGCCGGCTGGTGCTGCTGAGCCAGGTGTTCGGGCAAGTCCAGGACTCGGTCACCGTCGTTTCACTCGGGATCGGCCTCGCGATCTACGCGCCGGGTCTGTTGCTGCTCCTCGCGATTGCCCTGGTGCCCGCGTTCCTGGGCGAGGCCCACTTCAACGCCCAGAGCTACAGCCTGGCCTACTCGTGGACGCCCGAACGCCGCGAGCTCGACTACCTCCGCTTCGTCGGTGCGAGTGACGAGACGGCCAAGGAGGTCAAGATCTTCGGCCTCAACGACTACCTCGCCGAGCGTTACCGGACACTCGCCGATGCTTACTACCAGGCCAACCGCTCCCTCGCCATCCGGCGGGCGTCGTGGGGCGGGCTTCTCTCGGCCGCCGGGACGCTGGGCTACTACGGCGCCTACGCGATCATCGTCTACCGCACCGGCATCGGCATCTACACCATCGGCACGCTGACCTTCTTGGCGGGCTCGTTCGGGCGGATGCGGTCGCTCCTGGAGTCCATGCTGGCGTCGTTCTCCACCGTCAGCGGCCAGGCGCTCTACCTCGCCGACCTGTTCTCGTTCTTCGAGATCGAGCCGCGCGTGGCCTCGGGGCCGGACGCGCTCCCCGTTCCCGAGCCCATCCAGCAAGGCTTCGTCTTCGAGGACGTCGGGTTCCGCTACCCCGGCTCGGAGCACTGGGCGGTGCGGCACCTGTCGTTCGCCCTCGAGGCCGGCGAAGCGCTGGCGCTGGTCGGCGAGAACGGAGCGGGCAAGACGACGCTGGTCAAGCTGCTGGCGCGGCTCTACGACCCCGACGAGGGCCGCATCCTGCTGGACGGCCGCGACCTGAAGGACTACGACCTCGACGCGCTCCGCTCGGCCGTCGGCGTCATCTTCCAGGACTTCGTGCGCTACCACCTCTCGGCCGCCGAGAACATCGCGGTTGGCCGCATCGACGAGCGCGCGGACCGCCCTCGAATCGAGACCTCGGCGCAGCGGTCGCTCGCGGACGCGGTCATCGAGAGCCTGCCGGAGGGCTACGAGCAGACGCTGGGCAAGCGCTTCAAGACGGGCGTGGATCTGAGCGGCGGCCAGTGGCAGAAGGTGGCGCTCGGCCGCGCCTACATGCGCGACGCGCAGCTCCTGATCCTGGACGAGCCGACCGCCGCCCTCGATGCGCGCGCCGAGTTCGAGGTGTTCGAGCGGTTCAAGGACTTGACGGAGGGCAAGACGGCCGTGCTCATCTCACACCGTTTTTCGACGGTCCGCATGGCGGATCGCATCTTGGTCCTCGAGGCCGGCGAGGTCGAGGAGATGGGGACGCACGAGGAACTGTTGGCCTCCGGCGGTCGCTACGCGGAGCTGTTTGAGCTCCAGGCGCAGGGCTACCGGTAGCCGCCAGAGGAGCCTGGGCCCGAGCGGCCGGGCCTCGGTTCGGCCTCGAGGTCGGAGGCGTCTCGCCCTCGAGGGCGACCACCCATTCCGCCCTTGTCATTGCGAGCGGAGCGACGCAGTCTCGTTTTGCGGAGCGCTGTCCCACGAGGTTGCCACGTCGCTTCGCTCCTCGCAACGACAAGCACATTGGGCTTCGATCTCGCCGACGTGTCTCCGCGGCTCGTCCTCGAGGACGCCGCCATGGGCACGTATGGCGCACTTAACGGCGTTATGGAAGCGCTACCTTGGCCTAAATGCCGCACCACGTCATGAGCGATCTCACTTTCGACTACATCATCGTCGGCGCAGGCTCTGCCGGCTGCGTGCTCGCCAACCGACTCACCGCGTCCGGCGAGCACCGCGTGCTCCTCCTCGAGGCCGGGGGCGAGGACAAGGACAAGAACATCCACATGCCGGCGGCCTTCTCGAAGCTGTACGGGGGGAGGTCCGACTGGGGCTTCCACACGGTGCCGCAGAGTGGTCTCGCCGGCCGGCGCCTGATCCAGCCTCGAGGCAAGACGCTGGGCGGCTCGTCCTCGATGAACGCCATGATCTACATCCGCGGGCACCGCGCCGACTACGACGAGTGGGCCGAGCACGGCGGCGAGGGGTGGAGCTCTGAGGCCGTCCAGCCCTACTTCCGCCGCAGCGAGGACCAGCAGCGCTTCACCACCGACGCCGCGCACGGCACCGATGGGCCGCTCACCGTCTCGGAGCCTCGCAGCCCGAGCGCTCTATCCAGGAAGCTCGTCGAGGCCGGCGTCGGGGCCGGTTACCCGCGCAACGACGACTTCAACAGCGGCGACCAAGATGGCTTCGGACTGTATCAGGTCACCCAGAACGGCGGCACGCGCATGAGCACGGCGCGTGCCTTCCTGCGCCCCGCCCTCGACCGCGACGCTCTCGAACTCTGGACCGAGGCCCACGTGCTGCGCGTCGTCCTCGAGGTCGGAGGAGGGGACGGGATGTCGCCGGGTCGCGCCGTCGGCGTCGAGGTCATGCGGGGCCGTGAGCGCGTCACCGTCCGGGCCGAGCGCGAGGTGATCCTGGCGGCCGGCGCCTTCGGGAGCCCGCACCTGCTGATGGTGTCCGGCATCGGCCCCGCGGGACATCTGCTCGAGAACGGCATCGAGGTCGCGCTCAACCTGCCCGGCGTGGGCGAGAACCTCCAGGACCACCTCATCTCGGGCGTCACGCGCCACGCCACCACGGAGGACACGCTCGACTTGGTGGAGTCGCTGCCGAAGCTGGGCCGCCACCTCCTCAACTACGCCATCCGCAAGAAAGGGCCGCTCACGAGCAACGTCGCCGAGGCCGGCGGCTTCGTGCGGTCCTCGCCCGACCTCGAGGCGCCGGACATCCAGTACCACTTCGGCCCGGGCTTCTTCCTGGAGCACGGCCGTCGCAATCCTGAGGGACAGACCGGCTACACCGTCGGCGGGCTCGTGCTCACGCCCAAGAGCCGCGGCACCGTCCGCCTGGACGGCCCCGACCCCGAGACCAAGCCGTTGGTGGACCCGCGCTACCTCTCCGACCTCGAGGGCGAGGATCTGCGCCGCACCGTCTGGAGCTTCCGCCTCGCCCAGCGCTTGGCCGACGCCGAGGCCTTCGACGACATCAACGGCGGCCCCTACGAGCCTGGCCGCGTCCTCGAGGCCGACGACGAGATCATCCCGTTCGTCCGCGCCAGCTCCGAGACGCTGTACCACCCCGTCGGCACCTGCGCGATGGGGACGGGGCCCGACGCCGTCGTGGACGGCGACCTGCGCGTCCACGGCGTCGCTGGCCTGCGCGTCGTGGATGCCAGCATCATGCCCACCATCACGCGCGGCAACACGAACGCCCCGACCATCATGATCGCGGAGAAGGCGGCGGATTTGATTCTTGGATCCGCCCTCGAGGGCGTCGTGGAGCAGGGGGCTTCGTCCTCGAGTCCGCGAATGCGAGAAGAGGTCTCTTGATCTCGAGGCCGCGTGCCGGGACCGGCCTCGAGGACGCCGGGCACGTTGAGGTCGACATGTTCAAGGCTCGACCTCGAGGGCGCACTCGACAGGCCTCTTCTCTTCTCTACCGGACCGATCTCGCGGCCGTAGCCCACGGAAATCTGTCCTCGAGGCAACGCACTCTCAGCCGGCGCACCTCCGCACCTCTTCTCGCATCCGCCCCCTTCCGACCTCGAGGCCGGACCCCTCTCAACCCACCATGACCACCTCTCCCCGCCCCGACAGCACCACCGCCGAGATCGACGCGTCGCTTGCCGCCCTCGAGGCCGTCCAGACCGAGTGGGCGCGCTTGCCGATCCCTCAGAAGGTCGAGCTCTTGAAGGGCCTGCCGGAGCGCATCGAGGCCGTGGCGGGGCGCTGGGTGACGGCAGCCTCGAGGGCGAAAGGGCTGCCCGAAGGGTCGCCGCTGCGCGGTGAGGAGTGGTCGTCCGGGCCGTGGGCCACGGCGGCGTACATCGAGCCGATCCGGCGCACCCTCGAGGCCGTGCACAAGGGGACGGTCGCGTCGCTGGTCGAGGGCAAGACTCGTCAGCGGCCCGACGGGCAGACCCTCGTCCGCGTGATGCCGGACGGCCTCTACGACCACCTGCTGTTCAGCGGCGTCGAGGTCGACGTGTGGATGGAGCCCGGCGTGACCCCCGCGTCGCTGCCCGACACGATGGCGGCGTTTTACCGGGAGGAGAACCCGGAGGGCGCCGTCGCGGTGGTGCTCGGCGCGGGAAACATCGCGTCCATCCCCGCCCTCGACGTCCTCTACAAGCTGTACGCCGAGGGGCAGGTGGTCCTGCTCAAGATGAACCCCGTCAACGGCTACCTCCAGCCCATCTTCGAGGAGGTCTTCGCCGACTTCGTCGAGGCCGGGTACCTCCGCTTCGCCACCGGTGGCGCGGAGGTCGGGGAGATGCTCACGCGCCACGACCGGGTGGACGAGATCCATGTGACCGGCAGCGCCCGCACGCACGATGCCATCGTGTACGGGACCGGCGCCGAGGGCGAAACGCGGAAGGCGAAGGACGAGCCGGCCATCGACAAGCGCGTGACGAGCGAGCTGGGCGGAGTCAGCCCCTGCATCGTCGTACCGGGCGACTGGTCGGAGCCCGACCTCGACTACCAGGCCGAGCACGTCGCGACGCAGAAGATGCACAACGGCGGCTTTAACTGCATCGCGAGCCAGGTCCTTCTGCTGCCCGAGGCATGGGTGCAGCGGGACGCGTTCGTGCACTCCATCCGCCGCGCGCTTCGCGAGCTTCCCGACCGCCCCTCCTACTACCCCGGCGCCGACGACCGCGTGACGGAGATCCGCGAGGACTACCCCGACACCGCCGAGCGTCTCGGCCCGACCGGCTCGCGGACGCTTGTCACCAACGTGCCGCCGGAGCCCGGCCAGCCCGCGTTCACCGACGAGGTGTTCGGCGCCGCGCTCGCCGTCTCCTCGCTCCCCGGCGGCGGCCTCGAGGACGTGGCCGACTGGCTGGACCGCGCGGTCGACTTCTGTAATGAGAACGTCGTCGGCACCTTAGGTGCGACGATCCTGGTCCACCCGCGCACGATGAAGCGGCTTGGAGATCGCTTCTGGGACGCCGTGGCGCGTCTGCGCTACGGGACCATCGGCGTCAACATCTGGAGCGGCGTCAACTTCTTCATCGCCGACGGCACGTGGGGCGCCTTCCCCGGCCACACCCGCGACGACATCCAGAGCGGGACAGGCGTGGTCCACAACGCCTTCCTGTTCGAGCGTCCGCAGAAGACGGTGATTCAGGGCCCGTTCGCACCGTTCCCTCGCTCGCTCCTGCTCGGCGAGACGCACGTTGCGCCAAAGCCGATCTGGTTTGCCACCAACGAGACGGCTGAGACCACGACGCGGCGTCTGCTCCACCTCACGACGTCTCCGAGCCCTCTCAAGCTGCCCAGTCTCTTCGCCTCCGCCCTCCGGGGCTGATCCTGATCCGTCCTCGAGGTCGATGGGAGAAGCATCGATCTCGGAGGTGCTATCGTCCTCGAGGGCGGAGGCGGAGAAGCCTCCGGGACGACGCAGTCAGCCTCACCCTCTCACGCCGCCGTCCCAGCAATGGGCGACCTCGAGGCCGGCAACCTCACTGCATGGGGTCCCCGCCTTCGCGGGGATGACTCTTGTGGCTGTGTGCTGAGTCGCCAACCTCGAGGTCGGAGACGAGCAAACCTCTTCTCTCCCAAACCTCTCCCCGCATTCCGCCCTCGAGGCCGAGCGGCGCCCTCGAGGCCGAGTCGCTCTACCGGTTCTGCCCTGGTATCGTGATCACCGGCGGCGGTACGCCGAGGGCCTCCCGTGCGGCCTGGATCTCGCGCTCCTGCTCGACCAAGCGACGCTCCCACTCCTGGAGATCCGCCAGCGTCTGTGCGATAGCGGCCTCGCGCACTTCGAACGGCGCCGACTCGTAGTAGCCGCGGTCCTCGAAGTAGCCGCGGAACAGGAAGTTGTGCTTGAGCGCCTCCATGTTCTCTGAGAACCGGAATGCGCCGAGGGCGCCCCATCCGGCAGCCTGATTGATCCGGTCCGTGATCGCGCGGACGTCGGCGGAGACAGTCTGGAGCTGGGCCGCGCCTTCCTGGAGCTGAGCCACCGTTGCCAAGGCCGTCGTGTAGACCTCGTCGTCGTTGAGGAAGCGGGCCACAGTGCCGTTGCCGGTGTAGACGCGCGTCAGGATCTCGTCGACGCCGCGCGACGCGTTCTCCGCAACTAGCACCAACTCGTCGGCACGGGCGGTGAGGGAGCGGAGCGTGTTCTGTGACTCGGCAACCGTCTCCTGGAACGTGTTGGCCGTCGCGACGGTGGACTCGTAGAGGCGGTCGTCGTAGAGGAACTGGCCCAGCGTGCCCTCGCCCGTGCGGATGTCCGTCATGATGCCGGTGAGCTGCACCGTCACAGAGTCAAACCGAGCGACAGACTCGAACAGACGATCCGAGACCTCGCTCAGTGCGAATGGGTCCTTGCCTTCGATCTCCCCGTTGTCCGCGATCTGGGGGCGGCGCGCAGAGCCGTCCGTGAGCGAGACGATCACATTTCCCACCAGCCCGTCCGTCTGGATCAGTGCCCGGCTGTCCTCGCGGACCAGCGGACGGGCCTCCTCGTCGATGGCCATGCGGACCATGATCGGGTCTCCAGGCGCAGATGGAAGCTGGACGGCCTCGACGCGGCCGACCGAGATGCCGTTGTAAAACACCGACGCGCCCGGCTGAAGCCCGGCGACTTGGTTGAACGAGGCGCGGACTCTGAACGAGGACGCGAATAGGTTGCTCTGGCTCCCGATGACGAACAGGAACGCGACGGCCGAAAGAAGGCCGAGCAGAACGACGAGGCCGAGGCGGGCTTGACGGGACATGACGGGAAGCTAGCAGAAGCCGAGGCGGCAGATGAGGCACGTCCTCGAGGACGGCGACCTCGAGGACGGCGCGGGGTTAGGCGTGGCCGTAGGCCTCGGTGCCCTTGAAGAACTCTTTCAAGACGGGATGGCTCGAGTTTCGAACCTCGTCCAGCGTACCCGCTTCCTCGATGACGCCGTCAAGGATGAAGTGGGCGCGGTCGGTGATGATCTCTGCGGCGAGCAGGTCGTGCGTGATCGCGATGGACGTGATGCCTCGCGTGTCGCGAAGCTTGACGATGAGGTCGGCCACGACGCGGACGGATACCGGGTCGAGGCCGGTCGTCGGCTCGTCGTAGAGGATGATGTCGGGGCGCAGGATCAGCGTGCGCGCGAGACCGATGCGCTTCTTCTGTCCGCCCGAGAGCTCGGCGGGATACTGGTCGCGCGTGGCAGGCAGGTTGACGTCCTCGAGGCTTTCCATGATGAGGTCGTCCTTCTCCTCGAGGGTCAGCGTGGTCAGGCGGTCCAGGAAGAACCGCATGTTGCCGTATACCGTCATCGAGTCGAACAGCGCGCCGCCTTGAAACAGGTAGCCCAGCCGCGTCCGCTTGCGGTCTCGCTGCTCCGGCGTCATCAGGTCCAGGCGCTCGCCCAGGACCCACACCTCGCCCTTGTCGGGCTGGAGCAGCCCCACCACATGCTTCGTGAGCACGCTCTTGCCCGTCCCGGAGCCGCCCAACACCACGGCGCTGGTGCCGCGCTCGACGGCCATGTTGATGCCCTTCAGGATTTTCTTCGGCCCGAACCCCTTGTACACGTCGCGCAGATCCACGACGATGTTGTCGGGCGGCGGCGGCGAGTTGCCCTCGACCGGGCCCTTCTCGGGGTCGACCAGGTGCGGTTCGCCCGCGCCCTCGAGGTCGGCGGAGCCGGGCACACCCGCAGTCGGGGCGCCTGTGGGATCGTCGGCCGGGCCCGCAAGTCCGTCGTCGTCGAGCGGATGTGGACCGTCGGCACTCGCTCGCCGGGCGTCGGCACGCTTGGAGATTCGGGACATGGCGTTGAGTTCAGGATTCGACGGTCAGGGCTCGCAGAGGTGTGAGTTCTCACGAACCCTGAACCTCGACCCGTACACCGTCAGGCCGCGCTGGAGATGTCGCCGAAGAGAAGGATCGAGGCTCGGACGATGACGACGTCAGCGACCAGGATCAAGAGGCTGGACACGACCACAGCCTGCATCGCGGCGCGCCCCACCTCTCGTGTACCGCCACGGACGGTGTAGCCGAGGTAGCAACTCACGATGCCGACGATAAAGCCGAAGATGGAGGTCTTCATCGTGTCCACGATCACGTCGGTCATGCGGAGCGAGTCGAAGGCGGTGGCGATAAAGACGCGGACGTCCATGCCATCGGAAAGCCACGCCTCGAGGTAGCCGCCCGCGAGTCCCAGCATGTCCGTGATCAACGTCATGACGGGGAACATGATGACGCACGCGAGCACGCGCGTGACCACCAAGTAGTGGAACGGCTTGAGCGCCGCGACCTCGAGGGCGTCGATCTGCTCGGTCACTTTCATCGAGCCGAGCTCGGCGCCCATACCGGCACCCAGTCGACCCGCGAGCACGAGCCCGGTCAGCACTGGCCCGATCTCCTTGATGATGGAGAGCGCTAGCATCGAGGGCAGGAAGCTCTCGGCGCCGAACCGTGCCAGCGTGCCTCGGCTCTGCAACGCGAGCACGATCCCGATCGAGAAGCCGACCACGCCCGTCAGGGTCAGGCTCTTGGTCCCCACCTCGTCCATCTGGACGAACAGCTCCTTGACCTCGAAGGGGCGTCTCCAGAACCGGGAGAAGAAGCGCCCGACGAACGAGAACAGGCCTCCGGCCGCGCCGAAGAACTCCTCGCCAGGGACCGAGGGCTCCCGTGAGGCTTCTTTGCGGTCCTCGACCTTCTGCTCGAGGGACTTCTCCTGGAGGATTTTCTCGTTCTGCCGGGACCGCCGAGCGGCCCGGAGGCGAGTCGTGAGCGAGTCGGCCGGCGTCATCTCCATGCGGAAAAGTAGCTCCGTACGAGCGTATGTCTCCTCTCGACCTCGAGGTCGGCCCGAGCACTTGGTTTCAATGAGGTTGCGGCGCGCTCTGACAGGGTGTGTAGAGAGCGTCGCCCTCGAGGGCGGTGCTACCGGATCACTGCCAGCCGCCGCGTTGCGATCTCGGTCGCCGTGGCGGCACGGACGACGTAGACGCCGGCCGACAGCGCCGCGGTCTCTCCCTCGAGGACGGGATCGAGGAGCGTCTCGAGGCGCTTGGCCTCGGCTCGTTCCGGGAGAGCGTCGAAGAGCTTGGCGTGTCGTGGCCGGTCTCCGAGGGATGGCCACCGGGCGCGTCTCGGTAGGGACCTGTTTGAAGAGGCCCGACTCAGCCTGCGTCCTCGAGGGCGTCGGCGTAGTGCCGCAGCAACTCCCAGCGGAATAGGCCGGAGTCGTGTCCATCGCCCCAGACGATCTGGAGCGCGTAGTGTCCTGCGGGGCGAAGCTCCTTGATCTCGTAGGTCATCAGCGACGGAAGCGAGAACACGACCGGGTCGACGGGCTCGGCCATCTTGCCGTGTCCGCCGCGGCACTCGGCGCACGGGCAGGCGCGGCGCAGGCCCTCGTAGGAGAACGTCGAGGTCGCGCCATCGGCCCAGCCGACCGTGAGCGTCTGGGCGCTGGCCTCGGCCTCGAGGCGGGTGGGGCGGGCGGAGTCAGTCGGGCCAGGCAAAGGATGTGGGCCCACACGGCGTGACGAGACGTTCGCCGACGGCGCAGGGCAGTTGGTGGAGATCATGTGGCCAGTCGTGGACGTGCAGCGCGGCGAATGCCGATGCGGCGGCGTCCCACTCGTGGTCGTTGGAGGTGCAGACCTCGAGGCCGAGACGGTCGGTGAGATCAGCGTCCATCGCACGTGCCTCGACGGCGTAGTCGTAGTGTCTGCCCCAGAGCGCCCGGTAGAGCACTTTAGGGTGTGTCTCTGTGGTCGGTACCTCTTGGTGGCGCTCTCGAATGGTCAAGAGGACTGCTATTCCGCCGATGCTCATCGAGCCGTAGAGCGAGTTTGGGGATGCCACACTCCGAGCCGCCGCCGGGTACCTGTCGCGGAGCCAGCGGTCTGCGGGCCGCCACCCGCAGTGGCCTGTTGACCAACAGGTCAACGTGTCCACGCCGGCGCCAATCAGTGTGTCGCCCTCGACGGCCTCGAGGACGCTCTCAACGGTCGCGTGAGTTGAGAGTTCGAGGGACTGAGCCTCGCCCTCGAGGACGGCAAGGCGGGCGACGCCGTGACGTCCGTTCCCTCCTGGGTCGTACCCGAGGATGATTCCCGTCACTACAGGAATAGGTCAGGCATAAACTCTGTGGCGCCGGGAGTGACGGCGTACTCCGAGAGGTCCGTCTTGCCGGTCTTGGCCAGCACCTCGTCGTCGATGAAGAAGTGGCCGGTCGTGGTCGAGGGCTGCGTCAGGACCCAGTGCGCGGCGTCGGCCATGATCTCGGGCGTGCGGCTCATGTTCATCATGGCGTCGCCGCCGAGCGCATATTTGACGGCGGCCGTCGCGATGGTGGTGCGCGGCCACAGCGCGTTGGCTGCGATGCCCTCGTCCTGAAGCTCCTCGCCCCAGCCCAGAATGCACATCGACATACCGTACTTGGAGATCGTGTAGGCCACGTGCGAGCCGAACCACTGCGGGTCGAGGTTGAGCGGCGGGCTCAGGGCCATCACGTGCGGGTTGCGGCCCGCCTTGGCGCTTGCCTTGAGGTGCGGCAGCGCGGCCTGCGTAGTGCAGAACGTGGCCCGCGTGTTGACCTCCTGCATCAGGTCGTAGCGCTTCATCGGGGTCGACTCGGTGCCGGCCAGGAAGATGGCGCTCGCGTTGTTGACCACGATGTCGATGCCGCCGAAGTGCTCGGCGGTCTCGTTCACGGCCTCGAGGACGCGGTCCTCGTCGCGGGCGTCGACCTGGAGCGGGAGCGCCTTCCCGCCGGCCTCCTCGATCTCGGCGGCGACCGTGTGGATGGTGCCGGGCAGCTTGGGATGCGGCTCGGCCGTCTTGGACGCAATGGCGACGTTGGCGCCGTCACGAGCCGCCCGGATGGCGATGGCCCGGCCGATGCCGCGGCTGCCGCCTGTCATAAAGATCGTCTTGCCCTGGAGGGAGGCCATGTGCGTTCAGGAGTGGGACTCGGTGGTAGCCGCCCACGCCGCCCGCGTTCCAAACGCGCCCTCGAGGGCGACAATGCCTCGGCCTCGAGGCCCAGATGGACCCGGAGATCTCGTCTCATGTCTCGCGCCACCCCGCCTCGCCCTCGAGGACGCTTACAGCGCCGCCGCCAACGCCTCGAGGATGGTCGCCACGTCACTCTCGTCGTTGTAGACGTGAGGCGAGACGCGCACGACGGGGCCGCGGATGGAGATCGACACGTTCGCGTCGGCCAGCGCATGGCGGACGGCCTCGAGGTCGACGCCCGGCGGTGGGGCGAGCCCAAACAGGTGGCTCGCCCTCGAGGCCGGCTCCTCGGCGAGGTAGCCCAGCGCGTGGGCGCCCTCGACGATGGCGTCGGAGAGCGAGCGGCAGCGGGCCTGGACCTGAGGCACGCCCCACGTCAGGAGTTGCTCGAAGCCGGCCGCCAGCCACGGCAGGAGCACGCCATTGGACCGTTCGCCGACGTCGAATCGGACCGCGCCCGTCGCGTACTCGTCGCGGTAGTCCGTCAGGCCAGAGAAGTCCTCGCTTCCGGCACGGGCGATCCACGTCTCCTCGAGAGGTCGCCCGCCCTCGAAGCGCTCGCCCCACACGGACACGCCCAGCCCGTACGGCCCGAGCAACCATTTGTAGCCTGCGCAGGCGAGCAGATCTGGCTTCACGGCCTCGAGGTCGAAGGGTAGCGCGCCGACTGACTGTGTCCCGTCCACGATCAGCGCCGCGCCGACGTCGCGGGCTCGCGCGCCGACGGCCTCGAGGTCGAACACGGTGCCGTCGGCCCAGTGGACGTTGGGCACGGCAACGACGGCCGTTTCTTGGTCGATGGCCTCGAGCAAGCGGACGTTCCAGTCCCGTCCTCGACCCGGCGTGCCGAGTGGGCCCGGCGGCGCGACAGTCACGACCTCGGCCCCGACGTCAGCAGCGAGTCGGCGCCATGGGTAGACGTGGCTCGGGAACTGGTCGGCCAGGATCACGATGCGCTGGCCGCGTCCGACCTCGAGGTTCTTCGCGGCCGTTGCCATCGCGTACGACACGGCAGGGACGAGGGCCACGCGCGACGCAGCGGTCTCGCTCCCGACGAGACGAGCAAACAGGCCGCGGACGCGGTCGGCGTGCGAGAAGAAGTCCGGCGGCGGAATTGAGGTCGGGTCGCGACGCTGGACGAGGCCGGCGATGGCGGCGCTCTCGGCCGTCTTGAGCAGCGGGCTCATGTACGCTCCGTTGAGGTAGCAGAGGCCCTCGGGGAGCGAGAAGAGGTCTTTCTGGGACGCGAGCATGGTGGTTGAGAGGACGCCCCAAGCTAGATCGCGTCCTCGAGGTCGGACCGGATGCAAGAGGAGGTTTGTGTCCTCGAGGCCGAGTTACCGCAGCCGCTCCCGTGCCTGGTTCGTGAGCCGCATCGCGACCAGCGCCCGGTCGAGGGCGAACGGCGCCGGCCGGCCCGCCACCACCGCCTCGACGAATGCCTCTACCTCGGAGGCCTCGAGGTCGTCGGCGAGCGCGGTCTCGCCCTCGAGGCCGAGCGGCACGGCCAGCGACCGGGCGTCCAGGCGGTGGCCCGGCCTCGAGGCGTAGAGCGAGACCTCGTCGGTCCCGGTGTCCGAAAAGCGGATCGAGGCCTGAGCGTAGGCGCCGTTGCCGAATCGCGCCGCCATCACGACCGCCCGCAGCACGTCGCCGTCGCGCTCGGCGACCACGTCGAGGCGGGCGGAGCGCGCGTCGGTCAAGGACGCGCACACGTCGAGGGCGCCCGCCAGCGCCGTTCGCCATCCTGCCTCCGCGAGCGGTCCGCCGGTCCGGCCCACGAGCGAGAGCGTCACCAGCCGAGCGCCCCACGGCTTAGAGGACAGCGCCCTGCTCGTGCCCAGCGGTCTCGCCACGCCGACCTCGACGCCAGCCTCGTCGGCGTGGATCATCAACTCTTCGGCCTCGAGGGCGGAGGCTGCCGGAGGCCACAGCAGAATCACGGCGGCACCGTCTCTCACCGCACTCGCCGCGTGCCCAACGCGCTCCGCGACTGGGCCGCCCACCACCACGACCGGCGGGCCGTCAGCGGATGGGGGAGGGTAGCGGGCCTCGAGGCCGGGATCGCCGACGACGGTGAGGTGAGACATGGATCGGGGAGACGGCCCAATCTATCGGCCCCGAAGCAGACGCGTGGGCCGGTCCGCCCTCGATGTTGGGGCGAGCGCATCCACAAGGAAGACAGAACATCTTTGGTGTCGTTCAGAGCGAGACTGCGAGTCGACCACGAAGCGAAGGCGCAACCTGGGATCTCTGTCGACCTTGAGGTCGCTGGTGGGCACTCTCGCCGCGTGCCGAGGCAGGGGCACGGCCGAGATCCCTCGGCTCCGTTCGGGATGACAATGCGGTGGGACCTGCCCTCGAGGTCGCAAAGGCATACAGCGGAGGGAGCACACGGTCGCCCTCGAGGACGAGTTGCGGTCTCGAGAGGCATGGCTCAGGCGGACTACAGAATCCACTTCTGTTCGCCTCGAAACAGTCATATGGACCGGCTACCTTCGAGTCCCACCTAATGACCTCGATGTTCATTCGCTTCCCCCGCCTGCTCGCCGTCGTTCTGCTCGTTGCGTCGGCCTCGGCGCAGACCGTCACGCCGCGCGGCACCGACGCCACCTTCGACATCGCCACCTGGAACATCGAGCACTTCGGGGACCCTGGGTTCGCGCCGAGCGACGCGCGCCAGATCAGCAACACCGAATCCGTGATCTCGCAGGCGGGAATCGACCTGTGGGCCATTCAGGAGGTCGGGTCGCAGGATTCGTGGCAGGAGCTGCTCAGTCAGCTTCAGGATGATGGCTACACGGGCCGGCTCGGGCCGGAGGGCGGCTTCGGCAGCTTCGAGATCCGCTTGGGGTTCATCTACAACCCGTCCGTGGTCTCGGTCATTGGCACTCGGACCATCCTGACGGGCGGCAACTTCGGTGGTCGCGAGCCCTTCGAGCTTCAGGCTCGCATCACCGTCGAGGGCGAGTCGAGGACGATCCGGGTGATCGGGCTCCATGCCAAGGCCGGCGCGGCCGCGGGCGACTACACCAACCGAACGCGCGGTGCGGAGAGTCTCAAGGAGTACATCGACGACCGCATTGCGCGGGGTGAGTCCGTGATTCTGCTGGGCGACTTCAACGACCTGCTCACGGCGAGCATCCGTCGGAGCGAACCCCGCTCGCCCTACGCTCCCTTCGTCGAGGACGACAACTACGTCGCGGCCTCGCGCGCCCTCGAGGACGCGGGCACCGCCACGTTCTGCGGCAGCAGCCCGACGTGCTCGGGCACCTCGACCATCGACCACATCGTGTACACGGCCAACCTTCCGGCCCGGCTCGTCGAGGTCAACCGCTACGACAACGTGCTGCGGGAAGTACCGAGCTACACCTCCACGACGTCCGACCACGCACCGGTTCTGGCTCGGTTCAGCCTCACCAATCCGGTCGCCTGCGACGAGTGCGGCGAGCCTCGCCGGGTCCGCCTGCTTCCGCCGGCGCCGCACCCTTTCCGCGACGCCACCAACCTCCGGTTCGCCCTCGACGAGGCATCGGATGTCCACCTCGAGGTGTTCGACACGCTGGGCCGTCGCGTCTTCGAGGCCGAGGGCACATTCAGCGCTGGCTCGCACGAGGTCGCCCTCGAGGGCACGAATTTGGTGCCGGGCGCCTACGTGGTTCGGCTGGCCACCGGCGAGGCCATGCTGTCGTCGGTCATCGTTCGGGCGGATTGAGGACCGAACGGGGCGCTTGGGCGTCTCGCACTGCCGACTCCCAGACCGCGTGCCTCGAAAGCGTCGCCAACTCCGAAAGCCTACCGTCGACGAGAGTCTTGACGAAACGCCCCATGGCGGGCGCCCTGCCCCCAGGTATCGTCGGAGCCAGGCGTGGCGGATGGTCCCGTTTCGGGGCCGATTCCTCTCGCCAAGCACGAAGTACGTCTACGAGCGACTCCCGGCAGCGCCGGCGTCGTTCACCGCGGCCGACGTCGCGCTCCTGTGCGTCGAGTCCGACCAGATGGTCGGGGCGGACGGTCCGTGCAACCCGGCGGAGGTCATCGACCTGCTGACCTCGAGGTCGCTCGTGACGTGGCCCGACGAAGGGTTCGTCAAACGCGACCGTCCACGTCCGAGGCCTCGCGCCTGAGAGGAACTGTCGTCCGTCCTCGAGGACGGATCAGGGCGAGTACGTCTGGATCGACTCCTCGTGTCAGGATTGTCCGGGTGTGCTCCGACTGACGAAAGAGGGAGTATGGAGAGCCGTCTGGGAAATACTCCCGCCCTCGAGGGCGTCAGGATCGCCCCGTCCTCGAGGGCGGGGACTCGTAAACTCACCGGCCGTGCGCCTTCTCCTCGTCACCGCTCTCGTCATCTGGATCGCCGTCCCGAGCGTCGCTCAGGCCGACCTGTTCGGAGTCGTGGCTGACGCGGAGTCGGCTGGACCCATCATCGGGGCGTCCGTCGCCCTGGTGGATACAACGGGGACGGTTCGAGGGCGCGCGACGGGGTCGGAGGGGGAGTTCGTGTACCGAAGCCTTCCAGCCGGGCGCTACGGGTTCCGCGTGAGTGCCGTCGGCTACGAGAGCCGTACCGACACGCTCGTCCTCGAGGCCGGCGACCGGCGAAACATCGTGGTCGAACTCCGCGAGGCCACGTCCACCCTCGAGGGCGTCGCCGTAGATGCCGACGCGGTGCCGATCGTGAGGGAGGCGGGCCTGACGAGGATCCGCGCGGCCGACGTCCGGGCGCTCCCCTCTACGGATCCTGGCGGAGACTTGGTGGCGGCCATCTTGGCCAGCGCTGGCGTCTCGACCGCAGGCGACCGCGGCGGGCAGATCTCCGTCCGCGGCGGAACGCCGACTCAAAACCTCGTGCTGGTGGACGGCATCCCCATCTTCCAGCCTTTCCACCTGTTCGGCGCATACAGCGCTCTCCCAGCTGGCGTGGTCCGCTCGGCCGACGTGTACTCGGGCGGCTGGCCCGCCCGCTTCGGAGGTCGTATCGCGTCCGTCGTGGACGTGGTGGGACGTACGGCGCACAAGACGAAGCCCGCGGGCGCGCTCACGCTGTCGCCGTTCCTCGGCGGCCTCGAGGTCGAGGTCCCAGTCGTGCCGGGTGACCTGTCGGTGCTGGCGTCGGCACGGCAGTCGCTGGTGGAGGCCAGCGCTGACATCGTTGGCGTGGACCTTCCGTATCGCTTCGAGGACGCGTTCGCCAAGGCCCACGCCCGCCTGGATGCGACCACGACGCTCCAGGCAACGGCGCTCTACGCTCGCGACGAAGGCGACCTCGGGCGGACCGGCGACGAGTTGAGGCAGCGGACGACGGCCGTCGGTGGGCAGTTCTTTTCGATCTCGTCGGAGTTCGCCGCCGCCCTCGATATCTCAGCGTACTGGTCAGAGTTCAAGTCGGAGTTTATACCGGCTGATGGCCTCGAGAGCGCTCCGCCACGCGCGTCGAGTTCGACGGTGTTCGGGGGGCGCTTTGGCTACGTGTACTACATCGGGCCGCACACCTTTCGGACGGGTATCCAGGCGTCGTCATACCGCTTTCTGTACTCGTTCCGACCCGGCGCCGAGCGGAACGACAACACGAGCGAGGGGTCGTTCTTCGCCGACGCGGAGCTCGAGTTTGGGGCGCTCCACATCGAGCCGGGCATACGCCTCCAGACGTTCCCCGCGCAGACGCAGCCGTCGTCTGTCGAGCCTCGCCTTCTGCTCTCGTACGCTCGAGGCCGGTCGGTCTTTCGTGCGGCGGGCGGCGTGTACCGCCAGGAGATCGTCGGGCTGACGGACCAACGGGATGTGGGCGACGTGTTCACGGCGTGGACGACGACGGACAACGCCTTGCCCATCCCGACGGCGACGCATGGGCTGGTGGGCTGGGAAGGGCAGGTCGCCTCGGGTCTGCGGCTCGGCCTCGAGGGCTACGCGAAGGCGCTCTCGGGGCAGACGATCTTGGTAGGCGGTCGGCTGCTCTCCACCAATGGGGATGCGTACGGCCTCGACGTGACGGGCTCGTACCGACGGCCGGGGCTCCGCTTCGAGGTCGTGTACGGAGCGGCGTCGCTCACCTATCGTGACGTGGAGCGGGAGTATCGCCCGCCGTTCCACCGGCCGCACCGGCTAGCCGTGAGTGGGCGCGCGGAGCGAGGGCCATGGGCGGCGTCGGTCGCGTTCCAGCTCACGTCGGGGCGCCCGGTGCAGCGTGTCGTTGGCACGTACCGCGACCTCGGGGTCGGAGACGACGTGTTGACGAGCTCGGGCCGCCCCATAGCCATCTACGAGGCCGAACCGTACGCCGGCCGGACACCGGCGTACCACCGCCTCGACGTATCGGTGGAGTGGGCTGCGCAGTTGCCGTACGCGTCTCTCGTGATCCAGGCGGCGGTTGTGAATGCGTACGACCGGGCCAACGTGTTCTACTACGACGCCATCCGCGACGAGCGCGTGGACCAGCTTCCGCTCCTGCCCACGCTGGGGATCCGCCTCGAGGTCAACTAGATGAGGGACCTCACCCACCGACTCCTCCGTCCTCGTGGGCGATATCTCGCGCTCGCGCTCGCCGTTGTTGCGCTCGCCGGCTGCTCCGACACCTTCGACCCGACGGTCGAGACGGACCAGGCCTTCGCCGTCTTCGGCGTCCTCGATGGCCGAGAGAGCCGGCAGGTGCTGCGCGTCCAAGACCTCGCGGCGCCGCTTGGCGAGGTGGCGTCCACGCCGGCGCCCACCGTGACCTCGACGGAACTGGCGTCCGGTCGCGAGACCGTGTGGCGCGACTCGCTCGTCATCCTCGAGGACGGAGGCACGGACCGTGTCGCGATCGCCGACCTCGAGGTCGGGGAGGGGGAGACGCACCGTATCGAGATCGTGGGTGCAGATGGAAGACGGGCGTCGGCGACGGTCGTGCTGTCCAGTCCGACGGCGTCGATCTCGTCGGTGGGGGAGGCCCCGTCGTTCCAGGTGGATGTCGTCCTGAGCGACTTCGGTGGTCGCGCAACGGGCGGCCTCGTCCGATACCGCATCCGACGGGCGGACGGCTCTGGCGAGCGCGATCTCGTGGCGGCCGCCCCCGTGCCGCGAGGCGCCGCGACCATATCAGCGTTCCTCGCGACCGCCCGAGGGCAGGCCTCGCAACTTCTCTACGGACCCGATGGCGGCACGGTCGCCCTGCTCGACATCCGCTTCGAGGCAACGGTCACAAGCGACCAGCCGGTCGCCCTCGAGGGCGGCGTCGGCGGGATCGGGTGGGTGGTGCCCGTGTCGTTCTCGATCCCTGTCGCCGGGGCCGTGGTGATGCGAGCCGGATTCCTGGACGCTCGGTAGCCATGCGGACCATTGTCGTAATCCCGGCTCGGGATGAGGAGCCGTCCGTCGGTGAGGTGGTGGCGTCCGTCCTCGAGGCCGTCGAGACGGTTGTGGTGGTCGACAACGGATCGCGCGACCGGACGGCGGAGGTCGCCCTCGAGGCCGGCGCCGTGGTGGTGTCGGAGCCGCGCGCCGGCTACGGCCGCGCGTGCCTCGCGGGCCTGGCGTGGGTCCGCGACCTCGAGGTCGCGCCGGACACCGTCCTCTTCCTCGACGCCGACCGCAGCGACGACCCGGCCGACCTCGAGGCCGTGCTCGCTCCCATCCGCGCCGGGGTGGCGGACATGGTGATCGGGAGCCGAGTCCTGGGCCAGCGCGCAGGGCGCGTCGAGGCCGGAGCCTTGCTGCCGCAGGCGAGGTGGGGCAACGCGCTCGCGTGCGCGCTCCTGCGGATGCGGTGGGGCGTGCGCTACACGGACCTCGGCCCGTTTCGCGCCATTCGGTGGGACGCCCTCGAGGCCCTGGGGATGCGCGACCAGACGTTCGGGTGGACGGTCGAGATGCAGGTCCGCGCGGCGCGCGCGGGGCTTCGCGCCGTCGAGGTCCCGGTCGGCTACCGCCGCCGTGTGGGCACGTCCAAGATCACGGGGACGGTCAACGGCACCGTCCGCGCCGGGACCAAGATTCTCTGGACGGTGGGCGTGCACGCGCTTCGAGGACGGCTGTAGCGTCCTCGAGGGCGGAGACGTACGCGCAACGGGGCTTGCGTGCGCGTGCAGGGACCGTGACGTCCTCGAGGTCGAGCCTCGTCAGCTCTGGGCCGACGGTCAGGCGAATCGAGGATGGTGGGCCGACACATCTTCGCGACACATCGGTGTCGGGGGCGGCTGTACGCAGGCCGGAGACGCCTGAACGGGTGCAGGTCGTAACGCAGATCTGCATCTCGTGACACCGACATGCATTTCGGCACCTCGAAAGGAGGTCGTGACCGTCCCGACATGAATGGCGGACTGGAAAAGGGGAATCTGTGGACTGTCGGCCAACGCCACTCCAGCCGTCGTCTAGACCATCTCCCAGATCCATGACTCGCATATCCCAGACGGCCACCACCCAGCGCAACGCCTCCACACTCCGACGTGGCCTTCGTGTCGCTGCTGTCGCTCTCGTCGGTCTGCTCACGCTTCCTACGTCGGCCTCCGCCCAAACCCGTCCTCCGCGCAGCGACGGGGACCGCGCCGATCAGTACGCCGCTGAACTCGCCGAAGCCCTCAACCTCGATGACGCCCAGGCCTCGCGGCTCCGCGCGCTCTTCGAGGCCCAGGAGGCGAACCGTCCGTCACCCGGCGCCCGACGTGGCGGAAGCCCCGACAACCGCGAGGCTGTCCGCGCCGAGCGGGAGGCCCAAAGGGCTGAGATGGACCGACAGGTCGAGGCCATTCTGACGCCGGCACAGGTAGAGCGCTACCGGTCGCTCCGCACGTCTCGCCAGCCTCGAGGTCGCCAAGACCACAACCGCCAGCGTCGCAACGGCCGCTAGACCGCTCGTTTCCTCCACCGTCGGTCTTGAGTCCCCAGGGCCGATCTCTCCTCTCAATCCCATGTCCCTTCTCGCGCCCCGTCGCCTCGCACTCGTCGTGGCCTTCGCCGCCGTCCTCCTCGTGCCCAGCGCATGGGCTCAGACCACTGCCGACGTCACTGGTACCGTCCTCGACGCCTCGGACGGCCAGCCGCTCCCTGGTGCGACGGTCTTTCTCGTCAGCGCCACGCCCGACAGCGCCCGCACCGGCGCGGCGGCAGGCCTCGACGGGACGTTCCAGATCACCGTCCCCACGGGTTCCTACCGCCTTCGGATCTCATTCGTCGGCTACGAGCCGCTGGACCGCGAGTTGATCGTCGATGGACCGCTTGCACTCGGCTCGCTTTCTCTCTCCTCCGACGCCGCGGCACTTGGTGATGTGGAGGTCGCGGCCACACGTCAGCGCGTGGAGGTCCGCGGCGACACGACGGCCTTCAACGCAGACGCTTTCCCTGTCAACCCAGACGCCAGCGCGCAGGATCTGCTCGCCAAGATTCCCGGTGTGATCATCGAGAACGGCGACGTGTCGGTTCAGGGTGAGACCGTCCAGCGCGTGCTCGTGGACGGCCGTGAGTTCTTCGGAACGGACGTGCAGGGTGCGCTCAACAGCTTGCCCGCCGAGATGGTACAGGAGGTTCAGGTCTTCGACCGCGCTAGCGACGCCTCTCGCTTCTCCGGCTTCGACGACGGCAACGCCGAAAAGACGGTCAACATCGTGACGCGAGCCGGGATGCAGAACGGCCAGTTCGGACGCGCGTATGCGGGGGCCGGAGCGGGCGGCGAGTACCTCACGGGAGGCAACATCAGCGCAATCGACGGTGACCGTCGGATCACCGTCGTGGCAATCGCCAACAACGTAGACCAGCAGAACTTTGCCACTGAGGACCTCCTAGGCATTGTGGGCTCTACGTCGGGACGGAGAGGGGGAGGCGGACGAGCCGGCGGCGGCGGTCGGCGAGGCGGTGGGGGCAGTGCGGATGTGAGCAACCTGCTGGTCGCAGACCAGGACGGTCTCAACACGACGAACGCCGTTGGGGTCAATCTCTCGGACGTGCTCCTGAACGGGGCGCTCAACCTGACCGGCAGCTACGTCTACAACTCGACCGACAACGACCTCGATGCCTCCCTTGCGCGCGACTACACGACTGGCAACGCCATCACGCAGCGATACGCCGAGATCGATGCTTCGGACGGCACCAACGCCAATCACCAACTCGCCCTGCGGGCGCAGTACAACATCTCTGATCGGACTCAACTCATCGTCGAGCCGAAGGTGACAGCTCAGAACAGCGAAACGCTGGGCACGCTTGTCGGGCTGACGTCAGCGCCCTCCGGCGACGCACTCGCGCAGAGCTTGACGACCGACGCGGTAGACGCATCGGCCCTCTCGGCCCAGGCGAGCGTTCTTCTCCGCCATCGCTTCGAGGCCGTTGGGCGGACTCTCACCGTGGGCGTCGATGCGAACGTGGACGACCAGGCGGGGGAGAGCCAGCAGGCAACCGTCCTCGACTCGTTTTCGGGCACCATTGCCGCTTCTAATACCGATCAACTCTTCGACACCGACGCCCTCAGCCGGTCGGTGGGTGCGACGGTCCGCTACACCGAGCCGGTCGGCGAGCGGGGCCAGATCCAGCTCAATTACCAGCCCGAGCTGTCGTGGCGTTCGTCCGATCAGCTTGCGTTCCTCGCGGACGAAGCAGGCGCCTACACCATCCCTGACGCCAGCTACACGAGCCTGTTCACGCAGCAGTCGATGGTGCAGCGCGGTGGGGTCTCGTACCGCTACAGCGCGGGCGGGCGTGATGCTCTCTCGGCACAGATCGGCGTCGATGTTCAGAACGAGCGCCTGCAAGGAGAACAGACAGCCACGACCTCATTCGACGTGGACCGCACGTTCTGGTCAGTGTTGCCCTCGGCACGCTTGCGGCTCCCGCTGGGCGAGGGCCAGCGGATCGACCTCGATTACCGCGCGCGGACGCAGACACCGTCGGCGAGGCAGCTCCAGAGCGTGGTCGACAACTCCAACCCGCTCCTGCTCTCGTCCGGAAACCCAGACCTCGACCTGGCGACGACACACAGCCTCCGTGCACGATTCAACGGAACCGACCCTGAAGGGGGATCTGTGCTGTCGGCCTTCGTGAGTGGCTCCTATGGCATCAACTCCATTGGGACCTCGATTACGACGGCTCTCGTCGACACTGAGTTGCCGTCAGGGGTGGTGCTCCCGGCGGGCACGCAACTCGCCATGCCTGTGAATGTGGACGGCGCCTGGGACGCCCGTGCCTTCGTGGTCTACGGCCGTCCGGTGCCCTCCCTCGGCAGCAACGCGAACCTCTCATTCGGACCCAGTTTCTCCCGGACGCCTGGCCTCGTGAACGGCATCACAAACGTGGCCGACCAGCTTGGCGTCGACGGCCGCATCTCTCTCGGAAGTGCTGTCAGCCCGCGCGTCGATGTGTCGGTGGAGTACGGTGCTCGTTACACCGCCGTCTCCAACTCCGCCGCGCCCACGCTCGACAGCGACTACGTGCGGCATCTGGCAGGCGCCAAGGTGACATGGCTGCCCTGGGAGGGGCTGGTGCTGGGCACCGATCTACAGGCTCTCCACTACTCGGGACTCGACACGAGCGTCGACCCGACTCAGGTGCTTCTGGGTGCAAAAGTGGGCTACAAGTTTCTTCAGGATGACCTTGCCGAGGTCAGTCTCAGCATCTCTGACATCTTCAACCAGCAGCGCGACGTGGAGCGGACGGTAACGGAGTCGTACATCCAGGACGCGCAGACGGCTGCGCTTGGCCGCTACGTGATGCTCAACCTGTCGTACAAGCTCCGCAACTTCGGCCTCTAGGCCGAACACGTCTAGCGCGCGCCGCTACCCTCAGGCCCGAATCGCGATGCCACCGTCCCGCGCCACTCGGGCTCATGCGGCGCGACGAAGACGCGTCCTCGAGGTCGGCTACCGCAGGTGCGCGTTGAGGAAACCCAGCACGCGGCGGCGGTAGGTCTCGGGCTCGAGGGCGAAGAAGTCCTCGTGGCCCGCGTCCTCGACGAGCCACAGCTCCTTGGGCTCCGGCGCGGCCTCGAACAGCGCCCGCGTCTCGGCCGGCGGCGTCATCCGGTCCTCGAGGCCGCCGATCACGAACGTCGGCGCCGAGGTGCGGGCGAGCGAGACGACCGGGCGGAGCGAGTCGGGCGGGACGCCGAGCTGGATCTGGACCTGGCCGATCAGCGCAAACTCGGCCGGGCCGGACAGCGGCCCCAAGAGGCGCCGTGCGCGGTTGCGGACCGTGTCCTCAAACGTCGCAAACGCGCCCTCGAGGACGAGTGCGTCGGCCTCGAGGTAGGGGCCGGCGAGCGCTGCCGTCGCGGCGCCGAGCGAGAAGCCCATCACGCCGACCTTCGTCCGGGGCCGCTGCCGCCGCACCCAGTCCACCGCGGCCGAGGCCGCGAACCGCTCGGTCCACCCGAACTCGACGGCATCGGCCCGTGACTCGCCGTGGCCTGGCAGGTCGATCAGAAGCACGCCGTAGCCGTCCTCGAGGACGAGGGCCGCGCGGGTTAGCATCTGGCGGCGTGTGTCGGTGTGACCATGCAGCATTACGATGGTCGGCTCGTGCGGAGGCCCGGCGACGTACCAGCCGGCGACGCTCTCTCGCGCTGGGACCTGGATCGTGACAGACTCGGCCTCGAGGCCGAGGATCGCGGGCGGCGGGCCGAGACGCTCTGGGAATGTGGTCGAGCCGAGTTCTCCCGCGTACGTCACGCAGCCGGTCGCCATCACGACCAGGCCGACGAGCATCCAGCGACTCGCGGGGGTCACGGCTGCGGCTGGCGCGGCAGGTCGTCCTCCGGCGAGCGCGGACGCAGGTCCGCTTCGTGGAGACGGTAGGCCAGTTCCTTCAGCCACTCGGCGTCGCGGCGGACGACGAACAGCGCCACGCCGTACAGGTCCATCGTCTCGTCCTCGAGGACGGCGGAGCGGGACCACGCGGCGGCGGGGACGGCCTCGAAGGCGGCGCGGAGCTCGGCGCGTGCGGCGCGGACATCCGTCAGCAGGGCCTCGAGGTCGCGGTCGTTGGCGCCCTCGAGGTCGAGGGCGGGCGTCTCGAGGACGGGGGCGTCCTCCGACTGGATGCGAGCGAGCCACGTCGGCGTCACGTCGCGGTCGAGGGCGGCGAAGGCGGCGAAGGTCTCCTTGGCGGTCCGGTCGTTCGGCATCGGCGCCTGGTCCGTCGCCCAGGCGGGGAGGGCGGCCAGGAGCGGCGCGAGCGCGGAGGCCTCGTCCTCGAGCCAGCCGAGCTGATCGAGCAGCGCCTCGCGGCGGGCGGCCAGCGTGGCGGCGTCGCGTCGAGGCTGAGCGTAGGCGTCGAGGTCGGGCATGGGTGGGGCAAGGGGAATGGGGCACGTGGCAAGGGGCGAAAGAGCCTCCTGCCCCTTGCCTCTCCCCGCATGCCTTCGCTACGCGACGTCCTCGACGAGCGGCTCCTGCGGGTTCGGGTTCTGCGCCTCCGCCACGGTGTCCTCGACGCGCGCTACGTAGTCCAAACGGTTGCGCAGCGTGTGGATGTTGTTCTCCTCTTTGTGCTGCCAGTCGCCAGATGGCTGACCGTTGCGGCGGCGGTCGAGGAAGTTGAGGCGGTCCACCAAGCGCTCCTTCGGGACCAGCAGCTTGTCGATGCCGAAGTGCGCCTCCTCGCGGTTCTGGAACGTGAGGTCGTACTCCTTCGACATCACGATGGCCTCCTCGGGGCACACCTCTTCGCAGAAGCCGCAGTAGATGCAGCGGAGCATGTTGATCTCGAACCACTCCGGCTCGCGCTCCTTGATGTCGTCCGTGACCTCGTGGGCCTGCATCGAGATCGCGAGCGGCGGGCAGCTCCGCGCGCACAGCCCGCAGGCGACGCATCGAGGGCGGCCCTGCTCCTCTACGAGCACAGGGCGGCCGCGGTACGAGTCCGGCGGGTACCACTGCTCTTCGGGGTACTCGAAGGCGTAGCTGTCCAGCGACATCTTCGAGGCCGAGTAGCCGAGCCCTTTGAAGATCTCCGGCAGGTAGAGCCGCTCCCAGAAGTTGAGCTTGCGCTCGTCTGGCGTGGCGTTGTTGACGAAGACTCCGGGCATGGCAGGCGTGGTCGGCGGGACTCGAAAGCTACGCCCTCGAGGTCACTCGGTTCGTCGGGAGTGCCCCGTTCGTCGCCGTTTCAAGGCCCCGCGCCGCCCTCGAGGTCGGGTCTCGTATCCTGCCCGTCGATGGCGTGCCGGCCGAGCGTCCTCGACGGTGGCTTGGATTGTGTGAGAGGGCGACATGGATGGAGCGGACACCCTGGGCTCCGTCAGTCTGGAGGGAGGCCCCACGGCGCGTGGCGGATGCAACGCCCTGCACGGTCTGGTGCGGTCGGCCTCGAGGTCCTTCAGCGTTCCGCCGGCGCAACCCTGAAGCGTTCCGTCGGGCTGCTCACGACGCTGACGATGGCGCCGGAGACCAGGCCGTAGAACGCGCCCGTCAGCACGCCGGCCGTGCCCCATGTCGCAGCGCCGGAGACGCGCTCTCCGACTGTCGGGGGTGTGGCTCCGCAGAAGATCCAGCAGCCGCCGGCCTCGAACCCGGCCACGGCGAACACGGCGCCCACCCCCATCGCGCCGCCGACGGTCCCGGTACTCACAATTCGGCGAACCATCCGGCCCCGGTCGCGGCGCTCAACCTCGAGGACGGCCGAGGTCGGGATCGCGACCAGGTTCTGCGTCGACGGGTCGACCCAGGTCGTCGTGTCGGCCTCGAGCCGGAGGGCCGTCGCGTCGTAGGAGGTGCCATCCGTCAGGACGATGACAGTTGGCTTTGAGGCGAACAAGGCGTTGGCCCACGCCAGGCGGTCGCTCTCGAGGTCGGGCCCGACGGTGTAGGTCGTAGCGGCGCAGCCGGAGAGGACGAGGGTGGCGAGCGCTGAAAGGAGCAGTTTCATGGACCCAAGGTGCGGCGCATCCTCGAGGATGGCATGATGCGAACGCACTACCTCGTTCGGCCTCGAGGCCGGGGCGGTTTCTCTCCAGTGATGCTTGGCCGCGCCCTCGAGGCCTAGCCGGCCCGCACGAGTCCGTTCTCCCACGCCCACGCGACGGCCTCGCGCGCCGAGCCCACGTCGAGCTTCGAGTAGACCGCTGCGAGGTGATTGCGGACCGTGTTCTCGGCGATCCGTAGGCGCTCTCCAATCGACCCGTTGTCCAGGCCACGCGCCATCAGGACCAGCACCTCGTGCTCGCGGCCGGTCAGCGGCGACAGCGTCTCGGGCTTGCGCGGGATGGGCACGAACCAGCGGCCCTCGCCCCGGTCCACGGCCAGCACGGCCTCGCGGACAGCCGTTGGGTGCTGGTCCTTGGTGATGTAGCCTGCGGCGCCGGCCTCGAGGAGGCCGTGGATGTACGCCGAGTCGTTGTAGGCTGAGAGCGCCAGGATGCGCGGCGCCTCGGGGTCCTCCTGGAGCGCCGTCGCGACCTCCAGGCCGGACATCTCGGGCATGTTCATGTCCAGGAGCAACACGGCGGGGCGGAGCCGGCGGACCAGCTTGAGCGCCTCCGCGCCGTCGGACGCTTCCCCGACAACATCGACCTGTCCTCCCTTTTCGAGGGCCTCGCGAATGCCCGCGCGAAACACGGGATGATCGTCGGCGACGACGATTGTGACGGGAGTAGACATGGTGAGTGTGGACGTGTGGACGGAAGGAGTCGGCCTCGAGGGCGGAGGCTAGGTCTGCCCAATCCCCAGCTCTCGTGTCCCAGACCCCAGCGCCTCGTCCTCGAGGCGAGCCAGGCGGTGAGCAGAGACAGGGGCCTCGAGGGCGACGCGCGTGCCCCCGAGCGGGCTAGGTCCGACGACGATCGAGCCTCGGAGCAGGTCGGCTCGCTCCTGCATCCCGAGGAGGCCGTAGTGGCCGCGAGCCGCGTACTCGAGGGCCTCGCCGGCGGGAGGTCCCACGCCGTCGTCGTTGACGGTGAGGCGGAGCATGCCACCGGCGGGACCGCGCTCGAATCCGACCTCGAGGTCGACGCGGCTGGCGTCGGCGTGCTGGACGGCGTTGTTGAGCGACTCTTGAGCGATGCGGTAGAGCGCGAGCCGTTTTTCGTCGTTGAGCGCAGGCCCGTCGGTGACAGCGCGGGCCTCGTCGGAGATGCGGAAGCGGACGTCGAGGCGCCCACCCTCGCCCCAGCCGGCGCGGTCGGCCAGAGCCGCCATGGCGGCCGAGACCCCGAACGCGTCGAGGGCAGACGGGCGGAGCTCGTCGCACAGCGTCCGCAACTCGCCGACGACCGACGTGACGGCCTCGCGGGCTCGCGCGTCGTCGGCGAGCACCATCTGGACGGCGCATAGGTCTTGGACCGGCCCGTCGTGGAGCTCTCTCGCCACGTGCGACCGCTCGGCCTCGCGTGCCGCCGCCAGCCGCCGCCGGAACTCGACTCGTAGCTCGCGCGCTCGTCTCGCCCGCCGCTCCCACGCGACCACGCCGCCCACCATTGCCATGAGGGCCACCGCCATCACGCCCAGCGCCAGCGACCCGACGGGCACGGCCGTCGCCAGCCGGACCACCGCGCGGTCGTCCACGTCCAAGACGAATGGAGCGTCGGAGGCGCCGGGAAGATCGGCCTCGAGGGCGCCGGCTCGCGATGCGCGCTCGAGGGCGTCGACGAACGCGGCGTAGGGAATCGTGACGCGAGGCTCGCCCTCGACGCCGGCCCCGAACGTGACCACACTGTCCCGGACGACGTCGAAGTGTGTCAGCCGGCCCCCGGCCTCGACGAAGCCAGAGGATTGGGCGCGGCCGTCGTGAGCCACCGCCGGAGCCCGGTCGGTCTGGCTCGAGGCCGAGGTGGCAAGTGCCAGAAGGAAGAGGAGCACGCGCACGGCGGCGGGTCGGGTTCGGAACCAAGCTAGAACGCGCCGCGCCGTCTCCCTTGGTGCGGATGGACTACCTCGAGGACAGAAAACAGGCGGCCAGCCTCGAGGGCGCGATCTCTCTCGACGCTATCCTGACGGCAGTCCGCCCCCATCTCGATGCTCGTCTCCGCTCGCCACGGCATTGTCGTCGTTCTCGCCCTCGTGTCGACGCTCGCCGCCGCTCAGCCCGCGCTCATCCCGATGCCTGCCGCCCTCGAGGTCGGCGAGGGCACGTTTGAGGTCTCTGGCGAGACGCCCATCGTGGTGGAGGCCGGCGACCTCGAGGCCGCCCGCATTGGCAGGATGCTGGCCGCGCTCATCGGCACGCGCGACGACGCGACGCCGGCCGTCCTCGAGGGCGACCCGAGCGGGCCTGCCATCCGGCTGCTGACCCGGCCTGAACGCACCGACCTCGAGGACGAGGGCTACGAACTGGTGGTTACGGTAGAGGACGTGGTCGTGACCGCCGCGACGTCAGCCGGCCTGTTCTACGGCGTCCAGACTCTGCGTCAGCTCCTGCCACCGCGCGTCGAGTACACCGCCACGATTCCGGCCTCGATGCTGGTGCCCGCCGTCCGAATTATGGATTCGCCCCGGTTCGAGTGGCGCGGGATGATGCTGGACGTCGCCCGCCACTTCTTCGGCGTCGAGGACGTGGAGCGAGTCATCGACCTGATGGCGCTGTACAAGTTGAACCGGCTGCACCTCCACCTGTCCGACGATCAGGGCTGGCGGATCGAGATCCCGGGCCGTCCCGAGCTGACGGAGATCGGAGGACAGACGCAGGTCGGCGGCGGGCCGGGAGGTTTTTACACGGTCGGGGACTACGAGCGAATCGTCCAGTACGCCGCGGATCGATTCGTCACCATCGTCCCTGAGATCGACTTGCCCGGCCACACGAACGCCGCGCAGGCCTCGATCCCGGAGCTCAGCTGCGACGGCGTCGCGCGCGAGTTGTACACGGGCATCCGCGTCGGCTTCAGTTCCGTCTGTGTCGACCGCGAGGAGACGTACGCGTTCGTGGATGACGTCGTGCGTGAGCTGGCCTCGAGGACGCCGGGCGCCGAGATTCACCTGGGTGGCGACGAGGTCCGGGAGCTCTCGGCCGAGGACTACGCCCGGTTCGTCACGCGCGCCCAGGCCATCGTCAGGCGTCACGGAAAGCGCTTCATGGGGTGGGACGAGGTTGCCCATGTCGAGCTCTTGCCCGGCGCCATGATTCAGGTGTGGCGTCCTCTCTCGCACGTCACCGGCCAGTCCGTTGCCCGCGCGGTCGAGGCCGGCGCTCAGGTCGTGCTCTCGCCGGCGGACCACATCTACCTCGACATCAAGTACGACTCGACGACGGTCCTAGGACTGACGTGGGCCGGGCTCAACAGCGTCCGCGACGCCTACGAGTGGGAGCCGGCAGGCCTGATCGAGGACGTGCCGGAGACTGCCATCCGTGGGGTCGAGGCGCCGCTGTGGTCGGAGACGCTGGGTACGATCCGCGACATCGAGTTTATGGCGTTTCCGCGCCTGGCTGGAGTCGCCGAGATCGGCTGGTCCCCTCGAGGGCGCGACTGGGAGAACTACCGACTTCGGCTGGCGGAGCACGGCCCTCGATGGACCGCGCTCGGCGTCTCGTTCTTCCACGCGCCCGAGGTGCCGTGGGTGCTGGGCGGCGTCGAGTAGCCGACCTCGAGGGCGGGTGGACTACGACCCTGCCTCGAGGCCGTAGCCGACCTCGAGGGCGGACGCTAGTTCGAGGGCACCGCGGCCGAGTCAGACGCGCGCTGGAACCGGAGTCTGAGCACGCCCGAGGGCTCGGTCTGCGCCGCCTTGTCGGCATCTTGGCCGGGCATTCCGTGGACGATAGTCGTGGCACCGTCCACGAGCCACAGCGCGCCCGTCACGTAGCTGGCCTCGTCGCTCGCCAGGAACGCGTACACGTTGGCGATCTCCTCGGTCGTGGCGCGCCGTCCGAAGGCAGTCGACATCACGACGGTCTTCTCCGCATCGGCGTCCATGGGGCCTTCTTCCTTGTGCGTCCAGCTCGTGTCCACGGGACCGGGGCAGACGCAGTTCGCGCGGACGCCATTCGGACCTTGCTCACCGGCGACGCCCTTCATGAAGGCATGGATCCAGGCCTTGGTCGGTCCGTACGGCGTGAACTGTGGGGAGCCGTTCCAGCCCGCCTCGGACCCTGCCGAGACCACGTTGCCGCGCGTCTCGCGAAGGTGCGGGATTGCCGCCCGCGTCATGTGAAAGACGGTCTTGACGTTGCTGTGGATCAGCTTCTCAAACGCGTCGACCGGATACTCGTCAATGGGCGCCAGCTTCGGGAGCGCGCCCGCGTTGTTAACCAGCACGTCGAGGCGGCCGAACGCGTCGAGGGCGGTCTGGACGCACGCCTCCGCGTTGTCCTGCTCGCCGAGATCGCCCGCGTACGTCTCGACACGGGTCGAGGGGTACTGCTCCCGAATGTCGGCTGCGACTTGGTCGAGCGGGTCGTCCGGGAGCCCGGCCAGGACGATGGCGTCGGCGCCTTCGTAGGCAAACTTGTGCGAGATGGCCTCGCCGATGCCCTCGGCCGCGCCAGTGATAAGGGCGACTTTGCCGTCGAGGCGGCCGGGGCGTGTGATGTCAGACATGAGTGGAATGGAGGGAAAGGATGTATTGGATCGGCCCCGCCCCCGAGGCGTTCCGACGTGTCCCCGCTATCGCCGCCTTTCGGGACCTTCCCTATGCCCACCGTTCGCGTCCTCTTGTTCGATGTCCTCCGCCGCGAGATCGGGGAACGAGAGCTCGCCCTCGAGGTCGGCGACCGCGCGACGGGCGTTGATCTGTTGGATGGTCTCGCTGCTACCCATGAGTCCGTCGCCCGTCACCGTCCGACGATCCGGCTTGCGGTGAACCAGCGCTACGTGCCCTTCGAGACCGCCCTCGAGGACGGCGACGAGGTCGCGCTGATTACACCTGTGAGCGGCGGGTAAGCATGGCTCGTTTTCTACTTTTGGCGCTGGCGTTCTTGTGCTCTCCAACTCTGACGGCTCAGACGCGCCTCGACCTCGAGGCTGGCCCCGTGGCGCTCACGGTAGCGCCGACCGAGAAGGTGGGGACGCACGAGAACACGTTCGGCCTCTACCTGGGAGCCGCAGGACGTCTTCCCCTAGGAGCCCGCGAGCATGCCGTGCTGATTCGATCCGGCCTCGAGGTCGAGGCGTTGGTTGAGGACTTGGGCATCCGTGGTCCGAGCGCAGGAGCGCAGGTCGATCTCGAGGTCGGGTACGCGTTTGGTCCGGCCTCGATGGATGGTGCGGGGCGAAGCGCGCGAACCCACGAGATCGCGTATTCCCTGATCGCTTACCTCGACTCCGACGACACGTCGCAGCTATCGGGCAGCGTGCGATACACACACTCGAGGCTGACGTGGTCGCTCGGCGTTCAGTTCGAGAACGACGCGCTCGCCCAGCAGCTTCTGGATCGCTACCGGACGTTCGCGCTACGCGTTCAGTATCTCCGCCGGGACACTGCAACGCCTGTCGGCATCGGGCTTCGCACTATCGTCTGGACAGGGACGACGGAGGGACTTGGCCGGCTCGGGCGAGAGGATGTCTATGACCTGTCCGGCCAGTACGGCGGCAATACTGCGCATGGCATCCTCGCCCTCGACGTATATCACGGAGATCTAACCCTGTCCGTCGGCCTCGATTCCGAAGCAATTCGGTCTACGCTTCAGAACTCGTTCCACTACCTCATCGACGACGGTCAGATTCCGCGTTTGGACCTCCCACCGCGCCTGTTTGTCCGTCTCGCGCTCAACGAGATCGGCGGGCTGTACTGACGTTCGCGGAGGTATGGGAGGAAGGAGCAGCCATCGACTCGGGTGTGTCGCTGTCGAAGCCGACCTTTCAACCCATCCGCCCTCGAGGTCGGTTTGCCGTCCTCGATGCGTCCGCCCTTGAGGGCGAATCCGACGCATGGCACGAGGTCTGCCCTGCACTTCGTTGACCGCCGTGCATCCACGCCGGAGTCGGTCCGTAGAGACGGCTGCTGCGCTCGCTCCCTATGTCCAACCCACCTCGAAGGCTCCTCCTGCGACTCCGCGCTGGCGCCGTGCATTCGCATGGCTGTGGGCGCGCGTTCAGCAGGTCACGGTGTGGCTGTGGGGGACGCTCCGTAGTGGCGCGACGACGGTGTGGGCGAAGGTCCGCGATCCCGAACTCCCAAAGGCGAAGCGGGCGGCGTGGGGCACCGGCGGCGTGGTCGGGGCCGGCGCCGTGGCGATGGTGGCGGGGATGGTCCTGCTGTTTACCTACGCCATCGTCCTGTGGCCGTTTACGCCGAGCGTGGGCGATCTCCGCGATGCGAGAGAGATTTACCCCTCGACGGTCGTCTCTGCCGACGGACAGACGCTGACTCGCTTCGCGCGCCAAGGCCGTGAGTGGAAGAGCTTGGGCGAGATCTCGCCGCACGTCGTGACCGCGCTAGTGTCAACCGAGGACCGACGGTTCTACGGTCACAGCGGCGTCGACCTGCTCGGGTGGGGCGCGGTCTTGAAGGACGTCGCGACGGGCAGGGGATGCGCGGGGCCTCGACGATTACGCAGCAGCTCGCGCGCAACCTCTTTCCCGGACCGCGTCGGCAACGCGGCGAGCGTGACGCGGAAGATCCGGGAGGCCATCACGGCTCTCAAGATCGAGGGTCTGTACACCAAGGACGAGATCCTGGAGCTGTACCTCAACACGGTCCCGTTCCTCTACAACGCGCACGGTATCGAGATGGCCGCGCGGACGTACTACTCCACCGACGCGGGCTCACTGGGGCTTGCCCAATCCGCGACGCTCGTCGGGATGCTCAAGGGGACCTCGATGTACAACCCGTACCGGCAGCCCGAGCGGGCGCTGAGGCGGCGCAACGTGGTCATCGGCCAGATGGTCAAGTTCGGAGGCCTCGACGCCACCGAGGCCGTCGCCCTCGAGGCCGAGCCGCTGGGGCTGAAGTTCGAGCGGCAGTCGATGCAGCGAAGCTTGGCGCCGCACTTCACGGAGCACGTCCGCATCGACCTCGAGGACTGGGCCGACCGCGCGGGGTACAGCCTCTACGGGGACGGCCTGACCATCCACACGACGCTCGACATGCGGATGCAGCGCGCGGCCGAGGAGTCGGCGCGCAAGTTTGGCGACGCGCTCCAGACCGTCGCCGACGTCGAGTGGGGCCGGGAGTCGGCCTCGAGGCTGGGACCCACGACGGCGCCGTACTACGCGGCCTCGAGGTCGACGCAGCCCTTCGGGCGGTTCTGGACGATGCGCCGCTCCGCCGCCGACGCCTTCATCCGCGACACGCGCGCCTACCGCCGCGGCCTCGAGGTCGGCCGCGAGCCCGACGCCGTCCTCGATTCGCTGCGCGCGACACCCGCCTTCCTCGACTCGCTGCGCCAGGTCAAGATGCGCCTCGAGGTCGCCATGACGGCGGTCGACCCGACGAACGGGTACGTCAAGGTGTGGATCGGCAGCCGCGACTTTGGGCGCTCGGCGTACGACCATGTGGCCCGCGCCCGCCGTCAGCCCGGCTCCACGTTCAAGCCGTTTCTCTACGCCCGCGCCCTCGAGGAAGGATGGCGCCCCGAGGACACCTTGGTTGATGGCGACGTGTCCATCGAAATGTCCGACGGGGTCGTGTGGCAGCCGACCAACTCGAGCGGCACGTCCTCAGGAAACCTGGTGACGTTGCGCGAGGGACTGGCGACCTCGAAGAACACGATTGCGGCACAACTCGTCGATGACGTCGGCGCGCGAGACCTGGCGCGGACGGCCCGGCGGATGGGTATCCAGAGCCGCCTGGAGGCGGTGCCGGCGCTGGCGCTTGGCACGAGCGAGGTGTCGCTGTTAGAGATGACCGGCGCCTACGCCACCATCGCGTCCGGCGGGGTCCGCCGCCCGCCCGTCACGGTGACCCACATCACGGACCGCGACGGCAACGAGGTCGCCCGATTCGAGCCCGACGAGCGCACCGTCCTCGATGACGACGTCGCCATCGACCTGCTCGACATGATGCGTGGCGTGGTGGACGGGGGGACGGGATCTCAGATCCGCTCCAGCTTTGGCGCGCGCGGCGACCTCGCCGGCAAAACCGGTACCACTCAGGACGGCGCCGACGGATGGTTCTTGCTCATGCGGCCCGACTTGGTGACGGGCGCCTGGGTCGGCTTCGACGATCCGCGCGTCACCTTCCGATCCTCGTACTGGGGCCAGGGCGGCCACAACGCACTCCGCGTCGTTGGCGACTTTCAGCGGACGGCGCAGCGCGACGGGCTAGTGAACGCAAACCTGGAGTTCCCGCGTCCGCCCGACGAGGCGACAGGACCAGACCTGTGGGATCGCTTCACGCGCTGGGTCAGCGACACCGCGACGGGCTTGTTCGAGAGCGAGAACGATCTCCCCGATGGCTACGGCCCCCGCACGCCGGGCCGCGGCATCGAGGACGCGCCGGACCGCCCGGACCGCCCCCGGCCGCAGCGCGCCGATCCGCGTGAGGAGAACCTCGAGTGGTTCGAGGACGCCTGGGCCGACCTCGACCAGATCGAGGATCCGCGCCTCCGTGCCGCCGCCCGAGAGGTCTTGCGCCGCGCCGCACGCGAGTTCGACCGCAGCGGAGGCCGTGAGGGATGGGCCGAGCGCATTCGAAACGCCCGAGACCGCGCTATCGCCCAGGCGGCTCGCGAGGTCGACCGCGAACTGGACCGCATCGTGGACTTTGACGACCTCGACGAGATTCTTGATGAGTCGGGACGCGGCCGTCGTGACCTCGAGGGCGAGGTGGGCCGCAGCGATCTCTTCCAAGACGAGGAGGTCTCAGGCGAGACGGACGTGACTCCTGCCGAGCCGGCGCCCGTCGTGCCGGATGCGCCCTCGAGGCCGGCACGGCCTGGCGACGTGCCTCCGGAGGCGGGACGGATCGGCTGGTAGGCACGTCCTCGAGGCCGACGTGGATGACCATCAGGGCCGTTCCGTTGGCCGATATCGCTCGCCCTCGAGGACGGAATGAGGCTGCCATGCCAACCCGAATCCTGCTGTAGGCATCTGATTTTAACAGGGATGGCAGATAGGAGGTTGTGCGCTCCTGTACTACGTTGCGGTCTCATGTGTCCACCGTTGCGCGAGCGTCGCCTACGTCCGGACGTGCTTTTGTCCTCTGCGCGCGTGTCCCTCCGTGCTGGCCATGCGACGCGATATCAGGCGCCCTGACCGGCTCCAGTTTGTTCCCCACACCCTGATGACGCATTGTTCCTCTGTGCTGGTCTCTCGCACGTCTTCTACGGTCCGCCGCTCCAGCCTGCTCCGTTTGGGTGTGCTGCTGTCGGCCTTCTGTCTGCCTATCCTGGCATCGGCACAGGGCGTTTCCTCGGCAGCTCACGGCCACGGGAAGATGACGGCTCCGGTCGCGGTGACGTGGATTGCACCGGACGGTCCCCAGTCGGGACAGTCCTTCCAGGCGGCGCTCGAGGTCTCAGCCACAGTGGAGGCTCTCACGAACGTCGTAGTGACCGTGACGCCAGGGGCGGGAGTCGGCCTGACGCGCTCGGTTCAGATTCCCGTCGGAGATCTGGAGCGTGGTGAGTCCCGCCGCGTCGAGATTCCTCTGGCCGCCCAGTCGGCTGGCGAGGGGGAGGTTCGTGCGCAGGTCACCGCGACGGCCGCACGGGGTACCGTTCGGCGCCTCGACGTGCTCTACGCTCTCGTTGGAGACAATGACATCGTCGCGACGCGGGGCAGCTTCGTCGTGGCTCGTCAGGACCGCCTGAGGCGCGACCTCGAGGCCGGACGGATGAGCCCGTCGGCCGTGGAGGCCGCTCGTCGTGCCATCCGCCAAACCACCGGCACCGCTGTGGTGACGCGCGCCGCTGGTTCCAATGCGGGCAGTTCGGCGCCCGTCACGGTGTCCGGCACCATCCGCTACCAGGACCGCAACGGCACGCCCCGGCCGGTCCGGTTGATGAACGTCCAGGTGTTTGACGACCGCAACGACGGCGACCCGAACGACGACCTGCTCCTCGGCAGCGCCATTACGGCGGCTGACGGGTCGTACACGCTCACGGTCGAGGCCACCGGCTCCCCGGATCTCTACATCAACGTGCTCGCGAGCTCGGAAGGGTTTTACATCGTCCCCCCTGGCAACGGTGAAAACGATGTCCGGCCCATATCCGAGACGTACAGCGCCCGGAGCCCCGCCCAGATCGGGGTCGTGTCCGGCGTGACCATCGACCTCGAGGTCGCAAACACGACGGTTCCGGGCAACGCGCTCTCGGTCGCCGATGCGCTCGTCGAGAGCACCCAGTACGTCAACACGGTGAGAGGAGACTTCCTCCCGTTGCTGCCGGTCGTATTCGGTGGCGACGGATCGTACTTCAACGGGACGGCCCTGTTCATCCTGCTCCTTGACCGCTACGACTGGGACGTGATGCACCACGAGTACGGGCACTACGTCATGGAACAGGTTGGCATCCAGAACAACCCGGGTGGCGAGCATAGCAGCAGCACGAACCTCGCTGAGATTCACGGGAAGAGTGACGGAATCCGACTGGCCTGGGGCGAAGGATGGCCGACCTACTTCGGGACGTCGCTCCAGCAGGTGCGCAACGTCGCCGCTCTTGGAATCCCGACGGCTGGGGATCTCCTGTACACCGACACCGAAGACGGCGAGCTTGAGTACAGCCTCGAATCCTTCGAGGGCGGAGACGGTCTGGGTGAGGACGACGAGCTCTCCGTCCAGCGCATCCTCTGGGACCTTTACGATGCCCTGCCGGACGAGGGGGACACGGTCTCGCTTGGGGATCAAGCCATCTGGGACATTCTCGTTGGTGCCAGTCCCGTTTCGCTCTCCGACGCCTGGAACGCTCTCGCAGCCGGGCGCAGCACAGAGGAGACCGTCGCCCTCGGAACGGTCTTCGCCACCCACGCGGTGGCCCCCGCTCCGACGGCCCCGACGGATGGGACCGTGGTCATGCTGTCTGACGATCCTCCGACCTTTACCTGGGACGCGCGCGGGGCTGGCCCGAGCTTCCGGCTCAACCAGTTTCAGGTCCTGTTCTACACCGAAGATCTCTCGACCCTTCTGTTTACGTCGCCTCAGATCGACGCGCCGACATACACGCCGACGGCGGCGGAGTGGACCGATACCATCCTCGGGACTGCGCGCCGCGTGAAATGGGTGGTGCGAGGCACAAACGCCAGCGATCCAGTCACCGGTGCTTACCTCAGCCAAGCATCGCTGATCTCTACCCCACCGCCGACCGCTTCTGAGGACGAGGAAGGCGTCGACCTCGCCGTGTCCGCTCAGCCGAACCCATCGGCCGGAGAGTTCCGTGTCGCGTTCGGAGTGGCCGAGGCCGGTGAGATTCGGGTAACGATCCACGACGTGCTCGGACGGGAGGTCGCCACGATCGCCGACGCTCCCTATGGGGCAGGCCGTCACAGTGTGTCGATCAAGGCCGGGACCCTCGCGCCGGGCGTGTACGTGATCTCGGTCGCCTCGCCGAGCGGCGTCCGTACCGCGCAAATGACGATGGTCCGCTAAGCGCTGTCGGCCCCCGCGAGCGCTCCAGATCTGACCGGATGATCCGCCCTCGAGGACGCGGCTGTGCGACCTCGAGGGCGAGATGGGTTTCGGAGGCACGCCTCTAAGACGAGGAGGCATCGGAGTCGGCCTCGAGGACGCCTGGGCCGGACCTCGACCAGATCGAGGATCCGCGCCTCCGCGCTGCCGCCCGAGAGGTCTTGCGCCGCGCCGCGCGCGAGGTCGACCGCGAGCTGGACCGCATTGTGGACTTTGACGACCTCGATGAGGTTCTCGACGAGTCGGCGCGCGGCCGTCGCGACCTCGAGGGCGAGGTCGACCGCAGTGACCTCTTCGAGGACGAGGAGGTCTCGAACAGGACCGAGGTGGCACCCGTCGAGCCTGCGCCCGTCGTCCCGGAGGCGCCCTCGAGGCCGGCTCGGCTGGTATATCGTTACTCGTGGGAGGGGAGAGGCGGCTGAACAGGCCCCACCACTACAACCACAATGCGATCACTCATCTTGCTGGCGCTGGCCGCCTCTCTCACCGGTTGCGTCGGACTCGAGGAGCTTTACCGTCAGGGTGAACGCCTTCCCTCTGAGCGACGCTCCGGCGACCGGGGATACGACAACCGAGGCTACGATGGTCGCGGTGACACCCGTGGCGCCGACCGCTATCTCAACGACCTGGACCGTGCCGTGCGGCTCGACCGCAGGCAGGAGGAACGAGTCCGAGAGCTCCTCTACGACCGGGTCTACCGCTTCGAGGATCGGTCCCGCGGAGGACGTTACGAGTCGCCCTTCCCACGCCGCGCTCGTCCGTCTCGCGAGGTTGACCGGTTCTGGAGAGATACCGACCGTGCCATTGAGCGGCAACTCAACCGCGGTCAGCGACGCGACTATGAGCGGTTTACGGATCGCTATCGCCGTGACCGCGACCGTCGCGACGATCGCGGCCGCCGTAACCGCGGCCGCCGCAACAACTGATCGTGCCCCGGCCTCGAGGCCGAGGCAGGCAGGCTGCTCGTGCGCCCTCGAGGGCGCTACTCCGTCACGACAACACGGCGGGAGCCGCGATATCCCTCCGCCTCCATCACGATCAGGTAGACCCCGCTGGGCAGAGCCTGCGCGTCGATGGTGAAGCGGTGAGTGCCTGCCGGTTTTGAACCGTCCGCCAGCGTCGCTACCTCGCGACCGAGCAGGTCGACCACGCGAACCGAGAGGGGACCGGCCTGCGCGAGCGTCGCCTCGACGGTCGTTGTTCCTGAGGTCGGGTTGGGGTAGGCTGCGCCGAGCGAGGCGGTCGCTCGGCGCTCTCATGCGGCTGCCGTATCCGGGCCAGCGCGAAGGTGGCGGTGAGCGAGGCCGTCCCCGTCAGCACGACCGACACCTCGTCGGCGCGCCGCCGTCCACGACGCCGGACCAGCCGACAAAGTAGTAGCCCTCGTCGGGCACGGCGGTCAGGTGGAGCGGGACGTCGCGGAAGAAGACCGGCTCGAACGGGGCGTCAGGTGTCGCGTCGGAGGCAGGGAGGACGCCCTCCGCGAGGACCTGGCCGCCGCCGCTCGTGCTCACGCTGAGGCCGAGCCGAGCCCGGGACCTCGTCGAAGTAGCCGTTCACGTGCCTCGCGCATCAGCGCGGGGCGGTCGCGCGCGAAGTCACGCATGATCTGGACGTTCCCGTCCCAACTCGACCCGAACGACGCCGACTGCGGTCCAGCGCGTCGTGTGCCGCGGCATCTCCGCCGCGATGTTGGCCTGCAGGCTGTCGATCACGCCGACGACGCGCGTCGGGCTCGAACGTCGTGTACATGTGGGCCGCCAGGCGCTGGATAAAGGCGTGGCGGAAGCCGTCGTTCGTCAGCAGCCTGCGGAACAGGTGCGTCGACCACGGCGGGTTCGGCCAGCCGGTGCCGTTGGGGTCGGTCGCGAGCGCCAGCGTGTTGCTGGTCGGCCTGGCCGTCCGCGTTGCCTCCGAAGCCGAAGTCCGTGTCGAAGAGCATCCACCGCCAGCGACCGTCCGGCGTGCGCGGGCGCCACAGCTTGAGGTTGTTGCCGGGCCAGTCGGCGTTGGCGCTGTAGATCTCTGCGATCAGGTAGTTGAGGTACTGGTTGACGTCCATCTGCGTCTCCACGTACGCGAACACCGTCAGGGTCGTTGAGGTCGCTGGCGTCGAGGAAGTCCGAGAAGGCGTCGTAGTGCTCGGACTGGCCTCCCCACGTGCCCTCGATCAACTCCACGTCGTCGTCGTCGATGCCGTAGTGACCGGCGACCTAGTCCTCGTTGAGCTTCTCGCGCAGGTTGTGGATGCCCCAGTACTCGCCGTTCAGGAAGACGATGGTGGGCCGGTACGCCTGCCCGTCGAGATCCATGTGCCGGGTGAGGTCTGGATCATGCCGTCGCGGAACATGGTGCGCCACCAGTCCTGCGCCGAGCTCCGCAGCACCAGGTCGTCGAAGCTGTCGATGTCCACGTCGGGGAAGAACCGGTACCCGAAGTCGGACGCACCGTAGCGGCTCCGGGCGTGGAGCGAGAGCGACTTCTGGGGATAGATGCGGCTGCACCCGCCGAAGATCTGGACGCCCGCGCCCTGGTCGAGCACGCGCTCGAACCCGCCCGCCCCGTCCGGCTCGAAGAAGCGTGAAGTGCACCGCCCGCTCCCAGTCCTGATTCCAGTTGACGGGAAGGTCCGGCAGCGGCCCGGGATGCCGTTCGTGCCCTCGACGTAGATGCCGTCTTGTCGCTGAAGAAGCCCGCCGGGTCGGTCACGAGCGAGATCACCGGCAGCGTGCTCGTCTCGCCCACGAAGAACGTCCGCGTGACGACGGGGCTCGCTCGCGAGCCTCCGGCGCGAACGCCGCCGCCCGGAGCACCGTCGTCGCGGTGAGGGCCAGCGGCCCGCGTAGACCGTCGACGCCTCGGTGGGCTCGGAGCCGTCGAGCGTGTAGCGGATGGTGGCGCCCGCCTCGGCGTCCAACGCGACCGTCTCACCGCCGTCGTAGAAGCCGCTCGCGAGCGACAGCGGTCGGGGACATCGAGCACGCCGCCACTCGGCGCGGTGTCGTTCGCGGCTCCGGGCGTCGGCGTGCGCGAAGAACGCCAACGTGCTGCCTCCGTCTGGGAAGCGGCCGTACGAGATGTCGGTCGTCTGCTCGCCAAAGCTCAGCGTGTCGACGGGCGCGCCGGACGGGCCGAACAGGCCGACCTGCTCGCCGCCGCCGGAGAGCTTAAAGTTGGTGTGGAGCGCGCGGTCGCGGGCGGCCGTGTCCTCGTCATCGGCCCAGACGACCAGGAAGCCGCCGGCCGCGAGGACGGTCCCGTCGGGGATGCGCCACTTGGTCGGGGCTCGTCGAGGTCGTCGGTGAGGAAGTGGCCGCCGAGGTCGACGCGGCCGCCGGACCGGGTTGTAGAGCTCGATCCAGTCGCCGAAGTCGTCGAAGTCGGGTCGGCCAGCGTTGCGCCGTTGGACGCGAGCAACTCGTTGATGACGACCGACTGAGCGAGAGCGGGCACCGCGCTGAGGGCGAGGCCAGCGGCCAGGACGAGGCGAGCGAGGACGGGCATTCTGAGGAGCGGGGAGGGGCCGTAACCTAGCCTATCCGTTCTGGTCGCCCATCGACTAACACCGTTCCGGATGTGGTCGCGACTACGGAGGACACTGCCGGATGGCCCCCGTCTGCTGAACGTCCGCGTCCTCGAGGACGAGTCAGGTCGTCGAGGCCGCGCCTTCGAGGACGCCGCTGAATGAGCGCCGAGGCAGGCCGGACAGTCGCTCGCAGGTCAGGCAGGAGCGTATTGGTTTACCTCTAGGTTGAGTGAGACTCCCAATGACCCTGCCATGAAACCATCGCAGTCCGCTGTTGAAGCCGATGTCAAGGCCGCCGTCCACCGCATCCTCCGGGACTGGGTTGATCCGTCCCAGGAGGCGACCAGCCGGTTCATGGCTTCCGTCCGCCCGAGCTTCACGGGCTACGGGACTGGCCCCGGTGACTACTACGCCAGCCGCGACGACCTCCGAGCAATGGTAGACCGTGAGCACGCGGCGCACTCGTACCCGTTCACCGTTGACGTGCCGTGGCTGACGGTCCACGCCCTCGACGAGACGGCGGCGGTAGCCGTTGGTGAGATCATCGTCACCGTCCAGATGGAAGAGGAAGATGTCGTCGAGCGGCCCCGCTTCACGTTTGCGCTCAAGCGGGAGGACGGGCAGTGGCTCCTCGCCCACTTCCATTTTTCCGTCCCCGACGAGATGCAGCGTGAGGGCGACACGATGGACGACTTGCTCACCGAGCGGACGCGCCAGCTCAACGAGGAGGTCGCTCGGCAGACGGCGTCGCTGAACCAGGCCCTCGCGGACCTCAAGGCGGCGCAGGCTCGATTGATTCAGCAGGAGAAGATGGCATCGCTCGGCCAACTCACAGCCGGAATCGCACACGAGATCAAGAACCCGCTCAACTTCGTGACCAACTTCGCGGGCCTCTCGAGCGATCTCATTCGCGACCTCGATGGCGAGACCGATCCGGACGAGCGTGCGGATTTGCTCGACGATCTCAAGTCGAACGTCGAGAGGATTGAGGCGCATGGCCGACGCGCGGATTCGATCGTCCGTGCGATGATGGCCCACGCGCGCAGTGGAGGCGGAGACCACCGCCGGGTCGACGTCAATGCGCTCGTCGAGGAGTACTCCGACCTCGCATGGCACGGACTTAAGGCTCGCCATCCCCACGCTCGCTTGTCTCTCAAGCGCGCCCTCGAGGACAGCGCCGGCGACATCGAGGTCGTTCCCTCCGAGATTGGCCGCGTGCTCATCAACCTGCTCGACAACGCCTTCGACGCCGTGGACGGCGCGGACGATCCGGTCGTCACCGTCTCGACGCACCGTGGTGACGGCACGGTGCTCATTCGCGTCGCCGACAGCGGGACAGGGATGTCCGAGGCGGTTCGCGCCAAGGTCTTCGACCCGTTCTTTACCACCAAGCCGACGGGTGAGGGCACGGGCTTGGGGCTGTCGCTCAGCCACGACATCGTGGTTCATGGACATGGCGGCGCCCTCGAGGTCGAAAGCGTCGAGGGCGAAGGGGCGACGTTCGTGCTGTCGCTCCCAGCCGCCTGACCGTCCTCGAGGGCGCGGGCGGATTGACTATGGCTCGGGCGCTCATCCGTCCATGACCGCCACGCATCAGCGTCTTCGAGGACGGACAACGTATTGCGATGTCGCCTTGGGCGGACAGAGTCCGGGCTATGCCGGGATCGTCGGTGGCGCCTTCGAGGTCGAGACGCGCTCAGCGGTAGAACGTGAGGTCGCCGGGGCCAACCCAGACGCTCGAGGACGGGTCATCCGAGTCGTAGAGGACGAGCCCCTCATCCCCAGCGCGCCACGTGGTCTCTGGCGACGGCGCCCACTCGGTTTCAGAACGGGTCGCCTGCCCGAACCGGTCGTCGTAGCTGTATCGAAGCTGCGTGCGAGCGCGTGTCGCAGGTCGGACCTCGACGTGATCGACTCGGCCCACGGCCATCTTCCCGCGGCGGAGAAGGTGCGCCCACCGGCCCGGCAGTCGGACGAGGAGGCCCCACAGGATCAATCCGCCGACGGCCGCGATCACCACTCCGATCATCGAGATGAATGCTGCTGAGGGGACAGACCGCACTTGTCCTCGATCGAGGTCGTTGCGGACTGGAATGCTCGTCGCGGGATCGTACGGGTCGTATGCGACCGTGACGGTGTCGCCGACCTCGAGGTCTTGCCAGATCGAGGACTCCGTGTTGTAGGCGCGTCCCTCGAAACGGTCCGGGCCGACCTCGAAGGCGTACGTGAATCCGCCCGTCCGGCTCACGTGCTTGGTCCAGAACTGGTTCACGTCGATGATCTGCGCCGTCGTCCGTGTGCCGTCCTCGAGGACGCGGTTGCCTCGGACGTGCATCGTCCACGGAGTCATCGCGAGTGCGAGGCCGGAAGCCAAAATGGCAAGGCCGAGGAGAAGCCAACCCCCCCGCCGTTTGATGGCGAGGGCGAGAAGCGTTCTCCGGGGGGTGCGGCGGAAGTCGCGAGAGAGGACAAGAGTCATCGCACCCTCGTATCGGTTCTCCTCCCTCGTGCGAACCACCACATGGGAGGACGGCTCAGCGCGCCAGCCCTTGTCCGCCCATCGGTTCCGTCTCGAACCGCTCTCCGAATCCTGCGATCATCGGCCGGCCGAGCGAGATCGCCTCGCGGACGGATGGCAGCGCGAGAGACGCTTGGTGAGCCTCCTTGCTCTCCCACACCTCCGTAATCCACAGCGCATTCTCGTCCTCGAGGTCGCGGGCGACGATGTAGCTGAGGCAGCCCGGCATCCCTGAAACGCCGTTCACCAACACGTCGATCAAGTCGTCCCGTTTGCCGGGGACGGCGAGCATCTTCCCGATCAGTCCGTAGGTCATCGGTAGGTCGAGATGCGGCCGAGCGTCCTCGAGGACGAGTCTAGCCGACGAAGAGCTGGTAGATCGCCACCAAGAAGGCGATCACCAGGATGTTGGCGATCGAGATCGGAAGCATGTACTTCCAGCCCAGGTTCATGAGCTGGTTGTACTTGAAGCGCGGCAGCGTCCAGCGAATCCAGATGAAGCAGAAGGCGATGAATGAGACCTTCGCGACGAAGAACCCGACCTGTAGGAGCGTCACCAGCAGGCCCGGCAGCGCCTCGGCGTAGAGTCCTTCCCACGGGAGGAGATAGCCGCCGAGGAACAGCGTCACGATCAGCAGCGAGGCGATCCACAGGTTGACGTACTCGGCCAGGAAGAACATCCCGAACTTCATGCCTGAGTACTCCGTGTGGTACCCGCCGACCAACTCCTGTTCGGCCTCGGGCAGGTCGAACGGTGCGCGGTTGGTCTCGGCCAGCGCACAGACGCTGAAGACGATGAACCCGACCGGGTTGCGGATGATGTTCCAGGCAAAGATGCCAGCCTCGGGATGGTTCTGGCTCTCGACGATCTCGAACAGGTTCAGCGAGCCCGAGTAGAGCACGACCGAGAGTGCCGCGGCGCCCATTGCGAGCTCGTACGAGATCATCTGCGCGCTCGAGCGCAAGCCGCCGAGAAGCGAGTACTTCGAGTTCGAGGACCAGCCAGCCAGCGTGACGCCGTAGACCGAGATCGAGGTTAGGGCCAGCACCATCAGCAACCCGAGACCCATCGGGGCGACGGCAAGGGCTTCGCCGCCGGGCGTCCGCGCCCACGGGATCAGCGCGCCCGTTGACATGGCGATCACCACCATCAGGACCGGCGCCAGGCTGTGGATAAACGCGTTGCCCTGGACGGGGACGATGTTCTCCTTGAACATCAGCTTGAACACGTCCGCGAACGACTGCAGGATGCCGGCGGGACCCACGCGGTCCGGCCCGTTTCGCTCCTGAATGAATGCCGACACCTTGCGCTCGGCGTAGACCAGCAGCGACGCGGTGATCAGGAAGACGTTGAGCAGCAGGAAGATGACGATCGGTAGATCGAGCACCTCCCAGACGGCGACGAGAAAGCTGAGGACGGAGTCCATTGGGCGGAGGTAAAACGCGCGGGAGTAAATCGCGAGGCCAGACTACGGCCGTTTGTCAGGCAGTGAGGAGGTCGCCCTCGAAGTCGAGGGATCTCCGTTACGGCCTCGAGGACGGGGCGCGTCCTCGAGGTCGCGCATTACGCCTCGAGGGCGGGCACGTCGTCGGTCTCGAGGGGGACGCCCAGCAGCGACATCGCACCGTGCGTCGCGCCCTGGAACTCCGATGTCGAGGACACCTCAGCCATGATGGCTGCGGGTGATTTGTACGACAGGTCGAGGCCGACTTCCTTGGCCACCTGGGGGAGCACCGCCCAGCCGGGCAGGCAGTCCACCTGGTTGTCCTCGTCGTGCCACCGGTCGAACGGGGTCCCGACCTCGCTCCGGCGACCGACGCCGGTGCCGAGAGCCATCAGGAGCGAGCGGTTCATGGCCTTGACCATCTTTGCCGGGCGGAGAAGCTGAGCGCGTCCGTCCTCGTTGACGTAGGTGCCGAGCGTCTCGACCGACATCGCGATCGGGAGCGAGACCGTGGCGGGCGTCATCGAGGTCGTGTGCGTCGCGTGGACCACGACCGGCACGTCCTCGAGGTCGGAGGCGTCGAGGAGGCCCTGGGCGACGGGGTCGTCTTGCAGGATGTAGACCAGCTTGGCGCCGGCGACGCGGCTGGCGAAGAGCGCCGGGTCGACAGGCGTCATGCCCAGGCGCAGGCAGCCTTCGGTGTTCGGCGACTGGTCACTCGAGATGAGCCAGTCGTCGCCCTCCCGCTGTCCTCGATGGTCGATGAACTGCGGAGCCTCGGCGCCAATCGAGGCCGCGAGCTTGATGAGGAGGTAGTTGTCCTCGACGGTCGCGTAGGACGAGCCCAGGAAGACCACGTCAGAGCCAGCGGACGTCATGAGCCGGCCGGCCTCACGGGCAGCAGCCTCCCAGGTGGTCGGCGCTCCGCCGATCATCGGGCTGGACGCGCGGTTCTCGTTGTACGACTTGTAAACGAGCCGAGCCACATCGGGCATCCAGTACTCGTTGACGTCCAGGTTCTCGCGCGGCGTAATGCGCATGACCTGGTTGTTCTTGGTCCAGACCGTGACGTTGATGCCCTTGCCGCCGAAGTCGGAGACCGTCGGTGTCTTGTCCATCTCCCAGACGCGGGCCTGGAAGCGAAAGTAGTCCTCGGTGAGTGCTCCAACGGGGCAGATGTCCGTCGTGCACATCGAGTACGCGTCGTCGAAGATCTCCCCCGGCGCCGTCATCGGGTGGTTCTTGTCGCCGCGGTTGATGATCGTGAGCTGGTGCGTCTCGGTCACCTCGGCGGTAAACCGGGTGCAGCGGGTGCAGTTGATGCAGCGCTCGGCATCGAGGATGACGTTCGGCCCAAGTTGGACGCGCTTGGGCTTGTGGACCTTCTCGAACTCGAAGCGGCTGCCCTCCGGCCCGTACTTGTAGGCCTGGATCTGAAGCGGGCACTGCCCGGCCTGGTCGCAGATCGGGCAATCCAGCGGGTGGTTCGCCAGCATGATCTCGAGGTTGCTCGGCCTGTGCCTCGGCGACCTCGACGGACGAGAGCTGGGTGTGCACCACCATCCCCTCGGTGACGTCGAGCGCGCAGCTCGGCATCAGCTTGGGGAAGTAGTTGATCTTCTGCTCCCCGTTCTCGTCGAGGACGGGCTCCTTTGTGGCCCGGTCGAACATCGGCGTGCCGGCCTTGACCAGGCACTGCCGGCAGTTGGCCGGCACCGAGAGCGACGGGTGGTAGCAGAAGTGAGGGATCTCGGTGCCCTCGTCGAGGCAGAACTGAAGGACTTTCGCCCCCTCGTCCGCCTCGTGGGCGACTCCGTCGATCGTGACCTGCGGCATGTCGGTGTCTTTTTCTAAGGGGTTACGCGTCGAGGTCGGTCGCGACCTCGAGGTCGCTCTCGGTCATCTCGGCGCCGAGCGCGGTCAGGACCAGAGTCTGCTTGGGCTCCGTGATGGCGTCGAGTTCTGCCTCCGTCGCGCCGCCGTCCTCGGCGTAATGGCGCTGGTCCTCGACGGACTCGGTCTCGATCTCGAGCATACCGACCAGGCGGACCGTCGAGCCGCTGGCGTCCGTGGGGAAGGTGTAGACGTAGGTGTCGTTCTCGTCACGCGGGACGTTGACGCGCACCGTGCGGCCCTGGTCGTCCGCGAGCGTGAGCCAGCATCCGGCGTTCGTGCACACGTCGCGGACGGTGCCTTCGACGGTCACGCTCTTGCCTGCGTACATCTCCGCGTCAGCGATCAACTCGTTGGCGGAGAGGGCCTCGCCTCCGGGGACGGCGGTGCCAAGTGGGCCGGCCGTCGTGCTCTCTGACACCTCGCTGGAGAGGTCGGCGTCGGAGGCGTTGCAGGCCGCGAGGACGAGGAGGAGGGGGAGAAGTCGTTTCATAGGAGCCAAGGTAGAGACGCCCCGTGGGGCGCCTGCACAAAGTGACGGTGGGTTTTCCGTCCTCGAGGTCGTGGCCTCGAGGTAGCGGCTACGGCGTGCCGGTCGGCGTGATCGTCTTGTCGTGCTCAATGTCGGCGGTGGGCAGCAGGCCGGAAGCACCATCCCCTGACCCCTCGAGGTCGGCGCCCGCGAAGGCGGTGGGCTGGCACTTGGCCTCGAAGTCGGCGCGGAAGCGCTTGATGCCCCAGCGTACCGGCCACGCGGCGGCATCGGCGAGCGCGCACACGGTGCGGCCCTCCATTTGGTCACACAGGTCCAGCAGCAGGTCGAGGTCGCGGGTGTAGCCGTTGCCTTCGTCGATGCGGGCCAGCAGCTTCTCCATCCAACCTGTCCCGTCGCGGCACGGCGTGCACTGGCCGCAGGACTCGTGGTGGTAGAAGTGGGCGATGCGGCGCGTGAAGCTCACCATGTCGGTGTCCTCGTCGAGGAAGCACAGGCCAGCAGTCCCCATCGAAGACCCGACCTCACGCAGCGTCTCAGCGTCCATCGTGGCCGTCTCGGCCATCTCCCACGTCAAGGGCGGCGTCGAGCTTCCGCCCGGCACGACGGCCTTGATCTTCTTGCCGCCACGGGCTCCGCCGGCGACCTCGAGGAGGTCTGTGATGAGCATCCCGGTCGGGTACTCGTAGACGCCCGGCTTGTTGACGTGGCCGGAGATCCCGTACAGGACCGGTCCCGGGTGCTTCTCGGGACCGATGCCGGCGAACCACGCCGCTCCTCGGTTCACGATTAGCGGTACGTCTGCCAGCGTCTCGACGTTGTTGATCGTCGTCGGCATTCCGAAGACGCCCTTCTGAGCGGGGAAGGGGGGCTTGATCCGCGGATATGCGCGTCGGCCCTCGAGCGAGTTCATCAGCGAGGTCTCCTCGCCACAGATGTAGGCGCCCGCTCCGGCGTGGACCACCAAGTCGAACGAGAAGTCCGTCCCCAGGATGTTCTCCCCGAGGTAGCCCTTGGCGTATGCCTCATCGACGGCCGTCTGGACGTGCTTGACGTAGTCGTCGTACTCGCCTCGGATGTAGAGGTAGCAGGTCTTGATGGTCATCGCGTAGCCCGCCAAGATGATCCCCTCGATCATCAGGTGCGGGTTGTACTCGAAGATCTGGCGGTCCTTGAACGTGCCCGGCTCCGACTCGTCGCCGTTACAGCACAGGTAACGCGGCTTGTCCGGGTCGATGGGCGGCATGAAGCTCCACTTCATGCCCGTCGAGAAGCCCGCGCCGCCGCGTCCTCGAAGCCCGGAGGCCTTGACCTCGTTGGTGAGGCCCGTCGGGTCGTACTTGCCGTCCTTGACGACGTCGCGGAGCGCCTTGTAGCCGTCCGCCTTGTCCTCGTAGACCTCGATCTTGTGGAGGTCCTTGATCGGTGGCAGGATGACGCGCTCGAAGCTGCGCCAGTCGCCCGCCTTGGACTGTCCGGTAATGAGCGTGTCGGCCATAATGCTGGGGGAAGTCCGACCTCGAGGTCGGGTCTAAAAATCTAGGAGTGCGTGCGGATGCGGCGGGCCGGCCTCGAGGACGCCTCGTCGGCGTCGGCGAGTTGGTCGATCAGGAGATCGGCGCGGTCGAGGGCAGCGGAGACGGGCGTGTCATTGACGAGCAACGCGAGCTCGCGGAGCGCGAGGTAGATCTTGCGATCCGGGCTCGCGAGTCTCGACGTGCCGCCCGAGCCGCTGTACGCCGCCGCGATGGCGCCACCGACCACGACCATCAGCCCCAGTGCGAGGCCGAGCGCGAGGGCCGTTCCTGTATCCCCACGGGACCAGGTCGACACGACGATGCCAACTGTGATGAGCAGCGAACCGACGCCTCCGAGCCATCCGAACCTCGCGGACCACTCGTGATTCCGCTGAAGGTCGCTGAGCTTCTTGTCGATGAGCGCCAGGTCGAGGGCTTCGAGCCTTTTCCGGTCTGCGTAGGTCAGCCACAGTCCGCCGTTCGACTGTGACCTGATCTCCAACGTGTCAATCAGGATGCGGTGAACCCGGCGCTCGTCGACGGTTAGGCCCGAGAGGGCCTTGATAGGTTCCGCCCTCGAGGTCGCGCGCCGAGTCGGCCACGGATCAGACTTGAAGGGCTTGCGCTTCGGCTTCAACCCTCGAGGTCGGACGCGCGGCTCCGGTGCCCGGTCCGTCGGTGTCTCGACCTCGAGGACGGGCGCGTCGAGGTTCACGCCCTCGAGGTCGGCAGGCGTGACGGCGATGCCGGCATTGCCGAGGGCCTTCGAGACCGGCCCGCGCACGTCGAGTCGGAGCGCGGCCCGGGAGGCGGCGGCTCGGATCTGACGGTCGGCGAGGCGGGACGTAGGCACCTAGTGGATGGTCTCGGAGACGGGCGGCGTCTGGTACGTGTCCACGGCCTCTGCGTCGCTGCGGCGGTTGCCGCCGAGCTCCGTTTCGTCCTGCGGGAGCGTGATGCTCTCGAACGGGAGGACGGCACCGGCATCCCCCGTCGGCACGTCGGCGTTCGCCTGACCGCGGAGCGCGTCGATCATCGCATCGAGCTTCGCCTCCGTCAGGTTGTGGACGTAGGGGCCGTTCGTGACCTGAAGCATCGGCGCCGAGCCGCACGCACCGAGGCACTCGGCCTCTTGGACGGTGAACAGGCCGTCCTCGCTCGTGCCGCCCTTGGTCACGCCGAGCTTGTTCTCGAGGTAGTGCAGCATGTCGTAGCCGCCGCAGACCTGACACGAGAAGCACGTGCACACGTCGAGGACGTACCGCCCTTTCTCCTCTTTGAAGTACTGCGTGTAGAACGTCGCCACGCCGTAGACCTTGGCGTACGGGATGCCGAGCGTGTCAGCAACGAGACGCATAATCTCGGGCGGGAGCCAGCCCCACTTGCGCTGGGCCAGCCACAGCGTCTTCATCACGGCGCCGTCGGCGGTCGGGTACTGCGCACGGTAGACCTCGATGGAGGCCTTCTCGTCGTCGGTCCAGACCAGCTCGGCGTCGGAGAACGTGCGCTCGGGCGTCTCGCCAGGGACGTACTGCGGCGTCGGGGAGACGAAGGGGCCGGGGGTTTCGGGAGTCATTGCAGATTCAGGGTTCAAGGTTCAGGGTTCATTCAGGTGCAGGTTCTTGCGAATCCTGAACCTCCGAACCCTGAACCGCTATTTGTCGCTGTCGCCGATGACGGGGTCCACGGATCCGATCAGGACGACGGTGTCGGCCACCATGGCGCCTTCCATCATCGTCTCGAGGCCCTGGAGGTTCTTGAACGAGCCCGTCACGATCTTGGCGCGCCACGGGCTACCGGTCCCATCCGAGACCAGGTGGAAGCCGAGCTCGCCCTTGGGGCTCTCAATGGCGTGGTAGCACTCGGCGCCCTTCGGAGGCGAGACGCCGGTGTCCGTCATCATGAAGTCGTGGATCATGCCCTCCATCGAGTAATAGACCTCGTCCTTACTCGGGTAGGCCGCCTTCGCGTTGTCGGTGCGGATCGGCCCCTTGGGCAGGCGCGCGAGGCACTGACGGAGAATCTTGACCGACTCCTCCATCTCCTCGACGCGGACGAAGTACCGAGCCAGCGAGTCGCCCTCGGTGCGCATCGGTATCTCGAAATCGACCTGGTCGTAAACGAGGTACGGTTCGAAGACGCGGATGTCGTGGGCCACGCCCGAGGCACGCAGCGTGGGACCGGTGTAGCCCTCCGCAATTACGTCCTCGCGACTCAGCACGCCGACACCCTCGTTGCGGTCAATCCAGATCCGGTTGCGGTTGAGGAGCTTCTTCCAGTCCGCAATCTGCTTCTCGAAGTCGTCGCAGAACTTGGCCGTCATGGCGAGCGCCGTGTCGGAGAAGTCAAACGCCAGGCCCCCGATCCTCGAGTGCGAGACGGTGAAGCGAGCGCCCGCGATCTCGTCGAAGATGGAGTAGATCTCCTCGCGGTACTTGAACGTCCAAAGGAAGACGGACAGCGCGCCGGCGTCCATCACCATCGTGCCCGCCCACAGCAAGTGGGATGAGATCCGAGCCAGCTCACAGCCAATCGTGCGGAGCCACTGCGCCCGCTCCGGGACCTCGATGCCGGCCAGCTTCTCGACCGCGAGGCACCAGGCCACGTTGTTCGAGTAGGGCGACATGTAATCCATGCGGTCCGTGTACGGCATGAACTCCTGGAACGTCTTCGCCTCGGCCAGCTTCTCGATGCCGCGGTGGAGGTAGCCGATGTCGAGCAGGCACTTGTCGATCGTTTCGCCGTCGAGCTGGCAGACCACGCGCAACGCTCCGTGCGTCGCGGGGTGCTGCGGCCCAAGGTTGAGGACCATCTTGGACTCGAGCGGGTCCTCGGCGATCATCGGCACCGCCGACACGTTGGCGCCGTCGCCGCTGATCGCGGGCGCGTCCTCGAGGCCGTCGGCCGCCGCCTTCTCGCGGGCGACCTCGACGGCGACGAGTTCTGCCTCGGCCTCGATCTCGACCTGCGTGTTGCGGTCGGCGAGCGCCTGGTAGAGTGCGGCGTTGTGGCGCGGCCAGAAGGTGAACAGGTCCTCCGAGGTGCCCGGCGATGCAGCGTGCGAGCGGGGCGTGTTCTGGTCAGTCGTCGCCATGAGCGGAGTCGGCCTCGAGGCCGAGAAGGTGGTGGGCCGACCTCGAGGCCGGCCGGTGTTAGTCGGCGTCGGTGCTGAGATCCTTCGGGATCATGCCGTGGGCGCGCGGGAACGGGTCCGGCTGGAGATCGCCGTCCGGGTGGTTCGGCGGGAGCGGGAGCGAGCCGGGAATGCCGAGCGTGGGGAATTCCTTTCGCAGCGGGTGGTACTCGAAGTCCTCCGGCATGTAGATGCGCCGCAGGTCCGGGTGGCCGGCGAAGCGGATGCCCATCATGTCCCAGGCCTCGCGCTCGTGCCAGTTGCCGCCGGGGTAGAGATCTGTGATGGTCGGGACCTCGAGGTCGGACTCGTCGACGCGCACCTTGAGGCGGATCCGCTTGCGGTCGGCGATGGAGCACAGGTTGTAGAAGACCTCGTAGCGGTCGTCCTCTGTGAACCGGTCGATGGTGCCGATGTCCGTCAGGTAGTCGAACCCGATCTCGTCGCGCAGGAAGCGGCAGACGTCGTTGATGCGGCTCTTCTCGACGAAGACCGTCGTCTCGCCGGCGTAGCCGACCACGTCCTCGATGGCGTCACTGAACTGCTCTTGCAGCGCAGCCACCACCTTCGGGACGATCCAGCTCGCCTTGGCGTGCGGGTTCTCCGTCTGCAACCGCTCCATCTCACCCGCCAGCGCCGTGCGCGGCGTGAAGTGGAAGTTGAGCGTCTGCGTCTGTGAGGCAGGGTCAACGAACGGCGCGTCGCCCGGGCCACCGATCATCGCGTCGGAGACCGGGGACAGGGACACCGTCGAGGGCGTCTTCGTAGGCGTCTCGGCTTCGAGGCCGTCGGGCGGGGTGTTCTCGGCCATGACTTAGGCGACGACGGGCGTCCCGTCTGGAGTGACGAGCTGGCCCTCGATGAGCTGGTTCGGGGCGTCGTGGAAGCGGACGTCCTTCGCGACCGACTCGGTGACGCGGATCTTCTCCTGAATGTCCATCAGCGCGTGCAAGATGGCTTCGGGGCGTGGCGGGCAGCCGGGGATGTAAACGTCCACCGGCAGGAAGTTGTCGATGCCCTGCACGACGCCATAGACGCGGTGCATGCCGCCCGTGGAGGCACACGCGCCCTGAGCGATGCACCACTTGGGCTCTGCCATCTGGTCCCAGATGCGGCGCACGGTGTGGGCCATCTTGTAGGAGCACCAGCCGGCGACGATCATCAGATCCGCCTGGCGTGGGCTAAAGCGCATTGCCTCGGATCCGAAGCGGGCCGCGTCGTACTTCGGCCCCGCGAACCCCATCATCTCGATGGCGCAGCAGGCCAAGCCCATGGGCATGGGCATGAGGGAGTTCGACCGCGCCCAGTTGACGACCGAGTCGACAGTCGTGGTGAGGAAGCCGCCTTCTTCGCTGAACATGGTGCGATGTGTGGTGTCGAGGTCGAACGGGCGACGCCCTGCGGTGGTCCGCCCTGCGCCGTTTTCAAACAAAAGTGAAAGCTACGGAGCCGTCCTCGAGGACGCGCGCCCGCGAGGTCAGTCCCAGTCGAGGCCGCCCTTCTTGACGTCGTAGATCAGACCCACGACCAAGATGAAGATGAACGTGCCGATGATGCCGAGGGACGTAAGCGCCACAGCGCCACCGGCCTCGAGGAACGTTCGGTAGGAGACGGCCCACGGATACAGGAACACGAGCTCGACGTCGAACACGATGAAGATCATCGCGACGAGGTAGAACTTGACCGAGTACCGGTCACGCGCCGATCCCACGGGGTCCTGGCCGGACTCGTAGGGGCTCTCCTTGACCGCGTTCGGCTGGTGAGGGCCGATGTACTCGGCGATCTTGAGCAAGCTCAGCGCGAGACCCAGCGCGAGCAGGACCATGAGGAAGAGCGGGAGGAACTCGACGAGCATCGCGAACGCGGCAGAGGGACTCGAAAGCTACGACGGCACGTGCCGGACGCGGGTCCGGGATGTCCCGTCCTCGATGGACCTTGCGGGAAGCTCCACCGTCCTCGAGGTCGGCGGAGGCCACGCGTCCCGACCTCGAGGACGGCATCGGCGTGATCCCTGCGAGGATGATGTGGCGTACGGGGCGGTACATCGCCTGGCCACCTCATGTCAAAGCCCTCGAAGTCCACCCTTCTCATCCGCGACGCGGCCGCCGACCACCTCGAGGACGGAGAGTCCATCGAGGTCGGGCTTCGAGTCATGCTGAAGAACTCCGCGTACGACAGCGGGGTGGCGGCGTCGAGGGGGATATACGGTCCCTTGGCCTCGTACATGACGGACAAGGCGCACGCTCGCCTCGACGCCGAGCACGACAAGGCGGAGGCGGTAGGCGTTTCGGCCGCGGAGCGAATGGGCTACGGCCTGACCGACCGACGCATCTTGGTTTGGTCCCTCGACAAATGGAAGAACCAGCCGGAAGCGCTGATCGGCGAGATCCCGCTGGCCGACCTCGAGGGCGTCGCCTACAAGCAGACGTTCTTGTTTGGCAAGCTCACGCTCCGACTGCAAGGTGGCCGCGACCTCGAGGTCGATGTCGCACGTGTCGAGAAGGGACGGGCGTTCGCAGACGCCCTCGAGGCCCGGATCGGGTAGGTCGGCCTCGAGGGCGGAGCGCGTCGCGCAGAGACACGTCGTGCGGGTTCTGACCGCCGACCTCGAGGCCGGCGGCGACGACCCTCGACCCATTCTCGGCCTCGAGGTCGGAAAAATCCGAGGTGCCGTGCGACCGTGACGCTTCCGGGTGCATCTAGGAGGTGTCCCCGCTGCCCATGCCCGTCGACTCCGACGCCTTCCTCGACGCCCTCCGGCCCCACTACGCCGACGCGCTCCGATACTGTCGCGGGTTGTGCGCGCGCTGGTCGCCGTCGCAGGCGGAGGATGCGTTCCAGTCTTCGCTTCTTTCTGCTCTCGAGGGGTTTTCGGGTCTCCGCGATCCATCTCGGTTTCGGCCGTGGCTCTTCCAGATCGTGACGAGAGAGGTGAGGAAGGCACAGCGCCGGTCGCTCTGGCGCCGGTTCTCTCCGCTTCCGCCGGATGACGAAGCAGGCCCGCTCGGCCTCATCACGGCCCCGGCCGACGGCCACACCAGGGACCTCCTCGATGCCCTTGCCGCGCTTGGCCGCCGCGAGCGCGAGGCCCTCTTGCTCTTCGAGGTCGGAGGGTTTTCTGTCGAGGAGATCCGTCGTGTCCAGGGCGACCAGAGCGCGTCGGCGGTCAAGAGCCGGCTGGCGCGCGCCAGAGCCCGGCTCCGCGAACGGCTCAATGACCCCGTGCCTCTTCCTTCCCTCAGCCTCTGAGCCCATGTCCCGCTTCGATGCTCTCCAACCTGATGCGCACGCCACGTTCGGCCGGGCGGCCGACGTGATTCGCGCCGGCCGGCCTCGACCCGACCGTCGACCGCTGGCCTTGGCGGCGGCGTTCGTGGTTGTCGTCGGCGCGTGCGTGACGCCGGTCGACTCCGGCGATCTCGTCGGGTTCGCCCTCGAGTGGACGGCCTACGGCTCCGTCGGCCCTGGTCATCACACGATGCGAGCCCTTGACGCCGTCGTGCCGGCACCGGCACGGTTCGCGGTCGAAACTCAGCAGGCAGAGCGCCCCAGCGTCCCCGCCGATCACGAGTGGCCTGAAGACGGCACATGGACACGAGTCCGCTACACGACGGGAACGAGCCACCGATCCCAAGCGGAGGCCTGGGCCGACACGATGCGCGCGGTGGTCGGTGCGTACAACATCCGCGTGGAGCCCGTCGTGCGGAACGACCGGCGGTCACTGGCATCGGCGGCGCTCGGACGCATCGGTCAAGCCGTGAGCCCGTCCGATCCAGCCCTGTCGGACGAGGATCTTCAGGCCGTCCTCGATGCCGCCGTTGCCCCGCACGGAACGGGGGAGGGATCCCCGTACCACTACCTCAAACCTCACGTCGAGCGACTGAACGGCCGCCGAGTCATCATGCAGGACGAGTACACGGCCATCGTCTTCGAGAACGGCGTTCGCCTTTGGATCCGGCCGGAGGCGATCCCGAGCCAGCAGATCACCTTCGAGGGCGTGTCGAGCGACCGATTGCTCCTCTGGACGAACGACGAATGGCGTCCGATGTCCGAGGTGCGACCCACGCGCTAGCGGCCCGACCTCGAGGTCGCGACCTCGAGGACGGAATCGCGCCATGTGTGTGGTTTAGCGGGCGCCGAGTTCGTAGTTGGTCGGCGGCTCGGCGTCCTGGAGCCAGCGCACGAAGTAGTCCCAGCGACGGCGGGTCATGTAATTCGTGGCCGAGCCGAAGCCGTGGCGCGCGTTCGGAAACAGGATCAGGTCGAAGTCCTTGTTGGCCTCGATGAGCGCCTGAACCACGAGTAGCGTGTTGTACGGCGGCACGTTGTCGTCCAGCATCCCGTGAGCCAGAAGGAGCTTGCCCTCGAGGTTGGCTGCCAGCGTCTGGTTGGCCTCCACGTCGTAGCTGTCGGTGCCGTCCTCGTTGCGGACCAGCAGGCCCTGGTAGCGCTCGCCCCAGTCGTCCTCGTAGTTGCGCTGGTCGTGGTTGCCCGACTCCGAGATGCCGACGTCGAAGAACTCCGGGTAGCGGAACATGGCGCCGGCCGCGATGAAGCCGCCGCCCGAGTGGCCCCAGATGCCCACGCGGTCGATGTCGATCCACGAGAACTGGCGCGCCAAGTCCTGCATCCCTGCCACCTGGCTCGGCAGCGTGTTGTCGCGGCCCATCGCGCCGTAGTAGGCGTCGTGGAAGGACTTCGAGCGACCCGGCGTGCCCATGCCGTCGATGGAGACGACTACGAAGCCGAGCTCCGCGAGCGCCTGGCGGTCGCCCCAGGCAGGGCGGAAGGAGCGGCTCCCGATACTGCCGCTCTGCGGACCGGGGTAGGCCTGGTTGATGATCGGGTACTTCTGAGTCGGGTCGAAGTCCGTCGGCCGGAAGAGCAGGCCGTAGAGCTGTGTCTCGCCGTCCGGGCCGGTCATCTGGACGCGCATCGGCGGCTGCCAGCCGGCGTCCTCGAGGGCGGAAATGTCGGTGCGCTCGACCTCCATGACCTCGCGGCCGTCACGGTTGCGGACCGTCACGACCGGAGCCTGGTCCGCCCTCGAGGCCGTCGCGATGACGAGCATGCCATCTGGAGACACGCTGACAGTGTGGTCGGCGTCGCCGGGCGTGAGCGCGACCTGCGGGCCGCCGTCGAGCGATGTCGCGGTAGAGGTGGCGGAAGTAGGGGTCGACACCCGGTTCGCGCCCCATCGCTTCGTACCAGATCTCGCGCGTGTCCTCGTCGATTCGTTCGATGCCCATGACAGGCCCTTCACCGGTCGTGATCCGGTTCTTGAGCGTGCCCGAGTCGAGGTCGTAGAGGTACAGGTTGCTCCAGTCGTCCCGCTGCGAGTTCCACACGATCTCGCGCGTGTCCCACAGCACACGCCACCCCGTCACCGACTCGAAGTGCGTGTCCTCGGACTCGGTGAACAGGTCGCGGACCGCGCCGGTTTGAGCATCCGCCAGTCGCAGCGTGGCCGACTTGTGGTCGCGCGGTGTCGATGCGAGCACCAGCTCCGAGCCGTCCGGGCTCCACTGGTAGTCGTCCATGCTGATGTCGTCGCCCAGCGTGGCGCGGTGATACTCGGCCTCGAGGTCGAGTGGCGTCACGCGTCCCGTCTCGACCTCGATGACGACGCGCCGCAACATGGCGACCGCGCTGTCGCCCGGCAGCGGGTACTTCCACGTCTGCAAGACCGGCGTGCCGACGGTCGTCTCGACCAGGTACATGTCGCCGACCTCGCGCTCGTCCTGTTGCTGAGTCGCGATCATCCTCGAGTCCGGCGACCACTTCACGACCGGGCGGTCGCTCTTGCGCCAGCCCGCGTTGTCCGTCGCGTAGCCGTTGTTCTCGGTCCCGTCGAACGTGAGCTGCGTCTCGGCGCCGGTCGCTGTGTCGCGGACCCACAGGTTCCAGTCGCGGATGAACGCCGCCTTGGAGCCGTCGGGCGACTCGACATCCGTGCGTGACCATCTGGAATATGGATTGGCGTCCGTCAGGCGCTCCCCCGCATCCGCACACGTTCCGGCCTCGAGGTCGCACATCCAGTGCCGCTCCCCGGCGTCCACGGCCACGCCGTTGTCGGTGAACGCGACTTCGCGAAACGGAAGGCGGTTCGCGTCGATGGTCTCGCCCGTGGCCTCTGTGAGCGCGGCGGCCAGTCGAGCGTGGTCGAAGGCGGGCTCGCGCGTGCCCTCAGCCGGATCGACCATCATGAACGTGGAGCCGTCGCTGGTCTGCGCCTGGTACCAGAACCGGCCGTCGTCCAGCCACGTCGCGTCCACGCGACCGCCGATGGCAAGCGGGTAGGTGGCCGGCGCGAGGAAGCTCTCGGCACGGGCATAGTCCTCTACAGTGACCTGCCGGTCCTGCGCCGACGCGCTGGCGGCGACCGCGAAGGTCAGGACGAGGAGGAGAGATCGGTAGGCGTTCATTAGACATCGGCGAAGGTCAGGTCGCAAATGTAGCCCTCTCGTATCGCGTCCTCGAGGTCGGACGAAGCGCCGTCGCGGATCGTCCTCGAGGTCGACGAAGTCAGCGGCCCATCCGCCGTCCTCGAGGCCGAAGAGGGGAGAGCCCTCGCCTTTTCTCACCTCTGCAGTCCTTCCGCCCTCGAGGACGGCTACGACAGCCCGACGCGCTCGAAGATCTCATCCACCTGCGCCTGGTGGTAGGCCGGGTCGAAGGCTGCCTCGATCTGCTCGGCCTCGAGGGCGTCCGTGATGCCGGGCGCCGCCTCGACGATGTCGCGGAAGCTGCGGCGCTCGCGCCACGCCTGCATCGCGAGGGGCTGGACCGTGTCGTAGGCCGCCTCGCGACTCATCCCGCCCTCGATGAGCATCAAGAGCAGGCGCTGGCTGTAGACCAGCCCGTAGGTCCGGTCGAGGTTCTCGGCCATCCGGTCGGGGTAGACGGTCAGGTTCTCCACGATGCGCGCCATGCGAGCTAGCGAGTAATCGAGGACGATGGTCGCATCGGGAAGGATGACGCGCTCCACTGACGAGTGGCTGATGTCGCGCTCGTGCCACAGCGCCACGTCCTCGAAGGCGGTCACCATGTAGCCGCGGAGCAGCCGCGCCATGCCGGTCAGGTTCTCGCTCCCGACCGGGTTGCGCTTGTGCGGCATCGCGCTGGAGCCCTTCTGGCCTTTCCCGAACGACTCCTCGGCCTCGAGGACTTCGCTCCGCTGCAAGTGGCGGATCTCGACGGCGATGGTCTCGATGGTCGTGCCAACCAGCGCGAGGGCGGCGAGGTACTGGGCGTGCAGGTCGCGCGGGAGGACTTGCGTCGAGATCGGGGCGGCGCGCAGGCCCAGGCGCTCGCACGTCAGCCGCTCCACCTCCGGCGGGATGTTGGCGAACGTGCCCACGGCGCCCGAGAGCTTGCCCACGCGGACGGCCTCGGCGGCGGCGTCGAAGCGCTCGAGGTCGCGCTGGACAGCGTCGTAGAAACGAGCCAGCTTGAGCCCGAACGTGGTCGGCTCGGCGTGGACGCCGTGCGTGCGCCCGACGGTCACGGTGTTCTTGTGCTCCTTCGCCCTCGAGGCCAGGACCTCGCCCAGCTTGACGATGCCGTCGCGCAGGATCGCATTGGCCTTCGTCAGTCGAAGCGACTGCGCCGTGTCCACCACGTCGGACGAGGTGAGTCCGTAGTGGACCCATTTGCGCTCGTCACCCAGTGTCTCACTCACGGCGCGCGTGAAGGCCACGACGTCGTGGCGTGTCTCGGCCTCGATCTCATGGATCCGGTCGATGTCGAACGACGCCTTCTCGTAGAGCGTCTCGACGTCGGCCATCGGGATCTGGCCCGTCTCCTTCGACCACGCCCAGCACGCGGCGAGTTCGACGTCAAGCCAGGCCTGGAACTGGGCGTGCTCGGTCCAGATGGCGCCCATCTCGGGGCGTGTATAGCGGTCGATCATGGCGTTCGGGTCGGGGTGCAGGGTGTAGGGTACGGGGGAGGCCTCGGGCCGACTCCGAAGGCGTCGCCAAGACCGAGCGTGTGGTGTCGCCCTCGGCCACATGAAAATGGGGACTGGGACGGACCGAGCCGCCGCCGCCGCTCGTTCTCCGAGGAACTGACTGTGATTCTGATGCCTCTCCCTCTCTCCGTCCTCGACCTCGTCCCCATCGCCTCCGGCAGAACGGCCTCCCAAGCGCTGCACCGGACGGTCGACCTCGCGCGCGCCGCCGAGCGCGCCGGATACGTGCGCGTCTGGTACGCCGAGCATCATGGCATGCCCAGCATCGCCAGCTCAGCGCCCGAGATCATCATCGGCCAGGTGGCCGCAGCGACCGAGACGATCCGCGTCGGCTCCGGCGGCGTGATGCTGCCCAATCACGCGCCGCTCTTGGTGGCCGAGCGCTTTCACACACTGGAAGCCCTCTTCCCAGGCCGCATCGACCTCGGCCTAGGCCGAGCGCCCGGCACCGACGCCGCCCACGTCCGGGCGCTGCGCTCGTTCGACGCCGAACAGTTCCCGCACCAACTCGCCGAGCTGATGACGCTCTCGCGCGGCGACTTCGCGGCGGACCACCCATTTGCCTCGGTGCGCGTGACGCCCGGCGGCGTGGACCTCCCGCCGATCTGGCTGCTCGGGTCGAGCGGCGCCAGCGCGGCCTTCGCCGGCGTGAACGGTCTGGGCTACGCCTTCGCGAGCCACTTTTCGCCCACGCCAGCCGACCCCGCGCTCTCGGCGTACCGCGACGCCTTCCAGCCGTCGGAGACATTCCCCGAGCCGCACGCCATCCTGGCCGCGAGCATCGTCTGCGCCGAGACCGACGCCGAGGCGCGCCTCCTGGCGCAGACGATGGAACTGGCCTGGGCGCGTATTCGCACGGGCCGCTTCGAGCCGCTAGCGTCGCCCGAGGAGGCCGCGGCGCACGACTACTCGCCCGCCGAAGCGCTCGCTGTGCAGCAATACCGCCAGATCGCTATCGTGGGCGACCCCGAGACGGTCGCCGCCGAAGTGGAGCGCCGCGCCCGCGCCGCTGGCGCTGACGAGGTGATGGTCACCACGACGGTTCACGACCCAGATGCGCGCGTGCGCTCCTACGAGTTACTCGCCGACGCCTTCGCGGCGGTGCCGGTCTAGCCGGAGCGAAGGCGGCGCTTAGTTGCGCGCGTGGCGTTGCGTGTACCAGCCCAGGATGCTGCCCCAGATCACCACGTTCATGATGATCGGCAGCACGATGCCTTTCGGGTCGCCGCCGGCCAGGATGGGTTGGCCGTTGAGGGCCGGCCACGCGATGAGCGCCCACAGCGTCGGCACGATGCCCCAGAGCATGCCTTTGAGGGTGGTCGGGTGCGGTATTTTGGCGAACGGCGCGCCCCACAACGTGCCGATAGCGACGAACGCCAGGCCGCCGAGAATAGCCGCGAGCAGCCAGCCACCGCCAAAGAACGCCTGCCACTGCCCGACGAACGGGGCCGCTGGGATCTGGCCGAGCAGCAACAGCAGCCCGAAGGCGCCGACAACGGCGAGCGAGCCGTAAAACGCGCCGGTGAGGGCAGAGCGAAGGGTAGGAGTCACAGAGAGTGGGTGCAGATGGGAACGCTCGGACGCCCAGACCGCTGTCGACGTTTCGCGACGCCGAACCTCGCCGGTCCGGTTGGGGTGAAAGCCATCTCCTCTCCCTCTCCCCTCATGGAATACCGTCAACTGGGCCGCTCCGGCCTCAAAGTCTCCGAGATCTGCTTCGGCGCCATGACCTTCGGCGAAGGATTCTACGGCATCGGCGAAGTGTCCGACCAGGATGGCGCCGACGCGCTCGTCCACGCCGCCCTGGATGCCGGCGTCAACTTCTTCGACACCGCCGACGTGTACTCGCGCGGCCAGAGCGAGGAGATTCTCGGGCAGTCGCTCCGTAACAGCTCCGCCCCACGCGAGCAGGTGGTGATCGCGACCAAGGTGCGCGGCGCCATGAGCGACGCTGCCGGCCAGGGCACTGGCGACGTGAACAACGTCGGCCTGTCGCGCTCGCACATCATTGACAGTTGCGACGCCAGCCTCAAACGGCTCGGCGTGGACCACATCGACCTCTACCAGGTCCACGGCTGGGACCCGGTGACGCCCATGGAGGAGACGATGGGCGCGCTCGCCGACCTTGTCCGGATGGGCAAGGTGCGCTACCTCGGCGTCTCCAACTACGCCGTCCGCCACATCCTGCGCGCCAACGCCGTGGCCGACCGTGACGGCGGCCCGCGCTTCGTCAGCTTGCAGGCGTACTACAGCTTGGTCGGGCGCGACCTGGAGCACGAGCTGATTGACACGGCCGTGGAGGAGGGCCTCGGCATCATGGTGTGGAGCCCGCTCGCCGGCGGCTTCCTGACCGGCAAGTACCGCCGCGGCCAGGACGGCCCCGAGGGGGCGCGCCGCACCTCGTTCGACTTCCCGCCCATCGACAAGGAACAGGCCTACGACGCTGTCGAGGCGCTGGACGCGATGGCGGAGTCCAAGGGCGCCACCATCCCCCAACTGGCGCTGGCGTGGCTGCTCCAGCGGCGCGGCGTTACCAGCACCATCATCGGCACCAAGAAGCCGGACCAGTTGGATGACAACCTCGGCGCTACCGCCGTCTCGTTCACGGACGACGAGCTGGCGACGCTCGACGAGATCACGGAGCCGGATGCGCTCTATCCGCAGTGGATGATTCAGCGGCAGTCGCAGAACCGCACCGCCGTATCGTCCAGCGAGTGAACCGGACGCGGGGACGGGCCTAGCCGGCCGTCTCCGCGCCTTCCCACGTCCCGTCCGGCCCCCGGAACACGAGAACGGTGTGGCCCCAGAACAGGCCGCCGTCGTCGAACGAAAACGTCGCCGCGCCGTCGGGCTCGACCGATACGGACTCGAGGCGCAGCTTCGCGCGGAAGCTCTCCTCCGTCTCCTCGGCCTCGCCTTCGTCGAGCCACGCCTCGTTCTTCGGTGCCAACAGGCCGGCGGCGGCGTGCGCCTCGGCCTCCGCCCGAAGACGGTCGAGGTTGGCCACGACCGGCACGACGGCGTCGAGCGCCGGCGTCTCCTCGTCCTCGATCGGCACGTAAATCGCGATGGGTACACTGCCGGCCATAGCGCGGCCTTCGTACCAGTGGGGTGATGGGTCGTAGGTGAACCGTCCCAGGACGGGATGGTCGATGGGTGAGGTCATGGAGAGGCGCGCGAGTTGAAACGCGGATTCAGGCGCCGTGGAGTGGGTACTCACGCGGCGTGTGCTGGACGGAGACCCACTGTGTGGTCGTGAACGCGTCCAGCACCCAGTGACCGCCGAAGCGACCGATGCCGCTCGCGCCGCGACCGCCAAAGGCGACGTGCGGCTCGTCATTGACCGACATGTCGTTGACGTGGATCATGCCCGTCACCACGCGGCGCGCCAGGCGCACGCCGCGCTCGGGGTCGCCGGTGAAGACGGCGCCCGAGAGGCCGTAGTCGGTCGCATTCGCGATCTCGACCGCTTCGTCGTCGCTCTCGAAGCTCAAGATGGGCGCGACCGGCCCGAAGATCTCCTCGGATGCCGCTGGCATGTCCTGCATGACGCCCGTGAGCACGGTCGCCTCCACGACGCGGCCGTCGTGCCCGCCGCCGAGCGCGACCGTCGCGCCGGCCTCTTTCGTGCGCTCGATCACGTCGAGCACCGACTCCAGCTGATCGTCGTCAATGATCGGCCCGACCAACGTCTTGTCGTTGCTCGGGTCGCCGGAGTGGAGGCTGCGGACGACCTCGAGGAAGCGCTCGGTGAAGTCGTCCAGGATGGAGGCGTGGACGGCGATGCGGTTGAGCGCGATGCAGATCTGGCCCTGGTGCAGAAACTTGCCGAACGCTGCCGCCTGCACAGCTTGGTCGAGGTCAGCGTCCTCTAGAACGACCAGGATGTTGTTACCGCCGAGTTCCAGTTCCACCTGCTTGAGGTGCTTGCCGGCCAGTTCCGCGATGTGGCGTCCGACGGGCGTGGAGCCGGTGAACGAGATGACGCGCGGCACCGGGTGGCTCACGAAGGCGTCGCCGATCTCGGAGCCCGAGCCGGGCGTGACGTTGAGCAGCCCACTGGGCAGACCGGCCTCCTCGAAGATCGCGGCCAGCAGCGTGCCGCCGGTGACGGGCGTGTTCGAGGCCGGCTTGAGCACCACGGCGTTGCCGGCCCCGAGCGCCGGCGCAACGCTCCGCATCGACAGGTGGAAGGGAAAGTTCCAGGGCGAGATCACACCCACGACGCCCACCGGGACGCGGTAGACGCGGTTCTCCTTGCCAGGGATGGTCGACGGCAGCAGCGCGCCGGTCATCTGGAGCGGGAACGTTGCCGCCTCGCGCGTGATGCCGATGGCGTTGTCGAGTTCGAGGCCCGCCTTCGTCTTGGTGCTCCCCGACTCCTTGATGAGCCAATCCACGATCTCTTCGCGGCGCTGCTCCATGATCTCGGCCGCTTTCATCAGGACCGCCTGTCGCTCCTGCGGCGGCGCCTCGGCCCAGTCTACTTGAGTTTCCTTCGCCGCTTGGTAGGCGGCCTCGAGGTCGTCCTCGGACGCCTGCGCGATGTCGAGGAGCGTCTCGTCAGTGAACGGGTCGATGGTGGGGGCGGTGTCGCCCGTTGAGGCGTCGCGCCAGGTGCCGGCGATGTAGAGTTGGCCGAGGGAATCGTAGCGGTCCATGCGAGGAGAGATCTATAGAGAGAGGACCGGACGTACGGGCGGCTGACGCGCCGTGTTTGGAGGGCGCTGCGAAGTCGGGCCTTCCCCGACCCCATCGGTAGGCCGGCCGCCGGGTGGCAACACACGGCGGCGAGTCGACCTGGAGGACGGCTACAGCCCGGCCAGCCGGGTCGCGACCTCGAGGCCGAGGCGGGCAACGTCGGCGCGCTTGTTTGTGAGCACCACCACCGCGGCGCCCTCCTCCGGCAGCACCGCGATGAACGAGGCGAAGCCTCCCGTGCCTCCATCGTGGACGGCCATCCTCGAGGTCGCGACGGGCAGCAGGTGCCATCCCAGCCCGACGAAGCGGCCGGGCCCGATGGTCGCGTGGGGCTCGAGAGACAGACGGATCGCGTCGGCGAGCGGCGTCGAGTCGGCCTCGAGGACGGCCTGGGCGAGCGTCAGCAGGTCGGCCGTGGTCGACCGCCAGCCGCCAGCGCCGACGGTCGGCTCGAGGAATGTCCAGCGCGTCGTGACGCGGTCGAACTCGTTGTAGCCGTCGATGAATCTCCCCGCGGCAGACCTCGGGAGGTCAACGAACGTGTCCCCAAGACCGAGCGGGTCGAGGACGCGGGCTTTCACGAGGTCGGTGTACGGACGTCCGGCATCTCTCGCGAGCGCGAAGCCCAACAGGCCGGCGCCGATGTTCGAGTATGCGTAGGTCCCGCCCGGAGCCGTGGCCGGCTCCACGTCCTCGAGGAAGTCATACAGCAGTCCCGCGTCGTAGAGCGCGTACGGGTTCATGATGTCGGCGCGGGCGAACGCGTTGGTCGCCATTCGAGGCAGGCCGGACGTGTGCGTCGCCAGGTCCACCAGCCGGATCGGGCCGTCGGGGTGGTTGCCGACGCGCCGCGTCTTGGGCAGTAGGAACGCGACGGGGTCCTCGAGATCGAGGTCGCCACGAACGACCGCGTCCGCCAGGGCGAGTGACGTGAGCACCTTGGAGATCGAGCCGATCTCGTAGATCGTGTTCTCGTCTGGAACGGTGCCCGAGCTGTCGGCCTGTCCGAGGCTGACTACGAAGCGCTCTCCGCCAACGATCACGCCGACCATCAGCGACGGCAGACCCTCGGCCTCGAGGTGCGCGCGCGCGAGCGAGTCGAGCGGGATCGGCTGCGCGCTGGCGGTTGCAGCGAGCACGCAGCCGACGACGGCACGACGAAGGACGGTCAGGAACACAGTCGAGGGACAGAAGGCAGCGGCCCCAGGCTACGTCCCCGCGAAACCGAGGGGTCCGTCCTCGAGGCCGCGAGCGGTTGCGACCTCGAGGACGGTAGGGTCAGACGCCCGCCGCGAACGTGACCGGGAACGCGATCTCGACGTCGATCTCGTCGCTCGTGGCCGTGCTGCTGGTCTTGGGGGCCTCGTCGAAGTGGTAGAGAAGAGCCTCCATTGTGCCCGTACCGGAGGCGCTGGTCGCAACGTCGACCTCGAAGGTGAGCCCGACAGCGAAGTCGCCGCCGTTCGCGTTCTCGGATGAGTAGCTGCTCTCAGTGTCCGTGATGCGGACGGTTCCAGCCGAGGATGGCGTGAGGGCATAGCGGAACAGGTGCTCCTCAGCCTCCTCGCGGATCTCAGACGTGATGTCCTCATCGTTGAACGTGTCTCGAAGCATAATGGAGCCGTCGTAGCTCACGCCGGGCCGAAGCGTCAGCCTCGAGGGCGAGAACGTCGGGTTGGTGCCGTCTTCGTCGAAGGTGACCTGGATGGTCTGGCTGGCGCTGCCGTCATCGGGGGCGAGTGAGAGGGTGACCTGCGAGATCAACTCCTCTTCACCGGCGCTGTCATCATCGGGCTCGCCGGAGTCGCAGGCGGTGAGAGAAAGAGCGCCAACCAAGGCGATGGCGGCTAGGCCGCGGGAGGGAAACAGGGAAAACATGGTGTGGGGGAGAAAACGAGAGCCGCCGACCGCGAGCCGAAGTGCGCGTCGGCCGACGACCCAGATATGGGGCGCGCCGACCTCGAGGCCGGCACACCACAACGGGGTCATCTAGCCGAGCGGGACCGAGACGCGAAGCGTCGCGTTGCGGCCGGGCTCGTCGATGAAGTAGCGGAAGCGGCTGAGCGCGTCGCGGTAGCGGACGTCGAACAGGTTCTCGAATGCCGAGCTGGACGCGGGCCGGGACGCCCGACCACGTCACCGTGCCACCGATGCGGAGGCCGGCGAGGGTGTAGCCCGGCGGGTACGGCGCTGGCAAGAATGCGCCGGGCTGAACCCGGTCTTGCCGCAGCACATGCTCGGCGTCGACCTCGAGGAAGGCGCCCTCGAGGCCGAGCGCGCGGGTTCGTGTCACACGGACGTGTCCGCCGAGACGGTTCGCGGGGACGCCGTAGAGCGGGCCGTCGACCTCGAGGTTGTCGGAGCGCAGGATCGAGGTCCGAGCGCCTACGTCGAGCCATGACGCGGGCCGGACCTCGAGGGTGGCGTCGATGCCGGCGAAGCGGGCGTCGGTGTTCGTGGTCTCGAACGTGGGAAACGTGCCCCGAATGGTCACGGTCGGGTCGGGCTGCTCGAGCGCGTAGACGTAGTCCGAGATGTGGTTGAGGTACGTCGAGACCTCGGCGCTGACGAACGTGCTCTCGTGGCGGAGCGTCGCGTTGACGTCCAGGCTGCGCTCGACCTCGAGGTCGGGGTCGCCGATCTCGAACTGAGCCGTCCCGTGGTGCACGCCGAAGGCGTAGAGCTCGCTGATGTTCGGAGGCCGCCACGCGCTGCCCACGTTAGCTGCGATGCTCCACTGGTCGGAGAGTGAGTACAACGCGCCCACAACCGCTGCGCCGCCGACGAACGTCCGCCGGACATCGTCGAAGCTGCGAGTGTCGAAGTTGCGGGGAAAGGCCCGTTGGGTTCGGGCGTCTAGCCGCGCGCCAGCATCAAGCGAGAGCCGCCGACTCAGGGCGTAGCTGCCGTGTGCGAACAGGCCGCCATCGTAGGCGCGGAAGTTGGGGACGAGGAAGCCCGTCTCGCCGTTCTCGTTGAGCTGCGTGCGCCCCTGGAACCCGATGGCGAGACGCGCCCGGTCCGAGACGTCAGGCTCGACCTTGACGTCGATGGACTGCGTCGCCAGCGTCAGGTCGAATGCCGGCCGCTCGCCTAAGGCTGCGAGCGAGTCGTTGAAGGGGCGGTGGGCGTCGAACTCCTGGCGGCGGTTCTGCTGCGCCGAGAGCGTCGCATCGAGGTGGCCCCAGTCGAACGTCGTGTGGCCGTGGATGCTCGCCACGTCGTGCGTCACGACCTGCTTCGGGGCCTCGATGTCGTAGGAGAACTGGTAGTTCCAGTCCGGGTCTGGCCCGCCGCGCTCGATGATCTCCTCGAGGTTGCGGGCGTTGCCGAAGTGCGACCCCTTGTAGATCCCGAGCTCCGTCGCGTATCGCCGGAGATGAGCATCGACCTCGAGGTCGCCACGGCGATAGCCCAGCGTGAGGTGGCCGGCGGCCTCGGCGAAGGCCGAGTTGCGGATCACGAAGTCCGGCGTCCGGGCGTCGCCAGCGCGCCGCGCCGAGCCTTGAAGCCGCCACGAGAAGCCGGGGAGGCTGGCCGGTGCGTCCTCGACGAGCAACGAACCCGCGCCCTGGCCGCTGTTCGAGAACCCCTGGAGCGAGAACCGCCCGCCGACGCCCGGTTGCGACGGCAACTCCTCGGCCTCGAGGCGGACGACGCCACCAATCGCGCCGGCCCCGTACTCGACGCCCGCCGCGCCCTTGATGACCTCGATGCGACCGGCGGAGAACGGATCGATCTCGGGCGCGTGCTCGCCGCCCCACTGCTGGCCCTCCTGCCGGACGCCGTCCTCGAGGATGAGGACGCGGTCCGAGTGGAGCCCTCGAACGACGGGCTTCGCAATCGTTGGCCCAGTCGTGAGGGACGTGACGCCGTTCAGGCTCTCGAGCGTCTCGGCCAGCGTCTGCCCGCGTGTTTCGTCTAGCTCAGCGCCCTCGAGGACGCCGACCGAACGGGTGTCGCGGCCCAACCTCTCCTGGGCGGCGTCGGCCGAGACCTCGACTTCGCCGAGGACGGCGTCGGTGGGCACGAGCTTGACCTCGAGGACGGACGTCTCGCTGACGCGGACGAACCCGCGCCACGTGTCGTAGCCGACGAAGGAGACGACAACGGTCGCGGTGTCGGCCTCGAGGCCGCGCAGGATAAACCGGCCGTCTACGTCCGTCGCGGCAGCGACCTCGAGGGCGCGGACAGCGGCGCCGGGAAGCGGGTTGCCCGTGGCGGCGTCGGTGACGCGGCCAGTGAGCGGTTGGGCAGCGGCGGTGCCGGCGAACACGCCGATCGCCATCGCCAGAATGCGAAGGGAAACCATGGGGACTGTCGCTACAGCCGCAGACATGCGGCCGGAAACCAGTCGGGCGGCAAGCGCCCGAACGAAGACCGTCCTCGAGGCCGCTGCATCAGCGGCGCCGGGACGGACCTACGCGACAGCCGGCGGGCCTCGGGCCGGGGCAACCGCCCGGCGATAGTCGATGAAGGCAGCCGAGGCAGCGGCTTGGCCTTCGGGATCGGCCTCGAAGTCGGCGGGCCTTCCATCTTCGAGGACGGCAACGCTGAGGCCGGCGCACACGGCGCAGTCGAGGCTATGTACGTCGCCGTCGGTGCAAGGGGCCTGGATGCCATCGGCGTGGTCGCCGCCGTGCTCCGTCTGGCCCTCGGCCCACTCGGCCGCATGGTGCGCCTCGTGCATCCACGACGCGCCGATTCCTCCCAAGAGGACGGCGAGCAGGAGAAGAGCGGGGACGCGATGCATGACTCTGCAAACCTAACCACTCCGCCACTCGTGCCCACTCAACGCCGATTTAATCTTCCGCTGCCGAGACCTCGGGCTTGCCGAGCATCATCCCTGTCACCGGGTCGAGTCGCTCGGCCAGTTTCTCTGCTTACACGCGGCGCGCCGCTACGATCTCGAACAGGGCGTCCGCCCTCGAGGCCGCTCCTTCGACCTCGAGGACGGAGAACAGCGAGAACCTGCCTCGTCCTACCGAGCGACTGTGATCTGGGCGGTTTGCGTCGAACGGGCCGTCGTCACGCGGATCATGTAGACACCAGGCGCGAGATTCGTCAGCGGGACCGACACCTCGGCAGGCTGGTTGAGGAGCTCGGCGAAGACGGCACGGCCCTGCATGTCGTAGACCACCACCTCGGCCTCGCTCGAGCCTGCGAGGGAGACGAAGACGACATCCGAGGCTGGGTTCGGGCTGACGGTCACAGTCATCGCGTCGGGCGTCTCGTCGGCGCTCGTATTCATAAGCGCATCGACCTCGACGCCGCGGCCAAACTCGCTCGTGTTGCCGTCGTCATCGGTCGCGGTCGACGTCACGAAGACACCGGCCTCGAGAGTCTCCTCCAGTTCGACGACAAACGCACCGTCGCCACCCGCATCTGTCGTCACCTCGACAGCCGCGACGAACACCGCTCCCGGCCCGAAGCCGTCCGGATCGAGGGCGTCGTTCGCGAACAGCTCGACGCGGAATGTCGTGTTTGGGGTCGAATTGAGCGTGCCCTCGATCGTTGTCGCACCCGTGTTCTCGGCCGTCCGCGCAGCGGTGAGGACAGGGTAGTTCTGAAGGCCGTTGGGGCCGCTGTCGCGGTCGCGGGAGTCGTTCCCCGTTTGCTCGCCACTGCTCGTCTCTTCGAGCTCGATTCCGCGCGCACCGTTGCCGAAGATGGCGTTCCTGAGGATCGAGTTACGGATCGAACTGGACTCCTCCACCTTGATGCCGTTGCCGTCGTTGTGGGCAATCACGTTTCCCTCACCGGACTCCGTGCCTCCGACGAGCGTGCTCGAGGCACCGAACTGAAGCTCGATCCCCTCATCGCTGTTTCCGAGCGGACTCGTCCCGTCGACAGCCACACCGATGTAGTTGCCCTGGATCACGTTGCCGCTTCCGTTTACTCCGAACCCATCGATGTCGATGCCATCGTTTCCGTTGCCGGAGAGGAGGTTTCTCGCGGACGGCGTCGAGCCGCCGATGACGTTGTCAGGCGACTCCACATCGATCCCGTCGTCGGCGTTGGGGCGGGCGAGCGTTCCCGTCACATCGGTCCCGATGTAGTTGCACTCGAACGTGTTGCCTCCGGAGCCCTTTACGTCGACCCCGTCTCCATCGAACCGGTTGACGACAAGGCCTCGGACGGTTGAGCCGCTGCTTGACTCGAGCGTCAGTCCATCCGCTAGCGAGCCGGTTCGCTGACCGTCGAGCTCGATCAGGAGCGTCGCCGGCCACGTCGAGCAGTCGGCGCCCGGCTGGGACAGCCCATCAATGACGACGGCTTCGCTGATCGTGGGGAGGACAACCGTGGGCGAGATGGTGAACGGGCCCGTACCCGGAATCGCGAACTCGATCCGGTCTGGGCCTCCCGCGGCGTTGCGGGTTCGGTTGGCGTCCTCGATGGCCCGACGGAGTGAGCCGGCGCCGTTGTCGGCCGTCGTGGTGACGGTAAACGTCTCCTGTGCCAGGACGGGAGACGTGACGAGGGCGGCGAGCAGAAGAGCGCGGAGGACCATGAGAACAAAGGGATAGAGAAAGCCACAGGAGGTACTCTTCTCGCACCGAGATTTCCGCCGGCAGCGGCTCACACCTGATGCGCCGGTTCACTCCTCGCCCTCCGCCTCGGCGCCGATACTGCCGAGCGTCGGTCGCTGAATGTGCCTCGTACAGTATCCTCTCACCATGATACGAGCCCTTCCCGGTGGCGTCGTTCACGACCTGCCTAGTGACATCGAAGCCCGGCTCTTGGGCTCTCCCATCGCCCTCGAGGCCTGGGAGAACATCACGCCGCTCGCCAGGAACGAGTTCATCTGCTGGATCACGTCAGCCAAGAAGCCGGAGACTCGTGCGCGCCGCATCGAGGTCGCGGACTCGCAACTCCGAGAGGGCAAGAGGCGCCCCTGCTGCTGGCCGGGGTGCTCCCACCGGTAGCGACCTCGAGGCACGACGTGCAGCCGCCCTCGAGGTCGCACGACCGACTCAGTTGTCGGTCGGCGGCGCGATCTGGAAGCCGATGCGCTGCGCGCCGCGCGGGTCCTCCTGCTTGAGCTGCTTCCGCATCCGCTCGTACTCACGCTCGACCTCGACGGTCACGCTCGGACGGACGTCCTCGAGGGCGGCCTCGAAGTTGGCGGCGGTCACGGTCGCGGCCTCGAGGTCGGCGCGGAGCGCGAGCAGGCCAGCCTTGCGGACCAAGTTCTCGAGGTCGGCGCCCGAAAAGCGCTCGGTCCGTTCGGCGATGGCCTCGAGGTCGACGTCGTCGGCGACGGGCATCTTGGCGGTCTGGATCTGCAAGATCTTGAGCCGGCCCTCGGCCTCGGGCACGGGCACGTAGACGATCTCGTCGAACCGCCCCGGCCGGAGCAGCGCCGGGTCCAGCAGCGTCGGCCGGTTGGTGGCGCCGATGACCACGACGCCCTGGAGTTCCTCGAGGCCGTCCATCTCGGCGAGGAGGGTGTTGACCACCCGCTCGGTCACGTTCGAGTCGCCCATGGAGCCCCCTCTCGAAGGCGCGAGAGCGTCGATCTCATCGATGAAGATGACCGTCGGTGAGACCTGGCGGGCACGCTTGAACAGCTTCGAGACCTGCTTTTCGGACTCGCCGACCCACTTGCTCAGGAGGTCGCTGGACTTCGTGGCGATGAAGTTGGCCTCGGCCTCGCGCGCCACGGCCTTCGCCAATAGCGTCTTGCCGTTTCCGGGAGGGCCGAACAGCAGGAAGCCGCGCGCCTGCCGGATCCCCAGCCGCTCGAAGGCTTCGGGGTGCTTGAGCGGAAGCTCGATGCCTTCCTTGAGCTGCGCCTTCGTCTCCTCGAGGCCGCCGATGTCGTCCCAGCCCACGTTGGGGACCTGGATCTGGATCTCGCGCAGCGCCGAGGGCTGGACGCGCCGGATCGCGTCGTCGAAGTCGGTGTCTCTCACGACCAACTCGTCCAGGATCTCGGCCGGGATCTCGTCCTCATCGAGGTCGATGTTGGGCAGCAGTCGCCGGAGCGCCGAGATGGCGGCCTCGCGGGCCAGCGCGCCCAGGTCGGCGCCGACGAACCCGTAGGTCGTGCGCGCGAGCTCATCGAGGTCGACGCCTTCGGCGAGCGGCATGCCGCGCGTGTGAATGTTCAGGATGTCGCGGCGGCCTTGCGTGTCGGGCACGCCGATCACGATCTCGCGATCGAAACGGCCCGGCCGCCGCAGTGCCTCGTCGATGGCGTCGGGCCGGTTGGTGGCGCCGATCACGACGACGTTGCCGCGGCCCTCGAGGCCGTCGAGCAGGGTCAGGAGCTGGGCGACGACGCGGCGTTCGGCCTCGCCGGTCTCGTCGCGCGCGGGCGCAATTGAGTCGAGCTCGTCGATGAAGATGATAGCCGGCGCGTTCTCGGCGGCCTCCTCGAAGACGCTCCGTAGTCGCTCTTCGGATTCGCCGTAGTAGCGCCCCATGATCTCGGGACCGTTGATGACCGAGAAGTGGGCATTGGTCTCGTTCGCCACCGCTCGCGCGAGCAGCGTCTTGCCTGTCCCCGGAGGTCCATACAGCAGCACGCCCTTGGGCGGGTCGATGCCGAGACGTGCAAACAGCTCGGGGTGCTTGAGCGGGAGTTCGATCATCTCGCGGACTGCGTCCACGGTATCGCCGAGCCCACCGATGTCATCGTACGTGATCCCGACCGGACCGTCGCCGGAGGTCGGCTCCTGGTACTCAGGAAGCAGCTCGATCTCGGTCTGCTCCGTGACCTGCACGACGCCTCGAGGACTGGTCTGCGTCACGATCAGTCGGATCTCTTGCAGGCCAAACGCGCGCTGCTGGCCGAACAAGCGCTGGGCGACCTCCGGCGGTAGGCCTGGAATCCCGTCCTGCGGGCCGGGCTGGGAACGGTAGACCGACGTGGAGACGGTGTCGCCGGAGACGAGCGGACGTCCCAAGAGCGTCCGCAGCAGCGCCGTTCCCCGGCCCTGAAGCCGGACGCCCGGCTGGGCCGGCGCGAGCGTGACCTTCGCGGCCGGCTGGACGCGAGCCGCCGCGACCTCGACGTGATCGCCCATTCCGACGCCCGCATTGGCGCGAAGCAAGCCGTCGAGGCGGACAATCCCAAGCCCTGCGTCTGCGGGGTAGGGAGGGAGTGCAATCGCCGCGGTGGTGCTGGTGCCCCGCAGCTCGACGATGGCGCCGGGCGCGATGCCAAGCTCGGCCAGCGCTTCCTGGCTCAGGCGAGCGACGCCCTTACCGACGTCGGGATTCTGCGCGCCGGCCACCTGGAGGCGGACGCTGTCGGTTGCAGTTGGGACTTCAGCCATGTCTCTAAAGTGAGTTTGCCGTTTCCACGAGAGTCGGCGTGTGGGGTTCGGCATCCAGCCGTCCCTCACCGACGTTTCAGGGAGTCGCGTCCTCGAGGCCGCATCGTCATGCTGTCTTCGGAGAGGGGCGCGTCCTCGAGGCCGGCGCTTGTCGAAATCGAGACCGAGGCTCTTGACGGGCTCGAAGGCGAGATGTACCGTCGCCGCCTCTTCTGAACCCATCTCGAATGCGCCTTCTCGCTCTCGTCGTTCTCACGGTGACCTCGGCTTCGGCTCAGTTCCTACCGGCCGGAGGCCAGACTTGGACGCTCGTCACGCCCGACGGCGTCCGTCAGTACGTGATGGAGTTTGGGAACGCCCAGGCCGCTGGCGACACAGTGGTCGTGCTCCACGGCGGGTTCGGGGCCGAGCACTCGTACCTCATCGACCCGCTCCTCCCGCTTGCCGACCGATACCACTTCATCCTGTACGATCAGCGTGGATCGGTGCTGTCGCCCGTCGAGGACGACAGCTTGCTCACGTTCGACGCGATGGTCAGCGACCTCGAGGCCCTGCGTGTCCAACTCGGGCTCAGGCACCTCACGCTCATGGCGCACTCGATGGGGGCGACAATCAGCTACGGCTACCTCGACCGCCACCCCGAGCGCGTCCGCGGCCTCGCGCTGCTAGCGCCCGCGCTGCCGGACCTCGGTTCGTTCGAGGAACCACCGACCGATCCGCGCCTCGTTCCACCTGCCGACTCGGCTGCCGCTCGTGAGCGGTTCCGCCGGTACAACGAGGACGCTGAGCGCCGCTTGGCAGTCGTCCTCGAGGCCGAGGGCTTCCCCGACCCCGACACGCTGACGACGGAGCAGGTGATGACCACGCCAGGAATCCAGAAGGCGTTATTCAGCCGCTACCGAGCCGGAACGGCAGCCTACAACACATGCCATCCCGAACGGTGGCGTCAGTTTCGGGGCGTCGGGCGCGCGTTCTACCGCCAGCAGGTTGCCGACGCCATCTTCGCTGATGCCAACATGCCCGCCCTCGAGGCCGCGTGGTCGCGGATGATTCCCGCCCTCGAGGCCTTCCCGGGTCCGGTGGCATACGTGATTGGAGACTGTGACTACCTCGATCCGGAGGCCGCCATGACCCCTCGTCTGGCCGCGCGGCTTCCCAACTCACGCGTCCGCGTTCTCCGCGATGCCGGCCACATTTTCTGGATCGACGACCCTGCCGCAGCGACGGCTGCAATCGAGGACGCGTTGGCTCATGCGACGGGCCGCGTGGTGCGGCGGTCGTAGCGTGCAGCGTGCGAGTGACAGCACGGCTTCGAAGTCGTGCTATAGACTGGGGGGGATCCCTACATTTGCGAGTGGGTGGTCCAAGCCTTGCCGAGTGGAGTAGCCACGGAAGTCCACTCCTCCGACTATGTCCCTCGACGCCACACTCCACTTCGTCTACGTCGCCTGCATGGCTGGTGGCGCCCTGCTGTTCGCGGCCTGGGCGCGCAATCCTCGGGGCGTGCCCGTCTGGGAATACATCGTGGCGATCTCGATCCCGGTGTGGTCGGGGCTGGCATACCTCGCGATGGCGTTTGGCTACGGCACCGCCGAGATCGCAGGCCAGACCACCTATTGGGCTCGCTATGCCGACTGGGTGGTCACGACCCCGCTTTTGCTAGCGGCGCTGTGGATGACCGCGACGACGAGGGCCGACAAAAGCCGTCACGTCCCGACGCTCATCACGTTGGTCGTTGCCGACATCGTCATGATCCTGTGTGGCTTGATCGGTGACCTGTCAGACGGCCCCGCGCGGTTCGTCTACTTCGGAATTGGGGTGGCGGCGCTGATCATCATCTTCGCGACGGTCTGGGGACCGCTCCGCCGCGTCGCCGAGGCCGACCTCGAGGTCGGGAGCGCCTATCGGAAGGTGGCGGGATACCTCGCAGTGTTCTGGATCGGGTACCCGCTGACGTGGCTGCTGGGACCGTCGGGTCTGGGCGTGTTCAGCCAGACCATCGACTCTGTTCTGTTCGTGTTGCTCCCGGTGTTCTCGAAGGTCGGGTTCAGCATCTTGGACCTGTCGCTTCTTCGGTCTATGAGTCCTGTCGAGACCTCGGTCCCGCGATGGCGGCGACCTAGTCGGGGCGTCGCACCGCGATCTCAGGACGGTCCGCCCTCGAGGCGGCACGCGTCGACGCCCTCGAGGACGACCGCTGCTAGAACGTGAACGAGACGCCCAAGTGCGGCACGACCATGTCCGTCCTCGAGGTCCGCGGGTACAGGTCGATGGTGCCGTCGCGGAACCGCTCGATGTCGCCACGCCCCAGGTAGGTGGCCTCGCCGCCGACGAGGTAGCGGACGCGCGCGTCGAGGGCGACCGACGTCGGACGGCCGTCATCGGAGGCGCCGCGGTGGAGCTCGATCAGGACACCGGCGCCAGCGCCGTACGTCAGCGCCACGTCCTCGAAGTTGGTCGACGAGAAGGGCTCACCGTAGCCGTCGTAATAGTCGTCGTCGCCGACGGTCGTCTGGGTGAACAGGTACGTCAGCCCACCGACGGCATCGGCGTAGGGCGCGCACGCCGCCGCGCGGCACCTGAAGGCGAAACACCGCGAGCCTTGCGCCATGTTGTTCGAGGTCGTCACGCCGACGCGGACGTCGGGGATGGTGAGCGACAGCGGTGTCTCGCGACGCTCGTAGCCGTAGATCGACCCGGCGCCCTCGAGGCCGAACGCGACGGGGCTGCCAGGGACGGCGTAGAACAGCCCACAGAGAGTCCCCCGCCGACGGCGTCGAGGGCGTTGGCGAACTCGCCCTGTGGGATGGCCGCGAGGCCGGAGACGGTGACGGAGGGTTGTGCCGCGGCGACCGTGGTGAGGAGGGCGGCGAGGAGCAAGGCGCGCATCGGGGGAGGGGGCGTGAGTGTGCCCTGTAGCCGCGCCGTCCTCGAGGAAGGCAACGTGGCGTCCTGTTTTTTCTCGCCCTCGAGGGCGCGCTCTTCGAA